>CANNFU010000005.1 GCA_947503965.1 uncultured Paracoccaceae bacterium
GCCTTCGTCGTCCTGCGCGAGGGCCAGAGTCTGACGCTCGCCGACCTGCGCGCCTTCTGCAGAGATCGTTTGACGCCATACAAACGCCCCACCGTGTTGGAGATCCGCGAGGAACTGCCCAAGACCGCCGTAGGCAAGTTCCTCCGGCGAGAGCTGAGGGAAAAGGGAAGGGCTGTGTGAGTGTGAAAGCGCGCGTACGAACCCATCATCGCCATGTCCTCCACTCTCAAATCAAGTGAATCAGGACTGGATCATCAGATCAACAGACTTTTTCAACACTATCTCCGCAACTTGATCCTTGCCAGCCAAAATTTTGCTGCGTCATGACTGCATGGCAGGTATCGCCGCCGCCGCGCAGCGTCGCGAACCGAGCAAGTGCGACGATTCTCACGCTGCGAGCGCACGCAGCGAGAAAAAGAACTTACAGAATGGGCTCGAAGCCGACGTTGGGAAAATGGAAGGTCTCGGCGTTTCCGCCGAGACCACTTTGGTCAAGCCGCCTTAGCGAGGTTCTGCAGCACGTAATGCAGCACGCCGCCGGATTTGATGTAGTCGATCTCGACCGCTGTATCGATCCGGCATTTCAGGGTGATGTCTTTGGTCGTGCCATCCGCGAAGGTGATGTTCGCCGTCACCTCTTGCAGGGGTTTCACATCGGCCAGCCCGGTAATGGTCACCGTTTCCTCGCCTGTCAGTCCGAGCGATTTGCGGGTATCGCCGCCGGTGAATTCGAACGGGACGACCCCCATGCCAACGAGGTTGGAGCGGTGGATACGTTCGAAATTCTCGGCGATTACGGCCTTGACACCCAGCAGGGCCGTGCCCTTGGCTGCCCAGTCGCGCGATGAGCCTGCACCGTATTGTTCGCCAGCGAACACGACCAATGGCGTGCCTTCGGCCTGATGTTCCATCGCGGCCTCGAAGATCGAGGTCTGGTTGCCTTCCGGCCCCTTGGTGTAGCCGCCTTCGACCCCATCCAGCATCTCGTTCTTGATGCGGATATTGGCGAATGTGCCGCGCATCATGACCTCGTGATTGCCGCGCCGCGAGCCGTAGCTGTTGAACTCGCGCACGGGCACCTGCCGTTCGATCAGATACTGACCGGCAGGGGTTGTGTCCTTGAACGACCCGGCGGGACTGATGTGGTCGGTTGTGACCATATCGCCCAGAACCGCGAGGACCTTGGCATTGACCACATCGTTGATCTCGCCCGGCTCCTTCGACATGCCTTTGAAATAGGGCGGGTTCTGAACATAGGTGGATGTGGGTGGCCAATCGTAGGTTTCGCTGTCGGTGGTTTCGACCGCCTGCCATTTCTCATCACCCTTGAAGACATCGGCATATTTGCTGATGAAGGCTTCGCGGGTCACGGTCTTTTCGACCAGTTCGTTGATCTCGGCAGAGGTTGGCCAGATGTCTTTCAGGAAGACATCATTTCCGTCCTGATCCTGCCCCAGCGGGTCCTTGGTGATGTCGATATTCATGTCACCGGCCAGCGCATAGGCCACGACCAGCGGCGGCGAGGCCAGGTAGTTGGCGCGCACGTCTGGCGAAATCCGCCCTTCGAAGTTGCGATTGCCTGACAACACAGATGTTGCGATCAGATCGCCCTTGGCGATGGCGTCTGACAGTTCCTTCTGGATCGGGCCGGAGTTGCCGATGCAGGTGGTGCAGCCATAGCCGACGAGGTTGAACCCGATCTTGTCGAGGTCTTCCTGCAGCCCTGCGGCCTCAAGATATTCGCTGACGACCTGGCTGCCGGGGGCAAGTGAGGTTTTCACCCAAGGTTTCCGGTTCAGCCCCAATGCCGCGGCCTTGCGCGCCACTAGACCGGCCCCGATCATCACGTAAGGGTTGGATGTGTTGGTGCAGGACGTGATCGAGGCAATCACGATGGACCCGTCATGCAGTTTGTAATCCTCGCCTTCGACGGGCTGGCTTTTGTGGTGCCCTTCGTTGCCGGGGATGTGGTGGGGCGCCGGTGCGTCGCCTTCGGCGGTCATTTCGGCCTTTTCGTCGGCAGGGGCGGATTTTTCGGGCCGCTGACCTTTGACGTATTTTCCGAATGCCTCGGCGGCCTCGGTCAGGGCGATATAGTCCTGCGGGCGTTTCGGCCCGGAGATCGCAGGCACGATGGTGCCCATGTCCAGATGCAGGGTGTCGGTGTAGACGGGAGCGTAGTTCTCATCGCGCCAGAACCCGTTTTCCTTGGCATAGGCTTCGACCAGCGCGATCCGGTCTTCGTCACGGCCGGTGTTGCGCAGGTAGCGCAAGGTTTCGCCGTCGATCGGGAAGAAGCCGCAGGTGGCCCCGTATTCGGGCGCCATGTTGGCGATGGTCGCCCTGTCGGCAAGCGGCAGCACATCAAGGCCAGCGCCATAGAATTCGACGAATTTGCCGACCACGCCCAGTTCGCGCAGCATTTCCACGACCTTCAGCACAAGGTCGGTGCCGGTGGTCCCTTCGACCATCCGGCCGGTGAGTTCGAACCCGACAACTTCGGGGATCAGCATGGAAACCGGCTGGCCCAGCATCGCGGCCTCAGCCTCGATCCCGCCAACGCCCCAGCCCAGCACAGCCAACCCGTTCACCATGGTGGTGTGGCTGTCAGTACCGACGAGCGTGTCGGGGTATGCAACCTCCTCACCATTCTGGTCCTTGTCGGTCCAGACGGTCTGGGCCAGATATTCAAGGTTCACCTGATGGCAAATGCCCGTGCCCGGGGGGACCACGCGGAAGTTATTGAACGCGCCTTGGCCCCATTTCAGGAACTGGTAACGCTCCATATTGCGTTCATATTCGCGGTCCACGTTCATCTGGAAGGCGCGGGGGTTGCCGAATTCATCAATCATCACCGAATGGTCGATAACCAGATCAACAGGGTTCAGCGGGTTGATCTGTTGCGCGTCACCACCAAGGGCGACAATGCCGTCACGCATGGCGGCAAGGTCAACAACCGCAGGCACGCCGGTGAAATCCTGCATCAGTACGCGGGCAGGGCGGTAGGCGATTTCGCGGGGGTTCTTGCCGCCGTTGGTGGCCCATTCGCCAAACGCCTTGATGTCATCGACGGATACCGAAAAACCGTCATCCTCGAACCGCAAAAGGTTTTCGAGCACAACCTTCAGCGCGGCGGGCAGTTTGGTGAAGTCGCCCAAGCCAGCGGCCTGCGCGGCAGGGATCGAATAACAGGCAACCGACTGGTCGCCAACGGTGAGGGTCTTACGGGTTTTGGCTGTGTCTTTGCCGACTGTGATGGTCATGGCTATCCCTTTCGTGGCTATGCAAGGCGAGACTTGGCACGCTTCTGCACCAAGGCGAAAACGCAATCAAGTGGCAGTGCTCATTTTTTGTATACCATTGCACACAATTCAGTTCAAATACCAAGATGTGACATGAAACAAACATGACACAACACTCGCGATTGGTTGATTGGTCATTTCACATAAAGCTGCGTAGGTGTAGTCGGCAATCGAATATCAGGACTACTCATGCGTCAGTTTCTCGCCGTCTTTGCGTTTTTCGGCTTTTTGCAAACCTCTCAGGTTGCAGCCCAAAACGGCCCTGTGGTGATCGAGCTTTATACCTCGCAAGGGTGTTCATCTTGCCCGCCCGCTGATGCGATGCTGCATGATCTGGCCAAGCGAGATGACGTGATCGCGCTGGCATTGCATGTGGATTACTGGGATTACATCGGTTGGGCCGATATCTTTGCCCAACCTGAATTCACCGCGCGCCAGCATGCTTATGCGCGGGCGGCGAATTCGGCCACCGTCTATACACCGCAAATGATTATTGGTGGCGTCGATCATGTAATCGGGTCGCGGCCTGTGCAGGTGATGGATGTGATGCAGGCGCATCGCCGTAAAGGTAATCCCGTCGCTGTCACAATGACGCGCAATGGTGATCAGGTGCAGATCAACGCAACGCCAGGCGGTTCCGGCGATTATGTCGTGCAGCTTGTGCGCTACAAACCGGAAGAAACGGTTGCAATCCGGCGCGGTGAAAACGCAGGGCGCAACCTGCGCTACGCCAACATTGTCACGTCATGGAATGTCATTGAACGTTGGGATGGGCTGGCACCGCTGAGCCTCATGACGCAGGCGGCTGGCGATGACCCCGTCGTTGTGATCATCCAGCAGGCCAGCAACGGGCCGATCATGGGCGCGGCACAACTGCGCTAGTTTTTGCGGGCCTTCCAGCGGCGATGCACCCAGAACCATTGTTCAGGATGCCGCGCAATCTGCGCCTCAAGCCGTGCTGTCATTTCGATCATCATCGCCGTGGGTGTATCCGGGGTGATCGGGGCCTCGACCTCGACCGCGAAGGACAGACCGTCCGGTTGCCGGATCCCGAAATAGGGAATGACAAGCGCATCCATCTTCAACGCGATATCAGCGGCGGATGTCGCGGTATGTGCGGGATGCCCCAGAAACGGGATGACAACGCCCTTGGCCGAGACATCGAACAACAGCGTCCCCATACCGCCCGATTTCAGATGGCGGGCAAAGCCCATCGTCCCGCGCCGGCCCTGTTCAAAGACCGGGCCACCCCATGACGTCATCGTCTTGGCATAATGCGCATTGAAATAGGGGTTCAGCATTGGGCGATACAGGCCACCAATCGTATGGCCCATCCGGGTGAGCACCTGGCGCGGTGCCTCGTGATTGCCAAAATGGGCGGTGACAAAGATTACCGGGCGTTTCGCCCCTGCGGCGTCAGCCAACGGGGCGAGACCAGCGCCCGTTGGTTCGGTGGTGGAGAGCCGCGCGCCGAACGCCTCCCATGAATAATTCTCGATGAGGGTGCGGCCGAAATTGTCACAACAGGCCTCAGCGATTGTGCGACGCTTGGCTTCAGACATGTCTGGGTAGATCAGTTGCAGATTTTCTTCGGCACGCTTGCGATATCCGACGAGTGGGCCAAGCGCGCGGCGCAGGGTTGATCCCATGACCGATACACGTTGTTCATAAGGTAACTTCAGGACCGTCCCGATCAGACCACGCAACGCGCGGTCGGCCAGCCAGTCCGCGGTTGATCCTTCGGGCGGGGTGCTGTCGGTCACACGCTCTCCGGCGCTTTTGCGATCCCGGTGCCGATCATGCTGTCGCGGGTCACAAGCCTGGCCAGCGCGTCGGGCGACCAGTCATCGGTGCCAGCCGGGCGGGCAGGGATCACGATATAGCGCATGTCGGCGGTGCTGTCATGGACGCGCACCGTTGTGGTGTCGGGCAGATTAACACCGAATTCGGCGAGCACCTTGCGCGGCTCTTTCACGGTCCGCGACCGGTAGGCACGCGATTTGTACCAGTCTGGCGGCAACCCCAGCAGATTACGCGGGTAGCACGAACATAATGTGCAAACGATCACGTTATGCACATCCGCCGTGTTTTCGACCGCGATCAGCTTCATCGGACCGATATCAAAACCCATATCGCGGCTGGCCACACTGGCATCGGCAAGCAGCGCGTCGCGAAACGCCGGGTCAGTCCAGGCGCGGGCGACCACGGCGGCACCATTGGCGGGGCTGCGGCTGTCCATCGCGTCAATCTGCGCGTTGATCTCGGCGGCGGTTGTCACGCCCTTTTCAATCAGCAATTCGCGAATGGCGATCTCCATCTGCTGCCAATAGGTCAGCGGGTGATCGTCGTCGGGGCGGTAAGGGTGGCCCGAGGGCGACAGATGGTCGTGGTGATCATGGGGCATTGGGCGGCTCCGCTGGTTCCAGCCAGTGGGCATAGATTTCGGCGTCAATCGTGTCGTCAGGATAGGGTGCATCGGCACCCCAGACCTCTGCCATGGTAAAGCGGACGCGCATCAGCGGCAGTGATTGCGCCTGATGACCGTAGGCCAACTGCTCGGGGTTCGGAAACGGGCCGAGTGTGCGTTCGATCCACCCGGTCTTGCCGCGCAAATAGGCGGGGGTGCGGACATGGCCGGGCGGCATGTCGCGGCGAACGCGTATGAATTCCTGCTTAGCCATTTGATGCCTCGCCGTAGGTGGCACCGCGTGCGGCAACCTCGGACATGCGATGGGCCAGTTCGGCGGTGGTATATACGCCCGCTTCAATCAGGTTCTGGTTTACGGACGCAATCCAGCGTTCATAATAGGTCATGGTTTCAAAAGCTTCGGGGGCCATATCCTCAAGCACGCGACGCAAGCCATCCACGGTAAAGTGACCCTTGGCCGAGCTGATGATCATCAGCGCATCGACACGCTTTTCCCAGAGGGAAAAATCATGCTGATCGGTTGGAACAGGTCCGGCTGCATTGCCGCCCATATCGTGCCAGCGGCGGCCATCGAAACTTTGTGCATCCTGGGTCATGCGCACAGCGTAAATCAGATCGGCCGGAACTGTCTATGCGGTTTTAGCCGTCTTCCTCAGTGGCGTCGGGATCGCGCAACGTGATCGTGCCAAGATCAACCAAACCACGTATTGCTGTGGTGATTTCTGACATCGCCGCCTCGGCCACGGATTTTTTCACAGGTCCTAGTTCTTCGGCGTCTTCGCGCATTTGCGTCGCGATGCGTTGCGACACATTTGACAGGATGTATTCAGCCGAAGCCCGAACATCATCGTCACCGGCCAGCCCAGCGGCGATTGCCTTGGCCAGTACACCTGCAGGGACTTCGCGAATACAGTTGGGAATGTCGATCGGCTTTACGCGATCGGCGATATCCTTGAATGTAAAGATCGCCTTGCGGACATGGCCGGCAAATTCCGGGTCTTCGCTGCCCAGCCCCTCAAGCACGTCATCACGCCGGTCTGCGCGGGTGGCGTTCAGGATCGCGCCAAGGCGCTGCACCGGCGCCTTTTCAAATGCAACCAGCGGGGTCTGCCCGTATTCATCGGCCAAAGCCGCACCAATGATGCGCACGGCGTCAGACGGCGTGTGCTCTGTGCGCGACATGGCCAGGCTGATCCGGCGCGCGCGATCACCCGGCGTCTGGGTCAACACCTCAGCCGCCTTGGCCACGCTCAGTTTGGATAACGTGATTGCGCAGACTTCAATGCTTTCGGCCATCATGATGGCAATCAGCCTTTCGACGGGCAGGTCCGTGATAATGGGCCAGTGGTCACCGTTGCGCACACTTGCGGTCTGTTTACGCAAACGGTCAGCCAACTCTGGCGACAGATGATCCGCCAGCGCAAGGATTGCACCATCCTGCGTGCCCGGGGCGGCCAGACCAACGGATTCAATCTCGCTCAGGAACTCTTCTGCAACTGCGGTAACTGTATCGCGGTCCACCAGGCTAATAGCGGCAAGTTCGCGCGTCAGAAGCTCTTGCATCGGTTCGGGCAATTGCGAAAGGGAAAGCTGGCTGCCCTCACCAATCATCATCTGCACGATCATCGCCGCCTTGCGGCGACGCGACATCGGAGAAGCTGCGGAAATAGGTGCCTGAACGTTCATGCCGCAGAAATAGCCGCGACAACGTAAAGGAAGCGTTAGTTTTGCAGGTCAGGAACCAGGATGTGTTACCAGAATTGACATGTTTCTCAGCTGCTGAACGGTCTCGTGCGACAGCTTGGCGGTATCGGCCGTATGATTGTGAAGCCGCAGAACAGCATCTTCGAGGCTGTCGATCTCTTCATCGGTGAATTCGCGATCAGCGCTCGCGAACCCGCAGATGCTGCGCTGATCACCTGTTTCTGCCGCGATCACCACGCCAAACTTCATACCGTGGTCCGCGGCCTTGTCCATGACGCCAGCCGGATCCGTGAGATCGGACCAGCGCTGTCGGCCGGTGTTTTCGAAACCCCATGCCACCATCGGGTCTGACATCAGCAGCCCGTTTTGCGAGTAATAATCCAGCCATGCCTTCGGGTAGGTCTGAAACATGAACTTAGGCGTCGTATACTCAATATGAAAACCAAGCGCGTAGCCCGCAGGGGCCCGTTCGTTCAGTTCGCCCAAGATCTCACTGATCTCAAGTTGCGTCGATGACATTCTCTCAAACTCGCTTTACGGTTGCCAAAAGGCAGGAACTTCAAATACCTTGTTATGTGGCATTGTATCTCATCATAGTAGAGATAACAGTGATCTAGCAGCAAGAGCTTTGTCGTTCGGACTGCTCTTTGAGGGAATTGAATGTCTACACTTCTTGGTCCAGACGAGATTGGGCAGCTTGCCCCGTCGGGCTATTATATCGCGCTGCGGATCGGTTTTGCCTTCCCGATGGAAGAGGTGAATGCATTTCCCGAAGATTGGATCAGGCACTACACAAAACAACGTTTTATGCTTTTTGATCCTGTAGTTAGATGGGCCTACAGCAACACTGGTGCAATCCGATGGAGCGATATTTCGCTTGACGACCCTAAGCGGATTGTCGCTCAGGCTCAGACCTTTGGAATGCGCTATGGTGTGACCGTTTCACTGCTCGATGGCGGGGCCGATGCACAACGTTCCTTCGCCTCGTTCACCCGCTCAGATAGAGAGTATACAGAGCTTGAGCTGAAACTTTTGAGCGCATTTTTAGTCCGTCGGCACAATGAAACCGCGCCTCCGACGAATTTGACCAAGGCAGAATTAGAGGCGCTGGGCATGGTCAAGGACGGCAAGCGGCTCAAGGAAATCGCGTATGAGTTGAGCGTCAGCGAAGGCGCGGTCAAGCAGCGGCTCAAGAACGCAAAGCTGAAATTGGGGGCCAAAACCGGCAGTCAGGCCGCAGCTTTGGCGAACCAGTATGGCTTAATCTGAAACTTTTGCGATTTTTTTTCTCACTTAGGAACAATTCGCGTTAATTTGTCATTGTCTTGGTTAAGACGGCAATTGAACGGATGTATGGCGGACGCGTTTTCGTCTTAGGGTAGAGAGATAATCGACATGGAAAATATCACGTTTAACCTTGCGCAGTTGCATCAGTATGGCACTGCCTTTTACGAGTTTCTTGGACTGCGAAAGCGATTCTTTGTTGATCAGCTTGGATGGGACATTCCGCACGATGACAACGTTGAAATGGATCAGTACGACAATCCCAAAGCCTATTATTCTCTTGTTTTGCGGGACGGTAAGGTCATTGGCGGCATGCGTGCGATGGCGACAACGGCGCAGTGGGGTTCACATACTTACATGCTGCGGGATGCGGTTGACGGAAAGCTGATCGGGATACCGGCCGACATCATCCCGCAGGCCGAGGTGACACCAAATGTCTGGGAAGCAACGCGCGTTGTCATCTCCGACGAAGTGAACACGCATGCGGACCGTTCGGAATGTCTTTCACTGATTCTCGATGGGGTGGTTGATCAGGCAACACAGCATGGCGCGACCGAGATTATCGCCCTCTGCCCACCGGTTTTCGCAAGAACGTTGCGTCAACTTGGTTATCCGGCCAAGCTGATCGGCGACCCCTACGTCAACGTGCATGATGAACGTCGCTATGTCGCGATGAGCATGCCTGCCGTGCGTCGGGCAGAAGCCCGTGAACCGATGCCGGCGATGAAGCATAGAAGCCGTGCCATGGATCAGCACGTTGTCCATTCACCATCCGTGATTTGATGAAAGCATCTTGATTGGTCGTACCAGAGCAGGACGACCAATCAGTCTACCCTTCGCCAAAGACGCGGGCAAATATCGTGTCCACGTGTTTGGTGTGGTAGCCAAGATCGAACTTCTCTTCGATTTCAGAAGCTGACAACGCGGCAAGCACATCCTTGTCGCCCAGCAGTTCTGTCTTGAAGTCGGCACCTTGTTCCCAGACCTTCATCGCGTTGCGCTGTACCAGGCGATAGGCGTCTTCGCGGCTGACACCGGCCTGGGTCAGCGCAAGAAGCACGCGCTGCGACATGACCAGTCCGCGGAACTTGTTCATGTTTGCAAGCATGTTTTCGGGATAGATCACCAGCTTTTCGATCACACCCGCCAAACGGTTCAATGCAAAATCCAGCGTGACCGTCGTATCCGGCCCGATCGCCCGCTCGACCGAAGAATGGCTGATATCACGTTCGTGCCACAGCGTGACATTCTCCATCGCTGGAACGACCGACATGCGCACCAGCCGCGCCAGCCCTGTCAGGTTCTCGGTCAGGACAGGGTTGCGTTTATGCGGCATGGCAGAACTGCCCTTTTGCCCTTTTGAGAAAAACTCTTCGGCCTCAAGCACCTCGGTTCGTTGCATATGGCGGATCTCGGTCGCGATATTTTCGATGCTGCTGGCGATGACACCGAGGGTGGCAAAGAACATCGCGTGGCGGTCGCGGGGGATGACCTGTGTGCTGATCGGTTCCGGCGTCAGGCCCATCTGTGCGCAGACATGTTCTTCCACGGACGGATCAATATTGGCAAATGTGCCGACGGCGCCGGAAATCGCACCCGTCGCGATCTCGGCTCGTGCGTTCACCAGCCGGGCGCGGCCGCGATCCATCTCGGCATAAAAACGGGCAAAGGTCAGACCCATCGTGGTCGGTTCGGCGTGAATCCCGTGACTGCGGCCAATGCGCACCGTGTCCTTGTGCTCATGCGCCCGCGTTTTCAACGCGGCCAGAACCCGATCCATATCGGCAATCAGGATATCGGCGGCACGGACCAGCTGCACATTCAACGTGGTATCCAGCACGTCCGAAGATGTCATGCCCTGATGGACAAACCGCGCATCATCGGCCCCGATATGTTCGGCCAGATGGGTCAGGAACGCGATCACGTCATGCTTGGTCACGGCCTCAATCTCATCAATCCGGGCGACGTCGAATTCGACATCCTTGGCTTTCCAGACCGCTTCGGCATTCTCTTTCGGGATAACGCCGATGGCGGCTTGGGCGTCACAGGCATGGGCCTCGATCTCGTACCAGATGCGGAACTTTGTGGCGGGTTCCCAAATGGCGGTCATTTCCGGGCGAGAATAACGAGGGATCATGAATGGGCACCTTTATCTGGGCTGGGCAGCGATTTACCCTCGCGTCATAAGGGGGCAGGCCCAAACCCTCAAGGGAGAGATGACATGAAGATCGCGATGCCATGCTGACCCGCGCCGATCTTGCAGGAATATGGCAGCTTCATCGCGAGATTGAAGACCGGCACAGCGGTCAGCAGGGCATATTCCGCGGCACCTGCACCTTTCGCGAACATGGGTCCAGCCGGCTGGATTATTTCGAAGAGGGCACGATCAGATTTGGGTCGGGGCCCGCATTGACGGCGAACCGCAGATATCAGTGGCATTTTCTGGTCGACAGGGTCGATGTCCGGTTTGAGGATGGCACCGCCTTTCACAGCTTCGTGCCCGCTGGTCAGGCCCAGGGAACAGAACATCCTTGCGGTGCCGATCACTACCTCGTGCAATATGACTTCCGGCAATGGCCGATCTGGCAGGCGGTCTGGGATGTGACCGGACCACGCAAAGATTACACCTCGACATCCCGTTATACCCGGGCAGATGCGCCCGAACGCATCTTATGAAACAAGCCGTTAGCGCCATCTCGCTTGCGCCGCGCCGCAGCATAGGGCAATAAAAGCGCAACGGATCAATAACAGGGGAAAGCGACACATGGCTCTCGCACTTAATGACAAAGTACTGACCGAGGCTTTTGGCCCCTCGACAGGCACCGCCCTGCGGATCAAGCAGGCGGCAATGGTTATCCTAGGGATCGCCGCCTTGGCGCTGACGGCAAAGATTCAGGTCTTCATCCCCGGCAATCCCGTTCCAATCACACTAACGACGTTTGGTGTGCTGACCATCGGCGCGGCTTATGGCGCGCGGCTGGGCGCGATCACGATCCTGGGCTATCTTGCTATCGGTGCGATGGGTTTTGACGTTTTTGCAGGCTCCTCAGCCGAGAAAGCCGGACTTGTCTATATGATGGGCGGTACCGGCGGTTATCTGGTGGGCTATGTTCTGGCCGCATTGGCACTTGGCTTTGCTGCGCGCAAAGGTTGGGATCGGAACGTGATCCTAATGGCTGTCGCCATGCTTGTCGGCAACGCGCTGATCTACATCCCCGGTCTTTTGTGGCTGCACCAGTTCTCCTCGGGGCTTGAACAGACGCTTGCATGGGGCATCACACCGTTCCTGATCGGTGACGCGCTGAAACTGGGTCTTGCGGCACTTCTGGTTCCCGCATTGTGGAAGCTGATCGGCGACGCCCGTCAGTAGGGCCTTAAGTGATACGAATTCAAAAAGGCGCCTTATGGCGCCTTTTTTCATAACAATCGCGTGCTGACCTCTGAGCTGCGTTCCAGCGTTTTATGCACCGGGCATTTGTCTGCAATCTCCAGCAACCGTTCACGTTGCTCATCGGACAAATCACCCGTCAGATGGATCACCCGTTCAAACCGATCCACCTTTGCACCCGGATCAGCGGCATCTTCGCCATGCTCTTTCGCATGGGTGATATCGACGCTGACCCCCTGTAAGGGCCAACCCTTGCGACGGGCATACATGCGGATCGTCATGGACGTACAGGCCCCCAAACCGGCGGCGACAAACCCATAAGGGGTCAGCCCCTTGTTGGTACCGCCATATTTTGCAGGCTCATCCGCGAGCACGTGATGCGGACCTGACTGGACATCCTGCAAGAACCCGTTTGCATCGGCTTCGGTCACGCGCATCACGCCTTCGGGGGCAGCGGCAGGCTTGGGCGGTTCTTCCAGCTTCAGATAGCGTTTTGACCATGCGGCGATGACGTCGGCGGCATATTCCGCATCTGCCGGGCGCGACACCAGATGATCGGCATCATCCAGGGTGACAAAGCTCTTGGGATGTTTTGCGGCCAGAAAGATATTCGATGCATTTTCGACCCCCACCGTCGCATCACGCGGGGCATGCAGCACCAACAAGGCGGCGTTCAGCTTGGCAATCGAGCTGGTCAACGCCGCCTCTGAGACATCATCGACAAACCCCTTGCTAATGCGGAACGGACGACCGCCCAGGTTTACCTCGGCCACGCCCTTGTCCACGATCTCGGGAATGGCTTGGGCAAAGTTATGTGTGACGTGACCGGGGTCAAACGGCGCGCCGATGGTCACGACCGCCTTGATACTGTCCATCATCGGCGCGGCCTTCAGCACGGCAGCCCCGCCGAGCGAATGACCGATAATCAGGGACGGGGACATGCCACGCGCATCCAGCGCCTGACAGGCGGCAACCAGATCATCCACATTGGACGAAAAGCTCGTGTTCTCGAACTCTCCCTCAGAATGGCCAAGGCCGGTAAAATCAAAGCGCAAGACGGCGATCCCCATTGCCGACAGGCGCGCGGCAATGCGGCGTGCGGCGGTGATATCCTTGGAACAGGTAAAGCAATGGGCAAACAGCGCGGTCGCCAGATGCGGACCGTTGGGCATATCCAAACGGGCGGCAAGCGTATCCCCTGCATGGCCCTGAAATGTCAGTTTCTCTGTCGGCATCGGAGCGCCTTTCTTGCTGTCGTGCACAAAATCTGCGCAAGACATGACAACCGGCTGCACATGAAACAACTCTCTTTGCAGACAATCGCGGCAAGGTGAGAGATGTTACCATGATGAAACTGATACGGATCGTGCTGGCTATCGGGCTTGGCTGGGCCGCGCTTGGGGTCTGGGCGGGGTTCGGCGGGGCATTTCATCCGGCAGGCGACAGTATCGCGCTATTGCGGATCATTCTGGGCGTTATCTGCTTTCTGGGCTGCCTTTGGCAGATCAAGCCATTATGGCGCGTCATCCTTGGGGGGACAGGCGCGGTGGCTTTGCTGACGACCCTGCCGCTGTTCTTCGGTGGCCAGCCGGGTGGAGAATTGACACTCTACACCAAGAATATCTGGTTCGGAAATACAGATACCGCCGCCCTCGCGCGTGATATCCGCGACAGCCGCGCCGAGGTGGTGATGCTGCAAGAGGTCTCGAACCGCAACGAGGCGATACTGGCGTCACTTGCCGGGGATTTTCCGCATCAGCATCTGTGCAGGTTTTCAGGATGGAACGGGATTGCGGTGCTGTCCAGATATCCGTTTTCCGACGATACCATCTGTTCCGATCCATTCGGACTGGCCGCCGCCCGGATCAGCCGCGATGGGCAGCAGATATGGATCGGATCAGTGCATTTCTACTGGCCCTATCCCTACGGACAGCAACGGTCGCGGGATGCGGCGCGCGCAATATTGGAACAGCTTGAGGGGCCTGTCGTCGTGGCCGGTGATTTCAACATGTTCCCATGGGCGTCCAGCGTGCAGCAGGTGGGGCGGGCGGCGAATGCAACACTCGCCGGGCCGATCCGGCCCACATTCATGATCAAGGGGGTGCCGCTTTTGCTGGATCACGTTCTTGCACCGGGCGGCGGACACCTCGAACGCCGGCCCTTGCTGGGGTCGGACCATAACGGTGTTGTGGCCCGCGTGCATCTGGTGCCGTCATAGCCCCATCAGTGCGCGATCATGCGGGTATCTGGTCAGGTTCTCGAAACCGTCTTCGGTAATCAGCACCTGATCTTCCAGCTTGATCGAAAAATCGCCGCCCTCCGGGCTGATCAGCGCCTCGACACAGAGCGTCATGCCAGGCTCAAGTACATAATCAAACGCACCTTCCACCCATTTGTCGGGATAGGCGATCAATGGCCATTCATCGCACAAGCCCACACCATGCATCAGGCAGCCGTATTTCTGTTTCTGGTAGGCTTCGGGCAAAACGTGGGTGTTGTGGGTCAGATCATTGAATGACACGCCGGGCTTTAGCATCTGCATATTTTGCGCGATATGTTCGACGCCGATCTGCATGGCTTCAATCATATCCGGGCGGGGCTTGCGATCACCGATCCACCAGGTGCGGCTGATATCAACGCAGATGCCATAGGCCCCCACCAGATCGGTATCAAAGGCTACGATTTCGTTGTTCTGGACAATGCGCCCGCCACATTCCTGAAACCAAGGGTTCGTGCGCGGGCCCGAGGACAGAAGACGGGTTTCGATCCACTCGCCGCCGCGCCGGATATTCTCGGCATGCAGGACGGACCAGATATCATCCTCTGACATATCGCCGTGCGGGACACCCGCACGCGCGGCATCCTCCATCGCGTAACACGCCGCTTCGCAGGCGTGGCTTGCGCAACGCATCGCCAGAATTTCATCCGGGCCTTTGATGCTGCGGGCCTTCTCGGTCAGCTCTTCGCCCGGGAATACCTCAAACCCTGCGGCTTCCAAGGCGCGTAGCCCATGCAACATCGGCTTGTCGACGCCCAGGCGCATATTGCCGCCGCCATGCGCCATAATCAGGTCGCTGACCTCGTCTGCAAAGCGGCGTGCTGCGACCTCAAGCTGATCGCCGCGATCAAAATAGAACAGATCCGCGCCGGTGCGCTGTTCATTCACCAACGGGTTGAACAGGGACAGAAACATCGCGTTCTTATAGTCCCACACCACCATATAGCCATCTGAACAGACCAGGCAGGCGCGAAACGGGTTGTGCGTATTCCACAGCTGCATGTTCGTGCTGTCGGTAGCATAGCGGATGTTGAGCGGATCAAACATCAAAATACCACCATAATCACGTGCATTGACCGCATCGGTCAGGCGGCGATGGCGCCAGACGCGCATCGCAGGCAGGTCCGGCAACTTCAGTCCGGCGGCGACCCATTCGCGATACGCCAGTTGGGTCGGCCCGATCTCCATCCGGTCCTGATCGTTTGGGGTGCCATCCCCCAAAACGGCACCTCGTGTCGGATCGATTTTGCGGCTGTCGCGGTAATGGGTATTCATGATCGGTCACCTTTCCCTGAAAGAAAGTGTGACAGAGCGATTGGCGTGTTTCTGATACGAAAACGACGCGCCGCTATTCAGCGGGCGGCATTCGGTGCGTACTGTTGATGGACCGACGCATCTGCCCAAAACAGAATTGGCGGGCAAAGGCCCGCCAATGTCCAGCGCCCATCAAGGCGCTTTTGCGTGTATTACCACTGGAAGGAGACGCCAGCCTTGCCACCTGCCGTGCCTTGGGCACCGGCGATGCCAAAGTAAAGCACTGTATTGCCTGTCGCACCGATCCGGCCCGCACCGGTGATCCCGAACGCGGCCTCACCCTCGTGAAAGCCCGTACCAAAGTTCATGCGGAAGTTCGCCCCTGGTTCGGGTGCGAAGACCTCCATCGCGTTGGAAATGGCCAGACCCCGGTTCAGATCTGTGCGCAGATCAGAAATGTCAGCAGCGTTCGTCGCGATACCTTCTGCATTGGTCTGAATATTGTCGGCGTTGGTTTGGATGTTATCCGCATTGACCTGAATATTCGTTGTGTTGACCGCGATATTTTCGGAGTTGGTTTGGATATTGGTGGTGTTGGTTTGGATGTTGGTCGTGTTTGTCGCGATGTTATCGGTGTTTGTCGCGATATTATCGGTATTTGTGGCGATGTTGTCCGCGTTCGTTCCGATGTTGGTCGTGTTTGTCGCAATGTTGTCGGTGTTTGTTGCGATGTTATCAGTGTTTGTCGCGATATTGTCGGCGTTCTGACCAATCGCCTCATCCTGTGCGGCATCCGTGTCGGCCTGATCTGAAATGGCATCTGTCAGCGCCTGATCCTGTGCTGCATCCGTATCGGCCTGATCTGAAATGGCATCTGTCAGTGCCTGATCCTGTGCTGCATCCGTGTCGGCCTGATCTGAAATGGCATCTGTCAGCGCCTGATCCTGTGCCGCATCCGCGTCGGCCTGATCTGAAATGGCATCTGTCAGCGCCTGATCCTGTGCGGCATCCGTGTCGGCCTGATCTGAAATGGCATCCGTCAGCGCCTGATCCTGTGCCGCATCCGTGTCGGCTTGATCTGAAATGGCATCTGTCAGCGCTTGATCCTGTGCTGCATCCGTATCGGCTTGATCTGAAATGGCATCCGTCAGTGCCTGATCCTGTGCCGCATCCGTGTCGGCCTGATCCAATGCATTTTGGTTGATCAGATCGGTGTTTGCGGAAATCGCTTCTTCGGCTTGGTTGAGATCATTCTGTGTGGCGTTCACAAAATCCTCGACATCGGCCATATCGTTATCGTCGCACAGGTTTGTCGCGCCGTCCGCATTTGAGTTACAGGTGATGTTCAAGCTTTGCGCGTGCACTGCATGTGGCGCTGCAATGGAAAGCGCGACCAATGCCGCAAATCCCATAGACGCTATTCTTGTTTTCTCGATCATTCTTCATCGCTCCAAAAGGTTTGTGTTCTGATTTCACGAGCCTGAGCGTCATTTTGCCCAATCGCCCGGTTCCTAACGAATGGGGATGTCTCTACACAGATTGTTAACTATAAAAAAGGTATAAAATACAATAAGTTAAGCTATTTTTCTAACACGGTTTTTACCACGATTCCGACCTCGGTTTGACCACGGTTCTGCACACGCATCTGACAACGAAACCGGGGTTAACGTGGTCAAAACCGCGCAGCCAGCAATGAAAGGGGCGCCATCCCTGGCGCCCTTCAAACGATCAGCTTTGCTGTCTGCCGACAGACAGCAGCCGTCAGTTGATGGATTTCATCGTGGTTTCGGCACCGGCCAGACCGGTCAGGTCAAACAACCCGTCCATATAATAGACCAGAAAATACAAACCAAATGCGGTTGCAAACTGCAGGGCGATCCTGGTGTGGCTGTGGCCGCGGGCGCGCTCGCCAATCAGTGTAGCACGTATTTTGTAAAACAGTGTTGCCGGGCCAAACAGATGGGCGATCAGCGGTGTTTCTTTCAGCGCGGCCCGTTCAGCGGCTCTGCCGATCCTTTCACGCGCGCGCCATTCCGTTGTGTCATCGTCCCGGATCGGACCTGCCTTTGCACCTGATGGCACAGCAGGCTCTGCCACGTTGCGCCAGGGCTTTTCGGCTTTTGGTGCTTTTGCAGCTTTGTTGGCTTTGTGGCGCGTATCAAGCGGGTGATAATCCGGCATTAGAACAGGACCGTGCCGAGAATGTACAACAGGGCAATCGACCAGGCCCAGCCCAGTCTGCGAAAGAGGCCCACAACCATCTGTACCGGCCACGGAACCAACAGACGCCAGGCCAGAGGCATCGCGGTAGACCCTGCACGACGAGGTGCAGGGCGTGGTTTGGGGGGCGGCAAAGGTGCGGATGTGGCGCGCTGTTCCGCACCCCACGGGTTTGCTGCGGCTTTGGCGGTCTGATCCGCACTGCGCGGGATATCCACGGGCTGCGGTGCAGGGGCGGGCGGGTCAATCTGCCGCTTGTTCAAGGACCCGGTGTAAGCGGTCGAGGGGCCTTGGTAGCGGACATCTATCGGGTGATATTTGGACATGAACAGCGTGTTAACCAGAGAATTGGGCGTTTTTTGGACGGGTTGAAAATATGCCGCTACGTCAAGGCAAGGCATTGATGCTTATAGGAAAAAGACCGGACATGGTTATCTATGCACAGCCAAAAAAAGGCGCCCCATCGGGCGCCTTTTGATCTTCACATCGGGGGCCAGCCCCCAATGAATTAGCAGCTGTAATACAGTTTGTATTCCATTGGGTGGGGTGTGTGCTCATAGGCGTACACCTCTTCCCATTTCAGCTCCATGTAGCCGTCCAGTTGGTCCTTGGTGAACACGTCACCGGCCAAAAGGAAGTCATGATCGGCCTCAAGTGCTTCGAGCGCTTCGCGCAACGAACCGCAAACCGTTGGGATCTCGGCCAGCTCTTCTGGGGGCAGATCATACAGATCCTTGTCAGACGATGGGCCGGGGTCGATCTTGTTCTTGATCCCGTCAAGGCCAGCCATCAGCAGGGCAGCAAAGCACAGGTAAGGGTTCGCCGCCGGATCAGGGAAGCGGGCCTCCACACGTTTTGCCTTGGGGCTTTCGGCCCATGGGATACGCACACAGCCCGACCGGTTGCGGGCGGAATAGGCGCGCAGAACGGGGGCTTCGAAGCCGGGGATCAGACGCTTGTAGCTGTTGGTCGATGGATTGGTGATCGCGTTCAGCGCTTTGGCGTGTTTCAGGATGCCACCGATGAAATAGAGCGCATCTTGCGACAGATCGGCGTATTTGTCGCCTGCAAACAAGGGCTTGCCATCTTTCCAGATCGACATGTTCACGTGCATACCGGTGCCGTTGTCGCCGGCTATCGGCTTGGGCATGAATGTCGCGGACTTGCCGTAGGCTTGGGCCACGTTGTGGATCACATATTTGTACTTCTGTAGCTCATCCGCCTGATGGGTCAGCGAGCCAAAGATCAGGCCAAGCTCGTGCTGGCAAGACGCGACTTCGTGGTGGTGCTTGTCGACCTTCATGCCCATCCGCTTCATCGTGGACAGCATTTCCGAACGCATTTCCTGCGCGTCATCAATGGGGTTCACAGGGAAATAACCGCCCTTGATCCCAGGACGATGGCCGGTATTGCCCATCTCGTATTCTGTATCGGTGTTCCATGCGCCATCCAGCGCGTCCACCTCGTAGGATACCTTGTTCATCGACACGCTGAAACGCACATCATCAAAGACAAAGAATTCGGCTTCGGGGCCGAAATAGGCGGTGTCGCCAATGCCGGATGACTTCAGGTAGGCTTCGGCCTTTACAGCGGTACCGCGGGGATCGCGCTCATAGGCTTCGCCTGTGTCAGGCTCGACAATGTTGCAGTGAATGCAAACTGTTTTCTCCGCATAAAACGGATCAAGATAGGCGCTTTCGGCCTGTGGCATCAGTTTCATGTCGGATTGATCAATCGACTTCCACCCAGCAATGGAAGAACCGTCGAACATGAAGCCTTCTTCAAGAAAATCCTCATCCACCAGATCGGCAACAACAGTCACATGCTGCAGCTTGCCGCGTGGGTCCGTGAAACGAATGTCGACGTAATCGACCTCTTCGTCCTTAATCAGTTTCAGAACAGCTTTATTGTCCATCTATGGTGTCCCTTTTCCTAGCAGATTTATGGGTTAAAGCGCGTCGTCGCCGGCTTCACCGGTCCGGATGCGAATGGCTTGTTCGACGGGCGAGACAAAGATCTTGCCGTCGCCGATCTTGTCGGTCTTGGCAGCACCGATAATGGCGTCGATCGCGCTGTCGACCTGATCATCGGCCAGCACGACCTCGATCTTCACCTTGGGCAGGAAGTCCACGACATATTCAGCGCCGCGATAGAGTTCTGTATGGCCCTTTTGGCGCCCAAACCCTTTCACTTCGACCACGGAAAGCCCTTGCACGCCAACCTCCTGAAGCGCCTCTTTCACTTCATCGAGTTTGAACGGTTTGATGATCGCTTCGATTTTCTTCATGCGCCCGCGACTCCCCCTTTTGGTGTTTCGTCAGTGGTCAGACCATTTCTCTTGCAAAGGAACAATTCGTGGCAGAGCCTTACGGCAAGCTGGTCAGGGGAAAGCATATGTGTTGCCTAATTTTTGTGCAACTCGCCCGTTGATCGGGCGGAATACGAACTTGAGGTGCTGAAACCATGACCGAACTGCTGACCGCTGCCCAAATGCGCGCCATCGAACAGGCCGCGATTGAGAGTGGCGCGGTCACCGGACTGGAGCTGATGGAGCGTGCCGGGCAGCGGGTGGTGGACGCGATTTTCGCGGAATGGCCGGAATTGGCTGCGCCAAAACCGTCCGCGCCTGCGGCGGGCGGGGCCGGGGGTTCCACCCCCTCGCCGCTGCGCGGCTCACCCCCGGAGTATTTGGGGCAAGATGATAACGCGCGTCGGGCCGTGGTGCTTTGCGGCCCGGGCAATAATGGCGGCGACGGGTTTGTCGTTGCGAGATTGTTGAAAGAGGCCGGTTGGGATGTGGAGGTGTTTCTGTACGGAGACGCCGACAAGCTGCCGCCGGATGCGAAGGTGAATTACGAAAGATGGGTCGCGCAGAATCCCCTTAATCGACATGGATCTCTTTTCAAAGGTGAAGAACTAATCATTGATGCGATCTTCGGCACTGGCGTCAAACGTCCCTCCGAAGGCGCTTTTCGTGACGCAATCCGTTCCTTGGGCATCAAGCGATTGGGCGATGCAGCGCCAAAGGTTGTTGGGATCGATATGCCATCGGGACTTTGCGCAGATAGTGGAAAGCCCATTGGTGTTGTGGTGCGTGCCGATCTCACGGTCTCAACCGGTCCTCTCAAGGTCGGACACATTGTCGATGATGGCCCGTCAAATTGCGGCAAGCTACGATCCGTTGACATAGGTGTTTATCCCTGGCGCGCAGACCAGAGTGACAAATCGTTCATGTCGGAGCTTGGCAACGTCATACAGCGCCCGGGGCCCGAATATTGGGGCTTTTCAGAAGCGCTTTCGAAATCGGAGGCAGGCCACAAATATTCGCACGGCCACGTCCTCATACTTTCCGGTGGTGTGGGCAAGGGGGGTGCCGCCCGTCTGGCTGGGCGTGCCGCCCTCCGTGTCGGGGCGGGGGCCGTGACCGTCGGCCAGCCGCCCGCTGCGCTGATCGAAAATGCTGCCCAGCTCAATGCCATCATGTTGACCGCCATCAAGGATGCCGCGCAACTTGCGGAAATCCTGCAGGACACGCGCATCAACGCGCTCTGCATCGGTCCCGGCCTCGGCTTGGGTGCGCGGGAACGGGCACTGCTGATCACCGCTCTGGAAATCACCCGTCCCGGGCTTGACCCGGGACCTCAAACAGGCGGCCAAAGTAGAGGCCCCGGAACAAGCCCGGGGCGGGGTCTTGTGCTGGATGCCGATGCGCTCACCTTGATCGCACAGGACGAAACCCTCTTCGCCAAACTCCACGAAAACTGTATCCTCACCCCGCATGCGGGCGAATTCGCGCGCCTCTTCCCCGACATCGCCGAAAAACTGAACGCTCCCGCCACCACAGGCCCCGCCTATTCGAAGGTCGACGCGACCCGTGATGCTGCGAAACGGGCAGGGTGTGTGGCGCTTTTCAAGGGGCCCGATACGGTGATCGCCGACCCGTCCGGGCGCTGCAGCATCAACGCCTCCGTCTACGAACGCGCCGCCCCTTGGCTTGCCACCGCAGGCTCCGGCGATGTGCTGGCCGGCTTCATCACCGGCCTCCTTGCCCGCGGCTTTGCGCCCATGCAGGCCGCCGAAACCGGGGCCTGGCTGCACACCGAATGCGCCCTCAGCTTCGGCCCCGGTCTGATCGCCGAAGACCTGCCGGAAGAACTCCCCAACGTCTTTCGTAAACTGGGGTTATAACCCTCAATTTTCTGCTCGCATCCCCCAACGACCTTTGCTAGAAGGCGCGCAACATCGGGGCAGGCGCAGGCTTGCCCTTTATTGATCATGCGGGTGTGGCGGAATTGGTAGACGCACCAGATTTAGGTTCTGGCGCCGCAAGGCGTGGGGGTTCAAGTCCCTTCACCCGCACCAGGAACACGAGAAAAGGACGGATAACAGATGCAGGTCACCGAGACCCTGAACGAAGGCCTCAAGCGCGGTTACGCGATCACGGTCACTGCCGCTGAACTTGACGCGAAAGTCGAAGAAAAGCTGAAAGAAGCGCAGCCAAGCGTGGAAATGAAGGGGTTTCGCAAGGGCAAAGTGCCAATGGCGCTGTTGCGCAAGCAGTTCGGTCAACGTCTGATGGGTGAATCGATGCAGGAAAGCATTGATGGTGCCGTGTCCAAGCATCTTGAGGAAAGCGGCGACCGTCCCGCTGCCCAGCCCGAAATGAAGATGACCAACGAGGACTGGAAAGAAGGCGACGACGTGAATGTCGAAATCTCTTACGAAAAGCTCCCCGATATCGAAGAGGTCGATTTTTCCAAGATCAAGCTGGAACGCCTAGTCGTGAAAGCCGATGACGAGTCCGTCAAAGAAGCGCTTGATAACCTTGCCGAAAGCCCACAGGCCGTGACCTACGAGGCCAAGAAGGGTGCTGCGAAGGATGGCGATCAGGTTGTTCTGGACTTCGTCGGTAAAGTGGACGGCGAACCCTTTGAAGGGGGTGCGGCGGAAGACTATCCGCTTGTGCTCGGCTCCAACTCTTTCATTCCCGGTTTTGAAGAGGGGCTGCTGAAGGTCAAGGCAGGCGACGAAAAAGACGTCGAAGTGACCTTCCCCGAAGATTATCAGGCCGAGAACCTGGCCGGTAAAAAGGCGGTCTTTACCTGCACCATCAAAGAGGTGAAGGGACCGAAAAAGCCGAAGATTGACGATGAACTGGCCAAGAAATTCGGTGCTGAAGACCTTGAAGCGCTGAAAGCCCAGATCATCGAACGGCTTGAGGCTGAATATACCGGCGCGTCGCGTGCGGTCGCCAAGCGTGGCTTGCTTGATGTGCTTGATAAAAAAGTGAAATTTGACCTACCGCAGTCGCTGGTTGATGCCGAAGCGGGCCAGATCGCCCATCAGTTGTGGCATGAAGAAAACCCGGATGTGGAAGGGCATGATCACCCCGAGATCAAGCCGACCAAAGAGCATGTCAAACTGGCCGAACGCCGGGTGAAGCTGGGTCTGCTGCTGGCCGATATCGGTCAGAAGGCCGAAGTGAAGGTCACCGATCAGGAAATGACCCAAGCGATCATGAACCAGGCGCGCCAGTATCCTGGCCAGGAGCGCCAGTTCTTTGAATTCGTTCAGAAAAACGCGCAGTTTCGGCAGCAGTTGCAAGCGCCATTATTCGAAGACAAGGTTGTCGAACATATCTTCGAACAGGCTGCCGTAAAGGAAAAAGAGGTCAGCAAGGAAGACCTGCAAAAGGCTGTCGAGAAGCTGGAAGAAGAGTAAATCAGCGACATCGGTTTCAAGAAGGGCATCCTGCGGGGTGCCCTTTTTTTTGTTTTGCCCGGGTGTGGCAG
Source organism: uncultured Paracoccaceae bacterium (assembly GCA_947503965.1). Classification (GTDB taxonomy): domain Bacteria; phylum Pseudomonadota; class Alphaproteobacteria; order Rhodobacterales; family Rhodobacteraceae; genus Yoonia. The sequence continues at coordinate 23,651 of CANNFU010000005.1, forward strand.
GACGCTTGGATCTGATCATGTGGATTTGGTGCAAGGATCAGTTTGGCGTTTTGGAACATGCCAGAAGGTGTCCAGCGTCTTCCTGTCCTATGCAATAACAACGTCTCGTCGACGCCGCCGCATATTGGGAAAACGGTATCGCGTTTTGACAGCAGGCAGCGGTTTGGCCCGCCTCAATAATGGCGGGCCGTTGCCACTCAGTAGAAAAATATTTCGTATCGTGATCCCCGAAATACCGGGGCGCGGCGTACTAACAATGTGGTCACCTTAACGTAAGGTTAACTCTACCGCTGTGTCGAATGGCACAGAACGAAGACTTTCTGTTCGAAAATGGCCTGAACCGCCGCAACAGACGGTTTTTAATCTGCGACGCGAGGGGAGGTATTGTACGTACAGTGTATGTACAGGTTCTGTACGCAAACCATACAGGATGAAACATGCCGATTTGGGATGTTCACTTCTGTCGCTGTATCACTCATCGTAAAGCCGGTTTTTGTCATTATGACGCAGCCGGAGGTCGATTTCTTCCAGGGTCATATCCGGATTGGCCTGGTCGGCAATGGCTTCGGCATAGGTTGGCAATCCGTCGGTCGGGGCCGCATGGTCCGGTGCCCACAGCCGAGACCGGATAATCGCCTTGCCACAGTGATAGAACGCCTCTTCCACATGCACCAGAATTGCAAAATCCGGGACGCGCCCCTTTATCGCCATGTCTTCCCGCAAATGCGCGTCCCGGACAATTTGCGCCGTGCCATTGACGCGCACGACCTCATTGCGGTTCGGCACCATAAAAACAAGCCCGATGCGACCTGTTTGCAGGATGTTGCGGAAACTGTCGAAGCGATGATTGCCGGGGCGATCTGGTATGGCGAGCATCTTGTCATCCAGTACCTGCACAAACCCCGCCGGGTCCCCCTTGGGCGAGGCATCAAGCCGACCCGCCTGATCGACTGTGGACATTACCAGAAAGGGCGAGCGTTCAATCCAGATCCTGCAGTGCCGATCAATATGGTCGAGGATCTTGGTCTTTTGGGCGTCGTGGATTCCATCGATCACAGCACGGATTTCGCGTTCCGTCGTCAGGACATCGGTCGCCTGATATGTCATCTTCCGTCTCCCCACTGACTGATCTTACCCTAACGGCAAATGTCGGGATGAGGGAAGGTCCGCTGGATTGGCCACTTCGCAAAAAGGCCGCCCCTGCTGGGACGGCCTTTTTTCGTTTGAGAATAAGGTTTTGGCCTTACTTTTCGTCTTCTGCAGTATCGTCATCTGACGCTGTTTCGACACCGGCGGTTTGCGCCAGATCATCGTCGTCTGATGCTGCGGCACCGATATCGTCAAACAGCTCCTGAATTTCAAACTCAGCAGCGGCCTCTTCCTCGGCGGCCAGTTCGGCGATGGATTTGCCGGCTTCCTGTAGTTCAGCCTCTTCAACCGAACGTGCGACGTTCAGCGTGATGGTTGCTTCGACTTCCGGGTGCAGAACAACGTTGACGTTGTGCAGACCCAGTTCCTTGATCGGGCCAAGCAGCACAACCTGTTTTTTGTCGACCGAGAAACCGGCCTCTGTCGCGGCGTCGGCGGCGTCACGGGTGGTGACAGAACCGTAAAGCGAACCGCCATCCGATGCAGAGCGGATCACGATGAACTTTTGACCGTCCAGCTTGGCAGCAAGTGCTTCAGCTTCTTTCTTGGTCTCAAGATTGCGTGCTTCCATCTGGGCTTTTTCAGCTTCGAAACGGGCCATGTTGGCCGCGTTCACGCGCAGCGCCTTGCCCTGCGGCAACAGGTAGTTGCGCGCATAGCCTTCCTTGACGGAAACGACTTCGCCCATCTGACCCAGCTTCGCGACGCGCTCAAGTAGAATGATATCCATGGGATTTTCCTTACTTTACGGCGTAGGGCAGCAGGGCGAGGAACCGGGCACGCTTGATCGCACGGGCGAGTGCGCGCTGGTTCTTGGCACCGACAGCGGTGATACGGGCGGGCACGATCTTGCCACGCTCAGAGATGTAGCGCTGCAGCAGGCGTGTGTCCTTGTAGTCGATCTTGGGGGCGTTATCGCCATCAAACGGATCGGACTTGCGACGGCGGAAAAATGGTTTCGTTGCCATGATTTATGGTCCTTTCCTGATCAGCGGCGTTCGCGGCGGTCGCCACGTTCTTCGCGCTTTTGCATCTGTACCGAGGGGCCTTCTTCGTGGGCGTCGACCTTGATGGTCAGCACGCGCATCACGTCTTCATGCAGGCGCATCAGGCGTTCCATTTCCTGCACGGCAGGCGCGGGCGCATCGGTGCGCATGAAGGCATAATGCCCCTTGCGGTTCTTGTTGATCTTGTAGGCCATCGTCTTGACGCCCCAGTATTCGTTTTCCAGCAGCTTGCCGCCGTTGTCGGCAAGAACGGTTCCGAAATGTTCGATGAGGCTTTCAGCTTGCGTGTTGGACAGGTCCTGACGCGCAATCATGACATGCTCGTATAGCGGCATGCTTACTCCAGTTCATATATCGGCGCATTTCAAAGGATGGGCGGTTTGACCTTCTGCGTCCCATCCACGAGAGGCTGCGCAGTTCATACACTTTGCAGAAGGATGCGGCCTTATACATAGCTTGCGGGGTGATGCAAGCCTTGCGCAGCGGAAGTTGAGTCCGATTGGCAACAATCTGAAATTTCTTAACGATGCCTTGAGGTTGCCCATATATTGCCCGGTTTACTGTGCAAAACAAGAACATCGAGCAAGGAGTGTGCACATGTCGGACATGCCAGCATCAGTCGTCGGGTTTCAAGACCACCTGGCCAAATCGTCCAGCTTTACGGTTGAAGACATTTATTGGGGCTACATCATCCGGTCAGGTCGCGGCCCGTCCTTGGGCGTGGCAATCGCGCAGGCTGTCTGCTTCTTTTTTGGCATGTGTTTGCTGACTGCTGCTGCGGGTCTGTTGCTTCTTCCAACACTGTTCTTTGACGGGGGTATTGGTACGATACGGCTTGGTGCAGCGGCATTGTTCGGTACGTTTGCAGCCTATCTTTTGTGGTTCGCAAGCCGGGGTACCCAAGCCGAAGTGCATGTCGATACCAGTGTCGGCGAAGTCCGCGAGGTGATCTGCAACCGAGCGGGCAAACCCACAACTGTTGGTGCATTCGGGTTTGATACGATTGGTGGCATCTATTTGAATACCGACGAAACGACCAACAGTGCTGTTCTGTCACTGCGTTATCGTAATACGTCGCAGACGGTCATGGTTGCCGAAGGCACCGAGGCACAGTTGGTGGGATTGCGTGATCGGCTGGCGAATGACCTGATGGTCACACCAACGACGGCAGCCCGTGCCGCCTAAGGCGAAAACACGCCGAAATTCCCCAATCCTGTGTGGCTGAACAGAATTTGTTCGGAATTGTAGAGTTGCTCAAACCGTCTGCGCGCTATCTTTGTGGTTTATGACCTTAACCCACATAAGGAGCTTCTTATGAAAAACGCACTCGCCGCTTCGCTTTTGGCCGCAACCACATTCGCGACACCCGCGCTCGCGACCGCTGAGAACTATGTTCTGGATGCGAGCCATAGCCAGATTTTGTTCACATATGACCATCTTGGCTATTCGACGACCTACAACATGTTCTCTGGTTTTGAAGGTGAGATCGTATTCGATCAGGAAGATCCTGCTGCATCATCTGTGAGCGTCTCGTTTCCGGTGCGCACGATGTTTACCGGCTGGGAAGCCCGGTTTGACCACTTCATGGGCGACGATTTCTTTGGCGCTGGCGACGACGAAATGGTCACGTTCGAATCCACATCCATTGAAGTGACTGGTGAGGATACCGCGCTGATCACTGGCGATCTGACACTGAACGGTATCACGAAGCCTGTCGTGCTGGATGCCAAGCTTAATCAGGTCGGCATGCACCCGATGGCGGAAAAGCCCTGGGCCGGGTTTGACGCGACAACAACGTTGCTGCGGTCAGATTTTGAAGTGGGCGCGTTTGCGCCATTCGTCAGCGACGAAGTTCAAGTGATGATCTCCATCGAGGCGATGCAGGCTGAATAAGTCCTGTGCCGATTACTTGAAGGGCGGTGCCAGGAATGGCGCCGCCCTTTCTTATTCTGCGTTCCGTGTGGCCGTCAGGTTCACACTGATCCCGACACCAAAGCCAAGGGTGGATTCGTCATTGATGCTGTTGCCAATCTCAAATGCGCGCCGGTCGAGGGCGACCATGCCGGACATCTGAGCCGTGTCGCCGTCGAGCGTCAGCGTGAAGGGCAGGGTGACTGGCACGGTGATATCCTTGATCGTCAGCGTGCCGTCGGCGACATAATCGGTGTCACCCCGCGTGATGTCGGCGGTGAATGTCGCTGTGGGGAAGCTTTCAACGTTGAAGAAATCCGCACCCATTGCCTGACCGGTAACCGATCCAAGCGAAAGAGAGCCGATGGCGATTGTTGTTGTCACATCGCCCAGCACGCCCTCGGCCTCGGGGTTAAATGTGATGGCGGCGGTCCAATCTGCGAATGCGCCGGTCACGGGGCTGCCGAATTGCGTGACGGTGATCTCCAGATCCCCCTCTGTGACTTGCCAGTCTGATGATACCTCTTCCAACGCCACCGATGCATCAATGGTTTCGTGGGTATAAAGCCCCGCCATCGCGCCACCGGCGGTCGCAAGGATATAGATACCGATCGCGGCGATTGGCGCGGTCAGGTTCCCCTTGTGAACCGGAACAGCGGGTCCTTCGCCGCTGCCAAACCACATGCGCCGCAAGGTGGCATCCTTGTCGATGATCTGATGTTTGATCGCCCCTGCCGCGTGCAGCAGGATTGAACCAACCATGATCTTGCTCCACACCCAATGCAGACCCGCGAAAAGTTCCGACACGCTTTCGCTTTTGGGCACAAGCGGCAGATCCTGGCCGATTGGCAGCATGATGGGCGCAAATCCTGCGGATGCGGCGTGATGAATCCAGCCGGTCAGCGGTACAGCCACAAGCGAGATATAAAGAAGCCAGTGGACAAGCTCGGCCAGTTTGGTTTCGATCTTGCGCTCTGCGTGCAAAGGTCCGGGTTTGGGTTGGGTCAAGGCCCAGAGGATACGCGCAAGAGCGACCGCAAAGACAATCACCCCAAGCGTTTTATGGTAGGAGAACAACTGCGCCTTGAACGCCAACTGATCGTTTGTTTCATAGGGCAGCCTGTTGGCAACCGCGCCCAGCACAATCGCGGTGATGATCAAAAGTGCTGTGAGCCAGTGAAACGTCTTGGTGACTGTCCCATAACTGGTGGTGGTGTTTGATGCTGCCATTCTCTGCTCCGTCGTTTGGTGGATAGGCTAGCCTTTGTGCGGCGCTAAGCAAGCGTAAGCTTTGTGCGTGTTCGGGCAGACCCTGTGCAGATGTGAAAACGCGGCAGGTCGGTTGTAGGATCGCAGCGACCGGGTTAAGCCTGACAAAAGAACGAAGAACACGACGGAGGGGACAGATGCGGGCATTCGTATTTCCGGGACAGGGTGCGCAAGCGATTGGGATGGGCAAAGCCTTGGCTGATGCCTATCCGGCGGCGAGGGCGGTTTTTGATGAGGTTGACGATGCGCTTGGTGAAAGCCTATCGGGCTTGATCTGGGAGGGCGATATCGCTGATCTGACCCTGACGACGAATGCACAGCCCGCGTTGATGGCGACATCCATGGCCGTGATGCGAGCCCTGAATGCGGAAGGCGTGGATGTTACGGCGGCTGCGTTTGTTGCAGGCCATTCTTTGGGTGAATATTCGGCGCTGGCGGCGGCTGGGGCGTTGACTGTATCAGATGCGGCTCGTTTGCTGCGCGCGCGCGGTACCGCGATGCAAGAAGCCGTACCGGTCGGTGTGGGCGCGATGGCGGCTTTGCTGGGGCTGAACTTTGAAACGGCACGCGCGGTGGCCGAAGAGGCCGCGCAAGGTGATGTTTGCGAAGCGGCCAATGATAATGATCCGGGGCAGGTGGTTGTGTCAGGTCACAAGGCAGCGGTTGAGCGTGCAGTTGATATCGCCAAAGAAAAAGGTGCCAAGCGTGCGCTTTTGTTGCCGGTCAGCGCGCCATTTCATTGCAGTCTGATGGCCCCGGCGGCCGAGGCGATGGCCGTGGCATTGGACGACGTTGCGATTTCGGCACCTGCTGTGCCCGTTGTGTCGAACGTTCTGGCGCAGGGGGTCACAGACCCGACGCAGATCAGGGCGCTTTTGGTGGAACAGATCACCGGATCCGTCCGGTGGCGCGAATCCGTGGCCTACATGGCGGCAGAGGGTGTGACTGACGTGTTTGAAATCGGCGCGGGCAAGGCGTTGTCCGGCATGGTGAAACGCATTGATCGTACCTTGAGCGCGGCTGCCGTCAGCACGCCGGAGGATGTGCAGGCGATGGCGGCGCAGCTGAATAATGACACTTGAAGAAGGGCAGGCATATGTTTGATCTAGAAGGAAAGAATGCTCTGGTAACTGGCGCGTCAGGCGGGATTGGTGGAGTCATCGCCAAGGCGCTTTACGATGCCGGTGCAACGGTCGCCTTGTCTGGCACCCGGGTTGCGCCATTGGAGGAGCTTGCGGCGTCGTTGGGGGACCGGACGCATGTATTGCCCTGTAATCTGAGCGATGCCGAGGCTGTGAATGCGCTGCCTAAACAGGCCAGCGAAGCCATGGGATCGGTGGATGTTCTGGTCAACAATGCGGGCATCACCCGCGATAACATATTCATGCGGATGTCGGACGAGGAATGGGCGTCCGTGCTTGAGGTGAACCTGACATCGACCATGCGTCTGTGCAAAGGTGTGATCCGCGGCATGATGAAAGCCCGGTGGGGGCGCATCGTGAATATCTCATCGGTGGTCGGCTCTACCGGTAATCCGGGTCAGGCGAACTATGCTGCGTCCAAGGCCGGTATGGTGGGGATGTCCAAATCAATCGCCTATGAGGTGGCCAGCCGCGGGATCACCGTGAATTGCGTGGCACCCGGTTTTATCACCACTGCGATGACCGATAAGCTGACGGATGATCAGAAATCCGCGATTCTGACGCAGGTGCCAGCGGGCCGCATGGGCGAAGCAGATGAAATTGCGGCTGCGGTACTGTATCTTGCAAGTCCGGAGGCCGCCTATGTTACCGGTACCACCTTGCATGTGAATGGTGGTATGGCCATGTACTAGGCCAGCGGTGCGAAACCGTTTGCCTATGGAGAATTCTCTGTTATAGGCCACGCAGATTTGCCAGAATGTGGTTGTGACGCCGCGTCACACGCCATATGCGCAGATTGGCAAAAGCCCGGATGATTGGGCGTAAGAACGGGCGATAGCCCAAAGTTAAATCGGGCCTCGGCCCAGAAAGACATGAGGAATAGACATGAGCGACGTTGCTGACCGCGTACGCAAGATCGTTGTAGAACATCTTGGTGTTGAAGAAGACAAAGTGACGGAATCTGCGTCCTTCATTGACGATCTGGGTGCTGACAGCCTGGATACAGTTGAATTGGTTATGGCATTTGAAGAAGAATTCGGCATCGAAATTCCAGATGATGCAGCCGAGACGATCCAGACATTTGGTGACGCTGTAAAGTTCATCAAAGGCGCACAATAAGCGCTATTGGTTTTGTAAGACGGCGTCCGACAGGGCGCCGTTTTGCTTTTGCGATCCGCCTGCCGGTGATTGGCATATATGCCTGACTGTATTCAGGCTGATTGTCCGGTTGAACTGCACACCGGCGTAATGTGCATTGCTCCACATGACCGCACCGGACAGCCATGCATCATCGATACAGATATCGATCGACGTGCCCTTTGGGATGGGTTCATCCTCTGCGTGGCGTAGTTTTGTACCAAAGCAGTTGATATCGATCAGCCTGCCCGATTTGGTCCGGGCATCAAGACAATAGTCGGTGGCATAGTTCGTGATATGTCGCTTGGCGCGTCGGCGTCGCCGCGCCGCCAGTCTGCGCCCGACATGCGTGCCGACGACAGCAATGATGCCAAGGCCGATGAACCAAAACAGATTGCGCAGGTTCATCAGCTCATCCGCCGCATCCCGGATGATTTGTCCAGCATCATCGTCGCCGCCGATGTCCTGGGCGATTTCAAGTGCAGCCTCTTTGGCGGCGGAAATCTCGTCATCTGTGCAGCGCAAATCAACGAGGTAGTTTTCAACGTTTTCAAGGTTTGTCCGAACCTGTCGGGTGAAGTGCGGTGTGATACGGTTTGGGTCATCAAGACTGACCGCTTGCAGCAGGTCGCGCGTATTTTGCAGGAATCGCAGAAAGGTGTTTCCTTTGATCGCGAGCGTATTGCTTTGGATTGCGTCGAGTGCCGCCCTGTTGCTGATGTTGCTTACTGTTGCGCGCAACACGCGCACGTCATCGGCGAAAAGGATTGTGTCGGGGTTTCTGCTAAGCCGGGTTTGTATCCCGTGCAACGTGTCGAGCCCATTGACGATCAGGCACGCCTGCGACGCCGACTGTGCCTGTGCACCGGTTGCAATGCACATTACCAAAGCAAATGCTGCCGTGCGCATGTACTGCCCCTTTGATGTTCCTCGAACGCGATACCCTGCTTCGCTTAAACATTCGTGAAGTGGCGTATCACTGCCGATTTGGGTGGTGTTGCTGCCCTTGCCCATTCCTGCATGGCTGGGCTATCAGTAGGGCAAATACGCCAAGAGGTGAGGGCAGAATATGCGTCGCGTTGTTGTAACAGGCCTGGGGTTGGTCACACCCCTTGCAGATGGTGTTGAGCATAGCTGGAGCCGCATTTTGGCGGGGCAGTCGGGTGCTGGCACGATTACGGGTTTTGATCCCAGTCGTCTGACCACCCAATACGCGTGTGAGGTTCCGTTGGGCGATGGCACTGATGGTACGTTCAATGCCGATAAATACATGGACCCGAAAGAGCAGCGAAAGGTCGATACCTTTATTCTGTTTGGCATGGCCGCCGCTCAGCAGGCGATTGAGGATGCAGGCTGGCAGCCCGAAGATCGTGAAAGTCTTGAACGCACCGGCGTGATGATGGGGTCCGGCATTGGTGGACTGAACTCAATCGCCAATACATCGGTCATGATGGCTGAAAAGGGGCCGCGTCGTGTGTCGCCGTTTTTCGTCCCGGGTGCGTTGATCAATCTGATCTCTGGTCAGGTGTCGATCAAATATGGTTTCCGTGGCCCCAATCATGCAGTTGTCACGGCCTGTTCGACCGGTGCCCACGCGATTGGCGATGCGTCGCGCCTGATCCAGTTTGGTGATGCGGATGTCATGGTTGCAGGTGGCGCAGAGGCCGCCATTTGCGAAGTGGGTATTGCGGGCTTTAATGCCTGTAAGGCGCTGAGCACAAAGCATAATGACGACCCTACCAAGGCCAGCCGCCCTTGGGATCAGGACCGGGATGGTTTTGTCATGGGCGAGGGGGCAGGAATGGTCGTTCTGGAAGAGTACGAACATGCCAAGGCCCGTGGCGCGCGCATTTACGCCGAGGTGCTGGGCTATGGTTTAAGTGGCGACGCCTATCACATCACCGCGCCACCACCCGACCATGAGGGCGCTGAGCGGGCCATGCGTGCCGCCTGCCGTAACGCCGGGATTGATCCAAGCCAGATCGATTATGTGAACGCCCATGGCACATCGACCATGGCTGACACGATTGAGCTGGACGCTGTGGAGCGTCTTGTCGGGGATGCGGCGGCGCAGCTGACCATGTCGTCGACAAAATCGGCCACCGGGCATCTTTTGGGGGCTGCAGGCGCAATCGAGGCGATATTCTCGATTCTGGCGATCCGTGATCAGGTGGCCCCTCCGACGATCAACCTTGATAATCCGGCCGTGGAAACGAAGGTTGATCTTTGTGCCAACGCAAAGCGGCCGCGCAAGATTGACGTGGCCTTGTCGAATTCGTTCGGCTTTGGCGGGACCAATGCCAGTGTGGTCTTTGGAAAGCCGCGCTGATGTGGCGTCATATTGCATCCAACGCGCTGACGTTTCTGATCGTCGGGATGTTTCTGCTGGTGGGTGCGGTGAGTTGGGGGGCCAGTCAATACCGCAGTGAGGGCCCATTGGCGCAGGCCATTTGTCTGCAGGTTCCCTCGGGGTCAAATATGCGCTCGTTGGCTGATGAACTGGTCGAGAAGGGCGCAGTCACCTCGCCGGTAATTTTTCGCATGGGAGCCGACTATGCCGAAAAATCCAGCCTTCTAAAAGCCGGCAGCTTTCGTGTGCCGGAAAATGCATCGATGGAAGAGATCGTGGATATTGTGACCCGTGGTGGTCGCAATACCTGTGGGGCAGAAGTGATTTATCGCGTCGGGATCAATCGTACGCTGGTCGATGTCCGCGAGCTTGATCCTGCGACAAATCAGTTCGAAGAGATCGTAAGCTTTAACGCGGACGACATCGAAGTGCCGCCAGAATATGCTGAAGTTCGCAGTGCCGCTGACGTCACGTACAGCGCGATTGTTGCCGAAGGTGCGACCAGTTGGCAGGTCGCCAATGCGCTGGCCCAGTTGGATGTGCTGCGTGCCGATCTGACCGAAACCCCGTCTGAAGGCATGCTGGCGCCCGGTGCGTATGATTTGCGCGAAGGTGAGCCTGTATCCGCTGTGGTTGAGCGCATGCGCATCCGGCAAGAGCAGGATTTGCGCACCGCATGGGAGAACCGGGCGGATGGTTTGCCGCTTGCCTCGGCTGAAGAGGCTCTGATCCTGGCGAGCATTATTGAGAAAGAAACCAGCGTACCCGAAGAGCGTCGTCAGGTGGCAAGCGTGTTTGTGAACCGTTTGAACCGCGGGATGCGCCTGCAGACCGACCCCACGGTTATTTACGGCATTACGCGCGGAGAAGGCGTGCTGGGGCGCGGCTTGCGGCAAAGTGAATTACGTGGGGCAACACCCTGGAATACCTATGTTATCACTGGATTGCCGCCCACCCCGATCGCAAATCCTGGCAAGGCCAGCATTGAGGCCGCTTTGAACCCTGACACCACGGAATACATCTTTTTCGTAGCCGATGGGACGGGTGGTCATGCCTTTGCGACCAATCTGGATGATCACAACCGCAATGTCGCCCGATGGCGCGAGATTGAAGCTGAGCGTGCGAACGATGGTTAACCTTCTGTTAAGGTTAACTATTTCCTAAATCAGCGTCCGATCCGCAACCCGCGATTGTTTGACTTTCTGACAGCACCCAACCTAGCTTGACCGGGCTAGAAGACAGGCGTTTTTGCCCGTTTCTCGACTGTGACGGAAGTATCCTTGCAGGCGTAATTAACCATGACTGAATTGAACGAACGGGGGCCTGACGGCCCCAATGATGCGGCCATGCGCGTGGCTGATCTTGAAAGACTTTATTGCCGGACGAAGGCGACGTTTGACCAGATGCTGGATGCTTTGGGCACCGCAGACGGGGGGACGCCTAAGGCAGTCCTCGCAAAACTGAATGAATTGGAATCCGCACATTTGAAACTGCTGCAGGCAGAGGAGGCATTTCATGCCAAGCAAAGGGAACGCGATGGAACCGCAGAGATCGACTTTGATGCGATCAGAACTGAAATCGGGCGCGCGCTTGATCGCATCCGCAAGACCTTGGCGGCAGACTGATTTCGTGTGCGACCTGACGCCTGCGCAGGTTGTGGCACTGCCGCATCTGTTTGATTTCTGGGCCTTGCCGCATCAGGTGCCGCCTGAGGGGGACTGGCGCACCTGGGTGATCCTGGGGGGGCGTGGCGCGGGCAAGACCCGTGCGGGCGCGGAATGGGTGCGGTCCATGGTGGAAGGGCCGACGCCCGGTGCACCGGGTGTGGCGCGCCGCGTCGCCTTGGTGGCCGAGACGATGGAGCAGGCGCGCGAGGTGATGGTTTTTGGTGAAAGCGGGATCATGGCGTTGTGTCCGCCAGATCGCAGGCCCGACTGGATTGCCGGGCGGCGGTTGCTGGTTTGGCCCAATGGTGCGCAGGCGCAGCTTTATTCCGCCCATGAGCCCGAGAGTTTGCGTGGGCCGCAATTTGATGCGCTTTGGGCCGACGAATTGGCCAAGTGGCGCAAGGGGCAGGCGGCGTGGGATATGTTGCAGTTTGGGCTGCGGCTGGGGGATCAGCCGCGCGCCTGTGTGACGACCACACCGCGCCGGGTAAAGCTGCTGCGGGATTTGCTGGAGCGCGACAGCACCGTTGTCACACATGCGCCGACGCAGGCGAACCGGGCCAATCTGGCAGACGGGTTTCTGGAGGAGATCGAAGCACGATATGGCGGCACGTCGTTGGGCCGACAGGAGATTGATGGGGTTCTTCTGGCTGATGTAGACGGCGCGCTGTGGTCGCAGGAGCAGGTGTTGGCCGCACAGGCTGAGGTGCCGGAGTGTGATCGGGTCGTCGTGGCCATTGATCCGCCGGGGTCTTCGCATCGTGGATCTGATGAGTGTGGGATCGTGGTGGCGGGTGTGGTCACGCAAGGCCCGGTGCAGGATTGGCGGGCCTTTGTGATTGAGGATGCCTCAATCCCCTCAGCACGCCCGACAGATTGGGCCAAGGCGGCGATTGCGGCGATGCAACGCCATGGGGCAGATCGGTTGGTGGCAGAGGTCAACCAAGGGGGCGAGATGGTGGAGGCTGTCCTGCGCCAGATTGATCCGCTGGTGCCGTATCGGTCGGTGCATGCCAGCAAGGGCAAGGTGGCGCGGGCGGAGCCTGTGGCGGCCTTGTACGAGCAGGGGCGTGTTTTTCATTCCCGTGGGCTGGGCCGGCTGGAAGATCAAATGTGCCAGATGACCACCAAGGGATTCGATGGAATCGGGTCGCCTGACCGGGTCGATGCGCTGGTCTGGGCCTTGCATGATCTGATGATTGAGCCTGCGAAAAAGTGGCTGAACCCCAAGATACGTGGGCTTTGAGCACCGTTGCAGGGGCACCGCGCGGTGGTGTCCCAGCTTCGTAAGACCTTTAAGCCAAATTGTTTTTCGTGGATCACAGACGGCCACCATCGGCCGGCACCAGGGAGTTTTGGATGTTTGAATTTTTAAATCGTGCAAAGCCGGACGCAAGCCAGGTTGAGCTGAAAGCCTCGGCCACGGGGCGTGTGTTGGCGATGTCCGGTGCCGGTCGTGTGGCCTGGTCCCCGCGGGATGTGGTGTCGCTGACCCGGAGTGGTTTTACAGTCAATCCGATCGGGTTTCGTGCCGTGAAGATGATTGCAGAGGCAGCGGCAGCTTTGCCGGTGGTCGTGCAGGATGCCGAGCGTCGTTATGATACCCATCCCGTGCAAGCGCTGCTGTCCCGCCCGAATGCGGGGCAGGGCCGGGCGGAACTGTTGGAGGCATTGTTCGGGCAGGTTTTGTTGACGGGTAATGGGTATTTGGAGGCTGTGGCGGATGATGATCTGCCGGTCGAGATGCATGTCTTACGCTCGGACCGGATGTCTGTTGTGCCGGGGGCCGATGGATGGCCTGTGGCCTATGAGTATAACGTGAATGGCCGCAAGCATCGTTTCGCGGTGGCGGACGGATTAAACCCGATTTGCCATATCAAGAGCTTTCATCCGCAGGATGATCATTACGGGTTTTCGGCCTTGCAGGCAGCGGCGGCCGCGATTGATGTGCATAATGCCGCGTCGCGCTGGTCGAAGGCTTTGCTGGATAATGCTGCGCGGCCATCGGGGGCGATTGTCTATCGTGGTGCAGATGGCCAAGCGTCATTGAGCGAGGATCAGTATGATCGCTTGCTGACAGAGATGGAGACGCAACACCAGGGTGCGCGCAACGCGGGCCGTCCGATGTTGCTGGAAGGTGGTTTGGATTGGAAGCCGATGGGCTTTTCACCCTCTGACATGGAATTTCAGAAGACCAAGGAGGCTGCGGCGCGGGAGATTGCGATTGCCTTTGGGGTGCCACCGATGTTGTTGGGAATCCCCGGCGATGCAACTTACGCCAATTATCAGGAGGCAAACCGGGCATTCTATCGTCTGACGGTGTTGCCGCTAGCCGCGCGTGTTGTCAGTGCGATTGCCGATTGGCTGTCGGATTTCACGGGCGAGCGGATTGAATTGCGTCCCGATCTGGATCAGATCCCCGCGCTTTCGGCAGAGCGTGATGCGCAGTGGCGCAGAGTGGGGGAAGCAGCGTTTTTGACGGATGCTGAAAAGCGGTCTTTGCTGGGCCTGCCTGCGTTGGAGGTTGGCGATGGATAACAAGATTGTCGATATGAACGGGAAGCCCCGTCAGCAGACACAGCCACCCGTTTCGGATTTCTGGTTCGCGCAGGTCGATGTGCGCCTGGGTCGGATTGAGTTCATGGTATCCCGGTTGGAATGGCAGATTTGGCTGATTGTGTGTGGCTGCGCCGGATTGCTGGTTTTCGAAATTGTCAAAGCGCTGAGCGGGAGACCCCTATGAATTTGGAACATAAATTTTGTGCGCTGGGCACGGATGTAACCGTGACGGATGGGACGGTGATCAGCGGCTATGCGTCGCTGTTTGGAAAGTCCGATCAGGGTGGTGACACGGTCGAACGCGGTGCTTATGGCGCGTCACTGGCGCAAGGCCGCGGCGTGAAAATGCTGTGGCAGCACGATCCGGCCCAGCCGATTGGCGTCTGGGATGAGGTGCGCGAGGATGAGCGCGGGCTTTGGGTCAAGGGCCGGTTGCTGACTGATGTGGCCAAGGGCCGTGAGGCGGCATCGCTGATTGGGGCCGGGGCGATTGATGGCTTGTCCATCGGGTATCGCACCGTGAAGGCCCGCAAAGATGACAAGGGCGGTCGCCTTTTGTCGGAGCTGGAGCTTTGGGAGGTGTCGCTGGTGACGTTCCCGATGCTTCCTGATGCGCGTGTTGGCGCCAAGGGGGATGACCCTGTGGATGCCGCGATGCGTGACTTGGCTGCTGCATTTGAGGGTGCGCGCCGTTTGATGGCACGGGACTAACCCCCGCCACGATCAAAGGACTGATTGATGACGACAACTGAGAGTAATTCTCGGGTCGGGGAAGATGTGTCTCCTGCCCATGCGCTGAACACGGCGATTGCCGGGTTCATGAGCGATTTCAAAGACTTTTCCCACGGCGTGAATGCCAAACTTCAAAAACAGGATGACCGGATGAACAAGCTGGACCGAAAGACGATGACGAATGCCCGCCCTGCGCTGGCGACGGCCGCGAGCGAGGATGCGCCGCATCAGAAGGCGTTTGCCGCTTACTTGCGTTCGGGCGATGACGACGGCCTGCGCGGGCTGGAGCTGGAAGGCAAGGCGCTGAATACATCTGTGGCGGCTGATGGTGGTTATCTGGTGGACCCGCAGACGGCGGCGACGATCCAGAGCACGTTGTCTTCGACGGCCTCTATCCGGTCGATTGCGAATGTCGTGAATGTGGATGCGACATCGTATGATGTGCTGGTGGATCTTACTGAAATGGGTGCGGGCTGGGCCACGGAGACGGCTGCTGTGACCGAGACCGACACGCCGCAGATCGAGCGGATTTCTATTCCGCTGCACGAATTGTCAGCGCTTCCAAAGGCATCACAGCGTTTGCTGGATGACAGTGCGTTTGACATCGAAGGCTGGCTGGCCGGGCGTATTGCGGACAAGTTTGCGCGGTCTGAGGCGAATGCTTTTGTTTCGGGTGACGGTGTGGACAAGCCCACGGGCATGCTGACCTATCCGACAGTCGACAATGACAGCTGGGCCTGGGGCAATATCGGTTATGTGCCTTCGGGCACAGCGGGTGGCATTACGCGCGCTGATCCGATTGTGGATCTGGTTTACGCGCTGGGGGCTGAGTACCGCGCGAACGGCACCTTTGTCATGAATTCCAAAACGGCCGGGACCGTCCGGAAGCTGAAGGATAATGATGGTCGCTTTGTGTGGGTTGATGGCCTGGCGGTGGGTGAGCCTGCGCGTCTGCTGGGGTACCGCGTGCTGATTGCCGAAGACATGCCCGATATCGATGACGATGCGATGGCGATTGCCTTTGGCGATTTCCAAGCCGGTTACACGGTAGCTGAACGCCCTGATCTGCGTGTGCTGCGCGACCCGTTCTCGGCCAAACCGCATGTGCTGTTCTATGCGACCAAGCGCGTTGGTGGTGCGGTCAGCGATTTTGCAGCGATCAAGCTGCTGAAATTCGCGGTCAGCTAACGCTGAACCCCGCGAAGGGGTGCGCCCTCATGCAGGGCGCGTCCTTCCCGGACGCATGCGAGACATCCTTCGTGTTGTCTAGCTGCTCCCTTCCGTCCGAGCAATGCGGGGGGTGTGCATGCGTCCGGGATCCTATCGGACGATACGTGATTTTCGGAGTAGTTCCATGATGTTAGTCGAAGAGACCACCGTGCCGCAATCGGCCTTGCCGGTCGCACAGTTAAGAGACCATTTGCGCCTTGGTTCGGGGTTTTCGGACGACGATCTGCAGGACCCGGTGCTTGAGAATTATCTGCGCGCCAGCATGGCCGCGATTGAGGCCCGCACTGGCAAAATCCTGATTGAGCGCGAGTTCAGCTGGACCCTTACGGCCTGGCGCGACAGTCGCCGTCAGCCGCTGCCGGTGGCCCCGGTGAACGCAATTACCGCTGTCATGTTGATTGATATGAACGGGGACGAAACATTTGCCGACGGTGATGCGTGGTATCTGGAACCTGACAGCCAGCGGCCCAGCCTGAAGGCGGTGGCGCACTGCCTGCCGTCGCTGCCTGTCAACGGGTCGGTGCGGATTGGTTTGCTGGCCGGTTTTGGCCCCGAGTGGGGTGATTTGCCTGCTGATCTGGCGCAGGCGGTGCTGATGCTGGCGGCGCATTACTACGAATATCGCCATGACATGGTGCAGGGGACGCCCGCGATGCCCTTTGGCGTGTCCGCGTTGATTGAGCGCTATCGCACAGTGCGTCTGTTCATGGGGGGCCGCGCATGAAGGGGCCATATCTGAACCGTGCGCTGACACTTGAGACGCAGATGCAGGTGCCAGATGGTGCGGGGGGATATACCCGCGATTGGCAGTCCATTGGTGTTGTCTGGGCCGAGGTGAAGGCAGGATCAGGTCGTGAGACGGCGGCCTTTGCCGTGACAGTGTCCCGCGTGCCTTACCGGATTGTGATGCGTGCGACGGCTTATGGTGCCCCGTCCCGCCCGGTTGCGGGCCAACGGTTTCGCGAGGGCGATCGCATTTTTCATATCAACGCGGTGGCCGAGAAAGGCCATGATGGCCGGTTCCTGACCTGTCATGCAGAGGAAGAGGTGGCGTCATGAGTTACGGTGTTGCGGCGGCCCTGCAAGGGGCGGTGTTTCAGGCGCTGTCGAATGATCCTGCACTTGGTGCTTTGGTCGGCGATGCGGTCTATGACGCGCTGCCGCCGGGGGCATTGCCTGCGCTGTATGTGATCCTGGGATCAGAGGATGTGAAAGACGCCTCTGACAAGACTGGAGGCGGTGCGTTGCATGAATTCACCGTGTCCGTTGTGACCGAAAGTGCCGGATTTACGTTGGCCAAGATGGCGGCGGCGGCGGTCAGTGATGCGCTGGTCGATGCTGATCTAAGCCTGTCACGGGGCGCTTTGGTGTCATTGAATTTCTATAAGGCGAAAGCCGCCCGGGTGGGTACGGGCGATATCCGCCAGATCAATCTGATTTTCCGTGCCCGCGTTGCGGATGACACGTAACCCCAATTCTTTTGAAGGAGAGTGCCAATGGTGGCCCAGAACGGTAAAGACCTGCTGATCAAGATTGACATGACAGGTGGTGGATCATTTGAAACGGCGGCGGGCCTGCGGGCGACGCGCATCAGTTTCAACGCCGAAAGTGTTGAGGTGACAAGCCTTGAAAGCACTGGTGGCTGGCGTGAACTGCTGGGTGGGGCGGGGGTCAAGACTGCCTCAATCTCCGGCTCGGGCGTGTTCAAGGATGAGGGGACGGATGAGCGGGCGCGCCAGATCTTCTTTGATGGTGAGACACCGAATTTTCAGGTGATTATTCCCGACTTTGGCACGGTTGAGGGGGCGTTTCAGATCACGTCGATTGAATATGCCGGGTCGCATAATGGAGAGGCGACTTATGAATTGTCACTGGCCTCTGCCGGGCCGCTGACCTTTACGGCGCTGATCTGATGGCGAACCCCTGGACGGGAGAGGTGAGCATTCGCATCAATGGTGAGCCGCATGACTGCAGGCTGACCCTTGGGGCGCTGGTCGGTCTGGAAGAGGCTTTGGGCGCGGGATCACTGGTTGATCTGGCCCAACGCTTTGAGGCGGGCGGTTTTTCCAGTCGTGATGTCATGGCCGTCATTGTCGCGGGGCTGCGCGGGGGCGGGTGGAACGGTGCCTCATCTGATTTGATGACCGCCGAGATTGAGGGCGGCCCTGTGGGGGCTGCCAAGGTCGCCGCATTGCTGTTGACCCGCGCGTTTTCGGTACCGGACTAGCGGCGATGGATTGGGCCGGATTGATGCAGGCGGGTCTTGTTGGCCTACGCCTGAAGCCGCAGGAATTCTGGGCGCTGACCCCGATTGAGTTGCAGATCATGCTGGGTCTGAGCGGCAAGGAAGCCCCAATGGGTCGGGGCCGTCTGGACGATTTGCTGAAGGCGTTCCCTGACGAACCAAAGGACAAGGTTGATGGATGAGATAGACAAACTGGACGCACTTGAAAGCGATGTGAGCGCCTTGGAGGCGACCTTGGGCGATGCCAGCGCGGTGACGGCGGCCTTTGACAGTCAACTGCGCGGTGTGCAGGGCACGCTGAACGAAACCACACGCGATTTGGGCAATCTTGAGCGTGGCTTTTCCGGTGGTCTGCGTCGTGCGTTTGATAGCCTGATCCTGGATGGTGCGACCTTGTCTGATGCGCTGGGCGGATTGGCGCAATCCATGGTGAATGCCGCGTATTCTGCGGCTATTCAGCCTGTCACGAACCAACTTGGGTCGGTATTGGCGAATGGGTTGAACGCGGCGGTCTCTAGCGTGATGCCTTTTGCTGATGGCGGATCGTTCGCGCAAGGCCGGGTGATGCCCTTTGCCAAAGGTGGCGTTGTCAGCAGTCCGACCACATTCCCCATGCGTGGCGGCACAGGGCTGATGGGTGAGGCGGGGCCAGAGGCCATCATGCCGTTGGCGCGTGGTGCTGATGGTCGGTTGGGTGTGCAGACCCAAGGCGGTCGCGCGGTGAATGTCACGATGAATATTAGCACCCCTGACATTCAGGGCTTTCAGCGCAGCCAAAGCCAGATTGCGACGCAAATGTCGCGTGCTTTGGGCCGCGGTCAGCGTAATCGGTAGGGAGTAGTTATAATGGCATTTCATGAGGTAAGATTTCCGGCATCGCTGAGCTTTGGGTCGGTCGGAGGCCCGGAGCGGCGGACAGAGATTGTCACGCTCGCCAATGGGTTTGAGGAACGCAATACACCTTGGGCGCATGGCCGGCGGCGGTACGATGCAGGGCTGGGACTGCGGTCGCTCGATGATCTGGAGACACTGATTGCATTTTTTGAAGCGCGTCAGGGACAGTTGATTGGCTTTCGCTGGAAAGACTGGAGCGATTACCGGTCCTGTTCGCCCTCGGACGAGGTCTCCGATACGGATCAGTTGATCGGGTTGGGCGACGAGGTAACGGATGTCTGGCAATTGACCAAGGCCTACCGGTCTGGCGCGTTCACCTATGTGCGTCCGATCGCAAAACCTGTTGCAGGTTCCGTGCGTTTGTCACTGGGTGGTGACCCGTTGCGGGATGGCGTTGATTATACCGTCGATTATGAAACCGGCTTGGTCAGTTTTGTGCACCCTCCGAATATTGGAGCCGAGATACGCGCAGGCTTTGAGTTTGACGTGCCGGTCCGGTTCGACACTGACGGCATCATGACGTCGCTTTCGAGCTTTCAGGCGGGCGAGGCGCCTAATATTCCGGTTTTGGAGATCCGGGTATGATGCACCAGGCCTTACTTGCGCATTTGGCAACCGGTGCAACACATGTCTGTCACTGCTGGGCGGTAACACGGCGCGATGGTATGATACTGGGTTTTACCGATCATGATCGTCGCCTGGCATTTGATGGGATCACCTTTTCCCCTGAAAGTGGCCTAAGCGCAAAGGCTCTTGCCAGCACAACAGGCCTTGCCGTCAACAACACAGAAGCCGTTGGTGTTTTGTCGTCGGATGCCATTACCGAAGAAGATATTGAAGCGGGCCGTTATGACGGCGCAGAGGTGCAGATATGGTTGGTCCAATGGGACGATCCGAGCGTCCGGCAAGTTGAGTTTGCCGGTACGATTGGCGAGATCACCCGCGCGTCGGGAGGGTTTCAGGCGGAGCTGCGTGGCCTTTCGGATGCTTTGAACCAACCTCAGGGGCGGTCATATTTGAAGACCTGTAGCGCAGTGCTGGGTGATGCTGGCTGTGGCGTTGACCTGAGCAATCCGGCGTTTGTAGCCCGCCGTGATGTCACTGTTGAAACGGATGGGCAGAGCTTTCGATTTGATAATCTGGCAGATTATGATGCCCGCTGGTTTGCGGGCGGACGCATTGAAGTTTTGACAGGCGACGCGCGCGGTCTGAGTGCCGTCATTCGCGAAGATGTTCAGCAGGAAAATCATCGGGTCATTCAGGTCTGGGAGCCGATACGATTACCCATCGCGCTGGGCGATACTGTGCGATTGATTGCCGGATGCGATAAGCGCCCCGTGACCTGTCGCGAAAAATTCAGCAATTTCATCAACTTTCAGGGCTTTCCTGACATTCCAGGTGATGACTGGCTTGTGAGTGTCCCGCGCTCTGACCAGCCCAATCAGGGTCGGAGCAGAAGCAGATGAGTGCTGCCTTCGTTCACACCGCGCGGTCCTGGATCGGGACGCCCTATATGCATCAGGCTTCGGTCAAAGGGGTTGGCTGCGATTGTTTAGGCCTGTTGCGCGGTGTTTGGCGCGAGGTATTGGGCGCGGAGCCCGAACCGGTGCCGATTTATACCGCTGACTGGTCAGAGCCACAGGGTGAGGAACGGCTCTACAGGGCGGCCTTGCGACATATGAAACAGGTCGACTCTGACACGTTTGAGAGTGGACAGGTCATTCTTTTTCGGATGCGTGATGGGGCGGTGGCCAAACATCTGGGCATCGTTTCAGCACCGGATCCCGAGGCGCAGTTTATTCATGCCTATAGCGGTCACGGGGTGACTGAAAGCCCGCTGTCGCGGCCGTGGCGCAAACGGATTGTTGCGCGTTTTGAGATTTCACAAGGATAAACATCATGGCGACGATTGCTCTTTCAGCTGCGGGAATGGCACTGGGTGGCTCGGTTGGTGGGACGGTTCTGGGGTTGTCGATGGCCACCATCGGCCGCGCGGCTGGTGCGGCTATTGGGCGTCGTATTGATCAGCAGCTTCTGGGATCGGGCAGTGAGCCTGTTGAAACCGGCAGGGTGGATCGGTTTCGCCTGACAAGTGCGGCTGAGGGCGCGGACATTCAGCAGATTTACGGTCGGATGCGTGTTCCGGGCCAGGTGATCTGGGCTTCGTCGTTTAATGAGCAGCGCAGCACGTCGGGCGGTGGCAAGGGCGGGCCGCCTGAGCCGGAGGTCACAACCTATTCCTATACCGTCAGCATGGCCGTTGCCCTTTGTGAAGGTGAGATCAACCGGGTTGGACGGATTTGGGCCGATGGTGCCGAGGTATCGCGTGCTGATCTGAATATGCGCGTCTATTCCGGATCATCTGATCAGTTGCCGGACCCAAAAATCGCGGCGATCGAGGGGGCGGATAATACACCGGCCTATCGTGGTACTGCTTATGTCGTTTTTGAAAACCTTGGATTGGGGCAGTTTGGCAACCGTATCCCGCAGTTCACATTCGAGGTTATTCGCGCGTCGGCTGGCAAGGACGGCGATGATCTGAGCGATCAGGTGACGGGCGTTGCCCTTATTCCCGGTACTGGCGAATACAGCCTCGCGACGTCGCGAGTATTCTTGTCACCCTCATACGGTCAGCAGGTCGCGATCAATACAAACTCCCCCTCTGGCAAAAGCGATTTTTCGACCTCCATGGATGCGTTGGAAGGTGAATTGCCGCAGTGCCAATCCGTTGTGCTGGTGGTGTCATGGTTTGGCGATGATCTGCGTTGTAATACCTGTTCGATCAAGCCAAAGGTCGAACAGAAAGACGTTGATGCGACCCGCATGCCTTGGCGCGTTTCGGGACAAAGCCGGAGCGCGGCGGAGCAAGTTCCATACCGTGACGATGCGCCGGTCTATGGAGGCACGCCAGCGGATCAGTCCGTTGTTGAAGCGATTTCGTCGATGCGCGCGCGTGGCCTCAAGCCGGTGTTCTATCCGTTTATCTTGATGGAGCAGCTTGATGGCAACGCTTTGCCGAACCCCTTTACCGGCGAGCCTGGGCAACCTGCGCTGCCATGGCGTGGCCGGATCACGACATCACGCGCGCCGGGTGTGGCAGGCGGTCCGGATGGTACGGCACTGGCGGTAGATGAGATCGACGCGTTCATGGGGCAGGCCAGTGTTGCTGATTTTTCGATATCCGGCACATCAGTGGATTATACGGGGCCATCTGACTGGGGCTATCGCAGGTTCATTTTGCATTATGCCCATCTGTGCAAGGCTGCCGGTGGTGTCGATGCGTTTTGCATCGGCTCTGAAATGCGCGGCTTTACGCAGATCCGCGGCGCGAATAACGCCTTTCCGGCGGTTGAGGCGCTGCGGACGCTTGCTGCTGAGGTGCGTACGGTTTTGGGACCTGATTGCAAGATCAGCTATGCCGCTGACTGGTCGGAGTATCATGGCTATCAACCTGTTGGGACGGGTGACAAATTCTTTCACCTTGATCCGCTATGGGCTGATCCGAACATCGATTTTATCGGGGTGGATAACTACATGCCCCTGTCAGATTGGCGCGACGGTGATACGCATCGCGATGCGGATGCGGGCAGCATCTACGATTTGGATTATCTGCAATCCAATGTCGCTGGTGGCGAAGGGTTTGACTGGTTCTATTCCACCCCCGAAGCGCGTGATGCGCAGCGTCGCACGCCGATCACCGATGGTGATGGGGAGCCATGGGTTTGGCGATACAAGGACTTTGAAGGCTGGTGGTCAAACGCGCACCACGACCGGATAGATGGTGTAAGGCAGGCGACCTCGTCGCCGTGGGTCCCGCAAAGCAAACCGATCTGGTTTACCGAATTTGGCTGTGCCGCCATCGATAAGGGTGCCAATCAGCCCAACAAGTTTCTTGATCCCAAGTCTTCAGAGTCGCGTTTGCCTTACTATTCGAACGGGCGCCGGGACGATTTCATGCAGATGCAGTACCTCAAGGCTATCTATGCGCATTTTGGTGATGATACGCTCAATCCTGTCTCAGCCGAATATGATGGCCGCATGGTTGATACGGCGCGGATGCATGTTTGGGCGTGGGATGCGCGGCCCCATCCGTTTTTCCCCGGCAATCGGACCCTTTGGTCGGATGGCGACAACTATTCGCGAGGTCATTGGCTGAATGGCCGGGCCACAAACAGAGCGCTGGCTTCGGTTGTGGCTGAAATCTGCGAACGGTCCGGTGTGACCCGTTACGACGTGTCGCGCTTGTACGGGGTTGTGCGGGGCTATGCCGTCAGTGACGTCAGTTCGGCGCGGGCTGCATTGCAGCCACTGATGCTGGCTTACGGGTTTGAGGCGTTGGAAAAGGCTGGCGTTCTGGTGTTCCAAAGCCGCGACGGGCAGGAGCGATTGCAACTGTCCGAACAGGATTTGGCGCTTGATCCAGAAACGGACCAATCCATCACCTTGACCAGATCACCATCAACCGAGATCGCGGGGCGTGTGCAAATCGGTTATCTGGATGTGGATGCGGATTACGAAGCTATCGCCTCTGAAGCGATACATCCTGATGAGCAAAGCTATAGCGTGACGCGCAGCGAGTTTCCGTTGGCATTGACCCGTGCCGAAGGACAGGGTGTGGTCACACGATGGTTACAAGAGGCACGGTCAAGCGGTGATACCGCGCGGTTTGCGTTGCCACCGTCGCGTCTGGACATTGATGCCGGTGATGTGGTGACCCTTGATACCTATCACCATCATGGCCATTACCGCATTGACCGGGTTGAGGCCGCGGGACTGCGTCTTGCAGAGGCAACGCGGGTTGAGCCAAATTTGTATCTTTCGCAAGAGGTGGCTGACGATGGCGTGGTTTTGCCGCCCTTCGTCGGCCCGGTTCCTGTTGAATTGCTGTTTCTGGATTTGCCGCTGCTGACCGGAGATGAGGTGCCACATGCCCCGTTTGCTGCGGCAGCTGCCGCACCTTGGCCCGGCAATATCGCGCTTTATGGCGCGGCACAAGACAGCGGTTATGTCTTGCAGGATATTCTGACAAGCCCGGCGACAATCGGTCTGTCGCAAACGTCTTTGATGCAGGGACCGGTCAGTATCTGGGACAGGCAAACGGCGTTGGAGGTTTCATTCGTTGATGGCGTTGTCGGATCGGTGAGCAAAGAGGCGCTGCTTGCTGGCGCAAACACATTGGCGATCGGTGATGGCACGCCCGACAGGTGGGAAATTTTGCAGTTTCAGTATGCAGAGCCTATTGCAGAAAACCGCTTTGCATTACGCGGTCTGCTACGCGGCCAAGCCGGTAGTCGGGGTTTGATGCCAGATGTCTGGCCTGCGGCGTCACGGGTTGTCATGCTTGATGGTGTTCCAGAGCAGATCACGCTGCCCGCTGCATCACGCGGTATCGCGCGGCATTTCCGGTATGGTGCAGCGAACCGGCCCTTGTCGGATGAAAGCTTCCTATATGCCACATATGCCTTTCAGGGGAATGGATTGCGGCCCTATCCAGTGGCTCATCTGCGTGCGCGCGACAGTGCGGTGGGGCTTGAGGTTTCCTGGATCAGATGCAGTCGCATCGATGGGGATGTCTGGACAGACGGGGATATCCCGTTGGGTGAAGACAGTGAACTTTACCGGGTTCGTGTCATCCAGGACGGCATTACGCGGCGCACAGAAACCGTCAGCACGCAAAGTTGGACCTACCAAACGGCCGACGCGTTGGCCGAGGTTGGCAGCGCGCCATACCGATTGGAAGTCGCCCAGGTTTCGGCCCGCTACGGAGAAGGTTTGTGGACCCCATTGGTCTTGCAGGTCTGATTGATGAGGCCCGTGAATATCGCTGACCTTGAGGCGGGCGCGATGGTTCTGCTGGCCGTTCCCGCCGCCTGTCGGGCAAATTTGGCCAGATCATTATGTGATATAGCGACCGAAGCTGACCAATATCGCCGCACGATGCAGGTGCCGCACCCCGTATTGGGTACAGGGACGGTTATGTCAGCGGCAAGCCTGTACAAAAAGGCCTTGCGCAGTAGCTGCCCCAGCCATGAATACCTGTCATGCGTCCATATTCTGGTCACAGAGTTGCTAGGCAGAGTTGGAGATCAAATAAAGTGATACGTGTGATCACAGCTTTATTCTTGGCGATCAGGTCAAAATTGGACTAAGTAAAAGGCTCTGAGCGGAAGGAGCCCTGTCATGGCGCATCTGAAACCATCTTTGACTGAAGTTGACCCCATTTGGCATCGTATTTGCGGTGAAGCGGAAGACGCTATTGCCGCAGAGCCTTTGATGGGCGGCCTGATCCATTCGGGTATCCTGCATCACCAGACATTCGATGCCGCGCTGGCCTATCGATTGTCAATGAAGCTCGCTTCGTCTGAAATGTCCGAGCAGATCCTGCGCGAGATTGCCGATGCGGCCTATGTTGACGATCCCAGTCTGACCGCAGCAGCGCGTGCAGATCTTGTCGCGATCTATGATCGCGACCCGGCATGCCATCGCTTCCTTCAGCCAATCCTGTTTTTCAAAGGCTTCCAGGCCGTGCAGTCTTATCGCCTTGGCCATTGGCTGTGGCAGAATGATCGCCGCGATCTGGCTTATTTCGTGCAAATGCGGGTGAGCGAGATATTTGGAGTAGATATCCATCCGGCCGCCCGGATCGGGAAGGGGATCATGATTGACCACGCGCATTCCATTGTCGTTGGTGAAACGGCGGTGGTCGGTGATAATGTATCCATGCTGCATTCGGTGACATTGGGCGGAACCGGCAAGGAACATGATGATCGCCACCCAAAGATCGGTAACGGGGTCTTGATTGGTGCTGGTGCCAAGGTGCTGGGGAACATCACGGTTGGGCATTGCAGCCGGATCGCTGCCGGTTCTGTTGTTCTGGAAGAAGTGCCGCCAATGAAAACCGTTGCAGGTGTGCCCGCCAAGATCGTCGGAGAGGCGGGTTGTTCCCAGCCATCGATGACGATGGATCAGCTGTTGGGGCATTGAAAGGCAAGAGGTATCTGCCAGTCGGGGCACATGAAGTGTGTGCGGTCTCGATTGCCGAAATAGCCTATCTGGCGATCAGTTGACGCAGATATCTACGCTGTAAATCAATGGTATGCTCGAAAATCGCTGCGAATATAAAGCATGCGATCAATGTGCTGCTAATGAGCCCAAGGTCGTTATCCAAGGCCGGAATGGACGCGGCGAATGACGGCTTTAAGAAATGCAAAACCGGGTAGTGGAAAAGATATATTGAGAAACTTGATACGGCGGCAAGCCTAATAGGTTTCGCAAGCGTACTTTTGTTAACTGGTCGCACAGAGGACCATTTGTGCATGCCCGCCAGATGCCAACTCACCAGCAGAGCAAGGCAGGTATACCAGATGAAATCATAAGAAAACCGTAGGTTAGCCAGTGCTTCGGCGGATATCATCTTGGCTGTCATGAGCCGCAGTTCGTCGGGGACACCGGCATATCGGGCCAGAATGTATATCAGCAGTGGTGCGAAAATCGTCAGTGCTACAGGGGCCTGAAGAGGTCTGTTTTGATTGCTCATCCGCCTGTAAAGCCACACACCAAGCAGCCAACACGGTAACAACAGCAGGATATTCAGCCCAAATAAGATAATGGCCAAGATCAACAGGAACACCCTTAGCCAACCCTTTAAGAATACGAAAATGGCGAAAAGCGTATAGTAAGCCGCCTCATATGACAGGGACCAATATGGGCCGTTGCTTCCGATCCTGAGTGGATCCCAAACCCATTCGTTCGAAAAGCTCAAACCACGAACAAGCTGTTCTGACAGCGAAATGGGGTAGTAGACGTCCGCGCTGTAGAACTCCGGATACCAGCGCGCACCCTGCACATCCAACATAAAACCCAAAAGAAGTGCAGGGAAAGCGACCGATATCAACCTCGTGAAACGCGCGAATGCAAAGCTGCCCAAGGTTGCGTAGTTCTTGTCAGTCGAGAACGCGATGATAAAGCCTGATACGACGAAAAAGACGATGACTGCATCACCGCCCAAGTTTAGCTTTAGAATAGCTTCGTAACGACCGTCAGAAAAACGCCGATAGGAGAAGTGATATAGGACGACGACAATCGCGGCCGTTACTCTGATAACATCAAGATAAAGAGAAAATGTACGGTTCACAGTAATGCGCGAGTTTCGAAGATTTACGCAAAGTGATCAGCTTATCGTTTTTGATCAACTGTTATAAGATGACCCTAAGCGCATTGAATAGTAAATATTGAGTTATTTTAAGCTGCAATGTGGCAGCCCTGCTCGCAGAGCTGCCGCGGCAAAATTATGCCAACATGGTCATCGGGTTTTCAAGATTATCCTTGATTGCCTGCAGCAGGTTCGCCCCAAGCGCTCCGTCAATGACGCGGTGATCGACTGATAATGTCGTGGACATGACGGCGCCAACGGTCAGCTCACCATCTTCACCCACTATCGGCTTTTTTACACCTGCACCGACGGCAAGAATGGCCGCATGGGGTGGGTTAATGATTGCGTCGAAATTATCGATGCCGAACATGCCGAGGTTCGAGATTGCGAAGCTGCCGCCCTGGTATTCATGCGGGGCCAGTTTGCGTTCACGGGCGCGCCCGGCAAGGTCTTTCATCTCGGCTGATAGTGCGGACAGCGATTTCATGTCGGCGTCTTTCAGCACAGGTGTGAACAGCCCACCTTCGATGGCGACTGCTACAGCCACGTCCGATTTTTCGAATTTTAACGTACGATCCCCGGCCCAGACAGCGTTTGCTTCGGGCACTTGTTGCAGTGCGAGCGCGCAGGCCTTGATGATGAAGTCGTTCACAGACAGCTTCACGCCGCGCGGTTCAAGCTGCTTATTCAATTGGCTGCGGAACTTCAGAAGCGCATCCAGATTGATATCGCGGCGCAGATAGAAATGCGGCACCGATTGTTTGGCTTCCGTCAGGCGGGCCGCAATCGTTTTGCGCATCCCGTCCAGCTTGACCTCTTCAAATGGCCGCCCTTCGTAGGTTTTCAGAACAACATCGGTGCTTGGTCCGGTGGCCATTGCAGCGGCAGGGGCCTCGGATTTCGCAGCCGGGGTATCCGCCTTGGACTGTTTTGCGCCGGGCTGTGCGTTCTCAACATCTGCCTTGACGATCCGACCATGTGGGCCGGAGCCTTTGACATCTGCCAGATCTAGCCCTTTGTCCGCCGCGATCCGGCGGGCGAGGGGAGTTGCGAAAATACGTTTCCCGTCTGCGCCTTTGGCTGCAGCGGGGGCTGGTGTTGCATCCGTTTCTCCGCGCCCGTGCCCCTTTTCCGGGGCTGTCTTGTCGCTGGCCTCTGCGGGGGCCGCGTTAGACGACGTATTGTCTGACTTCGCCGACACATCGCCGATATCATCGGCGCTTTCGCCGTCTTCCAGCAGCACCGCGATCACATCGTTGACCTTCACGCCTTCGGTGCCTTCGGGGACCACGATCTTGCCGATCACACCTTCGTCCACGGCTTCGAATTCCATCGTGGCTTTGTCGGTCTCAATCTCGGCCATCACGTCACCGGATGACACGGTGTCGCCCTCCTTGACCAGCCATTTGGCCAGCGTGCCTTCCTCCATTGTGGGGGACAGGGCGGGCATCAGAATTTCTGTTGGCATGGCGCTGTCTCCTTAGCGGTAAGTCACTTGTTTGCAGGCCTCAACCACCTCATCGGCGGTGACCAGGGCATGCTTTTCGAGGTTGGCGGCATAGGGCATCGGCACATCCTTGCCGGAGCAGTTGATCACCGGGGCGTCGAGGTAATCAAACGCGTCCTGCATGATGACCGAACTGATGTAGTTCCCGACGCTGCCTTGCGGCCAGCCTTCTTCGACGGTGACACAGCGGTTGGTCTTGCGGACCGATGCGAGGATCGTTTCGGTATCCATGGGGCGCAGGGTGCGCAGGTTGATGACCTCTGCGTTGATGCCTTCCTCGGCCAGTTTTTCGGCGGCGGCGAGCGCATAGGTCATGCCGATGCCAAAGCTGACGATTGTCACATCGTCGCCCGCGCGCTCGATCTTGGCCTTGCCGAAGGGGATCGTGAAATCATCCATGACCGGCACGTCAAAGGACTTGCCGTAAAGGATCTCGTTCTCAAGGAAGATGACCGGGTTGGGGTCGCGGATTGCGGTCTTCATCAGACCTTTGGCGTCAGCGGCAGAGTAGGGCATGACCACCTTCAGGCCGGGGATCTGCATATACCATGCGGCGTAATCCTGAGAGTGTTGCGCGCCGACGCGGGCGGCAGCACCGTTGGGTCCACGAAACACCATGGGCGCGCCCATCTGACCGCCCGACATATAAAGCGTCTTGGCAGCAGAGTTGATAATATGATCAATGGCTTGCATTGCGAAGTTGAAAGTCATGAATTCGACGATCGGCTTCAGCCCGCCAAAGGCCGCGCCAACACCGATCCCGGCAAACCCATGCTCGGTAATGGGCGTATCGATCACCCGTTTGGCCCCAAATTCATCCAGCAGGCCTTGGGAAATTTTGTAGGCACCCTGATATTCGGCCACTTCCTCGCCCATGAGGAAAACATCCTCATCGCGGCGCATCTCTTCGGCCATGGCATCGCGCAGGGCCTCGCGGACGGTCGTTTGCTTCACCTCGACATCTTCATCCCAATCAGGTGTGACATCGGGCGCAGGCGCCTCGGGGGCCGCTGCGGCGGGTGCTTTTGCAGGCACCTTTTCTTCGGTCTCTTCGGCTTTTTCCGCGGCGGGTGCGGCACCAGCTTCGGGTACGTCTTCGCCTTCTTCGACCAGAATGGCGATGGCGGTGTTCACTTTCACGCCTTCGGTCCCTTCTTCGATCAGGATTTTGCCAATGATCCCTTCGTCAACAGCTTCGAACTCCATCGTCGCCTTGTCGGTTTCGATTTCGGCCATGATGTCACCGGATGAAACGGTGTCGCCTTCTTTCACTAACCACTTGGCAAGCGTGCCTTCTTCCATTGTGGGGGACAGGGCGGGCATCAGAATTTCAGTCGCCATTCCTTAAGCCTCCTGCGGAATTTCTGTTGAGTAGATATCGGTCCAAAGCTCTTCCAGTGCAGGCTCCGGGCTCTCTTTTGAGAATTCTGCCGCCTCGTTCACGATAGCCTTGATTTCCTTATCGATGGCCTTGAGGTCATCGTCAGTCGCGTGCTTGCCGGTCAGCAGCATATCGCGGATCTGTTCGATTGGGTCGCGTTCATCGCGCATCTTCTGAACTTCTTCGCGCGTCCGGTACTTTGCCGGGTCCGACATGGAATGGCCGCGATAACGGTATGTTTTGACTTCCAGAATATAGGGCCCTTTGCCTGCGCGGCAGTGGGCAACGGCACGTTCGCCAGCCTCTTTGACAGCCAGTACGTTCATACCGTCCACCTCTTCGCCCGGAATGCCGTAGGCGGCACCGCGTTCCCACAGGGATGGCGACTTGGTAGATCGTTTCACAGATGTGCCCATCGCATATTGGTTGTTTTCGATGACGAAAACGACCGGTAGGTCCCACAATTCGGCCATGTTGTAGGTTTCATAAACCTGGCCCTGGTTCGCGGCACCGTCCCCGAAATAGGTGAAGGTCACCCGATCATTGCCCTTGTATTTGTCCGAAAACGCGAGGCCTGCGCCCAATGGCACCTGTGCCGCCACAATGCCGTGGCCCCCATAGAAATGCTTCTCTTTCGAGAACATGTGCATGGAGCCGCCTTTGCCCTTGGAAAAGCCGCCTTCGCGCCCGGTCAGTTCGGCCATGATTCCCTTGGGGTCCATCCCGCAGGCCAGCATATGACCATGATCGCGGTAGGATGTGACGCGCTTGTCGCCCTCCTCTGCCGCGGCTTCAAGACCCACAACAACGGCTTCCTGTCCGATATAGAGGTGGCAGAAACCACCGATCAAACCCATGCCGTAAAGTTGGCCTGCCTTTTCCTCAAATCGCCGGATCAACAGCATTTCACGGTAATGTCCCAGCAGTTCCTCGGCTGAGACGTTGGGTTTCGCGGCGGCCTTTTTGGGCGGCATGTGCAATCCTCCAGCGCGTTGGCATATAGTTTAGTGTTAAACTATCTTCTAAACCAAGCCTGCGACAAATGCGAGAGTCAAAGTGACCCGCCGTCACCCGTCAGGGGAATTGCCGGTTTGCGTTCAGCGAATAACGATTTCGTCGGCGCGGATCAGGCCCAGCACATCGCGCGCCTGTTCGTCCAACAAATCAAGATCAAGGAAATCATCCGACAGACGCGCGGTGAGGTTTTCCATACGGGCCACTTCGGCCTGCAAGGCCGCGAGTTCTGTTTGCAGCATGTCGCCTTGGGCTTTGACCTCAATACGTTTGAACAGCCCATAATCACCCTGCACAGCGGCAAAAGTGAAATAAAGCCCCAACATCAGGGTCCCAAGAAAGTAAAATACTGCGCCCAAAGGCGGGCGGCCACGTCGCGTCATCTGTCTGCCTCACATGTCACCTCTTTGACGGGCGACTTTGCGCAGATTCGCACATTTGATTCGCCTTGTGAATCCCTAAAATACGGGGGCGGCGTGTTTATCCGGCGACGGATGCGGCGTAGATTTCGTCGATCGTCGTGCCAAGCGTCTGATTGAACACGTCATCGCTTTGATCTGCAGACAGACCTTCAGTCAGCGCCCGCGAAAAGCTGGCGATGACGCCCTTGTTCTGGGCCAGACGCGCGTTCGCATCGGCGCGGCTGTACCCGCCGGACAAGGCCACAACCCGCATGACGTTGGGGTGGTTGACCAATGGCTGATAGATGTTGGGTTGCTCGGGCAATGTCAGCTTCAGCATGACAATCTCATCCGGCGCTAACCCGTTCAAATGCTTGAGTACTTCATCACGAAGCATTTCTTCGGCCTTGGCCTTGTCAGCCATCTTGATGTTGATCTCCGGCTCCAGGATCGGGACAAGACCGTGGGCCATCACCCGCTTACCTTCGACAAATTGCTGATCGATAATTGCAGCAATGCCAGCGGGATTGGCGGCATTGATGACCGACCGCATCTTGGTGCCGAAAACGCCATAAGACACCGCGCGGGGCAGTACGCTGTCCAGATGATCCATCGGTTTCATCAATTGCACGCCATCGGCCTCGTCCATCAGGCCCTTGTCGATTTTCAGGAACGGAACAACATGGCGGTCTTCCCACAGGAACTGCGCCGATGGTTTGCCATTGATCTCGCGGTCCATTGTCATCTCAAAGAGGATCGCGCCAACGATCTTGTCACCGGTAAAGGCAGGCGCGTTCACGATCCGGCTGCGCATCGCGTGGATCAGGTCGAACATCTCATCATCATTGGCGTAGGCATCAGCATTCACGCCATAAGCTGCGAGCGCCTTTGGGGTTGATCCGCCGCTTTGGTCCAGTGCGGCAACAAAACCGTTTCCATCGCGGACCTGTGCGGCCATTTCCTGTTGTGACATGACAATTGCCTTAATTCTGAAATTTCATTCCAGAACGTACCTATGCGACGGTCGCAGGGCTGGCAATTATGGTTACGCTAACAGTCGTTAATCACTCTGCAATGCAGCAACGCCCGGCAATTTCTTGCCTTCCATCCATTCCAGAAAGGCCCCACCAGCGGTTGAGATATAGGTGAAATCATCCGCAGCGCAGGCCTGGTTCAGTGCGGCCACCGTATCACCGCCACCGGCAACTGAAATCAGTTTGCCTGCTTTGGAAAGGGCCGCTGCCTTGGCTGCTGCTGCATTTGTTGCCGCATCAAATGGCGCAATCTCAAACGCGCCCAGTGGGCCGTTCCAAACCAGCGTTTTTGCCCTTTCAAGCACCTCGCTGATATAGGCGACGGTCGCTGGTCCTGCATCCAGGATCATCGCATCAGCAGGGCAGGCATCGGGTGCCACCGTTTCATTCTCCGCACCCGCCTTGAATTCGCGCGCCACGACGATGTCGCGCGGCAGGATAATCTCGCATCCGGCGGCTTCGGCCTTGCCCAGAATGTCGCGCGCTGTCTCTGCCAGATCGTGTTCGCAGAGTGATTTGCCTACATTGATGCCTTGGGCGGCCAGAAACGTATTCGCCATGCCGCCACCGATCACCAGATGATCCACCTTGCCGACCAGATTGCCCAGCAGATCGAGCTTGGTTGATACCTTCGCGCCACCAACTACGGCGACCACCGGACGTTCGGGCGTTCCCAGTGCCTTTTCCAGGGCGCCCAGTTCTTCGGCCATCAAGCGGCCTGCACAGGCTGGCAGAAGATGGGCAATGGTCTCTGTACTGGCGTGGGCGCGGTGGGCTGCGGAAAAGGCATCGTTGACATAAATGTCGCCGAGGCTGGCAAGGCGCCGCGCGAAACCTTCATCATTCTGCTCTTCGCCGGGATTGAAGCGCAGGTTTTCCAATAGCAGAACCTCGTCACCTTCCATCTCGGCCACCGCGTCGCCATAGTCGGAATTCGCCCAGGTCACGGGCAGGCCAAGCACTTCGGCCACGGTGGGGGCGATGATTTCCAAAGACATCTCTGGCACGACCTTGCCTTTCGGGCGGCCGAAATGGGCCATCAGGATCACCTTGCCGCCTTTCTCTTGAATGTCGTCAACGGTCGGCACGATCCGCTCAATCCGGGTGGTGTCGGTCACAACGCCATTTTCGAAAGGCACGTTGATATCCACACGCACAAGCGCGCGTTTGCCTGCAAAATCCATATCGTCGAGTGTTTTCCAAGCCATTTGCCGCTCCTGTCATCTGCATGTTGTGGGCTTTGTTGCGGCAATGCGTGGCTCGCGTCAACCAGACCTGCTTGGCAATCGGGGCTATGGGTCATATGACATGGCCCAAGATATGGATGAGGAGCACAAAATGGCCGATATCAAAGATCCCGAAAATACGATCATCATGACCCTGAAAGGTGGCGACGTCGTCATCGAATTGATGCCGGACGTGGCACCTGCGCATACGGCGCGGATGAAGGAACTCGCCCGTGCGGGTGCCTATGACAATGTCTGCTTTCACCGCGTGATTGACGGGTTCATGGCGCAAACGGGTGATGTGGCCAACGGCAATATGGAAGGTGACTTCAATATCGGGCGTGCGGGGACTGGTGGTTCGGATATGCCGGACCTGCCTGCGGAATTTTCAAAAATTCCACATGCTCGTGGATCGCTTGGCGCGGCCCGGTCGCAAAACCCGAATTCGGCGAATAGCCAATTCTTTATCAATTTCAGCGACAATGACTTTTTGAATGGTCAGTATACGGTCTATGGCCAGGTCATTTCGGGCATGGAGCATATTGATGCAATCACGCGCGGTGAGCCGCCGATAAACCCCGACCGGATGATCAGCGTAAAGGTCGCAGCCGATGTATAGGATCGCGGCTATTCTCTCCGTTCTGGCTGCACCTGTTTTTGCCGATGGTCTGGAAATCGACATTGAGGGTGAGGCGAACGGCACGATCGTTATCGATCTGTTTGAAGAGACCGCACCACTGCATGTTGCACAAATCACAACGATCGCCGAGGCCGGCGATTATGACGGTGTCGTTTTTCATCGGGTGATCGACGGTTTCATGGCGCAGACCGGTGATGTGCAGAACGGCGTGGTTGGCGGCAACATGTCACGTGCTGGCACTGGTGGATCTGATCTACCCGATATTCCCGCTGAATTCTCTGACTTGCCATTTGAACGTGGCGTTGTCGGCATGGCACGGGGGCAGAACCCCAATTCGGCTAACAGCCAGTTTTTTATCATGTTCGAACCAGGCTATTTCCTGAACGGCCAATATACGGTTGTTGGTGAAGTTACCGAAGGGATGGAAGTCGTGGACGCGATCAAGCGTGGCACAGGTGCCAACGGTTCCGTGATCGGTCAGCCCGACGTCATGAGCGCGGTAAGGGTGACCGAATAACAAAACGCGCCAGCCCCCTCACATTGCTGCGAGGGGGCTAGGCGGTCCCGGCTGCGTCAGCCACTCTGCTTGCAATGCAAGGAGAGACTGATGCGCCTGATCCCGACCATTGCGGCCATTTGCACCGCCGCAAGCACCGCTTTTGCGAGCCCTGAATTCTGGGCGTTTGAATGGCCAAATACAGATTTTGAACAGACAAGCGTGGACAACTGGGTCGAAATCCTGTCCGGCGGGCCGCCTAAGGACGGCATACCGGCGCTTGATAACCCTGCATTCAAACCCGTCTCCGAAGAGGCAAAGCTGACACCCCGTGAACCGGTTATCGTACTGGAGATGGAAGGTGCCACGCCAAGGGCATATCCCATCCGCTACCTGACCTGGCACGAGATCGTGAATGATGAGGTTGGGGGTATTCCTGTTGCCGTTACATTCTGCCCCTTGTGCAACTCGGGGATCACATTTGACCGGCGCACCGATGCGGGCGTGTTGCGCTTTGGTGTGTCGGGCAAGCTGCGTAATTCCGATATGATCATGTATGACCGCGAGACCGAAAGCTGGTGGCAGCAAGCCATCGGAGAGGCGATCGTCGGTGATCTGACGGGCACCGCATTGACCAGTCTGCCCAGTTGGATGGAAAGCTGGGACGCATTCGCCACACGCAACCCGGACGGTCTCGTCATGGAACAGCCTGATTTTCAGCGAAATTACGGTGCCAACCCCTATGTGCGCTACGATAGCGCCAACCGACCGTTCCTTTATTCCGGCGAAATGCCCCCGCACGATATTCCGGCCTTGGCGCGTGTCGTGCGTGTCGGTGACCGGGCATGGCCGCTGACACGATTGTCGGACGTGCGTGAACTGACCGAGGCGGGGATCACGTTCAGCTGGACCGAAGGTCAGGCATCCGCGCTGGATACCGAAAACATCGGCGCGGGTCAGGAGGTCGGCAATGTGCGGGTGCGCGACATCAATGGTACAGATATCGCCCATGATGTGATGTTCGCCTTTGCCTTCCATGCGTTCTGGCCTGATGGCGAATGGATGCTTGGCAATTGAGCATTGCCTGACCGGGACCAAGGCGGGATGCCACCAGCGGATTCTTGATTGGACAAAGAAAGACGTCAGCTGTCCTTGACACTTCGCGTGTTCGGGCATGATCTGCGCCGATGGAAAAGAAGTCTCAGATCGATCTGTTTGGTGCAGTGGCACTGACGGGTTTCGCACTCCTCCTTGCGTTCAATCAGGTTGTGATCAAGGTCACAAACGGGGGACTTCAGCCCGTATTCTTTGCGGGTGTTCGGTCTGCGGGCGCGGTTCTGTGCATCTGGTTGTGGTTACGCTGGCGCGGCATCCCGTTGCGGTTCGAACCGGGGACACGCGGCGCGGGCGTGCTGATTGGATGCGTTTTTGCGTTTGAGTTTTTGTGTCTTTTCATCGCACTCGATCTGACGGCTGTCAGCCGGGCCAGCGTGATCTTTTATTCCATGCCCGTCTGGCTGGCATTGATGGCCCATTTCATCATGCCGGATGACAAGATCACGCCGCTCAAGGCCACAGGTCTTGGCCTTGCGCTGGGTGGTGTCGCCTTGGCCATTTTGACCAGGGGTGATGGTGCGGGCAGTTTTTGGGGGGATCTTGCAGCACTTGGTGCGGCGGTCGGGTGGGCGGCAGCGGCGATGCTGGCAAAAGCCTCATCGCTGTCACGCGTGCGGCCTGAAATTCAGCTATTCTGGCAAGTAGCGGTGTCTGCGCCGATCCTTCTGATCGCGGCGTTGTTCTTTGGTCCGTTGATCCGGGATCTGGCACCCATTCACATCGCGGGCCTGCTGTTTCAGATCATCGTGGTGGTCAGCGCAGGGTTCATCTTCTGGCTTTGGCTATTGTCGATTTATCCGGCGTCTGGCGTTGCATCATTCAGTTTTCTGTCACCAGTGCTGAGCGTGGGCCTTGGCTGGCTTTTGCTGGGCGAAGAGATTGGCCCCAGCCTGATCGGCGCCTTGGTTCTGGTTGCCGCCGGGATCGTGCTGATCAACCGGCCTGTCAGGTCCCGCAGAACGTCCGGGTGACACGTTCGTCTTTGGTCGGCGCGCGGGCAAAGGTGGCAGTTTCATCAGTTAGCGGCGCATAAGGCTGTGTGACCACTTTCAAAAGCGCATGAAACGGGGCGAGATTGCCATCGCGTCCTGCGGCAATAGCCTCTTCCACCCGATGATTGCGCGGGATGATCCGGGGGTTGGCCGCAGCCATGATCGCGTCTGCATCCGGTGATTTGCGCAGCACCCAACGTGCGTGCCACGTATCAAATGCGTCGCGGTCGATGAACTGATCGCGGGCTGTCTGAAGCCCCAGATTGGCGAAGACATTGGTAAAATCCGCGCCATCCTTGGTCATCAGATCCAGAAGATCGGTTATCAGGTCACGATCATCTTCGTCTGCCGCTGCGATGCCCAGCTTGCGGCCAAAGATATTCAGCCACGCGGCCTCATAAAGATCGGGAAAGCGATGAACGGCTGCCGTGAAACCCGCAATCGCCTTGTCCCGGTCCGGCATCAGCGGGATCAGCGCGGTTGCGAATTGCGCCATGTTCCACGCACCGATGCCCGGCTGGTTGGAATAGGCATAGCGACCATATTGGTCGATGGCACTGAAGACGCTGTCGGGGTGAAAATCGTCGATAAAGGCACAAGGGCCGTAATCAATCGTCTCGCCCGCAATCGAAACGTTATCAGTGTTCATCACACCATGAATAAAGCCAAGGCCCATCCATTTCGCGATCAATGCCGCATAGCGGGCAATGACCATATCCAGCAGGTCGGCAGGGCCGCCAGCCTCTGGGTAATGCCGCGCGATCACGTGATCGGTCAGCGCCTGTAACGCCTGCATGTCCCCACGCGACGCAAAGAACTGGAACGTGCCAACACGAATATGGCTTTGCGCGACGCGGGTGATGACGGCGCCGGGCAAAATCTCTTCCCGGTAGACAGGCTCGCCCGTTGTTACTGCGGCAAGCGCGCGGGTGGTTGGCACGCACATCGCATGCATCGCCTCACTGACCAGGTATTCGCGCATCACCGGGCCAAGCCACGCGCGCCCGTCGCCACTGCGGGAATAGGGGGTGGGGCCAGAGCCCTTGAGCTGGATATCGCGGCGGATACCGTCCGTGCCGATCACCTCACCCAACAAGATCGCGCGCCCGTCGCCCAGTTGCGGGTTCCAGTTGCCAAACTGATGGCCCGCATAAACCTGTGCAAGCGGGGCGGCCCCATCGGGGATGTGGTTGCCGGCAAAGACCTTTGCTGCGCTGTCGCCTGTCAGCATCGCAGGATCGATGCCCACCAGCTTTGCCAATTCCGCATTGATTACAATGATTTGCGGGTCTTTGACAGGCGTCGGCAATTGCGCCGTAAACATCTGCGACGGCAGCTTGGCATAAGAGTTGTCAAACGGGATCTTCATCAGAGGCGGGCCAGTCTTGCAGCAAGCAATGCGTAAAAACCGGACGCATCAAGATCTTTCATGAACATCGCATTGGCCGGGCGGTCGGTGACGCGCCACCAATCGGCGACAGTCATGCCAAGGGTCAGGGTCGACTCCGTCTCAATCTCCACATTGATATGCCGCCCCTGGAAAAGCTGCGGCTCAATCAGGTAGGCGATGGTGCAGGGGTCGTGCAAAGGCGCACCTTCTGATCCGTACTTCTCCATATCAAACCGTTCAAAGAAATCCGTCCAGGCCGCGACCATGTCGCCGACCTTGCTATGCATGGACCGGAATGCGTCGATGCGCGGTTTTGTGGTCAGCGCCTTATGGGTCACGTCCAGCGGCATCACCGTTAGCGGCACACCTGCGGCGAACACGATCTTGGCGGCCTCAGGATCGACGTAGACATTGAACTCGGCCGTTGGGGTAATGTTGCCCACCTCGAAATAGGCTCCGCCCATCAGCACGATTTCCTGCACGCGGTCCACGATGTCAGGCGCGCGCTGAAACGCGGTTGCGATATTCGTCAGCGGGCCAATCGGGCAAAGGGTGACGGTACCGCTGGGCTCTGACCGCAGCGTATCAATAATGAAATCTACACCATGCTGTTCCTGCAACGGCATGGTCGGGTCGTCCATCGGCGGGCCATCAAGACCGGTTTTGCCGTGCACATGCTCTGCCGTGACCAGTTTGCGCGTCATCGGCGCATCGCAACCTGCGAATACCTTTACATCGGGCCGCCCGGCGAGTTCGCAAACGATGCGGGCGTTCTTTTGGGTCAGTGCCAGCGGGACATTCCCGGCAACGGCTGTGATACCCAACAGATCAATATCTTCGGGCGAAGCCAGCGCAAGAAGAATGGCGACCGCGTCGTCCTGACCGGGATCGGTATCGATAATGATCTTGCGGGGTGCCATGCATTGGTCCTTAAATGATTAACCTGCAAAGTGGGGCACGAGGCGGGCAGGGGCAAGGGGTCAGACGCGCCCATATTCGCTAAGGCGATCATAAAGCGGTGTTGTTGCAGCATGACCTGTCTCCAACGCAAAGACATAGGCTTGCGTCAGATAAAAGCAGGTCGCATCGACCGTCGCGGCCTGATCTGCGGCGCGGGTATAAAGCGTGACCAATGCCGTAAGATCGTCGCGGGCATGGGCATCCAGCAATGCCTCATCCAGCGTCATGCATCGCGATCTTGCCAGCCACCCAATCATGAAAGCAGTGGGTTGGTCCGTCCATGGCCGGGCTAAAGCGACCGCCATCGAAACCCGGCGCGGACCGACCCTTTTGC
The DNA here is from genome assembly GCA_947503965.1 of uncultured Paracoccaceae bacterium. Taxonomy (GTDB): domain Bacteria; phylum Pseudomonadota; class Alphaproteobacteria; order Rhodobacterales; family Rhodobacteraceae; genus Yoonia. The sequence goes on from CANNFU010000005.1 coordinate 63,586, forward strand.
ATGCCTTCGACGACAAAGATGTCCTCTTCAAAGACCTCGCGCCATTGCGCGCTGTTGCGCACACGCAGGGCGTCGTCCGTATCAGGCGTGGCGTAGTAGAGATGCACATGTTCGTGTGTGATATCGTGCGTTTGCGGCGCAAGCAGGATGACAAAGGCATGATCGCGCTGCACGCCCAGCAGGACGTTGGGATAAACCGTCACGTATTCGCCGCCGGCTTCCCATTTATCGCTCAGGCCGGGAAAATCCGGAAATGTCCGGCCAGCCTCGTCCTTCAACTGGCGATAGACCAGCGTGCCTTGGCCGGAATATTTGCCCGGTTCATTGATGTTGTAATGATCCTCTAACCGCGAATAGCTGTTCAGGCCGGGATGCACCCACGGCAGATGATAGCTTTCGCAATAGTTTTCGACGGCCAGTTTCCAGTTGGTCTGCACATCCAGCGTAAACCGGCTATCCGTTCCACCATGATGCATAGGCTGATCGAATTCGGACCAGCGGGCGATCAGATCAGCGTGCGCGTCCGCAAACGGTTCAGCCTGACCATCGAGATTTATGAAGACGGTGTTGAACCAGATATGGCTGCGCACCTCGATCAACCCGAGGGTGGCCTTATCGATCGCCTCATGGGTGTTGTGACCGGGGCCGCCGACATGCGGGGTCGATACCAGCGTGCCATCTGTTGCGTAACACCAGGAATGATAGGGGCAGCGGATCGCACCTTCGATCTTCTTGGGCTCAGAGACCAGAATCATGCCGCGATGACGACAGATGTTTTGAAAAACACGCACTTGCCCCGCACGATCGCGGATCAGCAAAAGCGGGATACCCAGGAACGTGATTGGTTTTGCGTCACCATTTTGCGGAACATCGGCCGTAACAGCCAGCCCGGTCCAGCTCGACATCAGCACCGCGTGTTTTTCGCGTTCAAAGACATCCGCGTCGGTATAGTGGGCATTGGGCAGGCCACGTGCATGTTCAACGGGGCGGTGGACAGCGTCCAGCGCGTCATGATCGGCGTCTTTTGCCATTCTGCAATCCTCCGTACTACACAATGCTAAAGCAAAGCGGACAGAAATGGCGGCCTGAGCGCGACCTTGGTTTTTCCGACTCCGACATGGGTCATGGGCGATATGGGCCAATAACAGCCGAGTATGGTAACATGGCTAGGAAAAGAATTGCCTGTTGCGCACAAGCTGCGATTCGTAGGCGCCCTTTTGCGCACATTGTCGCGTAATTTGGCACAGAGACGCCGTATTTGACTGGTTGTTTCCTCCCCTCTGGAAAAACTTGGCGACAGCGCTCATCTACGATACCGAAGGCACCAACGCCTTCTTCATGTCCTAACTAGGAGAACGATAATGACCCGTACGACTAAGCTGCTGACACCACTCGCTGTTCTGACTGTGCTGGCTGTTCCAGCTTTTGCTCAGGACGCCGCAATCGATGTGAACGGCGATGGGATGTACAGCTTTCCTGAACTTCAGGCAGTGATGCCCGAAATGACAGAAGAAGACTTCACAACGCTGGACGTATCCGGCGACGGCATGCTGGATACAGACGAGATCACAGCTGCGACAGAAGCTGGCTTGCTGCCAGAATAACGCGTGGTGCGGCGTTGGGTCAGCCCTCTGATCCAACGCCGCCCGCGCCCCTCGCGTCTCGCCCCAATCGGATGCGGGGGGCTGCAAGAGAGCCTGGCCGGTTTCTTCCCTGCGGTCAGGCTCTTTGTATGTCAGGCGGTCGCGCCGCGTGACAATGCGGCAACGCCTGTTCGGGCGATTTCCTGCAGGCCAAGCGGCTGCATGAGTTCGGCAAAGGCATCGATTTTCTCGGATGTGCCGGTAATCTCGAAAACGAATGATTCCAAGGTGCTATCAACAACATTTGCCCTGAAAATATCCGCCAGACGAATGGCTTCGATCCGGTGATCGCCGGTCCCCTGCACCTTAAATAGCGCCAGCTCGCGTTCCACGGACGGCCCTTCGACGGTCAGGTCGTTGACCGTATGGACATCCACGATGCGGCCCAGTTGCGCCTTGATCTGTGTGATGATTTGCGGCGTTCCGGTGGTGACGATCGTAATGCGTGACCTGTGGCCCAAGTGGTCAACCTCTGCCACGGTCAAGCTGTCGATGTTGTAGCCACGCCCAGAAAACAACCCGATCACGCGGGCCAGAACGCCGGGCTCGTTTTCGACCAGAATAGCCAGCGTGTGCCGCTCCTCCTTGTCGGAAAAGGTCGGACGCAGGTTATAAGCCGAATGGCTGGTGGCGCCTTTTTTGATCTTGAGCGGTGACATGTCTTTCGACCTTTCAGGTTTTGGCGGCGGGTTGGCCTGTTCTAAGCTGCAAGAGGCTAAAAGCAAAGGCCAGTAGTAAGATGGATGGCACAATGATGGTCGGATAAATCCATGGGATCTGGAAAAAATAGGTATTCCACAAGGTGATGCCGGGGCCGCCCAGGATAATGCCCAGGATCAGCCAGAAGAGTGGACCACGATTAGTATACGCAGCGCGATAGATAAAGAGAGCCACGAGCGCGGAAATGCCCGCGTCGTAATGCCAGAGATACGGCGTGGATAACGGAATTGCCGCACATAACAGCGCGCACGCATGATCAGACTGCGCGCCGTATTTGCGCCATGCCCAGAATAATATTGGTACCATCACGATGAGCAACGCGATGTTGGAATATATGGCAATCTCGGTAGGGGCGCCCAGACGAGCGATCAACGCGGCAAAGCTCGACATGGACTGGCTCTCTGCAAAAAATGCAGCAATCGATGCGCCATGGTTGGAGGACACCTCTATCCACCGCGTAAAATAAGCAAAGCCATAGATTGCTGTTGCGCCAGCATGCAAAACCACTGTTATCACGGTGGCAGCAATAATTGTCAGATATCTGCGGTCTGCCAAAAGAACGATGGGGATCAACAGTCCCAGTGTCGGCTTGAGCGTCAGCAATGCGAAAAATAGACCCGCAAGGATGTGCCGGTCTTGGCGCATTGCGCTGATCGCCGCCAACAGACCGACACACCAGAGGATCGTGAATTGTCCAACAAGAAGAGCAGGTAGCCATGCCGGTGCAAAAGCGATGGCAAACAGGGCGGTCAAATCGTCTGGAAAGTAACGACGAAGGCACAGTGCCAGAAGGCCGATCGATACAAACTGAAAGCCAACATAGGCGGGTATGAATGGCAATGCGCCCAACGGCATGATCGCCACCGCCATCGGCGCGGGATAGAGCCAGTACAAGTTAACCGTGCCACAGGCGGAATAGGCTTGTTCGAGCGTCTCGCGGTTAAACGCTGCAATTGGATTAAAGTCGAGTGCGAGCCGGGCTGCGCCCCAAATTGCGTGGAAGTCGACAAATCGCGCAACGCATTCATCCTGATCTGGGATGTCGATACCTGTGGAGATGAAAGTCACAACAATAATGACCAGCGTCAGCGCATTCATACAGGCGAGCCATAAGTAGCGTTGCCTGATCGTAATCAATCTCGATTCTGCGAATAGGTGAGACATAGTAGACTTGCCGGTTAAATTGCGCTTTTGGTCTGCCGCGGATCGGGGCACATACTGTTGCTAAGTTGTGCCTTGGGTGGCCCATGCTCCTTTGGTTGCGGGTGTCTTGAGTTCATCCGCATCAGCTATCTATCAATTGTTGTACCACGACAGAATTCTTACGGGCGCGGCGGTTTTGAATTTGGGCCTTTCAGGCGGTGGTCATGATCGTTTCTGGGAAAGCTGCCAAAGACTAGCCCCAAAGGCTAGCATTAGAACGACAGGATCGACAATTGTGGGGATAACGCCACTGAATTGAAATGTGTAGGCGTTCAAAATCGTAATGCCTGGGCCAGCCCACAATATGAACAGGACACCCCAAAAGACGGGATGACGTTCGTGGGTGCCGTGAAGGAACAGAAAAAGCGCGGCCAAGACCGTAAATCCAGCGTCATTGTGCCAAAGATAGGGGGTCGATAACGGGATTGCAGCGCAAAGTGCGGCGCATGCAGCGTTTGATTTGGCGCCGTATCTGCGCCAAATCCAGAACAGGGTGATGGCAAGAACGACGAATATTCCAAGATTGAAAGACAATGCGGTATTGGGCGACAGACCCAGACGGGCAACGAACGCAGCGACACTACCCATCGCGTCGATTGTGCCAATGTCACTGGCAAGCCTGGCACCATGGTCGCGCGATGCCTCCACCCAGGCCGGAAAGTAGTCAAACCCGTAATACACGAGTGCACCAATATGCACGATAATCGTCGTTATGATCGCTGCGGCGATGGTCGCATAGCGGCGATCGGCCAGCAGTATCACCGGGATCAAAAGCCCTAAGGTCGGTTTCAGTGTCAGCAGCCCGATCAGGACACCCGCAACGACGTGACGATCCGCACGCATGGCGCCAAGTGCAGCCATGAAACCCGCACACCACAGGAGCGTGAACTGTCCAATGACCAGTGCCGGTAACCACGCTGGTGCCACGGCAATCAGCATCAAGGCCGCTTTGTTATCATGCAGAAACGGCTTCATGCTCAGTGCAAGTGCGATGATCGAGAGCACGGCAAAGCCCAGGAATGCGACCAAAAAGGGCAGGGTGCCGAACGGGCTTATCAGTACCACCATGGGTGCCGGATACAGCCAGTACATCTTGACCTCTTTACACGCGGAATAGGCCTGTTCAAGCGTTTCACGCTGAAAGGCCGCGATAGCATCGCCATCCAGCGCGATACGCGCCGCACCCCAAATCGCATGGAAATCTATAAACTTCGTGACGCAACTATCACTTTCGGGGAAGTCGATCCCGAAATAGACGAACGTTGTGAATATGACAGCCATTGTCAGCGCGTTGATCCACGCAATCAGCTGGTGGCGCTGTTGCGTGGTCATTTGGCTGCCCATCATACCGGTCACGTCGGTGTGCCTTTAGACAAGCACGGCCCCACCCGCCTGAATGGCATTCGCTGTATCCGCATCTGCCCCCAGCAGCATTTCATTATGTGCCTTGCCGGACGGGATCATGGGGAAACAGTTTTCGTGCTTTTCCACCAGACAGTCAAAGATGACCGGTCCGTCATATGTGATCATTTCCATGATCGCGTCGTCCAGACTGTCAGGGTCTTGGCATTGGATGCCTTTTGCCCCGAATGCCTCGGCCAGTTTCACGAAATCGGGCAGGCTTTCGGACCAACTGGAGGAATAGCGCTCGCCATGCAACAATTCCTGCCATTGGCGCACCATGCCCAAGCGTTCGTTATTCAGGATGAACTGCTTCACCGGCAGGCCATATTGCATCGCCGTGCCCATTTCCTGCATGTTCATCAGCCAAGACGCTTCGCCCGCTACATTGATGACCAGCGCGTCCGGATGCCCCATCTGCACGCCGATGGAAGCGGGGAAGCCGTAGCCCATGGTCCCCAGCCCACCGGATGTCATCCAGCGGTTGGGATCCTCGAACCCCAGATATTGCGCGGCCCACATCTGGTGCTGGCCGACCTCGGTACAAATGTAGCGGTCGTGCTTCTTGGTCAGTTCTTCCAGCCGTGAAAGGGCATATTGCGGCTTGATCACCTTGCCTTCCTGTTTGAAGGCGAGGCAATCGACCTTTTTCCACTCGTTGATCTGATGCCACCATTTCGTGACGTTTTCCTTGTCGGTCTTGCGACCGCGGGATTTCCAGACGTTAAGCAGGTCTTCCAGCACATGGGCCACATCACCCAGGATCGGGATATCGACCTTGATCACCTTATTGATCGATGAAGCATCGATATCGATATGCGCTTTCTTCGAATGCGGGCTGAACGCATCCAGCCGTCCGGTGATCCGGTCGTCAAAGCGCGCGCCGATATTGATCATCAGATCGCAGTCATGCATGGCCATGTTCGCCTCGTAGAGGCCGTGCATGCCCAGCATGCCGACCCAGTTTTCACCGGAAGCGGGGTAACAGCCCAGACCCATCAGGGTCGACGTGATCGGGAAACCTGTCGCGGCCACCAGTTCGCGCAGCAATTGCGACGCTGCGGGGCCAGAGTTTATAACACCACCGCCTGTATAGAAGATCGGGCGTTTCGCCGTCTCCATCGCCTTGGCCAATTCGGTGATCATCTCCATGTCACCTTTAACCTGCGGGTTGTAATGCGTCTCAACCTGCCGGGCTTCGGTATATTTGCCGGTGGCAAACTGCACGTCTTTAGGGATGTCGATCACAACCGGGCCGGGGCGGCCGGATGTGGCGATATGGAATGCCTCGTGCAGGGTCGGGGCCAGCTTGTCGGTTTCTTTCACCAGCCAGTTATGCTTGGTGCAGGGGCGGGTGATGCCAACGGTGTCACATTCCTGAAATGCGTCAGAGCCGATCATGAAGGTCGGGACCTGTCCGGTCAGCACGACAATCGGGATCGAATCCATCAGCGCATCCGTCAGGCCGGTGACGGCGTTCGTTGCACCCGGCCCGGATGTCACCAATGCGACGCCGGGCTTGCCCGTCGCGCGGGCATAGCCCTCTGCCGCGTGGACTGCGCCTTGTTCGTGGCGCACCAGCACGTGCTTGATGCTGTTTTGCTGAAAGATTTCGTCATAGATCGGTAGGACGGCGCCACCGGGGTATCCAAAGACGACGTCCACGCCCTGATCAATCAGAGCTTGTACGACCATTTTTGCGCCCGTCATGGCTTTTGTCATTGTTCTCGCGTCCTTCGCGTTTTGGTTTCAGTCACAAAAAAACCCCCGAGACTGTCGGGGGCGCATGGGATCGTTATGGTTTTACCGTTACCGGCCCATGCGCGTTTTTCCTACAATTAGTACGACGTTATTCATCGGGGTTCCTTTGCGTGGCGTGACATTAGTCTGGCTCGTAAAGGGGGTCAACCGCCAGATTGGAGAAAATGTCGCCTTGGGGTGGTTTTTCGCAACTTTGTTTCAATTGTACGGCGGGACGGCTGCTTTAGTACAGATTACCAGTTCGCCGCGACAGACGTGGCAGCCGCAGTTTGGTCAGCCGACTGCCGCACAAGATCAGATGCGCCAAAGTCAGAACAGCCGTCAGGATAGCGGCATAAACAATAAGGATCTGCAGCATCGGCACCTGATAGTTCAGATGCGGAATATTTGCGATGACCAAGGGCGCGTACCATGACACGAACGACACGATGCCCGCGGTGACAACCATTACCTGTCGCCGCAACGGTAAGCCGTCCAGCATCCGTGGCCCGATCTGACCGCCCAGCAGTGGGATCACGGTTTTATGGATGAAAATCCCGTTGATCGTCAGGATGCCGACGATGACAATCTTGGCCCAGATCTTTTCATTGCCCAGCTTGACCGGATCATTAAGCCAGTAAAACAAGAGAAAACCCAGCCCCGTGACCCAAAGCAGTTTCAGCCCGACACTGACGACGTCGGCAAATAAGGCAAAAAGGTCATAGCCTTGTTCGGTCATTTGACGGCCAAGCAGGAACCGCAGGATCATCAGGTCAAGCAGGGTCGCCGCACCCAGCCCAAGGGATAATCCGAGGAAGTGGAAGGTTCTCAGAATGCCCCGCGTCATTTCTGCGGGGTCGGTTGAGAGGGCGTTCATTATTTCGGTCAGCTGCATCAGCTGGTCTCGCTTTTTGTGTTGGCCCGCCCCCGCAGACCGGAATTTTGATGTAAGAGAAAACTCTCGGACGGCCAAAGGACCGTCGCGCCATTGGGTCTTGCTTTTATGCCTCTGGCAAGGCTTTCAATGGCATGGATGGTCTATCGGCAGAAAAACGCCCGCCGTTTTGGGGCGGGCGTGACCTGTCAGGACCTGTTGCATTGATTGGTGGTCAATATGGTCAGGCGTCGTCTTCCGGTTTGATCTTGTCCCATGTCTGAGTTTCAAAGTCATCGGCGTCATGCCGTTCGCGCAGTTGTTCGCTGTCTTCGCCCCAGGCCCGGTTGACCATCTTGCCCCGTTGGAATGCGGGACGGTCATAGATCGCGTCGGCCCAGCGGTTGACGTTCTTGTAAGATCCAACATCAAGGAATTCGGCCGCATCATAGACCAGTCCTTTGACCAGCGCGCCATACCAGGGGGCGGTTGCCATGTCGGCGATGGTGTAGTCCGCGCCACCCAGATATTCCGCCTCCGCCAGCCGCCGGTCCAGTACGTCAAGCTGGCGCTTGGCCTCCATCGCGAAGCGGTTGATGGGGTATTCGAATTTCTCGGGCGCGTAGGCGTAGAAATGGCCAAAGCCGCCGCCAAGGTAGGGCGCGCTGCCTTGCAGCCAGAACAACCAGTTCAGCGTTTCGGTGCGCGCTTTTAGGTCGGTGGGCAAGAATGCCCCGAATTTCTCGGCCAGATAAAGCAGGATTGCGCCGCTTTCAAAGACACGCGCACCGGCGCCGTGGTCCATGAGGGCGGGGATCTTGGAGTTTGGGTTCACGTCGACGAAACCGCTGCTGAATTGATCTCCTTCCTGAATGTTGATCAGCCAGGCGTCGTATTCGGCATCATGACCGGCAGCAAGCAGTTCTTCCAGCATGACGGTGACTTTCACACCGTTGGGGGTTGCCAGCGAATAAAGCTGCAACGGGTGTTTGCCCACGGGGAGGTCTTTGTCATGTGTCGGCCCGGCGATGGGCCGGTTGATATTGGCAAACTTGCCGCCGCTTTCTGCGTCCCATGTCCAGACTTTCGGTGGGGTATAGGTGGTCATTGGCAGGCTCCATCTGTCATACGGTTGTTGCGGGTAACAAGCCGATGGACGCGGCCAAACACAAGGGCTGATTGTTGCACAATCGCTGTGCATAAGTGACAGGGCGGTGCACTCTGTCGGGGCTGCGCAATGGCTCACGTGAAATCTTCTCAACATTTCGCCCTTTTTTGCCCGATAGTGGCCCCGTGAGAAACCGAAACAAGAAGAGGATAGATTGATGACAAAATGCTTTAGCGATAAATCATCATGCGTTCTGGCTGCGTCTGCGGTGATGGCTCTGTCGACAGGTCTGTTGAGCTTGTCAGCGACCCATGCACAGGCGCAGCAGCTTTGTTCCGAGTATACCGTTGTTCGCGGTGACACTTTAAGTGGTATTGCAGGTGCGGTGGACCTGCGTGGCGGATTTCAGTTCCTTTTTGATGCAAACACCGATGTTCTGGCCAACCCCAACCTTCTGGAGGTCGGGCAGGTTCTGAAAATCCCATGTGCAGATGGGTCGTTGCCCAGTGTGACACGTATTGCCGCACCGGTGAGCGCTTCATCAGTTCCAGCGGCCACAAACCGCGCCGCATCCTTTGTGACGGCCAGCGGATATGCCCCGTTCACAGATGAAGATCTGCCTGAGGGTGGCATGATCACGCAGATGGTGTCGCGGGCGATGGAACTGGGCAATCCCGATCAGGAAATTCGGATTGTCTTCATCAATGACTGGGGGTCGCACCTGACAGAATTGTTGCCAAGTGGCGCGTTCGATATGGGCTTTCCGTGGTTCCTGCCCGATTGCAGCCGGGTTGATATTCTGTCCGAGCCCAATGCAATGCGTTGCACGGATTTTGACGCATCCGAGCCATTCTACGAAGCGGCCGTCGGGTATTACACGTTGGTCGGCAGCCCCTATGCCGGAGTGACTGAGTATACCCAGCTTTATGGCGCGACCTTGTGTCGTCCGGATGGTTGGTTCTCTTTCGATCTGGAAGGTGAGCGATTGGTTGCCCCGAATGTCGAACTGGTCTTTGCCCGTTCAGAAGAGGCCTGTTGGGAACAGCTTCAGGCCGGTGAGGTGGATGTTATCACGTACGACGCATTGCCCGCCGAGGAAGATTATACCGAAATGGGCATCGCCGACCAGATCACGGACATTCCTGCGCTGGCATCGTCAGTCACGCTGCATGTGTTCACACCCAAGGACAATCCAAACGGCCGGGCCTATCTGGACATGATCAATACAGGGCTAGAGGAACTGCGCCTGTCGGGCGAATGGTTCCAGATTGTCAGAAGCCAGATTCAGGAGACAAACCAGAACTAGGTTTCTGAAACGCGCATCTAGCGAAGGTCCCTGATCTGACGACCGGGGGCCTTTTTTCTATATGCCGGTGCCTTGCAGGACGCCATGCTCTAACGCATAGCGTGTCAACCCGGCGGTCGAGCTGATCCCCAGTTTGCGCTTGATGTTCTTGCGATGGGTTTCAACCGTCCGCACAGAGATATTCAGCGTATTGGCCACATCTTTGTTCGACTGCCCCTGTGCCAGTTCCAGCAGGATTGTCTGTTCGCGGCTGGTCAGCGCCTCGCGCCCGTCGCTGATCTTGGGTTGCAGCGATCCTTTTGCCCCGGTGCACAGGTATTCTTCGCCCGCCATGACCGTTTCAATGGCAGTCTTGATTTCATCAGTAGGCACGTCTTTCAGGATATACCCCTTCGCCCCGTGGCTCAGCGCGGTTGAGATGTATTCCGGGCTGTCATGCATGGACAGGATCAAGATGCGTGTTTCGGGGCGTTCTTCCAGGATCATCTCGGTGGCGTTCAGCCCGGACACACCGGGCATGTTCAGATCAAGCAGGATCACATCGGGTGCGAGTTCATTGACCCTTTCAACCGCCTCTTGTCCGTTGCCAAGGGTGCCGACAACGGTGATGTCATCATAGCTTTCCAGAATGGCCTGAATGCCTTCGGTGACCATTGGGTGATCGTCAACGATAAGAACGCGGGTCTTCATGCGCTTTCCTTTGTTACTTTTTGTGGGCTCAGCATATGGGTCAACGGTACCTGCGCTTCGATCACGGTACCGGTTTTGCCGGTGCGGGCAGAGAGGATACGCAGTGTACCCCCCAATTGTTCGATCCGTTCCTGCATGTTGCGCAGTCCCAGACCGCCCGCGCCCTTGCGCGAAGGTCGCGGCCAGACCATGCCGACGCCATCGTCCTTGATGTGCAACATCGCCCCGTTGCGGTGGCCCTTGAGGCTCATGAACACGTTTTGTGCCTGTGCGTGCCGTTCGATGTTGTTCAGCGCCTCCTGCGCGATCCGGTAAAGCGCGATCCGTGCTTCCTGATCCAGCCGGTTGCGAAACACCACGGTTTCGAATTCGGTATTGATGCCGGTGCGGGTGCTGAAATCGTCCGTCAAGGCTTGCAGGGCAGGGCCAAGGCCAAGGTCATCCAGCACGCCGGGGCGCAGATCGCGGCTGATCCGCCGGACCTCCTGTATTGCAGAGCCCAGACCGTCAATGCCCTTATCAAGTGTATCACCGCTGGGTTGGTCGGTGGCCAGTTTGCGCCGCGCGAGTTCCAGTGCGTAGCGTACGCCCACCAGCATCTGGCTGATCCCGTCATGCAGCTCGCGGGCCACGCGCCCGCGTTCCTCTTCCTGCGTGTCGATGATCCGCTGGGTCAGTTGTTTCAGCTTGGCATCCGCCAGCCGCCGTTCGCGGACATTCAGGACCATGCCGGTCATGAAAACCCCGACCAGTGCTGCAACCGCGATGGCGACAATATAGAAAGACGTCCGTTGAATCCGCGTTTCCACATCAGCGCGCGCAGCGGCGACGTTTTCCAAGACGTCATCGATGAAGACACCGGTGCCGATGACCCAGCGCCAGTCCTGTAGCCCGTTGACATAGACGATCATCCGCTCTGTGGCCCCGGTTGAGGGCTTGGGCCAGTCAAAGCTGTGATACCCGCCGCCTGTGCGTGCAATGCGGATCAGTTCATCGGTGATGGGGGTGCCGTTCAGATCCTCCAGCCCGGTCCAGTTCTTGCCGATCAGGTAGGTCTGGCGCGGGGCAACAAGGTTATTACCTTCGTAATCGAATACAAAGAAATAGCCATCCTGTCCGTAAAGCATGGCCGCAAGTTCGCGACTGACGGCGAGTTTGGCGTCTTCGTCATCAGGGGCCGCGCGCCCATAGGTGTTCACCACGGCGGTCCGCGCGATGGACAGGTAGTTTTTCAGCTCCGCCCGCTTGGTTTCGATCAGCTGGGTTTCAAGCGCCTGAATTTCGCGTTCGGCCAATTGCCGCGACTGCGACGTCACCACCAGAAAAATCAGGAAAACCGCGACCACAAGGGGCAGGGTGGCCAGAAGAAAAACCTTCTGTCCATAGCTGATGCTGATCATGTCGCGCAATCGTAACAACAGTCCCGTCATGGGCTGATCGTTACGCGGGAATCAGTCGTGAATCAAATAGCACGAGGCGTGATCCGGGGTGATTCCCGGACTGTTAGCGCCCCAACTGCTTGGGCGGCGCGGACAAAATGTGTCAGAATTGCGAAATCTACGCAGTTCTACGGATTTCGTCTTTGCAAAGTGCAGAGTAGGATGCGCCTACGAAATCCACTTGGGGGGGCGTGATTTCGCGTGTCCTCATGACGTCAAAAAACTGGGAGGTTACTCTATGGATCGTCGTTCATTTCTGAAAAACTCAGCGCTTGGTGGTACAGCTGCGGCTGCAACCACGCTGGCTGCGCCTGCTTACGCACAGGGCAACCGGACGCTGACACTGGTCACGACATGGGGTCGTGGTCTTGCTGGTGTGCATGATGCCGCACAGCGCGCCGCAGATACCATTACAGCAATGTCAGGCGGGTCGCTGACCATCGACCTGAAAGCCGCTGGCGAACTTGTTGGCGCGTTCGAGGTGTTTGATGCTGTGACCTCTGGTCAGGCGGACATGTATCACGGTGCGGACTACTACTTTGTCGGTCAGCATCCGGGCTATGCGTTCTTTACATCCGTGCCGTTCGGCATGACGCCGCAGGAGATCAGCAACTGGTATTATCAGGGTGAAGGTCAAACTTTCCATGATGAGCTGGGGTCGATCTTTGGTTTGAAATCCTTCCTTGCCGGGAACACAGGCCCGCAGGCCGGTGGCTGGTTTGCCAAGGAAATAGCAAGCCCCGATGACTTCCAGGGTCTGAAGTTCCGTATGCCCGGTCTGGGCGGCGAAGCGCTGGGCAAGATGGGTGCATCCGTGCAGAACCTGCCAGGTGCCGAAGTGTATCAGGCGCTGGCCTCCGGTGCCATTGACGGAACCGAATGGATCGGCCCATGGGCTGACGAAAAGGCCGGTTTCCAGGAAATCACCAAGTTCTACTATACCGCTGGTATGCATGAACCCGGTGCGGCCCTTTCGCTGGCGACAAACCTTGATGTCTGGGAAAGCCTGAGCCCCGAGCACCAGAAGATCATTGAGATCGCATCTGGCGAAGCGCATCAGTGGAACCTGGCACAGTTCATGAACAACAACGGTGCAGCGCTGCAGCGTCTGCAGGCCGGTGGCGTTCAGGTTCTGGAATTCCCTGACAGCGTCTGGGATGCGATGGGGACTGCGGCACGTGAAACGCTTGACCAGTATAATGGCGACGACATCTATGACCGCCTGCGCGCAAGCTACAATGCGTCCATGGCGGCATCGTCCGGCTGGATCACACAGTCCGAAGGTGCGTATCGCGCCCAGCGTGACCGCGTGATGGGCTAAGCCCAGTCCAGATCAAAAGAAAGGGCCCGCGATTGCGGGCCCTTTCGATAAAGACTACGAATAGCGTACAGGTCTGGGGGCGGGCCTTTGCATAAGGGGGGATCATGGAAGAAGAAATCACGTGTTCCGGTTTTTTCCGCGCCGCTGCGGAAGACACGATCAGTTGTCTTGATAGCTTTCAGGCATCCGGCTGGGTACAGTTCTTTTTCGGCAATCTGCTCGAAGCATTTTACAACCTTGGATATGCGATCCTGAACCCGCATCTGTGGTTGGCCTGGCTTCCCTTTGTCAACGCCCCGATGGACGACCTTGAGGTGAAGCAATCGCTGATGCGCTTTATCTATTACGGTGCGTCGGTCGAATTCTTCTTTGTCATCTTTGCGATATTCCTGACCGTCACGATCATCGGCTTCATCAACAACCGCTTTATGTGGGGCTGCGTGCGTGGTCTGGAAGGTTTCGCCAATATCGTGGGCCGGACCGCCGCGTGGGCCGGTTTGCTCATGGTGCTGCAACAGATCGTGATTATCTTCATGCAGCGTGTCTTTGCGGTGTCCGAGATCGGGATCGGCTTTGGCGTGACCTTTACAAAGGACGTCAGCTGGTGGTCGGAAGAGCTGAAGCTTTATAACGCGATGATCGTCTGCCTCTGTGCCGCCTATACATTCGTGCAGGGCGGCCATGTGCGTGTTGACCTTGTCTATTCCGCGATCAGCTACCGCGCCAAACGTGTGATGGATATGTTCGGATCGCTTGTTTTCATGGTGCCCGCGGCGATCATCACCTGGCTTTACGGCTGGTTTTTCATGTGGCGGCACCTTGTGGTGCCAAACCCGTCGGCCTCCAGTTCGCTGGATCGTCTGCTGACACAGGCGCGTGCGCTGCGTTGGAACGTGGAAACCATCGGCTTTTCGCCCAACGGCTTTAACGCCTATTTCCTGTTCAAGGTGTTGCTGGTTGTCTTTACGGCCATGGTGCTGTTGCAAGCCGTCGCGTTCTTCTACCGCTCGTATCTGGAGTGGAAAGAAGGCCCCGAAAGCGAGGGCAAGTATCTTGATAAAGACAAGATCGGCGATCCGACTGCCGAACTTGCCGCAGATATTCATTAAACGAAGGACGAATACCCCATGCTTTTCGGATTAGATGGCATCGAAGTCGGTATCATTATCGTCTTTCTGACCTTGTTTGCCGGTATCCTGTCGGGCTTCCCGGTCGCGTTTGCGATCAGTGGCTCGGCTGTGATTTCGTTTGCGATCATCGCATCGCTGGATAGTGCGGGTCTGTTGATCCATGCCGCCGTTGATACCAATTCGGCGGAATATGCCGCCCTGATTGCCGAAGGCGTCAGGCCGGATGCGATATCGGTGTTCCGATACCCCGAACTACCGCGATACGAGGATGTGTTGTTCCCGCAAGGCTGGGAGGTCGCGCTCGATCGCAATATCGGCTTTATGGTCAACCGCATGAACGAACGGGTGCTGGCAGGCCAGTCGATTGAGACGCTGCTGGCGGTGCTGATGTTCGTCATGATGGGGATCGTGCTGGAACGGTCGCGCATCGCGGATGAGTTGCTGACGACGATGGCCAAGGTATTTGGTCCGCTGCCCGGTGGTCTTGCCGTATCCATCGTGATCGTGGGGGCGTTCCTTGCCGCCTCAACCGGGATCGTTGGTGCGACGGTTGTGACCATGGGTCTGCTGGCGCTGCCGACCATGCTCAAAAACGGGTATTCGCCGCAGCTTTCGACCGGTGTGATTGCCGCGTCGGGGACGCTGGGGCAGATCATTCCGCCATCAATTGTGATCGTGCTGTTGGGCACGCTGGCGGGGGATTTGTATTCTGCCGCGCAGGAAGATCGTGCGCAGCTTGTCGGGTGTTCGGACGCGCTGACGTTCCTGGGTGAGCCTGCGGTTGTGTCTGTGGGTACACTATTCCAGGCGGCATTACTGCCCGGTATCCTGCTGGCCGTGCTTTATGCGGGCTATGCGTTCATCTTTGCCCTGATCAACCCGTCCAAGGCCCCGCCCGTCCAATTCACCGAAAGTGAAGGCGGCGAAGTCATCACCCGCAATGAAAGCTTTACCTGGTTCCTGGCAGTGCCTGTGGGCATTATCGGCCTGGCCATCGGAATGGGACAGACCAACCTTGTCGGGTCGCAATCGGTGATCGTGGACAGCTTTACTGATGCGGGCCAGACCGCATCATTGCGCACAAATGTCAGCGCCGACTGTCAGGCGGCCATGATTGATCTGCATGGGCAAGACGCCTGGGATCAGGCCGTTGCCGAACAGACGGCCATTGATGACGCAGGCGGTGTCACGGCGGCGCGTGCGCTGTCGGATGAAGAACGCGCAGCCCTCGTGCTTGAACGCGTGGATGCGGCAGCACCTATCGGGACCGGCATTGCGATTACTGCTGTGCTGATTGGCCTGATGCTGGCCATCGCGCGGGGTGTGGCGCCAAGTGCCGATCACCGCCCGCTGATGATCGGTGCGGCGGGTGTGGTGTTGCTGTTGCTGGCGGATGTGATCTTTATCTCACCGCTGACAACGCCGGGCTTTACGACGCTGATCATTCTGATCCCGTTGGCCGTTGCCTATATCGGGATAAGACCGGCCGCGGGCTTTCTGGCCGCGAACGAGATTTTGCGCGTGGTGTTCCCACCGCTGGTGCTGATTGTGGCGGTGCTGGGGTCGATCCTCGGCGGGATAACTAACCCGACACCGGCTGCAGCGCTGGGCGCGGGTGGTGCGATCCTGCTTGCGGCCTATCGCAAGCGCAAGGATCAGGACAAATCGGGCCGCATGGTGATGCTGACGGCAGGTGCCATCGTGCTGATGCTGATCATTGGCGTAAATTTCGATATGCGTCTGGGGCAAGAGGTAGTGCTGTTCGAAAACCGCATCGCCTATCTGGTCGCGTTCGCCTGTTTCCTGTTTGCGCTGTTCGGGCTGCTTTGGTCCTGCTGGGTGTTGATCGCGGGCGGTGTGCTTGCGCCCGTTGTGCGTGAGACGGCCAAGGTAACATCGATGGTGTTCACCATTCTGATCGGGTCGCAGCTGTTGAACCTTGTGCTGATTTCCTTTGGGGGAGAGCACTATATCCAACAATTCCTGCGCTCATTCGACAATGAATGGCAGGTGTTCCTGTTGGTCATGCTGGTGCTGTTCGTGCTGGGCTTCGTGCTCGATTTCCTGGAGATCATCTATATCGTGATCCCGATTGTCGGGCCGGTTATCTACGGGGGCACGTTCGATCCCAAATGGGTGACGATCATGATTGCGGTGAACCTGCAGACATCGTTCCTGACCCCGCCCTTTGGCTTTGCGCTGTTCTACCTACGCGGGGTCGCGCCAAAGACGATTACCACAGGGCAGATCTATAAGGGTGTGATGCCGTTTATCGGGATTCAGGTGGCGGGGCTGTTGCTGCTCGCCTTCTTCCCAGGTGTGGTCACGATTGTGCCGAACCTGTTGAACTGACGCGGATACTGACATTGTTCACAATAGGGGGCGGTGCATCTTGCGCCGCCCTTTCTGCTCTGTCAGTAGTGTCGCAACGGGTTGGTATTTAGTCGTTTTTATTAACTGCCGCATCAATAAAAACCAGAGAGACGATTTTGAAATGACGATGCTTGGCACGTTCATCAAGCCGATGCACCCTGAAGGGATCCGGTTTGTCGCCATCTTTGCCGCGGTGTCTGCGGCGTTGTTTTTCCTGTCGCCGTTTCTGGGCTGGGTTGGTGTGGGGCTGACGGTCTGGTGCTATTACTTCTTTCGTGATCCGAAGCGCACGACCCCGGATCGCGAGGGGCTGATCATCAGCCCGGCCGATGGTGTCGTGTCCCTGATCGAAAAGGCGGTTCCCCCGGCTGAACTGGGCATGGCGGATGCCCCGCTGACCCGTGTCAGCGTGTTCATGAATGTGTTCAACTGCCATGTGAACCGCGCGCCGATTGGTGGCCGGATCGCGGCTGTGGCCTATCGCCCGGGCAAGTTTTTCAATGCCTCTCTGGACAAGGCGAGCGTGGATAACGAACGTAATTCGCTGTGTATCGAGATGGGTGATGGCCGCCAGATTGCCGTGGTGCAGATTGCCGGGCTGGTGGCGCGGCGGATTGTCTGTTTCGTCAAGCCCGAGGCGATGCTGCGGACCGGCGAGCGGTTCGGCCTGATCCGGTTTGGGTCGCGGGTCGATGTGTATCTGCCGGACGGTGTCGCGCCGCTGGTGGCCGTGGGGCAGGGCATGATCGCGGGTGAGACGGTGCTGGCCGATCTTGCGTCTGACGAGCCGGCCCGCAGTGGATATGCGGATTAGGCGATGGGCCAGCCACCTTTAACCCGGTCTGAACTGCCTGCTGTGGCGCTGTTGCCCAATCTGGTGACGCTTGCGGCCATCTGCGCCGGGCTGACAGCCATTCGTTTCGGTCTGCAAGGGGATTATGAAAGGGCTGTGCTGCTGGTACTGCTGGCCTGCTTTCTGGATGCTGTCGATGGGCGTCTCGCCCGTCTTCTGAAATGCGAAAGCAAGATGGGCGCGGAACTGGATTCGCTTGCTGATTTTTTGAATTTCGGCGTTGCAGCCCCCTTGCTTTTGTATCTTTTCGCACTGCAGGACATGCGCAGCGCGGGCTGGATTACCGTTCTGGTTTTCGCAGTCTGCTGTGTGATCCGGCTTGCGCGGTTCAACGTGGCCGAAAAATCAAACACCAGCAAACAAAGCACGCAATACTTCGTGGGCGTGCCTGCGCCTGCAGGCGCCATGCTTTTGTTGCTGCCGATGTTCGTGTCTTTTCTGTTTGCGAATGAACTGATCATTCCATCCCCCATTGTTGCCATATGGACCGTGTTGGTCGGCATTTTGATGATCAGCCGGATCCGTACCTATTCATTCAAGATGCTGACCGTATCGCGGGCCAATGTGCCTTTTGTGCTGGTGGGGGTTATGGTGCTGATCGCGGCGCTTTTGACCTATGTCTGGGCAACGCTGGTGCTGATTGACCTGATCTATATTGCTGGCGTGCTGTGGGCCTGGAGCCAGGGGAAATTCAAGGACAAGGAATAGACATGGATATCAATGCTGTCGGCACCTCTTACGCCCGTTGGGCCCCTATTTATGACCGTACCTTTGGGGCAATCACGAACCGGGGGCGATACAAGGCCGTCAACTTTATCAATGCCAATGGTCGCGAGGTGTTAGAGGTCGGTGTGGGTACTGGGCTATCCTTGCGCAATTACAATGCCGACCTTTCGGTAACGGGCATTGATTTCAGCCATGACATGCTGGCCAAGGCCAAATCCAAGGTGGCCGACGAAGGGCTTGATCACGTCAAAGAGCTGCGCCAGATGGATGCGCGCACACTCGATTTCCCCGACGACAGCTTTGATACCGTGGCAATGATGCACGTGATCTCGGTCGTGCCCGAGCCAGAGCGCGTGATGGCCGAGGTCGCGCGGGTGTGCAAACCCGGTGGCAAGGTGGTGATTACCAACCACTTTGCCCGCGAAAAGGGGTTTCTGGCGCTGGTGGAAAAACTGACCGCGCCCTTTGCCAACCTGCTGGGCTGGCATTCGGATTTCAAGATATCAACGGTTCTTGGGCAGGATCAGCTGACCGTGGTTGAACAATCCACATTGCCGCCCATGGGGATGATGACGTTTCTGGTGTTGCAGAAAAAAGCGGCCTAACGCTTTGCCAACAGCGCTTTTTCGACGTCAGTTGCGCCCGTCTGGCAGGCTGATCCGTGCCACCTGTTCAGCAATCGGATCTGTCGATAGCGGATGCACGTCCGCGTCATATTGTGAGGGATCGCCCAATGGGTTCCAGGCCCCGTCGCGATAGACCTCAAGCCCTTTGAATTTCGCCTTGTAATCCATCTTGGGGCTGCCGGGCACCCAATAGCCCAGATAGACATAGGGCAGGCCCAATTCCTGTGCGATCGCGATGTGATCAAGGATGATGTAAGTGCCAAGCGACAGCTTTTCGAATGCCGGATCAAAGAACGAATAGACCATCGACAATCCGTCGTCGAGGATATCGGTCAGGCAGACGGCGCGCAGCTGTTGGTCTTCCTCGTATTCGATCAGGCGGGACCGGATCGGCGTTTCCTCGACCATTGCCGCGAATTCGAACATGTCCATGTCGGCCATGCCGCCCGTGGCGTGCCGCCCGTCAAGATATTGCCGGAACAGGGCGTATTGCTCTTCGGTGGCCCAGGGCGATGTGGCGCGTCGTGCCAGATGGGCGGTGCGTTTTTGGACCCGGCGCTGACTGCGGCTGGGCGAAAACTGCGATACATCAATGCGGGCCGACATGCAGGCAGAGCATTCTGAACATGATGGCCTGTACAGAACGTTTTGCGAGCGGCGAAAGCCTTGCTTGGACAATGCGTCGTTCAGCTTTGTTGCCGTGTCGCCCTGCAATGCCGTGAACAGCTTACGCTCCATCCGCCCTTCGAGGTAGGGGCATGGTTGCGGCGCAGTCACATAGAACTGCGGAGCAATAGGAAGCGTGTGGCGCATAGATCAATCCGTCTGATTTCCAAAACTTTAACAACCGTAATCCGATACGCCAAGCCCTTGCGTTAACACACAGTTAACGAAGGGCCGGGTTTCGCTTCACGTTATGGTTGTGTCATTTTGCGCCGTTGTCTAGATATTTTTGTCGTCATCCCGATCCGGTGCTGTCGTGGTCTCTTTCACCCGGTGGGCACGCCGTTCCAGGAAATCATCGAATTCTGACTTGTCCTTAGCCGCGCGCAAACGCCCAAGGAAGCTTTCAAATTTGGTTTGTTCCTGTTCCAACCGCTGCAATGTATCGCTGCGATAGGCATCAAAACTTGCGCTGCCGCTGGATCGTTTGCGTGCTTCGGGGGCCAGCGACATCAGCGTCTCAACCGATGGCAATTGCGGCGCCTTCCCCCAGTGACCCGGTGCGAAGCCACCGCGCCAGCCAATGATGGTGGCGACGATGATGCCCCCCACAAGCGACTGATCGAAGGCAAAGATGATTGCAAGAATGCCGAAAACGCCGAAGAAAAATGTCGAAAGAACCTGAACAGCAACCGGCATGTCGGACGCGGGATAGCGGTCTGTGGTCGTATCAATGCTTGTCATGTGAATACCTCCTCTTAACGAAAATGAGCTCCCACATGGGGAGCTCATCATGGCGTCAGGCTTGGCCCGTCGCGTCGTTTGGCCGGTTGTCCGCGTTGTTTGCGGCCTCTGCACGGTCGTTCATGAACTGGTCAAATTCGGCCTTGTCCTTGGCTTCGCGCAGCCGCTTGAGGAAGTCTTCGAATTTGTCCTGTTCTTCTTCCAGCCGGCGCAGGGTTTCGGCCTTGTAGGCGTCAAACGCGCTGTTGCCCGAGGATTTGGTCATGTGACGGGCGCGGGTGCGGGTCATGGATTTGCAGGAATTGCTGAACATGCGTTTGCTCCAGATCATATAGGCAAGAAGGGCGAGGCCGATGGGCCAGGCAAAGATGAAGCCCAGAACCATGGCGGCGATCCAGGCGCCTTTGCCACGCTCATCAAGCCAGGCCTCTGCACGGGCGAAAAAGCCGGGACGGTTATCATAAGCCATCGGGGCATGGTTGGTGGCGGTGTTCATTTCGGGCTCCTTATCCTTTGGTTTGTGTCAATGTGAATGTCTTTCACATGACTAGATATCGGAGCATTGGCCTTTGCGTTCAAGACTAAATGTAAATGTTTTTTACATTTACTTTGAAATCATAATAAAATCAGAATGTTGCGCGCCGGAAATCTCTACCAATTGCTGCGGAGCGATTGGAAAAATATGCCGTGGCGTGCCCGCAGCTGCATAAACAACGTCAAATTCCAGCAGTCGCGGATCGATGAATGCCCGGATCGGGTTCAGATGTCCGACAGGGGCCACGCCGCCAATCGCAAAGCCGGTTTGTGCCCGGATCAGTGCCGCATCGGCCTTGCCCAAAGGCTCACCCGCGACAGCGCTTGCTTTGGCGGTGTCCACCTGATTGCCGCCAGCGGTGATAAACATGATCGCCGTTCCGCTGTTCTGCCCACCAAAAATGATCGACTTCGCGATCTGGTCCAAGGCGCATCCTGCGGTGTCGGCGGCCTGTTGTGCGGTGCGTGTTTCGGCGTCCATTTCGATCGGGGTGATCGACAGCCCCACATCCTGCAGCGCTTTCGTGACCCGTTTCAGACTTTTGCTCATGATCGTGTTGTCCTTTTTGGCATAGTCTAACGCCCGACCGATGATTGACCAGCCCGGCCTGCCGCATCACTGTGCAGGTCATGTCGTTTATTCAGTCCATAACCCGGTGCCCGCATCCCTTTGATCCTGACAGGGGAGAGGATGTGCTGGGCTGTTTACCGGCGCTGGACAGTGATCTGGCCGCACTGCTGCGCGGAACTGCTGGATGCAGCCCGTATCTGGCGGGGCTGATCCGCAGTGAGGCGGACTGGCTGGTTGCTGCGTTTGACGATCCGGTGGCGGCTGTCGCGACCCTGCACAAAACCCTGCCAGCAGTGGCTTTGGCTGACTTGCCCGCCCATCTGCGGATGATGAAGCGTCGGATCGCTTTGATTGTCGCGCTGGCAGACCTTGCCGGTGTCTGGCCGCTGGAACAGGTGACACAGGTTCTGACAGATTTTGCCGACGCCGCCACGAATGCCAGTATCACCGCGCTGATCCGTGCCGAGATGGACCGTGGCAAGCTGCCTGACCATCTGGACGCCACAGCAGGCGGTGGCATGTCCGTGCTGGCAATGGGCAAGATGGGCGCGGGAGAGTTGAACTATTCCTCGGATATCGATCTGATCTGCCTGTTTGACGAGACGCAGTTCAACCCGGCCGATTATCATGACATCCGTGCTGCCTTTATCCGGGTCACCCGGCGGATGGCGGCGATGCTGTCGGACGTGGCGGTTGGCGGGTATGTCTTTCGCACCGATCTGCGCCTGCGCCCGGATGCATCGGTCACGCCTGTCTGCCTGTCGATGGAAGCGGCAGAGCGGTATTACGAAAGCGTCGGGCGTACGTGGGAACGCGCCGCCTATATCAAGGCGCGGATCTGTGCGGGCGATATGGTTGCAGGCAACAGGTTTCTGGAAACCCTGCGCCCTTTCGTTTGGCGCAAGCATCTGGATTTTGCCGCGATTCAGGATGCCCATGACATGCGCCTGAAGATCCGCGACCACAAAGGTCTGGGCGGTCCACTGACGCTGGAAGGGCACAACATGAAGCTGGGTCGCGGGGGTATCCGTGAGATTGAATTTTTTACCCAGACCCGGCAGTTGATCGCAGGCGGGCGCGACCCGTCATTGCGGGTACGCCGCACGGATCAGGGGCTTGCGCGTCTGGCAGCAGCGGGCTGGATACCAGAGGACACCGCAAAGACGTTACATGCCCATTATAAGGCCCATCGCGAGGTGGAGCATCGTTTGCAGATGATTAACGACGCGCAGACTCACGATCTGCCCGGTGATGATGACGGCTTTGCGCGATTGGCGGCTTTCATGGGAACGTCGGTGGACGCGCTGCGTGCCGATCTGAAGGCGCGGTTGTCGGAAGTACATGAACTGACCGAAGGTTTCTTTGCCCCTGAACCGGCCGCACCCGTCACAACGCAATGGGGGGCGGAAGTCATCGCGCGATGGCACAGCTACCCTGCGTTACGTTCGACCCGCGCGATCGAGATTTTTGACCGCCTGACGCCAGAGATCATGACCCGCCTGCAAGAGGCCGCAAAACCCGACGAAGCGCTTGCGCAGTTCGACAAGTTTCTTGCCGGGCTACCGGCCGGTGTGCAGCTTTTCTCGCTTTTCGAGGCGAACCCGCAATTGACCCAGTTGATCGTGGATATTGCGGCGACCGCCCCGGCGTTGTCGCAATATCTGTCCCGCAATGCGGGTGTTCTGGATGCGGTGATCGGCGGCGCGTTCTTTAGCGATTGGCCGACTGTCGCGGATCTGACCGCCGAGCTTCAGGCCACGTTGTCGCCCTTGGGTGATTATGAGAGCAAGCTGATCGCGGCACGTCGCTGGGCCAAGGAATGGCATTTCCGGATCGGGGTGCATCATCTGCGGGGATTGATCAATGCCGGGGCCGCCGGGCGTCAATATGCGGATCTGGCAGAGGCCGTGATCGCAGGGCTTTGGCCTGTGGTGGTGGATGATTTTGCTGGCAAACATGGGGTGCCGCCGGGGCGCGGTGGCGCGGTGCTGGGCATGGGATCATTGGGGGCAGGGCGATTGAATGCCGGGTCTGATCTTGATCTGATCATGATCTATGATGCGGCGGGGGTTGAGGCGTCTGAAGGGCGCCGTCCCTTGGCGACACGTGCCTATTTCGCGCGGCTAACGCAGGCCTTGGTGACAGCACTCAGCGCGCCGATGTCCGAAGGGCGGCTATATGAGGTTGATATGCGTTTGCGCCCGTCCGGGCGGCAGGGGCCGGTGGCCACATCATTCGATGCGTTCCGGGATTACCAACGCCATGAGGCATGGACATGGGAGCATCTGGCCCTGACCCGTGGACGCGTCATCGCCGGAGAGAGCACACTTGCGCAAGAGATCGAGGCGTTTCGTGTGGCCCTGCTGGCCGAGAAATCAGCCGGGCCCACCGTTTTGACGGACGTGTTGGAAATGCGCGCAAGGATCGCCGGGGCCAAGCCACCCAAAGGGGACTGGGATGCCAAGATCGGGCCGGGCCGGTTGCAGGATATTGAGCTTTTCGCGCAAACCGCGGCCTTGCGCGCCAAATCACCGGCACGCGATATTGCAGGTCAATTGCAGGCGGGTGTCGCTGTCGGATGGATTGATGCCGCTGATGCGCAGGCGGTAACCGACGCGGCAGGGTTCTTGTGGAACGTGCAGGCCGCCGCCGGTTTGCTGACAGGCGGTGATCTGGACCCCGATACATTGGGCGAAGGTGCGAAACGTCTGATCCTGCGGGAAAGCGTATGTGACGATTTAAAAGGGCTGCTGACGCAGTTGATCAAGGCGAGAGACATGGCAGAGGCAATCATCACCCGCATGTTGCGGGCAGGGGCAACATGACGGACGCACATGACCCCAAGGGACTGATCCGCGAGGCCTACCGGATCGAAGGGATCGGCGCACCGGAATGCCGGACCATCTTTCTTGATTGGGCTTTGGGTGTGCCGCCGGGCACCGATCCACGCAAGGCGGTTGCCGCGTTGCTTGATCTCTATGCGCAGGAACCGCCAGATCACCCGATGACGCGGACCTTGAAAGACGCGCTTGCCGCCCCTGTTCAGCCGAAACGCCGCGGTGGGCGGGCCGGGCGGTTAGCCTAGTTTTGCGGCTTCTTGCGCCAATGCGGTGATGCCAGCCCAGTCGCGCGCCTGCACCTTGTCCTTGGGTGCGACCCACGATCCGCCAACGCACAGCGTATTGCTCAGGCCCAGATAGATCGGCGCGTTGCTCAGGCTGACGCCGCCGGTGGGGCAGAATTTCACCTGTGGGATCGGTGCGCCGATTGCTTTGAGCGCGGGCGCGCCGCCATTGGCCTCGGCCGGGAAAAACTTTTGGACGGTGTAGCCGCGTTCAAGAAGGCGCATCGCCTCGGTTGCGGTGGCGGCACCGGGCAGCAATGGCAGGTCATTCGCCTCGCACGCATCCAATAGCCGGTCGGTCGCCCCCGGTGATACCCCAAAGGTAGCGCCTGCCGCCTTGGCATCTTCGACATCCTTGGGCGTCAACAGGGTTCCCGCGCCCACGACACCACCTTCGACGGTCGCCATTTCGCGGATCACGTCCAGTGCTGCGGGGGTGCGTAATGTGACCTCCAGCGCTGGAAGACCGCCAGCGACCAGAGCACTGGCAAGGTCGGCGGCAATACTGGCATCATCGACAACCAGAACCGGGACAACGGGGGCCATCAGGCAAACCTTGGCGGCGGCGGCAGAGGCATCTTGTGGGGTCATGACTATTTCCTGGATTTATATGGCCGCGGCAATGCCGGATGCCGCTGGCGGGCGTTAGATGTGAAAAAGAAGGGCAATGTCAGACCGCGACACCGGCGCCTGTCGCAGCGAGGCCCACGTTCTTGCGGAACACCTCGAACAGCTCGCGTCCGACGCCGTTGCCGTTCCCGCTTAGATCGGCAGTGGCGGGGGTGCGGGTGCTCAGGTCAACGCCAAGGACATCAATCGTTCCTTTGGTCGCATCCAGCCGGATGACGTCGCCATCGCGCACCAGCGAGATGGGACCATCATCTGCCGCTTCGGGGCAGACATGAATGGCAGACGGTACCTTGCCCGATGCGCCGGACATGCGTCCGTCAGTCACCAATGCGACCCGCAGCCCACGATCCTGCAACACGGCCAGCGTCGGCGTCAGCCCGTGCAATTCCGGCATGCCGTTCGATTTCGGGCCTTGGAAGCGGACGACGATCACAGTGTCTTCGGTGAATTCGCCTGCCTTGAACGCTGCTTTCACAGCATCTTGGGTGTGAAAGACGCGGGCAGGGGCCTCAACGATGTGCCTTTCCTCGGCAACGGCAGAGGTTTTGATCACCCCGCGCCCCAGATTACCGGACAGTTGGGTCAGCCCGCCTGTCGGGTGAAACGGATCATTGGCAGGGCGCAGCACCTTTTCGTTGTGCGATTTGCCAGCGCCGGGGGCATAGGTGATGCGCCCATCAGTCAGTTTGGGTTCTTGTGTGTAGAGCTCCAACCCGTCACCGGCGACGGTTTTGGTATCGTCATGCAGCAGACCCGCGTTCAGCAATTCGCCGATCATGTAGCCCAATCCGCCTGCGGCGTGGAAATGGTTCACATCCGCCAGCCCGTTTGGATAAACCTTGGCCATCAGCGGCGTGACTTCGGACAGATCGCTGAAATCCTCCAGATCAAGGATGATCCCTGCGGCCCTTGCCATCGCAGGCAGGTGGATGACCAGATTGGTCGATCCGCCTGTGGCCATCAGGCCGACGATCCCGTTGACGAACGCCTTTTCGTCCAGAATATCGCAGACCGGGCGATAGTCATTGCCAAGCGCCGTAATTTCAAGCGCGCGTTCGGTGCCTGCCGTGGTCAACGCATCGCGCAGGGGCGTGCCGGGATTGACGAAGGAGGCGCCCGGCAGATGCAGACCCATGAATTCCATCAGCATCTGGTTGGTGTTCGCCGTGCCGTAAAACGTACAGGTGCCCGGACCGTGGTAAGAGGCCATCTCGGCCTCCATCAACTTGTCGCGCCCAACTTCTCCGGTGGCGAATTGCTGGCGGACGCGGGCCTTTTCGTCGTTGGGCAGACCTGAAACCATGGGGCCTGCGGGCATGAACAGCCCCGGAATGTAGCCAAAGGTCGCGGCTGCCATCACCAGCCCCGGCACGATCTTGTCACAGACCCCCAGATAGATCGCGCTGTCAAAGACGTTATGCGACAACCCGACACCAGCGGCGAGCGCGATGACGTCGCGTGAAAACAGCGACAGCTCCATGCCGGTCTGGCCTTGGGTCACGCCGTCACACATGGCCGGTACACCGCCTGCAACCTGGGCTGTGCCCCCTGCGGCACGGGCCGCTTCACGGATCAGATCGGGATAGCGTTCGAACGGCTGATGCGCTGACAACATGTCATTGTAGGCGGTAATGATCCCGATATTGGGGCTGCGCGCGTCGGTCAATGCGGCCTTGTCCTCACCCATTGCGGCATAGGCATGGGCCTGATTGCCACAGGTCAGATGGGCACGGCGCGGACCTTCGGCTGCGGCGCGCGCCATTGTGTCCATATAGGTGCTGCGGGTCGCCTCTGAACGGGCTTTGATGCGGTCGGTGACAGCGGCTACTTTCGGGTGAAGTGGCATTTGCGTCCTCATGTACAGATTTCGGCAATTTATAGCACATCGTGTTAGCGCTAACAAGCAATGGCGCGCCGGATGGGGCATTCATCTGAACGCCGACCACACGGCCAGCCATATTGTTTGCATATTTCGTTGCTAGGCGGTTTGCACGTTTGAAGACAGGTAGATAGGTATGTTTCGAAGATCTTTCATGGCGATGGTTGCGATGGCCGGGCTTGCGGCATGTTCTGGTGGGGCAGCCTTTGTGCCCAGCCAAGCCGCACCGGATATCCAGCGGTCCTATGCCTTGGCCCAGTTCACGTTCGCGGCGAAACCCGACATCACCGTTTCCGAAAGCGAAGACTACTATCCCTTTGCAGATGTCGTCTGGCGGGGGGACCCCCGCGGGCCGCGGGTGCCGCAGGTCGCCGCGATGTTCCAGACCGCAGCAGAGCGGGCCAAACGTGCCCTGACCGGTGAGGTGCCGGTGGCCGTCAACGTCACACTTGTCCGTTTTCACGGTGTCACTGATCGCACCCGATATTCGGTGGGTGGCAATTACAACATCATATTCGACATGACTGTGCGCGATGCCAGAACCGGCACGGTGCTTGAACCTGCACGCCGCATTGCAGTCAATCTTGATGCACCCGGCGGGTCCGAAGCTGTTGCATTGGAACAAAGCGGGCAAACCCAGAAGGTGCGTGTGACGGATTTTCTGACATCCGTTTTGCAGGACGAACTGTCCTGATCCGCCTTTCAAAAGGAATTCATAGCCGCTAAAGGGCGACTATGAATATATCCATCCAAGACCCCGATCTGCCTGTCGTCCGCCTTTTGCCCAAAGCCGAGGCGCGCGCGATCCGCCATGGCTTTCCCTGGGTCTATGCCAATGAACTGGTCACCGACCGCCGGACGCGCAATCTGACCCCGGGTACCATCGCTCGGCTCGAGGATGCGGGCCGGGTGGTGATGGGTGTTGTCGCGGTTAATCCGCACTCGAAAATCATTTGTCGCGTGCTGGACCGTGATCCTGATGCGGTGATCGACGAAGACTGGTTCAAATCCCGGATTGCCTACGCGCTGGCCCATCGCGAACGCCTTTATGATGCGCCGTTCTATCGCCTTGTCCACGCCGAGGCGGACGGATTGCCCGGGGTGGTCATTGACCGGTTTGGCGATGTCGCCGTCGTGCAGCCGAATGCGGCCTGGGCTGATCTTTTGATCGCGCCTCTGGTTGCAGCCCTGCAATCGGTGACGGGCGTTCAGACCGTGATCCTGAACGGCACCGGTCGCGCACGCGGGTTGGAGGGCTTGGACGAAAGAACAGAGGTGATTGCTGGCATGGCCCCTGATGGTCCGCTGCCGGTCCCGATGAATGGCGCCACCTATATGGCCGATGTCATGGGTGGTCAGAAAACGGGTTTGTTCTATGACCAACGGCCCAACCATGCCTTTGTCGCCGGGTTGGCGAAAGATGCGCGGGTATTGGACGTTTTTGCGCATGTGGGTGGCTTCGGTCTGGCGGCCCTGGCGCATGGTGCGGCATCGGCCCTTGCCGTTGACGGATCAGAGCCCGCACTGGCCCTGGCGGCGCAAGGGGCGCAGGCGATGGGCGCCGACGCGCGATTTGCCACGCGTAAGGGCGATGCGTTTGATACTTTGGCCGCACTGGCGGACGAGCGTGAGACATTCGACATCGTTATCTGCGATCCACCGGCCTTTGCGCCATCCAAACAGGCGCTCGATGCGGGTCTGCGTGCGTATGAACGGGTCGCGCGTCTGGCGGCACCTTTGGTGGCTGAGGGTGGATATCTGGTGCTGTGTTCCTGCTCGCATGCGGCCGATCTGACGAAATTCCGCAATGCGTCATCCCGCGGCATCGGTCGGGCAGGGCGGCGGGGCCAGATCATCCATACTGGCTTTGCCGGGCCGGACCATCCGCTGATGCCGCATCTGGCGGAAAGCGGATATCTCAAGGCCGTGATTTATCGCCTATGAGGGTGATGATCGACGCCTGCGTTCTTTATCCGACGGTGATGCGCGAGGTGGTGCTGGGCTGCGCAAGACAAGGGCTGTTTGAACCCCGCTGGTCGCCGCGTATTCTGGAAGAATGGGCGCGGGCCGTGGTCAAGCTGGGACCAGAGCAAGAGGTGTTGGCGCGCGGTGAGATTGCGGCACTGGGGGCGGCATTTCCCGACGCGCTTGTCACATACCCGGCAGAGATGGAGCGCCGGTTCTGGCTGCCGGACGAAAACGATATCCATGTGCTGGCCGCAGCGGTCGCGGGGTCCTGTGATCTGATCCTGACGCTGAACCACAAGGATTTTCCGCGTGATATCCTGAGTGATGCGATGCTGGATCGCGAAGGCCCGGATCTGTTTTTGTGCGACCTTCTGGCAGAGGCCCCGGATCAGGTCGGGGCCGTGGCGGACGCCGTGCTGACCACAGCCAATGACTTGTCAGACCGTCCATGGACCATGCGCGCGCTGATGAAAAAGGCGCGTTTGCCGCGGTTTGGCAAAGCGTTGGAACGTCATTCAGGATAGCCGTCCCGGTCTTGAACCGGGACTTCTTTCGCTGGGCCTGTTGTGAAGACCCCCCGATCAGGTCCGGGGCGTTATCGCACCGTCCCATTTTGCCTCGTTGGCCTCGATCGCGGCGATCCGCTGATCTGTCTTGGGGTGGCTCATGATCCATGCGGGCATTGCGGCACCACGCGCACCTGTCAGTGTTTCGAGTTTCGAAAACAGCGACTTTTGCGGCCCCGTTCCGATCCCGGCCTTAACTAGCAGGGCAGAGGCATAGGCGTCCGCCTCAAACTCATCCTGGCGCGACAGGCGTGCGGCCAAAAGGCTCATCAGCAGGTTCGCAATCCAAGGACCGATGCCGGGGATGAAGCGGCTTAGCACCATCGCAAGCGCGGTACGCATCGCGTTCTGCCCGGAAAAATCGATCATGCGGCGGCGCGAATGGCCAAGCGCCACATGGCCCAATTCATGGGCAATCACGCTCGCCATTTCCTCGGACGTGACCTGACCCTGTCGGTATTTGTTGAAAAAACCGCGCGTGATGAAGATGCGCCCATCGGGGGCGGCCAAGCCATTCACAGGCTCAATCTCGTAGATGTGCACGCGGATACGGTCGATATCCAACGCCTTGGCCATCCGGTCCATCAATACCTTCAGGATCGGATCGGCCAACTCGGTCGAGTTCGCGTCAAGTTCGCGTTTCGTGCGCCAGACCGAAAACCGGTACATGACCAGCCCGTAAGCCAACGCCAAAAGGATCGGGGTAAACTTTAACATGACCTACATATGGGACGTCTGATCTGATTTGCCAGTGTGCGGGATGTCGCGGTTTTAACGCCCCAGCAGCCGCATACCGGCATCAATCCCCGACAATGTCATGGGCACCATCCGGTCCGCCCCAAAAATCTCTTGGATCATCTGGATCGACTGGGTGTAGGGCCAATAGCGTTCGTCCAGCGGGTTGATCCACAGATGGTTGGGCCATTGCTCGCGGGCGCGTGTCAGCCAGGTTTGCCCGGCCTCTTCGTTCCAATGCTCATTCGCGCCACCGGGGAAAGCGATCTCATAGGGTGACATGCTCGCGTCGCCCACGAAGATGCATTTGTAATCTGGGCCATAGGTGCGCAAAACCTCCCATGTCGGGGTCTGCGCGTTCCAGCGGCGGCGATTGTCCTTCCACACACCTTCATAAAGGCAGTTATGGAAGTAGAAATATTCGAAATGCTTGAATTCGGACTTGGCGGCGCTGAACAGTTCCTCAACCACCTTGATATGCGGGTCCATGGAACCGCCGATATCAAGGAAGAGCAGGACCTTGACCGCGTTGCGACGTTCGGGGCGGGTCTGCACATCCAGATAGCCATGTTCGGCAGTGGCGCGGATCGTGCCGTTCAGGTCCAGCTCCTCTGCCGCCCCATCGCGGGCCCACATGCGCAAGCGCTTCAGGGCCACCTTGATGTTGCGGGTGCCCAACTCGACCGTGTCGTCGAGATTGCGGAATTCGCGCTTGTCCCAGACCTTGACCGCGCGCTGGTGGCGGCTTTTGTCTTGCCCGATCCGCACGCCTTCGGGGTTGTAGCCATAGGCGCCGAAAGGGGATGTGCCTGCCGTGCCGACCCATTTGTTGCCGCCCTGATGGCGGCTTTTTTGTTCCTCAAGCCGCTTGCGCAAGGTCTCCATCAGCTTATCAAAACCACCCATCGCCTCGATCTCGGCCTTTTCGGCATCGGTCAGGTGCTTTTCAGCCAGCTTTTCCAGCCACTCCTTCGGGATATCAACGGCGTTCAGAACGGCCTCGTCCGGGATCGCATCCAGCCCTTCGAACGTGGCGGCAAAAGCGCGGTCGAACTTGTCCAGATGACGTTCATCCTTGACCATGATCGTGCGGGCGAGGAAGTAAAACGCTTCCACATCATAGGTGGCTAGGCCCGCCTTCATCCCTTCCAGGAACGACAAAAACTCGCGCAATGAGACAGGCACGCCCTGCGCGCGCAGATTGTCGAAGAAGGGCAGAAACATCAGGCCTGCACGTAGCTGCGTTCAATGAAGATCAGCACGAACAAACCGATCAGGCCGAACATGATCGCAAAGGCGATCCCCCATTGCAGCAGGTCCTTGATCGTGCCGCCGCGCATCTTCGCGCGGAAGGCCCCGAACAGGGCCCCGAAGATAAGTCCAGATAACGGGTAGATCATGGCGTTTCCCTTGTCAGCTTGGCGGTATCTGCGGCGGGAGCGAGGCGATTTCATTCAGTCGATCAACCACCTCTTCGCGGCTGCCGAACCCATAAAGCCCCCAGCCCAGGCTGTCCAGCCGCAGCGCCATGCCTTCGTCGGTCTTGCCCTGCAGATCCAGTGCTTCGGCCTTGAACATCATCAAGAGCGCCAGAAGGGCTGCGTTTTCGTGTTGTTCGGCCACTGGTATTGCCTCGTCCGTGATGGCGAGCGTCGCATTTGCATCCCCCGAAATCAGGGTAAATGCGGCCAGTTGCACGGCGATATGGGCCGAATGAATATTGGTCACGGCACTTTGACCATAAGCGCGGCCTGCAGCATTGAACGCCCCCAGCGCGAGGGTCGCATCATTGCCGATCTGCAGGCGACCAAAGGCGTAGTTGGCAAAACCCTCACGTGCGCCAGTCCAGCCGAGGCTTTGGCCAATCGCGACGGCCCGTGCTGCCGCCTGCCTGCGCCGGTTATCCGAATTACCATCGCTAAGCGCCATTTCGATCGCATTGATCCAGGCCCGTGATGTGCTGCTGGGGATTTGCCCGCCGGGGCGTTCGCCGCGCGGGTTCAAACGGGCCAGAATACGCGGCAAGCGCTGTGCCACCTGACCCTCAGTCATGCCGCTTTGCAGTTCGGGCGCATAGAACGCGCGCAGGATCAGCATGTCAAAGCCGGTCAGGACCGCATGAATATTGTCATCATTGAAGATGGAATCAGGCAAACGGTAAAGATCGTTCAGCGGCCCCAACGCCTGCGCGAGCTCTTCATGCAGGCAATCGCGGATCTCCTGCGGCGCGGCATCCGACGGCAGAAAGATCGCCGCCTTTTCGCGGCGCCGCAGGGTCGCCCAATCCAGCGTCGGGGTATTGCGCGCACGGCGTAATTCGGCCCAGCTTTGCACACGTGGGACGACAAAACAGGCCGCATTGGGGGCGACACGTTGCAGCGCACGCGATGGCACTGCCTCGATCACGATATTGGCGTCTGTGCCTTGCGCAAAGCGGATATCGATGCGCGCTTCGCGGCGCAGACGGTTCAATAGCCCCTCCAGATCATCCAACAGCGATTGTGGTGGCTTGCCTGCAACGCGCACTGTGATCGGCTCTTCGAACCGTGTGAAAAGTGGCAGTTTCCTTCCGCTTTCCATTTCAAAGGCGAGATCAATAAAATCCAGCGCGATTTCCGAATTCGGCCGCTGCGACGGTCCGGGGCTTTCCGCGGCAAAGCTGCGCATCTCAGGGAAATCAAGGCGGATCGGTTCGGGCCCTTGAGGGACTGGGGCACAAGCGGCGATGACTGCGAATGCAAGGGCGGCAAGACGCTTCACGCAAATCTCCGATCAGCGCGGCCCAAGGAATATTGAAGTGGTGTTACTCTGCCTGTCATTTCTTTTCTTCTTTGCTGACACCACGCCACCATAGCCCTGAATTTGCGGCTGACCAATCAAATGGATGTGCGTTGGAAAGCGCCGCGAAAACTGTGGCTTACCGGCCAGAGCGGGCCATGAAGGCCAACCGTTCAAACAGGTGCACGTCCTGTTCGTTCTTAAGAAGCGCGCCGTGCAGTTTGGGCAAGGCGTTGGCGCCATCCCGCTTGAGATCTTCGGCGGTCAAATCCTCAGCCAGAAGCAGTTTCAGCCAGTCCAGCACCTCTGATGTGGAAGGCTTCTTTTTCAGGCCCGCCGTTTCACGGATTTCATAGAACTGCGTCAATGCGGTTGTCAGCAACGCGGCCTTGATACCAGGGTGGTGGACCTCAACGATTTTGCGCATCGTCTCGACATCTGGAAACCGGATATAGTGGAAAAAACAGCGCCGCAGGAATGCGTCGGGCAGCTCCTTTTCATTGTTGGAGGTGATGATGACGATGGGGCGATGGACTGCTTTGACCGTCTCACCGGTCTCGTAGACATGGAACTCCATCCGGTCGAGTTCCTGCAGCAGATCGTTGGGGAATTCGATATCGGCCTTATCAACCTCATCAATCAGCAACACGACCTTGCCGTCAGCCGCAAACGCCTGCCACAACTTGCCGCGCTTGATGTAATTGGCCACATCATGCACCCGCTCGTCACCCAATTGACTGTCACGTAACCGGCTGACAGCATCATATTCATAAAGGCCCTGCTGCGCCTTTGTCGTCGATTTGATATGCCATTCTATCATGGGCAGACCCAGGGCTGCGCTGACCTGACGGGCGAGCTCTGTCTTGCCCGTCCCGGGCTCTCCTTTGACCAGCAATGGCCGCTCAAGCGTGACGGCTGCATTCACAGCCATGGTCAGATCATCTGTGGCGACATAGGTGTCGGTGCCGGTAAACTGCATGTTGGAAACCCTTTGATTTGCCGTGCAACCTAGCAGGTCGTCACCGATCATCAACACCTTGCGACCGGTGCAAAAAGAGGGGGTGACACGCTTCGGCCAAGCGGGTACACCCGCCGCAAAATAGGGACCATAGCGCAGCGGGTGCTGGCCCACCGCGCCTGAGGGATAAAGGGTATGAAAATGAAAGCCGAAGTGTTTCTGCCAGAAGACTATCGCCCCGCGGACAGTGAACCGTTCATGAATGAGCGGCAGACCGAATATTTCCGACGCAAGCTGTTGAACTGGAAAGCCGAGCTTTTGGAAGACAGCCGCGACACCGTCGCCGGCATGAAGGACCAGACCCGCAACATCCCCGATGTGGCTGATCGCGCGTCCGAAGAGACAGATCGTGCGCTGGAACTGCGCACCCGCGACCGTCAGCGCAAACTGGTCAACAAGATCGACGCCGCATTGCGCCGCATTGAAGAAGGCGAATATGGCTATTGCGAAATCACCGGAGAGCCGATTTCGCTCAAACGGCTCGACGCACGCCCCATCGCGACCATGAGCCTTGAGGCGCAAGAGCGTCATGAGCGTCGTGAAAAGGTCCATCGCGACGACTGACTTGCATCATCATAACGCGGATCGCGACATCGCCATCATCGGCGGTGGGATAGGGGGGCTGACTGCGGCCCTCGCGTTTGCCCGGCGCGGTGCGCAGGTCACAGTTTATGAACAAGCGCCCGCACTGACCGAGGTGGGGGCAGGTCTTCAGATCACGCCCAATGGCGCGCGCGCTCTGATTGATCTGGAGCTTGGTCCAGCGCTCGACATGTCCGGCATCACCGCAGAAGCGGTTGAGCCGACGGGTGCTTTAAGCGGCAAAACAATCACCCGATTTGATCTGTCCAACCAATCCCCATCATACCGTTTCCTGCACCGCGCCGCGCTGATCGATATCTTGGCCCGCGCGTGCGAGGCAGTGGGTGTGAAAGTAATCCTTGATACGCAGATCACTGCGCTGCAACCTGACGGATCATTTCAGGTCGCGGGAACCACAATACGCCCGCATTTGACGATTGGCGCCGATGGGTTGCGGTCTGTTGTGCGTGGGGTGCTGAACAAACCGGCTGAACCATTCTTTACCGGTCAGGTTGCGTGGCGTGCAATGATCAAGGCCCCTGAGGCATCACCTGTCGCACGCATCTGGATGGCCCCGGGCCGCCATATGGTGACATATCCCCTGCAAAATGGCCGTCTGAATATCGTGGCCGTGCAGGAACGCAGCCAATGGGCTGATGAAGGCTGGCATCACGTTGATGATCCAGGCAATCTGCGTGCCGCCTTTGCCGACACCTGTTGGGAGATGAAAGGGATCCTGGGGCAGGTCGAAGATGTGCGGCTTTGGGGTCTGTTTCGCCACCCGGTTGCCGCCAATTGGCACATGGGGTCGATTGCGATCCTTGGTGATGCCGCCCATCCAACACTGCCATTCCTGGCGCAAGGGGCGAACCTGGCCATTGAAGATGCCTATGTTCTGGCCCGTTGCTGCGATGAAGCCGCGTCACTTGATGCGGGTCTGCGGACATACCAAGAGAAACGCCGCGCCCGCGTTGTGCGCGCGATCAAAGCGGCGAATGCAAATGCGCGAAACTATCACCTGCGCGGTGTCAGAAGGCTGGTCGCACATACCGGGCTGCGGGCGATGGGGCGGTTGGCCCCCGATGCGTTTCTAAATCGCATGCGGTGGCTTTATGATTACGACGTGACGGCCTAGTACCAGTTGCGACTGGCAAGATGGGTGACGCGTTCCAGCACCTCGTGGCTGCGCCAATCCACGCGGTAAATCTCATCCTCGATCCGCATGTAGACCCAGCCATCGCTGACGCGGGGCAGGCCGTAATAGGTGGCGTTCATCAGCATCGAATATTGGCCGCGTTCAAGCACCTCACCAATGGCGACGGGGCCGGGACGGGGGGCCGTTGGTTTTGGGATTGATACGCAGGCTGTTCCGGCAACCGCAATACGGCATTGCGACAGTGCCACCGACGGAAGGGTGGCCACACATATGGCTGCAATGATCATACGACCGAGCATCAGATCGCTCCTTACCGTTACTACTGCCGCTCGATTTATCGTTAGGGGGTATATCGGTACTTTAGGCCGCCAGGTCAACCCAGACAGGTACGTGGTCGGATGGCTTGTCGCGGCCGCGCACATCCGATTCGATCCTGCAATTGTTCAGCAAATCCGCGCATTGCGGGGTCAGCAGGAAGTGATCGATACGGATACCATCGTTCTTGTCCCAGGCACCGGCCTGATAATCCCAGAACGAATAGTGGCCCGCACCTGTTTCGCGGGCGCGAAATGCTTCGGTGAAGCCAAGGTTCTGGATGCGGCGGAATGCGTCACGGCTTTCAAGACGAAACAGTGCATCGTCGCGCCATGCATCCGGGCGGGCGGCGTCTTCGCGTTGTGGAATAATGTTGTAGTCCCCGGCCATTAAGGCGGGTTCTTCACCTAAAAGAAGGTCCTGTGCCCGGGCCTGCAACCGTTCCATCCAACGCAATTTATAGTCATATTTCGGACCTGGAGCGGGATTGCCGTTGGGCAGATAAAGCCCGCAAATGCGCACCGACTTTTCGCCAATCACGGTCGCCTCGATATAGCGTGCCTCTTCGTCGTCGGCGCCTTCACGTCCGGCACCTGCCGCACCGGGCAGGCCGCGCGTGACATCCTCTAATGGCAGTTTGGACAGGATCGCGACACCGTTGAAACCTTTCTGACCATGGGTTTCGACATTGTATCCCTTGTCTTCGAAAATCTCGCGAGGGAAGCCTTCGTCGACGGTTTTGATCTCTTGCAGGATCGCCACATCGGGTTGGGCGTCATCAATCCAGTCGGTCAATGCGCCGATCCGCGCCTTGACCCCATTGATGTTGAATGTCGCAATTTTCATGGCTGCCCCCAGTTTGTCGGGACAGTTGTGGATCACCGTCGGCGTACGCGCAAGGCGCTGGTGTCAGTTTTTCGGTGCTTTGAGTTGGGCACGTTTTGGCACATCCGACAGCGCCGCTGTCAAACCCCGAAAGGCAGGCCGCGTGTCAGCCTTGACCACGTCCTTGCGCAATTGCATGCAGGTCACCGCACTGTGAACAAGTGCAATAGCCGCCAGACCCAACAAGGCCCATTCGACCGATGTGACTGTCATCATCTCTTGCATTGCGTGCCTCTTACGTTGCCTCTCACGTTATATAAGTGACATTAACACACTATTTAAGGTCCTGCAAAAGCGCTTTGAAGTTTTCATAATTCGCGCGCTTTACGCGCAGGGCTGACATCTTGCCAAAGACCCGCCTGCGAAAAAAGGTCACCGCGGCCACAGCAATACCAAGAACGCCAACCAGGATGCCCGATGTCACTATATCGCTTTCGCCCGCAAAAAGGGTCACGCCGGTTCCCAGAACTACCCCGATCATGCTGCCCAAAGCCAATCGGCTGGGCACCAGATCGCTTTCCATCCGCGCGATATCCTCGCTTAGATCGCGGATTTCGTCGGCAAGGCTTTGGGTCATCACCTCGACAATATCCGTCAGCGTGATCTTATTGCTGTCGCGTGCGCCCACAGCCAGCCTGTCGCGCAGATCAAGGCGGGACGCCCCATCCTGCAAGGCTTCTTGAAGCAAACCGACAAACTCGGCCTCATCCACGGATAAACGATGCTCACCGCTGATCTGATCCAGGATCAGCGCGGCCAGTTTCTCATTGTCCCGCATTACATCGAGAATGACGTACCGCAGCCGCAGGACGATGTGGCATTCGGATTGTTGATCACAAAGCGGGCGCCGATCAGCTCTTCACTGAAATCAATCACCGCATCAGCCAGAAAGGGCAGGGAGACGCTGTCGATCACAACGGTTTCGCCTTTTTGCGACAGAACCAGATCGTCGTCTTTCGGCTCATCCAGATCGATTTCATACTGAAAACCCGAACATCCGCCGCCTTCCACAGCCACGCGCAAGGCTTTTCCTTGGGCGGACGCGCCAATCTCGGCCAGCCGTTCAAAGGCGCGTTCGGTCACTTTTGGTGGGATTGTCAGCATGTTACGGCCCTATCGGTTCGCGTTCACTTGCAATATAAGGGCAGCAGGCAAGACGAACAAGACAGGCACATCACAATGGCAGCGTCCTATGCGACCGACCCGAGCAATCCGCGCGGACGGCTTTACGCGGAAGAGGAAAGCGCCTTTCGCTCGCCGTTTCAGCGGGATCGTGACCGGATCATCCATTCCAGCGCGTTCCGGCGGCTGAAACACAAGACGCAAGTGTTCATCGAACATGAGGGCGATTATTTCCGTACGCGCCTGACCCATTCGATTGAGGTGGCACAGGTGGCCCGCACCGTTGCGGCCGCTTTGGATCTGAACGTGGAACTGACCGAAGCTGTGGCACTGGCCCATGATCTGGGTCACACACCCTTCGGGCATACCGGGGAAGAGGCGCTGGATGCGTTGATGCAACCCTATGGCGGGTTCGATCATAACGCGCAAGCCTTGCATATCGTGACCAATCTTGAACGGCATTATGCCGAATGGGACGGGCTGAACCTGACATGGGAAAGCCTTGAGGGGATCGCCAAGCATAACGGGCCTGTCACGGGTGACATTCCTTATGCGCTGGCCGCCTATAATGCCCGGCATGATCTTGAACTGCACACACATGCCAGTGCCGAGGCGCAGGCGGCAGCGCTTGCCGACGATATTGCGTATAATAACCATGACTTGCATGATGGACTTCGTGCGGAATTATTCAGTACCGATGAGCTTGCGGAACTGCCAATCCTGTATGATTGCTTTGCGCGGGTCGATGCTAAGTACCCCGGTCTGAATTATTACCGGCGCAGGCATGAAGCACTGCGCAGGTTCTTCGGCGTACTGGTCGAGGATGTGATCAATATCAGCCGCTGCAATATCGCAGAATTGGACCCGCAAAATGTTCAGGATATCCGCGATGCCGGGCGGATGGTTGTACAATTCTCGCCGGAATTGTGGACCGACCTGAAAGTGATCCGGCAGTTCCTGTTTGAACGCATGTATCGCGCCCCGGCGGTGGTCGACATGCGCGTAGTTGTGACGCAGATGATCAACGATCTGTTTCCGTTTTTCATGGAAAACACCGATGAGTTGCCCAAACAATGGCGCAAGGACGTGGCTGATGCCCCGGACAAGACCACATTGGCGCGGATTGTCGCAGACTATATCGCAGGGATGACCGACCGCTTTGCGATTCAGGAACACAAGCGCCTGATCGGCGGCGAAGATATTCCAGCAGGGGTGATTGATGGCAATTGAAACAGAAGCAGGCGCCATGGCGCCGGTGATGGCCTTTGCCCTGGTGGGCGCGCTGGGGGTCGGGTCGCAATGGCTGGCCTGGCGGCTGCGCATGCCCGCGATTGTGCTGATGCTGGTGGCGGGTATTCTGATTGGGCCCGTCGCGGGCGTCTTTGATCCGGCGCGCGATATCGGGCCACTGATGGGGCCGATAATCTCGATTGCCGTGGCGATTATCCTGTTTGAAGGCGGGCTGACGCTGAACTTCCACACGCTGCAGGATGCAGCGAAAGGGGTGAAACGCCTTGTTTTCATTGGCGCACCGCTCGGTTGGCTGACATCTGCGCTGGCATTGCGCTATGGGGCTGGGCTGAGTTGGGAAAGCGCCGCGGTCTTTGGCGGGATCATGATCGTGACCGGACCGACCGTGATCGCGCCGCTTTTGCGCACGGCACGTCTGTCAAAGAGGCCTGCCGCACTTCTGCAATGGGAAGCCATTGTCAATGATCCCATCGGCGCGTTGGCGGCTGTGCTGGCCTTCTCGGTCGTGCTTGTTCTGAACACGGCGACCACGTTTGAGGCTGCGATGATCGACCTCGTCGTCGGGATTGCGGTTGCCACTGTCTTGGGTGCTGTTGCAGGCTTTGGCCTTGCACGGTCCTTCAAACGGGGTTGGGTGCCGGAGTTCATGAAGGTGCCCGTTCTGTTTGCGCTGCTTCTGGCGGTGTTTGCCGTGTCGGACATGGTGCTGCATGAAAGCGGGCTTTTGGCAGTCACGGTCATGGGGATCGTGATTGCGAATGCAAATCTGCCTAGCTATGAAGAACTGCGGCGGTTCAAGGAACACGCGACGGTGTTGCTTGTCTCGGGTGTCTTCATCCTGCTGGCCGCAGGCTTGGATATGGACGCGATCCGCACTCTGGACTGGCGCGCGCTCATCTTTGTGCTGCTTGTTATATTGATTGCCCGGCCCATCACCGTCTTCGCATCACTTCTTGGATCAGGCGTTCCGTATAAAGAACAGATCCTGGTCGCCTTTACCGGCCCGCGTGGCGTGGTGCTGATCGCGGTGGCGGGGTTGTTTGGGGACCGGCTGCTGAATCTCGGTTTCGCGGATGCCGCCCTGATCGGGCCACTGGCCTTTATTCTGGTGGCTGTGACGGTGGTGGTACATGGCTTCACGCTCGCGCCCTTTGCCCGCTGGCTGGGGCTGACCGGTGCGGAAACGCCCGGCGTGATCATCGTTGGCGGGTCCAATTGGACAACCGCCTTTGCCGAAGCCCTGCAAAAGGCGGAAGTCCCGGTGCTGATGACCGATCCCAATTACGGGCATCTGCGCGCAGCGCGTGCTGCGGGCATAGCGACATTCTCGGGCGATATTCTGTCGGAAGCCGCCGAACAGCGGCTGGAACTGGTCAGCTACGCAACGCTTGTGGCTGCGACCGACAATGACGCCTATAATACGCTTGTTGCAACCGATCTTGCGCCGGAATTCGGGCGAGAGAATGTCTTTCAGGTCAGACGTGAAAACACCAGCAACGCGCGCCACCAGCTGCCGCGCACATTGGGTGGGCGCTGGTTTGGGCCTGAGGAAACGCATCACGGGCTTGAGCAGTTAATCCACCAAGGTTGGACCTTCCGTATCACCCGGCTCACGGATGAATTCACATTCGAGGATTGGCGAAAGGAACAGCCAGAGGCGCATCTGGTCGCGCGGATTGCCCCGAATGGAACGATCAAGCTGATCCGCAAGGACGAAGACGTCGCACCTGCACCTGACGTGCGGATCGTGACGCTGCGCCCACCCGGATCGGTCGATGACGTACAACCACCTGCGAATTAGGACCAAATCCCGCTTGCTCTGCGGTTTTGGGATGGTAAACCGCTCAGACACCAAACCTGGACGCATCCATGAACCTTTTCGCTGATATCCGTCGCCTTGTGCTGTCTTGCATTGACCAGTTGGTTGCCGAAGGCACGCTGCCCGATGGGCTGGCCACTGCTGCTGTGACGGTCGAGCCGCCACGCGATGCGGCCCATGGCGATATGGCGACAAACGCGGCGATGGTGCTGGCCAAACCGGCCAAGATGAACCCGCGTGTGATTGCAGAGGCGCTGGCGGCCAAGCTGCAAGGCGATCCACAGATCGCCGTGGCCGAGGTGGCTGGCCCCGGATTTCTGAACATGCGGCTGGTGCCGGATGTCTGGCAAGGTGTGGTGAAAGCGGTTTTGAGCGACCCGTCCTATGGCAAATCCACGTTGGGGCAGGGGCAGAAGATGATGGTCGAATATGTCTCGGCCAACCCCACCGGGCCGCTGCATGTGGGCCATACGCGGGGGGCCGTCTTTGGCGATGCGCTGGCGCGCCTGTTGGATTATGCCGGTTTTGACGTGACCAAGGAATACTACATCAACGATGGCGGCGCGCAGGTCGATGTGCTCGCCCGGTCGGTCTATCTGCGGTATCTGGAGGCGCATGGGCAAAAGGTTGCTTTTCCTGATGGAACATATCCGGGTGAATATCTCAAGGATGTGGGCAAGGCGCTGAAGGACAAGGTTGGCGACGCGTTCGTCGACAAGGGCGAACAATTCTGGCTTGCCGAAATCCGGGAATTCGCCACCGAAGCGATGATGGATATGATCCGCGCTGATCTTGCCCAGCTTGGCGTGACGATGGATAACTTCTATTCGGAAAAGTCGCTTTACGGCACTGGCCTGATTGAAAAAGCCATTGATGAGCTTGATCAGAAGGGCCTGATCTATCGCGGTGTGCTGGAACCTCCCAAAGGCAAGATGCCCGAAGATTGGGAACCGCGTGAGCAGACCCTGTTCCGGTCCACCGCGCATGGCGATGATGTGGACCGGCCGGTGCAGAAATCCGATGGGTCATGGACCTATTTCGCGCCCGATATCGCGTATCACTATGACAAGGTTCAGCGCGGCTTTGACCAGTTGATCGACGTCTTTGGCGCTGATCACGGCGGTTATGTGAAACGGATGAAGGCCGCTGTCAGCGCACTGTCCGACGGCAGGGTGCCGCTGGATGTCAAGCTGACGCAGCTTGTGAAGCTCTATAAAAACGGCGAACCGTTCAAAATGTCCAAACGGGCAGGGACCTTTGTCACCCTGCGCGATGTGGTCGATCAGGTGGGTGCAAACGTCACCCGGTTCCACATGCTGACGCGGAAAAACGACGCACCGTTGGATTTCGATTTTGACAAGGTGCTGGAGCAGTCCAAAGACAATCCGGTCTTTTACGTCAACTACGCCTATGCGCGGGTGAACTCTGCCGTTGGCAAGGCAAGTGCTTTTGCGGCGGTGGATGATGCCACATTGGCGGGCGTTGACCTGTCCGGGCTGACGGATGAGGCCGAATTGACGCTGATCAAAAAGCTCGCAGAATGGCCCCGTCTGGTAGAGATTGCCGCCAAGGGACATGAGCCGCACCGGGTCGCGTTTTACCTTTATGATCTAGCCTCGGATTTCCACGCGCTGTACAATCGAGGCAATGATGTGCCCGCGCTCAGGTTCGTCCAAGAGGGTGACTCAGATACCACACAGGCGAAAATTGCCCTGATCCGCGCCGTAGCGATTGTTATTTCGCACGGTCTTGGTATTCTTGGTGTCACTCCGGCGGAAGAGATGCGTTAACGCACGAAGCTGCCGGACCGAGCTGAGTTAACCGACCCAATAAGCCAAAATGGCACGGGCAGTGAGGCAGAGATGG
Source organism: uncultured Paracoccaceae bacterium (assembly GCA_947503965.1). GTDB lineage: Bacteria > Pseudomonadota > Alphaproteobacteria > Rhodobacterales > Rhodobacteraceae > Yoonia. The sequence continues at coordinate 106,945 of CANNFU010000005.1, forward strand.
CAGTATATGATGAGGGGTTCGCCCCTTCAGGTGGCGCAGTGCGCGCGAATGTTTTTGTAAATTACGCAGGGGCCGCCTTGTCGCTGGCCATGATCCTTGGCGTCGGCTTTTGGGGCTACAAGCTGATCATGCGTGATGTCAGCGGCATTCCTGTGGTGCGTGCCATGGAAGGGGAGATGCGTGTCCTGCCGGATAATCCCGGCGGTAACGTTGCCCCGCATACGGGGCTGTCCGTCAACGAAGTCGCCGCCTTGGGCGAGGCAGGCGGGCCAGAGGATCGTCTGGTTCTGGCACCTGCCACGGCCGGACTGGCCCAGGAAGATCTGGAAGCACAGCCCACGGCAGAGGTTGCCGAAGTCATCCCTGCCAGCGTGACCACAGATTTGCCACCGGTCGCAGCGCCGCAATCGGCCATCACACAGCCTGATTTGACAACGGATGATGTACTGGCGATTGTCGATCAGATTGCAGCCGAAGTTGCCGCAGCTCCTGCGCCAGATGCAGGCCCGGCTTTTGAGATCATCCCATCCTCTATCCCCGGTGTTGCGCTGTCGCTGCGCCCGCTGGTGCGGCCCGCAAGCCTGCAGGTCACCGCCGCCACGCCGGACACACAAACGCCCGCTGCGCCCAACAACGAAGTTGCCGTATCAACCGCGTCATTCCCGGCAGGTACAAATCTGGTGCAACTTGGTGCCTTTACATCACCCGCCCTTGCCGCGAGCGAGTGGGAGCGTCTGCAAGGCCGCTTTGGTGAATTGATGGCAGATCGCGACCGCGTGATCCAGGTGAGTAATCAATCGACAAACACATGGTATCGGCTGCGTGCCAGCGGCTTTGCCGATCGCGCAGAAGCGCGGCGGTTCTGTGCAGCACTTGAGGCCGAAGGGGCTGATTGCATCGCCGTGGTGGTTGACTGAGGTGGCGCAGACAGCCGCGATTTTCGGTCCTGCCGGCCTGGAAATGACACCTTGGGAGCGGGATTTCTTTCGCGATGCAGACCCGCTGGGTTTCATCGTGTTCGCACGCAATATCGAAACACCCGATCAAATCCGCAAGCTGACTGCCGATTTGCGCGACAGCGTGGGGCGCAACGCGCCAATCCTGATTGATCAGGAAGGTGGGAGGGTGCAGCGTATGCGTGCGCCGCATTGGCGCGAATACCTGCCTGCGCTGGATCAGATGGCGCAGGCGCGTGACCCGATGCGTGCGCAATGGATCAGGAACCGGCTGATTGCGGCGGAATTGCTGGATGCAGGCATCGACGTGAACTGCGCCCCGCTGGCCGATCTGGTTGAAGATGATACACATCCGGTCCTGCGCAACAGGCTTTATGGCGCTGACATCGACACAGTGGTGGATGCCGCGCGTATTTGCGCCGATGCGCTTCTTGCCGGTGGGGTTTTGCCGGTGCTCAAGCATATCCCGGGCTATGGGCGTGCATCGGTCGACAGCCATAAGGACTTGCCGACCGTCCGGGTCGACCGCGCGGGGTTGGACAAACGTGACTTTGCACCTTTCCGTGCGCTGAATGACATCGCGATGGGCATGACCGCGCATATTGTCTTTACCGCGATTGATGCAAATGCGCCGGCGACCACATCGCCCAAGATGATGCAAGTCATCCGCGAAGACCTTGGTTTCGATGGGCTGTTGATGACCGATGATCTGTCGATGGAGGCTTTGTCCGGCACCGTTTCGGAACGCGCCACCGCATCAATCAAGGCCGGATGCGATATTATCCTGCACTGCAATGGCGCGCCGGATGAGATGCGATTGGTGGCCCAGGCCGCGGGCGATATGACCCCGGCGGCCATCACCCGCGCAAATCGCGCTTTGGCCCAGCGAAAAACCCCCGATGACATTGACATCCCGGCCCTGGAAGCGGAGTTTGAAGCGCTTTTAGGCTGAGGGCAGATGCAGGGCGAAGAGTTTCAGGAAGACACGATGAGTGTCAGCGAGCGTGTGGCTGCTGAAGCCTTGATCGTGGATGTCGGCGCTTTTGAGGGGCCGCTTGATCTGCTGTTGATGCTGTCGCGGACACAAAAAGTGGATCTGCGGAAAATCTCAATCCTGGCATTGGCCGAACAGTATCTGGCCTTCGTGGAAAAAGCCAAGCAACTGCGGCTTGAACTCGCTGCCGACTATCTTGTCATGGCGGCGTGGCTTGCCTTTCTGAAATCACGGCTGCTCTTGCCGCCTGACCCGTCAGAAGAGGGGCCAACCGGCGAAGAACTGGCAGCGCATCTGGCTTTCCAGCTTGAGCGGTTGGAGGCGATGCGCAATGCCGCCGCCAAGCTGATGGCGCGGGACCAGTTGGGGCGGGACTTCTTTGCGCGCGGCATCACCGAGGACGTGCAGCGCGTGCGCACGGTGACCTATACCGCGACGCTGCTTGACCTGATGCAAGGCTATGCGCGTATCCGCACACGCGACGATTTCCGCCCCTTCGTGATGGACCGCCAGCACGTCATGACCATGGAACAGGCGTTGGAACGGATGCGGCATCTGATTGGTTTTGCTGGCGACTGGACGGATATTCAAAGCTATCTGCCCGATGGCTGGGATGCGGACCCGCAGCGGCGACGATCCACCACCGCCGCGACCTTTGCAGCCTCGCTTGAGCTTGCCAAGGAAGGCAAGATCGAAATCCGGCAGGGCGACACCTTTGCCCCGATCCAAATCCGCAAGAAAGCGCCGCGTGATGAGTAAACCCGAAAACGACAGCCTGTTCGAAGCACCGCCCATGGGTGAACAGGAACGCATGGTCGAAGCCATTTTGTTTGCCACGGCAGACCCTGTCAGCATCACCGAACTGATCGGGCGGATGCCCCATGGCTGCGACCCGGCAGAGGCGATGGCCAACCTGCGAAAGCGCTATGAGGGCAGGGGCGTGAATGTCGTGAAGGTCGGTGATGCCTGGGCCATCCGGACGGCGCCCGATCTGGGGTTCCTGATGCAAAAGGAAACGGTCGAGACGCGCAAGCTGTCGCGTGCGGCCATCGAAACGCTGGCGATTGTCGCCTATCATCAACCCGTCACGCGGGCGGAGATCGAAGAGATCCGCGGCGTCAGCGTCAGCCGCGGGACGATTGATCAGCTCATCGAAATGGAATGGATCCGGTTCGGGCGGCGCAAGATGACGCCGGGGCGGCCTGTGACATTTGTGGTCACGCAAGGATTTCTTGACCATTTCGGCCTAGAAAACGCACGCGACCTGCCGGGGTTGAAGGAGTTGCGGTCTGCCGGGCTGCTGGAAAACCGTCCTCCGCCGGGTGCCACCGCCTTGGGTGACAGTGAAGAGGTGGATGAAGATGACGATCAGACCGAGATGTTTGAAGAATAACACCTCGCCCCTATCTAACAGGTGACGAGGCCGGAGGTAGTCGCATGAACATGAACCAGCTGATCAACATGGCGTTGCGGATCGTGATGCGCAAAGGCATCAATGCCGGGATCAAAGGGGCGATGGGTATGGCCGGTAAGCGTGGCAAGGCCAAGCAGCCCAAAAAGGATGCTGGCACACTTGATCAGGGGCCTGATCCTAAGCCTTGAAATGTTTGGACAGCTTTAGCCCCTGACCCTGATAGTTCGATTTGATTTCCTGCCCGTATAACGCAGCAGGCATCGCAGCCATGTTTTCATAGACAAGCCGCCCGACAACCTGCCCATGTTCCAGCACGAACGGGGCCTCGTGGCAGCGCACCTCTAACACGCCGCGCGAACCTGTCCCGCCCGCCTCGGCGTAACCAAAGCCGGGATCGAAAAAACCCGCATAATGCACGCGAAATTCGCCCACCATCGCCAGATAGGGGGCCATCTCGGCGGCTTGCATGGGCGGAATCACAATCGCCTCGCGGCTGACCAGAATGTAGAATGCGCCGGGATCAAGGATGATCCAGCCGTCATCCGTATGCACCGGTTCCCAAAAATCCGCCGGGTCGTAGTGGTTCAGCTTGGACAGATCAACAACGCCGGTATGTGGTTTGGCGCGGTAGCCAACCAGATTGCCCTTTTCGGGGCGCAGATCGACGGAAAACCCCAATCCGTCAGAGATCACAGGCTCGCCTGACACGATGGGTGTTTGCGCGTGCAGGGTGCGCAATTCATCGTCCGACATCAGGGTTTTGCCCTGCCGAAAGATGATCTGGTTCAGCATCTGGCCTTGCTGCGCGACCACGGAAAACGACCGCGGGCAAATCTCGACATAAAGGGGGCCGTCATAGCCTTCGGGCACCCGGTCAAATTCGATGCCGTGATCCGTGATGATCCGGGTCAGCAAATCCAGACGGCCAATCGACGATTTTGCACTGGCCGCTGCGGTCATGCCCGCAGGTAGCGACAGACGTTCCAGCAAAGGCACCACGTAAACGCACCCTTTTTCAAGCACGGCACCCGATTTCAGATCAACCGCATGCATTTGAAAGTCCTGCAACCGCGCAGCCACGCTGCGGGTCCGGCCGGCAAGGAATGATGCGCGCACGCGATAAGCCGTTGATCCTAAACGTAAATCAAGTGATGCAGGTTGTATCTGGTCGGGTGTGATTGGCACCGTTGCCGATATCCGGCCATCTGCAATCATCGCGTTGATCTGATGATCGGCCAATACACCGGAATTGGTCATAGTGCCCCCCAAGGTACCAAAACGCCCGCTGCGCGGACACGCAAGCGGGCGGTTATGTTTGGTCGGGCTAGCAGGACTCGAACCTGCGACCTTCCGTCCCCCAGACGGACGCGCTACCAGGCTGCGCCATAGCCCGACTAGCGGCTTTCATAACGAAATTGGGTAAAGGAGCAAGCCCGAAAAGCATCTTCGTGTTTACCGGCTGCGCATCCGTTCGCGCACCGTCTCTAGCCGGGCGATCAACGGTGCGATCTCGGCCGCGCGGGCCTGCAATGCGCTGGTATCGGCTGGAACGCGACCGATCAGGCGACCGGGCACATCCGGAAGGTCCGCAGGTAATTCCGGCAGATCAATCTGCAGGGCCGGGACTTCGTCTTCGAATGGGAAAGCGTCCTGAATGGGTTGAGTAGGTGGGGGGGCTGCCTTAACCGCAACTGGCGCAGGCTTTGGCACCGGTGTTGGTTTAGGCGCAGGTGTGCCTTTGGTTTCTGGTGCGGCATCCGTCATCGAAGGGCCAAGGGTCGCTACGTATTTCACACCCTTCTCGCGCAACAGCTTTTGGGTGCCTTTGATGGTTAATCCATCTTCGTGCAGTAACTGCTTGATACCGCCCAGCAAATCCATGTCCGTCGGGCGATAGTACCGGCGTCCACCAGCCCCTTTGACCGGTTTGATCTGGCTGAACTTGCTTTCCCAGAACCGCAGCACATGGGTCGGGGTATCAAGCCACTCGGCGACCTCACTAATGGTGCGAAAGGCGTCTTTGGCTTTGGCCATGGATCAGCGCTTGTTCCCGGCCGCCACGCGATCCTTCATCAGGTGCGACGGGCGGAATGTCAGGACACGACGGGGGTGAATCGGCACCTCTTCCCCGGTTTTGGGGTTCCGGCCAACGCGGGCTGCTTTTTCGCGGACCGAAAACGTGCCAAACGATGAAATCTTGACCGTTTCACCTCTGACAAGGGAGTCTGATACGTGGTTCAGCACGCTTTCTACAAGATCGGCACTGTCATTTCGCGAAAGACCAACCTGGCTGTGTACGGCATCCGCAAGATCCATCCGTGTCAAAGTTTTATCAGCCATTATGATCCCCTGTTTTATAATGGGCCGAGCATAGGCCCGGGGCAAATTCAGAGTCAATAACAACGGCTTGGCAATCGGCGTTGACAGTCAGTTTCTGCTTACCACCGAATTACGACGGCACCCCAGGCCAGACCACCACCAATCGCCTCGGTCACGATCACATCGCCCTGCTTGATCTGGCCATTGGCCACACCAACCGAAAGCGCCAGGGGAATCGATGCAGCCGAGGTGTTCCCGTGATCCTGAACGGTGACCACGACGCGGTCCATGCCAACGCCCAGTTTCTTGGCGGTCGACTGGATGATGCGGATATTGGCCTGGTGTGGCACAACCCAGTCAACATCGTCTGGTCCCAGACCAATTTTTTCCAACGCGGTGTCCGCCGTTTTCGCAAGTTTTTCAACAGCATGGCGGAACACTTCCTTGCCGACCATGCGCAACACGCCAGTAGTCTGGGTTGCAACACCGCCATCGACGTAAAGCAGATCTTTATACCGACCGTCAGAGTTCAGATCGGTGGACAGGATGCCCCGATCCTTGTTCGTGCCGGTCCCTTCCTCGGCCTCAAGCACAAGCGCGCCCGCACCATCCCCGAACAGAACGCATGTGCCGCGATCGGTCCAATCCATGATCCGGCTGAATGTTTCGGCCCCGATCACAAGAACACGATCCGCCTGACCGGATGCAATCAGCGCATTGGCATTCGCCAACGCATAGACGAAACCCGCACAAACCGCCTGTACATCAAAGGCATAGCCTGTCGTGTTCCCGATGGCGTGCTGCACCATTGTGGCCGCAGAAGGGAAGGTCAGATCAGCGGTCGAGGTTGCCAGAACAATCGCGTCAATCTCGGACCCATCCATATCAGCCATAGCAAGGGCGGCTTTGGCGGCATTGATCGCAAGGTCCGATGTGGTCTGATCGGGGGCTGCGAAATGCCGCCGCTCGATCCCGGACCGGGATTTGATCCATTCGTCCGTTGTATCCAGTGTCTTTTCGAATTCAGCGTTCGGGACAACGCGTTCAGGCAGGTAATGCCCGACTCCCTTAACCACCGCACGACGTGTCATGTTTACTTGCCTGTTTGACTATTGAGATCATCCGTCTCAATTTCTTGTCTCACATCTTGGGCAAGTGATGCTGCAGATGCAACCCGTGCGGCAAGTTTATCCGAAAACCCGCTTTGCGCCAGACGGTAGGCCAGATGCAGTGCTGCCGCGACGCCCGTAGCATCGGCTGATCCGTGGCTTTTGATCACGGTCTGGTTCAGGCCCAGAAAGACGCCGCCATTCACCCGGCGCGGATCGATCCGTTTGCTGAGCCGCTTCAGCGAACCGCGTGCCAGCAACGCGCCCAACATCGACAACGGGTTTTTCAGCAAGGCCCCGCGCAACAGTTCATTAATGAGGGTGGCGGTGCCTTCACCTGTTTTCAGCGCGACATTTCCGGTAAACCCATCGGTGACGATCACATCCACCTTGTCCGACGGCAAATCACCGCCTTCGATAAAACCGATATATTCAAAATCACCGGAATGTGCAGCGTTTCCAATGAGTTCATTGGCAACCTTCAACTCGGCCCGGCCCTTGTGATCCTCGGTGCCGACATTCAGTAGACCGACCCGCGGCCGTACGATATCAAGTCCGTTGCGGGCATAAGAGGCACCCATCAACGCATAGGTCAAAAGGTCATCCTGATCAGCGCTGATATCGGCGCCGGCATCCAGCATCACGTTGAAACCTGATGGGTTCCGCGATGGCCACAGGCACGCGATGGCGGGGCGATTCACCCCGTCGGTTTTGCGCAACCGGATCGTCGACATCAGCATCAGCGCGCCTGTGTTGCCGCAGCTGACGCAAACGGCGGCTTGCTTTGATCGGACAGCTTCTATCGCGGACCACATCGATGTGGCGTCACCTTTGCGAAAGGCGACTTTTGGCTTATCGGTCATCTGCACGACCTCGGCGGCGTCGTGGATCGTGACGCGGTCGCCGAAATTATGCTTTGCAAGCAACGGACGCAGCGTTGCTTCCGGTCCGTGCAGAATGACCCGCGCGTCGGGTATGTCGGCCAGAAACCTCGAAAGACCCGCAACAACGGTTGCAGGCCCTTTATCGCCACCCATGGCGTCAACGGAAAGCACTTGGGCTGCAGCATGGGCCTGCGTCGGAGCGGTGTCCGTCTGGGCTGATGTCATGCTGGCTTGGCCTTTGAGCGCGACTTAGGCCGCGTCGTCGTCAAGATCGATTTCTGTTGTGTCTGCAATCACTTCGCGTGTCGCATAATGGCCGCAGGACGGGCAGACATGATGCGGGCGCTTCAGCTCACCGCAGTTGTCGCATTCGTTGGGGTTTGCCGCGACAAGGGCGTCGTGGGCGCGCCGGTTGTTGCGGCGGGATTTGGATACTTTATTCTGCTGGACAGCCATGTCTCAACCCTATGATAGTCGGGCGCTTGGCCCTGATTTCCTGCGTCTTTGCGGGGTCGTACGCCAATCTGGCAGCCCTGTCGAGACGCGATGTAAAAGAGGCCGCGAACATACTGCGATTCCGCATTTGTGCAACCCTTTTTCGGAGCTGACGCAGGGGGACTTATTTGTCTTTATTTTCAAGCTGTTCGCGCAGCGCACCCAGCCCGGCAAAGGGCTTGGCTTCATCATCGCTTAACGGTGTGACGCCGGGTTCGGTGAAAACCGCATCGCCCAATTCCGCATCCGCCTTGCGCGGATAAAGCGGCAGCGCCAGTGTCAGCGCCTCGATCATCACCGCCGCAAGATCAAGCGTGGCGGGCAGCGTCTCGACAGTGTCATCTTCTGGCATTTCAATTTCGTTGCCTTCGACGTCCGGCAAATCGGCGACATAGCTGCGGGTCACAGGCTCATCCAGGCGCGTTGTCACCGGGTCCAGCGTGGTTACACAAGGCTGCACGACCGTTGCACCCAGTTCGGCCGTCAGTTGCCAATCACTTTTGCCGACGGGTGCTAATCGCCCGGAAAAACGCAGTTTTTTGACCCCAATAATCCCCAGTTCATCCGCGATGGCCTTGCGTTCGTCTGGGGTCGGCACAAGGTCGAATTCCGTCGCCCGCCGGTTGGGCAGATCGGCCAAACGCAAGTGTGATTGAGGCAATGCGGCCAAGGGTGCTTCCATTCTTGAACAGGGGCAAGTGGTGATGTAGTGGGGATAAAAGGCGAAAGACGCCAAAGCAAGAGGCCTGTTGATGACCACCGTTTTCCCTTCATTTCGCTTGAATACGCGCACGTTGGGCCTTGTGCTGGTCCTGGCGGCTGCAGCGGGCTGCACGCGGATGGAGCGGTTTCACGGCTTTGCGCCAACGGATGCGGATCTGGCTGCCGTGCAGGTGGGGCAGACCACCAAAGACAGCGTTTTGGCCAGTTTCGGCCCGCCCGTATCGGACGGAACGCTGGAAAATAACGCAGTCTACTATGTCTCAAGCACGTTTAACCACTATGGCCCCTTCGCCCCGGAAGAGGTGGATCGTCAGGTGGTCGCCATCCGCTTTGACAGCAATGATGTGGTGCGCAATGTCGCGCGCTATACCTTGCAGGACGGCCAGGTTGTCGCACTGGATCGCCGGGTCACCGAAGACGGGATCAGCGACGTGACCTTGTTGGCGCAGCTGCTCAGATCGTTCGGGCGGTTCAACGCAGGAACGCTGCTCGGCGAAGCCCCCGAGGAACTCTAGCCCCCTTAATAACGCCTTTTTGACGATGTCCCCGCGAGATGGGTGCGCCTGTCTTTATCGGTATCCACTGCAATTGATATACTATTGATCTATCTTTTGTTCTGCGCTAGCCTAGTACCGTTCTCAGGGCGGGGTGGAATTCCCCACCGGCGGTATGGGTTCGTGACCCGAGCCCGCGAGCGCCTTTGGTTTACCAAAGGGTCAGCAGATCAGGTGCGATGCCTGAGCCGACGGTCATAGTCCGGATGAAAGAGAGCGGGTAAGCCGGATGCAGACGCGTCCGGTCTGTCCTGTTTTTGCCTTGGGTCATGCGCAAGGAAGAAAGGACAGATGCGATGATCCAGATGAAAATGAAAAGCGGGGCCGTGATGGGCCCTTTGTATTTTATCACTGCCGGGGCGCTGTTTGCGGGCGCCAATACGGCAGTGCAGGGGGCGGGCATGCTGTACGGGGTGCCATCACCCACGATTGCTTTCTGGCAATATGCGATTGCATTGGCCGTGGTGCTGCCACTTGTCTGGCATGCATCATGGCGCACTGGCCAGCTGCGGCTACACATCGTCCGCGTGATACTGGCCGCTGTGGGTGTGCAGTTCTGGGTGGCGGGTCTTGCAGTGGTGCCGATCTGGCAGGCGGTGGCGCTGATCCTGACCTCGCCCTTGTTCGTCACACTGGGGGCCGGGCTGTTACTTGGCGAACGGCTAAGCGGCGTCCGGGTGCTGGCGGTTTTACTGGGCGCCATAGGAGGGGCGTTGATACTGGCCCCGCGGGAAGAGAGTTTCACTTGGGCGGCGTTGTTGCCGGTCGCGGCAGCGGCATTCTGGGCGGCGTCATCGCTGGTGGCCAAACGGCTGACGCGGACAGAGGCGGCATCGACCCTGACACTGTATTTGCTGGTCTTGCTGGTGCCGGTGAATGGTCTGGCGGCAGTAGGTGCGGGGTTCACAGTTACCGCCGACGCATTGTGGCTGGTTGTGTTGTCGGGCGTCCTGATCGCGGGGGCACAGTTTCTGCTGGTGCGTGCTTACGCAGTGGCGGACGCGGCTTACTTGCAGCCTTTTGATCACCTGAAATTGCCGCTGAATGTGGGGCTGGGGTTGGTGTTCTTCGGCTTTGCCCCGCCGGGGCTGATGTGGGTCGGGGCCGGGGTGATTATCGCGGCGAGCGCATGGGTGATGCGGGAGGAGGTTTGACGACCGGCACAAGGTCTATCTGGAGCCCATTTGTGACATTAAATCAACGAAGTGCCTATTCACTCTGGCACCCCCGTGTTTAAATGGCCCCAAATGTCATCGTGTATAAATCGATGAGGTGAACATTGAATGCGAACGAATTGAGGGCGCGCTTGGAAAATGACGAGAACGGGATTCTCGACGCTTTGGGCTGCGCGTTTTTCGATGATCCCAGCACTTCGGAAATCTTAACTCACTCTTACCTAAGTGATGAACAACGACAGGATCATGACCTTATGAATCATGTCGCGGCGATTAATGCCACAAATGCGCTTTGCACGTTTGTGTTTTCATATGACTCCGGTGAATTGCTTGGATTTTGGCATGGCCCAAAAGGTCTCAGCTATGACCGGTCAGACATCATAGTTCATGATACAGAAGGACATTACGAGATCGTCCCTGCAAAACAATTGGCAGAAGCGCTGTGCTATTGGCAGTTTTATAGTTCGGTGGATGAGGAAGAGCTCTCCTGGTTGATTGACGCGTTTTCCGAGTTGGACATCACGATCTGCCCCGTCGAGATTGAGGCTCTTGAAGAAGCCTTTCTCAAGCCGAGCAAACTAAAAACGGGTATTGATCCAAACAAGTATCGCGATGAAATGTACGATCAACTCACTTAGTTTGGCTTGTTCAAATGTGTGCAAAATTGGCGAAGCGGGCATTTTCGTGCTTCATTCGTTTCGCAAATGCTCACCCATCTTCCGGCTCGAACTCCAGCGCCACACCATTGATACAATACCGCAACCCGGTGGGTTGCGGTCCATCGGGAAACACATGCCCTAGATGCGCATCGCAGCGGTTGCAGTGCACTTCGGTCCGTTTCATGAAAAAGCTGCGGTCGACGCTTTCGCCGACCATTTCCGGATCGAGCGGTTGGTAGAATGATGGCCAGCCGGTGCCGCTGTCGAATTTATGCGCCTGATCAAAGACCGGCGCGCCGCAGCACACGCACATATAGGTGCCGGGTTCCTTGGGGAAATCCTCGTGCGTTCCGGCCCGTTCGGTCCCGTGTTTGCGCGTGACCTTGTAGGCCAAATCAGAGAGCTGTGCCCGCCATTCGGCGTCGGATTTGACAACTTTGTCCATGAGCGTTCGACGTCCTTTCTTCATGTTGCCGTCTAACGTAGAGTGCAGGGGTGGCTTCGCCAAGGTGATCAGTGATGACAATTCCGTTTCAGACAGGCCGGTATCGGGTCCGCTTTGCTGCGGGTCGAGAGGATGTGCAAGCCTGTCAGCGGTTGCGGCATCTGTGTTTCTTTGACGGCCCCGGTGTTGACGCGGATGGGTTCGATGATCGGGCGCGGCACGTGATGGTCGAGGACCCGGTGGGTCGGTTGGTGGCGACCTTGCGCTTGCTGGAGGGGTCAGATGGCTATGCGGCACAGTTCTATGATTTGTCCGGGCTTTCTGCGTTGGGCGTGCCGATGCTTGAGGTGGGCCGGTTCTGCGTGGCCCCTGATGTGCTGGATGCGGATATTCTGCGCGTCGTCTGGGGCGCGCTGACCGCTTATGTGGATGCCGCCGGGTTCGCGGTGCTGTTTGGCTGCGCCAGTTTTGCGGGGACGGACCCGGTGGTTTACGGTCGCGCGCTGGCACGGCTGGGGCGGTTTGCCGGGCCGGATTGTCTGCGCCCTGTGGCGCGATGTGATGCCGTGCCTTTGGCGGATTGCGACGCTGCGGGCAATGGGCCGTTGCCGCCGCTTTTGCGCACCTATCTGGCGATGGGCGGCTGGGTGGGTGATGAACTGATCATCGATCCGGTGATGCGGACCATGCATGTCTTTACCTGTCTGGAGGTGGCGAAAGTGCCCGCTGCCCGTGCCCGCGCGCTGCGTGCTCTTGCGCAGGAGCCCGTGCTGTCATAGCAGGCGGGCATGGCACGTGCTCCTTTACTTCAACTGTCCGATATCGCGCTCACTTTCGGGGGTGATCCTGTGTTTGAGGACCTGTCCTTGGTGGTTCAGCCGGGGGATCGCGTGGCGCTGGTTGGCCGGAATGGGTCGGGTAAATCGACCTTGATGAAGGTGATGGCTGGACTGGTGGAAGCCGATAGCGGCGCGCGCGTTTTGTCGCCAGGTGTGACGGCGGGCTATATGGAGCAGGACCCGACAATGGCGGGGTTTGCTACGCTGGGCGACTATGCGACGAGCGGGCTGGAACCAGACGAGGCCTATAAGGTCGAGATGGTGGCCGAAGGGCTGAAATTCGATCCGGCAGGGGCGGTCGAAACGGCGTCTGGCGGGGAACGACGCCGCGCAGCGCTGGCCAAGCTGATGGCCGAGGCGCCGGAACTGATGCTGCTGGACGAGCCGACGAACCATCTGGATATCGAGGCGATTGCCTGGCTGGAGAATGAGCTGAAACAGACACGGGCGGCGTTTGTGCTGATCTCGCATGACCGGGCGTTTCTGCGAGCCTTGACCCGGGCGACCCTGTGGATCGACCGGGGCCAGGTCCGCCGGGCCGAACAGGGGTTCGATGGGTTCGAGGAATGGCGCGACAAGATCTGGGAGGAAGAGGACCAGCAGCGTCACAAGCTGAACCGCAAGATCAAGGCAGAGGCGCGGTGGGCGGTTGAAGGGATTTCCGCCCGGCGCAAGCGCAATCAGGGCCGGGTGCGGGCCTTGCAGGAGTTGCGTGCGGAGCGGGCGAGCCAGATCAAGCGGCAGGGTACGGCGGCCATGTCGTTTGAAGGCGGACAAGCGTCCGGGCGCAAGGTGATGGAGGCGTTTGGGCTGACGAAAGCCTTCGAAGGTAAGCAGATCGTGCGCGACTTTGATCTGACCGTGCAACGCGGTGATCGGATAGCCTTTGTCGGGCCCAATGGTGTGGGCAAGACGACGCTGATCAAGATGCTACTGGGGCAAGTTGAACCGGATGAAGGGCGGGTCAAGCTCGGCACCAATCTGGATATCGCCGTGTTCGATCAGACCCGAGCAGCACTGAACCCGGAAATGTCGTTGTGGGAAAATCTGGCCACCGATCCTGAGCTGGGCGTGTCCGGCAAGTCCGATCAGATCATGGTGCGTGGGCAGCCGAAACATGTCGTGGGGTATCTGAAGGATTTTCTGTTCGACGAGGCGCAGGCGCGCGCGCCAGTGCGGTCGCTGTCAGGGGGCGAAAAGGCTCGGCTGCTGCTGGCGCGTCTGATGGCGCGGGAAAGCAACCTGCTGGTGCTGGATGAGCCGACCAACGATCTGGATATCGAAACGCTGGATCTGTTGCAGGATATTCTGGGTGAGTATGACGGGACGGTCCTGCTGGTCAGCCACGACCGCGATTTTCTGGACCGGGTGGCGACGACCACGATTGCGATGGAAGGCAACGGGCAGGCGGTGGTCTATGCCGGGGGCTGGTCGGATTACCGCGCGCAGCGGGGTGGTGATTTCGTTGAGGCAGCTGTGGCGTCCAAGCCGCTGGCGAAAAAGGAAAAACCGGCAGAGAAGAAGCAGGCGGCATCCGGGCTATCGTTTACCGAAAAGCACCGATTGGAGGAATTGCCCGGCGTGATCGACCGGCTGGGCGCGGAAATTGCCAAGCTGGAAGAATTGTTGGCAGACCCCGATCTGTTCACGCGAGAGCCGGTGAAGTTTCAGAAGGCCACGGATGCGCTGGTGCAGCGGCAAGAGGCGCTGGCAGCCGCAGAAGATGAGTGGTTGATGTTGGAGGAGAAGGCAGGTTAGCCTTGTGATGAGAATTCAACGTTGAGGTGTATTTTGCAGTTAACGATTTTGAAAGCCGTATCCCTATCCGCCTCCGTCACGATAGTCAGCGCATGTGAACCACCCGCAGTGTGGGGCAGCCGCCATAGTCTGACCAACAAGCTGGAGGTTGGTATGTCGGCAAACGATGTGTCCGCAATCATCGGCAACCCGGAATTTCTGGATATCAGCGATACCGACCCGACGATTTACTGCCGCTCTTACATCTAAGACGAAGCGATAAGCGCGAAGTTTGTTCACGTCGTCTTTGACGACAACAAACTTGTGACAGCGCGCGATGGGTTTCGGACGGCATGTGAAATCTAGGTAAAGGTGATGTCGCGCTGAAAGACGTCGCTGGCCGATTCCAAACCGTTGCCGCAGTAGGCAGTCGAAGGGTCGAAAGGTAAACGGCGCTTTGATCGCACTGTTGGGATATCAACGTATCTAGCGCATCGTCCTCAACATATGAGCCATACTTAGTCGGATCTGCCGCCCGATTGTCAAATCGGGCAGCCCCCGACCGCCCCCATGGGCGAGGGCCTCACCCCCACCTGCGGTCGGGGACTGCCCTTGCGCTGTTAAACAGGTATTGCAGATCAGTTGGACGGCGCTTTAGGCCGCTGGAGCGTTTGTCTTTTTTCGCGCGTGTACGACGAGCAGCATGATGAGTGTGAGCATGACGAGCGCGGAGATTACGGCGCCTACCGTCTCACTCCAATGGGTGTTCAGGCGAATTTCGATTATGGCGTCCTCAAACCCCGTTGCAGGCGGGATAATATCAACCGTCCCAAACACCGGATTGGGTTCGATTTCAAGCGTTTTGCCATCCTCGGTTTGGGCAGTCCATAAGAACCAGTATTGTAAGGGGGCCAGAACCCGCTCGTTTTTTTCGGTTGGTCTTAATCTGATCAGGCGACCATCGGCTTCATAATCTGTGAACGTATCCGCGCTTGCGGCCCGATGTGCACGGGCAATCCTGTCAAAGGCTATTTCGTTGAGATCGGCGATGTCGAACCCGTCCAATAACTCGGCACGTATTTCAGCCGTTGCGGCATACCTTGCCGGTGACAGGTATTCGGCAGGGCCGTAGCTTTCACTATAGCCGGTTGTCGTGCCAGGAAGGTCACCTGAAGCAAAACTGCCAAAGAGCAGAGAACCCGTTGAGGTCAGTATCGCAACCAGAGGCACGATCGCCAACGGCCTGAGCGTTTTGTTGATAACGCCAGACACAATTGCGGCAATGCCGATCGCTGTAGCAAGGTCTGCAAAGACCAACAGCCGCCACGGAAACTGCACCTTTTCAATGATCCACCACTCCCAAATTGGTGCGGACAACTGTGTGTTCATCACCACAGCGAACAGTATGGGCAAGACGATGAATATCCGCATTACGCCGGTGGTCTTGAGGCTGGCAATAACACAAATGCACAATGCAAACCCAAAGGCGATGAGGTTCGGAAAGACAAGTTCAAGATCAGGCGGGTTATCATGAAAGCCAAACAACCAGTTGGTCGCCTGAAAGTAAGGTGTGTAGATATCGTCTGGTGACACTGCGGGCAACAGGATCAACGCAGGCAGCCAATAAAAGCTGGCCAACAATATGCCCAAAACTGACCAGCCGACGTAGCGGGCCATCAGCCCTAATCGCCTGTGACGGGGGGTTGAGGAATGAAATACGATAGCCAGCGCAATAATTCCAAAGACATGGGCCGCCAGCAGTGTGGTCGGCAGGTGGCAAAGTGTCGTTCCCGCAACCCCAAAAACCACCCATCCACCGCCGTCATCCTGCCGCCGTAACCTGTCCATACCAAGGGCGACAAATGGCAGAAATGCGTAAGATGCAAATTCGCCGGCTGCCTGACGTACAAACCAGTCAACCCACAGATGATAGGGAAGAATTGCGTAGAAAACGGCACCTATACCTGCGGCTTGTCGGCCAAAATAGGGTCGGCACATAAGATAAACACCGTAGCTGCCCAACAATGACAGAACGGCCATCATGGCAAGAAATGGTGTTTCGGGTGCGCATCCCATGCAAAGCGGAACTGCGATGGCAGAGGTCAGCCAGAAAGGCAGAGGTCCATAAAAGAAAAAGTCAAAGCCACCGATCCCGCCATTCAACGCAGGAATGAACCGTGGCAACAGCGTACCCGCCTGAAATACGTCCGTATAGCCAAGCAGCCATGCGTAATTGAACCGCGTACTGTGTCCCGAGGGCAATCCTGCATAAATCAAAATAGCTACGTAAGCGGCCCCTAGAACCGCGTAGCCGATAATGATTGGCATAAATACCTCTTTTCACCATGCCCCAGTTGGGCTTAGCGCCATTGCGCCGCCGGGGCAATGTCGCGGTCAGGATGAACCGCGCATTTCACGGCATCCGCAACGCCCCGTCCAGCCTAATAGTCGTCCCATTCAGATAGTCGCATTCGACGATGAACCGCGCGAGTGCTGCGAATTCGGCGGGATCGCCCAGCCTTTGGGGGTAGGTCACATCCTTTGCCAGCCCGTCCATCACCTCTTGCCCCAACCCTTCAAGCATGGGTGTCCGAAAGATGCCGGGTGCGATGGCCATTACGCGGATGCCGTTCCGTGCAAGGTCGCGGGCCATGGGCAGTGACAGTCCCGCAATCCCGGCCTTTGAGGCGGCATAGGCCGCTTGCCCTTTTTGCCCGTCGAACGCCGCGATGGAAGCGGTATTGATAATGACGCCCCCATCGGTCATCCGTCCGGCAGCCAGCCGGGCGACGTTGAAGGTGCCATTCAGGTTGATGTCGATCGTCCGGTTAAAGCTGGCTTGCGCATGTGGTCCGTCGCGGCCCAACGTCTTTTCGGTGGTGGCGATCCCGGCGCAGTTGATCACGACGTTCAGACCGCCCATGGCATTAACAGCGGTATCCAGGCCGCGTATGACGCTGTCTTCGTCGGTGACATCAACCTGCGCAAAGGTGGCCCCCAGCTTTGCCGCAAAAGACATGCCATCCGCATTCCGATCAAAAATCGCGACCTTTGCGCCCGCATCAAGCAATGCCCGAACGGTTGCAGCCCCAAGGCCAGACGCGCCGCCGGTGACGACAGCTTTGGTATCGGTGATCTGCATCTAAGTCTCCATCAGGTTAAGCAGGGCCGCGCCGTCCAGCAGCGTATCGGCGATGTGGTGGCGCAGCGCGCGGAGTTCCGGGCTGGGTGGCTTGATATCGGGGATCTGAACGGTCGTCATGCCTGCGGCGACAGCTGCACGCACGCCGTTCTCGGAATCCTCGAAAGCCGCGCAATGTCGGGCGGCGATGCCCAAAGTGGCTGCGGCCTTCAGATAGATGTCAGGCGCGGGTTTGCCATTGCTGACCTGATCGCCGCCAATGACATGAGGAAACAGCCCGCCAAGCCCGGCACGGTCCAGATGATCGTGCGCCTTGGCGGTGAATGTGCTGGTGGCGATGGTATAAGGCAGGTTCAGGACTTGCAGGCGTTGGACAAGTATCGCGACCCCCGGTTTGACCGGGATCGTGTCGGTCATCAGGTGGCTGACCTCCTGATCCCAGCGTTCCTCGAACGCGTCTGTCTGGTCGCCAAGATGGGCCTGCAAAAGCGGACGCCCGGCGGGCGCGGGCAGGCCGATCAGTTCCATAAATCCGGCATCATGCGGGGGGAGCCCCATGTTGGCGCGGGCATTGCGATAGCCTTGGAAATAGACTTGTTCTGTATCCAGAAGCAGGCCGTCCATGTCAAAGATCACCGCCTTGACGGGTCGCGCGGTACTGCTGCGGGTTTGGATGATGTCCATGATGCCCTTTCCGTTTGGTCGGCAAGGTGCATCAGGTGCGCGCGAAAGGGAAGCGGGGTTAACTGGTCTGCAACGTTGCCTGAACCTCTGATGCACGCTTACGCCCATCTCTTCACGGAGTTTGCGGGATTGCGGCGTTTCTTGCAGAAATAACATCCGGCATGTGGGCGTGCCTTAACTTGATTTCTCGGCCGCTTTAATGGCGTCCCATAGCGCGTCCATTTCGGTCAGGTCGCTGTCGGCAGGGGTCTTTCCAATCGCGGCAAGCCGGTCTTCGATTTGGGCAAAGCGGCGTTCGACCTTGGCATTTGTACGCCTGACGGCCGCTTCGGGGTCGACGCCCAGATGCCGCGCCAGGTTGGCCATCACGAACATCAGATCGCCGAACTCTGCCTCCACATCATCAGGGGTCAGCGTGTCGCGGGCTTCGACCAATTCCTGGGTTTCTTCCACGATCTTGTCGAGAACGCTTTGTGTCTGATCCCAGTCAAAGCCCACACGCGCCATGCGCTTTTGCAGCTTCACGGCACGGGTCATGCCCGGCAGCCCGATGGCCACCCCGTCCAGCGTGCGCCTTTGGGCCTTGCCCGCCCGTTCTGCCGCCTTGATCTTTTCCCAATCGGCGGTTTGTTGTTCGGCGGATTTATCTCTGCTTTCGTCGCCAAAGACATGCGGATGGCGGGCGACCATCTTGTCCGCAATGTTCTTGACGATGCTGTCAAAGGTAAAGTGCCCCGCCTCGGCGCCCATCTGCGCATGGTAGACGGTTTGCAGCAGCAGATCACCCAATTCCCCCTCCAGCTCGGCCCAGTCGGACCGCGCGATAGCATCGGCGACCTCATAAGCCTCTTCGATCGTGTACGGAGCGATGGTGTTGAAATTCTGATCAATATCCCAGGGGCAGCCCGTTTCTGGGTCGCGCAGGCGGCGCATGATTTCCAGAAGACGCGGCATGCCGCCGTGGGGATCATGGATCAGTGGGTCTTTTCGCATTCCGCCCTCGCTTGCTGCTGGCAAGACGCTAACGAAACAAAAAAGCCGCGCCAAGGGGCGCGGCTGTGTGAATTCAGACAGTGGTGGGATCAGAAGGAAAAAGAGCCTCGGATCGCGAGCGTATCCAGATCGAGGTCAATGTCCACATCGCCATCGTCACCATCAAAGACTGCACGACGTGCCAGGTACTCTGCACCGATAGCAAAGTTGTTTCCCAGGTCAAATTCGGCGCCGGCACCAAAGCTAAAGCCGTCCGCCTCGTCATCTTCGTCAGAGATGATCGAATAGCCGACCACACCATAAAACATGATGTTATCGACGGCATAACCTGCGCGACCCTTCAGGTCGAAGATGTCGTAGTCGGTTTCAAATTCTTCACCCTCGAACTCGAATTTGAGATCCGAGGCGCTTGAAAAGGCAACCTCGCCACCAAAAACAAAATCGCCGTTTTGAACATTAAATCCGCCAAAGGCGCCAACGCTAATGCTGTCGTCTGCCTCGGTTGACACCGACACACCACTTTCCTCGGCAGAGATCTCGTTGGTCAGATTGGGACCCAGTGCCAGACCAGCATAGCCACCATTCCAATCGGCAAGAGCGGTCGTTGGCAAGGCGGTTGCGAGAGCGAGGACAAGTGTTTTGATCTGATGGCTCATGCGAATTTCTCCTTAAGAATCGCGGGTAGATATGCGCAGACCATATCTGTGTCATGGCGAGAAACCTATCGGGTCAGCCAAAAGTAGCGCGCTTGTTGCAGTGGTGTCACGGCGGCGGTGTAAGTAACCAATGCCGTCTGATGATCTATCTCAGACCGTTCATCACGCGGAGATAGCCCACGCGATATCTCTCTAGCCTATAGCAATCAGGGCCGCGTCTTAGAGGCGCGGCCCTGACCGATTGATTTTTTGGTGATCAGAATTTGTAAGCCGCACGAAGGCTTAGAGAATCTGCACGAACATCGACGTCGTCATCTTCTACGAAACCGTCAATTTCATATTCTCCGTTAAGCTCACGAACAATGTATTCAACGCCAATAATGAAGTTGTTATTTACAGCGTAATCGGCACCAATCCCGAAACCGATGCCTCCCGCGACGATGTCCTGGTTTTCGTCTGCGATCGCAACTGCTGAACTGCTGATCAAGCCATAGCCCAGTATGCGACCAAAATCATAGCCAACGCGAAGCTTGAGGTCACCCTCGCCATAGATAATCTCATCTGGAGATTCTACGCCCTCAAGTTCAATATCGCTATCGATTGCGATTTGATACTCTGCACCAAAAACCAATTGGCCGTTCTGCGCCTGGTAGCCCAGAAATAAGCCAAAAGGGTTGGTGCTCTCGATATCTCTATCGAAACTAGAATCGAAGGCAACGTTTCCTTCCACGACAGTCCCAAATGAGGCTCCAATATAGAAGCCGCTCCAATCGGCTAACGCGGTTGTTGGCAGTAGTGCGATGCTGGTTGCTGCAAGCATTTTCGTGAAAGACATTTTACTTCCTATTTAGGTTATCTGTTTAACGGAGAGTTAATTTGATTCTCGGAGCGCTTCGATCTGTGAATCATGGCAATTTTAAGATGTGTTGGGCCGGTCACACTCTCCAATTTTAGTTTCTTTTCAAACGGCTTGCGTTAAATGGGGCTGCACGGCATCCTCTTCCGTGGTGGCGCGTTTTGCGCTGCCGCTGCCGCCGTTCAGGAGTACCCCCATGCCCGTAATCAATCGCATCGCCGATTTTGCCGAGGACATGACAGCGTGGCGCAGGCATCTGCATGCCCATCCCGAATTGCGATTTGAATGTTTTGAAACCGCAGCATTCGTGGTGGCGCGACTGCGCGAGTTTGGCGTTGATGAAATTCACGAGGGGATTGCCACCTCTGGCGTTGTTGCGATCATCAAAGGGACGGACCCTGGGCCGACGATTGGCCTGCGTGCCGACATGGACGCATTGCCGATGGATGAGGTGACGGGGCTTGACTATGCCTCCACCGTGCCGGGCAAGATGCATGCCTGCGGCCATGACGGCCATACCACGATGCTGCTGGGTGCGGCAAGGTATCTGGCCGAGACCCGGAATTTCGCTGGCCGTGTTGCGCTGATCTTTCAACCCGCCGAAGAGAATGGCGGCGGGGCCGAGGTGATGGTGAAAGAGGGTGTGCTGGACCGCTTTGATATCAAAGAAATTTATGCACTGCACAACGCCCCCGGCACGCCGGTGGGTGCCTTTTACACCACGCCGGGGCCGATCATGGCGGCCGTCGATACGTTTCATATCCATATCACCGGGCGGGGTGGTCACGGGGCGATGCCGCACGAGACGGCCGATCCAATTGTCGCGGCTGTGGGCATGGTGAATGCGATCCAGACGATTGTCAGTCGGAACCACTACGCCCAGGACGATCTGGTTGTCTCGGTGACGCAGATCCATACCGGCTCTGCCGATAACATCGTGCCCGAGACAGCATATATCAACGGAACCGTGCGCACATTTGATCGCGCCGTGCAGGGCATGGTGATGGCACGGCTGGAGGCGATTGTCGCGGGACATGCGGCGGCATATGGTGTTGAGGCAGAACTGACCTATGAGGTCGGGTATCCTGCGACGGTGAATGACGCGGATCGCACTGCCTTTGCCGCGGACGTCGCGCGCGAGGTGTCGGCCGATGTGATTGATGACGCAGGTCCCGAAATGGGTGCCGAGGATTTCGCCTATATGCTGGAAGAGCGCCCTGGCGCTTATCTGTTTGTCGGCAATGGGGATACAGCGGGTCTGCATCATCCGGCGTATGATTTCGACGATAGTGCCGCACCTGCAGGGGCATCGTTCTTTGCCCGATTGGTCGAGCGCGCGTTGCCGGCGGGGTGATCAAATTTCCAGAAATTTGACAGCCTCCGGCGGGAGTTTGATTGGAAGAAAGAAGAGGGTGGGCCGGTGACTTTAGACAAAGCGCGGGATGTAGCAGATACAGCTTTCACACGTAACGATCCTCGTGGGCTATCGTTTGAGAATGCTTTTGGTGGGGCAACGTCATTCATGCGCCGCACATATACCAAGGATCTGGCCGGGTTTGATCTGGCCGTGACGGGCGTGCCGTTTGATCAGGCGGTGACCCATCGGCCGGGCACACGCTTTGGTCCGCGCGCAATCCGAGAGGCGTCAACGTTGCAGACCTTTGATCCGCCTTACGGCTGGGATGGGTTCGATCCGTTGGGTGACTTCGCCATCGCGGATTATGGCGACATGCCGTTTGATTATGCGGATGTATCCGGTGTGCCGGGGTTGTTGCAGGCCCATATTGCCGGAATTTTGGCGCAGGGATGCGGCTCGATTACGTTAGGCGGGGATCACTTTATCACGCTGCCGATCTTGCGTGCCTATGCTGAGAAATACGGGCCTTTGTCCGTGATCCAGTTCGACGCCCATTCCGACCTGTGGCCGGATGAAGACATGAACCGCATTGATCACGGCACGATGATGTACAAGGCGGTGAAACTGGGCGTTGTGGATGTCACCCGCTCGGTCCAGATCGGTATTCGGACGGAATGCGCAGACTATCTGGGCATGCAATACATCGATGCACGGACCTGTCACGAGTTGGGCACGGCCTATGTCGTGGACCGCGTAAAGGCGATTGTGGGGGATCATCCGACCTATGTGACGTTTGATATTGACGCGCTTGATCCGGCCTTTGCGCCCGGTACCGGGACGCCGGTTTGGGGTGGTCTGGCAAGCTGGCAAGCCGCGGCGATGCTGCGTGATCTGGCGGGGATCAACATGGTCGGCGGTGATGTGGTGGAGGTGTCACCCCCCTATGATACGACCGGCGCGACAGCGATTGCGGGTGCGCATGTAGCGATGGAGCTTTGCTGTCTGGCCCTTTGGAACAAAAGGAAAAAGTGATGCCGAACCAGCCCATCAGCGGGAATGATCTGGCGCGGTTTTCGGGACCGCAGACATTCATGCGGCTGCCGGAAGTGGCGTCGCCCGAGGGGCTGGATGTGGGATTTATCGGGATTCCGATGGATATCGGCACCTCATGGCGTTCTGGTACCCGGATGGGGCCGAAGCAGTTGCGTGAGCAATCGGCGATGATCCGACCCTATAATATCCAGACCGGGGCGGCGCCGTTTGATGCATTGCAATGTGCCGATCTGGGCGATGTGGCTGTAAATACGTTTTCACTGAGTGAGAGTATTCGCATTATTACAGAGACTTATGCGGCACACCTGACGCAAGATTTCGTGCCGATGACTTTGGGTGGGGATCATACGCTGACCTTGCCTGTGCTGCGCGCAGTGGCGGCAAAACACGGCCCGCTGGCGCTGGTGCATGTGGACGCCCATGCCGATGTGAATGACGAGATGTTCGGTGAGCGCGAGACCCATGGCACGGTGTTTCGCCGCGCCTATGAGGAAGGGTTGATCACCGCAGACCGCGTGTTTCAGATCGGGTTGCGCGGCACCGGCTATACGGCGGATGATTTTACCGAAGCTGCCGGGTGGGGGTTCAACCAGTATCTTGCGCCAGAGCTATGGCACAAGTCGC
Organism: uncultured Paracoccaceae bacterium; assembly: GCA_947503965.1. GTDB lineage: Bacteria > Pseudomonadota > Alphaproteobacteria > Rhodobacterales > Rhodobacteraceae > Yoonia. The sequence goes on from CANNFU010000005.1 coordinate 130,613, forward strand.
TAACGCCCTTGGCGGCTGATATCAAAGCGAAAATCGGGGATCAGCCGTGTTACATCAGCTATGATATCGACAGTCTCGACCCCGCCTATGCGCCCGGCACTGGCACGCCGGAGATTGGCGGGCTCACCACAGCTCAGGCGATGGAACTGATCCGGGGGCTGCGCGGGCTGAACATCGTGGGCTGCGATCTGGTGGAAGTGTCGCCGCCTTATGATCCGTCAGGCAATACCGCGCTGACTGGCGCCAACTTGATGTTCGAGATGTTGTCGATCCTGCCGGGCGTACCCTATCGGTAGGCGCATGATGCTGTAGGTCGTCGGGCAGATCGGGCCTGATCTTCGCGTGCTTTCGCGGGGATGTTGGGTATGGGGGCTTGCCATCATGGTGATGTCGTGCTGCCTTCGAAACTCCCAAACACCGCGTTGGTATTTCCGCCGCCCGTGGTCGTGCCGACCAACGCACCACCAATGTCTTTGCCATCCCAGCCAAAGATGCTTCCTTCGAATACCGCCGTCGTGGATGCGTTTTCAGTATTCATTGTCAGCGATCCGCTCACACCATTCCCCGTTACGCTGCCGGTAATGGTGCCGGTGCCACCATATTCGACCGTTTCAAAGAACGAATTTCGCCCGTCAGAAATCATACCGGTGATTTGACCGTCGTCAAAACCCACCGTCATATCAAACTGGCCACCGGCGCTGTTGCGCGCGGTGGGATCAGAGTTGCTGGGATGATCAAGGCTCCAGCCACCGCTGTAAGTCGCACCACCGGTCGGCAGACGCTCAAGTGGCGTGACATGGCCATAGGTTCCAATCGCCTGATTAAGGTTAAATGGAGAGTTGAAAGTCGCAAAATCAATCTCTCCTGTGTTAGCCCTATTGAACAACTTCGCCGTTGGATCAATCCCGAAACCCCACTGCCCGCCGCCAGCCCCAACATTGGTCTCGCGGAGGAGTTCGTACGATGGTAGCCCTTCAATCTCGACCGTCAGCGTCTCGCCGTCTTCACTCAACGAGAGGCGAATGTCGCGAAATTCCGGCGTTGCATCTGGGCCCAGTGACAGTGCCACAATGCCAGTGACGCCATGCGCTGATGATGCAACGAAGTCGGGGTTTCCCCGCATGGCCTGATCAATGGAAAAGTTTTGGGTTGATCCTTCGGTCGCAAAAATATCATCAATCGGCCCGACAAGGGCTCAGAACCGCCACCGCCTGAGCCACCACCACCCGTCGTCCCACCATCGCCCGTACCAGAGCCCGATCCGCCGCCACCAAGGCATGCCGTCAGCAGCAGCAAAGAAAGGGCCGACAAGATCACATGTCGCATGTTTCTCTCCAACCAGATTTTCTGATCAGCAACATCGCCACCGAATAGGCGGATTTTGCGGTATCTTTGTGCGGAACTGTCGCGTTAACCGGCCTGACTGGACCGAACGTACATATTTGAGCATCTTGAAGAACAAGTTGGGAACATTTTGGGTGTCGCCGACATTCGCCACCTCGCACTTGAATTGGCGAGACGCGGAGATAGTGTTGGAGAAGTCGGTGTTTGAGCTTCCGCTGTGTGAAGCCCTAAAGGTCTGGGCTATTCCTCTCAGCCTGTTGGTGCTGTTTCTGGCACCAGTTTAGCCCGCAACTGGCATGCCAGCGGACCCAACGATTGACTTAAATCAATGCTTCTTTGTCCATCTGGCATACCCGGGTTCGCACACGCAGTGATCCGAGTCAGCGAGGTCACCTTATGTGAGTTACGTGAGAAGCGAGAGGCAGTATGACCAGATCAGGAAGGCCCATCGGTGTGATCGCACTCATCCTGTTTCATTTGTTTAACCTGAGTATCTGGTTCTTTGGCCAGACCTTGGCCATCTTCTACTTCGACATGGTCGCGGAATGGGGTTTGCAGGAACCCCGAGCACTCGTTGATCCCGTGATTGTTGAGGTTAACCGGGCGATCGCCATTGCGGATACAATCCTCATCCTACCGCTCTTTCTGACTGCGACGATCGGGCTTTGGGGGATGCGCTTCTGGGGTGTGGTTGCAAGCTGGATCGTACTGGGATGGCTCTGGTACTTTCCGCTTGTCTTCTGGAGCTCTCAAGCTCTCTACGCCGCCGCCGATATCCTACACGCGCCGACCGGGATGGTGGGTATCCTGGTGCCGGCAACGCTGTGCGTGATCGCCGCCTGGGGTATCTGGTATCTGTACCGAAACCGCGCACTGTTCGACTGACACATTTGCGTAACCCAACTTGAAAGGAGACAAGATGGACGAGTTTTCGCTTTTGTCGCGGATCAGTCTCTACATACTTCTTGCCTTAAACGCCATACTCACCGCGCTCCTGTTGTGGTTCCAGGCACAAGTTCTGATCGGAAAGGCGATGCCGGACCCCGATGGTACGTTCGATGACTGGCATCAGCAACGCATCTTATTCGGGATCGCTTTAGCCGATCTGATCCTGACCATTCCGCTTTCAGTCGCCGCCGTTGTCCTAAGCTTTCAGTCGTCTCCTTGGGGGCACTATCTGTTAACGATGCTTGGGTTCTGGTATGTCTGGACGAATACCATGACCACGGCAACCAGCCTGCGGTTCGAGAAGCCGAAGATGACCCCGATGTGGTTCATTGTCTTTCCGCTGGGCATTTTCCTGGGATTGGGAATCCTAGTCTGGACGACATTCCACGCGGATGCTCTCTACGGTGTCTGACGGCGATCCGAAAACCAGCAAAGGATCAGCCCAGAACCCAACACGACCAGTGGCAGAGAGACGGCGAGCAAAACGACTGGTGAGGTGAGCGCGTTGAAGAACGCCATTGAGAAAAACCCCGCCGCAACGACCAGGAGGCCGCCCGCGAGCTCCCATCTGAAGGCAATGTAGATCACAATAAACAAGGCCAACCAAGGCATGGCGTTCGGCAAATTTCGCAGCATCACGCCAATACCCTGATCTTGTTGTCCGGCACCGGACAGCAGGGCGAAGACAAACCAGAAGAGCGCGAAAACTACAAGCAGCGCCCGCACTGCGAGGCGCAGAATACGGGTTATGCCGGATGAAGAACTCATGGCTGGTTCGAAGCGACAGTGGTCGCACACCTTGTCTGGCTCAAAACAATCTCTGGCAAAGCGACCTCCTGTTTCGCGATGAATGACGGTCGATTATTGGCGACCTTACCGATTCAGCCTACTAGAACGATCCGCGGCTGCATTGAGCTCGCGCAGTTTTGCCCGAAAAGCGGCCATCCATGCCGGTTGCAGCATCCGTCACTTCGGGCTCATAACTTCCATTGAGGAAAAGCCTATTTACCGCCGACCCAACTCCCAAACCTCAAATTCCGCCGCCCGTTTGTCCCGGAGTTTTGCTTCAACCTCCGGCGCCAACGCTAGATCCATCACTGGCGACACGTTCTTCTGCTTTAGCGTAATCGTCACTTCCAGCCGTTCTTCCAGATAACCGATCACCTTGTCCCACTGCTCATACTGAAACAGGTGCTCCGCCCCGATCTCCCCGTCATTGATCCGCAGAAATTTGTTCTGTGATCCGACATTGGCAAAGGGGGCGGGCTGCCCCTTGCAATATTCCAGCACGAATTCATCAAAGCTGACATCGCGGGTGGAATTCTCGTGTCCGATCAAATCCTCTCGCGTCCGATACCGATACCAGCTGCCCAGCCAGTCGATAGGATTGCGCACCACCGCCATCACCTCGGGCCGCTGCCCGCCGGCTTGTACGAAAAAGGGCCTAAGGAATCGTTTATAGCGATAGCAAGGCGCATGTTTCAGATGCGGCGGATCGCGCAACACCATGGATGCGCGTGGGGCCAGCGCACCCTCTAACGCGGTTGATCCGGTTTTGGGTACGGCAAGAAGAACGAGATTTTCTTTCCAGAAAACAAGCATTTGTCAGGCGTCCTTCGTTTTTCTCGCGCAGCCCTTGCGCAGATAAACCAATCTTTAACCAGTTTCGTCCGAAGGTGAACGCGGAAAATTTATGTTGCAATGTTCTACTTTTGATCTCATTAAGTGATGAGAACACAATGAGAACAAAAGCAGTGATTGCCGCCCGACGGGCTGCATGAAATAAGGACAGGAAATATGGCAACGGCAGAACTCCTCAAAATGGATAACAAGAAGACCGCGGATAAGGAAAAAGCGCTGGAAAGCGCGCTGGCGCAGATCGAGCGGCAGTTCGGCAAGGGCTCGATCATGAAGCTGGGGCAGAACAACCCCAACTCGGATATCGAATCGACCTCGACCGGTTCGCTGGGGCTGGATATCGCGCTGGGGATCGGTGGTTTGCCCAAGGGCCGGATTATCGAAATCTACGGCCCGGAATCGTCCGGTAAGACAACACTGACCCTGCACGCGATTGCCGAAGAGCAGAAAAAAGGTGGCGTTTGTGCCTTTGTCGACGCAGAACATGCGCTGGACCCGTCATACGCCAAGAAACTGGGCGTGAACCTTGATGAATTGCTGATTTCCCAGCCCGACACCGGTGAGCAGGCGTTGGAGATTGTGGATACGCTTGTGCGTTCGGGCGCGGTGAATATGGTTGTCGTCGATTCAGTGGCGGCACTGACACCAAAGTCCGAACTTGAGGGTGAGATGGGCGACAGCTCCGTCGGGGTGCAGGCCCGCCTGATGAGCCAGGCAATGCGCAAGCTGACAGGCTCCATCAACCGCTCTGGCTGTATGGTGATCTTTATCAACCAGATCCGGATGAAGATCGGCGTGATGTTTGGATCGCCCGAAACCACAAGCGGTGGTAACGCGCTGAAATTCTATGCTTCGGTCCGCCTTGATATCCGCCGGATCGGCGCCTTGAAGGATCGCGATGAGGTGGTCGGCAATGCGACCCGCGTCAAGGTGGTCAAGAACAAGGTTGCGCCACCGTTCAAACAGGTCGAATTCGACATCATGTATGGCGAAGGCATTTCCAAGATGGGCGAACTGCTTGATCTGGGCGTCAAGGCTGGCGTGGTCGAGAAATCCGGCGCGTGGTTCAGCTATGGCGATGAGCGGATCGGGCAGGGGCGCGAGAATTCGAAACTGTTCCTGAAGGAAAATCCCGCTGTCGCGCTTGAGATCGAGGATAAGATTCGCGCGGCACATGGGCTGGATTTTGACCTGCCCGACGGTGGCAGGGACGACGGTGACGATGATCTGGTCGAGGTCTGAGGGCGGCCTGCGGCTGCTAAACGATCAAATCGCAAAAGGCGGTAAAGAATACTCCGGAAATGGGCGTTGCATCTGCAGCGCCCTTTTTCGTCGGCCGCTGTGGACAGTGCCCAGAGGCAGGGCTATTTCTCGCGTCCAACGCAACGCATCTTTGAAAGCCAGCCATGACCAGCCTCGCTGATATCCGATCCACCTTTTTGTCCTATTTCGAAAAGCAGGATCATGAGGTCGTGGCCTCCAGCCCATTGGTGCCGCGCAATGACCCGACGCTGATGTTCACGAACTCCGGTATGGTGCAGTTCAAGAACCTGTTCACCGGGGTGGAAACCCGCGATTACAAACGGGCGACGACAAGCCAGAAATGTGTGCGTGCCGGGGGTAAACATAACGACCTTGATAACGTCGGCTATACCGCGCGCCATCATACATTCTTTGAAATGCTGGGGAATTTCAGCTTTGGCGACTATTTCAAATCGGACGCCATACCGTTTGCGTGGGAGTTGCTGACCGGCGATTTCGGCATTGATAAGTCGCGGCTGCTGACAACGGTCTATCACACGGATGACGAAGCCTTTGATCTGTGGAAGAAAATAGGCGTCCCAGAGGACCGGATCATCCGCATCGCCACAGATGATAATTTCTGGCGCATGGGGCCGACTGGTCCCTGCGGTCCATGCACCGAGATTTTTTATGATCATGGGGATCATATCTGGGGCGGTCCTCCGGGTTCACCCGAGGAGGATGGGGACCGGTTCATCGAAATCTGGAACCTTGTCTTCATGCAGGATGAGCAATTCGAAGATGGCACGACCAAGCCCTTGCCAATGCAATCGATCGATACCGGCATGGGGCTGGAGCGGATCGGCGCGTTGCTGCAAGGCAAACACGACAATTACGACACCGACCTGATGCGTGCATTGATCGAGGCATCGGCGGATGCCACATCCACCGACCCTGACGGCGATGGCAATACGCATCATCGGGTCATTGCGGATCACCTGCGATCCACCTCGTTCCTGATTGCCGAGGGTGTGCTGCCTTCCAACGAAGGGCGCGGCTACGTGCTGCGGCGCATCATGCGCCGCGCAATGCGGCACGCGCATCAATTGGGTGCCAAGGACCCGGTGATGCATCGGCTTGTGCCGGCGTTGATCCAGAAAATGGGTGCGGCTTACCCGGAACTGGGGCAAGGTCAGCGGCTGATCGAAGAGACACTGCTGAACGAGGAAGTCCGGTTCAAGCAAACGCTCGACCGCGGTCTGAAACTTCTGGATGACGAACTCGCCGGGCTACCGGAAGATGCGGCGCTGCCCGGAGAGGCGGCGTTCAAACTTTATGATACATATGGTTTCCCGCTTGATTTGACGCAGGACGCCCTGCGCGAAAAAGGGCGCGCGGTTGACACCGCCGGGTTCGATGTGGCGATGGCCGCACAAAAGGCCAAGGCGCGCGCGGCCTGGTCCGGCACAGGCGAGGCTGCAGATAGTGCAGTCTGGTTCGATATCGCGGATCATAGCGGCGCCACCGACTTTCTGGGCTATGATACATTGACGGCCGAAGGGCAGATCGTGGCGCTGGTCATCGACGGCGGCACGGTCGATCAGGCCGATGGCACCGTGCAGATCGTGCTGAACCAGACCCCGTTCTATGCGGAGGCAGGCGGTCAGATCGGCGATGCAGGCACGCTGAAAACGGACACAGGCAAGGCCGAGATTACCGACACAAAAAAGGTGGCAGGCGTTTATGTGCATTTTGCCAAGGTGACGGATGGCACAATAAGCAAAGGGCAGGGTGCGTCGCTGAGCGTCGATCCCCAGCGCCGGTCGCGGATTCAGGCAAACCATTCGGCCACGCATCTGCTGAACGAGGCGCTCCGCGAGGTGTTGGGCGACCACGTGGTGCAGCGCGGGTCGCTGAACGCACCCGATCGATTGCGGTTCGATTTCAGCCACACCAAAGCGCTGAGCCTGGAGGAACTCGAACAGGTCGAACGCGATGTGAACGCGATCATCCGGCAGAACGACAAGGTGGAAACCCGTATCATGACGCCCGATGACGCGCGGGCGATGGGTGCGCAGGCGTTGTTTGGCGAAAAATACGGGGATGAGGTGCGCGTTGTCTCGATGGGCCGCAAGAACGGGTCGGGCAAGGGAAGTGACGGAAACACCTATTCGCTGGAATTGTGCGGTGGGACCCATGTCAGGCAATTGGGCGAGATCGGTGCGTTTGTGACACTTGGCGACAGTGCGTCAAGCGCCGGTGTGCGCCGGATTGAGGCGCTGACGGGGCAGGCGGCGCTGGACTACCTGCGCGCACAGGATCATCGGCTGGCACAGGCGGCGTTGGCCCTGAAGGCACCAGCGGCGGAAGTGGCCGACAAGGTCAAGGCGCTGCTGGACGAACGCAAGGCGCTGGCCAACGAAGTCGCGCAGTTGCGCCGCGAACTGGCCATGGGCGGTGGCGCGAAAGAGGCGGCACCGTCCGAAGTGATCAATGGCGTTGCCTTTCAGGCGCAGGTGCTGACCGGTGTCACGGGCAAGGATCTGCCGTCGCTGATTGATGAAATGAAGGCTGACATGGGCAGCGGCGCAGTACTGCTGATCGCTGACACAGGCGGCAAGGCCGCTGTTGCCGTTGGTGTCACCGATGACATGACGGATCGTGTCTCTGCCGTGGATATTCTGCGGGCGGTCACACCTGAATTGGGTGGCAAAGGAGGTGGAGGCCGTGCGGACATGGCGCAAGGTGGCGGTGCGTCTGCGCAGCACGCTGACGCTGCGATTACGGCGGCGAAAAAGGTACTGGAGGGATTGAAATGAGCGCACTCTGGATCGCGCATGTCAAGGTGACGGACGAAGCCGCTTACGGTGAATACGCCAAGCGGGCCACAGGGGCCATCGCCGACCACGGTGGGGTCTTTCTGGCGCGCGGCGGGGCGTACGAACAGCTTGAAGGCCCGGACCGGCCCCGCAATGTGGTGGCCCGGTTTCCCAGCCTGCAAGCGGCGCATGATTGCTATTACTCGGATGCGTATCAAGAGGCGCTGGGTTTTGCCAAAGGGGCCAGCCAACGCGAGTTGAGCATCGTTGAAGAGATCGCGTGAAAGGCCAGCTTGGCGCGATGATGGCCCGGCATGCGGTGCCCGGTCGCGTAGACTGGATCGGGTTGCGGGCGGAACGGTACGCATCAATGGATGTGGTCGAGGTCGCGGTGCTGACAGATGCGGGTCTTCAGGGCGATCACGGCAGGGCCGGCAAGCGCGCTGTGACGCTGATACAAGCCGAGCATCTATCCGTGATTGCGGCCCTGTCAGGGCACGACCATATTCGCCCCGAACAATTGCGCCGCAATGTCGTGATTTCCGGGTTGAACCTGCTGGCCGTGCGCAAGGGGGTGCTGCATGTTGGTGGCGCAACACTCGAAATTCACGGACCATGCCCGCCCTGTTCCCGGATGGAAGCTGAGCTTGGCCCCGGTGGTTACAGCGCGATGCGCGGACATGGCGGCTGGTATGCCAGCGTTGCAACGGGCGGCACGATTGCTGTCGGTGATACCGTCACACCTGGGTGACCAAGACTTTTCAAAAAGTCTTGGCAAAAATCTTTGAAGATTTTTGTGTGCCTAGCCAGCCCTTGCTTGGCGTTTACGCTCATGCGGGTCCAGATAGCGCTTGCGCAGTCGGATCGCATTTGGCGTCACTTCCACCAGTTCATCATCATCAATGTAAGCGATGGCTTGCTCCAGCGACATCGTGACCGGGGTCGTCAACCGTACCGCTTCATCCGTGCCAGAGGCGCGCACATTGGTCAGTTTCTTACCCTTCAGCGGGTTCACTTCCAGATCGTTTTCGCGGCTATGTTCGCCGATGATCATGCCGGTATAGATCGCTTCCTGTGCGCCGATGAACATCTTGCCGCGGTCTTCAAGGTTCCAAAGGGCAAAGGCGACAGATGTACCGTTTTCCATTGAAATCAGCACGCCCTGACGGCGCCCCTCGATCTTGCCCTTGTAGGGCGCCTGACCATGAAACAGGCGGTTCAGCACGCCAGAGCCGCGCGTGTCGGTCAGAAACTCACCATGATAGCCGATCAGCCCGCGTGACGGGACATGGGCGATGATGCGTGTCTTGCCCGCACCCGCAGGCTTCATCTCAACCAGTTCGCCCCTGCGCGGCCCGGTGAGTTTTTCGACCACTACGCCGGTATATTCGTCATCCACGTCGATGGTGACTTCCTCGACCGGTTCCATCCGCTGCCCGTCTTCTTCGGTAAAAATCACCTGCGGGCGCGAGATTGACAGCTCAAACCCTTCGCGGCGCATGTTTTCGATCAATACGCCCATCTGCAATTCGCCACGGCCCGATACCTCGAACGCATCGCCGCCGGGGGTGTCGGCAATCTTGATCGCAACGTTGACTTCGGCCTCTTTTAACAACCGTTCACGAATGACGCGGCTTTGCACCTTCTTGCCATCACGCCCTGCCAGCGGACTGTCATTAATGCCGAACGTCACCGTGATCGTGGGGGGATCAATCGGCTGGGCAGGGATCGCCGTATCAACGCTCAGATCGCATAGCGTATCTGCCACGGTCGCCTTGGTCATACCGGCGATGGTCACGATATCCCCGGCCTCGGCCACATCAATCGGTTGTTGGGCAAGACCGCGAAAGGCCAGGACTTTGGACACCCGGAACTGCTCAATTTTATCCCCTTCGCGCGACAAGGCCTTGACCGTATCACCTGCCTTCAGCGTCCCGGCCTCAACCCGGCCGGTCAGAATGCGGCCAATGAACGGGTCGGCGGACAGGGTTGTCGCCAGCATCTGAAACGGCTCATCCTTGCGCGAAATCTGTGCAGGCGTGGGCACATGATCGACGATCAGGTCAAATAGGGCAGACAGGTCCTTGCGCGGCCCATCCAGCGTCGCATCACACCAGCCCGCCCGGCCTGAGGCATACATGGTTGGAAAATCCAACTGTTCGTCGGACGCATCAAGCGCCGCGAACAGATCAAACACCTCGTCAACCGCGCGATCCGGTTCACCATCTGGCTTGTCGACCTTGTTGACCACAACGATCGGGCGCAGACCAAGTGCGAGCGCCTTGGAAGTGACGAATTTCGTTTGCGGCATCGGTCCTTCGGCGGCATCGACCAGCAGGACAACACCATCAACCATCGACAGGATACGCTCCACCTCTCCCCCGAAATCGGCGTGGCCGGGGGTGTCGACGATATTGATGCGCGTGCCTTTCCATTCAACGGATGTGCATTTGGCCAGAATGGTGATGCCCCGCTCGCGTTCGATATCGTTGCTGTCCATCGCCCGCTCTGACACGGCTTCGTTTTCGCGAAACACGCCCGATTGCTTGAGAAGTTCGTCAACCAGTGTCGTCTTGCCGTGGTCAACATGCGCGATGATCGCGATATTACGGATATCCATGGGATCAGCCTTTTGGGTAAGTTGCGGCGCGGATAGCGTGCATCCGCAGCAAATGCCAGCCCTTAAAGACAAGACCGCGCGTTAAGGCGAAGAGGCAGGGATCGTGGCGCCTTGCTGCGCCTGCCATCCGCAAAACAACAATTCAGAACGGCGACAATACGCCAATAATCGGCCTGACCTTGGCGCGCCGCGCATAACCGCCTATCAGAGGCCAAGATTTGGCCTTAAATGAACTTTAAGGACAGGGCAAACGTGATACCGATGGCTGAGGACAGGACATTCGAATGAAACAGGTTTCCATCAAGGTTGTGATACTGCCAATGCTTCTGGCCCTTGCTGCATGTGGCGGTACGGAGGCCAGTGTCGACAACGGTGGTGGTGGCGGCGGTGCTGGTGGCGATGATGGCGGCGGCGGTGGTGGTGGGCCAATTCTGCCGGCAATCGACGACTCGACCGCTATCTCCCAGACAACACGGATCGCAAATTTCCAGATCGGCGATGGCGCGTCCATCGGTCAAAACGCATCCATCACCCTGGACGCTGGCTATCTGAGCGCCATCAACGGCACCGTACAGATATTTGGCCAATCCGTCAGCATCACGAATGGCGCGGGCAGGGTAAACGGCCAGGATGTAAGGGTTGAGATTGATGCCTCAAGCGTGGGTGCATTTGCCGTACCTGTATCCGTGTTTTCCTACAGTGGTCCGCAATCGAACCCTGCCACCGCCGGTGGCGAAGCCGCTTTTGTCGTCGGCAGTGAGACAGCCAGCAGCTTTCTTGCGGCACAGGCAGGTTCAGTGAACTATCGCGGTGGATTTGCCGTTCAGGGGATCCTGGAGATTGGCGGCGGCCAGGAAGGTGCTGAACTGGAAGGCGATATCACCGTCAATGTCAGCTTTGGTGGCACGGATACAGCCACGGCGACGCTGAATGGCGCCTATGATCCCGCATCCGGTGGTCCACGCAACGTGACGCTGACGCTGAACAATGCGCCGATCAGTGGCAACGGGTTTAGTGGCACGTTGACCTGCACCACCAGCAACTGCAGTGATAACTCAACAATTGACGCGACCTTTTACGGCCCCGAGGCGGAAGAGGTCGGTGGTGTGCTGGCGATCGACATCAACCGCAGTGGTGAAGTCTATCAAGGGGCAGGGACATTCGTCATCGGGCAGTAATCTGTGTCACCTAGACAAAAGGCCGCTCGGTAGAGCGGCCTTTTATTGTTTGAAACAGACACGTTACATTGCGGCGTTCAGGTTTTCATCGATCTTTTCAAGAAAGCCCTGGGTGGTCAGCCAGCTTTGATCCGGGCCAACAAGCAATGCCAGATCCTTGGTCATAAACCCGCTTTCAACGGTGTCCACGATCACCTTCTCCAGCGTCTCGGCAAAGCTCATCAACTGCGCATTCTCATCCAGTTTCGCACGATGCTTCAGCCCGCCCGTCCAGGCAAAGATCGACGCGATAGAGTTTGTCGAGGTTGCTTGCCCCGCCTGATGCTGGCGATAATGGCGGGTGACGGTGCCATGGGCGGCTTCGGCCTCGACGATCTTGCCATCGGGCGTCATCAATTGCGATGTCATCAGGCCAAGTGACCCGAACCCCTGCGCCACCGTATCGGATTGCACGTCACCATCGTAATTCTTGCAGGCCCAGACAAATTTGCCCGACCATTTCATGGCCGAGGCAACCATGTCGTCGATTAACCGGTGCTGATACTCGATCCCCAACTCATCGAACTTGTCCTTGAACTCTTCGTCAAACACCTGCTGAAACAGGTCTTTGAACCGCCCATCATAGGCTTTCAGGATCGTGTTTTTGGTCGACAGATACACCGGCCATCCGAGGTTCAGACCATAATTGAAAGACGCACGCGCAAAATCGATGATGGAGGCGTCCAAATTGTACATTCCCATCGCGACCCCGGCAGAGGGGCTGTCGAATACCTCCTTTTCGATCACGGTGCCGTCTTCGCCTACGAATTTCATCGTCAGTTTTCCGGGACCCGGCATCAGAAAATCCGTCGCCTTGTACTGATCGCCAAAGGCATGGCGGCCAATGACAATGGGATCGGTCCAGCCGGGTACCAGACGCGGCACGTTCTTGCAGATAATCGGCGCGCGGAACACCACGCCCCCCAGGATGTTGCGGATCGTGCCATTGGGGGAGCGCCACATCTGTTTCAGACCAAACTCCTCGACCCGATCCTCATCTGGCGTGATCGTGGCGCATTTCACGCCAACGCCGATTTCCTTGATCTTTTCGGCGGCATCGATGGTAATCTGGTCGTTGGTTTCATCACGAACCTCCATGGCTAGGTCGTAATAGAGCAGATCAATATCCAGATAAGGCAGGATCAGCTTTTGCTTGATGAAATCCCAGATGATCCGGGTCATTTCGTCCCCATCCAGTTCGACAATGGGGTTTTCTACCTTGATTTTTGTCATGTCCGCTCTCCGCTGCCGCTGGTGATGTTTGCGCTGCCATAGCGCAAACAACCGCAGACGAAAAGACATCCGTCTGCGTCCGAATACGCGGTAAAGGGAAATGGTAGGCCCGGCAGGACTTGAACCCGCAACCAAAGCGTTATGAGCGCTCTGCTCTAACCAATTGAGCTACAGGCCCTTCACGCTGTCCGGGGTATGCAGAACCGGCCCAAGGGTCAAGATGGAAATGATGGTGTTATGGTCGGCGGCGGCAAGGGTATACCGGGTAAACCACATGACCGCCGCCGCCAGATCCAGCGAGACAGAAAGTACGTGAGGAGGGTGCTTTGTCTCGTCCCTTCAATGCCATTCAAATTCTTAACAAACGTTCAACGCAATCGATTTTATTGCCATTCATTCGGCTCTGGCGTTGCGCTGGCCGGGGCCATCGGCTATCGCAGCCGCACCGGTGAAAAGGGGTGTGATGATGACCAAAAACGGCCTGACCTACGCAGATGCGGGCGTTGATATCGATGCGGGCAACACATTGGTCGAACGGATCAAACCCGCCGCCAAACGCACCGCGCGCCCCGGCGTCATGGCCGGGCTTGGCGGGTTCGGCGCGTTGTTTGATCTTAACGCCGCCGGATATACCGACCCGGTTCTGGTCGCTGCGACCGACGGTGTGGGAACAAAGCTGCGCATCGCAATCGACACAGGCAATGTGGACACAATCGGGATTGATCTGGTGGCCATGTGCGTGAACGATCTGGTCTGTCAGGGCGCAGAGCCATTGTTTTTCCTTGATTACTTCGCGACCGGCAAGCTGGATCTGGATCAGGCGACGCGCATCATCGAAGGGATCGCCGCCGGGTGTGCTGCGTCGGGTTGCGCGCTGATCGGTGGCGAGACGGCTGAGATGCCCGGCATGTATCATGCGGGCGATTTTGACCTTGCCGGATTTGCAGTGGGGGCGATGGAACGCGGCGCGGAGCTGCCGGCGGATGTTGCAGTGGGCGATGTGCTGTTGGGGTTGGCGTCAGACGGGGTGCATTCAAATGGCTATTCGCTGGTGCGGCGGATTGTCGAGATGTCCGGGCTGGGCTGGGATGATGCCGCACCATTTGCCGATGATACGCTGGGTGCGGCATTGCTTGCGCCCACGCGGCTTTATGTCAAACAGGCGCTTGCCGCGGTGCGGGCCGGGGGCGTGCATGCGTTGGCCCATATCACAGGCGGCGGGCTGACGGAAAATCTGCCCCGCGTGCTGCCCGACGGGATGGGTGCTGATATTGACCTGAACGCATGGGATCTGCCGGCCGTTTTCGGGTGGCTTGCCCAGACCGGTGGGATGGAACAGACCGAGATGCTGAAAACCTTTAACGCGGGGATCGGCATGGTGCTGGTGGTCAAGGCAGACAGAGCCGCCGCATTGACCGAACTGCTGACCGATGCGGGCGAGCGGGTGCATGAATTGGGCACCGTCACGGCGGATGCCAGCATCCGCTACAAAGGCGCGCTTTTGTGACCAAACGGGTTGCGATCCTGATCTCGGGCGGCGGATCGAATATGGTCGCGCTTGTCAAATCAATGACGGGCGACCATCCCGCGCGGCCGGTGCTCGTGATCTCGAACGATCCGCAGGCGGCTGGGCTGGCGAAGGCCCGCCAGCTTCATATCCCGACCTTTGCAATTGATCACAAACCCTTCGGCAAGGATCGGGCCGGTTTCGAAGCCGCCTTGCATCAGGCGTTAACGACCGCAAAACCCGATATCATTTGCCTTGCGGGTTTCATGCGTATTCTGACCCCTGATTTCATCGCGAAATGGGGTGGGCAGATGCTGAACATTCACCCATCACTGCTGCCGAAATACAAAGGGTTGCACACCCACGCGCGGGCGCTGGAGGCCGGTGATACCGTTCATGGCTGCACCGTGCACGAGGTGACTGCCGCGCTGGATGACGGGCCCATTCTGGGTCAGGCACAGATGGCCATACAGGCAGGCGACACGCCCGATACGCTGGCTGCGCGTTTGCTGCCGCTTGAACATGCGCTTTATCCGGCCGTGTTGCGCCGCTACGCCAGCGGTGACAGAACCCCGGTCTTGCTGGACAATTGGGACTGATCCACTTTCTTTTATGCGCCGGATCGCTTAAACACGGGCCATCGGGTGGGCGGGGGTCCTAACGAGTAACGGAACAATAATGAAAACAATCACGACGACCGATGCTTTGGCCGCGTTTTGTGCCGAAGCTGCGAAACGTCCCTATGTTACTGTCGATACAGAATTTCTGCGCGAGCGGACCTATTATTCAAAGCTGTGTCTGGTCCAACTGGCCTATCAGGATGAGGCGGGCGAGGATGCGGTTCTGGTCGATCCGCTGATTGATGGTTTGTCGCTTGAACCGCTTTACGACCTCTTTCGCGATGTCGGCGTGGTCAAGGTATTCCACGCTGCGCGTCAGGATCTTGAGATCTTCTTCGTCGATGCGGGCGTGATCCCTGAACCGCTGTTTGACACGCAGGTGGCCGCCATGGTCTGCGGCTTTGGCGAACAGGTCGGGTACGAAACACTGGTGCGTAAGATCGCGAAATCCGATTTGGATAAATCCTCGCGCTTTACCGACTGGTCCCGGCGTCCGCTGACGGATGCGCAGGCGAAATACGCGCTGGCTGACGTGACGCATTTGCGTGATATCTATGAATACCTGTCTGACAGGCTGAACCAGTCCGGTCGCAAGAAATGGGTGGCCGAGGAAATGGCCGTACTCAAAGACCCTGCCACCTATCAGGCGAACCCTGATGAGGCATGGAAACGGGTCAAGACCCGCACCACATCGGGCAAGTTTCTGGCCATCGTGCGCGAACTGGCCCGGTTCCGCGAGATTTACGCGCAGGAACGCAATGTGCCGCGCAACAGGGTGTTCAAGGATGATGCGCTGGTCGAACTGGCCTCGACCAAACCGCAAAACGAACAGGATCTGAGCCGGTCCCGCCTTTTGCTGCGCGAGGCACGCAAAGGCGATATCGCCCAGGGTATTCTGACCAGTATTCAGGCCGGTCTTGCCGTCAAACCCGAAGACATGCCCAAACCCGATAACAGCCGGGCCAAACTGCAGGTGAACCCGGCCCTGGCGGATATGCTGCGGGTCTTGCTGAAGTCCAAGACCGACAACGAAGGTGTCGCGCAAAAGCTGATCGCCTCATCCGCCGATCTGGATGCGCTGGCAGCGGGCGAACGAGATGTCCCAGCCTTGAAAGGCTGGCGGCGCGAGGTCTTCGGCGATGACGCGCTGCGCTTGTGCGAAGGGCAGGTGGGTCTTGCGGTCAAGGGGCAAAAGGTTGTCACCGTCTCCCTTTGATCTGGACCTCTGCCGGACTTGACCCTACATCCAGCGTATTACGCAAAAAGGCAGGCCCATGGCAAACCCGGACTTTGAAGAACTGGTTGAAACCTTTGAATTCCTTGATGATTGGGAAGACCGCTATCGGCATGTGATTGATATGGGCAAGGCGATGCCACCCCTGGAAGACGCGCTGCGCGTGCCCGCAACCAAAGTTGATGGCTGCGCCAGCCAGGTCTGGCTGGTCCCGCAGATCAAGGATGGTGTGTTTACGTTCCGCGGCGAAAGCGACGCAATGATCGTGCGCGGGCTGATCGCGGTGCTGCTGGCGCTTTATAACGACCAACCGGTCGCCGAGGTCGGCAAAATCGACGCCGCCGCCGAATTGGGGCGGCTTGGGCTGAACGATCATCTATCCGCGCAACGCTCCAACGGGCTGCGGGCAATGGTTGAGCGGATCAGAGCAACGGCGGCGGCTGCATAGAGCTTGGTGGTTTGGAAGTTTGCGGACACAGCGGACATTGCTCTGATTTGTAGTCTTCGAGTAACATTTCGCAGTGTAGCACCTTGCAAGCGAATGGGTCTTTTGGGGAACTTAGGGAGAGTTGGATGAGGTTTGATTATGGTGATGCGGTGAAAATTACTGCGGACGCACCAATCAAGTATTTGAAATTTGGTGCTTTTGGCAGCATATGCGGAGTTGACGAAAGCGTTCAAAATGAACGGTCAAAGGAATTCAATGTCGGACAAGGGACGCCCATATACCTTGTCGAATTTGCGACAGGTCAGGCCATAGAAGTGCCTGAAATCTACCTGAAACCCCAGTAGCTCTGGGCTCAAAGCGGCCACCCGACCCATCCCGCATCACTAACTAGAGCTTCGCCAGAGTCCCACTCAAATCACCATAGCCGGTAACCCGACGCTCAAACTGCAAACCCAGCCGATCCGCGCACTCCTGTGCTTTCTCGGTCAACTTCGGATCATCCGTCTGCGCCTGATAGACCAGTTTTTCATAATTCCCGAAATACATATCGCGTAAATCAGGATGACGGTTCAGGCCCAGTGGTTCCCAGACAAAGGCATCAAACTGACGGACCAGAAAATCCGTCAGGTAAAACGCTGTCATCTCATTGCGGGCTGCAAAGGCATCATTGCCTTCAAAGAAAGAATAACAGTGCGGGCCTGCGACCATACCCACACCCATCTCATCACAGGCGGCTTGCAATAGCCCGCCCGTACCGCAATCGGCGTAAACGACAAAGACGGACGCATAGTCATCACGATGCTTTGCAACCGCGTCACGTACCGTCGGGACAATCTGGTCGGGATGATTGTGCAGAATGGCGGGCAAGCATTGCAGGTCCAGATGATCCCACCGGTTCGCCGCCTTCAGCGCCAATATTTCGCGGGCCAGCGCACCGCAGGCAATCAGCAGAACGCGACCCTGACCACTTGGGGCAAGCCCCTTGGTGGTCAGGGTCGCGTCTGCGACCGGATTGGTCATGTTTTCCAACGCACCAGGGCTGTGATCGCCAGTATCGCAATGGCTGCACCGGACAGCGCGGCTGTCCCAAGGCTTTGCGTCAGCAAGGCAACTGTCAGCCCCGCCGCGCCTATAGCGCCCAGAAGAATTGTCAGATAAATGGTCAGCGGCATATCATCCTCCGTTTTCAAGCAGATAGGGACGATATGCAGGCTTTTAAAGATCAGGCCGGTGCGCCCTGATTGTGCTTGCGCGCCATGAACGTCTTGGCCGTTTCCACCGCGACAGCCGCGTCGCGGCAATAAGCGTCAGCGCCGATGGCCTTGCCAAATTCCTCGTTCAAAGGCGCGCCACCAACCAGCACCACATAGTCGTCCCGCAGACCTTTCTCGACCATCGTGTCGATCACGACCTTCATGTAAGGCATTGTCGTTGTCAGCAGGGCGGACATGCCCAAGATATCAGGTTGTTCGGTTTCCAGTGCGTCAAGATACGCCTCAACCGCGTTGTTGATGCCCAGATCGACCACCTCGAACCCCGCACCTTCCATCATCATCGACACAAGGTTCTTGCCGATATCGTGAATGTCGCCCTTGACGGTGCCAATCACCATCTTGCCGACGCGCGGTGCGCCGGTTTCGGCCAAAAGCGGTTTCAGGATGGCCATGCCACCCTTCATCGCATTGGCGGCCAGCAGTACCTCTGGCACGAACAGGATACCGTCCCGGAAATCGTGGCCGACGATGGTCATGCCGCCAACCAGCGCTTCGGTCAGAATGCGGTAGGGTGCCCACCCGCGTTCCAGCAGGATGTTCACGCCTTCCTCGATCTCTTCCTTCATGCCATCATAAAGGTCATCGAACATCTGCGCGACGAGGTCCTCGTCATTCAGTTCGGACAGGATGATGTCGTCTTCGTCGTCGGACATTGGACCCTCTTGGATAAGTCGTTTGATCAGTAGTGCGCCTGATTGGTTTTTCTGACCTGCACAATAGCGACATTCGCATATTCGTGACCGACTTGCATTGCGTGTGTTCTTGAATTGTTCTAATAAAGATTATGTCCGAACATCCGGTTCAGAAATCCCATCGCACTCCCGGCCGCGCGGCGGGGTCGAACCCGGATGTCCGGTTTGACCGGGTAACGACAGAAGCGGTCGACGATGGCTGGGACCGTCACGACGAACTGCCCGTCCTGCGCACGCAAGTCAGCGAAGAGATCGCGCGCACGGTTATTTCGCGCAACACATCCCCCGATTTATCCTTTGACCGGTCTATCAATCCCTATCGTGGTTGCGAACATGGGTGCATCTACTGCTTTGCGCGACCAAGCCACGCGTTTCTAGGCTTGTCGCCGGGGCTGGATTTTGAAACCAAACTGATCGCGCGGCCAAATGCGGCGGACCGGCTACGGGCAGAGCTGTCGCATCCGCGCTACAAGCCCGCCATGATCGGCATCGGGACAAATACCGATCCCTACCAGCCGATCGAAAAGGATCGCGGGATCATGCGCGATATCCTGATGGTCCTGCGTGATTTCAATCATCCGGTCGGCATTGTCACCAAGGGCACGCTGATCGAGCGTGACATCGATATTCTGGCCGAGATGTCCGCAAAGGGGCTGACGCGCGTCGGTATCTCTGTCACGACGCTCGATCCCAAAACATCCCGCGCGATGGAACCGCGTGTGCCACTGCCCGCTGCACGGTTGCGCACGATCCGGCGGCTGACAGATGCAGGCATTCCGGTGCGGGTCATGGTATCACCCGTGGTGCCCGCGCTGACGGATCATGAGCTTGAGGCGATTTTGGAGGCCGCACATGAGGCCGGGGCTGTTGCCGCATCATCAATCATCCTGCGTCTGCCACTCGAGGTCGCGACGCTGTTCCGCGATTGGCTCGCGGAACACTATCCTGACCGTGCGGCCAGGGTGATGGGACGGGTGCGTGAATTGCACGGCGGCAAGGATTACGATCCGGAGTTCGGCAAACGCATGGTCGGGCAGGGCGAATGGGCGGCGATGATGCAGCAGCGGTTCAAACTGGCGGCGCGGAAACTGGGGCTCGACCGGTCCTTGCCGCCCTTGCGAACCGATCTGTTCGCCAAACCGCCCCAAGCCGGAGATCAGCTCGCCCTGTTCTAAGCGCATCAAGGGCCGAAATGTCGGAGCCTCCGGCGGCGGTGCTTTTAAACAAAAGAAGATGGACGTTTACGCCCAATTAACCACGAGGGCGCATGCTGTGCAGACGGTACAGGCTGCGGAGCCGATGACCGTAACAGAAGAAGCCCCCGCCGGGCTGTTGGCGCGTGCGGGGGCTTCTTCTGTTCAAAAATACCGCGGGGGGCCGCCGCAGGCGGTGGGGGCAGCGCCCCCTCTGACATAGGCCGTCAGGCGCGGCGGCGGCGTCCACGTCTTGGGCTGGCCGCAGGTCCGCCACCATCCGTGCCGTCGGAGGCCGAAGAAAACCCGCCAAGCGCCTGCGTGATTTCATCCAATGTCGGGGCATCCTCTTTGGGGCGCGTCTCCAACGCCTCGCGCATCGCGCGCAGGTGTTCTGGCGTCGTCCCGCAGCACCCGCCGATGATCGTCGCGCCGCAATTGCGGGCCAGCACAGCGTAATCCGCCATCAGGTCCGGCGTGCCATCATAATGGATATGACCGTCATGATATTTCGGGATGCCCGCATTGCCTTTGGCGATGATAGGCAGGGTCGGACCTGCCGCTGCAAAGCCCAAAACAGTGCGCAGAAGATCAGAGGCCCCGACCCCACAATTTGCCCCAAAAGCAAGGGGTTGGTGCGTGATCTTGCCAACTTTCTTGACCATATCTGCAGATGTTAGACCCATCATCGTGCGGCCTGCTGTGTCAAAGCTCATGGTGCCGCACCACGGCATATCGGCCAGTGCAAACGCTTCTGCGGCGGCGATGAATTCCTCGGCCGCGCTGATGGTTTCGACCCAAAGCACATCCGCGCCACCGGCCTTGAGCCCTTCGGCCTGTTCGTGGAACATCTCGACCGCGTTTTCATGGGTCAGACTGCCCATCGGGGCCATGATCTCACCGGTTGGGCCGACCGAACCGGCGACGATCACAGGGCGACCGGCAGCATCTGCAACCTCGCGGCCTATTTCTGCGGCGGCTTTGTTGAGTTCGTGCACGCGCCCCTCTGCCCCGTGCAGTTTCAGACGCGATGCGTTTGCACCGAAGCTATTGGTCAGGAAGATATCACTGCCCGCAACAGCCGCACCCTTGTAAAGCGTTGTTATCTTTGCGGTTTCGTCCACATTCCAAAGTTCGGGCGCATCACCGGACATCAGCCCCATATTGAACAGGTTCGTCCCCGTCGCCCCGTCAGCCATCAGCCAGTCGCGTGTTTCGAGCAGCTTTGATAGGGCGTTTGTCATGGTATTTGCTCCGCTTGAATGCATGCCGTCGTTGCCATGTCCGGTGCGCAACTGCAATGCGAAACCCCGCATATCAATTATGAATGCCGCGCAACTAAGGCGACATTTGGCATCGGCAGACCGGCACGGGACTCATCGGACCGATCCTGATGTGTCTTTGATTAATACTCTTTCAAAAGCTGCGCTTTTGCTTCGACCAGGAACTCTTCCATCTTGGTGCGGATTGTCGTCTCATCCGCCTTGTCGCCCAGATCGCCGGATACTTTGCGATAGACGTCCTCGTGCCCGGCTTCTTCGAAATCGGATTTCACGACTTCTTTTGCATATTCGGCCGCATCGTCGCCTGATTTGCCCAGCAACCCTGCCGCCCAAAGGCCCAGCAATTTATTGCGCCGCGCCTCGGCCTTGAACTGCATTTCGGCGTCATGGGCGAATTTCGCTTCAAAGGCGTGTTCGCGATCGTCAAAGGTATTCATGGTGACCTCGTGATTAGATTATCGGTTGTCTTTGATATGCCCTCGCAGGTGCTTGCCCGCAAGGGGGCCTTGCACTATGACCCGGACTTAACGCAGCCCATGATGGGCAGGCGGATCGTTAAGGGGTAGTGATGGCACGCCGCAAGAAGATTTACGAAGGTAAGGCGAAGATCCTGTATGAAGGGCCTGAACCGGGAACGCTGGTCCAGTATTTCAAGGATGACGCGACTGCCTATAACGCCGAAAAGAGAGCCGTGATCGAGGGCAAAGGCGTGTTGAATAACCGCCTGTCCGAGTTTTTCATGACCGGCCTGACGCAGATCGGTATTCCCACGCATTTCATCAAGCGTCTGAACATGCGCGAGCAGTTGATCCGCCAGGTTGAGATTGTGCCGTTGGAGGTGATCGTGCGCAATGTGGCCGCTGGCACGATGGCCAAGCGGATGGGCATGGAAGAAGGGGCGGCACTTCCGCGTCCGATTGTCGAGTTTTCGTATAAAGACGACAGTCTTGGTGACCCACTGGTGCCAGAGGAATACATCATCGCCTTTGGCTGGGCGAGCCAGCAGGATCTGGATGATATCATCAGCCTTGCCCTGCGCGTGAATGATTGGATGTCGGGCGTCATGTTCGGTGTCGGCATCAAACTGGTGGATTTCAAGATCGAGGTCGGTCGTGTCTGGGACAATGAATTCCCGCGCCTGATACTGGCCGATGAGATCAGCCCGGATAGCTGCCGGTTGTGGGATATCGAGACCGGTCAAAAGCTGGATAAGGATGTGTTCCGGCGTGATCTGGGCAACCTGACGGATGCCTATACCGAAGTGGCCAAAAGGCTGGGTGTGATGCCATCCAACGTGACCCACCGGCCGGCGAAGCCGACGCTGATCAACTAACAAAGGACCGCAACGATGAAAGCCCGCGTACATGTCATGTTGAAAAATGGTGTGCTTGATCCGCAAGGCGAGGCGGTGCGGCACGCACTTGGCACGCTTGGTTTCGACGGCGTCGAAGGGGTCCGGCAAGGCAAGGTGATCGAGCTTGATCTGGCCGATGGCACGTCAGAGGCGACCGTGAACGAAATGTGTGAAAAGCTGCTCGCGAACACCGTGATCGAAAGCTATCAGGTGGAGATGCTTTGATGCGCGCCGCTGTCATCGTCTTCCCCGGATCGAACTGTGACCGGGATATGGCCGTCGCACTAAAGGCCGCCGGTGCCGATGTCAGTATGGTGTGGCACAAGGATGCCGCACTTCCCGACAATGTCGATCTTGTTGCCGTACCGGGTGGATTTTCATTTGGAGATTATCTGCGCTGCGGCGCGATTGCCGCGCAATCACCGATCTGCAAAGCGGTCGTCGCGCATGTTGAACGCGGTGGTTACGCGCTGGGTGTCTGCAACGGCTTTCAGGTCTTGACCGAGACTGGTCTGTTGCCCGGTGCGCTGATGCGCAACGCAAACCTGAAGTTCATTTGCAAAACAGTTGATCTGACAGTGGAAACCTCGGCCAGCGCCTTTACCGAAGGCTATAATGCCGGTGATACCGTTGGTTTTCCCATCGCCCATCATGACGGTAACTACACCGTTGACCCAGAGACGCTCACCAAGCTGGAAGCCGAAGACCGCATCGCGTTTCGCTATACGGACAATCCCAACGGATCGGTGTCGAATATCGCAGGTATCCTGTCTGAAAACCGTCGTGTGCTGGGGCTGATGCCCCACCCGGAACGGGCGGTTGATGCAGGGCATGGTGGCACGGATGGGCAGGCGCTTTTCCGCGGGTTGCTGGGGCAATTTGCCCAAGCCTGATCTGCGTTCTTGCTGCCTTGCGGGTGGCACCTTAGACTGCAACCATGGTTGAGCTGGGTAAATATAGTTTACGCAAAGGTAAGGGGCGTTGGTATCTGCGCCTGTCGATCCTGGTGATCTGTCTTTTTGCGGTGATCGTGATCTATGTCTCGAACCAGTTCCTGACCAAGCGATTTACCGAAACGATCAGCAATAGATCCGAGGTGCGGCTGGCGCTTTACGTGACCAGTTTGATGAGCGAGTTACAGCGCAATTCGGTCGTCCCACAGCTGCTGTCGCGTGATCCCGAACTGATGAATGCGCTCGACAGTAATGATTATTCGCTCTCGACCGCGCGGCTGTTGTCATTCGTGGACGAGATTGGTGCCGCATCATTAACCCTGCTGGATCGTGGCGGGCGCGCGGTGGCGGCGACAGATCGCGAACAGCTGGGCGCGATCCATCGCAATGCGCCATATTTTGTGGATGCGCAACGCAATAACCAGACGGTTTACAATACCTATCAGAACGAAGATGGCGCCTACGCCTTTGTCTATTCCCGCCGGATCGAGGTGAATGGCGAATTTCGCGGTGTGATCATGGTTGAAGTCGACGTGCCGCGCATGGAACGCAGCTGGGCCGGCGTGTCGGACGCGATTTTCGTGATGGATAGCGAAGGCACGATCATCATGGCGACCGAGCCGCGATGGCGTGGCCTGAACGAGGACGAGGCGTTGTCGCGCCAGTCAGCGCCATCCGCGATCGAGCGTGCCTTGCGCCTGACCCAAGGGTGGGCCGCACTGCCCGCCGACGCGTACCTGCAGGGCGAGGCCGTGTTGCGCCGCGAGGTGCGCATTCCGCATCAGGGCTGGCGCATGGTCAGTTTCACCACCTACGCCTCTGTCCGACAGCAGGTGAACGGCATATTGGCACTTGAGGTGATGGGATTCGCGATCCTGCTGGCCTTCTTGTTTTGGTTCACCTCACGCAAGACCGCGTCACGCCTGGTGTTTTTCCAACGCGAGTCAGCAGAGCTTCGCGCATTGAACCGCAGGCTGCAGCGGGAAATCGCCGAGCGTGAGAAGGTCGAAAAGACGCTGCAGGTGGCTGAACAGACCATCGCGCAATCCTCGAAACTGGCGGCGTTAGGCGAAATGTCAGCCGCAGTCAGTCACGAATTGAACCAGCCGCTTGCGGCGATGAAAACTTATCTGGCAGGCGCAAGGTTGCTATTGCAGCGCCAGCGCCCGGATGAGGCGCTGTCATCGTTCCAGCGGATCGATGATTTGCTGGAACGGATGGGGGCCATTACCCGTCAGTTGAAATCTTATGCCCGCAAGGGTGCCGATGCCTTTGAACCTGTGGATACAAGGGCTGCCGTGTCCACAGCGCTCGCGATGATGGAGCCGCAGTTGAAAACCCGGTCGGTCAATATCATCCGCACATTGCCAAATGAGCCGGTGATGATCCTGGGTGACCGGCTCCGGCTGGAGCAGGTGATCATCAATCTCCTGCGCAACGCATTGGATGCGACAAAGGACGCAAATAACCCTACGATTGAAATCCTGTTGGCGGCGGGCGATACTGTCAGCCTGCAGATCCGTGATAATGGTGAAGGCATCGAAAACCTCAACGAGCTTTTCGAGCCGTTTTACACAACCAAGGAACCTGGTGACGGTGTGGGCTTGGGGCTTGCTATCTCCTCGGGCATCGTGAACGATTTGGGTGGGCGCCTGACCGCACGCAATGCGGTGGATGGCGGGGCTATATTTGAGGTGCAACTGCCGACCATGAAGCAGGATGTCGCCGCAGCAGAATAAGGATGACGGTCATGAGCAAGGCCATGAAGATCGCAATTGTCGATGACGAAAAGGATATGCGTCAGTCGATCAGCCAATGGTTGGCCCTGTCGGGTTTTGATACCGAAACCTATGCCTCGGCAGAGGATGCCCTGAAAGGTTTGGGAACCGACTTTCCCGGTATCGTGGTCAGTGACATCAAGATGCCCGGTATGGACGGGATGCAGTTTCTGAAAAAGTTGAAGGGCGTCGATAGTTCCTTGCCGGTGATCATGATCACCGGACACGGCGATGTGCCGATGGCGGTCGAGGCGATGCGTGTTGGCGCCTTTGATTTTCTGGAAAAGCCGTTCAACCCCGACCGGATGACGGAACTGGCCAAAAAGGCCACACAAGCCCGTCGCCTGACGCTGGATAACCGTGCGCTGCGCAAGGAGCTGTCGGATGGTTCTGCCCTGATGGGCAAGCTGATCGGCCAGTCCACCCCGATGGAGCGGCTGAAAGAGGATATCCTTGATCTGGGGCAGGCCGATGGTCATGTTTTGGTCGAAGGGGAAACCGGCACCGGCAAGACGCTTGTCGCACATGCACTGCATGCCGTGGGCGCGCGGGCGAACAAGAAATTCGTGCTGCTTAGCTGTTCAGCCTATGACGAGGAAACGCTGACCCGCCACATCTTTGGCCCCGCCAAGGATGATGAGCCTATCCCAGCGATAGAAGAGGCACGCGGCGGTACGTTGGTGCTTGAGGATATCGAGGCGCTGAGCCACTCGTTACAGGCCCGTTTGCTGACCGCGATCAACGATCAGGGCACGCCGGCAGAGACACGGATCGTCGCCATTTGTAACCTGCAAGAGCAGGACAAGACCTGCGAAAGCGTGCTGCGCCCCGATCTGTTCTACCGCCTTGCCGCGTTGCGCATCACCGTTCCGCCTTTGCGGCAGCGCGGTGAGGATATCCTGATGCTGTTCACCCGGTTGAGCGAACAGTTCGCCGATGAATATGGCTGTGATGCGCCCGAGGTCAGCGCGCAGGAAGCAGCACAATTGTTGCAGGCCCCATGGCCCGGAAATGTGCGCCAACTGATCAACGTGGCTGAACGCGCCGTTCTGCAGAACCGGCGCGGCACAGGGTCCATCGCATCGCTGTTGATGGCCGATACCGAAGAGACCAAGCCTGCGATGACGACCGAGGGCAAACCGCTCAAGGAATTTGTCGAGGCGTTTGAACGGATGCTGATCGACAACACGATGCGCCGCCATAAGGGGTCTATCGTATCGGTGATGGAAGAGCTGTGCCTGCCGCGCCGCACCCTGAACGAGAAGATGGCGAAATACGGCTTGCAGCGGTCCGATTACCTTTAGCCGCTGATCACCGGATAAGGCAGGTCAGCGCGATTTGCCTTATCGCTTTCCTTTTGAGTGGCGCATTTTGCCACTGCTATCGCATAGCGCACCTTATCATGCATGAACGTGGCGCGTAACGCGAAGGCGATCTGCGTCTCGCTGCGAAAAGGGACTGGACACATATGAAGAAGATGACCTTATCCGCCGCCCTGCTGGGGGGCGCAATCTTTCTTGCCAGTCACGCCACCATCGGCGCAGCGCAGCAAAGCGACAAGCGCTTTGTTCCACAGCTGGGCCTGACCGGGCTGGCGTCTGATCAGG
Organism: uncultured Paracoccaceae bacterium; assembly: GCA_947503965.1. GTDB lineage: Bacteria > Pseudomonadota > Alphaproteobacteria > Rhodobacterales > Rhodobacteraceae > Yoonia. The sequence continues at coordinate 157,617 of CANNFU010000005.1, forward strand.
CGTTGTTTCATCCGCTGGATGAGAATTTGATCGTGGCCGATGCGGGTGATGGCAGTTTTTTGGTTCTTGACGTGACCGACAGCGAAGCCCCGGTAGCACTGTCCGAGATTTTTGCAGCGCAGGAAAGCCTAGCGGTGAATGCCCGAAATGGCGAAATCGTCACGGGCGGCCTAGACGGGTACTGGCGCGTTTGGGATCACCTCACCGGTGCCACGCTGCGCAGTAGTGTCGAGCAACACTCCAGTCGGATCGACAGGCTGGCCCTGACGGCCAACGGTGAGATCGCAATGAGCGGTTCGAACGACGGTTCAGCGCGGTTTTGGGATCTGCAATCCGGGAGGCAAAGTGGTGATGTGATACTTCATCGCGCCGGTTGGGATTCGGGCATCGCGCTGTCAGCCGATGGACGTGTTGGCGTTGTCATTGCGGATGATGCTGGTGGCCTGCTTTTCGTCAGGCGCAACGGTAATCGGCACCTCACCCAATCCGTTAAGGCCCATGAAGGCATCGTCCGGGATCTGGCGATATCGGCAGATGGCGCTTTGGCGGCTTCCGTTGGTGTGGATCAGCTGGTCCGCTTATGGGACGTCGCGACGGGTGAGATGATTGGCGCACCCCTTGCGGGACATCAAAGCGTGATTTTCAGCGTCGCGATATCGCCTGATGGACAAGTTGTAGCAACAGGCGATCACGGTGGGGAAGTCCGCCTTTGGAGCGTTGACGAAGGCACCCAAATTGGGGAACCGCTGGGCCCATATGACGGGTATGTCGGCAGCGTTGCGTTTTCGGCAGATGGCAAACGTCTTGTCGCGGCCGGTCCATTCGATACGATCGATATCTGGGATGTCCAGACCGGCACGCGGATCGGCGCGCCGATCGCGGCAGAGGACACCATACCGCCAAGTTTTGGCTATTCCGCTGATGGCCGGTTGGCAATTTCTGGTGACGTTGATGGCGTGGTTCGCATCTGGGACACGCAAACAGGGGCGCAGGTCCGAGAGCCCTTGTTGGGTCACGAGAGCTTTGTCGTGTCTGTTGCATTCTCGGCGGATGGTCGCAGGGCTGTTTCCGGCAGCAACGATGGTGTTGTCATCGTCTGGGATGTTGAAACGGGTCTTCCGATTGGTGAGCCGCTTTTGGGTCACACCGATTGGATTGAAAGCGTGGCATTATCCGCAGATGGGACACGCGCGATCTCAGGATCCTGGGACGAGACGATCCGGATTTGGAGCGTGGATAAAAGCCAGCAATTGGGGCCTGGGTTCGTTGGTCACGGTGATCAGGTTTTGAGCGTTGCGCTTTCCGCTGATGGACGTCGCGCGGTCTCTGCTGCCCGCAACGGATCCATTATCGTGTGGGATCTGGATCGCGGCCGCCAAGTGGGCCCATTCATGGATGACCCAACTGGCAGAGTGACAAGTGTCGCGCTGTCGCCGGATGGAGAACAGGTGATCTCGGTCGGTGATCTTGGCACGATGCGCGTCTGGAATGCATCAACTGGTCTGCAAGCGCAGTCGCGGCTGACCTGTACCAGCAGCAACTCTGTGATGTGGGTTGGTCACCGTGTCGTCCTGAACTGCCGTGATCGCGCATTGCTTTTTGATGCGGACCTGAACGATGTGGGGCAGTTGTTTGTCACGCCATCTGGGGTCACGGGGATTTCGAACGGGCGGGGCGTGTATTTCTCGGATCAGGCCGATCCGTCTTTGGTCAAAGAGGTTGTGGTGGTTGACGGCGTGGCATCGGCTGGCGACGTGGCTGATATTATCGGGTTTGACCAGATGCGGACGGATCTGTTTGGCCCGGTTGAGGCGGAGTAAGCCATAGAAGCGACGTTTCGACACCCGATCGCCCTCATAGGCGGCTTTACTCTCAGCAGCGGTCGGGGACTACCCTGGCGCGGTTGCGCGAACTTTGCCGCCTAATTGGGCGGCGCGCTGCGTGTTGCTCATCGCGGATCGTTCGATGGCAAGGTTTCATCTTCGCTGCCCAACTGTGGCCGCGCAGAATATCATTGTAATTCATGATCATCGTCCTTTATGAATAAGGAACGGACGTTCGTGCTTTGGTTGCGCGTTGTCGTCCGGTGAGGATTCTCTGTTTTGTCGGTCGGCAATGACTGATCCCACTAAACAGCTGATTTGGCCCCCAGGGGTCAGTGGAACGCTCTGGTCGCAAGTGTTTTTTGTCGCGACCGGGCTTTGAATGGGCCCCGGCAAACGGGGTCGGAGAAGAAACGCGATGCAAAGCGCGCACGATACAGGCAAGATCGCAGCGGCCCCGAGGGGCCCCGTTCTTGCCCGCGCGCGGATCGCCTTAATCAGACATGTGACACGGACTTCCGCGCCCCCAGGGGCGCCCCCGCGGTCACATGCGAACGGAAAACATGCCAAAGAAAATGCTAATCGATGCCACGCACGCGGAAGAAACCCGCGTTGTTGTGGTCGACGGGAACAAAGTCGAGGAATTTGATTTTGAAAGCCAGTTCAAGCGTCAGCTTGCTGGGAACATCTATCTAGCCAAGGTTACGCGGGTTGAACCCTCGCTTCAGGCGGCGTTTGTGGATTATGGCGGCAATCGCCATGGTTTCCTTGCGTTCTCGGAAATCCATCCTGATTACTATCAGATCCCGGTCGCCGACCGCGAGGCGCTGATCGCCGAAGAAAGGGCGTATGCCGAGGCAATGAAGGCCGAAGCCGAGGCCGAGGAAGAAAAGCCCAAACCCAAACGTCGCCGCCGCAGCCGTGCCAAGGCAGCCGAGGTTGCCGGTGATGACGCGGTGATCACCGAAGAGATTGAAACGACCGAGGATGAAACCTCGGGCGATATTGCGGGTATGGAAACCATTGATCTTGATGACGAGATCGAAGGAAGCTCGCCCATGGAACTGGTCGCCGATACGCCGGTCGAAACACCTGCCGCCGGCGAGGAAGACGATGACGACGACGATCAGCCCGATGTCGATGCCGTTGAAAAAGATGACAGCATCGAAAGCGTCGCAGAAGAGGACGACACCGACGAGGTGCGCCCGGTGCGCAAGCCGCGTCCGAAACGCTATAAGATCCAAGAGGTTATCAAGGTCCGCCAGATTCTGTTGATCCAGGTCGTCAAAGAGGAACGCGGCAACAAGGGTGCTGCACTGACGACATATCTGTCGCTGGCCGGGCGTTATTGCGTCCTGATGCCCAACACCGCGCGTGGTGGTGGTATCAGCCGAAAGATCACGAATGCCGCCGACCGCAAGAAGCTGAAGGAAATTGCGGGTTCCATGACCGTGCCCGAAGGTGCGGGATTGATCATTCGCACCGCCGGATCACAGCGTACCAAGGCCGAGATCAAGCGCGATTACGAATATCTGCAGCGGATGTGGGAACAGATCCGCGAGCTGACGCTGAAATCCATCGCACCGGCCCGCATCTATGAAGAGGGGGACCTGATCAAACGGTCGATCCGCGATCTTTATAGCAAAGAGATCGATGAGGTGATCGTCGCCGGTGAAGAAGGCTATCGGACGGCCAAGGACTTCATGAAGATGATCATGCCGTCCCACGCCAAAAATGTGAAATTCTACACCGAACAGTTACCGCTTTACGCCCGCTATCAGGTCGAAGGCTATCTGAACGGGATGTTCAACCCGACCGTGCAGCTGCCGTCGGGCGGTTATATCGTGATCGGCATCACAGAGGCGCTGGTGGCGATCGACGTGAACTCTGGCCGGGCGACCAAGGAAGGGTCGATTGAACAAACGGCACTGAAGACGAACCTGGAAGCAGCCGATGAAGTGGCCCGCCAGTTGCGTCTGCGCGACCTTGCGGGTTTGATCGTGATTGACTTCATCGACATGGATGAACGCAAGAACAATGCGGCCGTCGAAAAGCGGTTCAAGGACAAGCTCAAGACAGACCGCGCCCGCATTCAGGTGGGCCGGATCAGCGGATTTGGCCTGATGGAGATGTCGCGCCAGCGCTTGCGGCCCGGCATGCTTGAGGCGACAACACAGATGTGTTCGCATTGTCATGGCACGGGTCTTCTGCGCTCGGACGACAACGTTGCCTTGTCCATCCTGCGCAGCCTGGAAGAAGAAGGCGTGCGCGGCCGCTCAAAAGAGGTGCTGGTCAAGGCGCCGATCAGCATCGCGAACTTCCTGATGAACGGCAAACGCGAACATATCGCGGATATTGAGGCGCGATATGGCATGTCGGTGCGGATTGAATGTGATCCGACGCTGGTATCCCCGGACTATGCCATTGAAAAGTTCAAGACAGCGACCCGCATCGTGCCAGACGCATCACCGGTGGTGACATCCGTTGTGATGATGGATGATGACGATGACGATGACGTCGACGAGGAGGTCATTGCAGAGACACCCGACGAAGAGGTTTCCGAGGAGGAGCGGCCCAAGCGCAAGCGCCGTCGTCGTCGGCGGCGGCGGGGTGGCGGCAATAATGGTGACAACCAGCAGTCCGACAATGCGGATGTGAACGCGGATGAGCAGACCAAGGAAGCCGAGGCCGAAGCCGCTACAGCGGATGCGGTGGTGACCGAAGACGCGCCGGCGCCGGAAGAAAAGCCTAAGCGGACCCGGACCCGTCGTAAGAAGGCCGAAGAGGCGCCTGCGCAAGCAGCCGAAGAACAGCCCGTTGAAGAGACACCTTCCGAGGCTGCAGAAGAAAAACCTGCGCCGAAAAAGCGGACCCGGACCCGTAAGAAGGCCGAACCCAAGGTCGAGGCAGAGCCAGCAGCGGACGCGACCGAGGCTGAAGCCGCGGTCGAGGAAAAGCCAAAGCCGAAGCGGCGCAGCCGTGCGAAGCCAAAGCCGAAGGCCGAGGAAGAAGCGCCCGCGACCGCCGAAGAGCCGGTGGTTGAGGCCGTGCCCGAACCGAGACCTGCGCCGGAATCGGCCCCTGCGCCAGCGGCCAAGCCCGCAGCGGTCGAGGCCGAAGTGGAGCCAGCAAAGCCCAAGCGCAAAGGCTGGTGGTCGCTGGGTCGCTGATGGCCGGGGCCGTTGTTATCACAGGGGGCTGCGGCTTCCTTGGTGCGGCACTGGCCCGAAAGATATCTGAAAATGGTGTGACGCTGCCCGATGGGCGGCGTCTTTCCAATCCGGCGCTGCACTTGTGGGACATGCCCGGTGCAATTGCGCCCGACCTGCCGCATGCCACGTTTCTGCCGATCGACATTGCCGATGCCGCCGCCGTTGCAGGCGCGATGCCATCGGATGCGGCGTTGATCTATCATCTTGCCGCCATCGTCAGCGGGCAGGCCGAGGCGGATTATGATCTGGGGATGCGCGTGAACCTGGGTGGCACCAATGCGGTGCTGGCGGCCGCCAGAACACTGGGGCCTGCCACATGTGTTGTCGGGACCTCTTCGCTGGCGGTTTACGGTCACCATGCTGTCGCGCCATTGACAGAGGCCACACCGATCCAACCGCGCAACACCTATGGTGTGACCAAGGCCATGGCGGAACTGGTCATGGCCGATCACCGTCGCCGGGGGTGGTGCGATGCGCGCACGTTGCGTTTGCCGACCGTCACGGTGCGGCCGGGCAAGCCGAACGCGGCCGCGTCGTCTTTTGTATCTTCGATTATTCGCGAACCGCTTGCCGGAGAACCTGCAATCTGTCCCGTCGATCCCGCGCTGAGGATGTGGATTGCATCACCGGCTGCGGCGGTGGACGCGCTTTTTCATGCGCCGTGCGTGCGTGCGGATGACTGGCCCGCATTTGGCGCGGTCAATGTGCCCGGCTTGCAGGTTTCGGTGGGTGATATGCTTGACCGGTTGCGCCTGCGTGCAGGCGACGATGTGGCTGATCTGGTGCAACATGTGCCGGATGAACGGATTGCGGCGATTGTCGGAAGCTGGCCAAGCCTTTTTGACACGCGCATTGCGAATGGGCTTGGCTTCAAGGGGGATGTGGATCTCGACGCAATCCTGGATCAGGCTTTGCGGATCAGATAGATTTGACCATCGGCACCGTCGGTCATTTCAACCAGCTCATGGCCCGCCTCGCCGCAGAAATGCGGCACATCGATGATGGCAGCAGGATCATCTGCTTCCATCCTCAGAACCTGACCAGAGGTCAGTGCCTGCAAGCGCTTGCGCGCCTTAAGCACGGGCAGGGGACACAGCAGTCCCTTTGCATCCAGTTCAGCGTCATACGTCATGTGATTTGAGGTACGTGTGATGTTTCAGTTTGTCCACCAAGTTGTGAGAATATGATCAGTGACCTCGCCCGACATGTCGCCTAGGTAGGTGGCAAGGAGATCACATGCTGGATTCAGCCCTCATACTTGATGCGACATTGTTGCCTGCGATGATGATCGCAATGCTGGCTGGCATCCTTTCGTTTCTCAGCCCCTGCGTGCTGCCGGTTGTGCCGCCTTATCTGGCCTATATGGGCGGTGTGACGGTCAGCGAGATGGACGAGACCGCCACCGCCCGGCGGCGGGTGTTCATCACGGCAGTCTTTTTTGTGCTGGGTCTGTCGACGATCTTTGTCTTGCTGGGTCTTGCCGCATCGACCATGGGGCGCATGCTGTTGCAGGCGCAGGGGTGGTTTGTGCCGATTGCGGGCATTGTCGTCATGCTTTTCGGTGCGCATTTCATCGGTATTTTTCGGATCGGTTTTCTGGACCGCGAGGTGCGGTTGCAGACCGGCGATCGCGGTGGGTCGGCCTTTGGTGCGTATATTCTGGGGCTTGCCTTTGCCTTTGGCTGGACGCCCTGCCTTGGGCCGATTCTGGCGGCGATCCTTAGTCTGGCGCTGTCGGAAGGCGATGTAGCACGCGGAACCGTCCTGATGTCGGTTTACGCCCTGGGTCTCGGCATTCCGTTTCTGCTGGTTGCGGCCTTCTTTCCGCGGATGAAGCGCCCTATGGCGTGGATGAAACGCAATCTGGACCGGATTGAGCGGACATCGGGGCTGTTATTGTGGACGGTAGGCCTGATGATGGTCACCGGGCAGTTCACTGCATTCAGCTTTTGGTTGCTGGAGCAGTTTCCGGCACTTGCGTACATTGGCTAAGCTCTTAATATCCTAATTGATTTCAGCTAATGTGCCCTGAACGGGGCATCAGTAGGACACACCGATGAGCAGTGACGCAATGCCGGTCAGGCAACGCAGGGTGTTCCACATCCCCGGCTACGACCCGATGCCGCCACGCCGCTATCGTGAATTGTACCGCACGGAAAGTGCAGCACAGGCGCAGATCAGCGGGTACGAGATTTCGACCCATGCGGGTCCGATAGAAGACAAGTTTTATTGGGCCGTGAAGGCCCGTATCGACGGGCATGAAATTGTGTCGCGTGTTGATGTCCTGGTCTGGTCGGACATTGTCCGCGACAGTATGGCCCAATCGATCCCGGCGACCTATTGGCAGCTGATCCAGACCGCATGGATCTATATCTTTACGGGCACTTTGCGCCGGTTGATGTGGATGCGCAAAGGGCCGGTGATTGCAGCACTCTATCCGGTTGTGATGTTGTTGCTGCAGTTGTTTGTGGCGCTTTGGTTGGGTGCTATGCTTGGCGGCTGGCTTGAGACGGGACTGCTTTGGCTGCTGTCATTGGCTGGGCTAACTGAAGGCATCATCTTTACCAGCGTTGCGATTATTGCCACCGTTTTGAAGTATGCCGTCTTGGCCGGGGTCGTTTATGTCCTGCTGCGCTGGTTCAAATCGAAAGACAACAAGCTGTTCGCCTATTATCTGATGCATGATTATGCTTTCTCCGCGCGGCTGTGGGGGCGCAACCCGCCCGAGCTTGAGACGCGGATGAAGGCCTTTGGCGATGACATCGCAAAGGCCCTGACCAGCACCGTGGATGAGGTTCTGGTGGTTGGTCATTCCTCGGGGGCGCATCTGGCGATTTCGATCCTGGCGGACCTGATCCGCGACGGGCGGGTGCCTGCCGAAGGGCCGAAGCTGTCGTTTCTGTCATTGGGGCAGGTGGTGCCGATGATGTCATTCCTGCCCAAGGCGCGCAGGTTGCGCACGGATCTGGCGTTTCTTGCCACGCAGGATGCGATTACTTGGGTCGATGTGTCCGCCCCCGGTGATGGGTGCTGTTTTGCTCTATGCGATCCGGTCGCGGTGACAGGCGTGACCCCACCCGGCAAGAAATGGCCGCTCGTGATATCGGCCGCCTTCACGCAAAGCCTGTCGCCTGCGCGTTGGAAAGCGTTGCGCTGGCGGTTCTTCCGGCTGCATTTTCAGTATCTTTGCGCCTTTGATCAGCCTAAAGATTACGACTATTTCCAGATCACCGCAGGCCCAAAGACCTTGGCAGACCGGTATCGCAATCGTGCGCCATCGGCGTCGCGGATCGACATTGCCGTGTCAAAACACACGTCAATCACGCCGTGACCGAACGCCTGCCGCCAAAACCCCCCGCCCGGCCAGAGCATGTCTCGCTCTGGCGGTATATGCGGCTATTTCGGCAGGATATTCTCTCGGCGCAACCGGCCAAGCTCTATCGTGCGTGGATGGCTGAGTTCCGGACCCCGTTTTTCCGCAGCTATCTGGTCAACGACACGGATTTGATCAAGACGGTGCTGAAGGATCGCCCTGCGGATTTCCCCAAATCGGATCGGATCGGCGCGGGGTTGCGCCCATTGTTGGGTGACAGCGTATTTCTGACCAATGGCGCGCTGTGGGAAAAGCAGCGGCGCATCATTGATCCGGCGTTTGAAGGTGGACGATTGCGGGATACTTTCCCCGGCATGGTTGCGGCGGGGGAGGCAGCCGTTGCGCGGATGGAACCACACGAACACCCGCAAGAGATCGAGGCGATCACCAGCCATATCGCGGCTGACGTCATCTTTCGCACCTTGTTTTCCATTCCCATTGACGATGCGCTTGCGCAAAAGGTGTTTGCCGAATTCAAGGCCTATCAGCGCAGCCAACCCATTCTGAACCTCGCAGCCTTTGTGCGTGGGCCGCGGTGGATGCCCCGCTTTTTCCGGCGTGGGACAGTGGCGACCGCCCGCAGCATCCGCGATCTGATTACGCAGCTGACGACCGCGCGGCTGGCCTTGATCGCGGATGGTACCGCGCCTGATGATCTGGCCACCAAGATCATGACGACCAAGGATCCCCAGACAGGTGATGCATTTTCAACGGCTGAAATGGTCGATCAGGTTGCGATTTTCTTTCTGGCCGGTCACGAAACCAGCGCGTCGGCGCTGTCTTGGACCTTGTATCTTTTGGCACTTTATCCTGACTGGCAGGACAAGCTGGCAGAAGAGGCCGCAGCGTTCAGCGGTGATTTTGCTGATCTGTCAAAGCTGGGCCAGACGCGCGACGTGTTTCGTGAGACCCTTCGGCTTTATCCACCAGTGCCAATGATGGTACGCGAAGCCAGCCACCCCGAGCGTTTTCGCAATCGCGCTGTGAAGAAGGGTGCGCAGATCGTGCTGTCGCCCTGGCATTTACATCGGCACAACCGGATGTGGGACAATCCTGACGGGTTTGACCCAACGCGGTGGGGCTCAGCGAACGGGCGTGACTGCGCGCGTCATGCGTTCATCCCGTTTTCTGCCGGACCTCGCGTCTGCACCGGCGCCGGATTTGCGATGATCGAAGGGGTCGTTCTGTTGGCGATTTTGCTGCGCGCGTTCAGGTTTTCGCTGACAGACCAGCCTGCGCCGATGCCAGTGGCCCATCTGACGGTCCGTGCAAAGGATGGCATATGGTTACGAATCACCCCGCGAGTGTTGCCGTAGATTTGCCAATACATGGACCTGCCAATTTTTAGTGTAATTTGAGAAACTGATAGTGATGCAAATGTGGCACTGCGAACTGTACTTTTGGACAGGCTTGTATCAAATACTCCATAATAACAGTCGCCTTACGCGGGTTTCCGCCGCTCTTTACACAGCGTCGTGATTGCGAGGTGGTCATTTTTGTGCCACAAACTCTTAAGGCGCAGAGTGCTGCGTCGATATCGATTGTTGGGGGCAACCAATGACTATCTCTCTGCCAGGATCTTCAAAGCGCGGCCTTTCGGCCCTGCTGGGTCGTAAGAAGACCGAAGCAAGTGCAAAGGTTCAACCAAAGAAACGACTGCAGGGCCATGAAGTGGCGCGCCTGTTCGACAAGAAAAGCCGCGCAGCCGAGGCAAAGCCAGCCAAACCAGCAAAACTGAACGACGGTGAAAAGCAGGATCGCGAACGTATCTCTAGCTTGCGCGGCGCACTTTATTCGCGCGACTGATCGCTCTTCACTCTTTCAAACACGTAGACCCGCAAGGCCGACGCGAGACCGATATCTCCGCGGCCTTCGTCTATTTCAGCGGCAAGCCCATTGATCGTTTTGCCATCACGGTCGGCAATGTCACGAAACGCATTCCAGAAAATATCTTCAAGCGACACGCTGGTCCGATGCCCGCGAATAGTCAGTGACCGTTTCACGGGGCGGCGGTGGCCGCTACTCATCCTCGAACTTCAGTTGTGACAGCCGATCACTGGCTTGTTTGGCTTTGGCGGCGTCCAGCACACGCTCGGCCTTAGTGCGGCCAAACCGGATGGCGTTTTCATCCGCTTTGGCCTTTGCCTCGGACCGGGCGCGCGCCTTGCGCGCTTGGTTGAGGTTGACGGGCTTCACTTTGGGCCAATCATATCTTCGGGTCGCACAACCTTATCAAACGTTGCCTCATCGACAAAACCCAGTTTGATCGCTTCTTCTTTCAGGGTGGTGCCGTTCTTATGGGCGGTCTTGGCGACTGTTGTTGCGTTGTCGTAACCGATGGTCGGGGCAAGCGCGGTCACCAGCATCAGCGACTCGCGCATCAGTTTTTCGATCCGCGCCTCATCGGCCCGAATACCCGCGACGCAATTGTCAGTGAATGTGGCAGATGCGTCGCCCAGAAGCTGCATGGATTGCAGCACATTATAGGCCATCATCGGTTTCATGACATTCAGTTCAAAATGCCCTTGTGATCCGGCAAAACCGACGGCCGCATCGTTCCCCATCACATGGGCGCAGACCTGCGTTAGCGCCTCGACCTGTGTCGGGTTTACCTTTCCCGGCATGATGGATGATCCCGGCTCATTCTCAGGCAGCATCAGCTCACCCAGGCCACAACGGGGGCCAGAGCCCAACATGCGAATATCGGCGGCGATCTTGTAAAGGCTGGCGGCCACCGTTTTCAACGCGCCGGACATCTCAACCAGCGCGTCATGGGCGGCGAGGGCTTCGAACTTGTTAGGGGCGGTGACAAAGGGCAGGCCGGTGATTTCGGCCATGTTCTTGGCCACCGTCTCACCCCAACCCTTTGGCGTGTTCAGCCCGGTGCCGACCGCTGTGCCGCCTTGAGCCAGTTCGTAGATGGCGGGCAAGGCGGCTTTGACGCGCCGGATGCCCATCGCGACCTGGTGGGTGTAGCCCGAAAACTCCTGCCCCAATGTCAGGGGCGTTGCGTCCATCGTATGTGTGCGGCCGATCTTGATGATCTTGTCGAACTCGGCCTGCTTTTGCTCCAATACGGCATGCAGCTTGGCCAAGCCCGGCAACAACACGTCATGTGCGGTTGTTGCTACGGCGATATGCATGGCCGTCGGGAACGTATCGTTCGATGACTGGCCCATATTGCAGTGATCATTTGGATGGATCGGGTCCTTTGATCCGATGGTGCCGCCCAGCATTTCAATCGCGCGGTTCGAAATCACTTCGTTCGCGTTCATGTTAGACTGCGTGCCCGACCCCGTTTGCCAGACCACAAGGGGGAAATGATCATCAAGTTTCCCTGCAACCACCTCTGCCGCTGCCGCAATCATTGCGTCGGCCTTTTCAGCGTCCAGTTTGCCACGTTCCTTGTTGGCCATCGCACAGGCCTGCTTGATCACGCCAAGTGCCCGGACGATTGCGACGGGCTGTTTTTCCCAGCCGATGGGGAAATTCATGATCGAACGCTGTGTCTGCGCGCCCCAATAGCGGTCCGCAGGAACCTCAAGCGGGCCAAAACTGTCGGTTTCTGTGCGTGTCTCGGTCATGGTACTGTCCCTGTCAGATGGCATTGGACAGGGTTTAAGCCGCGGTTGATTGGATCGCAAGCGCGCCTATTTGCGGAATTGATCCAGGCTGACAACCTCGGCCTCTTTGGGCTTGTCGTCATCCGGCTCATCGGGTTCGACCATTTCGTCCATAGGCGCTTCGTCGACCTCGCCGATTTCGGTGTCTTCGTCGTCTTCTTGCGTCTCAAACCGCAAGCCGAACTCAACTGACGGATCGACAAAGGTCTTGATCGCGTCATAGGGGATATAAAGGGTTTCGGGGTTGTCGCCGAAATTCAGCGTGATGGTAAAGCCTTCGTCGGTGACGTTCAGGTTGTCGAACCAATGCTGGATCACCACCGTCATTTCGCCCGGGTATCTGTCTGACAACCAATCGGCAATCTCGACATCGGGGTGCATCGTATCGAACGTGATGAAGAAATGATGCGCGCCCGGCAGACCTTCGTTCTCGATTCGCGTCAGCACTTCCTGAATGAGGCCGCGCATCGCGCGGTGCATCAGATTTCCGTAGTCAATCGTACTTGTCACGGTCGTCATTCCCCAAAAGCGTTGATTCCAGCATAGGGGATTCGGCCCCGGTGAAAAGGGGCCGCGTCAGATCAGTGTCGTTGGCAAGGCGATCAGCAGGCTAAGCGTCGCCGAAATAAGCAGCACAAGCGGTAATGGCCAGCCGCGCCACAGCAATAAACCGCCCGATATCATGGCCAGTATCACCGCGATTGGCTGCAAACTGGCCAAGGTGGGCCAGATCGTGTGCAGCGGCCCAAGGTGAACGGCATTGACCTGCGCAAAGAACACATGCGCGGCAAACCAAAGCGACAGATTGGCAATCACGCCAACAACCGCAGCCGTGATCCCGGCAAGTGCGCCGCGCAGGCGTGGTTTGCCATCCAGCCAGTCAATCAGCGGCGCACCTGCGAAAATCCAGATGAAACAGGGCACAAATGTCACCCACAGCGTCAGTGCCCCGGCAATCAGGGCCATACCGATACCGCCCTGGGCCATCCCGGCAATCATTCCGACAAACTGCGTCACTAGGATCAGCGGGCCGGGTGTTGTCTCTGCCAGACCCAGCGCATCCATCATCTGCGGCGTTGTCAGCCAGCCATAGGATACCACAACCTCCTGCGTCATATAGGCCAGCACGGCATAAGCACCACCGAACGTGACGACCGCCAGCGTGGAAAAGAACAGCCCGATCTCCATCAGAAACGGGCTGTCTATCGCGGCAATCACGAAAAATGGCGCAGCCCAGATCGCCCCGCCAATCCCCAATACGCTGAAGGTTCCAAACAGGCTGCCCGCAGGCGTGCCGGGCAATACGCCATCAGGACTTTGCATCGCAGCCCCGATCAACGCCGCGACAAGGATGACAAGCGGGAAGGGGAGCGCGAATAGGAAAAGTGCAGCAAATGCCGCCACCGCCAGCATCAGATGCGCTGATGTCTTCAGAGCCCGCTTTGCGATTTTCAAAAGCGCTTCGATGACGATGATCACCACGGTCGCCTTGACCCCAAGAAACAGGGCCTGCGCAATCGGCAGGTTGCCATAGCTGCCATAGGCAAGGGCGAGGACCGCAATCACAATCGCGCCGGGCAACACAAACAGACCGCCACCGATCAGGCCGCCTGTGATGCCGGATCGCTTCCAGCCCGCATATGTGGCCAGCTGCATCGCCTCTGGCCCCGGCAGCAGCATGCAGAAAGACAGGGCGCGCAAAAACTGCTCTTCCGTCAACCAGTCGCGTTTTTCGACAAGCTCCTGATGCATCAGCGCGATTTGTGCCGCCGGACCGCCGAATGACAACAGGCCGATGCGCCCGAAGACACGGATCAATTCAGCGTTCATTGTAAATGCCCATCGGGCCAATCATGGCTTTCGTTTTGTCCATCCCGGGCCCAGCGATACAACGCGTCATAAATGATCATGCCAGCGTCCAGTTGTGCTGTATCTTCACGAAACATACGTGACAGCCCAACAGAAAGTGCAAGCAGACCCGCCGCTTGTGGGGCAAGATCATGCTTGCCCGTATCCGCACCCCGCACAATGGTCGCAACGGTGTCCAGCGCAGGATGATGCAGACCAAACGCCGCAATCATGGTATCAAATGTGCAATTCTCGCCCTTATGGCTCCACTCTGTGCCTTCCACATCGAAAGGGGTGGCATCAAAGCGGTGGGCGACATCTGCGACAGTGGCTGGCGGCACAAAGAGAAACGTCGCCTGCGGATCAACAAAGCGGCGGATCAGCCACGGGCAGGCGATGCGATCAATCTTGGGGCGGTGCCGGGTGACCCAAACCGATCCGGGAACAGCCTTGGCCGGAACACGCGGTAAATCGGCAGCACGCCACGCCTGATTGCCCCCTTCCAGTACCTGCGCGTCAATCCCATGGGCGCGCAGATAGGCGGCGACACCATGTGACAGTTTCAGACCCTTCTGACATACACAGATTGTTTTGCGGTCGCGAAGTCGATCCGGCAGCACGCTGACATCCGTGTGCGGATGACGGAAGGCTGTCGGTATCAAAAATGGGTCCTGTGCAAGTCATCATCAATGCAGACGTCAACAATCACGGGGCATTGCGGGGTGCCGATCAGCCGCATGAGTTGCTGTGGTGAAATCTCGTTAAACGCAGCCATGGTGCATCCTTTCTGAAGGTGTCAGTGGATGCGATGCTTTGGCCCAGACCTCACGGGGTGGTCGCAAACCCCATGCCCAAGTGATGCGGCAAGCAGCGGGGCAGGTCAAGCCTATCCAAAAATTCGGCTGAGCTCGCGCAGGATCTTCGCCCGGATCGTTGCAGGGTATTCGCGATGGGTGCGTGCGGTCATCACAAACCCGTCGCGCGTGATGACCGCGCCACGGTAGAAGTTTGTGATCGCCAGACCCATCGATTCAATCGCGATGCCATTGATCGTCACACCGGCGCGTTCTGCGGCATTACGCGCTGCGCGTACATCCGTTCCGCCATTTGGCGTGCCATCGCCCGACACATCAATGACCCGTCGGTCGCAGTTGGGCACCTGGTCAAACAGCTCAAGCGAGAAGTAGATCGCCTCTGCCGGGGCGGTGTCGGACAGGACAAAGGCACGTTCCATCAGGCGGGCCTGCTGTGCCAGCCATTGGGCATCAAGTGCGGTGCGCACTTGTGTCCACGGGATCGACACGGTTTGCTTGTCCACGCCCGACCATTGGACGACCGCGATCGTGGCTTCGCCGCTGACCATTGTCTCAACGATTTCGGGGTCTTCGAGCGCATCTGCAAGGCCGTCGGTCTGCAATCGATACTCTGCCGTATCGATAGAGTTGGACACATCAATTGTCAGGATCAACGCTGTCTCGCACGCGTTTGCCGAAAGCGGCGCAAGGGCCATCAACACAGGAAATGCAAACCGACACACGTTCATCACACCATGGTGCGCAGGACAGCGTTCCATTGCAAGTCACAACAGCGAAGCAAAAGCGAAAATGCGTCTTGCATCAACATCATGCGGGCAAATTGAGCAGGGGAAAAGTGCAGGTTTCTGTTGCCAGGTACCTGCGAACCCCGCCTAAGGTCGCAAAACCTTAGGAGTTAATTTTCGATATTACGCACAGCTTACGCTGCGAGTGCCATCGGTGCTTTGTTGTCATTTGCAACTAGCTTTGTTGTACCGATAACGGTGGTAACTCACCGAGACAAAGCAAACCCCTTTAGACGTTCGTCGATCCTGTTTCGGCCCCATGGCTGCCAAATGAGCAGTTTTTTGGTGGAGCCGCCGGGTACCGCCCCCGGGTCCGATCCGCTTATTACGAGCGCGTTTATGTCCATAGTCCCGAAGGACACGTGAGACATAGGCAGTCTTGGCCCTTTGGGCAAGTGGTTGATGGTTAGACAGGGCGGATTGCATGGCATCTTGTCACATCTGACGCTTTATGGATTTATGATCTTCTGGCGATAATCCGCCTGTGTCACAGCCTTTTTGTTTTCAAGAGTTTGCCGGTTTCGACAAGGCCCATTTTGAAGCAAGGAAAAGCAATGAAATCATCGATAATGGCGATAGCCTTCGCAATGCCTACAGCATTGGCGGCACAAGAGCTGTGTACCGGCTATGGTCCACAGACCCCGCGCGACATCTCAAACGTTGTTGGAACAAATCAACAGCTTTGGACCCTGGCGCCCGCCGCGACCGAAATGAACCTGTGCAATATCCACACGCATACCAATGCCGAACACAAGGGGCCTGGCTTTTCGGTTTTTGCGGGTTCTGGGATTGATGGCGGTTACAAATGCAATGACACCGACAGCCTGACAGAAGCAGAATTGGCGCCCGTGCATGGCGGCGACGATGACCATGGCGGTATGGCAGGTGTCAAACCCGGCGATACGATCGAGGTGCATTGGGTCCATACATCCTGCGATGTCACGCCCGGTGAAGGCCTTGGGTCCTGCCTGAGCGAAAGTTGTGCCAACCCCGAACTGCGCGTCGAAACGCAGGTATTTTTGGTGGTGAACGACGAATCCGCCCTTGATTTCAGGGACTTCGCCTATGATGGCAACATGGTCGGCAATCTGCATCAGCCCAAATCGCTGCCGACGGGGACGGGCGATCCTGTCGTTTTTGCGGGATCAACCACAGGTCCGTCTTATAGCCAAACCACGTGTTCACCCTTCCAGGTGACGTGGAGCGTCAGACCCCAATGTGCCAAACTTGACATCAATTCGCTGCATGAATGGGTCGAGGCAGGCAACGTCTTCAACGAAGATCATAGCCATGGTGTCCGCCAACTGGTTACGGCACCTGAGTTACTGGCGCTCATTCAGTAGCGCTTCACTGACCGCAGGCGCGCGGGTTGCCCCTCGCGCCTGCTTGACCATCCGGTCGGTTTGTCAGCCCTTTGTCGGGCACGTACTGATCCCAAGCATCGCATATATTGAACACATACCGGTGATTGCCGTGATCAGCAGCATGCCGGCCAATACGGCCGAAACGATCAGGGCTGTGCCGCCCAACGCGCCGGTTGCCCACAAGGCCGCCACAAGGACGGCAGGCACCGCCCTTATCCAGCGATCCAGCATACCAACGTTACGGGTTGTAAGTTTTCTGAGAAGTGACATGTGATTTTCCTGATCTGTCTATTTGGTTGCGAAGGTGGCTAGGCTTTCCAGCCCCGCCGCATACATCTGGTTGACGGTTTGGGTCATGGTATCCGCATCTTCGTCTTTGGCAGTGAATTGTGCGCTCCAACTGACGCCTGTGCGATCTTTCAAATCATCAACGCGAAACGTGCCGACTACGTTCATCGCCGGCAGCGGGTGCCGATCGATCGCATAGGTGAAGGTGCGGGTCTTGGCGTCGCGCAGCAGGATACGCTCATCAAGCTGCCCGCCATTGGTCATCAGGCAGGTCCGCCTGATATCATCACCGTCCTGATCGACATGCGATGATTTGATGAGACCGGGATACCAGTCCTCCATCCCGGTGATCTGGTTGATGATGGCCCAGACCTGATCGGGCGGAGCCATGATGGTCCGTGTTTGCGTGACGTGACAGTGTTTCATGATGGGGTCCTTTCATGTGATGGCCCCTATCTTGCATGCATTGGTGTCTTCATAAATCATCCAAAATGACTTAACGTGGTGCATAAATGAACCAAGGGGATTGGGATGAAACCAAATATCGACTGGGATGACCTGCGCCTTTTTCAGGCTTTGGCCCGTCATCCGACCGTTCGCGCGGCTGCATCTGCGCTTGGTATCAGTCATTCGACCATGTCGCGCCGTCTGGACCGGTTAGAGCATCAGGTGGGTGCTGCGCTATTTGAACGCGGTCCGCGCGGTTTTACCCTGACGGATGCCGGTCATCAGTTGCTGGCATCTGTTGACGCAGCCGCTGACCAGTTTGATGCGGGCCTGCTGAAAGTCTCCGGTCTTGATCAGCGCCTTGCGGGGCCTATCCGATTGACCCTACCGGATTTTCTGGCGTTTTACTGCCTGCTTGTGCCATTGCGCGTGTTTCAGGCCCGTCACCCCGAAATCGCGTTGGAGATTGATATCTCATACGCCGCCTTTGATCTGGACCGGCGCGAGGCGGACGTGGCGGTGCGCATGATTGGCGTTGATGAAACGCCACCGGAAACGCTTGTCGGTCGGCGGGTGGCGGTATCCTATGCCACCGGCTATGGCGTTGCCGATGCCACGCAGTGCTGGCTTGGCTGGGCGCAGGATGATGATGAGGCGTGGGTGCGGCAGACGCCCTATCCGGACTGGCCCATTTCCGGTTCATACAATCACGCAGAGTTGCAGCATCATGCGGCGGTGGCCGGTCTTGGTATGGCTTATCTGCCGTGCATCATTGGCGACAGCGACGCGCGGCTTGATCGGTTGCCGCAGATGGTGCCGAAACCGGCGCGCGATATCTGGGTGTTAACCCACCGTGATCTGCGTGAAACCGCCCGGATGAAGGTGCTGCGGGATTTTATTGCAGAGGCACTGATACAGGCCCGTCCTGCGTTGCGCGGGGACACGGCTTAAAGGTTCAGCAAGATGGCAGGCACGCCAACCGCAGCCTCCACAACGAAATATACCCACTTTTTCCGTGACCGCCCGTCCAGAACAAGCGATGTCAACCGACCAAGCGCCGCGCCGCACCAGCAAAAGCCCAGCATCACATAAGCCTCTGGCGTGCCCAAGATCAGGGCGCCCAGCCCCATGCCAACAAACAGGCACCCCGCCGAGGCGCGGATTTCAGACATGCCCATTGTCGTGTCGCCCATCTTCAGGTCCAGCGCGCCGAGCGTGTAGCGCGGCGCAAGCCAGCCAAAGCAGCCCAGCCCGACGCTGAGAAGAGCGAAGATGATGTTGATGATATCCATAAAGCAGCCTTTTGATTACCTGGCTGGAAGTGGGGCAACCGGTCGCAAGATCAATAGTGTGCGTGGGTGCAGGTGGCAGATGATGTCGCCCAAAAGAGGTGACCCATCATTCAGCCTGCTGTCGAGTGCGGGAACCAGCGCGTCATCTACCGTGTCTTTTTTATCGGCGATCCGTCAAGACGTGTGAATATCTTGCCGTCTTTGTCTTGTCTGAAAATCATGTCGTGATCGGGATAGTGAACGACCTCTTGCGCCGTGCGTGTTCCAACGACAAGCATCACCGCGTCACTCTCTGATCGGTTTTCAAGGCAATGGGCAATCGGTTGTCCTGCCTTCCATCCGGCGGCATCCCCTGCGTTCAGGATGGTTTCCTGATCTTCGATCAGGACAAGCACGCCTGAGATCACATAGACGAACTCGTCCTGTTTTTCGTGCCAATGGCGATGCGATGATCGCGAACCGGGTGGCAAACGCTCAATATGCACTCCGAACTGTAAAAGGCCTGTCACGTCACCAAGCGGCATCTTCGCATATGGCCCGTCGCTTTGACCGGAAATCGGGTGGACGATGCCAGCATGCGTTATCCAGTCTTTTTGCGCGATCTTTGGCATGGTGCGTGCCGCCCTGTCTTCATTGTTTGGACGGGATATAGCTTGGTATGTGACGAACCCCAAGGGCGCGCCACAAATGCCCCGTTCACGATGCCTGCGAATACTGGGCCGCAATATCACTGAACCCGTCATAACGCTGCGCTATGATGCGTGTCAGCGGGCGTCCGGCGTTGGTAATCCTGATTTTGTGCCCTTCTTGGACGACATAGCTGTCAAAGTCATTCAGGACGGCTGCATGGGTTTCGGCCAGATCATCCGCATCGGCGTGTAACCGCAATTTGTGCAAATCAATCTCAAAATCGCACATCAGCATGTTGATCGCATCTGCCCGCATCCGGTCATTAGACGTCAGCGCATAGCCGCGATGCCCGGCCAGCGTGCCGCTTGCGATCCGTTCGATATAGGCCGCGGTAGCGGATGCATTCTGCACATAGCCTTGCGCAAATTGCGAGATTGAGGATGCGCCGATCCCGATCAGGGTCGGGCAGGTATCATCCGTGTACCCTTGGAAGTTACGTCGCAAATGGCCTGATTTGGCGGCCTGGGTCAGGCTGTCATCCGGCTTGCCGAAGTGGTCGATCCCGATGGCGCGATAGCCGTCATCGGCAAAGGCCGTCGCGGCCTGCCGGGCCAGCGCGAAGCGGCTTTCTTCATCAGGGAGTGCGGCATCGGGGATCAGTTTTTGTCGTTTTGAGAATGTCGGCACATGCGCATAGCCGAAAAGTGCGATCCGGTCCGGGTCAAGGAGGCGCACCTTGTCAATGGTGGTCGCCAGCCTGTCAGCCGTCTGATAGGGCAGGCCATAGACCAGATCGGCGTTCAGTGACGTGATCCCGGCCGCACGCAGACTGTCAACGCAGGCCTTGGTCGCGGCAAAGCTCTGTTGCCGTCCGATGGCGCTTTGCACCTCTGGGTCGAAATCCTGAACGCCGATGCTGGCGCGGGTCATCCCCATATCGGCCAGCATCCCAATCTTGGCCTCATCCACAAGGGTCGGATCAATCTCGACCGAGAAGCTGAAGGTTTCCGCAGGCGGGATCGTCGCCATGACCTCTTTTGCAAGGTCCCGGATCATATCAGGGGGCAGGATCGTTGGTGTGCCGCCGCCCCAATGCAGCTGCCCCATCCGCACCCCTTTGGGCAGCGTGTCGCGCAGCATGGCAAGTTCCCGTTTGACCACCCGTAAATAGTTTTCAACAGGCTTCAGCGTTGTGGTGCCTTGCGTCCGGCAGGCGCAAAACCAGCACAACCGCTCGCAGAACGGGATATGGATATAGACTGATACCGGCGTGTCCGGGTTCAGCGCACGCAGGCAATCTTTCTGAAAATCCGCCCCCGTTTGCGCATTGAACGCGGTTGCAGGGGGGTAGCTGGTGTAGCGGGGCACACGGGCGTCGAACAGGCCGAGCCGGCGCAGGTTTGTCATATGATCCATGCGCCCGTCTTGGCAGAATGATGCGGCGCGTTTCTTGCGCTAAATCAACAAGACCCTAAAAAAATGCCACCCGCGTGACCCGCAGGCGGCACATGTTTTAGCTCATCTGATTGATGAAACAGGCCGTTGTTTCGGCCACCTCTTCGGGGCTGCTGTCGCGCCGAAAGAAAGTGGCAAAGCCAGTTTCAGGGAACATCAGATAGGTTTGTGTGGAATGGTCGACCAGATAGTATTCGGGGTCGTCATCCTGCGCCCGATAATAGGTTTTGTAGGCCTGTGATGCGGCCCTGACCTGTTCGGGCGTGCCTGTCAGCCCGATCATGTCTTCGTGGAAGTTATCGGTGAAATCGCGCACGACCTCAATCGTATCTCGTTGGGGATCAACCGAGATGAACACCGTGCCGATGTCCAGCCCCTGATCCTCAAGCATATAGGCGGCCGAGGCGTTTCTTGCACTGTCGAGCGGGCAGACATCGGGACAGAACGTGTAGCCGAAATAGACGAGTGTCGGTTTGGTGATCACGTCAGCATCGGTCACGGTTTCGCCGGTTTCCGAGACCAGTTCGAACGGACCGCCGATTGCACTGCCTGCGACGGCTGTGTCGCCGCATGGGTGGGGGGCGGCGTTCTGCGATTGCCAGACATAAAGCCCGAGGCCCGCAGCGACAGCCAAGGTGGTGGTGCCAAATATGATGGCCTTCATTTGCGGTCTCCTTTCATCGTGGGAGTGCGGCGCCGGTTGCGCGCCGCCTGATGTAGCTTAGTGATTGTGGGTCATCTCACGTTTGACGACATCGAATGTGACCGGTATTTCGCCCGCGTTTTCAAAGACAAGCGTGGCGTCAACGGTTTCGCCTTCAACCAGTGGGTTGTCTCGCAGCCCCATGAACATCACGTGCAGCCCGCCGGGCTCCAGCGCCACAGTCTCGCCCGCCGGGATCACGATACCGTCGTGAAGATGCTTCATCCGTGCGACGCCTTCGCTATCGAATTCGGTCGTATGGATTTCGACGCGGGGGAAATCAGCGACGACACCGATCAGCGTGTCATCGGCGCCACTCGTATTGGTGATCTGCATGAAACCGCCGCCCGCCATGGCCGTGGGTGCGGTGGCAAAGGCTTTGACGTTTTCGATTTTCAGGGCTGTTTCCGCCCATGCGGCAGGGGCCATCAAGGTAAGCAGGGCCAGCACGGCCAGTTTTGTCATTTTCATTGTGTGGTCTTTCGTCTTGTCGCGCGGGCGTTGCCTTGCGCAGTGATCGGGTCATTTCAGGTGATAGGATCAGACAAGACGAAAGGGTGGGGCGCGGGCCGTTTGCGACGAATACCATGAAGCGATGGCAGTGTTTTCTGGTGTAATCGCCCATGTCAGCGCGGTGTAGGTCGTGGCGGGGTGAGCGATGTCGCCGGGTGCGGGGACCGCACAGGCCTGACTGATCAGGCAGGCCATGCATTTGGTGACATGCGCCAGCGGGTCACCCTCATCTCCGCACAGATCAGCCCAATCGCCACCTGCAAGGATATAAGACTCTGCCTGTGCCTCGGCCCCCGGCGACAGGGACTGGTGACCAAAGCTGACCAGCGTCAGCGCGACCATCAGGATCGATGCTATGATCCTGCGCATGATCATGCGTGTGCTTTGACCACAGCGCGAATGTACTTGGTGGCTGAACGGTAGTGGCTTGGTCCTGCAGCCTCGGCCCAGCGGCCAGGCGTCCAGTGATTGTTCGCACCTTTCATGGGGCCACCGTAAAGCGATGCATCGTCATGCGCGTCGATAAAGGCGATCAGTTTATGATAGCTGGCTTGCAGCATCTTTTGCACATCATCCCATGACAGATCCGCCTGACTTTGGCGCAGCTCTGCGTTGTAACGTTTCAGCTCGGACCATTTATACCCTTCGGCGGGGAAGTACACGGGTTTTCCGGCCTGACCGTCGTTGTACCAGCCAAAGAAGAGTTCGGTCCAATGGGCGCGGTGGCCGATGACGTCCTTGATTGTCGTTTCGTCATGAAGGGTATGCGCAAGTGCCTCATCTATACCCTGTAACAGCTTGGTAAGTTTGGAAAATTCTTTTTCGGTCACAGCGCGCAGGTCTGCTTTGTTCGTTGCGGCGGGCATCGTGTTCTCCTCTCTGCTGAGTGGAAAGTAGCGCGATGGCCCTGCGTCGCTTTGATGCAGATCAGTTGTTGAACGGGCGGCCTACGATGGACCGCCCGTTCGGTATGGATTTAGAAACCGGCTTTGATCAGTTCGAACGTTTCTGCCTGCCGTTCGCGCATTTCATTGCTCATCGGCAATTGGGCAAGGACAGGCACATCAATCATGCCAAGACCCGCAGCTTCCAGATCTTCCTCGGTCAGGATGCCAGTCAGCGCTGCCGCGTTGGACGAGCCGTAACCGGCCTCAAGCAATGGCACGACGGACGATTCGGCCAGCATCGCGTTGATATAGTCATAGGCCTTGTCTTCGACGCCCTGGCCGCCGACCAGGTTCACATAACCGCATAGCCACAGCGATGATCCTTCCGCCGCTTCGCGCTGAAACCCGATGGGGCGACCTTCATCGACCATTGTGGGGTAGGTTTCGTTCCACGCCCAGCTGACCAAAACCTCGCCCGATGACAAAAGCTGTGCCAGTTCTGCCGGATCGGTCCAATAGGTGCGCAGGTTCGGATGTACCTCGCGCAGCCAGTTCGATGCGGCCTCGAACTGCTCATCGGTGGCTGTGGTCCAGTTGTCGACGCCAGTAGCAAGGTAGGCCAGCGCATAGGCATCATCCACGTTATCGGGCAATGTCAGGCGGCCTGCATAGGCGGGGTTTTTGAACACATCCAGCGTGGCCACGTCTTCGATGGGCACTTCCTCTGGATTATATGCAATCGCGGTCGAGCCAAAGTCGGTGGGGATAAAGTATGTCGCCTCACCTGCGATGTCGGTTCCGGTCAGATTGCTGTCGAGATCACCATAGGCGGGGATTTTGCTGGTATCCCATGGTTCGATGATCCCGCTTTCGGTCCATTTGGATACCGAGCCTGCGCAGATATGCGCTACGTCCGCCGCAAAACCGGCCCGGATTTTCTGGAACGCTTCGTCTTCGTCGCCGAAGAAGGCGAATGTAGGACTGTCGCCGTGCTTTTCGACATAGTCCTGATGGAATGCCGGGTCTTCAAAACCCGAGTAATCAAAGACAAGCAGATCAGCATCCTGAGCCGCAACAGATGTCGCGAGCGCTGTGAGCGAGACAGCGCCCAAAAGAATCGTAAATTTCATGACTGGTTCTCCCGGTTGACCTTTACCGGAAAGTTAGGTGTGGCGCGGGCTAACGGCAAGTGTCATTTCGCTTGTCGTGCAGCGTTTCGTTTGGCGATGACGTCTTGCGCGAGTTCCTGCGTATAAGTTGCCAGATCGGCGAGATTTTCATCTGCTTTTGCACTGTCCTGTGCCTCGATCGCGTCTGCGATGGCCGTATGCAGCATGATGATGCGTTCGCGGTCGCGCGCGCTGAAGGTGATCATGTTCATCAGCGGTTGCATCGCCTCGACCGCACCGGCCAGTTGGTAGGACAGGACCGGGTTGCCTGCCGCATCAACCAGCGCACGGTGAAAGGCCACATCAGAGGCACAGAACGCCTCATCCGTGAGACCGGGTTGGGATTGTCTGTGGGCCTCGGCCCGCATCGTGGCAAGGTGATCGGCGGTGCGACGTTGTGCGGACAGGGGTGCGCAGGCGCGCTCCAGCGCGTAACGCGCCTCGCACGCAGTGGCAAAGCTGACATCATTCATCGACAACAAAAGCGTCGATGTGGTGATCTGCTGACCATAGGCATCTTCGAACCGCAACCGGTTCACGAATGCCCCGCCCGTCGCCCCGCGCTGGGTGCGGATCAGCGATTGGGCTGCCAGTCTTTTCAGCGCCTCACGTACCGTCGGCCGCGAGACGTTGAACTGTTCCGCAAGCTCGGCCTCTGATGGCAGGCGTTCATCGACGGGCAACGCGCCAGAGATAATCGCGTCCCGGATCGCCTTGGCGATCTGGGCTGACAGGTCAGCGGGGTTTGTCGGGTCAATTTTCATTTGTCAGACAATTAAACGTCTGACATATCTTTGCGCAAGCCCTGAGTCGCGTTTCGGGAGGACGCTGGTGCCGCATTTGATCCGCTCATCGCTGTGGTTGGCCTTTTTCGGGGCCATCATTGCCGCGTGGTGGATGATGTATGTGATGGCGATGGACATGGATCTGGATTGGATCGGACGTCCGGGGCCGATGGGGCAGGCGATGGCCGATATGGACCCGCGCATGCCGATGGATATGCCCATGGCGCGGTTTGGCCCGCTGTTTGCAATGTGGGCCATCATGATGGCGGCAATGATGCTGCCGACACTGGTGCCGACGCTGAAGACCTATGAACGATTGATGATCAGCGCAGATGGGACACGGGCAGGGTGGCTGGGTGTCTTGCTTGGCTACTTTATCGTCTGGGTGGGCTTTGCCGCACTGATCGCAGGTGTTCAGCTTGCCTTGCTTTATGGCGGAGTGATCAACATGCTGGGGATCGGACCCGTCTGGCTGTCGGCGGCGCTGTTGATTGTGGTCGGGGCCTTTCAGTTTACGCGCATCAAAGAAGTATGCCATGGTGTCTGCCACGGGCCCATGATCTACTTTCTAGGTCACTGGAAAACCGGTTTCGTTGGTGGTTTGCGCATGGGCCTCCGTTTGGGCGCATTTTGTGTGGTCTGTTGCTGGGGCTTCATGGCCTTGGGTTTCGTCGGTGGTGTGATGAGCCTGCTTTGGATGGGGCTGGCCACGTTGCTGATGATTTTCGAAAAACTGCCCCAGATCGGGCACCGTATCATTAAACCCACCGGCGTTGCGTTGATCGCGGCAGGCGTGGGTCTGGCAATCATTTAGGAAAGGGACGCGATATGGCTGACAAGAAAGAACGACCCCCTGCGGACAAATTGCCGATCTCGCAACGGATCGATCAGCGGATGGACAGCAACCCCTTGCGCCGCAAGATGAAGCCGACCGAATGGGCGATCAAGGGTGAGCTGTTTTTGAACTGTTCCTGCACGGTGTTTTGTCCATGTGTCGTCAGCCTTGGCGCCCATCCTCCGACCGAAGGGCATTGTCACGCATGGATGGCGATTGCCATCGACGAAGGGCATTTCGAGGGTGAAGACCTGTCAGGTCTGAATGTCGGCCTGCTGGTCGATATTCCGGGTCGGATGGCCGAAGGCAACTGGCGCGTTGCGGCCTATGTGGATGAACGCAGCACGCAAAAAGCCTATAACGGTATCCTGAAAATCTTTAGCGGGGCCGCCGGCGGTACAACGGGTCTGTTCACGATGCTTGTGTCCGAAATCATCGGGGCCGAGCGTGAAAAGGTTGAGATCGTCCGCGAAGGCGACAAGCGCGGCATCTATATCGGCCGCAAAATTCAGGGCGAGATCGAGATGATGAAGGGCAAAAGCCCCGATCATCCGGTCATGATCTCAAACTCCAAATACTGGATGGGGCCTGACATAATCGCCGCAGCCGGAACAAAGTCCAAGGTGCGCGATTATGGCCGGGTCTGGGACTTTGGCGGCAAATCAGCCGAGATTTGCCCGATTGACTGGAAAGGCCCCAAACCGTGATCACGCCTGAGTATTGTCGGATGATGGCGCGCTATAATGCGTGGCAGAATACGGGGCTGCGCAAGATGATCCCGGCGATGGATCATGATGATCTGTACAAGGATCGGGGTGCGTTCTTTGGGTCGATTATGCGCACGCTGAACCATCTTCTGTGGGGTGATATGCTGTGGATGAGCCGCTTTGACGGCGGTGAGGCGCCTGACCCAGAAATGAAGATCGAAGACAATTTTGAGATGGCGCCAACGCCCGCCGTCTGGGCTGCGGACCGGTTTCGGATGGATGCGCGGATCAGGCTTTGGGCCGACAGCCTGCATGCCGTCGATCTGGTGGGCGATCTGGAATGGTATTCCGGGGCAATGAAAAAGCAGATGTCAAAGCCGATGGCGGTGTGCGTTGTGCAGTTGTTCAATCACCAGACCCATCACCGCGGGCAGGTCCATGCCATGCTGACTGCTGCAGGGCAGAAACCGAACGATACCGATATCCCCTTTATGCCAGAGGACGTATGATGGCGACAATCGCACCTTCGCGCCGTATCCGGCGCACCCCGTTCACCGAAGGCGTCGAAGCGGCGGGTGTGAAAGGCTATACTGTCTATAACCATATGCTGCTGCCGACAGTGTTTCGGAGTGTGGAAGAGGATTACCACCACCTTAAATCCGCCGTTCAGGTCTGGGATGTTGCGGTTGAACGTCAGATTGAATTGCGCGGCCCCGATGCCGCCCGGCTGATGCAGATGCTGACCCCGCGTGATCTGCGCGGGATGCTGCCGGGACAGTGTTTCTACTTGCCGATTGTCGATGAAACGGGTGGTATGCTGAACGATCCTGTGGGGCTGAAACTGTCCGAGGACCGGTGGTGGATTTCCATTGCTGACAGCGACCTGCTCCTTTGGGTCAAGGCGCTGGCCTATGGGTATCGCCTGGATGTGTTGGTGGATGAACCCGATATTTCACCATTGGCAGTGCAGGGGCCCAAGGCGGATGAGCTTATGGCGCGGGTCTTTGGTGATGCGGTCCGTGCGATCAAATTCTTCCGCTTCGGCTGGTTCGACTTTCAAGGTGTCAGCATGGCCATCGCCCGGTCAGGCTATTCCAAACAGGGCGGGTTCGAGATTTATGTCGATGGCACCAAGAACGGCATGCCCCTGTGGAATGCCCTGTTCGAGGCAGGCAAGGATCTGGATGTGCATGCGGGCTGTCCGAACCTGATCGAGCGGATCGAGGCAGGGCTTTTATCTTACGGCAACGACATGACTCGCGAAAACACACCGCATGAATGCGGGTTGGGCCGGTTCTGTTCAACGCAAACGGCGATCGGGTGTGTCGGACGTGATGCGCTGCTGCGTGTGGCCAAGGAAGGACCAACGCAACAAATCCGCGCTATCGCGATTGATGGCGACATTCCAAATTGTGACAGGGTCTGGCCTGTCATGGCCAAGGGCAAAAGGATCGGGCAGGTGACCTCGGCTGCGAAATCGCCCGATTACAAGACGAACGTGGCGATTGGCATGGTGCGCATGACCCATTGGGACGAAGGCACGATTGTCGAGGTTCAGACGCAGGACGGCGTTCGTAATGCGACCGTACACGAGGATTTCTGGATATAGGCCGGGCTAGCCTGTGCCAGAGTTTCTGGCGAAAGTATGAATAGACACGGAAAATCAGGGCCAAGCGCCCGATATGGAAGGAAAGACGATGTTTCAGGCGTTGGTTGTAGAAAAGAATGACGAAGGCAAAACAAGCGCATCTGTACAGTCGCTGAGCGAAGACGATTTGCCCGCAGGTGACGTGACCGTCGCCGTTGATTATTCGACAGTGAACTACAAGGACGGTCTGTGCATCGGGCCAGGTGGTGGTTTGGTGCGCAATTACCCGCATGTCCCCGGTATCGATTTTGCCGGGACGGTCGAGGCTTCGGACGATGACCGCTACAAACCGGGCGACAAGGTGGTTCTGACCGGCTGGCGCGTGGGCGAGGCGCATTGGGGTGGCTATGCGCAGAAAGCACGGGTCAAAGCCGATTGGCTGGTGCCGATGCCGGATGGACTGGACGCGCGGCAGGCCATGGCCGTGGGCACCGCTGGCTTTACCGCAATGCTGGCCGTGATGGCGCTTGAGGATCAGGGGATCAAGGACGGGCCGGTTCTGGTGACTGGCGCTGCGGGCGGTGTCGGATCGGTCGCGACCGCGATTTTGGCCAATCTGGGGCATGACGTGGCCGCGGTGACAGGCCGCCCCGAGACAGCCGATTATCTGAAATCACTGGGTGCAACACAGATCGTTGCCCGAGAAGAGCTGAACGAGACCACAAAGCGTCCTTTGGAGGCCGAAACATGGGGCGGCTGCGTTGATGCTGTCGGGGGTGAGATGCTGGCGCGTTTGCTGGGCCAGATGAAGTACGGCGCGTCGGTCTCGGCCGTCGGTCTTGCGGGGGGGGCGGGTCTGCCTGCCACGGTGATCCCGTTCCTGCTGCGGGGCGTGAACCTGCTGGGCATCGACAGTGTCATGCAGCCGTATGACAACCGGGTGCGGGCCTGGGCGCGGATCGCCAAGGATCTGCCAATGGACAAGCTGGAGGCGATGATCCAGCCCGCAACGCTGGCGGATCTGCCAGAACTGGGGCGCGGTATCCTGAAGGGTCAGGTCAAAGGGCGCGTCGTCGTGGATGTGAACGCCTAAATCCAGCTGGCTGCGGGGCCAATCGTGCATTTTTTAGTGCTTGTGGGTCTGTTTGCGACATGGTCTGTGTCGCAAACAGTAAATGCATCGGCGTATAACAGTTTTGTGAAACTCAGAGCTTGGGTTATGCTGTTTGCATAAAAAACAAGCAACGGGGAACAAAACATGGCACCGAAGCCACCACTGATGCATCTGCCGATCAAGACGGCAGCCAGCGGTTTTTACCGCGGGTTTACAAAAGATGTGACAATTACAGCCAAAATACTGGTCGGGGCATTGATCATCTGGGCGGTCGCATTCCCAGAGAACGCAGCCGGTATCCTGAGCACGATCAACGGATTCATTCTGGCGTCATTCAACTATTGGTACGTGTTTGTGATGGCGTTCTTTGTCATCCTTTGCTTTGCGCTGGCCTTGTGGCCCGCAGCAGGCAGGCTAAAGCTGGGGATGCCGGACGACAAACCGGAGTTTTCGAATTTCTCGTGGTTTTCCATGATGTTCGGGGCCGGTATCGGGATCGGGATGCTCACATTCGCCACCGCAGAACCGATGTATCACTGGGCCAGCAACCCGCAAACCATCATGGGGGAAACCACCGGCAGCAGTGCCGATAACGTGCGTGCCGCCTATGTCTGGTCATTTACGCATTGGGGGCTCGCGGCCTGGGCATCCTATGCAATTGTCGGTCTGGCGCTTGGTTATTTCTCTTATCGCCGTGGCCTACCGCTGACGATCCGGTCCGGCCTGACGCCGCTGTTTGGTAAATCCCTTTCGGGCCCTCTGGGGCATGTCGTTGATGTTGTTGCCGTTGTGGCAACGGTGCTGGGCGTCTCGCAAACGTTGGGTTTCGGTGTCGAGCAGTTCATCTCTGGTCTCTACCGTATCGGGTTTGGCGAATGGCTCTACACAACGGATGTGGCGGGCGATCAGTCGTCTTCAACGATGGCGATTATCGTGGCTTTGCTGGTCATCATGGGGGCCTCTACGCTGTCGGCCCTGTCCGGTGTGGGCAAAGGCATCAAATGGCTGTCCAACATTAACATGGGGCTCAGCTTCTTCGTCCTGGCGTTCTTTGTCATCTTCGGCTCGACCTTGTTTGGCCTAACTGCGCTGTTTGTCGGTATCTGGGACTATCTGATTTCCATCCCCGGCAACATCTTCACTGTGTGGGCCGCCGACGGGACCGAGCAGGGCGATGCACTGGCCGGTTGGCAGGGTGGTTGGACCATCTTCTACTGGGCCTGGTGGATTGCGTTTGCCCCATTCGTGGGCGTGTTCCTTGCCCGCATTTCACGCGGACGCACGGTGCGCGAATACGTCCTGGGTGCAATGGTGATCCCCGCAGTCATGTGCTTTGTCTGGTTTGCCTTGGTCGGTGGCACCGCCATTGACCTTGAACTGAACGGCGGGGCCAATGGTGCAATCGCGGGTGCAGGACAGGCCGATCAGCTGTTTGCCATGCTGGCGGTTATCCTGAACCCGACCTTGGCATGGGCCATGTCGGTCCTGATCGTGGTCTTGTTGCTGACCTACCTTGTGACGTCAGCTGACAGCGCGGTGCTGATCATCAATACGATCAACGCCGCTGGTGATGAAGGTCCAAAGGCCCGTCCACATATCCTGTTCTGGGGTGCTGCATTGGCATTGGTTGTAGGTGGCCTGATTATCGCGGGCGGCCTTGGCGCCATTCAGACAGCAATGGTGATTGGTGCTTTGCCATTCAGTCTGGTGATGGTCCTGATGGGGCTGTCGCTGATCAAGGGCATCTACCTTGATGGCAAGCGCGAAGCTGCGGGCGTTTCGACCACCGTTGATGAGCAGGCATCCGTCGGCGCGCAGCCAGCGGAATAGCCTGACGACAACTGCGAAAATGAGGCCCCGATGCGCAAGCATCGGGGCCTTTTTCGTGGGATAAGGCACGCTGTCGGCTATCGGCATTGCCCGAGCAAAGGTTGACGCAGTGATGGTGGCGCTAGATCAGGTCTTGTAAGCGGGCCAATTCGTTCCGTGCGGAGGTTTGATGAGCAATTCACCCATTTTGCTGTGGTTCCGGCGTGATCTGCGCCTTGGCGATCACGAGGCGTTGACGGCAGCCTGTGAAACGGGCCGACCTGTCATCCCTGTATTCATTCATGATGATCTTGTTGTCGGTTTGGGCGCCGCACCCAAGTTTCGGCTTGGCTTGTCGATAGAGGATCTTGCGCAGTCGTTGCAGGACAAGGGCAGCAAACTGATCCTGCGCAAGGGTCAGGCCCTGGATGTCTTGCAACAGTTGATCGACGAAACCGGGGCAGGGGCGGTTTATTGGTCGCGTCTGTATGATCCCGATAGCAAGGCCCGTGACACCAAGATCAAATCACATCTGAAAGACGCAGGCGTTGAGTTCAAAAGTTTCGCAGGTCATGTGCTTTTTGAGCCCTGGACGGTCGAGACGCAGACAGGCGGGTTCTACAAGGTATTTACACCGATGTGGAAATCGGTGCGCGGACGCGACGTGCCAGCTGCATTGCCAACGCCGGGCCGCATTCCCGCCCCGGATGCTTGGCCCAAGTCGGACGATCTGGAACGCTGGAACCTGGCCGCGGCAATGCAACGGGGCGCAGATACCCTGCGATCACATTGCACAGTCGGTGAAAATGCGGCGTCGCATCGGTTGGGCGCGTTCATCGCCCACCGCGTGGCCAATTATCAAAAGAACCGTGATTTGCCTGCGGTAGACGGAACATCAGGGCTATCCGAAAACCTGACCTATGGCGAAATCAGCCCCCGTAGTTGCTGGCACGCAGGCTGGCGCGCGCTGAATGACGGCAAGAACGATGCAGAGGTGTTCCTGAAAGAGCTGGTCTGGCGCGAATTCGCATATCACCTCGCCCATCACACACCGCGTATCGTGTCCGACAACTGGAAAGAGGACTGGGACGCCTTTCCCTGGAACACGGATGAGCGTCTGGCCGAGGTGAGGGCTTGGAAACAGGGCCGCACGGGCATCCAGTTCGTCGATGCCGCCATGCGCCAGATGTATGTGACCGGCACAATGCATAATCGCGGGCGGATGATTGTGGCGTCGTATCTGACCAAGCATCTTTTGTGTCACTGGAAGATCGGGATGAACTGGTTTGCCGATTGCCTGATCGACTGGGACCCGTGCAGCAATGCGATGGGTTGGCAGTGGTCGTCAGGGTCAGGCCCTGATGCGACGCCCTATTTCCGCGTGTTCAACCCGGTCACGCAGCTGGATAAATTCGACAAGGATCGGGACTATGTCAGCCGCTGGCTGGCTGAACCTTACAAAAATCCATCTGACGATGCGCTGTCTTATTATGATATGATTCCACAGCATTGGGGTATGTCGCCGGACGATGAATACCCCGACCCGATCGTACCGGCGGATGAAGGACGCAAGCGTGCTTTGGCAGCCTATGAGAACCGCGGTTTCTGATTGCCGTAGGGTCACGTAGCTAAAATTTGAACGTTTTCCGTGACTTCACCGTATCAAAGGTTAACTTGAGCTTCAAAGAAGCGAGGGTGCAACCTTGGCGAATGACGATATGATAACAGGAACTCAGATGATCTTAACCAGTACTGACGGGCAGACCGGGCTGCCGCGCTACTTTGCGCGTGTGTTTGACCAGATCAAACATCTTAACAAGGGCCGGGTTGATGTCATTCTGCCGGATGGGCGTCATTTTCGGGCTGAAGGACCACAGCCAGGTCATGTGGCCGAAGTATATGTGCACAACGCCGATCTGTTTGCGCGTACTGTGCGTGAAGGTGATATGGGGTTTTCCGAAGCATATCTTGATGGGTGGTGGACCACGCCGGATTTGATGGCGGTCATGGATTTCATGCATGATGATGCCGATCATATCTATGATGGTTTTCCCGCACAGAGCCTGATCCGCGCGTATGAGCGGTTGCGGTTCTGGATGCAGCGCAATTCGAAAACCCAAGCGCGCAAGAATATCAGCTATCACTATGATTTGGGCAATGATTTCTATGGTCTTTGGCTCGACGATACGATGACGTATTCATCGGCCATCTTCGAGACCGGTCAGGAAAGCACTGAAGCCGCGCAACAGGCGAAATATGCCAGCATGGTTGATCAGATGGGCGCACAGGCAGGCGATCATGTGCTGGAAATCGGCTGCGGCTGGGGTGGTTTTGCCGAATACGCGGCCAAGGAACGCGGGATTAAGGTCACGGGGCTGACCATCAGTCAGGAACAACATGATTTTGCCGTGGCACGCATGGCCAAGGCCGGTCTGTCCGACATGGTCGAGATCAAGATGCAGGATTACCGCGATGAGACAGGTGTATACGACGGCATCGCCAGCATCGAAATGTTCGAAGCGGTCGGCGAAAAATACTGGCCGACCTATTTCAAAACCGTGCGCGATTGTCTGAAACCGGGCAAGAACGCAACACTTCAGATTATCACGGTAAAGGATGAACGCTGGGAGGCGTATCGTAAGGGCGTTGATTTCATCCAGAAATACATCTTTCCGGGCGGGATGCTTCCCAGCCCGACAGTCTTACGCCAAGAGGTTGAAAAGGCTGGATTAAATGTGGCTGGATCAATTGAATTTGGTCCAAGCTATGGTCTGACCTTGCGCCGTTGGTACGATACGTTCAACGAAAAATGGGATCAGGTCGCCGCCTTGGGTTTTGATGACCGCTTCAAACGGATGTGGGATTTTTATCTGACCTCTTGTGCGGCGACTTTTGATAGCCGAAACTGCGACGTAACGCAGATTACCGTGAGCCGCAGCACCTAGCTTGTCGCGCACGGATCATGAATAAGGACCGTTAGAAATGCCCACAGCCGGACGTCTTGCAGGCGCGATCGTTTTTGCACTGTTCGGTTGGTACATCGGGGGCCTTATGGGGGCGTTTTTCGAAGAAGAGAGACCACCGCAATTTCTGATACCGATGTGTGTTGTTTTTGGTCTGTTTCTCGGGTGGAAACTATGCGGCAGCCGCGCGGGCAAAGGGTACCGTCAAGCGGTCAGCAACGGCCTGACCACGACGGGTGCGTTTGCATTTTGCGTTGTCGCTGCATTAGGTGGCAACCAGATGATCACCAACGCATTGCGCAACAGATATGATGGTCCGATGGACGCCTTCGTTGATACTTTTGAACTGATTATTGAACAGGCTTCTATTTTCGTGGACATACCCTTCCTTACGACACTGGTCATTGGTGGAATTATTTGTGCGCTGATTGCTGAGTATTTCGGCAAGAACTTCAGCTGACGCATATGGATCTTTTCGTTTACGGGACGCTTCAGTCCAGCACCCTGATGCAGGCTGTCGCTGGCGGTAAGTTGCCCCCGCCAAAGGCAGCGCGCTTGGCTGACCATCGCGTGCAAAAGCTGCCGGGGAATGTTGTGCCAATGATCCGGGCGGCAACTGGTGATACCGCACAAGGTTGTCTGTTTGCTGGTCTCAGTGACACCCAGGCACAACGACTGAACATCTATGAGGGCACATTCGGTTATACGCTGGAAACAGTCCTGATCGACACCGACGAGGGTTCGCGATCTGCCCAATGCTATTTGCCGCCTGTGGGTGATGTGTCAGATGCCGGCAATTGGTCCTTTCCGGTGTGGCAGAACGCATATGAGGCACCGGCCGTCTTGGCGGCGCAAGAATTGTTCCGACATGACCCGGTCCCCGATCCTGCCAGCTTGCGTGCCATGTGGCCAATGATCGAAGCGCGCGCGTGGGCTAAGCACCGCGCAACCGCAGGACCGGCAAAGCATCGGTTTGACCCTGTACCTGGCGATGTCGAAATCCTGAGTCTGGCCCCGCCGCTGGGCCATTTTTTCAGATTTCAGCAGTTTCAGGTGATGCATTGCCGGTTTCAGGGCGGGCAGAGTGCGCGCCTGTCGCGCGAGACATTTGTCGGGATCGATGCTGCGATCCTGCTCCCATATGATCCGATACGTGACCGGGTGCTGCTGGTTGAACAGCTGCGCATGGGTCCGTTGATGCGCACCGATCCAAACCCTTGGATGTTGGAACCGGTCGCCGGGATCGTCGATGCCCGTGAAACCCCAGAAGATGCTGCCCGCCGCGAAGCTGCCGAAGAGGCGAGTTTGACGCTGACCCATCTTGAACACGCTGGGTCGTTTTATCCATCACCTGGCGCAAACACCGATTATTTCTATACATATGTGGGTCTGTGCGATCTGCCAATGAAGGCCCCTTTTCTGGGAGGGTTGGCAGGCGAAAGCGAAGATTTGCGCCTGCATCCGCTTGCGCTTGATCAGGCGATGGAGCTGCTCGACACTGGCGAAATCGCAACGGGCCCGTTGTTTTATCTACTCTACTGGCTTGTTCGCCATCGGGACAGATTGCGCAGCATCACTTGATGTCCTGCGGGCGCGGTCCTACACAGAATACAGACAGGAAAGGGCCCGCAATGACCATCAAACAAGATCTTGCCGATGCGGTTGGGAACACGCCGCTGATCAAGCTACGGGCCGCGTCCGAGGCGACAGGGTGCACCATTCTGGGCAAGGCAGAGTTTCTGAACCCCGGCCAATCGGTCAAGGATCGCGCGGCGCTTTTCATGATCAGGGACGCGATTGCGCGGGGTGATCTGAAACCGGGTGGAACTATTGTCGAAGGGACAGCAGGCAACACCGGCATTGGCCTTGCGCTGGTGGGTGCGTCGATGGGGTTCAAGACCGTTATCGTGATCCCGCAAACGCAAAGCCAGGAAAAGAAAGACATGTTGCGCGTCGCTGGCGCGCATCTGGTCGAGGTGCCAGCGGTGCCCTATGCGAACCCCAATAACTACGTCAAATATTCTGCCCGGTTGGCCGCGGCCCTGAACAAGACCGAGCCGAATGGGGCGGTCTGGGCCAACCAGTTCGACAACACGGCAAACCGGCAGGCCCATGTCGAAACGACCGGGCCTGAGATTTGGGAACAAACCGATGGCAAGATTGACGGTTTCACCTGTGCCTGTGGGTCAGGTGGTACGCTCGCAGGTGTCGCGCAGGTCTTGCAGCCCAAAGGCGTGAAGGTTGGGCTGACGGACCCCGATGGGTCTGGGCTGTATAAACTGTATACCGGGCAGGTGCCGCCGCCGGGTGACTCGATCTCTGAAGGGATCGGGCAGGGGCGGATCACCGCAAATCTGGAAGGGTTTACACCTGATTTCGCCTACAAGGTCCCCGATGCCGAAGCCTTGCCGATCGTTTTCGATCTGCTGGCACAGGAAGGACTGTGCATGGGTGGTTCAACTGGGATCAACATCGCAGGCGCGATCCGCCTGGCGCGTGAGATGGGTCCGGGCCGCACCATCGTGACCATCCTTTGCGATTATGGCACGCGCTACCAGTCAAAGATTTTCAACCCTGAATTCCTGCGCGAAAAGGACCTTCCTGTTCCTGCATGGCTGGAGGCCGATATCAGCGTGCCGACGGTGTTTGAAGACGCATGATGCTGGTCCGTTTTTTTGCGCTGTTGCTGACAGCCTTGCTGTGCTGGGCGCCCATAATGGCTGCCGCACAAGAGCAACCAGACGCAAATCTGACGCAAGCGGAAGAGAATGGCAGTTGGGAACGAATTGCCCGACGTGCCGAACAACTGGCCGGGCGCGAAGATGCATCGGAATTTGCCCTAAATCGCTTGCGGGCAGAACTGGTGGAATGGCGCGATGTGTTTCTTGCGCGGACCTCGACCAATGCAGGTCGGCTTGCGACGGTCGATGCCCAGATTGCCGCACTTGGTCCGGTTCCCGAAAGTGGCGAGGAGGCAGAGCCGATCGCCACCCGCCGCGCAGCACTTGAGGCGCAGCGGCAGGACCTGATCGCGCCGCGTGTTCTGGCCGAAGAATCGTTTGCCCGCGCCAATGGTCTGATCAGCGAATTCGATGCGCTGTTGTTGCAACGTCAGACCGCGGAACTGACTTTGCGTGGTCCGTCTCCGCTGAACCTCACACATCTGGGCAATGCGGCGGGCGCGTTATGGAGCCTTGTGCAGGTTATCGGCGTCGAAACAGGGGTCAGGGCCGAACAGCATATCGGATCTGGCAAGCTGCTGGCCGTATTGCCGCGCGCGCTCTTGTTCTTCGTCATCGCGGTGGCGTGTCTGGGGCTTTTCCGGCGCCGGTTGACCATGTGGCGGATGCAGGTCCGTCAACGAAACGACCGGTTCACACCTATTTGGCTTTTCTTTCTGTCGCTGGCGCAGCTTCTTATCCCGACTTTGGGCCTTTTTGCGCTAACGGAGGGGCTGTCGACGCTTGATGTCTTTGGATTGCGCGGTGGCAGTGTGGTCGAAGCCGTGCCCGTGGCGGGTTTTGTTGTGCTTTTTACTTGGTGGCTCAGCCGTTTGATTTTCCCGATCGGCCCGATTGCAGGTTATCTTGGCTATGATGAAGGCACGCGCGCCTCCGGGCGGCGATACGCATCGGCGTTGGGCTGGTCCGTGGCCTTGTGGATTCTGATGACCGAGGCCCTGCAAACGATGGATGTGGACGAAGGCGCGCGCGCGGCGATTGATTGGCCGTTGATGGTCATCTTGGGTATTTTGTTATGGCGCTTCGGGCATGTTATCAGAACAAAGCCCGAGCCGATGGATGACACCGTCGTTTCCGAAGGCCGCGTGCGTGGCCTGATCGGGCGGTTTTGCACCATCGTCGCCGTTGTCGCACCATTGGCTGCCGCTTTCGGGTATGGGGCCGCTGGTGCCGCGTTGCTGATACCGGCATTGAACTCGCTAGGGTTGGCTGGTGTGATTTTCCTTTTCCAGCGTGTTCTGCAGGATGTGACCAGTCCGCGTGCAACAGAAGAGCCAGCCAAGGGCTTTGCTGCCTTGGTCCCGGTCTTCCTCAGCTTTGTCATCTATTTGTTAAGCCTGCCGATTTTTGCCCTGATTTGGGGGGCGCGGGTGGATGAGCTGTTTGAAATCTGGAGCCGTTTTCGCGAAGGTTTCGCCTTGGGCGAAACGCGTATCTCACCCACCGATTTTCTCGCCTTTATCCTCGTATTCGCGGTCGGCTATCTTTTGACGCGCTTTATTCAAAGCACGCTGCGCAAAACCGTGATGCCGCGCACGCGCCTTGATATTGGTGGACAAAACGCGATTGTCGCGGGGTTTGGCTATGTCGGGATCATCCTTGCTGCGATTGTTGCGATCACAAGTGCCGGGATCGATCTGTCCAATATCGCACTGGTTGCCGGTGCGCTGTCGGTCGGTATTGGTTTTGGCCTGCAGAACATCGTATCCAACTTTGTCTCGGGCATTATCCTGCTGATCGAACGCCCGGTCAGCGAAGGTGACTGGATCGAGGTGGGCGGGCAGATGGGCTATGTCCGCTCCATCTCTGTCCGATCGACCCGGATCGAGACATTTGACCGGACAGATGTGATCGTGCCCAATGCGGACCTTGTCAGCAATCAGGTGACGAACTGGACACGTGGCAACCTGATCGGGCGTGTGATTGTGCCCGTTGGTGTGGCCTATGGCTCTGATGTTGAGAAGGTGACCGAGATCCTGCGCGGTATCGCAGAGGCGCATCCACTGGTCCTGATGACCCCGCCACCGTCAGTTCTGTTTCAGGGCTTTGGTGCAGATTCGCTGGATTTCGAGATCCGCGCGATCCTGCGTGACGTGAATTATGTTCTGGCGACAAAGTCCGAGATGAATCACGAAATCGCCAAAAAGTTCGCCGAAGCCGGGATCGAGATTCCCTTTGCGCAGCGCGATATCTGGCTGCGTAATCCCGAAGTCCTGAAGGGAGAAGCCTGATGACCAAGCTCTTGTTTCGCGATGACGCTTATCTGCGCGAGGCATCCGCGACCGTCACTGCGATCACGTCAGAGGGCGGCCTGATCCTTGATCAAACGACGTTCTACCCGACATCCGGCGGTCAGCCCGGCGACAGCGGCACGTTGTCATGGAATGGCGGCACGATTGACATCGCAACAACCGTCAAGGGCGAGGGGGATGCGATTTTGCATTTGCCTGCCGAACCAGCGCCCTTGCCCACGGTCGGGCAGGTCGTGACACAAAAACTGAATTGGGATCGTCGCTATCGGCATATGCGGGTCCATACGGCGTTGCATCTGTTGTCCGTGGTCATTCCGCTGCCAGTGTCGGGTGGGGCTATATCAGCCGAAAAGGGGCGGCTGGACTTTGACATGCCAGACGCGCCAGAGGACAAGGCAGCGCTTGAGGATGATCTGAACCGCCTGATTGGGTGCAACATGCATGTGACCGAAGAATGGATCACAGACGCAGAGCTTGATGCGCAGCCGGATCTGGTGAAAACCATGTCTGTCCAGCCGCCGCGTGGCAGTGGCAAGATCCGCCTGATCCGGATTGGCGTCGGGAAAGAGACGGCTGATCTCCAACCCTGTGGCGGCACACATGTTGCAAATACCGAAGAGATCGGTCGGGTCCGGCTGGGCAAGGTCGAAAAGAAAGGCCGCCAGAACCGGCGTGTCTATCTGCATCTGGATTAGGGTCATGCGTTTGATTTCTGTTCTGGCAATAACCTTGTTCGGGCTTGTGAACCCAGCCTTTGCGCAAAACCACCAAGGCTGTGAAAAGGATCAAATCCGCATTGTCGAAAATGCGTTGCGCAATGCCAAGGATCTGACCCTCAAGGCTGCGGCACAGGTGGGGGATACACCCGAATATGCGCGCTGGTTCGGGACCTATTCAGATGCGAATGCCGAGGTCGTGCGCGCCACGCTGAAGGCGGTGATTGGTGCTATCCGCAGCGGCGGCGTGACCACGCAATGCAACACCGCAACGCAGCACGGATGTACGGCGGGCGAATACGCTTGGGTTTATGCACATCGGCCGTACCAGGTCTATGTCTGCCCCCCCTTTTTCAACCTGCCGCCGCTGACGGCACTCAACCCGGGCGAACGGCGCAGCGACAATGGCACGCGCGAAGGAACTATGGTCCATGAAATTTCGCATTTTCTGCGGGTCGCGGACACATGGGATCACTGTTATTCGCGGAGCGAATGCAGCCGTATGGCAGTCAATGATCCGGACCTGGCGATCGAGAATGCCGATAGTTATCAGTATTTCACCGAAGATGTGACCTATTACGCGCGTCAGCCCATCGCCGGCAAACCCGCGCCGGTATCCGATTAACTGTCTTTGATATCCTGACCGAACAAGTCGCGCTCGATCGGTTGATCAAGCATCTTTTCGGATTCAGGCAGACCTTCGCGCGATAACAGGATCGCAAAGGGGCGCAGATCCGGCACATGGCTGCACACGACAAGCAGCATCACCATGATCGGCACCGATAGAAACATCCCCGGAATACCCCAGACGGCGCCCCAGAAGGCAAGTGACAGTATAATGCCAAAAGATGACAGACGCAGCGCACGGCCCATCAGCATGGGATCGATAATGCTGCCATTCACGAATTGGATGATACCGGCGATCGTAAAGATGATCGCCGTAATCGTGGCATCGCCCAACTGCACATGGGCCACCAGCGCGATCAGTGCGGTCGCGACGATGGACCCGATATTGGGGATGAAGTTCAGCACGAAGGTGATGATCCCGATGGATGTCGCGAGTTCCAGCTGAAACGCACGGGCCAGCACATAGATCATCGCGCCGGTAATGGCGCTAATCACGGTTTTCACCAGAAGGTAGTAGTTCACGCGATGGATAATGGATTGGATGATCTTGCCGATGCGGTTGGCCTGTTCTTCGTCCCCGACGAAATTCTGCAATTTGGTCTGAAACCAGATGCGCTCTGCAAACAGAAATCCCACGAACAGGATGATCAGGACGGTCGCCTGGGTCATGCCGCTGGCCTGGCCTGCGGCGCTGCGCAGATAGCTTGAGACATCGATGGAGCGCAGGGCGTTCAATACAGCCCGTTCGCTATCCTCGCCCAGCCAGGCAAATAGCGATGCAACGGCAGACGGCGCGCGTTCTGTATAGGACAGGGTCGTGACAAGAACGGTATTGACCTGCGCCAACAGGATCGAGGTCAGCGTGAGAAGTGCAGCGGCGATCAGGACCATCGCAGCAATACTTGCAAGCGCGTTTGGTATGCGGAAAGGACCGATGCGCTGGCGGGCGATGAAGTTGATGACATCGCTTGTCAGGCTGAACAGGATGATCGCCGTCGCAAGCGAAATCAGCACGAACCGGGCCTGCACCAGCAAGAACAGCACAACGGCAAATGCGATGATGACCAAAGCACCGGTTTGCAACCGGGTTGAATCACTGCGCCGTTCGGCGGCGCTGGCTTTGGGTGGGTCGTGCAGCATATGCGGAAAGCTCTTTGATACGATATACCGTGTATAAGGTGCTGGACGCCCATGCGTAAACCGCAGTCACAAACATATGTCGAGGGTCTTGCAAAAGGGGGGCGGGGCGCGCTAAACCGCACGCCACGGACAGGTGGCCGAGTGGTCGAAGGCGCACGCCTGGAAAGTGTGTAGGCGGGAGACCGTCTCCAGGGTTCGAATCCCTGTCTGTCCGCCAGATTTCCACTTACGAATGCCCGTTGCGGCCCTGCTTGACGTACAGGGAATGGGTCCTGACCCTAAGAGGAATAGTGCCGATCTATTGCCTTCTATGCGCTTTTGATTGTTTCCAGCAGCATATAGGCTCCCGATTGAAATTGACGGTTGAAGTCATCCAAGGTCGCATGCATCTGGCGGTTGGGGACAAAACCATGTGCTATCATAATGAGACCGGAGTATTCTGCCGTGACACCAGCCCGTAAGCCCCGGCGGCGTTTACAGCGCAGCATCAGCAATGTGCTGCTATGCGCGTATATGGTCCAGAACGCGACCGGCGCTTTTGCGGAACCAAATCAACTCACCTACTCAACGTATGGCACCCCGGGTCTGATCGACATGCCGACCGCGCAAAGTGCCCCGGATGCCGAATTTGCAACGACGCTCAGCTATTTTGCAGGTAGCACGCGCGGGACGCTCAGCTTTCAGATGTTACCTAGACTGTCCGGCAGCTTTCGATACACGAAAATCGAAGACTGGGCCCCGGCCACGGGTGAGGCGACGTTTGATCGGTCATTCGACTTGCGATACCGGCTTGCAGATGAAGGCCCGATCCGGCCTGCCGTGGCGATTGGCCTGCAGGATTTCATCGGAACGGGAATTTATTCGGGCGAATACATCGTCGCCACCAAACATCTGATACCTCAGGTGGCAGTCACCGCTGGTATCGGCTGGGGGCGGCTTGGCAGTTTTGATGGTTTCACGAACCCGCTCGGCGCATTGAATGAAGATTTTGAGACACGCCCAACCTCGACCGGTGACACAGGCGGACAGATCGAAAGCGCCCGGTGGTTTCGTGGTGATGCGGCACTGTTCGGTGGCGTCAGCTGGGCTGCAAACGAGCGGCTGACATTCAAGGCCGAATATTCGTCCGACGACTACACGCGCGAGCGGGCAGCCGGGCGCGACCTGTTCGAACGCGATTCCCCCTGGAACTTTGGTGTCGACTATCGGCTGAGCGACGGGGTTCATCTGCAAAGCTACTTCATGCATGGCACAGAGCTGGGTGTCGCGGCGACGTTCCGCACCAATCCGCGCTTTCCGAATGTGGCGGGTGGGGCAGGCAGCGCGCCTTTGCCGGTTCAAGTGCGCAGTGCTGCCAGTGCCGCGCCATTGGACTGGACGACCAATGCGGCCCGCCAAAAAAGCGCGCGCGATCAGACAGCAACCTTTCTGGCCGCTGATGGGATGGAGTTGGAGGCGTTGCGCCTTGATGCGCGCAGCGCGACTGTTGCCATTCGCAACACCCGCTATCTTGCCCGCGCCGAAGCGATCGGGCGAACGGCACGGATTCTGACCCGCACCATGCCCGCTTCGGTTGAACGATTTACGATCGTGCCGATGGAAAACGGCATACCGCTGGCGGCTGTCACATTGCAGCGGACCGACCTGGAGGAACTGGAGTTTGCGCCTGACGGGGCATGGCAAAGCTATGCCCGCGCTGACATTTCTGATGCGTCAACACAGCTTGATGACACGATCTATGCGGATGGCGTTTATCCACGGTTTCGATGGTCTTTGTCCCCTTATGTCGAAGGGAGCTATTTTGACCCCGATGACCCGATACGACTTGATTTTGGGATCGCACTCAATAGCGAGTACGACATTGCGCCCGGGCTTATCCTGTCGGGCCGGGTACAGCAGCGATTGGTTGGTAATCGCGATGAATCGACCCGCAGCGATCCATCCACGCTGCCGCGCGTCCGTTCTGACGCGAATATATACGCCAAGGCGGATACCGCCCTTAAGCGATTGACACTTGCCCAGTATTTCCGGCCGGGGCCGGATCTGTATGGTCGGGTGACAGCTGGCTATCTTGAGACGATGTATTTTGGCTTGTCGTCCGAATTGTTGTGGAAACCGGTCAGGAGCCGGCTTGCCTTGGGGGTTGAGCTGAACGAGGTCCGTCAACGCGACTTTGATCAGCGGTTTGGACTGCAGGATTATCAGGTCACGATCGGGCATGGGACCATGTACTACGATTTTGGCAACGGGTTTCACGGCCAGCTCAGCGCAGGGCGCTATCTCGCCAAGGACTGGGGCACCACAATCGCGTTGGACCGGACCTTTGCAAATGGCTGGCGGCTTGGGGCCTATGCTACCTTTACCGATGTCTCTTTTGACGATTTTGGTGAAGGGTCATTCGACAAGGGCATTCGCATCTCTGTACCTCTTCAGCACTTCCTCGGGTGGCCCTCAGACCGTGTCGCTGACGTCACTATTCAGCCGATCTTGCGGGATGGCGGCGCACGGCTCAACGTGAGCGACCGGCTGTACGACACCGTGCGCAGCTATCATGAGCCAGAGCTACAACGTGGATGGGGCCGTTTCTGGAGATGATAGGTATGCAGATCAAACGGGTATGGCTTTCACGCGTGTTGATTGCGTTTGCAATGTCGGGGCTTTTGGGGGCGTGCGGCAATGATCCCAATCAAGCCGGCCGGATCGGACAGATCAGCCAGATTTTCGATAACCTTGGACCGCGGACACCTGGTCCAACGGCGGCGCAGATCCGTGCCTATCTGACGCCAGAGGTTGCAGCACAGTTCGGCGATGCGCCGCTCAAGATCGGCACTGTGGAAAAGCCGTTGCTGTCATCGGTGCTCATTGGTGTCGGAGAAAATGGTCAGGTGGCAACTTTCACCACACCCGATGGCGTGAGTTTTGCGCTGAACAATGGCTTGCTCATCGGTTCCCGTGGACTGGGCGATGATTTGATGAGCGCTGATGTCGCTGCGACTCTGCGTGCGATTGCGGCAGGTGGGGGCAGGGGGCTTATCCGTGTTCACCGCTATCTTGATGGTGAGGAACAGATGTTCGTGCGCAGTTTTGTCTGCGATCTTGTTGCAGAAGAACCGGGCGCGTTCCGTGAACGCTGTCAGGGCGAAACCCTGCAATTCGAAAACATCTATCGCATTGGTGCAAATGGTGCTGTGGCTTCATCGCGGCAATGGATCGGCCCGGAACGCGGTTACCTGTCGCTTGAACGCTTCCGCGATTGATCTTGCCACCTTTGGTGGTTTGCAGCATGGGCACTTGCAACTTACCCCGCTTTTCGGGACATAGACGGAAGAACAAGTTGGAAACCAGTATGCTGAAAAGATTGATCGCATTGTGCAGTTTTGTGGCGTTGGCCAGCTGTGGCATTGCCTATATTCCGTCGCAAGTGTCACAGGCCGATAGCAAGGTCCGCGTTGTCCCGCTGACGGCAGAAAC
This sequence comes from uncultured Paracoccaceae bacterium, assembly GCA_947503965.1. Taxonomy (GTDB): domain Bacteria; phylum Pseudomonadota; class Alphaproteobacteria; order Rhodobacterales; family Rhodobacteraceae; genus Yoonia. Next base: position 202,592 of record CANNFU010000005.1, read on the forward strand.
GGTTCTGTCTGCAAACCAGTCGCCTTACAATCCGCGTGCGCTACCCGCCGCGTTTTCCCAGACTTCTGGGGCGCCATCTGCCGGACGCGGCGTAGGCGCATTGCCAGAGGCGACGCTGGAACGTCCACAGCGTCCGAACGCGCTTGCATTACGGTTGCCGCCGGCGGTGCCCAACACCCCCTACCGGATTGGCGTCGGTGATGTGCTGCTGCTGGCCACACGTGATGCCGCTAATACTGTGGAAGAGTTGTCGGGCTTGCTCGCGGCACAAAACCGCAGGCAAGGATACACGGTGCAGGATGACGGTGCCATTGCGATCCCCGATGTCGGTCGTGTTCAGGTCGCCGGATCGACGCTGGAAGAGGCCGAGGCGCAGCTGTTCCGCCGTTTGCTGGACAATCAGATCGATCCGACGTTCAGCCTCGAATTGGCCGAGTTCAATTCAAAGCGTGTGTCGATTGGTGGCGCGGTTGGCAATCCCACGCTTGTACCGATCACACTGACACCGCTGACCCTTGATCAGGTTCTTTCGGCGGCGGGCGGCATCCAGACGCCTGACATGGATTTTGCATCGATCCGGATCTATCGCGATGGCACGCTTTATCAAATCCCGCTGGAAACCTATCTGTCGCGGGGCGATGTGCAGAAAACGCGCCTTGCCGCAGGCGACAGCGTCTTTGTCGATACAGAGTTTGAGCTGGACCGCGCACAAGCCTACTTTACCGAGCAGATTACGCTCGCCCAGTTGCGTCAAACTGCGCGGGTAAGCGCGCTGAATGAGCTTCAGGTCGAGATGGAGCTGCGCCGCGCGTCTTTGAACGAAGCACGCACAAACTTTCAGGCACGCCTGGAGCTGGATGCTGTGGACCGTGATTATGTCTATCTGGCGGGCGAGGTGAACAGTCCCGCACGTTTTGCGCTCCCTCCGGAACGCAAGGCCAGTCTGGCCGACGCGCTGTTCTCTGAGGGCGGGTTTTCGTCACAGACAGCAAATCCCTCGCAGATATACGTTTTGCGGGGTTCGCTGGACCCACGTGAATTCAGCGCCGTAACGGCCCTGCATCTTGATGCATCGAATGCCGCGAATCTGATGCTGGCAACCCGGTTAGAGATGCGCCCGAATGATGTGGTATTCATAGCCGAACAGCCGATTACACGTTGGAATCGGGTCGTGCAGCAGTTTGTGCCGTCCTTGATCAACACGGCTGCCGCAGCGGCAAATTAAGCATAGCATCAGCGGAAAAGCGCCGTGTTTTTGACAGCGGACTCCTGAAAATGGAAAAAAGCACCGGAATTGCAAATCCGTGCTTTTAAAGAGGAATAGTTTTGCGCTATACACTTTTTGAGTGAACAATTCTAAGTACTCTAGAGCAGGAGAAATCCAATGACTAAACTTCTCAGCGCAGTAGCAATCGCACTTTTGCTGCCAGCGACCGCTTTCGCGCAGGGTGCTGGAGCACCAGCAACTTCGTCGCCTGAAACTTCGCTTGGCCCAGCTGGTGCCGGTGGTATGGGTGGCGCCGGCGTCGCTATCGCAGCGGGTGTTGCATTGATCGCTATCGTCGCGATTGCGGCCAGCGATGACGATGATGACAGCCCAAGCGGCACATCCGGCACGAACTAGTATAGCCAGATTTGTTGAGTGGCTGGGGCGAACAACGGTTTCGCCCACATCATCTGAAATAGTGATAGGGTCAGGTTTCTACCTGACCCTTTGCTTTTTGACAGTAGGGCATACAACGCGCGACCCCCAGCAGCATCTTGATTCACAATGCCGGTGTGGATAAACCAGATCGGCTGCATGCTTGACCTAGGTTGCGCGTCAAGGCAGCTTGGCTGAGGCAAATCATATACGCGGCAGGACATACGTGTTTCACAAGTTAAAGACGCTTCTGGACGTGAAAGACAGGGGCAGTAAGCAGTCCCACAAAACGTTCGATACCATCATCACGCCAGAACGTAGCATGTACGCCATTGGCGATGTTCATGGCTGCAACGACAGCCTGGATCGACTGCTGAAACAGATTGACGCTGAGGCTGCAGGTGATGAAGCTATCGTCGTGGTCGGCGATCTTGTTGATCGCGGTCCGCAATCCGCACAAGTGCTTGAACGGCTGTTTACACTGACATCAGAGGCACCTGATGACGTCATTGTGTTGATGGGCAACCATGAACGCATGATGCTGGACTTCATCGATGATCCATCGGGGGAGGGCGCACGTTGGCTGTTATTTGGTGGGCTTGATACATTAAGCAGCTTTGGGATCACCGGCGTATCAGAACGCCTGGATGCCGAAGACGCGCTTGAGATCGCGCACGCGCTTGAGGGGGCAATGCCAGCCGATATGCTGGCCTGGTTGCGCGCGCTTCCGCTTTATTGGGCAAATGGAAACGTCTGCTGTGTCCACGCCGCGATGAATCCGGACAAGCCCTTGGCGCGACAAAGCGAGAGGACGTTGTTGTGGGGCCATGCAAAGTTTTTCAAGCAGCACAGGGCCGATGCGCTTTGCGTGGTGCATGGACATACCATCGTATCTCAACCGTCTGTCTTATCCGGGCGCATCGCCATCGACACTGGCGCCTATAAGGGCGGACGCCTGAGTGCGGCGCGATTGGACATGGGGTCTTGTCGATTTCTGCAGGCCTGAAGGTAAAATCTAAAACCTACGCGCTGACACTTTGGTTTTCCTTTGGAGCGTACCCATCAACGCATTTTTCGATCAGCGATTTCAGGCGTGACGCCGATGCGCCTGCGATACAGACCTGCAGCTCTTTCAGCATGGCTGCCACTTCGATCTCGCTCAACGATGTTTCGTTGGCACGCAGAATTTTCGGATGTGGCGTATCGCGCAGGCTGTCATCATTGATCAGCAATTCTTCGTACAGTTTTTCGCCGGGACGCAACCCGGTGATTTCAACCGCGATATCACCTTTGCCTGTTTCAGCGTCTTTGGGCTGTCGACCAGACAGCCTGATCATCTTGTAGGCGATATCAATGATCCGCTGTGGTTTGCCCATATCAAGCACGAAGACATCGCCGCCCTCTGCATAGGCACCGGCCAAAAGAACAAGGCGCGACGCCTCCGGAATAGTCATGAAAAACCGCGTGACGTCTGGGTGGGTCACTGTAACGGGGCCGCCTCGTTCGATCTGCTTCTGAAATAGCGGGATCACCGACCCCGAAGAGCCCAGCACATTACCGAAACGGACCATGGCGAATTTTGTTTTGCTGCTCCGGGTTTGGCGATCCTGAATAACAAGCTCTGCCATACGTTTTGTTGCACCCATTGTGCTGGTCGGGCGCACCGCCTTGTCCGTGGAAATCAGAATAAAGCGCTCAATTCCGGCCGCCTCGGCGGCATCCGCGACGATTTGCGTTCCCAGAACATTGTTCCGCGCGCCTTCCAGCGGATTAGCCTCGACAAGGGGCACATGTTTATATGCGGCCGCATGCAAAATGATCTGCACACCTGTCTCGGCAATGACTTCTGCGACACGATCAGCGTTGATAACGGACCCAAGACGGGTGGTCACATCAATGCGCGCTGACGCTGCAAGTGCGCGCAGTTCAGCATCGATGGAATAAAGCGCGAACTCGCATTGATCAAAAAGCACGATGCGGGCGGGCCGACACTCGACCAGTTGCCGGCACAGCTCGGACCCGATGGATCCACCTGCGCCCGTGACCATCACGACACGACCGGCATAGGTGTCCGCAATTTCGGGGGTGTCGAGATCCACCTTGTCCCGCCCCAATAGCCGGTCTGGTGATACGGGCTGTAGGCTCGACAGCAGCCCTTTGCCGCTGATCAGGTCGACATAAGACGGCAGAACCTGAACCTGAATGTCTTGACTGTGGAGACGTTCGATCAGTTCATCACGACGGTCCTGACGAACGGACGGCATAGCCAGCAGGGTTTTTTTCACCCTGTATTTTGTCATCTGTTCGCGCAATTTGTGCGGCGACAATACCGGCAGTCCGGCAACAACAAGACCGTGCAGATTGGCGTTGTCATCGACAAAGAAGACCGGTCGCATTTCGCTGGATCGCAAAAGCGCCGCCGCAAGCTGAATGCCGGCAGCACCTGCACCATATATGGCGATCGATTCACGGCTGGCTTCCCGGCCGTCAAAAGACAGCAGAATCCTCAGGGCAAGGATGCGGGCGCCGATCGCCATAAGGAAGAACAGCGCGCCAAAAATCAGCGGAACTGAACGAGGCGCGGGCACTTGCATCAGAAAGCTCGCTGCCATGGCCGCAAGCGCCAATGACGCCGCCGCAGCACCGATACGCTGTATCGCGTTGCTTTCAAACGCCATCAGCTTGATCTGTGGTAATCTGAAAAAGATGATAATGAGCGGCCCGATGACCGCCATCGCAAAAAACAGCGGCCATGCAGCCGCGAAAGCGATCTCATATTGAAAGCTGCCGTAACGTAGGGCGCAAGCCAGCGCGAGTGATATCATCACGGCTGCCAAGTCACTGGCAAAGAATACGAAACGCTTGCTATCACGTGACAGGTTGTTGAGTTTTTCAACAATCATAGCCCGCAACCCTCAGTTGTTCATCACTTGACCGATACGGCGTATGCGCCGTTAACGCAACCAGAACTTCGCCATGTAGGCCTGTTCGCTCTTATTTGCACATTCCGCGCACGCTCCATTTGTAACATTGTATTTCTATCCTCTGTATGACAGGTACATGCAACGCTCTGTACAACGCATAGATTGAAGTATGACCAGTCTCTCACACCCGCCGCGTGCGGCGCACAAGTTACCCGAAAACGATGACGAGATTAATCTGGGTCAACTGCTTGGCACGTTATGGCGGGGCAAACTACGCATCCTGCTGGCAGGTTTGTTCGCGCTTTGCCTGGGTGTTTGGTATGCGTTTTTCCTTGCAACGCCGGTATACACAGCCGGAGCTGCGGTCGCGCTTGAAAGCCGTGAACAGCAGGTCATGGACATTGAAAGCGTTGTCACTGGTCTTTCGGGGGATCAGGCCACGGTCAATACCGAAGTCGAGGTCATTCGGTCGCGCGAGCTGATCAAACGTGTCGTGCTTGATCTTGGTCTCATAAACGACCCGGAATTCAATGCGACCCTTCGCGAACCGCCGCTTATCTCTGTCGGTCAAGTGGTCGGTTTGATCCGCGATCTTATGCCCGGATCCGGTGTCGAGGCGCGCGCGCCCTCCGAACAGTCCACACTGGACGCGGTGGTTGATGCGGTGCTGGAACGGCTGCAGGTATCCAACATCCGTCAAAGCTATGTTTTCTTGATCCGGATAACGACAGAAGACCCGGTGAAGTCGGCGCAGATCGCCGACCGGCTCGCAGAACTTTATATTGACGATCAGGTCAGGGTTAAGCTGGAGAAGACCGAACAGGCGACCACCTGGCTGGGCGAGCGTGTCGCCGAACTCCAGATTGAGCTGGAACAAGCCGAAGAAACGCTCAAAAGCTTTAGTACAAACACGGATCTTGTCAGCCCCGAAGGGCTTGTTGCGCTGAACCGGCAGCTCAAGGAATTGCGCGAACGTCGCGATATGCTGCAGCAGCAGAACCGTGTCCTGAGCAGTCGGCAGACAGCGCTTGAGGCTGCAGATGAAAACGGATCACGTGAGCAAGTCGCCGTTCTGGCGCAAGATGATGTTCTGACCGGCATTCTCGAACAGCTTGATAGAGGCGACAGCGCTGCCGAGCAGCGCTTTGACAACCGGGCGAACCTTATACTGGCCCAGATGGCCGATACGATTACCCGTAATGAACGCCAAGTACTCGCGCTCGAAGTCTCGATTACCGAAGTCACAGAGCGGATTGATAGGCAGTCTGATGAGCTTGTGCAGTTGCAACAATTACAGCGCGAGTCAGAAGCAAGCCGTCTTATATACGAGGCCTTTCTTGCGCGACTCAAGGAAACCAGCATCCAGCAGGGTATCCAGCAAGCCGACAGTCGCATCCTGAGCGAGGCCGTCGTTCCGTTGCAACCCTCTGCGCCACGCAAGATGTCCATCCTTGCAATTTCGATGATGTTGGGGCTGATGGCCGGTGCCGCTTATGTACTGGCGCGCGAGATGGCCCAGAATACCTTCCGCGTGGCCGAAGATCTTGAGGCGCGCACAGGCTATGCCGTTCTGGGGCAGATCCCGGCGATCCCGATCCGCAAACGGTCGGGCATGTTGAAATACGTTGCAGAAAAGCCGAATTCGGCGGCCTCTGAATCGGTGCGAAATCTGCGGACATCGGTGCTTTTGGCCAATCTTGACCGTCAGCCGCAGATCATCATGCTCACCTCGTCAGTCCCCGGTGAGGGCAAAACAACATTGTCGATTTCGCTGGCGCATAATTTTGCGTCCATGGGTGAAAAGGTGCTGCTGATCGAAGGTGATATTCGGCGCCTTGTGTTTCGTGAGTATTTCGAGATCAAATCAAAGGATGGTCTGCTGGCCGTACTGTCAGGGACCGCCAAGCTGGAGGATGCCGTTTCTTTTAACGAACAGCTTGGCGCGGACGTGCTGATGGGCGAAAAATCATCGGTGAATGCCGCGGACGTCTTTTCATCCAAGCGGTTTGCGGACTTGCTGAAAGAGCTACGGCAGAAATACGACCGCATTATCATCGACACGCCGCCTGTTCTGGCGGTGCCGGACGCACGTGTCATCGGGCAGTCGGTCGATACGATCATCTATGCGGTAAAGTGGGACAGCACGACGCACCGTCAGGTTATAGAAGGTATCAAATCGCTGGAGTCGGTTAATCTGCGCATCACAGGGTTGACCCTGGGTCAAATCGATAAGCGCGGGATGAAGCGTTATGGCTATGGTGCCGACTACGGCAATTACCAAGGCTATTACGAAAACTAGGGGGTTATCTTACGCCAAAAAACCACCAATTGTCTGGTTTTTTGGCTCCGGCGGTAGGGATCGAACCTACGACCAATTGATTAACAGTCAACTGCTCTACCGCTGAGCTACGCCGGAACACGAAGGGCCGTATAGCAATGAGATTCCGCCCCGTCCAGAGGGTTTCGGGCAGATTCTCACATTCCTTTGACATCCGTTTTTGAACCGGCCTCCAGAAAGAATTCTGCCGTTACGGAAAGTGCCGGGTTTGCACCTATGATGCCGCGACCTGCCAAATCAACCAGATGTGCAAATACATTCCGCTCAGCCGCCGGCAAGAGCGGGGGCACGATATCCGTATAAACCTGTCGGGTCAGGGCAGGGACCGCCATCGCCCCGTTTCGCAATACGTCCAGTATCTGTGCCTCGCGCGATTTGCGGTGCGCAATCAACCACTCAAGACGGTGCGAAGGCGTCTTGATCGGAGGGCCATGTGCCGGGAAATACCGCGCCGCCGGGATCTGTTGCAGCCGGGTGCAAGAGCGCATGAAATCGGTCAAATCACCATCCGGCGGCGAGACCAGCGAACTGGCCCAGCCCATGACGTGATCCCCGGTAAAGATCGTGTCATTCCACTGAAAACATAAGTGATTGCCAATATGGCCGGGCGTATGCAGCGCGCGCATCCGCCCCCAGCCGCCGGTGATCACTTCATCATCCGTTAGGCAGCGATCTGGTTCAAAATCCGGGTCGATGCCTTCGCCGCCTCCGGTCAGCCCCTGCGCCGCAAGCTGTGTCATGACCGCGCTGCGCCCCGCGCCACTGTCACCAAAGGCCAGAACCGGCGCGCCAACTGCATCGGCCAATGGACGGGCAAGTGGCGAATGATCCAGATGGCTGTGGGTCAGAAGGATATGTTCAACCTTGCGCCCGGAAATCGCCGCCAACAGCGCGTCAAGATGCGCCGCATCCTGCGGGCCGGGATCAATGACCGCGAGTGTGGTATCACCGACTAAATATGTATTGGTGCCCCAGAACGTCATCGGTGACGGGTTCGGGGCCAGAACGCAATGCAGATCGAGGGCGAGCGGGACCGGCACCCCCACCGGATAAGCAGCATCTGTCATGATCGTGGCTTCCTGTTTCGGCGCAGGCCCGCTAGCCTGCTGATATGTTCTTTGGATGGCTCAAAAACTATATGCCACGCGGCATCTATGCGCGCGCCGCGCTGATCCTGATATTGCCGGTGATCCTGTTGCAATTGCTTGTCTCTGTGGTCTTTATTCAGCGCCACTTTGACGGGGTGACACGGCTGATGACAAGTGCGGTCAGCATCGATCTGCGCTTTATCATCGACACCGCGAATGACGCGCCCGACCTGCAAACCGCCCTGCAAGAGATCGCGCGCATTGATGCGCCGCTCGAAATCCGGACAACGTTGCCGGCGCCGGATGTTGCCCCGGCTGATATCCGGCCCTTGATCGATCTGACCGGCGGTAGCGTCATCCGCAACATGCGCACAGGTATTGCGGATGTCTTGGCCATTTCACTTGAAGACCGGCGCAGGGTCGTGATCTGGGTCGAGACGCGGCACGGGCCGCTCAAGATGGATTTTTCACGCAGGCGCGTCTCGGCCTCCAATCCGCATCAGCTTTTGGTGATCATGGTGGTGATGGGCGCGCTGATGACTGCAGTGGCTTATATCTTTCTGCGCAACCAATTGCGGCCGATCAAACGGATGGCTGCCGCCGCTGCGGATTACGGCAAAGGGCGGATTACGCGGTTCACACCCACCGGCGCGGTCGAGGTGCGGGCGGCAGGCATGGCCTTTCTGGATATGCGCAACCGGCTTGAACGGCAGGCGCAAAGCCGGACGCTGATGTTGTCAGGCGTCAGCCATGACCTGCGCACGCCGCTTACCCGTTTGCGGCTTGGTCTGTCGATGATGGACGAAGACGAGGTCGCACCGCTGATCCGCGACGTTGATGACATGCAACGCCTGCTAGACGGATTCCTCGACTTTGCGCGCAGTGACGCGAACGATAGCCTTGAAAAGGTCGTCCCGGCCGAGCTGGTCGAGGCCGTGCTGAACGACGCGCATCGGACCGGCCAAGCTGTCACACTGGGCGGCATTGAAGGGCCCCGCGAAGAAATCAGCATGCGACCACTGGCGCTGCGTCGCGCGCTGGATAATCTGATCAACAACGCCCTGCGCTACGGCACAAAGGCCGAGATCGGTGTCAGCGTGACCGAACGCGCGGTGCGGTTCTGGGTCGAAGATGACGGGCCGGGCATTCCGGCTGATCAGCGTGAAGACGCAATCAGCCCGTTTGTCCGGCTTGACCCCGCGCGCAATCAGGACATGGGCAGCGGGGTGGGGTTGGGGCTGTCAATCGTGGCAGATGTTGCGCGGACCCATGGTGGGGTCTTGCGGCTGGGAGACAGCGAAAAACTCGGCGGGTTGATGGCCGAATTGGTGCTGGGACGTTAATGACGGACGCAAGCTGTCAGGCACGTCGTTTTTTAAACGCGGCCTTGCCCAATGCACCGGCACTTTGCATGACGGTGCGCCATGCGGACATTTTTGGGTCAGGGTTCTGCCCACGCGCCATACGCCTGATCTGCGATTCGTAGTAAGAGATGGCAATCATGAACATCAGATCCAATGCCCGAAAGCCCGTACTGGGTCGTCCGACATCGCAGGCATAATCCGGGTCGGCGGCGGCATGTCTGGGCAAATCCGGGTCCAGCGTCAATGCGCGGGCAATGCCCACAAAATCCGTAGCACCGGTGGTTAGTGCGGCTTCCATCGCCCGAACGGATCGGAAACCGCCAGTCACGGCAATGGCCACATCCGTCCGCTTTCGCGCCTCGGCTGCGAAATCCAGAAAATAGGCTTCCCGTTGGGTTGTCGCTTGTTTGGCACCTGTCATTGCGGGACTCTCGTAATTGCCACCCGATATCTCGATCAGATCGATGCCCTCGGCGGATAATGCGGTGATCAGATCATATGCCTCTTCCCCTTCGAAGCCGCCGGTCTGAAAATCCGCGCTGTTCATCTTGATCGACACCGGGAAATCCGTGCCGACCTCATGCCTGACTGCGCGATAGACCTCCAACGCGAACCGCCGCCTGTTTTCTGGCGATCCACCCCAATCATCGTCTCGCCGGTTGTGATGCGGTGACAGAAACTGGCTGACAAGATAGCCATGAGCGCCATGGATCTGCACACCGTCAAACCCCGCTTTCTTGGCCAGTCGCGCCGTCGTTGCAAATCGCGCAATAAGCGCGGTGATTTCATCATGTTCCAGCGCGCGGGGTGGCGCGAATGCTTTTTCAAGCGCCTTGCCCAAAGGGACCGCACTGGGGGCAACAGGATGCGGTGTCAGGAATTTAGGGGTTTGTTTGCCGGGGTGGTTTATCTGCATCCAGAATTGCGCATCCGGGCTAACGCCGTGAACCGCGTCAGCCCAGGCGATAAAGCGATCAAGATGCGTCTCATCTTCCAGAACAACGTTACCGGGCTCTCCCAGCGCCGTGCGGTCGATCATGACGTTGCCGGTTAGGATGACACCTGTACCACCCGCGGCCCAACGCTGGTACACGCGGAAATGGCTTTCATTTGGCAGGTGTTCGCCTTGCTTTGCAAGAACCTCGCTCATCGCGGATTTCATGATCCTGTTGGTTGCAGTGACCTTGCCGCCCAGATCAAACGGGCTGAACAACGTCGCGGCATGATCTGGCATATCTGCTGTCGCGTTCTTTTGGGCCTGCTGTGTCATTATCGGCTCCTCGGTTTGCGTCTATCTCAGACCGGCGAGGTCGTCAGTAATACATGATCGGGGCGCAGCCCACACTGTGTGATTGCAGTGAACGGATCAGCACCGCGTAGCAGCCCGTGTGAGGTGATCAGCGCAGTTGCCGCTCCGGCCACCTGTCCGCCGAGTATATCAGTGTGCAAACTGTCCCCGACCATAACAACGCGATCTTTCGGTGCATGGCCCAGACGTGCAAAGGCAAGATCGTAAATGTTCCGGTAAGGCTTGCCGTGAAACACGGGCTTTACACCTGTGCGGTCGGCCAGTCGATGCGCCCAATGTCCTGGCTCGCGCGACGGCCCGCTTTCACGCGGGGCGGCGATGTCGGGATTGCCCACATGAACAGGGCGGGGGCGCTTGCGCAGCGCATCTTCCAGAAGCACCTGTCGAGCCTCGGTCCAGACCGCACTGCCAATCAGCAGGAAGCCTGCAACAGCGTCGTAGGGGGCAGGGTCATCTTCAAGAAAGTCGAAAGCAAGATGTTCCAGATCTTCGCGGCCGAAATCAGGGTTCGCCATGACGCCCCAATGGCGATCCTCGGCCGCAATCCCGGCAATCATCGCCTTGCGGCTGGTGATGACGTCCTCGGGCGCAAAGTCAAATCCAAGGCGGGCGTACTTCTCCATCAACATCCGATGCGGAAAACCCGCAGCGTTTGACACAACCAGCACCCGCTTGCCCGCCCTTTGGAAATCAGCGATCCGTTCCGGCGCGCCGGGAATGGCCGTATCGCCCACGTTCAGCACACCAAAAGCATCAAGCAGAAACGTGTCATAAAGGTCTGCAATATCGGACAAGTCATGCGCTGCCGCACATGCGCCACCCGGCCCCGCAACAGGAAGCCGATGCCGTACAGCCTCGTATCCGTCGAAGATAGATCCGTGGGTCAGATGATCGCTCCGCGCACCTTGGCCGACACCCATTCCGATATGACCACGGCGGCCAGGATGACCAGCAGGATCAACGACACCTGCGGCCACGCCAGCGTATTCAGCGATGCCTGCAATTGCAGCCCGATCCCGCCGGCACCGACAAGGCCAAGCACGGTGGATTCGCGGATATTGATGTCCCAGCGGAACACAGCGATCCCGGCAAAGGCGGGCATGATCTGCGGCACGATGCCATACACCATGACCTGCCAGCGCGACGCGCCGGTGGCGGTGATCGCCTCGACCTGACTGTGGTCGATCTCTTCGATTGCCTCGTAAAGCAGCTTGGCGCAGAACCCGATGGACCGGATGGCAATCGCGACGATGCCCGCGAAAACGCCGGGGCCGATGATGGCGATCAACAGCAGCGCCCAGATCAGCGAATTGATCGACCGGGTCGCCACGATGATCAGCAGCGCGATGGGGCGGATGAACAGGGCCGACGGTGTAGTATTGCGGGCCGCGAGGAACGCGATGGGCACCGCCATGATCAGCGCGGCAATGGTGCCTAAGGTCGCGATGTTCAGCGTGTCCCAGATCGGCGCCCAAAGGTTATCCATGTAGGACCAGCGCGGCGGCGTCGCGCGGCCCAGAATATCGCCAGCGATGCTGGGCGCGTCCCAGACAAAGAACCATGTCGTTGCATCCGAGATCTGTTGCCAGCACCACAGGAATATCGCGATCCCCAGAAACCAGACAAACCAGCGGGTCAGCGTCTCGCGTCGGTTGCGCAACCGCCAGATAGGGCCTTCCGCCGTTTCAAGTACTGGCATTATTGCACCCTCGCGCGGATCACGCCGCTGATATATTCAAGGGCCATGACGATCCCGATGATCAGCAGAAGAATGGCCGCCGCGGTATCATATTCGTACCGGTCGAACGCGGTGTTCAACGTCGCGCCGATCCCGCCCGCGCCGACAAGGCCAAGGATCGCACTTTCACGAAAGTTGATATCAACGCGGTAGATCGACAAACCGATCAGCCGGGGGATGACCTGTGGCTTGACCCCATAGTCGATCCATTGCGACCACCGCGCGCCGGTGGCACGGATCGCCTCGGCCTGTGATTTGTCCATGCTTTCGATATCTTCGGCCAGCAGCTTTGACAGAAAGCCGATGGTGGCAAAGGACAGGGTCAGGAAACCGGCCAGCGGGCCAAAACCGAAGATGGCAACAAGCAGGATGGCCACGATGATTTCCTGCAATGCGCGGGACACCGCGATAATCCCACGGCAGATCAGATAAACCGGCAGCGGCGCAATATTGCGGGCAGCCCCGAGCGCGATCGGGATTGAGATCAGGATACCCACCACCGAGGACGCAACCGTCATCACGATGCTTTCCAGCATCCCGTTCCAGATGGCATCCGCACGACTGACGAAATCGGGGCGGGCAAAGGCCATGACGAAAGCCGCACCGCGATCCAGACCTTCATACACACGGGTCCAGTTCACCTCGACGCTTGCGATGGCCGCAACCAGATAGACCGCAAAACCGATCAGCAATGTCCATCGCAGCCAGGCCCGCTGCACCAGCGGCGGACGCCGCCATGTTGTGCCAAGCAGATCATCCAGCTCTCGGTGGGTCTCACCCTCGGCATAGGCTCTCATTCGGCGGCCTCTATCGCGTCGTCTTCACCGTCAACTTTCTCAATTGTCGCTTCCCAATCTTCTTCACCATAAATCTCTGTCAGCTTTTCGGGGGTCAGCCCATCGGGCGGACCGTCATAGACCACTTCGCCAAAACGCAGGCCAATCACGCGGGCGACGAACATCTGTGCAAGGGCAACGTCATGAATGTTGATGATCGCGGCCAGACCGCGTTCGGCACAAAGCTCGCAAATAAGACGCATGATCTGGCGCGACGTCTTGGGGTCAAGCGACGCCGTGGGTTCATCCACCAGCAAAAGCGCGGGATTTTGGATCAACGCGCGGCAGATACCGACACGCTGCCGCTGCCCGCCGGACAGCTGATCGGCGCGCTTGTCGGCCATATGCAAAAGGCCTACGCGGTCCAGAAGGCGGAACGCCTCATCCACATCCGATTGCGGGAACCGGCGGGTCAGGGCGCGCCAGAACCCGACATAGCCAAGACGCCCCGACAGAACATTTTCCATCACCGTCAGACGTTCAACCAAGGCATATTCCTGAAAGATCATGCCCATGCGGCGCCGTTCACGCCGCAGTGCCGCCGGTTTCAGGTTGGTGATGTTCAGGTCTTCCAGCATGACCTTGCCAGAGGTCGGCTCAACCAGCCGGTTGATGCATCTGATCAAGGTCGACTTGCCCGCACCCGACGGGCCGATCAGGGCAATGACTTGACCAGAGGGCACATCGACAGTCACTTCTTTCAGGGCCTTATCGCCCGTTTTATAGGTCTTGGTCAGTGCATCAAGCCGCAGCATTTACGTTCCTTTACTTTGAAAGACGGGCGGCATGATGTGCCGCCCGCCCCACGTTCAATCTTAAACGACGCGTATCAGGAACATTCGTAAGACACGCCATTGGCGGTATCGATCGTCCGAATGACCGACCAAAAATCCTGATACGTCATCTCTAGGAACTGGGCCTCACCGTTCTTGCCGAACTCTTCTTCCAGTGACGTGCCTTCCCACTCGAACGAGAAGAACGCATCGCGGATTTGCTGCTGCAACTCGGGCGTCAGGTTGTAGGCCGTACCGTAACCCGTGGTCGGAAATGTCTGCGATTTGTAGATCGAGATGATCTGATCTTCTGACACAACATCACGCTCCAACATCCGGCCCAGTACCGAATTCGCGATGGCGGCCGCCGGATAATCCTGATTGGCGACACCCAGGATTGAGTTATCGTGTTTGCCGGAAAAGACAGGCTCAAAGTCTTCGCCGGCGGTCATATTGAATTCCGAGGCAAGGATGGCCGATGGCGCCTTGAAGCCAGAATTCGACGTCTCCGAGGTGAAAGCCATCTGGTTTCCGCGAATATCCTCGACGGTTTCAATACCTGAACCGGGATGGGTCAGAATTTCCATCTCATACCCGAATGATCCATCTTCTGCGGCCATGATAGTGAAGGGGCGGAAGCCCGCACAATTGACAGCCAGCGGGTTGGATCCGGTGTTGAAGCCGGCGATATGCAACCGGCCCGAACGCATCGCCTCGATCTGGGCGGCGTTGTTTTGCACAGGGAAGAACACAACATCCTTGCCGGTCTGCTCTTCCAGATAGGTCAGAAAATCGGCCCACGCGGTTTCATAAACCGCCGGGTCTTCGACCGGCGTATAGGCAAAGATCAGGGTATCAGGATCAACCTGATCAGCAGGATCTGTCGGGATGTCAGCGATCAGATCGCCATCCGTGTCGCAGTAACGGTCATCCAGATCACCGCGCGGGCAATCCTGCGCTGCAGCCGGTACAGCGGCAAAAGTCAGCGCGGCCACAGCGGCGGCGCCAAGCAAATATGTCTTGGTCATGTCTCAACTCCCTTAGAACCTGCGGCAAAGCCGCTCGCCCGCTTTTAGCAGCGGGATTCTGTGTCATGCATTTGAACGATTTCCGAAACAGAAGGCCACCGATTTCGTCGCTGCACAGCAGCATTGCCGCCAGCAAGGAGCGCGCCTTGGTTGCAGCACATTCTGCAAGCCCCTTGTTTCCAGGTCTTCAATGGGTTTTCTGGCGGAGAGACAGGGATTCGAACCCTGGGTGGGCTTGCACCCACAACGGTTTTCGAGACCGCCCCGTTCGACCACTCCGGCACCTCTCCGCGGGGGTCGTTGCGTCCTAATGCGCCGATCACGCGCTGACAAGACCCAATCCGCCACGCTGACAATTCTGTCACCGGCCTTGGAAAAGGTGCGGCACATACATATCACTAACCCGACAAGACGCGCAGGAAGGACATCCCATGCAACGTTTCATCGCCCCGGTATTTGCCGCAGCACTCGCCCTGACCGCACCGCCGGCCTTTGCACAGGATGATCAGGCGGCCAAGGTTGATCTGTTGTTTGACGCTTTGGGCCTGCCCGACATGCTGATGATCATGCGTGAAGAGGGGCTTGGATATGGCGAAACCATCGCCGACGACATGTTTCCGGGCAGCAACAACGCCAGCTGGAATGCGGCCGTGTCGCAGATCTACGATGTTGAGATGATGTATGAAGAGGTGCGCGGCGCGTTGGGTGAGGCGCTTGAAGGCGATGACGTCGACGCGATGCTGACCTTCTACACATCCGAACCCGGTGCGACGATCATCGATCTTGAGGTCAGCGCGCGCCGGGCGTTGCTGGATGATGCCGTCGAAGAGGCCAGTAAAGAGCGCGCCGCCATCGCCGCGGCGGACGAAACCCCGCGCTATCTGCAGGTCAAGGCGTTTGTTGATGCAAATGACCTGATTGAATCCAATGTCGTGGGCGCGCTCAATTCCAACTATGCGTTTCTGATGGGGCTGCTCGATGGTGGCGCGATGCCGCCGGGCATGACGCCCGACCGTGCGCTGCAGGATGTTTGGGCACAAGAGGATGAAATACGCTCCAACACCTCCGAGTGGGTCTATTCCTTTCTGCTGATGGCCTATCAGCCGCTTACCGATGACCAGATGGACGCCTATATTGCATTTTCCAACAGTGATGCGGGCCAGGACATCAACGGGGCCTTGTTCGATGCCTTTAACGGGATGTTTGATGATATGTCGCGCGCGCTTGGGCTGGCGGCGTCCCGGTTCATGATCAGTCAGGAACTTTGACACCTTGGCATTCCGCCCGCGCGGGGTATTCTATGTGGCAAGCATCAACAAAAGGAATGCGCCCATTGTTTCGACTGACATTTGCCGCCGCCGCCATCAGCATCATTTCAGCCTGTGATCAGACCCCTGCGATCGAAGGGGACCCGAACCTGCCACTCGACGATCCGCGCCAAGAGGCGTTGGTAATCAGCGAATGCGCGATCTATTTCGCCGCTGTCCAAAAGCTCGAAAGCGACGGACGCAGTGCGGCTGGCAATCCGACACGCAATTGCCCCGATGCGGCGCGCGGACGGTCCGCCGACATCAACCCACGGGTCAGCGTCCCACCTGTCAGCCCGGGCTATCCCGAAACACTGTATCTGCGCATGATCGCACGGGGCATCCCGCAGGATCTAGCCGATGAGATTTCAAAATCGCAGGCCTTCTGGAACCTGGTCGCACAGCGGGATTCGGCAGTCGGGTCGTTCTAGCGCATGGTCCTCAACATCTGAATCGTGCCTTTGCTGTGGTGCCGCCCCGTTGCCAAATCGGGCAGTCCCTGACCGCCCCCATGGGTGGGGGCTTCACCCCCACCGGCGGTCCGGGACTGCCTTGGCGCCGTTAAACAGGTATTGCAGTTCAATTGGACGACGCGCGAGCGATCAGTTGGCATAGACCATCAAGGCAACGACCAACGCACCGGGATTGGCGGCATAAAGCCCCATATCCGATTGCAACTGAAGAATGCGGGCAGGGCGGTCGCCTTCGGGAATGCCGGCCGCATCCATGGCTGCGGTCAATGTCGGGCCACCGCCGGCACGAATATCATTCTTGATTGCATCGAAATCCGATTTCACGATCAACTCGACCCGTCCCCGGCGCTGATTATAGGCGGCGTTACTGATCGCGGTGTTCAGCCCAGATACCGGCAGGAACAGCGGATTGCCAAGATGGCTGGGCTCTTGTGAACAGCCCGCCAGAAACAATACATAGATCAGCACGTGACGCATGGGTTTTCCACCTTCTTTGGTCTTGACTTACAGGGGCATTGGTCACATAAGCCGCCGTCTCAGCAAGGCATTTGCTGGGGCTTATGCGAAAACACGCCCAAGGGCGCGCAGTCCACAGGTACCAAACGCCGGATCTCTCCGGGGCCTCAGAGACGCGGAAAACGAAGGAATAACAGATGTTTGCGGTTCTCAAAACCGGCGGCAAGCAGTACAAGGTCACATCCGGTGACGTTCTGCGCGTCGAAAAGCTGGCAGCACAGGCTGGCGACAAAATCCAATTCAACGAGATTCTGATGGTCGGCTCCACCGTGGGCACACCGCTGGTCGCGGGCGCAGGCGTCCAGGCCGAGGTGATCGACCAGATCAAGGGCGAAAAGACGATCAACTTCGTCAAGCGGCGCCGTAAGCACGGCAGCCAGCGCAAGAAAGGCCACCGTCAGCAACTGACACTGGTCCGGATCGCCGACATCCTTGAAAAAGGCGCTGACAAATCCGGCGTGATGGCTGCCGTATCGGGTGCCGGCATGGTGGCGACACCTGCGGCCAAACCCGCTGCAAAGAAAGCCGCGCCAAAGAAAGAAGCCAAGGCAGAGGCCCCCAAGGCCGAAAAGCCAAAGGCGGAAAAGAAAGCAGCCCCCAAGGCATCCGCAGGCGCTGACGATCTGAAGAAACTGTCCGGTGTCGGCCCCGCGCTTGAGAAAAAGCTGCACGAGGCCGGTGTCACGACATTTGCCCAGATCGCCGCATGGACGGATGCAGACGTAGCTGCTATGGACGAGAAACTGTCGTTCAAAGGCCGGATCGAGCGTGAAGGCTGGATCGACCAGGCCAAAGAACTGGCAAAAGGCTAAGGAGAGCAACCAATGGCACATAAAAAAGCAGGCGGTTCATCCCGTAACGGGCGCGACTCAGCTGGTCGTCGCCTTGGCGTCAAGAAATTCGGCGGCGAAGCTGTCGTCCCCGGCAACATCATCATGCGTCAGCGCGGCACAAAAATGTGGCCCGGCACTGGCGTTGGCATGGGCAAGGATCACACGATTTTTGCAACTGTCGATGGCGCCGTGAAATTCCATAAAGGCCTGAAAGGCCGCACCTTTATTTCGGTTCTCCCTGTAGCGGAGGCCGCTGAATAAGCCGAAAATCTCAGGTAACGCATTTGGGGGGATCGGTGAACACCGGTCCCTTTTTTCATTACGCCAAGTGATTATCTGAAAATTGAGGAATTTAGTTTTAGACGGCGGAAGGGACCAGTGGCCCGACAACCCAATGCCTCAGAACGGGGCGCACCGGGCACCGCCAAAAATCATAGTTTTGCCACCATGTTGAACCATTGGTGCGCTAGGCCATTCAAGTTTTTCGAGGAGGGGAAACAATGATCCACGAGGAAATCACTGTGCAGGATACCATCACGGCCGACCGCTTTGTGCTGCGCCCGTGCCGCAAATCCGATGCCGGGCTTATTGCCATGTATGCCAGTGATGACCGCGTGGCCCGCGGCACCCGTGCGATGCCGCATCCGCTGCCCCCCGGCACGGTCGAGGCGATGATCGAACGCGCCAGCCACCCCGACCGGACCGAGGATATCTGGGTCATCGACGGCTCTGCCCAGGGCCATGCAGAGGCACTGGGGCTGATCAGTCTGGAACGGATGGATCGTGCGCAGTCGGAAATCTTCTATTGGATCGCGCCTGCCTTCTGGAACACCGGTTTCGCGACCGAGGCCGTGCGCACGCTGATCGCGGCGAACCCGCACGAGGCCGATCGCATCTTTGCAGAGGTGTTTCAGGACAATCCCGGTTCTGCCCGTGTGTTGACGAATTGCGGCTTCGACTATCTCGGCGATGCCGAGGCGTTTTCCGTCTCGCGCAACGCCACTGTTCCTACTTGGACCTATACGCTCAAAACTGGGTCATGACTGTCCCGACATTGCGGACTGAGCGGCTTCTCTTGCGTGCGTTGCGGCAGGAGGATGCGCCGGTGCTCGCCACCGCAATCAATGACTACGAGATCAGCAAATGGCTGACAGTTGTCCCCTATCCCTACATGATCGCGGATGCGGAGTGGTTCATCGGGGAAAACCTCGCCGGGCGGTTCCATACGTGGGCCATCTGGCACCATGACGACCTGATCGGCGGAATGGGCCTGGACAAGGAACTGGGCTACTGGCTGGTCCCTGCCGCCTGGGGACAGGGCTTTGCGACCGAGGCCGCATCGGCAATCATAGCCAACCATTTTGCAACAACCGATGCGGTGCTGATCTGCTCAAGTCATTTCGTTGATAACAAAGCGTCGCGCAACGTCCTGACAAAACTTGGTTTTGTTGATGTTGGCGCGCATGTGCATCACTCCAAGGCCCGCGGTGCAGATGTGCCCGGACGCAGCATGGAGTTGAGCCGACATCATTGGGAAGCCAGGCAAAATGCTTGAGCATAGTCTGCGCACGGATCGCTTGCACCTCAGACCGGTGGGGGCAGGTGATGTTGACGCAGTTGCCACCTATTGCGCGGATTTGGCACTGGCGCGGTGGATGACCCACATACCTCATCCCTATCACTGCAAAGATGCGGAAGAGTATGTTGCACGCGCGTCGGTCAAGCCGGGCCGTGTCTGGGCCATCACCTTGAACGACGCATTGGTTGGAACAGTCGGCACCGTGCGCGAGTTTGGCTATTGGGTCGGCCGCCCATACTGGCGTAAAGGTATCGCGGCAGAGGCGTGCATGGCCGTGCTTGCCCATTACTTTACCGATCCGGCGCATGCGGACATTGCAGCGCGGCATGCGCTTGGCAATGCTGCCTCCGCTGCATTGTTGCGCAAGCTCGGATTCGTGGATGTCGGACCAACAACCATCACGTCACAGGCGACAAATGAGACGACGGAAGCACGCGAGGTTTTGCTGACCAAAGATGACTGGAGCACGCTGCAAAATGCCTGACCTGACCTACCGCAGCATCCGCCCCGGCGATTTCGAGGATCTGCACGCCATTGCGTCCGACTGGTCTGTCGTCCGGCAACTCGGCGGCTGGCCATGGCCGCCCAGTGCCGATTTCACCCGTGGCCGGTCTAAACCTTACGAGGGCGAAGGCTTCGTCTGGGCCATTTGCATCAACGACCGGCTGATCGGCACCATCGGTATCAACGGCGGTGATCTTGGCTATACGCTCAACCCCGGATATCACGGGCAAGGGATCATGAGCGAGGCCGCCCGCACCGCCATCACTCACGCCTTCCAGACCACCGACCGCGACCACCTGACCGCGTCGACCTGGCACGACAACCCCGCCTCTTACCGGGTGCTGCAGAAACTCGGCTTTGTCCACTGGCAAACCCACTACATCCACGCCAAAGCGCGCAACATCCCTACGCTGGTCCATCAGCACCGGTTGACCCGCACGACGTGGGTCGGTTCCTGATGTTTTTGTTCTGGCTGGGCTTTATGTCGGCTTTGCGGGACTTAGCTGCCGTTGGTCTCGCCCCGCGATCAATCGTAGTCTGCAGCCCACACCAGAAGGGGCACTTTTCTCCCATCTGACTCGATCCAATTGAAGTCTTTTGATGGTATTCGTGACATATTGAGCCGCGCCATCACCTTTTGAGAACGTTCATTCTGAGCAGACGTATAGCTGATGACCTTCTCCGCGGGAAAAGTGCGCCTAAAGTCGGCCATACAAGCTCGTGCTGCTTCTGTGGCATAACCTTTGCCCCAGTAAGCGACGTTAAGTCGCCAACCAATTTCGTTATGTTTGCCAATGGCTTCGTCATTGTACCGTGGGCAAATTCCGACGTAGCCGACGAAGTTGCCCGCATGGTCTTCCACGCAGTATCTGCTGAAGCCGCATTGCTCGTACATCTCGATGTATCGCACTAACTTAGCTTGGCTTTCACCCGACGAAATTGGGCCACCTAAGTCATGCATCACAGATGGATCGGCGTGCATTTTGGAGAACGCGCTCAAGTCTTCCAACCGCCAAGTTCGCATAAGCAGATGTTCGGTCTCAATTCGCTTACTTGTTCTCTGCATATGCGACGTATAGCTGCGTTACGGCATTGAGCAAAGAGGACTCTAATCGGACCTTCCGCGCAGAGCGACATATTCCAAAACCCTATCGTTTGCAGCCCAGCCCACCAGCCCTGCTTGAGAAGCGCCACACAATAGAGTATCGCGCTGATCTGAACAGCCGCGGAAAGCCGACACCATGAAATTCCTCGATCTTGCCAAGGTCTATATCCGGTCCGGCGCCGGTGGCGCGGGCTGTATCTCGTTCCGGCGCGAGAAGTTCATTGAATATGGCGGCCCCGATGGCGGGGACGGCGGCAAGGGCGGCGATGTGATCGTCGAAGCGGTGGAGGGGCTCAATACCCTGATCGATTTCCGCTACCAGCAGCATTTCTTCGCAGGCACCGGTCAGCACGGCATGGGTAGCCAGCGCACCGGCAAAGACGGGGAAGACAAGGTGCTGCGCGTGCCTGTCGGCACCGAAATCCTTGATGAGGACGAGGAAACCGTGATCGCCGACCTGACAGAGGTTGGCCAGCGCATCGTCATCGCCAAGGGCGGCAATGGCGGCTGGGGCAACCTGCGCTTCAAGACCGCCACCAATCAGGCCCCGCGCCGCGCCAATCCGGGGCAAGAGGCGATTGAACGCACAATCTGGCTGCGCCTGAAACTGATCGCCGATGTGGGCCTGCTGGGCATGCCGAATGCGGGCAAATCGACCTTCCTTGCCGCCACCTCCAACGCGCGACCGAAGGTGGCCGATTACCCCTTCACGACGCTGATCCCCAATCTGGGCGTGGTCGGCATCGATGATGTCGAATTTGTTGTCGCCGACATCCCCGGCCTGATCGCCGGCGCGTCAGAGGGCAGGGGGCTGGGTGATACCTTCCTCGGCCATGTGGAACGCTGCGCGGTGCTGCTGCACCTGATCGACGGGACCTCCGGTGACCCGGCAGGCGACTACACGACGATCATCAATGAACTCCAGGCCTATGGCGGCGCGCTTGCCGACAAACCGCGCATCACCGTGCTCAACAAGATCGACGCGCTGGATGACGAAGAACGCGCCTTCCTGCGCGAGGAAATCGAGGCGGTTTGCGACGGCCCCGTCATGCTCATGTCCGGCGTCAGCCGCGAAGGCATCCCCGAGGTTTTGCGCGCCCTGCGCGAAAAGATCGACGCCGACCGGCTGCGCCACCGCAAGGAGGCCGCAGCGGAACAGGAAGACGCGCCATGGCAGCCCTGAGCGACGCGAAGCGTCTGGTCGTCAAGATCGGGTCGGCCCTGCTGGTCGACGCGGAAACCGGCAAGCTGCGGCAGGACTGGCTGACCTCGCTCGCCAGCGATGTGGCCCGGATCCGAGCACGCGGTACGGACGTCATCCTTGTCTCCTCCGGCTCCATCGCGCTCGGGCGCGGCGTGCTGGGTCTGCCGCTGACATCGCTCGCCCTTGAACAATCGCAAGCCGCGGCCGCCGTGGGCCAGATCAGACTGGCCCGTGCCTACGAAGAAGCGCTGGCACCCCACGGCATCATCGCAGGTCAAGTGCTTGTCACGCTTGAAGATTCCGAAGATCGCCGCCGCTACCTCAACAGCCGCGCGACCATGGAGACTATGCTCGGCCTGGGCGTCACACCCATCGTCAACGAAAACGACACCGTCGCCACAGATGAAATCCGCTATGGTGACAATGACCGGCTGGCGGCGCAGGTTGCGGTCACAACCGGGGCGGATCAGCTGATCCTGCTGTCGGATGTGGATGGGCTTTATGACGCTAACCCCAAGATCAATAGTGCCGCAAAACACATTGGTTACGTTGAAAAAATAACAGCAGAGATTGAGGCGATGGCAGGTGATGCCGGCTCCGGCTTGTCCAAGGGCGGCATGATCACCAAGCTTATCGCCGCCCGCATCGCCACCGAGGCGGGATGTGCGATGGCGATCACGCTTGGCACGTCTCTCTACCCGCTGGGCAAGCTCGAAAACGGGGCGCGCGCCACGTGGTTCGCGGCCCAGACCGACCCGCAGGCAGCGCGCAAACGCTGGATCGCGGCCATGAAACCACGCGGCACCATTACCATCGATGCAGGCGCCAGCGAGGCCCTGCAACGGGGCAAGAGCCTGCTACCCGCCGGTGTCACCCAGATCCACGGCAGTTTCGGGCGCGGCGATCTGGTTGCGATCACCGATAGTGACGGGGCAAAGCTGGGGCAGGGCCTGATCCGCTATACTAGCGCCGAGGCGCGGCAAATCATGGGCCGACGGTCAGCTGACATTGTTGCGATTCTGGGGTATGAAGGCCGCTCAGCCTTGGTGCATCGCGACGACATGGTTCTGTAAAGGAACGCAAGATGAACGAACAAAACACAATAGCGCCTATGATGGCACAGATCGGCAGCGATGCCCGCGACGCTGCCAGCGTTCTTGCTACCGCGTCTGCTGACGCGAAAACGCAGGCGCTGAATGCCGCCGCCAATGCGGTCTGGAATCAACGCGCCGCGATCATCGCCTCCAATAAGCAGGACATGGCCTATGGCGCGGAAAAAGGACTGTCACCCGCGATGATGGACCGTCTGATGCTGGACGAGGACCGCATTCAGGGCATGGTCGACGGTCTGCGCGCCGTCGCCGCCCAGATCGACCCGGTGGGTGAGGTGACGGAAGAATGGGCCCGGCCCAACGGCCTGCATATCCAGCGTGTCCGCACCCCCATCGGGGTGATCGGCGTGATCTACGAAAGCCGCCCGAATGTGACTGCTGATGCCGGCGCGCTCTGCTTGAAATCCGGCAATGCGGTGATCCTGCGCGGCGGCTCCGAAAGTTTTCATTCCAGCCAGGCCATCCACGCCTGTCTGACCACTGGCCTCAAATCCGCAGGCCTGCCCGAAACCGCGATCCAGTTGATCCCCACCCGCGACCGCGCCGCTGTCACCGCGATGCTGCAAGCCACTGACCATATCGACGTCATCGTCCCCCGTGGCGGCAAGGGCCTTGTCGGGTTGGTCCAACGCGAGGCGCGCGTGCCCGTCTTTGCCCATCTCGAAGGCATCTGCCATGTCTATGTAGATGGCGATGCCGATCTTGAAAAAGCCAAAGCCGTGATTGTGAATGCCAAAGCCCGGCGCACCGGCATTTGTGGGTCTGCCGAAACGCTACTGGTCGATCAGGCCTTTCACGACAAATACGGTGATGTGCTCAGCGACGCGCTGATCGCGGCAGGTGTTGAAGTGCGCAGCGACGGCAGCCTGAAAGGCACGAAGCCTGCGCAGCCCGATGACTTTGGGCAGGAATTTCTGGACATGATCATCGCCGCCAAGGTGGTGAACGGCGTGGACGAGGCGATTGCGCATATTCGCAAATACGGCTCAAACCACACCGATGCGATCATCACGGAAAGTGACGCCACCGCGAACCGTTTCTTTCACCAACTCGACAGCGCGATCCTGATGCGCAACGCATCGACCCAATTTGCAGATGGCGGCGAATTCGGGATGGGGGCGGAAATTGGCATCGCCACGGGCAAGCTGCACGCGCGCGGCCCGGTTGGGGCAACGCAACTGACCAGCTTCAAATATCTTGTGACCGGTGACGGAACGATCCGCCCCTAGAACACAGCAATCAGCTTGTCGGCGGCCATGGACACATGCAGTTTTCGCCCTGCTTTGGCCATGACACCGGGGATCAGGGCGAATTGCACCTGCGCGGCAGTGTATTCATAGCCCACAACCGGCTTGGTCATCGTGTCCCACAACGCGCCATCGACGCTCATCCGGGGGCCTTCCGCGCTCAGCCGCCACTGGTCGTCATCCTGCACCACATGAATATCGCCCCCCATAGGCAATGCGGCTTCAAAACACTGCATCATTAATAAGGCACAGCGGACCTCGCGGCGCGACTGGTCTCCATCGACATTCCAGAAATAGGTGAAGCGGCCGCCCCGCGCCGTCGCCGCGAGGATCGACATGATCTCGGCCCGGCCAACCATCTGATCATCCGCCGCTGCCCCGTAGGCTATCCGGAAATACCGGATGCGCGCATTTGCGTTCTGGACACTTTCGTTGATCAACTGCATTTCCGGTCCGGTGTCACCATCCGTCAGCGACAAAAGCTCAACACCATTGCCGATTGCACCAATAGGGCTGATAAGGTCGTGACAAATACGCGAGCCTACAAGGGCGGCCAGATCAGGGGTCATTGCAAAGTCTCCTTCAGGAGGGGAAAAGAAATGTCGGACATCAATGCGATCCTCGAACCCGGCATGCTGGTCCGGCATCCGGACCGCGCCGATTGGGGCATCGGGCAGGTCCAGTCGAATATCGGCGGCAAGATCACCGTCAACTTTCGTGAGGAAGGCAAAGTGGTCATTGATGGATCACGCATCCTGCTGGTCCTGGTATATGAACAATAGACGCAACCCAAAGTAGAAAACACCAAAAACTATCAACGTGACCAACTAAGACCTATTGGCACAACGGTTAGCAAAGCGTTAACGCGCGCTCATAAAAGTAAACATGACGCGAAATGGACATGACGAAAACGACCACACTTCGGGTTGATACCGCACAAAACAAGGACGATCTGCGACAGGCCCAACGCCTACGCTATGACGTTTTCGTTGATGAACTGGGCGGTGACGGGCCGCATGTGGATCATGTGCGGCGGCTTGAACAGGACCAGTATGACCCTCACGCAACGCATCTGTTATTGCGTGATCAGTCGCGCCCGGATGATGACAGCGTGGTAGGGGTTTACAGGCTGCTCAGCAGTGCCGGGGCGCAGGCGGCCGGGCAGTTTTATTGCGAAGACGAATATGATCTCAGCCTGCTGAAAAACAGCCAAAAACGGTTGCTGGAACTGGGCCGATCCTGCCTGCACAAGGACTATCGCGGCGGGGCCGGGCTGATGCATCTGTGGGGCGCTGTGTCTGACTATGTGACTGCCAATAATATCGAGATATTGTTTGGCGTCGCGTCCTTTCACGGCACCGATCCGCAGAAAATAGCCGCAGCACTCAGCCTGCTGCACCATGATTATCTTGCGCCGACCCGGTACAGGGTTCATGCCATCGGACCGACAGCGCAGTCGATGAACCTGCAACCAAAAGCGACGATCGACAAGGTCAGCGCCCTGCGCGACACACCCGCCCTGATCAAGGCTTATCTGCGTCTGGGTGGCATGGTGGGCAAGGGGGCCTTTGTCGATCACGCCTTCAACACCACCGATGTCTGCCTGATCCTACCCACGGATGCGGTGAACGAGCGGCAGCGCAGGCTTTATACCCGTGGACCACGCAGCAATGGCTGACACATGGTACAGTGATCATGCGCCCGCGCCTGAGCCCCTTGGCCCTGCCGACTGGCTGCGGGTCATTCTGCGGGCGATCCCACTGATCATCCTTGTTTTCGGCGGGCTGATCCTGCTGCTGTTGGTCCGCCTGTTTGAACGTCCGTTATGCGGCCTGCGCCGACCAGTTACGCCACATATCACGCAGGTCGTCTGCCGCGCCGCGTTTGTCGTGCTGGGTATCCGTTACACCACAACCGGGGCACCCATGGCAGGGCCCGGTGCAGTCGTTGCAAACCATTCGTCCTGGCTGGACATCTTTGCATTGAATGCCCGCAAACGGATCTACTTTGTGTCTAAATCCGAGGTGGCAGGCTGGCCCGGTATCGGCTGGCTGGCGCGAGCCACCGGAACCGTCTTTATCAAACGCGACCGACGCGAGGCCGCATCCCAGATCACCGTGTTCCGCGACAGGCTGGCAGCCGGGCATAAACTGTTGTTTTTCCCCGAGGGCACATCAACTGACGGACAGCAGGTGCTGCCTTTCAAACCCACGCTGTTCGCCGCTTTCTTTGACGATGCCCTACGGGAAACGCTGCAAATTCAGCCTGTAACGGTCAATTACACCGCACCACCCGGCGCAGACCCGCGCTTTTACGGCTGGTGGGGGGATATGGATTTCGGCCCGCATTTGCTTGGCACTTTGGCGGCCCGGCGACAGGGTTCGGTCAGTGTGACATATCATGACCCGGTGAAGGTGACGGATTTCAAGGATCGCAAGGCATTGGCGAAAGCCACCGAAACCACTGTCCGGAACGGGCTAGCCGCCCATCGCAACGCGCATCTCAGCCAAGGCTGAGGCGGGGTCGTCAGCCCCCCAAATCTCATCCCCGATGCCAAAGAAATCCGTGTGCGGGGCCAATTTGCGGATCAGGTCGATATCCAACGCGCCCTCGGCCACCACCGGCACTTCGATCATCATCGACCACCATTCGAACAGCTCCAGCTCGGCCTGTCGCCCATCACCCAAGTGGGTGATGCCAACAGGGCCAAAGCTCACATAATCGGCCCCCAGTTCCCCAGCGGTCATGCCGTCATGGCGTGAATTGGTGCAGAACGCACCGACGATTGCATCATCGCCCAGATCCTTGCGGACCTTTTTGACAGACCGCGCACCGTCCTGCAGATGCACACCGTCCAGGCCCAGCCGCTCGACCATCAGGATATGACTGTCGATGACCAGCGCCACATCACGCGCATGGGTCACTTCGCGCAGGGCATCGGCCGCCTTGGCGATGCGGGCGTCATCCTTGGTGCCAAGGGCAAGCCGGACACAGGCCACAGGCACCCGATCAAGACAGGCCGCCAATTGGCCGGGATACCCGGACAGGTCGAATTCCGACGGGGTGATCAGGTAAATCTGGGGGGCGTCTTGGTCATCCGACATGCGATTGGTCCGGTATTCTTCTTTGTTGAAAAGGTTCTAGCGGGGAAAGACGCGGTTGACCATGGGGTGCTTGCCTTGAACCGGGGCGCGGCGTATCAGGCCGCGAGTTTGACAGGAAACCCCATGCCCAGCCCCGACCCACAGCCCGCATTCGTTCTGATCCGCCCACAGATGGGCGAAAATATCGGTGCGGCGGCGCGGGGCATGTGGAATTTCGGGCTCGACCGGATGCGGATCATCGATCCGCGCGACGGTTGGCCCAATCAAAAGGCGGTGGCGATGGCCAGCGGGGCCGGGCGGCTGCTGGATGAGGCGCAGATCTTTGCTGACACGCCTGCGGCCATTGCGGATTGCGATTATGTCTACGCCACGACCGCCCGGCCACGCGGGCTGACCAAGCCGGTGCTGACGCCAGAGGCCGCGATGCAAGAGGCGCGCCAGAAAATCGCATCCGGTGACAAAGTTGCCGTGATGTTCGGCCCCGAACGATCAGGCATGGAGAATGAGGATATCGCCCGCGCCAACGCGATCATCTCGGTCCCGGTGAACCCTGATTTCCCGTCACTCAACCTTGCGCAATGCGTGTTGCTGACAGGGTATGAATGGCGCCGCGAAAGCGTGCCTGCAGTGGCAAGCCGGACCGATGCGGTGGGCGACTGGGCAGAACAGATCGAGATCGAAAAGCTCAGCCAGCATTACGAAGACCGTCTGCAAGACGCCGGGTTCTTTTTCCCCGACCACAAGGCCGCGAACATGAAGCTGAACCTGCGCAATCTGTGGTCGCGCATGCCGCTGACCCGCGCGGATGTGCAGATGTTGCACGGGATTATGCGGCAGATGGTGCGTTGGAAGGAACGGGGTTAAGCGATCTTAACCTTCATTAAGGGCACTGCGTTAACAGGCCAGACGATGACGCATTGTACGTACAGCGTATGTACAGGTTCTGTACAGTATCTGTATCGCAAAAAATGGCTGAAACCCTTGCGTTTACGATGTTTTGCGGCGCTGCCTGGCTTAACCGCAAAATTGCGTTAACCCTTTTCCGCGTCACCCTGACGCTTGCAGGCCGCCGCTGCCGGGCATAGGTTCCCGCCAAGCACGAAAGAAGGACCAAAATGCCCACAAAGCGCAGCATATTCGAAGAGGTCGGTGACACCCCCAAACAAGCCGCAGCCCCGGGCGTGATCGACGCCAAAAACAGTGGCGCGCGGCGCGGGATACGGCTGTGGCTGATGGCGCTGTTCGGTCTTGTCGTCGCGATGATCGTGGTCGGCGGTCTGACCCGTCTGACCGACAGCGGTTTGTCGATCACGGAATGGAAACCCGTCACAGGGGCCATGCCGCCGATGTCAGATGCGGCATGGGAAGAAGAGTTCGACAAATACCGCGCGATCCCCGAATATCAGTTACAAAACAAAGGCATGACCATTGCAGAGTTCAAGGTCATCTATTGGTGGGAATGGGGCCACCGGCAGCTGGGGCGCTTTATCGGGCTGGTCTGGGCCGTTGGTTTTGTGGGCTTTCTGGCCGCACGAAAAATTCCGTCGGGCTGGACGCCAAAGCTGCTGTTCGTCGGCGCATTGGGCGGCTTGCAGGGCTTTATCGGCTGGTGGATGGTGTCGTCCGGTCTGGAAGAGGGGATGCTGGATGTTGCCTCCTACCGGCTTGCCACGCATCTGGGCCTGGCCTTTGTGATCTTTGGGTTTATCGCGTGGTATGTCTATCAGCTTGGGCGCAGTCAAAGCGATCTGCTGCAAGCGCGGCGAAATCGGGACGCGGGGCTTGTGACGATGGGTTCGGTTCTGATCGGCCTGACCTTTCTGCAGATCATCCTTGGTGCACTGGTCGCGGGGATTGACGCCGGCCGTGCATACCCCGACTGGCCGCTGATGGCCGGAGGGTTCCTGCCGCCACAACCGTTTGATCTGCAACCCATCTGGCGGAACTTTTTCGAAGATGACGGGCTGGTGCAATTCATGCACAGAATGGCCGGTTACGTGCTGTTTTTGTTTGCTATTCTCGTCTGGCTGCGTGCCCGAAAATCAGCAAATGGGCAGACCCGGTTCGCGTTTAATGCCATCATGGCGATGATGCTTTTGCAGATGGTGATCGGCATCGTCACCGTTATCTATTCCGCCCCCTGGCAGATCGCGATTGTGCATCAATTGGGCGCGGTCATTCTGTGGGCGCTGGTGCTGCGCGGGCGGTTCCTGGCGCAATACCCCATCCCCCAATCTATTCGAGGCAACTAAATGACCGCATATCAAGAGCTTATGGCCTTTCAGCGCGAAACCGAAGCACTGGGGCAGATCGCCGGTCGTCTGGGCTGGGACCAGGAAACCATGATGCCCGCCGGCGCCACGCCGCAACGGGCCGAAGAACATGGCGCGATGGCCAACATCCTGCACGCCCGCCGGATTGATCCGCGCGTGGGCGACTGGTTGGCGAAGGCGGAAGCGACCGATGATGTTTCGCAGGCTAACCTGCGGGAAATAAGGCGTGATTTCGAACGCACGTCCAAGGTTCCGGCGAAACTGGCAGCAGAGCTTGCCAAGACAACATCGCTCGCCCACCGTGTTTGGGCACAGGCGCGGGCCGACGAAGATGTCGCCTCTTTCCTGCCGATCCTGCAAAAAGTTGTGGATCTGCGCAAGGAAGAGGCTGCCGCCGTCGCAGGCGACGCAGACCCCTATGACGCGCTGCTGGATGATTACGAACCGGGTGCGACAGGTGCCAGCCTTGCCGCAACGTTCGATGCGCTGCGCCCGCGGTTGGTGACGCTGCGTGTGGCGATCCTGGAAAAACCGGCGCCCGCATCACTGTCGGGCGTTTTCGAAGAAATGGGGCAGCTTGAAATCTCAAAGAAACTCGCGCTTGCCTTTGGTTACAGTCTTGAAAACGGCCGGATCGACAAGGCGGTCCATCCATTCTCGTCCGGGTCCGGCCTTGATGTGCGGATTACCACGCGGACCAATGCGACGGACCCGTTCAACTGTTTCTATTCCACCGTGCATGAAGTCGGCCACGCCACATACGAGCAAGGCATTGATCAACAGTATCTTCTGACGCCTCTGGGGCGGGGTGCGTCTATGGGTGTGCACGAAAGCCAAAGCCGGATTTATGAAAACCAGTTGGGACGCAGCCGCGCGTTTACCGGCTGGCTTTATGGGCAGATGCGCGACACATTTGGTGACTTCGGGATCAAGGATGAGGACGCGTTCTATGCGACCGTGAACCGCGTGCATGACGGGTTCATCCGGACCGAGGCGGACGAGGTTCAATACAATCTGCACGTCCTGCTGCGCTTTGATCTTGAGCGGGCGCTGATGGCGGATGACCTTGCGGTTAATGATCTGGAAGCGGCCTGGAACGATCGTTTTCAGGCTGATTTCGGTTATGCGGTGGACAAGCCGTCAAACGGTGTCTTGCAGGATGTGCACTGGTCCGAAGGGCTGTTTGGTTATTTCCCCACCTATACGCTGGGCAATGTCTATGCGGGGTGCCTGCATGATGCGCTGCGTGCTGCTGTTCCCGAGCTGGACACCCAGTTAAGCAAGGGTGACACATCCAAAGCGACAGGATGGTTGCGGGAAAACCTGCAGCAATATGGCGGGCTGCGCACGCCGGTCGAGACGATCAAACACGCAACAGGTCAGGAGCCCAGTGAGGGACCACTGCTGGACTACCTTGAAGCGAAGTTTGGCGCGATTTACGGCCTTTGAGAGAAAGGTGCGGCTGCGCCGCATTAGATTTTTTGTGCCTCCGGCGGCGGTATTTGCGAACAAAAGAAGTTACCAGTCGGGCTTGCGTTTTTCCAGGAAGGCATTGATGCCTTCATTGGTGTCGTCTTGCAGCATGTTTTGCACCATGACATCGCCGGTATAGGCATAGGCGTCTGTCGTGTTCATCTGGGCCTGATTGTAGAATGCCTGTTTGCCGATCTTCACGGCTGCGGGCAATTTTGTCGCAATCGCATGGGCAAGCTCTGCTGTTTCACGCGCCAAAGCATCCGCGTGGACAGACCTGTTGATCAGCCCAAGATCCTGCGCTTCGCGGGCGTTGATAAATCGGCCGGTCGTTAGCATTTCAAACGCGGCTTTGCGGTGGATGTTGCGGGTCAGGGCCACCATCGGGGTCGAACAGAACAGCCCGATATTCACGCCGTTCACGCCAAACCGTGTGTCATCCGCCGCCACTGCCAGATCGCATGTCGCAACCAGCTGACAACCTGCTGCTGTCGCAATCCCGTGGACTTGCGCGATGACGGGCTGCGGCATGCTCTGGATGCGCTGCATCATCTTTGCGCAGCGATCAAACAGGTCCTTGAAATAGGCGGCACCGCTATCCTCGGCCTGTCGTCCGGCCTGCATTTCCTTCAGATCATGACCGGCGCAAAACGCCTTGCCTTCGCCTCGCAGGATCACAACCCGGACGGTCGGATCTTCTGCGATCGCGTCGAAGGCCGATTGCAATGCCGCCAGCATCACATCCGAGAGGGCGTTCAATCGGTCGGGTGCGTCCATGGTCAATGTGGCGATGGACGCGGCGTCATTACGGTGCAGGATTGTCATGCGGTCTCTCTCGTGCTGATTTGACCCGACGTTAAGGGGGAGACAGCAACAATGGAACCAAAGATGGACATTCCGGCGCTTCAAGCCTTTGTCGCGCGTGAATTTCCCCAGCTTGGCGATGATTTCACGATCGAAGCGTTGACCGAAGACGGGGTCACGGTGCGCCTGAACGTGGCAGAGCGGCATTTGCGGCCGGGCGGTACAGTATCAGGGCCGTCGATGTTCGCGCTGGCCGATGTGGGGATGTATCTGGCCATTCTGGCGCGGCTTGGGCCGGTCGCACTGGCCGTCACCACGAATTGCGCGATTGATTTCATGCGCAAACCTGCCGCCGGGACGGACATGATTTGCAAGACGCGGGTGCTGAAACTGGGCCGCGTTTTGGCGGTGGGCGATGCGATGCTGTACAGCGAAGGGCTGGCGGAGCCGGTTGCGCGTGCGTCGTTGACGTATTCCATACCGCCGAACTGAAAAATGGGCCGGAATGATCCGGCCCAGTCAGGAAGATGGCAGGAGGGGTTTAGTCCTGCCAGAACGGTTTGGTCGCCTCTGCTTGGGCAGAAAAGCGGTCCAGACCGATATCGCGGAGCAGATGCGGCTCCAATTCCTTTAATGAACGGCGTGTTTTGCGGCGGGTGTCCCATTTCACGACTGTCACTGCGAATTTGACCGCAAGACCTGCAACAACGGGCAGGTGCGCCTGTGCGTTCAAAACTGCGATCTGCGCGGGGTGGAGCGCGTGTGACATTGGACAACTCCTTAAATTGTGTTGATACAATGTAGCTATGTTGCTACAAAATATTGATACAAAGCATTTCAGGATCGGTCCACAAAATGATTGTACCGGATACAATATGGCAGCCAAACCTCGCCACTGCGGGGAAGTCGAAGTACAAGGCGCTTGCGCAGGCCATTCGCGATGGCATTGCATCGGGGGATCTGGCGGCAGGCGCCCAACTGCCCACGGTGCGTGATCTGGCGTACCGTGTGGGCGTCACACCGGGCACTGTGGCGCGGGCCTATGGTTTGCTGACCGACGAAGGGCGTTTGATTGCCGAAGTGGGGCGCGGCACCTACGTGGCGGGGCCGATCCGCAAGGAACAACCGCTTGAACCGCCGCTGCTGCATCTGGTCGATGAAAGCACCGCCGATTTCCGCAGTAGCCGTGTGCCGGATGTGGGGCAGGGTGCGCTGATTGATGACGCCCTGATCCGTCTGGGACGGTCGCACCGACGGCGGCACATCAATTACCCCACATCCATCACCGACATCGAAGCGCGCGAGGCGGTCGTCGACTGGATCGGCCCGGTGCGAACCGGCCATCTGGATGCGCATCACGTGGTGCTGGGTAATGGGGCACAGAATTGCGTGATCCTGGCCTTGCAAGCTGAATTGCATGGCGCACACCCTGTTATCCTAACCGAAGAGCTGGCCTATCCCGGCGTCCGCCACGCGGCGCGGCTGTTGCGGGCGCAGGTTGTTGGGGTAGCCATGGATGATGAGGGGATTATTCCTGCCGCATTGGCCGAGGCCTATCGGACCCATGGCGGGCAGGTCCTGCTGACTTCGGCAGAGGTGCACAGCCCGACCACGACCAAGACCAGCTATGCCCGGAAAAAGGAAATCGCGGCGCTGGCCGAACGATTTGGCCTGACAATCATCGAGGATGATTGCCACTGTGTTGCACCGACCGAAGTGCCTGCCTACCGCGCCATCCTGCCGAACCAATCCTATTTCATTTCGTCCTTAACCAAGGGCGTCAGCGGTGCGCTGCGGTTTGGCTATGCCGTCACACCTGTCGGACGATACAAGGAATTGCGCCAGGTCGCCCAAAGCTCCTTTCACGGGATTGCCCAGCCGATGCTGGATCTTTGCGCAGATTTGCTGGCCTCGGGCGATGCGGGGCGTGTGCGCGCCAAGGTCATTGACCACACCGCCGCGCGCGTCAGGCTGGCCGTGAACAGGTTGGGCGGTTGGGACCTGCGTTGGCGCGAGGACGCGCCGTTCTTGTGGCTGCAATTGCCGCAGGGGTGGCGGGCGTCCAGCTTTGCCCTTGCCTGCGAACGGGCGGGCATATCTGTCCGGCCGGCGGATGAGTTCGTGCTGTCGGATCAGCGGGCGCCCAATGCCGTGCGGCTGGCCGCCACGACCTGCGTGTCAGAGCCGCGTTATCTTAAGGCGTTGGATGATATGAACACATTGCTGGCCAATCCTGTTGCAACAATGGAAAGTTGATGGGGTAAAATAATACCTAATTTGTAGTGCATTGTTTTTGCTCGTTTAATCCCTGCATGCAGCGCTTGACTGTGCATGCACGTCCTTTATACCGCCCCAATCCGAATGACTGTGGCCAATGCCACCCCAACGATATTGGTGAGATATGAAAACCTTTACCGCGACCCCTGCGGATATCGACAAGAAATGGATCCTGATCGACGCTGAAGGCGTTGTTCTGGGCCGTCTTGCCTCGATCGTCGCCATGCGCTTGCGCGGCAAGCACAAACCATCCTTCACGCCGCACATGGATATGGGCGACAACGTGATCGTCATCAACGCCGAGAAAATCCAGATGACTGGCAACAAGCGTGATGAGAAATATTACTGGCACACCGGCCATCCCGGCGGGATCAAGTCCAAAACCAAGGCCGAGATCCTTGAAGGCGCGCATCCAGAGCGCGTGGTCATGAAAGCCGTTCAGCGCATGCTGCCCGGTGGCAAGCTGAGCCGCAAGCAAATGACAAACCTGCGGGTTTTCGCAGGTGCTGAACATGGCATGGAGGCCCAGAAGCCCGAAGTTCTGGATGTTGCTTCCATGAACAAGAAAAACACGAGGACTGCATAATGGCCGATCAAGTAAACTCGCTCGAAGAGCTGGGCCAGGTTGCCGAAGGTATCGAAGCCGTCGATGCGCCTGTTGTTGAAACTGCTGCCCCGCGTGAACCTGTTCGCGACGAACTGGGCCGGTCATACGCGACTGGCAAGCGGAAAGATGCGGTTGCCCGCGTCTGGATCAAGCCGGGTTCCGGCAAGGTCACCGTCAACGGCAAGGACATGAACGAATATTTCGCGCGTCCCGTGCTGCAGATGATCCTGGCACAGCCGTTCTCAGTCGCTGGCGTCACAGGCCAGTTCGACGTGATGGCGACGGTCAAAGGTGGCGGTCTGTCCGGTCAGGCCGGTGCGGTCAAGCATGGTGTGTCCAAGGCGCTGCAGCTTTATGATCCATCCCTGCGTGGCGCGCTGAAGGCTGCGGGCTTCCTGACACGCGACAGCCGTGTGGTTGAGCGGAAGAAATACGGTAAGGCCAAGGCGCGTAAGAGCTTCCAGTTCTCCAAGCGTTAATCTTGCACAGATTTCACGAAAGGGCGGTCCGGTGGGGCCGCCCTTTTTCGTTCAGCTTGGCTTGCGTTTGCGGGCCTGCAGGTTCGCGCTGGCATAGGTGTTGATCATGTTCAGCGTGTTCACGAAAGCCTCGATCGAATAGCCAAAGATGAAGGACAAAAGATAAATCAGGGGGCGGTTCAAATCCACGCTCATCGTCAGAATGTTGGACGGGACCAACAGCATTGAAAACGTGAGTGCGGCAAGCCCCGCAAAGACCGTGCGCAGCACCGAATAGCTGAGGCCGAGCGCCGCGACATTCGTGTTCAGTATCCGCCACATGCAATAAACGATGGAACCAAGCGAGCCATAGATGATGGGCAGCGCCCACAGATGTACGATGTTCAGCCGCTCTTGCAGTTCCTGCATGCGCGCAACCACGAAGTAACGCGATTGGGCATAGGGACTCGCCACCTCACGCCCTGCGGCCTTCATCGTCGCGGATTCGATCCGGGCAATGTCTGACAGGCTTTGGCGAAAGCTGCTGCTGACCGCGATATTCTGCAGTTCAGCGGCTGTGCGTGTCTGATCAATGAAGCCGCTTGCCCTTTGGGCAAATTGCTGAAGCTGCGTGACATTCGGACAGGACAAGACCGCCACAATCGCGCTGTCCGTGCCGCAATACCGCCGCTGCGCGCTTTTGAGCCATTTGGTGATCGGATTGAAATCTTCGCGCAGGCCGATCATCCGCTGGGGCAGCCACACCTCGCTGTTATATTGGGTCTTGAGGGCCGAGAACTGTTCAAGATAAACCAGTTGTGGTTCCAGATCACCGTTGCCGTTGCTGTCTTCTGACTGTTCGAAATAGTTCTCAAGCTCGACCAGACGCATCATGTGCCCGAAATGGTCGAAATTCACGAAATGCTCCGCCTCTTGAATGACGAATGTCGCCCGATTGGACCAGTAGGAATAGTGGAACGCGCCCAGAACCAGCACAAAGCCGATCATCGCCAGCAGCGGGCTGGTTAAGCTGTGATGCTGGCGTAGATGCGGTGAGCGGCCGTTAAGAACCTCGTTCAGTGTATACGCATCAATCGTAACAAGCGCGTTGTCATAGGCGTTTTGAAATGCCCCGCTCAGCTCGTTGATATCCGCATCGGCGCAATTGTCCCAATTGTCATTGCGATCAAAGGGACGCAGCGCACTGACCAAGGAAAGACTGTCCTGTCCTTCGATGCGCAGCAGGTGATCGCGCATGTTACGGCTTTCACGCACCAGTTTTTGCAGGCTGGTTTCGCCTTTCTTTGCACCCTCTGGCAT
The DNA here is from genome assembly GCA_947503965.1 of uncultured Paracoccaceae bacterium. GTDB lineage: Bacteria > Pseudomonadota > Alphaproteobacteria > Rhodobacterales > Rhodobacteraceae > Yoonia. Next base: position 239,828 of record CANNFU010000005.1, read on the forward strand.
TACTGCATCACCCCCTGAACGGGGCCTTGCGGTGTGGTGCATGAACATACTGCGCCATAGTTGACGGTGGTCAGCGGCCAGCACCATTGTCCGGATGGCAAAAGACACGACCCTTGCGGGGCTTGCTGTGCGGCTGCGCCGGTTATCAGCATCGTGGACAGCATCAGTGCAAAAAAGCACCGGATCATCATTGAAACAGACATTGTGAACCCTCAAAATCGAAAATTGAACGCGAAAACGTATTGGAAATAATGTGCAACTCTACCACAGATTGTTGCATTCGTCAAAACAACGGACGGCATGGTTTTCCGGACTGCGCCTGACCCGCAGATTTGGGATTGCACTTTCGCGGCCTTCTGACAAACATCTGTAAAATGTGGCAGAAGATAACATCGAGTGAGAAGGGGCGCGGCATTTTGCTGATCAGCCCGCCGTTTATCTACGCACTTGTGTTGATGGCTTTTCCGCTGGCCGCGATTTTCCTGTTCAGTTTCTGGACGCAGGATTTCATGGATGTGGACACCACATTCACGCTGAACAATTACCGGGAGATTGTTGAAAAGCCGATCTACGGCGCGTTGTTGCAACGGTCGCTTTACGTGTCGGCCTGTGTAACGCTGGTCACGGTTCTGCTTGCGTTTCCAGTGGCTTACTTCGTGTCTTTTCATGTGCGCCCGGAACGCAAATCACTTTGGTTGTTCCTGATCACGATCCCGTTCTGGACGTCCTATCTGATCCGGGTGTTCCTGTGGAAGGTGATCCTTGGCTTCAATGGCGTTATCAACACCGGTCTGATCAATATCGGGCTGATCGATGAGCCGCTGACCTTTATCCTGTATAACGTGAACGCGGTGATCATCACGCTGGCCCATGCCTTTGCGCCCTTTGCGATCCTGCCGATTTTTGTGGCGTTGGAAAAGATCGACAGGTCGCTGCTGGAGGCATCTCAGGACCTTGGTGAAAGCAAGTTTATGACGTTCTTTCGCGTGACACTGCCCCTTGCCATGCCGGGTGTGGTGGCGGCGGTGCTGATCGTGTTTATCCCGACCATTGGCGATTATGTCACGCCGGAACTGATGGGCGGGGCCGGGGGCAAGTTGATTGCCAATATGATCCAGACGCAGTTTCTGGCGCTGAACAACGCGCCCCTTGGTGCGGCACTGGCGATTGTGGCGATGGTCTGTGTCACAGCGATCTCATTGGTGTTCGTTCTGCTGAACCGCCGCTGGCTGAAAGGACGCTCATGAGCTTGCGCGTCTATGCCATCGCATATCTGATTTTCCTATATGCCCCAATCGCTTTGCTGCCGATCTTTGCGTTCAACGATGCGACCATCATCGCGTTTCCATTAAGCGGGTTTACCACCGACTGGTTCGGAGAGTTGTGGACGAATACCTCACTGCATACGGCGGTGAGGAACTCGGTTTTCATTGCGGTGATGACGGCGATCATCTCAACCCTGTTGGGGATCTGTGCGGCGCGGGCGGGTGCGATGGCACATTTTCCGCTGAAGGCCGGGATCATGGGGTTCATCATGCTGCCCCTTGTTCTGCCAGAGATTATCGTGGCGGTGTCGCTGCTGGTCGTCGTCGTGCAGATCTTTGATCTGGGGCTGTCAAACTGGACGATCATCGCCGCCCATACGCTGATCTGCACGCCGTTCTGCATCGCCATCCTGAACGGTGCCTTTCAGAACCTTGATCCGTCGATGGAAGAGGCGGCGATGGATCTGGGCGAAAGCCGGTTCGGCGCGTTCCGGTCGGTTACTTTGCCGCTGGTGATGCCGGGGATCATTTCGTCGATGTTGATCGCGTTCACGATCAGCCTGGACGAATTCATCATCGCGTTCTTCCTGTCCGGCGTCAGCCCGACCATGCCGGTCTATATCTGGGGATTGCTGCGTTTTCCCGCGTCTTTGCCGGTTGTCATGGCGCTGGGGACAATCCTGGTCGCGCTGTCTATCATCCTGTTAACAATCGCAGAAATCCTGCGCCGCCGCGGTATGGCCCGTGCGGGTGTCGCCGATAAAGGGGGCTTTCTTTGACCGCTCTGATCACGCTGGAAGGCGTCAACAAACACTACGGCGACTACCATGCGCTGCGTGATATCGATCTGACCATCAACGAAGGGGAGTTCTTTTCCCTGCTTGGCCCGTCAGGCTGTGGCAAGACCACGCTACTGCGCACAATCGCTGGATTTGAAAGCGTTTCCAGTGGGTTGGTGGCTATTGGGGGAAAGGACATGGCAGGTGTGCCTGCGAACTTGCGCCCGACCAATATGGTGTTTCAGTCCTACGCGATTTTTCCGCATCTGACCGTGGCCGAGAATGTGGCCTTTGGTCTGCGCAAGCGCGGTGATCTGAACAAGGCAGCTAAGCAAACGCTGGTTGAAGATGCATTGGATATGGTCGGGCTTGATGGGTACGGCAAACGTGCGGCGCACGCCCTGTCCGGCGGTCAGCGGCAGCGGGTCGCATTGGCCAGAGCGTTGATTTTGAAGCCAAAAGTGCTGCTATTGGACGAACCACTTTCCGCGCTCGACAAGAAGATGCGCGAACAGATGCAGGTGGAGCTGATGCGGCTGCAGCGGCATGTGGGCATCACGTTTATTCTGGTCACTCACGATCAGGAAGAGGCGCTGGTCATGTCTGACCGCATCGCCGTGATGTTCGAAGGGCGGATCGGGCAATTGGCGGATGCGGAAACGCTTTATCGTCGTCCGCGCAACCGGCAGGTTGCTGAATTCATTGGGAAAATGAATTTCCTGCATGCGGATGTGCAGGCTGTGCGTGATGCGATTGATCTGGAAGTTCAGGGCCTTGGCCGCCTGCAAATCACCGCCGAACAATCACCCGAACTGCGCGATACCGGGCCCGCAGTGGTGGGTATCAGGCCAGAGACGCTGGGTATTCTGTTTGATGGCGAAACCACCGATCGCAAGCTGGTGGATGGCGTGGTGGATGAGGTCGTCTATTACGGTGACATGACCTATTATGATGTGCGTATTCAAGGGGTTGAGGCCCCTTTGAACATCGCCATGAAGAACATGATCGGCCGCCCGGTGCTGGATGTGGGGGCGGCCACCAAAGTGATCTGGGACGAGCGGGCGCTGGTGTTGCTGAAGTGACCGTACGCGCAACGGTTTGGCCGCGATATTGGTGCGGATCGTCAGGCTGGCGTTAACATCCAGCAAAATATGGGAAGACCGGGATAAAGAACCCGTACAACAGCTGTACAGAACCTGTATGTACAGATGTACGGCTTTTGGCGGTTAGCGCAACGTTCGGTGGAAAAGCCTGAACAGTGTATTAACCGACAGCACCTTGCCGATGGTGGTGGCCGTGCGTGCGTGGCTGTGAAAAAACCGGGGTATCAGAATGGAAAAAGTCAAAGCAATTGGTGGCATCTTCTTTCGCGCCAAAGATCCCGCCGCGCTGGCAGCGTGGTATCATGACAAACTTGGCATCGATCCGGTCCCGCAGGACCCCGAAGGTCGGCCATGGATGCAAGAGGCCGGACCGACTGTTTTCGCACCATTCGCAGAGAATACCGATTATTTCGGACGGATGGATCAGCAGTGGATGCTGAATTTCCGGGTCCGCAATCTGGATGCGATGATCGCCCAGCTTGAGGCGGCGGGGATCGAAATCGGGCGCCGGGACGATATTGATGGGATCGGGCGATTTGCCCGCATCCATGATCCAGAGGGCAACCCCATTGAGTTGTGGGAGCCGGTGACACCTTGAAGGATCGGCTGGCGCGCAGAGGTGCGATGGCACTCTGAGCTATCGATCAAGGCGCCTATTCAACCGCGACAACAGACATTGAGATCAAAGTCACTTGTGGCGGCTATGCGGGACTTTTCTGCCGTTCATCAGTTGTCACTGGATGTCCGGTTCACCGCACTGTTGACTTTCGCCGCCTGTTTAGATGAACAATGTGATCCGGCGGACCCTTTCCCGACCGTCGAAATTCCTCTGACACAAAGGTTTTGACATGACGCAGGAAGAAATCGACCGCGACAACCGTAACTTTCTAATCCAGTGCTTCATTGGCATAACGGCCTTTGCAGCCGCCATCTATTTCATCTTTTGGCCTGCGCCGTTTGAAGAACGGTTGGCCGATTGCATGACGCGTCTTGAACAGGTCGAAAGGTCTGGGCGCATTGACCGCGACTATTCGGACCAATGCGTCCAAGATGGCGAAATGCTGACCGCAATGATAGGCCACCCAGACTATGCGGCCTTTTCTGCGCTGGGTGATGACCGAAGAGCCGCGGAGCAAGCGGCACGCGCAGCGGTGGAAGCCGAACGCAGGGCGGCAGAGCGGGCCACATGGGCGGAACGTGAAGCGTTCCCATCAGACTTAAATGGTGGTGACATCATCAATGACAAAGCGCTGGCAGCGGCTACCCAGGCCATGCGTGAATATGGCTGCACCAATTCAGACTTCCGCCAATGGTCGGGTTGGACGCGCAAGGCTTATGAAACCGGCGTCTACTGGGTTCGCTGTGGAGACCGTTCGGCGCTACGTGTCTACTGGACGCCCCAGTTTAATTCCATGCGTGCCGAACGCGGCAGCTAGTGTGTGACCCATACGATTACTCCACGCGTGCGGAAGGCACCATGAAGCGGTGGTGCCTCATCAGTGAAGACTATGGCTTGCCTCTCTAATGGGCGGTGCATACCCTCGCAGCTCATGTTATTTCAGTGCCGTGATACGGTCACCTGATCTTGCCTCCTAATATTAACTACCAAGTTTGGTTAAAAATTTCGCTCCATCAAGAACGGACATTCCTGCAAACCGCAGCATCAGACACAATGGGCTCTTCGCATAATTCGCTGCGTCTTGAACGAAGGGCGGCTTCGCTGGGCTTGTGTCCTTAAGCCATCCTGCAGTTCCCCTGAAACACGAATGCCGCCCAGCATGTGTGGGCGGCATGGAGGTCTTGGCGCTGAACAGGCTACTCGGCGGGTGTCGCACCGTTGGTCTTGGGCGTGTCGATCACGTCAGCCTTCGGGGCCGGGATGGCGTCATCCTTTTGCGCCGGGGCAGGGTAGGCACTGCCTGTCACCTCGGCCAGACCGCCCTCCATGCTCAGGCCCAGTTCCTCGCCCAGCTTTTTCATCGCGGGCATCTGCAGCGCCATGCCCATGATGCTGTCCAGCGCTTGATTGACCGGGGCGCCGGACGCGCCATCGCCACCAGATGCGCCGTTCATGCCTGTCACTTGATGGATCTTGATGCTGTCGATCTTTTCGGCAGGTTTCACCATTTCGGCCACGATGGCAGGCAGGGCCTCTAGCCGCGCGATGTCGAGCTTCATCTTGATGATCTCGGCGCTCAGCGCGTTTTCGGCATCGGCAATCGCATGGCGGCCTTCGGCCTCGGCCAGCATGTCGGCCTTTTTCGCCTGGGCACGAATGGTCAGCGCGTTGGCGTCGGCCTGCGCCTCTTCGGTCAGGGCTGCGGCGCGGTCGCTTGCGGCATCCTTTTCAGCCTGTGCCGCCAGACGGATCGTGGTGGCTTGACGCTCTGCCTCTTTCGTGGCTTCGATCAGGGCAATCTGCTTGGCACGGTCCGCTTCGGCCACCGCGCGGGCGGTTTCAATCGCCTCTTGCGCTTTCTTGGCTTCGGCGCGGGCATTGTCGGCAGAGGCGCGCGCGCGGCTTTCTTCCTCGGACTTTTGCGCGACGATGATCTGGCGGTCCTGATCGGCGACTTCCAATTCGCGTTCGTTGGCAATCTCGGCTTCGCGGATCACACGCTCGCGTTCGATCTCAGAGGTGCGGATCGCGCGCTCTTTCTCGATGCGGGCCTGTTCCTTGGCCTGATCCGAGATTTCACGGTTCCGGGCGATTTCAGCCTCTTGTTCGGCCTGCAGGATCTGGATCTGCTTGATCTGCGCGATCTGCGCTTCCTGCTGGGCGCGTTCGATCTCGTATTTCTTACGCTCCGCTTCCATTTCCGCCTGGCGGACGGCCACGTCAGCCTCTGCCGTGATGGTGGCGCGTTCTTTTTTGGAGGTCGCGATAACCTCGGCCAGTTTGCGCATACCAACGGCGTTAAAGGCGTTGTTTTCGTCCAAAGCCTCGAACGAGGTCTGGTCGAGGGCGGTCAGCGACACCGATTCCAGTTCCAGACCGTTTTTCAACAGGTCCTCGGAAATGGCATTCTGCACCTCTTGTACGAATTCAGAGCGGTTTTCGTGGAGTTCGTCCATCGACATGCGGGCCGCGACCGAACGCAGACCGTCGACCAGTTTACCTTCGATCATCTCGCGCAGCTGATCGACGTTGAATGTGCGGTCGCCCAGCGTTTGCGCGGCACGGCTGATCCCGTCTTCGGTGGCGTTGACCGAGACGTAGAATTCCACGCCGACATCGACCCGCATCCGGTCGCGCGTAATCAGCGACGCGTCATCCTTGCGGTGCACCTCCAGCCGCAGCGTTTTCATGTTCACGTAAGAGATTTCGTGCAGGAAGGGGATCGCAATCGTCCCGCCATCCATGATGACCTTGCGCCCGCCAGAGCCGGTTTTGACCAGGCTGACCTCGCGCGTGGAACGCCGGTAAAGGCGGGCCATGATGAGACCGATAAAGATGAACAGGCCGATGATTGCGCCCGCAATAATGAGGATGGATTCAAGCTCCATTTGTGTCTCCTTGTTTTGAGAAAAGTGTTTGTGTGTTGTCGGTTAAGTCGTGATGTCGACGACGAAGAACATGCCGTCGCGTTTGCGGATCACGTGCACATCGCGCCCTTGCGGGATTTCCACGTCATCCTCCAGCGGTTCGACCCGCAGGTAATGGGTATTGCCGTGCCGGTCTTTGATCTTGGCCTCGGCGGGGCTGCCGCGTTTGGCGGTCCCTTGCGTGATGACCCCGTGATGGCCGCCCAGAAAGCGCGAGCGCATGGCCGTGCTTTCGGTTTTGGGCATGATCGTCGCTACGATGCGCGCGATAAAGCGGGCACAATAGACCGCAGCGGCGATCGCGAGCGGGACACTGACGGCCAGCGGGATCGTCAGCCCTGTCGCCGCGCTGGCCACATTCAGGATCACGAGGCCAGAGAGGCCAAAGATCGTCAGGAATGAAACCAGCCAGATCAGGAACGGCACTTCGCCGATACCCAGCCAGCCGAGCATGCCGGCGGGGGTGCCTGCCGTATCTGTGTTCAAGTCCGGTTCGACATCAAGGTCGGTATCGACATCCAGATCGATGTCAAAATCGGCGTCCATATCCAGATCAACATCTGGTGCGTCTGATCCGATGGCCAGAATGGACCCGCCAAGGATCAGCGAAATGATTTCGAGAAGAAACAGCCCCAGCACAACGCAAAGGGCAATGGAAAATGGATAGGCTTCCGGGGTCAAGAATACTGCGATCATATGCTCTCCTTTGGTGTATACATAGGTATACAGTCGCTCACTTTAAAGTGAACGCATCACAATTTCTGCAATTTGGAGAGATCGCTAGTCGTGAAAAGGAGCGAAAATATGGCTGTTTTTCAACGTTTTTTAATCAGTCAAAGGTGTAGGAATATCTGATGCCCAGCGTTTCAATCCCCGGATTTGTTTCCGTGGCATTGGCATTTGATCGGTGGTCGAAAAAGACGCTGACTGATCCGGCATCGCCAAGATGGACACCTGCGCCCAGCGCGCCGCGAAATTGCAGCGGGAAGCCCAGATCGGGTCCATCGCCGCTGATATACAGACCGGGCATCAGCGACAGTTCGATGAAAACCGGGCCGCCTGCGATCCGGTCGGTTGTCCATTTGCCGCCAGCACCAACCCAGAAGTCATCATCGCTGGTCAGGCTGGCCCCGAAGGTAGGTTGGAAAGCGCCATAGCGTTTTGGCATATCGTAGATCGCATAGATTTCGTCGCCGATCACGTCTTCCTGAAAATAGGTGTCGCCGTATTGGATGGCGAGCCGGGCAGGTGCTTCGCTTTCCTGCATACACTTGGTGGGGCAGTCGTTCAGATAGGTGTCCAGCCCACCCATGATGAAGAAAAATACCGCAAATCTGCTATCCATATCAGCCCCTTAGCTGTCAGGTTCAATCAGGCCAAGCCCGCGCAGGTAAATTCCGATCCCTGTCTCAAGCAGATCTTCGGGCGGGAAGGGGCTTTTGGTGCCGGGGTTGGAGCGGGCGAAAAGTTCGACCACGCCGTGTGACATGGCCCAGATATGGGCGCTGAACATCTGTGGCGGTGGCCGCTTTTCAGCTGGGATATGCTGGCTGAGTTCCTCGGCCGCGCGTTCCAGAACACCCATGGCGCGCGTCGCCACATCATGCAGTTCGGGTGTGCGGTTGATTGAAATGCCGCTTTCGAACATGGCGATGTAATAGCCGGGATATTTGTTGGCGAAGGCAAGATAGGCGCGGCCTGTGGCCTCGAACGCCGACAGGGCCGAGGGTTGCCCGTTATTGTAGGCGTGTTCCATCAGGTCGCCGAACATCTCGTAGCCTTGCTGGGCGGCAGCGGCGATCAGGTCTTCGCGCCCTTCGAAATGCCGGTAGACGGCGGCTGGGGTCACGCCCGCCTCGCGCGCGGCTTCGGACAGAGTGAACCCGGTCGGTCCCCGCTTTTCGATCAGCGTCAGACAGCCGTCGATCAGCGCCTCGCGCAGGTTGCCGTGATGATAGCCGCGTTTAGGCATGCCAGAGGTCGGGGCCTCCTGCGATTTTGGGATCCACGCTGCCCAGCGCGTCAGTGTCTTTGCGGGCGTAGTCAAGCTGTGCCAGCACCGCACGGATTGCATTGACCCGCGCACGCCGCTTGTCGTCGGACCGCACGATGGTCCATGGCCCCTCGTCCGAGTGGGTCCGGTTCAGCGTTTCGCTGATGGCATTGGTGTAGGCATCCCATTTGGATAGCCCCTCCACATCGATCCAGCTGAGTTTCCATTGTTTGAGCGGATCGCTTTCCCGGTCAAGAAACCGTTTCAGTTGCGTAGCTTGCCCGACATTCAGCCAGATTTTGAACAGCTTGATCCCTTCTTGCGCCAGCATGTGTTCGAATTCGGGGACCTGTTTGAACCAGCGTTCCCGCTGATCAGGCGTGCAGAAGCCGAAGACATGTTCGACAACGCCGCGATTGTACCATGAGCGGTCGAAAATCGTGATTTCCCCCTTGGCGGGCAGGTGCGCGATGTAGCGCTGGAAATACCATTGAGCGGCTTCCACCTCTGTCGGTTTGGACAGCGCCACCAGCTTTGCCCCCCGCGGGTTCAGGTTCTCGCGAAAGCGTTTGATCGTGCCACCCTTGCCAGCCGCATCGCGCCCTTCAAAGACGATGGCGATCCGTTGCCCGGTGTCACGCGCCCAAGCCTGCATCCGCACCAGTTCGATTTGCAGCGCCTCAAGCGCGCTTTCATAATCGGCTTTGTTCCAGCGCTTGTCATACGGGTATGTCGGATTGAGGATGTCGTTTTTCCGGGCCGCCTTGATGGCGTCCTGCACATCCTTTGGCGCGTCCTCTTTGGCGAAGCGGCTGATACCGCCGTCAAAGGGTAAATCCATGAAAACTCTCCCGATCTTCCGTTTTGTATATATGGGGCTTTCGGACACCAAGCGCAATTCAGCGTTTGCCTTTGGCAATGGCGTTGCCGCGCGGTCATCGGGGCTTGCCTGTGATACGCGAAGGCGTATTTGGTGCAATCTGTTAGAAGCAGCGCCTCGGAAAAGGCCAGGAGGCGCCCTTGCCCCGGCTGTTTCAGTTCCCCGAAGCGGCCCGTTCGGCGGCGCGGTTGATGGCCGCGACTGTTTCTTCGGGGTTGGTCTGATGCGGCATGTGCCCGACCCCTTCCAATGTCGTCAGATTGGCGGTTGGGGCGACCTTGATTACTTCCAGCGCGTGCACATGGATCGGTACCGTGGTGTCAGCGTCGCCATGTACGATCTCGATCGGCAGTGTCAGTTCGGGGTACCGCGCTGCCATCTCGACCACATGAGGGCGCAGCGTGTTCACCTGCCGGATATTGGCCCGCATCGTATCGGGCCGCAGGGCAAGGCGCGCACCCACATAATTGCTATAACCTTCGGGGACCGGTTGCGGGGCAAAGATGTCCGCGATGCCGTCCTGAATACGCCCCTCTGGCGCCAGTGCGGCGATCAGCGGGATGGTCACAGCACCCCCAAAGGCCGATCCGTTGATGGTGTAGTAACCGCCCAGATCACCCGGCCACGGCATTGTCACCCCGGCCAGCGACACGACGCCCGCCGCATTAACCGGGCTTTCCGTGTCCAGCCCCGCCAGTGCCCAGGCATAGGAGACAATCCCGCCAAAGCTGTGCCCGACGACGATGGGCGCTTCGATCCCAAGGATCTCGGCCGCCCCGCGCAGCATTTCCGCCTGTGCTTGCGGGCTGGCCCCTTGGGTCGCAATCAGGCCGGTTGGCACGCCGGGCACACGGTCCGTATAGCCCAGTCCGGGCCGATCAAAGGCCGTTACCGTGTAGTTATCGGTCAGCCGGCCCATCAGATCGAATGTGAATTCCCGCAGATTTCCACCCGCACCGTGCAGCAGAATGACATGCGGTCCTTCACCATCCTGCACGTAGTGCACCCGCGCGCCGTCCACCTCGACGAAAGCGCCAAGGGGGGCGTGGGTCCGCTCGGCCTTGCTGGCCCGGTATTCGGCACCAAAATAGGTCAGTGTCGCCCCGATGCCGAGAATGATAGCTGTGTTTGCGATGCCGTTAAGTGCCAATTTTGTCCATCTCGAAATGTGTGGTCTGGTAGATTTCGTTTATCCAGTTTCCATATAGAAGATGTGCGTGGCTTCTCCAGCGATTTTGTGGCTCTCTCGCGGGATCGTCATCAGGATAGTAGTTCATGGGCACATTGATCGGCGTACCTTCGCTGATGTCCCGGTCATATTCCTGTTTCAACGTTCCACTGTCGTATTCAAAGTGGTTGAAGATATAAAGCGCGCGATGGGCTGCATCCTCGACCAGGCAGGGGCCCGCATCGTCGCTGGTGATCAGCGTTTTCAAACCGGGGGCGGCGTCGATCTCATCCTGCCGCATTTCGGTCCAGCGGCTGACGGGGATCACGCAATCATCAGAGAACCCCCGCAGATAGGGCGAGGCAGGGGCGGTGTTCCGGTGCCGGAAACAGCCGAAGGCCTTGTGATCCAGAAGGTGTTTTTGCACGCCGTGGAAATAGTTGATCATCGCCATGCCGCCCCAGCAGACGCCGAAGGTGGAGTGCACATGGGTCTGGGTCCAGTCAAAAACCTGGGTGAGTTCGTCCCAATAGGTGACCTCTTCAAACGGCAGGTGTTCGATGGGGGCGCCAGTGATAATCAGCCCGTCGAATTTTTCATCGCGCATATCGCTGAAGGGCCGATAGAATTCTTCCATATGGGCGGCGGCAGTGTTTTTTGTCTGATGTTCAGACATGCGGATCAGTGAAAACTCGATCTGCAGCGGGGTCGCCCCGATCAGCCGGGCGAACTGGTTTTCCGTCTGGATTTTTTTGGGCATCAGGTTCAACAGTGCGATCCGCAACGGGCGGATATCCTGACGGGAAGCTGTGTCTTCATCCAGCACCATGACGCCTTCCTTGGACAGGACATCATAGGCGGGCAGGGCGGCGGGCAGTTTAATGGGCATAGGTCATGTCCTGGATCAGGAGGAAAGAGATAGGTGGCTTACCCGCGCATCTCAAGGGCGTCAGCGATCATGCTGACAAAGCCCTCCGTATCGTGAACTTTTGTGACGGCCTGCATCGGCACGGTGATGCCCCAGTTATCGGCCATCGCCTTGTAACGTGGCTGGCGGTGTGCCAGCGCCTTGGCAAAGGCCCAGCGGATGAAATCGTCGGGGTCCACCTGATCGGGGGCGACGTTGAATTCGCTCAAATAGGCCTGCCATGTCGCCAACAGGAACGCCGGGTCATAGGACATCGGCTTGGGTTCTTTGTCGAACCGGCGGATGAGTTCGGCGGTATGTTCGTCAGTCCCTTCGATCCAGACCATCAGCGTTTTGGACGCCAGATCGGTCAGCACCGGGTCATCCGGGTTATGCGGGTCAACCCATTCGCAGATCGAGCCGCCGGTATCGCAGATGAAATGCGGATATTGATAAAGCCGCTGCGCCCGTTCGATGAAATAGCCCGTGTCGTGCAAGGCGGCGACCTCGGCCTGTTGGAATTCGTCCTGCCTACGCGTGTATTCATCCCACTGCAGCCCGCCCTTGGCCGGATCGCCGGGTTTGCCCAGATAGGATGACATCGGTTTGAGGTCATCGAAAGAGATGTTCGAGCCGATATAGATCGAGTTCGACCGCAGAAGGTCGCGCAGGAACGGCACCTTCATCGCCTCTTGCTTGGCGTTATCGGCGATTTTCTCGCCCATATAGCGCGTGCCGATCCGGTAATCGATGGAGTAGTGAAACCAGTCGCCATTGTCGCGCAGCATCTTGGACAGATAGGTCTTGCCCAAGCCTGACATCGCAAAAAGCAGGACACGTTTCTGCGGGGCGTTGCGCCAGTCATGTGCGGTTTCGTAAATCATCGGCGTATGGGTAGCGTTCAATTCCGTGTTGCGCCAGTGGGTTATTTGATCAGCCAGGCAAACGCGTCAGACAATGCAACCTGCCCGTCGCCGATGACCGGGTCGCCATGTGCCATGATGAGGTTCCGGGTGGGCCAATTCAGGATCTGGCTGACGCTTTCCCGCGCGATCTTGCGATTACCAAAGCCAAGGCGGAATTTGCGCGGCACATTGGGGCGTGTCCCGGTCATCAGATCAAGCCGGGCGATAATGCTGCGCCAGCCTTTGTGAAAGCCCGGCGGAAACTGTTGCAGAATGTCGGTAAAGATCGTGGTGCGGCTGGGCTTATGGTGAAAGACAACCTCAGTCGCGATACGGTTTTCAAGAACGATCTGTTCCATGACATCCTGCCATGCCGGATCAGCCGTGGCATCCAGTGTACCATCAAAACGCAGGTCAGACCGCTTCCTGATCAGCGCCGGGTTGCCATGCAGCTTTGCATTTGGGTATGCCGCCTGCCAATCAGGCAGTGCCAGATGATGCAGGCTGTTGGGTGCGATAAGCTGGGTCACGATCCCAAGCGCATCAATTTGGGCCCGTACATCGTTGGTCAGTGTGATCGGGGACCAGATCAACAGTGATCCATCACCAAGCCGTATGATCACGGCGCGCGTGGGATAGTGAAATCCCATGACGTCCAGCGTGTCCCCATCCGTCGTCCAAATATCATCGCTGATGGCGTGAAGCATGCGATTGTCCTTTCCGGCCAGACATGCGTAGCCGGAAAGAACATCTAGAGGCAATCAGGCGTTCAGAACGCTGGGCCAGTTCGCATCAGCCGCCGCGATATGGCCGGGAATGTCCCGTTCCCACCGCCGCTGCACTCGGCGCGAGAAGTTCAGATAGAGCTTGTCATCGACAATGCTCCACGCGTCCGGGATTGTTGAGGCCGTGTAACCCTGGCTGACAGCAAAGGCACAATAACCGCCATATTGCGGGGCGTATTTTTCAGGATCAGCGGCGAAAAGATTGCGGTTTTCGACTGAACTGAAGCGCCATGTCGCGCCCATATAATCATGGGTTATGGCGGCGTCGCCCGCGACGGGTGCACCTTGGGTGAAGTATCCGACCACATCCGTGCCATCCACAGCGATCCCGTCCTCGGCATATATACTGGGTGTCGCTGCCATCGCACTCCGCGTGCTAAGTGCAAGTACAGGGGCGGCGGCGGTCAGGGCCAAAAGGTGGCGACGGGTGATTTGCATGGGTCAGCTCCAAGATGTGATTGCGGCTCTTGGCGCTTAATTGGGGGAAGGTGCCGGTGAAAAGCTACCCCTCACACAGACATGTGAGAGGGTGTTTCAAATGCTCAGTTTCCGCGCCAGATCCAGCCGCCACCGAAAATACGGGTGCTGTCAGGGTCGTAGAAAACGCAGGCCTGTCCGGGCGACACACCTTGTTCGGCGACCAGCAGTTCCACTTCTGCCTCTGTCTCGGATATCGGCCGCAGGATTGCATCTGTCGGTGGCCGGGTTGACCGGACGCGCACGGCGATCTGGCGCTCGGCGATGTCGGTCAGCTTGCCATCGCCGATCCAATTGATTTCGCGGATCGGCACGCGCCGCGTCGCGAGCATGTCTTTCGGGCCGACGACGACCTGTTTCGCATCGACATCCAGTTTTACAACATAAAGTGGGTCCGCCAGCCCGCCAATGCCAAGACCGCGGCGTTGCCCGACCGTGTAATGAATCACGCCCTTATGGGTGCCAAGGATATTGCCATCGGTATCAACGATATCACCCGGCTCTGCCGCGCCTGGCCGCAGTTTTTCGATCACGGCGGCATAGTCACCGTTTGGTACAAAGCAGATGTCCTGGCTATCAGGCTTGTCCGCCACGCTCAGCCCGTATTTGGCGGCCAGGGCGCGTGTTTCATCCTTGGATGCATGATGCCCCAGTGGAAAGCGCAGATAATCAAGCTGCTCTTGCGTGGTCGAGAACAGGAAATAGCTTTGGTCCTTGGTCGGATCGGCCGCGGAATGCAGTTCGGCGCCTGCGTCACCCATCTTGCGTTGGATGTAATGCCCGGTGGCCATGCAATCGGCATCAAGGTCTTTGGCGGTTTCCAGCAGGTCCTTGAATTTCACCCGCTCATTGCAGCGGATGCAGGGGACGGGCGTGGCACCACCCAGATAGCTGTCGGCGAATTCGTCCATCACTGCTTCGCGAAAGGTGTTTTCGTAATCCAGCACGTAATGGGGAAATCCCATCTCCTCGGCCACACGGCGCGCATCATGGATGTCACGGCCCGCGCAACAGGCGCCCTTCTTGGCCAGTGCCGCGCCGTGGTCGTAAAGCTGCAGCGTCACGCCGACCACGTCATACCCTTCCTCGGCCAGTTTGGCGGCCACCACAGAGCTATCGACGCCGCCCGACATGGCAACGACAACGCGCGTCTGCGCAGGCGGCTTGGCAAAGCCGAGAGAGTTCAACGGCGAATCGAGTGACATGAAACTTCCAGATGCATTGGGTTCGCGATGAAATATAGGAAAATGCAACATACTCTCAAGTAGGGATTATACCACTCTTTAAGGCCTGCATTGCATTTTCATGGGCGGTGGAAACGCAAAGGGGTGCGAGATGTATCTACGTAAAGTTGAAGGGCCGCGATCGGTAACGCTGCCGGATGGGAGTATTATGACACGGGCTGACTTACCCAGTGAGAAGACACGCAGATGGGTTGCTTCGCGCAAGGCAGCGGTTGTGCGCGCCGTTTGTGGTGGCTTGATCCAGCGCAAAGAGGCCTTGGAACGCTACGGATTGTCGGATGAGGAATTCAGCGAATGGGAAAATGCGGTGACGCAGTTCGGAGAGGGTGCCCTTAAGGCAACTGCCTTACAACGGTATCGACAACCATAGGTAGAAATGCAATGATGCACGCGGGTGGTAACGGGTGGTTAACCTTTACACGTTTAGGTTAATGGCGTGAATGAGAGAGCGGAGACCTCGAATGCGTGTTTTGCTAGTCGAAGATGACCCAACGACATCCAAAAGTATCGAACTGATGCTGACCCATGCCAACCTGAACGTCTATGCGACGGATTTGGGGGAAGAGGGTATCGATCTGGCGAAACTGTATGACTATGACCTGATCCTGCTGGATCTGAACCTGCCGGATATGAACGGGCACGAGGTTTTGCGTCAACTCCGTCTCAGCCGCATTGATACGCCTATATTGATCCTCTCAGGGGACGATGGGACTGAAAGCAAGCTAAAAGGCTTTGGTTTCGGCGCAGATGACTATCTGACGAAGCCCTTCCACCGCGAAGAACTCGTGGCGCGTATTCATGCGATCATTCGCCGGTCGAAAGGCCATGCCCAGTCGATCATCAAGACCGGGCAGATTGCCGTGAACCTTGATGCCAAAACGGTTGAGGTCGAAGGCAGCACCGTGCATCTGACCGGCAAAGAGTATCAGATGCTGGAACTCCTTAGCCTGCGTAAGGGAACAACCCTGACGAAAGAGATGTTCCTGAACCATCTTTATGGCGGCATGGATGAGCCAGAGTTAAAGATCATCGATGTGTTCATCTGCAAGCTACGCAAGAAATTGAGCGAAGCAACCGCAGGCGATAACTATATCGAAACAGTCTGGGGGCGTGGTTACGTGCTACGCGATCCCGACCCGATCATGGCCGAGGAAAAACTGGCCGTCGGCGCCTGATCCGAACGGTTTGCGCGTACCACTCACGGAAACTTGGCGCAGATCGCAATTCGGGCACCCGCACACTGGACGACCGTGGCCCGCCTGCATAAAACTTGCATAGGCTGATTGAACCATCCTTCAGCCGGATGCAGGGAATAATTTACGGATGTCAGGCGACCTTCAACACCCAAAGACGGGGCATCTGCCCGTCGAGAGCCTGTCTGATGCGCAGGCAAAGGCCGAACTGGCGTGGCTGGCCGAGCAGTTGACACGGGCGAACCTTGCCTATCATCGTGACGATGCGCCTGATATCAGCGATGCGGCGTATGACGCGCTGAAGCAACGTAACCTCGCCATCGAGGCGGCTTTTCCAGCGCTGAAGCGTGCCGATAGCCCCAGTGATCAGGTGGGCGGTGCCGTCGCCGAAGGATTTGGCAAGGTGCAGCACGCGGTACGCATGCTGTCACTGGGCAACGCATTTGACGATGATGACGTGACCGCGTTTGACGTGAGCATTCGCAAGTATCTTGGGTTGGAACCCGATGCGGTGCTGACTTACAGCGCCGAGCCGAAGATTGATGGGCTGTCGCTTTCCCTGCGCTACGAAGCCGGGGTGCTGGTCCAGGCTGCCACCCGGGGCGATGGGGCGGTGGGGGAAAATGTCACCGCAAACGCGCGCACGATCAGCGATATCCCAGAGACACTGACGGGCGCGCCAGACGTGTTGGAAGTGCGCGGCGAAGTATACATGAGCCATGCCGATTTTGCTGCTTTGAACGAAAAACAGGCCGCAGCAGGGGGTAAAACCTTTGCCAATCCGCGTAACGCCGCCGCTGGATCGTTGCGGCAACTGGATGCCGAAATCACCAAGGCGCGACCGCTGCGGTTTTTTGCGTATGCCTGGGGCGATGTGTCTGCACCGCTTGCCGAAACCCAATCCGGCGCAATTAAACGTCTGGCGCAATTGGGGTTCAGCACGAACGCGCTGACAGTGACCTGCGACGGTCCTGATGCGATGATTGCGCATTACAAACGGATCGAGGAACAGCGTGCGACCTTGGGCTACGACATCGACGGTGTCGTCTACAAGGTCGATGATCTGGCTTTGCAGCGCCGGTTAGGGTTTCGATCGACCACGCCGCGATGGGCGATTGCGCATAAATTTCCGGCCGAACTGGCATGGACCAGGTTGGACGCGATCGACATTCAGGTGGGGCGCACCGGGGCCCTGTCACCTGTGGCCCGGCTTAACCCGGTGACGGTTGGCGGCGTTGTGGTATCCAACGCCACCTTGCACAACGAAGACTATATCGCGGGGCGGGGCGGCGACGGCCAGCCTATCCGCGAAGGCCGCGATATTCGTGTCGGCGACTGGGTGCAGGTTTATCGCGCGGGTGACGTCATACCGAAGATTAAGGATGTCGATCTGGCGCGCCGGCCCGCGGATGCCGTCCCTTATGCGTTTCCGGATCTCTGTCCGGAATGCGGCTCCGACGCGATCCGCGAAGAAGGGGATGCGGTGCGCCGCTGCACAGGTGGCATGATATGCCCGGCACAAGCCGTTGAAAAACTGAAGCATTTTGTGTCCCGCGCTGCGTTCGATATCGAAGGTCTGGGCGCAAAACAGGTTGAGCAGTTCTACGCAGACGGATGGATCGCGACACCTGCGGATATTTTCACCCTGCGCGCGCGGTTTGAGGGTGGCATGCAGCAGCTGAAGAACCGCGAAGGCTGGGGCGAAAAGAGTGCCAGCAACCTGTTCGATGCCATTGATGATAAACGTACAATCCCGTTGAACCGGTTAATCTTTTCGCTGGGCATCCGTCATGTCGGCGAAAGTTCGGCGGCGCTGTTGGCGAACCATTATGGGTCTTGGGAGGCCTTTGAAGCGTCGATGACTGCGGCAACCGTGGGCGAGGGGCCCGAATGGGAAGATCTGATCAGCATCGATGGGGTCGGCGCGGTCATGGCGGCCTCGGTGGTCACGACGATGCAACAGGATGCAGAGCGCGCCTCAATCGACAGGCTTGTTGACGCATTGAAAGTAGAGGATGCGGTCGCCGTGGCAACGGACAGCCCGGTCGCAGGCAAGACCGTGGTCTTTACCGGCACGCTGGAACGGATGACCCGGGCCGAGGCGAAAGCGCGGGCCGAGGCATTGGGGGCCAAGGTTTCAGGCTCGGTCAGTACGAAAACCGATATTCTGGTCGCAGGCCCCGGCGCCGGATCGAAGGCCAAGAAAGCTGCCGAACTGGGGATCGCGACGATGGATGAGGATGCCTGGCTGGCGTTGATCGGGGCGGCATGATGGGCCGCCCAGAGGTTCTGTTCCCGCTTTTCGGCGCGTTGACTGCGCTGGAGGGGGTCGGACCAAAGACCGCACAAATACTTGACGGCGCCGGCATTGAAAAGCCGCGCGATTTGCTGATGACGTTGCCGTTGTCCGGGATTGATCGGGCGCGCAAGGACAGTGTCCGCGACGTGGTCGCACCGGCCGTTGCCACCGTCGAAGTGACGGTAGGAGAGCATTATCCGCCCCGCAGCCGGGGCCGCCCGTACCGGGTACATGTGGCGGATGCGAAGACATCGTTTCAGCTTGTCTTTTTTCATGCGCAGGGCGCGTATTTGCAGAAACTGCTGCCGACGGGCCAAAAGCGTATCGTCTCCGGCAAGGTCGAGATTTTCGACGGTATCGCGCAAATCGTGCATCCCGATCATGTTCTGCCGGTCGAAGAGGCGGCAGACATTCCAGCGTTTGAGCCTGTCTATCCGCTGCATGCCGGTATTTCGCAGAAATTGATGTGGAAAGCGACCCGTTCGGCGTTAGAGAAAACCTCTGATCTGGCGGAATGGATTGATCCTGCGTTGAAAAAACGCGAGGGCTGGCCGGATTGGCGAGAGGCATTGACGCAGGCCCATACACCGACATCGGCGATGTTTCTGTCACCGGATTTTCCGGCCCGGCGACGGTTGGCTTACGATGAATTGCTGGCGCATCAGATCACATTGGCCTTGGCGCGGGCGACGGTGCGCCGTGCCAAGGGAACGCCGTCAACCGGTGATAGGGCCTTGCGCAAGAAGGTTCTGGATGCTCTGCCCTATGCGCCGACAAATGCCCAGACCCGTGCCATCGCCGAAATCGCAGAGGATTTGGGCACCGCGCTGCGTATGAACCGGCTTTTGCAGGGGGATGTCGGGTCCGGCAAAACCCTGGTGGCGCTCATGGCTTTGCTGATCGTTGTCGAGGCGGGCGGGCAGGGCGTCATGATGGCCCCGACCGAGATTTTGGCGCGACAGCATCTGGATGGGTTGCAGCCGCTTGCGGAAAGCGCGGGTGTTGTGCTCGAGATTTTGACGGGGCGCGACAAGGCAGCGACGCGCCGTGAAAAACTGGCGGCGCTGGCTGCGGGCGACATTCATATTCTTGTCGGGACACATGCTGTGTTTCAGAAAGATGTGGTGTTTCATGATCTGCGACTGGCAGTGATTGATGAGCAGCATCGCTTTGGCGTCGCGCAGCGGATGGAATTGGGCGCCAAAGGCCGCGCCGTTGATGTGCTGGTCATGACCGCAACGCCGATCCCACGTTCATTGGCGCTGGCACAATATGGCGATATGGACGTATCGGTCCTGGATGAAAAACCACCGGGCCGCACACCGGTGCAGACCGCCCTGATTTCGACCGGACGCATGGACGAGGTTGTTGAACATCTGCGGGGTGCTGTGGCCGAGGGGCGCCAGGCCTATTGGGTCTGTCCGCTGGTTGAAGAAAGCGAGGTTGTCGATATGACCGCCGCGGAAGAGCGGTTCAAGCAGTTGCGCGCGGCCCTGGGCGAAGGTGTCGTGGGGCTGGTCCACGGGCAGATGCCCCCGGCGGAGAAAGACGCAGCCATGGCCCGGTTTGTCGCCGGAGAGACCAAGGTACTGGTCGCCACGACCGTCATCGAGGTTGGGGTGAACGTCCCCAATGCGTCGATCATGATGATCGAACGGGCTGAAAGTTTCGGGCTGGCGCAGTTGCATCAGTTGCGGGGCAGGGTGGGGCGTGGGGCCGCGGCCTCGACCTGTTTGTTGATCTATCAGGCGCCGCTAAGCGAAAGCGGGCGCAGGCGATTGGAGATTTTGCGCGAGACCGAAGATGGATTTCGCATATCCGAGGAAGATCTGGCCATGCGCGGGGCGGGTGATGTGATTGGCACGGCCCAATCAGGCATTCCGCGCTTTCGCATTGCAGATCTGGAGCGGCAGGCCGGGTTGATGGCTTTGGCGCAATCCGATGCGCGCAAGCTGCTGCATGACGATCCAACACTGGAAAACCCGCGCGGTCAGGCGGCCCGAACGCTGCTGTGGTTGATGGAACAGGACAAGGCAATCCGTTTGATATCAGTAGGTTAGCCGCGTACGGCACAAAATGTTCGCGAATGTTCTTAAAAAGTTCTTTACATGGGGTTAACCATATGAGAACAAAGTAGCAACAGAACGTTAAGGGAACATCAAATGGCTGAAGAGATTAAATCTGTCATCGTCCGGTCGCGCGATACGTTGCTTGCTGATGCTTTGGGTGTCGCTGCCCTAATGGTCATGCTTTTCGTTGGATTGGCCTTGCCCGGACTGTTCTAACTTGCCTGGCGATCACGGTCCGGTCCATCACATTGCCCTGTCCCAAGAATGCAATGACTGATGACCTGCCTGTCCGTATCGAAAAGCGGGGGTTTTGCCTCTCCCCTTGATACATCGGACCGGACCTGATCGTTCTCCCTGCCGCCGCCATCCTGTCCCGGATGCGCGGCGGTTTTTTTGTGAATACCGTTGATTTAGCCGGTGGCCTGATGCGCCTGTAGCGCGTCAAGTGTCGCATCAAAGGCCAACATGATAGAGGCATGGCGATTTTTATAATCCTTGGCCGGTTCCAATACCTCGAGCCCGTCGAAAGGGGCGGCGGGCACAGGGCCACCGTTTTTGAGCATGTCAAACAGCTCTTTCCGGCCCTTTTCGATAGTGCTGATGGGCTGACCGACGATAGCCGCCCCGATAACGGCGGCGGCGGCCTGACCCAAGGCGCAGGCTTTGACGTCCTGGCCGTAGTCTGTGACGATCCCATTCTCGACCTTCAGATCAACAGTAACCGTTGATCCGCAAAGGGGCGCGCGCTTCTTCGCTGTCGCTGTCGGGTTTTGCAGCCGCGTTGTATGGGGCATGTCAGCGGCCAGCGCCAGAATGCGCGCCGAATAGAGTTTGATCATGTCGTTTTCAGCTGACATCGCGTTTGCCCTTCGTTTCCGTCCCCTTTAGATAATCCCGAATAGCCCCAAAGCAAAGGTTTTCCACATGTCCTTCGATCCCGCGAGCCTGACATATAATGACGCAGGGCTGATCCCCGCGATAGCGCAGGATGCGTCGTCGGGCGAGGTGCTGATGATGGCGTGGATGAACGCGGAAAGCGTGGCGCGCACGCTTGCGACGGGGCATGTGACCTATTGGTCGCGATCCCGGCAAGAGTTCTGGGTCAAGGGCGCGACCAGCGGAAACACGCAGGCCCTTGTTGAATTCAAGGTGGATTGTGACCGCGATTGCCTGCTTTTGGAGGTTAAACAAGAGGGGCCTGCCTGCCACACAGGGCGCCGCACCTGTTTCTATACCGCTGTGCAGGATGGCGCGGAGGTCGAGATCGTCAAATTGCCGGAAGACCCACCATCCGCCTGATATCATTCGGCGTCGCCCCATCGGCCCGGTATTTGGCGATGGCGCGGGCATCGTCCCGCTTTGCCAGACGTTTGCCGGTGTCGTCGCGGATCAGCCGATGGTGATGATAGACAGGAATGGGATGGCCCAGCAGGTGCGCTAGCAGCACATGAATGCGCGTTGCTTCGAACAGATCCTCGCCTCGGATAATATGGGTGATACCCTGCGCGTGATCATCCACCACAACGGCCAGATGATAGGCGGCGGCCATGCCACGCCGCGCAACGGCGACATCGCCGATTGATGTGATCATGTCGCGGGCATCCAATTGCCGCGTTCCGCTATACCGGGCGCCGGTTTCTTCATAGTGCGGCAGGGGGGTGGCGCGGGCGACCGCCCTTTCCATGTTCAGCCGGATCGCATCGCCTTCCTGGAAATCCGCCATCACCCGGTGCCGACAGGTGCTAGGATAAATACGCCCGTCCGGCCCATGTGTCGGCACACCTTCCTGCGGTGCGCTGGCAGCATTTTCGATATCGGCGCGGCTGCACGAACAGGGGTAAAGCATGTTCATTTGCGCAAGTTTCTGGATATTCGCGCGAAAACGCGGCTCTGAGCGCGATTGCTTCATGATCGGCGTAGGCCATGACAGCCCCAGCCAATGCAGATCGTCAATGGCCTGCTGTTCAAATTCAGGTTTGGAACGGACCCGGTCGATATCATCCATGCGCAGGATGAATGTGCCGCCCGCCGCCATGGCCATGTCGTGGGCCAACATCGCGGAATAGGCATGGCCCAGATGCAGCGGCCCGGTGGGCGATGGCGCAAAGCGGGTGATCATGGCCGCCGCCGGATGACATCATTTTTCTCTGTCATGACGCAAGTGTATGGGGCGTTGTCAGGCCGTGTCCAGCGCCATCTGGACCAG
This sequence comes from uncultured Paracoccaceae bacterium, assembly GCA_947503965.1. Taxonomy (GTDB): domain Bacteria; phylum Pseudomonadota; class Alphaproteobacteria; order Rhodobacterales; family Rhodobacteraceae; genus Yoonia. The sequence continues at coordinate 262,647 of CANNFU010000005.1, forward strand.
CCACTCGGTCCAGTCGCCCTTGGCCCGGTCAGTATAGGCCTTATACCGGTCTTTGCGGTTCCGTCGCCCGCCTTTCACACCGTCAAGCGGCGGGAACAGGCCGAAATTGACGTTCATCGGCTGAAACGTCTTGGCCTCGGCCCCGCCCGTGATGTGGGTGACAAGCGCACCCATTGCGGTGGTATGCGGCACCGGATCCAGTGTTTGACCGGTCAGTTCGGCGACCGCCATGCGGCCCGCAAGCAGACCCATGGCCGCACTTTCAACATAGCCTTCGACGCCAGTGATTTGCCCCGCAAAGCGGATATGCGGTTTGGAGCGCAGGCGCATCTGATCATCCAGCAATGTGGGCGCGTTGATAAAGGTGTTCCGGTGAATGCCCCCAAGACGAGCAAATTCTGCATTCTCAAGCCCGGGGATCATTTTGAAAACCGTCTTTTGCGCGCCATACTTCATCTTGGTTTGAAAGCCGACAATGTTGAAAAGCGTGCCTAATGCGTTGTCACGCCGTAACTGGACGACGGCATAGGCCTTGTTCTGTGGATCATGCGCGTTGGTCAGGCCGACAGGCTTCATCGGGCCAAAGCGCAATGTCTCGCGACCGCGTTCGGCCATCACCTCGATCGGAAGGCAGCCGTCGAAATAACCTGCGGTTTCACCCTCTTTGAATTCGGTCTTGTCCGCGGCCAAAAGCGCGTCAATGAACGCCTCATACTGGTCCTTGGTCATGGGGCAGTTCAGATAGGCGGTACGCTCATCCTCGGTCTCGCCCTTGTCATAGCGCGACTGCATCCATGCGATATCCATATTCACGCTATCGGCATAAACGATCGGCGCAATCGCGTCGAAGAACGCAAGTGCAGCGGCCCCGGTTTCCGCTTGGATCGCTGCGGCCAGCGCGCCAGAGGTCAGCGGGCCGGTGGCAATGATCCAGTGACCATCATCGGGAAGGGCGGTGATTTCATCATATGAAATCGTGATGTTAGGGTGCGACCTTAAGGCGGACGTCACGCTTTCGGCGAACGGATCGCGGTCAACGGCCAATGCGCCCCCGGCAGGCAAACGGTGTTGATAGGCCGTGTTCATGATCAGCCCGTTCGCCTGCATCATTTCCCAATGCAAAAGGCCCACGGCATTCTGTTCATGATCGTCAGAGCGGAACGAATTGGAACAGACCATTTCGCCCAGATTACCGGTGCGGTGCGCGAAGGTGCCCACCTTTGGCCGCATCTCATGGATGATAACGCGCAACCCGGCACTGGCCGCTTGCCACGCAGCCTCTGACCCGGCCATGCCGCCGCCGATGATGTTGAGTGTGTGTGTCATGCCGCGGATGTAATGCGCGTGCGACAAAATGAAAAGGCCCGCAACCTAAGCTGCGGGCCGATCAAACATAACGATTTCTTATAGATCAGCCGCCGAAACCAACAAGTGTACGATCGCCAAAGACCGTGCCGCCATTCCGGCCGATTGCGTAGCTTGCGCCGATACCAATGTATTCAAGGTCGCCCCCGGTAGTGAAATTCTCATCACCGCTGGAGAAGCGCGTCGAAATCTGGCCAAGCTCTGCGTAAAGCGAAGGACCATCATTGAATTGGTATTGTGCGAAAATCGCTGTGTCGCCAAAGGTCAGATCTTCGTTTGCGCCGTTAAAGATGATCCCGTCTTCGGCGGTATAGGATTCATATTGCAGACCCAGAGAGAAACCATTTCCAATGCCAAACTCAAACAGAACGCCCGCAATTGTGAAATCCACATCGGGAGCATCGTCCAGTTCTGCAAACCCGTAATAGGCTTCAAAGCGCGAACGTTCTGACCTGGCCCCGATTTCGACGCCGTAGTTGGTGCTGTCCGAAAAGTCGGCGATGTCCTGGGCTGCAAACAGGCCAACTGCGGAGTTTGGCGACGTCATGTACATCGCATGAAGTGTCGCGTTGAGCACTTCGTTATCGTCAAAGCCGCCACTGTCGAAGCTGCTGAAGTTGCCACCAAGCGCAAAAGCGCCGCCCAGGCCAAGCTCTGCCGATCCCAGAAGTGAAAATATTTCCTGATCGTCATCGTCGTTGGTGAACTGCTTGTATTGTGCCGAGATGGAACCACCATTGAACTGCTGTGCAAGGGCGGGCGTGGTACAGAGCATTGCAATACATGCGGTGGTCATGAGCCTGAAAGTCATAATAATCTCCGTTATCAGTGCATTTTGATTGCCTGATACAATTCAGGCGCGACCGGCGCAGCCCGAGAATTATGGCAAATTCAAGATGTGTCTGATTTGCAATGAATTTGTAAGCCGCGCCGAAGCTATCCCTGTCAGAGGCCCGCTGGATTGCACAGGGGGCGATTGGCAGTTGGAGCAGATGAAGAGCGCGGTCCGCAGAACTAACAAAAAAAGTCCCGCAATTCTGCGAGGCCTTTGCTGTTCTTCAAACGTGGGCTTTAGAAGGCCAGTGGCGCGCTGGAAAAGATGCTGCGCGGTGAGAATGTCAGGCCCTGATTGGGGCCAAACCCGATCTCTGCCCCAATTGACAAAAACGAGTCGTCTTCGCTTGCGAAACCGTCGCCATCCAGTTCGATTGTGCCAATCTTGCCGAAGATGCTGACCATGTCCGCAACCATGTAAGAGCCGCCGATTTCCAGTGTTGTGACCGACAGATCGGCGATAGAGATGTCATAGTTGACGCGATCAAGACCGCCGATAACCTCTATGCCGCGTCCAAGATCATACTCGAACTCCGCCCCAAAGAAACTGACCTCCGTGTCGCTGTCTTCCGGCTCACCAGCGCCAATATAGGCTTCGACGCGCCCTTGCCCAAAATCGAATGCGGCATCAGCGCCAAACAGATCAACATCGGCATCGTCGGTGCTATCCTGACCGATGAAGAGACCAAAACCCGAACGGGCACCTGTCTTGTAGATCCCGTGGAGTGTAAAACTGTTCGCGTTGTCGTCACTGGCCGAGTTTGAGTAGAGCGAAAGATCGGCGGCAACAGCGAATTGCGGTGTGATCGTGAATTCGGCCCCACCAAAATACGATGTCACGGATTCGTCGAAATCGTTGAAAGACTGATACTCCAGACCGATTTCGGCGCCGGTGAAGCTTTGTGCGACGCCCGCTGTGGCACCGGCGACGACCATCGCTGTCGAAAGAAGAAATGTCTTCATCATGAGTCCTATCCCTTTAAGTTCCTGTTGCACCTATCAACCAATGGCTGCAATGCGTCTACGGCGCTGATAGTGAGCTGACGGCGCTTTGGTCCATTCCCGCGCACCCTCGCCTGATGGTCAGGCAATAATTCGCCCATCAGTGCAATGGGTGCCGCAGCAGCGCGCCGTTAGCTTTCGTTCTCGGTGTCTTCGTCACCCTGATCAGCGATCCAGGCGACACTGACCACCGTTTCACCTTTGCCCGTATCAAACACTTTCACACCACCTGCACCGCGCGACCGGAATGAAATTCCTTCGACCGGCACCCGGATGGATTGCCCCGTGGATGTCACAAGCATGATCTGGTCAGACATTTCGACAGGGAAGGAGGTCACCAGTGGTCCGCCGCGCATCGCCTTGTCCATAGCAGCCACGCCCATGCCCCCGCGTCCGCGCACCGGATAGTCATGGCTAGAGCTGAGTTTGCCGGAACCTTTGGCGGTGATCGTCAGGATCAGGTTTTCTGCCGCTGACATTTCGGCATAGCGTTCCTGACTGATCTGGCCCGGTGTGGCCTCTTCATCCTCATTCTCGGCATCATCTGCCAGTCCTGCCATCGCGCGGCGCATTTTCAGATAGGCCGCACGCTCTTCCGCTTCGGCCTTGAAGTGGCGGATGATCGACATGCTGACAACCTTGTCGTCACCTTGCAATCTGATGCCACGCACCCCGACCGAGGAACGTGAGTTGAAGACGCGCACATCGGTAGCTGGGAAGCGAATGGCGCGGCCTGAGTCGGTCACCAGCATCACGTCATCATCGTTGGATGCGATGCGCGCATTGATCAGCGTCGTGTCGGCATGTTCTTCTTCGAACTTCATGGCGATCTTGCCGTTGCGCATCACATTTGTGAAGTCTGACAGCTTGTTACGGCGCACAGTTCCAGCCGAGGTTGCAAAGACAACCTGCAGGTCGTCCCATTCTTCCTCGGGCCGGTCCACGGGCATGATCGCGGCAATCGACACGCCTTGCGGGATCGGCAGGATGTTGATGATCGCCTTGCCCTTCGCCGTGCGGTTGCCCAGCGGCAGGCGCCAGGTTTTCAACTTGTAGACCATCCCGTCTGTCGTGAAGAACAGAAGCTGCGTATGGGTGTTGGCGACAAAGAGGGTGGTGACCACATCCTCTTCCTTGGTCTGCATGGATGACAGGCCCTTGCCACCGCGGCGCTGCGCGCGGAAATCGGCGAGGGCGGTGCGTTTGATGTAGCCGCCGGATGTGACGGTAACGACCATGTCTTCTTTTTCGATCAGGTCTTCGTCTTCCATGTCGCCTGACCAGTCGACAATCTCTGTCCGGCGGGGCACGGCAAAGAGTTCGCGGACCTCGTGCAATTCGTCGCGAATGATCTGCATGATACGGTCGCGTGATCCGAGAATTTCCAGATATTCCCGTATCTTACCGGCCAATTCTTGCAGTTCGTCAGTGACTTCCTTGACCCCGATCTGGGTCAGGCGTTGCAGGCGCAGATCAAGGATGGCGCGGGCCTGTGTTTCGGACAGGTTATAGGTGCCGTCATCATTGGCCGTGTGGGTCGGATCATCAATCAGCGCGATATATTCCAGGATCGACGCAGCCGGCCAGCGCCGTGTCATCAGCTTTTCGCGGGCGGTTGCAGCATCGGCGGACTGTCGGATAGTGGCAACAACTTCGTCGATATTGGTGACAGCCACGGCCAGACCGCACAGGACATGTGACCGTTCGCGGGCTTTGCGCAGATCAAACGCGGTGCGGCGGGCGACCACCTCTTCGCGGAAATCGACAAAAGCGGTCAGGAAGCCGCGCAGGTTCAACTGTTCAGGCTTGCCACCATTGAGCGCCAGCATATTGCAGCCAAAGCTGGTTTGCATGGGCGTAAAGCGGAAAAGCTGGTTCAGCACGACTTCGCCGGTGGCGTCGCGTTTTAGTTCGACGACAACGCGCACGCCGTTCCGGTCGGATTCGTCCTGCACGTGGGCGATGCCTTCGATCCGTTTGTCGCGCGCGGCCTCGGCGATCCGGTCGATCATCGTGGCCTTGTTCACCTGATAGGGGATTTCCTCAATAATGATCGCATAGCGGTCCTTGCGGATTTCCTCGATCTTGGTTTTGGCGCGGATGATGACGGATCCGCGCCCTTCGAGATAGGCTTTGCGCGCACCGGACCGGCCAAGGATAAGCCCGCCCGTGGGGAAATCGGGGCCGGGGATGTAATCAATCAACTGCTCCGACGACAGATCCGGCTCATCAATAATGGCCAGCGTGGCATCAATGACTTCGCCCAGATTGTGGGGCGGTATGTTGGTGGCCATGCCCACGGCGATACCGCCGGCGCCATTGACCAGCATGTTCGGGAAACGCGACGGCAGGACGCTAGGTTCGCGTTCTTTGCCGTCATAATTGTCCATGAAATCGACCGTGTCCTTGGGCAGGTCTTCGGTCATGTATTGCGCGACTTTGGCAAGGCGGCTTTCCGTATAGCGCATCGCGGCCGCGCCATCGCCATCCATGGAGCCGAAATTGCCCTGACCGTCGATCAGCGGCAGGGACATCGAGAAATCCTGCGCCATCCGCACCAGCGCGTCATAGATCGCGGAATCACCATGCGGGTGATAAGACCCCATGACGTCGCCCACCGATTTTGCGGACTTGCGGTAGGATTTATCGGCGGTGATCCCTTTCTCATACATCGAATAAATGATGCGACGGTGCACAGGTTTTAAGCCATCGCGCAGATCGGGGATTGCACGCGACACGATGACGCTCATCGCGTAGTCGAGATAGCTGGTCTTCAGTTCGTGTTCGATCGTGACGGAAGGGCCGGTATACGCGGGGCGCATTGGCGGCATTTCATCATCATTTTTAGGGGTTTCTGGGGTGTCGTTCACGTGGACCGCCTGTTGTTACTGGCACTGCTATATTTCGTTGCACCCGTTGTATCAGACACTTGATGTTGGGTGCAATGGCGGATCCGGGTCACTGTTAGCAGCCAAGTTGAACCGGTGATAATGAATTGTTTTTATTGACTTATTTTTGATCTTCGGAATCATTTTCTGAAAAGAGAGCAGAAACAGGAGCCTTCATGCAGTCGGAAACAGAGTTAATGATGAAAGGGTACGGGCTGACCACGGCCGAGATGTTCTACCACATGCCGGATCATCCGCATGTCTTGAACACCTTTGTCTGGCAGGATTACGATCTTGCCCCGGACCATGATAAGCTATTGAAATTTATCAGTTTCTGGCAAGAAGAGCTTGATGGTCCGCTGCATTCAGTGCGCTTTGTGCACCGCAAGATGATCAGTGCAGGCGAATGGCGGCATGTGACCGGCGAATTTCGCTATCACTAACACGGTCTGATGATCGTTCGCTTTTGGCGTCGGGCTCAGCGGGATATCTCCGCGCCCTGCGCCGCCGCGCTGCAATGGCAATTTGTCTATGCACAGAAAGGTGACGGCTGTAATTCACCAAGGAAAGCTGATCTGACGGTCGGTGCTGTTGCGCAATCCTCCAGCACTTAATGCTTTGACATTCCATCCATTTTGATTGACCACTGGACCTACAACAGGGGCATCCAGGCATCGGCTTGGGTTGAGACGTACCCTTTGAACCTGAACCGGCTCATACCGGCGGAGGAAGTTGTGTGCGATCCGTCATCCTGATGGCCGCTGCGCATCCTCTTCGCCATAGCAAGAGGAGATGCAGATGAGTTTCACGCAAGAGCTTTGGTCGCATACTGCGGATTTGCAGACACATATTCGCAACATGCCATTCAACGCAGAACTGGCCGCCGGGACGCTGCCATCGGCGACGTTCCGGGAATATATCATTCAGGATGCGCATTATCTGGAAGGGTTTGCGCGGGCTTTGGCCCTTGCGGGCAGTCGCGGGCCCGATGCGCCTGCGATTGCGCAATTGGCAGGCTCTGCCAACGGGGCGATTGCTGTCGAACGGCAGTTACATGCTGAATATATGACGCTTTACGGTGTGTCGCCTGCGGATTTCGCGGGCACGCCGCCCTCGCAGGCCTGCGATCACTATGTCAGCTTTCTGATCAGATCAGCAGCGGTCGATCCCTTTGCGGTCGCGGTCACAGCTTTGCTGCCTTGCTTTTGGATTTATCAACGTGTCGGCGTATCGATCCACGAACGCGCGGCGGCGGATCATCCCTATCGGGCCTGGATCGACACCTATGCCAGCGATGATTTCGCGCAATCCGTGCAGCGTATGCTGGATCTGACCGACGCATTGGCCGCACAGGCCGATGATCCCACGCGGGGGGCGATGCGTGATGCGTTTGTGCGATCATCCTGGCATGAATGGCGGTTCTGGGACAGCGCCTATCACAGGGAAGGCTGGCCAGAGGCGATCAGCCCGCCCGCTTGACCATGCCGAACAGATCACGCGGATCATCCGGGTCCGCGATCAGGTCGAAATCGATGTAGAATGGGGTGTTCTGGATCTTGCCATGCACGTAGCGCAGGGCGCTAAAATCCTCAATCGCAAAGCCGACGCCATCGAAAAGCGTGATTTCACTTGTGCTTTGCCGCCCTCGTGCGGTGCCGGTGATCACCTGCCAAAGCTCGGTCACCGGGTGGTCGGGGTCCATCTGCTGGATCTCGCCCTCGATCCGCGTTTGCGGCGGATATTCGACAAAGACGGACGAGCGGGCAACGATATCGCGGTGCAGTTCCGTCTTGCCGGGGCAGTCGCCGCCGATCGCGTTGATATGGACGCCGCTGCCAACCATGTTGTCGGTCAGGATGGTCTGCATGTCCTTGTCGGCGGTGGCGGTCGTGATGATGCCGGCCCCTTCAATGGCATCTTCGGGCGTGGTGCAGGGGACAAGGTTAAAGCCCAAACCATCAAGATTTCTCATGCACTTATCGGTCGCAGCTGGATCAATGTCATAGAGCCGGATGGTGTCGATGCCGTTGACCGCCTTTTGTGCAATGCATTGGAATTCAGACTGCGCGCCATTGCCGATCATCGCCATCATCTTGGCGTCAGGGTTGGCAAGGTGTTTGGTGGCAACCGCCGACATCGCTGCAGTCCGCAGCGCGGTCAGCACGGTCATTTCCGAAAACAGGATCGGGTAGCCGGTATCGACCTGCGACAGCACGCCGAAGGCCGTTACAGTTTGCAGCCCTTCCTTCATGTTCTTGGGGTGGCCGTTCACATATTTGAACCCGTAAAGCGTACCGTCCGAGGTTGGCATCAGCTCGATCACGCCGACATCGGAATGCGAGCCTACGCGCGGGGTTTTGTCGAACAGTTCCCACCGGGCGAAGTCTACTTCGATTTCATGGGCAAGGTCGGCCATGAATTGTTCCATCCCGATATGATGCACCAGCCGCATCATGTTATCGACGCTGACAAAGGGCACCATGGCCAGTTCGGATGCTTTCAGGTTCATGATTTGCTCCGCGTGGGGCGGTCAAAGACGCGGCGGCCCATCAGGGATGCGGTCAGATCAACCATCAGATTGGCGGTCTTGCCACGGTCGTCGAGGAATGGGTTGAGCTCAACCAGGTCCAGCGATGTGACAAGATCACTGTCAGACAGCATCTCCATGACCAGATGCCCTTCGCGCACCGTCGCACCGCCGGGAACGGTCGTGCCGACAGCGGGCGCAATGGACGGATCAAGGAAATCGACGTCCAGCGATACGTGCAACATGCCGTTTTCGGCGGCGGCCCGGTCGAGGAAGGTTTGCAGCGGCGCGCTGATCCCTTCCTCATCAATGCGGCGCATATCCACCAGCATCACATCACCGCCGTCCAGCACCTTGCGCTCTGCCTCATCCACCGATCGCAGACCGATCATGCAGATATTGGCCGGATCGACGCGGGCGGGCAGGGGCGGGTAGGCATCGAAACCATCGCGCCCTGTGACATAGCCCACAGGTGTGCCGTGCAGATTGCCCGTATCGGTCGTGTCAGGCGTGTGAATATCGCTATGGGCATCCAGCCATAGCGCAAAGAAGGGGCGGTTTTGTGTCGCGGCGTGGGCCGCCATGCCGGCGACACTGCCTGCGGCCAGTGCATGATCGCCACCCATGAAAATCGGCATGCCTTTTGGCGCCGCATCCTGTGCGGCTTGCATCAGTGTTTGGGTCCAGCCGACATTTTCGGCCAGGGCATGCACCAGCGGGTTCTTGGGTGCGGGCACATCGACCGCCGCAGGGGACAGGTTGCCGATATCTTCGACGGTGTGGCCAAGGCCGGTGAGCGCTTCGGCAATGCCAGCGGTACGGTAGGCGTCAGGGCCCATCAGGCAGCCGCGGCGGCGTTTGCCGCAATCAACCGGTGCCCCGATCAGGATACAGTGTTTTTGTGTCATAGGCGCAGATTTGCCCAAAACAGCGGGTAGGATAAGCCTGCAAATTGTGCAAGATGGCCGTAGATTGCACAGATTGGATGGTAATATTGGACGCATTGGATAGTCGCCTGATAGCGGCGCTGAAACAGGACGGACGCGCAGCGTTGTCGGATCTGGCGGCAGAGCTTGGCGTGACCCGCAGCACGGTCCGCGTGCGCCTGGACCGCTTGCGACAAAGCGGTGAGATTGCGGGGTTCACGGTCCTGACCCGCTCGGACGTGCGCCCGGATGCGGTGCGCGGTCTGATGATGCTTGAGATTGCAGGACGCGGGGCAGAACGGGCGATGAAGCGTCTGACATCCTTTCCACAGGTGCGCATGGTGCATTCAACCAACGGCACATGGGATCTGATCGCCGAGATCGGCGCGGCCACGCTGGAAGAATTCGATCAGGTGCTGTTTGCCATCCGTCGCCTTGACGGTGTCACACGGTCCGAGACGAGCCTGCTGTTGTCGACCCGGCGCTAAGCCGTACGGCGATGATCCAGCCGATCATCAGGGCAAAGGATGCCAAGGCGTTCCAACTGGCCATGGACAGCGTCAGAAATTCCCATGACACCACATCGCACATGATGACGGCAGGTCCTTCGATAGCCAGCAGATCTGTACCGCTCAGCCCATTCAGCCCGCCACCGCCAGAGCAGCTTGACGGGCCGTCCCACCAGTCACGCTCGACCCCGGTGTGAAAGACCCCCAGCGCACCTGTGATGCCCGCCGCCAGCGCGCCCAGTATCGGCATGACCTTGCCCGGCATACTGACGGCGAGGATGCCGATAATGATCGCGGCGACATGCGGCCAGCGCTGCCACAGGCACATCTGACAGGGCGGATAGCCCAAAAACTGAAACAGATAGGCCCCGGCCAGCAACGCGGCAGAGCCACCAGCCGCAAGCGTGATCATCAGATTACGTGTCATATCAGACCTATCAGGGCAAAGCCGCCAATCAGCAGGACACAGAACAGCACAAACATAAGCCCCAATCGTCTTTCGATGAAGTCCCGAATAGGAACGCCGAATTTCCACAACAGTGCGGCGACAATGAAAAAGCGCAATGCGCGTGCAAAGATGGACGATGCGATAAACACCGGGATCGACAATCCGGTCACGCCCGAGGCGATGGTGATCACCTTGAACGGCAGGAACGTCACGCCTGCCACCACAACGGCCCATGCCCCGTATTCGTTAAAGACGGCTGCCATCTCTTCAAAACTGGCGTCCTTGCCATAGAATTCGAGGATCGGTTGGCCGATCGTTTCCATCAGGGCCGCACCGATGTAATAGCCGAACAGTCCACCGGCGACGGATGCCACTGTTGCAATACCTGCAATCAGAAATGCCCGCGAGGGGCGCGCGATGATCATCGGGATCATCAGCACATCCGGCGGAATCGGGAAAAAAGAGGATTCAATGAATGACACAATCGCCAGCGCCCAAAGCGCGTGTGGTGATTGGGCAAGCGAAATTGTCCAGTTGTAAAGACGTCGAAGCATGAAAAATGAACCTGATCCGTGTTTGCGCCTTAGGCCACGGCACAGGACGCGGGTCAAGGTTGTGTATGCATCCATTCCGCATAAGATACTTACGAAACGGGGAAGGGGTTTGGGATGAAATGGCGCGGACGCCGTGGAAGCGGCAATATCGAGGATCGGCGAAGACGCTCTGGCATGCGCCGATCAGGTGGCATTGGCGGCGTCGCCGGTGTTCTCATTCTATTGGCGGGGCTTTATTTTGGCGTTGATACCAGCCAGTTTGTTGATCTTGGGGGAAGCGGCGGCAGTACCTCGGTGCAATCTGCCGAGATTACACCGGCGGATGAACGCGCCGCAGAGTTCGTGTCTGTCACACTTGCCGATACCGAAGAGGTCTGGGCCGACATTTTTGCCCGGCAGGTTGGACAGCCCTACAACCCACCCACATTGGTTCTGTTCAAAGGGCAGACCCAATCGGCTTGCGGCGGGGCCTCTGCCGCCACCGGTCCGTTTTATTGCCCGCCCGAGCAAAAGGCGTTCTTGGACACAGAGTTCTTCACCACACTTGAAAATCGGCTTGGCGCAGGTGGCGATTTCGCGGCTGCCTATGTCGTGGCGCACGAAATTGCGCATCACGTCCAGAATGAATTGGGCATTCTGGGTCAGGTCAACCAAATGCGCGCCCGGATGAGCGAGGCAGATTCAAATGCCATGTCCGTCCGTGTGGAACTTCAGGCTGATTGCTTTTCCGGCATCTGGGCGCGGGCGGCCCAGCAACGCTTTGGCAGTCTGGAACGTGGCGATATTGAAGAGGCGATGAATGCCGCAGCCCAGATCGGGGATGACACCTTGCAGCGTAACGCCGGACAGGTCGTGCGCCCGCACACATTCACCCACGGCACCAGCGAGCAACGGCAACGCTGGTTCCTGCGCGGACTGGAAAGCGGCAACCTGAGCGATTGCGATACATTTTCGACCAACCAGTTGTGACAAATCCCGATTGACGCCTGCCGCGCACGCCATTAGGACGTGCGCACTGGCCGATGTGGCGGAATGGTAGACGCAGGGGATTCAAAATCCCCCGATGGCAACATCGTGAGAGTTCGAGTCTCTCCATCGGCACCAGCTTAATGCATATTTATGCCATTATTACGCGACGTTGGGGCAATCTTGTGACCCATTCCTGCCTTCATGTTACCACCATGTATGTTTAGGCTTGTCACTGGCGGTATTTGTCGAAAAACAATTATCCCGTAAGGGTTTCAGATCAGGCGCTTAGCGGTTAATCGGACTTTTATACGGATGGTTTAAGGCAGCTATATCGTGCGCCGCCGGTTAAAGTGTAAAATGGGCTATGCCGATAAGGCCCTGTTGGTAGAGTAGAGTACAGCATTCGATGTCAGGAAACAGTCAGATATGACGATCCTTACGCTTGATTGGTCGGCCACGAACATCGACGGCAGCAACACCATTTCGGGTTCTGGCGCGAGTATCGATGTCGATGTCTCTACCCCGACAAATGACGGTCGAAGCTGGTCCGTTGGCAACGTTGCGGGCGAACAGGTTCTGCGCGCCAGTAATGTCGACGAACCTGTCACGCTGGATGTGGAGTTTGACGCGCCGGTTGAAAATGTCAGCTTCGAGCTGCTGGATGTCGATGCCGGAACCTGGGATGATCAGATCACGGTGATCGCCCTTGATGCCGACGGTAATGAGGTGCCGATCAGCTTTACCGACCTTGCGTTCCACCACAGCGTTTCGGGCGGCACGCTCAGCACCGATGGCAATGTATCCTCTGGCGTTGAAGGATCAGGCGCACCAGACAGTGTGACGGTCAATATCGCGGGCCCGATTGTCAGTCTGCAGGTCATCTATGACAATGGACCCGATGCGCCAGCGTCTGGCGTTGTCGGGCTGACCGATATTACGTTCAGCACCGTCACCCCCGATGGCTATGTCGAGGGTGGGTCCGGCGACGATACGATCAATAACGCCTATGATGACGACCCAGACGGCGATGAAATCAATGCCAACGATGCCGTTCTACCCGGTGAAGCGGGCAACGATGATATCGTCATCGCCGGTGGTGGTGATGATAGCGTGTCGTCAGGCAGTGGCGATGACGTCATCTTTGGCGGTGAGGGCGCGGATGATCTGCGCGGCGGCAGTGGCGCTGATATCATCTATGGCGATGCGCCCACATTTGATGGGCCGCTTGACCTTGATAGCCTGAATGCTGGCGATATCGTTGATCAACAATTCATCACCGATGGCGTGCGCATATCAAGTGGCAATCCCGACAACCCTGTCATGGTGTTTGACTCAGCCAACCCCACCGGGGGTGATGCTGATCTATCGGTACCCGGCGTCGGGAACATCCTGATCCTGTCAGAGGATGGCGATACCAGCGATCCAGACGACAATCTGACGGGCGGCACATTCACATTCGAATTCGCCGGGCCGACCACTGTCAACGGGATTGACTTCATTGATGCCGAAAGCGGCGCGGAAATCCGGCTTTATGACGAAGATGGCAATCTGATCGGCGAAATCGACGTTCCCGCCGGATCTGACAACACTTTGTTCACGCAAGCCATCAACGTCGCGGGCGTTACGCGCATGGATGTCGAATTGTTCGGCACGGGCGCGCTGACGAATGTCGATTTCACGATTGTGAACAGCGATATTGGCAATGATGACGATTTGCGCGGTGGCTCCGGGGATGACGTGATCTTTGGCCAGGCGGGCGATGATATCATTCGCGGTGGCGGGGGCAATGACACGATCACCGGCGGGACCGGGGCGGACACCCTGATCGGCAATGATGGATCGGACCTATTTGTCGGCGGCACCGCAGGTGATGTTGTGCGCGGCGGTGAAGATGCCGATGGCAGCGATATCGATGTTCTTGATCTGACCGGCGCGGGCGTCGATTTCATCACATATGATGCGACCGATCCAGAGGCAGGCACGGTCACCTTCATCGACGGATCGACAATGACTTTCTCTGAGATTGAGAATGTCATCCCGTGCTTTACCCCCGGCACGCTGATCGCAACACCAAGGGGTGAACGCCCGGTCGAAAGCCTGAAGGCCGGGGATCGCGTGCTGACCCGCGACAACGGCATTCAATACATCACCTGGGCCGGCAAAAAGTTGCTGGAACTTGACGACCTGAAGCTGACACCGAACCTGTTGCCGATCATGATCCGCAAGGGTGCGTTGGGCAACGGCCTGCCTGAACGTGACATGGTCGTTTCGCCCAATCACCGCGTGCTGCTGGTGTCGGAAATGGCAAAGCTCTATTTTGGAGAAAGCGAAGTTCTGATCTCGGCCAAGCACATGACCAAGATGGATGGTGTGGAGATTATGAAGGCACCGCAGGCCACCTATATCCATTTCATGTGTCAGAACCACGAAGTCGTACTGTCTGATGGCGCCTGGACCGAGAGCTTTCAACCCGGCGACTATTCTCTGAAAGGTGTGGATGCAGATCAACGTGAAGAGCTGTTTTTGCTGTTCCCCGAACTGGCCACCAAAGAAGGTTTGCGCAACTACCGTGCCGCCCGGCGTACCGTCAAAAAGAAGGAATCGCGCCTACTGTTCTGGAAGTAAGCGCCGCCACTGCGCCCAATCCTCTGGCGTGTCCAGATCCAGACGGGCGCGGTTATCAGCCAAGCGCACCAGACACGTCCGGTCTTTGAGCGGGTTTACAATGGTTTCACCCCCGCCATCACCCCGTAGCTTTGCGAATTCCGGGCGCAGCGATCCATCGAAAATAATCGGATGTCCGGGTTTGCCCGCCGCGGTGGCCCCGCGCCAGATCAGATGATCGGGCTGGTCGCGGCGCGCCTTGAAAACGCGGTTCAGATCATCGGTTTCCAGCGCCACCAGATCCCCCAACAACAGCATGAAAGCCGGCGCGTCGGGCAATTGCGCCACGGCCCCGCGCATCGTGCCGGACATCCCTTCGCCCGCTTCGGGCACTGTCAGGACGGTGACATCAAGATCGTCAAGCGCGCGGGCCCTTGCGGTATTGTCCGGGGCCAGAGCCACAAAAACCGGATGGCCTGTCCGGAGCGCGCGCCTTGCCAGCAGATGGACGAGCGGTTCGCCCTGCACCTCTTCCAGCAATTTATCCCCACCGCGCATCCGGGCCGAGGCCCCGGCGGCCAGAATCAGGATGGGAATCATCCGCGCATCACGGCCCCATCGGGGTCAAAAAGTGGGGTGGTGATCCGCGTTGCCTTGCGCAGCGAACCCATGATTTCGATCTCGGCGGTCAGATCATCTGTCGCATCTTCACGTGGGATCAGGGCGAATGCGATCGACTTGTCAGCATAGTGCGAATAGCCGCCAGAGGTACAAAAACCCTTGACCTTCCCATTGATGAACACCGGCTCATACGCCACGACATCGGCATCTTCGGCGTCGACCTCGAATGTCACAAGTGTGCGGGCAGGGGGCGTGGCGCGCTCTGCCTCGGCCGCGGCGCGTCCAATAAAGTCCGTATTCTTTTTGAAACTGATGAAGCGGTCCATACCAGTTTCCGCCGCTGTGTAGTCGGGCGAAAACTCCCGCTGCCATGACCCGAAGAACCGATCAAGCCGCAGCGACATCATCGCACGCATCCCGAACGGTGTGATCCCCATGGGCTGACCGGCGTCCCAAAGGGTACGCCAAAGCTGGCGTTGATCGGTTGGGGTGCAGTAGATTTCATAGCCAAGATCACCCGTATAGCTGACCCGCTGCACGATGCACGCGACCTGACCCACGGTGATACGCCGCACATCAAGGAACTTGATCGCATCCACATCATCGCGGGTACACGTCTTCAGCAGATCACGTGCCTTTGGTCCCGCGATCTGAAACCCCGTGCGCTGGTCCGAGATATTCGTGACATGCGCATCAGGTGATGCGTTCTGTATGAACCAGCGATGGTGGATTTCCTGTGCGCCATAGCTTGCGGTCAGTTGGAATTCGGTTTCGGACAGGCAAGAGATGGTGAAGTCACCCCAAAGCCGTCCCTTCGGTGACAACATCGGCGTCAGCGACATGCGTCCGGGTTGCGGGATACGACCGGCCATGACCCGATCAAGCCACGCCCGCGCGCCTGAACCCGTCACGCTGAATTTGCCGAAATTCTGGACTTCGTTGATGCCAACGCCGCTGCGCACGGCCAATACCTCGCGTCGCGTGGCATTCCATGCGTCCGAGCGGCGGAAGGTTGGCGTTTCGTAATCAGGGTCGCCGTCCTTGGCAAAGTAGTTGGCAACCTCCAGCCCGAACTGGTGCCCCCACACAGCGCCCAGATTGCTGAAGATGTCGTACATTGGTGTGGTGCGATGCGGCCGGGCAGCTGGCAGCTCTTCGTTGGGATAGCTGACCGAGAACCGGTTCTGGTAATTCTCGACCACTTTGGGCCGGGTATAGCCCGGCGTGATCCATTTGCCGTAGCGTGCCACGTCAAGTGCTGTGACATCGCGTTCACATTCCCCTTCGATCATCCACTGCGCCAGCATCAGACCGACACCACCGCCCTGGCTGAACCCGGCCATAACACCGCAGGCCGACCAGTAGTTCTGGAAACCTGGAACCGGGCCGACCAACGGGTTCCCGTCGGGCGCAAAGGTGAACGGCCCGTGGATGACCGATTTGACGCCCGCGCTTTCCAGAACGGGAAAGCGTTTATAGGCAAAGGCAATCGAATCTTCGATCTTGTCATAGTCATCGGGCAGAAGTTCATGCCCGAAATCCCACGGCGTGCCATCAATAGCCCATGGGCGGCAGGGTTTTTCATAAAATCCGATGCACAGCCCGCGTCCTTCCTGACGCAGATAGCTTTCCCCACCGGGGTCGATGACATGGGGGTGTTCGCTGTCCCGGTTATGGATTTCCGGGATGTCATCCGTCACAAGATACTGGTGTTCCATTGGGTGCAGCGGCACGTAAATTCCCGCCATCGCGGCGACTTCGCGCGCCCAAAGACCGCCTGCGTTGACGACATGTTCGGCATGGATTGTGCCCTTTTCGGTGACAACATCCCATGTGCCGTCAGGGCGGGGGTTGGTTTCGACCACCTTGCAATGGGTTTCGATCGTGGCGCCTCCCATGCGTGCGGCCTTGGCATAGGCATGGGTCGTGCCCGACGGATCAAGATGCCCGTCAAGCGGGTCGTAAAGCGCGCCGACAATCCCATCAAGATTGGTGATCGGGGCGAGTTTGCCAATCTCCTCTGGCCCCAGGATTTCAGTATCAAGCCCCATATAGCGGTGCTTGGCCCGTTCGGCGACCAGCATATCGAACCGGTCCTGGTTGTCGGCCAACGTCACCCCGCCGGAATGGTGCAGACCGCAGGACATGCCTGTGATTTCTTCCAACTCCTTGTACAGCCTGATGGTGTAGCCCTGCAGCGCGGCCATATTCGTGTCGCCGTTCAGCGTGTGGAACCCACCGGCGGCGTGCCAGGTCGACCCGGATGTCAGGTCGGACCGCTCAATCAGCATCACATCGGACCAGCCCAGCTTGGTCAGATGATAAAGGACAGAAGCGCCGACAACGCCGCCTCCGATGACTGCTACGCGGGTGGTGCTTTGCATCAGGTCGTCTCCAGTTTCCTGGGGCCTAACATGGCGGCGGCAAAGCGGATTGCCCTGTCACCGCGCGACATTTGATGTCGCAAATGCGCGCGGTGGATAAAGTCTTTAGGGAATTATCCGCGTGTATTTGGTGCCTTCCAAAGTGGCGCCCAGACGCAGACCGGTTTGGCCGAATACAACGGCAATCACCGGCGACAATGACGTTGTCGTTTCAGCACGCAACATTTCGCTTTGGCTATTGACCGCATATTCAATATCGGCACCTGCCGCCCAACCGGGGGATTGCCGGAACTCCAGCAACGCTTCGGATGTCATGAAGAACAGAACATGGCTGAACTGTTGTGCGCCAACTTGCAAACCTGCGCTGCCTGATGCTGCAGAATAATAATCGACTGTCGATTCCCCGACGCGCAATGCGCCGCGGCCATAGGACCCGCCCAGACCAAGCCCGACCTCTGTAATCAGGGGCATGACCAACACACCCGCGGCCCGGTTCGATAGGTCGCGTGTGCCGGGATAGGCTCTGAACATCTCATCCAGTGTGTTATCAACGCGCGCGTCGATTGTGGCGGCCCCGCCGCTGCCAATACCATTGCCGCATGCCGCAAGTGTAGATGCCGCAAGCGCAGCGAACGCGAAGCCGCGTCTGGAATAATTTTGCATGGTTTACCGCCTTATATGCCTGTGATGAAGACGTTTACCGTCTTTTATGTCAGGCAGTATAAGCAAACACAGATTATCTGTCACGCCAAAGCTTTCTTTGACGTGGTCCATGGAAATCACCGATCGTTGGGCGACTTGCGGTTGCTGGGGGATTATTGACTTAAGAGTACCCTGTCATGACGCCAGCGCCCGCTGGAATGAAGCCTCAAAAGGCAGATCATGACCCGTATCGCGGACGGACAGTTCGAATTGCTGTACAAGATGGGCAAGTTTCTTGGCCTGTTCGGCGATGCCGCTGCTTTGCACGTTCGACTGTTCCACCATGCTCGCGTTTTGCTGTGTGACGCGGTCCAATTGGCTGACACCGATGTTGATCTCGGATATGCCGTTGGCCTGTTCAACCGCAATTGAAGCGATGGACGCCACCAAATCGGTAATTTCTTCGACCCGACGGATGATGTCATTCAGCGCGTCCCCGGCACCCACCACAAGGGTTGTGCCTTCGCCAACATGCCGCACGCTGTTCGTGATCAGATCCGAGACTTGTTGGGCCGCTTCCGATGATCGCTGGGCCAATGCGCGCACTTCCGAGGCGACGACAGCAAAACCGCGCCCATGTTCACCTGCTCGTGCGGCCTCAACGCCGGCGTTCAGAGCCAAAAGATTGGTTTGAAATGCGATATCTGCGATGAGACTGGTGATATTGGAAATCTCGGTCGAGGAGGTTTCGATCTTGCGCATGGCCGCCACGGCCTCTTCGACAACTTTTCCGCTTTGCTTGGCCTGCTTGTGTGCAAGACTGACGGTTGTTTCAACCTCCTTTGCCTTTTCGGCAGAGGATTTGACGCTGGAGGTCAGTTGATCCAGTGCCGCTGCCGTTTCTTCCAACGTAGCCGCTTGGTTTTCTGTCCGATTTGACATATCAGAGCTGGCAGACCTGATCGCGTCAGCCGTACCGTCAATTTCGCGGGACGCCGCCGTCACACTGCCGATTGCTGTTTCAAGATTGCTCATCGCTGCGTTAAAATCATGGCGCAATCTTTCATATTCCTCGGGAAACTCCTGATCGACCCGTGCGCGCAGATTGCCAGCGGCAAGACCTTCAAGTGCCACGGACAGCACATCGACGACTCGTTGTTGTTCTATTTTGTCCTGCTCTTGTTTTGCAGCAAGCTGGCGGCGACTGATATCTGCATCGCGGAATACTTCCAACGACCGGGCCATGCGCCCCAACTCGGTTTGGTACTTGCCTCCGGTAATCGTAATGTTCGTATTGCCTTGCGCCAAGTCTTCGGTTGTTGCCGCAAGCGCGGCAAGCGGGCGCGCGATCCATTGGCCAACCAGCCATGCAACGGCAAGCGAAATCAGCACCGCAACGGCACCAAAAATCGGTGTTGCGGCACTCATGCGATCAACAAGAACTTGTCCTTGCGGTCCAAGTTCGTCCTGAATGGCCACGATGTTTTCAACGGACGCTTCCAACTGATCCTGCATCCTCGGCCCGATACCGTCGAGCGTTTGCGTCCGGGTCAATGCAAGCTGTGCGACCGTGCGCAGCAGAATGTCCACTTGCTGGTTAAAGTTGGCAAAGTTGGCCTGAACTGACGCCAACTGCTCTTTGGCCGTTTCATAATCCGGCGCAGTGCCCCGCCCATCAAGATAGGTCTGAAGATCGATCGCCGCGCCATTTATCGTTGCCAAATGCTGCTCTAGTTCTTCGATCAACTGTTGGTCTTCAAAAAACAAATAGTCCTGCAGCGACAAACGCGCCAAAAGAACGCTTTCGATCATGCGCCCGGACAGAAGGGTCAATTCGCTGTCGCCGCGTTGATATGCGAACTCCTCCAGCGCGTGGAGCGATGCCCTTATCGTCTTCCCGCTTTCGATTGCCGCGGTCTTTGCGGCAAGTTCCTCAGCGGACAAGCGAGCGTATCTGTCGAAGCCGTCCAGATATTGGGATGAGAGTTCTGCAATCTGCGTGACAGTCTGCTGCACTTCCGGATTGCTTGCGAAAACATCCAGATTGCGCGCCTCCGACCTGATTTCTGCGATGTTGGAACGAACTTCGTCGGCATTCGCTAGCGACGCTTCCAGCCGGTATTTAAACGCGGCAACCCGTGCTTCAAACAAGTCTTCGACGAAATTGTTGATGGCAATCGTCTGTTTGGCGGTGGCGCGATACGAATTGTAAGTTTCGCCCAGCGATCGCACGGCCAGAAAAGAAGATCCGGCCAGGACGATCAGCAATATGACCATCACCATTGACCCCAGACTGACCCGCGCCTTGATTGAAAACCGCTGCATTTCGACCTCTCGATACATCCGAGAAGTCTGCTAAGACTAATTTCCTAATACTGTCCTTACGCCATCACATTAAACACAAGATGGTTAATTGAACCGGGGCCAATCAGCCGCCCAGCATTTTTGCGGCGCGCGGTGCGAAATAGGTCAGGATGCCGTCACATCCGGCCCGTTTGAACGCAAGCAGACTTTCCATCATCACCTTGTCCCCGTCCAGCCAGCCATTGGCGGCCGCAGCTTGCAGCATCGCGTATTCACCGCTGACCTGATAGGCATAGGTCGGCAAACCAAAGCTGTCTTTCACCCGGCGACAGATATCGAGATAGGGCATGCCGGGTTTGACCATGATCATATCCGCGCCCTCGCGCAGATCGCGTTCGACGAGGCGCAGCGCCTCGTCCGAATTACCGGGGTCCATCTGATAGGTCTTCTTGTCGCCCGTCAGCGCGGACGATGCCCCAACCGCATCCCGGAACGGTCCGTAAAAGGCGCTTGCATATTTGGCGGTATAGCTGAGGATCGCGACATTCTGGTGCCCCTCCGCCTCTAGCGCGGTACGGATCGCGCCGATCCGGCCATCCATCATATCGGACGGGCCCAGGATATCCGCCCCAGCCTCTGCCTGCGCGAGCGCCATTTTGACCAGCGCCGCGACCGTGCGGTCATTGACGATTTCGCCATCCTCGACAAAGCCGTCATGGCCATTGATGTTGTAGGGATCCAGCGCGATATCGGTCATGATGGCGATGTCAGGGGCTGCCTCCTTGATCGCGCGAATGGCCTGATTGGTCAGGTTTTCGGGGTCCCATGCCATCGCACAATCTTCGGTGCGCGCTTCCATCCCGGTATAGGGAAAAATGCAGATCGCAGGGATACCCAGCGATTGCGCCTCAACCGCCGCCTTGGCCACACGGTCCACCGTGCGTCGTACGACGCCCGGCATGGAGGCAACGGGCGTTTCATCATCCGTTCCATCCATCACAAAGATCGGCCAGATCAGATCATCAACCGTCAGCGTATTCTGGCGGGCAAGTGCGCGCATGGCGGGTGATTTGCGCATGCGCCGCAGCCGTGTTGCCGGGTAGGGGGCAAGGGTTGGTTTCATCTTACATCGCCTTCCAAGATCCGGCATCTTGGTCGCACGGATCTTGCCGCATCACAAGACTGGGCAATGCAGTTCGGGGACGCTAGGTTCCGCACATCACCAACGAATGACGGGACCGCATTTTGCCTGTGACCGAAACGATCCTAGAAATCATCGACCTGCATACGTTTTCGAACATCTGGTATTGGCTTGCGGTGGCTGTCACCTGGGCTGTGGTCAGTCATTGGGTTCTGGGGGTGCCGTTCGATCTGATCATTCGCGCCCGCCGCGCAACACCACAAGCACTGGATGATCTTGAGAAACTGGTGGATTTCCACGTACGGCGGTTCATCATGATCGAAGATTTCGCGGGTACGCCGATTATTGCCCTCGCCGCGTTTGTTTTGACCGCATTGGCAGTCTTCGGCTTTTACTACGATGTCGAAATCGCCCAAGGCATCTTTCTGATCGGTTTTCCGCTGACCATCGTCGGGGCAATTTGCCAACGTGCCTGTCACAAATATCAAACCAATCCACCCACCCGCGAGGACCTGCCCGCAGAGCTGTTGCGGCTTCGGGTGATGATCCAGATCGTCGCCATGATCGCGATCTTCGTGACGGCGTTTTACGGGATGTATTACAACCTGTCGGTGCCGGACCCGTTTTTCCCCGGTTGACACCGCGTCGTCGCGCGGTAGGTCACCGCACATGTCTCAACCTCGTCACATCACCGTCAGCGGCGCACCGGAAGGCTACGATGCCCAGCTGATCCTGCACGAATTGGACAAGGGCCAGCCGGTCGTTCACATCGCGCGCGATGACAAGCGTCTTGCCGCGATGCAGTCCGCGTTGCAGTTCTTTGCGCCCGACCTGCCCGTATTTGTCTTTCCGGCCTGGGATTGCCTGCCGTATGACCGCGTGTCGCCGAACGCCGATGTTTCAGCCGCGCGCATGGCGACTTTGGCGGCGTTGGTGCATGGGATGCCCGCGCGGTTCGTATTGCTCACCTCCCTTTCAGCCGCGACACAGCGCGTGCTGGCGCGCACGCTTTTGCGTGAGGCGGCATTTACCGCAACCGTGGGCGACCGCATTGACGAAGCTGCATTGCGTCACTTTCTGATCCGTATGGGGTTCACCCAAAGCCCGACAGTGATGGAACCGGGCGATTATGCGGTGCGTGGCGGGATCATTGATATCTTTCCACCCGGGCAAAGCGGCCCCGTGCGTCTTGATCTGTTTGGTGATGTGCTTGACGGCGCGCGCCGGTTCGATCCGGCAACGCAGCGAACAATCGAAAAACTGACCGAGATTGAACTGGCGCCGGTGTCAGAGGTAATCTTGGATGAGGCGGCAATCACCCGGTTTCGACAGAATTATCGGATCGAATTCGGGGCTGCCGGAACGGATGATCGGCTTTATGAAGCCGTCAGCGCGGGGCGCAAACATGCCGGGGTTGAACACTGGTTAGGCTTTTTCCAGGACGATCTGGAAACTCTGTTTGATTACTTGCCAAAGGCCACCGTTACGCTGGATGATCAGATCGGGCCGTCCCGGATCGCAAGATGGGACAGTATCCGCGACCAATATGAAACGCGCATGCACGCCCTGTCGCAAAAGGGTCGGATGGATAGCGTTTATAAACCCGCCCCACCACAATTGCTTTATCTTGATGATGCCGCTTGGGATGTGGCGGTCGCAGACCACCGCGTGTTGCAATTCTCGCCGCTCAAGCAGGCCACCGGGCCCGGCGTAACTGATGCAGGCGGGCGCATCGGTCGTGACTTTGCGCCGGAGCGTCAGCAGGAACACATCAGCCTTTTCAAGAGCTTGGCGGATCATGTGAACGCGCGATTGCAAAGCGGGCCGGTCGTGATTGCTTCTTACTCTGAAGGGGCGCGCGAGCGTCTGGAAGGTTTGATCGAAGACGAAGGCGTGTCCGAGGCGATATTGGTCACTGACTTTACGCGGGTGGGCAAACGCGGGCTTCATCTGGCTGTCTGGCCCTTGGACCACGGGTTTGAAGTGCCCGGTTTGACAGTGATCTCCGAACAGGATGTTCTGGGCGATCGCCTGATCCGGCAGACGAAACGCAAGCGCCGCGCTGAGAACTTTCTGTCTGAGGCCAATAGTTTATCGCCCGGTGATCTGGTGGTGCATGTGGATCACGGTGTCGGGCGCTTCAAGGGTATGGAGGTGGTCACCGCATTGGGTGCGGCTCATGAATGCCTGCTGCTGGAATATGCCGAGGATTCAAAGCTGTATCTGCCAGTCGAGAATATCGAGCTGCTGTCGAAATATGGCCATGAAACCGGGCTGCTGG
The DNA here is from genome assembly GCA_947503965.1 of uncultured Paracoccaceae bacterium. Lineage (GTDB taxonomy): Bacteria > Pseudomonadota > Alphaproteobacteria > Rhodobacterales > Rhodobacteraceae > Yoonia. The sequence goes on from CANNFU010000005.1 coordinate 286,646, forward strand.
ATAAGCTCGGAGGTGGTGCATGGCAGGCAAAGAAAGCCAAGCTGAAGGAGCGGATACGCCAGATTGCAGAGCGGCTGATCCGGGTTGCGGCAGAGCGGGAATTGCGCACAGCCCCCGCGCTTGACCCGCCAGATAGCCTTTGGGATCAGTTCCTTGCGCGCTTTCCTTACGTGGAAACCGATGACCAACTGGCCGCAATTGATGACGTGCTGGCTGATCTGAGCGCGGGCAAGCCGATGGATCGGTTGATTTGCGGCGATGTAGGTTTCGGCAAGACCGAGGTCGCTATTCGCGCGGCCTTTGTTGCAGCCTTGTCGGGTGTGCAGGTCGCGATCATTGCACCCACAACGTTGCTGGCGCGGCAGCATTATCAGAACTTCGCAGAGCGGTTTCGGGGCTTTCCGGTCAATGTCCGGCCCTTGTCGCGGTTCGTCTCGGCGAAGGATGCAGCAGCGACCCGCGATGGGATCACGAAGGGGACTGTCGACATCGTCGTAGGCACCCATGCTCTCTTGGCGAAAGGCGTCCGCTTCAAGAACCTCGGCCTGTTAGTGATTGATGAAGAACAGAAATTCGGGGTTCAGCATAAAGAGCGTCTGAAGCAGTTGCGCACCGATGTGCATGTGCTGACGCTGACCGCCACGCCGATCCCGCGGACCTTGCAACTGTCGCTATCCGGTGTGCGTGATCTGTCGATCATCGGCACGCCCCCGATCGACCGGCTGGCGATCCGCACCTATGTCAGCGAGTTCGATACGATCACCGTGCGCGAGGCGCTATTGCGCGAGCATTATCGCGGAGGTCAGTCGTTCCTTGTCGTACCGCGCATCGCCGATATGCCGGAGATGGAGACGTTTCTGCGCGATCAGGTGCCGGAGGTCAGCTACATCACCGCAACCGGGCAGATGGCGGCCGGTGAGTTGGATGACCGCATGAATGCCTTTTATGATGGTAAATACGATGTGCTGCTGGCGACGACGATTGTGGAATCAGGGTTGGATATTCCAACCGCCAACACGATGATTGTCTGGCGGGCCGACATGTTCGGGCTGAGCCAGCTGTACCAGATTAGGGGCAGGGTGGGCCGGTCAAAGACGCGGGCCTATGCCTATCTGACCACCAAGCCGCGCCAGAAGCTGACCGACACGGCCCAGAAACGCCTGCGCGTGCTGGGGTCGATTGATACGCTGGGGGCAGGCTTCACGCTGGCCTCGCAGGATCTGGACATTAGAGGCGCGGGGAACCTCTTGGGCGAGGAACAGTCGGGCCAGATGCGCGAAGTGGGCTATGAGCTGTATCAGCAGATGCTCGAAGACCAGATCGCGGCGATAAAGTCGGGCGCGGCAGAGGGGATAATTGATGACGGGCATTGGGCACCGCAAATCAACTTGGGTGTGCCGGTGCTGATTCCAGAGGATTACGTACCCGATCTCGATGTGCGTTTGGGCCTATATCGGCGGCTGTCGGAACTGACCACGAAGGTCGAGTTGGAAGGCTTTGCCGCCGAACTGATCGACCGGTTCGGAAAGCTCCCGCGTGAGGTCAACACGCTCATGCTGGTGGTGCGTATCAAAGCGATGTGCAAGCGGGCAGGGATCGCAAAGCTGGACGCGGGGCCAAAAGGTGCAACCATCCAGTTCCATAATGATAAATTCGCCTCGCCCAGAGGATTGGTTGAATTCATCGAAGCACAAAAAGGCCTCGCCAAGGTCAAAGACAACAAGATCGTTGTGCGCCGGGACTGGACGAAAGAGCGTGACAAGATCCAAGGCGCGTTCAACATCGCGCGTGATCTGGCCCAGAAACTGGCAGAAGAAAAAAAGACGCAGACAGCGTGAATTCAGGACCTATGCATCACCGGGCCGTTTGATCTTGGTCGTCAGCCAAAGCGCGACACCTGACGCAATCAACACGCCAATCGCCATGGGCAGCGGTGTGCCGTCAAACATCAGGGCAAGCGGGGCGGCAACCAGAACGCCGCCAATCGTTGCAACAGCAGCAATGACAGACGCGGCCAGACCTGCGATATGCCCCATCTCTTCCATCGCCAGCGCATTCAGATTGCCGATAGTCAGGCCTGCCTGAAAGAAATTGCCGGTCACCCAAACAACATAAGTGCCAAACGCCAGCCAATACGGGCCATCCGCTGCGGTGATCATGATCATCAACAGCGTCACTGCGATCTGCACCATGAACATCGCCTTGATAATCGCACGCATTCCTAAACGGACCACAATCCGCGCGTTCAATACACTGGCCGAGGCCGCGACAATTGCGATCCCACCGAACCACAAATGAAAGACGTCACCCTGGCCGAATGTGATGTCGAACACCTGCTGGGTTGATGAAAGGACCGTGAACAGCATCCCGAATGTCAGCGTCTGTACGAAAATGGACAGCCGCGCAGTGTCATGGGCGAACATCTCTTTCGTGGCGCTGGCAAGGGCGGCGGCGCTGAGCGGGCGGCGGTTTTCGGGGCGCAGGGTTTCGGGCTGTCGGACCATCAGCCACAATAGCGAAGTGATCGAGAACAGCATGAAGGCCGCAAAGATCGCGCGCCAGCCAAAGCCAAGGATAATGTAATGACCTATCGTCGGTGCCAGCGCCGGGACAAGCGCAAAGACTACCATGACGAAGGACAAGATGCGCGCCATGTCAGGGCCGCCATAAAGGTCGCGGATCAACGCCATGGCAACCACCCGTGGACCCGCCGCGCCAAGACCCTGCACCACACGAGCAGCCAACATGACCTCCAGTGTTGATGATGCCCAGGCCACCGCACAGGCCGCCACATAGACGATGGCCCCGCCGACCATCACCGGTTTACGTCCAAAGGCGTCCGACAATGGCCCGGTAAAGAACGTGCCAACACCCATGCCCAAAACAAAACTGGTGATGATCAGTTGCGCATTGTTCAGATTATCTGGTGACAACGCCTGTCCGATCTCGGGCAGGGCGGGCAGCATGGCATCAATGGAAAACGCCACCGTGGCCGCGACCATCGCCATCAGCGCGATAAATTCGGTCTGTGGCAGGCGCTTGGTCGGCGGCGTCATTCCGCCGCCGCGATTTGATCCATGATTTCCTTGATCGTATTGACCCACATCTCGGCTGGCTGCGCACCGGGCACGGCGTGCTTGTTCGCCACGATAAAGGTCGGAACCGAGCTGACGCCCATCTCACGGCTATGCTTGTCACGGGCGCGGATGTCATCCGTATCTGAATCAGAGGCAAGCAGCTTCGTCACCATCGCGGCGTCCATTTCTGCCGTGTCGGCGATGTCGGCCAACACCTCATGATCGCCGATATCGCGCCCATCGACAAAATACGCCTTGAACAACAGATCCACCACGTAGGACTGGCGCTGTTCGATCCCGGCCCAATGGATCAGACGGTGCGCATCAATGGTGTTCGGGGTCACCTTCATCGCGTCAAAATTGATCTTGGCACCGGATTTTTCGGCATGTTCCACGACAGGCGCATAGGCTTTGACCGCTCCTTCCTTGCCGCCAAATTTCCCTTCAAGATATGTTTTGCGGTCCATGCCACCGGCGGGCATGTCCGGGTTCAATTGAAACGGATGCCATTCGATCGTGAACGGGTGATCGGGGATTTCGGTCAGCGCCTTGTCCAGATTGGTTTTGCCGATGTAGCACCAAGGGCAGATCGGGTCAGAGATGATATCAAGTTTGACCATGTGCGGTCTCCCATTCTTGGCGCAACGCGCGGCGGAGCAGTTTGTTATTCGCCCCGCGCGGCAGGGCATCTTTCGCGATATAGATACGCGGGCATTTATAGGCAGCAAGGCGTGCGCCCATGAAATCGCGCAGCTCCCCTTCGTCTATCACGTCTGACGTGACATAAAAGGCCGCAATCAGGCTGGTATCTGCGCGGATTTGCACAGCACAGGCTGCAGCCTCTGTGATCATCGGATGCGTGGTTAGGGCATCCTCAACCTCAACCGGGCTGACGCGGTACCCACCGGCATTCATCATGTCATCTGTGCGGCCGACATAGGTGATCGCACCATCATCGTGCATGATCCCGACATCGCCGGTCAGGAACCAATCGTCCTGAAAACGCCGCGCGGTTTCGTCGGCGGCGTCAAGATAGCCCAGCATCAGGCCGGGATCGCTGCGATGAATGGCAATGGTGCCGGGTGTGCCACGTGGCACAGGGCCTTTCGCCCCCATCATCGCGACCCTTCGGCCCGGCTGGGCAAAGCCCGAACTGCCATCGGGGGCCGGATTGGTTGGCGCGCCCGAGATAAAGGTCGAACATTCCGACATCCCGAATGCCTCATGAATGGTGGTCCCGGTCATGTCCTGCCACTGCGCCCGCAATGTCGTGGACAGCTTTTCACCTGCAGACAGCCCATGCCGCAAGGCGGGCAGTGCAGGCAGGCTGGTCCGCAAGAGCCGGCGATAGAAACCCGGTGCCGCCGCAAAAAGCGTGGCGCGTTCCAGTGCCAGAAGACCACCCAGATCCTCAATCGCGGTGCCCTCAGACGGGATCAACGCCGTCGCACCTACCGACCACGGGTCCATCAAGCCTGTCCCAAGCGTGTAGGTCCAATTGAATGCCCCCGCATGCATCAGCCGGTCTGCGTCGGTCAGCCCATACCAGCCGTCCCACATCATCTGCCGGGCCCAGATCGCGCGATGCGCATGGACAACCGCACGCGGCTGACCTGAGGTCCCGGATGTGAACACGATATAGGCGGGACGATCCGGATCACCCATGGCATAGTCAGCGGGCGGCAGAGTCCAGAAATCACGCAATCCGGCTGCATCGAATATCGCCCCGGGGGCGTCTGCCATGCCGGATGCTTGAATAGTCATTGCCGGATTGATCGCGTTGCTGATCTTGCTGACCTCGGGGGCGGTCAATTGTGCCGAGATGGGGACGGGAATGATACCAGCGGCAATCGCACCCAAATATGTGATTGGAAATTCAGGCGTATTGCCGAGCTGCATCAGCGCGCGATCACCCGGTCGCAATCCGTATTCACGCAGCCCCGTCGCGGTGCCGAGGACAGCGGATTTGATCTGTGCGTACTGAAAGCTCTCTGCTTGCGCACCGACGATCCGTAATGCGGTTTTATCCGCCAACCGGTCAGCATGGGCAAGCACATGCGCGGCCATATTGAATGATGCAGGCGCGGGCGGAAATGGCGTTGGATCAGTGACAGAGCGCATATGCCCCGGCTACGCCGCCACTGGCCGAGTTGCAAGATCGCGGGCGCGCGCTTATGACAGCGATATGTCTGATGTCGAGCCAAAGAACCTGATCCGCATCGCCCATGAACATGGGGACAATGCTGTCGCGCAGCCGCTTGATCTGGGTGCGCGTGTACGTGAATTGCGCAAGGCACGCGACTGGACGCTGGAACAGGCGGCCCAGCAGGCGGGGTTGGCGCGCTCAACCCTGTCCAAGATCGAAAATGGGCAGATGTCGCCCACTTACGATGCGCTGAAAAAGCTGGCTGTCGGCTTGGAAATCTCGGTCCCGCAACTGTTCACACCTCCATCGAAGGGGCAGGTGAACGGGCGGATGGCGGTGACGCGGACGGGTGAGGCGACCCAGCAGTTAACGACGACTTATGAGCATGACTTACTGGCAAACGCGCTGACGGCAAAGAAAATGCTGCCCTATCGCGCGCGTGTGCGTGCCCGTGACATGGCGGATTTCGATGGTTGGGTGCGTCATGACGGTGAAGAATTTCTATATGTGCTGACGGGCCAGGTTCGCCTTTACACCGAGTTTTATGAACCGGTGGAGTTGAGGCGCGGTGAAAGCGCCTATTATGACGCGAGTATGGGTCATAACGTGATTTCCGTCAGTCAAGAGGACGCGACCATTTTATGGGTCACGTCCCTGTCCTGACGGGGATTGAATTTTCGGAAATGCGGTTCAGCTTGCGCGCGCGAGCGGTGGTTCTGGCGTGTTGTCATCGCCGAAGTGCTTGTCATCGTTTGATGGCACCTCGCCCGCAGGAATGTTCTGGGCCGAGGCCGCGATCCGGGCGTTGTCCCGTGTTGGGTCCATGACGGCATCTGCGGGCTCTTCACCCATCAGCCAGTCCGCCAGTTCCATTTGCGCGCCGACAGGGTCCTCACCCTTGGTGGCAGAGAGATAGTTCAGGAAGCGATCCTGATCGCCGTCAATCGCCAGCACATCGTTTTCTTCCATCATGGGCCAGCGGGTCAGGATCCGGGGGGTGAAAGCGGCCCAGTTTCGGGCGACGTCATTCCATTGTATGGTGTTCTCCTGTCTGTTGCTTAACGGGACAACACGACGTGCGCTGGTTTAGTTCCGGAAAAGCCGGGGCAGGATCAGGGCGGCGACGCCGACACCGACGACCTGCATGGCGATAAACATCGGGATATGGGCGGGGTTGATGCCTGCAAATGTGTCGCTGAAGCCACGCGCGATGGTGACGGCGGGATTGGCAAAGCTGGTAGATGACGTGAACCAATATGCCCCGGTGATGTAAAGCGCCACAAGCGTCGGTACGGCATCGGGGCGGCTTTTGATGCCACCAAAGATGACAAACAGCAGACCAAAGGTCGCCAGAACTTCCGAGAACCATTGCGATACGCCTGTCCGGTCCGTGGTCGACGTTTGCAAGATCGCCAGGTCGAACATCATATGCGCCGCCCAAACACCCAATATACCGCCGATGATCTGCACAGCCACATAGCCGCCTGCCTGTTTCGGTGTGATTTCACGCCGGATCAGGATGGCGAGTGTGACAGCGGGGTTGAAATGCGCGCCAGAGATCGGCCCTAGCGTTGTGATGATAAAATAGAGCGTGCAGCCAGTGGCGATGGCGTTGGCAAGAAGGGCGATGGCGACGTTGCCGTCCGCAAGTGCCGCCCCCATGATCCCAGAACCGACAACACCGATCAGCAGGAACGCGGTGCCGATACCTTCGGCAAGGAGTTTCTGGCTGCTCATGCGCCGATCCGGTGCGGGGCCGCTTGGAGGCTTGCGGGTTTGCACGCAGTGATGCGTCCGTGGACGGGATACGACAGGATCGGCTCAATCAGGATGGAACGGGCAGATTTACCGGTACATGGAACAAGCATATTCATGACAGCCTTTGGTCTTTCGGCCCCGCCTATGGGTCAATTGTAAAAGTCCTGTGACAGCGGGGCCGAAAGATTATTCCTCGTACCACCAGACGTCAGGCTGCCAGCCGGGCCAGTCGCCGAAGATCGGGATATACTCGGGGTGCTTCAACTCTTTGGCATGGGCTAATCGACTGATATTCCACTGATAGATCGGAATAACGTAGCGCCCTGCAGTCAGCACGCGATCAAGCGCCTTGACCGCCGCAACAAAGTCATCCTGACTTTCCGAGGTCAAAAGCCGCCCGATCATTGCATCCACCGCCGGGGATTTCACGCCCATCAGATTGCGACCGCCAATTTGATCTGCGTCTTCAGTGCCGAAATAGTTGTACTGCTCGTTGCCCGGCGACAGCGATACGCCGCGCCGGTAATAGACCATATCAAATTCATACGCATCGCTGCGTTCCTTGAACTGGGCGCTGTCTGCGACGGTAATGGTCGGCGTGATCCCGATCCGCCCAAGGCTTTCGGCATACATGTCGATAATGGTCTGAAACTCTGACCCGCCCTGATCCAGCAGGATCTCCAGAGGGAAGGGCTGACCGGCCTCGTTTTTCAAGGCACCATCCTGAATGGTCCAACCGGCGGCTTCCATCTGGTCAAGGGCGGCACGAATGCCGGCGCGGTTACGCTCGGACCCATCACTGACCGGCAGGCTGTATCCGGCCAATGCGTCGGGTGGCAGGTCATCGGCAAAGGGTGCGAGAAACTCTGCCACGCGCCCCTCGGCGGGGCCATCGGACATCGCAAGGGGTGAGTTCGACCAGTAAGAGGTGATGCGCGGCTGCGCCGATCCGGTCATCGCCTCATTTATGAATTCAAAGTTGAACGCATGGATCAGCGCATCGCGCACACGCCAGTCGGCCAGATGGTCGCGCCGCGTGTTCATTGCAAAACCGGTCATACCGGATGGGCGCTGATGGGGGATGACCTCTTTGACGATATCGCCGGCTGCGACAGCGGGAAAGTCATAGCGCGTGTCCCAGCGCACAACGTTGAATTCGCGGGTCGCGTTAACCTCGCCGACCTTGAATGCTTCGAACGCGGCGGTTTCATCGCCGAAGAATTCCAACCGCACCTCGTCGATATTGTTGGTGCCGCGCCGAAAAGGAACATCCTTGCCCCAATAATCGGGGTTGCGGCGGAGCGACACGAAACGCCCCGGCTCAAAATCATCGATGACATAGGGGGCCGAGGTGATCGGGACGATTTCGGTCGTGCTTTCGGCGAAATCGACGCCGTCCCATTGTGCCTTTTTCAGGATCGGGCGCAGGCCTGCGAGCAAAGCCAATTCCCGGTCTTCGGTGTTGAAATTGATCCGGATGGAGCGTTCGCCGGTCTGTTCCATGCTCTCAACCTTGGACCAGAACCCAAGGTAGCGCGGATGCCCGACCGTGCCGAGCGTTTCGTAAGACCACATCACGTCCTCGATCGTCACCGGGCTGCCATCCGAGAACGCCGCACCTTCGCGCAGAGTGAATTCGACCCATTCACGATTCGGCCCTGTTTCGACCGATTCGGCCAGAACACCGTAAAGCGAGAACGGTTCGTCTAAACTCCGGCCCATGAAACTCTCACCCAGGAAGAACCGCAATTGCCAGGGCACTGACCCTTTGCGGATGAACGGGTTCAGGCTGTCGAAACTGCCGACCTCGGCAGTGACGATCTGGCCGCCGGTCGGCGCATCCGGGTTGGCATAGGGCAAGGACACAAAATCCGGTGGCAGGGCAGGGTCCCCATACATAGCTATGCCATGCTGCGGTTCCGCAATTGCGGTTTGCCCCGCCAGACCGACCACAACCGCTATTGCAGCCCTGCGCGCGATTTTGCCGAAATCGATGCTCATTTTTTGGTGCCCCTGCTGTTTGTTCATTTGTTACCATCGGATCGTAGAGAGGGATTTCAACCTTTTCAAACTTTTAGCTTGGACCCGCGCAAGTCATTGCTTATAAAGATGTCACTGCTCGATAGGTTTCTTGCCTGTATGAAACCTGCCTCAATAACTTTACGCCCGCCTTGTGCGGGCGTTTTTTTGTGGGCTCTCGGGAACGTCGGGTGGCTTTTGCAGTTGCAGCATATACACTGAGTCGCAACTGGGAAGAATCGGAGCCAAATCATGTCACTTGCAGGAAAAACCGCCGTTATCACCGGATCAAATTCAGGGATCGGCCTTGGCGTTGCCCGTGAATTGGCGAAGGCGGGTGCCAATGTTGTGCTGAATTCCTTTACCGACAACAAGGAAGATCACGCCTTGGCCGCAGAGATCGCTGATGTCACCGGGGTTGAGGCGAAATATGTGCAGGCGGACATGTCCAAGGCGGATGATTGCCGCCGCCTGATCGTGGCGGCTGGTGGCTGCGATATTCTGGTCAACAATGCGGGGGTCCAGCATGTCGCCCCGGTGCAAGAGTTCCCGACAGACAAATGGGACGCAATCATCGCCATTAACCTCAGTTCCGCGTTTCATACCATCGCAGCAGCCGTCACAGGGATGCGCGAAAAGGGCTATGGCCGGATCATCAATATCGCTTCGGCCCACGGGCTGACCGCGTCGCCCTACAAATCGGCTTACGTCGCGGCGAAGCATGGGATCGTTGGTCTGACCAAAACCATCGGGTTAGAGACAGCCCGTGATCCGATCACCTGCAACGCCATCTGTCCGGGCTATGTGCTGACCCCGCTGGTCGAGGCGCAGATCCCCGACACGATGAAGGAATACAACATGTCCCGCGAGGACGTGATCAAGAACGTCATGCTGGAACGCCAGCCATCAAAGGAATTCGCGACCGTTGAACAGCTAGGCGGCACAGCGGTCTATCTGTGTTCAGACGCGGCAGCACAGGTGACAGGCACCACAATCAGCGTTGATGGCGGCTGGACCGCACTCTGACCCCGGAAAGGTCTGTCGATGACCAAGAAAATCAATCTCGCATTGCAGGGCGGTGGGGCACATGGTGCATTCACATGGGGTGTGCTGTGTCGGCTGTTGCACGATGAAGAGATTGAAATCTCGGCCATTTCAGGCACTTCGGCGGGCGCGCTGAACGCTGCCGCCCTGAAATCGGGTTGGGTTGCCAATGGACGCGAGGGGGCCTTGGCCAATCTGGAGTGGCTCTGGGGGCAGGTGGGTGCCATCACCGATCCGCGGTTTTCTGAATGGGTGTCGTCACTTGCGCCAACCGCGCATGTCTGGGCCAAGGCGATGGAATACTCTCCGGCCTACGCGGCCTTTGACATGACGACGCGGATGTTTTCGCCCTATATCTACGGTCCGACCCTGCGCAATCCGCTGGAAAACATCGTCAATGAATTTCATTACGATGAGGTGTGCGCCACCGAAGGGCCTGCCTTGCATATTTGCGCGACCAATGTGCGCAGCGGCAAGATCCGGGTGTTTAGCGGAGCAGAGATCATGCCAGATGTCATTCTGGCCTCGGCGTGTTTGCCAAGCCTGTTTCAGGCGGTAGAGTTTACCGACCCCAAAACCGGCAAGACAGAAGCCTTCTGGGATGGTGGATACACTGGAAATCCGGCCCTTTTTCCTTTGTTCACCAACGACTTGCCGGACGATGTTCTGATCGTGAATATCAATCCGCTACACCGGGATGATCTGCCGACGGACAGCCAGTCAATCCAGAACAGGATCAATGAAATCAGCTTTAACTCGTCTTTGTTCCGTGAGTTGCGCGCGATCGAGTTTGTCAAACGGTTGCTGAATGACGGATCAATCAAGAAAGGCACGATGAAGGACGTGCTGGTGCACATGATCGCTGATGATGGGTTGATGAATGAATTGAACGTGGCGACCAAGACGATCCCGAACGCCGTGGTACTTGCCCGGCTGAAAGAGGCAGGTCAGGCCGCCGCTGACGCATTTCTGCAAAATCACAAGGATGATCTGGGCAAGCGCAGCACGGTCAATCTTACCGATATGTTCAGCTAAGGCCTTATTCTGCGGCGGCGGGGAGTACCGCGTCATCCTTGCCGTTGCCATTGGGATAGACAAGGCCCGCTGAAATCACCAGCTTTGCCGCATCCTCGACCGTCATATCAAGCGGTTTGACATCCCCGATTGGCAGGAACAGCAAAAACCCCGATGTTGGGTTCGGTGTGGTTGGCAGGAACACCGTCACAATCGTTTCGCCATCCGATAGTTTCGTTTCGATTTCGCCCTTCGCATTGGTCGAGATGAACGCAATCGCCCAGATCCCCTTGCGCGGGTATTCGACAAGGCAGGCCTTATCGAAAGAGGTATCGCGCTGTGAAAACACGGTTTCGGCAATCTGCTTGGCCGCGTTGTAGATCGACCGGACAACGGGCGTACGATCCACCAGACGCTCACCAATCCCCAGAAAGGACCGCCCGATCAGACCCTTACCTATCCAGCCGACGATAACGGTAAAGGTCAGGAAAATGACAACACCGATACCGCGCACATTCACGGTGATCCGCTCGGCGCCTTCAAGACCAAAAATGCGATTGATCAGTTCTTCGGGCTGATAGGCATCCGGCACAAATGGCCAGACCCAGCTATCCACCCAGCCCACAACCGTCCAGATCAACCACAGGGTAAGGCCGATGGGCGCGACAATGATCAAGCCCGCAATGAAGTTGCCGCGCAACCGCGCAAACAGGCCGGGTTTCGTGCGGCGCTTAGCATCGTCTTGATGAGGGTCAGTCATGATCCGGTCCGAAATACATCACCGCACATCTAAGCGCTGCCGCGATGGGTCACAAGCGCTTGCGCCTTGCTGTCGTAGCTATTTCGTCATGGCGATGGCAATTTGTGCAGCAAGCCGCGCATTGTTACGGACAAGTGCGATATTCGCGGTCAGGGATCGGCCTTCGGTCAGCTCAAAAATGCGCCCCAACAGGAACGGCGTGACCGCTTTCGCAGTGATGTTCTGCGCATCGGCCTCGGCTAGGGCCTGCTCAATAATCGGGTCCAGCACGGCAGACGAAATTTCATCCGCTTGCGGAATGGGATTGGCCACCAATTGCCCACCGGCAAGACCCATCGCGGTCCGCACCTGTTGCGCCTTGGCAATCGCGTCAGGCGTATCCATGCGCAAGGGGGCGGAAATGTCGGATCGGGCTGACCAGAAGGCAGGCAACCAATCCTGACCATATGCAATGACGGGAACGCCCAATGTTTCCAGCACCTCGAATGTCTTGGGTAAATCAAGAATGGCTTTTGCACCGGCACCCACGACCGTGACGGGTGTCAGGGCAAGTTCCTGCAGATCGGCAGAGATATCAAAGCTGTGCGCGGCCCCGCGATGCACGCCGCCAATCCCGCCCGTGGCAAAGACATGAATACCCGCCAGATGTGCCGCGATCATGGTTGCAGCAACCGTGGTCGCACCAGTGCCACCTGTTGCAATGCATGCCGCCATGTCCGCGCGCGATAGTTTGGCCACATCCTGCGCCTGTCCCAGCGCGTCCAGCGCATCAGGCTCCAGCCCAACGTGCAGCTTGCCCTTGATGACCGCGATCGTGGCGGGTGTTGCACCGGCTGTGCGGATATCATCCTCGACCAGTCGGGCGGTTTCGACGTTTTGTGGAAAGGGCATCCCGTGGGTGATAATCGTGCTTTCCAGCGCGACGATAGGCGCGCCCGCAGCGCGGGTCTTGGCGACCTCGTCACTGTAGGTGATCGGGATCATAACGGCGTCTCTCCTGATACATAGGTGGCGGCAGCATTCAGCGCGCGGGCGAGGGCGGCGGCACGGTCCATGCCCTGCGCTTCGGATGCGATATGGGCGGCCATGAACGTATCGCCTGCACCTGTCACACGGGTCACCATAACGGCAGGTGGTGTCTGCGTGATGATATCACCGGCAGTGCCTTCGGATGCGGATTGACCGCCATCGGTCACAAGAACCCGGTGCGCCCCGCGCGTGATCAGCCCCGCTGCGGCACTGGCTGAGTCCGGGAAAGTGGTCTGGCACAACAATCCTGCCTCTTCCAGATTGACATAAAAGGTTGCGGATGGGTGATCGATCAATGCAAGCAATCGTTCGGCTTTACCTGGTGAAGCGGGGGCGACGCGCAGGTCTGCGGCCCGAAAAAGCGACGATGTGGCGATCGTCTGCAAAAGCTCGACCGTCAGGTTCCCATCCAATGCCACCAACCCGCTAAATGGCGCATTCGCGGCGCCCAGAGTTCCATTCTCCAGCGGGCGCAGGATTTTTGCACCTGCCGCTTCCAGCGAGTGCGCGTCCGCGATGGCCGCGATCAACCCGTTGGCGCCTTCAACGGCCATATAAACATCCGTTGGCAAATCTTCGGACCGGTAGACATGATCACATATCATGCCCATGCGCTGTGCTTCGGCGATCAGCTCATTGCCTTCGACATCCTGCCCGATGGCGGTCAGCAGGGCAGGTTTCATGCCAAAGCGGCGCAATGTCATTGCGATATTCATCGCAACACCGCCCGGAAGCCGCGTGATCCGGCCCGGCACGTCAGAACCGACACGCATATGGCTTGCCGCACGGCCGATCACGTCCCACAAGACGGACCCGATGCAAATGATATCAGGTGTGTTTGTCATGGCCGCGTTGTGACGCAGCCACCGGACCTGCGCAAGTTACTCTGGCACCGCAAAGGTCAGATTGGCCCACAGGGTTTGCCAGACAGCGGCCGTTTTCTCGGCGACAGCTGCGCCCGGTTCGCGCAGTACCACGGCATCGACCATATAGGCATGGCCCGGTTCAACTGGAAATGTCGCGATGCCCTGATCATCCGTGCGATAAATATCTATCGTCACATTGTCTTCGGCGTTCTTGCGAAAAACCTCGACCTGTGCATCGGTCCGCAGATCGTTGCGATAATGCAGTTGCACACGAAATCCCTCCGAAAGATCATCGGTGTACGGGTTCGTCAGCGCCACGATTTCCGTCTCGAACCCCACGCGACGGTCAGTGCCTGCGCTGTTGCCGACGCCGATCAAGGTCTTGGAATAGCGCGAGTATACCTCTTCAAAACCCTCCAGCGGCAGACCCCGCGCCTCGTGCCGGCTCAGAACATCGCCGAAATCCTTGTGATCGACAAATTTCTGGAATTTTTCCCAATTCGGGTAGTCGAGCGTAGAGTCGCGCGCCTGATAGGCCACGATATGCAAGCCTTCGGTCATCGGGTCCTGGTTGAGTGCTGGAATATCGCCCGGCCGGCCCTGTACACGCGCGGTATTTTCGCCTGCGAAAAGAGCGAAATTCTCAAATCGTTGCGGCAGGTACGATAACTTCACACCCGCGAACTCTTCGCCATTGACAAGATCAGCCTCAAGTTTACCGTCCGCCGGGATCTGATAGGCAAGCGGTTCGATCCAGAACTCATGCGCTATCACCGGCGAGCATAACAGACTGAAAATGAGGGCAATAATGCGCATAACCGTTTCCTTTGTGGCTGAGGCCAGAGTGGCTGTCCTTCGGATATTGTCAAGCGCGATGCTCTTGTGGATCACGGCCCTGTCAACGGCCAGCGCCCACGAGGTTTTGCCATCCATTGCAGATATGCGCACTGTGGGCGACCGGGTGGTGTTCGAAGTGCGTGCAAATGTCGAAAGTTTCGTCGCAGGAATAGACCTGGCCGAAACCACAGACACCAATGAGGCCGCAGAGGCCGCAACCTATGATCAATTGCGCGCCCTGGAACCGGCTGATCTGGAGACAGAGTTCACAGCCTTCTGGCCACAAATGGCACAAGGGATCACGTTAACAGCCGATGGAGCGCCCCTGACGCCCACGCTTGACCGTATTCTCGTGGGCCCGGTCGGTGATGTTGATCTGGTCCGCAGTTCAACCATTCAATTCAGCGCCGAATTGCCCAGTAATGCGACCGCCGTACAAATCGGCTGGGCCCCGGAATTCGGGGTATTGGTTCTGCGACAAATGGATGTGCCAGCCCCTTATGACGGATATCTTGAGGGCGGGGCCCTGTCGGACCCGATCACGCTGGCAGGCGGTGATCAGGCGACCGGCTGGGAAACGTTTGTCGACTATATCCCCGTTGGCTTTGACCACATCGTGCCCAAGGGGCTGGATCATATCCTGTTTGTTTTGGGGCTGTTCTTTCTGGCCGCAAAATTCCGGCCTCTTTTGATCCAGGTGTCATTGTTCACGCTGGCGCACACGATCACACTGGCGCTTGCGGCACTGGGTTATGTCAATGTGCCCGGCAGTATCGTTGAGCCGCTGATCGCAGCCTCAATCGTCTTTATCGCGGTCGAGAACGTCTGGGCCAAGGGCATCAGCCGATGGCGACCTTATGTGATCTTTGGCTTCGGGTTGCTGCATGGATTGGGCTTTGCGTCAGTTCTGGGCGAATTCGGACTACCCGAAGGCACGTTTATTCCCGCATTGATCGGCTTCAATGTGGGCGTCGAGGTGGGACAGCTTGCCGTGATCGCGGTGATGTTCCTGTGCGTGTGGCAGGCGCTGCGGATCGACCGGGGCGAGAATGAGGTCAATCAGGGCTTTGCGCTTTATACGGTGCTGATCATCATCGCGATCACGCTGACCGTGCTGAACCCCGCTGGTTTGCAGACAGCGCTGGAAAATCCGGTCTGGCTGTTCGCGGCCCCGCTGGCCACAGTCTTTGCACTTTGCATGATGTCGATCCAGTTTCGCGACCATATCGATGCCTATCGACGCCTCGTGGCGATCCCATGCTCGCTCGCGATTGCTGCGGTGGGGGCTTATTGGGTCGTTGAGCGGGTATTTTTGTAGGGGTTTGGCCGGTTCACGCTCAGGTGAACCGGCCAAAACGCTTACTGCATCGTGACACCTTCTGCATCGATACCGTCATCGATATTCGAGGCGACCACTGTCAGCGTACCAGCACCATCATCCTCCTGCACGACCTCTAATCCGGTGTCGTCGCTGTCGTCGTTTTTGAATGTGGTTGTACCACTGACGCGGACGTTCACATCGCCTGCGTCTTCCTCCTCAAAGACAAAACCTTTGCCGCCGTTTGCCGCAGCATTTGCCGTATCGACAATTGCGATGATGTCACCATCATCAGCCTCTGACATCTTGTAGCCATCATCGACATTGAAGTTCGCATCGGTGGCAACAAAAGTGACGTTGATATCGCCGGGGCCTTCTTCATCCCAGTCGACACCTTCGTCCATGTTACCGGTGATGATGGTGTTGTACATCTTGGTGATGATCGATCCTTCCCCGGCCTCATCGAGATCAATGCCATCGTCAAGGTCCAGGCCAAAGGCATATTCTTCGACGAAACCGCTGTCATAAAGATCAACTTCACGCTCGATACAGGTATCGTCAGGTGATCCGACAACAGGGCCGGGAATGGCATCTTCGGCCATCATGTTATCATCAAATTCACCTTCCGGGTCTTGCGGCATGAAGGCGGCAAAAACGGCTGGATTACAATAATTGCCGTTTCGCGAAAATGTGGTGTCTGTGATCGACGCAATGATGTCGCCGGCATCCCCTTCATCCAGTTCTACCCCATCCGCGCCAACACCGGCAAAATGGGACCCAATGGCAGAAAAGGTAATGCTGCCCGCACCGCGTTCATCCGCGCGAAAGCCGTCCGCGTCAAACCGGCCATGGCCAACTTTTTCGATGGTCACATTGGTCAACGTGATGGCAAGCCCGGCATCTGATCCGTCGCCGCCACCGCCGGACCCGCTGCCGCAATCATCAGCCAGCGAACAATCGGACATGTGTATCCCATGCCCGGCCACATGCCGCACACTGACATCGGTCAGGGTCAGGCTGACCGTATCCAAGGCATCATTTGGCACGGCAATCGCAATACCCTTTCCAGCAGGACCGTTCAGATCACCACGATTTTCTGCGCTGAACCCACCAGGTCCATGAAATGACAGCCCGGAAATCGACAGGTCCGCGCCATTGGGCACCGACAACAGCGTTACATTCGCCTCCGTTTCGATCACATTGCCCAGACCCGCAATATCAAGCGGGGCAGTGCCCTGATAGGACAGACCCGACGTGATTGCGATATCGCCCTCAACCGTGATCAGGACACGCGCGGCAGTCTGTGCGGCGCTGGCCGCATCCAAAGCGGCACGCAGGCTGCCATCGCCCGTATCCGCGGTTGTCGTGACCAAAAATGTCTGCGCGTCCTGTGCCGCAACTTGTCCGACCCCAAGCGACAGGCCCAGTGCCGTTCCCAAAAGATACCTTAAAACCATTCGTTATACTTCCTTACTCATTTGACGTCCGGCACTGGGTTAAGGTGCTGATGTAACGGACGGGTAACAACATTTACTCATGCTGGCACAGTCTTTGCTGAAAAAGGCCAGGTTAAGGCAACACAGTGGTTGCAACCGAAACAAACGCTCGCTATAGCGCGCTCACTTAATCCCGCAGGCGGGGGCGGGTGTGTTGGGGAGACATCCCAATCCATCCACCGGTTGGCCAAATGGCTGATCCCCCGCTGAGGCTTGAAACCGGAAAAGGAAAACGGACATGGCTCTTCCCGAGTTCACCATGCGCCAGCTGCTTGAGGCAGGCGTTCACTTTGGTCACCAGACCGCACGTTGGAACCCCAAGATGTCGCAGTACATCTACGGTTCGCGTAACGGCATCCACATCATGGACCTGACACAGACCGTGCCAATGCTGGACCAGGCATTGCAGGCCATTCGTGACACCGTCGCCAAGGGCGGCCGCGTTCTGTTTGTTGGCACCAAGCGTCAGGCGTCCAAGCCGATCATGGAAGCGGCAGAAAAATCCGCGCAGTTCTACATGAACCACCGCTGGTTGGGTGGCACGCTGACCAACTGGCAGACCGTGTCGCAGTCGATCAATCGTCTCAAGGCGATCGACGAAGCCTCTGCAACCGGCTTTGGCGGCCTGACCAAAAAGGAACGCCTGGGAATGGAGCGTGAGCAGGGTAAATTGCAGGCCTCGCTTGGTGGGATCCGCGAAATGGGCGGTGTGCCTGACCTTCTGTTCGTCATCGACGTGAACAAGGAAGACCTCGCCATCGCAGAAGCGAAAAAGCTGGGTATTCCCGTTGTAGCGGTGGTTGACACCAACTGTTCACCCGAAGGCGTCGATCATGTGATCCCCGGCAATGATGACGCAGCCCGCGCCATCGCGCTGTACACCGATCTGGCCGCGCGTGCCGCATTGGACGGCATGACAGCACAGTTGGGTGCCGCAGGCGTCGACATGGGTGCGATGGAAGAGCTGGCAGAAGAGGTTGTCGCCGAAGAGGCAGCAGCCGAAGCCGCCGCTGCCGAGGAAGCACCAGCGTCCTAAAGCACGGCCAAACAACAGCCGGGCAGGGGCCTTATGCCCCGCCCGCAGACATTGAAATTCCCGCTTCAAGGAGAAGTAACATGGCAATCACCGCTGCAATGGTGAAAGAGCTGCGCGACAGCACAGGCGCAGGCATGATGGACGCCAAAAAGGCATTGACCGAAAGCAATGGCGACATGGAAGCCGCCGTTGACTGGCTGCGCACCAAGGGCCTTGCCAAGGCTGCCAAGAAATCCGGCCGGACAGCCGCCGAAGGGCTTGTTGCCGTCGCCGTTGACGGTGGCAAAGGGGTTGCGGTTGAAGTGAACTCCGAAACCGATTTTGTTGCCAAGAATGCCGATTTCCAGAAAATGGTTGCAGGCATTGCACAAGTTGCATTGGGCGCCAGTGATCTTGACGCGCTGAAGGCTGCCGATATGGGTGGAAAAACGGTTGAACAGACCGTTATCGACGCCGTTGCAGTGATCGGTGAAAACATGTCGGTGCGCCGTATGGCCACGATTGAAGGCAGCACCGTGGTCAACTACGTGCACAATGCTGCAGCTGACGGTATGGGGAACATCGGTGTTCTGGTCGCCATGACCGGCGACAATGCCGCGTTTGGTCGTCAGGTGGCGATGCATATCGCAGCCGCAAACCCGGCATCCCTGTCAGAGGCGGATCTTGACCCTGCTGTGGTCGAGAAGGAAAAGCAGGTCCAGATGGATATCGCTCGTGAAAGCGGCAAGCCTGAAGCCGTGATCGAAAAGATGATCGTGGGCCGGATGAAGAAATACATGGCTGAGGTGACATTGCTGAACCAGCAATTCGTCGTGAACCCTGACCTGACCGTCGCCAAGGCAGCCGAAGAAGCCGGTGTTGAAATCACAGGTTATGTGCGTCTGGCTGTGGGTGAAGGCATTGAAAAAGTCGAGGAAGACTTTGCAGCAGAAGTTGCGAAGCTGGGCGGTTAAATCTGTCCCACAGAAAACAGTCATTGGTCGCCATCAGAAATGACTGGCGGCCTTTCTATTTTCGGAGTTGCGGCACCATGCTCGGAAGAAAGCACGGTGCCGCGTAAGTCTGATATGCCTCCCCGGTTTCGGGACAAGGGGCACGGCATATGGACATAGTGCTGACACCTCAAGTCAAACCCAAAGTGCCAGCGTCCGGTTACCCGGTGCGCCCATCAGTGCCTTGTAATCGCAAGGATTGATACGCGCTGTTCCCAGGCCTAAGGCCACCACTCACGGAACAAGGACAAATTGACATTTTACCGTGGGTTAAGAAAGTCAGGGAAACCTGACCTTCGCGCAAGCATCTGATTTTTGTCGTTGCGTCACAGGCAACAAGATTGCGTCAAAGTTCTGCGTCGACAACGAACATCTGATTGTAAAATGCAGCCTTTAGAACAGCTTGGGCTGTTGTCTCGACATCCAGTGCCTCGCGTGCGAGGCGCAGGTGTTTTTCTACCGTGGCAGGCGTCAGTTCCAACAGAACGGCGATATCCTGTGTGGTCTTGCCATCGCCGACCCATTGCAACACCTCGCGCTGCCGTTTGGTCAGTTGACGTTCGCCGGAATAGGGCAGGGTAAGCAGTTTCAGATGCATCACGTTGTTCATGACGATGATGGCATCGCCATGTTTTGCCCAGGTCTGTTCGACCTGATCCTGGCTCACTCCGGCCTTGGCGGTCAGGGCAATCGCCCCTTTCGTCCGCTCAGAGATCGAGCGGAAGCTGACCGTGTAGCCTGCAGTGACATCCATTTCACGGTTGAAATCCATTACGCGCTTTTCGCTGGGTGTCAGATTGTCGATCCGGTTCATGTCCATCATCCAGCGCCACGAACAGGCACCATCATTGGCCAGCGCCCATTTCAGCATAGGCGCGTGATAGTAATAGCCTTCGTCAAAGAATACTTTCATGTATTCAGGGCTTTGCGACGACAAAAGCACCCAATCCTGCGGGTCGCCAAGCGAACTGGACGTACGATATCGGGTAAACCCGTACATCAGCCGGTCAAAGCCATAGTTGCCCATCTGCTTTGTATGTACATCCCAAAGCTCCTCGACGGTCCGGGCATTGGTCAGCTTATCAAGTTGTTGAACAAGACTTGTCATGAACCTTCCCCCAGATAAGACAGCAACGCATCCATAGCGAGCGGATAGCCCGCCGCGCCGAAACCGCAAATCTGCCCGATCGCGACGGGTGCAATGAAAGATGTCTTTCGAAATTCCTCGCGTGCATGAATATTTGACAGATGAAGTTCAACCACCGGCACCATGGCTGACGAAATCGCGTCCATCAGGGCCACGGATGTATGCGTGAACGCCCCGGCATTCAGGATGATCCCAGCATATTTGCCGCGTGCCTCGTGAATTGCATCAATCAGCGCACCTTCATGATTTGATTGCTGGAAATCCAGCGAAACGTTCAGCGCCTTGGCCTTGTCCGCACACAAAGCTTCGATATCGGCCAAGGTTGTTGGTCCGTATATTTCCGGCTGGCGCGTCCCCAAAAGGTTCAGGTTCGGCCCATTCAAGATAAGGATGGCGCGTGTCATGCAGCCCCTCTAACATCTTTGACTTGTTGATCAAAACGGAATTGTCGCATCCGCGCACGTGTGTAGCGCAACAGTACTATATCGAACAGTCGCCAAAGTAACCTTGCACCATGGGTCTGTTGCCGTCTAGGTCTGGGACACGGCGAGTGAACCAAAAACAGGGTACGATGCGCGTTCTTGTCATCACGACCATGCGGAACGAGGCCCCGTTCATATTGGAATGGTTGGCCTACCATCAGCATATCGGGGTCACTGATTTTCTGATCTACAGCAATGACTGCGAAGACGGCACGGATGCGCTATTGGATCGGTTGGCCGCTATAGGCCACATCCATCACGTGCCCAATCATGCAGGCGGAAAGAAATCGGTGCAGTGGCGGGCCCTGAGCAAGGCCAGAAACCACGCAGCCGTCCGTGATGCTGAATGGATTTACGTGACGGATGTCGACGAGTTTTTGTGCATCCATGCAGGGCAGGGGTATATCACCGACCTGATTTCCGCCTGTCCCGATGCGGATGGATTTGCCTTGCCGTGGCGTATGTTCGGGAATGCGGGCGTGCAGGTGTTCGCCGACGAACCTATTCTTACTCAGTTCACGCGCGCCGCGCCTGAACACCTGCTTTGGCCGTGGCGTGCCGTGCAATTCAAGTCACTTTACAAAACCCACGCGCGCTATGATCGCCTTGGTGTGCATCGGCCGAAGCTCTCGGACGGGACTTCGTACGGGCGATGGGTTGACGGCAATGGACAACCGCTGCCCAATCTGCCTGGCACCGTGTTACCGACAACCGCGCCGCGCTACGCGATGGCGCAGATCAATCATTATGCCTTGGGCGCGATGGAAAGTTTTTTGGTCAAGGTCGCACGCGGCAGGCCAAATCACACCGGCGACCCGATTGACCTTGCGTATTGGTCAGACCGCAATCTGAACGATGTGGAAGATCGTCGCATCCTGCGCCATCAGGGCGCAGTTGCCGAACGGGTCGCAATGCTCAAGAAGGACGCTGACCTAGCGCATCTGCACGACGCCGGTGTGGCATGGCGCAAGGCGCGGATCGCCGATTTAATGACAGTCTCGGACAGTTTTTACATGTTCGCCCGTCTTTTGCAGATGCCCCCGACACAGGTTTTGCCAATGAGCCGACAACGGCAGCTGTTACAGGCCTTGGGCAAAATGCGGCGCGCACAGATGCAGCGCGACATGGCGCGCTAGCGCGTTTCAGGTTTTGATGGAAGCATAGCCAGCATGTTCCAGGTGTTTTGCGTATTTTTCTTGAGTTCAGCTTGAATGCTATTCATTCGTGACGATAGCAGGTAGACAATGCGAGTGGCGCTCAATTGCAGGAACCAAGGCGGATTTTCAGTGCCGTTGCGACACTGTCGCCGCTGCCCCACCGAAGCGGTCACTTGAAAGCATTTATGTGCTCGAAACGAAACGCGCCGCCCACCGATGTAGGGCTGTATTCCGCCTCATCCCGGTATCTTTCTATGGGACAGGAAAGCGAGCGCCTGCTTCTCATGATTTCCGGGGCTTAGCGGGTTTCGCGGGTGTTTCAGAGGGGGTAGGTTCGCTGGGGCGTTCTGATCGTGCTTAAACAGGGAAGCATTGGTCACCAATATTGGGTGGCGGCACGTCACATTCAGGCCAAATTGTGAACAACATATTTCGTCAAGACGATGCCGAAGCCACCGCTGTGGCAAAAACCCTTACGGTTGACCGAATTTCAGTCAATTGTTACCAGATCGGGAATAGTCAAATGGAAAAGCAGTTGAAACCAATCCTTGCGCTCAGCGCGATTTACACCTTCGTGATGGCTTCACCTGCGTTGGCATATATCGATCCCGTGACAGGCAGCTTTTTGTTACAAGCCATCATTGGTGGCTTTGCAACCGTACTTGTTGCTGTGCGTCGCGTGCGCGAAAAAATGCTGGGTTTGCTTGGGCTGCGCAAGGCCGAGGATGAAACCGCCGAGGACAGCCCAAAGTCATGAATTCTCCCCAGCGCGATGCAGGGTCGTTTCGCGACCCATCGGGATACGTGTTTACTGATGGTGACCGTATCCTGCGCGCGGTTATGGCACCTGCAGCAGACACATTCGGCGAAATCTATGACAGCGGCTTGTTTGAGGAGCTGTCTAACAAGAATCTGATGATCGGCTGCACGCATATTGACGCCACCCCGCAACAGCTTGCCCAGTATAAGGGCGCGCGCGGCGACACCGCAGTTGCACTTTACGAACATCCGCGGGTGCCCATGCTCAGCTACCCTTTCGAGTGGTGCTTTTCACAACTGAAAGACGCGGCCATTGCCCATCTTGATCTGCAACTCATCGCCCTTGAAAAAGGGTACGAGCTTTCGGATGCCACCGCGTACAACATGCAGTTCATTGACGGTCGGGCTGTGCATATTGATGCGATGTCGCTGCGGCCCTACGTCGATGGTGCGCATTGGTCTGGTTACCACCAGTTTTGTCGTCAGTTCCTCCTGCCTTTGCTTTTAGAAGCCTGGTCTGGCGTCGCATTTCAAAGCATATATCGCGGATCGCTCGACGGGATTTCGTTTGAGGATGCGCTTTCCATATTGCCACGTCGCAAACTGTTCACTTCCGCAAGCGGCCTCATGCATGTTTACTTGCACGGGCGTGCGGTCATGGCCCAATCATCGAAAGCTGAGAAAAAGGTGGATCTGGATCGCAAACTGCCCAAGTCTCGGTATGCCGCGATGCTCGAGCAATTGCGCGGATTCATTAGCGGTCTGGAATCCGCCAAGCGACCTGCAAGCTATTGGAAGACCTATGCGGCGATCAATAGCTACTCTGAGCCGATGCGCGACACCAAACTGCAATTCGTCAAAGATTGGGCAGCAGAAACCAGGCCGAACCTGATCTGGGACATCGGTGGCAACACCGGAGACTTTTCGATGTCGGCCATCGCGGGCGGGGCCAAAGCGGCCGTGGTTCTTGACGGTGATCTTGATTCACTTGAAAGCGCCTATCGAATGCGCACCAAAAAGGGTGAGAAAATCTTGCCTCTTTTGATGAACCTTGTAGACCCGACGCCCAACATGGGCTGGCGGCAGCGTGAGCGCAAAGGCCTGATCGAGCGTGCGTCCTCCGATGGCATCATTGCGTTAGCCGTCATTCACCATATGTGTATTGGCGGCAATCTTCCTCTTGCGGAAGCAGTCAGATGGCTTTTGTCGCTTGCCCCATCCGGAATCATCGAGTTTGTCCCCAAAGGCGACCCGATGGTGGATCAGCTATTGCAGGTCCGCGAAGATATTTTCCACGACTATACAGAAGACGTTTTCCTCGCGACGATCAGCGAGAAACATCAGATTACGGCGCAGCACAAGTTCTCCGAGAATGGGCGACTGCTGACCGCGTACAGGTTGGCATGACACCTTTTCGGCTTCGCGCACTTTCCTTAGCTGCAATTTTATTTGCGATCTGGATACCGCATCTTTCGGAACTGAACTACGGTTTTGGTACTTTTGAGACCCTGAGTTTCACCGTCATTTCGGTGATCCTTGGTATCTTGCTGGCTGCCATCGGTGGTTCAGCACTGAGTTTCGGCGTCATCCTCGGGTTGCTGATCTACACGCTGCTCGACGTTTACTTTGTAGAGACCACATATGCGGTCCCATTCATGGTTCTGACGACCGGCATGACGCCGGTCATCCTGCGATACATGCCGCTGGGGCTGCCTCTTGCCGTTTTCCTGTTCGGTATCGTCTTTGGGCTTCCATCGTTTTTTGCACCACAAAAGCCACTCCTTGAAGTTCACGAAGGTGAACCGCATGCGGCCGGGGCGGTGCGGGCAAATAAGAGATACCTGCATATCATTCTGGATGAGCAGATGTCGCCGATTGTCGATATTGTACAAGTTCCCCCGAACGCTTTGCGGGAGAAAGTGATCGAGACCTACGCTGACAATCAGTTTCGGCTTTTTGCGCATGCTGAGGCGATCGCGCATAAAACCTACAAGTCGCTTAGCGCAATCGCTGGTTTCATTTCCTCTGAAAACAATGTCGTCAGATTTCCTGACGAAACAAAGTATATCTACAGCGTTGTCGACAATACCCTCGTGGAAACATTGGTCGACGAAGGTTTCTCTCTGTCAGTGATAGAGACAAGTTACCTCAGGCTGTGCGGCGATGATCCGACCGTGACATGCCAAACCTACCGATACGCCAATAACCTGCAGGGCGCCTCTGAACTTGGGTGGCAGCCAGTCCTCAGGCTAAAGCTTGCCTATCTTGCGTTGCGACATGAGTATGTTTTTGGTGCCCGGCCGCTGTTTGTTGTTCAAAGTTTGGCGGTTACGGCGGAACGCATCTTTGACAAACCGCTCCGATATCACGCATTTTTCATGATGCCTTTAGACAATCTGAAAATAATTGATGAGATCACGGAGACGGTAAAAACGATGCAAACTGGCGATGCTTTGATCGCGCATCTTCTCGTTCCGCATTTCCCTTATGTATTGGACCAGGACTGCACTTTTTTGAACGAACCCGATTGGGGTTTGCCGCTCCGACACGATGGTGGAACAACTGCCGCAACGGCCTACGACGCATTCTGGGAGCAGGCGGCCTGTACCCACGATCGGCTTGAAAAAGTGATGTACGAAGCGGCCAAATATGATGACATGATCGTCGTGATTCACGGCGATCATGGCGCGCGAATTCTGTTGGAGACCGATCAAAGCCTTCAGACGGATGAACTAGCTACGCTACTGGCCATTCGTGGGCCGGGTGTCCAACCCGGAATCGTAACAAACCAGGTTGAGTTGCAGTCTACATTTGCCGCAGAATTTGGAAAACTATTATCCGAATAATGAGTCAGCGAACGTGGCCTGCGCGCCTATCGAGCCGACCCGCCAGCCAAAGGCAGCGGACAGATATGGTCCTGCTGGCGCATATCAAGGAACAGTCTCGTCTCACCCTAGGCAGCTACGGCCGTCCACGCATGACCGAAGATGCGAAACGAGGCGGCAAGCTGAGATGGCGATCTTCTAATACAACAATGGCTTCTACAATCCGCGGCGGCGACACTCAGCATTGGGTTGGAAAAGCCCCGTCGCTTTCGAACAGAAAGTGGCCTAAACGAGCACTTGGGGCGGCACGAAAACGCGACAGGTCCAATCGTATGCAAGACAATCCCTACATCCCGTGGAACACAAATCACTGAGATTTCCGAGATAGACAACGTCGAAGTGGTTGGCCCGGAGTTGCCGACAAAACCTGACCTAAAGCTCGCAAAAGTGATCTTCTACGATCAATCTAAGGGGTTCGGATTCCTTCGACCCGATGATGGAGGGCGCGATATCTTTTTGCCGAGACGAATTCTTAACACGATCGGACTGAGTACTATCGATGAGGGAGAAGAGTTACTTGTCGAGTCGGCAATGGAGATCAAAGGGCCGGTAGCAACAACAGTAACCACATACTGATTTACATCTGGAAGCTAGCTACTTTCGATGCTGAGCCACAGTTTCGTTTGATTTGAGAGTTGGTGTCGTAAGCGTGCTGTAGGCACAGGCTTAAGCCTGTCCGCAGAAGAGTCCCATTAATTCAGTCTCATCATTTACGAACTCCGACATAGCTTGTCGGATCTCGTTATTGGTGAGACTGCAGCCCCAACAAGATCAATGACTTAGCATTTTCGAACTCTGAGACTCGCATTCCGTCGCCATTTGCCCGAAGCAAAATCTGAAGCCGACATTCAAGTTAGGTCGGGCAATGTCTCTGATGCGGAGATACTGTTGAATAAGTCGGTGTTTTGGCGAGCTTGATGATGAGCGAGAAGCAGGCGAGCCTTGTTCCCCTTCACGCTGGCGATGCTTCTGGGACCAATTTCGCCAGTTTCCGGAGGTTTTGGGCGGTTGCGGCGAGTTGGAACTGTTCATATGCACCTTTGGGTCCTCGCAGCCGCATCGTTGCGACGCCGATGTATCGTTTCAGA
Source organism: uncultured Paracoccaceae bacterium (assembly GCA_947503965.1). Classification (GTDB taxonomy): domain Bacteria; phylum Pseudomonadota; class Alphaproteobacteria; order Rhodobacterales; family Rhodobacteraceae; genus Yoonia. The sequence continues at coordinate 313,556 of CANNFU010000005.1, forward strand.
TGGGCGAAGAGCATTTCGACCTTCCGCCTCTGGATGAACGAGGTCATGTAGGCGTCTGTTTTGCGGATATCGCGGGCGACATCTCGGGCAGCTTCATGCACGGAGCGCATGAGACGTCTCCCGTTGTCCTTCGGACAGCATTGAGGCTTCAGCGGGCATGCATCGCAATCGTGCTTTGAAGCGCGGTATCTGATGAAGCCGTCTTTGCCACCATTTGCCTTCCGCGGCTTGGAGAAGTTTCTGCGATAGGTTTGCAGGCGCTTCCCACTTGGGCAGGTGTAGCTGTCGGTTGCGGTATCGTAGATGAAGTCTTCGCGTGAGAAGGTGCCGTCGGTCCGTTTTGATTTGTCCCAGACCGGAATGTGCGGGGCAATGCCCCGTTCCTCGACCAGCCAGCCCAGCATCTCCGCTGATCCGTAGCCCGTGTCGCCGACCAGTTTGTCTGGTGTCATGTCGAAGCGGTCCGTGATCCGGTCGATCATGCGGCGTGCTGCAAAGGCCTCAGCGGTTCTAATTGGCACGGAGGGTTCAACGTCAACGATCACCGCATTGTCCAAATCCACCATGTAGTTAGTGGAATAGGCGAAGAACGCGGCCCCACCATCTGCCCCGGTCCAGCGTGCCGCAGGATCCACAGGCGAGATGTATTTTGGAATGACCTTGGTGGACGCGCCAAACGCGGCATCATCCAGCGTTTCCAGATATTCGTCGATGACGCGGGCAGTCAGGTCTGGCGGCAAGCCTTCTTTGCTCTCGATCCCGCGTGTCTGGTTCGCATTTGCTGGGATCAAGCTCGCATCGACACCAAAGCTGTGACCACCAACTAGTCCTTCATCAATGCAGCGCTGCAGCACCGTTTCGAAGAGATGTCGAAACAGACCGCTTTCCCGGAAACGGCCGTGCCTGTTTTTGGAAAAGGTGGAATGATCAGGCACCGCATCCGCCAGATCGAGCCTGCAAAACCACCGGTAGGCCAGATTGACATATGTACCTCTTCGCAAAGCCGCCGCTCAGACCGAATGCCCATGCAATAGCCCAAAAGTAACATCCGGATCATCAGTTCAGGATCAACCGGCGGGCGACCGTGAGAACTGTAAAATGGTGCCAACAAAGGCCGCACATCTGTCAGATCCAAAAACCGATCAATCCCACGCATTAGATGATCTTGCGGAACAAAATCTTCGATTGAGAACTCATAGAAAAGCGCGCCTTGCGCAATCTGCCTTGGACCCATCATCGCCATATCCTCCACTCTCAAATCAAGTGAATCAGGACTGGATCATCAGATCAACGGACTTTTTCAACAGTATCCGGACGAAGCTCCCTTTCGCTGCGCCTGCGCTAATGTCCGTTTTGAGAACCTGTTCTGACGGGGCAGTCATGGCACGCTTCTACATCACAGAAACGGCATCCACGCGCCGCGTCTTCGGCGGAATATATACACGACGATAAGAGCTTACGGGCCAACTGGGCGAAAGCTACCCGATCCTCTTTGTTCAGTACACTCAGTGTGCGTTCAACGAGGACGGATCTCGCGCTGAGCATATTTTCATAGCGCTCTTGTCCCTGAGCGGTAAGGCTTAGTCCCACGGCGCGACCGTCCTCTTCGGATGGGCTGCGCATGACAAGACCATCAGCACAAATCCTATCGACTAATCGCACTGTGGCGGCATGGGACAGACCCAACAAGCCGCTGAGGTGCCGAATGGTCAGCGATGGCGCTCGCCCGATATACGCAATGGCCTGCGCAGGCTCGTTGCGCGGCGCGAAAGCGGCGACAGCCTGCCCAATTTCATCCGCGAGGTTTAGGCACAAAGCCGACACCGAATTTACGTCTCTTTGCTCCATATGACCAAAGTATATGCGTTGCGCATATATATCAATGCATTACATTTGTATGCATGACGCATATGATTCCCTCGAAGGCGCGCATTTGGCTCGCAGACAACCTAGCCCTTTTGAGCTTCTTCACGCTTACGGGAGTGCTGAACGAAAGGTTCATTGCAGGGATGGGATGGGGCGAGGTCGCCACGGCACGATTGATAGGTGCACCTTTGATGATCCTCACGGCGCGGCCCTATGGCGTTTGGCGGGACTGGGTGATGCTAAAATCAAACGCAGCTGAAACCGGTCAAACGAGAGCGTTCGTCTTCGACACGCTTGCTTTGCTTAGCTTTCAGCTTCCGATCTATGGAGCGATCATCTGGATTGGCGGTGCTTCTGGCACAACGCTGATTTCGGGCATCATCGGAGCTGCGGCGATCATGCTCATTTGCGGGCGTCCGTACGGCCTCTGGCTAGACACCGTGCGCAGGTGGATGGGCGTACCAATCGTGGCAGGATCACGCTCCACCTAGTCTGAATGCTGCCATTCATACCGAGTATAGCATCCGTCAAGTTGGGCTCGCTGCCAACATCTGACGGTTTTAGTCGGATGACCGAGGCCAGCCGATGTTGTTGAAAAACCCGACTTGAGAGTTGTTGTTGTCTACGGAATTATTTTGGCCGGCGTTGGTCTTACGCCATCGCGGAGCCTGCGGGGCGCAGTTTGGCGAGTTTGCGGAGGTTTTGGGCGGTTGCGGCGAGGAGGAATTCGTCTTTTGCGCCGTTTGGTCCGCGTAATCGCAGGCGGTCGAGCCGCATGATCTTTTTGAGATGTGCGAAGAGCATTTCGACCTTCTTTAGCCTTCGAAAAGACGTATAATCAGTATTATGTTATAAAGTGAACTCAAACCAAATCGTTCCGTCTTGTGTAATACGCTTTGTGCCAGTTGACGTAAGCTGCAATCCCGCTGTCAACATCGGTCTGCGGTGCATATCCTGTCAGCTGCTTTAGCAAGTCTGTATCCGCCCAGGTGGATTGAACATCTCCAGCTTGCATTGGCAGCATCTCTTTCTTGGCGACGACGCCGCAAGCGGACTCGATAGCTTGGATAAACGCCATGAGTTGCACAGGTGCGCCATTGCCGATGTTGACAACACGCCAAGGTGCAACCGGTGATACGCTATCGGTGTCAATGGCGGCTGTGTCCGTGGCCACAGGAATTGCATCGCATAACATGGTGATGGCGCGTACCAGATCAGTGACGAAGGTAAAGTCGCGCATCATGTCGCCGTTGTTGAACACCTTGATCGGTTCACCGTCCAGAACGGCCTTGGTGAACAGATATGGCGCCATGTCTGGCCGGCCCCATGGCCCATAGACTGTGAAGAACCGGAACATGGTTGTCGGGATGTTGTACAGATGCGCGTAGCTGTGCGACATCGCTTCGGTCGCTTTTTTGGTGGCTGCATAATATGACATCGGCAGATCCACTTTATGCGTTTCACAGTACGGCATGTCGCGATTGGCCCCATAGACCGAGCTGGTCGACGCCATCAGCAGATGCGCCGGTGGAAATGCGCGCGCGGCTTCCAGCAGTTCGAACGATCCGACAAGGTTTGATAGCGTGTAACTCCTTGGATTCTCTATTGAATAACGCACGCCGGCTTGAGCAGCGAGATGGATCACATAATCCGGCCGATAGGTTTCGAAGAGGCCCATCAAGAGGCCTTCATCCTCAACCGCGCCCTTGATGCTGACGTAGTGCGGGCTGTCGATCAGCTGCGCCTCGCGCGCGGCTTTCAGGGCGGGGTCGTAGTAGTCATTGTGATTGTCGAGACCAACCACACGCGCCCCCTGCCCCAGCAGCATCTGGCTGAGATGAAAACCGATAAAGCCGGCCGCGCCAGTGACGAGTACTGTTTTGTCCTGCATCAATCCACCTCGAACAGATCGCGGGTAAAGACCTTGTGCGCGACGTCTTTGATCTCATCTGTCAGCCGGTTTGCGAGGATCAGATCTGCGTCGTCCTTGAAGCGTGCCAGGTCCCGTTCCACGCGACTGTGAAAAAAGTGATCATCCTCCAACACAGGTTCATAAACGATACAGGTAATCCCCTTTGCTTTGATCCGCTTCATGATCCCCTGCACGGAACTGTCACGGAAATTATCGGAACCCGCCTTCATGACTAGCCTGTAAACCCCTACGGTTGTTGGGTTTTTGGCAATTATTTGATCTGCGATAAAGTCCTTGCGGGTACGATTGGAGTCCACAATGGCCGCGATCAGATTTTGTGGGACCTTGTCGTAATTCGACAAAAGCTGCTTGGTATCCTTGGGCAAGCAATAGCCGCCATAGCCGAATGACGGGTTGTTGTAATGCCGCCCGATCCGCGGGTCGAGGCTGACACCTTCGATCACTTCGCGTGCATCCAGATCATGGGCGATCGCATAACTGTCAAGCTCGTTGAAATACGCCACCCGCATCGCCAGATACGTGTTCGAAAACAGTTTGATCGCCTCTGCTTCGATGGAATTGGTAAAGAGAACGGGCATGTCTTTCCTGATCGCGCCAGCCACCAGCAGATCGGCAAATGCATGGGCCGCATCGCTGTGCGCCCCCACAACGATCCGGGAGGGGTAAAGATTGTCCTCTAACGCCTTGCCTTCGCGTAAAAATTCAGGAGAGAAGATGATTTTATCATAGCTCAGCATGTCTCTGAGTTTTGACGTGAAACCCACTGGAATTGTTGATTTAATTACGATGCATGCATCCGGCGCAAATGCGCGTGCTTGTGCGATCACGTCCTCTACGCTGCTGGTGTCGAACAGGTTGGTTTTGGGATCATAATTCGTGGGGGTCGCGACAATCACAAAATCCGCATCCTGATACGCGGTCGCCGGATCGGTCGTCGCACGCAGGTCAAGCGGGCGGTTGGCAAGGTATTCGGCGATAAGCGTGTCTTCGATTGTCGATCTGTGGTTATTCAGATTATCCACGCGGTCAGCATCGATATCAATCGCGACAACGCTGTTGTGCTGCGCCAAGAGAATGGCATTGGACAACCCCACATAGCCCAGGCCGGCAACTGCGATCTTCATTCTCTGTTTTCCTTGCGCTGCGGTTGTTGTGAACTGATTAGCGGAGGGTTTGCCGTTCAATAAACCGAATTGCAATGCAAGACCGCATCTTTGCTGCCTTTGGCCGGATTAGACCATGCCTTGCAAGCCACGCCTGACCGCCCGATTGGGATTTTTTGCCAGAATATGCTGCCCCAATGATTTGGCGAGGTGATTGTGCCCTTTGGCCAATGCACGCTGAAACAACTCTCGCTGATATCGGACAGAGTCACGCCGGGCCCGCAACAAACGATAATAGGCATATGGCGTCAGCGATCCGTCCAGTGCGCCCAATATGATCGGATTAAGAATACCCATCTGATTGAGTGAACTGCCCAAACGGTGCCCCAGAAGCGGTGCGCGCAAATGCGTGACATTACTATGTCTAAACCGCGCGGCATGTTGGGCATCAAGTGGTTCGTAAGGATCATAAAGGATCGACACTTTGCCCGCAGCTTTGCTGACGGCGGCTGCGTCCCCATATTTGCCCGAAAAGTCGCGGTCCCATACCACCTTGTAACGTGTCTCCCACGGCACAATGGTCTTATCCACGGTCGATTGCGGGGAAATGGCGACGACATCGCAGCCGGGTGCTGCGGGAGAAAACGCGCAGGCCGCGTATCCCCCCATGGATGCGCCATAGAATACAACGCGCTGAAATTGTTTGAAAAAACCATCGGCCTTCAATTGATCAAACTGATCATAAACCCACGGTTCGCGATACCACGTCCAGCCGCCAGCAAGGACACCCAGCATCGACCATCCCTGCCCTTTGATAAAGTTGTAGCCCCACGGTCGCCGATCTGTCCGCTTGGTCATTGTGATGTCGAGATTGTCAAAGGTTACAACCAGCGTATCGCGACTGCGCGGCGTGAAAAGAAGGCTGTGGCCGTTATCACCTGAACGATACCATCCCTCTTGTCCGGCGAGCGCGGTCGCAATCTGGTCCCAATCGGCCGCGTTGTCCGCAGGTTCGGGCGGTTTGGGCGTCACGGCGATGCGCGAGATGCTTTTGCCGTCCTCCTCGCGCGTGGACAGGATCGTGCTTTCACCATACCGGCGCAAAAAGGGGAACGCACCGGAGCCTTTGCGTATATCCATGAACATCCGGCTGTTGGCATGCAGGCAGTTATCCAGAAACTTGCCCAAAAAGCCGGTCTTATAGCGATCACCAAAGCCGGAAAGATTGCACAATATGTCAACCGGACGCAGATCCTGTTCCTTACGGATGATCTTGATGCAGGCGGGATTGACATCGTGTTCTGTCAGGAAACTGACATAGTCGGCGATCCAGGGCTGGTCCGCATCGTCAAATTTGCCCTGCCCGTTGGTGTTGATCAGATAGAGGTCGCAGTCGAATTTGTGATGCAACGCCAGCAGAAGACTTTGGGAGGCACCCGACAGATCAGCGACTGCATCAACATCCGTCAGGTCAAGCGCGTCGATCAGTGCCGCGTCAAATGTTGTGTTTCCGCGCCCTTTTATGGGGGCCAAGTGCGGATTAATGTCATGGGTCTTGATCAGCGCATCCAGATAGCTTCCCGCCGGCGGCAAGCCATTATGAAGATTTCCCAATTGCCGCTTGTTGGATGCCCAGATATGCAGTGCCGTCGTCTCATCCGTGATCAGGCCCTTTGCCACCCTCTCATGGCGCAGGAATTTCAGCCGTTCGCGAAAGGTAATCGGATAGAACGCGTTGAGCGGTTGCACATGATGTGTCAGCCCAAGCTGATGGACATAATACGTTACCATTAACGGCCCCCAGACCCCCCAGGGTTGCTGGCTCACATGAACGGGCGCGCCTTTTTTCGCCGCTTTACGCATATTTTCCTGTCGCTTCTTTGGCAAAAACGGCGCAATTGCGTATCGATCAGCCGTAAAGTCCAGCATCTGTGCAAGCAGATCGCTATCCGCCGGCATGCCAAGCACTGCATTATTGATCCTGTGCTCTCCGGGGAGTTCATAGCCAAAGACATAGTCGCTGTCGTAGTCCATGGGCCGGTGGCAATAGACGTCTGTATCGATCCAGATCATGCCGGGGTTCTGATGGATCATGTGCAGCCGGAAAAGATCGGCAAAAAGCGCATAGCTGTTTTTCTGTTCGTACTTGATGAAATCATCGGTATCGATGATCTCCCGCCCATCACGGCGAATGACGCCAGACGGCACGTTCGGGATGTCTTCGAAGGAAAACAGCGTTATCTTCTGCCCCTGATCGACAAAGGATTTCAGGCACAGCTGTTCCATCCAACTGAGCGGGCCCCCGATCCACAGCGTGCCAACCTCGCGTTCGCGCGTCATCCTGTTTTCTCTGCTGATACGATTTGACTGTCCAAAAACCTGCCTGCTCTCTGATTTGCGCCGCCCTTGATGTACATTCGCCGCCTTGACCCACTACATTGCACATGCAAGCAAAACCGCGCGCCATCCGGCCGCTTGACCGCAACCGTATGTTCCATCGCCAGAGGAGGCAATATGACCGCCAGACCAATCCGGCCTTTGCATCATTTCTGTGCCCTTGCAACGTGCGCGCCGTGACCGGTCAATTGATCCTGCGCCGCCTGGCGGGTCGCCAGATCGGGGCTCTCACGATCCTGGATGCGGTCGAACATCAAGATGATCAGCGTCGCCTCGTCACCTTGTTTTGCGATGGGGATGTTGATGCGGACCTGATACAGCCACATGCCGCAGACCTCGTAGCATCAGGATCGGTGGCAGGTGCCCCGGTACTGACCTATGCGCTGCGCGAAGCGGGCCGGCCGCGTTTTGTGATTGACGGGCAAGACGTCGCCCTGACCGCGGCCGAGCCGGAACTGCCGCTTTTCGAAGGGCTGAACGCCATTGTGGCGGAACGTAACGGTGAAGATGCCGCCACGGTTCTTGAATGGCTCAAATTTCACGTCACCCATCATGAATTGAAAGGTGTCGTGCTGCTTGATCGCGCAAAACCGGGTGCCGATCCGGATTTTGCGGTCGAACTGAAGGCCGGATTGCCGGATGTGATGGTTGTTCTGGTGACCAGTGATTTGCCGCTTGGTAAACCGGGGCTACCGCCGGAGGCGCATCCGTTCTGTGTGCCCGAAGCGCCGGGCAAAGACCGTATGATCGTGCCTGCGGCTGACCCCTGGCAGGCCCCGTTGGGGGCGCTGACATGGTATCAGATCGCGCGGATGCGTTTTCTGGCGGACGCACGCGCGGTCGCCAATATCGACGTGCACGACCTGATCCCGAAAGGTGCTGATACCGCCTTTGATGCTGCTGTCGGTGCCAAAGGCGGGTTGATCTCACTGGCCGGGCGCCACTGCTATCCTTGGCGGGTGCGCAACGGTCAGCGGACCCGCTTTGCCGATCATATCTGCATCCAATTCGATGCTGGCGGCGCACGGTTGCGGTGGTGTATCGCACCTGCAAAAGCACCTGACGATGCGGTTTGGCGGATGGTGCGTGTGGGGAACGCAGTTCCTGACCGGACCCGGCGCATGGTATTCTACCGACATATGGCGCTGCGGCATCCAACCGAAAGCATATCGAAAATCGTGCCCAAAACATCGTTGATCGAACATCCCCCGCTTCTGGTGCAGGCCCGGGATGTCTTTGACCATGACCCGGTGCGTGTCCCCGCCGTTGCCCCGGTTGCGACGACAAATGGCCGCTGTGCCATCGTCACGACGATGAAGAACGAAGGTCCGTTTATCCTTGAATGGCTCGCCTATCATCGCGTGATCGGTTTTGATGATTTCCTGATCTATACCAACGATTGCAGTGATGGCACCGACACCATGCTGCAAATGCTGATGGAAAAGGGACTGGTGCAGCATCGCGATAATCCCTATCGAAAGATGGATCTCAAGCCGCAACACGCCGCCTTGCAAGCCGCCGAGGAAGAGCCGCTGATCAGCGACGCCCAATGGGTCACCTGTATTGATGTCGATGAATTCGTGAATATCAAAGCGGGCGACGGAACACTGGGTGCACTGTTTGAGGCTGTGCCGGATGCAAACATGATTTCGATGACATGGCGATTGTTTGGCAATGCGGACATAGATGCGTTTCAGGATACGCCAATCACACAGCAATTCACCCGCTGCGCCCCCGAACTGGTACGCAAACCGCATCAGGCCTGGGGCTTTAAGACGTTGTTTCACAACATCGGTATCTTCAAGAAACTGGGTGTGCATCGCCCAAAGGGGCTGAACCCGCAACTGTGGGAGGTCATCAATTGGGTGAACGGCTCAGGCGCCCCCCTGCCCCGCGAGATGTATCGCAACGGCTGGCGTTCAACGACCGAAACCTACGGCTATGATCTGGTGCAACTGAACCATTATGCCGTGCGTTCAGCCGAAAGTTTTCTTGTCAAACGCGACCGGGGGCGCGTGAACCATGTGGATCGGGATCAGGGGCTGGCCTATTGGTTTCGGATGAACAACAACGCCGATGAAGATCATTCCATCCAGAGACGTCTGCCCATGATGCAGGCCGAGCTGACGCGCCTTCTTGCTGATCCAGAGATTGCCGCAGCGCATGAAAGTGCCGTCACAAAACATCGCGCCAAAATCGCAGCACTACGGGCGCTTCCGGATTACGCACAATTCTACAAGGTATTGACCAGTCGACGCCAGCAAGCGCTGTCACGCTTGCACAGCCATTTCGGGGCGAACGTGTTTCTCTCCGGGCCGACTGTCATCCCGGACGAGATCCTGACCCGCGATCCGGATGGCGACTGGTTCTTTACGGTCGAACGCGAAAGCGACACGGCACATTAGCGCGTTTCAGTTTTTGACAGACTGGTACCCCCTGCCCCGCACCAATGCTGGCTTCTGATAATCAGGTGAATTTCCGGAACAGCTTCGTCTGGTCGAACATGTCTTCCAGCGCTTCCATCCTCGCCTTCGTATCCTCCCAGTTCAGGTTCTGGACCACCGAGATCATCGTCTCGATCAGCAGCAGCGTTGTGGCCGCGGAGTCCCAGGCTGACGGCACCACGATCCGGCTGCTGAAGCTGATATCGGCAAGTTGGTGGATCGGCGACCGCCACTGATCCGTGAACAGGATCAGCTTGGCCCCCTGCGCATGGGCCATCTCGGCCAGTTTCAGCGTGTTGTTTTCATATCGCCGGACATCGAAAACCACGACGACATCGCCCTTTTTGACGTCCAGCAGATAGTGCGGCCAGGTGTTCGATGTGGACTGGATATGAGTGATGTCCGGCCGGATCACCTGCATATGCAGGAACAGGTATTCGGCCATCGTATGTGTGATCCGGCCCCCCACGATATACAGATGCCGCGACCGGTCGGCGACCAGATGGCAGGCCGCATCAAACGCCTGCGGATTGATCTGGCCCAGCGTGTGGCGAATATTGTCGATCACCGCGTCGGTAAACCGGTTCAGCATATGACCCGATGGCGCGCCGTCGGCCCAGGTATCATGCTTGGCAATCGGGCTTTTGGCTTTGGCGCGCAATTCCTCGCGCAGTTCGGCCTGAAACTCGGGGTAGCCCTTGAAGCCAAGCTTTTGCACCATGCGCGCCACGGTGGGGACAGACACGTTTGCATCCTTGGCCAGCGCCGCAAGAGGACCAAGGCCCGAGGCCGGATAATTCTCGAGGATGGAATGCGCCAACTGCCGTTCCGCCCGGGTCAGGTCATCCAGCTTTTCCTGGATACGGTCGGATATTGTCAGCGTCGCCTCAGACATCATCGCCCCCATTTTGATCGAAAAATTACCAGACCCATCAGATCATGATAATTTTTTCACAATTCTGTTGACACAAACCGTTCAAGGCAAGCAATTTGTGCTGGGGGACCGGAATGAATCATCGCCAGACAGACTTTGAACAGGACCGCGTGAGGGTGACAAACCCGTCCGGCGCATCGTCCGTCGTTCTGGTCTGTGAACACGCAACCTCTTATATTCCGGCGCATTTTGCCAATCTCGGCCTGCCGGACGAGGCGCTGAAAACCCATATCGCGTGGGATCCGGGCGCGTTGGCCGTCGCACAGGAATTGTCGCGCCGACTGGATGCGGTGCTGATCGCGGGCGGCGCGTCGCGGCTGGTTTATGACTGCAATCGGCCGCCCGACGCCCCTGACGCGATGCCGTCACAAAGCGAAATCCATCACATTCCGGGCAACCAGAACCTGTCAGCGGCAGACAAGGCCGCGCGCGTGGCAGAGTATTACGAACCGTTCCGCGCCCGGCTGGCCCAGACCATGGACACCGCCACGGATCCGGTCCTTGTTACCATCCACAGCTTCACCCCTGTCTATCACGGCCAGCCCCGCACTGTCGAAATCGGGGTTCTGCATGACAACGACAGCCGACTGGCCGACGCGATGCTGACCTGCGCCACCGGTCACACCACGGCCGCGGTCCGCCGCAATCAACCGTACGGTCCGGAACATGGTGTCACCCATACGCTTAAGGAACATGCGCTGCCGGGCAATCATCCGAATGTGATGCTGGAAATCCGCAGCGACCTGATTGCCAACAGCGTGGACCAGATCGCGATGGCGGGTTTGCTGGCAGGCTGGCTTGCCGACGGGTTCGCCCGCACGGGTCTTGCGGGGGCCGTCAGATGCGTGGCCTGATGCGCGGCTATATCACGGCGGTCGATGCCGTGAATTACCGGGTCGGGCGGATCATGATGTATGGCGTGTTTGTCCTCATGGGTATCCTGCTGTGGTCATCGATCAGCAAGACATTCTTTCTGCCCTCGCTCTGGACGCTGGAAATTGCCCAATTCGCCATGGTGGCCTATTACATTCTGGGCGGGCCCTATTCGATCCAGCTTGGCTCGAATGTGCGGATGGACCTGCTTTATGGCGGCTGGTCAGTGCGGCGAAAAGCGTGGTTCGATCTGGTCACCATCCTGTTCCTGACCTTCTATTTGTGCGTCCTGCTTTACGGCGCGGTCGGCTCCACCGCCTATTCGCTGGGTTATTGGAAAACCGAACCGTTTTCGTTCTTTGCGGGCCTTCTGACAGGGAGCGAGGAGATCGGGCGCATGGAACGCTCCTCCTCCGCATGGCGGCCGTATATGTGGCCGATCAAGACCGTGATGATCGTCGGCTTTTTCCTGATGATCCTGCAATGCCTGTCTGAACTGTTCAAAGATGTGCTGCGCCTGAAAGGTGAAACGATCTGATGTCGTATGAAGTGATCGCGACCCTGATGTTTTCCACCATGATGCTGATGCTGCTGACAGGGCAGCGGGTGTTCGGGGCCATCGGTTTTGTGGCGGTCGTCGCTGCATTGCTTTTGTGGGGCGACAATGGCGGGCATGATATCGGTTTTTCAGCGGCGATGAAGCTGATGAAATGGTATCCGCTGCTGACACTGCCGATGTTCATTTTCATGGGCTATGTGCTGTCGGAAAGCAAAATCGCCGATGACCTTTACCGCATGTTCCATGTCTGGATGGGCGGCCTGCGCGGCGGGCTGGCGATCGGGACCATCGGGCTGATGGTGCTGATTTCGGCCATGAACGGGCTGAGCGTCGCAGGCATGGCCATCGGGGCAACCATCGCCCTGCCGGAACTGCTCAAACGCGGATATGACAAACGGATGGTGACCGGGGTCATTCAGGCCGGATCAAGCCTTGGTATTCTTGTGCCGCCATCTGTCGTGCTGGTGCTATACGCGATGATCGCACGGCAACCGGTCGGGCAATTGTGGCTCGCCGGGGTCATTCCGGGGCTGATGATGGCCGCACTTTTCATCGCCTACATCGCCATCCGCTGCCGGATCAACCCGGCCCTTGGCCCCGCTCTCAGCGCAGAGGACCGGGCCATGCCACGCGCGGAAAAGCTGCGGCTGCTGCGGGCAGGTCTACTCCCGCTGGTGATCTTCGCGGTGATGATGGTGCCATTCGTGAATGGCTGGACATCGCTGGTGGAAAGCTCCGCCATTGGCGCGCTGGCGGCCTTGGTCGCGGCAATCGTCAAAGGGCGGATGACGCGCGAGGTCTTTGAAAACTCCGTCCGCAACACGCTGGGCATCACCTGCATGTTCATGTGGATCATCCTTGCCGCGCTGGCCTTTGGCGCGGTGTTCGATGGGTTGGGCGCGGTCAAGGCCATCGAAAGCCTGTTCACCGAACAACTCAACCTCAGCCCCTGGATGATCCTGATCCTGATGCAGCTCAGCTTTATCCTGATGGGCACGTTTCTGGATGACACAGCCATGCTGGTCATCGTTGCCCCGCTTTATGTGCCGCTGGTCGGCGCGCTGGGGTTTGACCTGATCTGGTACGGTATCCTTTATACGATCACGACACAGATCGCCTATATGACCCCGCCCTTTGGCTATAACCTGTTCCTGATGCGGGCCATGGCCCCGCCGGAAATTGCGCTGCGCGACATCTACGCATCGATCACGCCGTTTGTGCTGGTGATGGTGCTCGCGCTGGCACTGGTGATGATCTTTCCGGGACTTGCCACATGGCTGCCCGGCTACGTTTACGGAAACTGAAAAAACAGACCGGGCCAACCCGGCATAACCCAACAAGGAGAAAAGTGATGACAACACGACGCAAGTTTATCAAAGGGGCCGCCATGGCCGCCCCCGCCACGCTGGCCGCTCCGGCGCTCGCGCAAAGCACAATCACATGGCGGATGCAGACCTATGCCGGTGCCGCGCTGGCCGCCGAGGTGATCGACCCCGCCATCGCCATGTTCAACAAGATCGCAGGCGACCGGATGCAGATCGAACTCTTTTATGCCGACCAGCTGGTCCCCACGGGCGAGCTGTTTCAGGCGCTGCAGCGGGGCACTATCGACGCGGTGCAATCGGATGATGACAGCATGGCATCACCCACCGAGGTCACCGTGTTCGGCGGCTATTTCCCCTTCGGCTCGCGCTACTCGCTCGACGTGCCGGTGCTGTTCAACCAGTACGGGCTGAACGAAATCTGGGCCGAAGAATACGCCGCTGTCGGCGTCAAACATGTCAGCGCCGGTGCCTGGGACCCTTGCCATTTCGCCACCAAGGACCCGATCCGGTCGCTCGCCGATCTGGAAGGCAAGCGCATTTTCACCTTCCCCACCGCAGGCCGGTTCCTGGCGCAATTCGGAGTCGTACCGGTCAACCTGCCGTGGGAAGATATCGAGGTCGCGGTCCAGACCGGCGAACTCGACGGCATCGCATGGTCCGGCATTACCGAGGATTATACCGTGGGCTGGGCGGACGTGACCAACTACTTCCTGACCAACAACATCTCGGGCGCGTGGATCGGGCATTTCTTTGCAAACATGGACCGCTGGAACGAACTGCCGGAAGACCTGCAAACCCTGTTCCAGGTCTGCTGCGAACAGTCGCATTACTATCGCCAGCACTGGTACTGGGGCGGTGAGGCCAATCTGCGGGTCAATGGCACCAAGCTGGAACTGACCACGATTCCCGATGCGGAATGGGCGACGGTTGAGGCAGCCGCCCGCGAATTCTGGGAAGAAATCGCCGCCGAAAGCGACACCAAGCGCAAGGTCGTCGATATCTTCAAACAGTATAACGCGGATATGGAAAAGGCCGGACGGCCCTACCGCTACACCTGACCGGCGTCCCGGGCCTGTCCCGGGACCTCAACCAGACCCAACGTGGAGGCCCCGGGTCAAGCCCGGGGCGCCATTTCGACAAAGGATAGTTTCATGCCCGGCACCCTCAGCTTCGACGATCTCAAATCCCGTGTGGCGGACGGGGCCATCGATACCGTTCTGACCTGCTTTGTGGATATGCAGGGGCGGCTGATGGGCAAACGCTTTCACGCCGTCAACTTTGTCGAAACCTCGTTCAAGGAAACCCATTGCTGCAACTACCTGCTGGCCACCGATCTGGAGATGGCGACGCCTGACGGCTATGCCGCCACAAGCTGGCAAAAGGGCTATGGCGATTATATCATGGCCCCGGACCTGAGCACCCTGCGGCTCACGCCATGGCTCGATGGCACCGCCATGGTGCTGTGCGATATCCTTGATCACCACACCCACGCACCCGTGCCACACGATCCCCGCGCCGTCCTGAAAAAGCAGGTCGCACGGCTCAAGGACATGGGCTTTGACGCCATGATGGCGACCGAGCTTGAGTTCTTCCTGTTCGAGAAATCCTTTGACGATATCCGCAAGGATAGCTTTCGCGATCTGGTGCCGATCAGCGGTTACAACGAAGACTACCACATTCTGCAGACCACCAAGGAAGAACATGTGATGCGCCCGATCCGCAATCACCTGTTCGCCGCCGGTCTGCCTATTGAAAACACCAAAGGCGAGGCTGAGACCGGGCAGGAAGAGTTGAACATCCGCTATGCACCTGCCGTCGACTGTGCCGACCATCACAGCATCGCCAAGAACGCGATCAAGGAAATCGCATGGGCGCACGGTCACGCCGCGACATTCCTGCCGAAATGGCATCACGACAAAGTCGGCAGTTCATCCCACGTGCATCAGTCGCTGTGGAAGGACGGGGAACCGGCCTTCTATGACGCCGACGCTGATCTGGGCATGTCCGACCTGATGAAACACTACATGGCCGGGCTGATCGCCTATGCCCCTGACTACACCTTCTTTCTGGCCCCCTACATCAACAGTTACAAACGCTTCGCCAAAGGCACCTTTGCGCCCACCAAAACCGTCTGGTCCGTGGATAACCGCACCGCCGGTTTTCGCCTCTGTGGTGACGGCACCAAAGGCGTGCGCGTCGAATGCCGCATCGGAGGGTCCGACCTCAACCCCTATCTGGCGCAGGCTGCCATGCTGGCCGCAGGCATCAAGGGGATCGAGGACAAGATGGACCTCGCTCCACCCACCAAAGGCGACGTTTACGAAGACGCCAAGGCGGCGGATATTCCCCAGACCTTGCGCGCCGCGACCGAAACCCTACGCAATTCCGCTTTCCTGCGCGACGCCATGGGCGACGATGTGATCGACCATTACACCC
The DNA here is from genome assembly GCA_947503965.1 of uncultured Paracoccaceae bacterium. GTDB lineage: Bacteria > Pseudomonadota > Alphaproteobacteria > Rhodobacterales > Rhodobacteraceae > Yoonia. Next base: position 329,426 of record CANNFU010000005.1, read on the forward strand.
GCTGCGCCGAGTGGGAGCAGGAAGAATTTGACCGCGTCGTCACCGACTGGGAAATCGCAAGGGGGTTCGAGCGGGCATAATGACCAGACTGATCGACCTGACCCCGCTTGCGCCTGTCACCGATGTTCCGGCGGCAACCGCATTTTTTCAGGATGTATTGAGTTTTGAACTTGTGGCGGCCTTTGACGGCTTTGCCTATCTGCGCCGGGATGGTGCCACAATCCGCCTGATCATGGCGCGCGGTGACATGAACGACGCGGCGCGACAGCAAGGCTATTACATCGATGTCGAAGATGTGGACGCGCTGCATGAAACACTGTTGCCCGCTCTTTCCAAGCTGCCCGAAACGCATCATCAACCGCCAGCAGATACATCTTATGGTCAACGCGAATTCGTGGTCGTTTATGAGGCGCTGATGCTGGTTTTTGGTCAACCAATCCCTAAGGAGCCATCATGATCACCTGCATCTCCCCCATTGACGGCTCGGTCTACGCGGAACGGCCGACGCTCAGCGCCGATGCCGCGCAAGCCGCCGTCGCCCGCGCCAAAGGCGCACAATCGGCATGGGCCGCGCGGCCCTTGGCAGAACGGGTCGCACTGGTGCAGGCGGGTGTCGCCCGCGTTGGTGACATGAACGACGACATCGTGCCTGAACTCGCCCACCAGATGGGTCGTCCGATCCGCTACGGCGGTGAATTTGGCGGGTTCAACGAACGGGCCACCCATATGGCGCGGATCGCGGACGACGCGCTGGCAGATATCACCGTCGAAGATAGCGAGCATTTCAGGCGCGTTATAAAACGGGTGTCGCACGGGGTCGTTCTGGTCGTGGCCCCGTGGAATTACCCTTACATGACCGCGATCAACACGGTCGCCCCGGCCCTGATCGCAGGCAATACAGTTATGCTGAAACACGCCTCGCAGACGCCGCTGGTCGGTGAACGGATGGCGCAGGCGTTCCACGACGCGGGCGTGCCAGCGGACGTATTCCAGAACGTGTTTCTGGACCACCAGACAACATCCGACCTGATCGCCGCCAAGTCATTCGGCTTCGTGAATTTCACCGGCTCCGTCAGCGGCGGGCAGGCGATTGAACAGGCCGCCGCTGGAACCTTCACCGGGATCGGACTGGAACTGGGCGGCAAGGACCCGGGCTATGTCTGCGACGATGCCGACCTCGATGCGGCGGTCGATACGCTGATCGACGGGGCGATGTTCAACTCCGGCCAGTGCTGCTGCGGGATTGAACGAATCTATGTGGCTGAACGGCATTTCGATGCTTTCGTGGCCAAAGCGGTCGAGATCGTGAATGGCTACGTTCTTGGCAACCCGCTCGACCCCGAAACCACATTGGGACCCATGGCGCATGTGCGCTTTGCCGATGCGGTCCGCGCCCAAACGGCAGAGGCTATCGCCGCCGGGGCCACCGCCCATATCGACCCCGCCCGCTTCCCGCAGGATGGCGGGGCATACCTGATGCCGCAAATCCTGACAAACGTGACCCACGACATGCGCGTGATGCGCGAAGAAAGTTTCGGCCCCGTGGTCGGCATCATGCCGGTCAAGGACGATGCCGAAGCCATCCGCCTGATGAACGACAGCCCCTATGGGCTGACCGCATCGGTTTGGACAAACGATGTCGCAAGGGCCGAGGCGATTGGCGATCAGATCGAAACCGGCACCGTCTTCATGAACCGCGCCGATTATCTTGATCCGGGCCTCTGCTGGACCGGCTGCAAGGACACCGGGCGCGGTGGCGGTCTGTCCATCATCGGCTATCACAACCTGACACGTCCCAAATCCTACCACCTCAAGAAGGCATAAACCATGTCGCTTACCGCTAACTGGTCCTACCCCACCTCTGTCCGCTTCGGCGCCGGGCGCATCGCCGAAATCGTCGATGCCTGTGCTGCTGCCGGGATCAAAAAACCTTTGCTGGTCACCGATCGTGGACTGGCCGGGATGGAGATCACCACCCGCACGCTTGATCTGCTTGAGGCGGCGGGGCTTGGCCGCGCGATCTTTGCCGATGTGGACCCGAACCCCAATGAAAAGAACGCCGCCGCAGGGGTGCAAGCCTTCAAGGAAGGCGGGCATGACGGGGTGGTTGCCTTTGGCGGCGGCTCCGGCCTCGACCTTGGCAAGCTGGTGGCGTTTCTGGCCGGTCAGACCCGCCCGCTGTGGGATTTCGAAGACATCGGCGACTGGTGGACACGTGCGGATGCGGACGCCATCGCACCCATCGTCGCGGTGCCCACCACCGCCGGCACCGGGTCGGAGGTTGGGCGCGCATCGGTCATCACCAATTCCGAAACGGAAGAGAAAAAGATCATCTTTCACCCCAAATTCCTGCCCAGCGTCGTGATCTGCGACCCGGAACTGACCGTCGGCATGCCAGGGTTCATCACCGCAGGCACCGGCCTTGATGCCTTTGCCCATTGTGTTGAGGCGTATTGTTCACCCCACTATCACCCCATGTCGCAAGGGATCGCGCTGGAAGGGATGCGGCTGGTCAAGGAATATCTGCCTCGCGCCTATGCCGACGGCACCGATATCGAAGCGCGCGCGCATATGATGTCCGCCGCCGCGATGGGGGCAACCGCGTTCCAGAAAGGGCTGGGGGCAATCCATGCCCTGTCCCATCCCATCGGAGCCATCCACCACACCCATCACGGGACTACCAACGCGGTTTGCATGCCCGCCGTGCTGCAATTCAACAAACCCGCGATCAGCGATATCATCGGCCGGGCGGCGGATTATCTGGGCATTGCAGGCGGGTGCGACGGGTTCTGCGCCTATGTCGATGACCTGAACGCATCGCTGGGGATCCCGCGCACGCTAGGCGGTATCGGCGTCAGCAACCCCGATATCGACCGCATCGTCGCCGGCGCGCTCAAGGATCCCAGCACTGGCGGAAATCCGATCACCATGACAAAGGAAAACACAACAAAGCTCTTGCTTGCCTGTCTGTAACAGGGCAGCATCACGCCGAAATCGACGTCGGGAGAACCAGTCAATCTGGTGCCGAAGGAGCAACCGCCCCGGAAACTCTCAGGCAAAAGGACCGACGCCGATACGAAGACTCTGGAGAGTGGCACGGGACATGGGTGCCCGCCGAAGGGATAGCAATCTCAGGCACATGGACAGAGGGGGCATCACGCGTAAAGGGCACACCTTTGCGCCAAAGTGGTGCCGGAAGATATGACTATCTGATCGGCGGGAGGGAAAGAAGCCGCCGATGTCGGATTTGTTGAAAACACCGCTGCATGACCTGCATCTGGAACTGGGTGCCAAGATGGTGCCCTTTGCAGGCTACGACATGCCCGTGCAATATCCGCTGGGCGTGATGAAGGAACATCTGCACACCCGCGCGAGCGCAGGGCTGTTCGATGTCAGCCATATGGGCCAGGTAATCGTGAAAGGCCGCGATTACGCGTCAGCCGCCAGCGCGCTGGAACGGCTGATCCCGGTTGATATCCTCGGCCTTGATGAAAACCGCCAACGCTATGGTTTCTTCACCAATGAAACCGGCGGGATCATGGATGACCTGATGCTGGCAAACCGGGGCGATCATGTTTTCGTCGTGGTCAATGCGGCGTGCAAGGCCGCCGACATTGCCCATATGAAATCGCATCTGGAACCGGATGTGACAGTGACCGAAATCACGGACCGCGCCCTGCTTGCCTTGCAGGGGCCGGCGGCCGCGGCGGTGTTGTCCTCCCTCAACCCTGCCGCGGCCACGATGGCGTTCATGGATGTGGCCACGCTGACGCTGAACGGCGTTGAATGCTGGGTGTCACGGTCAGGCTATACCGGCGAAGACGGCTTCGAGTTCTCGGTGCCGAACGAAAACGCCGCCGATCTGGCCCGCATCCTGCTGGCGCACCCGGATGTCGAACCCATCGGGCTGGGCGCGCGCGACTCGCTCCGGCTCGAGGCCGGGCTGTGCCTTTACGGGCATGATATCGACACCGGCACGACCCCGGTCCAGGCCGCGCTGACATGGGCCATCCAAAGGGTGCGCCGCGCCGGTGGTGACCGCGCAGGCGGGTTTCCGGGGGCCGACGCGATCTTTTCGGAACTGGCCGAAGGGGTCGCGCGCAAACGGGTCGGCCTGCTGCCCGAAGGGCGCGCGCCGATGCGCGAAGGCGTGCCGCTCTTCGCGGACGCCGACAGCGATGCACAGATCGGCATGATCACCTCGGGCGGGTTCGGCCCAACCGTGGGCGGCCCCGTTGCGATGGGATATGTCGCCACTGCCAATGCCACACCCGGCGCGACCGTCTACGGTGAATTGCGGGGCAAACGGCTGCCGCTGACCGTGACGAAGATGCCGTTCACACCAGCCAATTTCAAACGGTAAGACCAAGGGAGACCACAAATGAAATATACGTCAGAGCATGAATGGCTGCGCGCCGAAGACGACCTGATCGTCGTCGGCATCACCGAACATGCCACAACCCAGCTGGGCGATATCGTCTTTGTCGAATTGCCAGAGGTGGGGACAACCGTCGTCAAGGACGACGAAATCGTGGTGATCGAAAGCGTCAAGGCGGCATCGGACATCCTGGCCCCCATCGACGGCGAAATCGTCGAAGTGAACGATGCACTGGCCGACAATCCGGGCCTCGCCAACGAAGACGCGACCGGCGATGGCTGGTTTTTCAAGATCAAACCGTCTGACACGTCCCAGATGGACGAATACATGGACGAAGCCGCCTATAAAGCGATGATCGATTAAGGGACCAGCATCATGACCTTTACCCCCACAGACTATCTGCCCTACGACTTTGCCAACCGCCGCCATATCGGCCCGTCACCGGCCGAAATGGCCGAGATGCTGCAGATCGTGGGGGCCAAGGATCTTGATGCCCTGATCGACGATACGCTGCCGCCCGCCATCCGCCAGAAGCAAAAGCTGGATTTTGGCAAGCCCAAATCAGAACGCGAACTGCTGCACCACATGCGGGTCACGGCCTCCAAGAACAAGGTCCTGACCTCGCTCATCGGTCAGGGCTATCACGGGACGGTCACGCCGCCCGCGATCCAGCGCAACATCCTTGAAAACCCGGCCTGGTACACCGCCTACACCCCCTATCAGCCCGAAATTTCCCAAGGCCGGCTCGAGGCGCTGTTGAACTTCCAGACCATGGTCAGCGATCTGACCGGCCTGGAAATCGCCAACGCCTCCCTGCTGGACGAGGCGACAGCCTGCGCCGAGGCGATGACCATGGCACAGCGGGTATCGAAATCGAAAGTCAAAGGTTTCTTCATCGACGAAAACTGCCACCCGCAGAACATCGCCGTGATGAAAACCCGGGCCGCCCCGCTTGGCATCGAAATCACGGTCGGCAACCCCGACGATCTGGACCCGACCGCCGTTTTCGGCGCGATCTTCCAATACCCCGGCACCTACGGCCACCTGCGCGACTTCACCGATGAAATCGCCAGACTGCATGAACACAACGCCATCGGCATCATCTCTGCCGATCCCATGGCGCTGACACTGCTGAAAGAACCCGGTGCGATGGGCGCCGATATCGCCGTGGGCACCACCCAGCGCTTCGGTGTGCCCATCGGCTACGGTGGCCCGCACGCGGCCTATATGGCGACGAAACAGGCCTATGCCCGCTCCATGCCGGGCCGGATCGTTGGCGTGTCCATCGACAGCCACGGCAACCGCGCCTACCGCCTGTCGCTGCAAACCCGCGAACAGCATATCCGCCGGGAAAAGGCGACGTCGAATGTCTGCACTGCACAGGCACTGCTGGCGGTCATGGCCGGCTTCTATGCGGTCTTCCACGGGCCAGAGGGGCTCAAGGCCATTGCCCAACGCATCCACCGCAAGACCGCGCGGCTGGCCGAAGGGCTGAAGCAAGGCGGGTTCGATGTGCGCCCAGCCACATTCTTCGACACGATCACCGTCGATGTCGGGCCGCTGCAATCGGCGGTCCTGAAATCGGCGGTGGATGAAGGGGTCAATCTGCGTGCCGTCGGCAAAACACAGGTCGGCATCACGCTGGACGAACGGACCCGGCCTGCCACCATCGAACGGGTCTGGCGCGCCTTCGGCATCGAACGGCAGGACAAGGATTACACCCCGCATTACCACATGCCCGAAAAGCTGATCCGGACGTCGGATTACCTGACCCACCCAGTGTTCCACATGAACCGGGCCGAGACGGAAATGATGCGCTACATGCGGCGTCTGGCCGACCGGGATCTGGCGCTGGACCGGGCGATGATCCCGCTGGGGTCCTGCACGATGAAACTGAACTCAGCCGCCGAAATGATGCCTGTCAGCTGGCGCGAATTCTCTCTGCTGCACCCTTACTGCCCCGCCGATCAGGCCGAAGGCTACCGCGAAATGATCGACGATCTGTCGGCCAAGCTTTGCGATATCACCGGCTATGCCGCCATTTCCATGCAGCCCAATTCCGGCGCACAGGGTGAATATGCCGGGCTTCTGACCATCGCGGGCTATCACCGTGCCAACGGTCAGGGGCACCGCAACGTGTGCCTGATCCCGATGTCCGCCCACGGCACCAACCCCGCCTCGGCCCAGATGGTCGGCTGGAAGGTCGTGCCGATCAAATCCGCCGCCAATGGTGATATCGACGTGGCCGATTTCCGGGCCAAGGCCGAACTGCATGCCGACAATCTGGCGGGCTGCATGATCACCTACCCATCGACCCATGGCGTGTTCGAGGAAACCGTGATCGAGGTTTGCAAGATCACCCATGACCATGGCGGGCAGGTCTATATCGACGGGGCCAACATGAACGCCATGGTGGGCCTGTCCCGCCCCGGCGATCTGGGCGGCGATGTCAGCCACCTGAACCTGCACAAGACCTTCTGCATCCCTCATGGCGGCGGCGGGCCCGGCATGGGGCCGATCGGGGTCAAGGCGCATCTGGTCCCCCACCTGCCCGGCGATCCCGTCACCGGCGAAGGGGCTGTTTCGGCGGCCGCCTTCGGGTCACCATCGCTTCTGCCGATCTCATGGGCCTATTGCCTGATGATGGGCGGCGACGGGCTGACACAGGCAACGCGGGTGGCGATCCTGAATGCCAACTACATCGCCAAACGGCTCGAAGGAGCATTCGACGTGCTTTACAAAGGGCCAACGGGGCGCGTGGCCCATGAATGCATCATCGACACCCGGCCCTTCGCCGAAAGCGCAGGTGTAACGGTCGATGACATCGCCAAGCGCCTGATAGATTGCGGTTTTCACGCCCCAACGATGAGCTGGCCTGTCGCGGGCACCCTGATGATCGAACCGACGGAATCCGAAAACAAGGCCGAACTTGACCGGTTCTGCGACGCGATGCTGGCGATCCGGGCCGAGATTGCCCAGATTGAACGGGGTGAGATCGACAAGGACAATAACCCGCTGAAGCATGCGCCGCACACGATGGAGGATCTGGTGAAAGACTGGGACCGCCCCTATAGCCGCGAAACGGGCTGCTTCCCACCGGGGGCGTTCCGGGTGGACAAATACTGGCCACCGGTCAACCGGGTCGACAACGTCTGGGGCGACCGCAACCTGACCTGCACCTGCCCCCCGATGGAGGATTACGCCACCGCGGCGGAGTGACGGCGGATGTTGAGGATGGACGGGGATGGGTGAAATCACCCATCCTACGCCTGTATCTTCGCAACCCATAGTTTCCGAGGAGGCCCCGCATGCCCGTATTCACGCCGGACACCGTCAAAACCGACGCCAGCGATGGCACCGGCAATCCCTGCGGCCCCTACAGCGCCCTGCTGTTCAGCGATAGCGGCGGGCTGACCCAGTTCGGGGCTTTCGTTGAAATCCTGCCGCCCGGTTCATCCTCCTCGATCAAGCATTGGCACGCGGGCGAGGATGAAATGGTGTATGTGCTGGAAGGGAAAGTCACCCTGCATGAAGGCGACAGCAGCACCGTGATGCACCCCGGCGACGCGGCCACCTTCAAGGCAGGCGATCCGGTCGGCCATTCCCTTGAAAACTGCTCGGATGCGGAGACAAAATACCTGGTCATCGGCACAAGGTCGCCCGGCGACGTCGTGACCTATCCCGACCACGACCGGGTACTGCACTGGGACAGAGCCACAAAAAGCCGCCGCTGGACCGATCATAGCGGCGCACCGGCCAACAGCCCGTATGAGAGTGACTAACGCAGGCCTGTCGCGATGGCCTCAGATCAATGATGCCTTGTCTAGAAAGCGTAACACTTTCACTTCCTTGTCCGACAGCTTACATTTCATCTACACCCAATAGCATGAAAAGGACGACAAGCATGGCGATTTCATTGTCAAAAGGACAGCAGATCAGCCTTGCGGAAATGTCCTCCAACCTCAAACGAATCCGGATGGGCGTGGGCTGGGATCCGGTCATTCCGCAAGGGCTGTTCGCCAAGCTGACCGGCCCAAAGGATATCGACCTTGATGCATCCGTCATCACCTTCAATGCGCAAAAAGAGCCGACCGGCATCGTCTATTTTGGCAAATTGCAATCGCCTGATGGGGCCATCATGCATACGGGCGATAACCTGACCGGCGATGGGGATGGCGATGATGAGGCGATCACCGTTGACCTGACGAAACTTGATGAAAACGTCGAAACTCTTGTTTTCTTTGTAAATTCATACCAAGGGCATATCTTCGATGAAGTCGACAATGCCTATTGCCGGGTTGTTGACGAGGATACCCGGACAGAGCTGTGCCGCTATACGCTGACCGACAAGGGATCGCATACAGGCGTGGTCATGGCGGTCATGTCACGCAACAGTGGCGACTGGCAGATAAAGGCTGTCGGCATGCCGGGTGTGGGAAGAACCGCCGATCAACTTGTTCCCGACGCTTTGCGCCATATCTAAGCGGACATAACCGGCGCGCTGGCGCGGCCCGACAAGGAACACATATGGTGCACTTAACCATCCACGCGCATGCAGCGATCATAACGGTTGCCGATATGAATTGCCGGGCTAACACTCATCATGAAAATCAGATAAGCCCCGGAACAGGCACTTGGGCTGTAGCTGGGCTTGCAGCGTATGACTGTCAGGACGATAGGGGTAAGAACATGTTAAACGGGTCTCCGACATACAGGGCCACAGACAGGCAACCGGCCGAATTCACGATGGGGAACACCCCATCCGACACCAACATCTGAGCAGGAACAAAGCCCTTGGAACTCCCAAATTACGACCTGTTCGTACTGGCCGCTGGTGCCATCATGTTCGGCCTTGTCCTGCTGATCAAAGGCGGCGACTGGACCATTGACGCCGCCGTTTTCATCGCCGAGCGTACGGGGCTTTCCCCGCTCTTTATCGGGGCGACGATCATTTCTTTCGGCACCTCCGTGCCCGAGCTTTTTACCTCCGTAAACGCCAACATCGCGGGGTACCCGGGAATTTCGCTGGGCAACGTGCTGGGGTCGAACATTGCCAACATCCTGCTGGTGCTGGGCGCAACAGCAATCGTGTTTCAGATCGAAGGCAGGGCCAAGGATCTGATGAAAGATCTGGTGATGATGGTGCTGGCCACGGGGATCATGGTCTACGGCATCATGTCCGGTCTGTTTTCGCTTGTCCTGGGCCTGGTGATGTTCGGTATTCTGGTGGCCTTTGTCGGCTATCAATACGCCACCAATACGCTGGTCATTGAAGACGACGACGATGACGACAGCACCGGCGGCATTCAGACAATGGGCATGGCGTTGCTGATCCTGCTGGGTGGGCTTGCAGCCCTGGCCATCGGATCTGAAATGCTGGTCAAAGGGGCGGTTGTGACTGGCACGATCATCGGCGTGCCAGAGGCGATCATCGGTCTGACGGTCGTGGCATTCGGCACATCCCTGCCCGAACTTTCCACCTGTATCGCGGCAGCGCGCAAACGCTCGGTCGGATTGATCCTGGGGAACATCATTGGTTCGAACACGTTCAACATCCTGTCGATCATCGGTCTGACAGCCATGATCAAACCGCTGGAAATTGATCCTGTTCTGGCCGGCATACAGATGTGGGCGACAGTTGCGGTCACATTGGCATTCGTCGGGTGGATGCTGGCGGTTGGCCGGATTACCCGGGTCGTCGGCTATGTGATGGTCGCGGCCTATGTGGTCTTTGTCGCTGCCCAGTATCTGGGGCCCAAGATGATCGCCTGATTGCGTCGGTTTTCATCTGTGGCCACACGTCCTATACCCCAACGCAAAGCGATCAGGAACAAGGACCTTCCCACAGATGAGCAACGCAAAGATCGGCCTGATCGGCCTTGGCACAATGGGCGCAGCCCTGGCATTGAACATTGCCGATAAAGGGTTCGATATTGCGGTCTGGAACAGGACGACCGAAAGGACCAAGGCGTTCCATGATGGCGCGGGCGATCTGGCGTCCAGGATCACACCCACGAAGACGATCCAGGATCTTGTCAATGCCATCGCCAAACCGCGGGCCATCATCTTGATGGTTCCGGCTGGACAGGCCGTCGACGATCAGATCGCCGCATTGCGGCCGCTGCTGGATGATGACGACCTGATCATCGACGCCGGCAATGCCAATTTCCACGACACCAACAGGCGCGCACGCGACGCGGGCGACCTGCCCTTTCTCGGCATCGGCGTTTCGGGCGGCGAAGAAGGGGCACGGTTCGGCCCGTCCATCATGGGTGGCGGCAAGCGGCAGTATTGGGATCGGGTCGCCCCCATCCTGACCGCGATCTCGGCCAAGTACAAAGGAACACCCTGCGCCACCTGGATGGGCGAGGAAGGGGCCGGGCATTTCGTCAAGGCTGTGCATAACGGTATCGAATACGCCGATATGCAAATGATCGCCGAGGTTTACGGCATGATGCGCGACGGGTTGGGCATGGATCATGCCAGTATCGGCGACGTTTTCGCGAAGTGGGACAAAGGACCGCTTCAATCCTATCTTGTCGAGATATCGGGCAAGGTCGCCAAGGCCATTGATCCCGACACAAACAAGCCGATGCTTGACGTCATTGTCGATGCCGCCGGTCAAAAAGGCACCGGACGCTGGACCGTGATCGAGGCACAGCACCTCGCCGCCCCGATCCCCGCAATCGAAGCCGCGGTTGTGGCACGCAACCTGTCGTCTCAGCGTGAAACGCGCGCCGCAGGCGAGGCACTGTTCGGTGCAGCGCCCCATCACATCCCGCATGACACGGTCTCGCTAGAAACGCTGGAAAGCGCATTGATGGCGGGGAAAATCCTGTGCTACGCCCAAGGCTTCGGCATGATCGGCAAGGCGTCAGAGGAATTCGGCTGGTCCCTGCCCCTGCCCCAGATCGCCAAGGTCTGGCGCGCGGGCTGCATCATCCGCTCTGCGATGCTCGACGATATGGCGACTGCATTGGCCGAGGACGCAAACCGCAACCTGATGTTTGCCCCGCGCTTTGCCGACACGCTGAAAAAGACCCACAGCGCCCTGCGGCAGGTGGTGGCGCAAGGCGCGCTGCATGGGATCGCAATGCCCGCACTCGCGTCTGGTCTTGCCTATTTCGACGCCATGCGCACCGCACGCGGCACGGCCAACATGATCCAGGGACAGCGCGATTTCTTTGGGGCACATGGATTTGCCCGGATGGATGGCGGCGAAGGGCATCACGGGCCATGGGGCAGTTAGGGCGTGAGAACTGTCTGGCTCGCTGTGAGCTTGGTGATCCGTTACAAAATCAGATTAATGATGAACCTACGCGGTGCGGGACGAAGCATGGGTAATCGGGCTGGCCTGATGGATGGGTCGGGTTCTCGATAGAGTTGCAGCAGTTGCTGCAAATT
>CANNFU010000006.1 GCA_947503965.1 uncultured Paracoccaceae bacterium
CCTCCTCATCCTACAATAACGAGTGAATCAAATGGCTTGCCCCAAAGCAACAAGACTTCTTCAACAAAATAAGCTCATCTTGCAGTTTTTCTGCGTTGAAGCGAAGGTCGGCTTCGGTGGCTAGGCAACGATGGTGGTCAGACTATGCTGGAATTACTCGCGACGACGTTTATGGCTGGATTGCTCTATGTCTTTATCCCCGGTCCGGCGACCCTTGCGGCGCTCAGCCTCTCGGCAGGTCCCGGGCGCATGGCTTGCGCAACGTTCCTGACCTGTCACCTTCTTGGTGATCTAGCTTGGACGATCCTTGCAATTTCAGCCATCATCGGCGTCTCGCAGGCTGGCCCTTTGCTTTTCGATATTTTGGGACTTTTCTGTGGGGCTTACCTCATTTGGTTGGGTATTAGGGCGCTTCGTAGTCAGAGTGCAAAGGCAGGCACTATCGTCGACGTGCCATGGAAGTCAGGCGTTATTTTCGGTTTCACAAATCCCAAGGCATATCCATTTGCGTTGGCGATGTTCACGGCTGTGTTTGCCCGATTTGAAGACGCGATGACCTTTCATAATGCTGTCCCGCTCGTCCTGGCAGCATTTCTAGGGTTCTGCTTCGCAACGCTTGGCGTGGTATTCTGGACGGGGCTTCCCGTTACACGACGCATCTTCGCACGGCACAGCGGTTTGATCACGCGAGCCATCGGCGTCGTGTTCATAGCCGTGGGCGCGAAGTCTATTGGAACGTCAGTCTCGAACATCAGGCTTCGCGCGTGACATCGCTCTTTGAGGCCGTTCGGCGACCACAGCGGCCAGTTACCACTGCGCTTTGTTAGACCGAAGATCGCCGCAATGTGAGCGTAGCCAATCCCATGCCGATCAGAATGCTGCCGCTGACGCGCTTGAACCAAGCAATGATGGAAGGCTTACGGATTACGCCCCGCATACGGCTAGCCAGCCTCCCATAGAAAAACGCATTCAGCCAAGCGAGGCAGGTGAACGTTGCGATCGCTGCAACGAACTGAGGCAAGAGAGGTGCAGAGGTGTTGATGAATTGAGGCACAAACGCGATGAAGAACGCGATGGGTTTGGGATTCAACGCAGTCACGGCAAAACACTGGCGGAATATTCGGTACGCACTCATTCGCGAACCGTCCGTCTCCGAGTGCCCGATGCTTCTGCCCGCTGACTGAATCGTTCGAATGCCAAGCCAGACGAGATACGCCGCGCCAACCCACTTGAACAAAGTGAAGACTTCAGCGGATGCCATCATCACTGCGCCTAGGCCAGCCAAGGAGACCGTCATCGCTGTGAAGTCCCCCAACGCAACACCAGATGCGGCGACCGGTGCAACGCGCGGTCCATTTGAAAGTCCGAGGGTAATCACGAGAAGGATGGTCGGACCGATTGGAAAGATCAAAAACACGGTCGATGCCGCCAAGAACGCAAGCCAAGTCTCAAATGTCATTCACTAAGCTCCTAAACTGATCTCTCTTGATGGCCGCAAATCGCCAAATCCCTGCTGTTCGGACAAGACATGTCGAAGCGGATTAGTACAGTCAATCATATGCTGCCAAACAGCGGACATTCGAGCGGCGATGCTGAAAGGCAGCAAAGTCCCGCAAAGCCGCCCTCGCATCAGCCCACATCCAGCAACAAGACACTAACCACTTACCCGATAATCATGTCGATGATCGTTTGCACGTTCGGGCTTTGCCGAAGGCGGGCCACCTCATCAACCGCGAACCAACCGGCATCCGCCGCGTCATCTGCGGCGACCGGCGTTCCGCTTTGATACTGACAGCGGACGGCTGCCAGTAAATAGTGGTAGAGAATGCCACCATCCCGGCCGCGTCCGATGGCGTCAATATTCGTCATGTAATGCTGCGCGGTTCCGACCACGCTGGTCTCTTCGTACAATTCGCGCTCTGCGGCCGCCAGGGCGGTTTCGCCCAGATCCACGTGACCACCGGGAAAGCCCCATGTATTTGCGTTTGGTTCATTTCTGCGCTTGACCAGCAGAAATCGGTCGTTGTGAAAGACAACGGCGATTGCACCAAGTTTGGGCCAGATCGGGTCTGTGATGCTCATCCCTGTACGCTAGGCCCGGTGCCCAGCATGGTAAAGTGGGTTTGCCCCTTGGCCTTGGCCTGCTTTGCGCACATATAAGGCGCAACCAAGGATGAAGGAGACAGACGATGCTGGAACTGGATGCAGGCCAAAACGCCGCCCCCGCTGATCTGATCAAAGACGGCACCGACGCGAGCTTTGCCGCCGACGTGATCGAGGCGTCCCAAACCGTCCCGGTGATTGTGGATTTCTGGGCGCCGTGGTGTGGCCCGTGCAAGACGCTGGGCCCTGCGATTGAGGCTGCTGTGACCAACGCCAAGGGCCGGGTCAAACTGGTGAAGATCGATGTGGATGCCAACCAAGCCTATGCAGGACAGTTGCAGGTGCAATCGATCCCCACAGTTTATGCGTTCTTTCAGGGCCGCCCCGTGGACGGGTTCCAGGGCGCGCTGCCCCCGTCCGAAATCAACGCCTTTGTCGAAAAGATCGCAGCCCTTGCCGGTGACGGGGATGACGACGGGTTGTCCGCTGCGATTGAAGCCGCCGATCAGATGCTGGAAGAAGGGGCGGCTGCCGATGCGGCCGAGACCTTTGCCGCGATCCTGCAGGAAGATCCGAACAATGCAGCCGCCTATGCCGGGCTGGTCCGGTCCTATCTGGCGCTGGATGATGTGGATCAGGCCGAGGCGATCCTGAACGGCGCCCCAGCCGAGATTTCAACCGATCCGTTGCTTGAGGCCGTGCATGCCCAGATCACGCTGGCGCGCGAAGCGGCCAATGCCGGCCCGGTTGCCGATCTGCAGGCAGTGGTTGATGCCGAACCGGATAATCATCAGGCCCGTTTCGATCTGGCCATTGCGCTGCATGCGAACGGGCAAGTCGAGGAATCGGTCGCTGAACTGCTTGAACTGTTCCGCCGCGATCGGGAATGGAATGAGGGGGCGGCCAAGGCCCAGCTTTTTACGATTTTCGATGCGCGCGAGGCCAAGGATCCGATCGTTCTGAACGGGCGCAGAAAACTTTCGTCGATGATATTTGCCTGACGGCAGGTTCGGCCTACCTCCGTATACATGATATCACCAACCGATTTGCCAGACATCATTCCGGTGTTTCCCCTGCCCGGTGCGCTGCTGTTGCCGCGTTCGCGGCTTCCGTTGCATCTGTTCGAGCCGCGCTATCTGGCGATGCTGGATGATGTGCTGAAAACCTCATCGCGCCTGATCGGTATGGTGCAACCTTATGATGCGCCGGGGAAAGACGGAAAACTGCACAGTATTGGCTGCGCAGGCAAGCTGACCGCGTTTTCGGAAACCGAAGACGGGCGTTATATGATCACCCTGTCGGGGGCGTCCCGCTTCCGGATCGTGGAAGAGGTTGAAGGTTTCACGCCCTATCGCCGCTGCAAGGTGAATTGGCAGGGTTTTGACCGCGACCTTGGCCCGGTTGAAAAGGACACTGATTTCAACCGCGACAAATTCATGGAGGCCTTGGGCCGCTATCTGACCGATCACGGGCTATCCACTGACTGGGAAAGCCTGAGCGAGGCAGAGGATGAATTACTGATCAACTCGCTGTCCATGCTGTGCCCGTTTGAGCCCGAGGACAAACAGGCCCTGCTTGAGGCCCCGTCACTGTCCACCCGCCGCGAAACGCTGATGACCCTTATCGAGTTTTCCTTGCGCGGGGGAAACGGCGAAGAGGTCATGCAATGAGCGCGCCAATCTTCGACCCCAAGATGCTAGAGGCGCTGGTGTGCCCGATGACGCAAGCGACCCTGCATTATGACGCTGAAAAGCAGGAACTGGTGTCAAAGGCGGGCAATTATGCATTCCCCATTCGGAATGGGATACCAGTGATGCTGGTCGATGAGGCAAGAAAGCTGGATTAGATTGGGCATATGCCCGACGGGGTGAATGATGTTTCGTTTCCTCACTGAGGGATCCCGTTCTGGTTAGTTTTTAGCTAAGCGTAGGAGTTTTGCATGACGATCAATGGTAAAACCGTTGTTTGTATCGGCGGCTCTGGTGGCATGGGGCGGGGCGTAGCCCAGGCTGCATTGGAACTGGGCGCTGATGTCATTGTGACGTCGCGGTCTCAGCAGAAGGCTGATCAAGCAGCAAAACAGCTCGGATGTCGGGCAGAGATCATAGACATCTACGACGACAAAAGCGTCTCTGATTTCTTTGATCGAATTGGTCATTTCTCGCATCTGATGATCACGGCCGGAGCGGTCGGACGCTCAAGCTTTAGCGAGACCCCTCCCGACGAGGCAGATCGCTTCATGCAAGGCAAGGTTTGGGGCACCCATAGATGTATCTGGCATGCCAAGGATCGTATGAACCAAGACGGTTCAATCACGCTGATCACCGGAGGATACTCTCAAATCATCGACGACAAGGCAGGCCATGTTCACACGGCATTCAAGGCGATGGAGGCAATGGCGCAGGTCGCCGCAGTCTCGCTTGCGCCGATCAGATGCAACGTCATTCGCCCTGGCTTCATTGATTCAGACCTTTGGTCGGGCATGACCGATGAAGAGCGCGATCAGCTTCGAAACACTGAACGCGAGAAAACGATGATTGGACGGATTGTAGAGCCAGTCGAATTCGGCCGTTTCGCTGTCGCGCTGATGCAGACGCCTGTTGTCACGGGAGCAGTTATTCCAGTTGACGGCGGGCGTCATTTGTCAGTCGCACGTTAAAACGTTCCGGGTTGTCAGAACAGAATAGCATTAGCCTACTCGCACCACTTAGGCAGGTTTCGTGGGCGAACGCTCATCCTTGCATTAGCTTCGGCAAATCCCCTGTCAGTCCTGCCGCTTCCCGGATGAACGCCCGCCGCAGCCCGGGGGCTGCGTTCACGACGCCCATCCCGATATCACGCATTGCACGCAGCAGCGGGTTATCGTTTGAAAATAGTCGATTGAACGTATCTGTCGCCACTGCCAGCGTTGCCGTATCGAACCGCCGCCATTGCTGATAGCGCGCCAATGCCTGCACACCGCCGATGTCTTCGCCGCGTGCGCGCGCCTCGCCCAGAACCTCGGCCAGGGCGGCCACGTCCCGCAGTCCGGCGTTCAGCCCTTGGCCTGCGATTGGATGCACGCCATGTGCGGCATCCCCAATCAGCGCGACCCTGTCCTCAATAAAGCTATTGGCAAGCGTCAGGCCCAGTGGATAGGTAAACCGTGCGCCGGTCAGGCTGATCTGACCTAGGAAACTGCCAAAGGCGGGGCGTAACGCGTCAAGGAACTCCGCGTCATTCATTGCTGACAACTCTGCCGCACGCACGTCTGTTTCGCTCCACACGATCGAACTGCGGTTTCCCGTCAGGGGCAGAATGGCAAGCGGGCCTGCGGGCATAAAGAACTGATGCGCGATGCCCCCATGCGGCTTTTCATGTGCGACGGCACAGACCACCGCAGTCTGACCATATCCCCAGCCGGTCCGCTTGATCCCTGCGCGTTCCGCCGTGCCGCTTTGGCGCCCATCAGAGCCGATCAGCAGACTGCCCGTCATCGTCTTGCCGCTAGCAAGCGTGACGGTCACACTGGCGGGATCGACCGATTGCGCAACTACCGTTTCCTTGGCCAAATGCGTGATCCGCTTATCCGCTGCCATCGCGTCCAGAAACGCGCGGCGCAGATGCCGGTCTTCAACCATGTAGCCCATGGGCCCTTCTTCGATCTCGGCATGATCGAAATGCATCATCCAGGGGCTGGGCCCTTCACCAGCGCGGCCATCCGTGACCTTGATTTCCAGCATCGGCTGGGCGTGATCAGCGATGGTGTCCCACACCCCGATGCTGCGCAAAAGCCGCATGGAGGCATGCGCCAGCGCGTAGGATCGTCCATCGAAATCCGCCTTTTTGCGCCGGTCCACCGGCAGGCTATCGATGATCGTCACCGTAAAACCGGCCTGTGCCGCCGCCAGTGCCAAGGCAGGTCCATTCAGGCCGCCGCCCACGATGATCAGATCGTTTTCCATGTGCTGCAATATGCGCCTTCGTACGGGATTGTCCATGCGCCGGATGGCCGCTACGGTCGCGATCAAACAGGAGAGTGGCATGGATGACTGGCGCTGGATGACGGCTGCGGATTTGGGCCGTGGGATTGGGGCAGGGGATATCGATCCGGTTGCCCTGACAGAGGTGTATCTGGACGCCATCGACGCGCATGAGCATCGTGACCGGATTTATGCGCGCGTGACCCATGACCGCGCCCGTGCCGAGGCTGCCGCCGCGTCTGAGCGCGCAAAATCAGGGTTCCGGCGCGGACCGCTGGATGGTGTACCAGTGTCGTGGAAAGACCTGTTTGATACAGCCGGAATTGGCACTGAGGCGGGGACTGCCCTGATGGCAGGCCGCGTGCCAGACCGGGACGCCTATGTGCTGGAAACGGCGACCGCTGCCGGTCTGGTCTGCCTTGGCAAAACCCACATGTCCGAGATCGCCTTTTCCGGGCTGGGCCTGAACCCGATCACAGCCACCCCGCCTTGCGTGAATGATCCTGACGCTGTGCCGGGTGGGTCATCCTCTGGTGCTGCGGTATCGGTCGCGTTCGGGTTGGCTGCCGCGGGTATTGGCTCCGATACAGGCGGGTCGGTGCGTATTCCGTCGGCCTGGAATGATCTGGTCGGACTGAAAACGACACATGGGCGGCTGTCGCTCGACGGGGTAGTACCGCTTTGTCTGACCTTTGACACGGTCGGCCCGCTATGTCGGTCGATTGAGGATGCAAATCTGTTACTGGCCGCGTTGGAAGGCTCGAAACCGGCTGATCTGACAGGCAGCAGCCTTGCCGGTGTTCGGCTGATGGTACTGGACACGATTGTGCCAGACGATGTGCGCGACGCGCCCAAGTCTGGATTTGACAGCGCGGTCGCGTGCCTGAAGGCGGCTGGTGCGCAGATCGAACATCGCTATTTCGCGCAGCTTTTCGATGCGTTCAACGTCGCGGGCAATCTTTATGCCGCCGACAGCTATGGCTGGTGGCGTGATCTGGTTGAGGCACATCCTGAAAAGATGTTCCCGCAAATCCTTGAACGGGTGCGGGGCGGGCAAACTGTCACTGGTCCAGACTATGTGGCAGGCTGGAACATGTTGCGCGATATCCGCAAGCAATACGCAGCCGAGACGGCACAGTTTGACGCGGTGATCATGCCCACGGCGCCCATCCTGCCGCCGCATGCGCAGCGGCTCTTGGATGATGACGAATACTACAAATCCGAAAACCTGCTCGCGCTGCGCAATACGCGGGTGGCGAACCTGATGGATGTGTGTTCGATCACGTTACCCACCGGCACCCCATCCTGCGGGATCATCTTCAACGGTCAGAATGGGACTGAGGCGGCTTTGTTAAGGCTTTGTGCGGCGGCAGAGCAGGCTTTGAACTGATCCGCAGGTGCGCCAAAATCCAACTTCACAAGCCGTGGTCTTTGTGGTGGTTTGGCATTGTATATCGTACGGCAAAGGTTTCGCGATGACATATGTAAAGAAAACCGCAATCACCGCCGTGATTTGCGTTTGCGGGTCGATGGTATCGGCAAGCGACTGCGATTTTTGGGGTGACTTTGCGACCTTTGCACAAGGCGATTACGAAGCTCGTATTATCGAAGGGCAAAGTGATGCGATCGCACAAACTGCCGAGCTTTTGGGGGCAGAGGACGTCAAGCCCGGAGGCATGGCTGATGTCTATTTTACAAAGATCCTTGAAGCGATAGAGGCCGGTCAAAGCAAAGAGGCGGTGTTTGCTGTTGGTCGTGACGTTTGCCTGTCTTACCCCGAAGGCACTTTTGATACTGACGCGCTAGAGTAGTGTGTCCCATACTGCTCTGACGCTGCTTGTTGTCATTGATGAACACCGGCGCTGATGCCGTAAGTCCCCATAACGAAACCGACTGGGCCAAAAAGCCACAATAAACCGCTGGGCCCGCGCCTTATTCTGGACAGACCGCCCCCCCTCGGGCTAGTTTGGTCAAAAGCGGGGCGACATGATCCCGCATATTGAGGCAGTTATGGTTTTTCCTGAGCGGTTTTCGGACCTCCCGGCAGCGACGTGGCCACGCTTGCGTGCGCTATTGGACGTGCCGACAACGGCGTCCGAGACGATCAATATGACGATTGGCGAACCGCGCCATGCATTTCCCGCTTTCGTGGGCGGTATCCTTGCGGCCAATTTACAGGATTTTGCGAAATACCCCGATAACAATGGGGTTCCCGCCCTTTTGGATGCCATAGCCGGGTTTCTGAACCGCCGCTATGGGCTGGACGTGCCGCATGACCAGATCCTGACGCTGAACGGCACCCGCGAGGGGCTGTATAACGCCGCGATGGCGCTCTGCCCGGAAGAAAAGAACGGCAAGCCGATCATCCTGACGCCGAACCCGTTTTATCAGGTCTATGCGGTTGCCGCACTGTCGGTCGGCGCCGAAGCAATTTACGTCCCTGCGACCGAAGAGACCGGGCATCTGCCTGATTTTAGATCGCTCTCTGCTGATGTGCTGGATCGCACCGCCATTGCCTATATCTGTTCGCCCGCCAACCCGCAGGGGGCCGTTGCGGATGAAACCTATTGGCGCGACCTGATCACCTTGGCCGAAAAACATGATTTCAAGATCTTCGCCGACGAATGTTATGCCGAGATTTACCGCGATGTGCCGCCACCCGGTGCGTTGCAGATTGCGCAAGAGATGGGCGCCGATCCCGAAAGGGTCGTGATCTTTCATTCGCTTTCCAAGCGGTCAAACCTGCCAGGCCTTCGGTCAGGGTTCTGCGCCGGTGGGCCGCAATCGATTGCGCGCATCCGGCAGCTGCGGGCCTTTGCAGGCGCGCCGCTGCCCGAACCGCTGCAGGCTGTCGCGGCGGCGGTCTGGAACGACGAAGCGCATGTGATCGAGAACCGCGCGCTTTATCACCGTAAATACGAGATTGCCGACGATATTCTGGGCCATGTGCCCGGCTACCACTCCCCACAGGCGGGGTTCTTCCTTTGGTTGCCAATGGGCAATGGAGAGGAAGCGGCGGTCAGGCTCTGGCAGGAGACAGGCGTGCGGGTACTGCCCGGCGCGTATCTGAGCCGTGATGTGAACGGGGAAAACCCCGGCGCAAACTATATCCGGGTCGCCATGGTGGCCCCAACACAAGAAATGCAGCGCGGTCTCACCCTGATTCGCGACTGTCTCTACGATTGAGGGAACGGTAAACATGGCATCATTTCAGACACGGCAGCGCGATCCGCTATTGGACAGCACCACACAAGCGGCGATCGAAAAACGCGGGCGTGAATTGTTCGGGCTGGCCCTGTCCGTTCTGGGCTTGCTGGTTGCCGTGATGATGGGCAGTTATTCGCCCGACGATCCAAGCTGGATTTCAGCGACCGATGCGCCGGTGCAGAACTGGCTGGGTCATTTCGGCGCGTCGATTGCGGCACCAGTGATGATGATCGTGGGGATGGGTATTTGGGTTGTGCCCGCCGTTCTGATGGGCTGGGGCGCGCGGTTCGTGTTCCACCACGGGCATGAACGTGCCTTTGGCCGGCTGATATTTATCCCTGTCGCGCTTGTGCTGGCATCGGTCTATGCCGCCACCTTGACGCCGGGGCCGAGTTGGCCGGCGAATTTCGGTCTGGGCGGTTTGTTCGGGGATACTGTCTTGGGGGTGATCCTGACGATTGTGCCCTTTGGGACGAGCTTTGGTGTAAAACTGCTCTCGCTTGTCGCGGCTGTTGCAATGCTGATCACGCTGGCCTTTGCGCTGGGCTTTACCCGGCCCGAATTGCGTGTGGCAGTACGGTTCCTGCTGCTTGGCACTGTGATGCTTTATGCGCTGTTGCTGCGTGTCGTTGGCATGGGGGCCAGTCTTTCGGCGCAAGCGACCAAGGGGATGACCGCAACAGTGCAGGCCCGTCGCGCGCAATCGGCAGAGGTCCGGTCCAACCGCGTCGATGAGACGCCGGTGAATGTCCCTGATTTCCGCAGCATGATTGAAAATGACGTCAAAGCACGCGCAGCAGCTGTCGTGCGTTCAAACCCTATCATGCCAACGGGTGAACCACCGCTGACGGCCCCGAAAATGCCACCTGCGCCGCCATTGGCCGCGCCCGCGCGTATCCCGGAACCGCCACAGTCGAACGGTTTCCTGTCAGGGTTGCTGAAACGCAATGATCCCATGCCTGAGCCGGAACTGGTCACACCTGAACCGCTTGAAAACGCAGCAGAGGCGGGCAGCCCGGATCGGGTCAGTGCCCGGATTGCCGATGCAATCAAGAACCGGTCCGTGCCGCCTGCGCCTTCTGGCGTGCGGATTGAGCCATCGCTGACGGCGGGTCGTGGTCCGAAACCATTGGTCTATGATCCCACGCGCGGCGCTGATGACGTCGTTGAGGATGACGCGGACGCCCCTGTCATGGCGCAGCCGCATATGCCGATCCCGGATGTCCGGGTGCCGCCCGCGCCCACTCCAGAGCCGCGCAGCGTTGTGCAACATCCGCCCAAACGCGCGCCACAGCCATCGCGGCAGGCCAAGGCAGAGGCCCAACCGGCCCTGAAGTTTGAAGACAAATATGCGGATTACGAACACCCGCCGCTGGGCCTGCTTACCAACCCAATTGAAATTCAGCGCCATCATCTGAGCGATGAGGCGTTGGAAGAAAACGCCCGCATGCTGGAAAGCGTGCTGGATGATTACGGGGTGAAGGGTGAAATCGTCTCGGTCCGTCCGGGTCCGGTTGTCACCATGTACGAACTTGAACCTGCGCCGGGATTGAAAGCATCCCGCGTGATTGGTCTGTCGGATGATATCGCCCGGTCGATGTCTGCATTGTCGGCGCGTGTGTCGACCGTGCCGGGGCGCAGCGTGATCGGGATCGAACTGCCGAACGAGAACCGCGAAAAGGTGGTCCTGCGCGAGATCCTGTCACATCGCGATTTTGGCGATGGCAATCAAAAGCTGCCGCTTGCCTTGGGCAAGGATATCGGGGGCGAACCGATCGTCGCGAACCTGGCCAAGATGCCCCACCTTTTGATCGCCGGGACAACCGGCTCGGGCAAATCGGTGGCGATCAACACGATGATCCTGTCGCTACTGTATAAGCTGACGCCGGATGAATGCCGGATGATCATGATTGACCCAAAGATGCTGGAACTCTCCGTCTATGACGGCATCCCGCATCTTCTGTCGCCCGTTGTGACCGACCCGAAAAAGGCGGTCGTCGCCCTGAAATGGGTCGTGGGCGAGATGGAGGAGCGTTATCGCAAGATGTCCAAAATGGGCGTGCGCAACATCGATGGCTTCAATGGCCGGGTGAAAGATGCGCTGTCAAAGGGCGAGATGTTTAGCCGCACCGTGCAAACCGGTTTTGATGATGAAACCGGCGATCCGATCTTTGAAACCGAGGAATTCCAGCCGGAATTGCTGCCCTATATCGTCGTGATCGTCGACGAAATGGCCGATCTGATGATGGTCGCCGGCAAAGAGATTGAAGCGTGCATCCAGCGCCTTGCCCAGATGGCGCGGGCTTCTGGTATCCACCTGATCATGGCCACGCAGCGCCCGTCGGTGGATGTGATCACCGGTACAATCAAGGCGAACTTCCCCACCCGGATTTCTTTCCAGGTGACATCGAAAATCGATAGCCGGACGATCCTGGGTGAAATGGGTGCCGAACAACTGCTGGGTATGGGTGACATGCTTTACATGGCGGGCGGGTCCAAGATTACCCGTGTCCATGGCCCGTTTGTCAGCGACGAGGAAGTCGAGGAAATCGTCAACCACCTCAAAGGGTTCGGGCCACCTGAATACATGTCCGGTGTCGTCGAAGGGCCGCCCGATGATCAGGAAAGCAGCATTGATCTGGTGCTGGGTCTGGGCGACGGATCCGATAGCGAAAACGCGCTTTATGACACGGCCGTTGCCATCGTGATCAAGGATCGCAAATGTTCGACGTCCTACATTCAGCGCAAGCTGGCGATCGGCTATAACAAGGCCGCGCGTCTGGTCGAACAGATGGAAGAAGAAGGCGTCGTGAGTTCTGCAAACCATGTCGGCAAACGCGAGATACTTGTTCCCGAACAGCACTGAAAACGATCTGCGCGGCGCCTGTTGCACCAAAAACCGCCGCCGCGCAGATACCAAGACCATCATGATCTTGTGACTTAACGGGGCGAGGGTCTAACCTGTCTTTACTGGATAGGGAGCCTCATCATGCAAATTCAACTGAACCGCCGTCATTTTATTGCCGGGTCTGCGGGCCTGATCGCGATGCATCCGTTCTCGGCCAATGCGGCCACCAATCAGGCCCATCTGCGGCTGATGGAAACCACGGACCTGCACGTGCATGTGTTTCCATATGATTACTACGCGGACCGCCCCGTCGATACGGTTGGCTTGTCGCGCACGGCCAGCATCATTGAAGATGTACGGGCTGAATCCACCAATTCACTGCTACTCGATAACGGGGATTTCCTGCAGGGCAATCCGATGGGCGACTATATCGCCTATGAACGGGGCATGGCCGAAGGCGACATGCACCCGGTCATCACGGCGATGAATACGCTGGGGTTTGATGCGTCCACTTTGGGCAACCACGAATTCAACTATGGTATTTCGTTCCTGATGAAGTCCGTGGCCGGAGCCGCCTTCCCCATTGTCTCGGCGAATGTGGTCAAGGAGATGGGTGCCACGCCCACCGCAGATACGACGCTGGTCCCGCCCTACGCGATCCTTGAACGTGAGATCATTGATGGCGATGGTACCGCGCATCCGATCAAGATCGGTCTGATTGGCTTCGTCCCGCCGCAGATCATGAACTGGGACCGCAAGCATCTGGAAGGGAACGTACAGGCGCGCGATATCATCGAAAGCGCGCGTGCCTATGTGCCACAGATGAAGGAAGAGGGTGCGGATATCATCGTCGCACTGGCGCATTCGGGGATCGGTGCTGCGGATCATGAGGACGGGATGGAAAACGCCGCCATCCCATTGGCCGCAGTCGATGGCATCGACGCGATCATGACGGGGCATAGCCATTTGGTGTTTCCGTCATCCAACTACGACGAATGGCCCGGCGTTGACGTGGCTGCAGGCACCATCGGCGGCAAGCCGGGTGTCATGGGTGGCTTCTGGGGCAGCCATATGGGCCTTGTCGATCTGCTGCTGGAGCGTGACGGCGGTGGCTGGCGTATCCTGTCCCACACCGCCGAAGCGCGCCCGATTTCGCGGCGAGAGGAAGACCGCAGCATCACGCCATTGGTCGAGGATTACCAACCGGTGCTGGATTCCGTCCAGGACGAGCACGACGCAACACTCGCCTATGTGCGAACGGCCGTTGGCAAAACAGATGCGGCGCTGCACAGTTATTTCGCGCTGGTGGCCGATGATCCGTCGGTCCAGATCGTGTCGAACGCGCAGATGTGGTACATCAAGGACCAGATGGTCGGCACCGAATATGAAGGGCTGCCCATTCTGTCAGCGGCAGCGCCGTTCAAGGCCGGAGGGCGCGGCGGACCGGAATACTTCACGGATGTGCCGGTCGGCGATGTGGCGATCAAGAATGTCGCGGATCTTTATCTCTATCCCAACACAGTGCGCGCCGTGAAAGTCACTGGCGCGCAAATCAAGAACTGGCTGGAACGCAGCGCAGGCATGTTCAATCAGATCGAAGCCGGGTCAACGGATGCGGTCCTGCTAAACCCGAACTTCCCCAGCTACAATTTTGATGTCATCGATGGGGTGACCTATCAGATTGACCTGTCACAACCGGCCATGTTTGACCGGGAAGGTGCGGTGGTGAACCCGGACACGAACCGGATCATCCGTCTGCAATATAATGGCGCGCCGATTGACCCCGATCAGGAGTTCATTCTGGCCACCAACAACTACCGTGCCTCTGGCGGCGGCAGCTTCCCCGGTGCAGATGGATCAACGATCATCTTTGAAGGGCCTGACACCAACCGTGACGTCATCGTGCGCTATATCGTGGAACAAGGCACCGTCAGCCCGCGTGCCGACGGCAATTGGTCCTTCGCGCCGATGGAGGGTACGACAGTGATCTTTGAAACCGGCCCCGCCGGTGCGGCTTATGCTCATAGCGTGCCGGGGGTGACCATTGAAGAGGCCGGTCAAAGCGACACGGGCTTTGCCCAGTTCCGCATTACGCTGTAGAGCAAAAGAACGCGCGGCTGCGAGGGACAGCCGCGCGCTTTCCGTGGTGAGTGGCCTTGGGTATTAGAATTTGAAGGCGGCGCGCAGCGCGAACGAATTGACGTCAAGATCAACGTCAAGCTCGTCGCCGAACTCGGACTCAATCGTTCCGCCAACCTGACGGTTGGTGAATTCGGCACCCAGAACGATGTTGTCGGTCGCCAGATAGTCGATGCCTGCACCGACGATGAAGCCGTCAGCCTCCAGGTCACCATCGACGCCCAACCCTTCGAATGGGCCAAGATCGACATCCACACGGCTAAAACCAGCCGTACCATAGGCCATCACGCGGTCATTCAAGACATAACCGACGCGGCCTTTGATATCTGTCGCCAGCGTATCAAGTCCTTCGATCTGGATACCCGCAATGCCGCCATCAGTGGCGCTGGTCAGTGCGATCTCGCCACCATAGACAAGGTTACCGTTTTGGATTTGATAGCCACCGAAGCCACCAATCGCGATGTCTTCTTTGATGCCGAGACCAAGCTCGGTATCACCGATTGTCAACGCGTCATCACCAAATGTCGTCGTGCCGCCGATATCGTTGATCGAAAGACCACCATAGGCGCCCGAAAAATCGGCTAGACCAGTCGTCGGAAAAAGCCCGATTGCCATAACCGCAGCCGATTTCGTTAAGAAATGCATTTCTTGTTCCTTTGTCATCTACGCGTAAAAACGCGCCAGGTTTTTTGTTAGAGACAAAGGCAAATCAGGCGGTGGCAAGCGGGCTGCTACCTTACCCGTGCCGACGAACGCCGATTCGCCTTTGTCACCTGCAGATTTAGATGCGGCGCGTGGTCCCCAGCGTTTCAACGAGCGTGGAATTAAGGTTGTTTTTGCGTTGTTGTGGCGAAAAACCGGCCTGGAACGTAAAAACCCCCGCCTGATTTCTCAGACGGGGGCTTTGATCGTCACGTCGATGGCTGCTGCTTTACAGCAGACCTTCACGCTGAAGCTTCTTCCGAGCCAGCTTGCGCTGACGGCGGATGGCTTCGGCTTTTTCGCGCGCTTTACGCACGGAGGGCTTCTCGAAATGCTGCTTCAGCTTCATTTCACGAAAAACGCCCTCGCGCTGAAGCTTTTTCTTCAGAGCACGCAACGCCTGATCGACGTTGTTATCACGAACACTAACCTGCATGTGGTTTACACCACCTTTCTAAGTTGGATTTGCAAAAATTGCAGGAAGTGGGCAGATAGCAAAGGCGGGCTAGTTTGTCCAGTACTGCTGCATCAGGAGAAAACCCATGGCTCACGACCCGATCAAGGCCCAACTACTCGATGCCATCCTGCCGCATGTGGCCTTTGATGGCTGGTCGCCAACGGCGTTTGAGGCGGCGATCGAAGATGCCGGTATCACGCGCGCAGTGGCGCAGGCGTCTTGTCCGCGCGGCGCTGTTGATCTTGCCGTCGCCTTTCATGAGCGTGGTGATGCACAGATGGTTGCGGCACTGAAAGCTGCTGATCTGGGCGCAATGCGGTTTCGCGACAAGGTCGCCCATGCAATCCGCCTGCGGCTGGCGGCTGTTGATGACAAAGAGGCCGTGCGACGGGGGACGACCCTGTTCGCGTTGCCGCATATGGTTCCGCTGGGCACCAGACTGATCTGGGGCACGGCTGATCAGATCTGGACGGCGCTGGGTGATACCTCCACCGATGCGAACTGGTACACAAAACGGCTGACCCTGTCCGGCGTCTATGCGTCGGTTGTCTTGTACTGGCTGGGTGATGACAGTTTGGATGGTCAGGCGACCAACGCCTTCATCGACCGCCGGATCGAAGATGTCATGCAGTTTGAAAAGGTGAAGGCGCGGGTGAATGATAACGCGCTTCTGAAACCGATCACCAGACCGCTGGGCCGGTTGATGTCGGCGATCAAGGCGCCTGCCGCGACGCCGCCAACCGATCTGCCAGGCGTTTGGCGTAATCCGTAATTTCCGGCGCAAATACCTTCAAAGGAAATTGTCTTCGGCGCCATCCTGCCGCATAGAGGGATGAGCACGAAGAGGTGTACCCATGAAAGCAGTTGAGATCACCGCGCCTGGCGGGCCTGAGGTTCTGCAGCTCACTGATCGCCCCATGCCGGAACCGGCCCATGGGCAGGTGGTCATCAGAGTGGCCTATGTGGGTGTGAACCGCCCAGACGCGTTGCAGCGCGCGGGTCTTTATGATCCGCCAAAAGGTGCAAGTGACCTACCGGGGCTAGAGGCATCGGGCGCGGTTGTGGCACTGGGTGCTGGCGTGTCGACGCTGTCCGTGGGTGATCAGGTTTGCGCGCTGTTGCCCGGCGGCGGTTATGCCGAATACGTAGCCACCCCTGCGGCCCATTGCCTGCCTGTTCCTGGTGGGCTGACCATGGCGCAGGCGGCCTGCCTGCCCGAGACATTCTTTACCGTGTGGTCCAACGTCTTTATGCGCGGCGGATTGCAGGCGGGCGAACGGTTTTTGGTGCATGGGGGCAGTTCGGGCATCGGGACGACCGCGATACAACTCGCCAAGGCATTTGGTGCGCGTGTGTTCGTGACTGCCGGGTCCGATGAAAAATGCGCGGCTTGCACCGATCTTGGCGCAGAAATCGCCATTAACTACAAAAACGATGATTTTGTTGAAAAAGTGAAAGAAGCCGGTGGTGCCGATCTCATTCTCGACATGGTGGGTGGTCCGTATATTCAGCGAAATCTGAAAGCACTGGCTGATGATGGAAGATTGGTCCAGATCGCATTTCTGCAAGGGCCGAAGGTCGAATTGAACCTTGTGCAGCTGATGACCCGGCGTCTGACGATAACCGGATCAACCCTGCGCCCGCAATCCGATTTGGCCAAGGCGCGGATTGCCGATGAACTGCGCCAGCATGTCTGGCCGCTCATTACGGCAGGTAAGATACGCCCGGTCATGGATCAGGAATTCGCGCTTGCCGACGCAGCCACGGCGCATGCCCGCATGGAAAGCAGCGCGCATATTGGAAAGATCGTTTTGAAAGTGGATTAAAATTTGAAACAAATACCGATTAAGTCTTTTTCTATTTCAGTCATTATTTTGCGTGAAATAGCCGGTGATGCAGAGATTTTGCTGCTCCGGCGTAACCACACTCTTGTTGGGGAATGGTGTCAAATCTCTGGCGCGATCGAAGACGGTGAAACCGCTTGGCAGGCCGCATTGCGCGAGATGCAGGAAGAAACCGGGCTAACACCGCTCCGGCTATACTCTGGCGATATCTGCGAAGAATTTTACGAGGCCGATCGCGATGCCATCACTGTCGTACCCGTCTTTGTGGCTTACGTGGATTTCGCTGCGGAGGTGACGCTGAACCCCGAACACAGCGAATACAAATGGGTCAGTCTGGACTGGGCGCAGGATATGGTGCCGTTTGGCGGGCAACGCCGGGTGCTGCGGCATATCAAGCAGGAATTCGTCATGCGCGATCCCAACAAGCATTTGCTGATCGCAGAAGTCCGCTAAGATATCGGCTCTGGCAAGCCGCGCCCGTTATTCCACCAGCGGTTCGGGTTAGCGCTGTGCGGCTATCATGTCCGTGCCTTCTCAAAATCCCGCCACGCCTCAAGCAGCTTGTCCAGGTTGAAATCCGGCTCCTTGGCCGGTCCGAGGATAATCTGCTCTCCCGCCCACATCTTTTCAATCGCCGCTTTCAGGTCGGGGATCACCTCGGGCGGGATCACCAGACCACCGTGCCGGTCGGCATGAACCAGATCACCCTGATGAACGGTCATGCCGAAAACATTCACCGGTGTGCCCAATTCGCGCACATGCACAAAGGCGTGGCTGGGCCCGATTGATCCGGCCACTACCGGAAACCCCTCGGCCAGGTCACCCAGATCGCGCATCACCCCGTTGGTCAGCGCGCCGTTCAGGCCCAATCCCTTATGCACGTTCGTATGCACCTCGCCCCACCACGCACTGACGCAATTGGGGTAGTCTACGTCCTCAAGCACCGCGATAGCGGGCCGGGGGCCGTCAGCGATGTTGCGAAAGTAATCAAGCCTGCGCGCGCGGATCACGTCCGGTGCTTCGGTTGGCGGTTCGCGCCCCGCGATCTTGGCCGTGCGTGCGAAACCCACCATGGATTGGCCGGGGGCGGAACATTGCATGGTCCCTTTGGTATAGGCGTCAAAGCCGCGTTTGCCCTGTGCGACTTCAATGGCGTTGCAGACGGTGGGCGTATCAACGCGCTGCAGCAGCGTCAGCAAGTCGTCGGGGATTACGAATTCAGCCATTTTGCCAAAGCCTTGTTGGTTGCGTCAGGTTGTTCAAGCGTCGGTAGATGCCCCGCCCCCTTGATCACGGTCAAGGTTGATCCGGGGATAAGATCATGCATCAGTTGATGTCGGTGCAGGGGGCAGAGCGTGTCATCCTCTCCGCACAGCACTAGCGTTGGGACGCGGACCGTTTTCAGCGTGTCTTGCTGATCGGGCCGGGTTTGAAGAGCACGGGACTGCTCGATAAACACATCCGCGCCCAGGGTCTCCGCCATGGCCATGCACAAATCAAGGATCTGGCCCATGTTGGGCCCATCTGTCAGGTAGTTCGGCTTCATCTCATCGCGCATGACGGCGCGCAATTTGCCCTCTTTGACCTTGGCGATCTGCGGTTCACGATATGCGGCGACAGCATCGGTTTCGGCCTTGGGGTTGGTATCCAGCAGGGCGAGCCGCGTGATGCGATCCGGCGCTTGGCGAAACACCTCCATCGCGACAATGCCGCCCATGGACAGGCCAGCCAGCGCAAATTGCGGGGGTGCATTTGCAAGGATGTCAGCCGCCAATGCCGGAACCGTGTCGTGCCCGGTCAGCGGGGCGACCATAATGGGCCTTTCGTGGGAAAACGCATTGATTTGCGGCCCGTAAAGCCGTGCATCGCACATCATACCGGGCAGAAGGACAAGCGGGGCATTCATGGCTTGAACGGCGCCATGCCCGCCCGGGCAAGCTCATCTGCGCGTTCGTTTTCGGGATGGCCCGCATGGCCCTTGACCCATTCCCATGTCACATCATGGCGTGCGGCGGCGGCGTCCAGACGTTGCCAAAGTTCGACGTTTTTCAGACCCTTCTTCGTCCAGTTTTTGGCCTTCCACCCATGGATCCACTTGGTGATGCCGTCCATGACATATTTGCTGTCGGTGACGACCGTCAGCTTGGTCGGACGGTCAAGTGTTTCCAATGCCGTGATCGCGGCCATCAGTTCCATCCGGTTGTTCGTGGTCTCGGCCTCACCACCCTTTAACGCGCGCTCTTTCAGCACCCGATTTCCGTCACGCGCGATCAGTAATGCGCCCCAGCCACCCGGCCCGGGATTGCCGGAACAGGCCCCATCAGTATAGGCGAACAGCTCAGGCATGTTTGCGCGCCTGCATGATGACAAACGGGTCGATCGTCCCGGCCATGCCGCGTTCGGCCCCTTCGCGGGTTGCGATCACGGTAAATCCCGCGTCCGTCAGAAGCCCGTCAAGTTCGGCCACCGTCACATAGGTATAAAGGCGTGCGATCCTGTCGCGGTCGCTGCCGGTCCCGGTTTTCATGCCGATATGAAACACACCCCCCGGCACAAGGGCCATATGGATGGATGCCAGATGGCGGGGCAGTTCCGGGCGCGGCGCGTGCAAGAGGCTGAAGTTGGCCCAAACGCCATCATAGGTTGCGACCGCGTCGATATCATCAAACGTACCCTGACGCGCGCCGATGTCATGGGTTTCATTTGCCAGCGCCACCATCCCGCCAGAGGCATCAACCGGATCAGGCAGCAGCCCCGCATTGCGCATATGCACCGATGCGGTCGCCGGACCACAGCCCAGATCAAGCACGCGGCCGCCTGCCGGGATCAGATCTATAAAGGCCTGCAGCGCCGCATCGGGCGCATCGGTTGCGGTCAGTTTGACGTAATCCGCGGCCTTTGCGTCATAGGTGGCAATGGTCTTGGGGTCAGGCATCAGATCACCAGCGGCAGCAGGGATAAAACGACAATTGCGGTCAGCAGGATCCGCAGGTGCATCCACCAGGGCGGGGCCAGCTCCAGACGCCAGAAATGCCAGTCCAGCATCAGCAGGGCAAGAAAACCTACGATCAGGTTCACAGCGGCTGTCGTGGGGCCTCCACCCGTCATGAAAAATGCCCAAAGGGCGGGGATGACGGACAGGATATAGCCTGCGGTGGCCGCCCGCCCGGTCGCTTTCGTGGCGAACCCCCACAAAACGCCGGACATGAATGACAAAATCACGGCCCCATAGAAAAGCTGAACATGCGGGCCGATGAAACGCGGATTCAGGTTTTCCAGCCCCCATAATGCGACACGGCCATTCGTCACCGTCAACGCGCCCCACAGGAACGGCAGCAGGCCGGCAAGGCCCAGTAGCAGGGCGGATTTCGGGATGGCGTTCATGCTTTTTCGAATGCCAATCGCAGGCCTAGGGCCGCAAACATCGCCGCGAATGACCGGTTCAACCAGCGCATCACACGTTCGCTTTGCAATAGCCAGTCCCGCGCGAAAGAGGCGAAGAACCCGTAGACCAGGAAAATGATCAGTGTCAGCCCCATAAAGACCGCACCCAGCATGATCATCTCGGCTGTGACAGTCGCCGGGTCCCCCGACAGGAATGGCGGTAGCAGTGCCAGAAAAAAGATCGACAGTTTCGGGTTCAGAATATTGATCAGGGCCCCGCGCTGCGCGATCTTGATCATCGACTGCCGGGTCGCCTTGGCGCTGACAGATAGCGCCCCGTCTGATTTGAGCGCCTGCCAAGCGAGGTAAAGCAAATAGGCGACGCCCGCGAATTTCACTACCTGAAACAGCAATGCGCTGGTATGCAAAAGGGCCGCCAGCCCCAGCGTTGCGGCTGCAAGATGCGGCACAATCCCGAACGTGCATCCGACAGCCGCCGCAATAGCCGCGCGGCGTCCCTGACCCAAGCCCAGGGCCAGCGTATAGATGACCCCGGTACCCGGTGCGATGCAGACCACAATCGCGGTCAATAGAAATTGCAGGGTAATCATCGGGGCGGCTCCTTCAGGCGGCAAACACCGGGATAATCGGTCACCCATCCGTCGCTGTCCACCGCCAACTGTGCCCGAAACCCACTATGCAGGTTTTCATACAGATAGCCCTGTTCGGTTCGGTTGTAGCGTTGCCTGACGACGCCGGGTACGAGGGAGGGCACAGGGATATACAGAACATCGATTTCGGCGGTTTCACCAACGCCAAGACCCAGCCGCCGAATGGGCAGCGTATTTGTCAATGCCGTGCAGGCAATATCAGGGTCCAGCGCGGCCGCGCTATCGGGCACAAGGGTACCGTCCGGCCAATGCCAACCTGTCGTGTCACGGTGCAACGCCAGTTCAGGCGTCTTGCTATCCGCCACGACTGCGACACTGACTGAATTTGTCACGCCGCTTGCATCTGTGCCAAGCCAATAGCGGGACGGTCCATGCTGGCCCGACACCTGCCATCCAGCGGGCCTAATCGAAACTGTGGCGTGGTCGGTACCCTCATCAAACCAATCCCAGACAAGGTTCTTGGCCCGGATATGGCTCACGCCGGTTCGCGCAGGACGCGTGGGATCTTGAATTCCACGTTCTCTTCCGCGGTCACAACCTGTTCCACAGTGACATCGAACCGGTCGCGGAACGCGTCAATCACTTCGTTGATCAGCACTTCGGGGGCGGAAGCACCTGCCGTGATGCCCATCGACCCGATCCCTTCCAATGCGCGCCAGTCGATATCTGTCGCACGCTGAACCAGTTGCGCATAACCGCAGCCTGCCCGCGCACCGACCTCGACCAGCCGCTTGGAGTTTGACGAATTTGGCGCACCGACCACCAGCATGGCATCGCATTTCGGGGCCATCGCCTTGACCGCATCTTGCCGGTTAGTCGTGGCGTAGCAGATGTCTTCCTTGTGGGGACCGACGATGCCGGGAAAACGCGTCTGCAAGGCCGCAACAATATCGGCGGTGTCGTCGACCGACAGGGTAGTTTGTGTGACAAAGGCCAGCTTTGCGGGGTCACGCACCTGAACGGTCGCCACGTCTTCAACCGTCTCGACCAGCAATACCTCGCCGTCCGGCAGCTGGCCCATCGTGCCCACGGTTTCGGGGTGGCCCTCGTGGCCAATCATGATCATCTGCAATCCGTTATCCGCATGGCGTTGGGCCTCGATATGCACCTTGCTGACAAGCGGGCAGGTGGCATCGACATAGATCATTTCGCGTTTTGCGGCCGCCGCAGGTACCGCCTTGGGCACACCATGCGCAGAGAAGATCACGGGGCGGTCATCGGGACATTCATCCAGTTCTTCGACGAAAACAGCACCTTTGTCGCGCAAACTGTCGACGACAAATTTGTTGTGGACAATCTCGTGACGGACGTAAACGGGCGCGCCCCACTTCTCGATCGCCATTTCGACGATCTTGATCGCGCGATCCACACCGGCACAAAACCCGCGGGGGGCGGCGAGATAAAGGGTAAGGGGTGGTTTGCTCATCACGGTCTCCGACAGGTGACCAAGACCTAAAACCTTGTCGCGGCAACGTCCAGTGTAACCAGCCGTGATGAATTGGCGCGGTTGTCCGGACCTGTTGATAGAGCAAAGCCGATGCGTCTGATCAGCTTTCCTCGGTGACTTCCTCGGCTGTTTCTGCGCGTGGTTCACGTGCGGGGCGACCGACAACATCGCGCAATTCGTCCAGTTCGATAAAGTTGTCTGCCTGGCGGCGCAATTCATCTGCGATCATTGGGGGCTGACTGCGGATCGTCGACACAACAGAAACGCGAACACCTTTGCGCTGCAATGCTTCGATCAGGGGCCGAAAATCACCATCACCCGAGAACAGTACAACGTGATCGACATAAGGGGCCAGTTCCATGGCATCGACGGCAAGCTCGATATCCATGTTGCCCTTGACCTTACGGCGGCCCATGCTGTCGGTATATTCCTTGGCTGGCTTCGTGACCATGGTAAAGCCATTGTAATGCAACCAATCGACGAGCGGCCGAATAGGCGAATATTCGTCATTTTCCAGCAAGGCTGTATAGTAAAACGCCCGAAGCATCTTGCCGCGACGCATGAACTCTTGACGCAACAATTTGTAATCGATGTCAAACCCAAGTGACTTTGCGGCTGCATAGAGGTTCGAACCATCGATGAAGAGCGCCAATCGCTCGTCCCGATAAAACATTAATTTGTCCTTCCAAATGTGTGTTCTGCTTTTCATGTTTCGCTGAGTGGCTTGCATCATGCAGAACGTTCGGTACCTTAGCTCTTTCACCCAAACTGACAAGTGGCGAAAATGAAGCATCTTGGCGAATTGGCGCTCATCGCGTTGGGAAGTAATCAAGAATCATCATGGGGTGACCCAACGGAAACCGTGAAAAAAGCCATGCTCGCCATTGAAAAACTAACGCAAACCCCGGTTGAGAAAAGCCGTCTTTATAAAACACCGCCATTTCCTGCCGATGCAGGTCCGAGTTTTGTAAATGCCGCCGTTGCTGTGCGCACCAAGCTGGCAGCGCCGAACATGCTGCAGGCATTGCACCAGATTGAGGCCGAGGCGGGCCGCCAACGGCATGGCAGATGGAGACAGCGGACACTGGATCTTGATCTGATTGCCTGGGGTGATCTTGTTTGGCCTGACGCGCAGACCCAGACAGACTGGCGCAATCTGTCGTTGATAGATCAGCAAAACCGGGCACCGGATGGTCTGGTCCTGCCCCATCCGCGTTTGCAGGACCGGTCCTTTGTTCTCGTACCGCTGGCAGATGTTGCACCTCATTGGCAGCATCCGTTGCTGGGCACGACCGTTCGCGAAATGCTTTCCGCGTGCCACGCGGATGATATCGCTTCGGTTGTCGCAATACCGTAGGCGGGGCCCTGTCCAACAAGGGCCCCGCCTTGGGTCCGCTATTCAGAGAAACTGGTGGCCGAGGGGCCAGCGCCGATTTCCAGAATGCGCACATCGCCGTCCCGCGCGATCATGTAATGCACACTGCCAGCGGGCGTTATTGCCACACTTCCTGCCGGGAATTCCTGCTCATTACCGGGGTCAACTGTGGTGCCGGTGCCCAGATACATCGTGCCTTCGACCACAACCGACATCCGGTCATCATCATGAACATGCGGTGGGAAAAACGCGCCAGCACCCAAAACCGAATTTGCCGCATAAAGGCCCTCGGCGTCAAAGCGCCCCGTGATAAAAGCCGCGGACACGCCTTCAAACTGGGGATGGGGGTTCAAAATCATATCCGTCAGCGTCTTCTTCTCGATCGACTGCGCGTCGGCACTGCCCGCCATCAATATCGCGATCGCTGTAATTCTCCTGATAGCGTGCATAGTGTATTCCCTAACTCCGTTGGTTTATGTACTACTCAGTATATAAATTTGCGAAAGAATAAAATACTGATGAGTTCACAAATAAGAGATCAACCCAAAACTGGCCGCGGCAGACCCCGTGGGTTCGATGAAACGGCCGTTCTGGAAGGGCTGACCCAAACGTTCTGGCGCAAGGGGTTTGTCGACGCGTCGCTGGATGATCTGAGCCAAGCAACCGGCGCGGCGCGTGCCAGCCTGTACAAAATCTACGGCGACAAGACCGATCTGCTTGTTGCGGCACTGGAGCATTACGCTGCCCACTTTGATTCGCGTGTTGCCGCAGCCATCGCCGGGACAGACACCGCCGACGATGCCCTGCGCAGCGTCATGCGGGCAAGCGCAGACCGCCTGACAGATCCGGATGCACCACCGGGATGCTTGCGGTGTCGCGCGACATTGGAAATGTCAAAGGTTGATCCCCGCACCGACGCCGCAATTGCACGTGCCAACGCGGCATTCACGCGCAATATGGCGCGTTTACTGGCGATGAACGCTGATTTGGACATGCCAGATCAGGACTTGGCGGATAAGGCCGCCTTTCTGACAGCCATTGTAAATGGCATGGTCATATCGGCCAGCGCGGGGGCGGACCGGGCAACGCTTCATGCGATCGTCGACCGTGCCGTGGATGCGGTGCGCGCCACCTGAAATCCTTGGCGAATAAGGGGTCGAAGGGCTTGTCAATAGCTGCGGGACGCTCTAGATAGGCGACTTCTGACCCCCATTTGCTTGTTGGAGTACGTCCATGGCCCGCGTCACCGTAGAAGATTGCGTCGATAAAGTTCCGAACCGGTTTGAGCTGGTGATGCTTGCCGCGCATCGCGCCCGCGAGATTTCCGCCGGCGCACCGATCACGGTGAACCGCGACAATGACAAAAACCCTGTCGTGTCCCTGCGTGAGATTGCTGAAGAAACCCAGCAGGCCGACGATCTGCGCGAACGCATGATCGAATCCAACCAGACCCAGATCGAGGTGGATGAACCGGAAGAGGACAGCATGTCCCTGCTCATGGGTGCCGAAACCGACAAACCCGTCGAAGACGACATGTCAGAAGAGAAATTGCTGCGCGCGCTCATGGATGCGCAAGGACAGCGTTAAGGTCGCCACACCGGCCTTCAATGGATAGGCGCGGACCCGATGACGACTGCTGAAGATCTGATTGCAACGGTCCGCACCTACAATCCCAAATCAAACCATGCGCTGCTGACAGAGGCTTTTGCCTTTGGTGCCGAAATGCACGAAGGGCAGTTCCGCCATTCGGGCGAGCCTTACTTTACCCACCCAGTTGCCGTGGCATCCATTTTGGCGGGGCAGCAAATGGATGACGCAACCATCGTCACAGCGTTGCTGCATGACACGATCGAAGACACCAAGGCATCTTATGCGGAGGTGGAAAAGCGTTTCGGACGCGAGATTGCAGAGCTTGTCGATGGTGTCACCAAGCTGACGAACCTGCAACTGACCTCAACCCATACCAAACAGGCCGAAAACTTTCGCAAGCTCTTCATGGCCACTAGCCGCGACCTGCGCGTGACCCTGGTCAAGCTCGCTGACCGTCTGCACAACATGCGCACGATCAAGTCCATGCGTCCGGAAAAGCAGGCGCAAAAGGCGCGCGAAACCATGGATATCTTTGCGCCTCTCGCGGGCCGCATGGGTATGCAATGGATGCGCGAGGAACTCGAAGACCTATCGTTCCGTGTCCTCAACCCCGAAGGCCGCAATTCGATTATCCGGCGGTTCATCACGCTGCAACGCGAGGCCGGTGATGTGGTGCAAAAGATCACCGCCGACATGCGGGTCGAACTGGAAAAGGCCAGCATTGAGGCTGACGTGATCGGACGCGCCAAGAAACCCTATTCGATCTGGCGCAAGATGCAGGAAAAGGATCAGGGCTTCAGTCGGCTGTCAGATATCTATGGCTTTCGCGTCATCGTCGCGACCGAAGCGGACTGCTACCGCGTGCTGGGTGCCATCCACCAACGCTGGCGCGCGGTTCCCGGCCGGTTCAAGGATTACATCAGCCAACCCAAATCGAACGGCTACCGGTCGATCCACACGACTGTCTCGGGGCGTGATGGCAAACAGGTTGAGGTACAGATCAGAACCCGCGAAATGCATGAAGTGGCAGAGACCGGCGTTGCTGCGCACTGGTCCTACAAGAACGGCGAACGGGTCGAGAACCGCTTTGCCGTTGATCCGGTGCACTGGATTTCGTCACTGACCGAACGTCTGGACGATGATCAGGATCACGAAGACTTCCTCGAAGCGGTCAAGCTGGAGATGTACACCGATCAGGTGTTCTGCTTCACGCCGAAGGGTGACGTGATCAAGCTGCCCCGCGGGGCCACACCGATTGATTTCGCTTATGCAATCCACACCCGGATCGGTGCGGCTTGCGTGGGCGCAAAGGTGGATGGGCTGCGTGTGCCACTGTGGACCCGGTTGAAAAACGGCCAGTCGGTCGACATCATCACCGCCGAAGGGCAGACACCGCAGGTCACATGGATCGATATCGCCGTCACCGGCCGGGCCAAGACCGCGATCCGCCGATCCCTGCGCGAGGAAGACCGCGAACGTTTCATGCGGTTGGGGCAGGAACTGGCGCGTGTCGCCTTTGAAAATGTCGGCAAAAAATGCACCGACAAGGCGCTGCGCATCGCGACCAAGGCGCTTGCCATTGATAATGTAGATGAACTCTTGGCGCGGCTTGGCAGCGCCGAAATCACAGGACGCGAGGTCGTGCGTGCGATCTACCCCGAGCTTGAACAGCAGCAGGGTGAGGAAATCGAACAAGGGCGTGCCGTGGTCGGTTTATCCCCGGATCAGGTACAGCATCGCGGCGCCTGCTGTCAGCCGGTCCCGGGCGAGCGTATTTTAGGTATCACCTTTCGCGGGCAGGGCGTCATGGTGCATGCCATTGATTGCGCGGCATTGGCCGATTACGAGGATCAGCCAGATCGCTGGCTTGACCTGCATTGGCAGGAAGGCACGCATAGCGCCGTCAACACTGTGACCTTTGATGCCACCATCGCGAATTCCACTGGGGTACTGGGACGTATTTGCACATTGATCGGGGAACAGAACGCCAATATCTCTGACCTTAGGTTCATTGATCGGAAACCTGATTATTTTAGGCTTCTGATCGACGTGGATTTGCGCGATGCGGAGCATTTGCACCGTGTCATGACCGCGCTTGAGGCAGAGAATAACGTATCCTCTATCGTGCGCTATCGCGATCCAGGATTGGCGAGTGCAGGGCGCGGGTAAACCGCCAGGTAAGGATAATGATCAGTGGTGTTCAAACGCAGGGATAGACGGGCGATCTGGCGGGTCGTGTTCGACTTTTTCTATCCCCGTGGCGGTTGGGCGCGCGCGGCACAATATGTCAAACACAGGGTCCGGCGTTTACCGGACACGCCCGAAAAGATATCGCGCGGCATCGCGGCAGGTGTCTTTACGGCCTTCACACCGTTTTACGGGCTGCATTTCATCGTTGCGGCGATCATTGCCCGCTTGATGCGCGGCAATATTCTTGCGGCCCTGCTGGGGACGTTCTTTGGCAATCCGCTGACATATATCCCGATTGGTGTCGCGTCACTGGGCACCGGCTATTGGTTGATTGACCGGCCCTTCAATACGGCCTTGTTCGGCATTGGCGGTGATGCGGACCCCAACTACTGCACGCTTGGCTGCCGTTTTGCGAATGCATTCTATGACATCTCGCATAATTTCATGGCGATGTTCACCGCTGAGGTTGCCGATTGGCACGGGCTGGCCGACTTTTATCATGAGGTGTTCTACCCCTACATGATCGGCGGCGTCCTGCCCGGGGTGATATGTGGGGGGGCGTGCTACTACATCTCTGTCCCGCTGATCGCGGCCTATCAGAAACGGCGACGCAAGCTGTTGCAGGCCAAGCTGGAGCAGTTGACGAAAAAAACGGTATCTGCGGATGACGACGGCCCATCAACGCCCTAGGTTCGGTCGGGAAGGGGAAGAGCTGATGAATACAAAGACACTTCGTTTGGGCGTCAACATCGATCACGTCGCGACCGTGCGGAACGCCCGTGGCGGGGCGGTTCCGGACCCAGTACGCGCCGCCATCATGGCAGAAGAGGCCGGGGCCGACGGCATCACCGCCCATCTGCGCGAAGACCGGCGGCACATCACCGATACCGATATCGAAGGGTTGATGGCCGCATTGAAAGGCCCGCTGAATTTCGAAATGGCCGCAACTGCCGAGATGCAGCAAATCGCGCTCCGCCATAAGCCCCACGCGGTCTGCATTGTGCCTGAAAAGCGCGAGGAACGGACGACCGAAGGCGGGCTTGAGGTCGCGCGCGAGGAAAACGCGCTCGCCCATTACATCGCCCCGCTGCGCGACGCCGGATGCCGGGTATCAATCTTCATCGCCGCCGATCAGCGTCAGATCGAAGCCGCCAATCGCATCGGCGCAGAGGTCATCGAACTTCACACCGGCGCTTATTGTGATGCCCACGCCGAAGGGCGGTTTGACGAACGGGACAAAGAACTGCGGAAACTCACCGATATGGCCGCTTTTGCTGATGATCTGGGGCTTGAGGTGCATGCCGGGCACGGTCTGACCTATGATTGCGTCCGCCCGATTGCAGCACTTCCGCAGGTGATCGAGCTAAACATCGGGCATTTCCTGATCGGAGAGGCGATCTTTCGCGGTTTGGGGCCCGCGATCCGGGAAATGCGCCAAATCATGGACGCCGCCCGCGCATGAGCAACGGTCAACTTGTCGTCACGCAAGCTGAACGCGATGCGATGCGGGCCGTGACAGATCACGCCCGCGCGCTCAAGGAACAGGGCCATGAGATCATATTCACCTCGGCCGTGGTGATGGATGGCAAAGTGGTCGCAACCGCCCGGAACGAGGCGGCAGACACCAACGATGTCAGCCGTCATGCGGAGGTTGTGGCCATCGCAAGGGCGACGGACGCCTTGGGCACCCGCGACCTGACCGGTGCCACCCTGATCGCATCCTGCCAACCCTGCGAGATGTGTTTGTCTGCCATGCGCTGGGTCCGGATTGACCGGGTCATTTTTGCGGCCCAGCAGGCGAATACGAAACCCGCCTTTTTCCGCTTTCCCAAACTGACCATTACAGATTTTCATGCTGCCTGCGACGGGGCTTTTGAATGGTTCGGGGGCCTCGACGAAGATTGCGTCGCCCATATCTATCAGGACAAGGACGACACATGATCCGGCATATTGTCCTGCTTGCGCTTCATGATGATCACGACGCCGATGAATTGGTCACGATCATGGACCAGCTTGCCGCACTTGCAGGCCAGCTGCCCGGCTTCACCGGTTTCGAACATGGGGCCAACAAGGATTATGAGGGCAAATCGCAAAACTACCCTTACGGTTTCATCGGCACATTCGCGGACGCAGCAGCGTTGCAGACCTATGCGACCGACGCGCGCCATAGTGCGTTGGGCGCACGTTTGGTCGATCTTTGCAAAGGCGGTGCTGAGGGGGTCATGGTCATCGATCTGGAGGTGACGAAATGATCCTTGGCGTCGGCACCGATCTGGCCAATATCGACCGGATCGCAGGCACGCTTGAACGGTTCGGCGACCGGTTCCGCAACAGGGTGTTCACCGATGTCGAACAGCGCAAGGCGGAACGGCGCAAGGATGTGGCCGGTACCTATGCCAAACGCTGGGCCGCGAAAGAGGCGTGTTCCAAGGCGTTGGGCACTGGCCTGCGCATGGGGATTTCCTGGAAAGACATGGCCGTGTCCAACCTGCGCACCGGACAACCCGTCATGGCGGTGACCGGCTGGGCCAAGGAGCGGCTGGATCAGATGACGCCTGCGGGGCACGAGGCCATCATTCACGTGACTTTGACCGATGATCACCCTTGGGCACAGGCCTTTGTGGTGATCGAGGCGCGGCCCATCGCTTGACAGGGCAGGCCAGCCACCTCATGTAGCCACAAACCAATCAAAGGATCAGGCAATGGCCGAAAAAACCGGATTTATCGGCGGAATTGTCGAAACCGTGAAAACCATCTTCTGGGCGCTTGTGATTGCGGGGATATTCCGGACCGTGTTCTTTCAGCCGTTCTGGATTCCGTCAGGGTCGATGAAGGACACCTTGCTGATCGGTGACTTCCTGTTCGTCAACAAAATGGCGTATGGCTATTCCTATGCATCCTGCCCATCAATCCGCATACCGCAGATTGGTTTGGATATCGGTGCCGATGATTTTTGTGGCTGGTTCGAAGACCGGGAAGACCGGCTGTTCGGTTCCGATCCAGAACGCGGCGATATCGTGGTGTTCCGACATCCTGTGACCGGCATGGATTTCATCAAACGTGTGGTCGGCATGCCGGGTGATCGCATACAGATGCAAGGCGGGCGGCTTGTCATCAATGATACGCCTGTTCAGGTCGAGGATGCGGGCACTTTCACCGAAATCATGGCCCCACAAGGCCCGCTGCAATTGCGGCCCCGCTGTGAAAACAGCCCCATTGGCATGGGGGCGGAATGCACCAAAAGCCGGCAGATCGAAACATTGCCCGGCGGCGCGCAGCACAATATCCTCAACATTATTGATCAGCCGCCCAGCCGTCTGTCAAACGACGACACCGGCGTTTTCACCGTGCCCGAGGGGCAGTTCTTTTTCATGGGCGATAACCGTGACAACTCTAACGACAGTCGCGTGCCGCAGACCCGCAACGGGGTGGGATTTGTTGAACGCAAAGATCTTGTCGGGCGGGCAGATCGTGTGATGTTCTCATCTGCCGGTCGTTCCATGTTTGCCTTCTGGACATGGCGCAGTGACCGTTTTTTCAAGGCGCTCGAGTGAAGCTGTCGGCGGATCTTTTGACATTTTCGGACCGGCTTGGGCACAAGTTCTTCAGGCCCGATCTGCTGGTTCGCGCGGTCACCCATTCGTCCATCGTTAGTCCGCATCGGGATGATAATCAGCGCCTTGAATTTCTGGGTGACCGCGTGCTTGGTCTTGTGATGGCCGAGGCGCTTTTGCAGGCTGACCCGAACGCGCCCGAAGGGTTGCTTGCGCCGCGTTACAATGCGCTTGTCCGACGTGAGACTTGTGCCGATGTGGCGCGTCAGATCGACCTTGGCGCGGTTCTGAAATTGGGCCGGTCCGAGATGAAATCAGGCGGGCGGCGCAAAGAGGCGTTGCTGGCTGATGCGATGGAGGCTGTGATCGCCGCGATCTATCAAGATGCCGGGTTTGAGGCCGCGCGCCGGGTTATCCTGCATCTATGGGGTGCCCGCATCCATAACGTGGCCGATGATGCGCGAGACGCAAAAACCGCGTTGCAGGAATGGGCGCAGGCCCGGGGCGAGGTGCCGCCGACCTATGTGGAGGTCGCGCGCACTGGACCAGACCACCAGCCGGTGTTTACGATTGAGGTACGGCTGGCCTCTGGCCCGTTTGAACAGGCAACCGCAGGGTCCAAACGGCAGGCCGAACAGGCCGCCGCCGCTGCTTTGCTAAAGAAAGTTGATCAATGACCGACACCCCGACCAAAGCTGGCTTTGTCGCCCTGATCGGTGAACCGAACGCGGGCAAATCCACGCTGTTGAACCGCATGGTGGGTGCAAAAGTATCCATCGTGACGCACAAGGTGCAGACCACCCGTGCCCGTATCCGCGGTGTGGCGATGCGGGATAACGCACAGCTGATCTTTATCGACACGCCGGGCCTTTTCAAACCGCGCCGCCGGTTGGACCGGGCCATGGTCGCCGCCGCCTGGGGCGGAGCGGCGGATGCAGATTTGGTTGTCTTGATGATCGAGGCACATCGCGGCATGACGGACGGGGTCAAGGCGATCCTTGAAACGCTGGCCGACCGTGCAGGTAAAAGCCCGGTCGCGCTGGCCATCAACAAGATCGACAAGGTGAAGTCAGAGGTACTTCTCGCGCTCACCAAGGACTTGAACGACGCCTATCCCTTCGCCGAAACCTTCATGATTTCCGCCGAAAAGGGGCATGGCTGCGACGCTTTGCGTGACTGGCTTGTCACGCAGGTGCCGGAGGGTCCGTTCCTTTACCCCGAAGATCAGATCGCCGATCTCCCCTTGCGGATGATCGCCGCCGAAATGACTCGGGAAAAGCTGACCCTGCGCCTGCATCAGGAACTGCCTTACGAGCTGACCGTCGAGACCGAGAATTGGGAAGAACGCAAAGACGGTTCGGCCCGGATTGACCAGCTGATCTATGTCGCCCGTGACGGACATAAAGGCATCGTGCTGGGCAAAGGTGGTGAAACCGTCAAGGCGATCAGTCAAGCCGCGCGGCTGGAGCTGGAGGAATTTCTAGGTCGCCGCGTGCACCTGTTTGTCAAAGTGAAAGTGCGACCCAACTGGCTGGAAGAATCCGAGCGTTACTCCGAAATGGGCCTCGATTTCAAAGATGGGAATGTATAGCCCACCCGTCCCGGGCCTGACCCGGGACCTCATGGTCGGCCCATGAAACTGACAGCCGACATCTGGGTGTCCGCCTATCTGACCCGGCTGCGCCTGCAAGAGATCCCCGCCTTTGTCGTCAAACGCGGCGACGCAACCGCTGGC
The DNA here is from genome assembly GCA_947503965.1 of uncultured Paracoccaceae bacterium. Taxonomy (GTDB): domain Bacteria; phylum Pseudomonadota; class Alphaproteobacteria; order Rhodobacterales; family Rhodobacteraceae; genus Yoonia. Next base: position 33,209 of record CANNFU010000006.1, read on the forward strand.
GCGGTGCTGGTCAAGCTGAACACGCTGGACGGTAACGCCTGCTGCTATCAGCGCAGCTTCGATCTGATGACTGGCGAGCGGCAGTGGATGATACTGTCCGACGGCGCTGAGAGGGACGTGGATGCCTCCATCGCCAAACAACGCAGTTTCGATCCCGACCTTTGGGTGATCGAGGTTGAGGATAAACAGGGCCGGCATCTGTTGGATGAGCCAGGGCTGAATTAACTTTTTGGCCTCCGGCGGGAGTATTTGAGGCAAGATGATAGAAAAACCATCTTGCCTCTTGCGATAAGCTACAATTGTTGCCCATCACCTTGCACGGCCATCGGCTCTCCAGCCTGTACCGTAGGGCATGATTACCTTGTCTTGGTTAAGGATTCTTGAACATCATCTTGCCAAAAATACTCCCGCCGGAGGCTTCTGACCTATCCAGTTGCGATCCCTTGCATCTTTCATGGGTGCGGTCTGTTATGGCACCCATGAAGCGCGCAGGCATGACATGATCGAATGGACGGATGAGGCCGCGCTTTTGGCGACTCGCCCCTTTGGCGAGACATCCGTGATTATCGAGGTGTTCAGCGAAAACCACGGGCGTCACGTAGGTGTTGTGCGCGGGGGAACCAGCCGAAAAGTCGCACCCGTCCTGCAACCTGGCGCACAGCTTTCGGTGACGTGGAAGGCGCGGCTGGACAGCCATATGGGGTCATTCACCGTAGAGCCGATCCGCAGCCGGGCTGCCGCCGCCATGGGCGACCGGCTGGCGCTTGCGGGCCTTAACGCTGTCTGTGCCCTGCTCGCCATGGTTTTGCCCGAACGCGAAACCCACCCACCGCTTTACGAACGCACGATCAATCTGCTCGATCTGCTGGGTCAGTCTGACGTCTGGCCGCTGGCCTATTTGCGCTGGGAACAGGCGTTGCTTGAGGAAATGGGTTTCGGTCTGGACCTGAGCGCCTGCGCTGCCCTTGGGACCAATCAGGACCTTGCTTTTGTATCCCCGAAATCCGGCCGCGCCGTCAGCAGGGTGGGTGCAGGGGAATGGGCGGATCGGCTGTTGCCGCTGCCGCCGGTGCTCGCCGGGCAGGGGGATGCATCCAACCCGGAAATTGTCACGGCCTTGGGCACCACGGGCTTTTTTATTAAAAACCGGTTGATCCAAAGCCTGGGCGACAAACCCATGCCCGAAGCACGCGCGCGACTGATCGCGGCCATCGGGCGGTTGGGTTAAACCAGCCCGTTGTCGATCAGGTGTTTCGCACAGGCCACGATGCTTTTTTGCGATTGCCGCATCCCGCGCCCCAATGTGGCGATGGCGCGGCTGTTATCCATCTTTTGTTCCTGACCCAGTGCAGGGATGATGGATTTGATCGCCGGGTCGAACAGGGCCAGAAACCGCACGACAAAATTGGGGGCCAGGCGGGTCACGATCTTTCGATCCGGAAACGCCGCCTTGATCGCCTTGGCCATGTCCACGAACCAGATGAACCGATCCACGGTCATGATCCGCTGACCAAAGGTTTCGGGTTTATCGATCACGCTCACATGCATTTCGGCCACATCCAGCACATCAACCGACCCGAACCCGAAATGCGGCAGCATCGGATCCTTGGCCTTCAGGATGCGTTCAATCACGCCGACTGAAGTGCTGAACTTGTTATCAAGCGGGGGACCAACGACGAAGCCGGGATTGACCATCGTCAGGTTCATCTCTGGCGCATGATCGCGCTGAAAATCCCATGCGGCCTTTTCGGCCAATGTCTTGGACTTGCCATAGGCCGTGACTGCAGGATCATCAGGGTCCGTCCAGTTCGTTTCGTCATAGCTGCTGTCACCGGGGGGCAGGGCCGAGCCGCTGATTGCGACCGTTGATGACGTCATGATGACCCGCCTGACGCCGGCCTGATATGCGGCTTTCAATGCACGTAGTGCACCATCAACCGCCGGACGGATCAGTTCATCATCGTTTTTAGGCTGCGTCATGGGAAAGGGCGACGCCGTGTGCATCAGCACATCAATACCATCCATCGCCGCATTCCAGCCGTCATCCGACGACAGATCCAGCGCGACGAATGTCAGCCTTTTGTCCAGATCGCTGTCATCGCTCAGATGCGGACGCACCGCCGCTGTCACCTCGTCCGCGCGTGACAGACTGCGCACCGTGCCGCGGACGTGATAGCCTGCCTCAAGCAGTTGCAGCGCGATATGCTTGGCGATGTAACCGGACGCGCCGGTCAGAAGAACGGTCTGGGGCATGATCACTCCTATCTAAACTATTCGGTTTAGATAGGATGCCTGCTTAAAAGGTCCAGAGGATCAGTCCAGAAGCCGCCGCGCAATGACCTGCGCCTGAATTTCCGCCGCCCCTTCAAAGATGTTGAGGATACGCGCGTCACACAGGATGCGGCTGATCTTGTATTCCAGGGCAAAGCCGTTGCCGCCGTGGATTTGCAGCGCGTTATCGGCACAGGCCCAAGCAACACGCGCCCCAAGCAGCTTCGCCATCCCGGCCTCAAGATCACACCGGCGGTCATTGTCCTTTTCATGCGCACTGAAATAGGTCAGCTGCCGGGCGACGGTGATCTCTACCGCCATCATGGCCAGCTTGCCTGCCACACGGGGGAAGTTGATCAGCGCCTTGCCGAATTGTTTGCGGTCCTGGGCATATTTCATGCCTTCGTCCAAGGCTGATTGCGCCACACCCACCGCGCGGGCCGCGGTCTGGATGCGCGCACTTTCGAAGGTCTGCATCAGCTGTTTGAAACCCTGCCCTTCGGTTTCGCCCAACAGGTTCTCACCCTTCACCTTGAAGTCATCAAAGTTCAGCGTGTATTCCTTCATTCCGCGATAACCCAGCACTTCGATCTCACCACCTGAGATACCGGGGTCCTGCCAGGGTTCTTCATCCGTGCCGGGTGTCTTTTCCGCCAGGAACATCGATAGACCCTTGTAATTGTCTGTGTCCGGAATGGTCCGCGCCAGCACGGTCATCACATGGGTGCGGGCGGCGTGCGTGATCCATGTTTTGTTGCCGGTGATGATCCAGTCATCGCCATCTTTGCGCGCGCGGGTGCGCAGCGATCCTAGGTCTGATCCGGTGTTGGGCTCCGTAAACACCGCCGTTGGCAAAATCTCGGCCGATGCCAGACCGGGCAGCCATTTTTCCTTTTGCGCGTCCGTGCCGCCGCAGATGATCAACTCTGCCGCAATCTCGGACCGGGTGCCAAGCGAGCCGACACCGATATAACCGCGCGATAGTTCCTCAGACACGACGCACATCGACGCCTTGGACAGGCCAAAGCCGCCATATTCCTCGGGGATCGTCAGCCCAAAGACACCCATTTCGGCCATTTCATTGATGATCTCCATCGGGATCAATTCATCCTTCAGGTGCCATTCATGGGCGTAAGGTTCGACCTTTTCGATGCTAAAGCGGCGGAATTGTTCGCGGATCATCTCCAGCTCTTCATCCAGACCGGATGCGCCGACGGTGATGTTCGCGGATTGCTCTTCCATCAACTCAACCAACCGCGCCCGCGCGGCCTGCGTATTGCCTGATTGCGTCAGGGTCATCACGGCAGGTTCCATCAGCGCACGCATGTCGTCCTGGGACAGGCCGATATCCTGCAACCGGACAATTTCGCCCTGGTTCATCTGGATGCCGCCATAGATCTGCCAAAGGTATTCGCCAAAGGCGATCTGATGGATCAATTGTTCGACTTCGCCAAATTTGCCCGCCTCTTGCAGGCGTTCGGCCCAGCGCTGCATCTGGTGCAGCGATTGGGCATATGTGGCCAGCCAGGCCAGCCCGTGGGCGGCGGTTTGGTATTCTTCGATCAGTGCGCCGGAAACACGGCCCTGCTCTGTGACCATCCCGCGCACTGCATCTTTGGCGCGGCTCAGAATATCATCCACCGGCGGCAGCGATGCGGCGGTGAGGTGCAGCAGGTCCGCCAGAATCGGGTTCGTTTTCAACGTCATGTCCTGACCATCATGCGGCATCTGGGGAATCCTTTCAATTTGCAGGTGCAGAGATAAAGTGTTTGCAGTTGCAGCGCAATAATAATTCACAAAAGATGTTTCCTGTGAATAATAGTGTCGCGTTCACTTTGATAATGCAGTCTTCGATCTGACGGCGTAAGAGGGCATATGGACGCGATTTTCCTTACTCTGCCCCCTGCACTGTTTGCCTTTGCCTGTGCCGTCACCTTTGTGGGTGGGTTCGTCAAAGGGGCGGTGGGTTTCGCGATGCCGCTGGTCATGATTTCCGGGATGGGCATCCTGATTGATCCGCAGATCGTGGTGGCCTGTATCGTGATCCCGATTCTGATCGGCAACGGGTTGCAAGTGGCCCGCGCTGGTCTGGGGCCAGCGAGGGACGCTGTGCGCGAGCACTGGCGCTATATCACGCTGGTCTGCGTGATGATCCTGATCTCGGCGCAGTTTCTCAAAAGTATTCCAACGGATGCGATGTTCATCGTATTGGGGGTGCCGGTTGTTGTGCTCTGCGCCATCCAGATTGCAGGATGGCGCCCGTCCATCAGCCCGCGATGGCGCAGGCCGTTTGAATGGACAGCAGGCACGCTGTCGGGCACATTGGGCGGTCTGGCCGGGACCTGGGGGCCGCCGACAGTGTTGTACCTGCTTGCACTGAACACACCGCGGGATCGGCAGATGGCCGTGCAGGGTGTGATCTATGGGCTGGGGTCGGTGATGCTGTTTCTGGGGCATCTGCAATCGGGCATCCTGAACGCGCAGACATGGCCGGTATCGGCGGCGCTGGTGATTCCGGCCCTGATGGGCATGTGGGTTGGGTTCAAGCTGGGCGACCGTTTTGATCAGGACCGGTTCCGGCGCGTGACGCTGTGGGTCCTGGTCATCGCCGGGGTGAACCTGATCCGACGGGGCGTGATGGGTTAGGATAAAAGGTCCAGATAGCCGCAGACACCGGCCAGTTCCGGCACAAGATGAGGCGGCACAACCTCGAAGTCGACCTGATACAGCACCTCTTCATCGCGCATCGCCGTCATGGTCCACGCGCCGGGCAACAATTCATAGCTGTAATCGAACTGATAAAAGGTCAGCGATGGCGCGACATCATTGACCCGGGTCAGAAAGCTCTGGCTTTCCACTGCCTCATTACCCATCGCAGGGTGCGTGACGACCATCGTGACCTGGTTGATCCCGCCTGCAATGGGCGTCTGTGCCTTCACGCCAAAGCCGATGCCCAAAACAGCCGGAACCACCCGCGCGTTCGAAACAAAGGGCGGTTCTTCGTCAATCAAATGCGTGGTGCCCGCAATCGTATCGGGTGCGGGGGTGGATCCCACCGTCTGGGGCGGGCAGATGATCCCCGCTTGCATGACCGAAATGTCCGGGCTGACCGGTACGGGCGAAATCGCAACATCCGCCATGGCAAACGCCGCTGACACAGAAAGTGCAGCGGCGTAGATCATGCAAGGTGAAACGAACTTCATTTGGCGCGGTCTATCCAATCGCGGCGGCTTTGACGTCGTCATCAATGAAGGGAACGTATTTCTCAAAGTTGTCGCTGAACATTGTGACCAGCTTACTGGCCTGCGCATCATAGGCGTCTTTGTCGGCCCATGTCTCACGCGGGTTCAGCAGTTTGTCGTCCAGACCTTCCACGGCAACCGGGACTTCGAAGCCGAAATGCGGGTCCTTGCGGAACTTACTTTCGATCAGCGTGCCGTCCAGTGCCGCCGACAAAAGCGCGCGCGTCGCCTTGATCGGCATCCGTGACCCGGTGCCATATGCGCCACCCGTCCAGCCGGTATTCACCAGCCAGCAGGTCGCACCATGGCTCGCGATTTTCGAGCGGAGCAGGTTGCCATAAACCTCTGGCCTGCGCGGCATGAACGGCGCACCAAAACAGGTGCTGAATGTCGGCTCAGGTTCCGTTACTCCACGCTCGGTCCCGGCGACCTTGGATGTGAAGCCGGACAGGAAATGATACATCGCCTGTGCTGGTGTCAGCCGCGCGATGGGGGGCAGCACGCCGAATGCATCGCAGGTCAGCATGATGATATTCTTCGGATGGCCACCCAATGCGGTGTCAGACGCGTTCGAGATGTAGTTCAGCGGATAGGCGCAACGCATATTCGCGGTCAGGCTGTCATCTTCGAAATCCAGTTCTAATGTGTCTGGGTCAAACACCATATTCTCGATCACCGTATGCGGCATCGAACATGTGGCGTAAATCTCGGGCTCTGCCTCGGCGCTCAGATTGATGGTCTTGGCATAACAGCCACCTTCGAAATTGAAGGTGCCACGCTCTGACCAGCCATGTTCATCATCGCCGATCAAGACACGGGATGGATCGGCAGACAGGGTTGTTTTGCCGGTGCCGGACAGACCAAAGAAGACAGCCGTATCAACCGGATTGCCGGGGGCGTGGTTGGCCGAGCAATGCATCGGCATGATGCCTTTTTCCGGCAATATGTAGTTCAACAGGGTGAACACGGATTTCTTGTTCTCGCCCGCATATTCCGTACCGCCGATCAGGATCAGCTTCGCATCAAAGTTCAGCGCGATCACAGTCTCGGATCGGCAACCATGCTTTTCCGGATCAGCCTTGAACGTCGGGCAGTTGATGATCGTGAAATCGGGGGTGAAGGTTTCCAGCTCAGATGCGTCCGGGCGGCGCAGCAGATGGCGAATGAACAGACCATGCCAGGCCAGTTCTGTCACAACGCGCACATCCAGCCGATGTGCCGGGTCCGCCCCACCAAACAGGTCCTGCACGTTGTAGGTGCCGCCCTTCATGTGGGCGAGCATGTCAGCGTAAAGGACATCGAATTTGGATTGTTCCATCGGCGGATTGTTGTCCCACCAGATCGTATCTTCGACAGATGGGGTGCGGACAACGAATTTGTCCTTGGGGGAGCGGCCCGTATGCTTGCCGGTGGTGACAAGGAACGTCCCACCCTTGCCCGTCACGCCCTCGCCAGCCGCGACGGCTGCGTCGTGCAGTTCGGCTTCAGAGCGGTTGTAATACACAGAACCCAGCCCTGTGATGCCTTGATGTTCAAGTTTCATCGATGGGTTGACCGTACCGTGGTCCATGGGTTCGCTCCTTTTTGATATGGCCGGATTGGCCAGCGATGCATCTCCATAGCATCAAGTTTTGAAGAGCCGATAGTGCGTCGTAACACAGTTAGCGCAACCATTTTGATGTTAGCGCAACCAAGTGCGTCCGCATCTTTGCAAAGGGGCGAAACAAGGGCTGTTTTGGTAAAAATGAACCAAATACGGCAATATTGTGGCAAAAGCCCAGTTAGGGATTGATTCGTTTAGATAAAACGATGAAAACTCGTGCAACAGGGCGAAAAACATAAATAAGTCGTTTGAGGGAAGATACGCATGTCCAGAATTGCACTGGTTGACGATGATAGGAACATTCTAACGTCGGTCGCCATGACGCTCGAGGCCGAAGGTTTCGAGGTCGAGACATATAATGACGGTCAATCGGCTTTGGAGGCATTCAATAAACGGATGCCGGATATGGCTGTCTTGGACATTAAAATGCCACGTATGGATGGTATGGATTTGCTCCAGCGCCTGCGCCAAAAGACCTCGATGCCCGTGATTTTCCTCACCTCCAAGGATGATGAGATTGACGAGGTGCTGGGTCTGCGAATGGGCGCGGACGATTATGTGAAAAAGCCGTTTTCGCAACGGTTGCTGGTTGAACGAATCCGGGCATTGCTGCGTCGGCAGGACGCAATCGCCGGGGAAGAGATTGAAGAGACCGAAGAGACCAAGGTGATGGTCCGTGGTGAGCTGGTGATGGATCCGCTGCGCCACGCGGTGAAATGGAAAGGTCAGGACGTATCACTGACGGTTACGGAATTCTTGCTGTTGCAGGCACTCGCCCAGCGGCCCGGCTTTGTCAAAAGCCGTGACCAGCTGATGGATGTTGCCTATGATGACCAAGTATATGTGGATGACCGGACCATCGACAGCCACATCAAACGTTTGCGTAAGAAGATGCGTAATACAGATAACGAGTTTTCCGCGATCGAGACGCTTTATGGTATCGGGTACCGCTACAACGAAGAGTAAGGCATGACAGCCGCCCCAAAAATCGACGTACGCGACCTAAAGTCCGTGCGCGCTGCGGCGCGTTCGCCTGATCTGGTGCTTGGTGATGATTGGGTTGAGCCGGATGTTGTCAGCAACCGGCTTGAGGAAGGCAACACCCGGCGGCGCGGTCTTTTGGCGCTGCGCACATCGCCAATCGCGCGCAAGATTGTCACCTTCAACCTGATCGCAATGATCCTGCTGATCGCCGGGGTGCTGTATCTCAGCCCGTCCCGCGATAGCCTGGCCTATCAGCGTGCCAACGGTCTGGTGAACGAGGCGCAATTGATCGCCGATGTGTTCGAGGCGCAATTGCCCACCCTTGCCCCCGTCAATCTGGTCACGTCTGACGGGATCAATGCCGCTCGAACTCTGCGCGATATGAGCCTGCGCGGGGGTGTGGAAGTGTCCGTCTTCTCGACTGACACAACACTTGTCGCCCGCGCGACAGGTGCGCTGAACGCAGAACAGTTGGCCGATCTCGAACTGCAGACCGGCGGAACATACGTTACCGATTTTCTAGTGCGGATCTGGGACGGGCTTGTTGGTATTGTCTCGTTGAATTCCGAACGGCTCACCCCCGAACAAGAACTGATCGCCCTGTCGCAACAAAATGTGCAGGCGGCAATCGAAGGCGGCACACAGCTGGAAGTTGCGGATATCGGCGGCATCACCAGCTTTATCGTGACAACGCCAATCATGCGTAACGGCGTCGCGGTTGGCGTCATCGCGGTGCGCACCGCCGCAGGTGAGGTCGATAGCCTTGTGCGCCGCGAACGCGAACAGGTTTTGCGCCTGTTTTTCGTCGGCATACTTGTCAGTGTCGGCCTCAGCCTGGTTCTGGCGTCGACAATTGCCAACCCATTGGCCGATCTTGCGACAGCAGCCGAAATCAGCCAGGACAAGAACGCGCGCAAGATGTCCCCCGTCAAGGTTCGCATCCCCGATCTGACCGCCCGCCCTGATGAGATCGGGCGGCTGTCCGGGGCGCTCCGATCCATGGTTGCTGCACTTTACGAACGGATCGAGGGTAACGAACAATTCGCCGCCGATGTATCGCACGAGATCAAAAACCCGCTTGCTTCATTGCGGTCTGCGGTTGGCACAATGCGCGTCGCAAAACGCGCCGACCAACGCGAGAAACTGCTTGAAGTGATCGAACATGACGTCAAGCGTCTTGACCGGCTTGTCAGCGATATCTCGAACGCATCCCGTTTGGACAGCGAATTGGTCAAGGAAGAGGAACAATCCTTTGACCTGCTGACGATGCTGGACAACATCATCGAATTTCTGGGCAAAGACGCCAAATCGCGCGGTATTGATTTCGTGGCGGATATTCCCACCACACCGATCGAGGTGCAGGGTCTTGAAGGGCGTTTGGCGCAAGTCTTTGTCAACCTGATCACCAATGCCATTTCATTCTGTGAACAGGGCGATGCGATCCGCGTCTGGACCCGCACCCGTGAAAACCGGGTACTGGTTGTGGTCGAAGATACCGGACCCGGCATTCCCGAAGATGCGCTGAGCAAGATTTTCCAGCGCTTCTATTCAGAACGTCCCGAAGGGCAGTTTGGCAACAATTCCGGCCTTGGTCTGGCAATCTCCAAACAGATTGTCGAGGCGCATGGCGGTGTGATCTGGGCCGAAAATATCCGGCCCACCGACGCGGACCCGACGTCAGAGCCACTTGGCGCACGCTTTGTTGTGGGTCTGCCACTTTAAATGGCCGCCGCGTTGGATGTGGAAACGGTTCATGCCACATGTGTCGCGTGGGGTGATCAGGCCGTATTGATCATCGGCAAATCAGGCAGCGGTAAATCGGCCCTTGGTCTCGAACTGATGGCATTGGGGTGCCATCTGGTGGCCGATGACCGTGTGCACTTGACCAGGTCGGAAAATGGTATTCTGGCCAGTTGCCCCGCCGCGATCAAAGGGATGATCGAGGCGCGGGGTATTGGTATTCTCAACGCGGACCCGGCACCGCCGACAGATGTATCACTTGTCGTGGATTTGGATGCCGAGGAAGCAACACGATTGCCACCTCACCGCATAATCACGCGACTGGGATGTGATCTGCCCTTGATTAACCGCATTCGGGCTGCACATTTCGCCCCATCGATCCTGCAAATACTCAAAGCAGGACGGAGCGATTGATGACCGAGAAGACCGAAACAACCGCACCAACTGTCGTGCTTGTCACCGGGCCATCTGGCGCCGGGCGGTCCACGGCGATCAATGCGCTGGAAGACCTCGGATACGAGGTTATCGACAATCTGCCACTTTCGCTGTTGCCGCGCCTGTTGGATGGGCCGCCGCCCAGCCGCCCGCTGGCTTTGGGTCTTGATGTGCGCAACCGGGACTTTGGGGTGAATGCCCTGATCGAGATTATTGATCAGCTTTCAGCACGACCCGATCATGAGCCGCAGGTGCTTTACGTGGATGCGGACGAGGAAGAGCTGGTGCGCCGCTATTCCGAAACGCGGCGGCGGCATCCGCTTGCGCCAGCCGGGCCGCCCCTTGTCGGCATTTCGCAGGAACGGGAATTGCTGATGCCTCTGCGCGGGCGTGCGGATGTGCTGATCAATACGACCGGGCTGTCACCACACGACCTGCGGGCTGAAATTGACCGCTGGTTCGGGACCGGTGATGGGCGCAAACTTGGTGTAACGCTCCATTCCTTCTCGTACAAACGGGGGCTGCCGCGGGGTCTTGATATCGTGATGGACTGCCGGTTCCTGCGCAATCCGCATTGGGACCCGGATTTGCGGGCGCTTGATGGACGTGATCCCGCTGTCGCGGATTATGTGGCACAGGACGCGCGGTTTGAAGCGTTCTTTGAGCGGGTGAAATCCCTGATCGATCTGCTGCTGCCAGCTCACAAGGACGAAGGCAAAACGCATCTTTCCATCGGATTTGGATGTACCGGCGGGCAACACCGGTCAGTTGCCATTACGGAACGTATGGCATCCGCTCTTGCACAGGACGGATGGCAGGTGTCTAAACGCCACCGAGAGATTGAGCGACGCGAAGCACAAGGTAGCAAGGGACCGCAGGTTTGATTGGTATTGTGATTGTTGCACATGGTGGATTGGCGCAGGAATACCTTGCCGCTGTTGAGCATGTGGTGGGTCATCAGCCTGGTATGGTCAGTATCGCCATCGAACCCGAGGATGACAGATCCGCCAAGCAGGACGAGATTTGCAATGCCGCCGACGCTGTTGATACCGGCGACGGTGTGGTGATCGTGACGGATATGTTCGGTGGCTCGCCCTCCAACCTGTCGTTGCGCGCATGCAGCCCGGAAAACCGTCGCATCGTTTATGGTGCCAACCTGCCCATGCTGATCAAGCTGGCAAAGTCGCGCAAACGCAGCGTCCCCGACGCGGTCGAAGCCGCAATCGCCGCCGCGCATAAGTACATCAATAGCCACAACGGCAGCCCAAACCCATGACGTCGCGCCGTTTGAAGATTGAGAATATCAAAGGTCTGCATGCCCGCGCCTCGGCAAAACTCGTCGAATTGGTCGAACAATTCGATGCCGACGCTACCATCAGCAAAGACGGCGAAACCGCCAGCGGCGACAGCATCATGGGGCTTTTGATGTTGGCAGCGTCTATCGGAACCTTTATTGACGTTGAGACAAGCGGCCCTGATGCGCAGGCGCTGTCCGATGCGATTGCAGAGTTGGTCGCAGACAAGTTCGGCGAGGGTAACTAGGGCCGCAGCGTCCGCGGATAGGATCAGTCGATTGACCGAAACAACGCCCAAAATCCAGACACCGACGGTTGGCAGTGATGATCCACCCAAGGTTTATGATCGCGGCAGCCTGACTTATTCCAACACTTTCGACAGCCCCGTCAAACGCAACATTATCAAGACGATTGAATGGTTCACCGGTAAGATTCATATCATCCGCATGATCCGGAAATTCGAAAAGCAGGGCAAGTTTCACGGTCAGGCCTTTTGGCGCGGTGCGCTGGACGTCATGAAGATCGACCTGATCACACCGCAGGAACAGCTGGACCGCATCCCAAAGAAAGGACCGGTCGTTGTTGTCGCCAACCACCCGCACGGCATGGTGGACGGGATGATCCTTGCAGACCTGATCGGTCGCGTGCGTCTGGACTACAAGATCCTGACCCGCGCATTTCTGACGGATATCGACAAGGATGCCGGCAGCTTCATGATCCCGGTGCCGTTTCCACACGACGTGGATGCGCAGGCCAAGATGGTCGAGATGCGCAAATTGGCTATGGCGCATCTCAAGCAGGATGGGTTGATCGCCTTGTTCCCATCCGGTGTTGTGGCCTCATCCAACACCATGTTCGGCCCGGTCATAGAGGATGAATGGAACCTCTTTACCGCCAAGATGATCCGCACATCGGGTGCGCGCGTTGTCCCGCTTTTCTTTCCGGGCGCGAATTCTCGCTGGTATCAAATAGCCAACCAGATATCGCCCACGCTGCGACAAAGCCTGCTGATCCATGAAATCGTCAACGCCTGCGGCAGACCGCAAAAACCCGTTGTCGGTCAGCCTTTTGACGACGATGAGGTGAAAGAGCGGCTGTCAGACCCGCGCAGCTTCATGGCATGGCTGCGGGAAGAGACGTTGGCATTGAAAAAATAGCTGATCCAACGCGGCAACCATACATCACAGCTGAAGTCCGGATGCTGTCAGCTCCTGCATACTTGGTGCTGGGCCAGACAACTCTGTTTAGCGGTTTGCCCCCGGAACCCACAGCACATCATTTTTGCCATTTTCATTGGCGATCCGCGCCGCTTGAAAACACCAGTCAGACAACCTGTTCAGGTATTTGACCGCAGCGGGGTTGACCGATTCCATCGTGGCCAGTTCCACCGTCAACCGCTCGGCCCGGCGTGATACCGTGCGGCACACATGCAGATGCGCCGCCAGCGCAGACCCGCCCGGCAGAATGAAACTGCGCAACGGCTCAACCATCTTGGTCATCTCGTCAATTTGCTTTTCCAGCCGCTCGACCTGTGTGTCCGACATGCGCAAGACGGGGTATTCGGACTCACCGTCCTTTTCCATGTCCGGACGGCACAGATCGGCGCCCAGATCGAACAGGTCGTTCTGGATCATGGCAAGCTGCTCATCTATTTCGCCGGTCGCATGCAGCCGGGCCATGCCGACGGTCGCGTTCGTCTCGTCCACCGTGCCGTAGGATGTCACGCGCAGCGAATGCTTGGCCACGCGGCTGCCATTGCCCAAAGCCGTTTCGCCCGCATCACCGGTTTTTGTATAAATCTTGTTCAGAACGACCATATGATCAGCCCCCTTCGCCGCGCAGAAAAACAAACAGAACGATCATCACGACCGCAAACAACTGCGCACCGATGCGCCAGCGCATGATCTTGTTTGCATTCTTGCGATTGAAATCGCCACCCTTACCGAATGTGCCAAGCCCCATCATCAGGATGATCAGCACCGCCGCCACCGAAAGGGCCATCAGCCAGAAAAGCGGGTCACTTGCCATGTCTTGCGTCCTTCATTCCACGTCCCTCGCGATGTAGCAGGCCCGCCGCCGAAGGAAACCCTTCAGGCCCGCAAAATCAGCGCATCCAGCAGGCGTGTCGGCAGCACCCGCCGCATGAACCCCATCAGATAGGTCGGTGTTGTTACGTAATAGCGCGGTTTGGGCCGGGGCGAGGTCAGTGCGTGCAACAATTTCTTGGTCACCGCCGACGGGGGCAATTCAAAGCGATCCGGCCCGCTGCCGGTGTAAAGCCGATTCAGCACTTCGGTATATTCGTCTGCACGCGCCGAATTCTCCCAATCAATCCATTTTTCGAAATGCGGGATCGCGTTTTCGCGAATCTTCGATGTGACCGGTCCGGGTTCGATCAGCACGACCTTGATCGGCGTATTTGCCATCTCGATCCGCAGCACATCGGTCAGCCCTTCAAGTGCGTATTTGCTTGATACATAGGCTCCGCGCCATTTCATCGGAATAAAGCCTAGAACAGACGAACAATTCACGATCCGCCCATGGCCTTGTGCGCGCATCACAGGGATGACCAGCCGCGTCAGTTCGTGCCAGCCAAAAAGGTTCGTCTCAAAAATCGCGCGCAGCCCGGCAACCGGTAAATCCTCGACCGCCCCGGGGCAGGCATAGGCGCCGTTGTTATAAAGCGCATCCAGCGTGCCGCCTGTCGCCTCAAGCGTTTCTGCCAATCCGGTCACAATACTGTCGGGGTCGGTATAATCGATGCGCGGGCTTTCGAACCCTTCCGAACGCAGCCGGTCACAATCCACATCCGTGCGGCAACTGGCAAACACGCGCCAGCCAGCATCGCGCAGGCCGCGTGCTGCATCCAGCCCAATGCCTGACGAAGAACCTGTAATCAATATGGACTTCTGCGTCATCGGATCTTTGTGCCCGGCACAGACCCGCCTGACAAGCCGGGCTAATCTGCAGATAGCAGCCTTTCGGCCATCCACCCCGTCTTTCCACTGCCGATCAGGCGGATTTGTGCCCATCCGTCGCCATTGACGTCAATCACCTCGGCTTCGGTGCCGCGCGGCAGAGTTTCCAGAACCTGGTACTGGGTACTTGGCCCGTCACGCATATTCACCCAATCGCCTGAGACAAGGCGAACATCCGTGGCTTGCGGCGCGATAAATGCAGGCGACGCCATCGTTTCAAGCGCCACGTCCGAAACCACAGATGATATGGCAAGCGGCTCATCTTCATAAGAGGCCATGACCAGCACCGCCTCTAGCGCGGGTTCGGGCACCGTGACGGCAACCGTCACAGGCGCCGCATAATCCTCAAAAATAGGATCAGCATTATCTGCGTCGGCAACAACATCCCGCAATGGTGGTTCAAAATCTGTGCCTCCGGACATCTCAAAGAAGGCCCAGAATAGAAACAGACTGGTGACAATCATGTAGCGTGGCATCGGCTCAATCCCCCAACCGACTGTTAAGAATCGATAATATCATATTTCCGCTTTGACACCTAAACGCTGGCTGGTGTCTTTGGTTCCAAACGCGCTTTACGGGCCTGATGCACGCAGCTAAACCAACCGTATGAGCGATGACATCAACACCGATCTTGGCCCCAATGACGTGACAGAATCGCTGCGGCGCGCCATTGGCGACCGCTATCTGACCTATGCGCTGTCCACAATCATGCATCGCGCGCTGCCCGATGCGCGCGACGGGCTGAAACCGGTGCATCGGCGCATTCTTTACGCGATGTCGCGCCTGCGCCTGTCGCCCACCGGGGGCTTCCTGAAATCTGCCAAGATCAGCGGCGACACGATGGGGGACTTTCACCCGCACGGCGACGCCGCGATCTATGACGCGATGGCGCGCCTCGCGCAGGATTTCAACGTGCGCTATCCGCTGGTGGACGGGCAGGGGAATTTCGGCAATATCGACGGGGATAACCCCGCCGCCAGCCGCTATACCGAGGCGCGGATGACCGCAGCCGCCGAAGCACTGCTAGAGGGGCTCGCTGAAAACGCCGTTGATTTCCGCGACAATTACGACGGGCGGCTGACCGAACCATCTGTGTTGCCAGCCACCTTCCCGAACCTGCTTGCCAACGGCTCAAGCGGGATCGCCGTGGGGATGGCGACGAACATTCCTCCGCATAACCTGCATGAACTGATCGACGCCTGTCTGCATCTGATCAAGGCCCCGAATGCGCGTGACGAAACCCTGCTGGAATACATCCCCGGTCCCGATTTCCCGACAGGCGGCGTGATCGTCGAACCATCTGAAAACATCGCCGAGGCGTACCGCACCGGGCGTGGCGCGTTCCGCCTGCGCGCGAAATGGGAGGTCGAAGACCTTGGGCGCGGCCAATGGCAGATCGTCGTCACCGAAATCCCCTATCAGGTCCAGAAATCCAAGCTGATCGAAAAGCTGGCCGAGGTGATCCAGACCAAGAAGGTGCCCTTGCTGGCTGATGTCCGCGACGAATCTGCCGAAGACATTCGCGTCATCCTCGAACCCCGCGCCAAGACTGTGGATCCAGAGGTCATGATGGGGATGCTGTTCCGCAATTCCGATCTGGAAACGCGGTTCAGCCTGAACATGAACGTGCTGATCGACGGTCTGACGCCCAAGGTCTGCAGCCTCAAGGAAGTGCTGCGCGCCTTCCTCGACCACCGCCGCGACGTCCTGATCCGGCGCAGCAAGTACCGGCTGGACAAGATCGACCACCGGCTTGAGGTGCTGGAAGGGTTCATCATCGCCTTCCTGCATCTGGACCGCGTGATCGACATCATCCGCTATGACGACGACCCCAAACAGGCACTGATGGTCGAAGACTGGGCCAAGGATCACGTCCGAGCGACGAGCGAAAAAGACTATGTGTCGCCCGTAGATGATGACCCTGAGGTTTCGCTGTCGGAAATTCAGGCAGAGGCGATCCTGAACATGCGCCTGCGGTCCTTGCGGCGGCTGGAAGAGCTTGAGCTGATCGCCGAACGCGACGCCCTGATAGAAGAGCGCGCGGAGATCGAGGATTTGCTGGACAGCGAAGAGCTGCAATGGGCCAAAATCGCCGAACAATTGCGCGAGACCCGCAAACTTTTCGGCAAAACCAGCGAAGGCGGCGCGCGCCGCACCCAATTCGCCGAAGCCGCCGAGGTGGTTGAGGTGCCGCTGGAAGCCATGATCGAACGTGAACCGATTACGGTCGTTTGTTCGAAAATGGGCTGGGTCCGGGCGATGACCGGCCATATCGACCTGACGCGCGAATTGAAATTCAAGGATGGCGACGGCCCACGTTTCATCTTCCACGCCGAAACGACTGACAAGCTGCTGGTTTTCGGGGCCAACGGCCGGTTCTATACCCTGTCGGCCGCCAACCTGCCCGGTGGGCGCGGCATGGGTGAGCCGCTGAGGCTGATGGTTGACTTACCCAATGATGTCGAGATCGTGGAGTTCCTGATCCACAAGCCGGGTGCGAAACTGCTCGTCGCGTCGGAAGAGGGGAATGGTTTCGTGGTTCCCGAAGAAGAGGTTGTCGCGCAAACCCGCAGTGGCAAGCAGGTGCTGAACGTCAAGGATACGATCGCCAAGGTCTGCACCCGCGTTGCGGGTGATCACGTGGCGGTGGTGTCAGAGAATGCCAAGCTGCTGGTGTTCGAGGTCAGCGAACTGCCCGAAATGGGTCGCGGCAAAGGCGTGCGTATCCAGAAATACAAAAAAGCCGCCGGACGGCAGGGAACGCTGGAACTGGATGGTGGTCTGTCGGATCTGGTCACGTTCAATTGGGCCGATGGTCTGTCCTGGCCCATGGGCGGCGGCAAGACCCGGACAGAACCGGACATGACCGACTGGAAAGGCGCGCGCGCCGGGGTCGGCAAACGGCCACCCTACGGGTTTCCAAAGGGAAACAAGTTCAGTTAGTAGAAGGTGACAGTTAACGGGAAGTAGCGGACCTCTGATTGGCTACCTCGGTGCAACCGTCCCTGAGAAAGTCACAGTCCGATGGCGGCGTTTGATGTCGAGTCCTTTGGGGGCGCAAGAGTGGAGCGCGATAACGATCATTCCACCAAGTCTGTGACCGACCTACGACGTGGACGGTACAACCTCCCGAAATTCGTAATGTGAGTCCGATCGATCCACGATCATGTAATTGAGGCCGGATTGATTGAGTATTTCATACCAGGTTTGATGAATGAGTTGGTAGAGCTCATGCCCAAGCACAGGGTCGCCTTGGAAAACCGAAAGGTTGAAGCTGTATTTTGGTTTCGATCTCAATTCATCGAGTGTTCGTCCAGTTTTTCTTACGGTTCGCTCCAGCCAATCCTGTCTGTTTATCTCCCAGTTTGACTGAATAAAGGAAAACTCCGTTGCATCGAACGCTGAACCGATTTTCAGAATGTGCAAGACTTGTTGTTGGATGCAATCGAGAAGAAATCCGCTATCGATATTCTCACGAATGAGTTCGGTAATCATTTCTGGTGTTCTCTCTCTCCACCCTGATCTTGAATACCGCTGTACCAGTTGCTCATTTATCAGTTTCTGTGGCGGTAACAGCAGGTCATAGTGTATGCCGACCACTTGGTCCTGTCTTAGCCGCTGTTCGTCGAGTTCTTTCAAGGAATGAAACCCTGAGTTTGAACGCGCCGCGTCAGGTAATTTGAGAATGCGTTTGAAGTCGGGCATTGACGACGGTCTAAACAGCGTGAAATCATCCCGTTTGTTCGCAGTGCGAAGAGCGACAGTCTTTCCAGAGGCCCGATACCCGGCCAGGACAAAAAGTGTTCTACGAGAATCTTTGGTGGTTCCGGTCATACTACTTTAGACGTGCTGGCTGTCTCTGGATCAGGTGCTGACACCGTATAGTTGGAATCACAATCTTTGTCAGTGAGTTGGAAGGTCTTCCAACGTTTAAACTTGGTCGAGGTAGTTTGGAGCAACGGGTTTGCACTGTGCTTCAGCTTCATCACGCACGCGCAAATCAACAGGGATTTGCCGTATCGGGCGTGTTTCAGACCGTGTGGATGCTCAACCTTCGGAAACCCAGGATCTGAAGCGAGGCTCACTGGTGAAAGTCATGGGCATTGGTTTGTGCACAAACACCCGCTTTAGGCTCCAACAAGACCTTATGGAACCTTCCGGCTTGGGCGGACCGTCTCAACCTGTAGCGGTTGAAGTCAAGATGGCGACGTGCCTGTCTCTTTTGGGGAGGATGCGTTGCCACAGTGCCATCGTCTTTAATCATTCACTTTTGTCACAAAAGTGCAAAGTCTCTCTCCTAGTCACGTGCTTATGAAACCGCAAGCAAGGGGCTAGCACGATGAAAGATATTGATACGACAGACCTGTCATGGGACGATTGGGATGAGCTGCAGCGCCCGGCACCAGACACCACTGAGTTTGATGAAATCGTCGAAGCCGCCATTTCGCGTCGCGGTTTTCTAAGCGGTGTGTTGGCCTATGGATCAGGTGCAGCCGTAATGGGAACGGGTCTGCTGTCCGGCACCTCTGCCGAGGCGCGGACCGCAAGCCGTTTTGGCTTTACCCCGATTCCGATCCAGACCGACAGCACCGTACATGTGCCGGAAGGCTATACATGGCACCCGGTTGCCAAATGGGGCCAGCCGCTGTTCTCTGATGCTGAACCACTGAGCCAGGGAACCGGTGTCAGCGTCGGCAGCTCTGATCGGGTGTTCGGTGAAAATACCGACGGCATGGAGGCCTTTGTGGTGGATGGTCGTCAGGTCATTGCCGTGAACCATGAATATGTGAACCTGCGCGAAAACCTGCCCCATCAGGGGGGTGAAGTGCTCAGCGCGGATGACGTGCTGACCTTGCAGAACATGCAAGGCGTGACGGTCATGGAAGTGGCAGAAGGCCCCGATGGATGGGATATCGTTGTCGATAGCGACCTGAACCGGCGCATCACACAGAACACGCCGATGACCATCGCAGGCCCTGCGGTAGGTCACCCGCTGATGCAGACAGCGGCCGACCCTGCCGGGGCAACCGCACTGGGCACACTGAACAATTGCGGCGCAGGTAAGACACCGTGGGGCACCTACCTGACCTGCGAAGAAAACTTCAACGGCTATTTCGGTTCATCGGACGCAGGCTTTGAACTGCCCGACGGTTACAGCCGCTACGGGGTCGGGACTGAGGGGCGCTATGGCTATGAAAAGTTCGACCCGCGTTTCGACGTCAGCCAGAACCCGAATGAACCACATCGCTTTGGCTATATCGTTGAAATCGACCCGACGGACCCAACCTCGACCCCGATCAAGCATACCGCGCTGGGCCGGTTCAAACATGAAAATGCCGCGACCGTGATCGCGCCTGATGGCCGTGTGGTCGTCTATATGGGTGATGATGAACGGGGCGAGTTCCTGTATAAATACGTCTCGACCGATGCTTACACGCCGGGCGGTCCAACGTCTGCACTGCTCGATGACGGTCAACTATTTGTGGCCAAGTTTGACAATGACCTGACAGGTCGCTGGGTCGCGCTGACCCCCGAAGCGACCGGCATGGACGCCGCCGAAATCGCGATCTTCACCCGTATGGCGGCGTCCAAAGTCGGGGCGACGACCATGGATCGGCCCGAATGGGTCGCGGTGAATACGGTGGCTGCAGAAGGCTATTGCTGCCTGACCAACAACAGCAACCGCGGGATCAACGCCAATGCGGGCG
The DNA here is from genome assembly GCA_947503965.1 of uncultured Paracoccaceae bacterium. GTDB lineage: Bacteria > Pseudomonadota > Alphaproteobacteria > Rhodobacterales > Rhodobacteraceae > Yoonia. The sequence continues at coordinate 53,465 of CANNFU010000006.1, forward strand.
GCGATCCGACCCCTGTGAACGGGCCAAACCCGCGGGCGGAAAACAACTATGGTCAGATTGTGCGCTGGTATCCCAGCAATGATGACCATGCCACTGACACGTTCACCTGGGACCTTTACGTGATGGCGGGAAATCCGACCGTGCATGAAGACAAATACGGCGGCTCTTCGAATATCAACGAAGGCAACCTGTTCAACTCACCCGATGGGATGATGTTTGACAGCACCGGTCTGGTCTGGATCCAGACAGACGGTGATTACGACAACGAAGGCGACTTTGCCGGAATGGGCAACAACCAGATGCTGGCGGGCGATCCTGTATCTGGTCAGATCGAACGGTTCATGACCGGACCTTATGGGTGTGAAGTCACGGGCCTGACATGGTCTGCTGACCGGCGTACGATGTTTGTCGGCATCCAGCACCCGGCCGCCCCGTTCCCCGATGGCGAAGGCATGTTGCCCCGTTCAACGGTCATCGCGGTCAAGCGGCTGGATAATCTGCCAGTCGGCTAAAATGTTACCGGGGCGGTCTTTGAACCGACCGCCCCGCCGTCTTTGGGTCTAGCCGAAATCCATGTTCATATTTGAAAACATGATGCCAAGATCAGCGAACAGATTGTCCAGAAAAGCGTTGAGTTCACCCTGATCCTGTGTGGTGACCGTGCCCTCGGACACGGGCATCAGCATGGCGTCATCGGCAAAGTCGGGCATGTTGTCGACATCACAGAAATCAAACAGATCAACCACGGGTGTCGGTTCTTCGACGACAGCGACAGGTGGGTCGTTTTGCGGGGTCGCAGGCTGTATCGGCTCTGACGTGGTGTCGGTTTCGGCGATGACAGGGGCATCCTGTTCCGGCACATCGCTGATGGCATCGGTGGTGCCAAAGTTCTGCGTGACCATCACCGCGTCATAACCCCGATAGTCACCCGTTTCGATGCCGATGCCGATCTCTTCCAGATCCGGGTTCAGGATATTTGCGCTATGGCCGGGGCTGTTCATCAGGCTTTGATGAATATCGGTCACGTCATCGGCGATACCGGGGTCGCCGCGTTCGCTTTGCCAACCGATATTCTCTGCAGTGCGCCAGCTGCCGGTCAGTTCGTAATCCGCCGCCTCAATCCGGTCGCGGGAACTGGAGCCACCAACCCCGGTATGGGAAAACGTATCGGTGTCCAGCATCCATGTGCTGTGATCCTCGCTTGCGGCGTTCAGGTTGGCATTGATCGCCAGCGGCTCCAGGCCGCGCGATGTGCGTTCCTCGTTGATCAGATCCAGCATCAATAGTTCGATTTCACTTGCTTGGCTCATTTAATTGTCCTCTTCACTTGCGCATAAGGCGCAAAAAGTGGGCCGGTCAGACAGCATGTCTGACCGATGGAAAGCCCTTGTTTTCCTGTGGGAAAGGGCCGGTTCGCGGATTGCTCGCCGCCCCAACGCGCGTCACCGTGGGCGGACCCTAAAAGCGTGGTCTGACACACATCAACAGGTCGCCAAAACGATCCGCGTGACCAGCAGCGTTCAGCCGATTATCTGGTTTGAAACTGCATATTCCTGCCGGGTTCGGTCTAGCGGTGTTGATCAACAAGGATCGGATTGCCGTCCGGGTCCATCACGACAAAGCTGGCCGGGCCTGTCGTATTTTCATCGGCTTCGCTGAAGAATTCCACGCCGTCTGCTTTCAGCTTTTTCTGGATGTCGCGCACATCTTCAAAGTCATCGACATTCTGCGCGTTCTGATCCCAGCCGGGATTGAATGTCAGGGTGTTGGCCTGCAGGAACCCGCCGAACAGCCCGATCACCGTTTCACCATTGCGTAGCATCAGCCAGCCTTGCGATTCATCACCGCCAAATGGTGCGAACCCCAACTTGCCATAAAACGCCTTTGAGGCAGCAATGTCTTTGACGTTCAGGCTGATTGAAAATGCTCCAAGTCTCATCAACGATCCTCCAATTTGATGGCATGAGCCTAGCATATGCAACGACAGCTGCGGATCAAAATCAAACCTGCCCCGCACGGGCAGAGACCCCTTGATTTCCATGCCAATTCCAAATACATCGCCCGCGATGTTGGACCGGGCCACTTTGGCCCCTCAGAATTAAGGGCCCCTTGAAATGGCTAAGGAAAAGTTTGAACGTAACAAGCCGCACGTGAACATCGGCACGATTGGTCACGTGGATCACGGCAAGACGACGCTGACGGCTGCGATCACGAAGCAGTTTGGCGATTTTCAGGACTACGCATCGATTGACTCGGCCCCTGAGGAGCGCGCCCGCGGGATCACGATTTCCACGGCTCACGTGGAATATGAAACCGACGCCCGCCACTACGCCCACGTGGACTGCCCCGGCCACGCCGACTACGTCAAGAACATGATCACCGGTGCCGCCCAGATGGACGGCGCGATCCTGGTGGTGAACGCCGCTGACGGCCCGATGCCACAAACGCGCGAGCATATCCTGCTCGGCCGTCAGGTGGGCATCCCTTACATGGTTGTCTTCATGAACAAGGTCGACCAGGTCGACGATGAAGAACTGCTGGAACTGGTCGAGATGGAAATCCGCGAGCTGCTGTCGTCCTACGACTATCCCGGCGACGACATTCCGATCATCGCAGGCTCTGCCCTGGCTGCCCTGGAAGACCGCGACGCGAATATCGGGACCGAGAAAATCGCTGAACTGATGAAGGCCGTGGATGATTACATCCCGACACCGGCCCGTGCGGTGGATCAGCCCTTCCTGATGCCGGTCGAGGATGTGTTCTCGATCTCTGGCCGTGGGACGGTTGTGACCGGCCGTGTGGAGCGTGGCGTGATCAATGTGGGCGACGAGATCGAAATCGTCGGCATCAAGGACACGCAGAAGACGACCTGCACAGGTGTCGAGATGTTCCGCAAGCTGCTGGACCGTGGTGAGGCGGGCGACAACATCGGCGCGCTGCTGCGCGGGATCGACCGTGAAGGTGTTGAGCGTGGTCAGGTGCTGTGCAAGCCCGGCTCCGTGACACCGCACACCAAGTTCGAGGCCGAGGCGTACATCCTGACCAAGGAAGAGGGTGGCCGTCACACGCCATTCTTTGCCAACTACCGTCCACAGTTCTATTTCCGGACCACAGACGTCACCGGCACGGTTGAGCTGCCAGCGGGCACCGAAATGGTGATGCCGGGCGACAACCTGAAGTTCAACGTGGAACTGATCGCGCCGATCGCCATGGAAGACGGCCTGCGCTTCGCCATCCGCGAAGGCGGACGGACCGTCGGCGCCGGCGTCGTGTCGAAAATCGTCGAGTAATCACGGACGCGTGGGTTACACCCACCCTACGTAGGGTGGGTAGAACCCACCGCACCGCGAAACAAACAAAAGGCCGCCCCAAATGGGGCGGCCTTTTGCACTTCCATAAACGGATCAAGTTGCGACCTAAGGCCGGATGCGTTTTTGGATCAATTTCTTGATTGCGGGTATAGTCCCTTGGAGCCGTGTTGGAGGTACCGCGACACCCTCTTTAGCAAAGAGCGTTGTCCTTTCAGCGGTAAAATACCCTCGATCGAAGGTTTGAAGACCCAAGGGAACCCAACTGGTATTGCCCTCAACAAGGATGGGTCCTTCTGGCGTGATTGCGACATCCCAGCCAATTGATCGCACATCGGGAAAGAATAATGCGGCGGTCTTGCACAGTTCGATCGCGTCTTCCCAAAAAGGTAGAAGCTTACCGTCGAAATTAATCTGGCTGTCTGGGTGAACGCTGGTGAGTTGACCTCCATTATTGCTCGAGAATCGGCCTTTGGACAATCGTCCATCAGCAATATCGACGTCGATTAATAGACCGGCACCTACCGTCCAACCATCGGAGGTTGTGCCAAGACGTCCAACACGAAAAAAGGCCTGGTCCAGTCGTACAAGACTTTCATCATCGCTGATCACTGACGGTAACCTGAGATGGGTCACCAAACGTAAAGTATTCAACGACGTGGGGTTAAGTGCGGCAAGGTCTGGATGCTGCACGACCTTGTGTTGAATAATCCATCCTTGGTCAGCAGATCCAAAGTGAGAGTGATCGTCTATTGTCAATTCAGCCAGAAAAGCGCGAAGCTCAATTGCACACGCGTCTGGCGGTGATACTGTGAAACCTTCTGCTGACTTTCGGACGCTTATAGACTGAACGTTCTTTCCTAACCTGCCAGCGCGTGGTTTTAAGAATAGGTCCAAAGTGTCCTGTTCTGTCATTTCTTGTTCTACCATAGCGTAGAACTGTTCGTAGGTTCGAAGCGGATCGCCGTTTGATTGGGCGCCATACGCTGGATGCCAAAGCCCTAATAATGTGGGCATTTTGATACCAAATGACTCAAGAAATCTTTGCGTTACCAGTTTATCGTTTAAAATTTGTCTTTGAGGGCCGTTCAACGTTGGGAAGAACTTTGACCATGCAAACTCACTTGACAGAAATGTGCAGATTTCGGTCTCTGTTTTGTCCATTAATCCTAGAAAATGTATTTCTTCGGAAGTAAAGCCGGCATGCTCTAGCTTGATCTTTTTAATTGCCGCACTGAGTGACTTCATTGAAACCTCGGCTTGTATAGTCTTGCGCGCAGACCGGTTAGATGGATATGCCGCTACTCATATTGATCATATGCCCTTTTGCAACCATTTGGCCTCGGCATAACCTTGTGCGCCAGCCTTGCGGTGCCAGCAAAAGACGAGCGAAAAGAAGAGGTTGGAGGCTTTGGCTGTTTTACAATCCTTGCATATGGCTGTTTTGTATGTGCGCGTGAAATGCATCAGAGGGATCGTGGACGTACTGTGACGTCGCACTAACCAGCAAGCCAAAACGGCCGCATGTGGTAAAGTGGTGTTAGCTACGCTCCCGGCTTTAGCCCAACCATCTCATCCGCCCGCGCTATCGTGGCCATCATGCATTGCTGCATGTCTTGCCGCAGCGCATCCATCGTTGCGGCATCCATCTTGCGTGGGACCTCGCTTGTAAACCGACGGTAAACACAGGATCCGCGGGTGAAGGGCAGGGGGATCAGCATCTGGTCCCAGCTATCGGCCCGTTTTTGCCGGACGGTGGAAAAGGCGTAGCAAAAGACGGGGCGGCCGGTCGCGCGCGCCCAGTCGATGGGCGGGTCTTTCAATTGCAGGGCTGGTCCTTCGGGGCCGTCTGCGGTGATCCCGATACTGGTGCCTTCCTTGACCAATTTCATGATCTGGCGGGATGTGGCCGTGTTAGAGCGCTTTTCGCTCATCTCGAATGGGAAAAGCCCCTGTTGGCGTTGCATCGCCCCCACGACCCGGCCCACGGGGGACCGTGTATGGATGCTGGACAGTTGCCCATGCTCAAGCGGCCAGTGCGACGGGCCCAGCAGTAACCGGCTGTGCCAGACCACAAGGATGACCGGACCATCGGCCAGCGCAGCCTTTAATTCATCCAGCCCTTCGGTTTTCCAGCGTGCCGTGCGATAGCAAAAACCGAAATACATCCGTGCGATGAAACCCAGCACCCGGGCCACACGTTCTGATCTTTCAAGCTGCCTGCGAAGTTTCATTGCATGAAAGCCGTTTTTCCAAACTCATCATGCTGCTTCATATTTCTACGGTCGGGGACAAGTCCACCCTTGATCCTGCCCGGATTTCGGACTAGTCCGGCATCCGGTCATAGGGGTATAGCTCAGTTGGTAGAGCGGCGGTCTCCAAAACCGTAGGTCCCGGGTTCAAGTCCTGGTGCCCCTGCCAGACCCAGGTCGCAGTCGGCCGGAGGATCATCTTTCCAGTATGCCAGCCGATCCCTGCACACTTGCCTTTCACATCGGCGCACATAAAACGGCAACGACACATTTGCAGTGGTCGTTCCGTAACGCGGCCGACAAGCTGGCGCTGCAAGGAGTGCGGTATTATGGGCCGCAGGACTTTCGGCTGCCGGGCAGATCAATCTTTGCCTTGTTCGGCTTGAAAGAGCGTAACCTGGGGCAGACCCGGCGCACGCCGACGGCCCAGTTTGAGCTGATGCGCAAGGATGCGCATCGTGTGCTGTTCAGCGAAGAGAATTACATCGGCGTCCTGAACTCTCCGCGTCGATACCCTGTGACGGTGCGCTATCCCTTTGCTGCAGAACATCTCAGCAAATTGGCGGCCGCGATTGGACAGCCGATTGATGTCTTTCTCAGCATACGTCGCCCCACGGCCTTTCTGAACTCGGCCTTTTGTCAGCAGTTGATGGGGGGGCGGATTGTCCCGTTTGCGCGCTACGCTACGATCAACCCGCTTCAAAGCGTCGATTGGTTCAATCTTGTCAGGCGGCTGCGCGCGGCAGAGGGTGTGAACATGCTCACGGTCTGGTGCTACGAAGATTATCGGGCCGTGTTCCCTCGGGTCTGCGCGGCGATGATCGGTGCTGACGCGGCCCGGCTTGTGCGTCCGCTCAGACAACGGCTGCACGAGGGGTTGTCTGCGCCAGCCGTGGCTGAAATGCTGCAACGCGATCCGCAGGACAGGACCGAAAAACTGGGCTTTAAGATGCGAAAGCTGATGCCAGTCGGTGCCGAATATCCTGCGTTTGATGGATTCGATGCTGCAACCCATGCCGCGGGTGATGCCGCTTACGCCAGGCAAATGGCAGGTATTGCAGCATTGCCAGGTGTCACATTACTGCGACCGGACAATGTCGGGCCAGATAATCTGTAAGTAGGCGCCGCTCTTGGTTCTTGCCCAAAATGCAATGATCCGGGCATCCTTCATTGTGGGCTGTGGCAAATTGCTAATGATATCAATGCAACTATCTGCAAAGGGCACAACCGATGCCGTTCAAACTGGTCTCATGTGATGGCGGCGGCATTCGCGGCTATCTGACCTGCCGGATGCTGCAGCACCTGCATGAGCAGACGCAGTTTTTGGACAAGGCGGACGGTTTTGCCGGTACGTCAACTGGTGGACTGATCGCTGTCGCCTTGGCCGATGGTCGTGCGCAGGGCAAGGATCTGACACAACTGATCGGTGATCTGACCGCCCATTATCGCGACGATGCTGACACGATTTTCCGTGAGAATGATCATGGGGCGTTGGGCCGTACAATTGATCAGCTGTTTAAGAAACTCAATCTGGGCGGCGGTCCCGGGATCACAACGGCGCAGTATGATGCATCCGGTCTGACGCAGATTGGCACTTCGCTTGTCGGGGACAGGACCTTGTCATCGTTGCCGTCCGAGCTGGTTCTGGCAATCAACACCGTTTGCCTGCACCGAAAAGACAGCGTTGGTTGGTCACCATTTACGATCACCAACCAGGACCTGAGCCACGCATCCTGGCTGGATATGAGTAATGTGAAATTGCGTGATGTGGCCTTGGCAAGTGCCGCGGCCCCGTCGTATTTCCCGCCCCATCTGATTACGGCTGATGGCGTAGATTATGGCTATTTTGCCGATGGTGCCATCTTTGCCAACAATCCGGTCATGAACGGGATCAACGTGGCGATTGCCGCAAAGCACATTCATGATCTTGACCAGATCGAGGCGCTGTCGATTGGTACAGGGCAACAGCCGGCGGACATCTCGGAAGAAATGATCAAGAACCCTGATGATTGGGGGATGCTGAAATGGTTTGGTGTCACATCAAATGCACCCAAAGGTGCCTTGATCGAGTTGATGCTGACAACGTCAGCTGAAAACCAATATTGGATGGCCCGTTTGATTTTGGGGGATCGGTTGGTCCGGTTAAACCCACCCCTTCCGAAAATGGTCGGATTAGCAACCCATACCCCTGCCGCGTACGACCTGATGGATCAGGCGCTTGCGCATAGCATGAACAGCCCTGCGTGGGTGCGAGCCATCGCGATGCTGCGCCAGTGGTGAGAGCCGCTTATTGACGATAATGTTGCCTTCATAAGCGAATTAACTAAGGTGAACGCATAAACGTAAAAAAATTTTAATGAATACCAGGGATAGGACATGGGAAATGCGGACATAGCCGAAGAACTGGTGCGTGTTTTGCAACGTCCCGATGGCGATAAGATGCTGCGCCCAGTCCATTCGGTCGGTATCAGCGCAACCGGCTTTTTCGCACCGTCACCAATCGCGCGCAATTTTTGCGCTGCTGATCATTTTTGTTCAGACAGATCTGATGTGATCGTGCGTTTCTCGAATGGCTCGGGCGCTGCTGCTGTACACGATGGTTGGTCAGATGTGCGCGGCATGGCGGTGCGGTTTCATTTGCGCGATGGGACCGATACCGATCTTATCTCCATGACCCTGCCAGAATTTTTTGCCCCAACGCCAGAGGCATTTCTGGATTTCGCCGAGATGGCGGCACCCAAACCCTACAAGGGTCAAACGCCATGGCAGAAAATCTTTGGGCTTTTGCACTTGATCCTGCCAATGCGCGATCCTTATCCGGGGGAAACGATCAGCCCTGATGCGGGCGCAATCCAATTTGCGGACGAAAATGCCTTTGCACAGTTGGGGGTCTTGCAGGCGGCCGACATCGGGGCGCCTGTCAGTTACGTCCGCGAGGCATATCATGCCGTGCACACTTTTGTGGTGACAGGACTGGATGGCACGAAACGCTGGGTCCGATTTTCCTGGCAGCCAATTGCCGGCGTGCTCAAGACAGATCCGACCGAACCACCAGTGGATGATTATCTGCGGCAGGAATTGAAAGATCGGCTAGCGGATGAGCCCGCAAGATTTTCCCTGATGATGATGATTGGCGAGGTCGGGGATGATTTCAACGACTCTGCACGTCCTTGGCCGCCACATCGCCAGCGGATCATGATGGGTATGTTGACACTGGACGCAGTTCCCGTTGATCAGGATGCCGCGTGCGAAAAGCTGAGCTTTAATCCCGGGCTGCTTACCGAAGGCATTGCCCTTTCGGATGATCCGGTACTGAAGGTCCGTGTGGACGCTTATCAGGTCTCAAGTAAATGGCGCGGGGCCACCCCATGCCCTTTTTCCAGAAGGTAGGCTCATGCAGGACGGTTGGTTCAATGCCTATGTCAATACCTTGCCCGAACGCGGTTGGTTCAAGTTTTTGTCGCGCTACATCGTTGTGCCCTACTGGATATGGCGTGATCCCAAGCCGAAACTGCCTGGCGGTCCGCGTCCTTCGCCGCAGCCCAGTGAAAACGTTCAGCGTATGATGAACCTGATCATGCCTCTCAAAGATCCGTCACCGGCAGGGCGGGCACGTGCGACAATGGCAATTGCACAGAATGTGGATGAGATTTTTGCCGGCCTGGACAATGTTGGCACTGTTCATTTTGCGCGATTTTTGCTGATCGACAAGAATATCTGCATGATTTCGGTCTATGATGGTGATTTCAGTAACTACATCCGTGATTTCATCACCACGATCGGTAGCGTTTTTGATGCGGTCATCTCGCTTGTTGACGGGGCGGAGCATTTGATTCCGACCGAACATAACGTCGAGGCGTTCATTGACTGGGTGCAGGATCATGATCTGTTCCAGGCCCCCGATTTTCCCACTGAAATGTTCGGATTGCAGGATGCGGCCAAAGGTCTGCCGCCAAATCAGCCGCCACATGCGCTGGCGACTTTGCCGCGCGAGTTCATTTTGCAACTTCACGCCAATCGCAATATTTCTTTGGGCGGGGGGTATCGTGCCTATCCCGGTGTGTCAGCGGCGCAGGTGCGTCAGAAATTTGGACAGGGCTGGTGAGCAGGGCATTTGATTTAGCCGCCATTCAAGGCAACATTCTGCGCGGCTATCGTCGGCAATATGTGCGCCATGTGATGCTTGAGGTGACGGACCGGGTTGCGGCCCGTCAGTTTCTGAGCGCAGCACTGGACCCCGGCAGCGATGATGTTCCGGCCATCACGCGCGATATGACCTGGGTGATCCGGCCCACCTACTGCTTCAATATTGGTCTGACCTATGAAGGGCTGCGCGCACTTGGCACCCCCACGCGCCATCTGAAGACGTTCCCGACCGAATTTATCGAAGGCATGACGAAACGCGCGATGAAGGTCGGTGATTTCGGGGATAGCGCACCGGAACGCTGGCCTGCGCCGTTTGATCAACCAGAGAAAGTGCACATCATCGCGTCCATTCATGCCGATGACGCGGCGTGTCTTGATCAGGTGGCGCAAAAGCTTGGCAAGTTCTTTACCGTGCTCGGCACGCGTGATGCGCGCAACCTGCCGGATGGCACCGTGTTCTTCGGCTATGTCGATGGCATCTCGCAGCCGCGTTTCAAACATGTGACCGATCCTGATCAGGTCGGCGTCAATGAACCGATGGACCCGCTCGGTACTGTTTTTCTGGGCTATCCCACGCGACAGGAAGGCGTGACATTCAGGGTGCCAACACCTCATGAACTGGGGTTCAACGGCACTTTCAACGCCTTTCGGGTATTGGCACAGGATGTGGTGGCATTTGAACGTTACCTGGATGAAGCCGCCACAATGCTGATGGATCATCCGAAAAGGAACCTGTTGGCGGACCCCGATCACCTTGACCGCATCGGTCCGGGCCTTGATATGCACGGCGCGTTGCGCGAAGTGGTCGCGGCACAAATGTGCGGCCGCTGGCGTAACGGGGTTCCCTACGAATTGTCGCCCGAAGCGCAGTTCCCGGACAAAGAGGTGTCGCTGACCAACTTTGACTATACGCATACATCGCGTTGTCCTGCCGGATCCCATTTACGGCGCGGCAATCCACGTGGTGGACCGATTGTGCAGCGGATCGCGAATTACAGCAGGCGCTTGATCCGGCGCGGCATGTCCTATGGGCCTGACTTTGATCCGGCCAACCCTGACGATCGGGAACGCGGTCTTGTGGGCAGTTTTATCTGCGCCAATATCGGCGCGCAGTTCGAAGCGGTGATGTGCGACTGGATCAATCTGGGGCTGCAGGACCCGAATATCACCGGCACCAACGACCCGCTTTTGGGCGCGAATACGCCAGAGACCAGCTGGTTCGACATGACGTTACCCGATGGCGATCAGATCCGCCTGCGCGGATTGCCAAGGCTGGTTCGGACGCGCGGCGGCGCCTATACATTCCTGCCCAGCATCCCGGCAATCAAATACCTTTCGGAATTAACCGGCTGACCAGTCAGGCCAGCTCGGCCAGCGCATCGTTGATCCGCGTCAGCATCGGCGATGGCCCCGCCGTTTCGACAACGACCTGCGCCCTTGTCAGATGCTTGAGCGCCAGCTGTTTTTTCTTTTTGGCTTTATAGAGCAACCCCATGATCATGTCGCAGCGCGCGAGGTAATGGCCCTGATCGTCGAATTGCGGGTTTTTGCGGATCTGGTCAACCATCGCAACAAGCCGTTTTTCACCAAACAGCATAACCCAGATGATTGCCCGGAAGTTCTTGAAGAACACGGCCAGTGACGCCCCGCCTTCGCCAGTCAGGATGGCCAGATACAATTCGCACAGGAACAGACGCGCCCAGTCTGCCGCGACCGCTGTGCCCTCGTCGGTGCGCCTTTGGATTGTTGTCTCGATCTGATGCAGGCCATCTGCAATCCGCCCTTGCAGTGCATAGGCGACACCCAGCATTGTGGCTGGTCCGAACGTGAATAGCGCCCAACCCTTGGCATTGCATGATCGGATGTGACGTTGAACGACATCAACCGCACCTGGCTTTTCCAGCGGTATCATTGCGGCGACGCGTGCGGCTTCGGCGATGGCGCGCTCGAATTCCACCTTCGAGGCTTCTTGCGCCTCTTCGGCCATTCGCAAAGCAAGTTGATGGTTGTCCGTCACCATCGCAATCAGGGCCTTCATCGCGGTGCCATAGCCCAGTGCCCTAGGATCGTTATTTTCTTTGCCCAAGGCAATCATCCTGTCGGATGCCGCATGCGCGCGGGCAACGCGCCCGCGTGTCAGTTCGTTCCAGCCCAGTGTGGCCAAGAAAAAATTCTGGATATAAGCATCGTCAATCCGTTCCATGTAGGTTTCGACCTGACGCACCTTTGCGGCGAATTGGTCATTTGTCATCGGCGCGAAATAGATCGAAACGGACAGCTCATTGACCAAGGCATAGACTTCTGACGCAGGGTCGCGCAGGCGAACGGCCATCGCTGTCAGTTCTTCCTGAACCGCATTTGCTGCGCGATATTTGCCGTTGCATATCAGGCATGACACGTAGTGATGCAAGAACAGGACATGATGCCGGCTGTCACCAACCTGTGCCAGAATGGGGCGCACGGTCTCCGCAAGCGCGATGATGTCTGTCACCCGCAGCGATATGTTCGCACATAATGCGAAACTTGCGAGGAATGCGGCGAATTCCTCTTGCGTGGCGCAGTCCGGATCGGCTTGGTAAAGCGCGAGAGCGGCGGTGAAATACTTGTTTGCTTCGTCCAGTGAATAGATGCCAAGGCTCTTGTCACCGGCCATCGCGCTGTAACGAAATGCCTGATCGGTCCGGTCAGTCTGCCCATAGTGAAAGGCCAGCGTTTCTGCGGCCTCTTGCAGGCGGTTTGCGCCGCGTGCGGCCAAGGTGTCGGCAACTGCGAGATGAAGTGCGGCCCGGCGTGATGACACAAGGCTTTGGTAAACGCAGTCGCGCAAAAGCACATGTTTGAAAACGTAGTCCGATGAATCTGCTTCGCGATACAAAACATCCTGCGCCTGCAGCCGTTGCAAGGCGGTGTCGATCTGATCGGGTGCGTCAACAAGTTCATAAAGCAGACCCGCGCTGAACCTGCGCCCCACCACAGAGGCTGCCTGCAACAATTTTTGGTCTTCGGGGCGTAATTGTTCCAGTCGGGCAGTCAAAAGGCTTTGCATCGTAATCGGCAGGCCAAGAGCCCCCAGATCAGCGTCGAAATAGGCCGTGCCGCCTTCGACGCGCAAAGCGCCCTGTTCAATCAGAAAACTCAGGATCTCTTCGCCGAAAAGGGGGTTGCCGCCAGCACGTTCGTTCAGTTCGCGCGCCAGCCCATCCGGTAATACCGCAACACCCAGTCGTTTTTGTGCCAGATACACGATGTCCTCCGCGCCAAGTGGGCGCAGCGCGATGCGGGTCACAAACGGATTGTCCACCCAGTCAGGCGTGTATTCCGGCCGCCTTGTCTGGATAATCATCAGATTTTTCAGATCCTGACGTCTGACAAGGTGGCGCAATATCTCCTCTGATGCGGTATCCATCCAATGGCTGTCTTCGATCAGCAGAATGACCTTTTGTGTCGCGCACCTTGCGGCCAGCAGATTTGGTAACAATTCGCGGCTGCGCAAACCGATCAGAACGCCATCCAGACCGTCAAGCACACCTACCGGTGGCTTTAGCCCCAGTAGGTTCAGCATCAGCCCCAGATTTTCGTCGCTAAACTGGTCCCATTTTCTGAGCCCGAATTCCAGCTTTGCGGCCACCGTTGCAGGGTCGTCGTCATCCTTGATCCGGAAAGTCTTGCGAATGATTTCAAGGATCGGAAGGTAAGGGGTCTGTTGTCCATCAGAAAAGCAGTAGCCCTTGAGCACTAGCGGATCATCATCCGCCACTTGCTGCAGGAATTCAAAGACAAGCCGGGTTTTGCCAAGACCGGGTTCCGCCGCCAGATCAACCACGGCCGGGGTTTTTTGGGTTTGTGCAAACGCATCCGCCAAGAGGTGGAGTTCGTCCTGACGTCCGACATAACTGCTAAGCCCTTGCGCAAGTGATGCATCAAATCGAGTCGCATTTTCGTGGATGGCCCGCAATTCCCAGATCTTGTGTGGTGCGGTCAGCCCCTTGATCGCGTGCTCGCCCACAAAGGCAAGGTCGCTGACCCACGCGATCAGACGTTGGGTTGTATCACAGATCAATGTGCCACCGGGCGCCGCCAGGCTTTCAATACGCGAGGCAAGATTGACTGTGCTGCCCACCGCGGTCGCCGGGCCGTCATCGCTTTGCACGGCCGCCATGACCACCGTGCCGGAACTGATCCCGATGCGCATGACGGGGCGGACGCCAAATTGCGCCTCGATATCATCGGCAGCGGCTGCAAATGCTGCGTGAATGGCCAAAGCAGTGCGGCCAGCGCGCAGAGCTGGGTCCTCCAGCGCGTCGGGAATACCAAACAGCGCCATGATACTGTCGCCGGCAAAATCGCGCACCGTTCCGCCATGATGATCAACAACCCGCGCCAGCGTGTCGTAAATCATGCGCACGAAATCCAGGCTTCGCTCTTCGCCCAAACGCGCAACCGTTGCCGTGTATCCGACCATATCAGCAAAAAGAACAGATACCTGGCGGCGCTGGCCGGCGTCTTTGGGCTGCCGGTCAGAGTTGTTTTCGTTATCCTTCATCCTGACAAAAATCTTACAAGACAAAGGCTGATCGCGCCACCATTGGCAGAGATTATCGTGCCGGTCCGTTAATCAGCCTCAGGCGGTATAGGCAAGTTTAAGCCCCGGCCGCGGCCATCTGGTCTTGTAAATCTTACCGGTGCTTGATGCCGTAATCCACAGATCACGCATGTCCGGGCCGCCAAAACACATATTTGTTGTGAAAAGATCGGGGATGGGAACATGTTCTGTGGTGCCATCAAGGCCAAAGACAGTGATACCGCCGTTAAAGATGGTACCAACACAGACCTGCCCGTCTTGTTCGACCTTCAGACTGTCCAGCCACTGATACCCGGGAAGCGTTTGCACCACATTGCCCGGCATTCCGGGCAGCGGTCCGGGTTTGACCTGACCGGGACCTGTGATCTCCATCGCCCAAAGTCTGCCGAACACCGTATCAGAGACATAAACTGTCTTGCCATCGGGCGACAGCCCGACCCCATTAGGCATCGGAATGGTCGCCGCCTTGATCAAGGTTTTGCCGTCGATCGTGGCATAATATAAACCGCCATATCGCGTGCTGTCGGCATCTTCGATGCCTGTATCCGTGAACCAGAAGCCGCCCGAACGATCAAAAACAATATCGTCGGGCGCGATCAGTCTTTGACCCTGATAGCTGTCGAACAATTGGGTGACAGCGCCGGTTTGCAGATCGACCCGGTGTACAGAGCCGCCTTTGTAGTTCGGGCGTATGGGCGCAGGCACGGTGATCTGAACCCCTTCATGTTCGTAGGGCACAAAGCTGTAGACGCCGCCGTTATTGCAAACATAAGCCGCGCCATCCGGTCCGATTGCAACACCGTTTGGACCACCGGGGATATGGGCCACCGTGGTCAGCTCACCGTCGGGTGCAAGGCGCATCAGTGTCTGCTCTTTGATATCCACAAAAAGCACCGCACCGTCGTTCATCGCCACAGGACCTTCGGGAAACCCAAGGTTGCTGCAGATTTCTTCCAGCTTTATTGACATGATGTCCCCCTCCTGACCAATCGACAAAGGTTGTTGCCCCTTGGTAAAGTATGCAGGCCGCATTGCAATGGTATCAGGCGTGCGCGGCCAAACTACGCGACGCCGGTCAACACCTGACAAAACGTGGCGGCGTGCCGTTCCGCGCGGGCTTGAAATCATATGCCGGACGCCGTATGTCGCACATGTTTCCACAAAGGACATCTCACCATGGCCATCGCCAATCCCGTAAAGTTCATCCAAGAGGTTCGTGCCGAAGTATCAAAGGTTGTCTGGCCAACCCGGCGCGAAGTCTTGCTGACGACGATCATGGTTTTCATCATGGCGGCACTGACGGCAGTGTTCTTCTTTTTGGTCGATTTGCTGATCCGCAACGGGCTTTCAGGTGTTCTGGGCTACTTCGGCAGCTAAGACACGGTCTGAAATTGCGGATCGCCTCTTGAAAACAAAAGGTGGCGGCGGTATCAGCCAGCAACTTCCCCAAAATGGCGTGCGGCGAATCGAGCTTCACGCCGCTTTTATTTTCGGGACTAGCGGGTGACCCGCGATGATGGATTAGGAATTTGGCCCTGATGGGGTCACTGACGACAAGGTGCGCAGACAATGGCGAAACGATGGTATTCGGTAAGCGTTCTGTCGAACTTCGAAAAGAAGATCGCAGAAGAAATCCGCACCAAAGCGGAAGAGCGTGGGCTGAGCGAGCAGATCGACGAAGTGCTAGTGCCGACAGAAGAAGTCATTGAAATCCGCCGCAACAAGAAAGTAACCGCCGAACGCCGGTTCATGCCCGGCTATGTGTTGGTTCACATGGAAATGTCGGACGAGGGGTATCACCTGATCAACTCGATCAACCGGGTGACGGGTTTTCTGGGACCGCAGGGCAAGCCCATGCCGATGCGCGACGCCGAGGTGCAGGCAATTCTGGGTCGTGTGCAAGAAGGCGAAGACGCGCCACGCACGCTCATCAATTTTGAGATTGGCGAAAAGGTCAAAGTCAATGACGGACCGTTCGAGGATTTCGACGGCATGGTCGAGGAAGTGGACGAAGACAACCAGCGCCTGAAGGTGACGGTATCAATCTTTGGCCGCGCCACACCGGTCGAACTGGAATACACGCAGGTTACCAAACAGTAATCATACGTGCTCAGACGTGGGAGGCTTTCGGGTCGAACCACGGCAAAACCGCCCCTTTGGGGCTTTGTAGGATGGGCCAGTCCCATCGCTGAAAAGGAGAAGGCCAATGGCCAAGAAAATCATGGGTACGCTCAAGCTGCAGGTTCCTGCAGGTCAGGCCAACCCGTCCCCACCCGTGGGTCCTGCGCTGGGTCAGCGCGGCATCAACATCATGGAATTCTGCAAGGCATTCAACGCCAAGTCAGGCGATCTGGAGCCCGGCGCCCCATGCCCAACCGTGATCACCTATTATCAGGACAAATCGTTCTCGATGGAGATCAAGACGCCACCTGCGTCCTACTACATCAAGAAAGCGGCCAAGCTGAAGTCCGGCTCGCAAACGCCAGGCAAGGCAACAGCCGGTTCTATCACGGCCAAGCAGGTGCGTGAAATTGCCGAAGCAAAGATGAAGGACCTGAACGCGACTTCTATCGAAGGTGCAATGCAGATCATCATGGGCTCTGCCCGGTCTATGGGCGTGGAGGTCAAGTAAATGGCAAAGTTCGGTAAGCGTACAACCGCAGCCCGCGCGGCATTTGACGGCAAGCACAATGTAACAGTCGAAGAGGCTGCAGCATTGGTCAAAGACAACGCCAAAGCCAAGTTCGATGAAACCGTCGAAATCGCGATGACACTGGGCGTCGACCCACGTCACGCTGATCAGATGGTGCGTGGCACGGTCAGCCTGCCACATGGCACAGGGAAAACCGTTCGTGTCGCTGTTTTCGCCCGTGGCGAAAAAGCGGACGAGGCGAAAGCAGCAGGTGCAGACATCGTCGGTGCAGAGGACCTGATGGAAACCATTCAGGGCGGCACAATCGACTTTGACCGCTGCATCGCGACACCTGACATGATGGCGATCGTCGGTCGTCTGGGTAAGGTTCTGGGCCCACGTAACCTGATGCCAAACCCACGTGTCGGCACAGTGACCATGGACGTCAAACAGGCTGTCGAAGACGCCAAGGGCGGTCAGGTACAGTTCAAGGCCGAAAAGGCTGGCGTCGTGCATGCAGGGATCGGCAAGGCATCTTTCTCAGCCAAGCAGATCGAAGAAAACATGCGGGCCTTTGTTGATGCGGTTGGCAAGGCCAAACCATCAGGCGCCAAAGGCACATATATGAAAAAGATCGCCGTCAGTTCCACTATGGGCCCTGGCGTGTCTATTGATGTTGCGTCGGCAACCGGAAACGCATGATCATCTGACGCCGCAAAAAAACGTTTTTGACAGAAGCCTCTCATTGCAGGGGCTTCTTGTTTTTTGGTGGCATGTATTGGCATCTGCTTGGCGTGCCGCTTTCCTGACAATCATCAAGCAATCGGTCTGGAGCATCGTCCTCAAAATCTGAACGATGCCTTGGCTGAGGTCCCGCCCGATTGACAAATCGGGCAGCCCCCGACCGCACCCATGGGCGGGGCTGCCCTCGCGCTGTTAGACAGATATTGCAGATTAAATGGACGATGCTTTAGACAGCCGCCCGCTTGAGCCTGCGATGGCGCGACTCAAGGAATTCGGCCAGCGCCGCCTCGCTTAGCGGATGCGACAGCGCATATCCCTGAAAGATGTTACAGCCAAGCGCGCGGATTGCCTCGATATCCTCAAGCGTTTCGACGCCTTCGGCCATCGCCTCGATCCCCAGGCCGCGCGTCATATCCAGAATTGCCGCGACGACGCTGCGTTTGACGGGATCCTTGACCGCCGCCTGCACAAGGGTGCGATCAACCTTCAAACGGTCCGGCCAGATCTTGAGAAGGCCTGTAATGGATGCGCGCCCGCTGCCAAAGTCATCGGTTTCAATCCGCACACCCATTTCGCGCATCTTTGTCAGGTTTTCAGCGAATTGCGGGTTCTCACTGCTTTCATCAAAATAGATCGTCTCAAGCAGTTCAATTGCCAGTTTGCAGTTTCGATTGACCCAAATCCGGTCAATTTCCTTGGGGAGTTCCGGATCGACCAGACGGGCGGCGCTGATGTTTACCGATACCGAAGGCAGGATCAGACCCTGCCGACTAAGCCGTTCTGCGGTG
Source organism: uncultured Paracoccaceae bacterium (assembly GCA_947503965.1). GTDB lineage: Bacteria > Pseudomonadota > Alphaproteobacteria > Rhodobacterales > Rhodobacteraceae > Yoonia. The sequence continues at coordinate 71,917 of CANNFU010000006.1, forward strand.
CCAAGGGCTTGCTGCAGCATCTTGCGGTCAATCTCAGCCAGAAGGCCAAGTTCCGCGGCTGCATCCAGAAATGCGCCGGGCGGCAGCAGCCCAAGTTCAGGGTGTTGCCAGCGCACCAGCGTTTCGGCCCCCACAATCGCGCCGGTGCCGACATTTACCTGCGGCTGGAAATAGGCGATGAATTCGTCGCGCTCCAACGCGCGTGGTATCTGCCCGGCAAGCTGGCGGTCGGCCTGAATACGGGCTTCCATCTGTGATGTTGTCTCGCACACCCTGTTGCGTCCGCTACGCTTGGCCTCGTATAGCGCGACGTCCGCGTTGGTCAGCAGACGACCGGCCGATGTCTGCCCCGCCTCGCCCAGGGTAAAGCCAACACTGGCCCCAACCGTCACACGGTGCTGGTCGTGATGGATCGGAGCGGCCATCGCCTCGATAATGGCGTCACCGATCCAGTTGGCGAGGGTCGACGTGACATTGCCCTGCATGATGACAAGAAATTCGTCACCGCCCACGCGGTATACTGTTCCCGCATCGCTCACGACGATGGAAATGCGCCGCGCCGCCTCTGTCAAAACGGTGTCGCCTGCCGCATGCCCCAGCGTGTCATTGACCCATTTGAACCGATCCAGATCGACATGCAGCAGACCAATCGTGCCGGAACACCCATTCAGCACCGCAGCTAGATCCCGTTCGAACGACCGTCTGTTCAGAATCCCAGTCAGCGGATCTCCATATGCGGCCTGTTCAAGCGCGCTGCGCATCCGGTCAAGCTCGCGGTTGCGTTCCGCCAGCTGCGCGTTGGTTTCCACAAGACGGCGCATTGCCTCTTTTTCCTGCGTGATGTCGTGGCCCGTGCCGCGATAGCCGATGAACGTTCCATTATTATCAAATAGCGGCTGCCCGGCGACGCGCAGCTGCAGGACAGACCCATCGGTGCTGCGCACGACCGAATATTCGAAGTTGCGAAAGGGGCGACGCGCACGAAGGTCCAGCAGGTGGGCATCCCACTTGGCCTTGTCCGCCCGGTCACCTGCAAATACATCCCTACGTCGGCCAAGTATCGTGGCAGTCGGGATTTTGGTGACGTCCTCCATCCGGCTGGAGAAATAGGTGAACCGATGCTCCGCATCGGTTTCCCAGAACCAATCCGAAGCAATGCCCGCGAAATCCTCAAGATTGCGGAATGTGTTGTCACCATCTGACGTCATCGGGACACCATAGGTGCGATGCCTTGAATAAGTGTTTAGCGTGCACGACATGCAAGCACCGGTCCGGCGTCAAGAAATGGGGACTTGGCATCTGAGCAATGTGCAAGTATCCACCCCCCATAGCCCGAAAGATTGATTCGTTCGGGCTTTATTCGTCCGAGACGGTGGGTTGGTGCGCAGCACTGCTAATTCCTGCCCGAGACGGGATAGACCGGAATGATCTGAGGCTCTCCTCGGCTCCAACGGCTCAACCCCCGTACATGTGGACATCGACTGTTGCGTGGTTCGCCGTGCAGCAAAATTGAGCCGGGAAGCAATTCCCAAACTTGGAGTGAAACTGTGGATAGAGCACAAAAAGAACAGCTGGTTGAGGACCTCGGCCAGATCTTTGAAAGCTCTGGCGTCGTTGTGGTTGCCCACTACGAAGGCATGACAGTTGCTGAAATGCAGGACCTGCGCGCGCAAATGCGTTATGCGGGCGGGTCCGTGCGCGTTGCCAAGAACAAGCTCGCCAAAATTGCCCTGGAAGGTAAGCCATGCGCAAGCATCGCGGAATACCTGACAGGCATGACTGTTCTTGCCTATTCTGAAGACCCCGTCGCCGCGGCGAAGGTTGTCGACAAATATGCCAAAGAGAATGACAAACTGGTCATTCTTGGCGGTGCCATGGGCGAGACAGCACTGGACGTGGCTGGTGTGAAAGCCGTTGCCGGGATGCCATCGCGCGAGGAGCTTATCGCTTCTATCGTGGGCTGCATCGCTGCACCTGCAAGCAACATCGCCGGGGCCATTGGCGCGCCTGCTTCGAACATCGCGAGCATTCTTTCGACCATCGAAGAGAAAGCTGCATAAAGCACTGAATTGACTTGGGGTTCTGCCCCACGTTGGAACACACATAACGGAAACGGAAAGCATAAAATGGCTGATCTGAAAAAACTGGCTGAAGAGATCGTTGGTCTGACCCTTCTCGAAGCACAAGAACTGAAAACAATCCTGAAAGACGAGTACGGCATCGAGCCTGCTGCTGGTGGCGCTGTCATGATGGCTGGCCCTGCTGGTGGTGACGCTGGTGGCGCTGCTGAAGAAAAGACCGAATTCGACGTCGTTCTGAAGAACGCCGGCGCGTCCAAGATCAACGTGATCAAGGAAGTTCGCGGCATCACAGGTCTTGGCCTGAAAGAAGCCAAGGATCTGGTCGAAGCTGGCGGTAAGATCAAAGAAGGCGTTGGCAAAGACGAAGCCGAAGAGATCAAAGGCAAGCTGGAAGCAGCTGGCGCCGAGGTCGAACTGGCCTAAGCCGGATCAATCTGATCGAAAAGAACCGGGTCGCAGCCGCGGCCCGGTTTTTTCGTGTTTAACGAAACCTGTCCGCAACGGTCTGCGAGGATATTCGCGGTTTTTGGGTACAAAGCCGCGAACAGCATTCATTATCAGGTTTTACTGGGGTTTGGGCGATACAGAATGCGTACAGAAGCTGTACAGAAAGCGTACATACAATTGTGCGGCCGGGGCGGGTTAATGGGATGCGCGGTGGAGGAAGGTTAATGAATTGTGTAAGCGTGCAACGAAGACTGGTTTGAGCCCAGACTCACCGATGCTGCGTTTCTCTCCAATGGCGGCTATGCGCAGTAAGCGGGCTTTGCAAAGTCTAGCGAACGGCACATAAGAGACATTAGGCACCCCACCCGCATGCTGCGTTCGCAGCCCGCTTACCGGCCGTTCGCTGCGGGTGCAAAATCTGGGGCAGTGCGGCCTCACAGTCTGAGGGACATTGCTGACGTTGAAGTAAGGTCTGCTTATCGCTCCTGAAGAGCGAGCCGAACGCCCAAAGCACAGTAGATGCCTCCGACAACCTTGCCCTGCCACTTGAGAACATTCGGATTGCGACGAAGGAAGTTGCCAAGGCCGCCAGCTGCCACTGAGTAGACGATGGTACTAAAAAAGCCAATTAGAGCGAATACAATCCCAAGAATGGCAAGTTGTGCGACCACGAAGCCACTCTCCGGCGCAACAAATTGGGGCAGGAACGCAAGGAAAAACAGCGCTGTTTTTGGGTTCAGCACCTCAGCGAGGATCGCCTGTCTGAAGGCTTGGGGTGCGGTGATCGGAAAGCGACCTTGCCCCAGATCGACCGAAGCCTTTTCGAATATCGCCTTCAAACCGAGGTAAACTAGATAAGCGGCCCCAAGGTATTTCACGATTGTGAAAAGCGTGGCAGATGCCGCAATGATGGCCGAGATACCAACGACTGCCATGATCGTGTGGAGGAAGTCGCCTGCTGTGATACCCGCACCCGTCGCGATTCCAACTTTCGTCCCAGAAGTTGTGGCGCGCGCAACGGTCAAGAGAGTCGCTGGTCCGGGAATGAAGACAAAGCCGAGAACGATCAACGAATAGGTCATTAGCACGGTGGGGTCGATCATTCTGTTTTCTCCACAAATTTTGGAACTTGCAGCAATCCACACGCGGCGACGGATGACAAGCCCCAGAACCGGTCGTTCGCGGCCTCCTGACAAATGGGCGGGCTGGGCTCACTGACGTCATCGGAAGCGGTGCAGCATGTTATGATAGAGTGCCTTAGTCAACGTCAGGTTGTCGTTGTGGGAGGGCATACCGGATCGGAGGATCAGTCGTGGAAACACCAAACTTGCCAGCGATTCGGGCACTTCGCCCTGCTTGGAACAAAGGCCGGATCGTTGGCCAGAAGCGACCACTGAAACCAAAACACGTTTGGGCGATCCCGGTTCGACTCGAACTGGCCGAGAACCATCGTGACCTCGCGCTCTTCAACATGGCAATCGATAGCAAACTGCGCGGTTGCGATCTGGTAAAGATGAAGGTCGTCGACGTCATGGCGTCAGGTCAGATCAAAGAACGGGCATCGGTACTGCAAAGCAAGACGCAGAAACCTGTGCGCTTCGAGATATCGGAAGGCACGCGCACCTCAGTCGAAAAGTGGATGGAAGACGAACTCATGGTCGGCTCCGAATACCTTTGGCCCGGCCGCTTCCATGAGAGCCTACACATCTCGACCCGCCAATATGCGCGGATCGTCCGGGATTGGGTGACTTCGATCGGTCTTGAGGCGAGCGCGTATGGCACTCATTCAATGCGGAGAACCAAGGTGACTCAGAACTACAAGAAGACCGGCAACCTCAGAGCTGTTCAGCTCCCCCTCGGACACACCAAGATGGACAGCACAGTCAGGTATCTTGGTGTTGAACTTGAGGATGCGTTGGCGATTGCAGAAGCTATTGAAATTTAGTGCAGTTGGGTCGCCTTCACAGGCGGCCCATTGTCGACATTCATCATTTTTTGATTTCGAAGTGCTCTTTCCAAAATCAACCATTCGTACATCACGCAGCATTTGCTGGATTGCGCTCGGGCCTTCGTCTCAAAGCCGCACTCGGCTTTTTGCGGGGCTGTCGTTCAGGCTGATCTGCGAGAGCTCGCCCAATTAGACGATCTGTCACTCTAAGGCGTGCCGGCGGCCCTCTTGTCAGAGACTAACGGCTCAATGCTCTGCGCATCAACTCTGAGCTGGATTGAGTTTTCCAACCGCGACCTGTTGCTATCTGTAAGCGCACCCAACTCAATGTCGCGTTTCGACGTGCATCCGCAGTTGACAGCCTGGCGTCCGCGAATTGCCGCTCGACTTCCAACAGCTCGGTCAAAGGTATCTCGCCCGTTTCATAGCTGGTGAGCGACAGATCTGCGACCGCGCTGATGGCCTGACTTGCATCCCGTTGTGCAGCCAGTTGTTGGCGCCATCCACGCAGTAATGCAATCGCAGCCTCAGTCTCCTCAGACGCCTTTAGGACTGCCTGACGCCACCGCAGCTCTGCTTGGCGGGCGCGGGAAATGGCGGCGTTGCGATTGGCAAGCAATGTGCCACGGTTGAAGAGCGCGAGGTTTATTTGCGGTCCAAAGCTCCATTGGTCTGTGTCTCCGGTTCCGATGGAGCCATTCAAGGTGATCGACGGATAAAGCTGCGCTTCTGACACCCCAATAGCCGCCGTTGCGCTCGCAAAACTGCGCTCGGCTGCCTGCACATCGGGCCTGCTCCGAAAAAGGTCAGCCGGAACACCTGCGCTCTTGCCGCCTATCGGGCGCGGAATGGCACGCCCTTGCCCCATCTGCAGCTGCAAAGACGCCGACGGTTCGGCCAACAATGTCGCGATGCGAAAAACGCTGGCTTCGTAATTCGCTAACTGAAGCGGCAATCTTGCCTTTGCCGACGCCAAATCGGCACGTGCGCGTTGCACTTCGATGATCGTGGCATCGCCAACCTCCAGCCGATTTTCAACAGCCTGAAGTGTTCTGCTGCGGCTTTGCACTGTCTGCCGCAGGATCGTGGCGGCTTCTTGATAGTACCGCGCCTGCACGTAGTTATCGACGAGTTCAGTCAGGAAAGCCAACCGCGCCGTGCCGAGATCCGCGCGCGTCGCATCCAGGGTCGCGGCTGCCTGTTCGACCTCTCTTGCGTTTCTCCCGAATAGGTCAAGGACAAGACCCGCGTTCAGTCGAAAGGCGCGCGTGTCAGCGGCGATGCCTTCGCTTTCGCCCGTGGTGACTTCGGCCGTCAGGCTCCCATTGGTAAGAGACGCACCAGAGGCACGCGAACCGGCTTGAGATTCTGCAATGCGTTCAAGTGCAATCTGCACATTGAGGTTTTGGGCGATCCCGCGCGCTATCAACTCTGAGAGCAATGGATCGTTGAGTTGCGACCACCAGACGGTTTGGGGTGCATTTGGGATGCTCTCTGCGCCATCTCCTGCAAATCTGCTCGGCAGATCAATTGTAGGCGTCACATAGTCAGGTCCAACTGCGCCGCAAGACATCAGAAAACAAAGCGGGACGACGGCAAATGATTTCATTTCTCGAATTCCTTCAACTGATGGCGCGACGGCGACCCAGAACCGGCGTCAGTAATACAGCGGCTGTGTAGCGGGCCGCCGCCAGATATGCTGGCACTAGGAACAATACGAATAGTGAGCCAATCAGGATTCCCGCGCCCAATGAAATCGCCGTGGGGATAAGAAACTGAGCCTGAATACTGGTTTCCAGGACAAGAGGCGTCACACCCAGGAATGTGGTCAGCGTTGTCAGGAATATCGGACGGAACCGAGAGACAACCGCCCCCACGACAGCAGAACTCCAATCCTGACCATCTTCCACATTTCGGTCCGCAGTCGTGATCAGCAACAGGGCGCTGTTGATCACGATGCCGGACAAGCCAACGACGCCGAAAATGGACAGAAGCGTCAGGTCGAGCCCAAGAACCGCATGACCAATCAGCGCGCCCATGAAACCAAACGGGATCGTCAGCAGGATCAGTATTGGGTTGATGTAAGATCGCAGCGCCAATGTCAGCAATGCGAATATGGCGAAGAGTGCAAGGCCAAAGTTCACCGCCAGCGATGGGCCGAAATCGTCCTGTTCTTCTGCCTCACCCGACAATTCCATCGTCACATCGGGGTAGCGTTCCTGTATCTCCGGCAGCACCTGCTCTTGTAACATGCGGATTTCCGCGCCGCCGGTGGTGATGGTTTCATCCACATCGGCAAGAATGGTTGTTATGCGGCGCGCATCGACCCGTGAAATCGTGCTTGGCGCGTTCGACAACGTAAATGACCCAAGAGAGCTGATTGGTACGAGTTGGCTTCCGATGCGCACGCGGTAATCGGCGAGGTCATTCAGATCGGTGCGCTCGCTTTCGGGAAGACGGACGCGCACGTCAATTTCTTCTTCATTTCTCTGCAGCGTGGTCACCAATTCTCCGAACACTGCAGAGCGTATCTCGCGCGCTACATCATTGACCGTGACACCCAGCGATTTTGCGTTATCGGTCGGAATGAAGACAGCCTCTTGCGATGTTGTTGCCTCTGAGTCTCGCAATGACAGAATGCCCTGACGGGCCGCTAACGCGTCCTTGATCTGATTGACGGCAAAGACGCGCGCGTCATCGCTTTTGCTGCCAACCTGCAGTGCGATATCCGCGCCGATGGGGACGACGGACGATGAAAACGTCAATTGCACGATCCCCGGGATGTCGGCGGTCTCTTCGCGCCATAGCCGTTCAAAGACCGCGGCACTGAAACTGCGCTGTTCTGCAGGCATGATCTTGGCTTCGATTGTCGCGGTATCTGTTGACCCCGTACCAGCGCCGCCCGGGTCACCAGCCGCGAGCGCATAACCGATGGCGATGACGGTTGCTTGCAAAACATCGTCAGATGCAAGGGCCTGATCATCGGCAATCCTTGTCGCGACGCGCATGGCTGCCGCAGCCACCGCTTGCGCGCGAACCGCGGTTTCGACCTCTGACACGCCTTCAGGCATCTCTAGCGTGCCAACAATGTAGTCGCCTTCAATGTCGGGGAAAAAGACGAATTTGACCTGCCCACCTGACAGCAGGCTCAACGAGGCGAAGAACAAGCCAAAACTCGTCAAGATGACGAACAATGGCTGCCGCACGGCAAATTGGGCGGTGCGCCGGATCAGTGTGCGCCCCACGTAATCAAGGCTGCCACCAATCAGCTTGCGTAGTAGACCCAGTAAACGAAACGGCGACCAACGCCGGGCCGGGCGGTCTGAAATGCCTGCCAAATGATGGGGCAGAATGAACAGGCTGTCGATCAGCGAAAAGAACAGAACCAGCAAAACAACCGAAGCGACCGGGGCAATGAAGGAGCCCGATGTTCCCGGCAGCAGCAGGAGGGGGACGAACGCACACATGTTGGTCGCTACCGCAAAGAACACCGGACCCGCCACACGCAGGACGCCCTCTTGCGCCGCTTTCAGGGGGGCATCACCTGATTGTCGTCGAGAAAAGGTATTTTCACCCACGACGATGGCATCGTCCACGACGACGCCCAATGCCAAGATGAACCCAAAGAGCGACAGCTGATTGATGGTGACGCCAAAAACCGCCATCAGCGAAAACGAAGCGATAAAGGCGGTCGCAATTCCGATGACAACCCAGAAAGCGACCCTGACCTCGAGCGTGACCGCCAGCAATACGAGGATAAGAACAAAGCCGACAATCGCATTTGCGGACAACAGATCGATGCGACCGTTCAAAAGCTCCGCTTCATTTCGCCATTCGATCACGTCCACGGTTTCCGGCAGGCGTGGTTTCAGACGCGTGTTTAGGTAATCTTGGGTCGTCTCAACAAGCTCCAGGATTTGTTGGTCACCTTCGCGATTGATCGAAAGCAAGACCGCCGGATCACCGTTCAATGTCGATACGATGCCACTATCCGCAAGGCCATCCTGAACTTTGGCAATGTCGTTCAAGGTCAGAACGGCACCGTCGGCCGAACTTACAATGGGAAGCGCGCCAAATTCTGTGCCTGTTTGTGCCTTCCCTTCCGTTCTCAGCTGAAGCCTTTCGCGATCTGACAAGAGCGTGCCACCGGACAGGTTCAAACTTTCATTTGTGATCCGTGCGGCCAGATCGCGCAGGCCGGTGCCATAGGCATCCAGCGTTCTTTGAGACACCAGGATATCAATCTGATCCTCGGGCGCACCTGACATGTCGACACTTGTGATGTTTGGAAAGGCGAGCAATTCCTCGCGAATTTCAAACGCGAGATCCTTGATATCTGTCACCGGAAGCGGGCCGGTAACGACCAGTTGGATCGCCAGTTCCGGTGCCTCCGCCTCAACCACAATCGGGGATTCCGATCCGGACGGAAACACGGTGATTTCCCCCAAGGCGGCCTTCACATCATCAAGAACCACCCGAGGTTCTGCGCCACGTTCTAGCGACAGCGTTACGCTCGCGTTGCCTGTCACAGCTTCCGCCGAAACGCGGCGAATGCCATCTATCGCGCGCACTTTGCCCTCAATGGGGACGATGATCGTATCGGCCACCTCTTGCGGGGTTGCGCCGGGATACGCGACCGACACCTGAATGGCGCCAAGGTCGATCTTGGGGAAATTCTTGACCGTGATCGAAACGAGGCTCGACAGACCTGCAAGGACCAATCCGATCATAAGGAGATTGGAAAAGACAGGATTTGATGCGGCGGCGCGAATAAGGCCTCTCATTGGTCAGCACTTTCACCAAGTGCGGCTTGCGCACCTTCCGAGGACACGCGCACTTTCAACCCTTCGATTGCATTTGGCAGGCGCGTTGTCACCACGACCATCCCAACCTCAAGCGACCCTGACCGCAGGATCATGCGATCACCCGCCCGCCGATCCAGCACGGCCGGTATCTGCGTGAGCGCACCATCCACGACGCCCCAAATGCGATCACCGGTTTGAACGGCGGCGACCGGCACCGAAAGCAACCTGTCTGAATTGCCCGGCAATGGAATGGAGACATCAAAGAGGGAATTGATCCGAAAGACCCCACCCGCTGTGTCAAAGGGCTGGCTGACCGTGACCAGTACGCCCGTTGTTTGTGTGGCCGCTTCGTTCGTCAATGCGATCCGACTAATGACCCCTGGCTTTTGCGCGCCAGACCCATCCGTCGCAGTGACCGTGACCCGCCGGCCGATAAGATCTCCACTTTGCTCGACGGCGTAAAGCTGCTCGGCATTCAGCCGCACCAACAGTTCCGCTTCATCCGCGGCCACCAACCTGCCCACTTCAGTTCCAGGTTGCAGGAACTGGCCAAGCGACAAGGTTTCTTGCGCGACAACAGCGTCGAAGGGGGCCGTGATAGTCGCTTGCCGTTGCGCCAGCTCTGCTGACAAAAGAGCGGCATTGCGTTGCTTCAATTGCGCCTCTGCGGCTGCGAGGTTTGCTGTCGTGGTCGCAAGTGCCGCCTGAGACGAGATGTTTCGTTCGGCAAGTGTGCTGATACGCGTCAGTTCTTTCTCAAGGCGCTCGCGCTCAGCCTCAGCAGCTGAGATATCGGCCTCTGCCCTGATGACGTCCGTTTCGAGCCGCGCAGCATCCAATTCAAAAATGCGTTCGCCACGCTCCAACCGCTGACCCAGCTGAAACCTCTCGTTGATCCAGACGACGCGGCCGGCCAACTCTGTTGTCACGGGTACTTCCGACGATGCCTTCAAAAGCGCGGTTTGATTGACACTGGCCTCGACATCGGCACGCTCGACAAGGGCTACTTCCACGACCGGCAAGCGCTGGGGGAGAGCTTCGGCGACGTTTGTCGCAGTGCCTGGCTGCGAAAACAGCAGATAACCGCCGTATAATGCAGCAACGCCGACTGCAGCCAAAATCAAGTCAAGTATACGCATATTTTCACCTCATCTGTGCGCGAGACCTTACGCGTGGTTTTGAGCCAGAACACAGGGCGAGGTCGGAAACGCTTCGATTTCGAAAGAAGATGGTCGAAATTCAAATGGTCACGTCGCAACAAGCTTTGTGTGCACCACAAGTTGCGGTATGTCCTGTATCAATGGATACATTCGCCGACTTCTACCAAAACTCGGAATACGCTTCGTTCGAGCAAGACGTGCGACGTGGCGGCACGTTTGGGCTTACCTTTTTGGACGTTAAGCAGGGTGCCATCGAGACGGCAGACCCGGCCATTCCCGAGGTTCCGTTTGTCACCACGATGAACAAGCACGACGCGTTCCAATATGACTTTGGCGATGGCTGGAAAACACACAGCTATGCGCAAGGCGTCGTTGACATACAGCCCCCCAACCAGGAATGCCGGTTCCGATTGCCCGATCTTCACCTGCGCATAGCCTTTGCCCCCGAACAACAGCTTCGCGCGCTGCTCGACGAACGGGGGATGTCACTAACGGCCCTCGAAGGCTTTTCCGGCCAGTTTCGGTCATCGGCCATGGCTTTTGCGCTGATCCAAGACATGTGGCGTCTTTCTTTGTATGACGATCCGGCCACAAACCTGATGATCGACGGGCTCTGGTTGAGCTTGGTGTCCAAATTGCTGGCGGATACCGACAAGAAACTTGGACTTGCGCCAGCCTCCGCAATCGGTGACGCCCGATTGGGACGGGTCGTTGAGTATATAGAAGAGCATCTGTCCGAACCGTTATGTGTCGGAAATCTCGCCGCCGTCGCCTGCATGAGCACTACGCAGTTCAGCCGAAGCTTCAAAAGCGCGTTGGGGCAAACACCGGCAAAGTACGTCACGCAGCGTCGCTGCCGAAAGGCTGAGGAGATGTTGCGGAAAACGAAATTGCCAGTCACTGCGGTCGCCGCCATCTGCGGCTTTCTGAACGTGAGCTATTTTTGGACAGTATTCAAACGAGAAACAGGTCGAACCCCTGCCGAGACAAGGCAGCACTGAGAAAGGTTCTTGGCGTGCTAGGCTTGAAGCGCTTGTCCTTGCGCAGAAGTCAGTCCACGAACACTAAAGTAATGTTTGACTTGAAGCAGCTTGGTTCAACGGTGGCTCACCGATCAATCGAAGCAGCCGTTGCCATGCAAAAGGACAAAAATTAGTCATTTTTACCATCAATGAAACATATCTACTCAAAATGGTTCACCTTGCTCCCGGCAGAGCAAATCCCCAGAGACGCTACGTAACAAATGTCCGCTTTTCGTAATTTGGTGAACTAACTTCGCACCTGCGGCGAATGTCCGCATTCCTGAAGGTTTTTCGATGCGGGCCGTCGTGCAACATTTCCGTCCCACGGGTCGTGCGGCCCGCTTTGACAAACCTCGGAAGGAGGGAGCCGCGTGGGCTGGTTGCGGCGTATGGCCGCCACGGCAGGGCCATGGCTCGCGCAGAGTGAGCGGGGTGACCGCGGGTTCCAACTCTGGCTCAGTGGTTTTTTCGGTGCGTTGAGCGCTAAACAAAGTCCGGATTTTGGCGATGTTCGTTTTGCGTGCTGAGCTGGCCAGCAGACCGTAGTGGCACATGCGGTGGAAGCCGTCAGGCAGAACGTGGATCAGGAAGAGGCGAATGAACTCGGGCATGGCCAATCGCATGACCTTTTGACGGTCTACCTCGTTTGATACGGTAGTCCTTCCAGCGGAAGCCCACAGTATCTGCATCAGCGCTGATCAACCGGTGCTTCGAGATAGCTACCCGGTGGGTGTAGCGGCTCAGATATGCCAACACTTGCTCAGACCCCCCGAACAGAGGTTTGGCATAGACCACCCAGTCGGTTTTGCGGAACGGGGCGAGTCACTTCGCGAAGGCATCCACTTGCACCATGTAGGCGAGATCGCCAAAGAAGGTGAGCTATGGCTGTAGAAGTCGGCGAGGTGCGCGCGGACGATACTCAGATCGACGAAGCGATCAATCGACCGCAACAGGTGATGTTGGGGAACATGGTCTTCCAGCGAGAACTCGTAGAAAAGCGCCGCTTGTGCTTCTTGCCTCGGTCCCAACTTCGCCAATTCCTCCCTACAGAAAGAATTGAATCAGCTACTTAGCCATCGATCAAGGAAGAGTTTTTCAACATAATACCCCCGACGTGCAGAATAATTATGTCCGCTTCAGGCTGGCACCACTCATCCGAGCAAAACCGTCAGCTGTCTGCAGTGCGCCCAAAGCGACACATGCTGCAACTTGTTCGATTGGCAGCTTTCAGCTTGCTGACGCTAGCCAAGCGACTGCATGGTCTCCGTGCTTGTGCTTTCAACAAAGTCCGTTTTTGCTTGTATCAACTCGAAAGGCGAAAGGGACAAGCTATGGCTCAACGGACAATCAAAGACACCGATAAATCGCGCAACATTCAGGTTCCAATCACAGGCGACATAAGCCTTGATGCGATGGAATTGCTTTTGGCCGATGTCGGTACCGAGCTGGGTTTGATCATATCGCACGTCACGACATTAAGCCGAAAAAAATATCCCAACAACCGTCATTGGCATTTCAAGAAAGACCTTAAGGTTAAAGGGTGTTTGGACGTTACATATTGGCCCGCAGGGCCACTCTTTTGGGTCACCATTAGGAATTACGAACCTGATTGGGTTCACCGAACTGGTCGAAAAATGGCTGACTTGGTTGAGGAAAGGATGACAAATGGTTGATAAATTCGACAGGAAGCCGCCGTCGACATAGCTTCAACGAACGACCGCTAAATTCCCGCTGACCCGTCATCTGACTCTCAAATCTACCTGCAGCTTTGGTCTGATTTTCCCTAGGAAACCTCCTTTATCCCTGGCATCCACTTGCGCGGCGATGGGCCTGATTTAGGCGGAGAAATTCATTTTCGTACAGGGATCGACGCGGGATATGAATTCGACAATGGGTCCACACTCACGTAATGATGGGATCATTGATCGAACGGCGACACACGCGCGACCAAGCCCGGACTGGAAAATCTGTCGATCCGCTACGCGATCAGTTTGAACCAACGGCGTTTGTCGCATCATAAGTTATCAACCGGGCAGGCGACTTGATCTGCATATGCGCCTTAGTTTTATCTATCATTAGTACCTCTCGCGGGAGGCTCCACCCGGCCACACAAAATAGGATGACATCATGGACGGTACACTTGGTCTAATCTGGCTGCTGACAAGTTTCACAGATATGGCGTTGAATGATTGCCCCAGCGGTTGCCTTGATACCGAAAAGCAGGCACCGCAGGTGCTTTATCAGCTGGGAAACCTGCAATCTGATGGATTTCAGAGTGAGTATGAGGCCTACCTTGGCTACGATAGCCATCGTCGACGCGGCCCCTTTCGCCCTACTTACGGCCTTTCGCTCACAACCGATGGGGCTGCATGGTTCGGTATCGGTTGGAAGTGGAGCACCCAATACGTCTACGACACCCCATTGTTCATCGAAACCTCGATGATGCCTGGTGTTTATAGGCAAGGTGACGGCGCTGATCTTGATGGAACGCTGCAATTTCGATCGGCATTTGGTATTGGCTATACGTTTGAAAACGGCAGCAAAGTGACGATCAGCTACGACAGCATGTCCAACGCAGATTTTCGCGATGGTAGCCCGAGCCGCGAAACGCTCGCCATCCGTTGGTCGACCAACTGGGAACAATAGATCCATCATTCAAAAATGGCTTGACGATAGCGACAACCGAGCGACCCGGTCTCGTCTTTCCACAGCAATGCCAGGCGCACTGGGTCACTATTGTCGGTCAAATCGGCAATCTTACCTTTAATGCAGACGTTGGCCCGGAACGCACAAGGTGGTTGAGACGTTCATCCAAGGTTCCCTTTGGGCTGGGACCGGGCATTGCTCACGGCGAACCTAGCGGCAGCAAAGTTTCCGCAGCCGCCATTCAATCACCCTTCCTTGACGTTCGGGTCGAAACGTGCGGAGCGCGTTGATCCATCGCCAGCCTGAGGCGGCGGATTGCCGATTTGGTGCGGCGGGCGGGTGTTGAGATGTCCTTGGACCACCAGAATACCCGGCACGCCATGCGGATAGGTCCTGGTTTCATTCGACCCAAGGCAAGATCTGCCCCTGCTGACGCCTCTTTCGACCACCCTGGGGTAGGGCGTCATCAACCTGCCCTCTTTGAAATTCTTTGAACCGCACGCATCTCAGGCTACCTTAACCGCATTGAAGCAGGACAAACACAAGGAAACATCACGCGCAGCCAGTCAAAATATCCAAGGGAGGAGCTATTATGAGTACGCGTTTACCCAGAGGACGCACCGCATCCGTTTTTGCGGTCATCGCCTCGGTCACGACCTACGCTTCTGCGGCCACAGCGCAGACAAGCCCCAATACCAGCAGCCTGCAGCACTCAATCGTGCTGGAAGGCTTGGACGACCCGTGGGACATGGCGTTTTTGCCGGATGGCACGATGCTTTTTACCGAAAAATGCCAGGGACTATCCGTGCGGCTGCCATCGGGTGAGGTGAACGCCTTGCTGGGCATGGTCGAGAGCGAAGGATATCGTGCCACAGCCGACGATCTGTTTTGCGAAGGACAGGCGGGCATGAACGGGGTCGCCTTTGATCCTGATTTTGCAGAAAACCAGCAGATCTATGTTTATTCGACATCCAGCTTGTCCATACCACCCACAAACCGCGTCCTGCGGATGACGCTGAATGATGACTTCACTGCGGTGTCGGACCGGACCGATATTATTGACGATATCCCGTATAAAGAGTTCGCGACGGACCATCCCTTTGGTGGTCCCGGTGCGCATAACGGCGGGCGCATTCGGTTCCATCCGGGTGATGGGTTTCTATATGTGACGACCGGTGACACGCATAATGGCAAAGTTCCGCAAAGCCCGACCCTGTTGGGTGGCAAGGTGCTGCGTGTGGATGCGGATGGTACTGCGGCCACTGGCAATAACCCACCTCCCGGTTTTGATCCGCGGATATACACCTATGGTCATCGCAATATTCAGGGTATCACCTTTCACCCTGATACCAACCTGACCATCGTGGCAGAGCACGGTCCATGGCATTCCGATGAGATCACCGTGTTAGAGGCGGGCGGTAATGGCGGGTGGGACCCGCGCCCCAATATCGCTGACCGGGGCGACTGCCCGGACAATTACTGCGGCTATATGCCCAACCAGATGGATGGCATGAACGCGTTTGAGCGCGCATCGTTCATGCCGATGACGGATACGGGTACCTACCCGGATGCGATGCCGCCTATCTGGAACAATAACGGCTTATCCCAGGGCACATCGTCGGCCGAATTTCTGACGGGCGAAGAGTGGGGCGCGTGGGATGGCAATATGGTCGTGGGTGTCATGGGTATCGGTTTTGGCGGGACACCCATCGGGCAGCGGATCGACGTGATTGAACTGGCCGATGATGGTCGGTCCGTGGTTGATGTGACCGAGATGACGCTGCCGATGCTGCCGGGACGGTTCCGCTCCTTGGTGCAGGGGCCGGACGGGGCGCTATACGCGGCTGTGGATGAGGGCGAAATCCACCGCCTTGATCCCAACTGATTAACTTGGGGCCAAAGAACCGGGTCGCTTTTGCGGCCCGGTTTTTTCGTATTTTTCGTACTTAATAAAGCAGGCGCGCAACGGCCAGCTGAGATTTTTTCGCGTTGGTGGGTCAAAGGATGTGCGGTGGGGAAGGATTAATAGATTGTAAATATGTTCACGAATGACTGCAAAGCGCCTAATGTGCCGAATACTGCGAACAGCATCAATGTTTGCTTTTGACATTTCAGCGCTTCCTCTTGCGATCTGCAACCTAATTCCTTGTCATGAACTCCGGATTTACTTCACCTCTGAAACAACGAGGAAAGTAGGGATAGGTATCGGTCGCGAAGTATGTGTAGGTGCCGTTCGCTTCCATGCCGTTGCACGCATCAAGCGTTCCACTATCAGCGACGTATTCGAAGTCCTCTTCAAATGTGCCATCATAACTACCGCCGGGAGGAGACGCGCGAACGCCAGACTTCAATTGCCACGATGAAGTTGCGTTTGAGGAGCTATACCGTATCTCAAACCCGTCAGGTGCGTACCCGATCAATGTGCCGCCTTGAGACGCCAGTAAGTCGCCAGAAACGCCGTGGTAATGATACAAACCAGATCGATCTACGTGGGCGTTCTGGTTGTCCATACCTAGGATGCGAGGGTCATGCATGGCTTGTTGGCGCCAACCGCTCGACGGATCCTGGCTAAAGCCGCGGCGTCCGTCTGGATCATGGTAACCGGCAGTATAAGGCCGGATCGGAATGCCCGTGGCAGATACGCCGACCGTCATTAAACCCGTTGTTACTGTACTGGTCATCCGGGGTGTCGTTGGAAAACAGAACGTAAGGTTCTGTTCCCGAAATACGTTGGGATTCGCCCTGTTTGGAAACCTACCCATGTCGTGGTTAGGTGCCCCATTGGACATTATGCAGGTCATATCCCCTTTGACTTCGATACTCGTTTCATTCTCATGCGCATATGTGGCTGAAGTGGTGGCAAAGATCAGAGTTGCTGCAAAACGAAAAAAAGACATAAGTGACCTCCTATTTGAACCGATAATCGTTGAACGAGTCTGGTGGGGGGTTTCCGTCGACACATTATTTGTGAACGGACATTTGATGCTGGCTACCCAACGGCAGCAAAGTCCCGCACACAGGCCGTTCACTGTCCTCCAAAGGCCTGATCAAAACGAGTGCAGCGCGCTGCTTCAGCGTCGGTCTGGTGTGGGAGCGGGTGATGTATTTTCGTGAGACTTGCGGATGGGTGGGGTGATAACCATATGAAAGCCTCGGAACCCTGCATCGTTCGCCCTATTGACAAAAACTTGTTGATTTTTCCCATCGCCCTTGAACTTTATCCGAATCTCTCTTAATTGGGGCGCTCAGACCCGCGCAACATTCGGAAAATCGACAATCTGGTTCATTTGAAACTTATCTTTCAAAGCGCTCATCTTTTGCGTTTTGACAGGTAAGTTGATCGTTTCGGGAGAGGTGTTTGGGTTGCACCTCAGGTATTGAGACGGTCCTGCCTTAATCGGACGTGCGTTTTGGTGGCCCGACCAAAGCGCGCGTTCTGACATTATTGGAGACCCGGCTCTTATGGCTTCAACGTTCCTTGGTCAGAAACGTCTACGTAAGTACTACGGTAAAATCCGCGAAGTGCTTGAAATGCCGAACCTTATTGAGGTTCAGAAATCATCCTATGATCTGTTCCTGCGCTCTGGCGACAGCGATACACCGCTTGACGGTGAAGGCATCAAAGGTGTCTTCCAGTCGGTGTTCCCGATCAAGGATTTCAATGAAACAGCCGTGCTTGAATTCGTCAAGTACGAGCTGGAAAAGCCGAAATACGATGTCGAGGAATGTCAGCAGCGCGACATGACCTACAGCGCACCACTGAAGGTGACGCTGCGTCTGATCGTGTTCGATGTTGACGAAGATACCGGCGCGAAATCCGTCAAGGACATCAAGGAACAGGACGTGTTCATGGGCGATATGCCCTTGATGACGCCAAACGGCACCTTTGTCGTGAACGGCACCGAGCGCGTGATCGTATCCCAGATGCACCGTTCCCCCGGCGTGTTCTTTGACCATGACAAGGGCAAAACCCACTCTTCCGGCAAACTGCTGTTCGCCTGCCGCATCATCCCATATCGCGGTAGCTGGCTCGACTTTGAATTCGACGCCAAGGACCTCGTTTTCTGCCG
Organism: uncultured Paracoccaceae bacterium; assembly: GCA_947503965.1. GTDB lineage: Bacteria > Pseudomonadota > Alphaproteobacteria > Rhodobacterales > Rhodobacteraceae > Yoonia. The sequence continues at coordinate 90,096 of CANNFU010000006.1, forward strand.
GATCGACCGCCGCCGCAAGCTGCCTGTGACCACCCTGCTTTATGCACTGGGTATGGACCAGGAAGGCATCATGAATGCCTATTACGACACGGTCGAATACAAGCTGGACAAAAAGGGCAAGGCCTGGACGACCAAGTTCTTCCCAGAGCGCGTGCGTGGCACCCGCCCTGCCTTTGATCTGGTGGACGCCAAGACAGGTGAGGTGATCGCCAAGGCTGGTGAAAAAGTTACCCCACGTTCAGTCAAGAAACTGATCGACGCAGGTGAAGTCACCGATCTGCTGGTCCCATACGAGAATATCGTGGGCAAGTTCGTCGCGCAGGATATCATCAACGAAGAAAACGGCGCGATCTATGTCGAAGCCGGTGATGAACTGACGCTTGAGATGGACAAGGATGGTGAGGTTATCGGCGGGACGCTGAAAGACCTTGTTGATGCGGGCATCAAGACCATCCCGGTTCTGGATATCGATAATGTGACCGTGGGCGCCTATATGCGCAACACAATGGCGTCGGACAAGAACATGAACCGGGAAACCGCGCTCATGGATATTTACCGCGTTATGCGTCCGGGTGAGCCGCCGACCGTTGATAGCGCATCGGCCCTGTTTGACACGCTGTTCTTTGACAGCGAACGGTACGACCTGTCCGCCGTTGGCCGTGTGAAGATGAACATGCGTCTGGATCTGGATGCCGAAGACACCATGCGCACCTTACGCAAGGAAGATATTGTCGCCTGCATCAAGGCGCTGGTCGAACTGCGTGACGGCAAGGGCGATATCGACGATATCGACCACCTTGGTAACCGCCGCGTCCGTTCGGTGGGCGAGCTGATGGAAAACCAGTACCGCGTCGGCCTTCTGCGGATGGAACGCGCGATCAAGGAACGCATGTCATCGGTCGAAATCGACACCGTGATGCCGCAGGACCTGATCAATGCGAAACCTGCCGCTGCTGCTGTGCGCGAATTCTTCGGCTCTTCCCAGTTGTCGCAGTTCATGGACCAGACCAATCCGCTGTCCGAGGTGACGCACAAGCGCCGCCTTTCGGCCCTTGGGCCCGGCGGTCTGACCCGCGAACGTGCGGGCTTTGAGGTGCGCGACGTGCACCCGACCCACTATGGTCGCATGTGCCCGATCGAAACACCCGAAGGGCCGAATATCGGTCTGATCAACTCGCTGGCGACATTCGCGCGCGTTAACAAGTACGGCTTTATCGAAACACCATATCGCAAGGTGGTTGACGGCAAGGTGACGGACGACGTTAGCTACATGTCCGCGACCGAGGAAATGCGCCACACCGTGGCACAGGCGAACGCGAACATGAACGAAGACGGGTCGTTCAAGAACGATCTGGTCTCGACCCGGATGAATGGCGACTACACACTGGCCCCGCGCGAAAACGTGGACCTGATCGACGTGTCGCCAAAGCAGCTGGTGTCGGTTGCGGCCTCGCTCATCCCGTTCCTGGAAAATGACGACGCCAACCGCGCGCTGATGGGTTCGAACATGCAGCGTCAGGCAGTTCCGCTTCTGCAGGCAGAGGCACCACTGGTCGGCACCGGGATCGAAGAAGTTGTTGCACGCGACTCCGGTGCGGCGATTATGGCCAAGCGGGCCGGGATCATCGACCAAGTTGACGCACAGCGGATCGTGATCCGCGCCACCGAAGATCTCGAACTCGGCGATGCCGGGGTCGATATCTACCGGATGCGCAAATTCCAGCGGTCCAACCAGAACACCTGCATCAACCAGCGTCCGCTGGTGAAGGTGGGTGATACGGTGCAAAAGGGTCAGGTGATTGCCGACGGTCCGTCCACCGATATCGGTGAACTGGCACTGGGCAAGAACGTGGTCGTCGCATTCATGCCATGGAACGGCTACAACTACGAAGACTCGATCCTGATCTCCGAGCGCATCGTGCGCGACGACGTCTTCACCTCGATCCATATCGAGGAATTTGAAGTCGCCGCCCGTGATACGAAACTGGGGCCGGAGGAAATCACCCGCGACATCCCCAACGTGGGCGAAGAAGCACTGCGTAACCTTGATGAGGCGGGCATCGTCTATATCGGCGCCGAAGTCGGGCCAGCAGACATCCTCGTCGGCAAGATCACACCAAAAGGCGAAAGCCCGATGACGCCAGAGGAAAAACTGCTGCGCGCCATCTTTGGTGAAAAAGCGTCTGACGTGCGTGACACATCCCTGCGCCTGCCGCCGGGTGACTTCGGCACCGTGGTCGAGGTGCGCGTCTTCAACCGCCATGGCGTGGAAAAAGACGAACGTGCGCTGCAGATCGAACGGGAAGAGGTAGAACGCCTTGCCCGTGACCGCGACGACGAACTCGCGATCCTGGACCGCAACATCTATGCGCGTCTGTGGGACATCATCTCTGGCAAGAAAGCCGCCAAGGGGCCGAAAGGCTTCAAGGCAGGTTCGATCGTGACTGAGGAAAGCGTGGCTGATCTCAGCCGCGGTCAGTGGTGGCAGTTGGCCATGGAAGACGAAGACGATGCGAAGATCGTCGAGGCGCTGAACGAACAGTACGAAATCCAGAAGCGCGCGATGGATGCACGGTTCGAAGACAAGGTCGAAAAGGTGCGCCGCGGCGACGATCTGCCTCCGGGCGTGATGAAGATGGTCAAGGTCTTCGTGGCGGTAAAGCGCAAGCTGCAGCCCGGCGACAAGATGGCCGGTCGTCACGGGAACAAGGGTGTGATTTCCAAGGTTGTGCCCATGGAAGACATGCCGTTCCTCGCTGACGGGACACCGGTGGATTTCTGTCTGAACCCGCTGGGCGTGCCATCGCGCATGAACGTTGGCCAGATCCTGGAAACGCATATGGGCTGGGCCGCACGCGGTCTGGGCATCCAGATTGACGAAGCACTCGGTGAATACCGACGCTCCGGCGATCTGACCCCTGTGCGCGAAGCGATGAAAATCGCCTATGGTGACAACGTCTATGACGAAGGCATCGCTGGGATGGACGAAGACACGCTGATCGAGGCCGCAGATAACGTTGTGAACGGTGTGCCGATTGCAACGCCTGTGTTCGACGGCGCGAAAGAGGCTGACGTGAACGACGCGCTGGTGCGTGCCGGATTTGACACCTCGGGCCAATCGGTTCTTTACGATGGCCGTACGGGTGAACAGTTCAGCCGCAAGGTCACCGTCGGTGTGAAATATCTGCTGAAACTGCATCACTTGGTCGATGACAAGATCCACGCACGCTCCACCGGGCCTTACAGCCTTGTCACGCAGCAGCCTCTGGGTGGTAAAGCCCAGTTCGGCGGCCAGCGTTTCGGGGAAATGGAGGTCTGGGCACTGGAAGCCTACGGCGCCGCTTACACCTTGCAGGAAATGCTGACGGTCAAGTCGGATGACGTAGCAGGGCGGACGAAAGTCTACGAAAGCATCGTCAAGGGCGAGGACAATTTCGAGGCTGGCGTGCCTGAATCGTTCAATGTGCTCGTGAAAGAAGTCCGGGGCCTCGGCCTCAACATGGAACTCCTGGATGCGGAGGATGAGGAATAAGAGTTTTCGTCACGAAAACTCTTACCCGCTGAAAAGTCTTCGTCATGAAGACTTTTCGCACCCCATCTGACGCACCCCAATTCAAGGAATTGAAGATGAACCAGGAACTGACAAACAACCCGTTTAACCCGCTCACCCCGGCGAAAACGTTTGACGAAATCAAGGTCTCACTGGCCTCGCCCGAACGGATCCTGTCGTGGTCCTTCGGCGAGATCAAGAAGCCCGAAACCATCAACTACCGCACGTTCAAGCCAGAGCGTGACGGTCTGTTCTGCGCGCGCATCTTTGGTCCGATCAAGGATTACGAATGCCTGTGCGGCAAATACAAGCGCATGAAATATCGCGGCGTCGTCTGCGAAAAATGCGGCGTGGAAGTGACCCTGCAAAAGGTCCGTCGCGAACGCATGGGCCATATCGAACTGGCCGCACCCGTGGCCCACATCTGGTTCCTGAAATCGCTGCCATCCCGCATCGGCCTGATGCTGGACATGACGCTGCGTGATCTGGAACGGATCCTCTATTTCGAAAATTACGTCGTGATCGAACCCGGCCTAACCGACCTGACCTATGGTCAGCTGATGACGGAGGAAGAGTTCAACGACGCGCAGGACCTTTACGGCATGGATGCATTCCAGGCCAATATCGGTGCTGAGGCGATCCGCGAAATGCTGGCCCAGATCGATCTGGAGTCAGAGGCAGAAACACTGCGCGCCGATCTGAAGGAAGCAACGGGCGAGCTGAAGCCCAAGAAGATCATCAAGCGTTTGAAGATCGTCGAAAGTTTCCTCGAATCCGGCAACCGACCCGAGTGGATGGTTCTGACCGTGATCCCCGTGATCCCGCCGGAACTGCGCCCGCTGGTCCCACTGGACGGCGGCCGTTTCGCCACATCCGACCTGAACGATCTATATCGCCGGGTCATCAACCGGAACAACCGTTTGAAGCGCCTGATCGAGCTGCGTGCGCCGGATATCATCGTCCGCAACGAAAAGCGGATGTTGCAGGAATCCGTTGACGCGCTGTTTGATAACGGTCGTCGTGGCCGCGTGATCACGGGTGCCAATAAGCGCCCGCTGAAATCGCTGTCCGATATGCTGAAGGGTAAACAGGGTCGTTTCCGTCAGAACCTTTTGGGTAAGCGCGTCGACTTCTCCGGTCGTTCGGTGATCGTGACCGGCCCGGAACTGAAGCTGCACCAGTGCGGTCTGCCCAAGAAGATGGCGCTCGAACTCTTCAAACCATTCATCTACTCGCGGCTTGAGGCGAAGGGTCTGTCTTCCACAGTGAAGCAGGCGAAAAAGCTGGTCGAAAAAGAACGGCCAGAGGTATGGGATATTCTGGATGAAGTTATCCGCGAACACCCCGTCATGCTCAACCGTGCGCCGACGTTGCACCGTTTGGGTATTCAGGCGTTCGAACCGGTCCTGATCGAAGGCAAGGCCATCCAGCTGCATCCGCTCGTTTGTTCGGCCTTCAACGCCGACTTTGACGGTGACCAGATGGCCGTTCACGTCCCGCTGAGCCTTGAGGCGCAGTTGGAAGCTCGCGTGCTGATGATGTCCACCAACAACGTGCTGTCACCATCCAACGGTGCGCCGATCATCGTGCCATCGCAGGATATGATCCTGGGTCTGTACTACACGACCATCATGCGCGACGGGATGAAGGGTGAAGGCCTGATATTCTCGGACATCGAAGAGGTCGAGCATGCGCTGACCGCTGGTGAAGTGCATCTGCACGCCAAGATCACTGCCCGTATGGCCCAGATCGATGACGAAGGTAATGAAGTGCAAGTGCGCTTTGAAACCACGCCGGGCCGTTTGCGCCTGGGTGCGTTGCTGCCATTGAACGCCAAGGCACCGTTCGCCTTGGTCAACCGTCTGTTGCGCAAGAAAGAAGTGCAGCAGGTCATCGACACGGTCTATCGTTACTGTGGTCAGAAAGAGTCTGTCATCTTCTGCGACCAGATTATGACAATGGGCTTCCGCGAGGCGTTCAAGGCGGGTATTTCGTTTGGCAAGGACGACATGGTTGTGCCTGACACTAAGTGGGACCTCGTCAATGAGACCCGCGAACAGGTGAAGGACTTTGAACAGCAGTATATGGACGGCCTGATCACCCAAGGTGAGAAGTACAACAAAGTTGTCGATGCCTGGTCAAAGTCGAACGACAAGGTGACCGATGCCATGATGGCAACGATCGGGACCACACCGAAGCTGGAAGATGGATCAGAGGGTGAGCCGAACTCGGTTTACATGATGGCCCATTCCGGTGCGCGTGGCTCTGTCACCCAGATGAAGCAGCTGGGCGGGATGCGCGGGCTGATGGCCAAGCCGAATGGTGAGATCATCGAGACGCCGATCATCTCGAACTTCAAGGAAGGTCTGACCGTTCTTGAATACTTCAACTCTACCCACGGGGCTCGTAAGGGTCTGTCGGATACGGCGTTGAAGACCGCGAACTCGGGTTATCTGACCCGTCGTCTGGTTGATGTCGCGCAGGATTGTATTGTGCGCGAGGTTGATTGCGGCACGGAACGCGCGATCACTGCCGAGGCTGCAGTCAACGATGGTGAAGTCGTCTCATCCTTGGCGGAACGTGTGCTTGGTCGTGTCTCGGCTGATGATGTGATCCGTCCCGGTACGGATGAGGTCATCGTTGAAGCAGGTGAACTGATCGACGAACGCAAGGCCGATATGATCGACGCATCCGGCATCACCAAGATGCGCATCCGTTCGCCGCTGACCTGCGAGTCAGAGGACGGCGTTTGCGCGATGTGCTATGGTCGCGACCTGGCACGTGGCACGCGGGTGAATATCGGCGAGGCTGTCGGCATCATCGCAGCCCAGTCCATCGGTGAGCCCGGCACGCAGCTGACGATGCGGACCTTCCATATTGGTGGTGTGGCCCAGGGTGGCCAGCAATCATTCCTTGAGGCGTCGCAACCGGGTGTGATCCGGTTCGACAACGCCAGCCTGTTGGAAAACGCCAATGGCGAGATGGTTGTCATGGGTCGGAATATGACCCTATCGATCACCGACAAGGAAGGGACCGAACTGGCCAGCCACAAGGTTGGATACGGCTCCAAGGTCTTTGTCAAAGACGGGCAGGACATCCTGCGCGGCGACAAGCTGTTCGAATGGGACCCCTACACGCTGCCGATCATTGCCGAAAAATCGGGTACGGCCAAATATGTCGATCTGGTCAACGGTATCGCGGTCCGCGAAGACACAGATGATGCAACGGGCATGACTCAGCGCATCGTGGCTGACTGGCGTGCGGCACCCAAGGGCAATGAGCTTGCACCGAAGATCATCATCGTTGGTGCGGATGGCGAACCTGCGTTGAAAGACGATGGTAACCCGGTGTCCTATGGCATGTCCGTCGATGCGGTTCTGTCTGTCGAAGATGGGCAAGAGGTCAAAGCCGGTGACGTTGTCGCCCGTATCCCACGCGAAGGTGCCAAGACCAAGGACATCACCGGTGGTCTGCCGCGTGTGGCCGAACTGTTCGAAGCCCGCCGTCCGAAAGATCACGCGATCATCGCCGAAATCGATGGTTATGTGCGCTTTGGCAAGGACTACAAGAACAAGCGGCGTATCGCGATCGAGTCTGCCGATGATGCCGATATCAAGGTCGAATACATGGTGCCCAAGGGCAAGCACATCCCGGTTGCGGAAGGCGATTTTGTCCAGAAGGGTGACTACATCATGGACGGCAACCCGGCGCCGCACGATATTCTTGCGGTTATGGGGGTCGAGGCCTTGGCGGACTACATGATCGACGAGGTTCAGGACGTCTATCGTTTGCAGGGCGTGAAGATCAACGACAAGCATATCGAAGTGATCGTGCGTCAGATGCTCCAGAAATGGGAAATCCAGGACAGTGGTGACACCGTTCTGCTGAAGGGCGAAAACGTCGATAAGGCCGAGTTTGATGAAGCCAATGAAAAGGCGCTTGCGCGAGGTGATCGCCCTGCACAGGGTGAGCCGATCTTGTTGGGGATCACCAAGGCGTCCTTGCAGACACGGTCGTTCATCTCTGCCGCATCGTTCCAGGAAACCACGCGGGTTCTGACCGAAGCATCGGTTCAGGGCAAGCGGGACAAGCTAATCGGTCTGAAAGAGAACGTGATCGTCGGCCGTCTGATCCCTGCGGGGACAGGTGGTGCCACGCAGCAGATGCGCCGTGTTGCAGCTGATCGTGACAACGTTGTCATCGAAGCGCGCCGGGAAGAGGCGGAAGAAGCCGCAAGGCTGGCCGCCCCGATGGAGATGGCGAACGATGTCTCTGACGATAATGTCTTTGCGGATGATCTGGTGGTCGAAACGCCAGAGGGCGGCACTGAATAAGGCCGCTTACCGCACAAACAACAAAGACAGGGTCCCGCATCTGCGGGACCCTTTTTGTTTCTGCCCTGGTGCAGTAGACAAAAACGGCGGTAACGAGCGGCAACAGGGCAGGCGACAGCGTGGCATTTGTACTTTTCTCGGCAATGCGCAATGAGGGTCCATTCCTGTTTGACTGGATCGCGTATCATCGCGCCATCGGGTTCGACAGGATTTGCATTGTCACGAATGATTGTGACGACGGGTCGAACGCATTGCTGGCCAAGCTGCATGACGCAGGTATCGTCGACCATATTGATCAGGTCGTGCGGGAACAAACAGGACCGCAGCGCGCTGCCGTGAACCTGCTTGATGAACGCAAATACCTGGCCGAAGGTGATTGGGCGATATTTCTGGACGCCGACGAATATCTCAACATTCGGATCGGGGCAGGGCAGGTTGCCGACCTTAGCAACTATCTTGAGCAGCGCCAGCTTGCCGGTATGTTGATCAACTGGCGGCTTTTTGGCGACTCCGGGCAGCAGCAATTCAATGGCACGTATATCAGCGCCGATTATACCGGCTGCGAAACGCCATCCGACTACACGCAATTCAAAACACTTTTCAAAGTCGGCGATATTGGCGCGGGCTTTTCGGGCGAGCTGCACCGCTGCCGGGTACATCCCGGAGTGGGGAAGCTGACCGATTTCATCACCGGTTCGGGTGAGGTTCTGGGCGCCGGTGGCCCCGGCCAGCCAAAGCGCCGCCATCTGCGCTGGCTGCAGACCGGCGAGGATGTCTTTAGCATGCTCGTGGGCCGCGAGATTGGTTATGATATCGCGCAGATCAACCACTACATCGTGCGTGATCCGGCATCGTTCGCGCTGAAAAAGCGCCGTGGGCGCGGACATACGCCCAAAACCTTTTACAACCGCCGGCATACGGCGCAGTTCTATCGCGACCAAAATCACAATGACGCGGTTGATACATCCATTCTGCGCTGGGCCGATGCGGTTGCGGCGCAAAAGGAGACTTTGCAACGCGACTGTATGCTGACGCCCGAGCTTGACGCCATTCAGCAGCAATATCAGAGCAGTATTCGCGCGATTGCAGAGTTGGGTTGAAGGCGCACACGGTCAGCGAATAAATCTAGTCATCACTGAAAACCGCTGATACGCCAGCGTGATGGTGATCAGGTCCGAAAACATCCGCGGTGCGCTTTTGATGATGGGCGCAATGTGTGCCTACACCATCAACGACGCTTTCATGAAAGTTGCCGCATCAGAAATCCCGCTTTATCAGGCGATTATGGTGCGTGGTTTCGGGGCAGTGATTTGCCTGGTGATCATGTGCAGGCTGATGGGGCAACTTCGATTTGATCTATCGGGTTCTGATTGGCGGCTGATCATCCTGCGCAGCGCGTCCGAGACGGCAGGCACTTATTTCTTTCTGACCGCCTTGATGAATATGCCGATTGCCAACCTTAGCGCGATCATGCAGGTTTTGCCGCTATCGGTCGCGCTGGCTGCGGCCCTGTTTTTGAAAGAACCACTGGGCTGGCGGCGGTTGACGGCGATTTTTGTGGGCTTCGCGGGCGTATTGCTGATCGTGCAGCCCGGCGGCGCGGATTTCAACAGTTTCAGCATCTACGCATTGATCACCGTCGTCTGTGTCACCTTTCGTGATCTTACTGTTCGGCGGATGTCGCGCACGGTGCCGCCCATGTTGGTTGCGTTGATGGCGGCCATTGGCGTGACAAGTCTTGGTTTGATCGGATCGCTTTTTGACGGCCTGCAACCGTTGAGCGGCACAGCAGGGCTGCAACTGGCCGGGGCTATGGTGTTTCTGATCTTCGGCTACATCTTTTCCGTGACCGCCATGCAATCGGGCGAGATCGGGTTCGTGGCGCCGTTCCGCTACACCAGTCTTGTCGTTGCACTGATCCTTGGGGTCGTGGTCTTTGACGATTGGCCCAATACGCTGACGCTGATCGGCGCATCCATCGTGGTCGCAACCGGGCTTTTTACGCTGTACCGGGAAACCAGGCTGCGGGTCCGGCAAACCATAATACCGGACCGCATCCGTTAGGTTTTAGCGCTGTGTGCCGAAGAACACGCCGTCGATGTCGATGTCGAACTCACCCCTTGCATCACCAATGGCATTGCCAAAGATGGCGTCTCCATTGATCACGTCATTATGGACTTCTCCGTTCAGGTTCAGGTTCATCTGTGCGTCCTCCTCAAACCCATTGGCGTCGACATGTGTGATGTCGCCATGCGCCGTCGCATCAAGAGAACCGCCTCTTTCCACGCCATTAATCTCTAACCGCCCCCCAAGCTCTTGGTTGGGGGTTCCGTCGGGGTCGATCAGGTTGATATTGGTGACATCACCGCTGATATCATTGCTGGCAAAGCCGACGACCATAGTCATGTCGGCGAGGATACTGCCGTTGGCATCTCCGCGAATATCGGCACCAATCTGACCATCATAGGTGACAGTACCGGTTGGCAGCTCTGTGAGGCTGGTTTCGGGCAATCGGCTGATCCGCGATGCTTCGGCAAATGCGCGGTCCACGTCATTTTCGCTGACCGTGGGTGGGTTCGGATCTGTGGCGCAGGCGGCAAGTGCCGCAAGCGCGATCATGGAAAGGGCGATAGGTCTGGTCATTATATGATCCAATCTGTTGGTCTGGTTTCAGCGTTGTCCCTTTTGTCCGGCCCCCTGCGCGGCTATACAATAAAGCCCGATTGTTATGGGATAACGACCGGCTGTCATTGCGCGATATCCAGCCTAACGCCTTGCTTTTCAGGGTGGTGTTGACAGCCTACCCGACTCCTCCTATACGCCGCTCATCCGGGTTGGGCTTGCCCCTTTGTCCCGATATCAGACCCCGTAGTGGCCAAGAACCGAGCACCTGTCGCTTTGTTCCTCTGGAGACTCACCGCACCGAACCTCCGGTAAGGGTTCGACTGCGGAATTTTTGTGCTTTCAAAGGCGCATTTCATGAAACCCGCGTTTGCCGGACGCACAATGTGAATAGATGGGAACATCACACGATGCCAACGATTCAGCAGCTGATCCGCAAGCCGCGCCAGCCAAAAGTCAATAAATCCAAGTCGATGCACTTGGAATCCTGCCCACAGAAGCGTGGCGTTTGCACACGCGTCTATACCACCACACCAAAGAAGCCGAACTCGGCCATGCGGAAAGTCGCCAAAGTGCGCCTGACCAATGGTTTTGAGGTCATCAGCTACATCCCCGGTGAAAGCCACAACCTGCAGGAACACTCTGTTGTTCTGATCCGTGGCGGCCGTGTAAAAGACCTTCCCGGTGTGCGTTACCACATTCTGCGCGGTGTGCTTGATACCCAAGGTGTCAAAGACCGTAAGCAACGCCGTTCGAAATACGGCGCGAAGCGTCCTAAGTAAGGGAAATCATAGATGTCACGTCGTCACGCCGCTGAAAAACGCGAAGTTCTGCCAGACGCAAAGTTTGGCGATATCGTTCTGACCAAGTTCATGAACAACCTGATGGTTGACGGCAAGAAAGCCGTCGCCGAACGCATCGTCTACAACGCCTTTGACCGCGTTGAGGACAAGCTCAAGAAATCCCCTGTGGAAGTCTTTCACGAGAGCCTCGACAACATCAAACCATCCGTCGAAGTGCGCTCGCGCCGCGTGGGTGGTGCGACATATCAGGTGCCTGTCGAAGTCCGCCCAGAGCGCCGTGAGGCGCTGGCCATCCGCTGGTTGATTGCCGCTGCGAAAAAGCGCAACGAAAACACCATGGAAGAGCGTCTGGCAGGCGAGCTGATGGATGCGGTCAACGGCCGCGGCACAGCGGTCAAGAAACGCGAAGACACCCACAAGATGGCCGACGCGAACAAAGCGTTCAGCCACTACCGCTGGTAAGAGGAAGCACCAAAATGGCACGCGACTACCCCCTCGAACTATATCGAAACTTTGGCATTATCGCGCATATCGACGCCGGTAAGACCACGTGTTCCGAGCGGATCCTGTATTACACAGGCAAATCCCACAACATCGGCGAAGTGCACGATGGTGCGGCCACTATGGACTGGATGGAACAAGAGCAGGAACGGGGTATTACAATTACTTCGGCTGCGACCACCACGTTCTGGGAACGCACTGAAAACGGTATTGAGGCAGACAGCCCCAAGCACCGGATGAACATCATCGACACCCCTGGCCACGTTGACTTCACCATTGAAGTTGAGCGTTCCTTGGCCGTGCTTGACGGTGCCGTTTGTGTGCTTGACGCCAACGCAGGTGTCGAGCCGCAGACAGAAACTGTCTGGCGTCAGGCGGACCGTTATAAGGTGCCGCGTATGGTTTTCGTCAACAAGATGGACAAAATCGGCGCTGACTTCTTCAAATGCGTCGAAATGATCGAAGACCGCACCGGTGCGCGTGCGATCCCTGTTGGGCTGCCGATTGGCGCCGAAGATCAGCTGGAAGGTTTGATCGACCTTGTCACCATGGAAGAATGGCTGTGGCAGGGTGAAGATCTTGGTGCGTCCTGGGTCAAGGCGCCTATCCGTGACAGCCTGGCTGCCCAAGCTGCCGAATGGCGCGAAAAGCTGGTCGAAGCTGCCGTGGAGCAGGACGACGATGCGATGGAAGCCTATCTTGAAGGCAATGAGCCTGATGTGAAATCATTGCGTGCAATGATCCGCAAGGCTTGCCTGTCGCTGTCTTTCGTGCCGGTCCTTGGTGGGTCTGCATTCAAGAACAAAGGTGTGCAGCCGCTGCTGAACGCTGTTGTGGACTATCTGCCAAGCCCGCTCGACGTTGTGGATTACATGGGCTTCAAACCCGGTGATGAGACTGAAACCCGTAACATCGCCCGCCGTGCGGATGATGACATGGCATTCTCTGGTCTCGCGTTCAAAATCATGAACGACCCGTTTGTTGGTTCTTTGACGTTTACCCGGATCTATTCCGGTAAGCTGAACAAGGGTGACAACATGCTCAACTCTACCAAGGGGAGCAAAGAGCGTGTGGGCCGGATGATGATGATGCACTCTAACGAACGGGAAGAGATTTCCGAAGCGTTTGCAGGCGATATCATCGCACTTGGTGGTCTGAAGAACACGACAACGGGTGATACAATCTGTGATCCGCAAGACCCGGTTGTTCTGGAAACAATGACATTCCCTGATCCTGTGATCGAGATTGCCGTTGAGCCCAAGACAAAGGCCGACCAGGAAAAGATGGGCATCGCGTTGCAGCGTCTGTCTGCCGAGGATCCGTCGTTCCGCGTGGAAACTGATCTGGAATCCGGTCAGACCATCATGAAAGGCATGGGCGAATTGCACCTCGACATTCTGGTCGACCGCATGAAGCGCGAGTTCAAGGTTGAGGCCAACATCGGTGCGCCACAGGTGGCTTACCGTGAAACCATCGGTCACGAAGTTGAACACACCTACACCCACAAGAAGCAATCTGGTGGGTCTGGTCAGTTCGGCGAAGTGAAATTGATCATTTCTCCGACAGAGCCTGGCGAAGGGTATTCGTTCGAAAGCCGCATCGTTGGTGGGTCTGTGCCCAAGGAATACATCCCGGGCGTTGAAAAAGGCATCCTGTCTGTCATGGATAACGGCCCATTGGCCGGCTTCCCCGTGATCGATTTTAAGGTGGCTTTGATTGACGGGAAATTCCACGACGTTGACTCGTCCATCATGGCGTTCGAAATCGCAGCCCGGATGTGTATGCGTGAAGGCATGCGCAAAGCCGGTGCGAAACTGCTTGAGCCGATCATGAAAGTCGAAGTTGTGACGCCAGAGGATTACACTGGCGGGATCATCGGTGACCTGACATCACGCCGCGGCATGGTGCAGGGTCAGGACACACGCGGCAACGCGATTGTCATTGATGCGATGGTGCCGCTGGCGAACATGTTCGGCTACATCAACACGCTGCGGTCCATGTCTTCGGGCCGGGCGCAGTTCACGATGCAGTTCGACCATTACGAACCTGTGCCAAACAACATCTCGGAAGAGATTCAGGCGAAATACGCCTAAGCCCTCGGGCTTAGGCACCCTGGAGATGATCCGGGGCCTCACAAAAACGAATATTCAAGGAGGCCATCATGGCTAAGGAAAAGTTTGAACGTAACAAGCCGCACGTGAACATCGGCACGATTGGTCACGTGGATCACGGCAAGACGACGCTGACGGCTGCGATCACGAAGCAGTTTGGCGATTTTCAGGACTACGCATCGATTGACTCGGCCCCTGAGGAGCGCGCCCGCGGGATCACGATTTCCACGGCTCACGTGGAATATGAAACCGACGCCCGCCACTACGCCCACGTGGACTGCCCCGGCCACGCCGACTACGTCAAGAACATGATCACCGGTGCCGCCCAGATGGACGGCGCGATCCTGGTGGTGAACGCCGCTGACGGCCCGATGCCACAAACGCGCGAGCATATCCTGCTCGGCCGTCAGGTGGGCATCCCTTACATGGTTGTCTTCATGAACAAGGTCGACCAGGTCGACGATGAAGAACTGCTGGAACTGGTCGAGATGGAAATCCGCGAGCTGCTGTCGTCCTACGACTATCCCGGCGACGACATTCCGATCATCGCAGGCTCTGCCCTGGCTGCCCTGGAAGACCGCGACGCGAATATCGGGACCGAGAAAATCGCTGAACTGATGAAGGCCGTGGATGATTACATCCCGACACCGGCCCGTGCGGTGGATCAGCCCTTCCTGATGCCGGTCGAGGATGTGTTCTCGATCTCTGGCCGTGGGACGGTTGTGACCGGCCGTGTGGAGCGTGGCGTGATCAATGTGGGCGACGAGATCGAAATCGTCGGCATCAAGGACACGCAGAAGACGACCTGCACAGGTGTCGAGATGTTCCGCAAGCTGCTGGACCGTGGTGAGGCGGGCGACAACATCGGCGCGCTGCTGCGCGGGATCGACCGTGAAGGTGTTGAGCGTGGTCAGGTGCTGTGCAAGCCCGGCTCCGTGACACCGCACACCAAGTTCGAGGCCGAGGCGTACATCCTGACCAAGGAAGAGGGTGGCCGTCACACGCCATTCTTTGCCAACTACCGTCCACAGTTCTATTTCCGGACCACAGACGTCACCGGCACGGTTGAGCTGCCAGCGGGCACCGAAATGGTGATGCCGGGCGACAACCTGAAGTTCAACGTGGAACTGATCGCGCCGATCGCCATGGAAGACGGCCTGCGCTTCGCCATCCGCGAAGGCGGACGGACCGTCGGCGCCGGCGTCGTGTCGAAAATCGTCGAGTAATCACGGACGCGTGGGTTACACCCACCCTACGTAGGGTGGGTAGAACCCACCGCACCGCGAAACAAACAAAAGGCCGCCCCAAATGGGGCGGCCTTTCTTATATTGCTGCATCCTCGACGAAATATCCTGGATCAGTTTTACCGCCTTCTTTGCGATAAGAGATATCTCATTTCAAATATCGTTCTGCTCAGATACACACACAGTAAATAGCCATAATCGCAAAATAAGACTTCTATGATGCAAAGCATTTCTGGAGTGCTCCAAAAATTGGAGCATCAGCTACGAGAAAGACTCGACCCTCTCGGCTATGTTGATGCCGAAAATGATGCTTTCATGACTGGCCATGAGCCGCATAAATTTCCTCATTTCTACCTTTTCAGGCGTTATTCTGGTTTAGATGAAGAAGGGATGCTGGCGGCGGAAGCTGAGTGCGGGCGACACATTTACGAACCATATAGGGAGTTACTCTCCTTTATGAATGGTGCAAGAGTGCTTGGCCTAGTTCTTCAAGGGTCAACGGGAGTTAACTTGGATCGGTCAGGACAAGGAGTTGGTCAGCCAATCTCACTTCGCTATGGAAATTTCTGCGAGCGTCCAGATTACATACCGCAAGGCCACTTTCGCATCGGCAGCATCAACGGAGATTGGCATTCACAAGGTCACCTTTTCCTAGTCTCGACGGGAGAGGTTGAGCTTTACAACGCGAAGTTCGATCTGATTGGCAAACGTTGGTCGTCTTTGGTTGAATTCTTGATAGATGAAATTCCCAGGCGTCTTGATCTTTATGATGAGAATGGTCGAGAGATACCGGGTAGCAAGAAGCTGCCGGGAGATACTGACGACTGGGAACAGCTTGCGGCAGAAGTTGCCGAACAAGAGCGGCGGAACTGAACTCTGGTGGGTAGGGTCAGCCGGTTAATTCGTGGGAAATAGTGTGTCGCAAGAAGTATGTACCGGTTGATTGCGTCGTATGATCAGCATTCGATCTAAAAGTGCCTTTCGTGCCCGACCTCGGGCCGGAGGCGTCTTGCAATCGCTCCAGTGGAGCGATTGAGCCGGAGGGTTGCGATAGCAACAGGGTGCACGCAGTGCGCCCTCCCGTGGGGGAGGTCGGGCGCGCCCTAAAGCCTTTGGGCTTTAGGGCATAAAAGAGAATACTCGGTTCACCAAACCCCCTTTACACCACCCCCGACTCCCCCTATACGCCCGCTATCCAGCAAGGGTGCGGTCCGCCGTGCCCTTTATACGTTGGAAAAAAGACGCGATGAGGGTGCCGGATGAGCCGGTATCGTCCAATCCGATCTTCACCCCAGTATAAGGGGATGCAACATGGCCGTTCAAAGCCAAAACATCCGTATCCGCCTCAAGGCGTTTGATTACCGGGTGCTTGACGCAAGCACTGCAGAAATCGTCAGCACAGCCAAGCGCACAGGCGCTTCTGTCCGTGGCCCGATCCCACTTCCCAACAAGATCGAAAAATTCACCGTTCTGCGTGGCCCCCACGTTGACAAGAAATCCCGCGACCAGTTCGAGATCCGGACGCACAAGCGCCTTCTCGACATCGTGGATCCGACACCGCAGACCGTGGACGCGCTGATGAAGCTCGACCTGGCCGCTGGTGTCGACGTTCAGATTTCCGTATAAGGAGTTAACATCATGCTCCGTACCGGACTTATCGCAAAGAAAGTCGGGATGACCCGGCTGTTCATGGAAGACGGCAAGCAGATCCCTGTGACCGTTCTTTCGCTCGAAAACCTGCAGGTCGTCGCACAGCGCACAGCTGACAAGGACGGCTATGTCGCTGTTCAGCTGGGTGCTGGCAATGCCAAGGCAAAGCGCACATCCAAGGCGATGCGCGGTCACTTCGCCGCCGCCAAGGTGGAACCCAAGCGCAAGGTCGCTGAATTCCGCGTGGCGCCTGAGAACCTGATCAATGTGGGCGAAGAAATCCTCGCCAACCATTACTTCGAAGGCCAGTATGTGGACGTGTCCGGCACATCCATCGGTAAAGGTTTTGCCGGTGCGATGAAGCGGCACAACTTCGGTGGTCTGCGCGCGTCGCACGGTGTGTCGATCTCTCACCGTTCGCACGGCTCCACCGGCCAGTGTCAGGACCCCGGCAAGGTGTTCAAGGGCAAGAAGATGGCCGGGCATATGGGTGCGGCGAAAGTCACCACCCAGAACCTGCAAGTGGTCAAGACAGATGCCGACCGTGGCGTGATCATGGTCAAGGGTGCTGTTCCCGGATCAAAAGGTGGCTGGGTCACAATCAAGGATGCGGTGAAAAAGCCGACACCTGAAAACGTGATCTATCCTGCCGGTCTGAAATCCATGAAGGAAGAAGCCGAAAAGCTGGCAGCCGAAGCCGCCGCCGCAGCCGCCGCCGAAGAGGAAGCCGCCGCAAAGGCCGCAGCCGAGGCAGAACAGGCCGCACTGGAAGCCGCTGAAGCCGAGGCCGCAGCCGAAACAGATGCTCCAGAAGAAGGAGGCGACAAAAATGAAGGCTGATGCAATCAAACTGGACGGCAAGAAAGCCGGGTCCGTTGATCTGAACGACGACATCTTTGGTCTGGAGCCCCGCAAGGACATCCTGCACCGCGTCGTCCGCTGGCAGCGTAACAAGGCCATGGCAGGTACACATGACGTGCTGGGCCGGTCCGAAGTGTCCTACTCGACCAAGAAGATCTATCGCCAGAAGGGCACCGGTGGCGCACGCCACGGCTCGCGCGGCGCGCCGATCTTCCGCTCGGGCGGTATCTACAAGGGCCCAACGCCCCGCAGCCACGCCCATGACCTGCCCAAGAAGTTCCGCAAGCTGGGTCTGAAGCACGCCCTGTCCGCGAAAGTGGCGGCAGGCGAGCTGGTGATCGTGGACACGATCGAAGTGAAGGACGCCAAGACCGGCGCGCTGGCCAAAATGGTCGGCAACCTGGGCTGGAAGCGTGCGCTGATCATCGACGGGGCCGAAGTGAACGAAAACTTCAAAAAGGCCGCGGCCAATATCTCAACCATTGACGTGCTGCCCAGCCAGGGCGCCAACGTCTATGACATCCTGCGGTCGGACACGCTTGTGCTGACCAAGGCAGGCGTCGAAGCACTGGAGGCTCGTTTGTCATGAGCGCGAAAGCAGAACATTACGACGTGATCCGCAAGCCGATCATCACCGAAAAGGCAACCATGGCGTCCGAACAGAACGCCGTTGTCTTCGAAGTGGCGATCGACGCGAACAAGCCGATGATCAAAGAGGCCGTCGAAAGCCTGTTCGGGGTCAAGGTGAAGGCGGTGAACACGTCGATCACCAAAGGCAAGGTCAAGCGGTTCCGCGGCTCACTCGGCACCCGCAAGGACGTCAAGAAAGCCTATGTGACGCTCGAAGAGGGCAACACGATCGACGTCTCCACCGGTCTCTGATCCGGTCTACATAAGAATGACAAAGCCCTCGGCAATCGCCGGGGGCTTTTTTGTTGTAGGGTGGGTGCAACCCACCATCCCGCCACGCAACGCAAGTCGGGCGCGCGCCCGCCCGTGGGATGGCGCAACTGCCCTAACTTCTGGCACTTTATGGCAGCCACACATACGCCGACGATGCGATGCGCGTGACGGCACCAAAGCGCCAGCCCGCCGGAACGGGCAGGCGCTCGCCCGGCGCCTTCGGCTTGTTCCGGGCGGGATTTTGTATTGGCTAAAGCGCAGTTTTGAGATTGAGTGAAACGCAGTCGTTGCAACTCAAAGAAATCTGGCCAGTGTTCGAATGCGCATCCTATTATGAAAAAGCTATTAGACCTAAATGCCAAAGAGGCAAAGGAGCACTTCCTGAAGGGCAGTAGCTACTTCAATGGCGATTTTCCCGACTATATTAGCTTTGAACCAATTCTAAATGCTGTCTCTGCTGCACTCGGCGACAGCGTCTTTGCTGCTCACAAAGCGAGCAATCCAGAACTGATTTCGGACGTCAATTATAGCTTTGTCGCTAATAAGGATGGCCGGTTCGCTTGGCGCCCCTATGAACTAATGCATCCTGTCATATACGTTTCGTTAGTTAACTTGCTTTGCTCTGAAGAAAATTGGCCGCAGATAGCTGCGAGACTAGCTGCATTTGAAAGTGGAGTTGTTACATGTTGCAGTGCCCCAGTTTTGTCGGAGGATCACCAGACAGACCAAGCCGCGCAGATCCGAAACTGGTGGCAGGCTGTTGAACAGCAATCTCTGTGTTATTCGTTGGAATACAGTCACCTGCTGCATACAGATGTCACTGATTGCTACGGTTCCCTGTACACACACAGCATTGCTTGGGCTCTTCATGGTCTTGAGACGGCCAAGAAGGCTAGAGGCAAGGGCGGTTTGCTTGGTGACAAGCTGGACACGACTATCAGAGCGGGAAGATACGGGCAAACGAATGGAATTTCGCAAGGCTCCGTCCTTATGGATTTCATTGCGGAGTTAGTTCTCGGGTACGTCGACGAATTGATTACAGCAGCAATCGATGGCGCCCAAGATTTCCGCATCCTCCGATACCGTGATGACTATCGCATCTTCACCAATAGTGATGTCAGGGCACAAGAAATCCTTAAGATAATTAGTGATGAGTTGCGCAAGGTTGGAATGCGATTAGGCGTCGCAAAAACAATAATAAATGCCAACGTCATCGAGGGTTCGATTAAGCCGGACAAACTTGCAGGAATTGATCTACAAGACTTGGGAGTATCAAACGCACAGACTCTCCAGAA
Source organism: uncultured Paracoccaceae bacterium (assembly GCA_947503965.1). Classification (GTDB taxonomy): domain Bacteria; phylum Pseudomonadota; class Alphaproteobacteria; order Rhodobacterales; family Rhodobacteraceae; genus Yoonia. Next base: position 109,970 of record CANNFU010000006.1, read on the forward strand.
GCAGCTCTTGCGACTGCATACCTTTGGAAGAAGATATCCAAATAGCGGCGCGCTCCGGCGGCTACTTGGCGAGTTGCACACAAAGGTGGTCGAGCAAAAAGACCCGCCGGATGACTTGGAGGTCCAAGTTGCGATAGCGGTGGATATTGCTGTTGTGTCGCCGTTAACCTTTCCCGCGGTAGCAGGAATACTTAGCCATATGATTTCATTGTCGCCAAAGAGCGAGAAAGAAAACCTTTGGAACAAGGTGTACACCAAGATGAGCAAAGTTCCCTACAATGGGTATTTGGAGGTATGGCTGCAGCGGGTAACTAAACCCAAAGCAGTAGGCATAGACTATGCAAGCAAGGAGAAGCTGTGCCGGATCGTAAACGGCGAAACAGTAGACCTCTGGAACAGCTCATGGATCGCTAACACAAAGCTAGTATCGGCGCTCGACCCATCCAAAATCCTAGTCAAAGCAGCTTCTGAGACTCCTGAAGTGATGACGCCAAAGGAAATCGAATTGTTCAAGAAGAATGCGTGGCAGTACTAGGACAATTCCCAAGAGAAAACATGTCAATCCTATAGACACCCACACCCCACCCCGCTATACGCCCACCATTCACTCCACCCCGGATTCGTCCGGGGTGCTGTGCTTTTGACCATCGGGCACCTACGGGGGCCTTAACCACATAGGCCCCATTTGGTTTATCCTTGGGGGCCGCCAAGCAAACGGAAGAAGCTAACATGGCACTCAAGTCGTACAAACCGACGACGCCGGGCCAGCGTGGGCTGGTGCTGATCGACCGTTCGGAGCTTTGGAAAGGACGTCCTGTCAAGGCCCTCACAGAGGGTCTGACCAAGTCAGGCGGCCGGAACAACACCGGACGGATCACCATGCGTCGCATTGGTGGGGGCGCGAAACGCCTTTACCGTATCGTCGATTTCAAGCGCAACAAACTGGACATGTCCGCCGTTGTCGCCCGCATCGAATATGACCCGAACCGCACCGCCTTTATCGCGCTGATCCAGTACGAAGACGGCACACAGACATATATCCTTGCCCCGCAGCGTCTGGCTGTCGGTGACAAGGTGATCGCGTCGGCCAAGGCCGATATCAAACCCGGCAACGCAATGCCCTTCAGCGGCATGCCCATCGGGACAATCGTTCACAACATCGAACTGAAAGCAGGCAAAGGCGGCCAGATCGCCCGTGCTGCCGGCACCTATGCCCAGTTCGTTGGTCGTGACGGGGGCTATGCCCAGATCCGCCTGTCCTCTGGCGAATTGCGTCTGGTCCGCCAGGAATGCATGGCCACTGTTGGCGCGGTCTCGAACCCCGACAACTCCAACCAGAACATCGGCAAGGCCGGTCGCAACCGCCACAAAGGCATCCGCCCGTCCGTGCGTGGTGTCGCGATGAACCCGATCGACCACCCGCATGGTGGTGGTGAAGGCCGGACATCCGGTGGTCGTACGCCTGTGACCCCATGGGGCAAAGACACCAAGGGCAAGCGTACCCGTAACAAAAACAAAGCGTCGCAGCGGCTTATCGTCCGTTCGCGTCACGCCAAGAAGAAGGGTCGTTAATTATGGCTCGTTCCGTCTGGAAAGGCCCGTTCGTCGATGCCTACGTGCTGAAAAAAGCCGAAGCATCCCGCGAAAGCGGCCGCAACGAAGTGATCAAGATCTGGTCGCGTCGTTCTACCATCCTGCCTCAATTCGTTGGCCTGACCTTCGGGGTCTACAACGGCAAGAAGCATATCCCTGTCAACGTCAGCGAAGACATGATTGGTCAGAAGTTCGGTGAATACTCACCAACGCGGACCTATTATGGTCACGCCGCCGATAAGAAGGCGAAGCGCAAATGAGCAAGGATAAGAACCCTCGCCGCGTGGCAGATAACGAAGCAATGGCAAAACTGCGCATGCTTCGCACATCCCCGCAGAAACTGAACCTCGTCGCTGGTCTGATCCGTGGCAAGAAGGTTGAAACGGCGCTGAACGATCTGACTTTTAGCAAAAAGCGGATCGCCGGTGACGTGAAGAAATGCCTTCAGTCCGCCATCGCCAACGCCGAAAACAACCACAACCTTGACGTCGATGAACTGGTCGTCGCAGAGGCTTATGTCGGCAAGAACCTGACAATGAAGCGCGGACGCCCCCGGGCCCGTGGCCGCTTTGGCAAGATCATCAAGCCGTTTGCAGAGATCACCATCAAGGTGCGTCAAGTTGAGGAGCAATCATAATGGGTAACAAAGTAAACCCGATCGGTATGCGCCTTCAGGTCAACCGCACATGGGACAGCCGCTGGTATGCGGACACCAAGGATTACGGTGACTTGCTGCTTGAAGACCTCAAGATGAAAGAGTTCATCAAGAAAGAATGTGCACAGGCCGGCATCAGCCGCGTGATCATCGAACGTCCGCACAAAAAGTGCCGCGTCACGATCCACGCAGCCCGCCCCGGTGTGATCATCGGCAAGAAGGGTGCGGACATTGAAGGTCTGCGCAAGAAGCTGGCGAACCTGACAAGCTCGGAACTGCATCTCAACATCGTTGAGGTCCGCAAGCCCGAACTGGACGCAGCCCTGGTGGCTGAATCCATTGGTCAGCAGCTGGAACGCCGCGTGTCCTTCCGCCGCGCGATGAAGCGTGCCGTGCAGAACGCGATGCGCATGGGTGCCCTGGGCATCCGGGTGAACCTGGCTGGTCGTCTGGGCGGTGCTGAAATCGCACGGACCGAATGGTACCGCGAAGGCCGCGTGCCGCTGCACACACTGCGTGCCGATATCGACTATGCGCATTATGAGGCGATGACACCTTATGGGATCATCGGCATCAAGGTGTTCATCTACAAAGGTGACATCATGGAGCACGATCCCTCCGCGCACGACCGCAAACATGCTGAGCTGCAAGAGGGCGCTGTCCCTCGCGGCCCACGTCGCTAAGGAGTAGATGATATGCTGCAACCAAAGCGTACAAAACACCGCAAGCTGCACAAAGGCCGCATCCGGGGCGAAGCCAAGGGCGGGTCTGACCTGAACTTTGGCACCTACGGCCTGAAGGCGATCGAACCAGAGCGGATTACAGCCCGCCAGATCGAAGCCGCCCGTCGTGCCATGACGCGCCACATGAAGCGTCAGGGCCGCGTCTGGATCCGTATCTTCCCCGATACGCCTGTGACCTCCAAACCCGTCGAAGTGCGGATGGGTAAGGGTAAGGGTTCCATTGATTTCTGGGCATGCAAGGTCAAACCCGGCCGCGTGATGTTCGAAATCGACGGGGTGAGCGAGCCGATCGCCCGCGAAGCCCTGCGTCTTGCTGCGATGAAGCTGCCGATCAAGACACGGACAGTGGTTCGGGAAGACTGGTAACGCTCGTCAAATGCGCTTTGCGCAATTGACGTAGAGAAGGGGTAGCGTTTGGCGTAGCCAAATGCCGCCCGACCAGGTTGAAATAAATGAACCCCCGCTGAGAAATCAGCGGGGGTTTTCTGTTTGTGACGCAAACCTGATTAAGACCACTCTGGACCGGGCCCTCAGGGTTCCCGGCCATTGCAGCGCGCCCACTCACACATTCGGTTTCATGCCCTATGATTGCGGGCCAGATACAAATTGCGCATTTTCAATTTCGCATTCTCGTTGCAACTGGTACGTTGCCGTCAGTCAAATGACGAAAGCACCCCAACATGAAACATATCCCGAAGCCAAACACCGACGACGACCTGATCCAGCAGTTCCTCGACAAGGGCGGCAAGGTCAGCAAAGGCAAGACAAAGCCGATGCCGGATGAGCTGGGTCTGAGCAATAACGTCTGGGGCAATAAGCTGACCCGAGAAGAAAAGGCCGCCAAGAAGGCGAAATAGCACTTACTCCCAGCTATAGTTGAACGATACCGATACCCGTTCATCCTCGGCCATGTTCATTGGCACCTCGTGGCGCAGCCAGCTTTCCCATAGCAGCACGTCGCCGACCGCAGGCGACACATAAAAGAACGACCGCATCTCGTCCCGCGCCTCCTTGATCCGGGTGGGCGCCGCCATCATCATGGCCGACCGGGGGTCTTCGAACTTGATGGCACTCGCCCCATCGGGCATCGCCACATAGGTCGTGCCGCTGATTACCGAATGGGGATGGATATGTGATGTATGTATCCCGCCCTCTGGCAGGATATTGATCCACAGACTGTCCAGCGTGACCTTCTTGTCACCCAGATCGAACTGCAGGTCGTCGCAGAACGCGGCCACATGGGCGTCCAGCACCTTTACCAGATCCGCAAAGATCGGGAACCGCCAGGGCAGGTCTGTCAGCGACGCATAGGATGTATAACCGGGATAGCCGTTCTCTTCGCACCAGTTCTGTCCGGCCTCGTCATCGTCCGCGATGACAAGGCAGGAATTCTCCAGCTCGGCAGGATCAATCGGCGCGCCATGCTCTGACAGCTTGGCGTGATAGAGGCGGGTCGCGAAAAGGGATTTGATCTGGGACATGGGTATTTCCTCGTGCAAACCACGCCCAAAAGCGTGCGATGTTTCCCTTAAGTCATTCAATAAAAACGAATTCAAACGAAAATTACCACGGTTGAGGACAAATTGCTGCCATAGACAGCGCCTAGCGTCCGGGCATATTGTTAACCAAAAACAAGGTAAACTCATGCCCTTCATGCGATCTCTCCTTCTCACAACCGGCCTTTGCATCACGGCGGCCAGCGCCTCGGCCCAAGCTGTCACCTGCGGGCAGGACTATATCGTCCAACCCGGTGACTACCTGTCGACCATCGCTGATCGTGCCTATGGGGGCACGGGCAACTTCAATCTGATCTACAGCGCCAATGTGGACACGATCGGTCCAAACCCGGGACTGATCGATGTTGGCGACCGGTTGTTCATCCCCTGCCTGACGGGCGATTTGGGACAATCGGCGGCCAATGCTGCTGCCATTCGCAACACCCAAACCACCGCAGCCCTGCCGGGTCCATCCGAAAATCGCCCCATCCGGGTGCTGACAGCAACCGGCTGGGCGCCGTTTATGGATGAAGACCAGGAGCAGGGGGGCCTCTTGACCGAGATCATCAACCTCGCGCTTGAAAACGCCGATGGCAAGCCGGAATATCAGATCGATTTCATCAATGATGACGGGGCACACTTGAACCCGCTGATCGTGGACCATGCCTATGATATCAGCATCGGCTGGAGCCAGCCAAACTGCGATATCATGGACAAGCTGGAAGATGAATCGCAATTCCGCTGCAACAACCTCGATTTCAGTGAGCCGATGTACGAGGAAGTACTGGGCTATTACGGCCTTGCGTCGCTGCCAACCTTTACCGAGCATGCCTCACTGAGAGGCAAGCGTATCTGCCGGGCCGAGGCCTTTACACTGGCGCCACTGGAAGGGGTCGACCTGGTCGAGCCTGCGATCAGTGTCGTGCGTGCGCCAACGGCGGCGGATTGCATCAACTTCATTCTTGAAAACAAGGCGGACATTGCGCTGGTTGCGGTTGACGTTGCTGATGGCCGGATCAATGAACTGAATGCAGGCGATCAGGTACAGATGCACGAGGCGCTGACATTCGTTGATGTTCTGCACGCGGTCATTGCCAAAACGCACCCGCAGAACGAAGTGATCCTTGCGACGGTCAATAATGGCCTGAACAACATCAAGGAATCCGGTCTGTGGTTCGCGACAGTACGGCGCCACATGACAGCCTTCCGCGCGCTTAATCAGTAAGGCGCAAGGCAAGCAGAATGAAAGACGCCCGCCCTGGAAACAGGGCGGGCGTCTTTGTGTGATGCTGGACAATGCGGGTTTCTTGGTCGCAGTTCAGACGATCTGTTGGACCCACCGTATGCATCATGAGGGCACCGCCCGGGCCTCGGGGTGGGTGCGAAGCGCCCTCCCCATGGGGGAGGTCCGGGCGCTGCCCGGCGAGGCCGGGCGGGAGTTTTCGTAACTGGTTTAGAAAAAGAAAAAGGGATTGTCCGAAAACAATCCCTCCTTCCCAGCCTTTAGACGAAAAAGCTAGCAAGCCAGATCAAAGCCGTGAGGCTAAGAACGATCTCGCAGCGATACTCTTCGCCGTTCGACTTACTTGCTGTGAAAGAGACACCAATCTTCATGGCAGTCCTCCCATTTCTAATCGCGCTTTAGCCTTACATGAGTCAGTAAGCACGCGGTTAGACCAGCGTCCGAGTTTTGCCTTTATAAGCGAGTGGCAAGGAGTTTCTCGGAGGCCCCGACTCGCAACTTTGCGGTTAGTAACCGCTTAATTTTCATCTAGATAGTGTGCTTCGTAACTTCAAGTAATCCGCCAACACTTTCCAGATCAGGTAAAAACGACGCAGCGAGAGCTTGTAGCGCGAAACACCTCAAGAATAAAAACGCCCCGCAGGTTCCTGCGAGGCGTCTTATCATTCAGTCATGCGCGTCTAGGCGCACCGCATGCTTATCCGCGTTCTTCGATGATCTCCACCAAATGCGGGATGCTGTTAACCATGCCGCGGACGGAAGGTGTGTCTTCCAGTTCGCGGGTGCGGTTCATCTTGTTCAGGCCCAGACCCACCAGCGTTGCGCGCTGTTTGGCGGGGCGGCGGATCGGGGAGCCGATCTGCTTGACGACGATTGTTTTTGCCATCTGTCAGGTCTCCTTACGCGTCAGCTTCGGCAGGGGCGGCGGCTGGTGCGTCGTCCCGCTTTGGCAGAATGTCGGCAACCTTCTTGCCACGGCGTTGTGCGACGTTGCGCGGTGATTGCTCTTTTGTCAGGCCATTCATGGTGGCGCGGATCATGTTATAAGGGTTCTGCGAACCGATGGATTTCGAAACCACATCCTGCACGCCCAGCATTTCAAACACGGCACGCATTGGACCACCGGCGATGATCCCGGTACCTGCGGGGGCTGTACGCATCACAACCTTGCCGGCGCCATGACGGCCTTCCATGTCGTGGTGCAGGGTGCGTCCGTCGCGCAGTGGCACGCGGATCATCTGACGCTTGGCTTGTTCAGTTGCCTTGCGGATCGCCTCAGGCACCTCTTTGGCTTTCCCTTTGCCAAAGCCAACGCGGCCTTTCTGATCGCCCACAACGACAAGCGCTGCAAAACCGAAGTTCTTGCCGCCTTTTGTGGTCTTGGACACCCGGTTGATGGCGACCAGACGGTCGGCAAATTCGGGGGCCTGTTCTTCACGGTTGCGGCCACGGCCGCGGTTTTCACGTTCTGCCATTGATGGCATCCTTTGTATTTTTGGGCTCCCGCCCGGTTGTCCAATCCAAGTGGCCGAAGCCCCGGATCATCGAGGGTGGGTTTCACCCACCCTACAGGGTGTTGGTAGGGTGGGCGAAACCCACCGCACCGTTTAGATCTTCAGACCACCTTCACGGGCTGCATCGGCCAGAGCCTTGATCTTGCCGTGAAAGAGGAAACCACCACGGTCGAAATATGCAACGTCGACGCCGGCCTTCTTGGCGCGTTCTGCGATTGCAGCACCCACCTTTGACGCGGCTTCGATGTTGTTCTTGCCAACCACGCCCAGATCCTTTTCCAGCGATGATGCCGACGCGAGTGTCACGCCGTTCACATCGTCGATCAGCTGGGCGCTGATGTTCTTGTTGCTGCGGTGCACCGACAGACGGGCGCGGCCCTGGTTGGCGGTCACACCGCGCAGCTTGTTCCGAACGCGCATACGGCGCTTCAGAAACAGTTGTCTCTTGCTGTTTGCCATAATGTTCGTCCTTACTTCTTCTTGCCTTCTTTGCGGAAGATATATTCGCCCTTGTACTTGATACCCTTGCCCTTATAGGGCTCGGGCTTGCGCCATTCGCGGATGTTTGCCGCGACCTGACCCACAAGCTGCTGGTCGATACCTTCCACAGTGATTTCGGTGGGCTTTTCGGATGTGACAGTCACACCTTCGGGCACTTCGAAATTCACATCGTGGCTGTAACCCAGTGACAGTTTCAGGACATTGCCCTGCATCTGCGCACGGTAACCAACACCGGAAAGCTCAAGCTCTTTCTTGAAACCTTCCGACACACCGGTCGCAAGGTTTTCCACCATCGTGCGGCTCATGCCCCACTGCTGGCGTGCGCGCTTGGACTTGCCGCGTGGCTCTACCGTGACGACGTTGCCGTCAACGCTGATGGTCACATCGTCGGTTGCCTTGAAGCTACGGGTCCCCTTGGGGCCTTTCACTTCAACGGTCTGACCTGACACAGAGGCAGTAACGCCTGCAGGCAGCTCAACCGGTTTTTTCCCAATACGAGACATCTATGATCTCCTTAGAATACGGTGCAAAGCACTTCGCCGCCAACATTGGCCGCCCGTGCGCTTGCATCCGACATCACACCCTTGGGGGTAGAGACAATCGACACACCCAGGCCCTGACGGACAGATGGGAGGTCCTGTGCGCCCATGTAAACGCGCCGACCGGGTTTTGAGACCCGCTTGACTTCGCGAATGACAGGAGTGCCCTCGTAATACTTCAGCTCGATCTTGAAAGCCGGATGGCCGTCTTTGCCGTCCTTCTTTTCGTAGCCGCGGATGTAGCCTTCGTCGGCCAGCACATCCAGCACCCAGGCACGCAGCTTCGACGCAGGTGTTTCCACCGTTGCCTTGCCGCGCATCTGACCGTTGCGGATACGTGTGAGCATATCACCGATAGGATCATTCATAATATGTGCTCCTTACCAGCTTGACTTGACCATGCCGGGGATTTCGCCATTGGAACCAAGGTCCCGCAGCGCGATCCGGCTGATCTTCAGTTTACGGTAATAGGCGTGTGGACGCCCGGTCAGCTGGCAACGGTTGTGCAACCGTGTGGCCGAGGAATTGCGCGGCAGTTTCGCCAGTTCAAGTGTCGCCTTGAACCGCTCTTCCACGGGCTTTTCCTTGTCGTTGATGATTGCCTTCAAGGCGGCACGCTTTTCGGCATACTGCTTGACCAGCTTTTCACGCTTCACTTCGCGTGCGATCATGGATTTCTTAGCCATATCTAATATCCCCTCAGCTGTTGAATGGCATGTTGAACGCTTTCAACAGTGCCTTTGCTTCAGCGTCAGTGTTCGCTGTTGTGCAGATTACGATGTCCATGCCCCAGTTCTCATCGATCTTGTCGAAGTTGATCTCGGGGAAAATCAGGTGCTCTTTGATGCCGGTGGCATAGTTGCCGCGGCCGTCAAAGGATTTGCCCGATACACCGCGAAAGTCGCGGATACGGGGCATTGCAACCGTGATCAGACGATCAAGCAATTCGTACATACGATCACCGCGCAGGGTCACCTTGGCACCCAGCGGCATATCTTCACGCACGCGGAAACCGGCGATGGATTTCTTGGCCTTTGTCGTCACGGCCTTCTGGCCGGCGATGGTGGTCAGGTCTTCCTGCGCTGTTTTTGCCTTCTTGCTGTCGCGGACAGCCTCGGCACCGCAGCCGATATTCAGGACAATCTTGTCCAGCTTCGGGATCTGCATGTCGTTCTTGTAACCGAACTCTTCCTTCAGGGCGGCACGAATGGTCTTCGTGTACTGGTCCTTCAGGCGCGGGGTGTAGTTTGCAGCATCAAGCATCAGATCGCATCCCCTGTTGTCTTGGCGAAACGGACCTTGTTGTCGCCATCCATGCGGAAGCCGACGCGGGACGCTTTGCCGTTCTTGTCAACAATCGCCAGGTTCGACAGCTGGATTGGCATCGCCTTTGGCGTACGACCGCCCTGGCTTGCCTGTGACTGTTTCTGGTGGCGAATGGCGATATTGATCCCGTCAACGACAGCCTTGCCGGACTTTGGATCAACGGATGAAATCGTGCCCTTCTTGCCTTTGTCTTTCCCGGCAAGAACGATCACTTCATCACCTTTACGGAGTTTCGCAGCCATGGTTACAGCACCTCCGGAGCAAGCGAGATGATCTTCATGAAATTCTTCGCGCGCAACTCACGCACAACCGGCCCAAAGATACGGGTGCCGATCGGCTCGTTGTTGTTGTTGAGGATGACAGCAGCGTTGCTGTCAAAGCGGATGGCGGTGCCATCTTCGCGGCGAACTTCTTTGGCGGTGCGTACGACGACGGCCTTGCGGACGTCACCTTTCTTTACGCGACCACGTGGAATGGCTTCCTTCACCGAAACGACAATGATGTCTCCAACACTGGCGTAACGACGGTGGGAACCACCCAGAACCTTGATGCACTGAACACGGCGGGCGCCGCTGTTGTCAGCAACATCCAGATTGGTCTGCATCTGGATCATTTGGTTTCCTTCCGACCTATGGGCAAGTCCCGATTTCCGTCCGGGGGCCCAGGGTTTCGATTAAACCGAGAGGGTATCGCTTAAGAAGCAATAACCTCCCAGCGTTTCGTCTTCGACTTTGGCGCACATTCCTGGATACGGACCTGGTCACCAACGTTGAATGCGTTGTTCTCATCGTGCGCCCGGTACTTCTTGGACTTACGAATGGTTTTCTGAAGCAGCGGGTGCTTGTAACGACGTTCGACCGAAACGGTGACGGTCTGGGCGTTCTGGTTGCTTGTGACAACCCCGGCAAGGATACGCTTTGGCATTCTCAGGCCTCCTTGGCAGCGGCTGCTGCTTTTTCGTTCAGAATGGTTTTGACCTTCGCCGCGTTGCGACGTGCAGCGCGAATGCCTGCGGTGTTTTCCAACTGGCCGGTGGCCTGCTGGAAGCGCAGATTGAAGGATTCTTTTTTCAGGTTTGTCAGCTCCTCACGAAGCTGATCGGGCGTCTTGTCCCGCAGTTCATTGGCGTTCATGCCATATTCCTTTGTCAACATCACCGGCAGGCCGTACGAGACGTCACCCGATTCCCGGTGGAGTGGGTGTAGAAGTGGGCCGTATAGGGGGGGATGGAGGGGTTGGCAAGGGGGAATAGATAGCAGGTCGTAATCTTTGGACTGTGTTCGAATACAACCCTCAGATAGACTTGGTGGCAGAGCCTCTCATGATTAATCAGGATGTACCTTTTGAAGTGTTCTCAATGTGACCGACCGGCCTTTTACTCAGTATCTGAGCAGAACTTACCGCTTTGCCTCGATTGCTATACAAAGTGGCATCATCTTCAAACCGTAGATTTCTTGAAGAATGCAGCAATGCTGAACAGCGCCGAGGATGACATGGATGCAATCTTAGGTATGCCGAGAACCAAACCACGCATACCCGTCGAGCAGATTGCGCACGCTATTGCTAGGAGTCCAACATTGAACAATTTTGTCATTAACAACTCGCAAGTCGGTGTATTGAACACCGGTTCAATCAATCGGATCGACGCGGCCATCACTCTTAGTAAGGGCTCTGATGTAGAGCCAATCATGGAACAGATAAGGTCACTCGTAGAGGCCGTGATTGCGTCTGACGAAATTGACGCCTCTGATAAGAACGAAATCATCGACCTGACCGACGCTACGGCAGAAGAGATAGTGGGACGTCGTCGCCTTCCCTCAATCATCGCTCAAGTAAAAGCAATCCGAGAAAAGGTTGGTGGAGCGCTTGCGCTGTCGGATGCAGTCGACAAGCTACTGGACGCGTTGCGTGGTGGCTTCTTGTAAAGTCCCGCCCGGCGGCACCGCCGGGCAGCGCCCGACCTCCCCCCGGAGGGCGCTTTTGCAACGTCACAAACAGCGCAACGCCACCCCTGTCGGCACCATCACCCACAACACGACCCAATCAAACGCCCTCCAGGTCGGGCGCTGCCCTCAGCACCTAGGCACCAACGTCGTCCCGGACCTGATCCGGGATCTCTACCTTACCCGTCAGCAATACGCCTGCCTGATACCCCGGATCGCCTCGGCTGGTACCATGCCGGCCTCCAGAACCCCACCCAAAGCCAGCCAGCGCGATGCGTCTGCTCTGGGGCAATTCAATTCCAGCACACCATGAAATGTCCCCAGCTTCCCGTCACCTCGAACATAGATGTGAGATACGCCATCAAAGGTTTCGGTCAGATAGGCCGCAGACCAATTCTGGGTGTAGGTGATTGATCCATCCAGATTAGGACCGACGTTCTGGTCGAAGACGCTGCGCAAACCCTCGGCGTGCACCGTGGTCGCCGACCCTATCAATGCCGCGCAAAGAAATGTTGTCAGTTTCAGGCACATGGTAATCCTCTTGAGCGGCGCATGTCTTGGCGATTGGCTGTCCGGCGAGAAACCGTCAGCCGTGTTTCGAAATGATGTCGGTGCGCACCTGCTGTTCCGATCCGTGCAAATACGGTCGCTGACATACATCTGTACGTACAGCGTATGTACGTCGTCTGTACAGGTTATGTACGCATATTGAAGGTATAACAGGGGGACGCCAAGACACCCCTTGATCCAAAGGCCCGCGCTGTCTATACGCCGCTGGTCGGCCTCAAAACCGATTCATTATGTAACGCCGTGTTTGGCCGCTCCCGTCGCTGGGGGCCAATTCCGGCAAAAGGAGAAGCGACATGAAACTGAACGAACTTTCCGACAATCCAGGCGCCACACAGCGCAAAAAGCGTATTGGCCGTGGTCCGGGTTCCGGCATGGGCAAGACCGGTGGCCGTGGTATCAAAGGTCAGAAATCACGCTCCGGTGTGGCCATCAAGGGTTACGAAGGCGGCCAGATGCCGCTCTACCAGCGCCTGCCAAAGCGTGGCTTTAACAAGCCCAACCGCAAGGCATTTGCCGTTGTAAATCTGGGGCTTATCCAGAAATTCATCGACGAAGGCAAACTGGACGCCAAGGCCGACATCACCGAAGACGCGCTGATCGCATCCGGTCTGGTGCGCCGCAAAAAGGACGGAATCCGCGTGCTGGCCAAGGGTGATTTCAAGGCGAAGGCCAAGATCACTGTGACCGGCGCCTCCAAAGGTGCGGTTGAAGCTGTCGAAAAGGCCGGCGGCTCACTGACCGTCACAACTCCGGCAGCGGCAGAGTAACACCTTGTGAGCGACCCTCGCGTCGCTTACATACCTCGTCAAGTTTTCCCAAACGCCGCTATCCGGGAAACCGTTGAGCGGCGTTTCTTATAAAAAGAGACCCATATGGCTTCTGCAGCAGAGCAAATGGCAGCCAACGTCAGTTGGAGCGCCTTCGGCAAAGCAACTGAACTGCGCCAACGTATCCTCTTCACGATCGGCCTTTTGATCATCTATCGCCTGGGGACATTTATCCCTGTGCCTGGTATCGACGGTGTCGCGTTGCAGCAGTTCATGGAGGACGCGCAGTCCGGCATTGGCGGTATCCTGTCGATGTTCACCGGTGGTGCGCTCAGCCGGATGGCGATCTTTACGCTGGGGATCATGCCCTACATTTCGGCCTCGATCGTGATGCAGTTGATGGGCTCCATGTGGGAGCCGCTGAAAGCGCTCAAGAAAGAGGGCGAAGCAGGGCGGCGCAAGCTGAACCAGTATACGCGCTATGGTACGGTTTTGCTGGCGACGGCACAGTCCTATGGTCTGGCGATCAGCCTTGAGGCTGGTGGGCTGGCTGCCGATCCGGGCTTCTTCTTTCAGGCGTCGACCGTCATTACCATTGTCGGCGGCTGTATGTTCCTGATGTGGCTGGGTGAACAGATCACCGCACGCGGCATCGGCAACGGGATTTCGCTGATCATCTTTGTCGGTATCATTGCTGAAATCCCTGCCGCGCTGGCCCAGTTCCTGAGCCAGGGCCGATCCGGCGCGATCAGCCCGGCTGTGGTTGTGGGCATCATCGTCATGCTGGCTGTTGTGTTGACCTTTGTGGTCTTCATGGAGCGGTCATTGCGCAAGATCCACATTCAGTATCCGCGCCAGCAGCGCGGGATGAAAGTGTATGACGGCTCAAGCAGCCATTTGCCGATCAAGGTCAATCCGGCCGGCGTGATCCCCGCGATCTTCGCTTCTGCTTTGCTGTTGCTGCCGACAACGATCAGTACATTCAGTGGCGGGTCCTCTGGCCCGGTCATGTCGACGATCCTCGCGCTCTTTGGTCCCGGTCAGCCGCTTTATCTGATCTTCTTTGGTGGCATGATCATCTTTTTTACTTACTTCTATACCCGCGAAGTTGCCTTCAAGACCGAGGATGTGGCCGAGAACCTGAAAAACCAGAATGGCTTTGTCCCCGGCATCCGTCCCGGCAAAAAGACCGAGGAATATCTTGATTATGTGGTAACCCGCATTCTGGTGCTGGGGTCGGGATATCTGGCGCTTGTGGCTTTGCTGCCCGAGATTATTCGCGCCGAACTGGCCATTCCGTTCTACTTTGGCGGGACGTCGATCCTGATTATTGTGTCGGTGGGTATGGACACCATCCAGCAAATCCAGTCTCATCTGGTGGCACATCAATACGAAGGCCTGATTGAGAAGTCTCAATTACGTGGCAAGCGTAATGGAAAACGTAAAGGGCCATCGCGTCGATGAATATAATACTGCTGGGCCCGCCGGGGGCGGGGAAGGGGACCCAAGCACGCAAGCTTGTGGATGAACGCAACATGGTGCAGCTGAGCACCGGGGACATGCTGCGTGAAGCCCGCCGAAACGGGACAGAAATGGGTAAGAAGGCCGGCGAGATCATGGATCGCGGCGATCTGGTGCCCGACGAGGTTGTCATCGGGATCATTCGCGAACAGCTTGAAAATGATAACGCGGGCGGAGGCTATATCTTTGACGGATTCCCGCGCACTTTGGCGCAGGCCGATGCCTTGGGACGTTTGCTGCTGGACATGGGCGAAAATCTGGATGCAGTGATCGAGATGCAGGTTGATGATGATGTCCTTGTCGACCGGATCACGGCCCGCGCGACCTGCAAGGATTGTGGTGAAGTCTATAATGACAACACCAAGCCGATCCCGGCAGACGGTAAGTGCACCAACTGCGGTTCGACCAAGATCGAGCGCCGACCCGATGATAACGAAGACAGCCTGCGTACCCGGCTGATGGCGTACTACAAACAAACCAGCCCGTTGGTGGGCTATTATTATGCCAAGGATGATCTAAAGTCGGTGAATGGTCTGGCCAGCATGGATGATGTGGCCGCGAGCATCGCGAAGGTGCTGGGCTGAGGGCGCCAATTTTCTAGAAAATTGATCCGCACAGAAGGATTTTCGAGAAAATCCATACCAATCCCTTTGGCGTATTGACGATAGGTGCTGAGGCTCCTAAGTAACGCCATCTCGAACGAGAATCATTTTGTGATCAAGGGTCGCGCCCATCGATCACAAGAACACCTGATATGACGCAGCCCGGCGCCAGATTGGTCCGGGCTTCCGTTGTGAAAAAAGGGTCTGGAATGACGGACCCGCAACGAAAAGGAATTGCACACGTGGCACGTATCGCCGGCGTAAATATCCCGACTGCAAAGCGGGTTCCTATCGCCCTCACCTACATCACCGGTATTGGCAACGCCAAAGCTGAAGAAATCTGCGAAGCGGTCAAGATTGACCGCAGCCGTCGCGTCAACGAATTGTCGGACGCCGAAGTGCTGTCTATTCGCGAATATATCGACGCGAACCTCACTGTTGAGGGTGATCTGCGTCGTGAAGTCACCATGAACGTCAAGCGTCTGATGGACCTTGGTTGCTACCGTGGCCTGCGCCACCGCCGCAACCTGCCTGTGCGCGGGCAGCGGACATCCACAAACGCACGTACGCGCAAGGGTCCTGCAAAGGCCATTGCCGGTAAGAAGAAATAAGGGAGGGCTTGATCAATGGCACGTGATACAAAACGCACCAAAAAGAAGGTCTCCAAGAACATCGCTGCCGGTGTGGCGCATGTGAACTCTTCTTTCAACAACACCAAAATCCTGATCTCTGACGTGCAGGGCAATGCGATCGCATGGTCGTCTGCTGGCACGATGGGCTTCAAGGGATCGCGGAAATCCACACCCTATGCGGCCCAGATGGCTGCAGAAGATGCGGGCAAGAAAGCACAGGACCACGGCGTGAAAACGCTGGAAGTCGAAGTGCAGGGCCCCGGTTCCGGCCGTGAAAGCGCATTGCGTGCGCTGGCTGCTGTTGGTTTCAACATCACGTCGATCCGTGACGTGACCCCAATGGCGCATAACGGCTGCCGCCCACCAAAGCGTCGCCGCGTCTAATTTATCGAAACGCCTTGGGGTCGTGCATGGTTCCGCACGGCCCCAATCCGTCATTTTAACCTCGGGCGTTTGCCTTTTTGGACATGAAGGCAGACTGGTATGGAGGGACATATGATCCACAAAAACTGGGCTGAGTTGATCAAGCCAACTCAATTGGAAGTCAAACCGGGCAACGACCCGATGCGTCAGGCGACTGTTGTCGCCGAACCGCTGGAGCGTGGCTTTGGTCTGACGCTGGGCAATGCCCTGCGCCGGATCCTGATGTCGTCGCTGCAGGGTGCCGCGATCACTGCCGTGCAGATCGACAACGTGCTGCACGAGTTTTCGTCGGTATCTGGTGTGCGCGAAGACGTCACCGACATCGTGCTGAACCTCAAAGGTGTGGCCATCCGCATGGAAGTCGAAGGGCCCAAGCGCCTGTCGGTCCAGGCCAAAGGCCCTGGCGTCGTGACGGCCGCCGATATCTCCGAGACCGCAGGTATCGAAATCCTGAACAAGGACCACGTGATCTGCCACCTCGACGATGGCGCCGATCTGTACATGGAACTGACGGTCAACACCGGTAAGGGCTATGTCGCCGCTGACAAGAACAAGCCGGAAGATGCGCCCATCGGCATGATGTCGATCGACGCGATATATTCACCGGTCAAAAAGGTGTCTTATGACGTGCAGCCGACCCGCGAAGGTCAGGTGCTGGATTATGACAAGCTGACCATGAAGGTGGAAACCGACGGGTCACTGACCCCTGACGATGCCGTGGCCTATGCCGCCCGCATCCTGCAGGACCAGCTGTCGATCTTCGTCAACTTCGACGAACCCGAAAGCGCCTCTGCCGGTCAGGACGATGACGGTCTGGAATTCAACCCGCTCCTGCTCAAGAAAGTGGACGAGCTGGAACTGTCGGTCCGTTCGGCCAACTGCCTCAAGAACGACAACATCGTCTATATCGGCGACCTGATCCAGAAAACCGAAGCAGAAATGCTGCGCACCCCGAACTTTGGCCGCAAATCCCTGAACGAAATCAAGGAAGTGCTGTCAGGCATGGGTCTGCACCTTGGCATGGATGTCGAAGACTGGCCGCCGGACAATATCGAGGATCTGGCCAAGAAGTTCGAAGACCAGTTCTGATAGATGGGTGCGAGCACCCATCCTACGGTCAATGTAGGATGGGTGATTTCACCCATCACCCCCTGGGCAATCCCGCCCCAATAATACGGCTGGCACGCATCAGACCGTTGGACAAAGTATAAAACCGTAGGAGACATCAAAATGCGTCACGCAAGAGGTTACCGCCGCCTGAACCGCACCCACGAACACCGCAAGGCGCTGTTCGCGAACATGGCTGGCTCGCTCATCGAACATGAGCAGATCAAGACAACACTGCCCAAGGCCAAGGAATTGCGCCGGGTCGTGGAAAAGCTGGTCACACTTGGCAAGCGCGGCGATCTGCACGCGCGCCGTCAGGCCAACGCCCAGCTGAAACAGGACATGCATGTCGCCAAACTCTTCGACGTGATCGGCCCACGCTACGCCGAACGTCAGGGCGGCTACATCCGCATCATGAAGGCCGGCTTCCGCTACGGTGACATGGCGCCAATGGCGATCATCGAATTCGTCGACCGCGACGTCGACGCCAAAGGCGCCGCCGACAAGGCCCGCATGGAAGAGTACGAAAACGCCGAAGACTAAACCCGGCGCCAGAAACACGCAAAGCCCCGCACTCACCCGCGGGGCTTTTTGTTTTGGGGAGAGGTTGGCAGTGAGCCCATCTTTGTCAATGCGGCGCAACGCGGGAATGACCGGTTCTAGGAATAAACCGGCTCTGCTCAGTTCACAATGCGAGCGTCGCTTTGTTCTCAGGAGCGGATGTTTTTCAGAATACTTGCCATTGCTTGGAAAGCGGACCCGCCCGTTCCTGCTGAAAAGAAGGTGGTTCCCGACGAGGTATGGTGACGCCATTCAGCCGAGAAGATATCATTGCCCCCATCATGCCAGAACAGCAGACCGCCATCATCGAGCGGTTCAACGACAAGACCGTACCCATAGAACGTGTCACCTTCGCCCTCATCGATGTGAGGAATCAGCGCTGCAGTCACGTAATCTTCGCCTACAATTTCTCCATCAAGAAATGCCGCCCAGAACGACAAGAAGCCTTCAGCCGTCGTTACAAGCCCCCCGTTTCCTATAAGGTTCCACCCCGGCGCAGAGCCACCCCAGCTTGCTTCAGCGACGTGAAGGCGCTGATACCCGGTCAACCAGAGTCTCTTGCTTATCATGGATCGATTTTCATCAAACACCCGCCCATAGCCGATGGGATCTAAACCCTCCGGGATCACACGCTCAATGAGGTAGCCCTCATAATCCAGACCGCTTTGTAGCTCGATGATGGCTGCGAGTATGGAATATCCGGCGTTTGAATAGGAATGAACTGCACCGGATTCGCTATCCAATGGCGCTTCAAGTACGCGTTCAAGGAATGCGGAACGCGACAGCTTTTCTTCGTCATCGCCTGTCGACTCGATGACACCAGACGTGTGGGTCAGCAGTTGATGAAGGGTTATCTCGGCCTTGTCCCGAGGCACATTCGGCAAAAGCTGAGAAAGCGTCGTCTGGGTCGTCATGCCCATATCTTCGATAAGATGTAAGACTGCTATGGCTGTCACAGTCTTGGTAATCGATCCAATGTCCACAATCTCGTCGGCGCCTGCGACCTTGGCGTCAATCCCGCTTTCGACCTCTATTGCGCCAGTGCTGTCGCGTGCGGCGACAATAACTGGATGGTCAGAAGCCATAGCAGCAGCCAAGATTTCGCGCGTCGCTGTTTCGGCCAGCGCCGGACTAACAAACACAATTGCCGTGACAAACAGAATGAGGGATTTCATAGCGGTTCTCCGTAGGTGCTTGCTCAATCTGATGTGTCACGATGATCAAAACAAGCGCAAAGCGGACATGATCAGATGCCGAAAATGCGACCGCTCTGTCACGCATTGCAGACATTTCTGTTTACCTGAAATAAGCCGAAACGGCGGCCCAAGATAAGAACGCCCATCGGGACCCGGGTGCAACTCGCTCTGCTTCAGCCTCAGCCATTCCCAACGGTGAACCGCAGCCCTGCCGACGACCTGCCAAATACGCCAGAGGCCCACACCCCTTCGCCGAGGGTGCGAGGGGTTAATGAAGCGGCAAAAATGTGCAATTCGTCATCTGACACATCGGCCGGGGCAGTCACGGCGGGTGGGTGGCGTTTGTTGCATGGTGGCCCGCTATCGATTGAAAGGTCTCGAATTGGGTCGCTGCGGGCGGCCCCTTTGCGTCAACCCGCAGGCCCCATGGATCAGATACCCGGTGTTCTGGAACGTCTGGCAGTTTGGCGGCGCAATGCTGGTTGTCGGGCTGTTTTGCATGATCAGTGATCTGCACATTATTGGATAGCCCGGGTAGATCGACCGCGCGATCCCAATCGGCCATGCGCCGCGAACTCTCGCACGCTTTTTCCGGTCTAGTCGTCCACCAATTCAAAATCCGGGATTTGCTTCATGTCGGGAAAGATGAATTCCAGCTTTGCCAACCGCTGGGATGCGGTCAGGGCCCCGCTGGGGCTTTCGGCCGAATATGACAGTCTGATCTTGCCCATCGCAGCTCTTGCCTGCCCTGACGTCACCGACAATGCGTTGTTCAGCATCAGGTAGACCCAGACCCTGACAACGTGGTCAGCATCGCGAAAGGCGATCAATTGCGGCGATGCGACTGACACAAGGCTGTCTTCCACCGGGATCACAGCAAAGTCATACTGCGTATTTGTTGCTGGCATTCGGGACAAGACGTATCCTTTCGGGGTTGATGATGTCGGTGCCGGGTCTGCAATCGGCACGCTGCCCGAACATATCCTGCGCGGCAATGATCTTGAACCTGCTCAATCCCCGCGATCCAAAGGTCACCTGATGCCTGATCTGTACAGTTCCCCGATAACGCGCCGCGCCCGCTGGCTGAAAAGGGCACCGCCGACAAGCCCCACGTGGAAGAATACGAAGCGGCTGACGAAGCGTAAGCACTATCATCTGCTATTCGAAAGGCCTCGCATCCACTGCGGGGCCTTTTGCGTTTTCGGCGACCTCTTGCATTCGCGACGGCTGCCGAACATATCTGGTGCGTCATGATCCGCACCCTGTTCATATTTCTTTGTCTTTTGATCACGCCCGCCGCGGCGCAAGAGCGGGTGCCAGAAAGCCAGCTTGAGATCAACCTGACCTTCGCGCCATTGGTGAAAGAGGCCGCACCGGCAGTCGTCAACATCTACGCCCAGCGCGTCGTGCAGTCGCGCAGCCCGTTCGCTGATGATCCTTTTTTTGGCGGTATGTTCCGGGATTTTAGAACCCGCCCACAGGTGCAGAACTCGCTTGGGTCTGGTGTCATCCTGTCTGCCGACGGGATTGTCGTGTCGAACTATCACGTTGTTGGGCAAGCCACCGATATCCGTGTGGTGCTGAACGACAGGCGCGAATTCGAGGCCGACGTGCTGCTGGGCGATGAAGAGGCTGATTTGGCCATTCTGCAATTGCGCGACGCCGCCGCTATGCCGCATCTGACCTTCCGCGACAGTGATACGGTCGAAGTCGGTGAACTGGTGTTGGCGATTGGTAATCCATTTGGTGTGGGCCAGACTGTCAGCAGTGGCATTGTGTCGGGGCTGGCGCGGTCTGGTACGGCCAACGGTTCTGGCCGGGGCTATTTCATCCAGACGGATGCGCCGATCAATCCGGGTAATTCCGGCGGTGCGCTGATCGATATCCGGGGGCAGTTGATTGGGGTGAACACCTCGATCCTCACCCGCTCGGGTGGGTCGAACGGAATTGGCTTTGCCATCCCTTCAGCACTTGTACAGCAGTTCGTCGAGCAAGCACGAAAAGGGAATACTGAATTTCAGCGCCCCTGGCTGGGCATATCGGGGCAGGATGTCACCTTTGATCTGGCCGCCGGGTTTGATCTGGCGCGGGCGGGCGGTGTGGTGATCACGGCGATCCACCCGCAAAGCCCCTTTGCCGCTGCGGGTTTCGCCCCGGGCGATGTCATCCTTAGCGTTGATGATCAGCCGGTGAACACCTCTGCCGAGATGCTGTTTCGCATGTCGGTCGCAGGCGTGGGGCAGCCGGTGCGCGTGGTCTATCAGCGCGACAATGGAGAGCAGGCGGCAGAGGTCACACTGATCACCCCGCCTGATGATCCGCCGCGTGCAACCACTGAATTGGGTCGGGCAGAGGTCCTGCCGGGGCTGGTGGTCGCGAATGCGAACCCGGCCCTGATCGCGGAATTTGATCTGCCGCTTTTTGTGGAAGGGGTGATCGTGCTGGATACCGGACCTTTCGGGCGGCGGGTCGGATTATCGTCCGGTGACGTGATCCGCGCCATCAACGGGTTTGAAATCACCGCGCCAGATCAGGTTGGCCCCGCAATGCAGGCGGCAGCACCGCGTATCCAGATCACGACCTTGCGGGGCGACAGGCGCATCACGCTGCGGTTCCGTACCTGATGGCCGATCTGTTTGACACCGCATCTGTTCCCAATAACGCGCCGCGCCCCTTGGCGGACCGATTGCGCCCCGCGAAACTGGCCGATGTGATCGGGCAAGATCAGGTGCTGGGGCCTGATGCTCCGCTTGGCACCATGCTCGCCTCTGGTTCGCTGTCGTCGCTGATTTTCTGGGGCCCGCCGGGCGTGGGCAAGACTACGATTGCCCGGTTGCTGGCGGATGAAACCGATCTGCATTTCGTCCAGATCAGCGCGATTTTCACCGGTGTCCCGGAACTGCGCAAGGTGTTCGAGGCCGCAAAGATGCGCCGCCAGAACAGTAAGGGCACGCTGCTCTTCGTCGATGAAATCCATCGCTTCAACAAGGCGCAGCAGGACGGGTTCCTGCCGCATATGGAGGATGGGACGATTCTGCTGGTGGGCGCGACCACCGAGAATCCGAGCTTTGAGTTGAACGCCGCTGTCCTCAGCCGGGCGCAGGTTTTTATCCTCAAACGGCTGGATTTGAAGGATCTCGAACTGCTTGCGCAGCGGGCGGAGAAGGAATTGGGCAAGCCCTTGCCGCTGGACGGCCCGGCGCGCGAGGCGCTGTTGGAGATGGCCGACGGCGACGGCCGCGCCTTGCTCAATCTGATTGAGCAGGTTGCGGCCTGGAAAACCGATGCCAAGCTGACAACCGATGATCTGACCAAACGGCTGATGAAGCGGGCGACAAAGTACGACAAATCGGGTGATGAGCATTACAATCTGATCAGCGCCTTACACAAATCGGTGCGCGGGTCGGACCCGGATGCGGCGCTTTACTGGTTTGCCCGGATGTTGGCGGGGGGCGAGGACCCAAGGTTTCTGGCCCGACGCATCACGCGCATGGCGGTTGAGGATATCGGGCTGGCCGATCCGCAGGCGCAGGCGGTTTGCCTGCAATCGTGGGAGACGTATGAAAGGCTGGGATCGCCGGAGGGAGAACTCGCCTTGGCACAAGCCTTGGTTTATCTGGCACTCGCCCCGAAATCGAACGCGACTTATGTGGCTTATAAGGGGGCAGTGAAGGCGGCCAAGCAGACCGGGTCGGAGCCACCACCTGCCCATATCCTCAATGCGCCCACCAGCCTGATGAAAGAACAGGGTTTTGGCGCGGGCTATGCCTATGACCATGATGCAGAGGATGGGTTTTCCGGGCAGAACTATTTTCCGGAAGGCATGAAGCGGGGCGTCTACTATACCCCGGTTGATCGGGGTTTTGAGCGTGAGTTGAAAAAGCGTGTTGATTACTTTGCGGGCCTGCGTGCCAAGCGCGGCAAGAATTGACATTCGGCCCCGAACCGGCGAAGGCACCCGCATGATGGCTCCTGTGATCTCTGTCGCCCTTGGCGGTGCAATTGGATCGGTTCTGCGATATCTCGTGGGGCTGGTTGTGGCGTTTCCATTGGGCACGTTGGCGGTCAATGTGATCGGGTCATTTGCGATTGGTGTGATCTGGGTGCATCTGGCGGATCGGGGTTTGCAGCACTGGTTGCCGTTTCTGATGACCGGTGTTCTGGGCGGGTTTACGACGTTCTCGGCCTTTACATTGGATGCGCTGCGTCTGGTTGAGGAAGGCCGGTTCACGGCAGCGGGCGGTTATGTCCTGGCATCGGTGGTTGCGTCAATTTTGGCCTGTGGTCTGGGTTTGTGGATTGCGCGGGGGATGGCGGCATGAGTGGTGTGCAGACCCGTGTGATCGGCGCTGATGACGGTGACCAGCGCGTGGATCGGTATCTGCGTCGGCTGTTTCCGCATCTGACGCAAGGCCGCATTGAAAAGATGTGTCGCAAGGGCGAGTTGCGTGTCGATGGTGGCCGGGTCAAGACGAATACGCGGCTTGAGGTCGGGCAGACCGTGCGCATTCCGCCCCTGCCAACAGAGGCGGAGGCAGACGCCGCCCGCGCGCTGGCCAAGCAGGGTGTGACCAAGGCGGATGCCAAGCTGATCCAGTCCTGCGTGATCTACCGCGATGACCATATCATCGCGATTAACAAACCTGCCGGGCTGGCCACACAAGGCGGGTCCAAGACGACGCGCCATGTGGATGGCATGGCCGAGGCGCTGACCTTTGGTTACGACGAAAAGCCGCGTCTGGTGCATCGGCTGGACAAGGATACATCTGGTGTCCTGCTGCTGGCCCGGACGCGGACCATGGCCAAGCAGTTGACCGAGAACCTGAAGCATCGCGAGACGCGCAAGATTTACTGGGCAGCGATTGCCGGTGTGCCGCATCCGCGGGCAGGGACCATCAAATATGGGTTGGTCAAGGCGCCAGGACATGGCCGTGGGGGCGAGAATGAAAAGATGCGCTGCGTGCATCCGCGTGATGTGGACAGTACGGAAGGCGCGAAGCGAGCGACGACTGATTATGCGGTGATGGATACGCTGGCCAGCCGCGCGTCGTGGTGTGCGCTGGTGCCGATTACGGGTCGGACCCATCAGCTGCGCGCGCATATGGCCGAGATTGGCCATCCTATCATTGGGGATGGTAAATATGGTGGCTCTGGCCAGGAGAACCTTGGCGATGGCTGGGGCGCGGGCATGGGGTCAGAGATCGGCCGCAAGATGCATCTGCATGCGCGCAGTCTGACGATCGAACATCCGGTGACAAAGGCGATGCTGCATATTACGGCGCCCTTGCCGGACCACATGCAGCATACATGGGATTTCGTGGGTTGGGTCGTTGAACACGCCCCGGTGGACCCGTTCAACATGCCTGATGAGTAAGCTGCGACTGGTCATATTCGATGTGGACGGCACGCTGGTCGATAGCCAGGTGATGATCTATGACGCCTTCGCCTTTGCCTATGAACAGGCGGGTTTGCCTGTCCCTGATCGGGCAACGGCGCTGAGCTATGTCGGCATGTCGCTGGAAAAGATATTCCCGGCCCTGTCGCCCGAACAGGATGCCGCAACCCATGCGAAGCTGATCCAAGGCTATCGGGATGCCTATTTCCACATCCGGCAAGAGCGGGGCAGCAACGCCACCTCTCCTTTCTTTCCCGGTGCGCGTGAGGTGCTGGATGCGTTCAGAGAGCAGGATTGGACCTTGCTTGGGGTGGCGACCGGTAAATCGACCCGTGGTCTGGACAAACTGATCGAAGGGTATGGGCTGGAGGGGTATTTCGTCAGTCGCCAGACGGCCGATGATCACCCGTCCAAGCCAAGCCCGTCGATGATCCATGCGATCCTGTCCGAAACCGGTGTGCCGATCGACAGGGCCGTGATGATTGGGGATACCACTTTTGACATGGATATGGGCCGCGCGGCAGGGATCAGGACGATTGGTGTCAGTTGGGGCTATCACCCCGCAGAGACGCTGCGCCCCGATATCCTGATTGATGATTTCTTGGCATTGCCTGCTGCCGTAGATCGACTGATAGGATCAGCATCATGAGCGATTGGAAACCCAAACGGTTCTGGAAAACGGCCAATGCCACGGCATGCGATGACGGCTACACGGTTTTGCTGGACACAAGGACCGTTAAGACGCCCGCCAAGGCCAATCTGACCGTGCCGACGATGGCGATGGCCGAGGCTATCGCGGCGGAATGGGATGCGCAGGAAAAAGTGCCTGATCCCGCCACAATGCCCGTGACGCGCGGGGCCAACGCCGCCATCGACAAGGTGCGTCGTCAGCGGGACGAGGTAATTGCCCTTCTGGCCGAGTATGGCGACAGCGATCTGCTATGTTATCGTGCCGCCGGCCCGGAAGAGTTGATCACGCAGCAGTCCGCCGGATGGGATCCGATGTTGGATTGGGCGGCCGATAAGCTGGGTGCACGGTTATTTGTGGGCGAGGGCGTCATGCATGTGCCCCAGACGACGCTGGCACTGGAAAAACTGAAAGCAGAGGTCGCGGCCTTCGATGATTTCGGGCTCGCTGCCGTGCATGACCTGATCAGTTTGTCGGGGTCGCTGATCCTGGCTTTGGCGATCACAAAAGATGCAATTTCGGTTGAAAAGGCATGGGCGCTTTCGCGCATCGATGAGCATTGGCAGATCGCACAATGGGGCGCAGATGAAGAGGCCGCAGCGGTCGAAGCGACCAAGCGTGCGGCCTTTTTTGATGCTGCACGATTCTATGATCTTTCGCGCGCGTAACCGAAACAGTGCGTTTCTCAGCAATCGGCCTAAAAACGCCTGATTCTGTAGCATTTGCACGGTGAATTGTACGGCTTGCACTTGACCTCTACCCCATAATGCCCAAACTTTAGTCCATTGAGACGGGAGGACCCTCTCATTCATCATGACTGTCTATCGGGACGGGATAAAAATTGGCCACCTCATGTTGAGGTGGAAACTCAGGAAGAGGTAAAAATGAAAAGAACCGTATTCTTCGGCGCGCTGACTGTTGCTGGCATGGCCGCCAGCATGGCTTCAGCGGCAACGCTTGATGATGTCAAGGCACGTGGCTCGCTGAACTGCGGCGTTACCACCGGTCTTGTAGGATTCGCATCGCCAGATGCGAACGGTGTTTGGACCGGCTTCGACGTTGGTGTGTGCCGCGCTGTTGCTGCGGCGATCTTTGGTGATCCGACAGCGGTGGAATTCGTGCCAACGACCGGCAAGACACGCTTTACCGCGTTGGCTTCCGGTGAAATCGACGTATTGGCCCGGAACACCACATGGACATTCAGCCGTGACGTCGACCTGAAGTTCGAATTTACCGGCATCAACTACTATGATGGTCAGGGCTTTATGGTCCCACGCGAGTTGGGCGTGTCTTCTGCAAAAGATCTGGATGGTGCAACGGTTTGCATCCAGACCGGCACAACAACCGAGCTGAACCTGGCTGATTTCTTCCGCTCCAACAACATCAGCTACGAGCCGGTGCCGATCGAAACCAACGCAGAAGCACAGCAGCAGTATCTGGCTGGCGCATGCGATGTTTATACAACGGACGCCTCTGGTCTGGCTGCAACACGCGCATCTTTCGAAAATCCAGGTGACCACGTTCTGCTGCCTGAAATCATCTCGAAAGAGCCGCTGGGTCCGCTTGTCCGCCACGGCGACAGCGACTGGGGTGATATCGTGCGCTGGACACTGAACGCGCTGATCGCAGCAGAAGAACTGGGCGTCACATCGGCAAACGTTGCTGATATGGCTGCAGCACCAACCGATAATCCAGAGGTTAACCGCCTTTTGGGTACCGAAGGTGAGCTGGGCGCGATGCTGGGTCTGGAGGCAAACTGGGCTGCCAATGCGATTGCTGCCGGTGGCAACTATGGCGAGTTGTTCGAGAAGAACATTGGTGAGAACACACCAATCGGTCTTGCGCGCGGTCTGAACGCGCAGTGGACCGACGGTGGGCTGATCTATTCTCCACCTTTCCGCTAGGATCGAACAGCAAGAAAAAAGGGCGCGGTCAAGACCGCGCCCTTTCACCAATACGACCAGAAAAATCGGTGCGAAAGAGCCGCGCAAAAGCAGCCTTCACAAACGACACCGAGTGAACGGGGAATAACAAATGACATCGATTACAGACCCGCCGCAGGGGTCCTTCCGCCTGTCGATGCTGATCAACGACACGCGCTACAGGTCTTTGACCTTTCAGGCCATTGCAGCCATTCTTCTGGCGTTGTCGATCTGGTATCTGGGCAACAATCTTATCCAGAACCTACGGCAGGCCGGGCTGAATATCAGCTACAGTTTTCTGGGATCGCCCGCAGGATACGATATCAACCAGACGCTGGTTGAATACGATAGCCAATCAACCCATTCGCGTGCCGCGCTGGTCGGTGTTCTGAATACACTGCTGGTCGCCTTTCTGGCTTGCGCAACGGCGACGGTGTTCGGCGTGCTTGCCGGGGTATTGCGATTGTCGAACAACTGGCTTGTGCGCAAGCTGATGGCTGTCTACGTCGAAATCTTCCGCAACATTCCCGTTCTGATCTGGATCATCATCATCTTCACGATCATGACCGCCGTGATGCCCGCACCGCGCGCATTCCGCGGTGAAAATCCCGAAGCAACGATGCTGTTCGATGCATTCGCTGTGACGAACCGTGGGATCTATATACCTGCGCCCATCTGGGGGCCGGGGTCCATGGTTGTTGTGCTGACGTTCCTGGCGTCAATCGCGTCGATCTTCTTTTACCGGCGATACGCGACCAAGACCCTGTATGATACCGGTCGCCTGCTGCCGACCTTTTGGCCAAGTGTCGGGCTTTTCTTTGTCCCGGTCATCGTGATGTTCTTTGTGATGGGACAGCCTATCAGCCTCGATTATCCGGTTCTTGGGGGCTTTAACTTCGCGGGTGGCTTGCAGCTGGGTGCGCCACTGATCGCGCTTTGGTTTGCGCTTTCGATCTATACCGGTGCGTTTATCGCCGAGAATGTTCGGGCAGGTATTCAGGCCGTATCCAAAGGGCAATCCGAGGCCGCAGGCGCACTGGGCCTTCGGTCCGGGCGGATCATGTCGCTTGTCGTGCTGCCGCAGGCATTGCGTGTGATCATCCCGCCACTGATTTCGCAATACCTCAACATCACAAAGAACTCTTCGCTGGCCATTGCCGTCGGCTATGCCGACGTGACTGCGACACTGGGTGGCATCACGCTGAACCAGACAGGTCGCGCGATCGAATGTGTTCTGTTGCTGATGCTGTTCTATCTGACGATTTCCCTGACGATTTCGGCTGTGATGAACTTCTACAACAACTCCGTTAAGTTGAAGGAGCGCTGATATGTCAGATGTTCATGCACATTCCGTCGCCTTTGTCCGGACCGAAACGCTTCCCGAACTGCCGCCGCCTGCGGCCGAGACGGGGGTGCTGAAGTGGATACGCGAGAACCTGTTCGCCACGGTTCCAAATGCGATACTGACCATCGTGTCGATATATGTGGTCTACGCGATCCTGTCCGGTGTCCTGCCTTGGATCTTCAACGGGGTTTGGGACGCCAGTAGCCTTGCAGAGTGCCGCGAGATCCTGAATGGGACCAGCGGAGCCTGCTTTGCCGTGCTGGCAGAAAGGTGGCCACAACTGATCTTTGGCCTGTCATATCCGGCCGACAGTTATTGGCGTCCGGCACTGGCATTTTTCCTGCTTTTCTTTGCGGCCGCGCCCGTCATGTTCTTTGATCTGCCGCGCAAGCTACTGCTTTTCACAGCCATTTACCCGTTCATTGCCTATTGGCTGATTTGGGGTGGGACCATCATGGTGCCATTGGTGGCTTTGGTAGGGTTCGTCGCAGGATATCTGGTTTATCAGCGTCTGGTGACAAACAGCTTCGCCGCCGGATTTTTTGGGGGCGTGGCTGCTGCGTTCGTCGTCTGGTATATCGGCGGTCTTCTGATCCCTGACGATGCCAGCGATACAGCCATGCTTACAGCCGTGCCCAGCCGCGATCTGGGTGGTTTCATGCTGAACCTGATGCTGGGGGTGACCTGTGTGTCGCTGTCTATCCCGATCGGGATCGTGTTGGCCTTGGGACGCCAGTCGTCGATGCCACTGATCAAGTGGATCTGCGTCGTCTTCATCGAATTCATTCGGGGTGTCCCGCTGATCACGCTGCTTTTTGTGGCATCGGTAATGCTGGCATATTTCTTCCCACCGGAAAGCACGGTCGATCTATTTCTGCGCGTGGTGATCATGATCACCATGTTCTCGGCGGCTTACATCGCCGAGGTGATCCGGGGTGGTCTGGCCGCGTTGCCAAAGGGGCAGTATGAGGCCGCAGACAGTCTGGGGCTGGATTATGCGCAGGCGATGCGCCTGATCATTCTGCCGCAGGCACTGAAAATCTCGATCCCCGGGATCGTGAATATCGCCGTTGGCCTGTTCAAGGATACCGTGCTGGTGTCGGTCATTTCGATGTTTGACATCCTCGGGTTCATTCGCGGCCCGCTCTTGTCATCAACGGAATGGAACGGGGTCTACTGGGAACTGCTTGGCTTTGCCGCCTTGTTGTTCTTCGTCACCTGCTACGGCATTTCACAATACTCACAATGGTTGGAGCGCAGGCTCGCAACCGACCATCGCTAAGGGAGGCTTTTATCATGGCCGAAGCAACACAAATGAAAGTCTCGGATCAGGTCGCGATCACGATCGAGAATATGAACAAATGGTACGGGTCGTTTCACGTGCTGCGCGACATTAACCTGACTGTGTATCAGGGCGAGAGGATCGTGATCTGCGGACCCTCGGGTTCGGGCAAATCGACGCTGATCCGGTGCATCAATGCGCTGGAAGAGCATCAGCAGGGCAAGATCGAAGTAGACGGCACGGTGCTGTCGTCGGATCTGAAAAACATCGACAAGATTCGTTCAGAGGTTGGGATGTGTTTCCAGCACTTCAACCTGTTCCCGCATCTGACGATCCTTGAAAACTGCACGCTGGCCCCGATCTGGGTACGCAAAACGCCCAAGAAAGAGGCCGAGGAAACCGCGATGCATTTCCTGCGGAAGGTCAAGATCCCCGAGCAGGCGGATAAGTATCCCGGTCAGCTGTCCGGCGGACAGCAGCAGCGCGTGGCGATTGCCCGCAGCCTTTGCATGCGCCCGCGCATCATGCTGTTTGATGAACCCACATCTGCCCTTGACCCTGAAATGATCAAGGAAGTGCTGGATACGATGATCGAGCTGGCCGAGGAAGGCATGACAATGCTCTGCGTGACCCACGAGATGGGCTTTGCCCGGCAGGTGGCGAACCGCGTGATCTTTATGGACCAGGGCCAGATCGTCGAACAGAACGAACCCGAAGAGTTCTTTAACAACCCGAAATCCGACAGGACGCAATTGTTCCTGAGCCAGATCCTGGGTCATTAAGACACGGAAAGCCCCGGCCCAGTGCCGGGGCTTTTTGTTAATCGATATCTTTGCCGGTTGTCCCGATCAGATCGCGCGGCACGATGAAATCCATGCATGTCCCGCCGTGCTGGCCCGCATCCGCCCAATCATCAATTGCAAAATCAATCACCGCGGTCGCGCACGTGGGATAATCGCTGAACCGCGTGTGGTCCGGGGCGGACCGCACCAGCAACCCCGCCAGCATCCCCATCCCCGGATTATGGCCAACCAGGGCAATCGTATCGGCTGTCTGGCGCTGGATCACTTCCAGCAGGGTCAGGGGGGCGGCATGATAAAGCTGCGGCAACAACACCAGCTCCGGGCGCGCAGGCAGCCGGTCGAGGATCAGATCGGCGGTCTCGCGGGTGCGGGCGGCATCCGAACAGAGCACAATCTGAGGCACATAGCCCTTGTCGGCCATCCATGTGCCAATGGCAGGGGCCGACGCGCGACCGCGATCATTCAGCACCCGTGCGTGATCATCGGCAAACGGATCGCTCCAGCTGGATTTCGCATGGCGGATCAGGATCAGGCGTTTGGTCATAGAAATGCTTTCATATGGAATGCGGCCTGCGCAGGCAGGCGATTGCCCTGACCGACCGGACAGGCACGGCGGGCCGCACAGCTGCGGGTTATGCAATCGGCACCGTCAGGACTGCGCAGATCGGTACGGCACCGGTCCACGTCATAGCCATCGGCGAATGCATCCACCGGGCAGGCGGTCTTGCAGGGCTGACCGGGGCAGGTGGGGCAGGGCGATACACCATCGCCTGTCTGCGCCTGACCGGGGCGTCGGATCGCCCCGCGAAACGACACGAACAGCCCCGCATCCTGATGCACCAGAAACCCGATAGGGGATGTCCAGGCGCGGCCCGTCGCCAGCGCCCACCGCTGAAACGGGGCATAGGGCGGGCCGCCAAAGGGAAAAACCGCGATGCCCGACCAGGCATCGGCAATCGCCGAAATCACACGCTGCGACCAGCGGTCAAGCGGGTCGGGCCGCCCGTCATCATATTCGGCGCTGTCACGGAAAACGGACCAGAACCGGGGTTCATCCGGCCCGATCAGGGTGACAACATCCGGACCATCCTGCAATTCGCCCAAAGGGCGCAACCCGGCCAGTCGCAAGCTGTCATCGGGCACCATTCAGCGCACGCGGATCCATGCAGGGGGGATCGAACCGGCCTCGGTCGGGACAAAGGTCAGGGTGTCGTCGCTACAACTGAAATTGCCGCGCGACTGGCCCCAGCCGCCGCCATCGGCTGTGGTGATCGGGATGTCCATGCGGGTGCCCATGACGTCGGCTGAACCGACAAGTGCATAGTCCGTCACATCCGCGATATAGTCGTTATCATCTGCACTCAGCGTTCCTTGCGACGCGCCGCTGATGGTGATCGCCATAGGTGGCACATCGGGCATTTGTGCCGTGATCACCAGATCATCGATGGTCATCGACATGTCGCCCGCATCCGAAATCTGCAGATTGGCCGACCCGCCATCGTGGCGCGCGCTGCCGCCCATCTGGGCGCCCATGGCATCGGCCAGGCTCTGACCGTCGACCTCCCATTGTCCGACAAGGCAGGGGTCGATGGCCAAGGCGGATGTGGTGGAAAGTGTCAGGGCAAAGGCAGCGCAGGAAAGCAGTTTCATCGTCATCTCCCTTAAAGAACGGATGTCACATAGCACAGTTTCGACCGTGGCGCAGTTCCTTCAATCGCGCGGTTCGCGAATGATCGAACCGGCCCCGTGTTCGGTAAACAACTCCAGCAGGCAGGCATTGGGCAATCGCCCGTCCAGAATGACAACAGCGCGCACACCCTGTTCCAGGGCATAAAGGGCAGTTTCCGTCTTGGGGATCATGCCGCCGGCAATCGTGCCATCGGCGATCATCGCGCGGATCTGTTCGGTGGTCAGCTGGGTCACGACCTCGCCACTTGCGTCCTTGACGCCGGGGACATCTGTCAGCAACAGCAGGCGGTCCGCCTTCAGCGCGCCGGCAACGGCACCGGCGGCGGTATCGCCATTGACGTTGAAGGTTTCCAGCATGTCCATGCCGGTCGCCACAGGGGCCACGACCGGAATGATCCCGGCACTGTAAAGATCGCGCAGCACCTGCACGTTCATTTCCACCGGCCGGCCGACAAATCCCAGTTCGGGGTCGTCAGCCTCGGCCACCATCAGGTCGTCATCCTTGCCCGACAGACCGACAGCGCGCCCGCCTTCATCCATGATCGCCTGCACGATGCGTTTGTTGACCAGACCGGTCAGCACCATTTCGACCACTTCGACAGTGTCCTGATCGGTCACGCGCTTGCCGCGCACGAATTCCGATTTGATCCCCAGCTTGTCCAGCATTTCGTTGATCATCGGACCACCACCATGCACCACGACAGGGTTCATGCCCACCTGCTTCATCAGCACGATATCGCGGGCGAAACTGGCCATCGCATCGGCGTCACCCATGGCATTGCCGCCGAATTTCACCACGACCACCGCACCGGAATAGCGGCGGAAATAGGGGACAGCTTCGGACAGGGTGCGGGCGGTGTTGATCCAGTCGCGGTTCATGTCAGCGGTCCTTTTCTTCATGTCACACCTGCGATGACAGCGCGCAGCGTCGCGATCCCATCGCCCTTTTCAGATGATGTCAGGATAATCTCGGGAAAGGCGGCAGGGTGCTTGACCAATGCCGCCCGGGTGCGCGCCAGCGCCTCGTCCAGGGCCTTGCCCTTGACCTTGTCGACCTTGGTCATGACAACCTGAAACGTCACCGCAGCACTGTCCAGCAGGGACATGATTTCCTCGTCCACCGCCTTGGCCCCGTGCCGTGCATCGATCAGGACAAAGACCCGGCGCAGCGTCTGGCGGCCCTGCAGATACTGTTTCAGCAACCGCTGCCATTTTTCGACAACCGCAACCGGCGCATTGGCAAAGCCATAGCCGGGCAGGTCGACCACATAGATATCGCCAGCGGTGAAAAAGTTGATTTCCTGCGTGCGCCCCGGCGTGTTCGATGCCCGCGCCAGCCCCTTGCGCCCGGTCAGCGCGTTGATCAGGGATGACTTGCCCACATTCGACCGCCCGGCAAAGCAAACCTCGACCCGGTCCGCAGGGGGCAGCCCGTCCATGGCGACCACGCCTTTGAGGAATTCGGTCTCGCCCGCAAACAGCAGCCGCCCTTTTTCAAGCGTGGCGGGGTCTGGTGTTTCCACCTCTGGAAACCGCATTTCCATCGCTACAGCACCTCGACCGTATCATTCAGCGCGACCTTACCGGTCTTGGTGACGATGGCATAGATGCCAAAGTCCTGATGCCCCCAGCCGTCCCGCAGCACAGCCAAGGTGTCCGTGTCCCGCTGCCCAGTTTTCGGGTTCGCCATGGTATGCTTGCAGCGTTCTGCACGATCGATGACGTGAAATTCCGCCTCACCGATGTGAATATGCTTGCCGACCCATTCAAACTCTTCCCAGGGTGCGGTCCCGTCCAGCCAGATATTGCCGCGCCAGCGTTCAATCTCAAGCGGGCGACCCAGCCGACCGGCGACGCTTTTGTGGCTGGCATGGGTCATGATCGAGATCGTGGGATCAGGCGTGTCAGTCATTCCGCGGCCGGGCGCGCGGGCGATGCTGACGGGGTGCAGCTTTTCCGGATCGCATAGGGGTTTGACCCAGTCGATGAAACGGGCTGCATCCGCCGGATCATCCGGTTGAAACGTGATCTCGCCCAGATCTACATGGCGTAACGTGATGGTTGCTGTCGCTTCGTCCAGCGTTGCCCAAATTCCCGCAAGGCTGGGGGTTGCCGCACCGATCATGAAGTTCCGGCAGCTGATCCAGGCAGGGTCGGCCGCATCAAATTTGGACCTGTCATTGTTCACCGCCCAATGCCGGTCCCACGGCATTGTCTGGCCCTCGGTCAGTGTGACCGCGTCCAGTTGTTCACGCCCGTGGCTTTTGATCGGATGCCGCCACAAACCGGCGACATGCGCCATCTACTTGCCCTCGTTGCTATCAGCGTCAGCGGGTTTCTTGCGCTTCACGCTTTGCTTGATGTTGCCAAAAACATCAGGCTTTGAGCCGTGACTGCGCATGATCGCGTATTGCTGGATGAAGGTGATGATGTTGTTTGCAATCCAGTACAGCACCAGACCAGAGGCAAACGACCCCAGCATGAACATGAAAACCCATGGCATCCAGGCAAAGATCATCTGCTGCGTGGGGTCGGTTGGGGCCGGGTTCAGTTTTTGCTGCAGCCACATCGAGACACCCAGCAGGATCGGCAGAATACCGATGGCGATCAGTGCCAGGATCGAACCCGGCTCGGGCGCGGCCCATGGCAGGATGCCAAAGAGGTTGATAAAGGATGACGGATCGGGTGCGCTCAGGTCCCTGATCCAGCCGATCCACGGTGCGTGGCGTAGTTCGATCGTGACAAAGATCACCTTGTAAAGCGAGAAGAAGATCGGGATCTGCAGCAGGATCGGCAAACAACCTGCGGCCGGGTTCACCTTGTTGTCCTTATACAGCTTCATCATGCCTTGCTGCATGGCCTGCTTGTCATCGCCCGCGCGCTCTTTGAGCTTTTCCATCTCTGGCTGCAGCTCTTTCATCTTGGCCATTGAGACGTAGGATTTATAGGCCAGCGGTAGCACGATGATCTTGAGGATCACCGTCAGCGCAAGGATCGACCAGCCCATGTTGCCGATAACGATGTTGAGATAGTGCAGCAGCGCAAAAATCGGCTTGGTCAGGAAAAAGAACCAGCCCCAGTCGATGCTGTCGAGGAAACCTGCGACGCCGCCCTCGTTTTCATAGCTGCGGATGGCTTCCCATTCCTTGGCGCCTGCGAACAGGCGCGTGGTGACAGATGCCGTCGCGCCGGGCGCGACAGTTTCGATCGGCATCACAGCTTCGGCCTGAAACAGATCGCGGCTGTCAAAATACTTGGATGTTGACCGGAACGGTGTGGCCTGATCAGGGATCAGCGTTGTCATCCAGTAATGGTCGGTATAGCCGATCCAGCCAGATGCCGTTACATCCAAGCGTTCGGCCTGGGTCCGTTCGCGCGGGTCAATGGCGTATTCGGTGATGTCGTCATAGCCTGTTTCTTCCAGCTCACCATCGGTCATCCGTACAAGACCTTCGTGCAGGATGAAAAAGTTCTTCAGATCATCCGGCTGCCCGTGGCGGCGCAGCAGGCCGTAGGGCCGGGCAGAAACGGGCGTGGCACTTGTGTTTTCGACACTCTGGTCGAAGGTGAACATGAATTCATCATCGACTGAAATGGTCGTACGAAAGATCTGACCAGCGCCGTTATTCCAGACCAGCGTGACGGGGGATTCCGGTGTCAACGTCTCACCACTTTCGGTGGACCAGAGCGTATCCGGGCCGGGCACCGCGCTTGCTTCAATCCCATCGGTTGCCGTCCAGCCAAAGGACGCAAAATAGGCCCCCGGTTCACCAACAGGGCGCAGCAGGCGGACAATCTCGGCGTCTTCGTCGATGGTCTCGCGGTATTGGGTCAGTGCCAGATCGTCGATGCGACCGCCCTGCAAGGACAAGGATCCCTTGAATTCACCTGTCTCAATCGCAACACGTGGTGCCTCTGATGCGGGTTCAGGTGCTTCGGTTGGTGTGGTTGCTGCGGGTGCGATTGGATCTGATACCGGGACGGTCGGATCTTCGACGCTGACGACAGTCTCGGTGGCAGGATCGATGGGCAGATCCTCGGGTGGAAAAAGAAGCGTCCACGCCATGATGACCATGAAGCTGAGCAACGTCGCGAGGATGAGGTTCTTGTTCTGGTCGTCCATATGAAACCGCCCATGTCCACATAAAAATCTGAAGGCTGTTCAACCTGCCGGGACCCGAAAGGTCAAGCAGTTTTCCAGATAAAAGGACGCTATGAAGCAGGTGTGAACCACAAAAAAAGGGTGTATATGCTGTTCAATCGGTCGACATCCGACAAAGCGCATCCGTTATGGCATCGGCGGCTTTTTCTTGGCCCTGG
Source organism: uncultured Paracoccaceae bacterium (assembly GCA_947503965.1). Taxonomy (GTDB): domain Bacteria; phylum Pseudomonadota; class Alphaproteobacteria; order Rhodobacterales; family Rhodobacteraceae; genus Yoonia. Next base: position 146,346 of record CANNFU010000006.1, read on the forward strand.
TCATCCAACTGATCTGTCTTGATGGTCGCCATGATGTGCCGACTTTCGATCTGGCGTGATTTGGCATAGGCGGGGTCATAGTGATCCAGCATCAGCATGGCTGATAGATCAACCAGCGCGCCATCATGGGCGGAGGCGATCCACTTGTCCACCACCGCATGACCACGCACGCGGCGCAGCGGTGCAAGACGCCGGGCAAGACCATCCACATCGGTCAGAATATCGCGATATGTCTCGGCCAGATACCTCGCGCGTGCAGCCAGCGGCACGTCGAGCACAATGCGGGGGGCATCATGCATCGCAGTCCAAAGACCCGGCGGCACTCTGATTTTTCCGATTTTGTTGCTTTCGGCTTCGACGATCACGGGTCTTGCTGGGTCAAGCTGATGCAAGGCCATGGCCAAGGCAGTCTCAAACCCCTTTTGGGCAGGTTGCCCGTCCGGCATTGCCCCCAAGAGCGATCCACGATGGCGCGCCAGCCCTTCAAGGTCGATGACCTGCGCGCCGCGTGCGGCCAATCGCGGCAAAAGGGCGGTTTTGGCGGTGCCGGTATAGCCATCAAGCAGGACGATCTTGTGCGGCAAGGCATCATCGTAAAGGTATTTGTTCACAAGCCGACGGTAGGTTTGGTAGCCGCCCTTGATGGTGTCTGCCCGCCATCCGATCTCTGACAGGATCGTGCGAAAGACGCCAGAGCGTTGACCGCCGCGCCAGCAATAGATCAGCGGGCGCCACCCGCCGTCTTTTGCGGCCAGCGGTCCGTCGATATGGTGGGCGACATTTCGGATCACCATGCCTGCCCCTATTTTTCGAGCATCGAAGGGGCTGATCTGTTTGTATATTGTGCCAACCTGCGCGCGTTGGTCATTGTCGAGTGCGGGCAGATTGATCGCGCCGGGGATGTGATCTTCGGCGAATTCCGCGGGCGAGCGGACGTCGATGACGGTGTCGAAACCGTGGTTCAGGATCGCATCAAGGTTGGCAAATTCAAGCGGCATGACAGCGTGCATAAGGGTGGGTCGTACCGGAAACAAGGCGTACAGATTGGGTGCAGAAACTGTGCAGATGCTGTACGCCATGAACCCTGCCACAATGCGACCCATGCCGCCATATCGACCGATTGCTTTGATCCAACCGAGGTCACCGATCACAAATCCCTTTGGTGCCGCTTTGGTCACAGGTGTCACTTGCGCGTGTGGAGACCCATTGCGGCCTTTGCCCCGCGCCCATAGCGTGCAGGCATGAGTTACGATGACCTGCATTTGATTACCCACTGGGCCGAAGTGGTTCAGTTACGAGATGATGATCTGCTGACCCCTGCAGAATTAAAACTGCTTGAGGCCGCCAAAAGCGGCGGTATGGCACGGGTGGGAGAGACGGTGCCGAACCTCAAGGCGCCGCATGTGCTGATCAGGGCGGCATTGCTGCGTTATCTGATCCTGGGCGGCTGCAAGGATTTTCGGACGCAGCCATCGGGTATCACCGTGCGCGGGGCGTGGATAGCGGGCGTACTTGATCTTAGCTTCACCACTGCGCGCGGACCGATTGATTTCTACAACTGCCACATCGCGGAAAAACCGCAGATGGTGCAGTTAACGGCGGATGGCATAGCGATTGTCGGTTGTACGCTGGTTGATGGCCTGAACGCCGCGCGGCTGCAGATCAGCGGGAATGTCACGCTGAATGGCAGCCGGGTGGATGGCAAGATTTCCCTCTCGGGTGGCGAGATCAAGGGGCATTTGTCATGCACCCAGGCGACCCTGCGCCACGAAGGACATTCTGCGTTCAAGGCGCAGGGCCTGACCGTTGTCAGCAGCGTCCTGCTGGAAGGGACAACCGCCACAGGACAGGTCAGCCTGCTGGGGTCGCGGATCGGCGGGCAGCTTGTCTGCATCGGCACCAGCTTTCATAACCCGGATGGTCACGCGCTGAACGCGCAAAGTGTGCAGGTGCGTGGCGACGCGCTCTTGCGCTATGCGATGACGACGGGCGAGGTCAGCTTTCTGGGGGCAGAGATCGGCGGTGTTCTTGATTGTACTCATGCCACGATGCGCAATCCAGACGCGCAGGCGCTGAATGCGCAGCGTCTGGTGGTCCGCGAAGGGTTCATCTGGCGCCGGATCAAGGGCGTTGCGGGGGCCGTCGATCTGACATCGGCCCATGTGGGTGACCTGTGGGATGATCCCGACAGCTGGGCGTTGTGTGACAAGCTCTATCTGAGCGGGTTCATTTATGACGTGCTGCATGGCGGGATTGACGTTCCTGATCGGTTGGCGTGGCTGAAAAAGGGAGCCGTGTCCCGGCGCGAGTTTTATCCCCAGCCTTACGAGCAGCTTGCCAAGCTCTTGCGCGACACGGGCCATCGGTCGGATGCCCGCGCAATCATGGTCGCCAAAGAGAAAGAGCAGCGCAAAGCATCGCGGGAACGGTGGTGGCGCGAAGCGCAGTGGCGTGATGATCTGTTAGAGGCAAGCCTTGCCGCGCCGCAAACGCGCGCGCAGGCCTTGGCCGCCTTGCGGGCGCGCCGCCCGAATGATGAACAACTCAACCGGCTGACTCTGTTGGAGCCTGCGCAAGTGGCCTCGGATTTCGCGCCGCTTACGCTGTCTTATGCGCAAAAACAGTTCCGGGACGAACAGCGCTGGTTCAAGACGCGTGTCTGGTGGCGCAATCTGGGCAGCCTGATTGCAGACAAGGTATTTGGGCTGGTTGTGGGTTACGGACACAAGCCGGAACGCAGCTTCTACATGCTGTTGGTATTGGTCGCTGTGGGCTGGTTTCTGGCGGCAAAGGCCTGGGAGGCGGGCGATTTCGCGCCAACAATGGGGCCGGTGCTGATGTCAGAGGGCTGGCAGGCGCTGGCGACAGATGAACGCATCGATAATCCCGCCCTGGTGTGGTCGGATAAATATATGCTCTCTCCGGATGGTCAGCCCGTGCTGACACCGGGCCGGGATTACGAGACGTTTCATGCGATATCCTATGCGGTCGATCTTGTGGTTCCCATTGTGTCATTGGGGCAAGAGGCGTCATGGGCCCCGTCGACCACCCGCGGGCCATGGGGGCGGGTGTTGTGGTGGGTACGCTGGTGGCTGATCGCGCTGGGCTGGATTGTTACGGCGATTGGTGCGGCGGCGGTGACCGGGGTCATCCGGCGGGATTAGGGGTGTAATGGGTGACATCACCCATCCTACGGTTTCAGCGGCTTGCGTCCATTGTCTGTCAACAGGCAGCAGTCCCGCCCTTCGAAGACGGCCGGGACCAGCGGTGTTCCATATGGGCGAATATGCAAAATGATCGTCTGACGGGCGCCAGTGTTGATGCAAGCGTCAATCGTCGCTCTTAAAAGGAGCAGAGAACAGGTGTCATGGCGCGTGATGATGATTGCGCTGCCGCTGCCTTAGATCGACCAGCGGAGAAGCACATGGAGGCCGGAGGTCTCGACCATTGAACGCCGTGCCAAGAAGCGTGCCGATAAAGAGGGTAGGGAATATGAGCCGGTAACAAGTTCATGTGGTTCGGCAGATTCGTGCCTCATTGGACCGACTGCTGGCGATGAGAGATGACCTAGGCCGTAGAATATAAGCTCTACCGTGTTGACCTGCTCCCTTTAGAGTCCGCTAGTTTAGATTAGCTCTGTTCAGGTTTTAGTCTTCCTTTGATCGGTTAGCATATTCCGTCGATGTAATGCCAGCGAGGCTGAAATGGGGGCGGTGATGAGATGTTACACACATGCCATGGATGATCTGATCGTCACCGACGTGCATCTGACACAACATGACAATGAATCGAGTCTAACTAATTGAAAGTATAAGGAAAGAAGCAATGAGCGTGACCCTGCCTTGGGGAAGGGCATCCCGCCTCCGGACATAGAGCGGCGCCATCTGCGCTACGCCGAAAAAACATCTGATCGCGGCGTTTGGGCAGATTCCCGCACCACCCGCGTCGCCAATCGGAAACGCCCGATTGTCGCATTGTATCGGGTAAAATCGCGCTTACCTAAGATCGGAATTTAGGAAAGGAACGCAAAATGAAATGTCCAGTTGACGGTGCTACACTTGTTATTTCTGACCGTAGTGGGGTCGAGATTGATTATTGTCCGGAATGCCGCGGTGTCTGGCTTGACCGAGGTGAATTGGACAAGATCATTGATCGTTCGGCCGGCGATACAGGCGGTGGGCGCGGTGGTTATGAACACAAGCCAAGGCGCAAGAAAGAAAGCTTTCTTGGGGAGCTTTTCGACTTTTAGGGGTGGCAATCAGCCATTGGCGCGGTAGACCCGGCATATCGATGATATGAGGTCCGGCATGCAGGTCGTCACACTGATTTCGACGCCGAAAGAACGCAGTCTTGACGGTGCGCTGGTCGACAGCTTGCGCAACGCGTGGGGTGGTGGCGACGTGCATTGGCTGGCTATTGATGAGGCTGCGGAATTCGCGATCTCAACAGTGCCGGATAATTGGTGGGATGTCTGGGCAGAGCTTCAGAACGCCTGTGTTGATCTGGTGGTTCAGCCGGCGGAAAATCGGCGCAAGAAGATGCTTTTGGCGGATATGGACAGCACCATGATTCGCCAGGAGTGCATTGATGAACTGGCCGCCGAGGCGGGGGTTGGCGCGCATGTCGCCGACATAACGGCCAGAGCAATGAACGGTGAGCTGGATTTTGAAGCTGCGTTGATCGAAAGGGTCGGGCTGCTAAAAGGCCTGCCCGAACCGATGATTGAACAGGTGCTGGACCAGCGGATCACCTACATGCCGGGCGGTTACGAGTTAGTAAATACAATGAAAGCGCATGGAGCATATGCTGCTCTTGTTTCGGGTGGCTTTACGGCTTTCACGTCCCGCGTGGCCAGCGCGCTAGGTTTTGATGAGAACCGCGCCAACACGTTGTTGGTGGAAGAGGGGAAATTGACCGGGGATGTCGCCCGCCCGATCCTGGGAAAACAGGCCAAGGTCGAGGCGTTGGCCGAGATTACCAACCGGCTCAACATCACGGAAGCAAGCGTGATTGCTGTCGGCGACGGTGCGAATGATCTAGGAATGCTGCGCCGGGCGGGAACAGGTGTTGCCTTGCATGCGAAGCCTGCGGTGCAGGCAGAATGCGATGTCAGGATCAATCACGGTGATCTGACCGCGCTATTGTTTCTTCAGGGCTACAATCGCGGTGAGTTTGTGACCTAAGATTGGCTGCGGCAGCATGCCATTGTGGACTGGTTTGCCTAGGGTGGCGAAATTGCCACAGTACCCGGTCTCTAGTTCGGGCGTGTTTTCTCTTGATAGGTTTTGCGGGTCATCTGAAAGGCCTTTATCAGCCGCGGATCGGCACCGCACATCTGACGAACCTGTTCCATGAAGGCCTGTTCTTTCTGGCCATAGAAAGCCTCGGCGGCATCATCAGCGGCAGAACGCCGATCTCTGGAAATCATCATGCTATCCTCATTACTTGCAAGTAGTATCATCTATAAATATTTGGACTCGAATGGGGCAAACCTGTGTAATTGTACAAAAATACAGGTTATTGTCATTTTCGCGTGCGTCAAAACGCACAATACGTTCAAATTCTTAACGGACCGTGCAAAAATCATCGGATCCACCCCATGGATACCTGTTTTTGTGAGTAGTCAATGTCCCCAGGAAACGAGTCGCGTGACTCGCGCTGACCTAACGTTAACCATATCTTAACAATTATGGCGCGAAGTGCCAGCCCTCAGCGTGTTGGATCTGGGTACCGCTTCAAACCGTGATCAAAAACGCTTGCATCCCGGTCATTTGGCGCGCCAAAAAGGCGCATGACCAAGCCGTATAAACCAGCGACGATCGCAGCGCATGCCGCTGGCGAAATTGATGCGCAATCCGGTGGCGTGGTGCCGTCAATCCAGCCATCGACGACCTTTTTGCGCGATAGCGATTATGCCCCGCTGCGCGAAGACAATATCTATTCCCGCGACAATTCGGATAACCTTCGGCAAGCCGAGGCGGTGTTGCGCCAGCTAGAAGGCGCGGAAGATACGCTGTTATTCCCATCCGGGATGGCCGCGATTGCAGCTGTTTTTCGGACATTACCAAACGGCGCGAATGTGATCGTTCAGTCGGGGATATATTGGGGTACCACCGCGTGGGTGCGGGCCTTTTGTGAACGGCGCGGGATAACCTTGCACGAGATCGCTGCAGAGGGCCTGCCGGATGCCTGCAGCAGCATCAAGGCAGATCTGATTTTTATCGAAACGCCATCGAACCCCTGGCTGAAAACGGTTGATATCGCGCATATTCGCAGTCTCACATCGGCCCTTTTGGTGGTCGATGCCACTGCGGCAACGCCTATACTGACACGCGCCCTTGATCATGGGGCCGATATTGTCATGCATTCGGCGACGAAGGCGATCAACGGTCACTCGGACGTTTTGGCCGGTGTCTTGTCGACCCGCGATCAGGCTGCGGACGTATGGCAAGCGATCTGCGCGGATCGGAAGATGGCCGGTGCGATACTTGGCCCGTTTGAAGCATGGCTGTTGCTACGCGCCATGCGCACGTTGCCCTTGCGGGTTGAGCGGATGTCCCAAAACGCGCAGTTGCTGGCAGAGTTCTTGCTGGCACATCCGCGTGTGAGCGATGTGTTCTATCCCGGATTGCCGCATCATCCGGGCCACGACATCGCGCAGCGGCAGATGACCGGCGGTTTTGGTAGTTTGCTGTCAGTGCTTGTATCCGGTAGCCGCAAGGACGCACTGCAAATCGTGGGCAAATTGCAGTTGTTCCTGCGTGCGACGTCTTTGGGCGGTGTGGAAAGCCTTGTTGAACATCGCCACACGATTGAGCCTGATACAGGTATCCCCGAAAACCTGATCCGCGTTTCTGTCGGGATCGAAGACATCGATGATCTGATTGCGGACTGGATGCAGGCGCTTGCGCAGTAAGGTTTTCGCGTGGCCTAATCCTCGACCGCGCCGCCAGCTTCTTTCCAGTCACCGATACCGCCGATGTTGGTGACGTGTTTGTAACCCATATCCTTGAGCGTCTTGCCAGCTAATGCCGCCTGACCGCCCGCACCGCAGACAAGATAGATATCAGCATCCTGTGTCAGGGCTTTGTTGTGAAAATCGGTGCTGGGGTCGGCTGCAAATTCCATCATGCCCCGCGCGATGCGCTGCGCACCGGCGATTGTGCCGGTCTTGGCGATGGATGCACTGTCTCGTACGTCCACAAAGACCGCGCCGCTTGCGTCATATTTTGCAATCGCCTCTTGCGCGCTGATGCGCGGTACGACGGCGTTTGCCTCATCAAGGTAGTCTTTTGCAGATTTCATATTGGACCTTCCGCGTCTGAGGAATTGTTATAATGATGATTATCGGGAACCAATGACTTATCCCCGGTATTGTAGTGTTAATGCCTTGTGTCGCAAATGGCCACTTTGAGAAATCATCAATGACGAAACCTGTGCTTCAGACGATTGCCACTTTCAGGGCCAGCCTGCTGCGCATCGCACCCGCCAAGATGCTGCTTCTGGGCTACCTCAGTTATATGCTGCTGGGATGGGTCTTGCTGTCGATGCCATTCGCACAAGAAGTAGCAGTCAGCGAGCTTGATACACTCTTTATCGCGACGTCTGCCGTCTCGACCACTGGGCTTGTGACCGTGGATCCAGGGGGCAGCTTCACTTTTGCTGGTGAAGTCATCATCCTTATGCTGATCCAGATCGGCGGGCTGGGATACATGACCATCGGTTCGTTTGCGGTGTTGGCCGTGCAGCAACGGATATCCGGGCTGCGCACCCATGCGGTCAAACACGCGTTCAACCTGCCAGAGGATATCAAACCGGCCGTTTTTCTGCGCGCGGTGATCATCTTTACCTTCCTGTGCGAGGCGCTGGGTGCGACTGCGCTGTATTTCATTTTTGCCAGTAATGGGGTTGAGGACGCTCTTTGGTCAGCGATCTTTCATGCGGTTTCGGCCTTTTGCACCGCAGGGTTTTCGCTCTTCAGTACCTCTTTTGAAGCGTTCCGCGCGGATGCCGCGCTGAATATCGTCATATCGTTGCTGAGCCTCATGGGTGCGATGGGTTTTCTGATCGTCGTCGACAGCTGGCGGACACTGACCGGCCAGACGAGCCACTTGGGCTTTACATCCAAGGTGATCGTCAGGGTAACGCTTTGGTTCTTGCTGATCGGCACCCTGATTATTGGTTTGGCTGACAGCACCATCGCAGGTCTGCCAACCTCAGAACGTTGGTTGGCAGCGTTTTTCCAGACAATGACGGCGTCGACAACAGTCGGCTTTAACACGCATCCCTTCAGCAGCCTGACCCCGGCGGTCTTGATGATTATCTTCTTTCTGATGATCTTTGGTGCCTCACCGGCCGGAACGGGCGGCGGCCTAAAGACAACGTCCTTTGCCGCGCTGGTTGGACTGGTCCGATCAACGCTGAAAGGGCGCGAACGCATCCGCTTTTTCAAGCGCGAGGTACCGCTTGTAAAGCTGCAGGCGGCGACTGCAGGACTGGCGTTTTACTGCACGTTGTTGCTGATTGCGATGTTCATCTTGTTGCTGACCGAAACGGGGGCGGCTTTCGAAGTCGTGATGTTCGAAGCGATTTCCGCGATGGGTACGGTCGGGTTAAGCATGGGGATCACCGGCGATTTATCTGACATCGGCAAGATTGTGATCATCGTGCTGATGACAGCGGGCCGGGTCGGCATCCTGACCTTCGGCATCGCTTTCGCCGCCGCTGACGAGACGCGGGAGGAGGAGCAGGATAATCAGCTGATCCTGTGACGAAATGGCGTCCCGTCGTTCATGCTTGATTGTGCTGTTTGGGTGTCATCGCGGGACTTCGCCATGGCGTTTACGGTTTCTATATAAGGACGCCGATTCAGAGCCGACGGATCACCACCCAACAGATTTCGTCCTGGCCGAGTGATACAACCGGGCGAGACAGGTCCCGCCCGGCCGATTGATCAGCCCTTCAAATGAAGGGCAGCATTCTCGAACGGGAAGCCGAAGTCGTCGACATCACGCCGGGACACTTCGCTGAATCCAAGTGATTCATAGAAACGGATAGCTTGTTCGTTCGCGGTATAGACCTCGAGCGAAAGCTGGCCCTTGCGTTGCAAGGCGTGCGCGATCAGCATGCGACCAACACCCATGCCCTGACGGTCTGGCGCGACGAATATCCCGCCAACATGGCTGTCCAACAGGCTGACGAAACCGATGGCCTCGCCCGCGTGACAGGCAACCCATGTTTCAGATTTGGGAAGATATTCGTCTTCAATCAGCTGACGCTGTTCAACAAGTCTCGGCTCGCCGACGAACGGATGCGCCTTCAGGGATGCTTCGAGCCAGATACCCGACAGTCTTTCGATGTCCGTTGCCGCGTCAAACGGACGGATCACAATGTCTTGGTTTTCCATGAGAGCTCCACAGAAATCATGCAAAAAGGATCGACACTTAATGTGCCGAGCGGTACCGCCCTATGCGGCGCAATCGCAGCCTCTGTGCATGAATCTCCTTCTGTAGAACCGCCGCTGATACGACCGAGACCTGAGATGGTCAATGATCACAACGGACACCAACCGCACTTTTGCTGCATGTGATTGGGTTGGTCAAAGCCGCCATTGGTGCGTTTGCAGAGAAGTCCCGAGTTGTTTGCGAAGCCGCCGTACGGGTCGTGAGTGGTTAGGTATGACCTTACTCCGACCTGACTGATGCAACCGTCCACTAAACATGCAAGTCCCAGAAAAAAGCCCGGGCGCGAAGCCCGGGCAAGTCCAACAGGGAGGTGGAGATGTAACCCGATCTCCGGCGGGATTCTGTGCACCCGATGACAAGGAAAGGGAGGAGATCCTCATCACCGGGCTTGGAGTACTACGCCACTAATCTATAGCCACCGGATTCGGTCACAAGAAGGCGGGCATTGGACGGATCTGGTTCTATTTTTTGGCGAAGACGGTAAATATGTGTCTCCAATGTGTGCGTGGTCACACCGGCATTGTAGCCCCAAACCTCGTGCAGCAGTACATCGCGGGCGACAACGCCTTCGGCTGAACGATAAAGGAATTTAAGGATGTTTGTTTCCTTTTCCGTCAGCCGAACCTTCTTATCGTCTTCTGTTACAAGCATTTTCTGGGCTGGCTTGAACGTATACGGCCCAAGCTGGAATACCGCGTCTTCGGACTGTTCGTGGGTGCGCAGCTGGCTGCGGATACGCGCCAGCAGCACCGGGAACTTGAACGGTTTGCTGACATAATCATTGGCACCCGCATCAAGGCCTAAAATCGTGTCGGCGTCGCTGTCCTGCGCGGTCAGCATGAGAATCGGGCATTTCACGCCCTGCTTGCGCATCAAACGGCACAGTTCGCGGCCATCCGTGTCGGGCAGACCCACATCAAGGATCATCAGGTCGTAAAGACCTTCTTTCGCCTTCACCATGGCACTGGCGCCATCGTCGGCTTCGAAGACGTCAAAGTCTTCGGTCATCAGCAGTTGTTCACCTAGCGCCTCGCGCAGGTCATCGTCGTCGTCGACGAGCAAGATCTTCTTGAGCTGTCCCATGACATCCTCCTTCGGTTCGTCATTAGATTTGTGATCTGTTTACGTCTGGGACAACCATCCGCTTCACCGTTTCACACGGACGTGTGATTTGTAGTGCAATTGTTTCACTTTGCCGCCGAAATGGCTATCAGATGAAACAAATGAGAGGCTGAAGCACATGGGATTTTCCCCCGATATTACAGAGCGGCTGACCCGCGCGCGGGCAGATTTGCGCATGGGTGTGCCCATTGTGCTGGATGGTGGGGCGGTGGTGCTGGCTGCCGAAACGCTGGATGCGGCGCGTTTGGCCGATTTGCGCACGCTGGGCGGCGATCCGGTGCTGGCGATCACCAGTTGGCGGGCCGAGACTTTGAAGGCGCGTGCTTACGATGGTGATCTGGCGCGGGTCTTGCTGCCGCGCGATGTCACGCTGTCCTGGGTGCGCTCGGTCGCGGACCCCGCGGACGATCTGCGGGTGCCGATGAAAGGTCCGCTGCGTAGCGCACGCGAGGGCGGGGCCGATCTGCACCGCGCGGCGATTGCGCTGACCAAGGCGGCACGTCTTCTTCCAGCGGCGCTTGTGTTGGATCTGGATGATGCTGCGGGCTTTGCAAGCCAGCACAACCTGACCCTGATTCCGGCCGATGCGGCCCTTGATACCGGCCTCAGCCCATTGAGCCCCATCATCAGCGCGCGCCTGCCGCTGGATGTGTCCGAGGCTGGGCGATTGCATATTTTCAGGCCAGATGACGGCGCGGAAGAGCATTATGCCGTTGAAATCGGTCAGCCCGATCGCAGCAAGCCGGTTCTATCGCGGCTGCATTCGGCTTGCTTTACCGGCGATCTGCTGGGGTCGCTGAAATGCGATTGCGGCCCGCAACTGCGTGGAGCGCTGGGCCAGATGGGGGCAGAAGGGGCAGGGGTGCTGCTTTATCTCAACCAGGAAGGACGCGGGATTGGTCTAGCCAACAAGATGCGCGCGTATTCCTTGCAAGATCAGGGGTTTGACACGGTCGAGGCCAACCATCGGCTGGGATTTGATGATGATGAACGCGATTTCCGGATCGGGGCAGAAATCCTGCGCCGGATGGGGTTTTCAGCTGTGAGGTTGCTGACGAACAACCCTGCCAAGGTCGCGCGGATGGAAAGCTGCGGCATCAGCGTGATTGAACGTGTGCCGCTGAAGGTTGGGGAAAACCGGCACAACCATGCATATTTGGCAACCAAGGCCGCGAAATCCGGGCATTTGCTTTAATCCTTGAAAATACCTGTTGGTGCGCCGTCTATGCTTTCCGCATTTTTGCGCGCCCAATAATCCTTGACCCCGTCCTCACCCATATCCGCGTAATATGGTAGCAGTTCGTCCGGGCCGCGGTCTTGTTTGAATTCCATGATCGGAACCCCGGTGCCGCAGGATGTTTGCACCATATCGATCGTCATGTCGTAGATTTGGCGACTGCCAGCCATGGCGGGGAAAAGGGCGATGGTGCTGTCCCAATCGGGGTCGCGCGGATGTATCGTTTTGGCACTGCCGTAGATCCGCAGGATCAGCGCATCACCTTCAAATGCGCAGAACATCAGCGTCATGCGGTTCACATCGCGCAGATGGGCTGCTGTCTCATTTCCGCTACCCGTCAGGTTCAGCCAAACGATGCGGTTGTCATCGATGATACGTAGCGCATCCATACCTTTGGGCGAGACGTTCACCCGGCCGGCAGACGCGGCTGTTGCCACAAAGAACAGCTTTTGCCGTTCGATAAAGCGCCGCAAGCTGCCGTTGAGTTTTGGTCCGATAGCCATGCTATTCCTCCATGCCTTGCGGCGAACGTATCATGAACAGAACCGCAGGGGAACTGCGGCTGTCATCAGAGTAACCCGTTGGAATCGCACAAGTGATTCGCCATTGCCGCATAAACTATGGTTTATCTGGGCTATGAAACCGACCGACCTTGTCCTGACCCCCACCCATCTGCGGTTCATGAACCGCCGTTTTCCCCGTACTGTCGGACGGGGTGGTTTGACCCGCAAAAAGGCCGAAGGTGACGGTGCCACACCACGAGGTACACACCGCATCGTGGGCATGCTTTACCGGCCTGATCGGATGGCAAAACCGGCTGATTGGGCGCTGCCAATTGGCCCGTTTGACCTATGGTCAGACGACATACGCGACCTCGATTACAACATGATGGTCCGTGCCCCGCACCCCTATAATCATGAGCGTTTGCGACGCGCGGACCCGATGTATGATCTGGTCATTCTGACCGATTGGAACTGGCCCTACGCGGTCAAGGGGCGGGGCTCGGCTATCTTTGTCCATCAATGGCGCGGACCGGGGCGGCCAACTGCAGGTTGCGTGGCGCTTCGGCGGGATCATCTTTTGTGGGTGGCGCAGCGCATCCGATATCAAACCCGGCTTGTTATCGGATAACCGCTGGACCTTGTGCCACCACTACGGTCAAAGCATGAGGTAAGCTGATGAAACACCAAGGTCCATTTATGACCCCCGAAGAAATTGCTCAACTTCCCTATCGCCCTTGCGTCGGCGTTATGCTGGCCAATCCGCGGGGGCACGTGTTTGTCGGGCAGCGGATTGATCGCAATACGGACGCTTGGCAGATGCCGCAGGGCGGGCTGGATAAAGGCGAAAGGACAATCGACGCCGCATACCGCGAATTGGAAGAAGAAACATCGATCACGCCCAATCTTGTGACCCTGGAGGCCGAAAGCGCCGCGTTGATCCGCTATGACATTCCCCATCAGCTTGTCCCGAACATCTGGAAAGGCCGGTATCGGGGGCAGGAACAGAAATGGTTCCTGATGCGATATCACGGGACAGCCGATGAGATTAACCTGGAGACAGCGCATCCCGAATTTTCGGCATGGAAATGGATGGCGCCGGATGATCTTGTTGAAGGGATCGTGCCCTTCAAGCGTGAAGTCTATGCAAAGGTGCTCGCCGAATTCCGTTCAAAGCTGTAGGCTTTTGCCAAGGAACGCCCATTGACGGACGTCATAGGCAGGCAAAGGATAGAATAAGCCCTGACAGGAACGGAGAACGCGATGAGACCGATGATATTTGCGGCCATGCTGGCGATGATTGGCGCGCAGGCCAACGCGCTGAGTTGCATGCGGCCAGATCCGATCACGACCTTCAAACAGGTTGCCGCCGCACCGGAAAACTATTTCGTGCTGTACGGCGAGCTGACTTTTGATGAAGGTCTTTTGCCGCCCAGCGTGTCTGACCTGCCCACAGCCGCAGCAGATCCGATTCCCGCGTATTTCCGGGGCAAGGGTCTGACCCGCCGTGGCTTCACGTCAGACTACATCAGCCCCGTCACGCTTGAGATCGGCTGCGCCGGCCCTTGGTGCGGGTCGGCCCGCAGTGGCGGGAACGCCATCTATTTTGTCGAAGCGAAAGCTCCGCCCGTCACGATGGTCGCAGGCCCGTGCGGAGGGCGGATTTTCACCGACCCATCGCAAGAGGTACTGGATATGCTGGTATCGTGCATGCAGGGTGGGGCCTGTTCACCGCAGTCGTTGCAATAGCGACAGCGACGGATGCCCGTCCGGTGGCAGCCCGACACTGCGCTGATAGGCACGGATCGCGCTGCGTGTATTGGGGCCGATCCGTCCATCGATCCCTTGGGTTGAGAAACCGGCATTCGTCAGCCGCTGCTGCAATTCACGCCGTTCGGCACGCCGCAAGCGTCGTTCACCCGCAGGCCATGTGGCCTGCAAAGGTGCCAGCCCGCGAATACGGTCGCCCAGATGACCGACGCCGATGATATAGGCTTCGGCATTGTTGTAACGCGAGATCACGTCGTAGTTGCGAAACACCAGGAATGCCGGCCCACCAGCCCCGGTCGGGGTGATCAGCGTCGCCTCGCCGTAATTTGGCACAACCTGGCCATCAATCCCACGCACGCCGATTTGCCCCCACTGTGCCGGTGTGCGGCCCACGGCACGCCCCGTTTGTTCGTAGTCAAAGCCCGATGGCAGACGGACCTCGACCCCCCAAGGCTGCCCTTTGCGCCAGCCGAAACGGCGGAAATAGGCGGCGGTTGATGCAAGCGCATCGCTGGGATCGTCTGCCCAGATGTCACGTCGCCCGTCGCCGGTAAAATCAACGGCGTAGGCTTCATAAGAGGTGGGTATGAACTGTGTATGCCCCATCGCCGCCGCCCATGAACCTGTCATGTTCTGCGGCGCGACATCGCCGTTTTGCAGAATACGCAAGGCGGCGATCAGTTGTTCTTCAAAGAACTGCCCGCGCCGCCCGTCATAGGCCAGTGTCGCCAGCGTCGATATCAGCGGGGTATCGCCACGCCGCTGTCCATAATTGCTTTCCATCCCCCAGACAGCAGTGACGACATGCGGCTCGACGTCATAGGTCGCCTCGATCCGGGCCAGCAGGTTGGCATATTGGCGCACCATCTGGCGGCCGTTACTAACGCGCGTGTCAGACACGGCGGTCGAAAGGTAATCGCCCAGTGGCCGCACAAACTCTGCCTGATTGCGGTCGCGCTCGATGCTGTCCGATAAGTATCGCACGTCGGCAAAGGCCGCCTGAAATGTGCTATCCGAGATGCCCGCCGACCGTGCGCGACCGCGAAATCCACCAATCCAATTGCCAAATCCGCTCGATTGTGCGCTTGCCATCGTACCGATGGTCAAGGCTGAAAAACCTGTTGTGATAAACTGCCTGCGTTTCATTGCGTGCCTCCATTATTGTTTTGTCACTACTGTAGCGCAAACCGGGGCGGGGCAAAATCAACTCTCTGCAAGATCGTGGCTTTTCGCCACCAACACCGACGGTTCAGGCCAGCAATTCGACAGAACCTCAATCGCTTCACGCAGCATCGGGACGCGTCGTGGGCGAAAACTGTCATCGGTAATGGTCAGGTTCTGCATCCGGTCCAGCCGGAAGTTGCGGTAGGCCTGCCGCAGATGGCACCAGGCGATCAGATTATGCGTTTCCTTCAGGAAAACGATGCTCAGCGGGTCTACCCTGCGGTTGGTTGCCTGACCGGTTGCGTCGATATAATCCATCGCGATTGTGCGTTCTTCCCACGTGGCCTGCCGCAAGGCACGCACATCCACGGTCGGCATTGGTGGGCGCACGATCCGATCGGCATAAAGCACGGCATATTGCAGCCGATGCGCCTGGGCATCGGGTAATCTTGCCTGCAGCTTGGCCAGCGCGTGTCCTGCTGCTTGCGCCAGCTGCGGGTCGGCGACGGCTTGCACCTCGCGCAGGCCCAGCACAATCGCCTCAATCTCTTCGTCATCGAACATCATGGGCGGCAGGGCTGCATCCTCGGTCAGCGCGTAACCATAGCCTGCGGTCCCATCGATGATTGCGCCCAGTCCGCGCAATGTTTCAATATCGCGGTAAAGCGTGCGCAGGGATACGTCTGTATCATCAGCCAACTGCTGCGCGGTCACCGGTGGGGTGTGGCGGCGCAGGGATTGCATCAGTTGAAACAGGCGTGCGGTGCGGGACATGATCGGGTTTTACCATTGCTGCCAGAAACTGTCAGCACCAAGATGCATAAGGGCCCCAAGAAACAGGAGACCCGAATGATCACACTCATCACCTATCAAGCCGGTTTTGGCCAACTCAGCTTTAGCCCGTTTTGCGTCAAGGCGATCTGGCTCTTAGAGGCCGCGAGCGTTCCATGGCAACGCGAAGACAGCAATGACCCGCGCAAGTTTCCACATGCCAAGTTACCGGCGATCCGCACGCCCGAAGGAATTATCGGGGACAGTCACAATATTCAGGCCTATCTGGAACGACAGGGCGCTGATTTCTGGGGCGATGTGACCGACCGGTCGACGGGTCATGCGTTCATTCGCATGGTCGAAGAGCATATGTATTTCCACGTCGTTCTGGATCGGTGGGCGAATGAAGAGATCTGGCCGATCATCCGCGAAAACTACTTTGCGGCGATCCCAAAACTGTTGCGCAAGCCGATTACCGGCAGCATCCGAAAAGCCACGCTGAAAGGGCTTGAAACACAAGGTCTGGGGCGGTTCACGTCCGAAGAAAGGTTGGAGCGGATCGAACATGATCTTGTGGCCATCGCCACGCGGCTGCGTGACCAGCCGTATCTGATGGGTGATCAAATCAGCCTGCCGGATTATTCTGTGGCGGCAATGCTTGGGGCGATATTCGCGTCCCCGCGACCGACGCCACTAAGCGAAAGGGTGGCTAAAGACACGATCCTGTCAGACTATGCGAAACGTGTCGCAGACAGGATGAGCCGGGCATGATGCGGCCATTTGCAGATGAGAACGTGAAAGCGGCCTATGCGGCATTTCCGCCTGTCGCGTTCGAAATGGCCATGATCCTGCGCGACCTGATCTTCAGTGTCGCCTGGGACACGCCAGAGGTCGGGCCAATCGAGGAAACGTTGAAATGGGGTCAGCCATCCTATCTGACGCCGGAAACGAAATCCGGTTCAACCCTTCGGATCGGGGTTGCGAAGCAAGGTGGCGCGGCTCTTTTCGCGCATTGTGCGACGGACATCATCAGCACCTATGCCAGTATCTTTCCCGACACTGATCAGATCGAGGGGAACCGCGCGGTAATCTTCACAAGCCCCGACAAAATCGTACCAGAGCGGCTGCGTCTTTTGATCTACCATGCGTTGACCTATCATTTAGCACGCCCCCGAGGTCAGAATTAACCTCGAATGCGGCGCAAGCGTGTCATCGGCCGCACCAGTTTGCGGCAATTGCCACTATTTTCGCCTGCGTTTGACCTTGCTCGCTGTTTTGGCCGCCTTTTTCCGCGCTGAACCAACCTTGCGCCGGGGCGGTTTACCGCGGCCCTTTGATGGCCCTTTGGGTACCGCGCGGTCTTCAAGGGTCAGTAATTCGACGATAAGCCCACCTGTCACGGGTGCGGCCTCTGCCAGTTTTACGGTCACACGCTGGCCTAACCCGATCACCAGCCCCGTGTCTGACCCCATCAAGGTCTGCGTGTCCGGGTCATAGTGGAAATATTCACGTCCCAAGGTTCGGATGGGGATCATCCCATCGGCGCCTGTTTCATCCAGTTTCACGAATACACCGAACTTGGCAATCCCGCTGATCCGTCCGGTCAGTTCCGCCCCGATCCGGTCTGATAGGAACGCGGCTAGATACCTGTCGGTCGTGTCCCGCTCGGCTGTCATGGACCGCCGTTCGGTATCGCTGATTTGTTTGGCCGTGTCTGCCAGATGTTCGATATCCCACGGGCTGAGCCCGTCTTTCCCCCAGCCATGCGCCGCGATCAGTGCGCGATGCACGATCAGGTCCGAATAGCGCCGGATCGGCGAGGTGAAATGCGCATAGGCCCGCAAGGCCAGCCCGAAATGGCCAAAGTTTTCCGGGTTGTAATAGGCCTGCGTCATTGACCGGAGGGTCGCCATGTTGATCAACTCATCATTCTCGGTCCCTTCGGCACCTGCCAAAAGCTTGTTCAGATGCGCGGTTTTCAGCACCTGTCCCTTGGCGAGCACCAACCCAGATGCTTGTGCAACCTCGCGCAGCGCATCCAGCTTTTCGGGGCTGGGTTCTTCGTGCACGCGGAACAGCAGGGGGGATTTCTTGGCGATCAGCGTCTCGGCTGCGGCAACATTGGCCAGCACCATGAATTCCTCGATCAACCGATGCGCATCCAGCCGGTCCTTGTATTTTACCGACATGACCTTGCCATTCTCGTCCAGCACGATCTGGCGTTCCGGCAGGTCGAGTTCCAGCGGCTGCCGGGCTGCGCGTGCCTTCATCAGCGCGCCGTAGGCTGCGTAAAGCGGATGGATGATGTCATCCATCAACGGCGCGACCTTGTCGTTTGGTTGGCCATCGACGGCCGCCTGCACCTCTTCATAGTTCAGCGAGGCGACCGATTTCATCAGGCCGCGGTGGAATTGATGGTCGATCTTGTGGCCCTTGGCGTCGATGCGCATCGCAACCGCCAGACAGGCGCGCTCCACCCCTTCATGCAGCGAACACAGGTCCCCCGACAGCCGGTCGGGCAGCATCGGAACAACGCGATCCGGGAAATAGGTGGAATTGCCCCGCTTGCGTGCCTCGCGATCCAGCGCGGACCCCGGCGTCACGTAATGCGCGACATCCGCGATGGCGACCCAGATGATAAATCCGTCCTTGTTTTTGGGGTCGGTGTCTGCGTCGACAAAGCACGCATCATCATGATCGCGCGCATCCCAGGGATCAATTGTGATCAGAGGCATGTCACTCAGATCTTTACGCTTTCCCAAGCCTGCCGGTGTGGCGGTATCCGCCTCGGCGATCACTTCATCGGGGAAATGATCGGGGATGCCATGCTGGTGGATGGCAATCAGCGAAACCGCGCGGGGTTCGGTCGGGTCACCCAAACGGGCGACGATGCGGGCCTTGGCCAGACCCATGCGCCCCTTTGGTCCGGCTTGCTCGGCCTCGACCAATTCGCCGTCCTTCGCGCCGCCTGTCGCGCCTTCCGCGACCGTCCATTGTTTGTCCGCACCCTTGTCGATGGGCAGCACGCGGCCCCCTTCGGACCCGGCGCGGAACACCCCCAAAATCCGTAACGGGTTCGTTCCGATCCGGCGGATCATGCGGGCGGTGTGGCTGTGGTCTTCGGTCTTGTCGACGGTCAGGCGGCCCAGAATACGGTCACCCACACCCAAAGCAGGATCGCTGGAGCGGAGCATCATCAGGATACGCGGCTCTGCCCCGGTGCCTTTCCATTCGAGGGGGCGGGCAAACAGGTCGCCATCGGCGTCCGCGCCGACCACTTCCAGAACGGCGATGGGGGGTAATTCCTCGGCATCGCGGTAAGAGCTGCGCCGCTTGGCAAGTTTGCCTTCATCCTGTAATTCGCGCAGCAGGCGCTTGAGGTCGATCCGGGCCGCGCCCTTGATGCCAAAGGCCTTGGCGATGTCGCGCTTGGCGGTTTGGGTCGGATTGTCAGAGATCCAGGCCAGGATCTCGGATTTGGAGGGGATGTTTGTCATAGTATCGCCCTAACACGCCAATTCCTTCGAAGGAATTGGTCAAAAGCCTTCAAAGGCTTTTGCGCAGACTTTTTAAAAAGTCTGGCTACAGCGCCAAGACCATATCCCGATGCGGGATACCTGCATCGTCATAGAATGGTCCAACAGGTTCAAATCCCAGTTTCGCGTAAAACCCGATTGCATGATCCTGCGCGCCCAGCTTGGCCTTTTTGACACCCGGAATGTCGCGCAGATATGCAATGCCCGCTTCAACCAGTGCTTTGCCCAGCCCCGTGCCCCGCTGATCGGGCAGCACGCATATCCGGCCGATCTTGCCGATCTCGCCGTCGATCAACAGCCGCGCGGTGCCAACTGGACGCCCTTTGATCACGGCAAGCAAATGGATTGCCTGATCATCCAGATCGTCAATCTCATCCGGCTCTGCAATCCCTTGTTCTTCGATGAATACCTTGCGCCGCAACGCGATGCAGGGCGCATAATCAGCGACCACAGAAATCATGCGAAATAATCCGCCAGAATCCGTTTGTAGATCGCCTTGAGCTGCCCGATCTGATCCACCGCCACCCGTTCATCAACCTGATGCATGGTTTTGCCCACCAGACCGAATTCGACCACCGCGCAGTGATCCTTGACAAATCGCGCGTCTGACGTGCCGCCCGACGTTGAAAGTTCGGGTTTGCGCCCGGTTTCAGCCTCAACAGCGGCCGCCACCAGATCTGACAGGTCACCGGGGGGCGTGACAAAGCTCTCGCCCGAGATTTTCACGCGCAACTCCACCTGCACCTCAAAATCACGACTGACTTTGTCCGCCTCTTCCTGCATCCACGCGGTCAGGCTTGCGCCGGAATGTTGATCGTTGAAGCGGATGTTGACAGTGGCGCGGGTCTGCGCGGGGATGACGTTGGTAGCCGGGTTGCCGGTGTCGATTGTCAGCACTTGCAAGGAAGACGGATCGAAATGATCGGTCCCCTGATCCAATTCGCGCGATGACAATACATCCATCAATCTGGCCATCGCAGGCATCGGGTTCTTGGCGCGGTGCGGATAGGCCGAATGGCCCTGCACCCCGGTGATTGTGAAGAATGCAGTCATTGATCCGCGCCGACCGATCTTCATCGCCTCACCCATCACATTCGGGCAAGTCGGCTCACCCACCAGACAGACTGACATCACCTCGTTATTGGCGGCCATCCAGTCAAGCAGGGCGGTGGTGCCATCCAATGCATCGGCTTCCTCATCACCTGTAATGGCGAGCACCACTGCGCCGTCCGGGGGTGTCTCGGTCACAAAGTCAATCGCGGCAGCGGCAAAGGCCGCAACGCCCGATTTCATATCGGTGGCACCGCGCCCATACAGATATCCATCCTTAATCTCAGCGCCAAACGGGGGCATGGTCCATGCGGCCTCGTCCCCCAAGGGGACCACATCGGTATGCCCGTTAAAGCCAAAGGTGCGGTTGGCCCCCTGACGCCCCCAGCGCGCATACAGATTTGAAATGCCGTTCCGATCCACCCGTGTGCAGGTAAAGCCGCTCTTGGTCAGCACATCCTCCAGCAAGACCAGCGCGCCCCCCTCGTTCGGTGTGATGGATGGGCAGCGAACCAGATCAGCGGTCAGTGCAACGGGATCAACAGGTGTCATGGCAAGCTCCTTTGCGCTTTGGCTAACGCGAAGAACGGGGGGATGCAATTTCACAGTTTCGGTCGAAAGGCGTCACATATCTTTTTCGACATCGTGCTGTGCGGGCATGGCAGCGACGGGCCTTTTGCCAAGACAAGGTTCTTTCGCCCCTTGCAATTGGCCTCAGATACCGCGACTTTCTCGGCCAGAAAGAAAACCAACAGGGGAAATCCTATGAAACCGATATCGGCATTGACGGTCGCTGCCGTTCTGATGACCACCGCCGCACCGCTGAGCGCGGAAACGCTGCGATGGGCCCGCGCTGGCGATGCGCTGACACTTGATCCGCATTCCCAGAATGAGGGGCCGACCCATACCATCCGCCACCAGATGTATGAGCCACTGATCATTCGCGACGTGACCGGCGCGTTTGAACCGGCGTTGGCCACCGATTGGGCACCGTCCGAAAGCGACCCCAATGTGTGGGTCTTCAATCTGCGCGAAGGCGTGACCTTCCACGATGGCGCGGCGTTCACGGCCGAAGACGTGGTGTTCAGCTTTGAACGGGCCAAGCAGCCCAATTCCGACATGAAAGAGCTGATTGGTTCCATCACCGAAGTCCGTGCGGTCGATGACTACACGGTTGAGATCGTGACTGACGGCCCGAACCCAATCCTGCCGTCGAACCTGACCAATCTGTTCATCATGGACAAGGACTGGACCGAGGCGAACAACACCGTCGACGTGCAGGACTTCGAGGGCGGTGAGATCACCTTTGCGACCACCAATGCCAATGGCACCGGTCCTTACGTGCTGCAAAGCCGCGAGCCTGACGTGCGCACCGTGATGGTCCGCAACGAAGATTATTGGGGCATTGATCAGTTCCCCATGGACGTGACCGAAATCGTCTATACCCCCATTCAGAACGCAGCGACCCGCGTTGCCGCGATGCTGTCGGGCGAGGTTGATTTCCTGCAGGACATGCCCGTGCAAGACATTGAACGCGTCAATGCTGCCGATGGTCTGACGGTCAAGCAGGCACCACAGAACCGGGTCATCTTTTTCGGGATGAATATGGGGGCTGAAGATATCGAGGCTGACAACATCGACGGTGCAAACCCGCTGGCTGATGTCCGCGTGCGCCGCGCGATGTCGATGGCGATCAACCGCGATGCGATCCAGCAGGTTGTGATGCGCGGCCAAAGCCAGCCCGCAGGCATGATCGCCCCGCCATTCGTGAACGGCTGGACAGCTGAAATGGATGCGGAATCGACAACTGATGTAGAAGGCGCCAAGGAGCTCTTGGCCGATGCAGGGTATCCAGATGGATTCTCCATCCGGCTGGATTGCCCCAATGACCGCTACATCAACGATGAAGGCATCTGTCAGGCGGCTGTCGGCATGCTGGGCCAGATCGGTATCACCGTGAACCTGGATGCCAAGCCAAAGGCCCAGCACTTCCCGTTGATCACCGATGGCAACACCGATTTCTACATGCTGGGCTGGGGTGTGCCGACATATGACAGTGAATACGTGTTCAACTTCCTAGTGCATGGCCGCGAAAGCGATATCGGCACCTGGAATGGCACCGGCTATGACAATGATGAGCTGGACGCGATGATCAAATCGCTGGCGTCCAACACCGATCTGGAGGCGCGGAATGCCGACATCGCCAGCATTTGGCGGGTCGTGCAGGACGAACAGCTTTACATCCCCATCCACCACCAGGTGCTGAACTGGGGCATGTCAGAGCGTGTCGGGATCGAGGTTGACCCCGAGGACCAGCCAAAGGTGAAGTATTTCACGATGAACTAAGGGCAGCGCCGCACCGTCAAGGTGCGGCATCCACCCTGTGAAAGCCATGTCGCGCCGCCCGGTGCGGCTTGGCCCACTAGTAAAGGAAACATCATGTCACGTGCGCTTACCATCGCGGCCCTGATTGCCGCGCTTGCGCCTGCGGTGCAGGCAGAGGAATTCACTTGGGCTGAAACCACGGACCCGCAAACGATGGACCCGCATGCGGTCAACTCTGCCGCTGTGCTGGGGTTTCTGAACAACGTCTATGAAGGGCTGGTGCGTCGTGACAAGGACATGACCATCGAACCTGCACTTGCAACCGCTTGGGAACCGATCGGCGACGGCGAAGGCTGGCGCTTTACCCTGCGCGAGGGCGTGACGTTCCACGATGGCAGTGCATTCACTGCCGAGGACGTGCTGTTTTCCTATCAGCGCGCGTCGAACGAGGCGTCCGATACCCGCAGCTGGTTCGCGCCTGTGTCCGAGGTAGTGGTGGTTGATGACTACACCGTCGATATCATGACAAGCGCGCCCAACCCGATTTTCCCCGGTTCCATCGCGAACTGGATGATCATGGATAGCGGCTGGGCCGAAGCGAATAATGCCACGCTGCCGGACAAGGAAAGCGGCAACTATGCCACGCTGAACACCAACGGGACCGGCGCATTTCGTGTGACGGCCCGTGAACCCGGTCTGCGCACGGTGCTGGAACCCTTCGATGGCTGGTGGGGCGAGGTGGAGCACAACATCACCCGCGCCGAACTGACCCCGATCCAGAACCCGGCCACGGCGGTTGCCGCGCTTCTGTCGGGCGACGTGGATTTCATCAATCCGGTGCCCATTCAGGACGTCGCGCGCCTGCAGCAGGATGACGATGTGGAGGTCATTCAGGGGATCGAAGCGCGGGTTATCATGCTGGGCTTCCCGCATGAGGCTGATGCGCTGAAATTCTCGTCCGAGACGACCGATACCAACCCCTTTGCCGATGTCCGCGTGCGTCAGGCCGTGGCGCATGCGATCAACGTGCCCGCGATTCTGCAGACGATCATGCGCGGTAATGCCGAAGAGGTTGCACAACTGGTCAGCCCCGCGATGCAGGGCTACTCCCCGGCATTGGCCGCGCGGCCCGCCTATGACCCCGATCAGGCGCGGGCCTTGCTGGCCGAGGCGGGCTATCCGGATGGTTTCTCATTCGGGCTGAAATGTCCCAATGACCGGTATCTGAATGACGAATCCGTCTGTCAGGCGGTGACCGGCATGCTGGCGCAGGTCGGCCTGCGGGCGACATTGGACGCGATGCCGGTCCAGAACTACTGGCCAGAACTGCGCGCTGATAACTACGACATGTATCTGCTGGGCTGGTCGCCCGGCACGTTTGATGCCGAACATCCTATCCGCTTCCTGGCCGCCACCCCGAATGAGGAAAAGCGGCTGGGTAGCTGGAATTTCGGCGGCTATTCGAACGCGCGCGTGGATGAGCTGTTGCCGCAAATCCAGTCGGAACTTGATGATGCCACGCGTCAGGCGATGCTGGATGAGGTTGCTATGACCTTGCAGGATGAAATGGCTTACGTGCCGATGTACGTCCAACCCCTTGTCTGGGGCACGCGCAGCAATATCAGCATGACACAGCGCCCCGATAACTTCTTTATCCTGCGCTGGGTGACTGTTAACTAAACCGGATCGGGGGCCAAGGCCCCCGTCCTTCTTCAACCCGGGGATCGCATGCTCGCATATATTATCCGGCGCATGGGCCAGTCTGCGCTGGTTCTCTTGATCGTGGGTCTGGTGGCCTTTTCGATGTTTCGCTTTGTCGGCGATCCCATCGACAACATGCTGGGCCAGGAACGCACGGCCGAGGATATCGAGCGGCTGCGCGAACAGCTTGGCCTTGATCAGCCGTTTGCCGTGCAGTATTTCCGCTTTCTTGAAGGGGCCGTGCAGGGCAATTTCGGTGTCAGCTACCGGCAGGGCCGCCCGGTATCGGAAATCCTGCTCGAACGCGCGCCGGCCACGCTGGAACTGGCGGCGGTCTCGGGCATTCTGGCGATAGTCTTTGGCATTGCGCTAGGTGTGTTCACCGCGATCCGACGAAACGGATTCACCGCCAATTTCATCATGTCGGCATCGCTGATAGGGGTGTCGCTGCCCACGTTCCTGATCGGGATATTGCTGATCTATATCTTCTCGGTCGAACTCGGCTGGCTGCCCAGCTTTGGCCGGGGTGAGACGGTGGATATCGGGGGCTGGTCGACCGGGTTTCTGACCGAAAGCGGGCTGAAGGCGCTGATCCTGCCTGCCATCACGCTTGGGCTTTACCAGATGACGCTGATCATGCGGCTGGTGCGCTCCGAAATGCTGGAGGTGCTACGGCAGGACTACATCCGCTTTGCCCGTGCGCGGGGGTTGAAGGACCGGGCGATCAACTTTCGCCATGCGCTGAAGAATACGATGGTGCCGGTGATCACGGTGATTGGCCTTCAGCTTGGCGCGATCATTGCCTTTGCGATCATTACCGAGACGGTGTTCCAGTGGCCGGGGGTGGGGCTGCTGTTTATCAACGCGATCCAGTTTGTCGATATCCCGGTCATGGCCGCCTATTTGATGCTGATTTCGGTCATGTTCGTGGGGATCAATCTGATCGTGGATATCCTTTATTTCTTCATCGATCCGCGCTTGCGGGTTGACCGGGCCGGGGGCCACTGATGACCGATATACCCGAACAAGGCATGGCACCAAAGATCGCCCAGAAGTCGCGCCTGCGCGTGTTTCTGGACAGCGACATCTACTACACGTTCAAACGCTCGCCGGTCGCCGTGGTCTCGACCATCGTGGTCCTGATCTTGGTTCTGTCGGCGGTCTTTGCGCCGCTGATCGCGCCGACAAACCCGTTCAACCCTGCTTCCCTGAACCTGATGAACGGGTTCACGCCGCCGATGGAACCGAATGCCTTTACCGGCGATACTTTCTTTCTGGGGACAGACGATCAGGGGCGCGATGTCTTTTCCACCATCCTTTATGGCATGCGGGTGTCGCTGTTTGTCGGGGTGGCCGCCGTGCTGTTTGCGATGGTGCTGGGCATCACCCTGGGCCTGATTTCGGGCTATGTGGGTGGGTGGACCGAAACGATCATCATGCGCACCGCTGACGTGCAACTGACCTTTCCATCGATCCTTGTGGCCATGCTGATCTTTGGCATCGCCAAGGGGTTCACGCCCGTCGAATACCGCGACCAGATGGCGATCTGGGTGCTGATCATCGCCATCGGGCTGAGCGACTGGGTGCAATTCGCCCGCGTCGTGCGGGGTGCGACGCTGGTCGAGAAGCGCAAGGAATATGTAGAGGCCGCGCGCCTGATCGGGCGGACGCCTTACGCGATCATGCTGCGGCATATCCTGCCGAACGTGCTATCGCCCGTCCTGGTCATCGCGACGATCTCGCTGGCTCTGGCGATCATCGCCGAAGCAACACTCAGCTTTCTGGGCGTCGGCGCGCCGCCCACCCAGCCCAGCCTCGGCACGCTCATCCGTATCGGGCAGGGCTTCCTGTTCTCGGGCGAGTGGTGGATTCTGCTGTTCCCGGCCGTGACGCTACTGACGCTGGCGTTGAGCGTGAACCTGCTGGGCGACTGGCTGCGCGATGCGCTGAACCCGAGGTTGCGCTGATGTCAGATGCCGTTCTATCCATCCGGAACCTATCCGTCGAAATCCCCACCCGCACCGGTGTCGTGAAACCCGTCGATGGCGTCAGTTATGATATATCTGCGGGAGAAATACTCGGGGTCGTCGGCGAAAGCGGCGCGGGTAAATCCATGGCCGGGAATGCCGTGATTGGTCTGCTCAGCCCGCCTGCCCATATTGCGGCGGGCGAGATCTGGCTGAATGGCACCCGCATCGACGCGCTGAAGGGCGAGGCGATGCGGCGCTTGCGGGGCAAGCAGATCGGGATGGTGTTTCAGGACCCGCTGACCTCGCTCAACCCGCTTTTGTCCATCGGGGATCAGTTGACCGAGACGATGCTGACACATCTACCAATCAGCCGGTCAGAGGCTGAAAAGCGCGCGGTCGCTGCGTTGGAGGAGGTGGGTATTCCCGGTGCCGTCGAACGGATCGACAGTTATCCGCATGAATTCAGCGGCGGAATGCGCCAGCGCGTTGTCATCGCGCTGGCCCTTTGTGCCGAACCGTCGCTGATCATCGCTGATGAACCGACCACCGCGTTGGACGTCTCCGTGCAGGCGCAGATCATTGCCCTGCTCAAACGGCTGTGCCGCGACCGGGGCACGGCGGTGATGCTGATCACCCATGATATGGGCGTGATTGCCGAGGCCGCCGACCGTGTCGCCGTGATGTATGCCGGACGTCTGGCCGAACTGGGCACGGTGCGTGACGTGCTGACCCAGCCGCAGCACCCCTACACCGCCGGGTTGATGGCCTCGACCCCGCTGGCATCAGCAGGCAAAGCGCGTCTGCACCAGATTGAAGGGGCGATGCCTCGGCTGGACAACGTGCCCGAAGGTTGTGCGTTCCATCCCCGCTGCGAATACGCGCAGGACAAATGTCGCGCTGCACCAGCGCCGCAGATATCGGATAGCCACGCCGCCTGCTGGTTCCCGCTGATCGCTGAAAAGGTTTCCTGAATGGCGCTGATTTCCGTGAAGAACCTGACACGGGTCTTTGACGTGTCCAAACCCTGGCTGAACCGGGTGATCGAACGGCGCGGCAAGGCGTTTCTGACCGCCGTGTCCGACGTCGATTTCGAAGTGGCAGAGCGCACGACCTATGGACTGGTCGGCGAAAGCGGGTCGGGCAAATCCACCATCGGGCGGATGCTGGTCGGGCTGCTGACCCCGTCCGGCGGGACCGTTGAGATCGAAGGCGTTAATCTGGCCACAGAAGCTGACGCGAAAAAGATCGACGTCATCCGGTCTGACATCCAGATGATTTTTCAGGACCCCTATGCCTCGCTCAACCCGCGCTGGCGGGTGCGGGATATCATCGTGGAACCTGTGGTGGCCCGAGGCGGCGATGCGACGGGGCTGGCGGAAAAGCTGCTAGAACAGGTGGGGTTGTCGGCCCTGGACGCGGGCAAGTTCCCGCATGAATTCTCTGGCGGACAAAGGCAACGGATTTGCATCGCCCGTGCGCTGTCGTCTGAGCCGAAGCTGATCGTCTGCGACGAACCCACATCGGCGCTGGATGTATCGGTGCAGGCGCAGGTGCTGAACCTGATGAGCGACCTGAAGGATAACTTCGGGCTGACCTATGTGCTGATCAGCCATGACCTGACGGTTGTGCAACACATGTCCGATGTCATCGGCGTGCTCTATCTCGGGCGGCTGGTGGAAGAGGCGAGCCCGGACCGGCTCTTCAACAACACCAAACACCCCTACACGAAGATGCTTCTTGAGGCGGCGCCCAAGATGGACGCATTCGGGCGTGAAGCGGAGCTACCAGAGGGCGAAATCCCCGACCCGATCAACCCGCCACCCGGTTGCGCGTTTCATCCCCGCTGCCCGATTGCCACCGATATCTGCCGGCAGGAACGACCCGCGATGCGCAAACTGGATGACACGCGCGTTGCATGCCATCTGGCAGAGTGACGGTTTATCCCGCCTGCTGCTGCTCGACGTAAGCCCGCAGTTCTTCGGCCTCGCGCCGGGCTTCGCGCAAGCCGTCCATCGCAGCGCGTAACTCAGCCTCGGTCTGGCTGAGCTGATTGGTCATCTCGGCCTCGCGCTGTTGCAGATAGGTGATCGCCTGATCGCGTGTTTCCTCGGCCTCGTGCAGGGCCTGCGCCATTTTATCAAGCTCACCCACCTCGGCCTTGGTCACACGGGTGAACCGGTTGACCAGCCAACTGGCAAACCAGCCCAGCATGAAAGCCACAAAAAGAACGACTGCGGTCGCGATGATGAATTCTGTTCTGTTCAACGTCTGGGCCTTCGTTATTCACTATCTTCTTCGACGGCAGGTGCCTGATCGGCGATCTCGTCAAGCGTGCTTGTTTCCTCGGGCGTTGGTTCCGGCAGGATCAGGCTGAATTCGATCCGCCGGTTCGCCTCGCGCCCCTCTTCTGTGTCGTTATCGGCAATCGGATTTTCTTCACCATAACCGATCGCTTCGAATGTGGATACCGGCACGCGGCGCGCGCGCAGTGCGGTCAGAACGGCGTTGGCCCGGTCCTGTGAAAGCTGCTGGTTCATCACTTCGCGCCCCTGACTGTCGGTGTAACCGGCCACGCGGATGCGCAGATCACCGCAGCGTTGCAGGATTTCGGCAATGTCATCGACCACAGGCTGCGTGTCGGCTGTCAGGTCGGCCGAGCCGGGGTCAAAGGTGATTTTGCGGTTTTCCGTCACATTCTTGATCTGATCCAGACATTCCTCTGGTGTGGGTAGACCTGCGATCGGATCAAGTTCTTCCACATAGGTCACATCGATATCGAAATCCGCCCCTTGCCCCAGCTTTTCGATCAAGAGCCGCGAAATTTCGGCGCTGGCGTCTTCG
This sequence comes from uncultured Paracoccaceae bacterium, assembly GCA_947503965.1. Taxonomy (GTDB): domain Bacteria; phylum Pseudomonadota; class Alphaproteobacteria; order Rhodobacterales; family Rhodobacteraceae; genus Yoonia. The sequence goes on from CANNFU010000006.1 coordinate 175,797, forward strand.
TTGCCGGTGTTTCCGCGTACGACAAAACTGGTCGGTTGGACAATGACCGCGCCATTGGACAGCTCGGACAATGCCTCGATCCCGGCCAGAACCCGCATGGACCAGCCTGATGGCAGCCCTTCGGCGACACGTGTGCCCATGGTGATATCGCGTTGGCTGAACCGGGCATTGGCAAAGTTCTTGACGACGGAATTGGTCACATCGTCAGGGACACGTCCGCGGATCTGCACCGCACCTTCGGGGCTGAGTGTTGCGGTGAATTGCGGTGTGTCATCGCTTGTTTCTTCGGGCAGCTCAGGCAATTCGGCACGCAGTGCGAACGCCTCTGGCAGCGCGTTTTCCAGTTGACCAACCACATTGTCAAAGGTGCGTTGCCCGGTACCAAGGGGGGCGATCAGTGTGATATCGGTATCGGCAATGGTCACTGTGCCGCCCTCCAATTCGCCAATGGCGCTGATGGACATGGCAACCGCATCACCCCACGTGCGCGATGGCGCACCAAGTGCCAGGGTGCAGTTAGCCTCACCAGCAAACCCGACCGCGGTTGCGGCTGTCAGGATCGCGTCAAGGGTTTCGCTGGTGTCAGCGGCGCATGCGTCGAAACGCGGGCCGTCCTCATCAATGATAAAGCGTGTGGTGAAGGGGGAGATGACAGGGCGCGGTGCGCTGATTTCAACCAGTGTCTGGACATTTTCGGGTAGGTTGCGCGCCAACGCGGTTTGCAGCCGTCGCTGTTCTTCGGGGCTGTCTGAAATGGCGTTCACGACGACCCGGTCTGCCTTGATCGAAATCTTGGATTTCGGCAGCAATTCCAAAGCCCGCAACGCATAGCTGAGTGCCGGGCGCCAGGTGTCGGGTGTGGGGTAGTCACCCACTTCCAAAAGGTCGGTCACGGGCTGCCCATCGGCGATGTCTTGAATCCGTTCGGCCAGCACGTCGCGATCCGTGCTTGCCGGGATCAGTCCGATGATTGAAACGCCACTATTGTTGCGCAGGATTTCAATGGCAAATTCAGGCGGTGCGATCACCGCCGATTCGGTGACGGACAGGTTGTCGATCACCCGGCTGGCGTCAACCATGCCACCTGCGGCAGAGATCGCGCGGAAACGCACAGCTTCTGTCGGGGCCTCACCTTCGAGGATCACCTGCAAGCCATCGCCCAGAACCGATGCCCATTCATATCCCTGATCTACAAGGGTTTCTTGCACGGCCATGACCGAACGTTCTTCGACGACCGATACAGTCGTGCGTGCTGCTGCAACCGAGAAAAAGGCTGCCGCTGCAAAAACAATCAGGCGTATAAAGAGTGCCGAGAGACGCATGTTATTCCGAGTGTTAGGTTGACCCTGCATAGGCCCGTCAGAAGCGGTGTTCAATCATACCAAATAGGCAAGGGCGAAAAACGGCAGAGGGATCATACCCGCATCGCGGTTCGACCGGAAGATCCTGAGCAATGTGTCGTTATCATCAGGATTAAACTTGCCCAACTGCCATGTCAGGTGCCAGCCCAGCGCCCATGGTCCACCAATTGCGATGACCACCGACAGAATGGATCGTTCGTAAGCGGCCAGAACAACCGCTAGTCCGAAAAGCAGGATTGTGATCGTCAGGAAAAGACGCAGCCATTCCCGTGACCGCTCACCAAACAGCCGTGCGGTGGATTTGACCCCAATCAGCGCGTCGTCTTCGGTATCCTGATGCGCATAGATCGTATCGTAAAACAGCGTCCATGCGATCCCAGCGATGTAAAGCACGATGGGCACAGGCCCGATGCTGTTGGTATGCGCGGCCCACGCCAAAAGCGCGCCCCAGTTGAACGCAAGGCCCAGGAACACCTGTGGCCACCATGTGAACCGTTTTGCAAAAGGGTAGATCGCTACCGGTGCCAGTGCGAGGACGCCAAGGAAAATCGCGGTGGGGTAGAATGTGATCAGGATCAGGAAGGCCAGCAGCGATTGGACAATCATCCAGACCACGGCGTTGCGGACGGTGACCTGTCCTGCAGGGATCGGTCGGGATCGTGTCCGTTCGACCGATCCGTCGATGTGTCGGTCCGTGATGTCGTTCCATGTGCAGCCCGCACCGCGCATCAGCAAAGCCCCGATCCCGCATCCGATGATCGTCCAGATATCCCTTGGTAAAAACGTATCCGTTGCCAGCACCGCAAGCGACAGTGCCCAAAGACAGGGCACATAAAGCAGCCAGGTCCCGATAGGCCGATCCGCCCGGCTCAGCCGCAGATAACCGCGTGTGGCGACCGGCGCATAGCGATCCACCCAGTTGCCGGGGGCGGCATCGGCGACGGTACCTGCAGGCTCTGGCACTTCGGCGTTCTCGGTCATATGTTTCGCCTCATGGCATCCAAGGTTCGGCTTTATGTAGATCACCCGTTGGGGGAAGGGCAATCGGTTCCACTGTCGCGGGAGCAGGCGCATTATCTGTTTGGCGTCATGCGGCTGGACGAAGGTACGGTATTGTCCCTGATCAACGGTGCCGATGGCGAATGGGACGCAGCAGTTGTTAAGGCGGGCAAGAAGGGTGGCGTTCTGGTCTGTCAGGCGCAAACGAAGCCTTTGCAGATGCCGCCTGATCTGTGGCTCATGTTTGCGCCGATCCGTAAGGAACGCACAGCCTTTATCGTCGAGAAAGCGGTCGAAATGGGGGCGGCCCGGATCATGCCCGTGCAGACAGCCTACACCCAATCCGCCAATCGTGTGCGGCAGGATAAATTGCAGGTCCATGCGGTCGAGGCGGCAGAACAGTGCGGGGGCACGTTCGTGCCGCCGGTCGATGATCTGGCAAAGCTGGACCGGGTTTTCGCAAATTGGCCTGCGGACCGTCAGCTGATGTTTTGTGATGAACTTTTGATCGGCGATCCGGTGGGATTGCCCGATCTGCCCGGCCCCTGGGCCATCCTGATCGGGCCGGAAGGTGGATTTTCACCTGAAGAAAGAAATATGCTGCGCGGGTTCGATTTTGCCCACCCTGTATCGCTGGGCCCGCGTGTTTTGCGGGCCGATACGGCGGCTGTTGCCGCATTAACGATCTGGCAGCAGGCGTTGGGGGACTGGGTTTGAATACCGCGCCATGGTCAGGTTCTTTGCGGCACCAGTTGCTGGAGGACGTTCTGCCGCCTCGGGATACAGCGATGGATCGGCCCGAGGCAGAAGCCGGGCGTGCCTATCGCAGGCGGGTGATGGCGCTTGAGTTGATCCGTGACTTTACCGAGATGGCGTCGCGGTTTGAGCCTCCACCTTATGGTGAGGAACCGGTCAAGGACATGACCGGCTGGCATCCGGCAGACAATAAGCGGCTGCGATGATACAAGCGACCCAAGCAGATCGGCCGGAGATTGAGGCGTTCCTGCGCGCGCGTGTTCATCAGGCCATGTTCCCGCTGAGTAACCTTGCAGATCATGGCATGCAGGGTGGCCATGAATATGCCGTACGGTTCTGGATTGATCGGAACGCGGGCCAGATCACTGATGTTCTGACTGTCACCGATGGCGGGATGGTCATGCCTTTACTGCCTAGCGGTCGATTTGCACAGGCGGCGGCGCATCTGGAGCGGCTTCAGGTAAAGGGCATGGCCGGACCTGCGGATTATGTGCGCGGGCTGGAGCCGTATGGGCTGGCCGACCTGCCACGGAACTTTGATAAGGATGAGCCGCAGTTTCTTTTGGATCTGTCGGATCTTATTGTGCCCGACGGGCCGGGAAAGCTGATGCCCTTGGCGGCAGCTCCCGAAGATGTGATCAAATCCTGGCTATGGGATTATGACCGCAACACGCTGAACGTACCTATGGACGGTCTGGATGCACAGGTTGCCCGGACCAATGCCCGGTATCGCGCCAACGAAAGCCATGAGGTCCTGATAGATGGCGATACGCCCTTGGCGATGACGGGCTTCAATGCGCGGTTGCCGGATATTGTACAACTGGGCGGGGTCTACACGCCGCCCGACCTGCGCGGTCGGGGGTATGCACGCCGGGCCGTCGCCTTGCACCTGGCGCAGGTGGCGCAGCAAGGCGTCCAACAGGCGACGTTGTTTTCAGCAAGCGAGGCGGCAGCGCGGGCCTATCAGGCGGTGGGCTTCAAAAGGGTTGGGACATGGACATTGATCCTTTTTCAGACGGGTGGCGCATGATCCTTGCCACCGAAGCGGACCGCCCTGCGATTGAGGCCTTTCTGACCGCGCATGTTGCGACTTCCATGTTTCCGCTGTCGAACCTGCGCCGCTACGGTATGGCAGGCGGTCACCCCCGCGCGGTGCGCTTCTGGTGCCGCTGGGAGGCGGGCGCGCTGACGGATGTACTGACCGTGACCGAGGAAGGGATGGTATTTCCACAATGCCCGACGGGCCCTTGGGGAGAGGCGAAGGTTGTTCTAATGGGGTCAGCGGTCAAGGGTATCTTGGGCGATGGGGGGCAAGTGGCAGCCTTGCGGCAGGCGCTGGGACTGGTCGATACCGGTGGTCTGGATGAGGAGGAGCCGCTTTATGAACTCGCTTTGGCGGACTTGCATTTACCGGATACGAACGGCCTGACCCTACGCCCCTTGACCGATGCGCTGCGCGAGGTGGTGATCGGCTGGCGCCGTGCCTATCTGAAAGAAGTGATGCCTATGCCAGGCGAGGATACTGAGATGAAGGCAGCAAGTGATATTGCCAATTACGTTGATGCGGATACCCATCGCGCCTTGTACCAGGATGGCGCACCGGTCGCGATGACTGGCTTTAATGCCGTGTTGCCCGAGGCTGTGCAGATTGGCGGTGTCTATACGCCGCCAAAGTTGCGCTCGCGCGGTTTGGCCCGCTGTGCTGTTGCGATGCATTTGGCCGAAGCGCGCCAGGCTGGTGTAAAGCACGCAATCCTGTTCGCCGCGTCACCGCAGGCCTGCAAAGCCTATGAGGCGATTGGGTTTGAGCGCACTGGGACTTACACAATCCTCGTTTACGAAGAACCGCAGGTGATCCATGGCTGATTTCTTCCGCCCCGAAGTGCGCGCCTTTTTCTGGCGTTGGCGCGAGGTGTTGCTGGCTGGTGTCGTTATTGTACTGGGCCTGTGGTGGGCCTTGGGTGGTGTCGGGATCACGGTGTGGTTGGGTTATATCTTTATCGCCATTGGGATTGGCTGGGCTGTGGCCGGTTTTCAGCGGGCGCGTTTTGCGCAAGGTGATGATGGTCCCGGCGTGGTGCAAGTGCGTGAGCGCCGGTTGGCCTATTTCGGCCCGCTGGATGGTGGCGTGATCGATGTCGCGGATTTGACCATGCTTGAACTGGACCCGGGCAGCCACCCTGACCCAAGTTGGGTTTTGACCGGCTTGGGCGGACAGCGGATCGCCATTCCCGTGAATGCAAAGGGGTCCGAGGGGCTGTTTGATGTTTTTGCCGCCTTGCCCGGGATCAGGACACAGACGGTGCTGGACGTGCTGTCGCGCACACCGGATGCGCGGGTAATCGTGTGGTCAAAGACCAAGCCGCTCTTGCATTGATCCCCACCTTGGGGCAGGTCAAAGGTCTGACCCGATCCAGCTACGGAGCCACGCGCAATGTCTATCCCTCAATCCGGCGGTGGCCCCATTGAACATCACGACCAGTTGGCAGAGCTGCTGGCCAAAGGCTGCAAGCCCAAGGAAGACTGGCGCATCGGCACCGAGCACGAGAAATTCGGGTTCTGTCAGGACAGCCTGTTGCCGCTGCCTTATGAAGGTGCGCGATCCATCAAAGCGGTATTGGAGGGGCTTGAAAGCCGCTTTGGCTGGGACCGGGTCGCGGAAGATGGCAACATCATTGGTCTGACAAAGGATGGTGCGAATGTCAGCCTTGAGCCGGGCGGGGCGCTTGAATTGTCCGGTGCGCCGCTTGAGACCATTCACCAGACCTGTGACGAGGTGAATACCCATCTGGCCGAGGTCAAAGCCGTCTCGGACGAGATCGGCGTGAAATTCATTGGTCTGGGTGCCGCACCCGAGTGGACCCATGAGCAGATGCCGCTGATGCCCAAGGGCCGCTACAAACTGATGAACGACTACATGGAAAAGGTCGGCACCATGGGCACGGCGATGATGCGCCGGACCTGTACCGTTCAGGTGAACCTTGATTTCGGGTCAGAGGCGGACATGGTCCAAAAGATGCGCGTGGCCTTGGCATTGCAGCCAGTGGCCGTGGCGTTATTTGCGAATTCGCCGTTCTTCGAAGGCAAGGTGAATGGGCACAAATCCTGGCGCTCGCGCATCTGGCGCGATCTGGATGCGTCCCGCACGGGCATGCTGCCTTTTGTATTCGAAGATGGCTTCGGGTTCGAGGCATGGGTGCAATGGGTTCTCGATGTGCCAATGTATTTTGTCTACCGCGACGGGAAATACATCAACGCGCTGGGCATGTCTTTCCGGGATTTCCTGAAAGGGGAACTGCCTGCGCTGCCGGGTGAAAAACCCCTCTTGTCCGATTGGGCGGATCATCTGACGACGGTGTTCCCCGAGGCCCGCGTAAAGCAGTTCATTGAAATGCGCGGTGCCGATGGCGGCCCGTGGCGGCGGTTATGCGCGCTGCCTGCGTTCTGGGTGGGGCTGATGTATGATCAGACCGCGTTGGACGCTGCATGGGATCTGTGCAAGGGATGGACGGCCGACCAGCGCGAGGCGCTGCGGGTAGCCGCCTCGGTCGATGGGTTGCAGGCCAAGGTCGACGGCATCAACATGCATGATCTGGCACGCGAGGTCGTGGCGATCTGCGAGGCCGGGTTGAAGGCGCGCGCGCGCCCCGGTGCCGGCGGACTCGTCCCGGATGAGACACATTTCCTGAATGCGTTGAAAGAGACAATCGAGAGCGGACAGACCCCGGCGGATGAACTGCTGGCCCATTATCATGAGGATTGGGGCGGTGATCTGAAACGGATCTACAGTGAGTACAGTTATTGATTCAGAGGATCGTTCTTAGAGGCTGAAACATACCTGTCTTGGGTCCGACACAATTGATAAATTGGGCAGCCCCCTGCGGTTCGCCTGTGTGTTTGTGGCCACTGTAAATCACGAGACCAATCAAGCGCCGTGCAGGTCGCCCAAATCGTGTACTATTGAGGTTCGACCTTGGCACCGATCTTTGTCTCCGTTCCGGCCTTCAGCCTTTGGATATTCCCCCAGTGGCGCAGGTAAATCAGCAAGCCAAGGATAATTCCGGTAAAGAAGTATGCGCCAAAACCCATGAACGTCATCACCAGCGGGAGCCAGCCCGCAACAACAAGCGCGGCCATGGACGAATAGCGGGTGATCGCGGCCACGCTCAGCCAGATGATCGCCGCGGCTATTCCCATCGGCCAGGCAATTGCGAAGATAACCCCGAAATAGGTGGCAACGCCCTTTCCCCCTTTGAACCCGAGCCAAATGGGAAAGCAATGACCCAACAAAGCGGCAATCGCCGCAATCTGCGCGACGTCATCATCCGCCAGTTGCCGGGCGGCCAGCACGGCCACTGTCCCTTTCAGCGCATCGAATATGAGCGTCAGCGCAGCGGCTTTCTTGTTGCCGGTACGTAAAACGTTCGTCGCACCGATATTGCCAGAGCCGATCTCGCGCAGGTTCCCGAGGTTCATAGCACGCGCCAAGATCACGCCGCTGGGGATCGATCCCAAAAGATAGCCGATCAACGCCCAGGTCAGGACGGTGGTCATCCCGATATCTGCCAAAAACATCATATGCGCCCCCAAATCCGGGTACCATCAACCCACGTGCCGATTACCTTGCCCTGCATTTTTGCGCCATCAAAGGGTGTATTTTTCGATTTTGATTGCAGTTTGGTCCGGTCCAGCTGGAATGGCGCATCAGGATCAAACAGGATCAGGTCTGCAGGTGTATCTTCGCGCAGACGCCCTGCCTTCAGACCCAAAAGCCGCGCGGGGTTCCGTGAAAGCGCCCGGAATAGGCGCGGCAGGTCAATCATGTCAGCATGATAAAGCCGCAGCGCGGCAGGCAAAAGCGTTTCCAGGCCAACGGCCCCGCTCGCCGCTTCCTCAAACGGAAGCCGTTTGCTTTCCTCGTCCTGCGGTGTGTGCATGGAGCTGATGATGTCGATCAGCCCGTCAGCCACGGCTTGTACGACAGCGACCCGATCGTCTTCGCTGCGCAGCGGTGGTTTAAGTTTGAAGAAGGTCCGGTAGTCGGCCACGTCCAGTTCATTCAGCGTCAGGTGGTGGACGCCGACGCCAGCCGTGATTTGCAGCCCATTCCTTTTGGCCCGTTCCAGTGCGGGCAGCGCACGTGCAGTGGTGATTTGGTCGACGTGATAACGCGCGCCGGTCATTTCCAGCAGGCTGATATCGCGGTCAAGCGCCATGCGTTCCGCCATCGGCGATACACCTGGCAACCCGCGCAGCGAGGCGAACTTGCCAGATGTCACAGCCGCCCCTTCAGACAGAACCGGTTCCTGCACATGCCCGATCACCAGCGCATCAAGCGAACGCGCATAGGTCAGCGCCCGGCTGAACACCTTGGTATTGGTCACCACCCGGTCGCAATCCGTAAAGGCGACCGCACCTGCATCCTGCAGAAAGCCGATCTCTGTCATCTCGCGACCCATCCGCTCTTTGGTCAGCGCGGCCATGGGCAGCACATGAACCGGCGCGTCTTCTTGGGCGCGCCGTTCAACGAATTCGAGTGTTTCCGGCGTGTCTATGGCAGGGGTCGTGTCGGGGCGGGTAACGATGGTGGTCACACCGCCCGCCGCCGCCGCCTGACCGGCGGAGCGAAAGGATTCCTTGTGTCGTTCGCCCGGTTCCGACACTTTCACACCAATGTCGATGATGCCGGGCGCAAGGCACTGTCCGCCACAATCGATGATATCGGCGTATTTGGGTGCGCTCAGATCCTCGCCGACGGCTGCAATCCGGCCATCCACGACCAACAGCGCGCCGGGGCCGTCCGTCAGCGCCACAGGATCAATCAGACGAGCGTTGGCAAAGAAGGTCTTGGTCATTGGGAGTCTTTCAAAGGGTCTTGGCGGCGCGTGCGCATCTAGCCTGCAATCCAGATGATCACGGCGATGAAGGCAAACATGAAGATCAGCGCATACATGGCGACCATGCCGCCGATCCGGGCGTTGGATTTGGGCGGTTTGACCGGCGCGGTGTCAAGGTTTCCCTGCGCCGACGCAGAAGCCAGCACCTCTGGCGGGCTGATCTTTGCGGTTGGGCTGTATGTGGTCACATGCCTGATCCCCGGCGCGAGGGTGAATGTCGCCGCTTGCCCGTCCGTCGCCCGCGATAAGACAAGGATGGCTGTGCCTTCAATGGCATCAACGGCAGCCTTGTCGACCGGATCCGCAACCATATCGTAGCCTTCCGCGATATAGGTGCTGAGCGTCATGCCCCCCAGATCGCTGATCTGGACGATATCGACATAGGTCGGATCAAGCGTGGCCCCAAAAAGCGCGACAATCCCTTCCGGTGTTTTGTCCCGCGCGGCCTCGGGCAGCGCTTCGCTGTTGGCGAAAACCCGGATGTGGCCGTGATCATTCTCTGGGATGGTGATCATGCCGTCACCTCTTGCGGTTTTCGGTTGGCCCGCAGGTTTTGCGCCAGAAGATCCATCGCCGCCATGCGCACGGCGACCCCCATCTCGACCTGTTCCTGAATGACGGAACGGTTGATGTCATCGGCGATGGTCCCGTCAATCTCCACCCCGCGGTTCATCGGCCCCGGGTGCATCACGATGGCGTCCGGTTTGGCGTGCTGCAGCTTTTCGGCATCCAGCCCGTAGCGGTGGAAATATTCCCGCTCGGACGGAATGAAACCGCCATCCATGCGTTCCTTTTGCAGGCGAAGCATCATGACGACATCAACATCTTTCAGGCCCTCCTCCATGTTCTCGAATACCTCTGCGCCGAATTCGCCAATGCCAGAAGGCATCAGCGTAGGAGGGCCGATCAACCGAATGCGATTTTCCATCTTGCCCAAAAGCATGATGTTGGACCGCGCCACGCGGCTGTGCGCGATATCGCCACAAATCGCGATGCTCAGCCTGTGCAGGCGGCCTTTGGCGCGGCGGATCGTCAGCGCATCCAGCAGCGCTTGGGTCGGGTGTTCGTGTTTTCCGTCGCCGGCGTTCAGAACGGCACAATTGACCTTTTGCGCCAGCAAATCGACAGCCCCCGAATGCGGGTGCCGCACAACCAGCAGATCAGGCCGCATCGCGTTCAGCGTCAGCGCCGTATCAATCAGGGTTTCCCCCTTTTTGATGGATGACGCCTGCATCCCCATATTCATCACATCCGCGCCCAGGCGCTTGCCTGCCAGCTCAAAGCTCGCCTGCGTGCGGGTGGAGTTTTCAAAGAACATGTTGATCTGCGTCAGCCCCGCCAGCACATCCTTGTGGGCGATGCCCTTGCGGTTATGCTCGGCATAGCTGTCAGCAAGATCGAGAAGGGTGGTGATTTCGGTCGGGTGCAGCGGTTCGATGCCCAGAAGATGTTGCTGTCGGAAAGTCATGCGGGCCTCGTCCGTTCGTTCCGGTGTCTTATAGATAGGTGGTGGGTGCGCTTCAATGCTTGCCAGGCACTGCACATCCCTGTCGATCCGTCATAACGTATCCGGCATGGATTCGGGTGAAACATATTGGGCGGACCGCGCAGCCCTGGAATGGCAGGTGGAGCTTGGCGTGACAGATGCCGTGCTGGATGCGCCAGTGGATCGCTATGCGCTTGAGGCGGCCAAGCCAAAGCCTGTGCCCAAGGCGCCGGTGGATCGGCCTGCTCCTCCACCGCTGGCGACATCGGTCGAGATTGATGCGGTCGCAATGGCGCGTGCAGCGGCCGGTGGCGTGTCGGATCTGGCAGGGCTGGCGGCGGCAATGCAGGCGTTTGATCATTGCGAATTAAAGCGCGGCGCGCGTAGTTTTGTGTTCTGCGACGGCCAGCCCGAGGCCCGCGTGATGATCATCGGAGAAGCGCCCGGCCGGGAAGAGGACCGCGCGGGCAAACCGTTTGTGGGCCGTGCTGGGCAGTTGCTTGACCGGATGCTGGACGCGATTGACATGGGCCGGGCGCATGCGGATGTGGCCCGGTCGGTCTACATCACGAATGTGCTGCCGTGGCGCCCCCCGTCGAACCGGACGCCTGACAAGGATGAGATCGCGATGATGCTGCCGTTTCTGGAACGACATGTGGCGTTGGCCGATCCTGATATCGTGGTCTTGATGGGAAACACGCCCTGTCAGGCGCTGCTGGGGCGCACAGGTATCACCCGTATGCGCGGGCAGTGGGTCGAGGTGCTCGGAAAGCCCTGTTTGCCGATGTTCCATCCGGCTTATCTTTTGCACAATCCGATTGCCAAGCGCGAGGCTTGGGCGGACTTACTGGAATTGAACGCCCGGTTGCGGGGGGTAGAGGTGTGATGAAACGCATTGCGATACTCTTGGCGCTGGGCGCCGTACCTGCAGCGGCGGATCCCTTGGATTTGATCGACTACGCACGGCTGTTTGCAGAAAATGCGGATCGTGTTGAGACCGTTAGCTCCGATCGCGACATCCTGCAGATGGGCGATATCACCATCCTGCGCGGGAACGAGGAGGGATTCGAATATACCGGCCTTGATCAAAGCGGCGAAGGGGCAGTTGGCTGTTTCGTCAGCGTTTTGGCGTCGTTGGAAAGTGCGCTGCAGGCATGCGAAATCACATTGCCGCCCGAACAGCAGGTGATCAGTGATACATACCGCAGCACTGCATTGGCGTTTTACGCCGAGAATGCATTCCCTCCGGCTGACTTGGATGAGGTAGAGCGCCGATTTGATGCGCTTGTCGCATCAGAGATTGAACTGTCGCGCCCGTTTTGCGACGATCTTGCGGTTGTCACGGATTTCTCGGATCGACTATTTGCGCAAGCGACAAAAGCCGAAGTTGACGGCATGATGTCCGTCCCACGTTTGCCTGTCGCGAACCCCTGCCTATGAAGATCATTGCCGCATCTGACCTGCATCTGAATGTCGATTGCCGCACGGCGTTGCTACAACAGGCGGCGCAGGCGGATCTTGTGATCGTGGCCGGGGATTTCGCTCAACGCAGGGAAGGGTTGGCAGACTATGTCGCACCGCTGAACGCGATCGGTGACAAGGGTCTTTTTGTGCCGGGCAATAATGAAACGGACGCCGAATTGCGCGCCGCGACGAACGTGCCGGTCTTGCACGGCGACAGTGTCGTACGGTCGGGCGTCACCTTCTTCGGGATTGGATGTGCAATCCCGCCACTGCCGCCACTGCCATGGGGCAGTTTTGATCTGACAGAGGACGCAGCAGAAGCGATGCTGGCCAAAGTGACCAAGGCTGACGTGGTGATCAGCCATGCGCCGCCTTTGGGCCATTGCGATTATCATCAGGGGCTTGGCCGCAATCGGGGATCAGGTGCCCTATTGCGATTTATCGAGCGGGTGCAACCGCAGCTTTTCTTGTGCGGCCACGTGCACGACAGCTGGGGCGCCAGGTCACAGATTGGCCGCACCAAGGTGGCCAATCTTGGGCCTGTGCCTGTTTTCCTTGAGGTTGAGAGATGAGCCGAATTGACGAGACGATGGATTTCATGCCGGTGCGCATTGCGGTCCTGACGGTAAGCGACACACGCGCAATGGCCGATGATAAGTCAGGGCAAACGCTTGTCGACCGGATCGAGGCTGCAGGACACGAAGTTGTCGATCGTAAGATCATTCGTGACGAACGCACCGACATCGCCGCACAATTGCGGGCCTGGTGTGCGGATGAGGGCGTAGATGTCGTCATCTCGACGGGTGGCACGGGGCTGACGGGTCGCGATGTGACAGTCGAAGCGCATCGCGATGTGTATGAGAAAGAAATCGACGCTTTTGGCACGGTTTTCACGATCGTCAGTATGCAAAAGATCGGGACATCTGCGGTACAAAGCCGGGCAACGGCGGGTGTTGCACAGGGCACATATCTCTTTGCTCTGCCGGGCTCACCGGGGGCTTGCAAGGACGCGTGGGATGAAATCCTCGCACGCCAGCTCGATTATCGGCACCGCCCGTGCAATTTTGTGGAAATCATGCCGCGTTTGGACGAACATCTGCGACGGAAGTAACGCCCTCGTGCGTTAAAGTGGAAAGCGGAACGCCATCGCCTAAATGGTGGACGAGCCAAGCAAGGATGATAGAGATGCGGTTTCTTCGCCGAAGCCTGATGGGTGTTTTCCTGCTCAGCGTGACGCTCGCGCTGATTGCACTCGCGGGCAACATGGTGCGCGAGGCCGTTGTGGCGCGCATGAACGAAGAGCCGCGCAGTTTTCCGCAGCGTGAACGGGTCTTGGCCGTAAACGTGGTGACGTTGGAACCGCAGGAAATCGTGCCCGAACTCACTGTCTTTGGCGAACTGCGCAGCCAGCGCATGCTGGATTTGCGCAGTGCGACCGGCGGCACCGTCCTTGACGCCAGCGATGCGCTGGTCGAAGGCGGTGCGGTCGTGCAGGGTCAGCGATTGTTGCGCATCGATCCCGCAGAGGCGCAGGCAGCGCTGGATCGGGCCCGCGCCGATTTGCAGGATGCGCAGGCCGAAGTCCGTGATGCGGAACGGTCTTTGCTGCTTGAACAGGATGAACTGACCGCAGCGCAGGCGCAGGCCGAACTGCGGGCGCAGGCGTTGGCCCGCGCGCGGGACTTGCAAGCGCGGGGTGTCGGGACGGCTGCGGCGGTGGAAGATGCCGAACTCGCAGCATCATCGGCGGATGCCTCTGTTTTGACACGCAGGCAGGCCCTCGCATCAGCCGCGGCACGGATCGATCAGGCCCGTACCCGGCTTGCGCGCGCGCAGATTGACGTGTCAGAGACCGAGCGTGATGTGGCTGATACAGAGATCTTCGCGGCTTTTGATGGTGTACTGTCCGAAGTGACAATCAGCCCCGGTGGCCGTGTGACCGCGAATGAACGTTTCGCCCAATTGGTTGATCCGACCCGGCTTGAGGTCAGCTTTCGTGTCTCAACCTCGCAATATGCGCGGCTTTTGGATGGTGACGGGACGCTGATCAGTGCGCCGATCAACGTGGCATTGGATGTATCTGGTGTTGATCTGCGCGCGACAGGGCAGATCACACGCGAAGGTGCGACGGTGGGCGCGGGGCAGACCGGGCGTTTGCTCTTTGCGCGTCTGGATGCCGCACCGGGCTTTCGTCCCGGTGATTTTGTGACCGTCAGCATCGACGAGCCCGCGCTACAGAATGTGGCGCTGGTGCCTGCAACGGCGGTGGCACCGGATCAAACTGTACTGGTAATTGGCGAAGACGAGCGGTTGCAAAGCGGATCGGTCGCGTTGCTGCGCCGTCAGGGCGATGACGTCATCATCGATGTGCTTGATCTGGCAGGTGCCACGATTGTCGCCGAACGCTCGCCGCTTTTGGGAACGGGCATCAAGGTGCGTCCGATCCGACCCGGTGGAGTGGACGCAGAGCCTGCGCCCGAGATGATCGCGCTGGACCCTGAACGCCGCGCGAAACTGATCGCGTTTGTGACCGAGGGTCGCATGCCGGATGAGGTGAAGGCACGCATTATCGGACAGTTGGAACAGGAAGAAGTCTCCTCTGAAACCGTAGCGCGATTGGAAAGCCGGATGGGCAGCTGATGGTCACCGGTGGGGACAAGCTGAACGCGCGCGCCGGGGGCATCCTGTCCTATTTCACGCGGCACAAGACGGCGGCGAACCTGCTGCTGGTGCTGATGTTGACCGCGGGTCTGTTCGCTTTTCCCAACATGCGCGCGCAGTTCTTTCCGGATGTGGTTGTTGATGATCTCACCGTCTCGGTCGTGTGGGACGGTGCAGGAGCCGAAGATGTAGACGCCGCCATCGTACAGGTGCTGGAGCCGGTCTTGCTGGGGGTTGAGGGGGTATCGTCATCCTCGTCAACCTCTCGTGAAGGCAGTGCATCGATCCGGTTAGAGTTCGCGCCCGGCTATGACATTGATCGCGCGGCAGAAGACGTGCAACTGGCCGTGGACAGCACATCGAACCTGCCCGACGATGCCGAAGATCCATCGGTCAGGCGTGGCGGCTGGCGCGACCGGGTGACGGATGTGGTCATCACCGGCCCTGTCGGGGTCGATCAATTGGCACGCTTTGCCGATGAAATGTCGACCCGGCTGTTCGCCGAAGGCGTCACACAGGTCATCGTTCAGGGTGTTGCGGCACCGTCTACGATTGTGGAAGTCCCGTCGATTTCGTTGATCGAACATGACATCGGGTTGTCAGATATTGCGCAACGGATCGCCGAAGAGGCCGATGCAGACCCCGCAGGCGATGTGTCATCCAACGCGCGGGTGCGCACCGGTGTCGCCAAACGCAGCGCCGAGGAAATCGGTGCGATTGTTCTGCGGTCGAACCCGGATGGGTCAAAGCTGACCATCGCGGATGTCGCCACCTTGCGGGTTGAAGGTACGGACCGGGAACGCGCCTATTTCGTCGGTGATGATCCGGCGATCAAGCTGCGCGTGCAGCGGTCCGCCACAGGTGACGCTATTGGGATGCAGGAAACCGTGGAAGAGGTCGCAGAGGAGCTGACTGCTTCACGTCCCGAAGGCGTCTCCATCGCCCTGACAAATGGCCGGTCAGAGTTCATTACAGGCCGTTTGAACATTTTGCTGGATAATGGCCTGACAGGCCTGATGCTGGTCGTCGCGCTGTTGTTTTTGTTCCTGAATGCACGCACGGCGTTCTGGGTCGCGTTTGGCATCCCGGCGGCGATGCTGGCCGCGATTGCGCTGATGTATGCGGTGGGGATCACGATCAACATGATCTCGCTTTTCGCGCTGATCATTACGCTGGGGATCGTGGTGGATGATGCGATTGTGGTGGGTGAGCATGCGGATTTCCGCGTCCGGCAATTGGGCGAGGACCCGACAGTGGCCGCTGAACGCGCTGCGAAACGGATGTTCAGCCCGGTGTTTTCGGCGACAATCACAACGATCATCGCGTTCTTCGGGCTGGTGGTGATCGGGGGCCGCTTTGGTGACCTGATCGCGGATATTCCGTTTACGGTGATTGTGGTTCTGGCGGCGAGCCTTGTGGAATGCTTTGTCATCCTGCCGCATCACCTTGCCCGTTCGATGGCCCATTCGGCCAAGGATCATTGGTATGACTGGCCCTCGCGCACCGTGAACCGCGGTTTTGACTGGTTCAAGGAAACGCTGTTCCGCCCCTTCATGGGCTTTGTGATCAGGGCGCGGTATCCGGTGGTGGCCTTGGCCCTTGTGGCGCTGGCCTCGCAAGTGACGTTGTTCATTGAGCGTGAGGTGAGCTGGCGGTTCTTCAACGCGCCCGAACAAAGCCAGGTCACTGGCAATTTTGCCATGCTGCCCGGGGCGACCCGCGAAGACACAATGGAAATGATGCGCGAGATGCAGCGCGCGGCAGAGGCGCTGGGCGCTGAATATGAGGCCGAGCATGGGCTGAACCCGCTGAAATTCGTCGTGGCCGAGGTTGGCGGTAATTCCGGCCGTGCCATTGCCGGGTCCGATACGAAGGATGCCGATCAGTTGGGCGCGATCACGATTGAACTGATTGATGCCGACAGCCGGCCTTATACCAGCTTTGCCTTTGTCAGTGCATTGCAGGATGCAATTGTGCAGCACCCGATGGCCGAAACGGTCAGCTTTCGCAGTTGGGGGTCCGGGCCGGGTGGCGATAGCCTGGACGTCCAGATGTTTGGGGCAGATAGTGAGACGCTTAAAGCCGCTGCCGAGGCGCTGAAAACGCGTCTTGCGCAATTCCCAGAAATTTCCGGGCTGGAAGACACGCTTGCCTATGACAAAGAAGAACTGATCCTCGAACTCACCCCGCAAGGTGACGCGTTGGGGCTGACCATCGACGGGCTGGGTCGCGTTTTGCGCAATCGATTAGGCGGGATTGAGGCGGCGAGTTTCCCTGTCGGCGCGCGCTCGGGCACTATCCGGGTCGAACTGCCAGCTGGCGAGCTTTCTGCCGATTTCCTTGACCGAACGCAGATCAGGACGCCAGAGGGGGTCTATGTCCCACTGGCCGATGTGGTGACGGTACAAAGCCGGACAGGCTTTTCCACGGTGCGGCGCGAAAACGGGATTCAGCTGATCTCGGTCATCGGTGATCTGGATGATGAGGATGCGGCGCGGGCGACCGAAATCCAGTTAGCGATCAACGAAGATATCCTGCCAGGGATCGAGAGCGATTTCGGGATCGAAACGCAGTTATCTGGGCAAAGCGAACAAGAAGAACGGTTCCTGAACGACGCGCGGACCGGGCTGATCCTGGTGCTGTTGGGGATTTATCTGACGTTGTCGTGGATTTTCAGCAGTTGGACCCGACCCCTTGTGGTGATGTCGATCATTCCGTTTGCCTTGGTTGGCACGATCTACGGGCACTATGTCTGGGACATCCCGCTAAGCATGTTCAGCGTGGTGGGCCTGATCGGGATGGTCGGCATTATCATCAACGACAGTATCGTGTTGGTGACAACAGTTGATGAATACGCACAGGATCGGGGATTGGTGCCCGCGATTATTGACGGCACTGTCGATCGGTTGCGGCCCGTGATGCTGACGACGCTTACAACTGTGCTGGGTTTGATGCCTTTGCTGTATGAAGGGTCCAATCAGGCCGAATTCCTGAAGCCGACTGTCGTGACGCTGGTCTTTGGTTTGGGCTTTGGCATGGTGCTGGTGCTATTGGTAGTGCCGTCGGTGATGGCGATGCAGCAGGACGTGCATCGGCAGGTGCAGGCGGCGAAACGCGCCCTGCGCGGACGGCGGATGGCGATGTTTCTCCCGGCTGCGTTGGGCGCATTCGGGGCCTTGGGATTGTTTGGCGCGACGGTGTTGCCTTTGCTTTTGAACGGCGCGGCATGGGGCCCTGCGGCCGCAATTCTACCTGCTTTGGACAATGGCGTTGGCGTCGCCTTTGCCATCTTTATCATTGGATTGACAACGCTGTTGCTGCTGATTTATGGCGTGACGCTCTTGGGGCTGGGCCTACGGCGGGCGCAGACCTAGCCAGCGTCGCAGCCTTGAATATCAATCGCCTGATCACCGCCAAGTATCGTGATCCGCACGGCAGAGCGGTCCAGCGCAAACGCACTGCCGCTGGTATGGACCATATCAACGGTTGCGCTCAGCGTATTGCCGTGGCGGATGATATCGGCCTCTGACACCCAGATATTAGCGTCACCGGCTTCTACCACGACGAATTCCTTGGCGTTGGTTGATGGTACATCAATCGTCGTCGTCACCTGCAGACCATCGCTGATCGGGGCGATGCGGCAGGTAACAGCGCCAACATTCGCTTCGTCTTCGGTCAACGGGCGATTGATAAGGGCCGCGGTGATGGCTGCATCCCGCTCGCCAACCGGCGGCAGAAGTTCATCGAAATTCAGGGTCACCGGGATACAGATTTCTTCGCAGACCCCGATATGAAGCTGTCCGGTGATCCGCATTGGTGCATCGGGGTCTTCATTGTAAAGCCGCAGCGGAAAAACGACCGATCCGACATAGCCGACAGAATACATGTCGTTTTGATAAAACACCTCGGGCACTGGCCAGTGGGGCGTATAGCCCGTGATGTTTTCGGATCCGGCAAGCGAAAAAAGCGGTGGGATACCCGCATCGCCCGGCGCGCGCCAATAGGTTTTCCAACCCGGATCCATGGTGACGCGGATGCCCGCGATATGTTCACCAGACGCGCTGCGCCACCCCGGCAAAATCTCGACCGAGGCCAGATCATCGAAAGGTCCCGCCGCGCCAAGGGTGGGTAATGCCGCAATGGCAAGCGATATGAGCGTCATTTTGCGCATGTATCTTTACTTATCCATAGCGGCTGCAATGGGAAGTCACGTTTCCGCCAGCCCTTGCAATGTTGACCCTTGCGTCAGATTTATGCTGCACACATTATCTGCCTATGACGGAAGAAACCGTGAATCTTGCAGGAAAGCTCTTGGTTGCGATGCCCGGCATGGGTGACCCGCGTTTTGCGCATAGTGTGATATTCATGTGCGCTCATGACGCAGATGGCAGCATGGGGCTGATCGTGAACAAACCGCAAAGCAATGTCGATTTCGGTAATCTGCTGGAAGAGCTTGAGATCAAGCGCGGACCGCGTGCCCGTGACATCAGGGTGCATTTCGGCGGGCCGGTCGAATTGGGGCGGGGGTTCGTGCTGCATTCCAGCGACTACAGCGCCGCGAACGGAACGCTGCAGGTCGATAACGATATTGGCATGACCGCGACCCTTGAGGTGCTTGAGGATATCGCACAGGGCAAGGGTCCCAAGACGTCAATGCTGGCTTTGGGCTATGCGGGGTGGGGGCCGGGCCAGCTGGATCGCGAAATTGCCCAAAATGGCTGGCTGATCTGTGATCCGCGCGAAGACATCATCTTTGGTCGCGCGAATGAACATAAATGGACTGGCGCGCTCAAGATGATGGGGATTGACCCGCTGTTATTGTCAGAGACAGCAGGCAGGGCCTAGATGGCGAAGGCAGCCGTGTCTGAATAAACCCGCCAATCCGCAATCAGCCCATCACGGAAGCGGTAGATATCGGTGCACGGCACGCGAAGTTGGGCACCGTCATTCAGCCGCGTGAAGTGGGATGAAACTTCAAATATCGCCACATCATCCCGACTGAACATCATATGGAGTGTATGCCCATCCCAGCGGACATGCTGCGTTTGCCATTCCATGTAGGATTTGATGCCATCCACGCCGCGCACCGGATCGCGATGCCCGACACGGTAGCTGACATCTGCGGTAAAGAATTTGGCGGCTGCGTCCCAGTCACCCTGCCCAATGGTGGCCTCCATTGCCTCAACAGCCTTGGTCAGCGACGATGGGGCAATAAGTGGCGTCATGGTTTAATCCCTTGGGTGGTCATTGCCGCGATGACTGCTTCCTCTTTGCAAATACGGTCGTAGAACTCGCGCGTTTCAGGCCAGTCTGACAATCCACCCGGCATCATGAATGTAACCCAGCGCAGCATAGGCACAGCGTAGTAATCGACAACCGTCTGCCCGTCGCCAACAAACCAGCGGCGGTTTTTCAGATGGGCTTCGATCTGATCCAACCCGTTTCGAACCAGCGCGAGACCTGCGGACTTGACCTTGGCCGTGGCTGTCTTGTCATGATCCGTCGTATAGCGCTGCGGCAAAAAAAACGGAAAGAAAGCCGGGTGAAAATCACCGGTCAGAAAGGCGCACCATCTGGTGACTTCGGCCCTTTGGCGGATGTCTTCGCCGCCAAGCAGGTCCGCGCGGTCATAGTGATCGCAAATGTACTGCCGAATGGCATTGCATTGGGTCAGAACATCATTGTTCCCGATATCAAGGGCGGGAACGGCACCGCTTGGATTGATGGCTTTGTAGCTGTCATCGCGGGGGGCGTCTGTCAGATCGTAGTTTGCGCCAATCACATTTAGCAGGATATGCGGCGCGAGTGAGCACGTACCGGGCCTGAAATAGAGCCTCAATTTTTCTTTCGGCATGATACAAGCACCCGCGCATCGTTTGTGCAGGGGTATCTATGGTTGGTTCTGAAAGATTCCAACCTACTGACCGATGAGAGTAGCGAGAATCGCCCTCGCATTGTCGCTGGACCAGTCGGCATCGCCTTGCATCCGCGCGATTTCATTTCCATCGGGATCAAGGATGATGGTCACCGGCAGGCCGAGCACCCCAAGGCTACGTGCAAGACTTTGCCGGGCATCTGTGTGCAAGGGCAGATTGTCGACACCGATCTCATCGAAAAACCGTTGCATGCCGGGCAGAGGATTGCGCCCTGTGGCAATGGTCACGACCTCCATATCGTCGCCCCCCATCGTGTCCTGCAGCGCCGACAAAAGCGGCATTTCGTGTCGGCATGGTGCGCACCATGTGGCCCAGAAGTTCAGCACCACATGTTTGCCACGGTAGTCGGCCAACGTCATTTCCGTGCCATCTTCTCCCATGAAAGGTACGTCAGAGCTGGCGACGGGTTCGGGATGGAAGATCAGCTTGCGCATGTCACCTGTCCGCAGTGCTTCGGCGGTCGCAACATCCGCCACACCGGGATTTGCAACGCTGACAAGGGCCGTATAAAGCAGGGCTGACAGTAACTTCCGCATGGGCGACTTCCTTTATGACCAAATCCGCAAACACGATGTGGGGCGGGCGTTTTGCCGCCGGACCAGACGCGATCATGGAGGCGATCAATGCCTCGATCGGGTTTGACCGCCGCCTTGCACCGCAGGACATCGCAGGTTCACGGGCCCATGCCGCCATGTTGGCCGCCACAGGCATCATTAGCGATAACGATGCAGAGGCGATCCTGGAAGGTCTGCTCACCGTATTGTCAGAGATTGAAACGGGCGATTTTCCGTTCTCTGCCGCCTTGGAGGACATTCACATGAATGTCGAGGCGCGGTTAAAGGAACTGATCGGCGAACCGGCTGGCCGGTTGCACACCGCACGGTCGCGCAATGATCAGGTGGCCGTGGATTTCCGGCTGTGGGTCCGTGATCAATGCGATGCGGCAGACGAGGCGCTGGCTGCGTTGCAGAAGGCGCTGTTGGGACAGGCAGAGGAGGGCGCGGATTGGGTGATGCCGGGCTTTACCCATTTGCAGACGGCACAGCCTGTCACATGGGGCCATCACATGCTGGCGTATGTGGAGATGTTTGGACGCGACCGGTCCCGCTTTGCGGATGCGCGCAAGCGGATGAATACATCACCCCTCGGCGCCGCAGCATTGGCGGGCACGTCTTTCCCGATTGATCGTGACATGACCGCGCAGGCGCTTGGTTTTGACCGGCCCATGTCTAATTCGCTCGACGCGGTGTCGGATCGGGATTTTGCGCTGGAATATCTGGCCGCTGCCAGCATCTGCGCAATGCATCTCAGCCGCCTTGCCGAAGAACTGGTGATCTGGTCCTCGGCCCAGTTCAGGTTCGTCAAGATGTCGGACAAATGGTCGACCGGATCATCCATCATGCCGCAGAAGCGCAATCCGGACGCCGCCGAGCTGATCCGCGCCAAGATCGGGCGGATTTTCGGTGCTAATGTCGCGCTGATGACGGTGATGAAGGGACTGCCGCTGACCTATTCCAAGGACATGCAGGAAGACAAGGAACAGGTCTTCGATGCGGCGGATAACCTGATGCTGGCCCTCGCGGCGATGACGGGCATGGTCGGCGATATGACCGCGAACAAGGGTAACCTGAAAGCCGCAGCATCCAGCGGATTTTCGACAGCCACCGATCTTGCCGATTGGTTGGTACGCGAACTTGGGCTACCGTTCCGCGAGGCGCATCACATCACCGGTGCGCTGGTAGCTTTGGCAGAGGACAAGGGGTGCGATTTACCCGATTTGACGCTGGAAGAGATGCAGGCCGAGCATGCAGACATCCGCAAGGATGTTTTTGATGTGCTCGGTGTCGACAACTCGGTTGCATCGCGCACCAGTTTTGGCGGGACAGCGCCCGATCAGGTCCGGGCGCAGATCGCCCACTGGACCAAACAGTTGAACGCAAGAGGCTGACAAAATGAAAAACATCGCTTTGATACTGGCCCTTGGTACGCTGTCGGCGTGCGGGGCGGATGGGCCACCCTTGCAGCCGAACGCAAATGTGGGCCTAAGTGTTGGGTCAAACGGGGTGAACACAACCGCTGGTATTGGCGCGTCCAACGGCACAGTTTCTTTGGGGCTGAGACTCTGATGCGTACGATTTACTTGCTGCTGGCCATTTGGGGCACCGTTCATCCGATGTACTATTTCATCAGCTGGTTTCAGGAAAATGGCTGGGATCTGATGGCCATGGTTGATGCCTGGCATGCCAACGCGGCCACCAGCGGTCTGGTCTGGGATCTGACGATTGCGGCTGTTGCGCTGACGATCTGGATCATCACAGAGGCCTTTCAGAAAAAGAACTACCTGAGCCTGATCGCGATTCCTGCGACCTTCTGCATTGGTGTCAGCTGCGGGTTGCCGCTCTATCTCTATCTGCGGTCCCGTGTCGTCTATTACAAAGACGAACGTACGGTGCGCGTCTAAAGGTCCCCCAATCTAGGGTTGGTCTTTGCCCGTGATCTGATATGTCCTGCATCGGTTTGGGACAAGGATCACCAGCGTGGACCACTTTTTATATCGTGATGGGGCGTTACACGCCGAGGATGTGCCGGTCGCAGAAATCGCGGCTGCTGTAGGCACGCCGTTCTACGTCTACTCCACTGCAACGCTGACACGTCATTTCAGGCTGTTTGATGAGGCGTTGGGTTTTGCCGACCACCTTGTCTGCTACGCGATGAAATCGGCCTCTAATCTAGCGATTATCAAGGTGCTTGCGAATGCGGGCGCAGGTATGGATGTGGTGTCAGGTGGTGAGTATCTGCGGGCCAAAGCGGCCGGTGTACCGGGTGACAGAATCGTTTTCTCCGGTGTTGGCAAGACTGCCGATGAGATGCGGCTGGCTTTGGAAGGCGGGATTCGTCAGTTCAATGTCGAAAGCGAGCCTGAGATGGTGGTGCTGGATCAAGTGGCGCAATCACTTGGTATGACTGCCCCGATCACCGTACGGGTGAACCCGGATGTGGACGCCAAGACCCATGCCAAAATCGCCACTGGTAAGTCGGAAAACAAATTCGGTATCCCGATTAGCCGCGCCCGCGAAGTTTACGCCATGGCGGCCAAGATGCCGGGGCTGAAGGTCATCGGCATCGACGTGCATATCGGGTCACAGCTGACTGAATTGGCCCCTTTTGAAGCGGCCTACCAAAAGGTCGCCGAACTGACCGCGCAATTGCGCGCGGACGGACACGAGATCAAGCGCCTTGATCTGGGCGGCGGCCTGGGCATTCCTTACGCGCGGTCCAATGAAGCCCCACCCTTGCCTACGGACTACGGTGCCCTCATCGAGCGTACTGTCGGCCATCTAGGGTGTGAGATCGAGATTGAGCCGGGGCGGCTGATTTCCGGCAATGCCGGCATCATGGTGTCCAAGGTGATTTACGTGAAATCAGGCGAGGACCGCGATTTTTTGATCCTCGATGGCGCAATGAATGATCTTATCAGACCCGCCATGTACGACGCATGGCACGATATCGTCCCGGTGATTGAACCCGCGCCGGGCGCGGAACCCGCAAAATATGACATTGTAGGCCCGGTCTGCGAAAGTGGTGACACATTCGCCAAGGGCCGCGTGATGCCCGCTGTCGGCCCTGATGATCTGGTCGCCTTCCGGTCCGCCGGGGCCTATGGGGCGGTTATGTCTTCGGAATACAACTCGCGCCCACTGATTCCCGAAGTTCTGGTTGATGGGGATCAATTTGCAGTTATCCGCCCACGCCCTACCTATGAAGAAATGATTGCGCGCGATACACTGCCAAAGTGGCTAGAGTAGTCGCACCCATGGGAGAAAACCGCTGACCGATCAGCCGGATCAGATGCGACACCTCAAACTGCCCGTTGCCGCCACCCGCGCAGGCATGGTGGCAGAGCGCGTGGTCCGCTGTTTCTGGCCGCTTTGGACGGTGATCTTCCTGATCCTCGCGCCGCTGATGATGGGGTGGCAGGATACGCTGCCGCTTGAGGTGTTCTGGGGCGGGGCAGTTGTCTCGACTATCGCCCTTTTGACGGCGCTGATTTGGGGCGCACGCCGCTTTTCCATGCCGTCGCGGACCGAAGCATTGGCCCGGGTCGATGCTGCCTTGCCCGGGCGTCCGATTGCAGCGATTGCCGATAGTCAGGCCATCGGCAGCGGTGATGCCGCGTCCGAGGCCGTGTGGCGCGCGCATATGCAACGCATGGCGGAGCGGACCAAGGACGCCCGCGCCGTTGAACCTGACCTACGCGTCTCCGACCGTGATCCGTATGGCCTGCGTTTTGTGGCGCTTTTGTTCTTTGTCACGGCCTTGCTTTTCGGCTCGCTTTTACGGGTGGGTTCTGTTGGTGACATTGCAACGGGCGGCGAACAGACCCTTGCGATGGGGCCTGTCTGGGAAGGCTGGATCGAACCGCCGGGCTACACCGGCAAACCTTCGATTTACCTCAATGATGTGCCCGCCGGACCGCTTAGCGTTCCCGAGGGCAGCAAGATTACCCTGCGCCTTTATGGCGAGGTTGGCGCACTGACAGTTGCCGAAACAGTTTCTGGCAGGGTGGATGAACTGGGCGCTGCATCGGATGCGCAACAACAGTTTGAAATCACACAGTCAGGCACATTGTCGGTTGAGGGCGAAAACGGCATCCAATGGAATGTCACAGCCATCGCGGACACACCGCCTGAGGTGGAATTGACCGGCCCTGTCGAAGCTGACGCCATGGGCGAGATGTCACAGCCCTTTGCCGCCTTGGATGATTATGGTGTCGAAAGCGGCATAGCAACAATCGCACTGGATCTGACTGCGGTTGAACGGGTGCATGGCCTTGTCATTGATCCCGATCCGATCGAACCTTTGGTGCTGGATTTACCGATGCCCTTTACCGGCGACCGGTCTGATTTCGACGAATTCCTGATCGAGAACCTCAGCGAACATCCGTTGGCCAATCTGCCCGTGACCTTGCAACTGGAAGTCACCGATGCAGCGGGACAGACAGGTTCAACCGAAGCTGAACCGATGATTCTGCCGGGGCGGCGGTTTTTCCAGCCCTTTGCGCGGGCCGTGATCGAACAGCGGCGCGACTTGATGTGGTCCAAGGCGAATATGCGTCGGGTCGGCCAGATTTTACGCGCCGTGTCGCACCGGCCAGAGGGACTGTTTTCGAATGAAACCACCTACCTACGGCTGCGCACAATCATCAGGCGTCTGGATAACTTTCAGGACGTGGGGCTGAGTGATGATGGGCAGGCTGAGATTGTGCAGGCCTTGTGGGATCTCGCGATCCAGCTGGAGGACGGGCGTCTTGCCGATGCGCGCGAGCGTTTGCGCCGCGCGCAGGAACGGCTGGCCGAGGCGATGCGCAATGGCGCGTCTGACGAAGAAATCGCCGAACTGATGCAGGAACTACGCGAGGCGACCAACGACTACATGCGCATGCTCGCGCAAGAGGCAGAGCCGAACGACGGCACCGATCAGGCCGATAACAGCCAGAACACCCAGCGCATGTCGATGGATGAGCTGCAGGCGCTGATGGACCGCATCGAAGAGCTGATGCAGGAAGGCCGCATGGCCGAAGCGCAAGAGCTGATGGAACAGCTTAACCAGATGATGGAAAACATGCGCGTCACCCAAGGTGAAGGCGGCGATGGCCCACAAACGCCGGGGCAGCAATCCATGCAGGATCTGGCCGAAACCCTGCGCGATCAGGAACAGCTATCAGATGATGCGTTCCGCGATCTGCAGGAACAGTTCAATCCGGGCCAGGGCCAGCAAGGTCAACAGCAACAACCGGGCCAGCCGGGACCGCAAGGCCAGGGCCAACAGGGACAGGGCCAACAGCCCGGTCAGCCACAGGGCCAACAAGGTCAGCAAGGTGGGCAGGACGGTCAGGACGGACAACAAGGCCAGGGTCAGGGTGTCGGTGACGACGCGCAAAGCGGACAGACCGGGAATGGTACAGGTGGCGAGGGTGATCAGGATCAACGCAGCCTTGCCGAGCGGCAAGAGGCTTTGCGGCAGGAACTCCAGCGTCAGCGCCAGGGACTGCCCAATCTGGACGGTGAAGCCGGAGAGATTGCGCGCCGGTCGCTAGAGCGTGCAGAAGGTGCGATGGAGGGTGCCGAAGAGGCGCTGCGCGACGGTGATCTTGCCGAAGCGATTGACCGGCAGGCCGAGGCGATGGATGCCTTGCGCAATGGCATGCGCGAATTGGGTCAGGCACTGGCGCAAAACCAGCAGGCCGAACCCGGTCAAGGGTCTGAACAGGGCGAGGCAGCGGGTCGACCCGTGCCTGGCGAACGTGATCCATTAGGTCGTGAAATTGGCAACACCGGGCAGATGGGCACGGATCAGCAGATTTTGGGCCGCGAGGAAATCAATCGCCGCGCCGAAGAATTGCTGGGCGAAATCCGCCGCAGGTCCGCCGAACAGGACCGGCCCGAGGTCGAACGGGACTACCTGCGCCGGTTGTTGGATCAGTTCTGAACGCTATCCATTGGTTGACTGTGCGGGGGCGTCGGCACCGCCGGTATAGCTTTCGATCAAGGCAGCAAGTGATTGAAACTGATTGTTAAGCCACAGCCTGATCTGATCAATCACCTCGACATAAGGCACCATGTACTGGCTGAACTGCGGCAGGGCCTCGTTGATTTGCGCCTGAAAGAAGTATGGTGCGACAATGATGCAAAGGATGAGCAGCACAAAAAAGAAACCACGGCGAAAACCGCGCCGTTTCACCATCTGATATTGCTCTTCCTCTGTCAGACCCGATGTATCGCTTGCCTCTGCGCGGGCGCGCAAGGATGCGTTGATCTCGTCAATTGTGGGAACAGCGCGCTTGTTCGCCTCTGCCGCAGCGGCCCCCGCAGCGACGGCACCGGTTGAGGCCGCGGCGATCGCGGCGGGGGTGCGGGGCTGCTTGCCACTGTCCTCGGCTGCCATCTGCGCGATGCGGCGACGGGTTTCTTCGACATTCACGCCCGGCGTGGTCGTCTGTTGTGGTCGCGCGGGTGGGTCGCCCTCGGCTGCGCGCGCCTTGTTTTCGTGCTCAACCTCTTGACGCAGGATACTGCTGACAGCGGAATCAAGCGGTTTGCGGGGTGGTGGTGCATCAACCGCGGGGGTGCTTAACAAAAGCTCACTGCGCTTTCGTCCCACCGCCGCGGGCTTTTCGGTCTGAAACCATGTATGCGCACAGCTTGAACACTGCACATCGCGCCCACCTTCGGGGATAGCGTCGTTCGCGATGTCGTATTGTGCACCGCAGTTTGGGCAAACTAGCCTCATATTACTTCCATCCTTCTGCCCGGCAGCATGATCTTTTATTGTTATTGCCGGGCACAATCTAGCAAGGGTCGCAACAAACGCAAAGCTTTTGCGTCATCGGCCAATGTCGGATCATTGAAACCTGTTGCAGTTTTCGGCAGAAGAGCGGTGTTGCGCAAAGGAAATCCAGGTGATCGAACTCGATAAAGTGTCATATGGCTATGGCGGTACGGCGCTTTTTTCGCAGCTTTCGCTGAGTTTAGCGCCCGGATCATTCCATTTTCTGACGGGTCCGTCAGGTGCCGGCAAAACCACGCTGCTGCGGCTGTGTTATGCCGATTTGCTGGCGATGGGTGGGCAGGTTCGTCTGTTTGGGCAGGATGCCGCACAGCTTGATCGTGATGCAGTCGCACTTGCACGTCGGCGGATCGGCGTGGTGCATCAGGATTGTCAGTTTCTTGATCATTTGTCCGTGGCCGAGAATATCGCGCTGCCTTTGACGGTTGCAAATCGCGCCAACGAGGCCGCTGGGAACCTTGAAGAATTGCTCACCTGGGTCGGTTTGGGGCCGCAGGCAGGGCAATTGCCGCCCGAATTGTCAGGTGGTGAACGCCAGCGTGCGGCGCTGGCACGAGCGGTGATCATGTCGCCGGATGTGATCATTGCGGATGAACCCACAGGCAACGTAGATTGGGACATGGCGCAGCGCCTGCTGACCCTGCTGGTCGAACTGAACAAGATGGGCAAGGCGGTGCTGATTGCAACGCATGACATGAACATGATCCGGTCGTTGAAGTCGGATGTGCAGGCCAGTGTGCTGCGGCTGAAGGACGGGCAACTGACCCAGGCGGGGGCTGCGCTGTGAAGGCGGTTCTGGATCTGATCATCGGCGATCCACATGCCGACCGGGCCGTCCCACCTACGGGGCTGACGGCGCGGCTGACAGTGTTTGCGGCGTGTGTCATGGCGTTTCTGGCAGTGATAGCGCTGGCTTTGTCACTGAGCGCGGGGCGCGTGGCCGATCGCTGGGCAGATGATCTGGCACAGTCCGCCACGCTGCGCCTGCCTGCCGATCCGGCGCAAGCCGACGCCCTGCTTTTGTCCGCACTGGAGGTGTTGCAAACCACGCCCGGCGTGGCATCGGCCCGGGCCCTTTCGCCCCAGGAACAACAGGCCTTGCTGGAGCCGTGGTTCGGCCCGGACCTGCCGCTTGATACCCTGCCGATCCCACAACTGGTTGAGGTGATCGCCGATGACACCGGCTATGACGCAGCCGGGCTGCGCGCACGCCTGAGCGGGCAGGTGCCCGGCGCGGTGTTGGATGACCACAGCAACTGGCGCGAACCGCTGCTGGCCGCAGCGTCGCGTGTCCGCTTGATCGGCTGGTGCGTGATTCTTCTGATCGGGGCCGTGGTTGCGGCGATGATTACGCTGGCCGCGCAAGCCTCATTGAACGCGAATGCGCAGGTAATCCGCGTTTTGCGGCTGGTCGGTGCACGCGATGTCTATATCGCGCGGGCTTTTGTGCGCCGATTTACCTTGCGCGCCGGTCTGGGGGCCGTGGGTGGCGTGATTCTGGGTCTGCTGGCGCTGCAACTGATCCCGCAAGACGAAGATGTGGGTGGGTTGCTGACCAATATCGGGTTTCAGGGCGCGGGGTGGCTTTGGCCGCTGGTTATTCCGCCTTTGTCCGCTATCGTGGCATTCGTCGCCACGCGGGCGGCCGCGTTTGCACGGTTGAAGGAACAGACATGAGTAATCCGGTTCAGTGGGTGCGGTCCCTTATCTTTAACGGGCAGATGTATGTGGCGATGTTGGTGATCGGCACCATTTATCTGATCCCTGCGATCATATCCCGGCGCGGCGCAATTGCCGGATGCCACGCTTATTGCCGTTATATCCGGTGGTCAGCGGCCTGGATGATCGGACTGAAGGTCGAAATCCGGGGCGAGCCGCCCACGGACGAGGTGATGGTCGCCCCCAAGCATCAGTCGTTTCTGGACGTGCTGATGATTTACGGGGCGATTCCACGCGGCAAGTTCATCTTCAAATCCATCCTGAAATATGCACCCGTCATCGGCCAGTTTGGCCTGCGCATTGGATGTATCCCGGTGAATCGTGGCAAGCGCGGACAGGCGATCAAAAAGATGGTTGCCGATGTGCAGGCAGGGCGCGCGCTGCCCGGGCAGCTGATCATCTATCCGCAAGGCACCCGGATCGCACCGGGGGTCAAAGCACCCTACAAGATCGGGACCGGTGCCCTTTACAAGGAACTTGGCCAGCCCGTTGTCCCCGTTGCCACGAATGTCGGGGTCTACTGGCCCAAGCGGGGCGTGATGCGCAAGCAGGGTACAGCCGTGTTCGAGTTTCTGCCCCGTATCGAACCGGGGCTTCCCGTTGACGAATTCATGGCGCGGTTAGAGCATGATATCGAAACGGCCTCGGACCGGTTGAACAAAGAGGCGGGCTTTCATGGCTGATCACGTGATCACCGATATCACAGCGCTTGAGGCCCTGTATGGTCGGCCGGGCAAGGCGTCGCTGATCAAGGTCGCTGATCATCTTACACCGCTTTATCGCAAATGGATCATGGCGTCCCGGCTTTGCGTAGTCTCGACCGTTGGACCGGATGGCACCGATGGCAGCCCGCGGGGCGACGATGGGCCGGTGGTGCAAGAGCTTGATCCAAAAACGCTGCTGCTGCCTGACTGGCGCGGCAACAACCGCATGGATACGTTGCGCAATATCGTGTCGGATGGCCGGATCAGCCTGATGTTCATGGTGCCGGGGTCAAACAACGTGATGCGGGTGAACGGAACGGCTGTGATTTCGGTTGATCCTGATTTGCTGGGGCGGTTTGATCAGAAAGGACGTCGTCCGCGCAGCGTGGTGGTGATCACGGTGGGCGAAGTTTACAGCCAATGCGCCCGCGCATTGATGCGCGCGCGTGTTTGGACGTCCGATGACGAAAGCGCCGATTTGCCTACAGTCGGAGAGCTCTTGGCCGAACAGGAAGCAGGCTTTGACGGTACCGCATATGATGCCGAATGGGGCGCGCGCGCAGCCAAAACGATGTGGTGAGAATGTGGTTATTCATCTGCGCGCTTCTGGTGCCGGCCAACGGAGTGGCGCAGCCCCGTGAAGCGCTTGTCACGTCACTCATCTTTGATGAGTGCATGGGTTTTGTATTGCATGGTAATGCGCCTTTTACTGAATTCGATTTGTTACCGGCGCGGATATCTCCTGCCCGGCTGGAAGGATCGGCGCAGGCCGCGGGCATGTTTGCGGTCGCATATGTCGCAAAATGGGGCAAGGACCCCGAACTGGGTCTGGGTTTTTGTATCGTTGAACGCGAAAATCAGACAAAGGCGGCGCTGGGAGTTGTGAGGGACGGTTTCCTGAAAAGGTTGGATGCGCGTGCCCAAGCGGAAGGTCTGGTGAATTCAAATCCGGCGCCAAGGCTGACTGCCGAATTCTGGAATGTTTGGCAGAGCCCGGGTCAGGCGCGCGGGTTGCAGATTACCTTTGCAGTCACCGATACCGAAGGCCCGATCGCGGAATTGGGCGCTTTCTCTGTCTCTGCTGCTATCGATGATCGTCTGAGCGATGCGGGAACCGGCAAGTCCTCACATCTGGTCGCGGCTGAATCAGTGGGGTTGCCGAAATCGTATGTTGCTGTTCGGCCCCAGCCCACGGCGCAGGCACCAGCCGATAACGATGAGGCTGAGAATCAGCCACATGCCGCCCCACATGATCGTTGTGCCGCCGAACTCCTCTGCCAGCATCCGCGCATCGGACCGCAGGTTTGACCGGGCAATCGTGTCGCTGAAGATATCGTAGGGTACGTAAATCATGCTTGCCAGTCCCATGACCCGTAGCGCCAGATCGTTTGCGGCATGCCCCAGAAACCGGGCCATCAGCAACATCGCGGCACCCGTGCCGATGGTAAACCCAAGGGCAAACAGATCGCGAATATAGAGCCCCGCAATCACAAGCGTGATCACACCGCATGCGGCCATGATAGCACGGTCCGCCTTGCTGCGCGTGGCCGCAATCAACAGGCCAACGCCAATCAAAAGCGACCCAAGATATCCGGCGGTGAGCGTGATGAAACGGTTGCCGCCCCGGCTCCAGACCTCGCCGCCCTGATTGGCTGAAATGCTCAGGCTGATGACCTCGCCACCTGTCATGATAGTCGCGATTGCATGCGACACCTCGTGAAAGAACACGATCAGGATCTTCAGCGGGACAACGGCAGGCGTCTGCCACAGCGCAAAAACAAGCGTTGTCAGCAGCAAAAGCTGCCAATGCCCTTTCAGGATCGCCACTTAAGCAGCAAGACCTTTTGAGCCAAGCGCGAGGTATTTGTTGCGCCGATCACTGCGTAGCTTGTCGCCCGACAGATCGCGCAGCTCGTTGAGCATCTGCACCAACGCCTCGCCCACGGATTTGATCGTCGCGTGGCGATCACGGTGCGCACCGCCTTGGGGTTCGGGAATGATCCGGTCGCAGACACCCAGCTCGTGCAGATCTTTTGGCGTCAGGCGCAGCGCCTCTGCCGCCTCGCGCATTTTGTCGGCGTCTTTCCACAGGATCGATGCACAGCCTTCCGGGCTGATGACCGAGTAAACGGAATGTTCCAGCATCGCGACCCGGTTGGCTGTCGCAAAGGCGACAGCGCCGCCAGAGCCGCCTTCACCGATCACAACACTGATCAGCGGCACCTTGAGCTCCAGACATTTCTCTGTTGAGCGTGCAATCGCCTCGGACTGGCCGCGTTCCTCCGCCCCTTTGCCGGGATAGGCGCCGGGGGTATCGACAAGTGTAATCACCGGCAGGCCAAAGCGGTCGGCAAGGCCCATCAGGCGGATTGCCTTGCGGTATCCTTCGGGGCGGGCCATGCCAAAGTTCCGTTCGATCCGGGATTTGGTGTCGTTGCCTTTTTCATGGCCGATGACCATGACGGGCGCGCCGTCCAGCCGTGCAATCCCACCCATCACGGCGTGATCGTCGGCAAAATTCCGGTCGCCCGCCAATGGCGTGTATTCGGTGAACAGGGCATTAATGTAGTCTTGGCAATGCGGGCGTTCAGGATGGCGGGCCACTTGGCATTTGCGCCATGGGGTCAGGTCTGCATAAAGCGATTTGAGAAGGTCCGATGCCTTTCTGTCAAGTGCGCTCGCCTCTTTCTCCACGTCCATCTCCGGGTTTTCGCGGGCCATGGCGCGCAGCTCTTCCGCCTTGCCTTCGATTTCAGCAAGGGGTTTTTCGAAGTCGAGATATTGGGTCATGGACGCGCCTCTTTGCGAAAACTTGATGATATATGGCGTATGGGTGGCCTGATGGCAACGGCATGCGATTGCCACAATATTGCCATTTGCAATGCAAGTGGAATTGCAACAATGAACGGGCACCGATCACGTATACATAGGAATACATTATGCGAATTCTTGGTTTTCTTGGCTTGATTGCATGTGTCGCTTGCGGCCCTGCATCTGCCCAATCGATCAATTTCGGGGACGACAGCAGCCAGTGGGCGAACGATGGCGAATGCGATGACGGTCGCTTCACCGGTCCTGGTCTGACATCAACGCCGCTTTTGGAGGAAGATGTGCTGGCCGATGCCACTGATTGCCGCACTGCTTACAATGCCGGACGCTTGACGCTGGCAGGCGTCGCCGCTGACGGCACAATCGACTTCGGCAATGACAGCGGCGAGTGGTCAAACGATGGTGAATGCGATGATATGCGCTTTGCCGGGCCAGGTATGACGACCACGCCCCTATTGCAGGATGACATCATGCGCGATGCGACTGATTGCCGGGATGCATACAGCGCGGGCCGCCTTAAGCTGGCTGGTCAATAAGTGTTCGCGTCAGCCCGCGATCATCTCGGACTGGCGCACAATCACTTCGGCCTGCTTGATCGATGCAATATCGACCAGGCGGCCTTTATAGACCGTGGCCCCTTCGCCCCGTGCCTTGGCGTCTTCCATGGCGGCCAAAATCTCGCGGGCCTCGGCCACGGCTTCGTCTGACGGGGTGAAGACCTCGTTTGCCACAGCGATCTGCTTGGGGTGGATCGCCCATTTGCCCACCATCCCCAGCGTGGCCGACCGTCGCGCTTGCGCGCGATAGCCTTCATCATCGCTGAAATCACCAAACGGGCCGTCCACCGGCAACACACCATGTGTCCGGCAAGCTGCAACGATAGCCGTCTGCGCCCAGTGCCATGGGTCGGAATAGTGCCGGGTATCACCGTGCAGCATGTAATACTGTTCTTGCGTGCCGCCGATGCCAGTGGTCTGCATCCCCATCGACGCCGCGAAATCGGCTGCCCCAAGGCTCATCGCGGCCATGCGGGGGGAACTGGCGGCGATCTCTTCGACATGGGCGATGCCTGCGGCAGATTCGATGATCACCTCAAAGCTGATTGGTTTGGTGCGGCCCTTTGCGGCCTCAATCGCTGTGACCAGCGCATCAACCGCATAAACATCCGCAGCGCAGCCCACTTTGGGGATCATGATCTGATCCAACCGGTCGCCAGCTTGCTCCAGCACATCCACAACGTCCTTATACCAGTATGGCGTATCCAGCCCGTTAATCCGGACGCTGAGGTATTTTGTGTTCCAGTCGACCTCATTGATCGCCTGAATAACGTTGGCGCGGGCCGCATCTTTATCGGAGGGAGAGACACTGTCTTCCAGATCGAGGTTGATGACATCCGCCGCACTGGCCGCCATTTTCGCGAATAGCTTGGTGTTTGAGCCGGGGCCGAACAATTGGCAACGATTGGGACGGGCCGGTGGTGCGGGTTGCAGGCGGAATGACATAAACGATCCTTTGCGTAGCAATATTACGTATCTTTTACGCTGATCGGTATATTATTGCGTCAAGGGTCACAAGTTCAATTTGCAGCCGCAGCAATTGCGTTGCTGCGGCGCAAAATGTTCGGTCAAATCCCGGCGTTCACGATCGCTTTCGCCAGCACAGGCACGGTTTCCGCGTTCAGCCCGGCGATATTCATCCGGCTGTCGCCCACCAAATAAATCCCGTGATCATCGCGCAGCGCATCGACCTTATCCGGCGTCGTCCCAAGGCGGCTGAACATCCCCCGGTGAGCGCTAAGAAAGTCAAACCGGTCGGAATTCGTCAGCCGCCGCAGTTCATCCGCCAGTTGCTGCCGCAGGTCGAGCATGCCTTTGCGCGTCTCTTCCAACTCGGCCTCCCAATCCGCGCGCAACGCGGGATCTTTCAGGATCGTTGTCACAACCCGCGCCCCGTGATCAGGCGGGAAGGAATAGTTCTGCCGGTTCAGAAAAGCGAGATTCTGCTGCGCCAGCGCCTGCTGGTCGGCGTCCTTGGCGACGGCCATCAGAATACCGGTGCGTTCGCGATAGATGCCGAAATTCTTTGAACAGCTTGCCGCGATCAGGCAGTTTTCAAAGCTGCTGGCGATCTGCCGGGTGATCTGCGCGTCTTTGTCCAGCCCGTCACCGAAACCCTGATAGGCAATGTCGACCAGCGGGACAGCCGCCTTTTTATGCATGACACCAATGACTTGCTGCACCTGTTCATAGGTCAGGTTTGCGCCGGTCGGGTTGTGGCAACACCCATGCAGCAGGACCACATCGCCAGCGGCGACTTTTTCCAGATCGGCCAGCATACCCGCAAAATCCACGCCACGAGTCTCGTTATCGAAATAGCGATATTCGGCCATGTTCATGCCAAGGTATTTGATGATCGATGGATGGTTCGGCCAGGTGGGATTTGACAGCCAGACAGTTGCCCGCGGTGCCGCAAGCCGGATCAATTCCAGTGATTGCCGGATCGCACCGGTCCCGCCGGGGGTGGCGACGGCGGCCACACGCTCTGCAGGAACGCTGTCGCCCAAGACCAGATCGCGCATCACGGCACCAAATTCCGGGTCACCGGCAAGGCCGGTATAGGCCTTTGTGGTCTGATCGGACAGAATACGCCGCTCTGCCTCTTTCACGGCGCGCATGACGGGGGTGTTGCCCGTGGCGTCCTTGTAGACACCGACGCCAAGGTCGATCTTGTTGGCGCGTGGGTCGGCCCGATACTGTGCCACAAGGGCAAGAATCTTGTCAGCGGGTTGGGCGGTCAGGTTTTCCAGCATCAGGATGCTCCGGTTGCAAGTGGCAGATCAGCATACATGCCCCATTCGGACCAAGAGCCGTCATACAGCGAATGATCCGTTTTTCCGATCCGTTCAAGGGCCAGTGAAAGGACCGCCGCCGTGATACCGGACCCGCATGTCGTGATCGCGGGTTTTTGCAGGTCCACACCGGCATCTTTGAAAATCGTGCGCAGGGTGGTGGGTGGCTTCATCGTCCCATCCGCGTTCAGAAGGTCTTGGTAAAACACGTTTTTTGAACCGGGAATGTGGCCGGAGCGCAAGCCTTCGCGGGGTTCAACTGCTTCGCCCCGATACCGGCCGGGCGCGCGCGCGTCGATGATGCTGTGATCACCCAGTTTTGCGGCACGCGCGACCTCGGTCACGTCACGCACGCGCGAGGGCTCCACCTTGACGGTCATGTGCCTGTCGCGGATCGTGGGCGGGTTGGTCGTCGTTTTATGCCCGTCCGCCAACCACTTGGGCAGCCCGCCATCCAGCACCGCGATATTGTGTTGACCCATCAATTTGAACAGCCACCACACCCGCGCCGCCGAGAAGATGCCCATCCCGTCATACACCACAACCTGATGCCCGTCGCCCACGCCCATCGCGCGCATGCGCGACATGAACTTTTCAACCGATGGGACCATATGCGGCAGCTCGGATCGGGCATCGCTGATCTCGTCAATGTCAAAGAAACGCGCGCCGGGGATATGGCTTGCGGCGTACTCCGCCTTTGCGTCGCGGCCCATATCGGGCAGGTACCAGGATGCATCGAAGATCCGCAGATCCGGGTCTTTCAGATGCGCGGCCAGCCAATCTGTGCTGACCAGTGTTTTGGGGTCGTCGGCTGTGGTGGGAGTCATCAGGCGCCCTCGTCAATAATCGCGTCAGACGTAGCCTGCGCGGCGGCGCAAGACAAGTCCGCGACGGAAATGGCTGGCCTGTTCGACGTCGTATTTGTGCCGGTTCTGGCGAAAGCCCTGCGGCTTGGTGCATGGCAGGGCTTTGCAGGGGAGTACGCCATACAGAATGTGTACATAACCTGTACGTACAGCGTACGTACAAATCCGTACGCGGCGGGTGGTGATGCGCACGACCCCCGGCAACTCATCCGCCAGACGGGACCGGAAATTTGATTTGGTGAATAAGGCGCTGCAACGCTAGGCTGACCTAAGGTCAACCACAAGGGTGGGGACTGCAATAGGGAGGACGACAATGACAGACCGTATGCGCTTTGGTATTTTTCTGGCCCCGTTTCACAAGCCCGGGATCAACCCCACACTCGCGCTCGAACAGGACCTTGAACTGGTTCAATGGCTCGACCGCTGCGACTATGACGAGGTGTGGTTCGGCGAACATCACTCAGCCGGGTCCGAGATTTCGGCCAGCCCCGAGATCATGATTGCGAGTGCCGCACCGCGAACAAGGCGGATCAAACTGGGCACCGGTGTGGTGTCCGTCAGCTATCATAACCCGCTTTGGGTTGCCGAAAAGATCGTGCAACTGGATCATCTGACCCGGGGTCGGGCGATGCTGGGTCTCGGGCCGGGATCGCTGCCCACGGACGCGGCCATGATCGGGCTGAGCCAGAAGGATACGCGCGGGCTATTGGCGGACGGGCTGGATATCATCACGCGGCTCTTGCGGTCGGACGAGCCGGTAAATTTCGAGAATGATCGCTGGGTGCTGAAAGATGCGCGCCTGCATCTACGCCCCTATTCCAATTTCGATCTGGCAACCGCCGCCGTCGCTTCGCCTACCGGGCCGAAGCTGGCGGGCAAATACGGCACCGGCCTGATCTCCATCGGGGCAACAACGGCCGCCGGGTTCGACGCACTCGCCCTGCACTGGGACGTGATCGAGGAGGAGGCGAAGCACTACAATCAAAAGGTCGACCGGTCCAAATGGCGGCTTGTCGGGCTCTGCCATATCGCCGAAACCGCCGAACAGGCGCGCCGCGATGTGGAATACGGCATCGAACATTGGTTCAACTACTTCCAGGAAATCGCCGCCTTCCCGCAAATGTCGATGCCCGGGCAGAACGCAAAGGAAATGATCGATTTCATCAACGACAGCGGCTTCGGCGCCATCGGAACGCCAGAGATGTGCAAAGCCCAGATCGACCGGCTCTGGAAACAGTCCAACGGCGGCTTCGGGGCCTACCTGATGCTGGCCCATAACTGGGCGAATTTCGAGGCGACGAAGAAATCCTACGACCTGATCGCCCGTGAAGTGTTCCCGCATTTCCAGGGCCAGCATATGTCCACGATGAACGCAGCGGTGCGCGCGCAAAAGATGCGGCCGGAACTGGCAGAGATTCACGCCAAGGCCGTCGAAACGGCGCAAGAGAAATATGCCGCCGAAAAAGAAAGCCGGCATGCGGCGGAACCTGCGGAGTAAATGATCTAACGATGTCGGCCCCATCGGGCCGGCATCGCGATGCGGCGTCGATAACATTTGCCAAAGCCACAATATGAGAACATAGTATGAACATGCCGCGTCATTGAAAGGACGGATCATGCAGGATGTCTCTCTCTATCTTCCCGGAATTCTGACGGCCTATGCGGCCTTTCTGCTGGCGATTGCCAGTCCGGGTCCGAATATTCTGGCAGTGATCGGCACCTCGATGAGCGTCGGGCGTGGATCAGGTATGGCGCTGGCGATGGGCGTCGCGACGGGAACGTTCACATGGGCGCTTTTGACGATATTCGGTCTGTCGGCGCTATTGGCGACTTACGCTTCTGCCCTGTTTGCAATCAAGATCTTTGGCGGTTTGTACTTGCTGTGGTTGGCTTACAAATCTTTCAAGTCTGCCGCGGCCAGTCATGATATCGAAGCAAGGGAACTGGCCGGCGGTCGGCGAACCCCGTCGGGCTACTTCCGGCGTGGCTACATCATTCAGATGACCAACCCGAAAGCGGCACTTGCCTGGATTGCGATTATCTCACTGGGGCTACAGGCGGGTGCGCCGCTTTGGGTGGGTGCGGCGATTGTGCTGGGTACCTTTGCGATGTCGATCATCATTCACCTGCTCTATGCGGTTGCATTTTCCACACCCGCAATGGTGCGCATCTACGGCAAGGCCCGCCGTTTCATTCAGGGTGTACTGGGAACGTTTTTCGCGCTTGCTGGCTTGCGATTGCTGACCAGCCGCAGCTGATCAGTCGCCGTGCCGCAACAGCCGCTGTTTCTGGCGACCCCAGTCGCGCTTGGCCTCGGTGGCCCGTTTGTCGTGGTTTTTCTTGCCCTTGGCCGTCGCAATCTTCAGCTTCACCAGACCGCGATCGTTGAAATACATCACCAGCGGTACCAGCGTCATGCCTTCACGCTTGGTTGCATTCCAGAGCCGCGACAATTCCTTGCGGCTCACCAGCAGCTTGCGCTTGCGCCGTTCCTCATGGCCGAACATGGCCCGGTCATAAGGGGCGATATAGGCGTTGGTCAGCCACAATTCCCCGTCATCGACCGATGCATAACTGTCGGCAATATTCGACTGCCCGATGCGCAGCGATTTGACCTCGGACCCGGTCAGGATGATCCCGACCTCGATATCGTCCTCAATGGCATAATCGTACCGCGCGCGCCGGTTTTCAGCGACGACTTTGTAGTTTTTGTTTTCGGGTTTCTTGGCCATGGTCAGGCTGAAATAGGCGATAGGGGCAATGCTTACAAGCGCCTTGGCTAGGCGCGATAGCCGTCAAATTCCCACACCATCTTGGCAACAAGGTTTTCTATCGGATCGTCCGTTGTATTTGCATGCGCGACAAGACGGGTCACAAATTCAATCACGGCGCTGGGGATCAGAATTGGCATGGCCACAAAGGGGCCAGTACGCTTTGCGGAATCGATCCAGTCAGGGGAACAGACGACGATCTCAAACACATCTGCGGCGTCATTACCAGCCGCACCAATCGAGAATTGAAAGGGCATGCAGAAACTGGTCGGCGGATTCCGCAGGATTTCGGCCATGTCCTGAATATCAGAGCAGTGCCACCCTTGCACCTCCAGTACGGGCCTATCTGGGATCAGTTGCTTTTTCATTTTTTCTGCTTTGATTTGACACGCAGGACCGTATGGGGCGTGGCACCTCCGTGCAACCGCGGATAAACTGGTCCGAACACATCAAGGAGGCTCCATGTTTATCCAGCTTGCCCTCGGTACAGCCCTGATGCTGCTGTCGATCATCATCGCCGGGGTCAGTTACTGGCTGATGGAAACCTGGTTGATGCGCTATCGTCCCTGGCTGAGCCGCGAACCGCACCGGCCCAAGCTGATCCTGGTGCTATGTGTGGCGGCTGTCTGGATCACGCTGCAGATGACGGCGGGCGTGTGGCTCTGGGCGCTGACGATGCTGGCGCTGGGCGTGTTCGACACGATGGAACTGTCGGTCTACTTTGCCCTCGTGGCCTTTACCACGCTGGGTTTTGGCGATGTGTTGTTGCCGGTTGAATGGCGGCTTCTGGGCGGCATGGCCGCAGCGAACGGCCTATTGAATATCGGGCTGGTCACAGCGTTGCTGGTCGAGGCATTGCGTCAGGTGCGCCTGCAGCAGTTGCAGATCAGCAAGGCCGAAACATGAGCGTTCCTGTCCTGCGCAATGCGCAGGCCCGCCATGTGTTTCTGGCCCGGCATGGGTTGGCCGGGCGCCCGTCAGGGCCGGGCAAGGGTGCTGATCTGAAGGCGATGATTGACGATCTGGGCTTTGTGCAATTGGACAGCGTCAACACCTTCGCCCGCGCCCATGACCTGATCCTATGGTCGCGGCGGCAGCGGTTTCGCCCCAAAGCGCTGCAGCATCTGCTGCATCGCGACCGGCAGGTATTTGAACACTGGACCCATGACGCTGCGATCATCCCGATT
This sequence comes from uncultured Paracoccaceae bacterium, assembly GCA_947503965.1. Lineage (GTDB taxonomy): Bacteria > Pseudomonadota > Alphaproteobacteria > Rhodobacterales > Rhodobacteraceae > Yoonia. Next base: position 216,628 of record CANNFU010000006.1, read on the forward strand.
GAGAGCTTTGCCCATTGGCGCCTGCGCTTTCAGCGCGACGCCGTGCGGATGGAGGACCGCTGGAAGGAATGGCGGCGCGGCGATTTCACGGCCAAGATTGATGCGGTGCTGCGCCGGATTGCGGATCACGGCTGTTGCACATCCGGTGATGTGGGCGAAGGCGAAAGCCGCGGGTCGGGCGGCTGGTGGGACTGGCATCCGTCAAAGACAGCGCTCGAATATCTGTGGCGGTCCGGTCAGGTCTCGGTCGTGCGCCGTGACGGGTTCACCAAGGTCTATGACCTGACCGAACGGGTCATTCCGGCGGAACATCTGAACGCGCGGCACCACCCGGACGAGACGATTGACTGGTGCTGTGCGGGGGCGCTGGACCGATTGGGTTTTGCCACAAGCGGGGAACTTGCCGCGTTCTGGGATCACATCACACCGGCGGAGGCGAAGGCGTGGTGTGCGGCGGCTCTGTCCGAGGGTCGGATCATCGAAGTGGATGTGGAAGGCGTAGACGGCAAGCTGCGCCGGTCCTTTGCCTGGCCGGGGTTGATGGATGAGGATACGGTGGCGCCTGTCCCTCGCGTACGGGTGCTGTCGCCGTTCGACCCGGCGTTGCGGGACCGTAAGCGGGCGGAGCGGCTCTTCGGCTTTCACTACCGGATCGAGATTTTCGTCCCCGAAGCGAAACGGAAATACGGGTATTACGTGTTTCCGGTGATGGAAGGCGACCGCCTGATCGGACGGATCGACATGAAGCGCGAGGATGGGGCTCTGGCGGTGCGGGCGTTCTGGCCAGAGGCGGGCGTACGAATGGGCACGGGCCGCGTGCGGGCGCTTGAGACCGAGTTGGAGCGGGCGGCGATATTTGGCGGATGCGACGCGGTCAAATATACAGAGGGGTGGATGCGGTGACCAGACGCGTCGCAACACCTTATCGGTTAAGAAACCGTGCAAGCTGCATGTCGGTCGCGGCTGACAAAACAGAGACGTCGGGGTCGTTCCAGCCGGAATTGTGATGAAAGGAATCCAATGTCATCAGATGCTCGATTGAGGCGGCACCTTCCTGCGGCGTATGCGTATCCTTGAATTCGCCTTTCAGCGCGGCTAGCAGATCATCCGCCGCCACGACGTCAAGCGCGCCTAGCCGTTCGGCACCCCACATCCGCAGTGTCTTACCCGGCGTCAGGACATAGGTTGTGTAGACTGCCTCATTGGTCGTGTTGCGATATTTGAGCTCTTCATTTTCATCAAGATAGGGGATCTTGTCGGTGATGGCGCGGATCGGTAAATCGCCTGCGGTCTCGGGCGTTGGTTTGCCGGCACCCGTAATATCAAGAACGGCGATCAGGTAACGCGCGTAGAAATCTTCATGCCGCCAACGGTTGAAGACCACGAAACCTGCCCAGCCGTTTGGCGTATAGTGTTCGCCGATCGTGTCGGGGTCATAGCCGTACCAGTCAAATGGCAATGGTGATCCGTCCATGGCGGGCATGACCCAGAGATCACCGATATCGAAGAGGTATTTTTCCGGCCCCTTCATCATCTTGCGTTTGCGCGGTTTTGGATGGGGGATCGCCCATTTGGCCTTGAGATCCTGCAGCACCTGTTCACGCTTTTTCAAATCGCGCGGGCTCATTTCCAGGTCTTTCTTGGCCGCCAGGTCTGCACCGCTGTCGATGATCTGAAGTGCGGTTTCAAAGGTCGGCGGATGGTCGAGCGCGAAGTGGTGGAGCTGGTCAGCGATCACAAGCCAGCCATCGACCTCTTCTTCGGCCATCGGATCGGTGCCAAGGCCGCTTTTGCGTGCAACACGGGCCACCAGTTCGTCTACATCAACGGGCAGCTTCGCGGTGTCGGCAAATGTCTGTTTCACATCCGCCGCTTCGTCACATTGATAAAGCCCAGCACCCCAAGCACCCATCTTCGTTTCTCGCCGTTTAGGTTCTACCGTCAAAGTTTATGGGAGATTTGGGCGACAATATCCATGTGTTTGTTTTGGGGTAAACGGCTGGGCATGGTGCCATGGTGGCCGTAGTTGGATGGGTGAAATCACCCATCCGACGTCAGTTCAAAAGACCCGCATGCACCATCGCGGCCCGCACTTTCTCTTTGGTCCCGTCCGTCAGCCCGGTGAGCGGTGACCGCACCTCTTCACTGCAGAGCCCCAATAGCGACATGCCGTATTTCGCACCGACCAGCCCTGGCTCGGTAAACACCGCCTCGTGCAAGGGCATCAGCCTGTCGAGTTGGGTCAGTGCGGTGGCGTAGTCGCCCGCTAGCGTGGTTTCCTGAAACTCGGCCAGCAGTTTGGGCGCGATATTGGCGGTCACCGAAATGCAACCCGAACCGCCATGCGCGTTGTAGCCCAGCGCCGTCGCATCCTCGCCCGACAGCTGAATGAAATCGGGGCCGCAGGTCATGCGCTGCTTGGGCACGCGGGACAGGTCGGCGGTCGCGTCCTTGACCCCGATGATCATCTCGTGCTTGGCCAGCTCGCCCATCGTCTCGGGCGTCATGTCGATGACCGACCGGGGCGGGATGTTGTAGATGATGATCGGCAGACCGCAATCGGCGGCAGCCATGAAATGCGCGATCAGCCCGCGTTGGGTCGGCTTGTTGTAGTAGGGCGTGACGACGAGAGCCGCATCGGCACCGGCGGATTTCGCCGCCTGTACCAGCCGCACGGTTTCAGCGGTATTGTTGGAGCCTGCACCAGCGATGACGGGGATGCGTCCGGCGGCCTCGTTCACCACGGTTTCCACGACCAGATCGTGTTCTTCGTGCGACAGTGTTGGGCTTTCGCCTGTCGTTCCGACGGGGACCAGCCCATGCGATCCCTGATCCACGTGCCAGTTCACCAGTTTTTTGAGCGCAGCCACATCAACCTGGCCGTTGTCAAACGGCGTGACGAGGGCGGGGAGTGATCCCTTGAACATGGCACGCTTCCTTCTGCATTGCCGACTGACATCAGCCGGGGTAAAATCGCGCGGAACCTAGACTGGTTTCTGCCGATTGCCAAGTTTGTGCGTTGCGATTGTCCGGTGTGAACCTATCATCTGGGATGAACGGGCGGTGTGGGTGTTTTGATGCGACTTTTGACATTGATTTCGGTCGCCTTGCTGGCCGCCGCGCCCGTCTCTGCGCAAAGCGTTGATCCCAAGAGCGTTGCCGCCGTCGCGGAGGCCGGGGTCGGCTGGGATCGTGCCTATGCGCTTGCCCCCGATACGCTGACCCGTGACGTGCTGACCTGGCTGCGTTTGCGCGAAGGTGAGGCGACATTTGCCGAATACCAGAGCTTTGCACAAACCCATGCGGATTGGCCCGCATGGGACCGGCTGCGCGCAGAGTCGGAACTGACAATTACAAAGGGCTATGATGCGGCCGAGGTAATTGCCTGGTTTGCCAATGATGACCCGCAGACCGGCGAAGGTGCCGTGCGTCTTGCCGAAGCGCTGATGACATCGGGCCGGATCGCGGATGCAAAGGCGGTGCTGCGCACCGCATGGATCGGCCTGCGTCTGACCGAGGATGGACAGGATGCGATGCTCGGGGCATTCCGTGATTTGCTGGCACCTTTTCACGTGGCGCGCACCGATGCGCTGCTGTGGCAATCGCGCCGGATCGAGGCCGCGCGGATGCTGCCCCTGTTGAGCGAGGATCAGGCGGCACTGGCGGCGGCCCGGATCGGCTATATCAGACGCATCCGCAACATGCTGCCCATTTACAACGCGGTGCCCGAGGGGCTGCGCGAGGATGCAGGGCTGGCCTATGCGCGCTATACGTGGATGGCCAATCGCGGCAGCCGGGAAGATGCCGTCAATATGGTGCTGGATCGTTCGACATCGCGCGCGGCCTTGGGCGAGCCCTTTCGCTGGTCGGGCTGGCGGCGGACGCTGGCGCGGTGGGAAATGCGCGAAGGCCGGGCAGAGCGTGCCTATCAGTTGGCATCGCGCCATTATCTGAGCGATGGCGCGGCCTATGCTGATCTGGAGTGGTTGTCTGGTTACATCGCGTTGACCTATCTGGGTGATCCGACACTGGCGCTGGAGCATTTCCAAAAGGCGTTGCGCGTCGTCAGTTCGCCGATTTCCGTGGGCCGCATGAATTACTGGATCGGCCGGACCTATGAGACAAAGGATGAAGCGGATCTGGCCGCGCAGGCCTTTGCCGCCGCGGCGGTACATCAGACTGGGTTTTATGGTTTGCTTGCGTCGGAAAAGCTGGGGCGCCCGTTGCAGCCTGCTCTGGCGGGTGCGGCTGTTGCTTGGGACAACGCCGCTGTTTTTGACGACGATGTCGTGCAGGCCGCCCTCATGCTGCTGGCCGGCGGAGAGCGGGGGCATGCGGTGACGTTTTTCGCCCATCTGGGCCGCGTGTTGGATGCCGCTGCACTGGCCCAATTGGGGGCCTATCTGAGCGAGATTGATGAGCAGTATTACACGCTGCTTTTGGGCAAGACCGCAGCGGCACGCGGTGAGGTGATCCCGTCGATCTATTTCCCGCTGCATGATCTCGCTGAGATGGATTTGCCCGTTGACCCCGCCTTGGCGCTGTCCATTGCCCGGCGCGAGAGTGAGTTCAATATCGGGATCGGCAGTCCGGCGGGTGCATTGGGTCTGATGCAGTTGATGCCCGCTACCGCAGAGGAAGTGGCAGGCTTTCTTGCCCTGCCTTACGCACGCGGGCGGTTGACCACCGATTGGGAATATAACGCGACGCTGGGTGCTAAATATCTGGCGATACTGGAGGAAGAGTTCGGTCCGACCCCTGTGCTGATTGCTGCCGGGTATAATGCGGGGCCCAGCCGCCCGCATACCTGGATGGATGAACGGGGCGATCCCCGGTTGCTTGAGATGGACGTTGTAGACTGGATCGAGCATATCCCGTTCCGCGAAACCCGCAATTACGTGATGCGCGTGACGGAAAGCCTGCCGATTTATCAGGCGCGGTTGACCGGGCAGACAGGGCCCGTGGCGTTCACCGAGCTGTTGATCGGTTCGAAACCCCTGATCCGCCCCATCGCCCGCCCCTTGCCGCAAGAGGTGGGTGAGGTGCCCAGCATACGCCCGGTGGCGCGGCCGGAACGGGGATAGGTTTGATGAGTGAAATCACCCATCCTACGTTTTGCGTTCCCGCCACAGGGTAAACAGACCAGCCCCAACCACAATCGCTGCGCCAATCGCCACGTTGGGCCGCAGCGTTTCGTCCAGCAGCAGAAGTCCGATTGCGCTTGCAAAAACCAGTTGCAGATAGGCAAAGGGTTGCACGGCGCTTGCCTCGGCCACTTCGTAGGTCTTGATCAGCAGCCAGTGCCCACCCGCACCGGTGATGCACAGGGCGGCCATCCATTGCCAGTCGGCTGCGGTCATCGGCTCCCAAAACCAGATGCCCATGACGGTCATGACCACGGCCCCTGATGTGCCGGTCCAGAAAAACGATGTGGCCGTGCTGTCCTTGCGTGCGGCGTAGCGTGTGAGCAGCCCGTAAAGCGCAAACATGAAGGCTGCCAGAAGCGGGATGGCCGCCGCAGGCGCAAAGACAGTGTAGCCGGGTTGCAGGATCACCAGCACTCCGACGAACCCGATCCCGATGGCGACCCAGCGCCGCCAGCCCACCTTTTCGCCTAAGACGGGGCCGGACAGTGCCGCGATCAGCAACGGATAGCAGGCAAAGATCGCATGGCTTTCGACAAGCCCAAGCAGCACGAAGGCGCTGACCATGACGCAGATTTCCAATGCCAGCAGCGTGCCGCGTGTGATTTGCAGGATCGGCTGTCTGGTGGCCGCTGCGGCCCGGATGGACCCCGATTGCCGTGTTGCGATGGTGATCACGAAGGCCGCAAAGAACCAGTAGCGGATCATGACGATCATGATCACGTTGTAGTTCTCCGCCAGATGGCGCGAGATGCCGTCCTGCACCGCGAAGACAAAGGTTGTCGCGATCATCAAAAGGATGCCAAGGCGGGGGTTATTCTGCACGGATCAGCCTTGCGCGGGTCATATGCCGTTTACGGCCATAGCCGGGGGTGCGTGTGACCTCGAACCCTGCCGTGCTCAGGTTGCGGCGGATGTGGCCAGCCGCACTGTAGGTGGCGGCGGTTCCGCCCCGTTTGGTATGCGCACCAACAGCGTGCAGCAGATCGGGTTCCCATAGTGCGGGGTTCTTGGCCGGTGAAAACCCGTCAAGAAACCATGCGTCCGCTTTTTTGTCCCAAAGGGGCAGCGTTTCACGGGCATCTCCGATGATGACGTGCAGTGTCGGCCCGTCGGTCAGTGTTGTCGGTCCCGCGCCCGGTGCCCATTCGTTCAGCAAAAGTGCCGCATAAGGCGCGAGGCTTGGAAAATGCCCGAGGGCTTGTGTCATGTCGGCAGGCATCAGGGGAAACGCCTCGAACGAGGTGAAATGCAGTGTTCCGGGGCGTCCGGTTTCGGCCCAGGCATTCCATGTGGCAAGCAGGCTTAACCCTGTGCCAAACCCAAGCTCTGCGATATGAAAATCGCCGCCGAACCGGGCTGGCAGATCGTTGCCATTCAGGAAGACATGTTTGGTCTCTGCCAGCCCGTTATCCAGCGAATAATAGGGATCATCAAACCGGGTTGCTATCGGCACGCCGCCGGTCCAGTCGAGTTTTGCTGTCTGGTCTGTCATGTCCGCCCGCCTTACAACTGCGCCATCTTTGGGCGGAAGGGCGCGGAATGGCAACGGTGGATGTGACGGTCATGGGGGCAGGGGTGTTTGGCCTGTCGGTGGCCTATGCCTGTGCGCGTCGCGGTGCGCGGGTAGGGGTGGTCGATCCAAATGGTGTGGCGGCCGGGGCAAGCGGGGGGATTGTTGGCGCGCTCGCCCCGCATGTGCCCGAAAACTGGAACGAAAAGAAGGCGTTCCAGTTTGAAAGCCTGATCATGGCAGAGGCATTTTGGGCAGGGGTCGAACGGTTGACTGGCGCGAATGTGGGCTATGCCCGCACGGGACGGTTGCAGCCTTTGGCAGACGACCGCGCCGTGGCGCTTGCCTGCGACCGCGCAGCCACGGCGGCCGCGCTGTGGCAGGGCAAGGCGGTTTGGGAGGTCGTGCCGGCAGGCGATGCGGATTGGATGCCGCCGTCGCCGACCGGGTTGGTGGTGCGCGATACGCTGTCTGCGTTGATCCATCCGCGTCGGGCGACACGGGCCTTGGCGGATGCCGTGGTCGCGCTGGGCGGTCAGATTGTGGCGGAGGCGCCGGAAGAGGGAGCCGTTGTCTGGGCCACAGGCTGGCCCGGCCTGCAAGAGATCGGCGGGACTGGGGTCAAGGGGCAGGCGGCATTGCTGCGGTATGATGCAGTGGGGCAGCCGCAGCTCTTCGCCGATGCGCTGCATATCATTCCGCATGAGGACGGGACGGTTGCGGTCGGGTCGACATCCGAACGGGACTTTGATGATCCGACAGCGGTTGATGCGGCGTTGGATGATGTGCTGGCCCGCGCGGTCGCCGCCTTTCCGGTGCTGGAGGGGGCAGAGATCATTGAACGCTGGGCCGGGGTCAGGCCGCGTGCCAAGTCACGCGCGCCGGTGCTGGGTTTGCATCCGATGCGACCCGGGCAGTTCATCGCCAATGGCGGCTTCAAGATCGGTTTTGGCATGGCCCCAAAGGTGGGTTCGGTGATGGCCGATCTGATCCTGGAGGGTCGCGAACGTGTGCCGGATGAGTTTCAGCCTTAGGTCTAACATTACTCTGCCGGGTCCTTGCGCAGCTTGGCCTTGGATTTGCGGTAAAGCCGCTTGTTCAGATCAATGAACTGGTCGATCAGGCGGCCGAACGGCCCGTCACCCTGACCGCGCAAATAGAGATACCCGACAAAGGACCCAAGTGCGGCCCCCGCGCCGTTGATCATGATGTCATGCATCGTGTCATCAAGCCCTGATTTCTGCATGTTCAACCCGAACCAGGTGTCCATCAGAAATTCGAACACCTCCCACACAGCGCCAACCGTCATGCCGACACAGAAGGCGATAAAGGCCATTGCAAAGGGCGGGGCGGCGTAGCGGTCGCCTTCGAACAGCATGAAGACGAACAGAAACCCGATCAGCCCGAAGCCAATCGAGGATGCGCCATGCAGTGCGACATCCCACCACCAGACCCGTTCATAAAAATCAAACGCTTCGCCCATGAAAACGCTGGCGAAGATGAAAAGGGTGGTTGCAACAAGGAACGGCACGGGAAGCGAGATATGCAGGCGCGATGCAAGAAATGCGGGCGTGATAGCCAGCGCAAATGTGGAAAAGGCGACAAAGCTGAGTTCCCAAAAGCCCAGGAAAAGGGCAGTCAGTGATGTCAGAAGCAAAAGGCCCCATAACACTGCCACGATGCGATTTTGACCAAAGATCAGCGCTTTGACCATTATCCTTCCCCCTTTTCGAATGCGCGAAACGACCCCATGTTCGGGATATGATTGATACAGATAAAGGGCTGCGCGTCGCCAGTTACAATATCCGCAAGGCGAAAGGGCTGGATCGCAGACGTGATCCGGGCCGCATCCTGCGGGTGCTGAACGGGCTGGACGCGGATGTGATCGCCTTGCAAGAGGCGGACCGGCGGTTGGGCGCGCGCCCTTCGGCCCTGTGTCGTGCATTGATCGCCGAAGAGACGGATTTCGAGGTCGTGCCAATTGCCCGCAATGATGTGAGCCTGGGCTGGCACGGTAATGCGGTGCTTGTCCGCAAGGGGATCGGTCACGGCCGGGTGGTGCATATCGACCTGCCCGGGTTAGAGCCGCGCGGGGCGGTGCGCGTGGATCTTGATCATTTCAGTCTTGTCGCCACCCATCTGGGCCTGATGCGCCGTCACCGCGCCGGGCAGTTGCGCGCGATCGCGCGGGCTGTCGCGGGTACGGATCGGGTGGTTGTCGCCGGTGATTTCAATGAATGGTCGCCGCATAAAGGGTTGGAGGTGTTGCATGAATTTGATGTCCATGCGCCCGGCCACAGTTTTCATGCGGCCCGGCCCGTGGCGGCCCTGGACCGGATTGCCGTATCGCAGGGCTTGACTGTGATGGCGGCCGGTGTGGTCAAGGACGGGTTGGCGCGGCATGCCTCTGATCATTTGCCGATCTGGGCCGATATCGGGGTGCAGCGAAAATCCCAGAATTTTCGAAACTCCGTTTAACGGGCCTCGGCGATCATGCATTGTCGGTTGTCTGGTCCGCGCACCCAGCCTTGTCCGTTTTTCCAGCACAGCGTGGCCATTTCGTGATGCAGTAGCGGTGCTGTCGCGCGGTAGCTGAACTGGGTAAGTGTCGCAAGTTGCCGTTGCGCGAACCCCATCAGCAAGTGCGCAAGGAGCGGGCCATGAACGACCAGCCCGTCATAACCTTCGATTTGACGGGCATAATCCGCATCATAATGAATCCGGTGGCCGTTGAATGTCAGCGCGGAATAGCGGAACAGCGTAGTGCTATCAAAGCGCACATCTTCGCGGTGCGTTTCGTCAGTAGGCGCAGTGGGCGTGTCGCCATGCAGGCCATCTGCGCGGTAAACAAGATCTTGCCATTCGGTCAGCGCCAAGGCGTTGCGTTGCTTGATATCATGCCGGATGGTCACAAAGCCCAGCGGACCAGAGCGACCTTGTTTGCGGGTAATGGCTTCGATTGTGCTGGTGTGCTCGGCCCTTATCCCGGCAAGAAGCGGGCGGTGAAAGGTGAGCCGTCCCGCAGCCCACATCCGTCGCGGCAAGCCAAGGTCGGGGATGAAACCACCCTTTGCAGGATGCCCGTCGAGGCCGAGTTGGCTGGGCGGTTGCGGGTCCCAGAAATAGATATGATGCGCGAAAGGCGGCAGCAGGTCGCCGGTTTGCAGGCTGGGTGTCTCCCCCAGCGTGGCTTGCAGCGCATGGGCGCGAGCGATGTCGAATGGATCAGTTTGCGTCTGGGATCGTGTGGCTTGATCGTGCATGGTGCGAACGTAATTGGAACGATCAGGGGGTGCAAATGCCACAGGTTTCGGGGTTGGATCATCTTGTGCTGACGGTGGCGGACCTCGACCGCACAGTGGCGTTTTACCGCGATGTTCTGGGTATGGTGCCAGAGGAATTTCGTCCAGCTGATGGCTCGACCCGGAGGGCGTTGAAGTTCGGGGTACAGAAGATCAATCTGCATCCGTCAGCGGCCCCGTTCGAGCCGAAGGCGCGGGTTGCGACGCCAGGATCAGCGGATTTGTGTTTTCTATCGGATCAGCCGCTGGATGCGTGGCAGGCGCAGTTTGATGCGCATGGCGTGACCGTCGAGGAGGGGCCGGTGAGGCGCACGGGTGCCACCGGGCCAATCATGTCACTTTATGTGAGGGACCCGGATGGGAATTTGATTGAGGTGTCAACTGCAATTTAGCGGTTTAATGGCATGTGCCGGTTCACGTCCTTATAGAGCAGATACCGAAACGGTCCCGGCCCGCCCGCATAGCAGGCTTGGGGACAAAAGGCGCGCAGCCACATGAAATCGCCTGCTTCGACCTCGACCCAGTCCTGGTTCAGCCGGTAGACGGCTTTGCCCTCAAGCACATAAAGCCCGTGTTCCATCACATGCGTTTCCGCGAAAGGGATCACCCCACCGGGTTGAAAGGTTACGATATTCACATGCATATCGTGCCGCATGTCTGCAGGATCGACAAAGCGTGTGGTTTTCCAGGCGCCGTTCGTGTCTGGCATTTCAACCGTCGTCGCTTTGCCTTCGTCAGAGACAAACGCCACGGGGCGGTCGATCCCGTCCACGGCTTGATACGCTTTGCGGATCCAGTGGAACGTGGTGTCATTTTCGGTGCTGTTGCTAACCGTCCAGTCGCAGCCGGCTGGCAGATAGGCGTAGCTGCCCGGCTGCATGGTGTGGCTTTCGCCATTGATGGTCAGGGTACAGCTGCCATCAACAACAAAGAGGATGCCTTGCGCCGTTGGGTCCGTTTCCGGTTTTATGCTTCCGCCATTGGGGCTGACTTCCACGATGTATTGACTGAAGGTTTCGGCAAAGCCTGACAGCGGGCGGGCAAGCACCCATGCCCGCGTGTTTTCCCAAAAGGGCAGGTTGCTGGTCACGATGTCCGTCATCGTGCCCTTGGGGATGACGGCGTAGCTTTCCGTGAACATGGCCCGGTCGGTCAGCAACTGCGTTTGCGGCGGCAGGCCGCCTTTCGGCGCGTAATAGGATGGCTTGGTCATGGGTGGCTCCTCCGCCGATGATTAAACGCGCTTGGCTGCGTGCATGAAAGGGGCGCGGTGCGGATAGGTTCCTTCGGGTTTTCTTGATAATTCAGACATTTGGCGCGGCTGCAAATGGCAGGTGCCCGGTCTTGATCCAGAGCTTCGCGCCCTCACCGCCAGCGGTCAGGCTGATTGGCGCGCCTTCGGGCAGGCGCAGCCATGTGCCTTTATTTAGTCTATCGCCACATTCAGTGGCGCTACCCGCGATCATGAGGATCTCGGCACCGCCGCTTGGTATCTCGGCAAGTGTTGCGTCAGGGACCATTGAGATGAAGCGGACGGTTTCGCGCGCGTCGTGGTGAAGGACCTTGCTGCGTACGGTGTCTCCGGTCAGATCGCTGTCCATCTCCACCCGGAACTGGGTGCGGTCATCTGGGTCGAACTGCCACAGCTTGACGAAGATCGTGCAGCCCTGATCCGACCCGGGCGTGTGTGCCGTGGTGGGTGGATTGCGCACATAGGTTCCCGCCGGATAGTCGCCATGTTCGTCCTGAAACGTCCCGTCCAGCACGATGAATTCTTCGCCGCCGTCATGCCTGTGTGCCGAGAATTTGCTGCCCGGCGCATAGCGCACGATAGACGTCGCACGCGCCACCTCCTCTCCGATCCGGTCGAGCATGCGCCGGTCGACCCCCGGCATGGGCGAGGGGGTCCAGTCCATGTCAGACGTGTGGATCAGAACCCGCTGGGTGAAGTCGGCGTGAAGTTCCATGATGTTCCCTACAAAGATGCCAGCGTGATGCCTGCATCCGTCAGATGTTGGCGGATACCGCGTGCCATGGCGACAGCACCGGGCGTGTCCCCATGCAGGCAGATCGTGTCGATCTGGCAGGGGATGTGTTTGCCGGATTCGGCGATAATCGCCCCGGCCTGCAGCATTTTCAGGATGCGTGGCGCGGCAATGGCGGCGTCGTGCAGGACCGCGCCGGGCAGGCTGCGGTCGACCAGTGTTGCGTCGTCGTTATAGGCCCGGTCTGAGAAAATCTCGCCCGCCCAGTTGCAGCCCAATTCGCGCGCGGTCTCTTCCTGCGCGGTGGCGGCAAGCACCATGATGACGATGTGAGGGTCCACGTCGAGCGCGGCCTGATAGCAGACCCGCGCCAGCGAATGATCGACACTGGCCATATTCGCCAGCGCGCCATGCAGTTTGAGGTGCCGCACCGTGCCGCCCGCGCGTTTTGCCATGGCTTGTGCCGCCCCCAGTTGATAGGCGACAGCATTCGCCAATTCGGCGTGCGGGATCGGTAATTGCCGGCGCCCAAACCCTTTGAGGTCCGCAAAACCGGGATGCGCACCGATCCCGACCCCCTTGGCGATGGCGGTGCGCATGGTCTGGTCCATCACGTCCGGGTCGCCTGCATGAAAGCCGCAAGCGACGTTGGCCGAGGTGACGATATCCAGCAATGCGGCATCATCACCCATCTTCCATGGGCCAAAGCCTTCGCCCATATCGGAATTCAGATCGACTTTGCGTGTCATGTCAGGGCCTTTCAAGATCATCACCGGGGGTCGCCCCGCTGATCAATTGGTAGCTGAGCAGATCGGCGATGTCATGCGGATCGCGGATCATCGGCTGGCACATCTTGGCAAGTTGTTTCAGCAGCGCCGCGTCTGAGGCTGCGGTGCTGTCGGCCTCTTCCACGGTCAGGAATTCAAAGCTCAGTCGCGTGCCGGGGGCGGCCTGGGCGATTTTGGGCAGATCGGCGGGGATCACGCTGCCGATCCGGGGATAGCCGCCGATGGTCTGACATTCGGACAGCAGAATGTAAGGCACCCCATCGCCCGTCATCTGGATATCACCCGGCACAATCAGGTCCGAAACGATGTTGCGCCCACCGTCGATGGGAAAGCCCGCACCGTCATAGTCAAGCCGGATCCCTTGCCGATTGCCGCGCGGGCTGCGGGTGAACTGTGTTGCTGTGAAGCTGCCCAATATCTCTGCGCTGAAGAAATCCGTTTGCGGGCCGGGCATGATCCGGATCATCCCGCCACAGAACCGGTTGTCGGGGATCAGTTTTTGCGGCGGGCGCAGAGGGTCGGGGTCTGGTCCAAGGGGAAGCGTGTCACCCGCATCCAGCCGTTTGCCGATGCCTGCAGTCAGGTGGGTGGCGCGGCTGTCCATGACCGGATCGGTCGTAATCCCGCCCGCAAAGGCAAGATAACCATAAACCCCCGCCTTGGCCCCGCCGATGGTCAGTTGCGCCCCGGCCCGCAGGATATGCGTCATGTTCGTTGTGATGGGCGCACCATCAATCGTGGCCTGCATCTGTGCGCCGGTGATGGCGATGCGGGTGTGGTGTGATGTGCTGAACGTGCCGCCAAAGCCCATCATCTCGATCACCGCTTGCGTAGGTTTTGTGTGCAGCAGCGCTGCGGCCTCAAACAGGGCAAGCCGGTCGGCGGCACCGCCCGTTGACAGGCCCTGCGCCTTCCAGCCGGGGCGGCCAAGGTCCTGAACCGTCAGGCCCGGTCCGGCGCTGTGGATGGTCAGCGAAGGCATCAGCGCAGCACCTCGCATTGGGCGCCACCGTTGGTGTCTGGGTTTGCCTTGATGCCGGTGAATTCGGTGTCTGAGACGGCGTGGAACTGCACCGCATCACCGGGATCAAACGCAAAGGGGGTGGCTGTTTCCGGCCGGTAGACCCGAAAGGCGGTTTGCCCGATATGCCGCCAGCCCGTTGGCGCATCGGCGGCCCAGATGATCAGCTGGCGCACGGCTGTGATCAGCGCGCCGCGCGGCAGGCTGTCGGTCAAGCTACTTTGTCGCGGGATGTCCCAATGGTCGGGCAGCATGCCCAGATAGGGTTGTCCGGGGGCAAAGCCGATGGCGATGACGCGGGTGGCTTGGGCGGTGATCTCGGCGATGGCCTGATCGGGCGTGACACCCGCAAGTGCGGCTGCTTCGGCCAGTTGTGGGGCGTATTCCGGGCTGAAACAGGCCGGGATGCGCCACAGCCTCCTTGGCCGGGTGTCCGGCGTTGTGTGGGTCGCGATGAGGGACCGGATCGCGGCGGTGATCGCGTGCCGGTTCGTTTGAGCAGGGTCGAAGCCCACGCGGACAGAGGTGAGCGATGATGCAACCTCGGTCACCCCCGCTAACCCGGCATCCGCAACCTGATCGCGAAAGGCAAGCGCCTGTGCGTTGGCCTCTTCCGTCAGCACGCGGGAAAAGCGCACGAGGATTCCATCCACCCCCAACGGGCGCAGTTCCGGGTCAGTATTCATGCGTTGGTTTTAGGAGGAACCGCCGGGGCTGTCGATGGGGCCATCATGGCGCAGCCAGTCTGAAAAGCCGTCTTTGAGATGCGCGCAGGCAAAGCCCATATCGTTCAGTGTCGCGACTGTCAGTGCGGACCGCCAGCCAGAGGCGCAGTGAAAGACAAAGCGGCGGTCTTCGCCGAAGATGTCCTTGAAATAGGGGCTTTCGGGGTCGATCCAGAATTCGGCCATCCCGCGCGGGCAGTGAAAGCTGCCGGGGATCGCCCCGCTGCGTTGCCGTTCACGAATATCGCGCAGGTCAACGAATGTGACATGCGGGTCATCCAGCATCGCGATAGCGTCCGCAGTCTCAATCTCTTCAATACGGGCGCGGGCGGCAGCGACAAGGGTGGCGGCGTTGGTTTTGAGCGTTGGCATGGCGTCCCCGGTGACGATCTGTTTCAATCGTAGTCCACATTGAATTGCTGCACCACCTGGGCCACCTGCGCATCTGTCATGCCGATTGCGTCAAGACTGCGGGTGAGGATGGCAAGTTTGGCGTTTTCCTCAAGCTCTTCCATCGCATAGACCGTCGCGGCCAGTTCCTTGCCCGCCACGACCGGTCCGTGATTGGCCAGAAGGACCGCGCTGCGTTTGCCCGCGATGCCGCGCACGGCCGCGCCCATGGCAGGATCACCCGGCAGAAAGAACGGCAGTAGTTTTACCTTGCCCAGCCGCATGATCGTGTAAGGTGTCAGTGGCGGCAGCACATTGTCAGGGTCGATATCAGGCAACATCGACAGCGCCACGGAATGCGTCGGATGCAGGTGCACAACCGCGCCGGTGTTGGCGCGCGTTTCGTAGAACGCCGTGTGCAGGGGCATTTCCTTGGTCGGTTTGTCGCCGGACAGGTGTTGCCCATCCGCGCCCATCAGGCTGATCTGCGCAGGATCAAGAAAGCCCATCGCACTGCCCGTGGGCGTCGCAAGGATGTTTCCGTCCGACAACCGGACCGAGATGTTTCCCGATGATCCGCAGGTCAGCCCCCGGTCAAAGATCGATTTGGCAAAGCGCGTGATGTCTTCGCGGGCTTTGGTTTCCTCGCTCATATGCTGGTTTCCATGTCGCGCAGGGCGGTGGCAAAGAAATCTGTCGCGCCGAAATTCCCCGACTTCAATGCCAGCGCCATATCGTCATGCCGCAAGGCAGGCACGCCCGGGGCGAGTTTGGGTCCGATATGCAGCGTTTTTGCTTGCAGTCCCGTCACCACGGCACCTGATGTCTCACCGCCGGCGACGACAATGCGTTTGATGCCCCTGGCGGCCAGGTGGGTCGCAAGTTCGGCAAAAAGCGTCTCGATCCTGTCTGCGATGGTCTCGCGTCCATAGTCCTGCTGCGCTTGCGCGACGATTGCGGGATCGGCAGAGGAATAGATCAGCGGTGCGGTGTCCTGATCCAGCACCCAGTTCGCAAGACCATTGGTGGTGACGTTGCCGGACATCACGTCAATGGCGGTGATCTCGCGCGACGGTGCCAGCGCCTTGTAGTGTTGCACCTGCCCACGTGTCGCGCGACTGCAAGAGCCGGACAGGACAACGCCCGGACCCGTGACGGCCTGCCAAGGCGGGATGGCGGGTGTTGCGCCGAAATTGGCGGGCAGGCCGATCGCGATGCCTGATCCGCCGGTCAGCAGTTTCTGCCCCTTCGCAGCCTGACCGATAGTGTGCAGGTCCGTGTCGCTGATCGCATCAACGATGATCATGGCTTTCTCGGCAGGTAAGGCGCGTCTGATCTCGGCAGCTCCTTGGGCGACGATGGCGTGTGGCAGGTGGCGGACCGGCCACTTGGTTTGCCGCGCCAGCACCCGCCGCAGATCGGCATCTTTCATGGGGGTCAGTGGATGATCCTGCATGCCGCTTTCGTTCAGCAGCACGTCATTCACGAACAAATGCCCCATGTAGACACTGCGCCCATTGGCCGGGAAGGCGGGGCAGGTCAGGATGTGTTGCGCGTTCAGGTGATCGCCCAGCGCCTCGGCCACTTGCCCGATATTGCCCGCATCGGTGCTGTCAAAAGTCGAACAGACTTTGAAAATGATCTGTTCGGAACCTTGCGATAGCAACCAGTCACAGGCCTTTATGCTTTGATTGACAGCGTCCTGAACCGGGATCGTCCGGGATTTGAGCGCAACCACACCAGCATCCACATTCGTATCTGTGTCGGGGATGCCGACGAATTGCGCGGTTCGCAGCCCACCTTCGGCAAGGGTCAGGGCGATGTCGGAGGCACCGGTGAAATCATCCGCGATCACGCCGATTTTCATTGGTTTGGCCCCTGATCAAGCCGGGTAATATGCGCGGCTGTGCCTGTGGGGAACTTCTCGCGGACCAGCGGGTCGTGGCCGGGAATAATCAGCGATGGTTTGGATGCCAGTTTGTAAAGTTTCTCGAACCCGTCCAGCATATCTTGCAGGTCCACCACGATGGGAAAAGGTTTGCGGGCTTCGAAGTTTTCGTAATAGTGCGCGGCGTCCGAGGCGAGGACAAGCCAGCCAGCCGCGGTGCGCACGCGCACGCATTGCAGGCCCCGCGAATGGCCGCCGATACAGTGGACGGTCACGCCGTCCGCGATTTCGCCGTCGCCATCATGGAAAATCAACTTGCCGGAATACAGCCGCTTGACCGCCTCGCAGATATGGCCGGCGGTGAAGGGCATGCGCAGCGTGTCGTGGCACATGCACGGACCGGTGGCAAAGGCCATTTCGGCGGCTTGCATATGCAATGTCGCATTCGGAAACAGGTGCAGCCCGCCAGCATGGTCGTAATGCAGATGGGTGACGATCAGTGTGGTGATGTCTTCGGACGTCAGGCCTAACGGAGCAAGGGCTTCGCGGGGGTTCATACGTATGGGACGGTCGCGGGCTGCGGCCTCGGCATCGTCATAACCGGTATCGACCAGGATCACCTCATCCCCGCGTCGCAGAACCCACATGAAATAATCCATCGCGTGCGGCGCGTCGTGATTGTCATCGAAGATAAAACTGTCTGCCCGCGTCCGCGCATTGCGGTCGGCATATTTGACGGCGTGAACTTCCCAATCGGTCATTGCTGCACGGTATCCCATGTTTGTACGATCTTGTCCGCGATCAGGTCGCTGACAGCTTTATCGAAGACTTTGAAGTGATCGCCGGCCAGATGGGCCTCGAATGCAGCGCGGTTGGCATAAAGCTCGTACAGGAACACCGCGTCGGGAGTTTTGCTGTCCGTGGCGACGTCGAATTGATGGCAGCCAGGTTCGTCCAGTCGTGAGAGCCGGGCGTTTTCCAGTATAAGCGGCATGAAATCTGCAAAGGCGCCGGGTCTCAACTGGAATGTCACACAGACAGCGTACATCGGCGCCCTCATCATATTACTGCTTTACGTTGACCCAATGACCGGCCGCTGGCAATGCAGCTCTTGGTGTATGGATCAAACTATGTATACATTAATACTGATCAGATCGATAGACAAACAGGAATTGGAAGTCACGATGACGCAAAGTTTTGAAATCGCAGTATTCGAAGGCGATGGGATTGGACCAGAGATCATGGCGCCGACCATTGATATACTGGAAAAACTTGCGTTCGCGTCGTCTGATTACCGCCTGTCCTTTGTCGCATGCGCTGCCGGGGCCGCGCATTATCGCAAGACGGGGGATAGCCTGCCCAAGGCATCACTTGATACCGCCGCAAAGGCGGATGCCATCCTGTTGTCGGCTATGGGTTTGCCGGATGTCCGCTATGACGATGGCACCGAGATTTCGCCACAGATTGATCTGCGCAAGGCGTTCAATCTGTTTGCAGGTGTGCGGCCTGTGCGCGCAAGGCCAGGCGATCATACACCCCTGAAGATACCGCAAGGGCGCATTATTGATTTCGTTTTGATCCGCGAAAGCACCGAAGGATTGTTCCATTCACAAGGTGTCGGTGAAGTGACCGCGCATGAAGCGCGCGAGACCTTGTTGATCACGCGCGATGTGTCCGAAAAATTGTTCAGGTTCGCCTTTCAACTCGCCCGGGAGCGTAAGGATACCGGCCGCGGACCGGGTCGCGTGACATGTGTCGACAAGGCCAATGTTTTCCGTGCATTCGCATTTTTCCGCAGTCTGTTTGATGCCGAAGCCGCCAAACATCCTGATCTGATCGCAGATCATGCCTATGTCGATGCAACCGCGCTATGGATGGTGCAAAAGCCCTGGGACTTTGATGTGCTGGTGACCGAGAACATGTTTGGTGACATTCTTTCGGATCTGGGTGCCGGACTGATGGGCGGCCTTGGCCTGGCGCCGTCTGCGGATATCGGGCTAGAGCAGGCGGTGTTTCAGCCGTGCCATGGCTCTGCCCCCGATATTGCGGGCCAGGGCAAGGCGAACCCGATTGCAATGATCCTGTCTGCGGCGATGATGCTGGAATGGCTGGGACTGAAACATGACGTGCCAGCGATGATCGCTGATGGCCAGCATCTGCGCGACGCGGTTGACGCTATCTTGGGGGATACGTCCTTGTTGACCCCTGACCTGGGTGGTCCGAATGATACCGCTGGCGTCGGGAGGGCCGTATTGAAGGTGCTAACAGCATGAGTTTGCGCGTGGCATGCGTGGGTGCGGGCTATTTCAGCCAGTTTCATATCGCAAGCTGGCACCGCATCCCGCAAGCAGAGCTGGTGGGCGTTTGTGACCGCGATATCGCAAAGGCACAGGCGACCGGTGTGCCCGCTTTTTCCGATCTGGCGACGATGTTGGACACCGTGCGTCCGGATGTGCTGGATGTGATCCTGCCTCCGGCGGAACATGTCGCGACGATCAGAAAAGCCATGTCCGAGGGCGGGCTGCAGGCGGTCATCTGTCAAAAACCTTTTTGTGAAACGCTGACCGAGGCGGAGGCGATGGTCACACTGGCCGATCATGCAGGGGTGCCGCTGATCGTGCATGAAAACTTTCGTTTTCAGCCGTGGTACCGCAAGATCAAAGAGGTTCTTGATCGGGGCACGTTGGGTGACTTGCAGCAAATCACCTTTCGTCTGCGGCCCGGCGACGGACAGGGCGCGGATGCCTATCTGGCCCGGCAGCCTTATTTTCAGCAGATGGAAAAGTTCCTGATCCACGAAACAGGCGTGCATTGGATTGATACGTTTCGCTACCTGCTTGGACCACCGCTGGCCGTTTATGCCGATCTGCGGCGCGTCAACCCGGCGATTGCCGGCGAAGATGCCGGTTATGTGATCTTTGATCATCCCGGCGGCGTCCGGGCCTTGTTCGATGGCAATCGTACGTTGGATCACGCGGCCGACAATCCCCGATGCACAATGGGAGAGGCGCTGGTCGAAGGCACCAAGGGCGCATTGACCTTGAAAGGGGACGGGTCCGTGACGCTTCGGCCCTTCGGTACCCGGGCGAAAACGGTGCTCTTGCCGCCGGACACCCATAATGGCTTTGGTGGTGATTGTACGCATGCATTGCAATCGCATGTGGTTTCAGGGCTAATTGAGGGGCAACCGATTGAGAACCTTGCAGCTGATTACTTGGATGTGATCCGGACAGAGCAAGCGATCTATCGGTCTGCGGAGATTGGTCAGAAAGTGAAGGTTTAACAGCCATGTCGCCGGTTACGCCCAAATCAAAAAGCAACTCTGCCATTGCGGTAGAGGAGTTGCGGAGGTTGATTTTCTCGGGGGCTTTGCCAGCCGGATCGGATCATCTGGAAAGCGAACTGGCCGTTCGTCTGGGCATGTCGCGTACGCCCGTACGGGAGGCCGCGTTGCTGCTGGAGGGGCAAGGGTTGCTCAAGGTGCGTGCGCGCAAAGGTGTGCGTATCCTGCCAATCTCAATCGATGACATGATCGAGATTTATGACGTCCTGACCGAGCTGGAAAGCATGTCAGCGGCCAAGGCCGCAGAAAAAGGCTATAAGGCGCAGGATTTGAAACCGCTGGATGGCGCGATTGCGGATATGGAAACGGCGCTGGCCGCCGAAGACCGTGACGCCTGGTCGGCTGCCGATGACGCCTTTCACACCGAGCTGGTGCGTCTGGGCGGCAATTCGCGGGTTGTGTCAATCGTCGGCCTCATGGCTGATCAGGTACGCCGGGCCAAGGCGGTCACGCTTTACATGCGCCCCTTGCCGACCCAATCAAACAAGGACCATCGTAGTGTTCTGGAGGCAATCGCGGCGGGTGACGCGCAAGCCGCCCATGACATTCACTATGCCCACCGAGCGGCGGCCAAGGATGTGCTGATCAACCTTCTCAGGCAGAACCGACTGCACATGCTGTAGACACGACCGTGTAATTATTGGGCTGAAACGTTTCAGCCACCGATGGCAAGCGTGGAATTTCGCCGGTTTCCTGCCGTGGCTCTGGTAACCGCGACAAAGTGTCCTTACCTAACGTTGCATCGCCGTGTTTGGACGGTCCGCAGCGCGTTTTTTTAGGAAAGTATTCATGAAAGATGACAACAAACCTGATTTGACGGGACGTCTGACTTTTGCTGGCGATGCAGGGGCCGGACGCTCGAAATGGATTGCGATCGCACTGGCGCTTTTGTTGATCGGCTGGATGGGCAGCGGGTTCGTCCTCCCGAGCCAAGAACCGCAAGACACCGCTGCACAGACAGCATCGCGCCTTGTGACCGTTGCTGTCATGCCGTCGACCGCCGATGATGTGACACTGGTTCTGACCGCAGAAGGGCAGTCAATACCAGATCGCGCCACCGGCATCCGGGCCGAGGCAGGTGGCCAGATCACTGATGTTCTGGTTGCGCGCGGTGATTTCGTGACGGCCGGTCAGGAAATCGGGCGCATTGATGCGGAAACGACCCGGGCCCAGTTTTTGCAGGCGCAGACGTCCTTGGACCAGGCGACACGCGATTTCGATAATGCGGTTGCCTTGCAGGTGCGTGGCATTGCAACCGAAGATCGCGTAACCCAGGCCCGCGCCGCCAAGGCCGCCGCCGAGGCCGCGGTGGTCGCTGCGCAGGAACAGTTGGACAACACAATCATCCGCGCGCCCTTTGCGGGGCGTCTGAATGATCTGACCCTCGATGTGGGTGAATTCGTCAGCAATAACGATGTCGTCGCCGAAGTGGTCGATAACGACCCGTTGACAGTTGTCATTCAGGTACCGCAGGTCGCGTTGTCGCGCATTGAAAAGGGCCAGATGGCCGAAGTGCAGTTCATCACCGGCGAAACACGCATGGGCAATGTCGGGTTTATCGGCAGTAATGCGGATCAGCAGACACGGACGTTCCGGGTCGAGGTACAGGTTGAAAACCCCGATAGCGTCATGCCCGCCGGGCTCAGCGCCCGTGTGTCGATCCCCACCGGACAGGCAAGGGGGCACTTTGTGTCACCTGCCATCCTGTCCCTGGGCATCAACGGAGAATTGGGGATCAAGATGGTGGAAGAGGATGACAAAGTCGCGTTCCGTCCGATCGAGATCGTGCGCGCGCAACCGGATGGTATCTGGATCACTGGCCTGTCAGAGACCGCGGATATCATCACCGTGGGCCAGGGTTTTGTGAGTGCGGGCGATAGGGTTGATCCGCGCCCAGTGGCACCACAGGCAACCGCAGAGGCCAACCAATGAACACGCTGATCAACGCAGCCTTCGACCGCAGCAAGGTTGTGCAGCTTTTGCTGGTGTTTTTGTTGGCCGTTGGCGCGTATTCCTATGTTGCGATCCCAAAGGAAAGTAATCCCGAAATCCCGATCCCGGTGGTGTATGTGTCGGCCAGCGTCGATGGAATTTCACCCGAAGACGCCGAGGATGTTCTGGTCGGCCCGATGGAGGCAGAGTTCGCATCGGTGACCGGTTTGAAGACGATGACTTCCACCGCAAGCGAGGGCCGCGCGAGCGTGCAGCTGGAGTTTGAACCCGGATTTGATGCGGACGAGGCGCTCGACAAAGTGCGCGAGGCGGCAGACAAGGCTGAAAACGAACTGCCCGAAGACGCGAACGTCATCGTGACCGAGATCAACACGGCGTTGTTTCCGATCTTGACCGTCATCATGTCCGGCCCTGTGCCGGAACGCACGCTCAACACCCTTGCCGAAAACCTGCGCGACGATATCGAAGCACTTGGCGGTGTGCTTGAGGTTGATGTGGCAGGCAAGCGGACAGAGCTGCTTGAGGTTCTGATCGATCCGACCGTGTTCGAAACCTATAACATTTCATTCGATGAACTGATCAGCTCGATCACCCGCAACAACCAGTTGATCGCGGCCGGCGCCATCGAAAGCGAAGCCGGGCGGCTGGTGGTCAAGGTACCGGGTCTGATCGAGGATTTCGAGGACGTGCTGGAACTGCCGATCCTTGTGCGCGGCCAGACCGTTGTGACATTTGCGGATGTCGCCACTGTGCGCCAGACATTCGAAGACCCGACAGGCTTTGCCCGGATTGACGGCCAGCCTGCGCTGGCGCTTGAGATCAAAAAGCGCGTGGGCGCCAATATCATCGAAACCGTGGCCGAAGTGCGTGCCGTGATTGACGCAGCCCAGGCCGATTGGCCCGATACGGTGCAAGTCCGCTATACGCTGGACGAAAGCAAGACCGTGCAGGACATGCTGTCGGATCTTGAGGCGAACGTGATTGCCGCGATTATTCTGGTGATGATCGTGGTGGTCTACGCGCTGGGCCTGCGGTCATCCCTGTTGGTGGGGTTGGCGATTCCGGGTGCTTTTCTGACCGGCGTTGCGGGTCTTTATTTCATGGGCTTCACGATGAATATCGTGGTGCTGTTTTCGCTGATTCTTGTGGTCGGCATGCTGGTTGACGGGGCAATTGTGACCGTCGAGTTGGCCGATCGCTATTTATACGAAGGTGACAGCCCCAAACAGGCTTACGCCCGTGCGGCCAAGCGGATGGCCTGGCCGATCATCGCATCGACAGCGACGACATTATGCGTGTTTTTCCCACTTCTTTTCTGGACCGGGGTGGTCGGTGAATTCATGAAATTCCTGCCGATCACAGTGATCTTTACGCTGGCGGCATCCCTGTTCATGGCGCTGATCTTTATCCCTGTCATGGGCGGACAAATCGGCAAACGCCGCGCGCAAACGGCTGCCGCCAAGGCACAGCTTTACGCCGCCGAGCGGGGCGATCCGCGTCAGATGACGGGTTTCATGGGCGGCTATGTACGGGTTCTGGAATGGTCGATCCTGCGACCGTGGACCACACTTGGCTTCGCGGTCATCGCGCTTGTCGGGTCTTTCGCGGCATATGCCAGCCTGGGGAGCGGATTGACCTTCTTTCCTGAGGTGGAACCGGAATACGCACAGGTCACCGTGCGCGCCAAGGATAATTTTTCCGTGTTCGAACAGGATGCGCTGGTACGGCAGGTCGAGACGCGACTGACCGATTACGATGAAATCGCAAGCGTCTATGCCCGGTCTGGCGGCTCTGGTCAGGGCGGGGACACAATTGGCGCGATCCAGCTGGAACTGGCCGAATGGGATACCCGCCGCCCCGTGTCCCTGATCGCAGAGGATATTCGCGCCGATATGGCCGAAATTCCGGGGATTGAGGTATTGGTGGAAACTGATGCCGGTGGGCCCGGCGGCGGAAAGCCCATCAACCTGGAGGTGCTGGGCCGCCAGCCTGCTGAACAAGAGCTGGCGGTGCAGATGATCCTGGCCGAGATGGAGCGGATCGGCGGTTTCATCGACGTCGTCGACAGCCGTCCAAATTCCGGCGTGGAATGGCAGATCGCGGTCGACAGGTCCGAGGCCGCGCGAAGTGGCGCGGATGTCGCCCTTTTGGGGCAGGCGGTGCAACTGCTGACCCGCGGGATCACCGTGGCCGATTACCGGCCCGAAGGCAGCGATGACGAGGTTGATATCGTTGTCCGTTTCCCCGCAGTCGATCGGACGTTGGCAGAGTTGGAATCGCTGCGCGTGCCCACCAATGCCGGTCTGGTGCCGATTTCGAATTTCGTCTCGTTCAATCCGGCCCCGCAAAGCGGCGTAATTACCCGGATTGATCAGTCGCGCGTCATCACGATCTCGGCGGATGTTGCACCCGGCGTACTGGCCAATGATCAGACCCTCGCGCTACAGGCGGCGTTCGAAAATCTGGATCTGCCCGAAAGCGTCGAGGTCAAGTTTGGCGGCGAGGCCGAGGATCAGCAAGAGGCGATGGTCTTTCTGATCGGCGCGTTCCTTTCGGCCATCGGGCTGATGTTCCTGATCCTGCTGACGCAGTTCAACAGCTTCTGGCAGGCGTTCATCGTGATGTCGGCGATTGTTTTCTCGGTTGCGGGTGTCTTGCTGGGGCTGATGATCACCGGCCGCCCCTTTGGCGTCGTGATGGGCGGGATCGGTGTGATCGCGCTGGCGGGGATCGTGGTGAACAACAATATCGTTCTGATCGACACGTTTAATCAGTTGAAGGCACAAGGCGTGTCGTCGCTTGAGGCGGCGTTGCGCACCGGCGCACAGCGTTTGCGGCCTGTGGTGCTGACCTCTGTAACCACGGCGTTGGGGCTGATGCCCATGGTGATCGGGCTGAACATCAACTTCTTCACCCGCGAAATCGTCTATGGCGCGCCCTCCACCCAATGGTGGACCGAGTTGTCCAGCGCCATCGCGGGCGGGCTGGTGTTTGCGACGATCCTGACGCTGCTTGTGACGCCTGCCATGCTGATGCTGGCAGAGCGTCGGGCGAAGCGGTTTGAAAACGGCCCGGCACTCGCCCCGGCGGAATAGAGCGAGGCATGTGTCCTAACGTTACGGTTTTGCCATCTTCACAAACGCAGCTTTCGCTTTACTGTGATTTTGAAGTTTTGGGAGGAACCGACGTTGAGCAATGATAAACCATGGACGGCGTTCTACGGTCCGTCCGTGCGGTCCGAGATTGACGCACCGCAATTCCGCAACCTCGGTGATTTCATCAGCGCGACGGCGGATGTGTATGGCGACCTTCCTGCATTCACCACCTGCTTGCCCAATGGCATGAATGGAACGCTGACGTTCAAGCAAGCCGATGAGATGTCGGACGCATTGGCGGTCTATCTGCGCGAGGTCGCGGGTTTGAACACAGGCGACCGGGTGGCCATTCAGGTACCCAATTGCCTGGCCTATCCGGTAATGGCCATGGCGATCTTCAAGGCTGGTTGCGTGCTGGTCAACGTCAACCCGCTTTATACTGCCGAGGAGATGGCAAAACAGTTCGCAGATGCCGAGCCATCGGCGATCCTGATCGTGGACATGTTCACCGACAAACTGGTCGAGGCGATGCGTGGTCATCCGATCCCGAATGTCATTGTGACCCGTGTGGCCGAATTCATGCCATCGCTGCCGCGCTGGATTGTCGGGCTTGTGCAGAAATACTGGGACAAGACGATTTCGCCGATCAGCCACGCGCATGTCCGTCTGCCCGACGCGATTGCGGCAGGACGTGCCAAGCACACCGAAATGCGCAACCAGGTTGCCGGTTATCGCAACGACATCCAGCCCGATGACGTGGCCTGCCTGCAATATACCGGTGGCACGACCGGTGTGTCCAAAGGGGCCATGCTGACCCACACCAACCTGTTGATGAACATGGAACAGACCATGGAACTGATCAACACGTTGGAAAAAGGCAAAGAGATCGCGCTGACGGCATTGCCGCTTTATCACGTGTTTGCCTTCACCGTGAATTTCCTGGGTTTCTATTCCATCGGTGCCCGTAACATCCTGATCCCGAACCCCCGCCCGCTGACCAGCATGAAGCGCGCGTTCGAAAACTACAAAATCACATGGATCAGCGGCGTGAACACGCTGTTTAATGGATTGTGCAACGAGGTCTGGTTTCTCGATACACCGCCCAAACACCTCAAATTTGCCTCAGCCGGCGGTATGGCCCTGCAAGGTGCCGTCGCCGCGCGCTGGGAAGAGGTGACGGGAAAACCAGTGGTCGAAGGCTACGGATTGACCGAATCCTCGCCGGTGCTGACGTTCAATCCGCTTGGTAAATCGCGGTCCAACTCCATCGGTGTCCCGGTGCCGTCTACCGATGTGCGCTGCGTTGACGAAGACGGGGCCGACGTGCCGGTCGGTGAAATCGGAGAGCTGATCGCCAAGGGCCCGCAGATCATGAAGGGGTATTGGAAAAAACCCGACGAAACCGCCAAGACGATCCAGAACGGTTGGCTTTTGACAGGCGACATCGCGATGATGGAACCTGACGGCTACTTCCGGATCGTTGACCGCAAGAAGGACATGATCCTTGTCTCCGGCTTCAACGTCTACCCTAACGAGATTGAGGATGTGCTTGCCGCGCATCCGGGCGTGAACGAGGTGGCGGTGATCGGTGTTCCGGATGGCGCATCCGGCGAAGCGGTAAAGGCGTTTATCGTCAAACAGGACGATGCCATCAGTGTTGAGGCGATCCGTGGTTACTGCAAGGAACACCTGACCGCCTACAAGGTACCAAAACAGGTCGAGTTCCGCGATGAGCTGCCCAAATCCAATGTGGGAAAAATCCTGCGCAAGGATCTGCGCGCCGAGGAAATGGCAAAATCAAACGTGAAAGAGCAGGCGTAATATGGTTGGAGCGTTTGAACAGGCCATTCTGGCCCTGATGATTTTCGTGATCATGCTGGGTATGGGCGCATCGCTGACACCACGTGATTTCTACCTCGCACTGCGGCGGCCCTATGGCCTGGCGATCGGGGTCATCTCGCAATACGGGTTCATGCCGTTCATCGGTTTTTTGCTGATCACACTGCTACCGCTGCCCGAAGCGATTGCCATTGGCGTTTTGATCATGGCCTGTATGCCCGGTGGGACGACGTCGAACATCTTCACCTATTTCTCCAAGGGTAATCTGGCGCTGTCGGTGCTGATGACCGTGACCTCAACTGTCTTTGGCGTGCTTCTGATCCCGATCATTCTGGTGGTCTATTCCTCGGCGCTTGATCTTGAGATCCCGCGCGAAAACATCATCGCCACCCTGATCTTGCTGCTGGTGCCTGTCGCCATTGGCATGGTGATGCGCAAACTGAACGCGAATGTGGGCGCTGTAACGGAATTCTTCGGCTCGCTGCTGGCGCTGTTCTTTATCGTGTTCCTGATGGTCAGCTGGGTGCCGCGCAACTGGCAGTTCCTGATGACCACGACGTCGGCGACCTATGTTGCGGCCATCGGTTTGGGATTGATCGGGATCACGATCGGCTATCTTTTCGCGCGTGCCCTGAAACTGCACCCCCGCAACGCCCGAACCGTGGCACTTGAGACGGGCATTCAAAACGGCCCGCTCGCCATTGCGATCATTGCGTTCACCTTTGCGGGGACAGAGGCGCAAAGCTACATGGCTGTCCCCGTGCTCTATTCGCTTTTCATCGTGATCGTGTCCACATTGGTGACGCTGGTTTTCCGACGGGCGAACACAGCGGCCGAACAGGCGATGCCTGACGGGCTGCTATAATAGCGGCCTTTTTTGCTAACCTGCGGTCAGGGGCTCTGCCCTTGCGCTGTTAAACGACCGTTGTCTACAAATTGGAGAATGCTTCAAAGCGTTTCCATCCGCGCCAACACATCTAGCCCCTGCATCTGCAGGTAATGCAGGATATCAATAAAAATCCAGTTCTCGGCCAGTTTGTCCCCGTCACGACGATAAAGATCGACGACGCGCATTTCGGCGGGCTGACTCGCAGGTAGCCCCAGATATCCACCTGCATTTGTCACCGTCAGGTTGGCCCAGCCAAAGAAGCCGCCAAAACTCCCTTCGGCCAACCGGCAGACATGGCCGTTGAAAATGCGGTCCTTGATCTGGGTGCGGAATGGGCGCTGATGCTGTGCGATGTAGCGGTCAATCGTGTAGGTCGCGCCAATCCCTTCGGGTCCCCACCAGATGAAATCATCATGCCAGGTCTGGGCCAGTTCCTGTTGTGGGCTGTCGTATTTCTGATGGGTGTTAATGTCGCCCACCATGCGATTGATCAGGGCAAGCGTCTTTTGGCCCTCTGCGGGGGCGGCATCTTCAAACAGCAGCCCGTCATGGGTGGCAGGCCCCGGCTGGACCAGATGCATGCCGGTTTGCGGGGGCAGGGGATACTGGCCCGCTTGCCGCATCAGGTGGATCAGGTCGCAGAACAGCGCCGTTTCAACAATCTTGCCGTCCACAACCTTGTTGAACTCGGCATAGCGCAGCATGGCGACGCGTCGGTGCGGTTTAATCCCCACGAACGGAGCATCAAAAAGCCCCATCAGATGGCCCATCGACACGACCCAGACCGACTGAAAACCGTCGATCTCATTGTGACCGGCGATAAAGATATCCTGCCGTCGCTGGACCCGCGACTTGGCGGCCAGAAACGGCGACCAGAACGCATCAGCTACGGCCTGCGCCCCGTATTGTTCGTGAAACGGATGCATCCCGCGCCAGTGCCAGCCGGGGCTCGTGCGCTCTGCCAGAACCGCTGCCACGTTATCCGGCGTCGCCTTGGACAGCGCATCAAAATGGGCGCGGACCAGCGCCTTTTCTGCCTGAAAGCTCATCCCTTGACCGCACCCGCGGTCAGCCCCGACACAATCTGGCGCTGGAAGAACAGGATCATCACAAAAAGGGGTGCCGTGACCGACACAACGGCAGCTACTGCGAACATCACATTCCCCTTGGTCTGGGTCGTGCCAAGGAAGCTTGCGATCTTGGGCACCATGGTGTGGTTTTCCTTGGCCAGAAGCATCGAGGTGACAGCAAAATCATTATAAGCCAGCAGGAATGAAAACAGCCCGGTAGTGATCACCCCCGGCCACATCACCGGGATGATGACATGGCGAAATGCCTGAAACCGGGTGCAGCCATCAACCATCGCGCTTTCATCCAGATCCTTGGGGATATTCTTGAAAAACGAATGCAGCATCCACAGGGTAAAAGGTTGGTTGATCGCCACCAGCACGATGATCGTCGTGGACAGATGCCCCCAGAGGTTCCATTCAAAAAACGGCAGAAGGTATCCCGACACCAGCGTAATCGGGGGCATCGCCCGAAAAATCAACGCAAACAGCAGCAGCCAGAACGCATAGCGATAGGTGGATCGGGACAGGGCGTAACCTGCCAGTGTGCCGCAGGTCAGCGAGATCGTGACGACGCAGATGCAGACGATGGCAGTGTTAAAGGCGGCGCGCCAAAATTCTTCCTGCACCCAGGCCCCGTGATACCCATCATCGGTAAAACTGCCCCCGGTTTCAACTTGGGTCAGCGTGCCAAAGATCGAATTGGCCCAGTCTGCCTTGGAAAAGAAATCACCTTCAACCTTGAACGACCCCCACAGCGTCCAAAGAAAGGGAAATGCGGCCATGATCAGCCAAAGCATCAGAAAGCTTGTGGCCAGAAACCGGATGCTCAGCGGGCGACGGGTGGCGACGGACATCAGGTGATCCCTTACTTTTGCGTGCCAAAGTCGCGCCAGGTGCGCACAAGGACGGGTGACAGAAGGATAGCAACGAAAATGATCGTCAGCACGGACGTGGCGGCGGCGGATGACAGCAACCGCGTCTCGCCCCCCAGATCGTTGAAGATCGCATAAGATAGCGATGTCGCATGGGCCGCTGCCGCGAAACTGACGATGGGTTCGAACACCCGGAAGTTATCCATCAACTGGATCAGCGCAATAAACGTCGTCAGTGGTACCAGATGCGGGATCACGACATAGCGGATCCGTTCCCACCGGCTGGCCCCGTCGATCATCGCGGCCTCTAGCGTGTCGGTATTTACCGTTTGCAGGCCCGCGTAGTAAACGATGAAGGCGAAAGGGGCCGAATGCCAGACGCCGTAAACCATCAGCATCGCCCACATCAGCGGCGTTGATGCCTTGACCGACAGCGACGGATCATTGGCCAGCCATTGCAGACCGGTGCCCAGGATACCCCGCGCATCGACCATCCAGAACAGAATCAGTGACCCCACCAACGGGGTCACGATCATCGGCAGAAGCGAGAAAAAGATCGTAGGCCCGCGCAAGCGACGGGCGACCGAATTGACCGCGATGGCGATAAAGAACCCAAGCATAATCGTCAGCGGTGTCACGACGGCGGTGTAGGTCAGGGTAAAGGCCATCGCGCTGTAAAATGGCAGATTCATCAGCGTCCGGCCAAAATCGGGCAACCCGTCTGAATTCACCCATGCGCTTGCGACCTCATTAACCGCAAGGTGATTGCGATCTTTATAGATATCCAGACCAGCCCATTTCCCCAGTGGCTCCTCGGCGCGCAGGGCCTCTGTCGCCGCCTGATCCACGGTGGTCGATTGCGTGCAGCCGAACGGGCCGCAGTTTTCAACAACGATGATGACCTGTTCGTGCTTGGAATAAAGCGATTGGGTGACGACTGACACAATGGGCAGGGCGATGAAGGCGATCATCAACAGCACTGACGGAAAAACGAACCAGAAGAACGTGCTGTGTTTCATGTCGCTTGCCCCGGGCTGTCTGGTCGTCGGTGATAAAGGGGGCCGCAGCCCCCTCTATCATGATCTTACTGCAAGAAGCCGTTTTCCCTGGCCGCTGCTGTATAAGCCGCCTCAATATCGGCCAGCGTCTGTTCGGCGCTTTCGTTGCCCTGCAGATAATCGGCGATATTGTCACCCAGTGCGGTGTGCAAAAGGCCCTGGAACGGGACCATCGGATAAGGGGTCGATCCGGCAGCAACCGAGGCAAGAACACCCTCGTTCACTTCCTGCGGCTGAAACCCTTCCATCAGCCAGACAGCCTGCGACATCGTTTCGTCATTCAGAATGTCAGGGGACGAACCGGCCTTCATTGCCTTGAACGTCGCGACGGCGTCTTCGTCGCTGATATTCTTGGCCACGGTCCAGCCATCCCACCACAGCGTTGTTGCGGGCACACCACTATCGCCGACGGTCAGTGGACCACCCACCTTGGTGTTTTCATAAACCTCGGGTGCGGATCCTTCGTCATCCATCAAGACACCGGTCCGGCTGCCCCACATGTTCATCAGGGCCACGTTGCCGGCTTCCCATTCGGCGGATGTCGCGTTGCTGTCATGTGTCAGGAAATCGGGGTTCATATATTCCGACAGGGCCTTCATCATTTCCAGCGCTTCAACGCCTTTTTCGTTGTTGATGCTGACCTCGGCCGTGCCGGGTTTGAAGAACTCACCCCCGGTCCCGATATACATGTTGGTAAATTCCTGGGCGAGGTTCCAGCCAGCGGCATAAGCGCCACCCACAGGGTGTTCCATGATCCCGGCCTCGCGAATTTGCTGAGCGGCGGCAAGTACGTCCTCATAAGACGTTGGCACATCGGCCCCGATCTGTTCCAGCACGTCCTCGCGGTACACAAGGTGCTGGGCATTGGCCATGAACGCCACGGCCATGACCTTGCCATCTACCGTGATCAATTGCTGCTGCGGGATGTCGGCACCGTGTTCGGCAACCAGATCATCCAACGAACGAATGACGTCTTCGTTGATCAGGGCAACGATGGATGAATTGGCAACGATAGCCGTTGTATATTCCGCCGGGTTGCCCGTCATGCCAGCCACGTTGATCTTCTGGTGGTCGGCGGTCAGGTTCGCCTCTGCGGTATCGCCCGCACATTCCAATGCGGCGGCTGCCACCGACTGGATCGCCGGGAATTCATTGCCGACGATGCTCACGCGGCCTTCGGCACAGGCATGTCCGCCCGCCAGCGCTGATGTTGCACCAAGCGCGGCAAATGCCGTGCCAAGAGTCAGATTTTTCATGATCGTCATATGCTGTTAGTCTCCCCATTGTGCAGTCGTTCCGGTTGAAGGCCATGCTGCAATCATACCCGCCATACGACTTTCGGCCACGCGCGAATCGTGATCCGTTTTGCATACGTTTGCAATTAACCGGTAAATCAGGCGCTGACGCAAGGACTTTTGCGGTGTTTCAGAATGGGGCTTGCGCGGATGCCGGAATCGGGCAAGTATTTTTGCAAACGTATGCAAGGGGGCCCGCATGGCCGAAATTCAGCTGCGCAATGTGACCAAACGGTGGGGCACCTTCGTTGGTGTAAAGGAATTCAACCTGACCATCGCTGATCAGGAATTCCTTGTGCTTCTGGGCCCCTCCGGCTGCGGTAAGACCACAACCATGCGCATGATTGCAGGGCTGGAGGATGCATCGGGCGGCGATATCCTGGTCGATGGCAAGCGGATCAACGATCTGGACCCCAAGGATCGCGATGTGGCGATGGTTTTCCAGTCCTACGCGCTTTACCCCAATATGAACGTCTACGAAAACATCCGCTTTCCATTGAAGGTGCGGGGCATTCCCCAATCAGAACATGACGCCCGGGTCAAACGCGCTTCGGCCATGGTGGAACTGGACGACTTCCTGCATCGCAAACCAGCCGAGTTATCCGGCGGCCAGCGGCAGCGTGTTGCTTTGGCTCGCGCCGTGGTGCGCGAACCCAACGTGTTCCTGATGGATGAACCGCTGTCCAATCTCGATGCGAAATTGCGGGTCTCGACCCGCGCACAGATCAAGAACCTCAGCCATGAACTCAAGACCACGACGATCTATGTCACCCATGACCAGATCGAGGCGATGACACTGGCCGACCGGGTTGTGGTGATGAACCAGGGTGTGGTGCAGCAGGTGGGTACACCGACCGATATCTACGACCACCCGGCCAACACCTTTGTGGCCGGGTTCATCGGATCGCCCGCCATGAACCTGATCGACGGGACATTGGAAAATGGCAGTTTCACCGCAAAAAACATGACCATCTCTGGCCTGCCGCACACCCATAACGGCCCTGTCACGCTTGGCTTCCGGGCCGAGGATGCCAGCGTGGCCACCGGCGAGGCCGCGGTGAACTCCACCGTCTATTCACTGGAACTTCTTGGCGAGGCGACGATGGTCACCATGCGGGCCGGGGGCACGATCATCTCGGTCAAATCCGGCAAGGACTACAGGGTCGAAATCGGCGATCCCGTCAGCGCCCATATCCCCGCCGACATCTGCCACTTGTTTGATGCGCAGTCGGGGGAACGGCTATGACCCATGACGCCCAATCAGCTGCATCGCTCGCTGCCGTCAAACGGATGGAGGCCGGGCTGGCCGCCGGCGAAATGGACATGACCCCCTATTTCACGGAAAGCTTCGTTTGGCGGGGCAATCAAGGCTGCGGCACCAAACACGGCATCGCGGAATTCCAGCGCAACTGGCAGTTTCCATTGCGCGCGGCCTTTACGGACCGGGACTACAAGACCGAAAAATTCCTGGCCGATGGCGATTGGGCGGCCTGTTTTGGCCATATCGAGGCCACACATTCCGGCACCTTCATGGGGATCGCCCCCACCGGCAAGCGGGTGAAAATTCCCTACATGGATTTCTGGCGGATCGAGGATAGGCGGATTGCCGATAACCCGGTCTCGGTCGATTTCGCATCCGTGATGCAGCAGCTTGGTGTCGATGTGTTTGGCGGCCATGGCTGGGAAAACTACGACAACGGGACCGCGACACCGGCCACACCAGACGAACCCGTCCCGAATCCTTGAGGTAACCGACGTTGAGGTCCCGGGTCAGGCCCGGGACACGGAGAATACAAAGATGACAATCACCTATCTGAAATCCGGCAAGCCCGAGGCCGAACGGGCCGAGGATGACGCCAAGGTCCGCAAGATCGTCGAAGATACGCTGGCCGATATCGAAACACGCGGCGATGCGGCGGTGCGCGATCTGTCCGAGAAATTCGACAATTACTCGCCCCCCAGTTTCCGCCTGTCCCCTTCAGAAATCGAGGCCGCCATGGCCAAGGTCTCACCCCGCGATATGGAAGATATCACATTCGCGCAGGACCAGATCCGCCGCTTTGCTGAAGCGCAGCGCGCCTCGATGACAGATATCGAGGTTGAAACGCTGCCGGGTGTGATCCTGGGCCACAAGAATATCCCCGTCCAATCCGTCGGTTGCTATGTGCCCGGCGGCAAGTTTCCCATGGTCGCCTCGGCCCATATGTCGGTCTTGACCGCGAATGTGGCGGGCGTCCCACGTATCGTTGCCTCCGCCCCGCCGCAAAACGGCGAACCGCATCCGGCGATTGTGGCGGCAATGCATCTGGGTGGCGCGCATGAGATTTACGTCCTTGGCGGGATGCAGGCGGTCGGCGCGATGGCGCTGGGCACCGAAACCGTTGATCCTGTCCACATGATTGTCGGTCCCGGCAACGCCTTTGTGGCCGAAGCCAAGCGGCAGTTGTTTGGGCGTGTGGGGATCGACCTCTTCGCAGGACCAACCGAGACGATGGTGATCGCTGACGATACCGTTGATGCGGAACTCTGCGCGACCGATCTCTTGGGGCAGGCCGAACACGGCTACAACTCGCCTGCCGTGCTGGTCACCAATTCCGAAAAACTCGCGCGCAACACGTTGGCCGAGATCGACCGCATCCTCGACATCCTGCCCACAGCCGAAACCGCCCGCACCTCTTGGAATGATTATGGTGAGGTGATCCTGTGCGACACTTACGACGAGATGCTGCAGGTCGCCGACGATATCGCCTCCGAACACGTGCAGGTCATGACCGACCGCGACGACTGGTTCCTTGAGAAGATGACCTGCTACGGCGCGCTCTTCCTCGGCCCGCGCACGAATGTGGCCAATGGAGATAAGGTAATTGGCACCAACCACACACTGCCGACCAAAAAGGCAGGACGCTATACTGGCGGGTTATGGGTGGGCAAGTTCCTCAAAACCCACAGCTATCAAAAGGTGCTGACCGACGAGGCGGCAACACTGGTGGGCGAATACGGCTCGCGGCTTTGCATGCTCGAAGGGTTTGTGGGCCACGCCGAACAATGCAATATCAGGGTACGCCGTTACGGCGGCAAGAACGTGGCCTATGGCACAGCTGCTGAATAGCCCCTTCATCTTGCCAAAAATCATCCCTGACTGAAAGCAAAGTAAAGTGACACTACCCAAAACCCCTTCCTTCCGCCTTGACGGTAAACGCGCCCTTGTCGCCGGTGCCTCTTCAGGTATCGGGCTAGGCTGCGCTGTCGCCTTGGCCGAAGCTGGGGCAGAGGTCATGTTGGCCGCGCGCAACGAAGACCGGCTCTTTGCGGTGCTCGCGGACATGACCGCGACGGGGATGACTGCCCGTGCGGTCGCTATGGACGTCTCGGACATTGCTGCGACCGAAGCGACGGTCGCAAAGGAGGGGCCGTTCGACATTCTGGTCAACTCTGCAGGGCTGGCGATCCAT
Organism: uncultured Paracoccaceae bacterium; assembly: GCA_947503965.1. GTDB lineage: Bacteria > Pseudomonadota > Alphaproteobacteria > Rhodobacterales > Rhodobacteraceae > Yoonia. The sequence goes on from CANNFU010000006.1 coordinate 252,250, forward strand.
AGTCCTGCGATTGAAACGACCGAGGCCGATTTCGACGCCGTCGCCAACCTCAATATCAAGGGCGCTTATTTCCTGACCCGCGCGGTGGCCAAGGGGCTGATCGCCGCAGGCAAACCGGGCAGCCTGATCAACATCTCCAGCCAGATGGCCCATGTGGGGGGGATCGACCGGGCGGTCTATTGCGCAACGAAACACGCCGTCGAAGGGTTCACCAAGGCGATGGCCATCGAATGGGGCCCGCACCGGATCCGCGTCAACACGCTATGTCCGACTTTCATCCGGACGCCGCTGACCGAACCCACCTTCAGCAACCCCGACCGGGTCAAATGGTTGATGGAAAAGATCAAACTGGGCCGCGTCGGCGAAGTGACGGACCTGATGGGGCCGGTGGTCTACCTCGCCTCTGATGCATCGGCGATGATGACAGGCACGAACCTGTTGATCGATGGCGGCTGGACGGCGGATTGATGGAAAAAGTCACCTCTCTTCAAGTCGCAGAACGCGCGGGCGTCAGCCAGTCGGCGGTCAGCCGGGTCTTTACACCCGGTGCTTCGGCCAGTGCCAAGACCATCCAAAAGGTCAGGAAAGCCGCGCAGGAACTTGGCTATCGGCCCAACATGATGGCCCGCGCCATGATCACCGGCAAAAGCCGGATGATCGCGCTGGTCGTGGCCTATCTGGACAATCAGTTCTATCCGCATGCGCTGGAACGGCTGTCGAACGCGCTGCAGGAGCAGGGCTACCATATCCTTGTCTTCACGGCAGCCAACAGCCGCGCGGATATCGAAGAGGTGATGCAGCAACTGCTGGATTATCAGGTGGACGGGATCATCACCGCATCCGTCGCGATGACCAATGACCTGACGGACCGCTGCAATGCGGCAGGTATTCCTGTTGTGATGTTCAATCGCGGGCAGGATGGGGCGGATGTATCCAGCGTGACCTCCGCCAATGTCAAAGGCGGGCGCGAGGCGGGTCAATTTTTGCTGGATTGCGGGCACAAGACCATCGCGCATATCAGCGGCTGGCAGGGCTCCTCTACCGGGCGGGATCGGCAAAAGGGGTTCTGTGACGCGCTTGCAAAGGTCGGAATGACCCCGCAAATCATCGACGGGATGTATCGGCGCGAGGTCGCTGCCGAAGCGGCCGAAACCCTGATGGCCGGTCCCAACCCGCCCGACGCAATCTTTGTCGGCAATGATCACATGGCGTTTGCGGTCATGGATACGCTGCGTAGCAAACTGGGGCTGCGGGTACCGGAGGATGTTGCCATCATCGGTTATGACGATGTGCCGCTTGCGGCCTGGGCTGCCTATGATCTGACAACGATGCGCCAGCCGCTCAACCGGATGGTCGATGCCACGGTCGAGGCGCTTTTGACCCGGATCGAAGACCCCGCCAGCCCCCCGCGGCATATTGAAATCGACAGCCCGCTGATCCGACGCGGCAGCACCAAGGAGCCTATGACATGAAAGGCTTTTCCAACCGCTGGAAAGACTTCCCCGACTACATTATCGGGATCACCAAAGAGATTTGGGAAGATCGGGGCGTCGGCACGCTAAACCACTATTATGCGCCGGATATCCCGGTGCGGTCGCCCATGGGCATCCAGCGCGGCAATCAGGCGGTGATCGCGTCAACCATGGCCACGATCAACGAATTTCCGGATCGGGAGTTGCTCGGCGAAGACGTGATCTGGTCGGGTGATGAAAACACCGGCTACCTCTCCTCTCACCGGCTGCTAACCAAGGCGACCCATAGCCGCGACGGGCAATTTGGACCGGCGACCGGCAAGCACTGGCAGGTCTACGTCATCGCCGATTGTGCGGCGAAAGAGGACACGATCTATGACGAATGGCTTGTGCGCGACTATGGCGGGATCGTGCGGCAACTGGGGATGGACCCGCGCGACTATGCAGCCTCCCTGATCGCACGCGAAGGCGGGCTAGAGACGGCCAACAAGCCTTTCACCCCGGCCATCGACGTGGATGGCGGCTATCACGGCACCGGCAATGACAATGAATGGGGCCAGCGTTATGCCGACACGCTGACCCGGATCATGAACCACGATTTCACCCATATTCGCGACAGCTATGACCGGGCGGTGATCGGTGCATATGCCGGGGCGAAACGGGCCGTTGGGTGGGATGACGTGCTGGAATTCTGGGTCGGGCTGCGGTCGTCCTTTCCCCATGCGGAGTTCAAGATTCACCACCAGATCGGGATGGAAGGCAATATGCTGCCCCCGCGCGCCGCGATCCGCTGGTCGCTGGATGGTGCACATGACGGCTGGGGCAGTTTTGGTGAACCGACGGGCGCACATGTGCATGTGATGGGCATATGCCATGCCGAGTTCGGACCCTACGGGACGGATGGTATCGGGCTGCGACGCGAATGGGCGCTTTACGATGAAATCGCGATCTGGAAACAGATTTTGATGCAAGCGTAACATCGTCCCGGGCTTGACCCGGGACCTCGACTAAATTTCACCAAGAGCTCCCGGATCAAGTCCGGGACGGCGTAAGGAAAAGACGAGATGACACCGCAAGAGATGGAAACCCGCATTGTCCGCTATGGTGACCTCCAACCCTGCAAGACCGCGTTTATCGATGCGCATACGCCGGGCTCTGATCAGAAGGAAAACTTCACCATTATCGGCGGCGGCGTGTCCGAAAGCCCGGATCAGCACGTCCATATCGCCATCCCCCACGGCTTCAATATCGGGGCCGCAGGCCAACCGCCCAAATGCCGCAACTCGCTGCACAGTCACCGCACGGCCGAAGTCTTTTTTGTGCTCAAAGGCCGCTGGCGGTTCTTCTTGGGGCGTTTCGGCACAGCGGGCGAGGTCGTGCTGGAGGAAGGGGACATCATCAACATCCCCACCGGTATCTTCCGCGGGTTTGAGAATATCGGCACCGATTACGGGATGATCATGGCGATCCTTGGGGGCGATGATGCCGGTGGTGGCGTGATCTGGGCACCGCAGGTGATCGAAGATGCAAAAGACCACGGGCTGGTGCTGGGCGAGAACGGCAAGCTCTATGACAGCAAGAAGGGCCTAAGCCTGCCAGATGGCGTCAAGCCGATGCCGTTGCTGACCGAGGAGGAACTGGCGGGCTACCCGGAGCCAACCACGACTGACGTGATCCCGCGCCACGTCGCCCGCTACTGGGATATGGTGGCGATGTCAGACCGAAAACCGGCCCTCGTGATCGGTGAAAACGGGATGCTGCCAGACAAGCCCGGGTTCGAGGTCGGGTTCCTGACCCGCGCCTCATCCACCACGGACATGCACCAGCATGACCGTCCTTCGGTCCTGATGCCGATGCGCGGGCATTGGCGGCTGATCTGGGAAGGCGGCGAGGCAACACTGAACCCCGGCGATACCGTGTCCGTTCCCGAAAACCTGATGCACACCGCCGTGCCCGCCATGACCGGTGAGGCCAGCCTGTTCCATATCGTGGCTACCGATGATCCCGCCGGACCGACATGGACAGGTTAATGGTTAACGACCCCCACCGCGCGTTGGGGTCCGACGTTTTGCCGACGCAAATCCGACGCGATGCCGACAGGAAGGAAATGCCAAAATGGCCAAAGTCTTAACAACCCACACAGGCTCTCTGCCGCGCACGCAAGAGGTCGTCGATTTCATCTTCGCCCGCGAAAATGGTGAGGCCTATGATCAAGGCGCCTTTGATGCGGCGATGACGGCGGCAGTGTCGGAAACCGTGAAAAAACAAGTAGATGCCGGTATTGATATCGTCAGTGATGGCGAGACGTCCAAGATATCCTACGCCACGTACGTCAAGGATCGTTACACCGGTTTCGACGGCGACAGCCCTCGCAACGCGCCCGCTGACCTGAAGCAATTCCCAAGCTTTCTCAAGCGGTTAGCCGATGACGGCGGCACCCCGAAATATGCGCGCCCCATGTGCGTGGACGAAGTGAAGTCAAAAGGGCAAGGCGAACTGGAAAAGGATATCGCCAATCTCAAGGCCGCGATGGCCGAACACGGGGCGAAACGCGGCTTTATGAATGCGGCGTCCCCCGGTGTTATCTCATTGTTTTTGCAGAACGATTACTACAAAACGCGCGAGGCGTATCTGGCCGCCCTCGCCGACGCGATGAAGGCGGAATACGAGACGATCGTTTCCTCCGGCCTCGATCTGCAACTCGACTGTCCCGACCTCGCACTGTCGCGTCATATGTTGTTTAACGATTTGTCGGATGATGAATTCCTCAAAATCGCCGCCAGTCATGTGGAGGCGCTGAACCACGCGCTGGCCGACGTGCCCGAGGACAAGGTGCGCGTGCATATCTGCTGGGGCAATTACGAGGGGCCGCATGTCTGCGATATCCCGATGGCAAAGATGTTCGATACGCTGATGTCCACCAAATCGCGCTACGTGCTGTTCGAAACATCCAACCCGCGCCATGGCCACGAATGGACCGTTTTTCGTGACCGTGCGGGCGATATACCGGATGGTAAGGTTCTGGTGCCGGGGGTTGTGGACACGACCACGAATTTCGTCGAACATCCGGAACTGGTCGCGCAACGTATTGGAAGATTTGTGGAAATCGTTGGCGCGGATCGTGTGATTGCTGGCTCCGACTGCGGTTTTGGCACCTTCGCCGGCTTCGGCGCTGTCGACCCCGAGATCGCCTATGCGAAGTTGGGCGCATTGGCCGAGGGTGCGGCACTGGCGCAGTAAAATCCGGTTGGACTGACCTGCCTTTTGGCCCATGTAATGGGCTGAAAGGACCCATGACATGCTCAACCCCGTCACCGATGCCTTTGAAGCGCAATTGCGCGCGGTACTGCCCGCCGCCGCCTTCAAGGACGATATCGCCCCCTACCTGACCGAACCGCGCGGGCGCTGGGCGGGGCAGGGGCTTGTGGTGGCGCCCGGATCGACCGATGAGGTCGCAGCGGTCGTCAAGGCCTGCGTCGACGCTCGGATTGGCATCGTGCCTTATAGTGGTGGGACGGGGTTGGTGGGTGGTCAGCTTCTGCAGGACGGCGCCGCGCCGGTTGTGTTGTCACTCGAACGGATGAACCGCATCCGCGATATCTATCCATCTGAAAACGTTCTGGTTTGTGACGCAGGCGTGATCCTGGCCGATGTGCAGAAGGCGGCCGAAGATGTGGGGCGGCTGTTTCCGCTGTCGCTTGCGTCTGAAGGATCGGCACGGATCGGCGGGCTTTTGTCCACCAATGCGGGCGGAGTGAATGTGCTGCGCTACGGAAATGCGCGCGCACAATGCCTGGGGCTGGAGGTCGTGCGCCCCGATGGGTCGGTCTGGCATGGGCTGACGCGACTGCGCAAGGACAACACGGGCTATGATCTGCGCAACCTGATGATCGGGGCGGAAGGGACGCTGGGCATCATCACCGGGGCCGCGCTGAAACTGGCCCCCCGCCCGGTTGGTGTGGGGGCCGCGATGATGGCGGTGCCTTCGCCTGCGGCCGCGCTGAACCTGCTGGCCATGGCGGGTGAGCGGATCGGCGACGGGATTTCCGCATTTGAGATCATGCATCGGCAAGGCTTTGATTTTTTGGCAGAAGTCGGGCCAGAGGTGAAACAGCCCTTTGATAATATCCCCGAATGGTGCGTCTTGATTGACGTCGGTCTGCCAGCCGGGCTACCGCCCGAGGCGGCGCTGGAAGGGCTTTTCGAAGCGGCTTTTGAGGCCGGTCTGGTCACGGATGGCGTCATCGCGCAAAGCCATGCGCAGCGCGATGCGTTCTGGCATATCCGCGAAAGTATTCCAGAGGCGAACCGTCGGATTGGGTCGGTCAGTTCACACGATATCTCGGTCCCGCTCAGCGCAGTTCCCGAATTCATCCAGCGCGGCAAGCAGGCGCTGGCCGAAGTGGGGGCATTCCGCATCAACTGCTTTGGCCATCTGGGTGATGGCAACCTGCATTACAACGTTTTTCCCATACCTGGGCGGACCCGCGCGGATTACGAGGCAGAACGGCTGCGCGTCAAGGAAGTGGTACATGATCTGGTGGACGCAATGGACGGATCGGTGAGCGCCGAACATGGGATCGGACGGTTGAAGGTGGACGATCTAGAACGTTATGGCGACCCCGTTAAGCTATCCATGCTGCGTGCGATCAAGGACGCGTTGGACCCGCTGGGTATCATGAACCCCGGTGCCGTTCTGCGCCAAGTTTGACCAAAAGGAGCGCCTGCGGCGCACGACATTTTTGGTGTGAGGAACAACCGTTGCGCGGTGTGGAGAGTACAGATGCCTCCGGCGGGAGTTATTGGGGAAGAAAGAAGATGTTAACCTTGTTCTGGGACGGTCGTGATGCGGCACAGGCTGGAGAGTTGATGACCGTGAAGGGAGAAGTCGCGCGGCGTTCGGACCTCAACCAGGTCAGTCTGGACCGGACAACGGGGTCGCGCGCATCTCCTGACTTCTTTCTTCCAAAATAACTCCCGCCGGAGGCTCAGTCGCCCTCAAATTCGCACAATGCGTGGACATTCATGTCCAACGCTTCCAGCTTCTTGCGCCCGCCCAGATCAGGCAGGTCGATGATGAAGGCGCAACCGACAACTTCGGCCCCCATCCGTTCGATCAGCTTGATCCCGGCCTCGGCCGTGCCGCCGGTGGCGAGCAGATCGTCGACCAGCAAAACCTTTTCGCCCGCTTGCAGGGCGTCGTCATGAACCTCCATGATCGCCTCGCCATATTCCAGTTTGTAGGCCTGTTCGATGGTCCTTCCGGGCAGCTTGCCCTTTTTGCGTATGGGCACAAAGCCAACGGACAATTGGTGGGCGATGGCCCCGCCAAGAATGAAGCCACGTGCCTCCAGCCCGACCACCTTGTCAATCGGTTGGCCCGCGTAGGGGTGCAGCAGCTGATCAATGGCGATGCGAAAGCCGCGCGCATCGCCAAACAACGTGGTGACATCACGAAACATGATCCCTTCGTGCGGGAAATCGGGGATGGTGCGGATATAGTCCTGGACAGTTTTCATGGATACTCTTTCAAAGAACGCGTCCGGCGACGGCGTCGAGTTTGGCAATCAGTGCGGGGTCCCGTTTTTCAGGGGCGGTCATCAGGGCGTATTCCAGCGCGCGGTCGCACCCGTGCGGGCAGGGTGCGCGGTCTGGCCCGAGAAGTGCGGGCAGGCGGCTGACGAGGTCCTGCGCCTTGGTCCCGTTGCCCTGCAGTATCTTGATCACATCGCTGACATCGACAGCCCCATGATCGGGGTGCCAACTGTCGTAATCGGTGACCATCGCGATGGAGGCATAGCAAATCTCGGCTTCGCGGGCGAGTTTTGCCTCGGGCATATTCGTCATGCCGATCACATGACAGCCCCATTCGCGGTAGAGCTTGCTTTCGGCCATGGACGAAAACTGCGGGCCTTCCATAGCCAGGTAGGTGCCGCCCCGGTGGATCGTGATCCCTGCCTCGCGTCCGGCGGTTTCGCAGGCGTCTGACAGCCGTTCGCAGGTCGGATGGGCCACGCTGACATGGGCCACACAGCCCGTGCCGAAGAATGATTTTTCACGGGCGAAGGTGCGGTCGATGAACTGATCGACGATGACGAAATCACCCGGTGCCATGTCCTCGCGAAACGATCCGCAGGCGCTGACGCTGATGATATCGGTCACACCCAGGCGCTTCATCGCGTCGATATTGGCGCGGTAGGGGACGGTCGTCGGCGAATGCACATGCCCACGCCCGTGCCGGGGCAGGAAGGTCATAGCGACGCCGTTCAGCGTACCGGTCAGGATCGCGTCCGACGGCGTGCCCCAGGGGCTGTCCTGTTTGATCCATTGCGCATCCTCTAACCCATCCATGTTGTAGATGCCGGATCCGCCGATAATTCCGATTTTTGTTTGCATGCGCTATCCCGAATGAACCTGCTGCAAGGACACTGGAGCGGAATGAATGAAATGTGAAGCCCGCGTGCAGTGACGTTGCTGCAACAAGGCTAAATGGCACGGAAAGGAGGGGTGACAAGCCAAGGCAGGTCGTTTACGGCAGCGCTAACACCTCCAGATTTGACAGGAACTTTTATGGCCCGCGCGTTATTGGCGAGTTTCGCCGACAGTTTATCGCTTCGTGATCCTGATGCCCCGCTCACGCCGGGGCAATTGCGGATAGAAGTATTGTCGGGCCTTACCGTGGCTTTGGCGCTGGTGCCCGAGGCTGTCGCTTTTGCTTTTGTCGCCGGGGTTGAGCCGCTGGTCGGTCTTTATGCAGCATTCATCGTGGGCCTGATCACGGCGCTGTTTGGTGGCCGTCCTGGGATGATTTCGGGTGCAACTGGCGCTTTGGCTGTTGTCATGGTCAGCCTCGTGGCCCAGCACGGGGTTGAGTACCTGTTCGCAACGGTTGTCCTGATGGGGTTGATCCAGATTATTGTTGGGATCATGCGGTGGGGCAAGTTCATCCGGCTTGTGCCGCATCCGGTCATGCTGGGCTTTGTGAACGGTTTGGCGATTGTGATTTTTCTGGCCCAACTGGGCCAGTTTCAGGTGCCCGGCACAGCCCATGGTGGCGGCGGGCATGGCATGGCCAATGGGGAATGGCTGTCCGGTGCGCCCTTGTATCTGATGCTGGGTCTTGTTGCGTTGACGATGGTGATCATCTGGGTAATGCCGAAGATCACCAACGCCATCCCTGCGCCGTTGGCGGGCATCGGGATTGTGGCTGCAATCGTGATTGGTCTGGGGCTGGATGTGCCGCTCGTGGGTGATCTGGCGAGCATTGAGGGTGGTTTGCCTCCCTTCCATATCCCGATGGTGCCGCTGACCTGGGAAACGTTTGAGATTATTTTGCCCTATGCACTGATACTGGCTGCAATTGGCCTGATCGAAAGCCTTTTGACCCTGAACCTGGTCGGCGAAATGACGGGCAAGCGGGGTGGGGCAAGCCAGGAATGTCTGGCCCAAGGGGCGGCCAACACAGTCACCGGCTTCTTTGGCGGCATGGGTGGCTGTGCCATGATCGGCCAGTCGATGATCAACGTGAAATCCGGCGGGCGCACCCGTGTGGCGGGCGTGGCAGCAGCGCTGTTTCTGTTGGCCTTCATTCTGTTTGCAAGCGGGTTGATTGGTCAGATTCCGCTGGCCGCACTTGTGGGCGTGATGTTCATGGTGGTGATCGGCACCTTTGCTTGGAATTCACTGCGTATCCTGCGCAAGGTGCCGCGCACGGATGCGTTTGTGACGATCCTTGTGACCATCGTGACAGTAGCGACCGACCTTGCAACGGCGGTGGTCGTTGGGGTTATCGTTTCGGCCCTCGCCTATGCCTGGAGCAACGCAACCCGCATTCACGCCATCAAACGCGAAAGCCGCACCGCAGCCGGGGCGCAGGTTTACGAAATTCAAGGTCCGCTTTTCTTTGGCTCCGCCGATGGTTTCATGGAGATTTTCGACATCGAAGCCGATCCTGACGTGGTGATTGTGGATTTTGCGGCCAGCCGTGTCGCGGACCAGTCCGCACTGCAGGCGATCGAGGCGGTGGCCCAGAAATATCAGGATGCGGGCAAGGAAATCCAGCTACGCCATCTGAGCCGCGATTGCCATCAGTTGCTATCAAAGGCGGGGCATCTGATGGTCGATAGCGATGATGATCCCGATTACGCGCTCGCGGTCGATTACAGTGTGAAAACGGGGATTATCGGCGGGCACTGACCCCTTGCAAGCGGGCATTGTACCACCCATTTTCATTTGGCGCCCGAATGGCCGACGGCGCGGCAATGGTGCCGGTTGGGCTTTTGGGATAATGCCCGCATGTTGATTGATCTTTTGCTGGTTGCAGGCGGGCTGATCGCGTTGTTGTTTGGGGGCGAGGCGTTGGTGCGCGGGGCAGTCATTGTCGCCAGTCGGGCGGGGCTGTCGCCCTTCGTGATCGGTTTGACATTGGTAGGGTTCGGCACATCGACGCCCGAGCTGATGACCAGCCTGATTGCCGCGTCAGAGGGGCTGCCCGGCATTGCACTCGGCAATGTGATTGGCAGCAATATCGCCAATATCCTGTTGATCCTCGGCGTATCTGCCGCGATTGCGCCGGTGGCAGCAGGCGCCGTGACCGGACGCGACGGCTTGGTGATGATCGGCGTGTCGGTCTTGTGTATCGCCCTGGTATTGATGGGTGATATCGGGCGCATGGCCGGTCTGATCTGTGTCAGCTTGCTGGTCGCATATCTGGTGATGACCTTGCGCGCGGGCGACGGTGGCACGGAACATGAAGCCCCCATTGGCCAACCTGTCTGGCAGGGGGTGGCGTTCTTTGTTGCCGGTCTGGTCGGCGTTGTTCTGGGAGCCGGGTGGCTGGTGGACGGGGCAAGTGCGATTGCCCGGTCCTTTGCCATTTCGGATGCGGTGATCGGTTTGACGATTGTTGCGGTTGGCACGTCGCTGCCGGAACTGGTGACCAGTGTTCTGGCCGCCCGAAAGGGGCAGGGCGGTATTGCCGTAGGCAACGTAATTGGTTCCAATATCTTTAACGTGCTGGGTATTCTCGGCATCACCGTGCTGGTGCAACCGCTTGCCGTACCTGCCGAAATGACAGGGTTGAGCCTTTGGGTCTTTGGTATTGCCGCCATCGCACCATTGATCCTGATGCGGGTCTTTGGCGTGTTGGGACGTGTCAGCGGGCTGGCTTTGGTGATTGGCTATGCCGCTTATACCACCGTCTTAGTCGTCGGGGCGTTGTAGGCTGAACACCTCTCGGATGACCGAATAGTCACGATAGCCCAGCCGCGTCAGCGGGTTAAAGCTGGTCACATCGAACTTGCCGTCGACAATGCAATTGTCGCGCAGATGCACGCCGGTCACTTCGCCAAAGACGACGAAATTTGCGTCGCCGGGCAGTTGCAGAATTTGGGTTAGCTTGCATTCCAACGTAGCGGGGGCGTTGGCCACGCGCGGGCAGTTGATCGTCTGACACTGCGCCTTTTCGACACCGGCAAGGGCGAATTCGTCGGTGGATCGCTCCCACGGGCCGGAGGTCTGGTTCATGATATCGCGGGCGGCATATTCCACGATGTTAATCGCGAAGACGCCGGTGTCGCGGATGTTGGCCACGCTGTCCTTTGTGTCGCCCCGGTCCGGCTTGGCGCTGGTCGAGGCAAACATCACCTGCGGCGGGACATAGGCCACGGCGTTGAAAAAGGAATAGGGGGCAAGGTTGTCCTGCCCGTCAGCGCCGCGTGTGGCAACCCACGCGATGGGGCGGGGCGATACAACCGCGTTGAATGGATTGTGGGGCAGGCCGTGCCCGTTTTTCGGCTCATAGAACATTGTGCAGTCTTTTCGTTCGGTTTTCCAAGGGGTAGCGTCAGCCAAAGCCTTTGGCCAGACGAAAGACAAGATGCAACAAATCGCAATGACGCTGGCCGAGGAAACGGCGAATGACTGGTGGGAGGTTGAGGCGCTGTATGACCTTTGCTTTGCGCCGGGGCGATCTGCCTTGTCATCCTATCGCCTGCGTGACGGGGTTGATCCAATCAAAGAGCTTTGCCTGACAGCGCGTGATCCAGACGGGATACTCGCCGGGGCCGTGCGCAATTGGCCGGTGCGTATCGGTGATGCCATGGTGGTGCTTCTGGGGCCCATCGCCATTCACCCGACACGACAGGGCGAGGGCCTTGCCGCGCTGCTGATCAGCCGGTGTCTGGAGCTTGCACGCGGGACTGGATGGCAGCGGATCATGCTGGTCGGGGATTTGCCATATTACGGGCGGTACGGTTTTGAAAAGCTGGAAAACATCCAAATGCCCCCACCCACAAACCCCGATCGCGTGCTGGGTATAGCCCTGCAAGACGGCGCCTGGGCAGGTATTGCGGGCACCGTTACCGCCATGTCCGATTGAAATGGGATGATTTGTTCCCCATTTATGTCTTATGAGCGATCAAGATATAGTCATGCAAGACGCTAACCCCGCTGATCCCCCAGCTCCTTTGACGGATGACGCGCGGGATGAGATTGCCGCGATGGCCGACCGCCAGCGCAGGGCGAATGGTCTGCTGATGAAGGCGATCAACTTTGTCGGTGCGCAGGTTGACGATGGTCTGAAACTGCTTCCCCAGGGAACGCGATCCCAGATTGATCAGGTGGCACGCGCGGCCTTGCAGCAGAGTTTTGACGTGGCGAGCAGGTCCAGAACCGGGATGGGCAAAAACTTTGGCTCTGACCGTGTGCATAAAATCATGGGAACCGTTTCCGGTGCGGTTGGTGGCTTTGGCGGTTTGCCGACCGCAATTGCGGAACTGCCGGTGGCGACCACGGTGATCTTTCGGGCCGTTCACCATGTGGCCACGGAATATGGTGAAGACCCCGACGCACCCGAAACACGTATGGAATGCCTTGCGGTTTTCGGGGCAGGTGGTCCGGGTACCGAGGATGATGGCGTCGATACCGCCTTTATCGGCGCACGGTTAAGCATCTCGGGCGCTGCGGTGAATGGGTTAATCAGCAAAGTCGCCCCTCGATTTGCGGCCGTTTTGTCACAAAAGCTGGCGACGCAGGCCGTGCCGGTACTGGGTGCTGCAGCAGGGGCTGGGACGAATTACGCCTTTGTTGATTATTACGTCTCAATGGCGCATGTGCATTTCGGATTGCGACGCCTTGCGCGCATCTATGGCGAGGATGCTGTGCTGAACGAATTTCACAGGGTGCTTGCCGCAGGCAAATTGCCTCAGACCTGATAGACGAGCCAATCGGCAACAGCGCGGCGAACGGATTGATCGCCATTGGCAATCGCTTCATCCATCACCGCTTTCACCTCGTCCAGATTGACGCGGCGCAGCAGGTGTTTGACCGGCCCGATTGAAGCCGGACGCATCGACAGGCTGCGCAGGCCCAGTGCCGCAAGGCAAAGCGCCTCGACCGGGCGCCCGGCATCTTCACCGCAGAAGGACAGCGGGGTGTTTGTCGCCTGACATTTCTTGATGACCTTTTCGATGAAGGACAGAAAGCTGACATCCAGCGTGTCGTAGCGCCGGCGCACCCGTTCGTTTTCCCGGTCAGCGGCGAAAAAGAATTGTTTGAGATCATTGCCGCCGATTGAGATGAAATCAACTTCTTCGAAAAAGGCATCCGGGGCGAAGGCAAGCGATGGCGTCTCAAGCATCGCGCCGACCTCCAGCGTTTTGGGCAGCGGGTGGCCGAGCTTGGTCTCGCGTGCGATGGCCTTGTCCATCTCTGCCCGCGCGGCGCGAAACTCGCTGAGTTGCGTGATAAACGGGAACATTACCACCAGTGGTGCCCCATTGGCCGCCCGCAACAGCGCCTGCAATTGCATCCGCAAGACACCCGGCTTGTCCAGACCCACGCGGATCGCCCGCCAGCCCATGGCCGGGTTTGGTTCGTCGTTGGGCTTCATATAGGGCAGTACCTTGTCGGACCCGATATCAAGCGTGCGGAATGCAACACGCTTGCCCTTGGCCGCGTTCAGCACACGCGAATAAAGCGCCGAAAGCTCGGCCCGGCGCGGCATCTGATTGCGAATAAGAAACTGCAATTCAGTCCGGAACAGTCCGACACCTTCAGCCCCGGAGCCATCAAGCGATGGCAGATCGGCAATCAGACCGGCATTCATCTGCAGCGAAATGATACTGCCGCATTTCGCCTCGGCCTTCAGATCACGGATCGAGGTATAGCGTTCCTGTGCGCGGGTTTGCATGGCGATCTTGTCGCGAAAGGCGCTAAGCACGGTCTCGTCGGGCCGCAGATGGGCGATACCCTGTTCGCCATCGACAAGGATCGTGTCACCGTTCAGGGCCTCGCGTGTCACACCCTTGGCGTTGATCACCAGCGGGATCGCCCAGGCCCGTGCCACGATTGTCGCGTGGCTGCCGACCGATCCTTCCTCCAGCACGATCCCCTTGATCTTTTTGCCATACTCCAGCAGCTCACCCGGCCCGATATTGCGGGCGACCAAGATCGGATTATCAGGCATATCCGCCCGCGCGTCGGCACCCTGGCCTGTCAGGATGCGTAGCAGGCGGTTGGACAGATCATCCAGATCAGGCAGACGTTCACGCAAATACGGATCGCCCGACTTTGCCAATCTTGCCCGGGCATGAGACTGCTCTTTCTCCACGGCAGCCTCGGCAGACAGGCCATTTTCGATATCGGCCTTCATGCGGCGCAGCCAACTGGTTGAATTGGCAAACATCCGGTAGGCTTCAAGGACCTTGGCCTGTTCGGGGTCTACGCTGCGTGCACCGACCAACATGTTGTCGATGGAATTGCGCAATTCATCAATCGCTTCGACCAGGCGATCATGTTCGGATTCCGGATCATCCGAAATGGGGTTTGTGACAACGACACGGGGTTCGTGCAGGAACACCTTGCCTTCGCTGGCACCTTCCTGCGCGATGGAACCGCGCAGCATCACCGGCTGCTGATGGCGGGCAGAGAGTGCTGCGCCTTCGCCGACGAAGGCACCCAATTCGGTCATTTCGGCGATGACCATCGCCACGATTTCAAGGGCGTAAACCTCGTCGGGCGTGTATTCTCGGGCGGCCTTGGATTGCACCACCAGAACGCCCAGCACGTCACCCAGACGCTGGATCGGCACCCCACAAAAGGACGAAAACCGCTCTTCGCCGGTTTCCGGCATATAGCGGAACCCTTTTTCGGCGGGTGCATCGGCGGTGTTGATCACGCTGCGGTTTTTGGCGGTGCGCCCGACCAGACCTTCGCCCAGCCGCATCCGCGTCTGGTGAACGGCTTCGGTTTGCAGCCCTTTGGTGGCGCAGAGTTCCAGCGTTTCCGCGTCACGGAACAGGTAGATTGAACAGACTTCGGCCCGCATTGAATCCGCGATCAGTTCGACCACGTTGTTCAGGCGTGCCTGTCCTTCGGTGTCGGTTGCCAAAGCCTCGCGCAGACGTCCGAGCAGCTTGCGGCTTTCGCTTTCAAACCGATGTGGCATTGGTCCCCCGTGACACGGTCGGACCCTTGTGCAGGATCAGGCCGCTTTCTCTAATTCGAAGGCATCATGAAGGGCTTGGACGGCAAGTTCCATGTATTTTCGATCAATGAGGACGGAAATTTTTATCTCAGAGGTTGTAATGACCTTGATGTTGATACCCTCATCGTGGAGTGCCTTGAACATCTGGGCCGCGACACCTGCATGACTGCGCATGCCGATCCCCACGACCGACACCTTGGCGACCGCGTCATCGGTGATAAGATCGTGGAAATTGATGTGGCCTGCGGACTTTGCCTCTTCCATTGCACGCGCGGCGCGCAGCACCTGATCTGTCGGGCAAGAGAACGTCATATCGGTGCGTCCCTCTTCCGAGATGTTTTGCACGATCATGTCGACATTCACCCCCGCCTCGGACAGTGGTCCAAAGATTGCGGCGGCGATACCCGGACGGTCCGCGACCGAGATCAGGGTCATTTTCGCCTCGTCACGGGAATAGGCCACACCGGCAACTACGTTGGATTCCATGATTTCCTCCTCGTCACAGACAAGCGTTCCGGCGCTTTCTGACGGTTCTTCGAATGATGACAGTACCCGCAGGCGCACCTTGTACCGCATGGCCAGTTCGACCGAGCGGGTTTGAAGGACTTTCGCGCCCAGGGATGCGAGTTCGAGCATTTCCTCGAACGCGATCTTGTCAAGTTTGCGGGCTTTGTTGGTGATCCGCGGGTCGGTTGTGTAGACGCCATCGACATCGGTGTAGATATCGCAACGCTCTGCCCCGAATGCGGCGGCAAAGGCGACGGCGGTTGTGTCTGATCCGCCGCGTCCCAGCGTCGTGATCCGGCCTTCGGGACTGACCCCCTGGAAACCCGCGACCACAGCGACGCGCATCCCTTGGCTGAACTTGGCGCTGATATTGTCGGTGGGAATGTCTTCGATCCGGGCGCTGGAATGGGCGGATGTGGTTTTCACAGGCACCTGCCAACCCTGCCATGACCGCGCGGGAATATCCATTTCCTGCAGCCGCAGCGCCATCAGCCCGGCTGTGACATTCTCGCCCGAAGACACGATCGCATCATATTCGCGTGCATCATAAAGCGGGGATGTTTCCTCGACCCAGCCCACCAGTTCGTTGGTTTTGCCGGACATGGCAGAGACGATGACGATCACGTCATAACCATTCGCGACCTCAACCGCCACGCGCTTGGCTGCGCGTGCGATCCGGTCGAGATTGGCAACGGATGTGCCCCCAAATTTCATCACAAGCGTCGGCATGGGTCTTCCTAAGGTAAAGGCGGTACTTGATCCGCGTTCCCTTTACTGATGCTGTGCGCGAAGGGCAAACGGTTAGTAAGGGTGCTGTTGTCCGTCCCAGGTTTCAAAGCAACCCGTCGTTTCCAGGCTCAGCGTGTCAAAGCGCGCCATCAGCCCGCGCCTGCTTTCTTCCGCATCGATTGCGGCACGTGCACCGCCCATATCGGTTTGCACCCACCCGGGATGATAGATACCTACGCTGATCCCTTCGGGTTTCAGATCGCTGGCAAGGTTCCGACCAAGGTTCAGCACAGCCGCCTTGCTGGCGCGATAAATGTAGCTGCCGCCGGGTGCGCGGGTATGGGATGCCATCTGCGATGAGATAATCGCGATCTTGGCATTCTTGGCCCGGCGCAGATGCGGCAGCAGATGCTGGATCGTCAAAAAGACACCCGTGACATTTGCCGCAAATCCAGCGGCCCACATGTCCGCCGGATAGCCATCATCAAGTGTCTGACCCTTATCAGGATAAACGCCCGCATTGCAGATCAGCAGATCAATTGCCGTGTCGCTTAGCTTTGCAGCCAAGTCCTTATGCGCAGCGGGGTCGGTGACGTCCAGCTGTCGCATATGACCTTCGTCAGGGTGGCGATGGGTTCCTATCACCGTCTCGCCCCTCTCGGCGTAGCCGTCAAACAGTGCCTTGCCGATACCGCGGTTCGCGCCGGTGATCAGAACAGTCATTTGCTTTCCTTTGAAAATGTCAGTTGGTTTTTTTGCTTGGTATAAAGGGCAGGGGCATCACAGGGATGCCGTCCTTGACAAGCTTTTTCGCCTCTTCCAGCTTCGCCTCACCATAAATAGGACGTTCGGGTTTGAGGCCGTCATGCATGTCGCGCACTTCCTTGACAAAAGATGTGCCAACATAGTCGGAATTCGCTTCCACATTTTTGCGCAACTCTGCCAACGCGTTTTCCACTGGCTTGGGCGCCCTGATCTGGGAGGATGTGCTGACGGCGGGGGCCATGATGGATTTTGACACTGCTGTCGATCCGCATGACGTGCAATTCACCATGCCAGAGGCGACGAGCTTGTCAAAAGCGTCGCCCGACTGAAACCAGCTTTCAAATTCATGATTCTGGTCGCATTTAAGGTGAAAACGGATCATGTCAGCCTGTTTGATAGCAGTGACCGACTAAGTAATCGTTTTCGAAGGCGGTGCAAGTTTTTGCTAAAGCAATGATTTCTTCGGTTTGAATGTCGCAACGATCCGCTTCAGCTCTGGCTCGGACAGCTTTTTGGCGGCCTTTTGCTGGCTGAACCATTTGCGGCGGCGCTGATGCTTTTCAGGCCATTTGCTGTGAACGTTCTTGACGTGCAGCGGATAGACCAGCGTGACGATCGGCGCGTTCCCGACTTTGTGCGGTTTGCTGTAGCTGTACACGCCCAGGCACTGATCAGTGGCTTCGCCGGTTAGTCCCGCCTCTTCAAACGCTTCGGTCGCTGCTGCCTCTGCGGGTGTCTGTTTGTGCATCGGCCAGCCCTTGGGAATGATCCAGCGCTGACGCGTGCGGCTTGTGATCAGGCAAATTTCCAGATGGCCGTTCTTGATGCGCCAACAAAGTGCGGCGAACTGGGCCCGCACATCGGATTTCTGTCCTGTTCGGAATTTCAGCGGAAGCTGTCGCACAGATGTTTTCGCCATGGTTCCGATCTGAAATTGGGTTACATCCGGCCTATGTCAGACGTTACCCAAGCACCTGTTATCCCGGCAACCCCTTTGCCCCGATTTATCGGATCCGAGATTTACCGGCATTCCAGCTATGGCGCGTGGCACCCGCTGCGGGTACCGCGTGTGTCAACGGTGATGGATGTCTGCAGGGCGATGGGCTGGCTGCCGAAAACGCAGTTTGTGGTCAGCCCGCGCGCCAAGCCCGCTGCATTGACGGGGTTTCACACCGCAGACTACATCACCGCTTTGCAAACCGCCGAAGCCAGCCAGCATGTCAGCGATGATGTGCGCGCACGGCATGGCCTGGGCACCCCATCAAATCCGATATTCCCCGAAATGTATCGGCGTCCGGCAACCTCTGCCGGTGCATCACTGCTGGCAGGCGAATTGCTTGCGCAAGGTGGCGTGATCTATTCGCCCGCGGGTGGGACGCATCATGGGCTTCCCGACAGGGCGAACGGCTTTTGTTATCTGAATGATCCGGTTCTGGCGATCCAGTCCTTGCGTCGCAACGGGGCGCAGCGGATCGCCTATGTCGACATTGATGCGCATCATGCCGATGGTGTGGAACATGCCTTTGAAAACGATCCGGACACGCTGCTGATCTCGGTGCATGAGGTGAACCGCTGGCCGCGAACGGGGGCGTTGAGTGATGTCGGGGCAGGGCAGGTGTTCAACCTGCCGGTACCAGCGGGGCTGCATGATGACGACATGGCAGTGATCCGCGATCAGGTGATCCTGCCTTTGGTCGCGGATTTCAGACCGGACGCGATTGTGCTGCAATGCGGGGCTGATGCCGTGGCCGAGGACCCACAATCGCGCCTGACCCTGTCAAATAACGCGCATTGGGCGATTGTCGCGGCGCTGCGCCCGCTGTCCGCGCGTTATCTGGTTCTGGGTGGGGGCGGATATAATCCCTGGTCTGTCGGCCGGCTTTGGTCAGGTGTCTGGGCCATATTGAACGATCAGGACATCCCCGACCGTTTGCCAGATGCGGCGCAAC
This sequence comes from uncultured Paracoccaceae bacterium, assembly GCA_947503965.1. Taxonomy (GTDB): domain Bacteria; phylum Pseudomonadota; class Alphaproteobacteria; order Rhodobacterales; family Rhodobacteraceae; genus Yoonia. The sequence goes on from CANNFU010000006.1 coordinate 271,158, forward strand.
AGGTGCTGCACGCGCTGACATGGGATGGTCCGCTGCGACGGGTCAACCCGCAACCCCATTGGATCAGCACGCTGCGCGATACCCCACGCAACGGTGCCATTCACGCGGATGTGCGGGATGCCGCCACTGTGTTGACGAACAGGCAAAAGCCGTGGGTCTAAGTCTTGCTAAGCACGTCTTGGGGCCAGATAGTCGCGCCATGATGTTGCGCATGATCTTTCTGGCATTGTGTCTGACCGGCAGTGCGGCCCGGGCCGAACTTGTCGTGTTTGCGGCCGCTAGCCTGAAAGAGCCTGTCGATGCCATTGCCGCCGATTTCGATGATGTTGTGGTGTCCTATGGCGGCAGCGGCAAAATGGCCCGTCAGGTCAGCCTTGGCGCGCCAGCAGATGTGGTTTTGCTGGCCAATGACGACTGGATGATGGTGTTGATCCAAGGCGGGCATGTGCAGGCTGACAGCGTTGTCGACTTTGCCAGCAATCGTCTGGTTTTGGTGGGGCAGTCCGGGATGGCGGATCTGGCGCTTGAAGCGGATGAAATCCTGAATGCGCTGGATGGTGGCCGCATCGCGATTGGCCTGACCGAGGCAGTGCCTGCCGGTATCTATGCGAAGGCCGCATTGCAATCGCTGGGCCTATGGGATGCGGTTGTCGCGCAATTGGCCGAGGTGGATAATGTCCGCGCCGCCTTGGCACTGGTTGCACGCGGACAGGCCCCGTTGGGGATCGTCTATGCATCCGATGTCCGCGTCACGGATGCCGTCAGGCAAGTGGCCGTGTTTCCAGCAGAAAGCCATCCGATCATTCGATATCAGGCGGCACTGACACCAGATGCCGATCCCATGGCCCGCGCTTTCGTGGCCGCGCTAACGGTTGCCGCCGGTCAGGCCCATCTTGCCGACGCAGGGTTTTTGCCACCCATGGTGGCCACGCAATGACCGACCTTCTGGGGCCAGCAGAATGGACGGCGATCCTTTTGTCGCTGCGCGTGGCGCTGGTTGCGACGCTGATGGCGCTGCCGCTTGCGCTTTGGGTGGCGCATCTTCTGGCGCGCAAACGTTTTCCGGGGCGTCAGTTGCTGAACGGTATCGTGCATCTGCCGCTGGTCTTGCCGCCCGTCGTGACCGGTTATCTGCTGTTGGTTGTGTTCGGACAACAAGGCCCCGTTGGCGGCTTTCTATATGATGTGTTCGGAATATCCTTTGCATTTCGGTGGACAGGTGCCGCTTTGGCGGCGGGGATCATGGCGTTTCCACTGATGGTGCGTGCCATCCGATTGGGTATCGAAGCGGTTGATACTGGGTTGGAAGAAGCGGCGGCCACGCTTGGCGCGTCGCGGTGGCGTGTTTTCACGACCGTCACCCTGCCGCTGGTGTTTCCTGGCATCCTTGCGGGGGCAATCCTGGGTTTTGCCAAGGCGCTAGGCGAGTTTGGTGCGACCATCACATTCGTTGCGGCCATCCCCGGCCAAACCCAGACGGTCCCATCCGCGATCTATGGGCTGTTGCAGGTGCCCGGCAGCGAGCCTGCGGTGCTTGGCCTTGTGATCGTGTCCGTCATTCTGGCGATGGGTGCGCTTTTGGTCTCTGAATGGCTTGCGCGCCGTGCTGCGCACCGGATGGCTGCGTGATGTTGCAGATTGATGTACAAAAGCAGCTTGGGGATTTTGCGCTGAATGCCAACATCACCGCACCGGCTGGGGTCACGGCGATTTTCGGGCAGTCCGGGTCCGGCAAAACGTCAATCGTGAATGCCATGGCTGGGTTGATGACGCCTGACGCCGGTCGGATTGTGGTGGGCGATACCGTGCTGTTTGACAAAGCACAGCGCACCAATCTTGCGCCGCACAAACGCCGGGTTGGCTACGTGTTTCAAGATGCACGCCTGTTTCCGCACATGAATGTGCAGCGCAACCTGACCTATGGCGGTGATCATGATGCGGATCGCTTGATTGAACTGCTGGGGTTGGGTGATCTGTTAAACCGGCATCCCGCAGGCCTGTCAGGTGGTGAAAAGCAACGGGTCGCGTTGGGCCGCGCGCTGATGTGTAATCCGCAAATCCTGTTGATGGACGAACCGCTTGCCGCCCTCGATGCACGCCGCAAGGCCGAGATTTTGCCATATATCGAAAGGTTGCGCGACGAGGTAAAGATCCCGATCCTTTATGTCAGCCATGATGTGTCCGAAGTCGCGCGTCTGGCGAACACCATTGTTGTGCTTGAGGCCGGGCAGGTTGCGATAGCAGGGCCGATTGGCGATGTGCTGTCGCAGCCGGATGCCGTCCCGCTGGTGGGCGTGCGTGCTGCCGGTGCGGTCATCGAAACGCGCATCGCGGGGCGTTTGCTGCATGACGGGCTGACAGAGCTTTCTTTTTCGGGTGGGCGATTGATGATGCCCGGAAATCTGGGGCGATTGGGACAGACCGTGCGCCTGCGCATCCCGGCGCAAGACGTAATCCTGGCCCGTGATCGTCCAAAAGGGATCAGCGCGCTGAATATCCTGCCCGTGCGGATTACGGGCATTGAACAGGGGCGCGGGCCGGGCGTGGCCGTGGGTTTGCTTGCGGGCAAGGACAAATTGCTGGCGCGGGTGACGCGGCGCAGCTTGCAACGGATGGAATTGGCGGTGGGGCAAGACATTTATGCGATCATCAAGGCAACCGCCGTGGGGCCGGAAGATGTTGGTGGCTAACGGGGCAACGCCGCTTTGATCGCTGCAAGCGTGCGGGCGACGCCGCCTGCATGTTCGGCGTAAAATGCGCTGATTTGTTTATCGGTGACGATCGGCGGGTCTTGGACTGTCGCGATCAGGTCCTGCTCTGATGTGAGGTGACAACAGACACCTGCCGCAATCGCCTCGGTCGCGGGGTATTCAATGGTCCAGATATGTGGACCCACGATGACCGGCTTTTTCAGCGCGAGCGGTTCGATCACGTTATGCGCCCCTTTTTCGACAAAGCCGCCACCGACAATGGCCCGGTCACAAAGACCAAGGTAAAAATACATCTCACCCATACTGTCACCCAACAGGACATCGATATCCGGCATATTGCCGTCGAGCATCAGGGTTTCATCCAGAATGTCTGATCGCCGCGCATAGTTTACGCCAGCATCGGCGAGCATCTGTGCGACCTCGTCAAAACGTTCTGGGGCACGCGGCACATAGACAAAAAACGCTTTCGGTGTTGCCTTGATCATGCGGATGTACAAAGGGTCTTCGCCTTCAACCACACTGGTCAGCGTGAATGTGGGCCGTCCCTTGGCAAGCGCATCTTTGATCATTTCCGCCGCGGCCAGATGTGCCTGTGGGATGGGTTGATCAAATCGCAACTCGCCCGTCACATGCAGGTTTGGCATATCAACTGAGGCAAAGCGCGCGCGCTGGCCTTCCGATTTGACAAAACCGCCCGCGAACCCTGCCAGCAATCCTGCGCGCAGACCAAGGCCGCGCGTATCTTTTTCATAGCTTTTCTTTGGATATTGCGCGTTGCACATGAACAGCGGGGTGCCGTGTCTGTGGCACGCGGCGATCATGCGCGGCCAGATCTCAATCTCCATGACCAGCCCGTATTTCGGGGCGAAGTGGCGCAAAAAGCGGCGATAGGTAAAGCCATATTCGAATGGCACCCACACGGTCTGCACCTTGCCTGCCGCGATTTCATCGGCGAATTCGCGCTGCGCCTCGCGGCGGCCAGCGGGTGTGAAGTGGGTTGTCAGAACCGTTTCGCCTTGCGCCAACAGGGCACGGATCAATGGGGTTGCCGACCGCATTTCACCCAGTGATACGGCATGAACCCAGACGGGGGCATTCAGGCGGCGATCATATCGCCCAAATCGTTCTGGAATATGTTGGGCATAAAGCGGGTCCTTGCGCCCGCGTTTCTTGAGATAAAGCAGGATGACCGGCAGCAGCGCCCACCACAAAACGCCATAAGCCCACAGTGCCAGACGGAGTTTGAAACTGGGAAATTCGGATTTCATGCCTTATCCAACAATTTAACCAGATCATCGGCCAATTTGTCTGTCTGCACACTGGCAGTTTCGATGCACGCAAATGCATTTTGGGCAAGCTGCTGCAGATCAGGACCCGCCAACACCGTCGCAATGCGCGCATCATCGGTCACCATCAACGCGGCATCTGCCTGATCTAGCCGCACAAAGTCATTGGCGAAATTGGCTGTGTGCGGCCCATGCAGAACTGCGCAGTTCAAGGCGGCGGCCTCCCACGGGTTGTGGCCTTCGATGGTGTTAAAAGTACCGCCGATGAGGACAGCCTGCGCCAGACGATAGACCAGCCCCAGTTCCCCAAATGTATCACAAAGCCAGACACTGTCCTCGCGTGATGGTAACTGTCCGCGCGACCGCTGCCGGACATCCTCATTTAAGGCTGCCGCAATCTCGTCTCGCCGATCCGGAAAGCGCGGTGCGATGATCAGCAGTGCCGATGGATCAGATTGCTTTAGACGTTGATGCGCGGCCACAGCGATTTCTTCGTCCTCTGCATGCGATGGCGCGACGGCCCAAACGAACCGATCACGCAGCACGTTTTGTAGCTGATCCAAGACCTCTGGATCATGCGTCAGAACCGGAGCGGCAGGTTTTAACGAACCGGTTGTTATCGGCGCGGCACCAAGTTGGCGCAAATGAGCGGCGGTTGCGTCATCTTGTGCCGTGACCATTGCCATCGCGGCATAAAGATCACGGTAAAGCCCGGCTGCCTTTTGATGCGACTGGAACGACCGCGTGTTCATCCGCGCCGCGACCACAGCCTGGGGTATCCCGCGTCGGTTCAGGGCAGTGACAAAGCCGGGCCACAGATCCTGTTCAGCCCAGACACACAGGTCAGGCCTGAAATGTTCCAGAAATCGGGTGCGATAGGCCGGCGCATCAATTGGCAGAAATTGATGGCGTGTTCGGGGCGGCAGATTTTTGGCAAACACATCCGCAGACGCAACCGTCGTGGATGTCACCAGAAACGACAGGTCCGGGCGGGATGCGGCCATGCGCGCGATCAAACCGCGTAACGACAGCACTTCACCCAAGCCAACGGCGTGTAGCCAGACAAGTGGTCCATCAGGGCGCGGCGCAAGGTCTTGCGCCTTCTTTTCGACCCACCGCGTTGCGTGCTCTTTGCCCTTGGCAAGGCGTCGGCGCAGGACGGCACTGGCGAACAGGGGGAAGAGGTGACTGACCAGCAGGTAAAGACGCAACACCGCGCCGCGCCGCATCCTACTCTGCGGCGTCATGGAACGTTTTTTGCAGTGATCCCTGCCAGAACATGTCGTTTTGCAAAACGGCAAGGAACCTGCTTGCCGCGCTGCCCCCGCCAAATGCATCGTGGCGCGGATAGGATTTGCCCCACTGGTCCTGCAGGAATTGGTTGATCCTGTCTGTCTCTGCCGCGTCAGCAAAAAAGACTGATGGAGACTTCGCACGGTTCGTCTGACGGGTCCCGATATCAAGTGAAGGCAGACCGATAAACGGCGCCTCGCGCACGCCAGCGGATGAGTTTCCGATCATCACAGCAGCATTTTTCATCAGTTCAGAGAAATGCGCGAACCGCATTGATGGCAGCACACGGAACCGATCAGCGGGCAGTTTTTCGATGGCGGCAAATATCGCTGTTGATCCGGGGTCGTTATTCGGGGCGATCATGACAAAATTTCGGCCCGACGCATCCAAAGCACCAAAAAGCGCCTCTGCTTGCGCGCCCATCGCGGCGGCTTCAGATGTGACGGGATGAAAGACACAAATGCCAAAATCATCAAAGGGCAGGGCGTAGCGTTGTTTGACCTCGTCGATGCTGACACCGGATGGACCTGCGTGAAAATCAAGTTCCGGCGATCCAATCGCGTGGATGTTGTCTGCGGCCTCGCCCAGCGCCATGACCCTGCGTGCGGCATCTTCGGACGAGACGAAATGATGGCTTGCCAGCTTGCTGTTGCAGTGGCGATAGATCTCATCAATTGTGCCGGACACTTCTCCCCCTTCGATATGTGCACACCGAACGTAATTCGTGGCACAGACCAGCGCGCAAGCCAGCGCCTCGACCCGGTCACCGTGGATGATGACCAGATCGGGCTGATGTTCTTTCACGAAATCCGAAAAGCCGATGACAGTCTTCGCAAGCACCATATCCTGCGGATCATCATCCCTTTGGTTCAGGAATTCATGTACATTGACACCTGTCGTGCGGTGCACCTCAAGCTTGGTCAGACCATAGCGCGCCAGCATATGCATACCGGTCACAAAGAAAGCTACGTCAAAGCCCGCATCGCGCGCCGCAACGGCGAGAGGTTCGAGTTTGCCGAAATCCGCACGGGTGCCGGTGACAAAAAGAAGGGATCGAGCCATCAGTTTTCCAAATCAATACCTAGCCGGCAACGCCAGCATCCGCTTTCTGCGTCAACCTAGCGACAGCCCCCATGAAAGGGAACTCTCTACCTCTTCTTCTTGTCTTTACGATGGTGGTTTATGGACTGTCGTATTTCTGGCGCACATGAGCAATACGCTTGACGTCGTTCCCGCGCATCCTTAGTGACTAGCGCTGTGAGGCGAGTTGGCGGAGTGGTGACGCAGCGGATTGCAAATCCGTGTACACCGGTTCGATTCCGGTACTCGCCTCCATTTAGTTCAAGCCCTTAGCTATCTCTCTCGTGTACCCTCATCGGGGCGTTTACAGTTGCGTTTAGAATTCTGCCCTCGCGGTGGCGCTTTTCGCGCTTCAGTAAGTCGAGGGCTTCCGCGCGCTCAGCAGGCGAAACGGCGGCGTATTGTTCGATCACGGCTGCCGCATGTCTCACGCCGCGCATCCTATACAGGCTGACCCACAAGTTTTGCATCGAACACCTGTTGCAGAACGCGCCCGAAAGCATCGGCACTGGGATGCCTGTCGCGTTGTGGTGGCAGGAAGTAGCCAAATGGCACGGCCATTTTATATCGCCAGGGAACGAGTGCGATGGCGGATGCAAGCTCGAGGTCAAGGGCTATCGGATCGGCAAAGGTGAACCCAAGTTTGCTTTGCACCAATCGGTAGGCCGCCGACCCCACTGAAACCTCATGCTTGATCACCAGTTTCACACCAGCCCGATCCATTGCCTGATCCACAATGCGTCGGATCACGGTTGAGTCGTCCAACGCGATGTAGGGGACATCAGCAAGATCAATGGGGCGCAGCTCATCCCGATCGGCGAGCGGGTGGTCTCGGGAAAGTGCCACGCATAGGTCGGTTGTGCCCAAAAGATTGGGTTTGATCCCCTCAACCGGGAGCGGGAGCGCCGAAATTCCCAGATCATAGCGATCATTCATGATGCGGCGGCCCAGATCACGCCTAGGATATATTTCCAGCTTTATCGCCGTGTCCGGTTCCAGTTCGGCGAAACGCGCAATGGCAGGCAGAACCAATCCGTTCACAATCCGTGTATGGCAGATCAGGCGCAATGGTTCCGGCGCATCGCTTTGAATTTGTGCAAAGAAATCGGGTATCTGGTCGACCTGTGCCAGAATGCGCAGGGCTTCGGGGTAGAACCGTTCGCCGGTCGGTGTTGGCTCCAATCGTTTTTTGTCACGTCGGAACAGGCTGACGCCAAATTCGTCTTCAAGGATTTGCAGTAACCGGCTGGCAGCAGACTGGCTCAGGTGCATCCGGTCGGCCGCACGGGCAAGCGTGCCTTCCTCCATGACAAGGGCGAACACCTTCAGGCTTTTGAGATTCAATTCGAAAAATCCGATTTATAAATCTGATAATTGCGTTTTTTCTATTCTATGGTCCCGTTTAAGGTCCAGTGATATTTCAAAGGTGCACTCAGATGCACCCGGTGTTAGTGGGAGGAAAACATGAAACGTCGCGAATTCATCAAAACAGGTATATCTGCCGCAGCGGTGGGTGCTATCGCCGCACCGGCCTTGGCGGAATGGGCCCCGCGCCGCCCGATCAGTGCGATCTTGCCGTATTCTGCCGGTGGTGGCACCGATGCGCTGGCGCGCGCTGCCGCCGCATCTGCCGATGGTATCCTGCCGGTCCCGCTGGTCATCGTGAACAAGCCCGGATCGTCCGGCATCACCGGCGCGACCGAAGCTGCCGCCGCAAGGCCGGACGGGAACACAGTGATGGTCACGTCTGCCGGGTCATTCCTGCTGACGTCGATGCTGCGCGATACCGATGTGAACCCGTTTGACAGCTTTGAGATCATCGCCCAGATCGGCAATCTGACCCCTGCCGTCATTGTGCCTGCCAATAGCCCGTTTCAATCTGTTCAGGACTTGGTGGATGCGGCAAATGCCAACCCCGGCAGCCTGCGATGGGCACATAACGGACGCGGTGGTTTCCACCATGTGGCCGGGCAAAGTTTTCTGAACCGCAACAGCCTGCAAGCACAGGATGTCCCGTTCAAAGGGGGTGGTCCAACCCGTGCCGCAGTGATTGGCGAACAGGTGGATTTTGCCTTTGTCGGTATTCAGCAGGCTGCAGGTTTTGAAAACGAACTGCGTGTGCTCGCTCTTGCTGCGCCAGAGCGTGACCCGGTCCGCGACGATGTTCCAACACTGCCAGAGCTTGGCTTTGACTATGTTGCCGTATCCTCACCCATCGTGTTTTTTGCACCGAACGGCACGGATCCAGCGATGATCTCCGGCATGGAAGCCGCGTTGAAAGAGATCACGGAAACTCAGCAATTTGCCGATATGATGCTGGAACGCGGCAATGTGCCTGCGTTCCTGAGCGGCGCGGAAACAGAAGCCCGATTGCGCCAGATGCAGGTTGACACCCAGCCGGTCATCGATGCGTTGAAAGAGCAGGGTTAGACTTGTCCGCAGGCCCCACTCCCGCCTCGCGGACCGTGGCCGTGGCGCTGATTCTTCTAGGGGTCGGCGCCACATTTACGAGCATGAACATCGCCTTGGACCAATACGGGCGCTGGGGTGCGCGCATTTTTCCATTGGCGGGATCGCTATCGCTGGTGGCACTTGGCTTTGCAGAACTGTGGGGTGCACGCGGTAAACCAGCACCAACGCTAGATCGACAGCATCTGCCAGCCATTTTTGCACTGTTGGCTTTGGCGGTCGCCTATGTCTGGGTCATGGCCCAGTTTGGCTATCTGATCAGCACTGCATTGGCGGCACCACTGGCACTATGGATCTTCGGCGTGCGCAATGTGATCGGCCTGCTGGCTGCAGCCGTGTTATGCCCGGCAGCCTATCACCTGATCTTTTTTGAATTGTTGGGTGTCTTTCCGCCCTTTGGTCGCTGGTTTGACCTGCTTGATGTATTTGGTTGGTATTAAACGATGGACATCTTTCCCGCTCTCGCCAGTGTTCTGAGCGATCCGGTCCTATTGGGCTGGGTGTTTCTGGCAGCCATCGTTGGCATGATTGTCGGCGCTATTCCGGGCCTGACGGCCTCGGCCGCGATTGCGATGCTTTTGCCCCTGACATTTTACATGGAGCCACTTCCTGCGTTGGCGTTCCTTTATGTCATCGGCAAATCCGGGCGTTATGGCGGTTCGATTGCCGCGATCCTGTTCAATACACCCGGCACGGCAGCATCGGCAGCCACGCAGTTGGATGGCTATCCGCTCGCCCGCCAAGGCAAGGCAGGAAAGGCCATGAAAGTGGCGACCATATCATCGGTGATTGGCGACTTCATTGGTGAGATACTGCTGATCGTCGGGGTCGCATGGATCGCAACCATCGCGCTGAAACTCGGCCCGCCAGAGCTGTTTGCTGTCTATTTCGCGGCTTTCATCGTCATTGGATCCGTGATTGGGAAATCTGTCACGCGCGGGCTGGCGTCAGCAGCTTTGGGTGTGCTGGTCGCCATGATCGGCCTTGATCCGATCAGTTCGACCGAGCGTTTCACCTTCGGCAGCTTTGATTTGACCAATGGGATCAGTCTGGTTCCCCTAATGATCGGAATCTTTGTATTGGGCGAGGTTTTTGCCCAGATCGAGGAACGCGGCAAGACAACCGAAATGGTTCCCGATGGTGATGATGCCGCGCGGAACAGGCTGACATGGGCAGAATACAAGCCGTGCATGCCGCATGTGATCCGGTCCTCATTCATCGGGGCCTTTATCGGGATGCTGCCCGGCCTTGGGTCGGCCATTGCGGCCTTTGTGGCCTATGGCGAAGGCAAGCGTCGCGCCAAGAACCCGGATGATTGGGGCAAGGGCGCATTGGAAGGTGTGGCTGCACCAGAGGCGGCCAACAATGCTGTCAGCGGCCCGTCCATGGCGCCGCTTCTGACGCTGGGAATTCCGGGGTCCACCATTGGCGCGATCCTGATTGGGGTATTCCTGATCCATGGCATCCAGATTGGCCCAACCTTGTTTCTGACATCCCGAGACCTAGTCTATGCGCTTTTTGCCTGTGGGCTGATCGGCATTGCGATGTATGGGCTCATTGGCTTTTATGGTGCGGCATTCGTGGGGCGGTTCATCACGCGGATTCCAACGAAGGTGCTGTATCCGGTGATCTTTCTGACATCCTTTGTCGCGGCCTACACCTCGCGCGGGAACCTGTTTGATGTCTATGTCATGGTAGCTGCCGGGTTTTTGGGGTGGCTTATGCGCAAACTCGACTTCAACCCGGCGGCATTCGTCATTTCATTCGTTTTGGCAGGCGGCGCAGAGGAGGCATTTCGGCAAGCGCTTTTGTTGTCGGACAACGGTATGATGATATTCATTACACGGCCCATCGCGCTGCTCTTCCTCTTGATCGGGCTGACGGCACTGGCGGTCCGGGTCCGAAGCCTGAACCGGCAGTCGCGCGCCGTCGCGTTGGAGGAAGCGAGATGACGGCACCTTTGGACGGCATTCGCGTGATTGACTGGACGCACGTATTGGCCGGGCCAGCCTGCTCCTACTATCTGGGCCTGTTGGGGGCCGAGGTGATCAAGGTCGAAAGCCTGAAGGGTGACGCGATGCGCCACCGGGGCGGGACCGACGCGGCGCTGGCTGCTGCGGGGATGAGTACAGCTTATCAGACACAGGGCGCGGGCAAGCAATCCATCGCGCTTGATCTGGAGGTCAATCAAGGGCGTGAAGTCTTTCACCGGTTGCTGACATCAGCGGATGTGCTGGTTGAAAACCATAGACCCTCCACGCTGGCCCGACTTGACCTGACAGAAGCCCATACACGGGCCATCAATCCGCGGCTGATCCATTGCGCAATGACCGGATATGGCCGTGGCAACGCGATGGCGGATGTACCAGCGTATGACGTGAACATTCAGGCGATCAGCGGGTTGATGGCGTTGACGGGCACTGACGAAAGCGGACCGATACGCACAGGGGCGCCGATTATTGATTACGCCACAGGTTTGGCAGGCGCGTTGGCCGTGACCTCTGCCCTGATGCAGCGGCATGCAACAGGGGAAGGTGCATTTGTCGACGTTTCAATGTTGGAGACCGCGTTCAGTCTTATGAGTTCGACGATTGCGGATTACAGAATGACGGGAAAATTGCCCGAGCCCCGCGGGAATGCCGCCAACAGCCGCTCGCCTTCTTCCGGTATCTTTCCCTGTCTGTCAGGTCATATCAGCTTGGGGGTCAATGAAGAGGTGCAGTTTCAAAGGCTGGCAAATGCTGTCGGACGCAGCGATTGGCTCGACAATCCTGATTTTGCAGACCCCGTTTCGCGGGACAGAAATCAGGGCGCGCTCTCAGACGCATTGGTGGGTGTGCTGGCACATCGCACGGCCGAGGAGTGGGAACAGATTTTCGTCGCTGCAGACGTACCGGCATCACGACTGCGCACGCTGCCAGAAGCGTTAGAGATGGCGCCTGCAACGACGCGCGCGTTTGTAACCCGGGGCACAGCTGGAAATGTCGGTCTGCCATTCGCGATTGGAGGGGATGCATCGCCTGGCACCGCGAACGCCCCGCCAGCATTGGGGGCAGACACGACGAAAGTGCTTCGTGCCTTGGGATATTGCGAAGGCGAGGTCAAATCGCTACGTGCCGCTGGGGCGGTTGTTTAAGAACAGATCGCAACAGCGGTCGCGCAGCACCTTCTTCTGAACCTTTCCCCATCGTGTTGCGGGGCAGTTCATCAATCACCAACAGTTTGCCGGATACGTGAGCCGGACCAACATGTCGTGCATGGCGTCAAAAGTTGCGTCGAATCGTGAATTTCACCGCGCCCTTTGGCGTGACCACCTAAAACTGTTTCGCCGCGATCCGCATGCGGTATGCCAATCACGGCGCTTTCTCATACACCTGTTTGTGCGCCTTGCATTATCCGTCATTGTCCAGAAGAACTTCAATCTTAAAATATTTTTACTTGAAGTAGTTTTTTGTCCGGATTAGCGTTTAAGCAATTGCACGTTTGCGGAGCGAAAGACCTATGCGGATTGCATGCCTCGGCGGTGGACCGGCTGGTCTTTATTTCGGAATATCCATGAAGCTGCGTGACCCAAGCGCGGAGATTGTCGTCATAGAACGCAATCGCCCCGATGACACGTTCGGTTGGGGGGTTGTTCTGTCGGATGAGACGCTTGAAAATCTGACCAGCAATGATGCGATGAGCGCGGCCACTATCCGCGAACATTTCGCGTACTGGGACGATGTGGCCCTTATCCATGATGGAAAGCGTACGGTATCAAGCGGACACGGCTTCTGTGGTATCGGACGCAAACAGCTATTGCTGATCCTGCAAGACCGCGCACGCGCGCTAGGTGTCGAGATGCGGTTTGAGACCGAAGTCGAAGCCGCGTCTGCCTATATGGATGCATTCGACGTTGTCGTGGCCTCTGACGGGTTGAACTCCAGGACCCGGAAGGAACTTGCAGACACATTTCAGCCGGATATCGATCAGCGCCTTTGCCAGTTTGTATGGCTGGGCACGCATCAGAAGTTTGACGATGCATTCACCTTCATCTTTGAGAATACCGACAAAGGCTGGGTCTGGGCACATGCCTATCAGTTCGATGATAAAACGGCGACTTTCATCGTCGAATGTTCACAGAAAACCTTTGAAGCCTATGGTTTTGGCAGCCTGAGCCAAGAAGAGTCCATCGCCATCTGCGAAGATATTTTCAAGAAGCATCTGGGTGGCAACGCATTGATGACCAACGCACGCCATGTCCGCGGATCGGCCTGGCAGCGATTTCCCCGCGTGCTGTGCGAAAAATGGAACCATGAAAATGTCGTCTTGCTTGGAGATGCGGCCGCGACGGCGCATTTTTCCATCGGCTCCGGAACCAAATTGGCATTGGAAAGCGCAATCGCTCTGGCCGAATACATCACGACAGAGGATACGCTGACCGCCGCATTCGCCCGCTATGAAGAGGAACGACGGCTGGAGGTCTTGCGTCTGCAATCGGCGGCGCGCAACTCTGTCGAATGGTTCGAGAATGTTGAGCGGTATCTGGGCCTGGATTCTGTACAGTTGAATTACGCGATGTTGACCAGGTCGCAGCGCATCAGCCATGAAAATCTGCGCGAACGCGATCCCAACAGTCTGGCAAGCGCTGAAGCGTGGTTCATGAAGCAGGCGGGCGCCGGTGCGAATACGCCTGCACGTGCGCCAATGTTTGCGCCGTTTCGCTTGCGTGACATGCAACTGAAAAACCGCATCGTGGTTTCGCCCATGGCTCAATACAAGGCCGTGAATGGCGCACCGACAGATTGGCATCTGATCCACTATGGCGAACGTGCCAAGGGCGGTGCAGGATTGGTCTATACCGAAATGACATGTGTGTCCGCTGACGGTCGGATCACGCCTGGTTGCCCGGGGCTGTATGATCCCGCGCACGAGGCCGCATGGGCGAGGCTGAACGCCTTTATTCATGCCGAGACACAGGCAAAGACATGTTGCCAGATCGGACATGCAGGCCGCAAAGGATCGACGCGGGTCGGGTGGGACGGTATGGATATGCCCCTGAAATCGGGCAATTGGCCGTTGCTGTCAGCCTCTGCCATCGCATGGTCGGTCGAAAATGCAGTGCCCAAGGCAATGGATCGTCAGGATATGGATGCGGTCGTCGCGGAATTTGTGGCGGCGACGAAAATGGCCGACCGTGCAGATTTTGACATGATCGAATTACACGCAGCGCACGGCTATCTGATCTCATCCTTCATTTCGCCACTGTCCAACATCCGCGATGATGAATATGGTGGATCGCTGGAAAACCGCATGCGCTATCCACTGGAAGTCTTTGGCGCGATGCGCGCAGTTTGGCCAGAGGCAAAGCCAATGTCCGTCCGTATTTCCGCAAGTGATTGGGTGGATGAGGGCGGTGTGACGCCGCAAGAAGCTGTTGCGATTGCAGCGATGTTCGAAACGGCGGGTGCCGACATCATTGACGTGTCTGCCGGGCAAACCTCTCCAGACGCCAGGCCTGTCTATGGACGGATGTTCCAAACGCCGTTTTCGGATCGTATCCGCAATGAAAAGGGGATCAAGACCATGGCGGTCGGCAACATTTATGAACCTGATCATGTGAACTCGATCCTGATGGCAGGTCGGGCCGATCTGGTCTGCCTTGCGCGCCCTCATCTGAACGATCCGTATTGGACGCTGCATGCTGCGACACATATCGGTGACCGTGCTGAAATCTGGCCGAAACCTTACGAGGCGGGACGAGATCAGGCATGGCGGTTGGCTGACCGCGAAGCAGAAATGGCGGGCAACGTATGAGACGGGTTCTGGTCACAGGCGGCGGTAGTGGTATCGGACGAGCCATCGCGCAGGCATTTGCAGAGGCCGGCGAAAATGTGACCATCTGTGGTCGTCGGTCAGGGCCGCTGAAAGAGACAGCGCAAGGTTTCGAAATGACTGTCAAACAGGCCGACGTCACAAACGAGGCGTCAGTTGCGGCATTGTTCGAAGATCCGTTTGACGTGGTCGTGGCCAATGCGGGTATCGCGCGAAACGCAAAGCTGACGGATTTATCGTTGAAAGATTGGAATGACACCCTCAATGTGACGCTTACGGGCGTTTTCCTGACCTTCCGTGCCGCTTTGCCTGGGCTTGCAAGTGGGGGACGGCTGATCGCAATAGCCTCTACCGCATCGTTGCAAGGCGGCGCGACACTCGCGGCCTATTCGGCCGCAAAACATGGAGTGCTGGGTCTTGTACGCTCAACTGCGAAGGAAGTTGCCAAACGCGGTGTGACCTGCAACGCGATCTGTCCTGGTTTTGTCGACACCGAAATGGCGACCGGCGCCGTGAGAGGCGTCGCGAAGAAATTCAATATCGACGAAAGCAAGGCCTTGGAAATGATCGTCGCAGCCAATCCGATGCACCGGTTGATTACCCCTCAGGAAGTTGCAGCAACCGCGGTGTTTCTTGCATCACCGGGCGCTGCGTCCATTAACGGCCATGCCTTAAGCGTTTCGGGAGGTGAGATATGAGTGCCCAATTGGCACAGATGCCGCTTGAAAAGCCATCAAAGGAACGACTGCGTCTTTGGCTGCGCATGTTGAAGACCACCCGATTGATCGAGGCAAAGTTGCGCGAGAAATTTCGGGAAGAGTTCGATACCACCCTTCCGCGTTTTGATGTGCTTGCGGCGCTGTCTCGCTTTGAGGATGGTCTGAAGATGACCGAGATTTCCGGCGTGCTCAGGGTATCAAATGGCAATGTGACAGGCATTGTCGATCGCTTGGCAGATGATGGCCATCTGGTGCGTGTTTCGGTTCCCGGCGACAGGCGCGCATCCCGCGTCAGGATGACCCAAAAAGGCCGCGAAGAGTTTTCCAGGCAAGCGGCAGCGCACGAGAGATGGATCGCCGATCTTTTGGGTCAGTTTTCTGCTGAACAGGCACGCGCAATCGCGATTGAATTCACTGTCCCCGGCACAGCTCTGGAGGGTTCAAATGCGCAGTGATGTTGCCTATTTCCGTTGCAAGATCGAGAACCGCGTTGCGACCGTCGCCCTCGATAGGGCCGACAGGAAGAACCCCTTGACATTCGACAGTTACGCAGAGTTGCGCGACTGGTTTCGTGATCTCCATTATGCAGATGATGTTGACGCGGTCGTTTTCAGCTCAAACGGTGGTAACTTCAGCTCTGGCGGCGATGTTCATGACATCATCGGGCCGCTTACAAAAATGTCGATGAAGGAACTACTGACCTTTACCCGCATGACAGGCGATCTTGTGAAAGCGATCATCAACTGCGGCAAGCCTGTTGTCGCAGCGATTGATGGTGTCTGTGTCGGGGCGGGCGCGATTATCGCGATGGCGTCTGATCTGCGTATCGCAACGCCTGAGGCAAAGACGGCATTTCTGTTCACCCGCGTCGGTCTTGCTGGCTGCGATATGGGGGCTTGTGCGATACTGCCGCGGATTATCGGGCAGGGCCGCGCCGCAGAGCTGCTTTATACAGGCCGGTCGATGAGCGCGGATGAAGGCTACGCCTGGGGCTTTCACAACAAGCTCGTTTCTGCATCGGAACTGGAGACCGAGGCACATGCCTTGGCCATCCGCATCGCTGCCGGTCCGAACTTTGGGCATATGATGACCAAGACCATGCTGGCGCAGGAATGGTCCATGTCAATTGAGCAGGCCATCGAAGCCGAGGCGCAGGCGCAGGCCATCTGCATGCAAACAGCAGACTTCAAACGCGCCTACGACGCCTTCGTCGCAAAAGAAAAACCAGTCTTCGAGGGTGATTAATGGCGGACCGGTCCTTTCTTACCTGGCCATTTTTTGAAGATGGGCACCGCACGCTTGCGGATGAACTGGACGCATGGGCAGCAAAGGCGCTTGCCCAGATCGACCATACCGATACGGATCAAGCCTGTCGCTCCTTGGTGCAGTTACTTGGTGCAGATGGCTGGTTGCACTATGCAACGACTGATCCGCAATGTACTGGCCCCTTGGACGTGCGGTCATTGTGTCTGATACGCGAAACGCTTGCGCGTCATGACGGTTTGGCCGATTTCGCTTTTGCAATGCAAGGACTGGGCACCGGTGCGATTTCACTCTTCGGGACCGATGCGCAAAAGGCAGAATGGTTACGACCCGTACGCGCAGGGCAGGCTATTTCCGCATTTGCGCTGACCGAACCTCAATCGGGTTCCGATGTGGCGAATGCGACCATGACGGCGACGCGCGACGGTGAAGGATATGTGCTGAACGGCGAAAAAACCTGGATCAGCAATGGCGGCATTGCGGATGTTTACACCGTTTTTGCACGCACAGGCGATGCGCCGGGCGCGCGTGGATTGTCCGCGTTCATCGTACCGGCGGCGACACCAGGTCTGGATGTGGTCGCGCGTTTAGATACCATCGCGCCACACCCCTTGGCCACCCTTCGCTTTAGTGACTGCAAGGTGCCGGCCTCAGCGATGATCAGTGACAGCGGCGCAGGCTTCAAGATTGCAATGTCCGTTCTCGATGTCTTTCGTTCAACCGTCGCGGCTGCTGCTTTGGGGTTTGCCCGTCGCGCGTTGGATGCAGCAGTGGATCGCGTGAGCCAGCGGCATGTCAATGGTGCCCCGCTCAGCGATCTGCAAATGGTCCAAGGTCATATTGCTGATATGGCTGTGGATATCGATGCTGGCGCGCTTTTGACCTATCGCGCGGCCTGGACCAAAGATAGCGGCGCCCCCCGGATCACCCGTGAGGCAGCAATGGCCAAGCTGTTTGCGACCGATCATGCCCAGCAGGTCATCGACAAGGCTGTGCAACTGCACGGCGGGGATGGCGTTCGTTCTGGCGAAATTGTCGAGAGACTATACCGCGAAATCCGCGCATTGCGCATTTACGAGGGCGCATCGGACGTCCAGCGTGTGATCATCGCGCGCCAAACGATGGGGTCATGATCCCGCAAATGAGAAAACACACCATGCTGAGCGACAGCGCACATATTGACACATTCGCCCGCGACAGCCTGCCTCCGGCTGATCAATGGCCCGACTTTCTTCTGGACGGGTTCGACTATCCGGAGGTGCTGAATGCCGCTGTCGAATTGACCGACAAGATGGTCGCTCAGGGCTTTGGCGATCGCACTGCACTGATCGGCAATGGGCGCAGGCGGACTTATAAGGAACTAACCGACTGGACCAACCGTCTGGCACATGTGCTGGTCGATGACCTGGATGTCAAACCGGGCAACCGGGTGTTGATCCGTTCAGCGAATAATCCCGCGATGGTCGCCTGCTGGCTGGCTGCAACCAAGGTCGGTGCGGTGGTTGTCAATACAATGCCGATGCTGCGCGCTGGCGAACTCGTCCAGATTGTCGAAAAAGCGAAAATCACCCACGCGCTGTGCGACACGCGGTTGATGGAAGAGATGGAAAGCTGCGCAAAGACCTGCACGGTTCTACAACATGTCATAGGTTTTGATGGCACATCCAACCATGACGCAGAGCTTGACCGTCTGGCGCTTGAGAAACCGGTGAAATTCGAGGCGGCTGAAACAGGCCGCGATGATGTGGCTTTGCTTGGGTTTACATCTGGTACGACCGGATCGCCCAAGGCCACGATGCATTTTCATCGAGATCTGATGGTCATCGCAGATGGATACGCCAAAGAGGTGTTGGGCGTCATGCCTGATGACGTTTTTGTTGGCTCGCCCCCCTTGGCATTCACGTTCGGTCTTGGCGGGCTTGCGATTTTTCCGTTACGGTTCGGAGCGACAGCGACGCTGCTTGAAAACGCGTCTCCGCCAAATATGGTCGAGATTATCGAAAAATATAAGGCAACGGTCTGTTTTACCTCGCCCACGGCCTACCGCGCGATGTTGGCCGCGATGGACGATGGTGCTGACCTTAGCAGTTTGCGGGCTGCAGTCTCAGCAGGTGAGACTTTGCCCGCGCCAGTCTACGACGACTGGATGGCTAAAACCGGTAAGCCCATGCTTGATGGGATCGGCGCAACCGAGATGTTGCATATCTTTATCTCCAACCGTTTCGATGATCACAGGCCGGCGTGCACCGGACGGCCTGTCAGCGGCTACGAAGCAAAGATTATTGATGACGACGGTAAGGAACTGCCAACTGGCAAAGTGGGGCGGCTGGCCGTGCGTGGACCGACAGGATGCCGGTATATGAATGACGATCGCCAAAGTGCATATGTGCGTGATGGCTGGAACATCACCGGTGATGCATTCAGCATGGATGGGGACGGATACCTGCATTTCGCGGCCCGCAATGACGACATGATCGTATCGGCTGGCTACAATATTGCAGGGCCAGAGGTAGAAGCCGCACTGCTTATGCATCCGCTGGTCTCGGAATGTGCCGTTGTCGGGGCACCGGATGATGCGCGCGGGATGATCGTGCAGGCCCATGTGGTGCTGACCAGTGGGACGCCAAGCGATGAAATCGCCAAGCAGCTGCAGGAGCATGTCAAAAAGACCATCGCCCCATATAAATACCCGCGCGAAGTGAAATTTCTGACCAGCTTGCCCAAAACCGCTACTGGCAAAATTCAACGCTTTGCATTGAAGCAGTCCTAAGATGAACGAACCCAAAAGGAAGGTCGGCAGATGAAATCATGCGTCTTTGTTCAGATCCGCTGCAAACCCGGAACGACCTATACGGTTGCAGACGATATTGCCCGAAAAGAAATTCATTCCGAGTTGTATTCCACTAGCGGAGAGTTTGATCTGATCTTAAAAATCTATGTACCCGACGGCGAAGACATTGGCCGCTACATCAACGACAACATAAGCCCCGTAGAGGGCATAGAACGGACGCTGACAACACTGACGTTCAATGCGTTCTGAACGACCAACCATGGGAGAAAATACATGAGGAAATTCCTTTTCGCGACGGTTGCCGCCGCACTTTGCGCGACCACCGCCGCATCAGAGGTCAAGATTGGAATGATCACGACCTTGTCGGGCGGCGGGGCCGGATTGGGGATCGACGTGCGCGACGGGTTCATGCTCGCAATCGCCCAATCGGGTCGTGATGACATCGAGGTCGTTATCGAAGATGATCAACGCAAGCCCGACGTTGCGGTTCAACTGTCGGACAAAATGGTTCAATCCGAACGGGTGGACATCATGACCGGCATTATCTGGTCAAACCTTGCGATGGCCGTTGTGCCATCGGTTGTAGGTCAAGGTGTGTTCTACCTTTCGCCGAACGCCGGTCCTTCGCAGCTGGCGGGGCAAGGTTGCCACGAGAACTATTTCAACGTGGCGTGGCAAAACGACAATCTGCACGAAGCTGCGGGCGCCTATGCCAATAGCGTCGGCTACGAAAACAGTTTCATCATGGCCCCGAATTACCCTGCGGGACAGGATGCATTGACCGGATACAAGCGACTTTATACCGGAGCCTTGTCCGGTGAAGTATTCACCCAGCTTGGGCAAACAGACTATGCCGCAGAAATTGCCCAGATCCGCGCCAGTGGGGCTGATAGCGTGTTTTTCTTCTTGCCTGGCGGTATGGGGATTTCTTTCCTCAAGCAATACGCTGACAGTGGTGTCGACATCCCGGTTATCGGCCCGGCCTTCAGTTTTGACCAAGGCATTTTGCAGGCTGTCGGTGATGCGGCCTTGGGCGTTGTGAATACGTCGCAATGGAACAAGGACATCGATAATCCGACCAACGCGGCCTTTGTTGAAACGTTTCAAGCCGAGTACGGTCGCCTTCCGTCACTATATGCAAGTCAGGGTTTTGACACTGCCAATCTGTTGATTTCGGCGCTCGAGGTCGCGGACCCGTCTGATGGGGATGCGTTTCGTGACGCGCTGCGTGCCGCAGAATTCGACAGCACACGCGGTGACTTTTCCTTTGGTCCGAACCACCATCCGATCCAGACGATCTACGCCCGCGAAGTGATCAAGGAAGGTGACGTTTACACCAACAAGATCATCGGTGTCGCTTTGGAAAATCACGCTGACGCCTACGCAGCCGCGTGTAAAATGTAACTGATGTCTGCGCGCCGCTGACCGGCGGCGTGCAGACTTTCGGAGCTTTCATGTCTTCAATTCTTGTTATTGAGCAGATCCTGAACGGACTGCAATTCGGCGTCATGCTCTTTCTGATGGCGGCCGGGCTGACGCTGATCTTCGGCGTCATGGGATTGATCAACCTCGCTCATGGCTCGCTTTACATGATCGGAGCCTTCGCAGCCGCCGCTGTCGCCGGTGCGACAGGGTCCTTCTTTCTGGCATTGGTCGCGGCCCTGGTGGCCGCCGCGGTCGCAGGGGCCATTGTGGAAATGGTGGTTATCCGGCGTCTCTATAATGCCGCGCATCTGGATCAGGTGCTGGCAACATTTGCATTGATACTGATTTTTTCGGAAGGGACCCGTTGGGTCTTTGGCTCTTTCCCTCTTTTTCTTGATATTCCTAATGCCCTGTCCGGGCCGGTGACGCTGCCTGGCGGTATCCAGTATCCGCTTTATCGGCTTACCCTGATCGCGATTGGACTGGCAGTGGCATTAGGTCTTTGGCTGCTGATCGAGCGGACGCGGATCGGCATTCAGATCCGGGCGGGTGAAAATGACCGCGAGATGATCGGCGCTCTGGGTGTGGATATCTCCAAACTCTATACGCTTGTCTTTGCGCTTGGTGCTGCTTTGGCCGGACTTGCAGGTGCACTGGTTGGGGCCATTCAATCCGTTCAGGTCGGCATGGGAGAGCCTGTGCTGATCCTTGCGTTTGTCGTGATCGTCATCGGAGGCATTGGATCAATTCGTGGTGCTTTCATAGGGGCGCTGTTGGTGGGACTGACGGACACATTGGGTGGTGTATTTCTGCCCGAAATTTTCAAACTGTTCATGGATAGCGGGGCCGCGCAGAAAAGCGGCTCGGCGCTCGCTTCGATGAGTATTTATCTGCTTATGGGTATGGTGCTTATCTGGCGACCCACCGGGCTGTTCGGGGCCCGCGCATGAGGGTCAAGGAAAAGCATGTCAACGCGCTCGTCATCATTGGCCTTATCGCGCTACCGCTGTTTGCGTTGATATCGGATGAGCCGTTTACGATAACCCTTGCCACCCGCGCGGTTATCCTGGCATTGGCGGCGGTCGGCCTGAACATCATCCTTGGCATGGGTGGGCTTGTCAGTTTTGGTCATGCACTATTTTTCGGGATCGGTGGGTATACGATGGGCATTCTGGCCTATCACGCGCAAACCTACACGACGCTTGATCTAGGCCTTTTTGCCACGGGTGGCACAGAATTCATGCCGGTCATTTGGGTTGTGGCGATGGTTGTTTCTGCCGTGCTTGCCTATCTGATTGGGTTGTTGGTCTTGCGGACCTCTGGCGTCTATTTCATCATGATCACACTCGCCTTTGCGCAGATGTTTTACTATTTCGCGATCTCGTGGGCGCAATACGGTGGTGAAGACGGGCTGTCGATCTACGTACGCAACGATTTTCCAGGTCTCAATACGCTGGTGCCGATCCAGTTCTTTTGTATCTGTTTCGTGATCTTGTGTCTTGTCTTGTTCCTGAAAGCCCGCTTGCAAAATTCGCCCTTTGGCTTGGCTTTGAATGCGATGCGTCAGACGGCGACGCGGGTGGAAACTGTCGGTCTGAACCCCATGAAGCTGAAGCTGCTCGCATTTGTCATCTCGGGCGCAATCACCGGTCTGGCAGGCGCACTTTTCGCTGATCTCAACCGCTTTGTGTCGCCCACAATGTTCAGTTGGCAGCTATCTGGTGAGTTGATTGTGCTGATCATCATCGGTGGCGTCGGACGCCTGATGGGTCCGGTGATCGGGGCCTGCATCTTTGTCGCGCTTGAACATTTCCTAAGCGGACTGACAGAGTTTTGGCACATCTATTTGGGGCTGATCCTGCTGGGGATCGTCTTGTTTGCGCGCGGCGGTGTCATCGGTCTTTTGACGGGTAAGGAAGGCGCGCATGTCTGATCCCATTCTTGCCACCCGCAACTTGAAAAAAAGCTTTGGCGCTTTGATCGCAACCGATGACGTCTCCATCGATTTGAAAGCCGGAGAAATCCACGCGATTATCGGCCCGAACGGGGCAGGGAAGTCGACGCTGATCAATCAGATCTGCGGCGGGTTGCGCCCTGATTCAGGCAGTGTTGCTTTGCTGGGCTGTGACATATCGGATTACAGCACCGGCGCGCGGGCCCGTGCCGGCCTTGGCCGGACCTTTCAGATATCCGAGTTGGCGATGGAAGACAGCGTTCTTGAGAATGCGGTCCTTGGGGCTATTGGTGCCGGGGCAGGACCTTGGAAGTTCTGGAAAAGCGCACTGAAAACACAAGGGCTGACAGACAGGGCAGAGGCCGCTTTGGCCCGTGTCGGCCTGTCCGACCAGCGCGATATGAAGGTTGCCAATCTCAGCCACGGCCAACGCAGGCAGTTAGAGGTCGCGGTGTCGCTGACCCTGTCACCCAAGGCTTTCATCATGGACGAACCAATGGCCGGCCTGGGCGCGGAAGGGTCGAAGACCATGACCGGGTTTCTGGATGGCCTGAGATCAGAGGCGCCGATCCTTTTGGTCGAACATGATATGGACGCGGTGTTTGCGCTTGCCGACAGGATCAGCGTGCTGGTCTACGGCAAGATCATTGCCACGGGTCGCGCGGATGAAATTCGTGCCAGCAAGGTTGTCCGCGAAGCCTATCTGGGGGACGCGGCATGAGCTTTTTGTCGATCGAGGGTCTTCAGGCAACCTATGGCAGCAGCCAGGCCTTGTTCGGTGTCGATTTGTCCATGGCCGAGGGCGAAGTTACCGCGCTGATGGGGCGCAATGGCATGGGTAAATCCACCACGGTCAAGGCGATATGCCGGCTGATCCGTTCAACCGGTCAACTTCGCCTGCTTGGGCATGACCTGCATGCGCTACCCAGTCACAAGGTTGCGCGGTTGGGGGTTGGACTGGTTCCCGAAGGGCGGCGTTGCTTTGCAAATCTGACAGTACGCGAGAACTTGATCGCGGCCGCCCGTTCCGGAGACTGGACGCTCCAAACCGTATATGATCTGTTCCCACGACTTGGGGAACGGGCCGGACAGCGCGCTGCGTCGCTGTCTGGCGGCGAACAGCAGATGTTGGCGATTGGGCGTGCGTTGATGACCAATCCACGTCTGTTGATCCTTGATGAAGCAACCGAGGGGCTTGCCCCAATCATCCGGCAGGAAATCTGGTCCGTCATCCGACGGCTAAAGCAGGATACAGGCGTCACGATACTACTAATCGACAAATCGCTAAAGGAGCTTTCATCCGTGTCGGACAAGGCCGTGATCCTGGAACGCGGAAAAACAGTGTGGTCCGGCCGCATTGACGCGCTGACAGCGGACATCTCGGAAAAATATGTAGGCGTATGATGGTGTTTGAATTTCATCAAAAGGTGCTGTTCAAACACTGCGATCCGGCGGGGATCGTTTTCTATCCGCGCTATTTCGAAATGATGAACGATTGCGTCGAGGCTTTTTTTGATCAGGCATTGGCAGCGCCATTCGAGGACATGCACAAGACCGGAGGCGTGCCGACTGCACAAATCCAGACGCGCTTTGCAGCGCCGTCTAGGCATGGCGATCACCTGATACTGCGGCTCAACATGACCCGCGTTGGGGCCAGTTCAGCGAATTACCGTCTAACGGCACATTGCGCCGAAGAACTGAGATTTGAGACGACAGCCACGCTCGTCAACGTCAACGCCGACGGACGGCCAACGGTCTGGACCGATGACATCCGTGCAAAACTCTTAGAATTCAAGGACGATGCGCCATGACACATCAAACCATCCATCCCAGCGGCTGGTTGCCCGCCAAAGGATATGCCAATGGCATGCTGACCAAGGAGGGGACGCTGCATATCGGCGGCCAGATCGGCTGGGACGGCGATAAGAAATTCGTAGAGGGCGGCTTCATCGCACAGATGAAACAAACCCTTCACAACATTGCGGCTATTGTGAACGCGGCCGGGGGACAGGTCAGTGATGTCACACGCCTGACATGGTTCGTCACCGACAAGTCGGAATACCTCGCGCATCAGGCCGAAGTCGGCGCTGCATATCGGGAGGTCTTCGGTAAGCACTTTCCGGCTATGTCGATGATTGTTGTCGCTGGTTTAATCGAAGATGAGGCACTGATCGAAATCGAAGCAACAGCCCATATCGGATAAACGTGGGTGTGTTCTGCGTTTGTGACGGTACTTGAACGCCTAACCTACGCTATCAGATCATACGGTTAATCGGATGTTGCAGCTACTACAGTCTTTCGACCACCCGTCAGTGGCCGGAACCGTGGGGCGCCGCGACATTAACTTACCTCTATATCAGCCAAGCGTCTGGTTTGAGGCAGGGTCCGTATTGACGCACCAATCGTCATGAATTGCTCGCCCAGGGGGCTTGCCTTGCGCCAGATCATGCCAATCGTTCTGCGCGGCCCGTCACCCTGAAATCGCGACACACAGACATCAGCGGACCGGGTTTCATATTGCAGTGCCATTTCAGGGATCAATGTTGCGCCTATGCCAGCCCCGACCATTTGAACAAGCGTGGACAGCGAACTGCCTTCCATGATGTGCTTCGGCCTTGTTCCGGAGATATCGCAAAACGACAGCGCCTGATCGCGAAAACAATGCCCCTCTTCCAGAAGAAGCAACCGCATCGTTGCAAGATTGGCCGCACTGGGCACCGGCAGGTCGGCTTCTGCCCTGGGCCGCACAAGATAGAAGTCTTCGTCAAAAAGCGCATATTCACGCAAAGACGGATCAGAGATCGGAAGTGCGACAATCGCGATATCAAGCTGTGATGCGAGAAGGCTTTCAACCAATGACTGCGTGACGGATTCGCGCGGTTGAATGTCGACCTCGGGAAACCGGCTGGCAACCGTCTGGATGATATCCGGCAGAAGGTAGGGGGCAACGGTTGGAATGATGCCCAGCCGCAACCTGCCGGTCAGCGCATCTTTGGACGATCGCACAAGCTCTTCCAGGTCTTCGACCCGGACGAGAATGTCCTGAATACGTTCCAGAAAGTCTTCGCCCAAGGTCGTCAGATGCATCTGACGCGCGGTCCGTTCGACCAGGGGGCCGCCCAGCATCTGCTCCAGTTCCTTGATCTGCAACGACAGCGCCGGTTGCGAGATCGCACAGGCGTCAGCCGCCCGTCCAAAATGACGATGAGCCGCCAAAGCAGAGAAATAGCGCATATGTCTGAGCGTGACGCCAATCATAAGCTGTGCTTATCATGGACTTTTGGAAAATCAATTGGAGTTAATGGCGATTCTGCAGTAACGCCAACCTATAACCGACGCAAACCTTCACGCAGGAGATCCGACATGGACGGAAGCAATACACCCCCCGGCACCGGCTGCCCAGTGATGCACGGTGGCAATACCGGCATGGATAATGCTGTGACCAAATGGTGGCCCGAGGCGCTGAACCTCGACATCTTGCACCAGCACGATACCCGTACCAACCCGATGGATGTCGACTATGATCATCGTAAGGCCGTCAAGGCCCTTGATTATGAGGGTGTAAAGTCAGATCTGCATGCGTTGATGGTCGACAGCCAGGACTGGTGGCCTGCGGATTGGGGCCATTACGGTGGTCTGATGATCCGCTTGGCGTGGCACTCGGCCGGGTCGTACCGTTTGGGCGATGGCCGTGGCGGTGCCGGTTCGGGCAATATCCGTTTCGCCCCGCTGAATTCCTGGCCGGACAACGCCAGTCTGGACAAGGCGCGCCGCCTGCTTTGGCCGGTTAAAAAGAAATACGGTAACGCGCTGTCATGGGCCGATCTGATCATTCTTACTGGCAACGTGGCTTACGAATCCATGGGGCTGAAAACGTTTGGCTTTGCCTTTGGACGCCAAGATATCTGGGGCCCTGAAAAAGACGTCTATTGGGGATCAGAGACTGAATGGCTGGCCCCGTCAGAGCTGCGTTACGGCGATCTTGAGACCCCATCGACCATGGAAAACCCGTTGGCTGCGGTTCATATGGGGCTGATTTACGTGAACCCGGAAGGGGTGAATGGCAACCCCGATCCCGCGAAAACAGCGTTGCACGTGCGTGAGACATTCGCGCGCATGGCCATGAATGATGAAGAGACTGCGGCCCTGACCTGCGGTGGTCATACGGTCGGCAAGGCCCATGGCGGCGGTGCGCATGACCAGATCGGCGCAGAACCCGAAGGCTGCCCGGTACACGCACAAGGCTTTGGCTGGTCAAACCCCGGTCATGATGGCAAGGCGGCAAACGCGTTTACCTCGGGCATCGAAGGTGCATGGACAAAAGAGCCGACCAAATGGGACATGGGCTATTTCGATTATCTGTTCGACTATGAATGGGAATTGACCAAATCACCAGCTGGTGCAAACCAGTGGCAGCCGGTGAATATGCCCGAAGATCAGATGCCGGTTGATCCAACCGACCCGGCAAAGCGGGCAAAGCCGCTGATGACCGATGCGGACATGGCGATGAAGGTTGACCCGATCTACAATGAGATCTGTCAACGGTTCCGCGCTGATCCGGAATACTTTGCCGATACATTCGGCCGGGCATGGTTCAAGCTGACCCATCGCGATATGGGGCCCCGCGCCAACTACTACGGCCCCGATGTTCCGGATGAAGACCTGATCTGGCAAGATCCTGTTCCGGCAGGTTCGACATCCTACGATGTTGACGCCGTGAAAGCCAAAATCGCCGAAAGCGGGTTGTCCGCATCCGAAATGATCGCGACAGCCTGGGACAGCGCCCGGACCTTCCGCGGCTCTGACAAACGCGGCGGCGCGAACGGGGCGCGTATTCGGCTGGCACCGCAAAAGGACTGGGAAGGCAACGAACCCGCCCGCCTTGCCAAGGTGCTGGGTATTCTGGAACCCATTGCCTCTGCACATGGTGCGTCTGTTGCGGATGTGATCGTGCTCGCTGGCAATGTCGGACTGGAGCAGGCGATCAAGGCGGCTGGCTTTGACGTGGCCGTCCCCTTTGCGCCGGGTCGTGGTGATGCATCCGACGCCCAAACCGACGCAGACAGCTTCGCTCCGCTTGAACCGCTCGCAGATGGGTTCCGCAATTGGCAAAAGCAGGCGTATGGTGTCTCGCCCGAGGCCATGATGCTGGACCGTGCCCAACTGCTGGGGCTGACAGCGGCCGAGATGACCGTTCTGGTCGGTGGTATGCGCGTGCTTGGCACCAATCACGGCGGAACGGCCTTTGGTGTGTTTACGGACCGCGTGGGCATGTTGACGACCGACTTTTTTGTCAATCTGACGGATATGTCGATGTCATGGCAGCCGGTTGATGGTGGCACCTATGAAATGTGCGATCGCAAGACGGGCGAGGTTAAGTTCACTGCAACCAGCGCGGATCTGGTGTTCGGATCGAATTCGATCCTGCGCAGCTATGCCGAGGTTTATGCACAAGATGACAATGCCGAAAAATTCGTGCGCGATTTTGTAGCAGCCTGGACTAAGGTCATGACAAATGACCGGTTTGATCTGGTGGCCTAAAGGGACAACAGGCGTCGCACATCATGTGCGGCGCCTTCATACGGCGCCGATGCTTGTTGCCTGTTGTCCGACGCGGACGCAGGGCGCGCCGCATGTTAAGCAAGGTCGTCGCCGCTAAGCCGAAACGCCTTGCCAAAACCTCCGTTCAGATGCGCTTCGGTTGGTGTCAGTCGAAACATCAAAAAATCAGTGAAATCATAGTAAAGCCGGGCTTTCGGGATCGCAGTCAGCCACATTTCCCTGTGTGCAGTTTTATCGGCGGCCGCCGCCGCGCAGATCAGCGTCATACGGGGGTGGGTCAATGGATCGCCCTTATCGCCCGGCTCGCCTAACAGCACCGCGCAGATGGGATTGGCTTGCAACGCTGTGGTGTGGGTGGAAAGGGTCGAAATCAGTGTCAATACAGTGCCCTGATCCGCCAGAAGCGCGACGCGCGCAATATATGGGCGACCATCGGGCATTGTGACGGCAAGCGCCCCGAAACGAGCCTGATCAAGAATGCTGCGTGCCAGCGCTCGGGCATCGTCATCGGTCGGGTTAATCGGGTCGTGCGCAGCCATCAAGCAAGGTTTGCGTCGGGGCAGTTGCGAAAATCCCGGATCGCCGGGCCGATGCCCGACAGGACAAAGCCGACCGTTGTATCGCCGGATGTAGCATAGGCGCGCATGTTGAACTCCAGTCCGTTGAGGACGTTTCCAAAACCTGTGTCGGTCACGGTCAGGCTGCGACCATCATCGCTAAGCTCATGCCGGTCGGTCTGGATCCCGATGGGGCGGTCTCCGGCAAAGGCCATGGCAAACCCGGGGGCGTCAGGCCATGCGGCGTCAGGCAGGGTGATGGTGATCGTGTATTCAGGCATGGTCGCATCATAGGTGACGGTCAGGGTGCCCTCCGCAGTCGTCTGGGTGAGGGTACAGATGGGGCTCGGCGAAAACTCCCACGCGGTGGCGGGAGAGACGAGGAGGGTGAGGGCGAGAGCGAGGCGCATGGGGGTAAATTAGCAGGCCATGCGGGCGGGGCAAGGTTGGGCCGGATTGGTTAACGGGCCGGACGGGACGATTTTGAAGCGCGCAACGCTGTGGGCCGCGAATCATAGGTTAATCCGTTGTTCTGTTGGGTTTTGGACGGTCGGCGTCGCGTCGGACATGCGTCGGACTTGCGTATGGCAAAATGGCGGGATTCTGCGTGTTAACGGGGCGGACGGTGGCGCAGGCGTTAACGAAGTCTGAAACGAGGTCCCGGATCAGGTTCGGGACGATATTGGTCTTAGGCGGGCAGAGCCCAGATTGACATTGCACGGCATATCAGTTGCAGGTGACCGTGGACGTTGTTCCGAGCTACAATACACGCTAAGGATGTGCTTAATTGTCGCGAAAGGTAAACCGCAATTTGAGCACTCTTTATCTTTTTCTTGACGAGAGCGGAAATTTCGACTTCTCGAAAAGCGGTTCAGCCTATTTCACTTTGACCAGTGTGAGCATGAGGCGACCGTTTGCCCTGCATACAAAACTTGACACGTACAAATATGACCTGATTGAGCACCTGATAAAGCCGCGCATTGAAATGGAGTATTTTCATTGCGCTGATGATAACTCATTCGTTCGACGTAAGATGTTCGAACTTCTTGCGATGGAGTTGATGGCAAGTTCGGTCGACGCTGTTATTGTAGAGAAGCGTAAAACGGGGCCGGCGTTGCAAGCAGTAGAAGAGTTCTACCCGAAGATGCTGGGATACTTACTTCGGTATGTCTTAGAAAAGACGCCCGATGGTATCAGTGAGCTGGTGATAATCACGGATTCAATTCCGGTTAATAAAAAGCGCCGGGCCGTCGAAAAGGCGCTCAAGCTGGTGCTTGCGAAAATGCTACCGCGTACGACGCCGTACAAAATCATGCATCATGCCTCTCGCGCTCACTATGGGCTTCAGATCGCTGATTATCTTAATTGGGCGATCTTGCGAAGGTGGGAGCGTGGCGATGACACTGCTTATGATCAGATCAAACACCTGATCAGAAGCGAGTTCGACATCTTCAGGACAGGTACACGGCACTATTACTAAATTTGACCTCCACGACTACCCGGAGGAGAACCCCTTGGGTTCTTGTCATCGGGGAGGAACCTTTGATGTATACCTAACCCCGCCAGACATTTATTTCAAGTAAACAAGCTGTTTCACCTCTTCCCTCTTCGCTTCACGCCGCCCCTCTGCCCCGGCCTCCCCGCCGTACTCCGCCCCGCAGCCTTCTGCGCATCTCCAACCGCCTTGTCCACGGCCTGTTGCCGCGCGAGGGGGTCGTCGCTGACGACGAGGTCGACGGTCTCCAGCCGTTTGACCTCGTCCCGCAGTCGGGCGGCTTCTTCGAATTCGAGGTTCTCGGCCGCTTTGCGCATGTCGGTCCGTAGCCCGTCGAGCACGGCTTGCAGGTTCGCCCCGGCCATTGGTTTGTCGACCTTGGCGGTGACCCGGTTCATGTCCACGTCGCCCTTGTAGAGGCCGGCGAGGATATCCTCGACGTTTTTCTTGACGGTTTGCGGGGTGATCCCGTGTTCTTCGTTATAGGCCAGTTGTTTGACCCGGCGGCGCTCGGTTTCCTTCATCGCCCGTTCCATGGAGCCGGTGATCCGGTCGGCATACATGATGACCCGGCCATCGGCGTTCCGCGCGGCGCGACCGACGGTTTGCACGAGCGAAGTTTCCGACCGCAGGAAGCCTTCCTTGTCCGCGTCTAGGATTGCGACCAGCCCGCATTCGGGGATGTCGAGCCCTTCGCGCAGCAGGTTGATACCGATCAGCACGTCGAAGGCACCAAGGCGCAGATCGCGCAGGATCTCGATCCGTTCGATCGTATCGATGTCGGAGTGCATGTAGCGGACGCGGATCCCCTGTTCGTGCATGTATTCGGTCAGGTCTTCGGCCATGCGTTTGGTGAGCGTGGTGACCAGTGTGCGGTAGCCGTCGGCGGCGACCTTGCGGACCTCGTCCAGCAGATCGTCGACCTGCATGTCGACGGGCCGGATTTCAATCTCGGGGTCGATCAGGCCGGTGGGGCGGATGATCTGTTCGGTGAAAACGCCACCTGCCTGTTCCAGTTCCCACGCCGATGGGGTGGCTGATACGAAGACAGATTGCGGGCGCATGGCGTCCCATTCCTCGAACTTTAGCGGCCGGTTGTCCATGCAGGACGGCAGGCGGAACCCGTGCTCGGCCAGCGTGAATTTGCGCCGGTAGTCGCCTTTGTACATACCGCCGATTTGCGGGACGCTGACGTGGGATTCGTCCGCGAAAACAATGGCATGGTCGGGGATGAATTCGAAAAGCGTGGGGGGCGGTTCGCCGGGGGCGCGGCCCGTGAGGTAGCGGGAGTAGTTTTCGATGCCGTTGCAGACGCCGGTCGCTTCCAGCATCTCAAGATCGAAATTTGTGCGCTGTTCCAGACGCTGCGCCTCGAGCAGCTTGCCTTCGCTGACCAGTTGGTCGAGCCGGATGCGCAGTTCCTTTTTGATGCCCTGGATCGCCTGCTGCATCGTGGGGCGGGGGGTCACATAGTGGGAGTTTGCGTAGATGCGGATTTTCTCGAACGTGTCGGTTTTTTCGCCGGTGAGCGGGTCGAATTCGGTGATGTTTTCGAGTTCCTCGCCGAAAAAGGACAGTTTCCAGGCGCGATCGTCAAGGTGGGCGGGCCAAACCTCAAGGCTGTCGCCGCGGACACGGAAGCTGCCGCGCTGGAAGGCCTGATCGTTGCGCTTGTATTGTTGGGCGATGAGGTCGGCCATGATCTTGCGCTGGTCGTAGTCGCGGCCCACATGCAGGTCCTGCGTCATGGCCCCGTAGGTTTCGACCGAGCCGATGCCGTAGATGCAGGAGACGGAGGCGACGATGATCACGTCGTCGCGTTCAAGAAGCGCGCGGGTGGCGGAGTGGCGCATCCGGTCGATTTGTTCGTTGATCTGGGATTCTTTTTCGATGTAGGTGTCGGAGCGGGCCACATAGGCCTCTGGCTGGTAGTAGTCGTAGTAGCTGACGAAATATTCGACAGCATTGTCCGGGAAGAACCCTTTGAATTCGCCGTAAAGCTGGGCGGCCAGCGTCTTGTTGGGGGCCAGAATGATGGCGGGGCGCTGGGTTTCCTCGATCACCTTGGCCATGGTGAAAGTCTTGCCGGTGCCGGTGGCGCCTAGCAGGACCTGGTTTTGCTCGCCATCCATGACGCCCTGTGCCAGTTCGCGGATCGCAGTGGGCTGGTCGCCAGCGGGGTCGAAATCGGTGGATAATACGAACTTCTTACCACCTTCAAGCTTTTCGCGTGTCTTAATGTCCGGTGCCGGGTTGGACAGATAATAGTGAGTGTCAGCGCTTGCGTTGGATGCAGGATTTGCCACGATCGATGATCTCCTTGTGCCAATGAAGGAGATCATGCTTTGTAGTCAGTTTTCAACCCCGGCAGTCGAAATGTTTCCGTTTTGTCCCTAGGCCGCGTGACGCGAGCCGACGCCTTGTGATCGATCGTTGATGTCAAATCGAGAAACGATTTCGTTCAATGCGGCGGCTTGTTGGCGCAGGGTCTGACTGGCGACATCGGCGCTTTCGACCATGCTGGCGTTTTGCTGTGTGACTTTGTCAAGCTGGCCGACGCCCAGATTGATCTCGGCCAGTCCGCGGGATTGTTCGGTTGCGCTGGCCGCCATTTCGGACATGAGTGTGGAAATATTCACGACCCTTTCGGTGATCGCGGTGAGCGCGGCACCGGTTTCATCGACCAGCTTGACCCCGCGTTCGACCTGTTCAGTGCTGCCGCTGATGAGGTCCTTGATCTGTTGTGCTGCTTCCGAGGAGCGCTGTGCGAGTTCGCGAACCTCTGATGCGACAACGGCGAAGCCTCGGCCAGCCTCACCGGCCCGCGCAGCCTCGACGCCCGCATTCAGCGCAAGAAGATTGGTCTGAAATGCAATGTCGTCGATCACGGATATGATTGTCGAGATTTGTCGCGATGAGCTTTCGATTTCGGACATCGCGGTGACGGTCTGCTTGACGATTTCACCGCTGGCATCCGCTTCGCTGCGCGTCCTGTGAACGATGCTTTCAACCTCTTTTGCGCCATCTGCGGCTGTTTTGACATTGCCGGTCAATTCATCGAGGGCCGCGGCAGTTTCTTCGAGTGTTGCTGCTTGCGTTTCTGTTCTTTGTGAAAGTTCACCGGATTGGCGCCCGATATCTTCCGATTCCTTTTGTATGAGCCGCGCATTATCCACCACGGATTGAAGCGTGTCGTGAAGTGTCAGAGAGGCGTTGTTAAAGTCGTCTTTTAACTGCCGATACTTGTCAGAAAACTGCTGGGTGATCCGTATCTTCATGTCCCCGGCCGCGAAGCTTTTGAGCCCATCGCTAAGAATAGCGATGACCTGTTGTTGCTCTGTCTGGTCAGCTTTTGCCGTCTCTGCCGCATGCGCAGCAGCGTCCAGACCGTTTCGCATATGATCGAGGTTCCGGGCCAGCCGCCCGATTTCATCTTTGCGTTCGGTATCAGTGATGGCTGCATGATAATCGCCCGACGCGACAGACTGCATGGCTGTTTCCAGACGACGCAAAGGCTGCCCCAAAATGCGGCGCATCAGCAAGACTGCACAAGCCATCATCAACGCGAACATGAGGGACGCGATGGCAAGTTGTTGCCGTTTTTGGCTGTTTAACTGTGCCACAATCGGTGCCGCGGTCCAACTGACAGCAATTGTGCCGACGGTCGCGCTTTCTTGTCCGAAACCGACAGGTACCACGATATCCAAACCGTTACTGATGCGTTCACCTGCGGGTGCCGCGAGCGCAGTCTGCGCGAGTGGTCGCAATGCCGCGGTAGTATGGCCATCGACACTGGTTTCGGCCAGAACCTCGCCCGCTGCTGATAGGATCAGCGCCGCTGTCGCCCGCCCTTCGGATGCGCTGATCAGATTGTCGATCTGAGTATTCAGTTCATCACTGTTGTTGAACCGGATCGCGCCGCCAAGCCGGTTCGCGATGCTGTTGGTCGCATTGATTGCCAGATCTCTGACGCCTTCACGTGCGATGCCCGCGCTGACCTGGCTGTTTTGATAGCTGAGTGTCGCAACGAGCACCAATGTAATCAGTGCCGTGATCATCAGGCATTTTGCATAAATGGATTGCACTGATGCACCAAGTGCGCTGGTCAAATGTGAAAGCGTCATATGAGTATCCGTTTGTAGGTTCTACGCTTAGAAAAGCCGCTCTGCGTTGACGCCGACGGTCATTGCGCCCAGCAATTCACCCGTTTCGGGGTCACTGATCGCCATGGAGACCTGTCCCAGATAGGTCTGTGCAGATTCGTCGAATTCGACGTCACCGATATGCGTTGCGCCGGGGCCCACGCTGTATGTGGCAGAAAACTTAGTCTCGTCACCCTGCCACATATCGGATGTGACAGCCGAGGCCGCAGCGTTCAAACCAACGGCGTCCATGACGAAAATCTCGGAGATTGCGCCGCCGGACGCTGCCACCTGATTGCGCAAGAAATCGGCGGCTTCATTGTTCAGAATTGGTGTAATTGTCGGCGTATTGCTTTGCCCGACTTCCGCACGCCATGCCTGATCAAGCTGTATGATCCGGGCATTGTCGTAACCCGCAGTTTGCGCATTGGCAGCGCGCAAGGCATCAAGGATCACCGGGTCATGTGCCCACGCGGCCACGTTGTTTTGCAAATAAGCCTCTAGCGCCGGGGCAAATTCATCAGCCATGGCGGTTTGGGCCGCCATCAAGACGGCCAAAGATGTAAAGCTTTGTTTCAGCATTCAAGAACTCCAATTCAACATCGTTACAGATCGCGCATCAGCGACGCGACTGAACGCTATGCGCCCTCAATTGCTTTTTCCTTAATGCTGCTTATTTCTTTTGCTCCGCGCGCGGGTACAGTGCAAAACAGCTATTCCTGGCAGAATTCTGGTTTGCTCAACAGCTGTGGCGCACCTGTTATTGTTTTTCAGACAGGTCCAGAAGCGCCATCAGATAGGGTTTCATCTGCTTTTGAAACGCATGTTTGCTTGGATTGCGGAATGTCGAGTGTGCCATCACAATGGTTGCCCATTGAACAAGCCTTTGCTGTGGAACGCCAATCGCATTGGCAAAGACCGCGCCCCGTCTGTCGATACGGGTTATCAGTTCATCCACTGAACTGAAATTGAATGGTGTTATCAGGCTTTTGGAGAATTCAAAGGCGGGGTCAGCGCGCAGTCCCTTGGGGTCGATCAGGCGCGGTCCGTCCGCTGTGGCAATCACATTGCTGAAGCCAAGGTCGCCATGCAGCACCTTTTCCTGCGCGGTTGCTGTGAGATGATCCAACAATTGCAGCGCGCGCCGGAGCTCTGCATCATGTGGTCCGGTCGACTGATCGATGCTGTTTTGAAGGTCCCGTCGCGTTCCTGTGGCCACGCGCCGATAAAGGAAGGGCCATTTGAATGGCGTCTTTGAAATGGCCTGCGCGACCTGAGCCAGCATTTCGGTCGCCTCTCCCTCTGCCCCGTTTGTGAGGACCTGATCAAGGCCGGGTCCTTCCAGCCATTCCATCAACATCGCAGAGCGCACCAAGCTGCTGCGGTAGATCTTCACGCCTGTGTCGGGCGGCAGATTGCGCAGAAAGTGAACGGCGCTTCCTTCACCGCCCATGCCCAGCTGTTTGTAGATTTTCAGTGCACACAGGCCTTCGCGTCCCTCGGCCTGAAAGATAAAGGCGCGCGGTGTTTCAGCGACACGGTCACCCAATTTCAGTCGCCAGCGATTTGCAAGAGTGCGCGCTGCGGGGCCGATGGTGTGTTCGTTCAGTTTCATTCAGGCCTGCACAGAGATCATGGACGCATATGCGTTTGTCGGCTAACGCGGTGAAAATGACAATCATGCATCCTGATCTTCGGTGGCTGGTTGACCTTGCGGGGCAAGCGCATAGTGTCGGTCTACTGCAAAAGAGGAGCGTCCATGTCTGCCCATATTGATCCTGAAAAGCTTGACCGTCTGGCCGAAGTTGCCGTGCGCACAGGTGTGAATTTGCAGCCCGGGCAGGATCTGGTGATCACAGCACCGATGGCAGCGCTTGATCTGGTACGGCTGATTACGGCCCATGCCTACCGGGCGGGCGCCGGACTAGTAACACCGTTCTTCACCGACGACGTGATCACGCTGGCACGCTACAAGCACGCGCCGGATGAGAGTTTTGATCGGGCGCCGAACTGGCTTTTTGAGGGGATGGCCGCCGCGTTCAAGGGCGGTGCGGCCCGTATGGCGATTACGGGTGACGATCCCATGTTGCTGGCAGATCAGGACCCCGCGAAAGTTGCGCGGGTCAGTAAAGCCAATGCGATTGCCGCGAAACCAGCGATGGCACCCATCGTCGGGTTTGAAGTGAACTGGAATATCGTGGCCTATCCGGGTGCTGCATGGGCCGCGCGGGTCTATCCAGATCTGCCGGTGGACGAGGCGCAAGGCAAGCTGATGGATGCGATTTATGCCGCATCCCGTCTGGATGGCGACGATCCGGTGGCCAATTGGGCAGCGCACAGCGCACGATTGAAAGAGCGGGTTGATTGGCTGAATACGCAAAATTTTGGTGCGCTGCATTACTCTGGACCCGGCACGGACCTGCATCTTGGTCTGGCGGATGGGCATATCTGGAAAGGCGGGGCGTCGCCTGCGCTGAACGGAGTTGTGTGCCAGCCGAATATCCCGACCGAGGAGGTCTTTACCTGCCCGCATGCTTATAAGGTGGAGGGCACTGTGGCAGCCACCAAGCCATTGGCCCATCAGGGGAGTGTGATCGAGGATATCGCCGTCCGGTTCGAGGCCGGGCGCATCGTTGAAGCGACCGCGTCCAAAGGGCAGGATGTGCTGCGGGAGCTATTGAAAACCGATGACGGGGCCAGCCGGATCGGGGAGGTCGCGCTGGTGCCGCATTCCAGCCCGATCAGCCAGTCCGGCACCTTGTTCTATAATACCTTGTTCGATGAAAACGCATCCTGTCATATCGCGCTGGGTCAGTGCTATGCCGATACGATTGAAGGGGGGTCCGAATTGTCGCCAGAAGAGCTGAAGCAGAAGGGCGGGAACCAAAGTATCATTCACGTGGATTGGATGATGGGCTCTGACGCGGTAGATATCGACGGGATCACCAAGACCGGAGAGCGGGTTCCGGTGATGCGCGGCGGTGAATGGGCGTAATGCGCCAGAATTTTCAAAAATTCTGGGCCAAAATCTTGCAAGATTTTGGCGCCGCGATCTTCGCATGCTTGCGCAGGCATGCCATTTTGCACATATAGGGAGCAGCCAAGGGAGACCCGCCATGCGCGCTCGAATCTATAAGCCAGCCAAGACAGCAATGTCGTCAGGCACTGCCAAGACCAAGCATTGGGTGCTGGAGCATGTGGCCGAGACTGCGCGAGGGGTTGATCCGTTGATGGGCTGGACATCGTCGTCAGATACGCAGGCACAGGTCCGGCTGGAGTTTGATACCAAAGACGCGGCCCTGGAATATGCAAAAGAGCGCGGTATCGATGCGATTGTGCAGGAACCGAAGGCCCGCAAGGCCAATATCCGTCCCGGTGGCTATGGTGAAAACTTTGCCACGAACCGCCGGGGAGCGTGGACGCATTAGGCGTCGATATGTTGGACAGGCAAGCCGACCGCTTGCCGTCCGGCATCTGATTTTATCGAAAAATCGCCGCCGTCATAACGGCGCGCAGCATCACTGGTGAGCCACAGTATTGCCTCGGCGGCCCACTCAGGCGGGATGTGTGTGGACCAGTCGAGTTTGGAGACCGGGTTTATTCCTGCTGATCGGATCTGTCTTTGCATCTGGGTGGCAACTGTACCGGGCGACAGGCCGACGCAGCGGATGTTATTTTCGCCCTCTTCCTTGTGCACGCAGGCGGTCAGCATCAGCACTGCTGCCTTGGTGGCGCAATAGTGTGACCAGCCTTCAAGGGCACTGGTGGCAGCGCCGGACGAGATATTGATGATCGTGCCGCCCCCTGACGTCTTCATGACGGGGATTGCAGCGTTCAAGCCGTGAAAGACACCTTTGATGTTGATGTCAACAACCTGCCCCCAGGCTGCTGGATTGGCGTCTTCTATCCGCGTGATCGGGTCGATCACCCCGGCATTATTCACCAGGATATCAAGTTGCCCGAACCTGTCTGTCACCTGCGCGAAGGTTGTGGCGACCGCGTTGGCATCTGACATGTCGCATGGCAGGGCCATCGCCCGATCGCCGATTTCGCCTGCGATTTTTTCAATGGCGTCAGACGACCGGGCCAAAAGGACCACATTCGCCCCGGCGGCGGCGAGGCGACGTGCGGTCGCCTCTCCGATACCGCGGCTTGCGCCGGTGACGATGGCCGTTTGACCACGAAGGGATATATGTGGGTTCAGCATTATGCGGCCTCTTGATTGGCGATGAAATGGTCGATGGCTTGCAGTGCGCTGGCACGATTTGCCGCAATGGTTGTGGTGTCTGCTGTGGTGGCTTCGATGCTGAAGACCGATACATCGCTGATTCCGATGAATCCCAGGATCATCTCCACGTAAGGCCGCATGAAATCGTAGCTTTGCAGCGGTCCGCCATCGGCATAGCCGCCAGCGCCATAGGACAGGGTCACCAACGCTTTCTTGCCCGTCACAAGCCCCCTGAATTGCCCGTCTTCATAAGCAAATGTGTGGCCGATGCGCACGACCTGGTCGATCCACGCCTTGAAGGCGGAAGGCACCGAGAAGTTGTAAATGGGCAGCGAGATAATGAGGATGTCGGCTGCCTGCACCTCAGCGATCAGTTGGTCCGAGAGAGCGGTTGCGGTGCGCAGCGTGTCGGTCATCGCTTCCGGTGGCGTATAATAGCCCTTGATCGTGGTGTCGCTGATATGAGGGATGGGTGCTGCCGCAAGATCACGTGAAACGACTTGCGCGTCGGGGTGGCGGTTTTGCAATTGCGCCACAAGATGCGCAGCTAGCGCCCGGCTGTAAGAGCCTTCTTCATCGCGGGATGCGGTTGCCCTGGCAGACGCGTCAATACGGAGGATCTGTGTCATCGGATGTTCCTTTGAATGTGATGTGGTTGCAAGATGTGCGACGTTCCATGAGTCCGACAGATGGACAAATGACAATCAGCCATGCAAAAAATGCACGAATGAATCATTTGGATATTTCTGTCGCCGGGTTGCGATTGTTTTTTGACGTGGCACAGGCGGGATCCTTTGCCGCAGTGGCGCGTCTGCGGGGTGTGGATCCTTCGATTATCTCGCGCCAGATCAAGGGACTGGAGGAAGCGCTGGGGTTTCGCCTGTTTGATCGCAACACGCGCCGGCTGCATTTAACCGAAGCGGGGCGACTGTATCTGGAGCGCACGCAGGGGCTTCTGGATGAGCTGGAGGCCGCACGTGAGGAGGCAACCGATATGATGTCGCAGCCGACCGGGCGGTTGCGTATGACGGCATCAACGGCGTTCGGTGAGCGGTGGTTGATGCCGCGCATGCGGGGTTTTGCGGCCAAATACTCGGGTATCACGCTTGATCTATGGCTGACGGATAGTGTGGTGGATATCGCTCAGGATGGTATTGATCTGGCGGTGCGGCTGATGCCGCAGCCAGAGGGGGCCCTTGTGGCGCGCAAGCTGCTGGACACGCGGTATCATGTGGTTGCCAGCACCGCATATTTGGCGAGCGCAGGTTTCTTGATGACACCAAATGACCTGGAGTATCGGGATTGTCTGTTGCTGCCGCTGCCCGGGTACCGGTCGCATTGGCGGTTTCGCAAGAACGGGGTGGTGACAGAGGTGCCGGTGACCGGCCGCATGACTATTTCCAACCCGCTTGCGCTACATCGGGCGGCCCGTGACGATATGGGGCCAGCGCTGTTGGCAGACTGGATTGTTGCGGATGATCTGAAATCGGGGCGGCTGGTGGATTGCCTGCCCGGCTGGGATGCCAGTGCAGCAGATTTCGATACGGCGGCTTGGCTGGTTTATCCCTCGCGCCACTATGTGCCGGGCAAGTTGCGGACGATGATTGATCATCTGGTGGCCACATCCTGACCCACAGGGGGTTGCCAAAGATGCTAAACCCGCGCCATACGTGGCGATAGCGGTCCGATAGCTCAACTGGATAGAGCAGCTGACTTCTAATCAGCAGGTTGAGGGTTCGAGTCCTTCTCGGATCGCCACTTACCTATGAATTGTAAGTATTTTCAGTGCACAATTTTTGGTTGTGAATCCTAATGAAAATTAAGAAAATTTATTGAAAATCAAATAGTTTTGCCCCGTACGTCATGTCGATTTTTACATCTCTTTAACCGTAACATTTGACCTTTGTTAACTACGCGACGGTGCTGGCGTCGTGAGGTTTTAACACTAGGTAGGTGCGTTGCGGCGATGTTCGATTTTCATGAAGATGCATTCGAGGACAGTTCTTTTACCAAAGCTGCACATGATGGGGTGCTTGCCCACGGTGTGTCAAAAAGACTCTATGATTGGGCATTGGCATTGCTGTTCTTGCCTGTGCTGGTCATCGTCGGGCTTTGCCTGTTGATCCTCAACCCGTTCTACAACGCGGGCCCTTTGATCTTTCGGCAAGAGCGCATGGGGCTGCGATGCCAGCCGTTTACCGCGTTTAAGTTTCGGTCGATGATGGTGGGTGCGGGCACTGGGCGCGGTGCGTTCGATGCGCTTGAACAGGATCGGATCACGGCGCTGGGCCATTGGATGCGCCGCTTCCGCATTGATGAATTGCCACAGATCATCAACGTTTTGCGTGGCGAGATGAGCATGATTGGCCCACGCCCGGACAGTTATGCCCATGCGTGCATCTATGTGCGCGAAATCCCCGGATATCGCGACCGGCATCAGGTGCTGCCTGGTATCAGCGGATTGGCACAGACGCAGATTGGTTATGTCGATGGGATTGAGGGCATCCAGCGAAAGGTCGCCGCCGATGCTCATTATATACGGCACCTCGGTTTCGGCATTGATCTGTGGATTACGTGGCGCACGATTTGCGTCGTGCTGGGGCGGCGAGGGGCGTAGGTCGCCGGGCGTTGCATCCCCGATCGGGCGTTGGGCGAAGCGATTGGTAACATCAACGGCCTAGGCATGGTGTCTTAACCAACGTGGAGAGACCCATGCCTGATCCTTTTGAAACCGATTATGTGAATCTGACATCGCCTGCGGTGGCCCATTACACCATTACCCCATCCGATACGGCCGATTTGCCGGTGCGCCCACGTGCGCTGTACGTCAATGTG
The DNA here is from genome assembly GCA_947503965.1 of uncultured Paracoccaceae bacterium. Taxonomy (GTDB): domain Bacteria; phylum Pseudomonadota; class Alphaproteobacteria; order Rhodobacterales; family Rhodobacteraceae; genus Yoonia. Next base: position 312,782 of record CANNFU010000006.1, read on the forward strand.
GCGGGCAGCGTTGTGCTGCAGGACGCGGCTGGGGAGACGGTAAGCTATGAGGTTGGCGCGGGTGCCGTTCTGAGCATCCGTCCGGCACGCGTGATGTCGACCGGGACCACTGCACAGCTTGTTGCGTGGTACTGACCCATGATCGGTTTGGAGCTTTCCCTTGGCCAGGCCCAGCGGGGGTATCCGGACCCGCAGCCACTGGCCGCATTCTTTCAGCAAGGCACGGGGCAGCATGTTGCCTTGGCCGAAGGCGCCAATGGTGGCCTGTCGATCTGGACCGAATTGTCCGAAAATCACGCGGCCTGGATGCAGCTGGATAACAATGACCCCAGCACCCGTTTGTCCTGGCGCGAGACGCTGGTGATGGAGTTGCGCAATATCTATCCGGTGGGAGATTTCGTGCTGAGCAGCGGGTGGTCGCAATTGCAATCCTCGGGCTCTGGCCTGTCGGGCAGTTATACGGGCAACCGCGCGGTCAGTACGTCTTCGGCGACTGCCACCGCCGCGGTGACAGTGGATCGCGCGACGTCATATGATGTGTGGGTGCATTATACATCCCGTACGAGTGGCGGATATGTGCGGGTTGATATTGATGGCACGCAAGCGCTGGTGAATGAAATCGGTGATCCCACATCGCTGGGTTTCAAGGCGTTTCCCACCTATTCCGAGACTGACCTGCAGCGTCGTCAGTCGATCAAGGTTGCAAGCGGGCTGACGGGTAGCCACGACATCACGATCAGCAACGGTGGCGTGGCCACCCCCGGCGGCAACGCAATCATGATCGAGGCGGTGGCGATTACCGCCACATTGGCCGATCCACGGATTTTACCCCCCCTGTGGCAGCCCGGCGTGACCTATGTGATGGGAGATGAGGTGCAGTTCGGCGGTCTCTATTACTCCGCGCGCGCCGATGGTGTCAGCGGCACGGATGGTCCGACCCATAGCGGCGGGATTGCATCGGATGGTGCGTTGGATTGGCGCGCAGATGATCGGCCGACCTATCCCAAATTCGTCGCGATTGATTATGCGTCAGAGCGCGAATACGCGATGCACTTTACCTCGGGCGGGGCTGCGACCGAGCTTGGGGGGCAGACCCATGGCAACGAGATTCTGCAGGGGCGGAGCGTTCTGTTGGATGGTACAGCGTGGACCCCGACGGCCACCGGAAACGGCCTGACTGTCGGGGGGCAGATCAGCATTGTTGAGGATTTGACATGGCGGCTTCAGACAGGGGCCGATATTGGGACCTGTAAATTGACGCGCAACGTGACCCCGGGTGTTGTTGCCCACAGCGTTGATGCGATCGGTACAGGTCCGGAGGTATCGTTTGAATGGTTCTATGCGGGCATGCTGCCCATGGTCCGGTGGGACGGCGAAAGCAGAAGTGTCGTGGTTGATGCGGTTTCCGCGCCCAATGCGTTGCCTGTTTTGCTGTCGGACTATGCCGGTGTGAACCCGCCAAATGTTGATTTTGCAGAGGCGCAACGCATTGGTCTGACTGCTGATCTGGATCAGGGTACCATGACTTATGGCCACGAAGCCGGCGCACTGCCAGGCGTTGGCAATGTCGTGTCTGCGTTCGATGCGTTCCTGCGTCCGAACCTAAATGCATCGACGGCCAGTGGCGGTCTTGATTGGCAGGCAAAGGCCTATATCACGGGCGATGCGCCCGGTGGGTTACGTTTTGGCAATGGCGATATGCTGCGGTTCTTCAGCAGGCATGTAATGCGGATGGACTAAGCTATTTTGCCAATAGCTTGATACTGAAAACCGGCGCTTTCATCATTTGCAGCGCCGGTTTTTTTCTAGGATCATGCCCGCACATTGGCACCCCGAAAGGCGCGCCAGGTCGTTTCGCCCGCCATTTGTCGCATTTGTCGCAGATCGACCTGTGTCATCACAAGGCCCGTAACAGGCGCATGCACGGTTTCCAATTCCTGCTGCCCGGCCTTGATGACATCAAGCGGGGTCTTGTTCCAGCGCACCGCATACACAACCCCGTCGGCATGTTGCGCCAGCATCCGCGTGTCCGGTGCGGACAGAACCGGTGGGGCGTTGATGATGATGTAGTCGTATTCCTCGCGCAGTTTGTGCATGAAATTCGAGAAAGCGGCAGTGCAGAAGATGTCGGCGTTCTCCGGCGTCTGCGCGTACCCCTTTAAGATATCAACGCCCCACCGCGGATCGCTGCTGATTGCATGTGCCAGCGGTGTTTGCCGGTTGATGACAGCATGCAAATCGCATGGTTTGACGGTATGGATATAGCGCGTGATCCCGACATTGCGTTGATCCCCCTCCAAAAGCAGGACGGCCTTGCCCAGACCGGTAAGTGCCTGCGCCAGTGTGATCGACAACAGCGCCTGATCTTCCCCGTCTATGCTGGATGTGCAAAGGATCGTCTGTGGCGGCTCGTCTGTGCCAGAGACAAGCAATGCCGTGCGCAGGCTTGCAGCGGCATCCTGTATATGCCGCGTGCTTTTTGTGCGAAGCTGATCGAGCAATTGTACCGGTCTGCGCAGCCGCGCCACGGGCATTTGCGCCATCACCGGCAATCCTGTCGCATCCCGCAATGCAGCTGGCTGACGAAAACCGCTGCGCATGGTTTCGAGCAGAAAAATCCAGCATGTCCCGATCACGGCGCCCAGTAATGCTGCGATCGCGATGATCAGCGTCTTGCGGGGTGCCACGTATCGGGCCGGCCCTGCGGGGCTGAGTATCCGGCTTTGCGCTTTCTGCAACCCGCCCTGCAGGGTGGCGTCCTGCAAACGGCCAAGAAACGTGTTGTACAGGATGCGCGCGGCGTCAGCTTCGCGTTGTAGCTGGTGTAACTGAACCAGTCCTGCTGATTGCGTGGCAAGTTGATCGGCCAGGTTGGCGCGTACTGTTTCCAGTGCTGTGATTTGGCCCTGCAGCCGTCGCGCATTTGCTGTCAGTGGTTGGCCCTGTACCGTCAAAGCACGCAGCGCTGTGCGCGCATCACGCAGCCGTTGGTCGGTGTCGATTGCCTGTCGGTTCAGATCGTCAAACGCTGCTTGGTCTGTTGCCGCGGCCAGGCTGATAAGGTCGGTGACGGCCGTTTCTTTACGTGCCAGTTCGATCTGCTGCTCAGACACTTTGTCAGACAGCCATGCGACCGCGTCTTCGGTTGCTGCGCGTGCGCTTTGCGACTGGTCCAGAATATAGATCGCCGCCAGTGTATTTGCGATATGGATGGATTTTTGTTCGAGGCGCGTGGTGACCGTGACCGTAAGAACGCCACTTTCTTCCTGAAGCTGTGCGTTGATGGCGTGTTTGAGGTTCTCAAGGGTCTTGATGGTAATCGCCTGATCATCAGGCGCTAGTTGAACCTGACCGAGCAGCATTTCGCGCAACTGCGTGCGGATGCCGCGTGGCGACCACGGAGCGGCGGGGGTCAGGTACCGGTTGAATTCCGGGTCATCGTGCAGATCAAGCTCGGTCGCGACCCTACTCAGCAAAGGGTAGGATCGCAGGACCGCGGTTTCCCGTGTCAGGTTTGCGGATATGGGGTCAGCCCCGGTGATGTCCTGCGAGCTTACGATGTGCAATGTGGCGGTGGCGGCATAGCGTGGCTGCACCATTGCGAAGGCATAGTACCCCGCCAACAGGATGGCGATTAGCGTTGTGGCGACAACAATCAACTTTCCCTGCCAGAAGCAGCGCAGCAACCCTCTGACATCGACGGGATCAATACGAGCGGCCTCTATCAGCGCCATTTGCGCGCCGCGATGCGGATCTGCCAAAGCGTTTTGCGTCATCAAAAGTGGACCCTTCGTCCCGAGAACTCTTTCGCCTAATGAACCATGAAGGGGTTAACCTTAAATTAATCACAATGACTGACGACTGAACGCAGCGGGCGCATGGTTAATGGCGCCTCTTCACGGTGAAGGTTTCATGGTCGTTCAGGTCTTTTCCAGATTTGCCAAGGCTAACGCATGGGGGACCATGCTGCTGCGGGGTGGGATTGTCGCCGTCAATTTCAGTGTGATGATCGGGCTTGCGGCCGGGATGGGGCTGGCCGCCTTTGGCGAACTTGCAGTGATCTGGGGACTTGCGATGGTCGCGGGCACTGCACTGTCGGGCGGTGCACCGCTGTTATTGTTGCGCAGGCTCACGGATGGGCACGGCATGTCCCTCCAAAACCTGTGGCGACAGATCATCATGTTGCCGATTAGCATTGGGCTGGGCGCGTTGTTGATCTTGCATCTGGCGTTTCCGGCGATTGATTGGATGCCTGTTCTATTGGGCGGGGCAGCGATTAATCTGGCCACGTGCCTGGCAAGCATCATGCGCGCGTTGGGCAGCATGCATGCCTCGATGGCGCTGCGCGATGCGGGGCCCCAGGTTGCCTTGGGCCTGAGCGGGCTCTTGATGGCGGGATCATCCGCCGCGACCATCTTGCTGCATGCGGCGTTATGGCTGGGGCTGATCTGTATCGGGGCCGGTCTGTGGTGCGGGCAGCATAGGCGCCGGTGCGAGATCATTCGGCAGGATCGCAAGCCCGAGGGCATTGCGTGGGCGCTATGGGGAACGTCGTTGCTGGGTATGGTGCTGGCGCAGATCGATATTGTGGTCGGTGGCAGCGTGATGTCGGCGACGCAAGTCGGGCTTTACGCTGTCCTGCGGCGGTTGGCCAATCTGATTGCCCTGCCGGTCTCTGTCGCGACCTGGGTCAGCGCGGGGCCGGTTTCGGCAGCCTTTGGATCGGGCGACATCTGCGCGCTGCGAAGGGCCAGTGCCAAAGGCAGCCAGATCGCGCTGATCCCGGGTCTGATCCTGCTTGGCGTGATGTTGGCCGCATTGCCGGTTTATGACCTGATCGTCGGGCAAAGTATCGGACCTGAGGGCCGCGGGGCTTTTGCGATACTGGCGCTGGGCGCTTTCGCGCAGGTCGTTTTCGCGTCCTCCTTTACGGTCGCGACGTTATGCGGCGCGGCGCGCAGTGCGGCACTGTCGCGGGCTGTCGCAATCGCGCTTTACCTCGCCATGATCGGCATGCTGGGCGATAGTTTCGGCGTGACGCTTCACGCGGCCATCTACGCGGGCGCCGTGACAGCGGGTACCGCAATGCTGTGGTGGCAAGTCCGTCAGCGGCTGGGCGTGGACACATCCGTTGCGGTGATCCGAGGCCGGTTGGGGGTGTCATGGAAACCGTCATGATTATCCTTTTGGCAGGCGTTGCGACGCTGATCCCGCTTTGGCTGGGTCAGCGGTACGGATTGGTGCGTCTTGTCTCGCCGATGCATCTGCTGGCTTATTTCTGTTTCCTGGGGTTCTTTGTCAAAGCCGTTGCTTATGCGTTTTGGCCAGAACTGGCGTTCTATCGGCGCTTTATTGATACGCCTGACGCCATACAGGTTGGTGCACTTTATCTTGCGCTGTTCATTTTCATGATGTGTGCTGGCTATCGTTTGGCCTGTCGCCCCAGTGATCAGCGCGCGAATACGCAGGCGGCCCGGTTGATCGGGACAGGGGTGCAGCGGCGCGGGGTCTTGGGCCTGTTTGCCTTTGCGATCACCTTGGCGACCATTTCGCTGATCCTGCGCGCGCGCGGCCTTGGCGGGTTGGATCTGGCCGCCCTTGCGGGGCTGAATAGCACCAAGCAGATTAACGTGAATGCAGATGGGGTCGGGGCCACGCTTGCTGGAATTAAGTCATTCTTTATCATCCCTAAATTTGCGTTTGTGCTGCTGCTGGCGCATGGGATCGTAACCCGGCATCTGTCAAGCCTTGCGCAGGCGGTGGCGTTGGGCGGTTTGTTGATCCTGATCGCCCTTGTGTCGGGCGATCGGTTTGAGCTGGCCGAATTGTCTGTATTCGCAGTGGCGACTTACATGATCATGGGTGGCCAATTGGACCGACGCACGATCATCATCGGCCTGTCCAGCATCGCGCTCTTAGGTTGGTTGTCAGCCTATATGACATCGCTGCGCCACGGTGGTGATGGCAGTCGGCTTTTTGAACAGATTGTCGGGTCCACCTATTTTCTGGACGTCAACGCCGCCGTAATGGTCACCGACCGGGTCACGCCAGAGACCTACCTGATTGGCCACAGCTATACCTGGTGGAGCTTTGGCTGGGTCCCGCGCGTGTTCTGGGTCGACAAACCCGCCATTGATCTGGGCGTGTTCTTCAAGCGTGACGTGATGGGGGTCGCCACCGGCGGTGCCTATAACGTCACGGGTCCCGGCGAGGCGTTCATCAATTTCGGCTGGGCCGGTGTTGGCGTGGGCTTTGTGCTGGGCTGGGTGTTTCGCAAGGGCGAGGCGCTGCTTTTGTCAGCCCAGACGACGCTGCGTTATGGGACAGCGTTTTTGTACCCGATGCTGTTTTATCCTTTCATTCAGGCGATGCTGCAATCGTCGTTCAGCGCGTTCATCGTCGGTGCGGCAGCGCAGGTCGTTCTGATAGCAGTAATGATCGCGCTTTTCCTGACGCGCTACAGGCTGCGCCATATCCCCTCTTTGCCACACAGGAGCCTCGCAAATGCTGCCTAAACTGTTTGGTTGTTCAGTTTTCTGGTCCGGGCGGATCATGGCCGCGCTGGGCCGTCGGATCAGCCTGCGTATAGCAACGGCTTTGCACCGCGCCACGCTGGCGCGTGTCGGGCCCGGTAGCCGGTTTCAGGCAGGCGTTCGTTTTGCCAATCCGGCAATCGTCAGTGTCGGGTCTGGATGTTATCTCTGGCGCGGTACGCAGGCGTCGGCCGAACTGGGCGATGCGGCGTTAATCATCGGCGACGATGTTCAGATCAATCGCGATGTTCATCTGGATACAACAGGCGGGCTGACAATTGGCGCGCGTTCGCTGATCTCGGAAGAGGGGGTGATTTATACCCATGATCATGGGCTTGATCCTCGCGCTATGCCCCAGCAGATGCCAAAGATGATTGAGGCGGATGTCTGGATTGGCATGCGCGCCGTGATCCTACCCCAATGCCAAAACATCGGGGCGGGTGCGATCATTGGGGCGGGGGCCATCGTCACGACAGATGTGCCTGCTGGGGTGATTGTGGCCGGTAATCCCGCCCGCGTCATTGGCTACAAAAACAAACTCAAAGGGGTTGCAGCATGAAAATCCTGCATGTCACACCGTCTTTTTATCCCGCCACTTATTGGGGTGGACCGATCTGGTCGACCAAGGCGGTTTGCGACGGTATCGCCGCGCGCCCCGGTTTTGAGCTGCGTGTTCTGACAACGGATGCGGCTGGTCCGACCACGGCCGAACGCGTCACCCCGGCGGCCTTGCCATACCCTGTTGAATACGCACGTCGCATCGCGGGGCATAGCACGGCGCCCGCGCTGTTGCGTCAACTGCCGCGTGCTATCGCCTGGGCCGATGTGGTGCATCTGACAGCGACTTATAATTTCCCGATACTGCCGACACTTACCCTGGCCCGGATCATCGGGCGTCCCGTTGTCTGGTCGCCGCGTGGGGCATTGCAGGCGACCCACGACTGGGCAGGCGCTCCTCGAAAACGGGCCAAGCGTCTATTTGAACATGCCGCCCACCTGCTGCGCCCGCGCGATACCATTCTGCATGTCACATCCGAGGCCGAAGCGGCCCAAAGTACGCAGCACCTTGGTCAGATCGAAACCGCGTTGATCCCAAATTGCGTGGACATTCCCGCCAACACCCGCAACCGGCTGGATGACGGCACATTGCGCCTTATCTATCTGGGGCGATTGCACCCCAAGAAAGGGCTTGATCATCTGATTGCCGCCATGAAGCGGCTGCCATCCAACACCTACCTTGATATCTACGGCACCGGTGATGCCGATTACGTGGATCAGTTGATCCATGAGACAACCAGCGTTCCACATATTCGGCTTCGCGGACATGTTGAAGGCGCGGCCAAGGCGCAGGCCTTTGCGAATGCCGACCTTTTCGTCTTGCCCAGCCATTCGGAGAATTTCGGCATCGCCGTTGCAGAAGCGCTGGCGCACGGCGTTCCCACGATTACGACCACAGGCACGCCTTGGGCCGCACTTGATCGGCAGGGCTGCGGGCGGTGTATATCGCTGGGCCGGGATGATCTGGCCGGGGTGATTATGGAGATGGCCCGGGCTGACCTGCGGGCGATGGGCGCCAAAGGGCGGGCCTGGATGCGCCGCGACTTTTCCCCTGCCGCCATGGTAGACAGGTTTGCGGCATTGTACCGAAACGTTGGTGCCGACGGGCTGGCGGGGGTCCCCGCATGAGCCTGCATATCGATGTCTACGCCAATCGCCGCCAGCGCAAATGGGATCAGCGCACACAGGCCGCAAGGGTTCTGTGGGCCGTGTGTTTGCCGCTGTTCCGGTTCAGTCCAAGACCACTTTGGGCATGGCGGGCCTGGCTATTGCGGCGTTTTGGCGCGCAAATCGGGCAGGATGTGCATATCTACCCGACCGTGCGGATCACCATGCCTTGGCATCTGCGCGTAGATAATTTTGCCGCAATTGGCGATCATGCCATCCTCTATGCGCTGGGCCCGATCCATATCGCGGCGCGTGCCACGATTTCCCAATATGCGCATCTTTGCGCGGGCACCCATGATTGGCGCGATCCCGAACGCCCGTTGCGCAGGCTGCCGATCCATATCGGGGCCGATGCATGGGTTTGCGCCGATGCATTTGTCGGTCCTGGCGTGCACATCGGGCAAGCGGCCATTCTTGGCGCGCGTGCCGTTGCAATGAAGGACCTGGCACCCGGCCATATCGGCACAGGTAATCCCATGCAAAGCAGGCCAGCCAAATGACCCAGCACATCACGGTGATTATCCTGACCAAGAATGAGGCATTGCATATCTCCCGGGCCATCGCCTCTGTTCGTGGTTTCGCGACGCGCGTTCTGGTCGTCGACAGCGGTGCGACCGATGAAACCGTAGCACTCGCCAAGCAGGCCGGGGCAGAGGTGATGCATCATCCATGGACCAATTATGCAACGCAATTCAATTGGGCGCTGGACCAGATTGCGGGGCAGGCGGGTTGGGTCCTTCGCCTCGACGCGGATGAGGTGGTGACACTCGAACTTGCCGCGCAAATCAACGCGGGATTGCCGGATGTGGCCGGGATCACCATCGGACGCCGCATGCATTTTATGGGTCAACCCATCCGGCATGGCGGGCTGTTTCCGATCCGCGTGATGCGCCTGTTCAAAAATGGCAAGGGCCGGGTCGAGGATCGTTGGATGGATGAACACACCATCGTGGACGGCCCCACTGCGGCCTTGTCAGGATGTATCATCGATGACAACCGCAACACCCTGGATTGGTGGATTGCCAAGCATAACAGCTATGCCAGCCGCGAGGTGATCGATATCCTTAATCAGGAACATGGGTTTCTGCCGCAAGAGAGTATCGCGGGTTTGCGCCACCGCGACCAAGCTGCTGTGAAGCGTTGGATCAAGGAACATGTGTATGCGCGTCTGCCGGGCGGTGTGCGTGCGGGTTGCTACTTCTTTTACCGCTACATGTTTCGGTTGGGGTTTCTGGATGGCCGAAAAGCCCGCGCATTCCACGTGCTGCAAGGGTTCTGGTATCGCTATCTGGTCGATGCAAAACTGCTTGAGGTGCGTGATTACATGAACGTGCATCAGGCCCAGCCTGTTGACGCCATTCGCGCCGTTCTGGGCGTTGATCTTGCACCTTCAGGTGAAACTCCGAACAGGGCAGCGGCATGAAGATATCCGTCGTCACAGCCGTCATGAACGGGCGTGCAACCTTGCCGCGCATGCTGGAAAGCCTGCGGGCGCAGACCTATGACGATATCGAACATGTGGTGCAGGATGGCGGCTCTACCGATGGTACGCTCGATTACCTGCATGCCAATGGTCATCCGGCCATGGCGCTTGTATCGGGCCCGGATAAGGGGATTTATGATGCGATCAATCAGGGGATCAGACGCGCAACCGGCGATGTTATCGGCCTGCTGCATGCGGATGATCACCTTGCTGGGTCGGACGTTTTGCAGGCCGTGGCACAGGCCATGGCCGATCCGCAGATTGATGGGGTCTATGGCGATCTGCAATATGTCGCGCGCGACGACGAAACCCACGTTATCCGGCATTGGAGCGCAGGCCCATATGCGCAATCCAATCTGAAACGCGGCTGGATGCCACCGCACCCGACACTGTATCTGCGGCGCGAGGTGTTTGCGCGCGCAGGCCTTTATGACACATCGTACCGGATCGCGGGTGATTATGACGGAATGCTGCGATTTCTGACCAAGGGTCAAGTGCGGCTTGCTTACATTCCGCAGGTCATGGTCCGTATGAAGATCGGTGGGGTCAGCAACCGTTCATTTGCCCATATGATCCGCAAAAGCCGCGAAGATTACCGCGCCATCCGCCGGTACAAGGTGGGCGGGATTGGTACGCTGATGGCCAAGAACCTGTCGAAGATTTCGCAATTCAGCAGCAAGCCGCCTCAGGTATAGAAGTACTTAGTCAGGTGGTAGAAAATGGGCGCGGCAAAGATCACGCTGTCCAGTTGATCGACAAAGCCGCCCTGACCGGGGATCAGATGCGACCAGTCCTTGACCCCCCGGTCGCGCTTGATGGCGGCGACGACCAGATTGCCGAACATACCCACCAGAGACGCGGCCCCGGCCATGGCCATTGCGCCGAAGAGGCCAAACGGGGTGATCCAGTTCAGCAAGGCCCCGATCAGCATGGCAGAGATCACGCCGCAAACGACCCCTTCCCACGTCTTGGGCGATAACCCCGGCGCGATCTTCGTTTTGCCAATGCGGCGACCAAAGAAATACTCCAAAAGGTCGCCCAGCTGCACCACCATCACAAGGAACGCGACCAGCAACAGCGACCGGTCGCCGTAGCCGTCAATGTTAAGGTTCATCAGTGCTGGCACATGGCTGACGCAGAACACCGCGATCATTAGCGCCCATTGCGTTTCGGCCACGCGCATCAGAAACCGGTTCGCATTGCCGCGCAGGGCCGACACGATAGGCAGCAAAAGAAAGGCGTAAACGGGAATGAAAATGGCATAAAGCCCGTCCCAGCCAAGCCCGACAAAGACATATTGCAGGGGCAGCACGGCAAAGAACGCAAGCGCCAGCGACAAGTGATCGGCTTGGGCTTTGGCTGTGAGGGTCAGGAACTCGCGCAGGGCAGCAAAGGAGGCAAAGGCAAACAGGGTCATCACCCCCGGTTTGCCCAGCAGCAGCGCGCCGCCGATAAAGGCGACCATGCCCCACCAGCTTTGTACGCGGGTCATGTAGGTATCGAGAACAGGGTTATCGAAACCCGCTTCCTCGCGCGCGCGCAGCACCTCGCCTACAAATGTCATCGCGATCAGGATGCCAAAGCTGCCGAATGCCAGCAGCAGGATGTCTTCGGTGGTGGGGCTCATGTCCGATCCTCCGGCGCAAGCGCGAGCAAAGCGTCGGAAGCGCGTTTGAGGAAGTCATCCTTGCTTTCGCCCTCTTTCACGTGGATCGGCTCTCCGAAAGTGACCGTGCAGATCAGGGGCAGGGGGATGATCTCGCCCTTGGGCATGATCGCTGTCAGGTTGGCGACCCATGTGGGGACCAGATCAACGTCCGGGCGGGCGACGCCCATGTTGTACAGTCCGGCCTTGAACGGCAACAGCGGATCATCGGTCATGTTCCGGTTGCCTTCGGGGAAAATGATCAGCGACGATCCTTCGTCGAGTGCTGCGATGATCTTGTCCATCGGTTTGTCTTTCACCTCTGGTCTGCGGTCGACCAGCACGCAGTTGAAAACCTCGGGGCCGACAAAGGCGCGCAGCTTGTTTTTCAGCCAGTAATCCGCCGCTGCTACTGGCCGCACTGTGCGCCGCATGGCCGGCGGCAGGACCGACCAGATCATCGGCATATCGGCGTTGCTGGTGTGATTGGCGAAATAGACGCGTTGTTTCGGGACCGGCTCGATCCCCTTCCAGTCTGCGCGGACAGCAGTGATCGCGCGGGCAAAGATGCGGATGGACTGGCCAACGATACGGGCGGCAAACTGACGCAAGAACTTCATGGAACTGACTTTGGCGAAGGGAAGGGGGTTTGGGAAGGGAAAAGCCCCGCCCATCTTGCGACAGGCGGGGCCGGTAGCGGGGCAATTAGAGAGGTTCGCCCACGTAATCCTCCAGCAGTTTCTCGTGCTTGGCGTCCTCGATCCGCTTGATGCGGTCTTCGGACATCTTCTCGTCAAAGCGGTATTTGACAAAGTTCACCAGCGCGAGGGTCAGCATCAGGACCGCCATCCCCCAAAAGCCTTTGGTCGCCAGCGGTACGTCGGTTGACAGCCAAAGTGAGATACCCAGCATCCCGTAGGCGACGGCCACGCCGAGGCCATTAACGAACATAATCAGTGAGTTATCGGTTTTGCTAAACATTGGTTTTGTCCTTTATTGATGGGTGATTAAGGTGTCAGAGGTTATTTCTCGCCTGATTTCAGGCGTGCCAGCACGTCGCCTGCGGTTGATCGGGTTGCATCACCGAAGCCAGCATCAGCCATGCGGTCCGCGATGTTATTGCCACTCAGGTCGCGATTGATGTCGACGAGGATTTCAGACCGTTCAAACGGATCATCCTTTCCCAACACGCGGGAGATCAGCTCTTCTGCTTCTTCGACCGCGCCTTGCTGCAGGCCGTTCGCGGACATATGCACCTGCATGTTCTGTTCACGCCGCACGGCACGGGCCTGAATGGCCCCTTGTTTCAGGTCGATGATCCGGCGATTACCGTTTTCGATGGAACTGCGCAGACGCATGACTTTCTGGTCCAATCGGTTCAGCGTTTCTTCCCGCGCGGTCAGTTCATTTTCCATTGTCGCAATCGCGCGCGCGGCTTCCTCGGCCATATCTTCGCGCTTGTTATCCAGCGCCTCTTTCGCGCGCTTGGTCAGATCGTTGATGCGGGTTTTCAGTGCCGCAAGTTGCTTTTCTTCGGACCGCTGGCGCTGGATCAGACTGGCAAGCGTGCCTTTGGCTGCGCGCAGGCTGGCCTCACTCTCGCGGATTTTCTGATCGATCAGTTCGATTGCAAAGGCGTCGCGCACGCGGTCTTCGGCCCGTGCATTCTGCCCATGGATCAGGGTGGCGAGTGTCTTGAACATTGGTGTCTCTCCGTTTCATCTTAATTTTGAACATTGTTCATGAGGGTGGAAATAGCAATTAGTGATCTTTCGATCAAGAGAAAAATTGAACAATGTTCAGTCTATTCTTGGGAGACCGCCAACTGTCTTAAAACAAGGGCGATCATGCGGTCTATATCGTCAGACGGCACACCAGCGCTGGCCTCATCCAGCCCCAAAAGCACGATTCCATGCACCGATGAGAACAGCGCGCGGGTCAAAAGCGCATGTTCCTGAGAATCGCGATCCGGGAAAATCACCGCAAGAGGGGCAGAGATATAGGTAAAGAGCCGCCCCATTTCTTCCAGATACCAATCCGGCGCTGCTTCGCCCGGGGCGCGTTCCACATCAAACAGCGCCCGCCAGCTTTGGTGGTTTTCCGCGGCAAAGCGATGATAAGCCTGCGCCATGACCACCAGCTGTTCCACCGGGTCCTGCGGGGCATCCGCCAGGGCTTCGGTGACATCAACGCCCAAGCGGTGGAACGTCCGGGCGTTCACGGTGAGAACCAGATCGGTCAGATCGCCAAAGACGTTATAGATGGCACCAACAGCGCATCCCGCCTCAGACGCCAGATCGCGGGCGCGCAAGGCGGTCAGCCCGTGGTCTGCAATCGTCCGCTCTGCAATCAAAACCAAATTCTCACGCAACGCCGCGCGCCGCTCCGCCACTTTGCCAGCCATATCACCCTCAGTTGAACGTGGTTCAGTTATAGGAGAGGATTTTCAAGATGGGAAGAGTGGCGTAGATGGCGGCTTCGCGGACATTTGCTGCCGTTCGCTGCTGTTGCGCCAACGGCCGCTTTCGAGTATTTCCCTCAGCGAACTCGCCAAAATGGCAATTTGGCAGATGCCCACTAGTCTTTGGCATTGTTCTGCGCAAGCTGGGCCAACAGGTTAAACGAAGTGTTAGAAATCGGGGGCATGGGAAGCTGTCCTTGGTTGCGTGCAGGCTTAAGGTGCCAATTCGTGCATGCATAAAATCGTGTCCACTGCCCGCATTGTCCGCTTTTCGATGTTCATATACGGCACCTTGATGACGCCCAATTGCACACGCACCATGCCCAGACCTTCGAGCAGACCCATTAGGTCTTCGGCGATATCCATGGGGTCAGTGGCGTCAGATAAAACGCCATTGGTTTGTGCCGACTGAAACATCAGGGCAAAATCTTTTTGGGTCTGACCATATGCTGCATCAAAGAATGTTTGCCCGATATGCGGATTGCCCCGCGCTTCTTCATGCATCAGGCGCGCGAACTCCATCGTGTCGCGGGCGTTCAAAAATGTCAAAAGCCTGATACCGTACCGGACAAGCGCCTCGCGAAGTTCCGGGATCGTTTCGGTTTTGGGCGGGGTCACTTCACGGAATTTCACTGCCTCGGCTTCGGTCACGCAGCGGAGGATATCGGCCATGTTTTCAAAGTGCCGGTAGATTGACGCTTTGGATACTGCAGCCTCGCGTGCGAGCAGATCTGTAGACACTTTTTCAAAGCCGTGTTCGAAAAACAGCCGACGTGCCGTGTGCAGAATGCGGTCATGTGATGATTGCTTGCTCATAAAACACACCTAGGCCGCGTGGTGCAAAAATAAAAGTACTGTTCCGTACTCATTTAACTTGCCGTCTTGGTGGCGTGCTCTAGGTACGGCGCAGTACCCATGAAGAAAGCCACCAGATGAAAACGACCATCGCACTCTTAGCCATTCTTGCCCTGGCGGTTCCATTACACGCCCAAGATACCGAAGATTTGACACCGTCGGGCGACCCCGCGCCTATACGGGCAGTTAAGCTCATTCAGGCCGGGGGCGGCGCGGTACAGCTCGAGCGCGTGTTTTTCGGTCAGGTAGCGGCGCGCGAAACGGTTGATCTGTCATTCGAGGTCGGTGGTCGGTTGATCATGTTTGATGCCCAAGAAGGCCAGTTTCTGGACGAAGGCACCCAAATTGCCGCAATGGATTTGGCCCCATTTGAGCGCGCGGTCGAGCGTGCGACCCTACAGCTCGCCCAAGCCAATCGTGATCTGGCGCGCGCCCAAACGCTCGTACAGTCAAACGCGGCCTCTGCAACGCAGGCCGAAAACGCAGAAACGGCGCGCGATCTGGCCGCAGTGTCGCTGCGCGAGGCTACGGATGCACTTGAAGACGCAGCACTCTACGCACCGTTCCGCGCACTGGTCGCATCTCGTCTGACGCCCAATTTCGCAAATGTATCGCCGGGCCAACCCATCGTGCGCTTGCATGACATGTCCGAAGTTCGCGTTGAAATCGACGTGCCAGAGCGTTTGTTTCAAAGCCTGTCCGATGTCACACGCATCAGTTTTGTCGGCACATCCCCCCTGTTTGATGGCGAAGTGCCGCTCACCTTGCGTGAATTCAACGCTGAGACGCAAAGCATCGGCCAAAGTTACCGTGTCACGTTGGCCTTGCCCTCCACCCAGGTGCCCACGGGTATTATTCCGGGCGCATCAATGACCGTGACCGCGCGCTTGCGCAACAGCGACGCAACGGCAATCACTCTGCCGCTATCAGCCGTTACGATGACCAGCGATGGTGCGCAGGTCATGGTCTACACGCCCAATGTTGATGATGAATACGGGACGGTTGGTCGGGTGTCCGTGAATGTAACATCTGCCAATGGTACACAAATCACCGTCACCGGCCTTGGGTCAGACCAGTGGATTGTTGGTGCGGGCCTTCAAATGCTGCGCGATGGCGAAACCGTACGCCCCTTTACTGGCATGAGTGTGGAGTAGGTTGATGAAAATCGCGCGTTTCTCAATTGAATATCCGATCTACACGTGGCTTTTCATGGCGTTCGCCCTGATCGGTGGCGCTGTGGGCTATCTGTCGGTGGGCAAGTTGGAAGACCCCACATTTACCCTCAAATCCGCACTGGTGATCACCCCCTATCCGGGTGCAACGGCGGCAGAGGTGGCGACAGAAATATCAGAAGTGCTGGAAGCCGAAATCCAGCAGATGGATGAGATCAAGACAGTCACATCGCGCAACACCCAAGGCAGCTCCGTGATCGAAGTTGAGGTCAAAGACCAATTTGGCGGCGATGAACTGCCGCAGATATGGGACGACTTGCGCGACCGCGTGGCAGATGCCAGTGCCGCACTGCCAAATGGTGCCTTGCCCTCCATCGTCAACGACGACTTTGGTGACGTGTTCGGCATTCTATACGCCGTATCGGCGCCCGGGTTTTCGGACGCCGAGATATGGGACATCGCAACTTTTATGCGCCGCGACCTGCTGACCGTCGAAGGCGTGGCAAACGTTGAAATTCAAGGCCTCCCGGAAGAAGCGATTTTTGTCGAACCATCCTCGCAGATCGTATCATCCCTTGGCATTGATCCTGGGCTGATTGTCGGAGCGATCAGCGCGTCAACTGCAATCAACCCAACAGGATTTGTCAGCAATGGAGGCGCCAATCTACGCATTCAAGGCCCATCTGCCGAGGATAGTGTGAGTGAGATCAGCGGCCTGACGTTTGGATTTCAAGGTGAGGTTCTGAACCTGCTCGATATCGCCGAAGTCAGCCGCGGTCGTGTTGATGATCCCGAGCACATTCTGCGCCACAACGGTCAAGAGGTGTTTACCCTTGGTGTGTCTGGCTTGCTATCTGAGAATATTGTGACTGTCGGGCAGAGGGTAGAGGCGGAGCTCAAGGTCCTGGAAGACCTCTTGCCGGTGGGCGTCACGATCACGCCCATCTATGAACAACATCGCGTCGTTGACGATGCCAATGGTAGTTTTCTTGTGTCACTGGCGATGTCTGTTGGCGTTGTGATCGGTGTTCTGGCGCTGTTTATGGGACCGCGCGCCGCTGTTGTGGTTGGCGTGTCGTTGTTGCTAACTGTCACATCCACCTTCTTTTTCATGTATCTTTTTGACGTCAAAGTCGAACGTATCAGCCTTGGCGCGTTGATTATCGCGATGGGTATGCTGGTCGACAATGGCATCGTCATCGCGGAAGGCATGCAGCAGGAAATGCGCAAAGGGCGCTCCTCGCGCGAGGCTGCTGATACTGCGTCAAAGAAAACCCAGATTCCACTGCTGGGGGCAACGATTATTGGCATCATGGCCTTTGCAGGCATTGGCTTGTCACCTGACGCCACGGGCGAGTTCATGTTCTCGCTTTTTGCGGTGATCGCGATTTCGCTGTTGCTGTCATGGTTCGTCGCCGTGACGGTGACGCCGCTGTTGGGTCACTATTTGTTCAAAACTGGCGGTCTGGTCGGTGATGATACCGGCTATGACGGCCCTGTCTTTCGCGCTTATGGCGGTGTCGTCCGCTGGGCGCTCAAGCTGCGATGGTTGGTCATTGCTGGGTTGATCGGCACGACTGTCGCCTGCGTGATGGCCTTTGCCCAGGTCAAGCAACAGTTCTTTCCACCCGCAACAACGCCGTTGTTTTACCTTGAATATAAGGCCGCCCAAGGTACCGCGATTGGCGAAGTCTCAAATGATTTGAAGGTCATCGAAGACTGGCTTTTGGGCCGCGATGATGTTGCAGCTGTAACGGCGACCGTTGGCCAAGGTCTGACGCGGTTTATCCTCACCTATAACCCAGCGCGTCGCGACAGCTCTTACGGGCAACTGGTTATCCGCGCCACATCGCCAGAGGCAATCCCCGCCTTACGCGCCGAGCTAGACCAGTTCGGCATCGAAGCGCTGCCATGGGCGGAACTGCAAACGAAACGTATCATTTATGGCCCGCCTGTCAGTTCCGACATTGCGGCGCGTTTTTCTGGCCCCGACCCAGCGGTGCTGCGGGCGCTGGCGACACAAGCCGAAGATATTCTGCGCACAGCCACACCCCTTTTGCATAGCGAGCATAGCGACTGGCGCGAGCGCGAAATCATCACACGTCCGATCTATGCAGAAGACCGCGCCCAAGCTGCGGGGATCGCGCGCAGTGATGTGGCGAATGCTATCGCGTTGGCCACAAACGGGATACCAGCAGGCACTTACCGCGAACGAGACCGCCTGATCGACATCATCGTGCGCACGCCGCGCGAAGAAACGGCACGTGACGGGCAACTTCTGGACCAGATTGTTTATTCCAACGCTATCGGTGGCTATCTGCCCTTAAGCCAAGTCATCGACGGGTTTGCAGTTGTGGCTGAAAACCCGGTTATTGAGCGGCGCAACCGTGTCCCGACAATCACCGTGCAAGCGAATGTCATCGATGGGCTGACACCACCAACTGTTTTTGCCGAAATCCGCCCCCTGATCGAAGCGATTGATCTGCCCGTCGGTTACCGCCTTGAATGGGGTGGTGAGTTCGAAAGCGCAGGCGAGGCGCAAGCGTCGTTGGGCCGTCAAATGCCGCTGGCCTTCGGAACCATGTTGCTGATCACCGTTTTGCTGTTTGGCAAGCTGCGCCAAACAGCGGTCATTTGGACAATTGTGCCGATGGCGATCAATGGCGTCGCCCTTGGCCTGCTTTATGCAAACCTTGCGTTCAGCTTTACCGCCATGCTGGGGCTGTTGTCCCTGTCAGGCATGTTGATCAAAAACGCCATTGTACTGGTCGAGGAGATCGATGCGCAAAAAGCCGAAGGGTTGCCGCAGGACAAGGCGATCATCACTGCAAGTGTCAGTCGTTTGCGCCCCGTGGTTTTGGCGGCTGGCACGACAATACTGGGCATGCTGCCACTTTTGGCGGATGGGTTCTTTGCGGCCATGGCAGTGACAATCATGGGGGGGCTGGGCTTTGCGTCGATCCTGACGCTGATCGGGGTGCCGGTGCTGTACCATACATATCTGCGCAAAGAACGACGCGCGGACAAACGTGCCGCCCGTGAGATGGTAGTTGCATAATGGCGGCTATCCCGACAGACCGTTTTGAGAAGGTGCAGGTCAGCTCAGTCACAGAGCTGCGCGATTGGCTGACCGCGCATCATACCCAGGCGGAAAATGTTTGGCTGGTCACATTCAAGAAAAGCGTGCCTGACAAGTATATATCCACGCAGGACATTTTGGATGAGGTTATTGCATTCGGATGGATCGATGGCATCCGCCGCAAGTTGGATGATGACCGCACAATGCAAATGATCGGACCACGACAGACCCAAGCTTGGGCCAAAAGCTACAAAGATCGCGCTGCGCGGCTGATTGCGAATGGGCGAATGACCGATGCAGGGCTAAAATCAATTGCAGCGTCCAAGGGAAACGGGCTGTGGGATTATTCGGCCGATGTGGATGCACTGATCGTGCCCGACGATTTGCGTGCGGCACTTGATGGCACACCGATTGCGGCACGGAACTTCGAATCAAAGCGCGCCGTCTTACAGGCGTAATCTGTTACGCTGGGTCAAGCTGGCCAAAACACCACAAACACGGATCAAGCGGATTGCGCAAATTGTTGACTACACGGCGCGGGACGCGAAAATTCCACAAATGTAGTGTCATTAACAGAAATTTAAGTTCTCTAGCGACTGATTGAGAAGATAAACGTTGCTAGTCTGCAGCGTATTTGATCTTCCATCGACGCCTTGGTTGTCGCTGCGCAATCCGACATTCATGCCCACTGCAGCATCGGTCACTATGGGCTCATGGACGAAGCCGCTCGCGCGGCATTGGCGCTTGTGGCTGATGTTTCGCATTGT
>CANNFU010000007.1 GCA_947503965.1 uncultured Paracoccaceae bacterium
ATGCACGACGTCAGGAACAATGCGAAACATCAGCCACAAGCGCCAATGCCGCGCGAGCGGCTTCGTCCATGAGCCCAATTTAACCAATGTTGCGAACTTCACCAACGTCCGCTTAAGATGAGATTTACACGTACCCAATAAGCAGGTTGGCGATTGAAATGTCATTTAGGGCCGCGAAGCGCGCGGTGCGTTCACCGGGACGAGGGGGAGAAGCATCCGCGCGCGGGGGCTGGTTCCCTATGATTTCCATCTCCATCCGTTTGAAGTGACTTGGTGACAAGGTTCCAAAAGCGAGGTTGTCAACAGGCGGGGCGTTTTCGGCATCTTGCGCACACGGAGGATGCTGATGTTCCCACTCAAGCCGGATTAGCTTGACCCAATTGAGGCACTCGAACTCCCAACCCATATCGTGGACTTGAACTATGCCCCATCCATCGGCTCGAAAGTCCTCACGTCCGGGTGGAAAATAAGGGTTTCGCGATCCACGGTGTTGGGTTGGAAAACGTACATAATCCCCTACTCCCACTACAGCCGGTTGCGGCTTTTTCAGTGGTTTTCGCGGCTTTTCCGGGCGGGGATTTTTCAAGCGGGACAAAATCTTCATATTTGATTCTGTGCGAGACCGGATGTCTTTCTCATCTACATTAAGATCCCGTAGTATTTTGATGTCACTCCCGAATTCCAACACGTTGATCGCCTCAGCGTAGGTTTCCGGGTGACGAATGCCACGCTTCTCAAGCTGATCCGCCAGAATAAGCACCGAAAGGGCGCGATGCTCCATCTCCTCTTCCGCCTCTTTGAGCAAAAGGCTCACCAGTTTATCAACAGGCTGTGGCAGTCTTAGAGCAGCGCGAATGAGATCAACAAAATCCGCTGCATCATCATTTGAATAGAGACCAGCACCCCAAGCGCCCATCACGTATCTCCTCATATCATTGCTACGCTATTAGCATGCAGCGTTAATTGATGACACTCGGCAAGAGGGTGAATTGCCAATTTCGCAGACAACTTGTTTCATAATCAGAAAGCCGACATAGGCGTTGCCGCAGCGAATTGGTGCTACGTCCGCAAAATACACCTCTACCTAAACGAAAAACGCCGTCCTGTTTCGGGCGGCGTTTGAGTTTTGACAGGATGAGTAGACCCGATCCCCGCCTTAAAAGCCAAGACCTGCGTATTTGTTCTTGAACTTGGACACGCGGCCGCCGGCATCCATCAGGCGGGTGCCGCCACCGGTCCATGCGGGGTGCACGGATGGGTCGATGTCCAGCGACATCTGGTCGCCTTCCTTGCCCCATGTGGATTTCATCTGAACCACGGTGCCATCGGTCATCTTGACGTCGATGATGTGATAATCGGGGTGAATATCTTTTTTCATGACGCAGGTCCTTATGCTTCGGCGCCCGTGGGGGCCTTGTAGTTTGCGACTTCTGCGATCCGTGCGGACTTACCGCGACGCGACCGGAGGTAATACAGCTTTGCACGACGCACGCGACCACGGCGAACCACGGTGATGCTGTCGATATTGGTGGAATGCAGCGGGAACACACGCTCCACACCTTCACCAAAGGAAATCTTGCGCACTGTGAACGACCCGGCGATGCCTTTGCCGTTCTTGCGGGCGATGCACACGCCTTCATAGTTCTGCACACGGCTGCGCGTGCCTTCGGTCACTTTGTAACCGACGCGGATGGTGTCACCCGCTTTGAAATCGGGGATGTCTTTCCCCAGCGCAGCGACTTGCTCCGCTTCGAGTTGTGCGATCAGGTCCATCTGACACGCTCCTTTATCTGGTACGGGTTGTCCCGTAGCGTTTCTTGCGTGGCCCAGAGCTCTGCGTCGTTATCGGGTCCGCCAGTGCGCCCGCCAGAGATGCGTCATCATTCTTTGTTGTGGTTGTCCGGCCTGTCTGGTGAGGATCAGATCAACGAAGACCCGCTCAATATCCAGTGGTTCCATAAACCATCACCCGGAATCAGCAGGCTGACCGGGAATGCTGCCGTATAGGCGGATGTGCCCATGCGATCAAGGGGTTTTCATGTCGGATCAGGACAAGCGCGCAGCGGCAAATGCTGGGCCGGTATTCAGCGTATAAACAGAGTCAGGTTTCTTTGCTCTTATAGATTTCCCAAAGATCGGGACGGCGCGCTTTTGTGATCTGCTCGGCCTGCGCTTTGCGCCACTCCGCTATCTTTGCATGATTACCTGAAAGCAGCACTTCGGGGATCGCATGTCCCTGCCACTCAGCCGGTTTTGTATATTGGGGATGCTCCAGCAGCCCGGTCGCAAAGCTCTCCTCGACAGCGCTTTCGGCATTGCCCAGAACACCGGGCAACAACCGCACGCTTGCATCGATCATCGCCTGCGCCGCGATCTCACCTCCGGTCAAAACAAAATCACCCAGTGATACTTCCTGAATGCCGAAATGTGTGAGCACCCGTTCATCCACCCCTTCGAACCGCCCGCACAGCAGCGTCACGCCATCATGACGGGCCCAGTCGCGGGCCATCGCCTGATCAAAGCGGCGACCCCGGGGGGACAGATAGACCAGCGGCATCGCGCCCTTTGCGGCACGCCGCGCGTCGGTAATCGCGTTTTCCAGCACATCCGCCCGCAGGACCATCCCGGCCCCACCGCCCGCAGGTGTGTCATCGACATTGCGGTGCTTGCCGATGCCATAATCCCGCAGATTATAGGTTTCCAGCCGCCACAGCCCGTCTTGTAATGCCTTGCCTGTCAGGCTTTCGCCCAGCACACCCGGAAAGGCTTGGGGAAACAGCGTGATGATCTGCGCAACCCATGACCCCACAAGGGCAGGGGTATCAGTGATAACCTCACGCGGTTGCAGGGTCGGGCGGGCGGTCAGGCGACCGTGGGATTTGGGCGTTTTGGACATGTGCTGCGTCTAGCGATTTCGGACAGCAAAACCAAGACCACCCGTCCCGGGCTTGACCCGGGACCTCCACCTCGGTCCTGTTCGAGGTCCCGGGTCAAGCCCGGGACGGGTTAGAATAATCCATCAGGCGGATCGGCAATGATGCGTCCGGTTTCAAGGTCAACGGTTGGTACGGCTGCTGCGGTGAATGGCAAAAGGACGGTATCCGTTGCACCGGGCACTGCGATTTCCAATAAATCCCCCGCCCCGTGATCCATCACGTTGCGCACGGTGCCCAGCGTTGCGCCACCCGTGTCGAGCACGGAAAGCCCAATCAAATCGGCATAATAGTATTCATCGTCCGACAGGGGCGGCATCACGGCCCGGTCGGCATAAAGCGCGGTGTTGCGCAGTGCATCCGCGTCTTCCTTGGTCACAACCCCGTCGATCCGGGCCGAAAACCCGTTCTTGAGCTGCCCGGTCAGGACCACCTGCGCAAAGGCGCGGCCATCTTCAGTATAAAGCGGAGTGTAGTCGGCAATTGCCGCCGGATCCGCGCAAAACGATTTCAGGCGCACCTCGCCATGCACCCCAAAGGACCCACCCAAGCTGCCAACGATCACACGGTCATTCATTCACGCTCCATTCCCACGCAGACATCCATGATCCACAGGCTGCCGATGGCTTCACATGCTTCACGCGCATTGCTGCGTTCAAACAGCATGCCCGCCACAAAGGCGAACATCACAAGGATGATCGTGCGCAGCAAGCGAAACATATCGACGCCTGTGAAAGGGAAGGTGCTGCCCGGTCATGTGACCGGGCAGCATAGGGGGCTTACTCTTCAGCCGCAGCTTCTTCTGCGGGCGCTTCTTCAGCCGGTGCATTGGCAGCTTCTTCAGCAGCTTTCGCCTTTTCGGCCTTCTCCTCGGCACGCGCCTGAGCAGCCTTGCCTGGTGTACCCTTCTTGGGGTTGCTGCGGTCCTTCTTGGGCATCTCGCCTGCGGCTTCCAGCATACGGGCGACACGGTCGGTCGGCTGTGCGCCTTCGCCCAACCAGTACTTCACGCGCTCAATATTCATTTTCACGCGCTCTTCGCTGTCCTTGGGCAGCATTGGGTTATAGGTGCCCAGCTTTTCGATGAAGCGGCCATCGCGCGGCATTCGGCTGTCTGCAGCCACAATCGCATAAAATGGACGTTTCTTTGAGCCGCCACGGGCCAGTCTGATCTTCATTGCCATCTGGTTTTCTCCTTTAAGATGGGGTTGAGGGGGGGCCCCCTCAGGATTGGTGTTGTTTGTGGTGTTGAATGACTTCCTGAATGATGAAGTTCAGGAATTTCTTGGCAAATTCCGGGTCAAGATCGGCCCGGTCTGCAAGATCGGTGAGCCGCGCGATCTGGGCTTCTTCACGCGCGGGGTCGGAGGGGGGCAGGTCATGTTCGGCTTTCAGCCGACCCACGGCCTGCGTATGCTTGAACCGCTCGCCCAGCGTATAGACGAGGATGGCATCAAGCCGGTCGATGCTTTCGCGATGACCCTTGAGGATCTCCGCGGCACGGGTGACGGCATCAGTCATGGCCATCTCCTTTGTTATTGTAATGATAAACCGCAACATGCGCGCCAAGCGGGTGGGTTCCGGCCTTGAAACCGCCCAGCTTTTCGGCAACCCGGACGGAGGCATCATTGCCATCGGCGATGTAGCTGACGAAACCGGTTCCATAGATCGCGCGACACATCGGCAGCAGAGCTGCGGCGGCTTCGGTCGCAATGCCGCGCCCTTCGGCCTCTTCGGTCAATAACCAGCCTAGCTCAGGGTCCGGGTCGCCAAACTCATGACCCAAAAGAACAAGCCCCAGCACGCCACCTTGCTTGTCGCAGATCGTCAGCGCGCCGTGGCCGCGCAAAACCCAGCCAGCCACCAGCTGGTTGAAATCCAGCCAGGCATCCTCGGGCGACATCGGCCCGCCAATATGAATGGCGCGCGCGCTGGTAAAGATCGACTCCAGTGTGGCCCAATCGCTGATACGCGGCAGACGCAGCACCAGCCGCGCGGTCTCGATCACCGGCACGGTGGCGGTAATGGCGGCAACCTGTGCGGCACCTTTCGCAGGCATGTTGGTCCACGGGGTCATGCGGCACCCCGCATGTGGCGAAAAACGAAAGTATCGTCACCATCGCCATAGGCTTTTGCAGCATGTGGGTCACGCACACCGCCCAGCTTTTCCGCCACACGGATCGAAGCCGCATTTTCCACATGCACATAGCTGACGATTGAGGCCAAATCGGTGGTCGCAAATGTATGGTCCAGCATGGCGCGCCCACCTTCGGTCGCCAGACCCAGCCCGTCGAACCCGTCAAAAACGAACCAACCACATTCCGGCTCTGGAAAATGCGGTGGATGAACCAGACCGACGCCGCCTGCCAGTTTGCCGTCATAGACCATCGCCAAGGTACCAAAGCCGTAAAGCGGCCATGTCGCGACATCATTCGTGAACCAGGTCCACGCCGCATCACGATCAAAGGGCCCCCCCATATAGCAGGCGCGTTCGGAGGCCAGGAAAGCCGCATAGGTATCAAAATCGCTCCGGGCATACGGGCGCAGCGTCAGCCGTTCGGTCTGCAATGTCGGGATCATGTGCGCGCCTCCGGTGCAGGATGCCGCCACAGATGCAGATTGCCGTAAACGGCGTGCTGAAACAGTGGGCCGTCCACGCAGCTCAGCCGTTTTGCGAGCGCAACGGAACGGGTGTTTACCGGGTCAATCGCGCTGATCAGCGTGGTCCAGCCCAGCGTGTCATAGGCATAGGTCCGAGCAGCCATTGCGGCCTCAAACGCAACACCGCGCCCTTCAGCCGCGTCAAACAACGACCAGGCCAGTTCCGGTTCCGGCCAGCCATCAGGATAATAAAGCCCTACGATGCCCAACGGTTCATCCGTCTTGGCGTCAGCCACCATCCAGCGGCCATATCCGCGCAAATGCCAGTGCCCCAGGATTGCAGCCAATTTTTGAAACGCATCGCTGCGCGGGAACGGCCCGCCCAGATGAACCGTCCGCGGCGAGGCGCAAAATGCGGCATAGGCGTCAAAATCGTCCCAGCGGGGTGCACGCAGGATCAGACGCTCGGTGTGCAAGCTCGGGATCATGCGGCCACCTTTGGGTGACGGTAAGTCACCGCAAGAGCGTCATGGGCTGGCGGATGACGATCATCACGGATTGCGCCCAGCTTCTCGGCCAACCTGATCGACGGCACGTTGTCGCGGTCAATATAGCTGACAATGCCGCTGTCTGGATCATACGCCCAGCCCCAGCCCAGTGCGGCGGTCGCGGCCTCATAGGCAAAGCCACGTCCTGCGGAACCGTCAAACAGGGACCAGCCGATTTCTCGTTCGGCCTGATGGGGTGGATGGTGCAGGCCGCAGACACCGACGGCTGCGCCTGCATGTTCAATCATCCACCAGCCAAAGCCGTGCAGCTGCCAATGGCCCACATCTGCTGCAAAAAGCGCCCATGCCGCTTTCTCGGAAAGTGGCCCGCCGATATGCGCTGTGCGATCAGACTTGTAAAACGCGGCATAAGCATCGAAATCACTGCGCTGATAAGGGCGCAGGATCAGCCGTTCGGTGTGTAAGATCGGGATCATGCGGCCGCCCTCGCATGCCGATAGACCAACGCGTCGGGCGCAGGGCCGTCCGCATCCGGGTCCAACGCAGCGCCCAGCTTTTCGGCCAGCCGGATGGATCGGGCGTTGTCGGGCCAGACATAGCTGACCGCAGTATCCCAGCCCAGCACATCAAAGGCATGTCGCAAGCTGGCGCGCGCGGCCTCGGTGGCAAAGCCTTTACCCTCGGCCTTCGCAGACAGCATCATCCACCCGATCTCATTCTCGGGCCAATGGGGCGGGGTCCATGGGCCGACCAGCCCGATGATCGTGTCGTCATCGTGCAGGGTCACGGCCCACATGCCGATGCCATATATCTCCCAATGCCCCAGTTCGGCGGCCCAGCTTTTCCAAGTTGGCCCCAGATCACCACTGCTAGAGAAGAAACCAGCGCGGTCGGTCATCATGAAGTCACGATAAACCGGCCAGTCATCACGGTTTGGGCGGCGCAGGTTGAGGCGTTCGGTTTGCAGCGTCATGCTCATGCTGTCGCCCCGTCATAGCGGTAGACAAGATCATAACCACCGTCAGGTGTAAGCGCGTCAGGATCGACGACCCCGCCAAGCCGCCTGGCCACCGCAATAGAGGCCGCGTTTTCCGGGTCAATATACGACACCGCAGTCGCCAGACCCAGCGTATCCCAGGCCCATGGCATTAGGGTTTGCATCGCTTCGGTGATGTAGCCCTGACCTTCGTACTCAGGCTTCCAAAGGGTCCACGCAAATTCAGGCTCCGGCCAGTTTGTCGGGTACCACGGCCCGACAAAGCCAAGCGGTGTTCCGTCTTTCCGGCATGCCGTAAAGGCTGAATATCCGCGTAATATCCAAAGGCCGGTGATATTTCCAAAGGCCCAATGCGCGCGTCGTGCGTCGATATGCGGGCCACCGATATAGCGGGTGCGGTCACTGGCGCAGAATGCCAGAAACGCGGGCATGTCATCCAGATGCGGCACGCGCAGCGTCAGTCGCTCTGTGGTCAGCGTCGGAAAGCTCATGCGATCGCCTCTGCCGCCTGTCGCATTGCGCGGGGGTCGTCATGGGCGAGATGCCGGAACACGATGACTTTCTCGCCATCCACCACATCGCGGCGTTCTTCCATCGCACCAAGGCGAGATGCCAACCGCAACGACCGGTGGTTATCCGAAGCGATCAGCGAGATCAGCGGCTCCAGCCCTAGCGAACGCCCGGCCCATTCGCGCACGGCGCAGGCCGCTTCGAACGCATAGGATTTACCCTCGAACCCGTCGAACATGTGCCAGGCGAGTTCCGGCTGCGGCCATTCGATATGGTTGATGATCCCGACCCGACCCGTAGCCATGCCGGTCTTACGCTCGGCCACGGTGAAAAACCCGTAGCCATGCCAGTGCCAATGCCCGATCCCGGCAATGAACCCGCGCCATGCATCGCGTTCAGTCCCTTTGCCACCCACAGCCTCCATCCGCGCAGACCGGGTGACCCATGCGGTAAAGGCCGCAAGGTCCCGCTTCTGCGGGCCGCGCAATTCAAGGCGCGCCGTGGTGAGGGTGGGGGCAGGGGTCATCGGTTACAGCCCTGCCACTGGTTTAGGATCGGCTGCGGTTGCCCGCGCGTCTTTCTCACGTGGCAATGCATAAACGTCGCGCGTCACGCCATCGGGGAATTGCGCACGGCGTGTGATGCTGCCGCCAAGGCGCTCTGCCAAGCGGCGAGCCGCCTTGTTTTCATCGCGCATATGCGTCTCAACGATTGGCCAGCCGAGCGTTTGGTAAGCAAACGCGATGACTGCTTTTGAGGCCTCGGTCGCAAAGCCGACGCCGCGCTGATCGGGCAAGAGCCACCATGTCAGTTCGGCACTTGGCCAGCCACGCGGATGAGACAGTCCACAGCCGCCGATCGCCTGATCGGTATCGCGGCGCACGATGATCCATTTCCCAAAGCCACGCAGCGCCCAATGACCAATATCCGTGGCCAACACGCGAAAGGCCTGATCAGGACGCAACGGCCCACCATAATTCCCCGACCCAACGGCATCCGCAAAAAAGGTCTGATAGACGGCAAAGTCCTCAGCCTGCGGGGCGCGTAAACGTAACCGTTCTGTCATGAGAGCGGGGATGGTCATTTCTTCTTTCCAAACCCTGACAGACCGGGGGGCAGTTGCATGCCGCCGCCGCCCAGTCCGGGCAGACCGCCGGGCATCTTGCCTTGCAGTTCCTTCGCGGCTTTCGCCATCGCCTCGGGGTCGTTCATGTCGGGCATGCCGCCGCCCTTGCCGAACATGCCCTTCATGGCCTGTTTCAGCATGCCCCCCTTGCCCATCTTCTTCATCATGCCCGCCATCTGCTTGTGCTGTTTCACAAGGCGGTTGAGTTCGGACACTTCCAGACCGGCCCCTTTGGCGATGCGTTTCTTGCGGGAGGCGGCGAGCAGATCGGGGTTCGCCCGTTCGGCCTTGGTCATCGAATTGATCAGGGCGATCTGGCGTTTCAGGATGCTGTCATCGAACCCCGCCTGATCCATCTGTTTGGCCATTTTCGCGGCCCCGGGCATCATGCCCATCATCCCTTCCATGCCGCCCATCTTCATCATCTGTTCCAGCTGCATTTTCAGGTCATTCATGTTGAAACGGCCCTTCTGGAACCGCTTCATCATGCGCTCGGCCTGTTCGGCCTCGATCGTTTCCTGCGCCTTTTCGACAAGGGCCACGATATCGCCCATGCCAAGGATACGGCCCGCGATCCGTTCCGGCTCGAACGTCTCAATCGCGTCCATCTTTTCGCCCAGACCGACAAAGCGGATCGGTTTGCCCGTGATGGCGCGCATTGACAGGGCCGCACCGCCGCGCCCGTCCCCGTCCATCCGGGTCAGGACAACGCCGGTCACACCGATCTTGTCGTCAAATTCCTGCGCGACATTCACCGCATCCTGACCGGTCAGGCCATCGACGACCAGTAGTGTTTCACGCGGGTTGGCGACATCACGCACCTCGGCGGCCTGCGCGATCAGTTCCTGATCGATGTGCAAGCGGCCCGCAGTGTCGAGCATATAGACATCATAGCCACCAAGGCTGGCCTGCGTCTTGGCCCGCTTGGCGATCTGCACCGGCGTTTCACCGGGAACAATCGGCAGGGTATCCACGCCGATCTGCCCACCGAGAATCGCCAATTGCTCCATCGCGGCAGGGCGGTTGGTGTCGAGCGAGGCCATCAGCACCCGCTTGCCCTCACGCTCTTTCAGCCGCTTGGCAAGCTTCGCGGTTGTCGTCGTCTTACCCGAGCCTTGCAGACCGACCATCAGGATCGGGGCAGGGGGGTTGTCGATCTTCAGCGCGCCGGGATCGGCATCGCCGGTCAGCACATGTTTCAGCTCATCATGGACGATCTTGACGACCTGCTGGCCGGGGGTAATGGATTTGGTGACCGCCTGACCGGTCGCCTTGTCCTGCACGGCCTTCACGAAATCACGGGCGACGGGCAGGGATACGTCGGCCTCCAGCAAGGCCACCCGCACCTCGCGCAGGGCGGTCTTGACATCATCCTCTGACAGCGCACCCTGCTTGGTCAGCTTGTCGAAAACACCAGACAGGCGTTCGGATAGATTTTCAAACATCGGCCAGGGCCCTCATGTCGTTTCGGTTACCGGGCCTATATAAGAACCCAAGGCAAAAAGCAGTAGCGCCCCCGTGGGCGCGACGCGCTGACGGAGGGCGATCCCCTGATGTCGGGGACCGGAAAGCTGACGCTATCCGGGTGTTGAGGGGCGTTTACGCCTGTCGCTGGTTTGAGTCAACATCGATGGACAGCCACGCATTGATGGTGTTGGCAATCCCGATAATTCCACTTTCGCTCCCGCGAGCGCCTGGTACTTTGTAAATCTCAGGAGGGTCTTCGGAAGACAATATCAATACCAGGCTCGGGACGGGCTTGCCGTATGAAACCGCGTGTCTCAGCATCGCCTTGGCGTCGATTGAATCCCAAACATTTGCCTCAATCAGATTGTGAAGATCAAACATTCTGGCGTCAGTCTTCAACAGAGTTCGTCGTGTAATCGTAATGGTGTTGTCAGCTTGGTTGAATGTCAAATTCACCAAATCAACCCACTCTTCCGGCTTAAGTATCCACAAGACGACACATAGCGAGAACATAATAAAGGCTGATAGAATGTCGCCCGTCGACAACGCGTAGATGAATGCACCGAGAAACGTCATGGTAAGGGTAGCCAAGCCCAAGAAGACTGGCCACGGAAACGCGCGTAGATGAAGTTTTTGTGGGCTATGCTCGACGACATACATAGGCTTGAGCGTATTTGTGGATGATCATTGCTTCAACCAGTTGTTGATTGCATCCGCTGCCTTCAGCGCACTATTTCCATCGGAAAACACCTCGGTGACTGGATGGGTGCCCGCATCCATCCCGCCCTCCAGCACCAGCGCGACCCGAAAGGTGAGCGCGGTGTCGTTTTTTGACCCTGATCCGGCGGCGCTTTGTTGTTGCACAATGGCGTTTCGTAGATGGGTCAGATCGTGTCGTACCTTGTGGCGGCCAAAGACGGTTGCATGGCGCAACTCTATCTGGTTGCGGCTGCGATCAAGGATCAGATCGTCGCGACGCACGAAAAGTGCAAAAAACACACCGACAAAGAGTGCCGACAGCAGCATGACAGTACCAAAGAGATATTCCGTCTGCAGAAATCCGGTCAGGCTCGCCGCCGACAATCCCAGAATTGCCCCAGACAAGACTATGCCGATAACCCAAGGGACACTGCGCAGGATTAACTGGTCGGGTGTGTTGCGGACAATCTTCATTACGCAGCCTTAGGCGGGTTGGATCAGCGGATCAACTGCAGTGGTTGCGCGCGATAGACCCATGCCACCACGCCGCAGCCCGCCATCAGCACCAGCATATGCCAATAGGGCGGGCCGACCCAGATCAGAAGCGCGCTCAGCCCCACACACATCGTGCCCAACAGCAAAAGCCCGGCAAACCCCTCGACCCCGCGTTTCCACAACAGCAACGCGCCGATCACCTCCACCGACCCGGTGATATAGCGGGGAAACTGGCCAAACCCGATCGCCTCGTAAATCGCGACATCGACGTGATAGCCCAGCAGCTTGCGCAGGCCGAAGTAAAGAAACGCCACCGTCAGCGCGGCGCGAATGAATGTGATGAACTGTTGCTGTGCCATCCACCAGAAATAGGGCAATTTTTGCAAAGTCACCCACCCTGTGGATCGGCCTTTCAAAGCGGGTGCCTTGGTCTATGCTGACGTCAGCCCTCATGACCCCCAAAAGGTGTTCTTTCCCATGCGCTTTGGCTCGACTTTCTCGAAATGTGCCCTCGCCTTTGGTTTGCTCACGTTTGCAGTGTCGGTGCAGGCCGATCAGCCGGAATTGCCGGATTGCGCGAATGCGCCTCGCGAAAACGGGCCGAATTTCGCGTCCGGCCCGGATTGCACATTCAGTTGGGTGGAAAACAACCGGCTGCAGACGGTGATATGGACGCAGGTCGCGGACGACTTTGAACCCGCTGTGCTGGACAGGAACGAAGCGGGTGTTCCGGTATTGCAGTCCAGCTGGTTGCCCGAATTGATTGATGTGGATCAGGATGGCTGGCTTGATCTGGTCAGTTTCACGCGCGTGGGCATGGTGAATGGGACGTTTGATGTCTTCCTATACAATCCCGAGACCGCGACTTTCGACCAATCCGCCACGCTCTATGGTCATACATTGCTCAGGGATCTCGATGGGTTCATCGTGTCGTTGGGGCGCAATGGTCCCGGGGCAATCTATCAGTTTCACTCGGCGGACCGGCAGCTGGCGTTCCAGTTCGAGATTGATCCTTACGCGCGGCGCGGCAAAGACATGGGATGCGACATTGCCGTCGGTGAAGGCGGTGATCCTTGGCCTGCCGAAGAAATCGACCTGACCGCCCTGTCTTTTGACCCCGCCATCCTTGTCCATTATTGCAATCCCGGTGACGATCCCGATCAGCCAGGTCGGGCAGTATCATTGGGTGAAGAAGCAGCTCAGATCGAAGACGTCTCCGCCAACACACTGTTCCATTGCAGGTTCCAGGGTGGCACACATACCGTGACCATCACACAGAATGCGGACGGCTTGCGTTACGCCTATGGTCCTTTGAACGGCACACCGGAACTGGTCATGGAACGCACCTATGATGAGATTGCGATTTTCTCCGATAACGGCGCAGGGCCCAGCCGCTTTGGCGAAATTGCGTTTACCAATGGTGCCTATGAATATGTTGCATTCTACGCCTATGAACTCTTTGACGCAGACGGCGTAATGATTCAGAGCGGGGACAACCCCCTTTACCCCAACGATACGTTTATGCGTGGTCTGGTCGTCTACAAAGACAACGACGTCGCCAACCCGGTTTTCCGCAGAAACTGCGATCTTGACCAGTCTTTCGACAACATCCTCGGATTTGATCGGCCATGACCCAGCGCGACCCTGACGAAAACGGCTGGGCCAGTTCGGCACCCATCTGGATCGCGCGCAGTCAGGATGGTGGTGACTTCTCACGCGAACATGTCCTGGATGGGCCCATGCTGGCGCGTGCATATGCGACAGGCGGCGGTCACGCGCTTGATGTGGGTTGTGGCGAGGGGCGGTTTTGCAGAATGCTGGCGGCAAAGGGGTTTCAGACGACGGGCCTTGATCCGGTCCCGGCGATGCTGGATGCCGCAAGGGCGCAGGACCCGGATGGGACTTATGTTCAATGCTTCGCTGAAAGACTGCCATTTGCAGACGCATCATTCGATCTGGTGGTCAGCTACCTGTCGCTGATCGACATCGACGATACCGAAACCGCTATCGCTGAAATGGCGCGCGTCCTGAAACCCGGCGGATGTATTCTGGTTGCCAACCTTTCGAGCTTTGCGACCTCCAGTTCGAATTTCGGGCGGAGGACCTGCGCGGAAACCGGAGAAGAACTGCGCCCCTTGGGATACTATCTGCGCGAGGAGAAACTGTGGTTTGCGTGGGACGGCTTGCGCATCCAGAACTGGCACCGGCCGTTGTCACGCTACATGCAATGGTTCCTCGCGCAAGGTCTGACCCTCACGCATTTCGATGAACCGCAACCAACCGGTGGCCCATCAGATAGAATCGCAGCCTATGAAAAGATGCCCTATCTGATGATGATGGAATGGCAGAAACCGCCTAAAGCCCCACGAAATACCGGATGACAAACGCATTGGCGAGATCGACAAAAAATGCCGAAACCAGTGGCAGCACGATAAAGGCCAGCGGTGCCGCACCATAGCGTTTCGTGACGGCGGACATGTTGGCGATCGCAGTAGGCGTCGCGCCCAGGGCAAATCCGGCAAATCCGGAACTCAGCACCGCTGCGGTATAGGTGCGGCCCACCGCCCGAAAGACCACCAACAGAATGAACGCAACCGTCATGATGACCTGCAGGCCCAGCACGACCAGCAACGGACCACCCAGATCGGCGAGGGTCCATAACTGCATGCTCATCAGTGACATCGCCAGAAAGATCGACAGGCTGTAATCCGACAACACCGCCAGCGCTCGGCTACCGGTCGGCCATGTGATCCACGGGATGATATAGGGCACCGTGTTCGACATGATGATCCCCACCAGCAGACAGGGCACGAACAGGGGCAATTGCAGCCCGACCTCCAGAATGATCTGATGCGCAATGAAGCCCAGAAAGATCGCGACATGCGCGGCCAAGGTGGCGCGCATCAGGCTGATGTGGTTGACCACATCGGCAGGTTCGCCTTCCTCTTCGAACTCCAGACCAACAACGGGCGGTGCATCATGCGGCCCTTCCAACCCGTTGCTGTCGATCAGCCGTTTGGCAATCGGGCCGCCGATCAGGGCCGCCAGAACCAAACCAAGGGTCGCAACCGCGATTCCTACTTCGTCGGCAGCGGCAAACCCGGTGGCCGCCTCAACCTCTGGCCCCCAGGCAATCGCGGTGCCGTGCCCGCCAATCAGTGACGCTGAACCCAACAGCACCGCCAGCGGGGTCGGCAGATCGAACAGCATCACACCGATCAGCCCGACCATGTTTTGCAGCACCATGAACCCCAATGTCAGGGCCAGCAGAACAACCAACAGCCTGCCACCCTTGAACAAATCCGCGATGCGGGCGTTCAGGCCAATGGTCGAAAAGAACAGCACCAGCAGATAATCCCGCACTGCCAGATCAAAGGTGATCTGGCGGCCCGTCAGCCAGAAGAACGCCCAGATGATCAACGCAACCGCAATGCCGCCGGACACGGGTTCGGGGATGTTGTAGTTGCGCAGAAATCCCACACTGCGGGTCAGAAAGGCCCCCAGGAAGAACACGATCATACCCAAGGTCACGGCGATAAAGGCCGGAACAACGATCTCCATGGTGATATCCTGAAGCTGCTGCGACAGGGGGTTCATGACCTCTGCGTCAGCAATCGGCAAGGGGCGAAATGGACGTCACATCGCACCTTGCCGCGGTCAGGTCAGGAGGGGGCAGTGCCGCAAGATCGACACTGCGCCTCAGGCGGCTTTTGCGACCATATCATTGGCCTTGTGCACTGTGATATCGGTGATGCCGATAAACCGCAGCACCTGCCGCAGATGCGGCGTGGCATGGTCCATTTCGCTGTCCACTGGGACACCGCCAGCGGCCACAGCAACAACGGCACGCTTGCCTTCCAGCAGCCCAACGGGGCCATTCTCTGTATAGGCAAATGTCACTTTTGGCCGGGCGATTAGATCAATCCAGGCCTTCAGCGATGCAGGCATGCCGAAATTGTACATCGGCATCCCGATCACGATGACATCGGCGGCCATCAACTCCTTTATCAATTCGTCCGACAATGCCAGCGATGCGCGTTCATTGTCGGTCCGGTCGGTCTCGGGCACCATCCTTGCATTGATCCAGGTTTCGTCGATCAGCGGCAGCGGGGTTGCAGCAAGATCACGGGTGATGACATCAACCGGCCCCATCTCCGCGATCAGCTGGGCCGTGGCGGCGCGGGACAGCGAACCTGTCATTGCGCCGGATGCATTGATGTGAAGAACTTTTGTCATGGCATGCTCCTTGAGCGATGTGTTCAGTCATGGCACCTATATTGTTTATTGCATTCACGAACGAAATAGCCCAATTTCAACAGTACATGTTTGCAAACGCACAGGTCGCTCATGGATAACTGGGATGAAATCCGCACCGCCTATCAGGTCGCGCGCAAAGGGACCGTCAGTGGGGCCGCCGAGGCGCTGGGCGTGCACCATGCCACGGTCATCAGACATATTGATGCGCTCGAACAGCGGCTGGGGGTGAAGCTGTTTCAGCGACACGCGCGCGGCTACACCGCAACCGAGGCGGGGCAGGATCTGTTGCAGGTGGCGCAGGCGACTGATGATCAGTTCACCCAGCTTGCGGGTCGAATCCGGGGGCAGGGCGAAGGGGTTTCGGGCGATCTGGTAATCACCTCGCTCGATATGCTGTCAGCCACCCTGACCCCGGTCATGGTCGCCTTTCAGGCCGCTTACCCTGACATACGCATTCGCTACCGCACCGGCGATCGGGTATTCCGGCTGGAATATGGCGAGGCGCATGTCGCTATCCGGGCCGGGGCGATGCCACAGGAACCCGACAATGTTGTTCAGCCATTCATGTCGCAGCGCATGTCGCTTGTGGCCTCCGACAGCTACATCGCCCGGCATGGCAAGCCAGCAAAAGCAGAGGACTTGCCGCATCATTACTTTGTCATCTTCGATAACGAAAAATCGCGTGCGCCCTTCGGCATCTGGCTGCGCGAACGGGTCCCGGAAGAACGGATGATTTACCGTGCGACCGACAACCGGAATATGGTCGATGCCATCGTTGCCGGGGCAGGGATCGGGTTCGTGCCCAGCCAAGAGGTCAGCCGACACCCCGAACTGACCGAGGTGATCTCCAGCGAAGATGACTGGTCGGCGCCCTTATGGCTTGTCACGCATGTGGATCTTCACCGCACGACAAAGGTGCAGGCTTTTCTGAAATTCCTCAAAGCACATTTCAAAGGCGCGTCCGTTTCATGACACCGGGCCAAATGGGGCATCTTGCGATGCTCCTGTTTTCGCTGCTGGTCGCGGGCTCCTTTGCGCTGGGGGCGATGGCCGCCAATGACATCACACCGGCAGCCCTGAACACCGTGCGGTTCTGGATCGCGACCGTGATCATCGGCATTGCCGTTCTGGCGACGACCGGGATCACGCGCGAGGCCATGGCGGCCCCGTGGCGTTACATTCTACTGGCGGGTTTCTTCACGACCTATTTTGTCCTGATGTTCGAAGGGTTGAAAACGGCGCCCCCGGTCAGCGCGGCGGCCGTTTTCACGCTGACACCGATCCTGTCTGCCGGGTTCGGCTGGCTGCTGCTGCGGCAGGTGCTGACCTCGCGTATGGCGCTGGCGCTGGCCATCGGTGCTGCAGGCGCTGTCTGGGTGATTTTCCGGGCTGACCTGCAGGCGATCCTGCGGTTCGAGATGGGGCGCGGCGAATTCATCTATTTCTGGGGGTGCGTGGCCCATGCGGTCTACACGCCACTGGTGCGCAAACTGAACCGGGGGGAGCCTGCGGTGGTCTTTACCTTTGGGACATTGCTGGCCGGTGCGATCATGCTGACCGTCTGGGGGTGGTCTGACATTCAGGCGACGGATTGGATGGCGTTGCCGGGGATCGTCTGGATCACCATCCTTTACACCGCCATTTTTGCCAGTGCGGCGACTTTCGTACTTTTGCAATTCGCCACCTTGCGCCTGCCCAGCTCAAAGGTGATGGCCTACACGTATCTAACGCCCAGTTGGGTCATCATCTGGGGGCTGGCGCTGGGTGGTGCAGCACCTCCGCTGATGGTCTCAATTGGTGTCGGACTGACGATTGTCGCGCTCATCATGCTGTTGCGCGACTAGGCGATGGAACCTTTATCACTTTGGTGCGTTGGAATGTCGCATTAATAAAGGACATACCATGCGCAACATCATCTATCTCGTCGGCCTTGTCGTCATTGTTTTGGCAATCGTACAGTTCGTTCTGTAACAAAGTAATACGGGCGGCGCCGGCCCTTATCGATCCGCAAGGTCAAGATACAAAGATCGGCGCCCTCGACCCTAGCGACCGACCCAGCTTGCAATGTGCTGTGCTGCGCCATCAGCGGACACGTGCGTGATATCCAGCTTCAGCAGGTGAGGCAGGTCGCTGCCAACCAGCGCAGCCGCACCATCATGATTGCGCTGAACCATGTCCGGATCACGTGGTTTACGCCCACCTGTCCGACCCTCGGCCGCAATGCGTCGCTTGTTCTCTTCCAGATCACACCACAGATAGACCATCCGCACCGGTCCACGCCCCTGCGCCCGCCGCGCAAACCGGGCCATGTCCGCGTCTGTGCTGCGCGATGCGTTTTCGGTCAGGACGGTGGTGAAAATCAAAGGGACTGTAGCAGGCAGGCGGCTGATCAAATCATCCGCCAGATCCTCGGCCGCGTTTGTCGCGTGATAGAAATCGGGCGAGCGGAATTCGGTCAGCGCAAAAGCCAGATTGTAGACCGTGTGAAGATCCAGCAACCGCCCGCCCAACCGATCTGCTAGCAGCCGCCCGATCGTCAGCTTGCCGACACCGGGGTAGCCATTCAGCACAATCAACATGATGTTTACCAATCCTTAAGATCGAGATGGGGCATCTAGCAAATACGGCAATGTGTACGTAAAGCGTATGTACAGGTTCTGTACGGCTTCTGTACACGGGTACATCGCTGTTGCGGGATGCGTGAAGTTAGTCCAGTTCCTTGGCCAGAAAGGCCTCGAACGCATCCAGATCCAGCGCCTCCATCTGACCGAACGCCTGCATCCAGACCGACGCTTCACGCAGCGCATCTGGCTCCAGTTTGCACCATTTGACCCGCCCGCGCTTTTCCTGGCTGATCAGCCCGGCGGCGGTCAAAACCCCAAGATGCTTTGAGATTGCGGCCAGTGACATCGCAAACGGTTCGGCAACGTCCGTCACGGCCATATCATCCTCCAGCAGCATCGACAGGATCGCGCGGCGCGTCGGGTCGGCAAGGGCGGCAAAGATGATGTCGAGCGGTTGTGTCATGGCGGGCAGTCCTAGCAACCATTGGCGCGCCAGACCAGCGTTTCATAGCAATGGACGATCCTTGGATTCTGACGGCCAGACAAATCTGTGCCGTTCCAGTTCCACTTTTGACATGCCGATATCACGTGCTTGATGATCACTGATTGATTTGGGCAATTTTGGCGGGCGCTCGTGCCTGAATTTGGCAAGCCGTCGCCATATGCCTGCCAAGGCAGTCATTATTTTCATGGAGTTACCTAAGATGATGGGTGTGTCGTTCCGCTAATATTGCGGTATGGGCTCTTGCAGATCAAAGCCAATTTCTTGACAGGACATGTGTGAAAAAGGCACGCTTACCCCATGGCCCGATCACTTCCGCCCCTTAATGCCTTGCGTGCTTTCGAAGCCGCCGGGCGTCATCAGAGTTTCAGCCGTGCGGCGGATGAACTGGGTGTCAGCCATTCTGCCGTCAGCCGCCATGTGCGCGGATTAGAGGACCGTTTAGGAGCACAATTGTTCCGTGATCTGCCGCGTGGTGTGGCGCTGACGCAGGCCGGTGTCCGCTATCTGGCAGCGCTGACACCTTCATTTGACCGCATCGCAGAAGCGTCCGAGATGTTCGATCAGCGCCCGACGGGGCAAGTTACCGTCGACGCGGAACCGCTTTTTGCCACAAAATGGCTGATCCCGCGCTTGGGCGACTTTTATAAGCGTTTCCCGGATGTTGAATTGCGTTTGCAGGCCAACAGCGCGCGTGTTGATATCGACCGATACGAAGCTGACCTTGCCTTGCGCTTTTTCCATGCTGGTCCGGATAGTCAAACCGCCCCGCTGCTCAGTGATGCGCCGCTTTACCCCTTTGCCGCGCCGACATTGGTGCCCGAG
This sequence comes from uncultured Paracoccaceae bacterium, assembly GCA_947503965.1. Lineage (GTDB taxonomy): Bacteria > Pseudomonadota > Alphaproteobacteria > Rhodobacterales > Rhodobacteraceae > Yoonia. Next base: position 19,486 of record CANNFU010000007.1, read on the forward strand.
CCTTTGGCGCCTGACGCGCTTTTGCGATTGCCACTGTTGCGCGACCGGCGTGAAGACACCTGGCAGCGCTGGGCCACTCTGGCGGCGTGTGTGCCCCCGAAAAGTGCCGCATCCGATTGGCGGATGCGGGCACGTCTGGCGTATGAGTCCGCGCTGGCCGGCTACGGTGTGTTACTGGCATCGTGCGAGATTGCAGAGTTTGATGTCGCTGCAGGACGGTTGGTCCAGTGTTCGGATATCGGTTTCCGGATGGGCAGTTACCACCTGCTGTCAGCCGAGGGCGTGATGCGGCGCAGCGCGGTGCGTCTGTTTCGGGATTGGTTGCTGGATCAAAGCGCATCGCTGCGATCCGCAACCTGATAGTCAACTGATTGGTTGAATATACCGAAAGCAAAAGAAGTCGCCATTCTACCCGTATTGATAGATCATATGACGGAATAATATTAAGCAAAAACAATATGTTGAACCTACTTCGACATTGCTTGACTCTGACCCAGCCCCAACCTAGACAAACCTCAACGTTCCGAGGGGACAAAACCGATGTCTGACCCGCAAGACGCTGACCGCCTGAGGGCGCTGGAAGCAAAGATCGCGGCGCTGAAAGAACCGGCTGAGGTTAAGGACCATTCGGAAGAACACTATTCGCAAGCGCAGCTTGCTTGGCGGATGGTGATAGAGCTTGTGTCCGGTCTGGGGATCGGATTTGGCATCGGATACGGGTTGGACGCCTTTTTCGGGACCCAGCCTTTCTTGATGGTGCTGTTTATATTCTTCGGCCTCGCGGCGGGTGTTCTGACCATGATGCGATCAGCCAGGGAAGTGCAGAGAAAACAACTGGCTGCCGCCAGTGAAGACGAGGGTGACACACGTGGCTGAAGAAAAAGAAGGTGGTCTGGTATTCCATCCGCTGGATCAGTTTATCGTCAAACCGCTATTCGGTGACGGCCCGGTGCAATGGTATACAGTCACCAACCTGACACTTTGGATGGCCATCGCATTGCTGGCGATCATTGGCGTCTTCGTTCTTGGCAGCCGCGGCCGTGCCGTGATCCCAAGCCGCATACAATCCATCGGAGAGCTGATTTACGGCTTTATCTACAAGATGGTCGAGGATGTGACCGGCAAGGATGGGGTGAAGTATTTCCCTTACATCATGACCCTGTTCCTGTTCATCCTGTTCTCGAACTACCTTGCGCTGATACCGATGTCCTATTCGCCGACATCGATGATTGCGGTGACCGCCGTACTTGGTTTTGGCGTGTTCATCTGCGTGACGGCACTGGGCTTTATCCTGAACGGTCCCAAGTTTCTGGGCCTTTTCTGGATGTCTGACGCACCGGCGATCCTGCGTCCGATCATCGCGGTGATCGAGGTGATTTCCTACTTCGTGCGTCCTGTCAGCCATTCCATTCGTCTGGCCGGTAATATCATGGCGGGCCACGCGGTTCTGAAGGTTTTCGCAGGCTTTGCAGCGCTGGCGCTGGTCAGCCCCTTTGCAATCTTCGGCATTGTCGCAATCTACGGGCTTGAAGTGCTGGTCTGCGGCATTCAGGCCTATGTCTTTACCATTTTGACATGCGTCTATCTTCGGGACGCGCTTCACCCATCACACTAACAACGGTGCGCATGAACGCGCACCTTACGAACCTCAACTTCCAATCGTAAGGAGATTTCACATGGAAGGCGAACTCGCACATATCGGCGCTGGTCTGGCTGCAATCGGTTCTGGTGCCGCTGCTATCGGTGTTGGCACCGTGGCTGGTAACTACCTCGCAGGCGCCCTGCGCAACCCATCCGCTGCTGCTGGTCAGACAGCAACACTGTTCATCGGTCTGGCATTTGCCGAAGCTCTGGGGATCTTTGCATTCCTCGTGTCGCTTCTGCTGATGTTCGCGGTCTAAGAACAACCCATATCCTTACGTTCTGGTGGTCGCTTGTGTGACCACCAGATAAACTTTCAAGGTATTCGGGGGCCATCATGGCAACAGAAACAACAGACGCCGCAGGGGTTTGCGTAGATGCAGGGGGCAGTGCCCTTGGCATGCCACAGCTTTGCGCGGATTGGATGTCCAACCAGGTTTTCTGGCTGGTTGTCACATTGGTCGCAATCTACTTTGTGATGTCACGCATCGCCTTGCCCCGTATTGGTGCGGTTCTGGCAGAGCGGTCCGGCACAATCACAAACGATGTGGCCGCAGCTGAAGAGCTGAAGAACAAAGCGGCAGAAGCTGAAGCGGCCTATGAAAAGGCGCTGGTGGATGCGCGCGCCGAAGCGGCCAAGATCGTCGCCGAAGCGAAAGCCGAAATTCAGGCCGAACTCGACGTTGAGCTGCAGAAAGCCGACGCAGAGATTGCGGCCAAGACCGCCGAAAGCGAAGCAGCGATTGCTGAAATTCGTGATGGTGCGGTCAAAAGCGTCACCGAGGTCGCCAAGGACACTGCCAAAGAACTGGTTGCGGTCATGGGCGGTTCTGCTGACGCGAAAGCCATCACCGCTGCAGTGAACGCGCGGATGAAAGGGTAGACCCATGAGATTGACACTCACCACCCTTTTCGTGCTTGCCGCCTCGCCAGCATTGGCGGCTGACAAGCCATTTTTCTCGCTTGCCAATACCGACTTTGTGGTCTTGATCGCATTCCTCATCTTCATCGGAATATTGATCTATTTCAAAGTGCCCGGCCTTGTCGGTGGCATGTTGGACAAACGCGCTGAAAGCATCAAGGCAGAGCTGGACGAAGCAAAGGCATTGCGCGAAGAGGCTCAATCGTTGCTGGCCTCTTACGAGCGCAAGCAAAAGGAAGTGCAGGCGCAGGCCGACCGCATCGTCGCATCGGCCAAGGAAGAGGCGACCAATGCCGCCGCTGCGGCAAAGGATGATATCGCCAAGTCGATCACCCGTCGCCTGGCCGCTGCAGAGGAACAGATCGCCAGCGCGCAGGCCTCTGCCATCAAGGACGTGCGTGACCGTGCGATAGCCGTTGCCGTCGGCGCGGCAAAGGATGTCATGGCCAAGCAGATGGATGCGAAATCTGCCGGTGCGTTGATTGACGAATCTATTGCGACCGTGGCCGACAAGCTGCATTAAGCGCGTCTTCATCAGCCAAATCAAAAAACCCGCATGCCATCGGCATACGGGTTTTTTGTTGTGCGACGCTCATCCCGTCAGAAATCAAAGCCAGCGGTCGATAGAAAGATGATGTATCTTGGCCCATGGTCCGGCTAACGCCGCAGCTCGTGCTCGAACCGCTTTTGTGAATAGACCTCGTTGCGTTCGGCCTTTTGGTGTTGCGCGAGCGCCTGATCGACAAAGTCCAGATGCGTCTCAACAGCGCGGCGTGCCGCAGCAGGGTCACGGTTTTGCAGCGCCATATTGATCTGGCGATGCTGATCCAGCAGCATGTCGCGTGTGGTCCGTTGCTTGAACATGATGGAGCGGTTGTAGAACACGCCTTCACGCAGCAACTCATACATCGACCGCATCATGTGCAGCATGATGATGTTATGGCTCGCCTCAATGATGGAAAGGTGGAAATCGGCGTCCAGATGCGCCTCATCCGCCGGATTGCGTTTCTGATGCGCGGTTTCCATTTTCCGAAAGATCGTGTCGATCACTTTCAGGTCGGTATCGCTGGCAAGCTGCGCGGCGCGTTCTGCGGCCAACCCCTCCATATCGCGGCGAAAGCTGATGTAGTCGAACACGGCCTGATCATGGGTCGCGAAAAGTTTGATCAAAGCGGGTGCAAAGGCGGACCCAAGCACATCGGCCACATAGACTCCGGCACCGGCCTTGGTTGTCAGAAGGCCGCGTTGCTGCAAATCACCCAAGGCTTCGCGCAGCGACGGGCGCGAGACGTTCATACGCTCGCTCAGTTCACGTTCTGACGGGAGCCGTTCACCAGGTCGCAGAATACCTCGCAGGATCAATCCCTCGATCTGCCGGGTCACACCATGCGACAGTTTTTCCTGTTGGACCGGTTCAAATGGCATTTGCTCTACCCGTAATTATTGGTAAATTGATATGACCAATCCATACACGCTTCAACAAAAAAGGGGCCGCAAATCCGCGACCCCTTTCGTCCCTGACGGGATAGCTTAGTTCGGTGTGATGACGATCTCAACCCGGCGGTTGGCCTGTTTGCCTGCCGCCGTCTGGTTTGATGCGACGGGCTGGCTTTCACCGGCGCCCAGTGAACGTACCCGGCTCGGCGACACGCCCCCGCTGAGCAGGACGGACGACACAGCCTGCGCACGGCGCTGTGACAGATCTTGGTTGAACGCAGCACTACCGTCGCTGTCGGTATGCCCGATGACGTTGACGGTTGTGTTGGGGTAGTTGTTCAGCGAATTCGCGACGATCAGCAGTTCACGCTGCGATACGCTTGACACTGCGGTGCTGTTGGTTGCGAACAGCAGATCCTGCGACAAGACAACCCGCAGGTCACGTCCGTTGTTGGATACGCCAACATCCTGACGCAATGCGCGTCGCAGTTCTTCGGCCTGACGGTCAAGGCTGTTGCCGACCCCGGCACCAACACCGGCACCCAATGCCGCGCCAATCAGGGCGGCCTGGTTGCGTTCGCGTACGGTGCCGTCATTGCCGGCAATCGCGCCGACCAGTGCACCGCCTGCAGCGCCGATCAGTGCGCCTTGCTGGGTGTTCTGGTTGGCATTGGGGCCGGTTGGGTCACATGCTGCGACGAATGTCAGCGAAGCAGCCGCAAGGACGAGGGGGAATTTCGTAAAAGTCATGGTCATGGTTCCATTTGATATGGGTGCGCAAATTGCGCGTTTGGTATGTGGCAGCATATGCCTGCTTATCCCATGATATCCAATAACGCAGCAATGAATAGCAATGTTTTGCCGGTTTTAGCTCACGCCCGCCGATACATCTGCCCGTGCCGATTCCCATGCAAGCATCGCCCGCTTGACAGGAAGCCCCCAATGATACCCGCCCAAAGCACCTGATTTGCGCAAAGCCCGATGGCAGGGAATCAGCCAGCTGACAGGGTTGCGCCCCACGGCGGTCCCCACCGCGCGCACGGCTTTGGGGCTACCAATCGCCCCGGCGATTTCGGAATAGGTGGTGACATGCCCCGATGGAATGGTCAGCAATGCCTCCCACACCTTTAGCTGGAAAGGCGCGCCGATCATATGCAGTTTGGTTTCGCCGGATTTGCCCAACGCTGCCACGGCCCAAGGCCGCAGAAAGGCGGGGTCCTCGATATATGTCGCCCGCGGCCAGCGTGATTTCAGGTCGGCCATCGCCGTACCCGGCCCGCTTTCGGCCGCAAAGGCCAACCCGCAGATGCCCCTGTTTGTGCCCATGACCAATGCCAGGCCAAAGGGGCTTTCGAACCAGCCCCAATAAATCGTCAGGTCCGCCCCGTCGCGGGCATAGTCGCCCGGGCTCATCGCCTCCCACCGCACGAAAAGATCGTGCAGGCGACCCGAACCCGAAAGGCCAACCGCATGCGCCGTTTCCAGCGTCGTGAACCGCTCTTTCAGGAGTGACTTTGCATGCGCCAATGTCAGGTATTGCTGATAGCGTTTCGGCGACACGCCGACCCATGTGGAAAAGAGCCGCTGAAAGTGTGCGGGGCTCATATTCATGTCGGCGGCAAGGTCGGCCAGCGTGATCTGATTGTCGCCCGCTGCATCAATGGCTTCGATCGCGCGGCGCATGACCTGATAATGATATGTCTCTGTCTGTTCCATGGGTTCAAATTAGGTGGGACATCCAATATTAGCGACCCGGAAATTGCGCATCTGGTGCTTGCCCCACCGGATCGGGCAAGGCATACGGGCGCAATGGCAAAACAGCTTGATTATCATACGATCCGCGAGATTTTTTCCCGCTTTCACGCATCCGAGCCCGAGCCGAAGGGCGAGCTGGAGCATGTGAATGTCTATACGCTTGTCGTGGCGGTCGCCCTGTCCGCACAGGCAACGGATGCTGGTGTCAACAAGGCAACGCGGGATTTGTTCAAGATCGCCGATACGCCCCAGAAGATGCTGGATCTGGGGCTTGAGGGCCTGACAGAGCATATCAAGACGATTGGCCTGTTTCGGCAAAAGGCCAAGAACGTCATGAAGATGAGCCAGATACTGGTGGATGAATATGGCGGTGAGGTGCCGAATTCCCGCGCCGCTTTGCAATCACTGCCCGGTGTGGGGCGCAAGACGGCCAATGTGGTTCTGAACATGTGGTGGGGCCAACCCGCTCAGGCGGTGGACACACATATCTTTCGGTTCGGCAATCGCAGCGGTGTCGCGGTGGGCAAGGATATGAATGCTGTCGAACGCGCTATCGAGGACCACATCCCGGCTGATTATCAACTTCATGCTCATCATTGGATGATATTGCACGGACGCTACGTTTGTGTCGCACGGAAACCCAAATGCGCGGCATGTCTGATCCGCGATCTTTGTATGTTTGAGGACAAGAATTTATGAGCAATTATGACGTGATTGGTATCGGCAATGCGCTTGTCGATGTGATTGGACATGCCTCGGACACGTTCCTGGATCATATGGGGATCGAAAAAGGCATCATGCAATTGATCGAACGTGACCGGGCCGAGGTGCTGTATGGCGCGATGCAGGACCGGACCGAAACACCTGGCGGCTCGGTTGCCAACACGATTGCAGGTTTGGGCAGTCTGGGTCTGTCCACCGCCTTTATCGGTAAGGTGAAAGACGACGCGCTGGGGCGGTTTTACGCCAAAGGGATGGAGGATGCGGGCACCGCATTTCCCAATCCCCCGACACCCCATGCCGAAGCGCCCACATCCCGGTCGATGATCTTTGTCTCTCCCGATGGGGAACGGTCGATGAACACCTATCTGGGGGCGGGCGCCGATTTGGGGCAGGCGGACGTGCCACATGATATCTTTGCCGGTGGCAAGATCCTGTTCCTCGAAGGCTATCTATTCGACAAGCCTGATGGCAAAACCGCCTTTGCAGAGGCCGCCCAACAAATGAAAGCGGTTGGCGGCAAGTCCGGTATTACCCTGAGCGATCCATTTTGCGCAGACCGGCACAGGGCCGATTTTCAGCGACTGATCGCGGAAGAGATGGATTTCGTTATCGGCAATAGCGAAGAATGGAAAACGCTTTACCAGACGGATGATCTGTCCGCTGCATTGGATCAGGCCAGCGTGCATTGTGAAACGGTCGTTTGCACCTGTTCAGGCGATCCCGTGATCCTGCGGCGCGGGGATGAGCGGGTCACCGTACCCGTGCAAAGGGTGGTACCAGTGGACGCAACCGGTGCCGGTGATCAGTTTGCGGCCGGGTTCCTGTATGGGTTCACAACCGGTCAGTCGCTTGAAACCTGTGGACGGATGGGCGTGATCGCTGCGGCAGAGGTAATTGGCCATATCGGCCCGCGTCCCAAGGCGAATTTGCGAAAAATGTTTGCAGATGCTAATCTGATTTAACTGAATAACGACACTGTGATCCGCCAAGGGAGCGGCTTTACGCCGGACTTTTCCGATCAGCATATGGCGGATATCACAGCCAGATACCCAATTTCGTGTGCAAGCATGTTATTAGCCAACAATAAACCATATTTTGGCTGAATTTTGTCTCATTGGTTCTTGATATAGCACAAACAGAAAGTTGAGTCGTGACTTGATCTGTCCCTGATACAGTCGGCATTGTGTCGATTTCCTGTGACGGGCGATCCATGCGCGTAAGAAGTAAGATTTCAGATGAGGAAAGCCATATGTCCACTTTAACTCAAGATGCCAATCGTCTCGTAAGGACGGCATTTTGTGTCTCTCTGACCGCGCTCTGCGTGCCAAATCTGGCCAGCGCGCAAGAGATCACGCTCGAGACAAGAGACGGCAACACCATTTCCGGCGAACTCATCGAGTTTCGCGATAACACTTACGTAATTAATTCGGTTTTGGGCCTTCTGAATGTGCGGGCGGACCAGGTTGAGTGTTCTGGCGCGGCATGTCCTTCGCTTGATGCCGGACCCGTGGTTTGGGATGTATCCCTGTGGGGCAAGCGCCGGGCCTTCACGGAACATATCGAAAAGCTGGCAGAGCTGGTGGACGAAAAGACTGACGGTGAATTTACCCTGAATCTATCCTATGGTGGTTTGTCGCCAAGTGTTGAAAACCTCGACGGGATTGCTGCGGGTCGCTTTGAAATGGCGCAGTTCTGTGCCGGATATCATCCGGAAAAGAACCCGGCCCTGAACGTGCTGGAATTGCCGTTCCTAGGCGTTTCGACGCTGGAGCAGGAGATTGCAGTCTCTCTGGCCGTGTACGAGCATCCCTACACCAAAGCCAGCATGGCCCAGTGGAACGCCACTTTGCTGATGCCATCACCGCAGCCACAGCAGAACATCATGGGCACTGGCCAGCCGCCAACCTCGCTGGGTGATTTTCGGGGCATGGTCATCCGCGCGCCGGGTGGCATTGGTGATGCTGTCGAATCTCTGGGTGCAACCGCTGTGACTATTCCGGCACCACGTACTGCCGAAGCAATGCAAACAGGTGAGGTTCGCGCGGTCAGCTTCGCCCCCCATGCCCATATGTCGTTTGGTACAATCGAAAACGGGTCGTGGTGGACGACAAACCTGAACCCCGGCACGACCAATTGCCCGGTTGTTGTGAATACCAACGCACTTAACAGCCTGAACCCCGAACATCGTGATGCGCTGTTGTCCTCTGTCGATGCATCGATTGAGCATTATGTCGATAATTATACCAACGTCACAATGAAAGCGTGGTTTCCAGCACTGGAAGAGCGCAGTGTCATCCAGCTGACTTTTGGTGACGAAATCCTCGCGACCATCAACAGCGTGGTTGCGGCACCGACTGCGGCGCAGTGGATCGCAGAAAACTCCAATCAAGGTGTGCCAGCACAAGAGCTTTATAACGCCGTCATACAGACGCTGGCGCAAAGCTTCTGAACGCTGATCCTGCTTTGGATTGTTTAACAGGGTGTCTGACAATCAGTAATGATTGCCGGACACCCTTTTGCGTCTGAACACAGGTGTTTCTAATCCACTGTAATTGATTTCAGCCAAAGCGCATCAAGCGCGTCGATGGCTGCGGTATCGAACCTGTGTTCCTCTTTCCAGTATTTGCCAGAGGGCACGTAATACCCAAGGCGCGTTTCCTCGGCCAAGGCTTTGGTGACGATGTCGCGCCGGATTGATGGGATTTCTGCGTGTTGCGCGGCCTGTGGTTTGCTGCGTGGAAAAACCAATCGGCTTTCATCTGTTGAAAGATTAACCATTGCACAGTCCTGCCGTGCGGCCATGACCATGAGGCGGGCCGATTTTGCCTCAAGCGAGCGGAGTGTGACATCCTCGCGCAAGGGATCAGCGGTGCCCTTGCCATAAAAATGTGTGTTCTGGCTGGACGCATAAACCATGTCGCAGCCCATCATCGCAATGACCTTTGGTTTCAGTGCGGCCAGCGCCCAATAGGCCGCGGTAAAAGCCATTGTGCCACCGGCATAGACGAATCCGCCAAGTGTATTTTGCAGGGGCACGTAATCGGTCGCGGTGATAATGCGTTGATGCGGGCCAATATCAACAGGCCGACGCTCGGGCGGGAAATCTTCGGGATGGATCAGATCATCCCAATCGGGGCGCACCGCCCATGCATTATTGATCGCAACGATCCGATCAAACGGGTCGCGCGGCCAATCACGGCTGGCCACGACATTGGGGCCACTACCAAGGATCAGGATTACGGACATCTGCCTACCATTTTCGCTTTGTCACAGCAGACTTAATGCATATTCTACGCGGGTCTAGCTGTGCCAAATTTATAGAAATTTGGCTTTACCGCGCACCTTACTGCCCCAGCTTTGCATGCACTTCATCCAGATCAATCTCGCCCACCGGCATCTTGTTGGCGGGGTTTTCGAAATCATACTTGAAGATGTGAAAATCCTTCTTGTACATCTCGTAGACCAGATGCATCGATAGATCGTCAAAGTAGTCTTCGACCGGATGCGCGCGTTTCGGCCCGTGCCCTTCGCTTTCGTTAAAGCGCGGGATATCTGCCAGTGTCACCGGATGTGTGGTTTCGATCCCGTTCAGGACATCCTGCATGCCGTCATTGAATTTCTCGGTCCAGAAAATCTTGTCATACCGCCCGCCATTCACAATGAACGTGCTGATATGGCCGGACATGGCCGACCAATGGATGTCAGGCTCCATCGGGCGGCGCCAGCGGATTGTATCGCGAGCGAATAACAGAAAACGGCGGAAACTCTTGATCTGGTCGAATTCAAAGCCGTTATCGGGGTCACCCACCTCGATCCCGTATTTCTGGATCAGCAGCGGGACAAGGTTGCCGCGATAATACTTGCCGTTGCGCTGCACGCCGCAGATCTTGTCAAAGAACGATGACAGGATGCGCGTGTACGGGTTACGCACGCAGGTAAACGCATAGCTTTTATGGGCGGCCACATTGGCGCGGATCGTGTCCTGGCTGTCATCAAGCGCCCATTTATGGATGCCGGATTTGGCGTCATGGATATCACCATCAAAGAAAACGCCATGATCGGCGTAATACATGATCTGTCCGATCGTCGAGCAGGCGCATTTCGGCACGACGCGATACACGACGCTTTCGCTTGTCGTCATCCATGTTCCGGGAAAATTCGGCACTGAAACACTCCATTACGGGCTCAGCCCCTTTCAAAGCAAAGAAACCCTGTCACTTCAATGTCTCTTCGCGTTATGAAGCAGGACGACCCGTTGTTACGAGGGAAAATGGCCCGAATTGCCTTTATTCTGCTGTGTCACAAGAACCCTGACGCGATAATTCGTCAGGCGGAACAATTGACGGCGGCCGGTGATTACATCGCCGTTCATTTCGATGCGTCAGCCAGTGCTACAGATTACGCAGCCATTCATGCGGCTTTGGGTGCCAATCCGAATGTCGCATTTGCCGCCAAACGGGTGAAATGCGGCTGGGGCGAGTGGAGCCTTGTTCAGGCGACACTTTATGCGGTTGAGGCAGCGGTGACCGCCTTTCCCAAGGCGACCCATTTCTACATGGTGTCGGGCGATTGCATGCCGATCAAGTCTGCGTCTTATGCGCATCGTTTTCTTGATGAGCGTGACATGGATTTCATCGAGAGCTTTGATTTTTTTAACAGCAATTGGATCAAGACAGGTTTTCGGGAAGAACGGCTGATCTACCGTCATTTCTTCAACGAACGCACACAGAAGCGCCGCTTCTATATCGCGCTGGAAATCCAGCAGAAGTTCAAGCTGACACGGAAGGTTCCCGAAGATCTTGAGATCATGATCGGCAGCCAATGGTGGTGCCTGCGCCGTCGCACGATCGAGGAAATTCTGGGCTTTGTCCGCAACCGCCCTGATGTCATGCGTTTCTTTCGACGGACGTGGATCCCGGATGAGACGTTTTTTCAGACCTTGACCCGCCATCTGGTTCCGGGTCGCGAAATCGACAGCCGTACACTGACATTTCTGATGTTTTCCGATTACGGGATGCCGGTGACGTTCTACAATGATCAATATGATTTGCTGTTGGGACAGGATGCCCTGTTTGCCCGCAAAATCAGTGTTGAAGCACAGGATCTGCGCGAACAGCTTGGCGCGCTTTATGCCAGTGACCAGATGGAATTCGTCATCTCGAATGAGGGGCGGACGCTGTTTGAGTTCCTGACAGGCCGGGGGCGGGTTGGTCGCCGCTTTGCCCCGCGGTTCTGGGAGAGCGAGACGACGCTGGGTCGCAGTCGTGAATTGATGATGATCGCTTGCAAGAAATGGCATGTGGCAAAACGGCTTGTCGCCGCGATCGGGCACCACACCAACATCCCGGCGGTGGCCTATCTTTTCAACGAAGAGGATACCGAACTGCCTGATCTTGGGGGGATTGAGACCACACTGGAAAAGCGCAGCCGCCATCGCCGGGCGCTGATGCGTATGGTGTTTAATCATTATGACAGCGACCGCTTGGTCATTTGTCTGGACACGTCCAGTCTTGATTTGATGCAGGATTTCTTTAGGGACCGGGCGACCGTGCGGTTGCTGGAAATCGAATGTCGATTTGACGATGATTATCTGGTGGGCCACGCCAAACGCGTGGGTCTGGCCGGTGAGCAGACAAGCGACGCGACCCTATCACGCCTTTTGCCGACGATCCGCCACGATATGATCTTTGAACGCGACAGCATCCGCGACGCGGAGTTTCCGAACACAACCCGGATTTCGGAAACGGCAACGATGGACGCAAATGCGCACGCGCTCGCCCAGTTTCTGAGCGTCAATCTTGATGTGGCCAAGACGCTGGCTGAAACCCCTTATCTTTTTGTTGATTGAGGATACCGATGGACTATTCCTACGACGACCAGAACATCTTTGCGAAAATCCTGCGCGGCGAAATTCCCAACCAGACGGTTTACGAGAATGACCATGCGCTGGCGTTCAACGACATCAACCCACAGGCGCCGGTGCACGTTTTGGTAATCCCCAAGGGGCCTTATGTCAGTCTTGATCACTTTGCGCGGCATGCGTCACCCGAGGAGCAGGTGGGTTTTATGCAGGCCGTGGCGGAGGTGTGTCGTCTGACCGATGTCGACAGCGGTTTCCGCGCGATTTGCAACACCCGGACCCATGGCGTGCAGGATGTGCCGCATTACCACATGCATATCATCGGCGGTCGGCAATTGGGCCGGATGTTGCAAGCGTGATCAAAATTCCGGAATTTTGATCATGCCTCCGGCGGGAGTATTTTGGGGAAGAAAGAAGATCAGCCTTTGGCAGATGTCAGTGACAGAAAGACGTCTTCGAGGTCGGCCTGTTGCGTTTTGACATCCTTGATCGTGACCCCCGCCTCGCGGACGATGTTGAGAATGACATCGGCCGGTGTTTCACCACTGTTATAGGTGAAAACCATCGTTCCGTCGGCCTGCATTTGGCCGCTGACGGTCGCGGGCAGGGCGGGCAGAGCGCAAGCTGTTTCCGGCGTGATCACCAATGTCTTGCTGTCCAGTCGTCCCAGCAGGTTGGCGGTGCTGTCGCGGATGATCAGTTCGCCGTGGTTGATGATGGCGATGTCGTCGCACATCGCTTCGGCCTCTTCCAGGTAATGGGTGGTCAGGATGATGGTCATGCCGTCATCATTCAGCTTGCGCACGTTCTGCCAGAGCATGTTGCGTAATTCGATATCGACCCCGGCGGTGGGTTCGTCGAGCACAAGGATTTGTGGACTGTGAACCAGCGCCTTGCCCAGCAAAAGCCTGCGCCGCATCCCCCCGGAGAGTGATCGTGCATAGGCGTCGGCCTTGTCGGTCAGCCCGATCAGGTCGAGGATTTCGGCTGTCTTGCGCTGGGCCTTGGGCACGCCGTAAAGCCCCGCCTGCACGTCCAGCGATCCAGCGGGGGTAAAGAACGGGTCCAGATGCGGCTCCTGCGGCATGATCCCGATGGCGGCGCGCGATTGGCGCGGGTTCTTGTCCTGATCGAACCCCCAGATTTTCACCGATCCGGCGGATTTGACGACCAGTCCGGCCAGAATGTTGATCAGCGTTGATTTGCCCGCCCCGTTCGGGCCAAGCAGCCCAAAGATGGAACCGCGCGGGATGTTCAGGTCAATGCCTTTCAACGCCTCCTTGGCCGGGCTGCGGCCGGTGGCGGCGTAGGTCTTTTTCAGGCCTGAAATTTCTATGGCATTGTCTGTCATGCTGGTCTTTTCCCTTGGCCACGGCTGCGGTATGTATCACCCGATCTAAGGCGGGCGGTGCCCCGCGGCAACCAGACAGGACGTTTCATGACAACTCCCGCCCCGGAAATCCGTATCGTGCATGACTGGCGTGTCGCTTGTGACGGGGGCGAGGGCGCGCTGGGCCATCCCCGCGTCTGGCTGCAGATCCCGCAGGAGCATGGCTGGGTCGAATGCCCCTATTGCGATGCAAAGCTGATCCACAAGGAATTTGAGGGCAAGGTCTAAGCCCAGCTCATTGATTTGCTGTTTGCAACCAGTCTGCGATGCACGCGTCGGGCTGATTACGCAAGGTTTTCTGCAGGTCATAGCCGACCCATGTCCTGATCACCGCCCCGTCCGCGTCGACGCTTTGCCCAAAACCAAAGCCATCTTGTGGTCTGTTGGTACTGTAGGTCACGGCGATGGTTGTGCCGTCGTCGCATGACAGCGCGATTTCACCGGACAGCAATTTGTTGTACAGCATGCGGGTGCCCTCGCAGGTGACGCGATTGTCGAGTTGGCCCGAAACCGTGTTCAACGGCCCTCTGCCACCCGTTGCCAGACCGTCAAACAGGCGTCGTTCCTCGCCGATGCATATCAAGATACGGTTGCATTCATAACGGCCGCCATGCATTGCACAGCTCTGATCCGTTTCTGCGCGCAACGGACTGCAAAGACAGATGATCACTGGAACGATCAGTCGGATCATGGCAAAACCGTTCCTAAGCAAAAGAAGGTGGCGACATGACAACGACATTTGGCAAAGGCTGTCATCTGCACCTGATTGATGGTTCAGCGTTCATATTTCGCGCCTATCATGCACTGCCGCCGCTGACGCGCAAGTCTGACGGTCTGCCGGTCGGGGCAGTCAGCGGTTTTGTGAACATGCTGCAGCGCTATGTTGAAAACAACGCCGGCGACGATGCCGCGACCCATGTGGCGGTGATTTTCGACAAGGGCAGCCATACGTTCCGCAACGACATGTACGACCAGTACAAGGCAAACCGGGACGAGATGCCGGAAGATCTGCGCCCGCAGATCCCCCTGACCCGGACCGCAACAAAGGCCTTCAACATTGCTTGCGAGGAAATGGAAGGCTTCGAGGCGGATGATATCATTGCGACCCTGGCCCATCAGGCGCGCGATGCGGGTGGCCGGGTGACGATTGTGTCATCTGACAAGGACCTGATGCAGCTGGTCGGCGACGGGGTCGAAATGCTCGACCCGATGAAAAACAAGCGCATTGATCGCGAAGGCGTTGAGGAAAAGTTTGGCGTTGGGCCGGAACGTGTTGTCGATGTACAGGCGCTTGCAGGTGACAGCGTGGATAACGTACCTGGCGCGCCGGGCATTGGGGTCAAGACGGCGGCACTTCTGATCAACGAATACGGCGATCTGGAAAGCCTGCTGGACCGGGCCGAGGAAATCAAGCAGCCCAAGCGGCGCCAGACGCTGATTGATCATCGTGAGCAGATCGAATTGTCCAAACGGCTTGTTCAGCTTGATTGCAATATGACGCTTGATTTCAGCCTTGATGATCTTGAGGTCAAGGAACCGGACGCCGATGTGCTGATGGGTTTTCTGGCTGAGATGGAGTTTCGGACGGTCACCAAGCGGATTGCCGAGAAGCTGGGTGTTGAGCCGCCTGTTATCGAAACCCCTGCGCCAGCCGCTGATGTTGCGACGCCCGAGGTCGTTGATTTCAACGCGGAGAATTATGAATGTGTGGCTGATGAAAAGGCGCTGCAGGTCTGGATCGACCGTATCCACGAGCGCGGTTATGTGGCAGTCGACACCGAAACCACGGGCCTGAATGAGATGATCGCCGATCTGGTTGGTATCTCACTTTGCGTTGAACCGGGCGAGGCGTGCTACATCCCATTGACGCATAAAGCCGCTTCGTCTGACGACTTGTTCGGGTCCGATGACATCGCCGAAGGTCAGATGGATTTTGACCGATGCCTTGAAATGCTCAAGCCCGTGCTGGAAGCGCCTGCGATCCTGAAAATCGGGCAGAACATGAAGTATGATGCCAAGATCTTTACCCGCTATGGCATCAATGTGGCTCCGATCGACGATACGATGCTGATGTCCTATGCAATGCATGCAGGTGAACATAATCACGGCATGGACACGCTGTCAGAGCGGTATCTATGCCATACGCCGATCCCGATCAAGCCGCTGTTGGGCACGGGGAAATCCGCGATCACGTTTGACCGTGTCCCGATTGAAAAGGCTGTGGCCTACGCAGCCGAAGATGCCGATATCACCCTGCGCCTGTGGCAACAGTTCAAGCCGCAATTGCACGTAAAGCGCGTGACGACCGTTTACGAAACACTCGAGCGTCCGCTGGTGCCGGTTCTCGCGCAGATGGAGCGGAACGGGATCAAGGTGGATCGCGATACACTGTCGCGCATGTCCAATGCGTTTGCACAGAAAATGGCGGGGCTGGAGGATGAGATACAGCAAAAAGCCGGGCGCCCGTTCAATGTGGGCTCGCCCAAGCAACTGGGTGAAATCCTGTTTGATGAACTGGAACTGCCCGGCGGCAAGAAGGGGAAAACCGGGGCATATGGGACTGGTGCCGATGTGCTGGAGGACCTTGCGACCGAACATGAACTGCCCGGTCTGATCCTTGACTGGCGTCAGCTGTCAAAGCTGAAATCGACATATACCGACGCATTGCAACAGCATATCAACGCCGATACGGGCCGCGTGCATACGTCGTACTCCATTGCGGGTGCGAACACAGGGCGGCTCGCCTCAACCGATCCGAACCTGCAGAATATCCCTGTGCGCACCGAAGAAGGCCGGCGCATCCGGGAGGCTTTTGTGGCCGAAGATGGAAAGGTCATCGTCAGTCTTGACTATTCGCAGATCGAGTTGCGCATTTTGGCGCATATCGCCCGTATTGATGCGTTGAAACAGGCGTTTCTGGACGGGATCGACATTCATGCAATGACGGCCTCGGAAATGTTTGATGTCCCGCTGGATGAGATGACGCCGGAAATCCGCAGACAGGCCAAGGCGATCAACTTTGGTGTGATTTACGGGATTTCGGGTTTCGGTCTGGCGCGCAATCTGCGTATCCCGCGTGGCGATGCCCAGGGTTTTATCGACCGCTATTTCGAACGCTTTCCGGGTATCCGAAAGTATATGGATGACACAATCGCCTTTGCCAAAGAACAGGGCTATGTGCAAACTTTGTTCGGGCGCAAAATCAATACGCCCGAGATTAACGCAAAGGGTCCGCATGCAGGCTTTGCCAAACGGGCGGCGATCAATGCGCCGATCCAGGGCACAGCCGCCGATGTGATCCGGCGCGCAATGATCCGCATGCCAGCCGCGATTGACGGTCTACCGGCCAAGATGCTGTTACAGGTGCATGACGAATTGTTGTTCGAAGTGGAAAAGGGCGCGGTGGATGACCTGATCGGGGCTGCGCGCGAAGTGATGGAAAACGCCAGTGATCCGGCGGTAAAGCTGGACGTGAAACTGGCCGTAGATGCAGGACAAGGCGCCAACTGGGCTGAAGCCCATTAGCGCTGGGAGAGCAATATGATGAAAGGCTTTTTGACGATGGCTGCGGCGACGCTATTCGCGGGTGCCGTGGCAGCGCAAAACACGCAATACCTGTCAACCGATGGCACCGTATTCGCATTTGAAGAAAACCGGCATGGCGCAGTTTTGACATCGATTGAGCCGACGGAAACCCCGCTTGTCATCGATGGTGCTGCGCCACGTATCGCAGTGGGCGACATTCTTTATCTGGGGCGATCTTGTGATGCGTTCAGCGATGATTTCGGCGAAGGCCGGTGGAGCATGACAAGTGCGGGCTTTATCGTTGAGTTTTTGACAATTCGGCTCGCGTTTCCGGGGCAGACCATTGGGGTCGGTCGTGAAATCGGCTGTCGGCTTTGATCGGCAGCGCCAGGCAAGTCGGGCGTTCTGACTAAGACCCTTTGCCGGGGCTTTGGTCCAGAACGCAAAAGGCGACCCCATATCGGGGCCGCCCGGTGTGTCGCAAGACTCAGTTGACAGATTTTGCTTCAACCAGGTTGGCATCTGTTCTGCCGGTCGACGAAATCTCGATCCGGCGTGGTTTCAGTGCTTCTGGCACTTCACGGACAAGATCGATATTCAGCATGCCGTTTTCATGGCTGGCACCGACGACTTTGACGTGATCTGCCAGATGGAAGCGACGTTCAAACGCGCGGGTCGCGATGCCACGGTGCAGATAATTCCGCTCCGCGTCATCCTCGGCCTTGCGGGCAGTGACGTGCAGGGCACGGTCCTTAAGCTCAATCGCCAGGTCATTTTCAGAGAAACCGGCAACAGCGATTGAGATGCGCCAAGCATCATCATCGGTCTTTTCAATATTATATGGGGGATAGCTGTTCTGGCCGACGTCACTGGCAAGGGCGCGATCCATCAGATCAGCGATCTGGTCAAAGCCAACGGTGGCACGGTACAGAGGTGTGAGGTCAAAACTACGCATAGTTGGTCATCCTTTATCAAGCGATAACAGTTAGTTAGCTTTCCCATGCGGGACAAGCGGTTTATCACGGAACCCGTGATTGGCGTTCCGATGCCTGTTATTTGGGAAAGGTGTTCTGAGGTTTCAAGACCTCGGCGCGATCAATCCGTGCTGATGAATTTCGCGCCCGTATCGTTACGCTCACCAATGCTGATCAACCTCTGTGTTCCGCCGGGCCGGGCCGGGCCCATAGCTGCGAAATGCGTCAGCAAGGCGGATAGGGGCCCCTGCAATGACGTGCCAAGCGCCACCTTGCGCCCGTCCACCTGCGCCATTGCCGACACAACGGATGCAATACGTGTTTCGCCATCGCGCATCAGGAATACAGGCGATCCGCTTGATCCGTATTCCACGTCACAGGTCATCACAATCACCCCGGTCTGGCGACCCAGCACGCTGCACACCTCTTGCAGGCTTGGCGCGTCTTCGCGGCCCCGTCCATAAGAGACAACGCCAACTTCGTCGCCTGTGAGCGGTTGCTGCGCGATCAGATAAGGCCGCATCCGCACTGCGCGAATAGGGCGATCCAGTTCAAGGACTGCGATATCCTTGGCCACCTCGGACGGGCGTGTTGCTTCGCCGTTGTGGACATAATCGGGATGGGCGATCGCCCGCGTGATGTTGCGCGTCGCGGCGGCGCGGCCATCGCGCAGGCCCGCGCGGAATTCAAACCGCTCTGCGGAGATCAGACCGCCGTCATTGTCATATAGGCAATGCGCCGCTGTCAGAATCAACCGGTCGCGGATCAATGCAGCAGTGCAAAATCCTTTGCCCCGGATATCAAGACGACCAACCGCTTCCCAACCCTGGCTGTCTTGCCGGGTTTCAAGTGTGACAAGGCTGGATTCCTGCGCCGTGGCCCCAAGGGGCGCCGCCGCCATCAAAGCAATCGAGAACAGGAAATGCCGCATCATATCTACCATCCTTTTGCGGTAAGATGGGTGAGAGTTAAGGCAGTATTATGGCACTATCTGAGAATTGGAATGGCCGGTTCGCGTTTGCCGGGTGCGGTCAGCGCGGGCGGTTGCGGCCCCCCTGTGGCCCAGTCCAACAGTTCAACCGTGTGCACGATCGGCACGTCCGTACCGCCACCGATTTGCATCATGCATCCGATGTTGCCCGCAGCGATGATATCAGGCGTCAGAGCCTCAAGCG
The DNA here is from genome assembly GCA_947503965.1 of uncultured Paracoccaceae bacterium. Taxonomy (GTDB): domain Bacteria; phylum Pseudomonadota; class Alphaproteobacteria; order Rhodobacterales; family Rhodobacteraceae; genus Yoonia. The sequence continues at coordinate 38,888 of CANNFU010000007.1, forward strand.
TCTGCACCTTGCGGTCCTTGAGTTGCCTGGAGATTTCCGGCTGCATCAGATTGTACGTGCCCGCTGATCCGCAGCACAGATGACTGTCGGCGGGTTCCAGCACGGTAAACCCGGCCCGTTTCAGCAAGTCCTTGGGATAGGTCTTGATCTGTTGGCCGTGCTGCAACGAACACGCCGCGTGATAAGCGACCTTGAGGGCACTGCTTCCGGTCTGTGTTGGTTGGGACGGCAATGTGCCCGCATCCGTGCCAGCGATGGCAATCTTCGCGGTATTGCTCTGCAGTTGCGGGGCGTCTGCGGGCAGCAGATCCATCAGAACTTCGCTGACATCTTTTGCGATGGCCGATACCCGCGCCGCATCATCGGCCAGCGGATCGTTGCGGAACATATGCCCGTAATCCTTGACCGTCGTGCCGCAGCCGGAGGTGTTGATGACGATGGCATCCAGCCCCTCACCGTCCATCTCGCGCGCCCATGCCTTGATATTCTTTGCTGCCGTCGCGTGGCTTTCATCCTCTTTGCCCATGTGGTGGGTCAGCGCACCGCAGCAGCCGGCACCTTCGGCGACAACAACTTCGGCCCCCAGCCGGGTCAGCAGCCGGATCGTGGCATCGTTGATATCCGTGTTCAGCGCCTTTTGCGCACAGCCCGTCATCAGCGCGACACGCATCTTCTTGTCCTGCGCCGGGAAGGTCTGCGGGTCGTCATTGCGGCTGACCGGTGGGATCGTCTTGGGGGCCATTTCCAGCATGGCGCGCAGCCGTGCATCTGGCATCAGCCGCGCAAAAGGCCGCCCGATCTTGGCACCCAAAAGGGCCACACGAAATCGCGTTGGATAGGGCAGAATACGCGCCAGCAGCCAGCGCAGGGCACGGTCAGACCAGGGGCGGTCATAGTTTTTCTCGATATAGGCACGGGCGTGATCGACAAGATGCATGTAATGCACACCCGAGGGGCAGGTTGTCATACAGGCAAGGCAGGACAGGCAGCGGTCGATATGCTTGACCGTCTTTTCATCCGGCTTGCGCTCGTTTTCGAGCATGTCCTTGATCAGGTAGATGCGGCCCCTTGGGCTGTCCAACTCATCCCCCAGCACCTGATAGGTGGGGCATGTGGCCGTGCAGAACCCGCAATGCACACAGGACCGCAGGATTTCGTTGGACCGCTGGATGCTTGGGTCTTTCAGTTGCTCTGGCGTGAATGTCGTTTGCATCAGGTCATCATCCCGGGGTTCAGAATGCCGCATGGGTCAAATTTGGCGCGCAGGCCAGCGGTAATCGCGGCGAGTGGTGCAGGTTCAGGCTGAAAGGTAGGTACATCCGCACGGCCGCGGATCAGGGTGGCATGGCCGTCAAAATCGCCAAGTGCCGCGCGGATATCGCGGCCCGCATCGGTCAACGCCCAGACCAGCCCGCCGCCCCAATCATATTGCACGGCCTTTGCGCCCATTTTGGCAACCAGACCGGGGGCATCAGAAGGTTTGACAGACAACCGCCAAACGTCACCGTCTTGATCTGCAAAGGCTGTCACATCACGGATTGCGGCCCAAGTGGCTTGCACGGATTTCGCATTGTCATCAACAGTGACAGTGCCGAATTTGGCGAGGTGTTTGGTCAACGCCTCAGCCCTGTAAGCCACTGAATTCGCGAACCCTTCCAAGCGCAGCACCGTCTTGCCTGCCTGCGGATCATGGGCGACGCCGGTGACTTCGTAAGGTGAAGACAGTGCAGCTGACATGGCCGCGACAGCCTGTGCATCATCCAGACCATCCAGCGTCAATGTCGCCTGCGCGGCGACTCCCGGCAGGACCTTCATCGATACCTCGGTCAGCACACCCAACGTGCCGTAAGCGCCCGTCATCAGCTTGACCAGATCGTAGCCCGTGACGTTCTTCATCACACGGCCACCATTTTTGATAACCGTGCCTGCGCCATCGACAAAGCGGACGCCCAGCATGAAATCACGACAAGCCCCGACCGAGATGCGGCGCGGGCCTGACACATTGGCGGCCACGACCCCGCCAATCGTCGGCTTGCCTGTGGTGCCCAGCAACGCGCGATGATCCATCGGTTCAAACGCAAGGCGCTGGTTTTCCTTGGCCAACGCCTTTTCGATATCTGCCACAGGTGTTCCTGCCTTCGCGACCACCGTCAAAGCGCCGGGCTCGAACAGGGTGATCCCGCTGATCTTTGCAGTGCTTAGCGCGGTGCCTTCAACATGCCCGATAGGCCGGGTGCCGCCGCCGGTAATGCGCAAAGGTCCCTCGGCCCCCGCGATCATCTGGGCGAGGTCTTCTTCTGATTTTGGCATCATGATACTTGTCTTTCGTCAGGCCGCGCGGCGTGGTTCAGAGTTTGCAAGCGGGAACACCTTGGCCGCATTCAGCAGCCATTTGGGATCAAACACATCCTTCACGGCCATCTGCGCCTCCAGATCCTGCGGATCGAACTGCACGTTCATCAGATCGCGTTTTTCAATGCCAACCCCATGTTCGCCCGTCAGGCAGCCGCCAACCTCGACGCAGAGTTTCAGGATTTCCGCGCCGAATTCTTCGCAGAGTTCCAGATCGCCGGGTTTGTTGGCGTCAAACAGGATCAGTGGGTGCATGTTGCCGTCGCCTGCGTGGAACACGTTGCCCACATCAAGGCCGAATTCCTTGGACATCTCGCCAATCCGCTTCAAAACGAAAGGCAGGGAGGATACCGGGATCGTGCCGTCAAGGCACATATAGTCGTTGATCTGGCCTATCGCGCCAAAGGCGGATTTGCGGCCAAGCCAGATGCGCCCGGCCTCGTCCGCGTCCTTGGCCTGCCGCAATTCCACCGGATTATGGCTGGCGGCGATTTTCATGATCAGGTCAAGCTGGTAGTCGATTTCGTCGTCGGACCCTTCGACTTCGACGATCAGCAGCGCCTCGCACATCGGGTATCCTGCCTTGGCAAAGGCTTCTGTCGCTTCGATACAGGGACGATCCATGAATTCGATGGCGACAGGCAGCACGCCAGCCTTGATGATGTCGGTCACGACCTGACCGGCCACTTCGGAACTGTCATAGCCCATCAGGACGGGCCGCGCGCCTTCGGGCTTGTGCAGAATGCGTAGCGTCGCTTCGGTCACCACGCCCAACTGCCCTTCGGACCCGCAGATCAGGCCCAGCAAATCCAGCCCGCCCGCGTCCAGATGCGCGCCGCCGATTTCGACCACTGTGCCATCCATCATGACCATTGTGACGCCCATCAGGTTGTTGGTGGTCACCCCATATTTCAGGCAATGCGCGCCGCCCGAATTCATCGCAATGTTGCCCGCGATGGCGCAAGCCAACTGGCTGGACGGGTCGGGTGCATAGAAAAACCCATTGGTTTCCACGGCACCTGTGACGGACAGGTTCGTGCGCCCGGTCTGCACTTTGATATAGCGGTCGTTGTAGTTCGTCTCGATCACCTGGTTCATCTTGGCAACGCCAAGTATCACGCAGTCGGCTGTCGGCAATGCGCCACCGGCCAGTGATGTACCCGAGCCGCGCGGAACGACAGGCACGTCAAGTTCGTGGCAAATCTTGAGGATGGCGGAGACTTCTTGTGTGCTTGATGGCAGAACTGCACATAACGGCGGGCATTTATATGCAGTCAGGGCGTCGCATTCATAGGCGCGTGTTTCGGCAATATCCGACATTACCGCATCTTTCGGAAGCACAGCGCGCAGGCGTTCGACGATGTAATCCTTGCGGGACAGGACGCGGGCGTCAGGGGCTGGCATCTCCATAAAGCGACTCCTCCATCTACAATTGGTAAATTATTATTACCAATTTTGCCTTCTGGCAAGTCCGAACTGAACTGGATACACGTTATCTCATGAGATTGGTTGATCATATGGCCTTGTTGTTGCCGCTGGATTGGGTCGCTGCGGCCACGATCGTGGCAGCCTGGTTTGTCATCGGCTGGATAATCGAACATCCCGGTGCAAAGCGGCCTTCTGTGACGATATTGATGTCGGAACGGCGGCGCGATTGGATGAAGGTTTTTGTGACCCGCGATCCGCGCATTTTTGACAGTCAAATCCTGGGCGGTTTGCGGCAGGGGACGGCGTTTTTCGCGTCGACCTGTTTGCTGGCGATTGGCGGTGTTCTGGCGCTGGTCGGCAACACCGCACCCTTGCAGGGGGTCGCGGCAGAGGTTTCGGAAATGCCGGTGCCGGTGCTGATCTGGCAGTTGAAACTGGGTCTTGTTGCGTTGTTTCTGACGAACGCGTTTTTGAAATTCGTTTGGGCAAACCGGATCTTTGGTTACTGCGCGGTGCTGATGGCGGCGGTACCAAATGACCCCGGTGATCCAACGGCTTATCCACGCGCAGCCCAGGCGGCAGAGTTGAACATCAGGGCCGCCATTAACTTTAACCGAGGTTTGCGGGGCATGTATTTCGCACTCGGCGCTCTGGCGTGGCTTGTGGGGGCGGTGGCATTGCTGATTGCAACCGCAATTGTGGTCTGGATCGTCTGGTCACGTGAATTTGCGTCGCTGCCACGTGAAATTCTGCTAAAGGAAACAGGATGAAATATGTAGCAGTTCTGGCCCTTTGTGCGGCCCCCGCATTTGCAGATCCTCCAACCGTTCAGGAGGTGACGATCAGTGGTGATCGCGTCAGTGTTACCCTGTTCCACCCTGATACGGGCTGGGATCACTACGCTGATGGATGGGAGGTTCTGGACGCCGACGGTAACAGTCTGGGGGTCCGCGAATTGTTGCATCCGCATGTGAACGAGATGCCGTTCACCCGATCGCTTTCCGGCGTGCAAATTCCCGAAGGTGCTACGTCTGTTTTTGTCAGGGCGCGCTGCAATGTCGATGGCTGGTCAGATCAGCTGTTCGAGGTGCAACTGAGCAATTAATGCTAGGCGCTGCAGGGTGTCCTGAAAAAGGCGCGTTTCGATAAAGCTCGATCGGCCTGCAGGATAACGCCTTGAAAGGGTGGTTCAGCAATTTGCTTTGCCGAACCACGCGATCAGGCACTTAATGCGATGCGGCACCGATTGGTCTGATTTTCTGATCTGGCACGATATCGTTTGCCGCAAAAATGTCGGCATACACAGTGGCAAGTGGGGGACACGTCGCCCCTTCACAACGCACGACGTCTGCATAGATCAGCAAGACACCCAATTCTGTGTTTATTCGATAGCGACCGTCGTCGTAAGCCAAAAGCTGTCCGACGAATTGGGCAGAGCCGTCATAGGATACCAGTTGGACTTGATCGGAATAGGCCATTGTCGGCAGTGCGAGCGCTGCGATCACAGTCGCGGCACAGACTTTTGCACCAGCCGTTTTGAGATATTGCCGTTCCATTTTTAACTCCTCACCATTTACGCTGAGGCAATCGGTGATCATCACTGACCACGCCCCAGTTTTCACGCTAGCATGAAACTTGCCGTGAGAAGAGATATTATCGCTACTTCGGTTGAATCGAGGCAATCCATTTTGGATATTGCTAAAAGTAACGCCGCGTTCGTTTTTGGCTTCAATCGGCCCAGTCGCCCCATATTGTTGCCGCATTCATTTGCGATTTCGGCTGTGACGTCACATTAATCAGATGAGTAACCGATGAGTGAAGCCCCGCAAGACGAAGACTGCGTATCCAAGAAACCCTGGAGCGAAGTGTTGAGTCGGTCGCTGAAGAAATTCACTTTCAATGCCGCCAGCGAAGGCGGCAAGTCTTTCGGTCGGGTCATCTTCTTTATCATTCTTGGCATTATCGTGCTGGTGGTTGCCACGTACATCATTGACAGTCTGACGGGCTGGTTCAGCAGTTGGTTTGATTTCTGGCCATTCAATCGTGGCGAGGAAGTCGCGGCGGAAGAAGAGACGCGGAAGTGGTGGCAATGGCGCTCCGATACGCCCGAAGTCGCACCTGTAGCAGAAGCAGAGGGCGAGGTGCGCTGGTATTGCAAGTGGAACCCGATCTGCTGACAGATTTATGGTGTGACGATATAGTCAGCGATCACAGGATAATGATCCGTGGGCCATTCACCGTCGAATTTTTCGCGCAGCACAATAGGGTCGCCGACCAGTTCAGCATTCCCGACCGTGGCGATATGGTCGATGGCACCGAAAAGGTTGATCCCACGGTTGAGATGAAACGTTGATCCACGCACCGGCGCAAACTCAAGGCCTGTTGCCGCAAGGATATTCACTACCCGGTCACCAAGCCGCCCGTTCAGATCGCCGATCACAAACAGCGTTTCACCTGCGTCGATCCACGGTGCGATCCGCTCCGCCACCAGTTCGACAGACTGGATCCGGTTTGATCGACTGGCAAAGTCCGTATGGATATTGACGACCCGAAAGATCGCGCCGCTGTCTTTGTCCTCGAATTGCGCCCATGACGTGAAGGCGGGAAAGGACCCGTTGAAGGTGCGCGAATAGATCACGTCAGGCGTTTCCGAGAAGAAAAACCACCCCTGGTCCAGCATCTTCAGCCGGTCAGCCCGGTACAGGATCGGCTGGGTTGATGGAAAATCAGACGGATTGCCCACGGCGGCTGCGCTGTAGTCAGGGTTATTGTCGATAAGCCAATCCAGCGTCAGGTTGACCTGATTGGTTCGAAACGAAAAGCTCTCCATCTCTTGGAAACCGATGATATCGGCGTCGATGGCCTTGAAGGCAAGGTCCATAGGGCCTTTGCGACGGTCCCAGTCGCCAACCGACCAGGGCCCGGTTTCCTGATCAAGGATGATGTAGTGGACATTATATGTCGCGATCCGCAATGTGTCGGGCTGCGCCACTGGCAACGGCATGTTTCCGGAGTTTCGGAAGGTCTGGCACCCCACCATCGTCACAAGAACCGTGACGAGCAATAAGAAGGCTTTCACAAATGTCCGGATCAAAAGGATTTACCGCCGTCCCTCGCGCAGCCAGGCCCCAATCATCAAAAGCGACGCAAGCAACAGGAACGCCCAGGCGGGTAAAAGCGGGGTGATACTGACATCTGCCGTCTGAAACGCCCCGCGCGGTGTGATCCCGATCCAGCCGCGCCCGTTGGCAGGCCGTCCTTCGCGCACGGTGCGGATACTGATGTCGCCGTCAGAGACCAGTTTGATCCCCCCGCCGGTTCCTGTGACAAGCGGGTCAAGTAAGTCGCCGGATGCAATGGTTTGTTCGAATTCGCGCGGGGCTGCGGGGCCAAGTGCGATCACAGCGGTTTCTTCACCGTCGTCCAGTCGGTACAGCCCGATTTCGGGCGCTTCCCACAAGGTTTCGAACCGGCCGGGCGAAACCTCTTCCAGGGTCAGCGTCGTTTCTGCACCATCGGGATGTGTGACTGTCACATCGCCTGTTTCAAGATCGAGCGTGCGGCGGATGATCCGCATGGTCTGGCCTGCGGGTTCAACCCACAGCGCTTCTTCCTCAAGCTCTGGCTCTTTCATCATCCAGTGGGCCAGTCGCCGCAACAGTTCCAGTTGCGGCCCGCCCCCCTCATAGCCCCGGTCCCAAAGCCATGAATGGTCTGACGCCATCAGTGACACCCGCCCCTCTCCGATCCGGTTGAGGATCAGAAGCGGCCGGTCATCCAGCCCGGACATGACGGTGGTTGCCCGTTCGGGCACCAGCACGTCGATCAGTCGGAACCAACGCCCCCAGCCGGGACCTTCTTCGCCTTCGGGCGCTGGTGACAAAAGGTCCAACCCTTCTGTTACGGGGTGACGCTGGCCGATATCCGTGATTTGTGGGGTGAACGGCTCTTCAAACACCCGCGCGGTCGGCGCGCCGGGCAGGATTTGCCCAAGGGGCGAGCGATAGATGCTTTCGGCGGACCCGTATTCCGGCCCGGATGACACCAGTACCGCGCCCCCCTGTTCGACATATTGCCGGATATTGTCGATATAGGCGCTGGGCAGGATGCCGCGCCGCCGATAGCGGTCAAAGATGATCAGATCAAAATCATTGATCTTTTCAAGGAACAATTCGCGCGTAGGAAAGGCGATGAGCGACAGTTCGTTGACTGGTACGCCGTCCTGCTTTTCCGGCGGACGCAGAATGGTGAAGTGAACGAGGTCGACAGAACTGTCGGATTTCAGCAGGTTCCGCCATGTGCGTTCACCCGGATGCGGCTCGCCCGACACAAGCAATACCCGCAGCCGTTCGCGCACACCGTTGATTTGAACAACAGCGGCATTATTGCGGTTGGTCAACTCACCGGGTGCATCGGGGATCGTGAATTGCAAGACGTTCATGCCGCCGCGGGGCAGCTCCACTGGCAATTCGATGTCCTGACCGATGGGTACAGGCACCGTCATCGGGGCCTCGCCGTCGATCGAGATTGACAGCGGGACGCTGTCGTCGCCGGGTGCAGCGCCCTGGTCTTCGACACGCAGGGTCAGTGTGACCTGCTCACCCAAGATCGCGAAGGCGGGCGCGTTTGACACGACCAGCCGCCGATCCCAATCATCCGGTTCGCCCGTCAGCAGCGTGTGCAGTGGCGCGGGCAGGCGTGGGGCGCGGTCCAGGTCATGCAGCCGTCCGTCGCTTAAAAGAATGAGCCCGGCAATGCGTCCCTGTGGCTCTTCGGCCATCGCTTCGGACAATGCGGTCATCAAAGATGTGCCGGCATCGCCTTCGCCGTCGCCCAAGGTGACCGTGCGCAGTTCGGTGTTCGGCTGACGTGCGGTTTCCGCCTCGATATTCGCGATGGCAGCGGCATTTTGGGCGGGGCGCGTGCTGATACGCTGGCTGGCGCTTTCATCAACGACAAGGATCACGATATCGCTCAGGGGTTCGCGATCTTCCTGCTGAATGGCCGGGTTGGCAAGGGCAGCAAGCAAGGCCAGCGCGGCAAGACCGCGCAGCCACCAGCCAGGCAGACGGCGCCAGATCGCCAGCGCAAGCGAAGCCGCCGCAAGACCCGCGACGACATAGAAGATCATCATCGGGATCAGTGGATCAAAGATCAGCGTGCCCGTCATTGACCCAGCCTGTCGAGAAGATCGGGCACATGGACCTGATCAGACTTATAGTTGCCCGTCAGCACATGCATGATGACGTTCACGCCAAAGCGCAGCGCGATCTCGCGCTGGCGTTCCCCGGCCATGCCGCGCCCCACAGGGAACATGCGCTGACCGCTGCCATTAACCGCCCATGCCCGCGCCCAATCATTGCCGCCGATGATTACCGGAGTGACCCCATCATTGAGGTTGCGGAAGGGCATCCCTTCGATCAGTTCGGCGTCGGGTGGGGCAGCTTCGACCCAGACATCGCGGCTGGCATAGCGACCGGGGAAATCCTGCAATAGATAGAAAGTGCGAGTTAGCACGTGGTCAGAGGGGATAGGCTCTAACGGCGGGATGTCCAATGAGCGTGCGATGGATTGCAGCATGCGCCCCTCAGGCGAGCCAGAACCGAACCGCGCCGTATCCGCATCGCGCGTATCAAACATGATCATCCCGCCGGAACGCAGATAGCGGTTAAGTTTGCCATAAGCCTCGCGCGAGGGCAGGGGCTGGTCTGCGGTGATGGGCCAGTAAAGGAAGGGAAAGAAGACCAGTTCGTCCGTCTCCAGATTCACGCCCATTGGTGTTGCCGGCTCAATCGAGGTGCGCCGGAACAGGGTTTGCGAAATGCCCGTCAGGCCTGCAGCGGCGATATCATCTGTTTCACTGTCACCCGTCAGGATATGACCAAGAACAACCTCGGTCGTGGCACGCAGGGCAAAGTCGTCGCCTGTCAGTTCTTGTGCCTGTGCATTCTGGCCCAACAAGATCAAGGCCAGAGCCAACGCTGCTGCCACATCAGCACGCGGCCCGCGCAGCCGCCCGCCGATGGCAAGAGACGCAATCACGTCAATCAGCATCAGGAACAATGCCGCGCTCAGCAGCCAGCCTTTCAAAGCGGTTTCCCGGGTGACGGCCATGCCTTCGACGGTGATCCTTGCGGGCCATTGTGCGACATTCAGCATGGTGTCCTTTCCAATCACGTTGATGGCAAGCTGCCGGTCTTCGCCGGAATAAAGCCCCGGCAACAGATCAGGGCCGGGGATGCCTTCGGCAAGCAATGCCCCGTCAATGCCCGGCAGATCAGTGCCATCTTCAAGCCGCCCGTAAGCATCAAGAACGCGGTTGGGCAACCATGTGGTGCCTTCCAGTTCCGTTGCATCCGGCGTGACGGGACGGGTCGAGACAGCAAGCCGTTCAAGCATTTGCACAAAAAGGCCCGACAGCGGCAGGGTGGACCATTCTGCATTGGCGGTGACGTGAACCAGAACCACCTGTCCTTCGCCCATCGTTTTGCGGGTGACCAGTGGTGTGCCATCGGCAAGTTGTGCAATCACGCGGTTGGCAAGGGTCGGGTCGGGTTGCGCCATGACCTGGCTGGTGACGGATACGTCGTCAGGCACCGGCAACCCGAAGAAAGGTGATGTTTCGCCAAATGGTGCCAGCGATTTGGGCTCCCCCCAGCTCATCGCGCCCCCGACACTGCGCCCACCAGAGCGCAGGCGGACAGGCAGCAGCGGGTCTTCTTCGGCGCGGCCAAGGTCGGACGCTGCCAGCCGTGGCCCCGCAAAGCGCAAAAGCATGCCGCCGTTGTTCACCCAGTCTTCGACACCCTGTGCCTCAATATCGGTGAGGATCGCCACGTCGGCGAGGATGATGACATCAGGGTTCGCCAGCAAAATGTCCTCAAGCGCGCCGTCGATGATGTCGGCGGTGGGTTCAAGGGCTTCGCGCAGATAGTAAAGCGGCGACAACAGTTCGAGCCCTTCGCGATCGTCGCGCCCTGCGATCAGCGCAACCTCGCGCCGTTTCAGTGCGTCGTCGGTCAGGCTGACAGCCCCGGCCGAGCGCGCGGCGGGAACTTCGAACCGGGTGATCCGGTTGCGCAGCTCGGGCGGCAGCACCATTGCGGTTTCGGCAACGGCCTCTCCTGGTTCGAATACCAGCGGTACGGTCGCCAACTGCCGTTCGACGCCTGCGGGATCGAGGCCAACCGCTGTGATGGATGTCTCGGTCAAGTTGCCAACCGGTGTACGGGTGGCAGAGACGAGGACTTGCCCGTCTTCGAACCGCGCGGGGCGCAAACCAATGGTTTGGCGCGGTGATTGGAACACGGTGACAGTGCCAAAGGTTTCAAGCGTGCTCAGCAAATCATCGCGGTCAGCATAATCAAGGCCGTCAGAGACCCAATAGGTTTCGAAAGGGCCAGTCTGATCAGCGAAGTAATCAGCCGGATCAACAGGTTGCCATGGCCGAGGTGCCAGATTTGGCAACCTGTTTTGCCAATCAGTCGGCGCTGCGAAAGGCAGCGGTCCGTTCGGTAGATCCGTCAGATTGACCACGGCAACACGCCGGTTCGCAACGGCTGCCTCGGTCAGCAAGGTCTCAACCCTGTCGATCTTGGCGCCCCATGTGGCGGCACCCGCCCATGATCCATCCAGCACGATCACCAGATCACCGTCCCCATCCCGCGCATCTTGTGGGTTCAGGACGGGACCAGCGAAACCAATGATCACGGCGGCCACAGCCAGCAATCGCAAGAGCAACAGCCACCAAGGCGTGCGGTCAGACTGCGTTTCGTCATCGCTTAGACCAAGCAGAAGGGCGACACCCGGAAAGCGTCTGCGAATAGGGGCCGGTGGGACAGCCCGCAGTAAAATCCAAAGGATCGGCAGCGCGATAAGGCCAAGCAGCAGCCACGGTGCCGCAAACCCTATGGGACCGATGGACCACATCAGGCGTGCCGCTCCATCGCACCGTAGAGCCATAGCAAAGCGTTTGTGGCACTTTCGCCGGTATGGTGCGTGCTGAACTGCCAGCCGGTGGTACGGGCCAGATGCGCAAGCCGGTCCTTACGTTCGGCAAGCCGGTCAAGATAGCGCTGTTTCAGATCGCCTGCTTTCAGCGTTTCATGCTCAATCGCGCCGGTCATCGATTGAAAGATGGTGCGCCCGTCGAATGGGAACGCTTCTTCCTGCGGGTCAAGCACTTGCAGCAATGTGCCGCGCACGTCGCGGTCGGCAGCACGCAACAGCGCGTCTTCGACGGGTTGAATGTCGCCCAGAAAGTCGCTGACAAAAAGAGCGCGGGAATGAGGGAGCATGCCCTGCGCTTCGGGTGCGCCGTAATCCGTGGTGTCGTCTTCGCTAAGTAGTTGCGCCATGCGCATCAACTGTGCTTCACCGCGTCGCGGCGGCAAGCGCAGACCCGTCAGCCCAACCCGTTCGCCACCGCGGATCAGCAGGATCGCCATGGCAAGCGCAAGGGTGCGCGCCCGTGCGGCCTTGGTCGGGTGATTGTCCGAGGCAAAGGACATTGACGCGGCCTGATCCACCCAAAGGATGATGGATTGGGCGATTTGCCATTCTTTGTCCTGCACGAAATTACTGTCAGAGCGGGCCGAACGGCGCCAGTCGATTGTACGGGCTTCGTCATGTGGTTGCGCAGGTCGGTATTGCCAGAACGTGTCGCCCACACCGGCCCGCCTGCGTCCGTGATCGCCCAAAAGCACGGCAGACGCCAAATGCTCCGCCTCCGCCAAAAGGGCGGGCAGGGGTGCTGCAAGCGTTTCCGCCTGTGACCTAAGGGCGAGCGGTTCGGTCATGCGGCGGCAGACACTGCCGTGATCTGATCAGCGACCTGATTGATGATGCCCTGAATGCTTTCGCCCCGCGCGCGGGCCGCAAAGGATAGCGCCATGCGGTGTTCCAGAACCGGAACAGCCATTGTGCGGATGTCTTCGGCGGAAGGCGCAAGGCGCCCGTCAAGCAGAGCAGCGGCGCGCACAGTCAGCATCAGCGCCTGTGCAGCACGGGGGCCGGGGCCCCAACTGACGCTTTGTCTAATGATATCGGGGGCCGTCGCGTCGTCCGGGCGGCAGGCGCGAACAAGATCAAGGATCATCTCTACGATGTTTTCACCCACTGGCATGCGACGCAGCACAGTTTGTGCATCAAGCAGCTCTTGCGCAGTGAAGACGGCTGTCGACATGGCCTCTTCAACGCCGGTGGTAGCGATCAGGATATCTTTTTCGGTGTCGCGGTCGGGGTAGGGGACATCGATCTGCACAAGGAAACGGTCAAGCTGCGCTTCGGGCAGCGGATAGGTGCCTTCCTGTTCAATGGGGTTTTGCGTGGCAAGCACGTGGAACGGCACGCCAAGCGGTCGGTGCTGACCAGCGATGGTGACTTCTTTTTCTTGCATCGCCTGCAAAAGCGCCGATTGGGTCCGCGGAGAGGCGCGGTTGATCTCATCCGCCATCAGCAACTGGCAGAAAACAGGCCCTTCGATAAAACGAAACGCGCGCGAGCCGTCATTGGTCGTTTCCAATACCTCAGAACCAAGGATGTCGGCGGGCATCAGGTCCGGCGTGAACTGGATGCGGTTCCCGTCAAGGCCCATCACGGTCGAGAGCGTATCCACCAGACGCGTCTTGCCAAGGCCCGGCAAGCCGATCAACACAGCATGTCCGCCACAGATCAGCGCGGTAAGCGTGAGATCCACGACCCTTTGCTGGCCAATGAAACGGGCCGAGATGCTGGTGCGCGCCTCGCCCAGCTTTGCGCCCAGTGTTTCGATATGGGCGACAAGATCGGCGTCGTTGGCCATGACAATCCTCCGGTTGAACTATATTGCTATTGGTACAGATAATCCCATGAACCCCAATGGCAAAAACAATGACCACACAAAAGATTGTGACACCGTCAGCAGAAAGCCTCGCATCAAGCGCGCGTGCTGTCCAAAAGGGCGGTTTGCCGCCGGTTCATCTGTGGAATCCGCCCCATTGCGGGCAGATCGACATGCGGATCGCGCGGGATGGGACGTGGTTTTACATGGGTACGCCAATTGGGCGGCCCGAACTTGTGCGGCTGTTTTCGACGATTCTGCGCAAGGATGAGGACGAATATGTCTTGGTCACCCCGGTTGAGAAGGTCGGGATTACCGTGGACGATGCGCCCTTCGTCGCGGTGGATTTCAACCGGGTCGGTGAGGGGCTGGAGTTCGAGACAAATGTCGGTGACCGAATGATTGCAGGGCCAGAGCATCCGATCCGGGTTGTGCGGGATCCCGAAACGGGAGAGCCGTCACCTTATGTGCTGGTGCGCGCCAATCTGGAGGCGCTGATTGATCGCAAGTCGTTCTACCGCTTGGTTGAGATCGGCGAACATGCTGCGCACGAGGGCGCGCAGTGGTTTGGTGTGCGATCGGCAGGTGTGTTCTTTCCGATTATCCCATCCGCAGAGCTGGATTAATACGGTGGCTGAAGCGACGAGCGACATCAGTCACGTCAGGTGATCAGTGATTTATATGAATTGGCCCATGGTGCGCGACCGCCCTACAGATCACCGCCGCTGGCCCAAAGCCATAAAAACAAGCCCCATAACAACCCGGCACCGATCAGCGCCATACCCGCATATGTAATCACTGAGGAATTGTTGTTCACCCCAAGGCCGATGACCATACCGCCGCCGCCGATAAGGATAATGGGCATCACGAGGCTGATGATAAAACTGATTAACCGCTTCATAACTCTCTCCACTCACACGCCCGCACCAACTTTAGATAAGTAACCCATTGGTTTATTGCAAATCCGTTGCATTGCGCGCCGTTGCTTGAGAAGGATTGTGCGTTGCGTTGAAGGACAAAAACTATGCCCAAATTCTGTGCCAATCTGACGTGGCTTTTCACGGAACTGCCTTTTCTAGAGCGATTTGCAGCGGCCAAGGAAGCTGGCTTTGATGCGGTCGAGGTGCTGTTCCCTTACGACGTGAACGCGCAGGACATCGTTAATGAGCTTGCCCGGTACGAGTTGAAAATGGCGCTGATCAATTGCCCGCCGCCCAACTACACAGGCGGTGATCAGGGATTTGCCGCTGTCCCGGCGCTTGCGGATCGCTTTCGCCGCGATTTCAAACGTTCTGTGCGGTATGCGAAGACCCTGGGCGCGCAGCATCTGCATATCATGTCGGGCGTGAGCGAAGGACCCGAGGCAAAAGCGGTTTTCATCGACAACCTGCGCTGGGCTGCGGCAGAAGCGCCCAACCAAAGCTTGACGATTGAGCCGATCAATAATGACACCATGCCCGGTTATTTTCTGAATGATTTTGATCTGGGCCGCGAAATTGTTGAGACTGTAAATGCCCCCAATCTGCGCCTTCAATTCGATACGTTCCATGCGGCGAAGATCACCGGGGATATGTTGGCTACATGGGCGGCCATGCGGGATGTAACGGTACATGTGCAGGTCGCACAGATGCCTGACCGGACCGAGCCGGATCATGGCACGATCGACTATCCGGCATTCTTTGCCGCGCTTGATGAAGAAGGTTATCAAGGGTGGGTTTCGGGCGAATACAAGCCACGCAACTCAACAACAGACGGCTTGGGCTGGCTGGGCTGAGCATGACGAGATCATAGAGCCTGCAAGGGGCGATTGCGCTTGTGGTGTCGTACCTATTGCGGCGACAGGCAACCCTTATTGCCCTGCAGGCCGCGAACATCAAGCCGCACGGACAAAACGACATGCTACTGGTCAGATCCTCGGGCTGTCCTGCCGCGTTGCATGATTGCGGATTTTCAGCGCACTCCTGAAACATGCTGACATAACGCTGTCAGGAGGGGTATGATTAACCTCGTCTCATCAGAAGCATATCAAAGGAGATGAGAGATGGCTGATCGCAATATCATGGTGTGGGGTGAAATTCCGGTGACGGATTTGGAAAAGTCCGTAGCGTTTTATAACACTGTATTCGGCTATGAGAGCCAGATCGACAATACCGGTCCAAACCCGATGGCTGTGCTGGGCGGCATCATGAACACCGCCGGCGCACATCTTTATCCCGGCAAGCCGGCGGCAGATGGCGGCAACACAATCCATCTTGATCTGCCCGACAGTCTGGAGGCCGGGATCGCACGCTGCACGGCGGCCGGTGGTGAAGTGGTCAGCCCACCAATTGAAATTCCGTCGGGGCGGTTCGTTTATGCCAAAGACCTCGATGGCAATTCCATCGGTCTATACGAGTCGACCGAATAGATGCGCCGGGCTGATCGTCTGTTCCAGATACTCCAGTATCTACGGGGCGGTCGCCTTGTTACGGCTGCTCAACTGGCCGAAAAGCTGGAGGTCACGCCGCGGACGATTTACCGCGACGTGGCCCATCTGATCGGGTCCGGCGTTCCGATCGAGGGTGAAGCAGGCGTCGGGTATCTGATGCGCGATGGCTACGATCTGCCGCCGCTGATGTTCACCCATGATGAGATCGTCGCGCTGGTATCCGGTGCACGCATCCTGCAATCCTGGGGCGGCACAAAGATGGCCGCGGCTGCGCAAGAGGCCTTGGTAAAGATCGATACAGTCTTACCCGAAGAGGCACGCGCCCGCGCAGGACAGGTCAATGTGCATGCGATTGAAACGCCGATGAACAACGGCTTGTGGCGCGATTTTCTGGACAGGTTCGAGGCTGCTTCCGAAGCACATATGCGTTTGCAGATGAGTTATGCAGATGAAACGGGGAGCCATACCGAACGCGTTGTGCGTCCCTTGGGCGTATGGTTCTGGGGGCAGGTATGGACTGCGGTCTGTTGGTGCGAACTGCGCGATGCCTTCCGGATGTTTCGGCTTGACCGTGTTCTGACCTTGCAAGAGCTTGACCGGTTTCGCCCTGAAAAGCATCAGACCTTGCGCGCATTTATCGAGACCGAAGCCTACTGTCACTGACCCCACGCAAATGTGGCTGGCCGTGTGTGCTGCAGCGATTATGTTTGTATCACAAACCAAAGGTCATCTGATGAAACTACGACGCCGGATATTTCTTGCAGGGGCAGGTGCCGCATTCATGTTGCCTGCTCATGCGCAGACAGAAACATGGAGCGATGTTGCCGAAATTGCGGGCGGCCTGGAGCAATGTCGTGCATTGGTCATTCGCCAGTCGGGTCGAACGGTATTGTCGCAGGTATTTCGGGGGCCGACGATTGACCGCGCTGTTCCAATCAAATCGGTATCAAAGACGATCGTTGCTGCCTTGACGGGTGCAGCACTTGATCGTGGGGAATTGCCGTCGGTTCAGGCACGTCTGGGCGATGTAACCCCACAGTTGATCCCACAGGGCGCAGATCCACGTGTTGCGCAGATCACGATAGCTGATCTTGTCACCATGCAGGCGGGCCTGGAACGCACATCGGGCGCAAATTATGGTAGCTGGGTGAACAGCGGCAACTGGGTCGCCAACGCGCTGTCGCGTCCCTTTGTGGCAGAACCAGGGGCGCGCATGCTCTATTCAACGGGGTCGTTTCATATTCTGGGTGCGGTGCTGGCCGAGGTATCAGGACAAAGCCTGCTGACGCTGGCACGCCGCCGTCTGGGTACGCCGTTGGGCATTGACGTGCCTGCCTGGACCCGCGATCCCCAAGGCCGCTACATGGGTGGCAATGAAATGGCGTTGACTGTGGAGGGCATGATCAACTTCGGTGAGATGTACCGTAATGCAGGCCAGTTCGAAGGACGGCAGGTGTTGAGCCCGGCATGGGTCGCGCAGTCTTTTGAACCACGGACGCGCTCTCCGTTTTCCGGGCTGGATTATGGCTATGGCTGGTTTTTGGGCGAAGCGGCGGGCGTCGGTTATGCGCTGGCCCGCGGGTATGGCGGGCAGGTGATTTGCGTGGCACCTCAGCTGGAATTGACGCTGGCGTTGACCTCTGATCCAACGCAACCCGCCCGCAGCGGCGGATATTTCGGCGATATCATGCGGCTGATTGAGGGTCAGATTTTGCCGTTGGCACGGGCGCAGATCGGGTAGGCGTGTGGTTGGGCCGCGTTACACAAAGACGAAGTCTTTGGTAAGGCAAGAGACGACGTACGACTGATTTCAAACATGCTGAATAACACGCCATCTGTCCCATTTATGAGACCCGACCGATGAAACGATCATCAGTGCGAAAGTAAGACCATTGCAGTATGTGCTGCGAAACGGACAGGCCCGATCTTGCATTGTTGATCCTGACCAATGGGTCGTTTGGGTCAGAATGCGTGGTCCAGCATAAAACGGGTAGTGCTCCGCCCAGAAAAAATTCTCCATTTGCCAAGGATTGACCTCTCACCCCCGTCCAACCAATTGTGATGCGCATGATGACAAGCGACGAGGACCTAGCAGAGGAGGCCGCCCATGGTGATGGGCAGGCCTTCGCGAGCCTGCTTGATCGCCATTATGAACGGCTGTTTGCCTTCTGCTTCCGGCTGACCGGTGCCCGGGCCGAGGCAGAGGATCTGACGCAGGATATCTGTGCGGCCCTGCCCGCCAAGCTTGCCAGCTATCAGCGCCGTGCCAAGGTCACCACATGGCTCTACCGCGTCGCGGTCAATGCCGCCCATGACCGGCGGCGCAAGCGCGCGACATATGCGAAAGCAACGACAGGCTGGGGCGACTGGGAAACCAACCGCACCGCCGCCAACCGCGACACAAATGAACAAATCGACTGGCTGACCACCGCCATGAACCAACTGAACACGGACCTGCGCGACACGCTTGCCCTTGTGCTCGATGACATGACCCATGCCCAGGCAGCCGAAGTGCTGGGCGTCAGCGAAGGCACAATCAGCTGGCGGATATCGGAAGCCAAAAAAGCCCTGCGGGCAATCAAGGAAAAGGAGGACGTGGCATGACTGATGACCTGAGCGACCTCAAGGCAATGATGGATAGCGCCACACCCCGGCCCGACGCGGCACGCCGGGCGGAAAATCTGGCGCTGGCACAGAAAAATTTTGAAGACCTCCAAGGATCGCGGATTGCCCCGCGTCCCACTCCTGCAAACGGGGCAAACGCCCTCTGGACAGGAGTAAAGACCATGCTGAACACATTCACCTCCAAGGCCGCGCTGACGACAACCACCGCCATCGTCGCCGTGGGTTTCCTCGCCTTGACGCCGCAAATGCAGGACGTGCTGCGCCCGCCTTCGGTACCGCAGATCACGATGACCGAATTTGACGGTGCAATCAGCGAACCCCGGATCGAGGATGGCCCGCTGCGCGTGGATGAATTGACATCGGATATGCTGGAACGGAGGCCGGTGACAGAACCGCTTGGCGAAGTGTTGCAAGAGCCGCTGATCGTGCCGGAACAGGAACAGGCGTTCGAAGATCGGTCCACCACCGCTACAGCGCGAGCAGAAGCGCAGGCACTGGGCAGCGCTGCCGTCTCAGACGAGGCCGAATCGGCCCCACAGACGCAGTCCCTGGTCATGGAAGAAAGCGAGCCGCCCTCTCTGCCGCAAAGACTGCAGATCGCGCCGCCGGCACCCGTCGAGATGCCCGCCCCGACCATGCGAAACCTCGCCGCACCGCAAAACACTGTCATCGCGCCTGCGCCAATGCCCGCCGACGATTTGGTCGTCTTCGCACCGCACGTCGATACCGAAGCCTTCCCGACCGAAACGCCCAACACGCTCAAGATCACGTCAGAAGAGCCGGTTTCCACCTTCTCCATCGATGTGGACACGGCTGCCTATTCCGTCGTCCGCTCCTCCCTCTCGCGCGGCCAACTGCCGCCGGCACAGGCCGTACGGATCGAGGAAATGATCAACTACTTCCCCTACGACTACCCCGCCCCCGACGCGGGCGAGGCACCGTTCCGACCCACGATCAGCAGCTTCCAGACCCCTTGGAACGCCGACACGCAACTGGTCCACATCGCCCTGCAAGGCGAAATGCCCAGCATGGATGACCGACCACCGCTGAACCTTGTCTTCCTGATCGACACATCCGGATCAATGAACGACCCGGCCAAACTGCCGCTCCTGAAACAATCCTTCCGCCTGATGCTCGATCAACTCCGCCCCGAAGATGAAGTCGCCATCGTCGAATACGCAGGCAGTGCCGGGCAGGTCCTTGCGCCCACGGCAGCATCCGAACGCACAACGATCCTGAACGCGATCCAATCGCTTGGCGCAGGCGGGTCCACCAATGGACAAGGCGGGCTGCAACAGGCCTACGCCGTCGCCGACACCATGAAAGAGGACGGCCAGGTCAGCCGCATCATCCTCGCTACAGATGGCGATTTCAACGTGGGCATCAGCAACCCAGATGCTCTGAAAGACTTCATCGCCGACAAACGTGAGACCGGCACCTACCTCTCTGTCCTCGGCTTCGGGCGGGGCAATCTGGACGACGCAACGATGCAGGCCCTGGCCCAGAACGGTAACGGCACAGCGGCCTATATCGACACCCTGTCAGAGGCGCAGAAGGTGCTGGTCGATCAACTCACCGGCGCGCTCTTCCCCATCGCGGGCGACGTGAAGGTGCAGGTCGAATTCAACCCGGCACAGGTCGCCGAATACCGACTGATCGGCTACGAAACACGGGCACTGGCGCGCGAAGACTTCAACAATGACAAGGTCGACGCGGGCGAACTTGGCGCAGGCCATTCAGTCACGGCGATCTACGAAATCACCCCCGTAGGCAGCCCCGCGCAACTCAGCGACCCGCTGCGCTATGCGCCCGACACTGTGGCGGCATCCTCAGACGAGTTGGGCTATGTCAAACTGCGCTACAAGGACCCGGGCGAGGATACCAGCCAACTGATCGAAACGCCCATCATCGGCGAAAGCATCCCGGGGACCGAGGCCAACTTCGCCGCAGCCATCGCCGGTTTCGGGCAACTGCTGCGCGATGACAGCTATCTTGGCGACTGGGGCTATGACGACGCCATCGCACTGGCCAATTCCAACCGGGGCGAAGACCCGTTCGGCTACCGAACCGAAGCCGTGCAACTGATGCGACTGGCCCAAAGCCTGTCGCGCTAGAGCGTCGTCCAGTTAATCTGCAACATTTGTTTAAAAACGCGAGGGTAGTTCCTGACCGCGGGTGGGGGTGAAGCCCCCGCCCATGGGGGCGGTCGGGGGCCGCCCGATTTGGCAATCGGGCTGGACCTCAGCCAAGGTATTGTTCAGATTTTGAGGACGATGGTCTAAGGTGCCGCACTCGCCCCGCGAATGCTGTGGGGTGAGTGCAAATCACGCCGAGCAACGGAAGTCCGAACCGCAAACCTGACTATTGCAAGAGATGTTCAAACGCTCGTGCAGATGTATTTCATCTCCAGGTAATCGTCGATCCCGTGGCTGGAGCCTTCGCGGCCCAGACCCGATTGCTTGACACCGCCGAAGGGGGCAACCTCGGTCGAGATAATGCCCGTGTTCACGCCGACGATCCCGTATTCCAGCGCCTCGGCCACCTTGGTCACCCGGCTCAGATCCTTGGCGTAAAAATAGGAGGCGAGGCCGAAGATTGTGTCGTTGGCTTTCGCGATGACGTCGTCCTCATCGTCAAATTTGAACAGTGGGGCGAAAGGGCCGAAGGTTTCATCGGTGCTGACCAGCATATCCTGTGTGGCATGGGTCACAATGGTCGGCTCGAAGAACTGCCCGCCAAGGTCGTGGGGTTTGCCACCCGTCAGGATTTGCCCCCCTTTTTCCAGAGCGTCTTTGAGGTGTTCTTGCACCTTGTCGATGGCTGCAGGTTCGATCAGCGGACCCAGGTTCGTGCCGTCCTGCAGACCGTCGCCGACCTTGAGCGCCTCGACCGCTTTTTTCAGCTTTTCGGCAAAGGCGTCATAGACCCCGGCCTGCACGTAAATCCGGTTGGCGCAGACGCATGTCTGCCCGTTGTTGCGGAACTTGCAGGCGATGGCCCCTTCGACCGCCGCATCTAGATCGGCATCGTCAAAGACAATGAAGGGGGCGTTGCCGCCCAGTTCCATCGAGCATTTCATAACCTGATCGGCGGCCTGTTTCAGCAGGATCCGCCCGACCTCGGTCGAGCCAGTGAAGGTCAGTTTGCGCACGACGGGGTTTTCGCAGAATTCCTTGCCCACATCCGACGACGAAGTGGAGGTCACGACCGAGAACAGCCCCTTAGGCACGCCTGCCTCTTCGGCGAGTTTTGCCATGGCAAGTGCTGACAGCGGGGTCAGCGATGCGGGGCGGATGACAAAGGCGCAGCCGACGGCAAGTGCCGGGGCCACCTTGCGGGCGATCATGGCATTGGGGAAGTTCCAGGGCGTGATTCCCGCTGCAACACCAATAGGTTGCCGGATCACGGTGATCCGTTTGTCAGCCATGTGGCCGGGGATGGTTTCGCCGTAGACGCGCTTGGCCTCTTCGCCGAACCATTCGATGAAACCGGCGCCATAGGCAACCTCGCCCCGTGACTCCGACAGTGGTTTGCCCTGTTCGGCGGTCATGATGATGGCGAGGTCTTCCTGATTTTCCATCATCAGATCGTACCATTTGCGTAGGACCTTCGCCCGTTCCTTGGCGGCCAGAGCGGCCCACGGTTTCTGGGCCTTTTCTGCGGCGGCGATGGCGTCTGCGACCTCTCCCCGGCTGAGGTCGGGGATGGTTGCGATCACGTCGCCCCTTGCGGGGTTGGAAACGTCGAAAGTCTTGCCGCTGGCCGCCTGCACCCATTCACCGGCCACAAATGCGGCCTCGCACACAAGGTCGGGACGGGACAGCATGGATTTGAGGTTGGTGGTTTCGTCAAGCATGGTAGCCTCCCATAAGTTCGGCGCTATCTGACCTGTCAGGCGGGCGAACGTAAAGGGGGGAGTAATGGAATTAGACGATGCATATGCGAATGCGGCGCATATTCCGGGCGCGGATGATTATCCCGACAGGTGGGCGCGGGCTGCATCTGCCTTTCGAGAAGCGACGTTGTGCGAGTGTGATCTCCCCTATGGCGAAACGCCGCGACAGCGGTTTGATCTGTTTCATCCTGCCCGCCTTGCCAAGGGGCTGATTGTCTTTGTGCATGGTGGATACTGGCTTCGCTTTGACAAATCATATTGGTCGCATTTGGCGGCGGGACCACTGGCGCATGGCTGGGCGGTGGCAATGCCGTCTTATGATTTGTGCCCGGATATACGGATTACCCAGATCGGCGATCAGATCGCGGCTGCGATTGCCACAGCCGCAGCGCGTGTTCCCGGCCCGATCCGCCTGACGGGACATTCGGCAGGCGGGCAATTGGTAGCGCGGATGACGACCCAACGTTTGGGTGCCCGCTGGCAAGAGCGGGTCGAAAAGGTCGTACCGATCTCGCCCGTGGCCGACCTTGCGCCGCTAATGCGTACATCCATGAACAAGGACCTGAAGATCGATGCGGCAGAGGTGCAGTCGGAAAGCCCTGTGCATCTGGCACCTCCACCCGTGCCCGTGACCGTTTGGGTCGGCGCGGATGAACGGCCCGCATTTTTACAGCAGGCGCAGGCTTTGACCGATGCCTGGGGATGCGCACAGGTCATCGCCCATGGATTGCACCATTTCAGCGTGGTTGAAGGTCTGGCTGATCCTTATGATGCGCTGACCAAGACGATTGCCGCATGATCTGATCGAGCGGTTGTCCGGTGTAGTGATAGGCCTGCCAGCCGCATCTTTTGGCAGCTTCGACATTCTCCATCGTGTCGTCGATCAGGATCAGATCGGTGACTTGGCGATCTTCTGCCTTGGCAATGCCGTCAAAGAAGGCGGCATCCGGTTTCGCAAATCCAATCGCAGCCGAGGTGTAGGCCCCGTCGCAATGATCGCGTAGCCCCAAATTGTCCAACAGATGCGCAGCGCGGCTGTGATCCTGATTTGTGGCCAGCATCACGCGATGTCCGGCGGCGCGCCGTCTGTCCATCCAGGCACAGACTTTCCGATCAATCCGTGCGTCTTGACTGAACCAGAAATCGCGGACTGCTTCAGGGCTGGCGGGGCTTTGCATTGCGATCAGAGCTTCTGCAAGCCGTGGCAAAAGTTGGTCACGACCACGCACGATGTCTTGCCAAAATGGCGCAAAGAAATGTGTTCTTAGCGCAGATTTGTCAAAGCCGAAGTGCTGTTCCAGATCTGTCCACCATGCTGCACCATCGCTGGGCCGGCCTGTTACAATGACGCCATCGACATCCATTAGGTATACGGATTTTCGCATTGACTAGACCTTTTTTCATAGGTTTTGGTTGGGACTTGCCGATTTGCTTGGCGGATTGGCGCTTAGGTGGACCTATACGCAATCTAAACTTATTGTCGTCAGCATGAAACGCGCGAATCGCGCCGACAGGAATAGTGAGAAAGACATGGGTTTGACACGTGGTTTGATGATGGTTTTTGCTGCGGGGATGCTTGTCGCCTGTGAACGTAGCGGCGACGCCGACGATATCACCGATGGTGGGGTTGACGGTGGCCTTCTGCGTGATGGTGTGGCTAATGTCTGGGTTGATCCTGATGGCTGCCAGCATTGGTACATCGACGACGGGATCGAAGGCTTCATGACGCCGCGCCTGAACCGTGACGGAACACCACGATGCCAGGATACGCGTGGAACGGTGATGTTGAAAGACGGCACTGAAATCGCGACCGAGCAGGAGCCAGTGAATACCGGATCCTGAGGCACAATTCGCAATCAGCCAAAGGCACCGTAAATCGGTGCCTTTTCTCGTTTAGCGCATGGGGCTGAAGCGGGCGTCGGTCAGCGTGCAATCGCGGATAACGTCCTGACCGCAACTGCGAAATTGCAGGTCGCGCGTCATGCAGATACGTGCTTCTTGGATATAGCCGGATTTACAGGTGATTGTGATCTGATCAGCCATCAATTCAGGGTTATCTTGCAAGAAAGCCTCTTCCACTACGGCGGCGGGTAAAGTGATATCGTTCTTAAGTTGTCGGAACACATCAGGCCGGGTGATGCGGGCATAGGCCCTGCGCGACAGGTCATAATAGTCATCTGATGTCAGGCCGGTACAAACCCCGTGTTTGCGCCATTGATGCCAGGCCAAACCGGACGTACCCATTATATCCACCA
Source organism: uncultured Paracoccaceae bacterium (assembly GCA_947503965.1). GTDB lineage: Bacteria > Pseudomonadota > Alphaproteobacteria > Rhodobacterales > Rhodobacteraceae > Yoonia. Next base: position 63,691 of record CANNFU010000007.1, read on the forward strand.
TCTCAGCCGTGTCCGCCCGGCTGGGTGCCCGCGCGCTGGTGTTGCAATACTCAGGATAGCCCTCATCATATTGTGGCCAAAGCCCATGCAAGATCCAGCCAAAGTCTTCCGCCGCATCGCATTGCGGTGAATTCCGCGCGTCACCTTCCAGCGCGCACCAATTGGCCGACCAGGACAGTGAAAGGACATAATAGTCGAACTCACCCGCGCGGTCCTGTGCGCGGGTCGGGGATGCAAGTACACAAAGCATGGCCAGAACCAGACGCATTTTGATCTTTCCTATCGCTTCCGCCGCTACTATATAGACCATAAGTTCCTCGACAATGCGAACCCGGCTGCTACCGCAGTCTGCCTAACTCAAGGGCGCGGGAGAGGCTTGTCTGACAGATCAGGAGACGAAAGATGTCTGATACACCCATTATGGCCAAGGCGACCGCCGTCTGGCTTTGTGACAATACAACACTGACCTTCAAGCAGATCGCCGATTTCTGCGGCTTTCACGAGCTGGAGGTGCAGGGGATTGCGGATGGCGATGTGGCCGCCGGCGTAAAGGGCTTTGACCCGATAGCAAACAAACAGTTGACCCAGGAAGAGATCGACAAGGCTGAGGCGGACCCAAAGCACAAGCTGAAGCTGCTTTACAACCCGGCCTCTGCTGGCGAAGAGAAGCGTCGCGGCCCACGCTATACGCCACTGTCCAAGCGGCAGGATCGGCCTGCGTCGATTTATTGGCTGGTCAAGTTCCACCCGGAGCTGACGGATGGTCAGATTTCCAAACTGGTTGGCACAACAAAGCCGACCATTCAGGCGATCCGTGACCGGACCCATTGGAACATCAACAATATCGATCCGATCGATCCCGTTGCCCTTGGCCTCTGCAAGCAGTCTGAGCTGGACGCAGCCGTGCAGAAAGCCAACGCCAAGAAGGCAAAGGAAGGCACCGTCATGTCCGATGACGAACGGCGCAAACTGGTCAGCACCGAACAGTCGCTGGGTATGCCTGCAGAGCCCAAGATGCCAAGCGCGATGGCCGGGCTTGAGACGTTCAGCCTCTCCGATCCGCGCGATGATGAGGACGGGCCAGACGCAGATGATCGTGATGTCACAGACGCTGACAGCTTCTTCAATCTACCAGATGATGACGAGAACAAGGACTAACTTGCCCTTCGGTTGATAAAAAAGCGCGTCACCTGCCGGTGGTGCGCTTTTCTTGTTTGCGGCGCTAGGCGTTAGCTTCGCTTTGCCATCTCGTGCAGTTGCTCCATCAGACTGAGGTGATCCAACGTCGCGCTATCGGCATAAACCTTGAATGTCGCAGAGGTGCGCAGACGCTGCGGGTTCGTACCGGGGGGCAGCACCTCAAGATCGGTGATCCATAGCTCATCAATATCAAAACTTACCCGGCTCAGGACGCAATTGCCATATTGGCGGCGCAACTGGTCGCAAATCGCCTGAGCGTCCTGCATGGCCTTGATCCGCGACGCGGGTTCGTTTGCCGGGCGCAGATCGCCAGAATAGGGCAATTCGACACGGCCGGATATCAATACGCCCTCTTGCACCTTTGACGGATCGCCAAGCACTGCGACAGGGCGAAAACCCAGATGCCCGGTCAAGACCAGCTTTCCGTTGCGGTTCTCGCGGACCTCGCTGCGCAACACGTCGCATGCGGTGCCAATGGCGGAAAGCACGTCTGGACAATATGCGATCAACCGCGCGGGCGCGCGCGCGTTGGCATAAAGTTCCAGGAAAACCGGGTCGGGCAAGGTTTCACCGGGTCTCAACAGGTCGGTGTCGTCAATGATCTCTTGAACCACGACGATACGGTCGGATGTAATTTCATCCCGTGTGAACGTGTCCCGCAAATCTGCCCGGCTGCGCAACCAGTCAAGCGGGTTGGTCGGCATCGGCATCGCGTCCGGGATGACTGCGGCATCGTTGAGGATGGCATCGTTGCGGGCTACCTCGTTATTGACCCATTGGGTCATGTTAAAGCCCCACAGGCTGACAGCGATCATGGGAAGCATAATGATAATGCCGATGCAGAAAGACAGAATGCGCAGACCGGTCATGGCGATGTCCTTTCCATGGGCAGCGGGTCAAGAAGGGCTATGTCCCCACCGATTGCAGCCAGCAGCATGTCACGATGCAGGGCTTCGGTTTGCGCCGCGCGCATGGTGGCGTTTCCCGTTATGATATTGTCTGTGTGCATCATATGAACATTCTGTCCGGCGATGGTCCGATATGTGATCGGCGTCGCGGGAACGGGGCCAAGCAGGACATGGGCCGCGTCGCGCGGGGCCACGATATTGGTGTTGGCCGCCACCCCAAGGGCGCTGGTGTACCATGCGTTGTACGCCGCATGCCCTTTGCTGAATGACGTGATTTGATTTTCATACAGCGTGTTGCCGTTCGCCGCCTTTTGCGCGGCAATCCAGTCTGGCTGCGGGTTGCGCCAGGGGCGGATCATGCAGTCACGGATCTGATCATCCGCACCAAATTCATGTGGCCCGACAAAATCGCTCACAAGCAGTGCGTCAAACGTGGTATTCGCGGGCAGGTTCACCAAGCCGGAATGCCCTGAAGATACAATCGCGATATGTGCGACATTCACATCAGGGGCAGTGTGGATGTTCCACAGAATGCCATGCCCCATATTCTGCAAGACCAGATAAAGCGGTGCGGATGTGTCCGTGACAAACACGTCCACGCTGCGCAAATCGCCGGTGATCCGTCCGTCCAGATCATAGGCGCGGCCCCCTTGTGTTATGGCTGTCACGTTCTTGGTCAGCCGATCAGCCAGTGCCGCATGTGAGAAAGCCTGGACCGGTGCCGGCAGCAACCCGTTTGCGAGGCGTATATTCATCACCGTCTCGTTGGGAAGCGGGCGACGCAAGCTGCAGCTTGCGTTGCGTACAAACGGGATGACGGCCCCTGGTACGGTATCCGCAGTGGGAAGGTCGACCCCTGACGCAATGTCCGAAAGCGTCAGTGGCTCGGATTGCAGGTTTGCAACATGCGGCGAGTGCAGGATCGGTCCATGATCGGACATGTCGCCCGAGATGTGCAGGACCGGCTCTTCCGTATCGTCTATGGCGGCGCTGGCCACGTTTTCGGCACCGTTGCCCGCCCCGAACAGGGATTTAAGGTCGTCGGGCAATGCATTAATCGCATGATAGCCGCCCAGACCAGCCGCAGCAAAGATCATCATCCAGATCAGCGTATTGCGGATCAGATGTCGCTCTTGGGGGTGATCATAAGGTGACGGCGCGGGGGTGATCCCCAAATCCGCAGCCGTGACGGGGGGCTGATTTTGCCGCCGCTCTTCAATGCGGTGCAGGCGCTCTGCAAAATCATTGGGCCGGGATGGGTTGGTCATGGGTCTCACGCTTCTCGTTGCGTGATACCCGTAGCTTGGGATTTTGACCCTTCACGTGCGAAGTTGTGGCAATATCTTGATATAATATTAACGCTAAAGCGCCTTGCGGGCATTCAATGCGGCAGTGATCGTGCCATCGTCCAGATAATCCAGTTCGCCCCCCACCGGCACACCCTGCGCCAGTGATGTGACCGTGATACCGGGCAGTTGATCAGCGATGTAATGCGCGGTGGTTTGTCCGTCGATCGTGGCGCCCAGTGCAAGGATTACTTCGGTTACGTTTTCAGAGGTGATCCGGTCGATCAGTTTCGGGATACGCAGCTCATCCGGCCCAATGGCGTCAAGCGCTGACAGCGTCCCGCCTAGAACGTGATAGCGGCCTTTGAAAACCCTGCTACGTTCCATCGCCCACAGGTCGGCCACATCTTCAACCACCGCGATCTGGCCCGTCGCGCGTTTTTCGGACTGGCAGATTTCGCAGATATCGGTGGTGGTGACGTTGCCGCAATTTAGGCACTCGCGCACGGTCGCGCCGACCTTATGCATTGCATCGGCCAAGGGCAGCAGGACAAGTGACCGTTTCTTGATCAGATGCAGCACCGCACGCCGGGCCGAGCGGGGGCCAAGCCCCGGCAGCTTGGCCATCAGCGCGATGAGATTATCAAGGTCTTCGGTTCCGTTGCTCATGATGCTTTCGGCGCAGCGAAGAGGTTTCGCGAAATCTCTTCTGTGTCATGAATTTTCTGGAAAATTCATTCCGGTCTCAGAAGGGCAGGTTCACACCGGGCGGCAGACCCAGCCCTTCGGTGATTTTGGCCATCTCTTGTTGCGACCGCTCGTTCGCCTTGCTTTGTGCGTCCTTGATCGCGGCAAGGATCAAATCCTCGACCACCTCTTTGTCATCGCCATTGAAAATAGATGGGTCGATATCAAGGCCTTTCAATTCACCCTTGGCCGTTGCGGTTGCCTTGACCAGACCCGCGCCGCTGACCCCCTCGACAGTGATACTGTCTAGATCGTTCTGCATTTGCGCCATCTTCGCCTGCACTTCCTGTGCCTGCTTCATCATCTTGGCCATATCGCCAAGCCCGCCTAGTCCTTTGAGCATTTGAATTCTCCCTCTGTCTCGTTGCACCCCAGTTAGGGGGTTTGGGGGCTATCTGCAATCAGTCCTCTTCGAACGGATCCCATTCTTCGTCCACTTCGGGAAGCGCGTCTTCCAGCGCATCATGTTCCTTTTCCGCCTCGGTGCGGATATCCGTGATCCTGGCCTTGGGGAACGCGGCGATAACCGCCTGAACAAGGGGATGCGCCTGCGCTTCCGCCTTGATCGCGTTTTCGGCCGCGTCCCGCGTTTCCGCAATCGTCGGCGCCCCGCCATCCGCGACGCTGATCGCCCAACGATTGCCGGTCCAGGCCTGCAATCGGGCACCCAGCCGCCCCAGCAGATCAGGCGCAGCATCTGGTGTCGGGTTCACCTCGATCCGCCCGGGCTGGTAGCTGACAAGGCGCAGGCCGGTTTCGACCTCGACCAGCAGCTTGACGTCGCGATGGGCGCGGATCAGTTCGACCACATCCTCGAACCGGGCGTAATGCTGCAAGGCATCCATTGCCAATGCCACAGCGGTTTGCGCGCCAGAGGCGGTAGGTCCGCTTGGTACGCTGTGGGTCGAGGCAGGGCTGCCGGACGCGACGGTATTGCCGCCAGAGGGGGCCGGTCTGCCACCCGAAGGTCCGCCGGGCGGTGGCGTGGCGTCCTGTAGCTTTTTCACCAGTTCGTCCGGGCTGGGCAGGTCGGCCACATGGGTCAGGCGGATCACGGCCATTTCGGCGGCCATCATGGCGTTGGGGGCCATCGCAACCTCTTCCAGCGCCTTCAGCAGCATTTGCCACATGCGCGACAGGACCCGCATCGGTAGTTCATCTGCCATCGCCTGTCCGCGCGTACGTTCATCCGGGCTGATCGTGGGGTCCTCGGCCGCCTCCGGCGTGATCTTGACCACGCTGACCCAATGGCAGACCTCGGCCAGATCACGCAGCACGGCCATCGGATCGGCCCCATCGGCGTATTGGGCGCTGAGTTCGGTCAACGCTTCAGCGGCTTGTCCACGCAGGATCATATCGAAGAGGTCGAGCACCCGGCCCCGGTCCGCCAGCCCCAGCATGGCGCGGACCTGCTCGGCGCTGGTTTCACCGGCGCCGTGGCTGATCGCCTGATCCAGCAGCGATTGCGCATCGCGGGCAGAACCTTCGGCGGCGCGGGTGATCAGGGCGAGCGCTTCATCGGTGATCGCCGCGCCTTCTGCATCGGCGATTTTGCGTAACAGGCCGATCTGCGCCTCAGGCTCGATCCGGCGCAGGTCGAACCTCTGGCAACGGGACAGGACGGTCACCGGCACCTGCCGGATTTCGGTTGTGGCGAAAATGAATTTGACGTGCTCGGGCGGCTCTTCCAGCGTCTTCAACAGGGCGTTGAAGGCGTTTTTCGACAGCATGTGCACTTCGTCGATGATGTAGATCTTGTAGCGGGCCGAGGCCGCGCGATAGTGAACGCTGTCGATAATCTCGCGGATATCGCCCACACCGGTGCGGCTGGCGGCATCCATTTCCATCACGTCCACATGGCGGCCTTCCATGATCGCCACACAATGTTCGCATTGGCCGCAAGGTTCCGTGGTCGGTCCACCTGTGCCGTCCGGCCCGATGCAATTCATCCCCTTTGCGATGATCCGCGCTGTTGTGGTTTTGCCGGTCCCCCGGATGCCCGTCATCATGAAGGCCTGCGCGATCCGGTCGGCGGCAAAGGCGTTCTTCAGCGTGCGCACCATGGCATCCTGCCCAACCAGATCGGCAAAGGTTTCAGGCCGATATTTCCGGGCGAGCACTTGGTAGGCGGGTTTGTCGGTCATGGGGGCCTTTGGCAAGATTCGGTTGCCGGCAGAGCCTAAGCCGCCGGCCTGCGATGGTCCACTGCTTGCGCCAATCCGCATGCTGGCATAAACTTGCGTGGCCGGGTTGGGCGGCATCCAGGTTCGCGGAAAGCGTGACGCACCCAATGACGACCGAAACGACCCACATTTGTGGTCTTTCTCATTTGCCCGATCAAGCGAACCGGCGGGAGTGATGGTGAGGAAGCCAATGACAGACCCACTTGATGCCCTGCGCAGGCAGGCGAAAACCCTTCAAAAATCCTATGAGCGTGGCGACCGGCAAGCGATTGCCCGCGTGAACATGGTCAATCCGCGTAAGAATGGCCCGCTGAAACGGGCAGATTTCCTGCATGTGATCGCGCGAGAAAACAGCTTTGCCAGTTGGCCGCAAATGAAGATCGCGGTGGACACGCAAGGTATGGATCGCGCCGCCAAACAGCAGCGGCTGAAGATGGCCCTGTTTCACGGTCAGGCCCAAGTCGTGCAGCAACTGATCTGGGATACACCTGATTTGGCAGAGGGGAGTTTTGGCGTGCAGATCGCGCTGTTCGATCTTGATGCCGTCCGGCGCGTTCTGGCCGAAGATCCCGCTGCGGCAACCCGTGCAGACGGGCCGCGCCGCCCGATCCTGCATCTGGCATTTTCAAAGATGCTCCACGTCTGGCCGGACCGCGAGGCGGACATGTTGGCCATTGCGGATTTGCTGGTCGCCCATGGGGCGGATGTGAATGACGGCGTTCCACATGAACCCGGCAGCGATCACAAGCTGTCGGCGCTTTACGGTGCGATAGGCCACGCGGGCAATATGCCGCTGGGCCGGTGGTTGTTAGAGCAGGGCGCCAATCCGAACGACAACGAAAGCCTTTATCATGCGACCGAGCTTGGTCATCATGAAGGGCTCCAGCTGCTATTGGCCCATGGCGCAGATCCCAAGGGGACCAATGCGCTGCTGCGCGCGATGGATTTTCATGATGTCACGGCAGTGCGGATGCTGCTGGATGCGGGCGCTGATCCGAACGAGTTTGCAGGTGAACCAGTCGGGGGTGAGGTGCCGTTTGTCGTGCCCGCGCTGTTTCAGGCGGCGCGGCGGCAGTCCCCGGCCGAAATGATTGATCTTTTGTTGCAGGCAGGGGCTGATCCAGACCTGACATGGGATGGCGTGCATCCCTATGCGGCCGCCTGTGTTTACGGGAACGCGGCCTTGCAGGAGCGATTGCCGCAAAGATCGCTATCGCCGGTGGAAGTGATTTTGGCTGAGTGTGCCCAAGATCATGTGGTTGACGGACGCTGGATTGATCCCGCGCAGATACCACGCCCATTCCGCAACATTCTGGGCGAGGTGCTGGGTCTACCCGGTCGGGCGGCCCATGTGCAGGCATTGGTTGCTGTGGGCCTGCCATGGGATGCGCCGGATCATCAGGGAATGCCGCCGGTGCATCTTGCGGGATGGCAGGGCCTGCCTGACATGACGGCCTATTTCCTGTCGCTCGGTTCAGATCTCAGCCATGTGAACGGCTATGGTGGTACACTGTTGAGCACCATCATCCACGGGTCAGAGAATTGTCCGGAAAGGGCGGCACGCGATCATCTTGCCTGTTTGCGTCTGGTGCTGGAACACGGCGTTGCCCTGCCAAAGCGGGCAATTGAACTGGCTGGCGCACCGGAGGTGGCGGATTTCCTAGCGGACTGGGCCCTACAGCATCCCGGCCAAGTGGTAGAGCACGGCATTGCCTGAGTTCGTGATCCATAGCCTGCCTGTTGGGGGTGGTGAACTTGCGATCACCCCCATACCGGGCCGCACCCGACATTATTATACCGACTGGCTGCGGCTGACGGCGTGGCACCCACAGCTGGTCATCTCAATGACGTCGCAGGCTGAATTGGATCGGAAGGGCGCAGGCAGCCTTGGCGCGGATCTCGCCATTGCGGGGATCGATTGGCTGCATCTGCCAGTGCCGGATTTTGGGGTGCCAGTTGATATGGACTGGCCCGCGGCGCGCGATCAGGCGCTCGCCGTGCTGGCGGGGGGCGGGCGTGTTCTGGTCCACTGTTTTGGTGGCTGCGGACGGTCGGGGATGATGTGCTTACGATTGATGATTGCCGCCGGGGAAGACCCTAATGCGGCGTTGGGCCGGCTACGTCAGGTACGGCCATGTGCAGTGGAAACAGAGGCGCAGCTGGCGTGGGCGCAACAGGGGTGATGAAACGTAAGATGGGTTTCAACCCATCTTACGTGATACTTAAGGACCAAAACCTACCTTGTTTGCGGTCCCTCAGGCGTATCAATGGCCGCGACTATGACCGCTTCTTCTTGGACATTGCAGATTTCACCATTTTGCCGAACTTGCGGTGACGGTCGCGCGATTGTGCAATTGTCTCGGTCGCGTGCTGGTTTTCGCGTTTGAGCTTTTTGAACCGTTTCAGCCTGTCCGGGTCGACCTCACCCTCGTCGATGGCGGCAATCACGGCGCAACCCGGTTCGGTTTCATGTTCGCAGTCGCGAAACTTGCAATGTGTAGCCAGTTCCGAGATTTCGGGGAAGGTCGCGTCGATCCCATACGCGACCTCGGCCACGCCAAGCCCGCGCATGCCGGGTGTGTCGATCAACCAGCCGCCGATGGGGATCTGGTGCAGCGAACGCCCTGTGGTCGTATGCCGTCCGCGCGCATCGTCTTCCCGAATGTCCTGCGTCAATGCCGCACCACCGGTCAGCGCATTGGCGATGGTGGTCTTGCCGACACCGGATGACCCGGCAAAGGCGACGGTTTGCCCCTTGCCGCACCATGGGGCGAGGTGTTCGGCCACATCATCGCCTTTGGCGTTGATCGCCAGCACCTCAAGATCGCGCCCAAGTTTGCGAGCCTGGTCAACATAGCTGTCTGGATCGTCGCATTGATCCGCCTTGGTCAGGACGATCACAGGCGTGATCATCGCATCATGGGCCAGTGCCAGATAGCGTTCCAGCCGGGCGACGTTAAAGTCATTGTTGCAGGATGATGTAATAAACAACGTATCAAGATTGGCGGCGATCAGTTGCTTTTCGCCTGTGTGATACTCGGTACCCCGGCTAAGTTCGGTCTTGCGGTCCAAGACGCGCACCAGCCTGTGCTGTTCAGGGGCGGCCAGTACCCAATCACCAACCGCCACGGCAGCGGTGGTGATGCCGGGATCAAGGGTCAGTTCAAGCGTGCCCAGTTCAGAAAATCCCACCACGCGGTCGCGGTGAACCGTTCCGATGCGGGCAGGGGTGAGGGTCTCCAGCTCTTCGATTTCGAGCTGGGACATGTAGAAAGGCGACCAGCCAAGGGCGTCGCGTGTGAGTTCTGTCAATGGAGTGTCCTCGTCAAAGGAAATGCGTTTGCTGACGCAGATGCATCAGCGGGAACCGGACGAGGTTGCGGACAAAGCTTCAGCGCACCCGGACCGGGAGGAAGGATCGCACAATCATCTTTGTCCTCCTTGTTTGACAGGCCGTCGGCGTACTAACAGCGTTTCGCTTACTACGTTCATCGCTGACCCGCTGGGCGTTTGTCAAGCATCTGCCAGGTTGTCGTTCGCGTGAAAGGCGGTAATGATATGCATAATGCATTCATTGAGGGACGTATTGATGCGTTGGCTTACTGCATTTTTATTGTTTGCGACCCCCGCGATGGCTGAGCCGCTGTTGATCGCACCTGAACGTGTGCTGGGTGTGTTTGATGCCAATGAATATGCGGGCAATGACTGGAACCGGGATGAATATCAGGACCTGACTGTCATTGCGATTTCGCAGAGTGGTGATGCGGTTGATTTGTATCTTGCCACGTCTGACCCTGTTACGGGCGCGCTGACGGTCACAGATGTTGCCTACGGAATTCTGCCCTATGATCCTGACCGCATTGGCGATGTCAGATATGAGATATTCCCAAGCCATGAAACCTATGATCCTGTGGTCGGGTATAACTCTGAGGTGTCTGGGAAATCGCTTTATATCCGCATCGGCGCAAGGGAGGTTGGTTCGGATATCATGGACGTATTAGCTCTGACGTCTACAGAACCGGGTCAGCCATCAAAAACGAATTGCGAGATTTGGTTTGTGAACATTTTTGAGGAGAATTTTGTGCCACATGCGACGGTGCTTTCGCCTGATGGTGAAGAGACGACATACAATCCGGGTGCTCCGCCATTATTAGCGGATTGGCACCATACCGATCTGCCGAACCCATGTTTGCCATGACGTATGCACCGTCTTTCCTGACCCGCCTTGCATTACTTGCTGCGGTATCGCTGCCTGCCCCGTTGGTCGCGGATGGGCTGGAGACAGCCCCGTTGATCGATATTACCCACCTTGTCGGGGAGGCCAGTGATCAGGATATGAATGGCGACGGTCTTAACGATCGTCTTTTGCTGGTGATCAATGATGTGGGTGACGCTGTGGATATGATTGTTTTGATGTCTGATCCGCAAACAGGTGCGTTTGCCCCCCCGCAGTTTGTGCGTACTGTATTGCCCACCGAGCTGCCGCGACATAATTACAATCTGCATCAGATCAACTATGCTGGCGGCTCTGATCCGAAGGTGGCGGTGCAACCCGTGATAACTGTGTTTGGGCCACAAAGCCGTATGGAACTGGTGCTGAAACAGGCGGCGGATGGCTGGCAGATTGATCGGCTCAGCGGGGCTATGGCAGTTGATGCACCGGAGTGCCGGTTGAACTATGCTGCGGGTCGCGGCGTCGTGATACGTGTGCGGCAGGATAGCGAATATATCAGTATTGGTGCGGCACCCAAGTTGCGTCCCTATTGGTGGCAGGATGGGTTGGCTGCTGTGTGTTTGGGGTAGGGTTAGTTTGCGCCACTTCTAGGACTCCGCCAAGCGGCTTTGCCGTTTCGATCTGTCCCTATCCGCGATTTTGCTGCGCGAATTCGCGGTAGGTGAGAGGCTGGACAACGACCCAAGCGGGGCTCGTTATGGCTGCTTCCTTCCGGACCTGACCAGGTTGGCGAGGCGCTCGCCCGCGCCAACCTCTCAATGCGCATATAGCCTCGTGCTTGCCGTTGCGCAAGATGTCACAGGATAAGTTGATAGGTATCAAACCCGTCAGGGCCGGGGCCTAGATGCCGCATGGCTTTGGTCATGTGATGGCGCGCCTTGGGTGCGGACAAGAAGGTGGCAGACGTGTCTGGAAGATCGGAAAATCGCCATGTCGGCTCAATCTGGTCAACAATTGTTTGTTGTTGTCGCAGGCTTGCTATCAGGATGTCTCGCGTGGACTGCGCTGAGCGATAGAGGATGTTTCGGTCGTCTATGGCAGGATAGTTGCCACCGCCATAGGCGCGGTAGCTATTGGTCGCCAGGACAAACAGGTCGTCGTCAAGCACTGGCCTGCCCTGATAGGTCATGTTGCGGATGCGTGCTGCTTGCGGCATGACGACCAGCCCATCTGTGGCATGACGTGCGGGCTGGCTCAGATCAATTTCGTAACGCAAGCCATAGAGCGCATCGAAATCATAGCCGGGGCTGTGATGCATCAGCAAAGCCTGGTCGGCGCGGCCCGGTATGAGATGTTGAAAATGGGCTGCGGCCCGTTCCAGCCAGGCGCGCAGGTCCGCGCCGGTTTGCAGGACGGCGCATAAGGTATTGGCAAAAGGATAAATCGCTGCCGTGTCGCGTAATGTCAGCGGACCTGGCGCGATATCGATATAGTGGCCCGGACCGGATTTATCGCCAAACATAAACGGCGATGTCGCGCTGATGACGGGCAGATCTGCCTGGGGTGTGTCAGACAGGGCTGACCGCACATGGTCGCGCTGTGCCTTGGCCAGTAATTGCTGGCCAAGATCAGGAACAATCGTCGCGAAATAGCTGTGGACCGGGTTCATGGTGGTGGCAACGGGTTGCCGGATATGGGCCAGCGTAGCCTGATGCCCATTAGTGAGACCGGCTTTGATCGTATCATGCAGGTGTGCGGTGACAGGTGTGGGGGCAGATCCGACCTCAAGCGAGATCTGGTGATGTGCGATCTGCCATCCCTTTGCGTCAACGCGAAGATCCAGATCGACGACGCCTAACCGATTGCCATAAAAGCCCGCCATGACAGTCGGCTTGCCGTGCAATGTGCCCGCGACAGGGTTGACGACCCGGGTCGAAGCAAGGGTTGGATCTGGAAAAACGTCGTGCGTGTGCCCCGTCAATAGCACGTCGATACCGTCGATGCTAGCAAGTGGGACGGCAGGATTTTCCATACGATCGGTGTGGGTTTCGGCGGCAATACCCGCATGGCAAAGGGCTATGATCACGTCGGCGCCCGCGCTTTTGATATGGGGGACGAGACGTCTGGCGCAGATCACGATGTCTTCGGTAACCAGATGACCCGCCAGCGCATCATGATCCCATTGGGTGATCTGTGGTGTGACAAAGCCGATTACCCCGATCGTGATCGGGCGCGATTGTCCGTCACTGCAGGTCAGGCTGCGTTCGATCATACAGAAACTCTTGGCAATCGGTCGAACATGACGATCATCAATATTCGCGCACACGACCGGAAAACGGGCGTCTCGCAGTGCGCGGCGCAGGAACGGAAGGCCGTAATTGAATTCATGATTGCCTAGTGCGACCGCGTCATATTGCAGCGCATTGAAAGCGTGGATCATGGGATGCACGCCGTCTTGCGGGGATTGCGTTGCCAGATGATCGGCCAGCGGATTGCCCTGAATGAAATCGCCGTTGTCAAATAGCAAAGTCGTCTGGCCCGGCGCGCTGCGCAGCGCGTGGATCGGCTCCAGCAACCGGACCAGCCCACAGTTTTCATCCACACGATCTGCAAAATAGTCGTAATCCAACAGATGCACATGCAGATCCGTTGTCTCCAGTATACAGAGCCGGGCAGTTGGTGCGATGGGCGATGATCCGACAGGTAATGCGTCGGGTTGGTTGGCAATCATGTCTCAACCATAGATGGAAATTTTGTTGCTGCCACCAGTGGCGTGCAGAAATATTTGAACTTACCGATTTGCCGTGTCATTCCGTCACGATGAAAATTGCAGAAACAGTAACGTTCGGCGGCTCTGGCCTGGATCGCGCGACCGATCTTCGCGGTGACATTGCTGCCGTGCAGGCCGATCCCGCAGCCCGTGTTGTGCTAATGTGGCGCGGCAAGCCGATGATTGATGGCGATGCCTTGATCCGGGTTGCGCTGGATCATCCGATATTGGCCGATGCGCGACCGGGCCAGGTCTTGTTGGGACGTGACGATGCCGGCCCGGTACTGGCCGCGGACCTGTCAGACTGGGCCCCGCCCGAAGGTGATCCGGGGCAATTGGACAGTTTTCTGGACAAGACCGAACAACGGCACCCCACGATCACAGACGCGACATTTGCCGAATTGCGCGGGGTCATGACCCGGCTCTCGCCACGCGACGCAGAGCTTGCAGCGACAGCCAAGGCCGTTCTGGGCTGGCATCAGACGCACCGCTTTTGCGCACGCTGCGGACAGGAAAGCGTCATGGCGATGGCCGGATGGCAGCGGGATTGCCCGGCTTGCGGGCATCACCATTTCCCACGAACCGATCCCGTGGTCATCATGCTGATCACCCATGGCAATTCCGTGCTGGTCGGTCGCTCTCCCGGATGGCCCGAAGGCATGTATTCACTGCTCGCCGGTTTTGTCGAACCGGGCGAGACGATGGAGGCTGCCGTGCGTCGCGAAGTGTTCGAAGAGGTTGGCGTGAAGGTCGGTCCGGTCAGTTATCTGGCCAGCCAGTCCTGGCCTTTCCCGGCCTCATTGATGCTGGGTTGTGCAGGCACGGCGTTAACCACTGATCTCATACGCGACCCGAACGAGATCGAAGATGCGCTATGGGTCAGCCGAGAGGACATGGCGCGGGCTTTTGCGGGTGAACATCCCGATATCCTGCCCGCCCGTAAAGGCGCGATTGCGCATTTCCTGCTGCAGGCATGGCTGGCCGATAGGCTTGATTAACCCCGGCGTGCCAAAAATGCGGCCAAACGAAAGACGGAAGACGTAAATGAAGTTCAGCACGCGCGAGGATATCGAAGCCCCGATTGCCTTTGTCTTCGAACGGATCAGTGATTTTGATACGTTCGAAAAACGTGCGCTGCGTCAAGGGGCCGACGTGCAGCGGACGGACGAGGGCGCATTTGACGTCGGGGCGATCTGGGACGTGGCCTTTCCGTTTCGGGGCCGCACCAGAAAGATGCAGATCAAGCTGACGCAGATTGATCCACCCAATGGCTACCATTTTGAGACGGAATCCGATGGTATGACCGCCACATCGGACGTTACCTTGGTATCATTGTCTCCGACCCGTACCCGGATCGCCGTGGGGATAGACCTGCGCGCACGGACGCTGACCGCGCGCCTTTTGATCCAATCCATGAAATTGGCGAAAACCAAACTGTCCAATCGGTTCAAGGCGCGTGTACTGGATTATGCCGAAGATATCGAGGATGCGTTTCGCAAGCAGGGCTGAGTGAGCCGAGGGCGCAGTGCATTTGAGCGTTGCATGATCCCTTCCAACGGTTTTCCGGAACATGAACAAGACACCCCGGCAGATGAACCGCCCCGGCTTTTCCTGAAGCCGTTGAGTTTGTATTCCAGACAACGATTTTGTCTGTTTGCAAGCTCTCGGTCTTAATCCAGTCACCCCCATTTGCGTGTTGCGTACTCCACGGCGTCGAATGGCCCACGACGGTGAATGACCGTTGCCTTGCAAGCGCGCTTATCGCCTTGGCCACAGCATTCAGGCGCCTATGCCTGCCAAGTGTCGCGGTCTGCGGGATCAGACATCTTGCGTTGCGCGGTTTGTTTTACGTAAGGTCAAGCATCCTGGTTGTTGTTGATGTGAAACGCGCACCACCTGCGCAAGAGGGTCTGAGATGACGGGTCATACGCCGTTTGAAGTTTGGAATGAGGACCTCAACGCGATTTGCGGAAGCTATTTCGGCGTGCCGAAATCCGGCCAGAACACTGTGTCGGGTCGTATCACCGTCAAGTCTTTTGACACGCTGGATGTCGCGGACATATCCGGAAACATCGACAAGATCGTCCGCAATCGCCGGGGCATACGTCAGGACGACGCAGAACATATCTTTCTTGTCATGGAAATGGACGGCCAACTGGGTGTCGATCATAATGGCCATTGCGCAATTCTGGCTCAGGGTGATTGCATCCTGCTTGACTCGACCAAGGAAGGCACGCTTGCGAACCTGGATACGCATCGGCGCATCTTGTCATTTCACCTGCCGCGCCAATCGTTTCTGAATGAACGGGGCGTTGTCCCACGGATCGGGGAACGGCTGTCAAGCAATAGCGACGCGGCACGCACGCTCGGGCGGCACCTGTCCCGGGTTCTGCGGCCCGAGGGGCGCCCCGGACGCGCAACCACGCTTTTTGATCTGGTGCACCACGCCTTTTCGCGGCCCGATGCCGGTCTCGCATCGGCAGTGGTCAGCGATACAACAACCCGTTTCGATCTCGCGGTCGATCTGATCGACCTCAACCTGTCTTGGGACGGGTTGAAACTGCCGTGGCTTGCCAAACAACTTGGCCTCTCGACGCGGCAGGCACAGCGTCTGTTCGAAGAGCAGGGAACCAGCTTTCGCGAAATGGTGCGGTCAAAGCGCTACCGCTTTGTCAGGGAACAGCTGGACCGCGTGGATGGCGCACATGGACGCATTGCCGATATCGCTTTTCAGGCCGGTTTCCGGGATCTCTCTAACTTCAATCGTGGTTTTCGGCACCGTATGGGCATGACACCGCGAGAGTATCACGCGCAATCTGTGGCGGGCATGGCGCAAAAGTCCAAGATTCGCGCGGGTCTTCAGCGCTAGCATCCTGTCTCAGAACAAGTGGCAAAACAATGCCATGGCACAGACGGGAGGAGAAGATGGCTCACGGTCATTTGGCGCCGGACGCTTCCACTTTGGGTATTATCCCTCAGGGTGGTGTTTCACATGTGCGGGGCAGCCGGGATGTGCCGCTACTGGACGTCACCATACCTGCGCTTTTGGCCGGCTGCGTGCTGCAACGTCCTGACGCCGAAGCGGCGGTGTTTGCCGCACAGGGCATTCGTTGGACGTGGTCACAGCTTGCAGCAGAAATTGATGCGTTGGCAGGTGGGTTCCACGCCATTGGTATCAGGAAAGGCGATCGTGTCGGGATATGGGCGCCCAACCGTGCCGAATGGTTGCTGACGCAATTTGCCACGGCGCGGATCGGGGCGATCCTTGTCAACATAAACCCGGCTTATCGCGTGTCCGAACTGAATTTCGCGCTGCGTAAGACCGGCTGCAAGGCGCTGGTTCTGGCCGAGACTTTCAAAAACTCTCACTATGTGGAGATGCTTTGCGAATTGGCGCCTGAGTTATCGTCGGCGACGCCCGGCGGGCTTGTGGCAAAGGCATTGCCCGATTTGCAGTCGGTGATCGTCTGCGGTGACACGCATCACCCAGGATGTTTCCGGTTCGGAGACATCAAGGTCCGGGGTGCAGAAGTATCCGCCGAGGCACTGGATGCGATAACCGACACGCTTGCACCCAATGACCCGATCAACATCCAGTTCACCTCTGGCACAACGGGACTGCCAAAGGGTGCGACCTTGACCCACCATAACATCGTTAACAACGCCAATTTCGTCACGGCTGCCATGGCCTTAGGCGATTTGGATCGGCTTTGTATTCCAGTACCGTTTTATCATTGTTTCGGCATGGTGATGGGCACGCTGGGTTGCGTGACCAAAGGGGCCACAATGATCGTGCCGGGCGAAGGGTTCGACCCTGAAACGACGCTCAAGACCGTGGCCGCCGAAAAGTGCACCGCACTTTACGGCGTTCCTACGATGTTTGTGGCGATGCTTGAGCATCCCGACTTCAGCCGCTTTGACGTTGGCAGACTGCGCACCGGTATCATGGCAGGTTCACCTTGCCCGATTGAGGTTATGAAAAAGGTTCAGCAGGACATGAACATGTCCGAAGTCACCATCGCCTATGGCATGACGGAAACCTCGCCTGTCTCGTTTCAGTCGGATACCAGCACACCGCTTGATAAGCGCGTCGCGTCAGTCGGGCGTGTGCAGCCACATCTTGAAGTGCGCATCGTCGATGCGGCGGGCCAGATCGTGCAGGTGGGCGAACAGGGCGAACTGCACACCCGCGGCTATTCCGTCATGCAAGGATACTGGGACGCGCCCGAAAGAACAGACGAGGCCATCGATGCCGATGGCTGGATGCACACCGGCGATCTGGCGCGGCTGGACGCAGAGGGATATTGCTACATCACCGGGCGGCTGAAGGATATGATCATTCGCGGTGGCGAAAACATCTATCCGCGCGAGATCGAGGAATTCCTTTATACCCATCCTGGTATCAGCCAGGTGCAGGTGTTTGGTATTCCAGATCCAAGGTTCGGCGAGATCGTCGCTGCCTGGATAGTGTCAAAACCCGGAGCCGATCTATCTCAGGATGCGATCCAGACCTTCTGCCAAGGCAGAATTGCCCATTACAAGGTGCCTGCTTTGGTGCGGTTCAAGTCCGAACTGCCGATGACCGTTACGGGCAAACCCCAAAAATTCCTGATGCGTGAGGCCATGATAGAGGAGCTTGGCCTGACAGATGCCGACACCGCCTGAAACAGGCGGCACTACCAAACCAAGGGAGGACACAGAACATGAGACTTCATCTTGCGCTGGCAATAGCCGCGCTTGCCAGCACCACGCAGGCGCAAACGATCACAGAGGACCAAATCAGGTCTGCGGTGGGGGCTATAGATACTGCTGCCATCATCGCAAACGACAGCCACGACAGGAACTGGCTGAACTATGGGCTGAACTATGCGGAAACGCGCTATTCCCAACTGGACGAAATAACCGCCGATAACGTGAACACGCTAGGGCTTGAATGGACCTATAATCTGCAGTCGCGTCGCGGCGTGCAGGCCACACCCATCGTGGTGGATGGGGTCATGTATGTAACTGCCTCGTGGTCTGTGGTTCACGCGCTCGACGCGCTGACCGGAGAGCCATTATGGGTCTACGACCCAGAAGTGCCGGGCGAATTTGCCTCAAAGGGATGTTGCGATGTCGTGAACCGGGGTGTCGCCGTCTATGATGGCAAGATCTATGTCGGTGCGTTCGACGGCTATCTTCATGCAATCGACGCGGCAACGGGCGAACGGGTGTGGAAGGTCGACACGATCGAAAACCGCGACATGTCCTACACCATCACAGGGGCACCGCGCATCATCAACGGTAAGGTGATCATTGGCAATGGTGGCGCAGAATACGGCGTGCGGGGGTATATCACCGCCTATGACACCGAAACCGGGCAAGAGGCGTGGCGCTGGTACACCGTTCCCGGCGATCCTGGCAAACCTTTTGAAAACGAAGCGATGGAGATGGCGTCAAAAACATGGGACCCGTCAGCAATTTATTGGGAAGCAGGCGGTGGCGGCACCGTCTGGGACGCGATGGCTTATGATCCAGACCTGAACCTGCTTTACATCGGAACGGGCAACGGATCGCCTTGGAACCAGCATTTGCGCAGCCCCGCAGGCGGCGACAACCTGTTTCTGGCTTCGATTGTCGCGCTGAACCCTGACACGGGCGAATATGTCTGGCACTATCAGAACACACCCGGCGATACCTGGGATTACACCAGCACGCAGCATATCATCCTGGCCGATCTCGAAATTGACGGCCAGGAACGGCAGGTGCTGATGCAGGCCCCCAAGAACGGCTTTTTCTACGTCATTGACCGGACCAATGGCGAATTCATATCGGCCGAACCATTTGTAGAGGTGTCCTGGGCCACCGGTTATGATAAAAACGGGCGACCCATCGAAAATCCGGCTGCCCGGTCCAAGGATGAACCATTCGAGACTGTGCCGTCGGCTTATGGCGCGCATAACTGGCACCCGATGAGCTTTAATCCCGATACAGGTCTGGTCTACATCCCGGCGCAGGGTGTGCCTTTGGTGCAATCGACCGACCCAAGCTGGTCGCTCAATGCGCATCAGCCGATGTCGACCATGTCAGGCATGGGCTGGAACCTTGGCTATCTGTTCAATGTGGTCGCACCTGATGCAACGCCTTTCGGGCATCTGTTGGCCTGGGATCCTGTCGCCCAGAAGGAGGTCTGGCGTGCAGAATATGTGTCGCCTTGGAATGGTGGCACGCTGACAACTGCGGGAAACCTGGTGTTTCAGGGCACGGCAGATGGCCGGTTCATCGCCTACAACGCGCAAACAGGTGAAACGCTTTGGCAGATGCCGGTCACATCCGGCGTTGTGGCGGCACCGATGACATGGGAAAAGGACGGCACGCAATATGTCACCATTGCGGTTGGCTGGGGCGGTGTCTACGGGCTGATGCAGCGTGCAACGGACAGGGTCGGACCGGGCCGGGTATTCACGTTCCGCATCGATGGCACAGCCCAGATGCCTGACTTTGAAATCACGGACCGCACCGAACTGGTCTCGGGGCTGCCCTACGACCCGGCCAATGTCGAAGCAGGCCTGGCGACCTATGTGTCCAACTGCCTGTTCTGTCATGGCGTGCCCGGGGTCAACAATGGTGGCGCCATCCCGAACCTTGGCTATTCAGCGCCCGAAACGCTCGCCAATGCTGATATCTGGGTTCTGCAAGGCGGCGGCATTCACAACGGTATGCCACGTTTTGATGCCCATCTGGATGAAACGGACGTTGAAAACCTTATCGCGTTCATCCAAGGAACAGCAGACTCCTTGCGGGCCGCCAACCAGTAAAATCCAGAAAAATGCTCCGGCCATTCTTCGCGAATGGCCGGGTGCTGGATCAAACGGTCTTGGCCCTATTCCTGCACTTCCAAAATACGCGCATGTTTGCGCATCTCGGCCTTAACCTGCCCAAAGGTTTTCAATCCACGCGCCTCAAGCACCGGCAGCATCGCCACGAATGCCTCGGCCGTGGCCATGGCATCGCCAAAGGCCGTGTGGCGCAGGTTATCGGGGATCGTCACCTCCAACCGTTCGCAAAGCGCATCCAGCGTGTGGGTCGCCGAACCGCCAAAGACAATTGCTGACAGATGCACGGTATCCAAGATCGGGTTGTCAAAGGCCGGGTCCTTGATCCGGTGCAGAAAGGCCATATCGAACGGCGCGTTATGCGCGATGATGACGGCATCTCGTGCAAAGGCGTGAAATCGCGTGCGGACCCGATCAAAGGGCGGCGCGTTTGCAACCATGTCGTCGCTGATCCCATGCACCTTGGTTGATGCGGCAGGGATCGGCCTGCCGGGATTGACAAGCGCGTCAAAGACTTCCGCCCGGATGACCTTGCCATTGACGATCCGCACGGCACCCAGTTGCACGACGTCATCCTTTGCCGGATCAAGCCCGGTGGTTTCGCTGTCAAAGACCACAAAGGTCAGATCACGCAGCGGCGTTTCATCGGGATCGGTCTTGCGATCCTTGTCCAGCAGATCGAGGTCGTAAACCAATGGGCGTGACGCACCCGGATCAAGCGGTTCCAGCATCAGCATATACCCGCCCGCATCGTCAAAGACGCGGATATGGCCAGAATAAACCGCGCCTGATTTCCCATTGATCGTGATCGGGCGGCGTGCGGTATCGCGCTGTTCCATCGTGGCAAGTGCTGCCAGCAAGGCGCCCTCATCCAGATAATCGCAAACCGATCCGTTCAGGCGGGCAGGGGCCTCGCGTTCCATCAGGTCTGCGGCCTGTCCGTCATAAAGGACGATCTGGTGGTCCCGGGTGGCGACGATAACCGCAACAGGAATGTCGGACAGGATACGCAGAAGCTGTGCGCGCTGGCGTTCCAGCCGCGCGGTTTTCTCGGCTACGGTTTCGGCGGTTGCGCGCGATGCCTGCCCCAGTTTTTCGTTGATCGCACAAGCCGCCGGGGCCAGATCGCCCAGATATCTGGCGGTGCTTTCATCGATCGCGGTTTCAATCCCGGTTTCCGCGCGAACGCGGAATTGCGCGGCCATCACCTCGATCGGTTTGCTGATGTTTTCGTCAAAGAGCCGCCAGACGAACGTGGACAGCGCCAATGTGCCAAAGCTCGCCACGACCCCGGCTGTAATGAACGACGACAGCGCCTCGGGGGTGCCCAGTTGCCGATAGCCCAGAAACAGGGCGGTCACCACAACCGCGACCCCGCCGCCGCCAATCAGGCAGAAGAACAGGAAAATACGCAGGCGCAGGCTGAGGTCTTTCACGTCACGCTTCCTCGCACGCGGTTGTCAGCAGCGGATCGGCGGGGTCCACTGCGAACCATTGGGCATTCACCACTTCGCCCCCGTCGCCGAATTCGATCCCATCGACCACATCAGCCCGCTGGTTTTCAGCACAATCAAACAGCATCGGCACTTTGGCGGTGCGCGTCCAGCGTCCGTAGAAAACGAGATCGACCAACCGCTGATCGGGATGGTTCGGGTGGGTGCGCGTACTTTGCTGATCAACCGCCACATAACGCGAGATAAAGGGCGCGGCATAGGTCCAGGGCCGGTAGAACGCGGTTTCTTCAACGGTTCGGGCCACAACCATACCTTCGGGCATGGTCGCGACGGTGCGCGCGTACCAGCCATATTCGCTGGATATGGTTGCGGCCAACATCGCCGCCCCGGCAGAGGCCGGGATCAGCCATTTCGGCAGCCGACCTTTCAGCGTGCGGTTCAGCGCCCAGAGAAGCAGTGCAGCCGCCGCGCCAGCGAAAATCGTGCCGATGAGTTCGAAAAACATGGACCCTCCTCCCTGTTTTCTATCTTACCCCAAAACACCCCGGCCTTGCATCAGGGCAGATTGCATCGTTTTGATCACCACGAACGCATCGCGCAAGTGGCTGCGTTCAAATGCAGAAAGTGTTGCAGGCGGTAGAAAGTTATCCGGGGCCTGACCCGATTTGATCTGTCGCGCCTGATGGTCAAGCCGGGTTTGCGCCACCAGATCATAGGCGTCAAGCAAATCACGCCCGCCGCTTTCGCTTATGACCGCTCCTGCCATGGCCGCTTGAAGCCGCGCACGGGTATTCACCGGGTCGAGCTTACCTTGCAGCGCATACATCCGTCCCAGATCGACCACCGGGACCACCCCGCTCAGTTTCATATCGACCGTGTTGCGGTTTTCGCCGGATCGGATCGTGGCTAACCCTTTCAGCAGGCCCAGCGGTGTTTGGTGGGTCAGCGCGTTGGTGGCCATATGGGCGGTGAAGATGGAATTGCCTGCCGCCGCTTCCAGCGTTTCGGCCTGCAATCCATCAAACAGGCTCGCATCGCCACCAATCACGCGCAGGTCGAACATGACAGAGGCAAGCATCTGCGCCTCTTTGCTGGGGTTCTTGATCCAATGACGAAAATACTCGCGCCATGTCGAAATCGGCTGCCGCCAGCGCGGGTTTGTCGCCATCATATCGCCGGGGCAATAGACATAGCCGCAGGCGTGCAGCCCGTCGCTGACGAATTGCGCGAAAGGTTCGAAATAGGCCAGATCGTTTTCGCTCAGATCATCCTGTAGGATCAGGCAATTGTCCTGATCGGACACGCCCGTTTGTTCCTGCCGCCCCTGCGATCCGCAGGCGAGCCAAGCGTAGCGGGCGGGTGGTGGTCCATATGTCTCTTCTGCCATCGCAAGCAGGCGGCGCGTGACCACATCGGCAATATCGGTGATCATGCGCGTGACCACATCGTGCCGGTTGCCTGCGGCGACCAGTTGCACCAGCAGGTTGGGGATGCGTCTGGTCACGGCGGCAAGATCTGCAACCGTATCGGCGCGCGCCGCATCGGCCACGAACCCTGCGGTATTGGATGCCTGAAAGCGGGTCAGGTCCGTCTGGGTGACAATCCCAACCAGCTTGCCCGCTGCGACAATCGGCAAATGGCCCAGCCGGTATTCCATCATCATATGCAGCACGTCCGACCCGATCGCGGATGGCGACAGGGTGCGGGGATCGGGTGTCATGATTTCACTGACGGGCGTGTCATGGGCCAGCCCCTGGGCCAGCGCCTTGCCTGACAGATCGCGGACCGTCAGGATGCCGATCAGCTTTTTGCGGTTCGTCACGCAAAGACAGGAAATCCGTTCATCGCGCATCTTTTGCGCGGCTTGCTGGATCGTCATTGTGGGCGGGCAGGTCACGGGATTGGCGACCATCAGGGTTTCGACCTGCACGCGGGTCAGGTCAAAATCGCTTAGCGCGTCTTTCGCCTCTGCCTTGCCGCTCCGGTCAAAGAACGTGCGGAAGGGTTCGTGGTCTGCGCGCAGCTTGTGGAACAGTTGCGGCGGGATGCAGATCAGGCGCGCATCCTCTTGCGCGCGGGCCGAGGTGGCCGCGCGCCCATCCTTCAAAAGACCACGTTCGCCAAATGAGTTTTCGCGCTGCAGCAGGGAAATCTGGTTGTCGTTTTCGTCATGCACGGCAACCTGACCGCTTTCGATCACGTACAGACCGTCAAGGTCCTCGCCCAAAGCATAGATTGGCGCACCGGCCGGATAGGTCCGAAACATCGCGTCGCGCCGTAACGCGCGAAACGCCCCGTCAGGCAGGGCGTCGTAAGGATGCAATTGTCGCAGGAATGAGAATGCGCTCTCGGTCATTCGGTTCTCCGGCAGGGAAGGGGCCAGCAACACATGCTGCTGGCCCTGTTTGGTTTAGTGATCGGCGGCTGCCGCACCTGCACCCGCAGGAATACGAACGCTTTCGACCAGATCCTTGATCTCTTGCGGGGTATCCTTGGTCATCATCGACACGCCGTAAGCGACGGCAAAGTTGATGATCGCACCAATCGCACCAATCGCTGTGGACTGGATCCCGAACAAAGAACCGTCAACCGTATCCGGGAACGAATTCGTCCCGGCAATGAACAGCCATCCCTTGTGTAGGAAGATGTAGACCAGCGTAAAGATCAGACCGGACAGCATACCTGCGACAGCGCCAACGTTGTTCACGCGCTTTGAGAAGATACCCATCATCAACGCCGGGAAGATCGACGCCGCAGCCAGACCAAAGGCCAAGGCCACGGTTTGCGCCGCAAAGCCCGGTGGGTTCAACCCAAGGACTGTGGCAACAGCAATCGCAACGGCCATGGCGATCCGGGCTGACATCAGCTCTGCCTTCTCGGACATGTTGGGTGTCAACTGACCTTTCAGCAAGTCATGGCTGACCGCTGACGAAATCGCCAGAAGCAGACCCGCTGCTGTGGACAGTGCTGCCGCCAGACCACCCGCTGCGACCAGACCAATTACCCAACCTGGCAGGTTGGCAATCTCTGGGTTCGCCAGCACCAGGATGTCGCGGTTGAAGTTGGTCAGCTCATTGCCTTCCCAGCCATTTGTCGCAGCACGTTCGGCCATCGCATCGGACTGATCGTTATAGTACTGGATCAGGCCATCGCCATTCTTGTCTTCCCAATCAAGAAGACCGGTTTTCTGCCATGTCAGCATCCAGTCATATTCAGGCGCTGTTTCGATGGTTTGTACCGACACAGGCTCACCCGAGGTGCCATTTGGCCACATCAGTTCGGTAATGTTCAGGCGCGCCATCGCACCAACAGCAGGCGCTGTCAGATAGAGCAGGGCGATGAACACCAGCGTCCAACCAGCTGACCAGCGTGCGTCAGACACTTTGGGAACGGTGAAGAAACGCATGATCACGTGCGGCAGACCTGCCGTACCGATCATCAGCGACAGCGTGAACAGAACCATGTTCAGGTTGTCCTTATGCGCCTCTGTATAGCTGGCAAAGCCAAGGTCGGTGACGATCTGGTCAAGTTTGGTCAACAGATACACGCTGCCTTCAGCACCCGTCGCGGTCGTTTCGCTGAACAGACCAAGGGCAGGAATTGGAGTCCCCGTCAGTTGCAGTGAGATGAAGACGGCCGGGATCGTATAGGCAGTGATCAGCACGCAGTATTGTGCCACCTGCGTATAGGTCACACCCTTCATGCCGCCGAACACCGCATAGGCAAACACCACAGCGGCACCGATCAACAGACCAGCCGTGTTCGAGATTTCCAGGAACCGGCCAAACGCCACGCCTACACCGGTCATCTGACCGATCACATATGTGACCGACGCCACGATCAGACAGATCACGGCAACCATGCGCGCGGTTGGCGAATAGAACCGGTCACCGATGAATTCGGACACCGTGTATTTGCCGAACTTGCGCAGGTAAGGGGCCAGCAGCAATGCCAGCAGCACATAACCACCGGTCCATCCCATCAGATAGGTCGAGTTGTCATAACCGGTAAAGGCAATCAGACCCGCCATCGAGATGAAGGAGGCCGCAGACATCCAGTCTGCCGCAGTTGCCATCCCGTTGGTGACGGGGTGGACACCCCGGCCAGCGGCATAGAATTCTGAGGTCGAGCCCGCCCGGGCCCAGACCGCGATGCCGATGTAAAGCGCGAAGGACGCGCCCACAAACAGCAGGTTAATGGTAAACTGTTCCATGGGTTATTCCTCCACCCCGTACTGGCGGTCGAGCTTGTTCATCCGCCAGGCGTAGAAAAAGATCAGTACCAGAAAGACGAGAATCGACCCTTGCTGGGCGAACCAGAATCCAAGGTCCGTGCCGCCGATTTCGATCCCGGCAAGCATGGGACGCAGCAGGATGCCGAACCCGAATGACACAAGCGCCCAGATGATGAGGCTGATAATGATAAGGCGCAAATTGGCCTTCCAGTATCCGACCCCATCCTCGGCCGCTCTTACGTATGATGTTTGATCCGCCATGTGGCGCTCCTCCTTGTTTATTGGCTATTTGGGTGCGGACGGAAACCGTCCGTACCCGGCTTTTCAGGCCATGACGCTCTGGGTCAGTGCGCCAATGGCATCCTTGATCGTGGCAATCTCGCGCATCGCATCCACGCGACGCAGCACGCCCTTCGCATCGTAGTATGCAATCAGCGGCGCGGTTTGTTCATGATATGCATCAAGGCGCGACATGACGGTTTTTGCATTGTCGTCGGCCCGGCGGGTCATTTGCCGGGCACCGCAGCAGTCGCAGGTGTCTGCGACCTTGGGTTTCTTGAAATCGTCATGATATCCCTCACCGCAGGCACCACAGGTGAAACGCCCGGCGATGCGGACGACCATTTTGACGTCATCCACCTCTAACAGGATTGTGGAATTCACGTTTTGCCCGGTTTCGCCCAGCATGGCGTCAAGTGCCTCGGCCTGTGCCGTGGTGCGCGGGAACCCGTCAAGGATCACGCCCTTGGCACAATCAGGGGCGGCAAGCCTGTCGCGCAGGATGGCGATGACGATATCGTCGCTGACCAGATCGCCGGCTTCCATCACAGCCTTGGCGGCCTTGCCCGCCTCGGACCCGGAGGCGACCGCTGCGCGCAAGAGATCCCCGGTAGACAGCTGTACAAGCCCAAACTGTTCTTCCAGCATCCGCGCCTGCGTGCCCTTTCCAGCGCCCGGCGGTCCCAACAGGATCAGAACCGGCGGGGTTTCAGGTGTGCGTGAGCCATCCATTACGCGTCCTCCCGGTTCATGCGATTTTCGATCAGGTCGTCAACCACCGCAGGGTCTGCCAGTGTTGATGTGTCACCCAGTGCGCCAAAATCATCCTCGGCAATCTTGCGCAGGATGCGGCGCATGATCTTGCCCGAACGGGTCTTTGGAAGACCGGGCGCCCATTGGATCAGGTCCGGCTTGGCAATCGGGCCAATCTCGGACCGGACCCAGACCTCAAGTTCCTTGCGCAACTCATCCGATGGTTCCTGCCCGTTCATCAGCGTGACATAGGCGTAAATGCCCTGACCCTTGACGGGATGTGGATAGCCAACAACAGCCGCCTCGGCCACTTTGGCATGGGCCACCAACGCGCTTTCAACTTCGGCAGTACCCATCCGGTGACCAGAGACGTTAATCACGTCGTCAACGCGGCCGGTGATCCAATAATCGCCGTCGGCATCGCGGCGGCAGCCATCGCCGGTAAAGTAATAGCCTTTGTAGTCGCTGAAGTAGGTCTTCTCGAACCGTTCATGATCGCCCCAGACGGTGCGCATCTGACCGGGCCAGCTATCGGCCAGCACCAGAACGCCCTCGGCTTCGGTCGTTGTGATTTCCTGACCCGATTGCGGGTCCAGCACCTTGGGCACGATCCCAAAGAAAGGTTGCTGCGCCGATCCGGGTTTCAGTTCAGTCGCGCCGGGCAGGGGGGTCAGCAGATGACCGCCCGTTTCGGTCTGCCACCATGTATCGACGATTGGGCAGTTTCCCTTGCCCACAACCTCATTATACCAGTTCCAGGCTTCCGGGTTTATCGGCTCGCCAACGGTCCCGAGAACCCGCAGATCAGACAGATCATAGGATTCAACAGGACCGTTGCCGGCCGCCATCAAGGCGCGGATCGCGGTCGGGGCTGTGTAGAACTGGTTCACCTTGTACTTTTCACATACAGCCCAGAAACGGCCCGCGTCAGGATAGGTCGGAACACCTTCAAACATGATGGTCGTGGCGCCATTGGCCAGCGGGCCATAGACGATATAGCTGTGGCCGGTGACCCAGCCGACATCGGCGGTACACCAGAACACATCCCCATCATGGTAATCGAACACCAGCTCATGCGTCATCGCGGCATAGGTCAGATAGCCGCCGGATGTATGCACCACACCCTTCGGCTGACCGGTGGAACCAGAGGTATAAAGAATAAACAGCGGATCTTCGGCGTTCACTTCCGCCGGGGCGCAATAGTCATCGGCTTCAAGCGCCATTTCGTTATAGTCATAATCGCGGTCGGTCCATGTCGTCTGGCCGCCCGTGCGTTTCACTACAAGGCATTTCACCCGATCATCGCAATGCAGCAGAGCTGCATCCGTGTTCGATTTCAACGCCGTCTTGCGTCCGCCACGGGGGGCTTCGTCCGCTGTGATCACGACCTTGGCGTCGCAGCCATTAATCCTTGCGCCTAGCGCATCGGGCGAGAAGCCCGCGAAGACGATTGAATGGATGGCGCCAATCCGTGCACAGGCCAGCATCGCATAGGCGGCTTCAGGGATCATGGGCAGGTAGATGACAACGCGGTCGCCTTTGCGCACGCCGAGCGTTTCAAGGATATTGGCCATCTTGCAGACGCTGCGATGCAGGTCCTTGTAGGTGATGTGCAGTGATGCGTCGTTGGGATCATCCGGTTCCCAGATGATCGCCGTTTGATCACCACGTGTTTCCAGATGCCTGTCAATGCAGTTGGCCGAAACGTTCAGTACCCCATCCTCAAACCATTTGATCGAGACCTGGCCCAGCGTGAAATCCACATCCTTGACCTTGGTAAAGGGCTTCATCCAGTCCAGACGTTTGCCTTGCTCTGCCCAAAAGGCGTCGGGGTCAGCGACCGAAGCTGCGTACATCTTTGTATATTGCGCGGCATTCACATGCGGCGTTCGGGATTTTGAAGTGTCTTGTGTTGTGGCGGTGTTCATTTGCAGCCTCCTCCAGCCAATGACATGGTGGGAAATGGTGTGACTGTTTCACACGGCTCCCCCACCCAAGCTGTAAAGAGGATTAGCCTAATACTGCTATGTGTTTCACTAACTAACTGTTTTGCATCGCTTTTTGTGATAATAAATTTGCAAACGTAAGCTAAATCTGTAAATTTTGACGCGAGTTTAGCCTCAAATACCGACAATCACACAGTTTTTACCTGTTAACCCTACGTTAACAAAAACACTGTTAGCGCCCAAGCATTCGCAACTTTCTTTCGCGCATACGTACTGTTTGACCGATGCGGATGCCCGCCTGCGCGCCATTGACCGACTCGGCGCTATCGCAATCACAAGGTGGATTGAAACGGATCCCGCAGGTTCGCCAGCCGATAGGCACGCGGCGTGGTGCCGAACTGGCGGCGGAATAGCCGGTAGAAGTAGCTGGTATTCTCAAACCCGCAATCGTTGATCACATCATCGATTGAGGTTTCATCGCTGCGCAACAGATGGGCGGCATATTCGATCCGTATGCGATTGATATATTGTGAAGGCGTCAACCCGGTGACGGTCTTGCAGGTCCGGCAGACATGTTCATGGCTACGCCCCGCCACCTTGATGAAACCGGGCGCGCCCTTGCGAAACACGTCGAGCGACTGTGCGGCGCTGCACGCTTCGGAAAACCAGTGCGGCGCATTGCCTTGGTCGCCGACACTGGCAAGTGCGACGCGATTGGTCAGAAACAACAGGAACTCTTCGATCCGGGCCAGTGATCTCTCCGAGGTCTGCAATTGCTGTGCCACATTCACCGCCCGCGTAAATCTGGCAGAGGCAAGGGTGTGCATCTCGGGCATCGCACCGCGCGCATCAAAAAATCGACCCGCGATCGTATCGCGATAGCGCTGCGCCAGATGCGCTGCGGTCTCGATCCGGAACATCACGTTGATAATCTGGCACCCTGTTTTGCGATCCGCGCAAAACGCATGCGCATCACCGGGGCGCAAAAACGCCAACTGTCCAGGTTCCAGATACTGCGTCACCCCGTTGATCCAATGCGCTGTCCGTCCGCTTTCGATCAGGAAAACCTCGAAATAATCATGATCATGCGCCTTTCGCGGAAATCGCTTTGCCAATCGCTTGCGTGCGAAATGAAACGCCTCATGCGCACCGATATAGTCATCAATATGAAATGTGGTCTGATCCATGAAGCAAGATGAGCGAAAGAAACCCCGATAATTCTGATTGAATATCAAAACCGTACAATAAAATGTCAATCCTCGCTACTGACAGTCTGCAGGCACACTCTAGGCTGGTGAGCACTTTGGGGAGGACGCACATGTTGGTTGCGGCGCAAGATCTGAGCTTTGTGCCTGTCAGGACCGCGAAGCCGCAAACGCTGACGCAGGCGCAGATTGCACATTACAACACGCATGGCTTCGTCCAGCCATTCGATGTGTTCTCGGCGCAAGAAATGACCGAACTCCGCGCCTATATTGACGGTCTGATGGCCGATATGGGCCCAGACGGCGCCTATGGCATCAACTGCTATCAGGCACGCCTGTCCGGCCTGTGGGATATCGCGACCGATCCCCGCATCTTAGATCATGTGCAGGATATCATCGGCCCCGATATTCTGTGCTGGGCCAGTGCGATCCTGTCCAAAGCCCCGCATGACCCCAAGGCCGTGCCATGGCATCAGGATGCGGGCTT
The DNA here is from genome assembly GCA_947503965.1 of uncultured Paracoccaceae bacterium. Taxonomy (GTDB): domain Bacteria; phylum Pseudomonadota; class Alphaproteobacteria; order Rhodobacterales; family Rhodobacteraceae; genus Yoonia. The sequence continues at coordinate 94,132 of CANNFU010000007.1, forward strand.
CTGGAAACTCAAACCGGCGCGCACCGTCACGGTTTGGTTGGCGATTGATGATGTGGACAAAACGAATTCCGCGATGCGCTTTATCCCCGGGACCCATGATCGTGGTCTGCTGGATATGCAATCCACCGGGGCAGAGGCCGTGTTTCACAAAGAAACCGCCGGGGCCGAGGCGCTCGGCGAACCCTTCACCAACAGCCTGAAAGCCGGACAGATATCGCTGCACGCGGATATGCTGGTGCATGGGTCCGAACCCAACCGCAGTGACCGCCGTCGTTGTGGCCTGACCCTGCGCTATTGCCCATCATCTGTGCAGATCACCGATCAAGACTGGGCCAACGGGGTCGAGGCGATCCTGTGTCGCGGCGACGCCGGCAACTGGCGCACCCACCCGCGCCCGGACAATAACGACATTACCAAAACATCCAGCCCGCATGTGGTGGGGAATAACTGAATGCAAATCACCTGGTACGGACATGCGGCCTTTGGTCTGACCCCGGAAAACGGGCCGCGGATCATCACCGATCCCTATACGCCCGAAGGTGTGGGATACGCACCAATCAGGGACAGTGCCGATCTGGTCATCATCTCATCGGATGACGACAGCGCCCATTGCCGGGCTGATCTGATCAGCGGCGAACCTGAAGTGGTGAACGCGCTGACCGTCGCACAATCAGGCGGCAGTACCACAGCCTGCGGGGTCGACATCACCGCGATTGAGGCGGCGGAATGGGACCACCACCCCGAACACGAAGTGCCGGGTCAAAACGGGATGTACCGCTTTGAACTGGACGGCATCAAGTTTGCCCATATGGGCGATGTCGGCAATCCACTGACCGACGCGCAACAGGCGTTCTTTGAAGACACCGATATCCTGTTTGCGCTGGCGGGCGGCTACCTGACCCTGGAACTGCCGGACCTGATGGAGATGATCCACCGGACACGGCCCAAACTGGTGATCCCGATGCATTTCCGTACGTTGACCTATCGGCCACGCAACACGATGTGGATCGAAAGCTTTCTGAGCCATTTCAAGGACGAGGATGTGGATTTCGCCTTTGGTGCGACCACCGAACTTACGAAAAGGGATTTGCCAGACCGCACCCGCGTTCTGGTGATGGACTACGTCCGCTAGCCGGGCAAGAGGGGCGCAAGCCTGCAACTGGGAGGAAGACATGAAATTCACCGCAACATTGCTGGCGTCCTCGGCGCTTGCGCTGATCGCTTCGGCAGCCACCGCACAGGATGTGGCCCGCGAAAACACGGTCATCTTTGATCTGGATCGGACTATTCAGGACCCTGAAAATTTCAACTGGATGACACCCGGCACCAAACGGATGCACGGCGCGCATCAAACCATGTGGGAGCCATTGTTCATCCTCAACTACGGCACGGGCGAACTGGACCCGTGGCTTGCCACCGGCTTTGAAAGCAACGCAGACAGCACCCGTTTCACGATCAGCCTGCGCGAAGGGGTGGAATGGTCAGATGGAGAGGCATTTGATGCCGATGACGTTATCTTCACCGTCAATATCGCCCTGACCGATGAAGAGATTTCCAGCCGCGAGGCATCCACCATCCGCGCGCAGATCGCCAGTGTGACCAAGATTGATGATCTGACGGTTCAGTTCGACCTGAACGATCCGAATCCCCGCTTTATCGTCGAAAACTTCGGCGTGCGCATCTTTGGGTCATTCCTGATCATGCCCGAACATATCTGGAATGGCGAAAACCCCGCGACTTTTGCGTTTAATCCGCCCATCGGGACGGGGCCCTACACCTTCACCTCTGCCGCGTCGAACCGGGCGATCTGGGACCGCAACGATGATTGGTGGGGGGCAAAGACTGGGTTCATGGACCTGCCTGCACCGGAGCGTGTGATCTTCCTTGAATCAGGTGGCGAGGAAAGCCGCGCGCAATTGATGGCCTCCAACCAACTTGACGCGGCACAGAACGTCACCATCGGCACGTTCGAGGCGATCCAGGCGCAAAACCCCAACGTCATCGCATGGTATGCTGATTATCCCTATGCCGCCGCCGACCCTTGCGCGCGCCAGCTAGAGATCAACACCACCATCGCGCCGTGGGACAATGCGAATATGCGCAAGGCCGTGGCCCATATCATCGACCGCAATCAGATCGTGAACATCGCCTATGAAGGTACGACAACCGCCAGCCAGACGATGTTTGCGCAATATGGCTCTATGGCGCCGTTCATCGATGCGGTGGTCGAAGCTGGCTACGGCCTGCCAGCCGCTGCCGATGTCGCCGCCGGTCAGGCACTGATCACGGCCGAGGGCTGGACCCGCGATGGCGACTATTACACCAAGGATGGCGAAACCCTGTCGGTGAATATCCACGTGAATTCTGCCTCGACCGAATACACGAGGACGATTGATGTGATCGTCGAACAGTTGCAACGCGCCGGGATCGACGCCCGCGCGGTGCCGGTGGAAAACGGAGTGTTCTGGGGTGAGGTGCTGCCATTTGGCGCATATGAGATGTCTTATAGCTGGCTGTCCTGCGGGTCCGTGAACGAACCATGGGCGTCAATGGGCCGCTACACGGTGGCGGACGTGGTGCCGGTGGGCGAACGCTCTCCCGGTTTCAACAACACGTCACGCTGGGATGGTCCGGCGGCTGAAACCTATTCCGCGATCATGGCGGATATCGCCGCGCGCCCATTGGGTGACGAGGCGATCCCCGGGCTGGTGGCCGAAGCCTATCAACATCTTGATGCGGAAATGCCATTCATCCCGCTTGTGCAGGCGGCGAAACTGCTGCCCATGAACGAAACCTATTGGACTGGCTGGCCCACGGCTGACAATTACTACAACCACCCGTTCTTTTGGTGGAACCACACGCATCAGATCATTCACAATCTCGAACCTGCGCAATAGCGCATCATCACGTGAACCCGTCTCGGGCTTGACCCGGGACCTCTACCCGAGATTGACGTAGAGGCCCCGGATCAGGTCCGGGGCGGGTCACCCCAAAGGCGGAACTTTTTTACATGGGACGCATCCCCCGCGCCTATCTGATCAACCGGCTGACGACACTGGTGCTGACGATCCTGATCGCTGCCACGATCATCTGGATCATCCCGCGTCTGTCACCCGTTGATCCTGCCGAAATCGCACTTGGGCGCATGGCAGCAGGAGCCGGGTCTGTCGCGAATTCGGAAGAGATTTTGGCGCAACTCCGTGCGAATATGGGCATCGATCAGCCGCTGATCGTGCAGTATCTCAAATACATATCCGGCGCCCTGATGTTCGATTTCGGGCTGTCCACGGCTGCGTTCCCGACGCCGGTTTCTACCCTGATTCTCAACGCCTTACCGTGGACGCTGGGTCTGATGATCCTGTCGCTGATCATCACATTCTTCATCGGCAACCTCTTGGGCGCGCTGATGGTCTGGGACCGGTCGCCGAAACTGGTCCGCGTCGCGATCCCGGCGGCGATGGTCTTTACCTCGATCCCGCCAATCCTGTCCGGTCTGTTGCTCATGTGGGTCTTCGCGGCCAAGCTGCAATGGTTCCCGCTGACAGGTGCCTACAGCATTTTCGTCGAACCCGGCTGGACATGGGATTTCGTGACATCCGTGCTGCATCACGGCTTCCTTCCTGCCCTCTCTATCGTGATCGTCACTTTCGGTTTCTGGGCCCTCGGCATGCGCGGTCTGATGATCACGGTGCAGGGAGAGGATTATGTAAAACTGGCCGAGGCCAAGGGGTTACGGCCCCGCTATATCCTTTATCGTTACATGATCCGCAACGCGATCCTGCCGCAGATCACTGCCTTTGCTTTAAAGATCGGGTTGCTGATCGCAGGGCAGGTGCTGGTCGAACGCATCTTTGCCTATAACGGCATGGGCAAGCTGTTGTATGACGCGATCCTGAACCAGGATTTCCCGGTCATTCAAGGCGTTAGCTATGTGATCATCCTGATGACGGCGCTCAGCGTCTTTCTTGTCGATCTGCTTTATCCGTTCATTGATCCGCGTATCAGACATGAGGCCGCGTGATATGATGCGCAGACATCATATCGCGCCGTACGCAAAGGCATATTGCAGCGCAATATGCCAGCGACACTCGTTTGCTTATCCAGACACAGGGGGTGCATCATGACCGATACGCCGCTCACCCGTGCCGAAAAACGGCAGGCCAAACGGATCAGGCGGTTCGATAACCCTTGGCTGAACCCCAAGCTGATTTGGGGTGCGGGGCTGCTGATTGCGATTGTGGCTATGGGTCTGCTGGGCCGTGTGTTCTGGGACCCTGATCTGGTGTTTACCGGTTCCGCACAGTTGAAGCTGCCACCCTTGGGCTTTGAGAATTTGCGCGGTCAGTCGGGCATAATGAGTAATCCGCTGGGCACGGATGGCGGGGGCCGCGATATGCTGGCGCTGATCATCATTGGTGCGCCGAACACATTGTTTGTGGGCCTGCTGGCCAGCCTGATCGGCATGTCGATCGGGATTTTCCTTGGCTTTTCGGCGGGCTTTGTGGGCGGGCGCACGGATGATGTGATCCGGGTGCTGGCCGATGTGATGATCACCATCCCCCCACTGCTAATCCTTGTGGTGTTTCAGACCGCCTATGGAGATGTGTCCCTGACGATGATGGCGCTGCTCATCGCCGGTTTCGTGTGGCAGTCGCCCACGCGCCTGATCCGCGCGCAGGTACTGTCGATGAAGCAATCGGGCTATGTACAGATGGCGCAACTGTCGGGCGCATCGACTGGGCACATCATGTTCCGCGAGATGCTGCCGAACCTTGTCCCCTACCTGTTCGGGTCGTTCATCGCCTCGGTCACGACATCGATTGTGACCGCAGTGGGGCTGGAGGTTCTGGGCCTTGGTCCGCAGCGCATCCCGACCCTTGGTCGCACTATTTACGAGGCGATCAATGCAGGTGCGCTGATCCAGAACCTATGGTGGTGGTGGGGTATTCCGACGCTGCTATTGGGTATCATCTTTATCGGATTGCTGCTGATCAATCTGGGGCTTGATGAGGTATCGAACCCACGTTTGCGGAGGTTGTCATAATGGCGGATAAACCGGTTCTGACCCTGCGTGATCTGTCGATCGAATTTCCAACCCCGCAAGGCGTGGTGCAGGCGGTCAAGGCGCTGGACCTGACAATTGATCAAGGCCGCCGTGTCGGGTTCATCGGCGAAAGCGGATCGGGCAAGACGACCACCGCGCTGGCGGTGATGCAGATGCTGGCCGAGCCGGGGCGCGTATCCTCTGGCAAGATTGATCTGGCGGGGACGGATGTGCTGGCGTTGGGTGAAGAAGACATGCGCAAGACGCGCCTTTCGCGTATCGCCTATATCCCGCAGGGCGCGATGAATTCGCTGAACCCTGTCATGCGGGTCGAGCCGCAGTTGTGGGACGGGATCATCGCGCATGAAGGCAAGCTGGATCGCGCGGAGCTTAAGCGCCGCTCAGACAAGGCACTCGCCAGCGTCGGCTTGCCCGCCCACACCGCCGACCTTTTCCCGCATGAACTGTCAGGGGGGATGAAACAGCGCGTTTGTATCGCGCTGGGCATTATTCTGGACCCGGAACTGATCATCGCGGACGAGCCGACATCGGCCCTCGATGTGGTGACACAGCGACAGGTAATGCAGACGCTGAAGGATATTCAGGCGCAGATCGGATCGGCCCTGATCTTGATCGGGCATGATATGGGATTGATGGCGCAGTCGGTGGATGAACTGGCGGTGCTGCGTAATGGGGAGCTGGTGGAACATGGCACCGTGCAGCAGATCATCGAGAACCCGCAGCACCCCTATACCAAGGACCTGATTTCATCCGTGCCGCTGGTCGGCGGAGAGAGCTTTCTGAACCCCGACCGCGCCGCCCCCGCACCGCAGCGGGCAAGCGCAGAGCCGTTGCTGCGGTTCGAGAATGTGCGCAAGGATTACGGCGCGGTCACCGCGCTGCATCCAATGTCATTCACGTTACAGGGGGATACGCCGCAGATCATCTCCATCGTCGGTCAATCCGGGTCGGGCAAATCGACCATGGGGTCGATCATGCTGGGTTTTAACCCGCCATCACAAGGTCGCGTGTTGTATGAAGGGCAGGATGTGCAAAAGATGTCCGCCACGCAATCGCTGGATTTCCGCAAGAACGTGCAGGCGGTGTTTCAAGACCCTTACGCCTGCTTCAACCCGTTCTACCGGGTCAACCATGCGCTGAAATTCCCGTTCAAACGCTTTGGTCTGGCGCAAAGCGACGCGCATACGCTAAAGGCGATGGAAGAGGCGTGTGAGGCGGTGGGGTTGGACCCTGATCTGGTCCTGCCGCGTTATCCGCATCAGCTGTCGGGCGGCCAGCGCCAGCGGTTGATTGTCGCTCGCGCGCTGATGCTGTCACCAAAACTGCTGATCGCGGATGAGCCTGTGTCGATGGTCGATGCCTCGCTGCGCGCATCAATCCTGTCGAATATCTATGACCTGAAGGATAAATTCGGCATCTCGATCCTGTATATCACGCATGATCTGGCGACCGCCTATCATGTCAGCGATTACGTGATGGTCCTGTTCAAGGGGCATGTGGTCGAGGCGGGACCGCCGAAAGAGGTGATCGGCGCGCCGCAGCACCCTTATACCAAGCTTTTGATCGACGCGATCCCCTGGCCTGATTTGCATCGGTCGTGGGGCGATGGTCGTGCCGACTGGGACCCGACAGCGCTAGAGGCCGAGGCGGCACGCACAGCCGCGGTCTATCGCGGTGACGTGGCGGGTTTTGATCTGGTGCGACCGCAGGGCGCCTTTGCATGAGCGGCAGATGGCCTTTCACAGCGGAAAAGATCGCGACCCGGCTTGATCTGATCGCGCCTTACATCTTTCGCTACAAACAGCCATTGCCGCATTTTCGCATGCTTCCGTTGAGCGGCGCGATGGTTGACGCGCCGATCTGTGCCGATCCGTCCGGTTGGGAAGAGATCCCGCATCAAAGCTATTGGGGTCATGCCGACCTGAACTTTGTGATGAAAAGCCATTTCACCGTGCCCGAAAGCTGGGATGCGCAGAGCCTCGCCCTGCATCTGCCCCTTGGCGTGTTGGGCGATATCTTCAGCCACCCTGAGGCGTTGGTGCATATTGATACTGTGCCCATCGGGTCTGCGGATCGGTATCACCACACCATCCCGCTGGATGGTCATGTGCGGGACGGGCAGCACCACGTCGTATCGCTGCATGGCTGGACAGGACTGGCTGGCTGGCCGCCAGCCCCTGATAGCAAGGCAAAGCTGTTCATGGGAACGTCGACACTTGTCGTGCGTGATCTGGCCCTGATGGCGTTTCATAGACTGGCCAGCACCACGCTGGATGCGACAAGGATGCTGAACCCCGACAGCGCAGAGCATCAAGGGCTGCTGCGCGCGCTGGATCAGGCATTCCTGACACTGGATACCCGCGACCCGATAGGTGACGCATTTTATGACAGTGTCGATGCGGCCGATAGCGTACTTCGGACCGGGATCGCTGAGTCGGGTGCCCCTTTGGATGTAACCCTGCACGGCATTGGGCATGCGCATATGGATATTGCGTATCTTTGGCCGATCTCTCAGATACGGCTCAAGAATGCGCGGACCTATTCGAATGTCCTGCGCCTGATGGATGACGACCCCGATTATCACTTCTCCCATTCCCAACCGCAGCTTTATGCCTATACCGCGCAGGATTATCCGGCCTTGTTTGCCCGTATCAAGGATCGCGTGGCCGAGGGGCGCTGGGAAGTCATGGGCGGGATGTGGGTCGAACCAGATCTGAACATTCCGGGGCCAGAGGCGCTGGTGCGTCAGCTCATGCTAGGCCGCGATTATTATCGCAAGACCTTCGGGGATGTGGAAACCCCGGTTCTGTGGTTGCCGGATACGTTTGGTTTTCCCGGCCAAATCCCGCAACTGATGCGGCATGCGGGCCTGCCGTGGTTCGTGACCAACAAATTGAACTGGAACCAGCGCAACCCGGTGCCGTGGTCCACCCACCATTGGGAAGGCATTGACGGTTCGCGCGTGCTGGCCCATGTGCTGACGACCCCGCGTGACGTGCAGTATCTGCCGTTTCCGACAAATTACAAAAGCGATCTGAGCGCGTTTGAGGTCTTGGGGACGTGGACCAATGCACATGCGGGCGAAAAGGTGAAAGCGCTGCCGATCTGTTTTGGATACGGCGATGGCGGCGGTGGCCCGACAGAAGAGCTGTTGGGCAAAGCGCACGCCTATGCGGCGATGCCGGGCATGCCGCAAATGCGGATGAACACGGTGCGCGCCACGTTCGAACATTTTGAAGCACAGGCCGATGATCTGCCTGTCTGGCGTGGTGAGCATTACATGGAAGGTCATCGCGGTGTGTTCACGTCGCAGGCCTGGATCAAACGTGCCAATCGCAAAGCCGAATGGGCCCTGCATGAGGCCGAGGCGCTGGCTGCGATGGCCGGGTTGGCGCCGGATCTGGACGAAGCATGGCGGCTTTTGTGTCTCAACCAGTTTCACGACATCATCACCGGTACTTCGGTGCCTGAGGTGTTTGCAGAGGCCCGCAAGGACCATGCGCGGATCAGGGATCTGGCCGAGGCAGCAGCGTCGCAGGCGGCTGACGCGCTTTGTGTGGATGAGACCGCTGTGGCGAATACGTCGCCCGTGACCGGCCCCCGCCTTGCGTTCTTGCCGATGCCTGATCTGCCCGGCGGACAGACCGTGGATGGTGGCAGCCTTGTTTATTTCGATGCATTGCCATCCTATGCAGTAACCCCGCTTAGTGCGGCGACCAGCCCCGAAGGCATTTGCCGCTGCCGCCTGGACGCTGATGGTGCTGTTCTGGAAAGCGCGACCCTGCTTGTGCGGATCTGCAATGACGGTCAGATCAGCTCTGTCTACGACAAACTGGCGGGTCGGGATGTGTTGCAGACGGGTGCATTGGGCAATCAGTTGCAGGCGTTCGAGGATCGCCCGATTTGCTGGGACGCTTGGGATATCGACCCGTCTTACGAAGACCGCCTTGAACTGGTCAATGGCCCGGTAGCATTCGAAGTTGTGGAAAATGGACCGCTGCGCGCAAGCCTGCGTTGGGTACAGAAATGGCGATCAAGCACCATTGTCCAGACTATCCGCCTGTCCGCCCATTCCAACCGGGTTGATTTTGAAACAGAGGTAGACTGGCACGAAAGCCATACACTTTTAAAGGTTGCGTTCCCCACCAGTATCGACGCCACGGTGGCGCAATGTGATATCCAATGGGGTGTCATCGAACGCGCGACCAAACGTGACACCCCATTTGACGGTGCCCGGTTCGAGGTGCCTGCGCAGAAATGGGTGCAGTTGGCTGATGAGACGTTGGCGGTCGCCGTGTTGAATGATTGCAAATACGGATATGACATTCGCGATCAGACGATCCGGCTGACCCTGATCAAGTCATCCACGGCCCCTGACCCGCAGGCCGATCAGGGCGCACATGTCTTTACCTACAGCCTGTTGTCCATTGCCGATGCCCGGCGCGACCTGCTGGATCAGGCCGCCTATGATCTGAACGCGCCTTTGCGTGTTTTACCACCGCGTAATGGGGCGCAGCCGAAGCGCCCGTTTGTCGTCTCGGATATGTCGAACGTTATCATCGAGACGCTAAAACCTGCCGCTGACGGCGATGGTGTGATATTACGGGCGTTTGAAGGGACGGGAACGGCAACAGAGGCGCGATTGCACTTCGCACGGGTGCCGCGCCGGGTGTTACGCGTAAACTTTCTTGAGGAAACCGTTGGTGATGTCGCCGTCGATGCTGATGGCGTTCACGTGACGTTGCGCCCGTTTGAAATTGTTTCACTACGCGTGGTTTTCTAGGACTTAACGCGGCTGTTTCCAGCACATAGGCCAAGAACGAAAAAGGGCCTCGCGGCAATGCGCGAGGCCCTGGCTTTTTCTTGAAGTCTGATCAGTTGTCTGCGTTTGTTTCCGACACCAGTGCGCCGTCTGACCAGATGCCTGTGGTCTCTTGCCCGGTGGCATAGCGCATGGTGCCTTCGCCTTCACGGCGGCCGCGGACGAATGTGCCTTCATAGACGTCACCATTGGCATAGGTGGCAACACCCTGGCCATTGATCTCGCCCTCCAGCCATTCGCCGACATAGGTAAACCCGTCCGGCAAGGTGATTTCACCGGTGCCATTACGCTGACCGTTGGCAAATTCACCGACATAGATTGTTCCATCGGCATAAGTGGCGCGGCCCGTGCCGTTGCGCTGACCTTCGAACCACTGGCCTTCATAGACGTAGCCGTCATCATACGTCATTTTGCCCTGACCGTGGTTCTTGGCGTTCAGGAACTCACCCTCGTAGACCAGACCGTTCACATATGTAGCGATCCCGGAGCCGTTGATGACGCCCATCTCCCAGTTGCCTTCGTAGCTGGACCCATCGGGATAGGTGATTGTTCCGGTGCCATGCGCCAGATCATCCATGAACGATCCCACATAGACGGACCCGTCGGGATAGGTGACTTCACCATTGCCTTCGATCTGTCCTGCGACCCACGCGCCAGTATAAACGTATCCGTCAACGCCGCGGAAGGTGCCGGTGCCTTCGCGCCGGTCATTGGCAAACGTGCCTTCATACACATCGCCGTTGGAATACGTGACCTTGCCGTTTCCTTCGCGACGGCCTGCAACCAGATCACCCTCGTAGATGTCTCCATTGGGCTGGGTCAGTGTGCCCACGCCCTGGATCTGTCCATCGACCCATTCGCCACTGTAAACCAGCCCGTCGGCCATGGTCAGCGTACCCGTGCCATCGCGTTCACCCGCTTTCAGCGTGCCTTCGTAGACTGCGCCATCGGGGTAGGTGATCGTGCCTTGCCCTTCCTTGGTGCCGTTGATCCATTCACCCTCGTATACATAGCCGCCGGGGCTGGTCATGATGCCGATGCCGTGATGCATCGCGTTGCGGAACTCGCCCTGATAGACGACGCCATTGGCATATTCCGCGACACCCTGACCGGTGATGTTGCCATCGACCCATTCGCCTTCGAACGTGCCGCCATCGGCGAACGTGATTCGACCCTGTCCCTCGGGCTTGCCTGCGACAAAACTGCCCTCGTAGACCGATCCGTTGGGGAAGGTGGCGACGCCTTCGCCGCGAATCTCACCCTCCATCCATTCGCCGGTGTATTCATAGCCATTGGGAAGCCGGTATGTCCCTGTGCCGTGTTGCTTGCCGTCGAGGAATTCCCCTTCGTACACGCCACCGTCATCATATTGTTTTGTTTGGACTGTTTGGGCCAGAGCGCCCGTCGCCAGACCGGCCGCCAGTACGGCGACTGCCATGCTTTTCGGTAATCCAAACGTCTTCATCCGTCTCTCCATCTCTTCGGTCGCTGGCGCAGCTTAGGTGAGGTCCTAAACCCTGACAACTGTTAACGCTCGCACGGCGATGCCGATCTGGCGCTATCGTCTTTCCCCCAGGCGTCATTCTGATACATCCATCGCAGTGCATTGGGACAAAACTATGACAAAATTATTTCGAATAACGATGGCGCAGCTGAACCCGACGGTTGGCGATATCGCAGGCAACGCCGATCAGGCCCGCGCCGCATGGGCGGCGGGCAAGGCGGCGGATGCCGATCTGGTGGCATTGCCCGAGATGTTTCTGGTTGGCTACCAGACGCAGGATCTGGTGATGAAACCGGCCTTTGTCGCTGATGCACAGGCCCATCTGATGCGGTTGGCCGCCGATTGTGCCGATGGCCCGGCGCTGACAATCGGCTGCCCCGTGGTTGAGGACGAGCGTTTGTATAACGCCTATTATACTCTGCGCGCGGGTAAGGTGATTGCCCGGATGCGCAAACATTTTCTGCCGAATTTCAACGTCTTTGACGAGGTGCGATTGTTCAAAAGCGCGGATATCGCGGGACCTTTCGCGATGAATAACGGCCCTCGCATCGGTGCGCCGATCTGTGAAGACGCCTGGTACCCCGACGTCTGCGAAGCGATGACGGAAAGCGGTGCCGAGATTTTGCTGGTCCCGAATGGGTCGCCTTATTTCCGCAACAAATTTCCCATTCGCATGCACACGATGGTGTCGCGTGTGATCGAGAATCAGGTGCCGATGGTTTATCTGAACATGGTTGGCGGTCAGGATGATCAGATGTTCGATGGCGGATCATTCGTGCTGAACCCCGGTGGCAAGCTGGCTGTGCAGATGCCGGTATTTGAAACCGGCTACGCCCATGTGGATTTTGAACTGACGGATGATGGCTGGGTTGCGCTGGAGGGTGAGAAAGCCGTTTTGCCTGATGACATTGCGCAGGATTACCGCGTGATGGTGGAGGCGCTGCGGGATTACATGCGCAAGACCGGGTTCCAGAAAGTGTTACTGGGTCTGTCAGGTGGTATCGACAGTGCAATTGTTGCCGCCATCGCGGTGGATGCGCTGGGCGCGGACAATGTGCGCTGTGTGATGCTGCCTTCGGAATATACCAGCCAGGGCTCGCTTGATGATGCCGCGGCAGCGGCGCAGGCGCTGGGCTGCAAATACGACACGATCAGTATTGCCGGCCCACGCGCCGCAGTGACTGAGGCGCTGGCGCCCTTGTTTGATGGATTGGATGCGGATCTGACCGAGGAGAATATTCAATCACGCTTGCGGGGGCTATTACTGATGGCGCAGTCCAACAAGTTCGGGGAAATGCTGCTGACAACTGGCAACAAATCCGAGGTCGCGGTCGGTTACGCCACGATCTATGGCGATATGGCAGGGGGCTATAACCCGATCAAGGACATGTACAAGACGCGCGTGTTCAAAACGGCCCGTTGGCGCAATACGCATCACCATGACTGGATGAAAGGGCCAGAGGGTGAGGTCATTCCGGTGGCGATTATCGACAAACCACCATCAGCCGAACTGCGGCCTGATCAGCGCGATGATGACAGCCTGCCACCTTATGATGTGCTGGATCGTATCTTGGAAATGCTGGTGGATCACGAGGCGTCTGTGGCTGATTGTGTGGCCGCGGGATACGAACGCGAAACGGTGAAGCGGGTGGAGCATCTGATTTACATCAGCGAATACAAGCGGTTTCAGTCCGCCCCCGGTCCGCGTCTGTCGAACCGGGCGTTCTGGCTGGATCGGCGCTATCCGATTGTGAACCGCTGGCGTGATGATGGCTGAACCGCAATTTCCCCTGCTGGCAGAGCTCGCGGCGGACAGTGATAAGGCATCCGGGCCTGCAACGGTTCCCGAAGGCAAAGGGGGTTTTGTTTTTGTAGATGGTGCCCTGCACCGTATCCGCGACATAACGCGCAAGATCGAAGGTCATGCGGCATTCGGACTTTCAGTGAATGAAGCGGAACTGGCGCAGCTTTGTGCGCAGGTCGATGTTGCTTATCTGGGCTTCAAGGGATTGCGCACGACCACAATTGCACCGCTTGCCCGGATAAAGCGTCTGCGTCGGCTGCAATTGTGGTGGGTGCAGAAACTGGCGGACCTTTCGCCATTGGCGGGGCTGCCGCTGGATGCGTTGGTGCTGGATGATTTGCGCTATTGCAATGATATCGCTGTGCTGGCGCAGATGCCGACGCTGCAGGCGCTGACAATTTCCGGTGGGATGAACACGACACAAGTGATCGAGACGCTTGAACCACTCACCACCCTTCCTGATCTACGCGAGTTGCGATTGGTCGCGTTGAAACTGGCTGATGACAGCCTGCGCCCCTTGGTGCGATGCAAGGCGTTGACCGATCTGTGGCTGCCCAACACGCTTGACGTGTCCGAATATGCCTATCTGGCGGCGATGCGCCCGGATATCCGGGCGAACGCCTTGGCTGCGTACCAGGTAATGGGACACAAGATCGGCGGTAAGGATGTGATGGTCACCGGCAGGCGGCGTCCGTTTCTGAACAGCAAGACGGATGGGGCGAAGATGGCAACCTATCAGGCGCGCTTTGACGAGATCGTCGCGGATTTCCGGGACAAGGTCTCTGGTGGCTGACGTCTACATCCGGGAGTCGTTTCGTCCGCGCCGCGTGGGCGGCGCGTTGTTCGTCGTTATTGGTCTGCCGATTACGCTGTTCTGGCTGCGGTTTGGATTTCCGCTGCGTTATCAATTTGCCGATCTTCTTTTTGCGGTGGGTGGTCCCGGTCTTGTTCTTGCGGGGCTTTGGGCGGCTTTTCCACGGCGCGTGCCGCAGGTTCGCCTGACAATAAGTGATGAGGCGTTGTGGATCGTCACCCACACCGGCGAAAAGGTCATCGCACTTGACGACCTGATCAGCGTTCAATGGCAATACATCGGGCGGCACAACAACCAGCGGCTGAAGTTCAGAACCGCCAAGACATCAGTGTTTTTCGATGTCGTCCATTTGACCCATGACGCGCGGGATATCATCAATCTGATCGCCATGCGTTTTGAAAACAGGGGCAAGGTCATGCGTGAGGGGCAGGCACGGATCACCGGCGCGCCGGATGGTATTTGGACGGTCGAGACGGGCGATGCTTTCGAAGATGCCACCTGATATGTTAACCTCTGCTTATGGCAGAGAATAAAACCCAACCGACAGCTGTTGATCCCACAGGTTTCATCGCCGCTGTCGAAAATCCGGCCCGCCGGGCGGATGCCGAGGTGCTTGATAAGATGTTTCGCCGCATCACAGGCTGGCAGCCGCGCATGTGGGGTCCGTCACTGATTGGATACGGTGCATATCATTACACCTACGACAGCGGTCGCAGCGGCGATATGCTTGCCACCGGTTTCAGTCCCCGCAAGGCGAACCTCGTGCTTTACATCATGCCTGGATATGCCGAGTTTGGGCATATCCTTGACCGGCTTGGTAAGCATAAGCTGGGCAAAAGCTGTCTTTACATCAACAAGCTGGCCGATGTGAATATGGATGTCGTGGAAGATATCGTGCGCGCAGGTCTGGATGATCTGGGCCAACGTTGGCCCGTCACCCCGACCTGAGCGTCACTTGAATTACAGCAATTGGTAGCTGTGCGGAATATACCGGAAACCGTCATCGCGGGTTTCGATGTAGCCCATGCCGGGGAACGGCATATGGTAGCCGATCAGCGGGATGCGATCCGTTGCAGCCATGTCCATAACCCGGCGCCGTGTGGCTGCAGCGGCGGCCTTGTCCATGTCGAACCGGACCTCCCAGTCGGGATAGCCCACCGACCAGACATAATGGTTTGCAATATCGGCCATCAGGAACAGCTGCTTGCCGCCGCTTTCCAGCATATAGCCCATATGCCCGGGCGTATGCCCGAAGGTGGCCATCGCTGTCACGCCTGACCGCACCGCGTCACCGTCACCCAGGAAACTGAACTTCTCGGCCAACGGCCGCACCTTGGCTTCGAAATTGTCGTTCTCGGCCCCGGCCCAATGGTCAAATTCAACCTGACCAGTGAGGTAGGCGGCGTTGGTAAAGGTTTCGGTGCCGCCATCATCAGCCAGCCCGCCGATATGGTCGCCATGCATATGGGTGATCACCACATGGGTGATATCGGCAGGGGTATAGCCTGCCGCGTTCAGCGCGGCACCTGTACCATCGGGGTTCAGGCCGGTATCGAACAGGATCACCTCTGATCCGGTGTTGACAACCGTTGGTGTGAAAAAGAATTGCGCCATGTCATCGGGAATGAAATTGGCGCCACTGACATCCGAGAACGTCTGGGCATCGACATTCATGCCGAAGATGCTTTGCGGTTCATCCACACTGCGGCTGCCGGCCAGCAGTGTTGTCACCTTGAAATCACCCAGGGTGAAATCGCGGTGGGTGGGCAGCGCAGCGGCATGGCCGCCGGCGTTGACGATACCGGGCGCACCGACGGCAAGGGGCAGAGCGGCCCCCGACAAGAGTGTTTGGCGGCGTGTAAGTTTCATGTGCAGAACCTTTCAATGAGGTGACCAAGAAAAAGTAGAGCTTTGTACCATCCCGGCAAGCAACAGTGTTGTGAGCGGGTTGGCCGGATGGACAAATCCCCGCAGCCATGACAAAGCGTGCCGCAACAGGAGACCTGTCCATGACAACGACCAGATTCGCCCCATCACCCACCGGCTGGCTGCATATCGGCAACCTGCGTGCCGCTTTGTTCAACTATGCGGTCGCGCGACAAAACGGTGGCACGTTCATTCTGCGCATCGACGATACCGATGCAGAGCGATCCAAGGATGAGTATGTCGAGGGGATCAAGGAAGACCTGACATGGCTGGGCCTGACATGGGACCGGATCGAGCATCAGTCTGCCCGGATGGACCGCTATCTGGCGGCCAAGCAGCGCCTGATCGATATGGGCCGTCTTTATGAGTGTTTTGAGACACCGACCGAACTCGATCTCAAACGCAAGAAACAGCTGAATATGGGTAAGCCGCCGGTTTATGACCGGGCGGCGCTGGCCTTGTCCGAGGGTGAAAAAGACCGGTTGCGTGCCGAGCGCGGTTCGCATTGGCGGTTCAAGCTGGATCATGAACGGATCATTTGGCAAGACGGCATCATCGGTGAGATTTCGATTGATGCGGCCTCTGTCAGTGATCCCGTCCTGTTCAAGAATGACGGGCAGATTTTGTACACGCTCGCGTCCGTTGTGGACGATACCGAAATGGGGATCACGGATGTGGTGCGCGGGTCGGACCATGTGACCAACACGGCAACCCAAATCCAGATGATCAAGGCGCTCGGCGGGGATGTGCCGCGCTTTGCCCACCATTCGCTACTGACAGGTCCACAGGGCGAGGCTTTGTCGAAACGCCTCGGCACGCTGGCGTTGCGTGATCTGCGCAAAAAGGGGATTGCGCCGCAAGCGATCCTGTCACTGATGGCCCGTCTGGGGTCGTCTGACCCGGTCGAGCTGCGCGCCAATGTGGATGAGGTTGTCGCCGGGTTTGATCTGTCGAAATTCGGATCGGCACCGACAAAGTTTGACGCCGAAGACCTTGGCCCGCTGACAGCCCGTCATCTTGCGACCCTTGGTGCGGATGACGTGGCCGATGTTCTGAAATCCGCTGGTGTGCCGGGTGAACTGGCGCAGCCATTCTGGGATGTGGTGAAGGACAATATCGGCTCATTGGATGATGTCGCCGGGTGGTGGGCGTTGTTCCGGGACGGTCCAACGCCGCTGGTTGACGAGGAAGATCGCGATTTTGTTGCGCAAGCCTTTTTCCTGCTCGATAGCCCGCCTTATTCGGCCGACACGTGGTCCAACTGGACGGCCGCGGTCAAAGAGACCACGGGCCGCAAGGGCAAGGGGCTGTTCATGCCGCTGCGTAAGGCTGTGACCGGCCGCGAACGCGGACCGGAAATGGCTGATGTAATGCCTTTGCTGCAGGTCAAACCGACGCTCTAGCCGTCTGGATCATTGACATGAGTATCTGTCGCGGGTCTTGCTGACACCAGCGAAAGGGCTATCGGTTGGCAGAGGCACAGGCAAAGTTTACGCAAGGCAACTTGTTCGGCCACATCTCGGTCATGTCGTTCACCGCATCTGTCGGGCTGATGGCGATCTTTCTGGTCGATTTCGTCGACATGATTTTCATCTCCATGCTTGGCAAGGCAGAGTTGGCAGCAGCGGTCGGATATGCCGGGGCCATCTTGTTTTTTACCACGTCTTTCGGGATTGGCATGGCGATTGCAGCAGGTGCCTTGGTCGCGCGTGCCCTGGGTGCCGGTGAGGCAGAAGAGGCGCGGCGGCGTTCGACCAATTCCCTGATCTACGGCGTCATCTTCGGTGCAATTTTCGCGGCTGTCGTCTGGTACAATCTGGTGTTTCTGGCCGGTTTGGTGGGTGCCACCGGCGAGACGCTGGATCTTGCAGTGATGTATCTCTCAATCATCGTGCCCTCGCTGCCGTTTCTGATGGTGGGCATGATCGGGGGCGCGATCCTGCGTGCCCATGGCGACGCCCGCCGCGCGATGATGGCCACGATCTGGGGTGGGTTGGTGAATGCGGTGCTGGACCCGATCCTGATCTTTGGGCTGGATCTGGAACTGATGGGGGCAGCGCTGGCCAGTGTTGCGGCCCGGATCGTGATAGCGATTGTCGCGCTGCAACCGCTGATCAAATATTACGGGGGCTTTGACAGGCCAACACCTGCCAACCTGTCGATTGATATCCGTCCCATCCTGGCGATTGCCGTGCCTGCGATCCTGACGCAATTGGCAACCCCGGTGGGCCAGGCCTATGTCACCCGCGCGATGGCCGAATACGGGGAAGAGGCTGTCGCGGGGATGGCCATTGTCGCCCGGATCACCCCAATCGGGTTCGGCATCATCTTTGCGCTATCCGGTGCGATTGGGCCGATCATCGGGCAGAACGCTGGGGCAGGGTTGAATGACCGTGTGCGGGGTGCGTTCCGCGATGGGCTGATGTTCGCAGGGCTGGTTGTCGTTGTCGTGTCGGCCCTGTTGTTTCTGGCCCGTCCGGGGCTGGCGTGGCTGTTCCAACTGGATGGGGTCGCGCTGACGCTTGTGTTTCTGTTCGCAGGGCCATTGTCGCTGATGTTCTTTTTTAACGGCGTGATTTTCGTGGCCAATGCGTCATTTAACAATCTGGGGCATCCGTTTTATTCAACGGTTGTGAACTGGGGGCGCAATACGCTGGGAACTGTGCCGTTCGTGATGGTGGGTGCCTCGCTATATGGCGCGCCGGGCGTGCTGATTGGGCAGTATCTGGGTGGTGCGGTTTTTGCTGTTATCGCCTTCATGCTGGCGCGTCGCATCATGGCTGAGCCAACATCGCTTGAAGATGAACAAGAGCCGTTTCAGCGGCAGGCGCGTTTATTCAGTATTCTGCATCATCGCCGCTAGGTGATGATCGACAAGGTTTTGTTCCGACTTGTTAAGCGGCTGATGCCGCGAGTAACGTGGGTTGGCACGGTCGTTCAAGACAGGCTGCCAATCCGTGGTTGTTTCGAAGAAATGTGTCACGCCTTCTTCTCCGAAAACGTGCAGAAAACCTTGGACGACCGTATCAATATAGCTCAGCAGGATCGGTTGCGGGCCTGTCTTTGACAAGTGATCCGGTGCGACCTGATAAACGGCAGTCGGTTTGTGGTGGTCGATTTCAACGGTCACGTCGTGGCGTTGATAGGCCGCTTCGCGCGCGTCCAAGGCTGCCCAATCGGCACCGGGAACATGAGCGATGATCCCCTTGATTTCCGTTCGTCCACAGCGTTCGACCGACAGATATGCAGTTTCGCGGAGGCTTGTCGTTCGCCAAACCCGCCGCCAGCCTTTCAGTGTCGCAGGTGTTGGGTCGGCATAGTCATGGGTGCGCAAATTGACGAGACTGCCATAGCCGAAGAATGCCGGGTCGGTCATTCGCGCGCCCTGAGCACACGGGCCGGTTTGGCGGCAAGTGGTCGCCATGCGAAGGCAAGTCCGGCAAGGGTCGATGCCAAGACACCTCCGCCGATGATCAAAAGCGCGTTGCCCCAAATGACGCTGTAACCGGTATCCATGATAAAGGTGGATACCGCCCAGCCGCCCAATATACCAGCGCCGAGCGCTACGATCCCTGCGGCAAGCCCAAGCAATGCGGCGCGTAGGGCAAAGCTGGCAAGGATGCTTTTGCGCGACGCCCCCAGCGTTTTCAGCACGGCGGATTCGTAGGTTCGCATCCGTTCCCCCGCTGCCGCGGCACCGATTAGCACCAGGAACCCGGTGATCAGCGTGATCAGCGCGCCATAACGTGTCGCAGCTGATATGCCGCCGACCAGTTCGATCACCTGATCAATGGCGTCCCGGATCCGGATCGCGGTGATATTTGGATAGGCGGTGGCGAGGTCGCGCAGGATTTGTGCCTCAGCTTCCTCTTCCGCGTAAACGGTCGAAATCCAGCTATGCGGCGCGCCAGCCAGTGCCGATTGGTTCATCGCAAGGACAAAGCCGATGCCGGCATCTTCCCAACTGACATTGCGAAAGCTGGTGACTTCACCTGTTATGTCGCGGCCCAAGATGTTGACGGTCATCGTATCGCCGATGGACAGACCCATTTCCAGTGCCTCTTCCTCGGCAAAGCTGATCTGGGGCGGGCCGTCATAGCCTTCGGGCCACCACGCACCTGCAGTGACTTCGGTGCCGTTGGGCTGGGTGTCGGAATAGGTCACGCCGCGGTCGCCCTGGACGACCCAATGGCCATCCGCGAAATCCTCGGCCGGGATGCCGTTGATCTGGGTGATGATGCCGCGCAGCATCGGGGCGGTATCAATGCGGCTGACCGCGTCGTCGGTGTCGAGGCGTTGGCGGAATCCGTCGATCTGATCGGGCTGGATATCGACGAAGAAATAGCTGGGTGCGACGGCGGGCAGATCGTCGCTGAAAGAACTGCGCAGGTTGCCATCAATCTGCCCGACAGTGGCAAGGACGGTCAGCCCAAGCCCAAGGGAGAGGACAACCGATGTCGCCTCGCCCCCGCGCGCGCCGATCGACCCAAAGGCAAGGCGAAGCGCCGTGCGTCCGCGCGTCGGTTTGCGCAGGCGGCGGGCCACCCACCGGATCAACACAGCAGCAAGGATCAGGATCAACAGTGATCCGGCGATGCCGCCCGCAGTCCACAGTGTCAGGAAAGCCGTGCCCGAAAACCAGATCGCCGCACCGATCAGCGTAGCGAGGAGGGCTGCGATGACTGCGAGGTAGCGTTTGGCGGGCAGAAGTTTGGAGGCGGCGAAAGCGTCACGGAACAGCGTTGCCGCGCGGATGTCTTCGGTCTTTGCCAGCGGCCAGAGTGTAAAGATGAGGGCGGCAAGCAGGCCGTAGATCGCAGCCTCGATCAATGGTTGCGGATAGATGGCAAAAGCAGCAGGGATTGGCAGCCGTGCTTCGATGAGGGGCGCGAACAGGATGGGGAGCGCGCCGCCGATTATGACACCGATCAGGATACCAAGCAGTGTCAGCGCACCGACTTGCAGAAAGTAGGTCAGGAAAATCGTCTGCCGTGTTGCACCCAGCGTTTTCAGTGTGGCAATGACGCTGGTTTTACCCGCAAGATAGGCCCGCACAGCGGCGGACACGCCCACACCGCCGACCGCAAGGCCGGAAAGCCCCACAAGGATCAGGAAGGCACCGATCCGGTCGACGAATTCGGCGATCCCGCCGGCACCCCTGCGGCTGTCGCGCCAGCGCAGGCCGCTGTCGCGGAACTGTGCCTCGGCCGCGTCTTCAAGCGCTTGCAGGTCGGCGCCCGGCGGCAGGTCAAGCCGATATTGGGTGGAAAACAACGTGCCTTCTGCGATAAGGCCGGATTCAGCCAGTGCATCGGTCAGCACAATGGTGCGCGGACCAAGACCAAAGCCACCGGCGGCATTGTCGGGATAGCGGTCAAGGATGGCGCGCAGGGTAAACTCCTGTTCACCCAAGCGGAAGGTATCGCCCGGTGTCAGCGCCAGCCGGTCGGCCAGCACGCGCTCCATCACGCCGCCATAGTCGGCAAGCGCGTCTTCAAGGGGTATTGCGGGATCAAGCTGAACCTGACCGACAAGCGGATAGGCGTCATCGACAGCGCGGATCTGTGTCAGCCCGCGTTCGGTTGTCCCGTCGCGCGCGACCACAGCCATAGAGCGGAAATCGACAGTTTCGGATATCTCTTCGGCGATGGAATTGAGCCATGCCAATTCGGCTTCGCGGGCGAAGCGGTACGTGAATTCGACCTCTGCATCCCCCCCCAGCAGGGCCGCACCATCGCGTTGCAGCCCGGCCTCGATCCCGGCACGCACGGTGCCGACAGCGGCAATGGCAGCAACTCCAAGTGCCAGACAGGCCAGAAAGACGCGGAAACCGCGCAGGCCACCGCGCAACTCGCGGGCAGCAAAACGGGACGCGACCGCCAAGCTCATTCAGCGGCCTTTGCCAGCGGCGCATCAATCCGTCCGTCGCGCAGCCGGACAACGCGGTCGCAGCGATTAGCCAGCTCATTTGAATGTGTGACCATGATCAATGTCGCGCCGTGCCGGTCGCGCAGATCAAACAGCAGATCAATGATCGCCTGCCCATTGGCTTCGTCCAGATTGCCGGTGGGTTCATCGGCCAGCAGCAACCGGGGCCGGGGGGCCGAGGCGCGGGCGAGCGCCACGCGCTGCTGTTCGCCACCTGACATCTGATTGGGATAGTGATCCATGCGGTCACCAAGGCCCACGGCCTGCAATTCTGCCTCTGCCCGGTCAAATGCATCCCGTGCACCGGCCAGTTCCAGCGGGGTCGCTACATTCTCTAATGCCGTCATTGTCGGGATCAGGTGGAAAGATTGGAAAACCACCCCCATATTGTCCCTGCGAAAGAGGGCAAGCTGGTCTTCGTTCATCGCGGTCAGATCCTGGCCAAGCGCCATGATGTTGCCCGATGTGGCCTGTTCCAGCCCGCCCATCAGCATAAGGAGTGACGATTTGCCAGACCCGCTTGGCCCGACAAGGCCCAATGTTTCCCCGGCTGTGACCGTCAGCGAGATGTCATGCAGGATGTCCACGCGGCCTGCGTTCCCGTCAAGCGACAGGTTTGCATCCGTGATGGTCAGGACAGGGTCGGTCATGCGGTGCGCCTCTAAAAAGATCGTTTCAGTTGGATATGGGGCGGTTTCGACGCTCCGCAACCTGAGTTTTGCGGTTTTGCTGATGGGCAGTGCTGCGCAGGCGGAAACGGTGACCATTGCGGCCTTGGGTGACAGTCTGACAGCGGGTTACGGTCTGCCGCAGGCCGATGGCTTTGTCCCGCAGCTTGAGGCCTGGTTGCAAGAGCAGGGCGCTGATGTTGCCGTTGTGAATGCAGGCGTGTCAGGGGATACGACGGCTGGCGGGCGCAGCCGCGTAGACTGGACGCTGACGCCGGACGTGGATGCCATGATTGTCAGTCTGGGCGGCAATGACTTTTTGCGCGGGCTGGACCCGCTTGTCAGCCGTCAGAACCTTGATGCAATTCTGGCTGCTGGTCAGGCTGCAGGGGTTGAGATGCTGTTGGTCGGGCTGACTGTGGGCGCGAATTACGGCCTTGATTACAAGGCCCAGTTCGAAGGCATGTATGCGGAACTGGCCGAGAAATACGATATCCCGTTATATCCCGATTTTGCTGCCGGGCTGCGCGCCGTCGCGGGTATGCAGGAAGGTATGTCAGAATTCATGCAGCCAGACGGTCTGCACCCCAACAAAGAGGGCGTATCCGTGATTGTTGCCGCGATGGGACCCAGCATTCTGGAACTGGTCGAGGCGGCCCAGTAGCTCATGCCCGGCCGGTTTTTCCTGACACGCGAAGTTGCTGGTATAAAAGATCCGCCCCGTCTGAACATCGCGCCTGGACAAGAGGTAATCACGATCACTGCCGATGGCGCACGGCATATGCGGTGGGGGATGATCCCGGTGGGTCGCGTCAATGCACGTGGGCGTCCGGTGATGGAGACGATTGTAAACGCGCGGTCCGAAACCGTGTTTGACAAATCCGCCTTTGCGGATGTGCGTCGGGCGGTCGTTCCCGTTGACGGGTGGTACGAATGGACCGGGGAAAAGCGGCGCAAGCAGCCTTGGCGGATTTCCCGCAAGGATGGTGAAATCCTTTATTTTGCGGCGATCTATGATGTGTGGAACGGACCCGGTGGTGTTGAGGTATCGCAGGTCGCCACGATCACTTGCGAACCATCGGCAGATGTGCGCGATATTCATCACCGGATGGGTGTTATCCTGGAAGAAAGCCAGTTGGATCAGTGGCTGTCTGGCAGTGAAGCGGCGGCAAAAGAGCTTATGCGGCCGTATCCTGATGGAACGCTTAATGTCGAAAAGGCCGACAATGTGGACTGGAGCGGGCCTTGACGCTAGGCTTGTGCCCTGAGCAATCAAAGGGAGCTATTGATGTCAGTTGCAAAGGTCACTGAAATCATCGCGTCGTCGTCGAAATCCTTTGATGACGCTGTCGAAAAAGGGATCGAGAAAGCATCCAAGACGCTGAAGGGGATCACGGGTGCGTGGGTTGCCGACCAGAAGGTAACCGTCAAGGACGGGAAGGTCGATGAGTATCGCGTTGCGATGAAAGTCACCTTCGTCTTGCATGACTAACGCAAAAGGGCGCCGAAGAACGGCGCCCTTTTCGCAGTATCTCCAACTCTTTTAGTCGGCCAGTGTCAGGTTCACCGCGCTTTCGCGACCGTCACGCCCTGCTTCGATGTCGAAATTCACTTTCTGATCATCCTTGAGGCCGGTCAAACCTGACCGTTCTACCGCAGAGATATGGACGAATACGTCTTTTGACCCACCATCGGGTGCAATAAATCCGTATCCTTTAGTGGTGTTGAACCATTTGACAGTGCCTGAAGCCATGTCCTTGTCTTCCTTATGTTTTCCGCTCGCGGAAGTGCAGCGGCGCGGCGCAGTCAAACTTCAATCGAAGGACTGGGCCGAATAGGGAGACAGTAGTCGATAGAGTCACTTTGCCAGAAAATTATGCCACATTTCGTGAACCGAATAAAGGAAATACCGGCATTGTTTCGGCAGTGACGTCAATGCGCAAAAAATGGCGCACAGAATATGTGCGCCATCACTGTTTTTCGCAGGTTTACTTACGCAAGTGCGAGATTGATCGCAGATTCACGGCCATCACGGCCGGCTTCCACGTCAAAAGTAACCTTTTGGTCGTCCTGCAGACCTGTCAGGCCAGACCGCTCAACCGCGGAGATATGAACGAATACGTCCTTGGATCCGCCATCGGGTGCGATAAAGCCGAAGCCTTTTGTTGCGTTGAACCATTTCACGGTGCCAGTAGCCATCGTGTTTTTCCTTTAGTATCAATGCTGTCCGCGAGATTGCGACAGCTTGGCTTAGTCAGTGCAAGATCGAAAGACTGTAGCCGAAAGGAAAACAGTGGGTCGAGGTTGAATAACGTTCGCACCCCTCACATGCGCTTACTGGGCTCGAAAATCAAGGACAATCAATGGTTTTGTGAAAAGCGGCCAGGTTGTGCCGTCATGATCTGTGCTGCCTGCGTGCCTTGATTTCTTCATGTGACCCCTCGGACAGGGGCGGCAAGGGGAGCCGGAATGTCAGGATGATCACCGCCAGTGTAAACAGCATGAACACGACGGCACCACCAGGACCCATATGCGTGCCGAGCATCGTGTTCAATATAGCACCGGCCAGTAGTGTCAGGGTCGCGCAGATAAGCGTTCGAACAAAAAACATGACGTCATCCCTCATTCACCATTTGGTATAGAAGGCTGTTCAATCGTGGCAGGAATGAGGGGATTTGAAGCGAATATCTGGGATATTCTGCGCTTTGATCACGGGCCCGGTCCAATGATTGAATACTCCAATGATTGGACCGGGCCGTCGCGTGTGCGCATGCGGCTATTTCGACTGAAACAGAGCAGTCATGGTCTGTCCGGGACGCATCTACCGCACGAATTTCTTGTGCTTCATCCGCTTGGGTTCCAGCGCGTCGGCGCCGAGCCTACGTTTCTTGTCCTCTTCATAATCCGTGAATGCGCCCTGGAACCATTCCACGTGGGCGTCCCCTTCGAAGGCAAGGATGTGGGTGCAGATCCGGTCGAGGAAGAAGCGGTCGTGGCTGATCACCACGGCGCAGCCTGCGAAGCTGACCAGTGCGTCTTCGAGCGCGCGGAGCGTTTCGACGTCGAGGTCGTTGGTTGGTTCGTCGAGCAGCAGCACGTTGCCGCCGGATTTCAGGAGTTTCGCCATGTGGACCCGGTTGCGTTCGCCGCCAGATAGCAGTCCGACTTTCTTTTGCTGGTCGCCGCCCTTGAAGTTGAAGGCCGAGCAATAGGCACGGGAGTTCATCGAGGCGTCGCCGAGTTCGATGATCTCGGCCCCGCCACTGATTTCTTCCCACACCGTTGCGTCCGCGTTCAGCGCATCGCGGGACTGGTCCACGTAGGCGAGTTTGACGGTATCGCCATATTCGACCGTGCCTTCGTCGGGTTCGTTCTGGCCGGTCAGCATGGAGAAGAGCGTGGATTTACCAGCCCCGTTGGGGCCGATCACGCCGACGATGCCGCCGGGGGGCAGATCGAAGGAGAGGTCTTCAATCAGGAGCTTGTCGCCCATGTGCTTTTTCAGCCCGTTGACCTCGATCACTTTAGAGCCGAGCCGGGGGCCGTTGGGGATGATGATCTGGGCGCGCCCGAGTTTTTCCTTTTCGGATTGGTTGGCCAGTTCATTATAGGACGCAATCCGGGCCTTGGATTTGGCCTGCCGCGCCTTGGCCCCCTGCCGCATCCATTCCAGCTCGCGGGCGAGGGTGCGTTGTTTGGATTTGTCTTCCTTGGCTTCGCGCTCAAGCCGCTTGGCCTTGGCTTCGAGCCAGGAGGAATAGTTGCCTTCATGCGGGATGCCGGAGCCGCGGTCGAGTTCGAGGATCCAGCCTGTGATCGCGTCGAGGAAGTAGCGGTCGTGGGTGACGATCAGGCAGGTGCCCTTGTAGTCGATCAGGTGCTGTTGCAGCCAAGCGATAGTTTCGGCGTCCAGGTGGTTGGTCGGTTCGTCGAGGAGCAGCATGTCGGGCGCTTCGAGCAGCAGTTTGCAGAGGGCGACGCGTCGCTTTTCACCCCCGGACAGCGTTTCGACATTGGCGTCGTCGGGAGGGCAGCGCAGGGCCTCCATCGAGATGTCGATCTGTGCGTCGAGGTCCCAGAGGTTCTGGCTGTCGATCTGATCCTGAAGTTGCGCCATCTCGTCCGCGGTTTCTTCGGAATAGTTCATGGCCACTTCGTTATAGCGATCCAGGATCGCCTTCTTGTCGGCCACGCCCAGCATGACGTTTTCGCGGACGGTCAGGTTCGGGTCGAGTTCGGGTTCCTGTGGCAGATAGCCGACGCGCGCGCCTTCGGCGGCCCAAGCCTCGCCCTGAAAATCCTTGTCCTGGCCCGCCATGATCCGCATCAGGGTGGATTTACCGGTGCCGTTGACCCCGACCACGCCGATCTTGACCCCGGGCAGAAAGTTCAGCCGGATGTTTTCGAATACCTTTTTGCCTCCCGGATAGGTTTTGGACACGCCATCCATGAAATAGACGAATTGATTGCTGGCCATTGGGGACGCTCCGCTGAATTGAGGTTTGGCCTTAGATAGCGGCAGGGCGCATCGGGGGCAATCGGGGAAGCGTATGTGTCGTGGCCGCCATGCGACCATGATGCAGGATGCACGATTTTCCTGTATGGTGCCATGAGACAGCCTTTTGTTCTGTCTACTGCGATCCCCACAGGCTATAGTTTCTGATTTCACTACCAAATGAAGTTTTTACGCTTATTGATCCGTTTTTGCGTATAATCAGAGGCATCAGCCGCAAGAAGCTGAACGGTCTGCTTGGGTCGGTACGGTGTCCTGACCCGAGTTCAAATGAACACTCAAACGGGGACGCTACCATGAGTAAGACAACATTTGTCGTCGGGATTGACGGCTCGGACGCGGGGGAAAGGGCGGTTCAATTCGCCAAAACCCGTGCCAAGGCGGTGGGCGATTGCGCCATCGCGCTGTGCTACGTGATTGAATGGTCACCATTCAGCTTTCAAACCGCGGAAGAAAACGAACAGCGCCACAAGCGTCGTGAGGAAGAGGTCAGCATGGCCCATTCCCGTGTGCTTGATCCGGCGGTCGAGGCTGCCAGAAAAGACGGTTGCGAGGTGTCCGGCTTTGTCCGGCACGGCGATGCAGCAGAGATCCTTGATAATCTGGCCAAGGAATTGGGGGCCGAGCAGATCATCGTTGGTCGTGTGG
Source organism: uncultured Paracoccaceae bacterium (assembly GCA_947503965.1). Taxonomy (GTDB): domain Bacteria; phylum Pseudomonadota; class Alphaproteobacteria; order Rhodobacterales; family Rhodobacteraceae; genus Yoonia. Next base: position 121,824 of record CANNFU010000007.1, read on the forward strand.
GCGTTCGCGGCCTGAAAGAACGGGTCTTTGGTGGTGTGACAGGACGTTTGGTGGCTTCGGCTTCTGTCCCTGTGACGATCATTCCGTAAGGGGAAAAATCATGAAAAAGCTATTTACCGCAGCCTCTTTGGCGACGCTTGCGCCTGTTGCCGCTGCCGCGCAAGAGATGTCGATCGATGATCGCGTCAACGAAGTTTTTGCCAGTTCGACGGGGTGGTTTGTCAACCTCATCTTCTCGCCATTGCCGTTTCAGATCGCGGGGTCTGATTTCCCGTGGATCGTGATGTGGTTGGTCGTTGGTGCGACTGTTTTCACCGTCTATTTCGGGTTGATCCAGTTGCGTGCCTTTGGTCATGCGATATCGCTGGTGAAGGGTGACTACTCTGATCCCAATGATGCAGGCGAGGTCAGTCACTTTCAGGCGCTGACAACGGCGTTGTCGGGCACTGTTGGTCTGGGGAACATCGCTGGTGTGGCCGTTGCCGTAGGCATCGGTGGGCCTGGCGCCACATTCTGGATGATCCTTGCGGGTCTGCTGGGCATGGCCTCCAAGTTCACCGAATGCACGCTGGGTGTGAAGTACCGCAACGAATACCCGGACGGCACCGTGTCGGGTGGCCCGATGTATTACATGACCAAGGGGTTCAAGGAACGTAACCTGCCTGGCGGTAGCATTCTGGCGGTCTTGTTTTCGATCTTCTGTATCCTGGGTGCGCTGGGCGGGGGCAACATGTTCCAGGCCAATCAGGCGCATGCGCAGATTTCGGGGATTTTGGGTGATTATCCCGGGTGGTGGACAGGTGTTGTCTTTGCCATTGTTGTGTTCCTGGTCATTGTAGGTGGTATCAAATCCATCGCTTCGGTGACCGAAAAAGTCGTGCCTTTCATGGGGATCATGTATGTGGGTGCCGCGTTGGTGATCCTGCTGGTCAACTATGATCAGATCGGCTGGGCGTTTGGCCAGATCTGGGCGGGTGCCTTTACTGGTCTGGGTGTTGCTGGCGGTTTTGTCGGTGCGCTGATCCAGGGCTTCAAGCGGGCGGCGTTCTCAAACGAAGCCGGGGTGGGTTCTGCGGCCATCGCACACTCTGCCGTGCGGACAAAAGAGCCTGTGACCGAGGGTGTCGTATCCTTGCTGGAGCCGTTCATTGATACCGTTGTGATTTGCACCATGACAGCGCTTGTGATCACCATCTCTGGTGTACTGGTCGTTGATCCGACGACGGGTTTGTATGTCCTGAATGAAGCAGGGACATCCATTCAGACTGCTGACGGATCATCCGGTGTGCAACTGACATCAGCGGCGTTCGCAACGGGCTTTAGCTGGTTCCCTTATGTTCTGGCAGTTGCGGTGGTCCTGTTCGCTTTTTCGACCATGATCAGTTGGTCCTATTATGGGTTGAAGGCATGGACCTATCTGTTTGGTGAGGGAAAGACCAAGGAATTGGTGTTCAAGCTGATCTTCTGCGTTTTCATCGTGATCGGTGCTGCGGCGCAACTGGGCGCTGTTATTGATTTCTCGGATGCAATGATCTTTGCAATGGCTGTTGTGAACATCACCGCTCTCTACTTCCTGATGCCAATCGTGAAGCGTGAGATGAACAGCTATTTCAACCGTCTCAAGACGGGTGAGATCGTCAAGCACACGCATTAGGGTCATCACCTGAATGTTGTAGGGCGCGCCGGGCAACCGGCGCACCCTTTTTGTCAGAGCGAGATGACGGTGCCATCCTTGCCCAAGGTCAGCGGGCCAGACCAGTATTGTCTGACAGCCGCCTCCCAATGCGCATCGGTAAAGTCGGGGTCGCCATCAGGGACAAAATGGTTAAGGGCGAGCTGTTTGACCCGCGCATCCCGCGCGATCCGGCCTACATCGACAGCGTCGGTATGACTGCGCAGGATATGCGCGCGCAAGCGTTCATCGCCATTCGTCATACGCGCGCAGAGTGCCTCAACACCCTCTCTTAGCATGGCTTCGTGTACCAAAAGGTCCGCGTCCTTCGCGAATTCCGCCATTTCAGGCATATAGGCTGTGTCGCCCGACAACACGACGGATTTATCATCGGCCTCAAGGCGCAATGCATAAGTGTCCTTGATTGGCGGATGGATGTTGCGCATCGCCTTTACAGTAATCCCATCAAACGCCGCCTCGTCTGACAGAGCCGAGAGCTGGGCGAGGCCCGCAAAATCGCATCGGCCTTCGTCGCGCATCCTGAGGTCGATATCGAAATGCATGCTTTGCTGGAACCCGGCCCAGTAGGTATCAAGCCCCTTGGGTCCGATCACCGGGATCGCGTGGTTTAGTCCCGCGGTCCATGCAGTATGAAAGAGGGGACCCAGTTCAAGGTAGTGATCAGAATGCAGATGGGTGATGAAGATCATGTCTATCTGGGTCAGCGCCACCCCTTGATCGCAGATGCCACGGGTCACACCCAGACCCGCATCGATAAGAATTGTCTTGCCGCCCAAACGTATCAGGGTGGATGTCGGCATATGAGAGCCCGGCCGGATCGCCGGGCCTCCTTTGACGCCCATCAGTGCAACGCTGCCTGTCATACTGCCTCCGCTTAATGGGCGCAGTGTTGCTATACGGCGTGGCATTTGCATAGCCCTTAAGCTCAATAAGTCGGACGAAGCCCGCTATGCGCCTCCGGCCGCTTATGTCTTGTCGCGCTGTTATAGCCCGAGCTTTGATGCCTCTGAATACATTCCGACGACTATGTTCATGTCGCGCGTCATCACCAGTGACCCATTGAACATGATTGATCGCATTTCTTCGTCTATCGCCTGGCCTGTAAGGACCCGATCGACAACTGTCTTGATTTCAGTCCAATCTGCGATGACAACGTCAAGCCCGTCGCTGATTTGTTCACTTGGCGGCGCTTTGATACCGACATCTGCCATACCGTTGCGTAGCGCCATTAGCGAGACCTCGAACATCTCTTTCGTGGCGGCAAGCTCTGCTAAGGCGGTGTCTTGATTGACCCCGGAACTGATCAGGCAGACGTTCTTTGACATGCGTTGCGATAGCATGCGTTGTCGTCCGGCAATATCGATCACAAGGGCGTCGGATTGCAGCAACGCGGTTGGGTCAGAATATTGCCCGGACAATTCGCTGACCAGCATCTTTGCCATCTCTAACAGCGGTGCGCTCTGGTCTGCCAGCAGCTTGACTGTTTCGACGGACGTGTCACCGGCAGCAATCAACTGCGCTGTCGCATTGGTCGGGTCCCAAAGCTCGCGTAGTTTTCTGATCCCAACCTGCGTTCTGCGTCGCTCTTCTGCGCCAATGATCCCCAATTCGGCATCACCAAATTCCAGCGCGTCAATGATCCTTTGAAACTCATCACTGGTGGCACTCAAGACTGCACCACTTCTTTCTGGATCTATCCCGGCGGAATAGTTGCAGCCTGCAGCGACGATCCGTTGACTTAACATGCGCAGCTTGCCGGAAAAGTCGATGCGTTGGCTGGCACCGATATCTTCGACGAACTGTGTTTGATGCAGCAACGATGCTGTTTCTGGCGCGGTCTGAGCCTGAAGGGGTGAACACATGATGCCGAAGCTGAACATCGCTGTCGTGATTTGTTTGAAAAAGCCCTCAAAAGGTGGGGTTGTACTCGTAACTGGCATGGCTGTCCTACAAATGCTTCAGCAACACTCGCTGAAAACTACGTTTAACTTTTTACACTCTGACAGCGGCCCCCATGCGTGCACTGTCGAATGATACTTACCGGTCGCCAAGGTTATGACGACCACAGCGTGTATTCTACGACGCTACCCTTTATTAAAAGGGACTGGTGGCATTTTTAGCAAGCTAAATAAGGGTTTAGAGAGATTGACCTTTCCTTAAGTTGAGGTTGACTGATCTTAAGGGGTGACTATCGCCGCGCTTTTTCTGCTTAAAGGTGAGCATTGCAGATAGGCCGAGATGAATTGAAGCCGCTTCCAAAAGAAAGGTCCGCAAATTGCTTTGCGGACCTTCATATCGACATTCTTGGTAAATGGAGCTTACATCAGGTTTTGGACATTGATCCCAAACGTGATGGCACCGATCACTTCTCCGCTCGCAGGATCCTTGATCGCGATTGATGCTTGCGATTGATAAAAACCGGTACTGTCGTCAAACTCGACATCGCTGATATGCAGCGCGTCAGGACCGACCTGATAGGTTTGCTGCCACTTTGCTTCGTCGCCCTGCCAGTAGTCAGACGTCTCAACGCTTTGGGCGACGTTCAGACCTTTGTCATCCATGACAAAGACCTCGGTGACGAAACCGGCTGTTGCCGTCTGCTGACCGCGCAGCCACGCCGAAACGGGATGTGCAAGCAGCTCCGATATCAGCGGCCCGCCGCCATTGCCTGCTTCGGCCCGCCATTGCTGGTCAAGAGCGATGACTTCATCCTCTGAAAGCCCCGCATGGCGGTCGTTTTGAACTTTGATCGCCTCGATCAATGCCGGGTCTTCCAGCCACTTGGACAACTCACCGCGTGCATACGCCTCAAGCGGGACACGGTAGACACCATCCTGGCCGGGGGTCGCGATCAGATAGAGCGTGATCGCGTTGTTCATGCCAACCGAAAGACTTTTCGCCAAAGCGGCCGCAGCAATGACATCCTCTGCGCTTGGTTGCTGCCCTGAAAGGGCCGCATCGAACAGACTGCGCTGGCTTTCCCATAGATCAAACGTGTCGTTCAGGCTTGCCTTGACCGCGTCATTTGGTGGCGGATTGATGCCCGCATCAGGAAAACCGTCGCGCAATGCGATCAGGGTGCGTTCAAAAAGATCGACCGTTTCGGCCAGTTGGTCAGAGATGCCGCCGTTTCCGGTTCCGCTGGCAAGTTCGCACATCGCAAGCGTCATACCGTAGGCCAAAGCGCGCTGGCGCACCGCAAAGTTCAAAACAGTTGCGTCGCTTTGCAACAATTCCTGCGGATCTGAATACTGCCCAGATACATCTGCCGCCAAGACGACAGTCTGCTCAAAAAGATCTGAATAAGACGCACTGATCATCGCGGCATCCGCATCAGAGGATGCACCATCCAGCATACGGCTGGTGGCTGCCTCGATGGGTTGCCACAAGTCCGCCGTCGCTCTGATCGCCGTCAGTGTCCGAGGACGGCTTTCCGCGCCAGGCATGCCCAAGGCATTGTCGCCATTTTCAAGCCCGGTCAGGATCGCCTGAAAATCGTCGCGTGCCGATAGCAGGTCTGCAGCAGCCGTTTCCGCGTCTATTCCAGCGTCAAGCCGACAACTGGCCGATGCGATGGACTGTGTCAGCGTACGCAAGCTTGCAGATCTGTTTACGCGGGCCTTGCCGCCGTCATAAAGTGATCGGTCGATAAACTGGGCCTCAACTGTGGTTGGGACAGTCGCTGTGCCAACCAGCGCGCCCAGCCCCATGACTGCGGCGCAGGCCGTGGTTGTCAGCCGGGCTTTGTGGCTGAGAAGTTTTGTTGCGGATGTGCCGTGTGACATTACTATATCCTGTCTTTCTGGTCCGTCGCATGCTTTGAGGGCAGACGAGGTGGTCTTGGTTACTGTTTTAGCGGGCTTAGGGGCTGTTTTACCGGCCCTTTGCCTGCGGAACTAATGGGGCCGAACCAACTGACATCACAGGTGCTTCGACATGCGGCCCAAGCAGCGTGACGCCGCCAAGGCCACGGGGTCAGGCATTGGGGGACTGGATCCAGACCTCCACCCGGCGGTTGATCCGACGTTCATTGTCGGAGGTGTTACAGGCTGCCGGGGCGATTTCTCCAAATCCAGTGCTGGACATTTCGATCCCGCTGAGCCGACTTCCGGCAAAGTCCTGCAATTCGGTCATGACCTTTTCAGCGCGACCGAAGGAAATCTCGCGATTGCTGTCAAAGGCGCCGACATCGTCGGTGAAACCGACGAACATAACCCGGGTTCCGGCTGGTTGGCCTTCAAGATAGTCGGCAAGGCGTGCCAAGTTCAGCCGCCCGCGGGGATTAAGGTTCTGCGATCCGGTGCGGAAGCGGAATGTTGTCGACAAACGATCATAATCCACCATTTGTGCTAGCATCTCGCGCATGATGCCGCCCTCGTAGGCGTCAACCGAAGGATCCAGCAACTGGCGTGCCCGATCCCCATCCAGCGACTGTGGGCGACGATCCACGCCGAGATCAATGAACCCTGCCTTCGCGATGACTTCGTCGGCCTGCTCGGATGCGGCAAAGCTTACGAAATCCGATGTGGCTTGATCCAGCGTATCGTCGCGGTTGTAGAGGTACAAGAAACGCTGCAATGCGTATTCTTCTGTCCGGGCTGAGAAAGCATCGGGCGTCATGCTGATGCCGCAATCGTTGATCAGCGTCAGTGCGCTCGCGCCGCGTTGGAAGGCGTAACCCACAAAACCGATGGCGGTCTCATCAGCATTGACGCGCGCTGCCATCTCTGTGTTGTCATTCGCGATCTGGGTGCCAGCGGGAAGTGCTGGGGCCTCGTCGCCAAATACACCATTGATAAAGACACCTGTGGTGCCCGAGTCTGCCTGACGGCTCAATACTGTGATTGGTGCATCAACGCCGCCCAGTTCGGACCAATTTGTGATCGTGCCACTATAGATGCCGCGCAATTGATCCATGGTGATCGCACGAACCGGATTAGCCGGATGGGTGATGACGACAAGACTGTCGACGGCAATGATATGTTCCTGCGATGTGCTGATCATGTTGCCTGCACCGTCGTCGCGCAGCGCGCGCGCTTCGGTTGGCAGAATGCGGCGGGCAGACATCCCGATTTGGGCCGTTTGATCCAACAGCGCCTGGAAAGCGTCGCTAGAGCCTGAAGAGGTCACGAGATATGAGCCCATGGGGTCGCCGAAACCTTCATCACCGATCATCTCTGCCAGAAAAGCACCACTGTTTCCGGTGGCGGTCTGCGTCACTTCAGCGCCAAGGAACGCCGCATACCCAGACAACAGCAAAGGCATCACACCGTCACCGACAGTGTCAGAACCTGCCATGATGACATCAGCTTCGGTGTTATTGAAATCAGGACAGGCTGCACCTTCACAACGGACACGCGATGCCGAAATCCGCAGGTCGCCAAGACCTGTGCGGATGACATAGTTGTTGTCGGTAAACTCAACAAAGTCACCGACAAGATTTACAGTACCATCTGCCGATTTCAGTGTGACCTCGGCTGAATGTGCGGCCAATGGCCCGAGCAAGGCAACGCCCAATGCGACAGCGGATACCAAATTCTGTTTCAGGGGGGCGATTTTAAATGCCATGTTTTTCTCCGTTAATTCAGGCGTTTAGGGCGCCCTAAAGACGTTTGCGAATTACTTAACTGGCGACTGACAACACTGTTTGACAAAGGCTGCGCAAACACAAAATTTACCAGATTAGAATGTCCTGCGATTGTGCGAAAAGTTAGGCATAAGTCGTCAACAATTGGGATGGCTGGAAAAATTTTGCTCCAATTACTTATCCGCCCAGCCAGCAACCGTCGTGGATCTTGTGCGCGGTCGTTTCCAGCACGCTGTTTGACCTAACGTCACATCTGGTGCGCGTTAACTTAAGATACCGAAAAGGAACGGGAATTTTGTGGGTACCGTTTGCAGGCAAACCCACATTTATTTGGCTGTGCCCCTCTGCTCATCATAAAAAAGAGAGTTAAAGAATTTCGCTTTTGTTGAAAATTCTAAGCTGAACTTAACCCAAATCGCCAGATTGTTGCGAAAAATTGGCGAAATCGCCACTTTTGCGGGGGCCCTACCTCAAGTTGGGCGCAAGAACTGTGATCAAAGGTGTCACGATTCAATTGGTCAAAAGAAGGAGCCCCACCAATACGATGGAGCCCTTATTGATAAAGCAGATAACTTACTGCGGAATTTCCGACGTCAGACCTTCGACATAGAAATCCATGCCGGCCAGTGTGCCGTCATCGGCCACTTCGCCATCGGCCAGCCAGACGGAACCGTCCTGCTTGTTCAGCGGCCCAGTGAAGGGGTGGTATTCGCCATTACGCATCGCTTCGATCATGGCTTCGGCGCTGGCCTTCACCTCGGCAGGAACCGCATCGGTGATTTCACCAATTTCGACCATGCCGGGTGCAATCCCGTCCCATGTGTCGGTGCTTTCCCATGTGCCATCAATGACAGCCTGCGTGCGGGCGATATAGTAGGGCGCCCAGTTGTCGATGATGGAGGACACGCGCGGGAATGGTCCGAACTCGGCCATGTCAGAGGCCTGACCGAAGGTCACGACATTGCCCGCCTCCTGCGCGGCGGCCTGAGGCGCGGTGGAATCCGTATGCTGCAGGATCACGTCAGCGCCCTGTTCGATCAGGACGGTTGCGGCTTCGGCCTCTTTCGCGGGGTCGAACCAGGTGTAGGCCCAGACGATCTTGAATTCGACGTCAGGGTTCACTTCTGCCGCGTGAATATAAGCTGCGTTGATGCCCCGGATCACTTCGGGGATCGGGAAGGACGCGATGTAGCCGATGATGTTGCTTTCAGTCATATGCCCGGCAATGTGGCCCTGCACGGCGCGCCCTTCATAGAACCGCGCGGAATAGGTCGATACGTTATCGGCGCGTTTGTAGCCGGTGGCGTGTTCGAATTTCACGTCAGGGAATTTTTCGGCTACGGCGATTGTCTGGTCCATGTACCCGAATGACGTCGTGAAGATCAGGTCGGCCCCTTGCAGCGCCATCTGGGTCATGACCCGTTCCGCATCGGCCCCTTCCGGTACGCTTTCGACGAACACGGTTTCAACCGCGTCACCGAAATGTTCCTCGACCGCAAGCCGCCCCTGATCGTGCTCATAGGTCCAGCCGCCATCGCCGACCGGGCCCACATAAACAAAACCGACCGTGGTTGGTTCATGCCCGTCCGCAAAGGCCCCTGTTGCCATGCCAACCGCGAGCGTCGCGCTGGCCAGTAGTTTTTTCGTTGTCATTTGTTTCCCCTTGGTGGTCTGAATTGCCTCAACGTGAGGCGTGGAATGATTGGCCGAGCGATCCCGGCGCACGTCCGGCCCGCATAATAACCAGAACGGCGATGGTGGCCAGATAGGGCGCCATGGAAAGATAGGCGACCCCGATCGCGGCCCCGGCTGCTTGCAGGTTAAGCTGGAGCACAGTGACCCCGCCGAACAAATAGGCACCCAGCAAAAGCCGCCAGGGCCGCCAGCTTGCGAAGACCACGATGGCCAGGGCGATCCAGCCTGCACCGGCGGTCATGCCTTCGGTCCATTGTGGCACGCGCACAAGACTTAAATATGCCCCACCCAGCCCCGCACAGGCGCCGCCAAACATGATTGCCAGCAGGCGGACGCGGATCACGTGATAACCCAACGCATGCGCGGCCTCGTGATTTTCACCCACGGCACGCAGGACCAAACCTGCGCGTGAATACTTCAGGAAAGCCCAGACCGCGGCGACCAAGAAGATGCCGACATAGACCATCGGATCATGTTGAAACACGATGGGGCCAATGACGGGGATATCGCTTAGCAGCGGAACATCCCAATCCGGAAATGCCGGCGCCTTGATCCCGATATAGCCTTGCCCCATTAAGGCCGACAGACCGAGCCCAAACAGGGTCAGCGCCAGTCCCGTTGCAACCTGGTTGGACAAAAGCAATTGAGTCAGGACGCCGAAAAGCAGCGACAAGATCGCCCCGCCAATCGCCGCTCCTATGAACCCGAGCCATGGCGATCCGGTATTCACAGCCACAATGAACCCGCAGATGGCGCCGGTGATCATCATCCCCTCAACCCCAAGGTTCAGCACGCCAGCCCGCTCTACGACCAGTTCACCTATTGCGGCCAGCATGATCGGGGTCGCGGCCACCATGAGAGAGGCGACAAGAAGGACCGGATTGATCGATGACAGGTCCATCAGATCGATATTCCGTGAAGTACCAAGTGCACTGCGGCCGCAACGACAAGCGCGCTACCAAGCATAGAGACCAGATGGCTTGTGGTTGGCCTGTGTATGCGGTTGATCCATGCCTGAATTCCGGGTGAAAGCCGCGTCGCGAAAGCCGCCGCCGCGATCAGCACGAATGCCAGTAACAGATGCGCCCCGATGAAAGCGACCGGCCCGACAATTGACGCTTCGTTCCGAAGCTGGCCATGCAACATCCACAGGGCCATCAGACCCATTGCAGCGCCCATCATCAGCGGCTTGTATGCAACCTTCATGTCAGTCCCTCCCGCTTTAGGCGTATGCGATAATTCGTAAGAACATCTACGGCGAGAAGGAAGAACAACAACATCCCTTGCAACAACTGGATCGCGGCCCCCGGCAGGCCAAGGTTCGATTGTGCGATCTCACCACCGATATAGGTTAGCGCCATCAACCCCGCCGCCAGCACGATGCCGACAGGATGTAACCGGCCCAAGAAGGCGACGATAATGGCTGTAAACCCATAGCCAACATTGAAATTGATGCTGACCTGGCTTGCTGGACCTGCAACTTCGAATAGGCCGGCAAGCCCGGCCAAGGCACCCGATAGCCCCATGCAGATCAGGATCAGTCGGGCCGGATTTACACCGGCGAACTTGGCCGCACGCGGGCTTTGCCCGGACAGCCGCACCTGAAATCCAAAGATATGGCGCGACAGCGCGATATAGGCGAAAATCACGGCGATAAAGGCAAAGACGACGCCCCAATGCATGCCAGCACTTTCATTGATCCAACTGGTGGCGCTTGGATATTGTGTCAGGTTGCGCGAGCCGGGCATGCCCACACCATCCGGATTGCGCATCGCACCTAACGCCATCGACGATAAAAGCTGTTCGGCGACATAGACCAGCATCAGGGACACAAGGATCTCATTGGTCCCGAACTTCACCCGGAGAAAACCGGGGATCATGGCCCAGGCCCAGCCGCCAAGGGCCCCTGCGATCACCATCAGCGGAAAGATGATGAAAGACTCAGTGGGGTAGAAGGCCAGCCCAACAGCCGCGCCACACAGCGCACCGATGATATATTGCCCTTCGGCCCCGATATTCCAGATGCCCGCGCGAAACCCGAATGACAGGCCGATGGCGATCAACACCAGCGGCGCGCCCTTGATCAGGATTTGCGGACGATAGAACCAAGCGAACTCCGAAAACAGCGGGTCGAGAAAGATCGTGCGGATCGTCTCAAACGGGTTGTTGCCAAGTGCGGCGAACAATACGCCGCCGAAGATCATGGTCAAAACCACCGCCAGCACCGGCGTCGCAAAGGTCCAGACCCGCGATGGCTGCGGGCGTTTCTCAAGCAGAATCATGCGCCACCTCCATATCATGGGCACCACCCAGCATCAGGCCAATCTCGTCCACCGTCAGCCCGCGCGCCGGGCGGGGTGCAGACAAGCGCCCTTCGTTCAGCGCCGCGAACCGGTCAGATATTTCCATCAACTCATCAAGGTCCTGACTGATGCAGATCACCGCTGCGCCTTTGCTCGCTAAATCCAGTAAGGCCTGCCGGATCGCTGCGGCGGCGGAGGCATCAACACCCCATGTGGGCTGGTTCACCACCAGAACCTCTGGGTCCTGCATAATCTCGCGTCCGATGACGAATTTCTGCAGGTTCCCGCCCGACAGCGACCGGGCTGCGTTCTGTGGCCCGGGTGTGCGCACATCGAAAGCCTTGATCACCTGTTCTGCAAACCCGCGCGCCTTGGCCCAATGCAGGAATCCGCGGGTGGTCAGCCGTTGACGGGTCGTGGCCGTCATGATCGCATTTTCGGTCAGGCTCATATCCGGGGCCGCGGCATGGCCCATCCGCTCTTCCGGGGCGGCCAGCAGTCCGATTTCGCGACGCTCATTTGGACGCATCTGCCCGATCGCTTTGCCTTTGTAATGCAGCATATCCGCGCCTGTCGGCATCTCGCCCGACAGCGCCGCCACCAGCTCATCCTGCCCATTCCCTGCGACACCACCGATGCCCAGCACCTCACCCTTGCGCACGTCCAATGAGATATTGCGCAAGCTGGTGCCAAACCGATGCGGTGCTTTGGCACTGAGGTTTTTGAGCGAAAGAACGACATCACCCACATCACGCGCTGCTTTCTCGGGCACATGCAGGGTGCTGCCGACCATCAATTCCGCCATATCGCGGGCGGATGTTGCACGTGGATCGCAAGTTGCGACAACTTCGCCCAAGCGCAGAACGGTCGCTGTTTCGCATAGCGCCCGGATTTCTTCGAGCTTGTGCGAGATATACAAGATCGCTGTGCCCTCCGCACTGAGCTTGCGCAATGTCTCAAACAGGATCGCGACCTCTTGCGGGGTCAGAACGGATGTGGGTTCATCCATGATCAAGAGCTTCGGGTCCTGCAAAAGGCAGCGGATGATCTCAACGCGCTGGCGTTCGCCAGCCGAGAGTTCACCCACAATGCGGGAGGGATCGAGCGGCAGGCCGTATTGATCCGAAACAGCAAGCACCCGTGCCGCAATCTCGCTTTGGGCGGGCGGGTTTTCCATGCCCAGCGCGATGTTTTCCGCCACATTCATCGCGTCAAAAAGCGAGAAATGCTGGAACACCATCGCAACCCCTGCCGCGCGCGCGGCGCGGGGTTCAGCGGGCTGGAACGGAGCCCCTTCGAGTGTCATTTTTCCGCTATCGGGTTTCACCAACCCGTAGATGGTTTTGACTAGCGTCGACTTGCCCGCACCGTTTTCGCCAAGCAGGGCATGAACCTCACCGCGTCCGATATCGAACGACACGTCCTTGTTGGCGATCACACCGGGATAGGCCTTGGTCAGCCCGGTCAGGCGCAAAAGCGGGTCGGTCATGCCGTGCGGTCCTTTGTCCGGGCGTCAGTCCGGCTGATCATTGCGGTTGCCACGCCAAGCGCAAGGGCTGCAGGGTGTTTTCCGAAGGTCGGGTCGCCGATTGGACACGCGATGCGCGAAACATGTGCGGGGTCATGCCCCAATGCCGCGAGGCGCGTCTTGAACCGTGCCCATTTGGTGGCTGATCCGATCAATCCAGCGCCCGCAAAGGGGCGCGACAGGATCGCATGGCAGATCGCAAGGTCCAAGTCGTGGCTATAGGTCAGAATCAGATGCTCTGCATCATCAGGCGCGTGTTTGACGACGGCTGCGGGATCCTGGGCTACCAGCGTTGTCACGTCCGTTTCAGGAAAGCGATCTGCGCCGGTATCGACCCAAGTGATGTCAAAATCCGGCAAAGGCGCCATCACATTCACAATCGCGCGGCCCACATGCCCAGCCCCATAAATCCAAAGGGCGCGCGCAGGGGGGGCATCAAGTGCGTCTCCCTTTTCCCACAAAAGCGTTACCGCACCACCACAGCATTGGCCCAAACCGGGGCCAAGCGGGATACGTCGTGTCAGCGTCTCGCGACCCTCTGTGAGCATCTTGCGCGCTTCGGCAATCGCATCCCATTCCAGCGCACCGCCGCCAATCGTGCCTGCGATACGGTCGGGCCAGACCAGCATCTGCGTGCCGGCGTCACGCGGGGCAGAGCCTGCGGTCTTAGTCACGGTGATGCGAATGGGTTTGCTCATCCGCGTGCCCGCCCGACGGCCCGCAACACCTCTTCAGCGGTCGCGGGGGCCTGTAGATCGGGGTAGTTCGGCCCACAGGCGCTGATCGCGTCCGACAGCGCCAGAAAGGCAGAGGTTCCCAGCATGAATGGCGGCTCACCCACGGCCTTTGATCGATAGATTGTTTGCGCCGGGTTGGGCTGATCCCACAAAGCAACGTTGAATACATCCGGACGATCCGAACAGGCGGGGATTTTGTAGGTCGCGGGGGCATGGGTGCGCAGGCGGCCTTTGTCATCCCATACCAGTTCTTCGGTTGTCAGCCAGCCAGCGCCTTGCACATACCCACCCTCAACCTGTCCGATATCCAATGCGGGGTTCAGCGAAGCCCCGGCGTCGTGCAGGATATCCGTGCGTAGAATGCGGTTTTCACCTGTCAGCGTGTCAATCACGACTTCGGTCACAGCTGCCCCTTGGGCGAAATAGAAAAAGGGGCGGCCTTCGCCCTTGATCCGATCCCAATTCAAGTCGGGCGTTTTGTAAAACCCTGTCGCGGACAGGCTGACGCGGTTGGCATAGGCGGTCTGTGCGGCCTTGGTGAATGTCATCACCTCTGCGCCGACATGGACCTGACCGTCAGCGAACCGGACCTCTTCAATTCGGGTCTGATGCAGTTCTGCCAGACATGCGGCGATCCGGTCGCGGATGATGTCGCAGGCATTGGCGACAGCCATCCCGTTCAGATCAGACCCTGATGACGCCGCTGTGGCCGATGTATTTGGCACTTTGCCTGTATCCGTTGCAGTAATCTTGACCGCGCTGACATCAATCCCGAACCGATGCGCGGCAACCTGTGCGACCTTCTGGAACAACCCTTGCCCCATCTCGGTCCCGCCATGGTTCATATGCACCGATCCATCCTGATAAACATGCACCAGCGCCCCCGCCTGATTAAGGTGGGTCAGCGTGAACGAAATTCCGAACTTCACAGGACTAAAGGCAATGCCCTTCTTCAGGATTGACTGGTCCGCGTTCCACGCCGCAATCGCCGCCCGGCGGGCGTGATAGTCGGAGGAGGCCAGCAAGGCATCCGTCATCTCGTGCAGAATGAAATCGGTGACGGGCATGGCATAGGGGGTGGTCTGGACCGTTGGTACGGGCGAGAATTCCCCGCCAAATCGCCGTCCGGTTCCCGGCTTTGTCTGCGCGGCATCGGCAGACGCAACCCGATCCATCGCCGCATAATAGTTCCGCTGACGTACCAATACTGGATCAAGATCCAACGCAGCGGCCACATGGTCCATGACCCGTTCGATACCCAACACGCCTTGTGGCCCGCCAAACCCGCGAAAGGCTGTGGCGGATTGTGTATTGGTCTTTAACCTGTGTGAGGTGATCCGCACGGCGGGCAGGTGATACGCATTATCCGCGTGTAACATCGCCCGGTCAGCGACGGGCAGGGACAAATCCATCGCCCAGCCGCAGCGGGTCATTTGGGTTAAATCCACCCCAAGCAGGCGGCCCTCATCATCATACCCGACCCGATAGTCGATCCTGAAATCATGGCGCTTGCCGGTGATGATCATGTCATCATCACGGTCATACCGCATCTTGCAGGGCTGGCCTGTCAGGCGCGCTGCGACAGCGCAGGCAACAGCCAGCGCGTTGCCCTGGCTTTCCTTACCACCAAAACCCCCACCCATCCGACGCACCTCGCACCGGACGGCATGCATGGGCAGGCCCAGTGCTTCAGCCACCTTATGCTGGATCTCGGTCGGGTGCTGGGTGGAGCTGTGCACCACCATATCCCCGCCTTCCTGCGGCAGGGCAAGGGCGGCCTGACCTTCCAGGTAGAAATGCTCTTGTCCGCCCATATTGATCGTACCTTGGACCTGATGCGGGGCGTCCGACAGGGTCTGATCGACATCGCCCTTGGTCCAGATGCGGGGGCCATCCTCAAACCGGCTATCCGATGCGAGCGCGTGTTCGATGGTCAGGATTGGCGTTTCTTCGCTGTGGTCGATCGTGGCCAGCCGGGCCGCTTTGCGGGCGTTCAGATGACTGTCCGCGACAACAAGGAACACTGGCTGACCCAGATAGTGAATAGTGCCATCGGATAAAAGCGGTTCGTCATGAGCAGAGGGTGAGACGTCATTGGCGAAGGGCAGGTCGTCTGCGGTCATGACAGCGACGACCCCGAGGGCGCTTTTCACCTTTGCAAGATCCATGGCACGGATCGTGCCCTTTGCGATGTCGGATAGACCAAAGGCAAGGTGCAACGTCCCCGTTGGCGTCGGGATATCGTCGATGTAGCGCGCCGCACCGGTTACATGCAGGGCGGCGGCATCATGGGGCAGGGGTTTGGCGACACTCATGCGCTGATCTCCAGCACGGATGTCGCCTGACCGGAAAGTTCGGCGAAATAGCGGCGCAACAGGTTCTGCGCGGTCTGCAGCCGGTAGTCGGCCGAGGCACGCATATCGCTCATCGGTGTATAGTCCGTGGCGAATTGTGCGGCGGCGGCGTCGATTGTCTCTTCCGTCCACGGCTGCCCAGTCAGTGCAGCCTCGACCGCCTTGGCCCGATGCGGTGTTCCCGCCATCCCGCCAAAAGCGATCCGAGCTGTCGTGACGACCCCGTCAACGACAGTCACATTAAAGCAGCCGCAGACAGCCGAGATATCCTGATCGAACCGTTTGGATACCTTGTAGCAACGCAGGGCAGGGGCTGTCTTGGGCAGTGTCACGCCTGTCACCAGCTCTCCGGGTGTGCGATCCTGTTTGCCATAGGCGATGAAGAAATCCTCTAACGGCATGTCGCGTACCGTATCTGCGTGGCGCAGATGCAATGTCGCCCCCAGCGCAATCAACGCAGGCGGGTTATCCCCGATCGGAGAGCCATTGGCGATATTCCCGCCAATCGTCGCCGCATTGCGCACCTGGACCGACCCATAGCGCCGGATCATTTCGGCGTAGGATGGGTGATATTCACCCACGACTGCCATCACTTCCGTCATCGTCGCGGCCGCGCCGATCCTGATTTCATCGTCGCCCACTGCAATCTCGCGCAGATCCTTGCAGCACCCCAGAAATGCGACCTGATTCAGATTTCGCAATTGCTTGGTAACCCACAAACCCACATCGGTTGCACCGGCGATCAAGGTCGCATCAGGATGGGCCGCATACCATGCGGCCAGTTCATCCAGATTTTCGGGCGCATAAGGCTGTGCTGAAACCTCGGGCGCTGCATCCTGCATCCAATCCGGTATCGGCGCGTCGGCTGCCGCCTCAGCCGCCCGCACAATTGGCGCATAGCCAGTGCAGCGACACAGGTTGCCAGCCAGCACATCATCATGATCTTTGCGTCCTTCTGAATGGCCTGCCGCCATCGACGCGATAAAGCCGGGCGTGCAGAAACCACATTGCGACCCATGATGCTCAATCATCGCCTGCTGAACCGGATGCAAGGTGCCGTCCGGTCCGCTGATCCCCTCGACCGTACGCACGGTCTTTCCATGCAGTTGTGGCAGAAACAGAATGCAGGCATTCAGCGCTTTGACGCCATCCTTATCACCGACGACCACCGTGCATGCGCCACAATCGCCTTCGTTACAGCCCTCTTTTGTACCGCATAAGCCGCGATCAATGCGTAACCAGTCCAGCAAAGTCTGTGTGGGCTCTGCCTTAACCCGCACGGTTTCCCCATTCAGAAGAAACGTCACATCCATGATGTAAACCTGCCGCCTTACCAAACGCGATGCGAGGGGAACCAAAAGTCGATGCGGCGTAGACCTCTGCCCCGTTCCACCCGGTATCAAAGCGGGGCGGGACATGCATTGCAAGGGGTTTTGTAGGAAAGCTTGGACAAGGACCCTGCAAGTGCCCGGTGTTTCAGCACCGGGAAGGTGGAATTAGTTCACCTTCCCGGCGTGGTCAGTGTGGTGCCAGCACTGTCGGCGCGTAATGCTCCAGATTCTCCAAACCGCCATGCCAGCCTTGTTGGATTTCGGCCAGTGCTTCTGGTCCTGAAAAGGATGATACGGCAACTGTCAGGCTCAGCTTCGTGCCGCTTCCGTCCTGTTCCAGACTATAGGTGACCAGACTGGTAAAGGCCGCCTCGCCTCCGAATATCAGCGTCTCGGTAAACACGGCACGCTCGGGCTCCGCCAAATCATACCACCGTGTATCCACCAGAAATTCCGGGGCATCGGCTGGGCCACAGCGATGGCGATCCTGCCCGCCGACACGGACATCAGCGCTTTCCACAATCAGCACTGTATCTGCATCCGGTGCGCCCCATTTCTCTCGATGTTTGGGGTCGATCAAAACCTCCCACAGCTTGCTTGGCGGCAGCGGCAATGTCCGATGTAAATCAAACGATTTTGTATCAAGTGTCATGATTGTCTCCTTGCTCTGAAATCCGATGGGCCAATGCTTCGAGCCTGTCCAGACGGCTCTCCCAGATCTCGCGCTGCCAGGCGAGCCAGCCCTGCGCCTCGATCAGGGGGGCGGCTTCGATATGGCAGGTGCGCACGCGACCTTTCTTGATCGACCGGACGATGCCGGTGTCTTCCAACACTTTGAGATGACGCATGAATGTCGGCAATGCCATCTTGTGGGGTTTGTGCAGTTCACTGACACTGGCGGGACCAGCGGCGAGCCGCTCTATCACGGCGCGGCGGGTCGGGTCGGACATCGCGCCAAAAAAGGAATCAAGTTGATTAGCCATGTAGCTAACTATGGTCACGGCGGCCCTCGCTGTCAATATGGTTAGCTGAATTGCTAACTAATGTGGCGTCTTGTGCCTGACGCGGCTTGCGATACCTTTGCCAGCATGAACACAGATCCCCGATTCATTCACCTGCGCGTTCACACGGAATATTCGCTACTTGAAGGCGCAATACCGGTGAAAAAGCTCCCCTCCCTTGCTGCGACGATGGACATGCCGGCTGTCGCCGTCACTGACACCAACAATATGTTCTGTGCCTTGGAATTCTCTGAAGGGGCGGCAAAGGCCGGTATACAGCCGATCATTGGTTGTCAGATCGACGTGGGTTACCTTGCGATCGAACCCGGCAAGCGGCCTGAAGACCCTGCACCGATTGTCTTGCTGGCGCAAAGCGAGACCGGCTACATGAACCTGATGAAGCTGAACTCCTGCGCGTATCTGGATGCTGCGGGTCAGTTGCCACAGGTTACGGTCGATGAACTGGCGCAATATCACGAAGGGCTGATCTGCCTGTCCGGCGGTCCGGATGGCCCGATCGGGCGGCTTTTGCGCCAGGGTCAACGGCCAAAGGCCGAGGCGCTGATGGACCGCTTGAATGCGATTTATCCCAACCGTCTTTATGTGGAGTTGCAGCGGCATCCGGGCGATGGCGGGCTGCCAGAGGCTGAACAGCTGTCCGAGCGTGGTCATGTTGAAATGGCCTATGCCAAGAATCTTCCACTGGTGGCGACGAACGATGTCTACTTTCCCAAGACAGAGCTTTACGAGGCGCACGACGCCCTGATTTGCATCGCCGAAGGCGCCTATGTCGACCAACAGGAACCGCGCCGCAGGCTGACCCCCCAGCATTACTTCAAAAGCCCGCAGGAAATGGCGACCCTCTTTGCCGATCTGCCCGAAGCGATTGAAAACACCGTCGAAATCGCCCGCCGCTGCGCCTTCAAGGCCTATAAACGCGACCCGATCCTGCCGAAATTCGCCGATGACGAGGTCGCGGAACTGCGGCGTCAGGCGCAAGAGGGGCTCAAGGCCCGCCTTGCCGTCATCCCCCATGCCGCCCCGGTCGAAGACTACGAAAAACGGCTGGAATTCGAACTGGGAATTATCGAGGGCATGGGTTTTCCCGGCTATTTCCTGATCGTGGCCGATTTCATCAAATGGGCCAAGGATACCGACATCCCCGTCGGTCCCGGCCGTGGCTCCGGTGCCGGCTCACTGGTCGCCTACGCCCTGCTGATCACCGACCTTGATCCCCTGCGCTATTCCCTGCTGTTCGAACGGTTCCTGAACCCCGAACGTGTGTCGATGCCCGATTTCGACATCGATTTCTGCATGGATCGGCGCGAGGAAGTGATCCGTTACGTTCAGGAAAAATACGGGCGCGACAAGGTGGGCCAGATCATCACCTTCGGCGCGCTACTATCGAAGGCTGCAGTCCGCGATGTGGGCCGGGTGCTGCAGATGCCCTACGGTCAGGTGGACCGTCTGTCAAAAATGATCCCCGTCGAAGGCGTCAAACCCGTCAGCATCGAAAAGGCGCTGGCCGACGAACCGCGTCTGCGCGAAGAGGCCAAGAATGAAGAGGTCGTGGACCGCCTGCTGACCTACGCCCAACAGGTCGAGGGGTTGCTGCGCAATGCCTCGACCCATGCCGCCGGTGTGGTGATCGGTGACCGCCCGCTGGACGAACTGGTCCCGCTGTATCAGGACCCGCGGTCAGACATGCCCGCCACCCAGTTCAACATGAAATGGGTCGAACAGGCGGGGTTGGTCAAATTCGACTTTCTGGGGCTGAAAACCCTGACGGTGATCCAGAATGCGGTGAACCTGATCCAGAAGGCAGGCCGCCCGCTGAATATCGCAGCCGATGGAACAGAGCTTTACGACGCGCCGGAAGGGTTCGAATACGATATCGGGGCGATCCCGCTGGATGACGAAAAATCCTACGCGCTTTATTCCAGTGCGAAAACGACAGCCGTGTTCCAGGTGGAATCCAGCGGCATGATGGATGCGCTCAAGCGGATGAAGCCGACCTGTATCGAAGACATCGTGGCCCTCGTGGCACTCTACCGCCCCGGCCCGATGGAAAACATCCCGACCTATTGCGAGGTCAAGAACGGCTTGCGCGAACTGGAATCGATCCACCCGTCAATCGACCACATCCTGAAAGAAACACAGGGCATCATCGTCTATCAGGAACAGGTGATGGAAATCGCGCAGGTCATGGCTGGCTACAGCCTTGGCGGGGCCGATCTGCTGCGTCGCGCGATGGGTAAAAAGATCGCCGAGGAGATGGCGAAAGAACGCCCCAAATTCGAAGCCGGGGCCAAGGCAAACGGGGTCGAGCCGAAGAAGGCACGCGAGGTTTTCGACCTTCTGGAAAAATTCGCCAATTACGGTTTCAACAAATCCCACGCCGCCGCCTATGCGGTCGTCAGCTACCAGACCGCATGGCTCAAGGCGAACCACCCGGTCGAATTCATGGCCGGGGTCATGAATTGCGATATCCACCTGACCGACAAGCTGGGCGTGTATTTCCAAGAGGTCAAAAAAGGTCTTGGGGTCGATTATATTCCGCCATGTGTGAACCGGTCCGAGGCGACATTTGATGTCAAGGACCAGCGGCTTGTCTATGCGCTGGGCGCCCTGAAGAACGTCGGCGTCGAGGCGATGAAGCTGATCGTCGAGGGGCGTGAGGACCGCGAATTTGTCAACCTGTTCGACTTTGCCCGGCGCGTGGATCTGAAGCGGATCGGAAAACGCCCCCTTGAAATGCTTGCCAGGGCGGGGGCCTTCGACGTGCTGGACCCGAACCGCAGACGCGTTTTCAACAGTCTAGACGCGCTGACGGCCTATTCGGCAGCGATCCATGACCAGAAATCGTCCGATCAAGTGTCGCTATTTGGGGATGCGGGCGAGGATTTGCCGGAACCCCGTCTGATGAGCGGTGATGACTGGCTGCCTGCGGAACGGCTGGCCGAAGAGTTCAAGGCCATCGGATTCTACTTATCCGGCCATCCGCTGGACGATTACATGGGCCCGCTGAAACGCAAGCAGGTCCTGACGCTGGATGACGTGATTGCGCGTGCCGAAAAGGGTGCGGCTATCGTCAAAATGGCCGGTACGGTCTCCGGCCGACAAGAGCGTAAATCGGCCCGGGGGAACCGTTTTGCATTCGTGCAACTTTCTGATCCCACCGGACAATACGAAGTGACGATGTTCTCAGATACGTTAGAGGCGTCGCGGGAGTTTCTGGACACCGGGGCACAGGTCGTTCTGCAATGTGAGGCAACGATGGAGGCAGATCAGCTGAAGTTGCTGGGCCGTTCCGTGTCGCCGATTGACAGCGTGGTCGCAGATGCGGGTGGGGCTGGTTTGCGTGTGTTTATCGACGGTCCAGAGGCGATCGGGTCGGTTGCCACGATATTGGAAAACGCGGCGCGCGATGGTGTGCGTGCTGGCAAAGGTCCGGTCTACTTTTGCCTGATGGGGGATGATTTGCCGGGCGAGGTTGAATTGGATCTTGGACAGGATTTCCCTGTCAATCCGCAGATCAAGGGGGCGCTGCGCAGCTTGGGTGGCGTGATTGAGGTCGAGGACGCATAATTGATTTCACATTGTGCGATCTTGGCGGGCAGCAATCAGCCCCTCCCATGCATTGAGACAACCCACTCAGTGACGGAAGACGCAATACAGAAAACAAGTTCTCGGAAAATCCGATCGTTGTTCGTCAATTGCTGCAATCCGCGACACTGATTACGACAATATTATTTGGCGTTTCGGTCAAACCTGTCTGACGTCCGGCTTGGCCGATACTCGAGCGTCGTCCAATTCATCTGCAATACTTGTTCAACAGCGCGAGGGCAGTCCCTGACCGCGGGTAGGGGTGAAGCCCCCGCCCATGGGGGCGGTCGGGGGCTGCCCGATTTACCAATCGGGCGGGACCTTAGCCAAGGTGTGGTCCAGATGTTGAGAACGATGCTCTATTATCCTTCAGAGCCGATCATGAAACAGGTCGTTCCACGTGCTTGCAGCCGTCGGCATGCCAGATCAGCACCGTCACGGGTCAGACCCATGAAATTGGCATCAAACCCACCGGACCGCTGCACGACGCGGCGCAATGCGCCGTCAAGTGTACTCATCTCGTTCAGCGCGACACGCAGCAATACCCGTTCTGCATCATAACGAGTGTTATATCGTCCGACATTCACGCCCCAGTGGCGCCCGCCAGACGTAGAGATGCGTGTGACCACCTCGGGTTCCGGGTTCACGACTGGCGGTGGCGAGGCGGCTGCTACAACAACAGCTTCTTCGGGTTGCGGGCGTGGTGTTGGCGTGACAGCCGGCGTTGTTGTCGCGACTTGTACTGCAGGTGCGGGAACGGGGGCTGCAAGAGCTTCTGCCAGGGCGGCGTCAACGGCGTTGGCCAGAACGGCATTGATGCTTTCTGTATCAACAGCGGCCACAAGCGCCTCTGGCGCCGGTTCCGGTGCGGCAGGTGTTGGTCGCGCGACAGGCCGCATGCTGGTTGCAACCAACCCGCTGACCCGTACGATCTTGCCGCCCGCGATAGCGCCGCCGCCGCTGGGTGTGCCAGACAGCATTGCTGCGGGTGGGTTGGGTCGCCGGATCGTCGCGCGTGATGGCGCACGGTTAAAGCCCATGTCCATCAATTCGGTGATCCGCGCGTTGCGGGCTGCGGTGGATGAGCCGCCAAAAACGGTTGCGATGACCCGTTCCTGTCCGCGCTGGGCCGAGGCAACAAGGTTGAACCCAGCGGCGCGGGTATAGCCCGTCTTGATGCCGTCTCCACCTTGATAGCTGTCAAGCCAACGGCGATTGGTATGGCGCACCGTGGCAATCCCCGCATCAGCAGAGCGGCGCGAGAACAGATTATAGTATTGGGGGAAGTCATAGATGACATGCCGCCCGAGGATGGACATATCGCGTGCGGTGGACAGATGACCCGACTGTGTCAGACCATGGGCGTTGCGGAATGTGGTGTTGCGCATGCCCATCGCGCGGGCGGTGCGGTTCATCCGCGTGGCGAATGCTTCCTCGGACCCCGAAATGGCTTCGGCGATAGCGGTTGAGGCATCATTGGCGGATTTCACGGCAGCTGCGCGCAACAAAAAACGCAGTCGGATCGTTTGGCCCTGCCGTAGCCCCAGCTTTGATGGGGGCTCTGACGCGGCCAGGCGGCTGATCGTGACCGGCGTGTCCAGCGTGATCTCACCCCGCTGGATCGCCTGGAAAGCGATGTAAAGCGTCATCATCTTGGTCAGTGACGCAGGGTGCAACCGCGTGTCTGCATTGCGCGAATGCAGCACCTCGCCAGTGCGCGCATCCATCACCATCGCCGCATAAGGCGCAGCTGTCGCGCGTATCGGCGCGAACACGAGGGATACCAATAATACAAATAGAAACAGCCCATTAAGGGCCAACTGTCCCGGACGACTTGCCACGTCGCTTGCCTCTTTTTCTGCCTCAATGACCCCGAATTTTTCCGGTGGTCTTATTTTTATTTGGAAAGGCTAACACAACTCTCATTTTCAGAAAATACCCTAATTTCAAAGACTTTGATGGCGAGTCTGAGGTTGCGATGCTATATGTTGTGCCGATTTCTGTCCGCGACGCTAGATCAACGAATCCTGGCCAGATGCGGTCTCACTCATTTGTAAAAAGGATGGGGTTTTCACACGCGGTCTGTGCCTTATATATAACGCCAACCAAATCAGGGCATTTGCATGATATCGACGATTTACATGATGGCTGAGAAAGACGGCGATGATGACGGTGACGTCGGCGTTGTGCTTGAAACCAAGCCAAAGACGAAGCGTCCCCCGATGTACAAAGTACTGATCCTGAACGATGACTTCACACCGATGGAGTTTGTCGTGCATGTTCTGGAACGGTTTTTCGGCCTGTCCCATGCGCAGGCTTTCGAATTGATGCTGACCGTCCACAAGAAAGGCGTTGCTGTCGTGGGTGTCTTCAGCCACGAGATCGCAGAGACAAAAGTTGCACAAGTGATGGATTTCGCGCAACGTCATCAGCACCCGCTGCAATGCACGATGGAGAAAGAATAGCGTTTCGCCGCTATTCAACCTGATGTCCAATTCCCGCCTCAGCACCGCCCTTGATGACGGTATATTGACGTTGCCAGAGGGCATCATCTCGGTGATGCGCCCGCCGGTCACATATGATGTGTCGGCATTGCCGCGCGAGGCGGTCGAAATTGTACACGGGTTTTATCCTGACTATGTCGTCTGGCAGTATGCCGGGTACAACATGGCGCAGGCAGTGGCGGATGCCAAAACGGCCATAGTGGTGTTGCCCCGCGCCAAAGCACTGGCAAGGGCGATGATCGCAGATGCATGTGACAATGCGGAGTTGATCATCGTTGATGGCCAAAAAACCGATGGCGTGGACAGCGTTTTCAAGGACTGCCGGAAACGTCTGGGCAATCTGCCTTCGATTACAAAGGCGCATGGCCGCATTTTCTGGTTTGCCACGACGGATGCATTTGACGATTGGACCGCGCCCCCGCCAACACGGGGCCTACATGGCTTTTACACGACGGCGGGTGTCTTTTCTGATGGCGCGATTGACGCCGGATCAGCTTTGTTGGCCGAGGCGCTGCCTGCCAAGCTGCCCGCCCGCATGGCGGATCTGGGTGCCGGATGGGGGTATCTTGCCGAGGCTGTTCTGGGACGCGACGGTGTCCAATCGCTTGACCTGATCGAGGCTGAGGCACTGTCAGTCGCTTGTGCAAAGCTGAACATCACAGATCCGCGGGCCCGCTTTCATTGGGCGGATGCCATCCAGTTTGCCGCAGATGCGGCCTTTGACGGGATCGTCATGAACCCACCGTTTCACACAACCCGGGCTGCTGATCCGGAGTTAGGCCGAAGTTTCATCCAAGCGGCTGCACGCTTGCTTGCTCCGCATGGCAAGCTCTGGATGGTTGCGAACCGGCATTTGCCCTATGAAACCACCATGACCGAAAGTTTCCGCAATGTAGACATCATCGGCGGCAATGGTGCCTTCAAGATATTTCATGCGACCCGGCCACAGCGCTGAGCGGTCAACAGGAGAAACATCATGTCATTTTCCATCTCTGGCAAAACGGCCGTTGTGACTGGAGCCGCAAACGGTGTCGGCCTCGCTATCGGCCGGCATTTTGTCCAAAAGGGCGCGAATGTCGTTTTCGTTGATATGGATGAAAAGGCACTTTGGCACGAGATGGGCGAAGATGCCGAAAAAGAAGAGAATGTGCGCATCTTTGCAGGCGATCTGCGTAAGAAGCTGACAATCGCGAACCTGCTATCGACGACCATTGATGCGTTCGAAAGGGTCGACATTCTGGTCAACGCCGCGCGGCAGGTCATGACAACAGATCCGCTGGACCCGGATGATAATAGTCTGGAAGAACTGTTGCAGCAAAACACCCTGACCGCCATGCGGGTGAGCCAGGCGGTCGCGCGAAAGATGATCAAGCAGGCAGAAGGTGAGACGCCGGACGGATCCATCGGCTCTATCGTGAACCTGAGCTCGATTGCGGCGCGGCGTACGCATCCGGATCTTTTGGCCTATTCTGTCAGCTCGGCGGCGCTTGATCAGATGACACGCTCAATGGCCGTCGCCCTTGCACCCAAAGGTATTCGCGTTAACGCCGTCGCCTTTGGCAGCGTGATGAGCGCAAGTCTGAAGGGATCATTGAAAGATCACGATGAAACGCGCGAGTCGATTGTCGAAAACACGCCGCTGCATCGGATCGCAAGTGCGGGTGAGGTTTCGGATGCAGTGCAATATCTGGCATCCGACGCCTCGTCCTTTGTGACAGGTCAGATTATCACGGTTGATGGGGGGCGTACCCTGATCGATCCTGCACCGGTGTCCGCCCACTGATCATTCCGGGTGTACCGCAATACACTGCAAGACCGCCTGATCTGAGCTGGCCTGCGCCGCGACGAGCCTTTCCTGCAATGATGCCAGCTTGGCGGCTTCGGCGTTCAGATCAATCGCGACGGGAACCGTTGTCGTGAATGTGTCGGTTTCGTTGCAGGGAAATACAAAAGTTGATCCATCGTCATTCTTGCCGCGACAGCTGCGGGTTCTGGTGCGTACCTCCTGACGTTCTTCGATCGCGTAGCCACGTGACAGGTTTGCCTGAGTTTCATTGATCAGGCTGCTGAGCACTTTTGTGTCACGTGTCGCGTCAGCGATGCATTCTTCACGGGGCGTCGCGCAGGCAGCGAGGGCCAGCACTGTTAAAATGACAAAGGCAGGGCGCATCGCTCTCTCCGGGTTTTGATCTGGATCATCACTCTATGATCAGTATGGTGCGAAAAGACTAACACAGAATGTTATTCAATATCACGGGACAAGGGGCACGGATGTCAAACGGGTTTGAGGACGAGAAAAGCAAGGCATCCGCATGGTTTCGCAGTTTGCGCGACCAGATTGTATCCGCCTTCGAAGGTCTGGAAGACAGCCATGCCGGTGCAGGCAAACCGGGCCGGTTCGAAGTGACCGAGACCAAGCGCTCATCTGATGATGGGTCTGATGCAGGCGGTGGTCTGATGTCTGTCATGCGGGGTGGTCGCGTGTTTGAAAAGGTCGGCGTGAATGTTTCGACTGTCTATGGCCAGCTTGGCGATGCTGCGCAAAAGGCGATGGCGGCGCGCGGTGTGCCCGGCATGGCGGACGATCCGCGCTTTTGGGCGTCAGGCATTTCGTTAGTCGCGCATATGCAAAATCCGCATGCGCCTGCAGTACATATGAATACCCGCATGTTCTGGACGCCGCATGCATGGTGGTTCGGGGGTGGGTCCGACCTGAACCCCTGCATCGAATATGATGACGATACCGCCCATTTCCACGCTACGCAAAAGGCGCATCTGGACCCGCATGGCGACGATCATTACCCCAAGCTGAAGGCGTGGGCGGATGAGTATTTCTATATCCCGCATCGTCATCGTGCGCGCGGCGTTGGCGGCATCTTCATGGATGATTACTGCACGGGCGATTGGGAGGCGGATTTCAAACTGACACAGGATATCGGCCGGGCGTTCCTGCCTGCCTATGTGCCACTGGTCGAACGGCGGCGCGATATGGCGTGGACCGAAGCGGACAAGGATACACAGCTTGTCCATCGCGGCCTTTATGCCGAATACAACCTTGTCTACGACCGGGGTACGAAATTCGGCCTTGCCACAGGCCATGACGCCAATGCGGTGCTGATGAGTTTGCCGCCACTCGCCAAGTGGGTTTAATCAACCGTTACAAACTTTGCACCACCGACCGAACGGGTCGCATTCACCTGTTCAGTTTGCGGTAATCCGCGGCTTGGTTCACCCGCCATCTCGCGCAGATACATGCCGGCCAGTTCCGGTGAGATAGCGCCGCCGCTGGCCTGGCTGAGCAATTTTGACGCGCGTTCCGGCGCAAAGTGGACCATCACACGTGCAACGCGCATCTGGGCCAACGAGAAGGGTGTTGTTGCAAACGGGCTATTGCCGAGTGCTGCGCGCTCGGCCTGCGTGGCAGGGACCATCGTTAGCCAGACGATCAGCGCAAGCGCAAGTGCAATCCAGACACTGCGGACGCCGTGAAAAAGCAGGCGAAAGGTCAAAGGCATTGCTGTCTCCATTTTGACGACAACACGATGCGCAATCAATGCGGCAAAACTACGACCCGCGCACCGTATCGATCATCAGTTGAACGTTCTCGGGGTCGGCATCGGGCGTGATGCCATGTCCAAGGTTGAAGATATGCGGGCCTTTGCTGAATGCTGCGCAGATGCGTTTTGTTTCACTGACCAATGCGTCACCGCCGGTGACCATATGGGACGAGGCAAGGTTGCCCTGAACGCAACCGTCCACCTGCACATGTTCGGCAGCCCATGCTGCATCGACCCCATCATCTATTGCAACACAATCGGCACCTGTTGCCTTGTGCACGCCGGCATAGCGATGATCAGCACCGCGCGGAAAGACGATCACGGGTATGCCAGGATGCCTGTCATTCAGCGCGTGCGTGATCCTTTGCATGGGGTGGATCGAGAATTCGGTAAAGTCCTCGCCCTGCAATGACCCGGCCCAGCTGTCGAAAAGTTTGACAACCTCTGCCCCCGCCTGAATTTGCATGGACAGGTACTCGATTGTCGCCTCAGTCAGGCGGTGAATAATGCCTTCAAAAACGGGTCGGTTCTCGGCCTTCAATGCGTGCGCGGGCGCTTGGTCTGGCGTTCCTTGGCCCGCGATCATATAGGTCGCAACGGTCCAGGGGGACCCCGCAAAGCCGATCAGCGTTGTCTCTTCGGGCAGTTCACGCGACAGGATCTGCACGGTTTCATAGACGGGGCGCAAGGTATCATGAATGTAATCAACACTTTTCAACTGACCGAGCTCTTCTGCGGTCGTGATCGTGGACAGGCGAGGCCCTTCGCCCGTGACGAACCACAGATCAGCCCCCAGCGCCTGTGGCACTAACAGGATATCGGCAAAAAGGATCGCGGCATCAAAGCCATAGCGGCGGATGGGTTGCAGTGTGACCTCTGCCGCCAGCTCCGGGTTGTAGCAAAGCGATAGAAAATCGCCGGCCTGTGCCCGTGTGGCCTTGTATTCCGGCAGATAGCGACCCGCCTGGCGCATCATCCAGATCGGAGGGGTTGAAAGCGTTTCACCCGCAAGGGCCCGAAGGATCGTCTTTTGCTGCGCCATGGAATGTCCTTTTTTATCAGTCCTGTGGTCCCAATTGCCGAAGATGTTGTCAAGGGAGTTGTCAGGCTAAGTTGACAGGTCTAACAATCGGCATATGACATTGCATTTGCCGACCCCCGCCGCACCCTTCAAGATCGGAACCCGTGGATCGCCCTTGGCCCTGGCACAAGCGCATGAAACACGCGCACGCCTTATGGCAGCGTTCGATCTGCCTCAAGAGGCGTTCCAGATCTGCGTGATCAAGGTGACCGGGGATCAAATCCTCGACAAACCACTGCGCGAGATTGATGGGAAGGGCCTGTTTACCCGCGAAATCGAAGAAGCGCTATTGGATGGGTCCATTGATATTGCGGTGCATTCGACCAAGGATATGCCGGTGGAACAGCCCGCCGGGTTGATCCTGGACACCTTTTTGCCGCGTGAAGATGTGCGTGATGCGTTCGTTTCGCTGAAATACCAAGGTCTGGCCGATCTACCTGATGGGGCGGTTGTGGGGACGTCGTCCACGCGCAGACGGGCGCAATTGGCCGCACGCTTTCCCAAGCTGCAAGTGGTCGAATTTCGGGGCAACGTGCAAACCCGGCTGAAGAAACTGGGTGATGGTGTTGCAGATGCGACGTTTCTGGCTACTGCCGGGTTACGTCGTTTGCGGATGGACGATGTGCCTTATCACCCGATTGATCCGGGCGACATGCTGCCCGCCATCGCGCAAGGGGCGATTGGCATTGAAAGGCGCCAGGATGACAGCCGCGCCGCAGAGCTTTTGACGGCGATCCATGACATCCCCACAGGGCAGCGGTTGAAGGCCGAACGCACACTGCTGGGCGGGCTGGACGGGTCGTGCGAGACGCCGATCGGGGGGCTGGCCGAGCTGGAGGGGGGATCATTGCGATTGCGTGGCGAGATCCTGCGCCCGGACGGGGCCGAGGTTTTTGCCGACGATATCAACGGCGCGGTCGAGGACGGGGCCGAGATGGGGCGTGCGATGGCGGCCGCCTTGCTAAATCGGGCGGGGCCAAATTTTTTCGCGTAGCGAAGGAACTCTGAGAAAATTCCTTCTGCCGAACCAAAATTCCGGAATTCTGGTGTATCTCAGCGCGACGGAATGACCTTGCCGGGGTTCAGGATGCCCTTTGGGTCCAGTGCGGCCTTGATCGCGCGCATCGCATCAAGTGCGACGGGATCTTTGCGCCGTTTCATGGTTTCCAGCTTGGACACACCAATACCGTGTTCGGCGCTGAATGACCCGCCCAGTTCCTGCACCACATCCTCAACCGCTTCGACGAGCGCGTCTTTGGCGTCAGGATCATTCCGGCTGATATAGCTGGTGTGATGGATATTGCCGTCGCCCAGATGCGCCACGATGACCTCACTGGCGTCCGGATCAATGGCCTTGATCCGCGGCGTCAGCATTTCCTCAAACGCGGCCACCTTATCCAGCGGCAAAGCAACATCCGTGTTCACAAACACACCGCCAAAAAATGCGACTTCGCCTGCATCTTCGCGGCGTTTCCAGATGTCGCGGCGTTGCGCCTCGTTCTGGGCGATCACCGCGTCGAGTACGGTGCCTTGCTCAAGCATGCTGCCAAGTGTTTCTTCAAGCAAGGCCGCGACCGGCAGTTGCCCGTCATCGTTGGGTTGCGCATCCCGCGCCATCGTTGCGGCGACTTCAATCATGATATTGACGTCGTAATCCGCTTCAAACGGTGCCGCAGCATCTGGAAAAAGCGCCCTGTGCTTGTCAATATAGCTGCGTGGCATATACTCAAATGCCTCGACGCCGCCTCCGGTTGCGGCCTGTAGTTTATGCAGCAAAGACAATGCGTCACCCAAAGAGGGGACCGCGACCATCGCGGTGGCATAGGCCTGTGGTTTGGGGTGCAGCTTCAGCACAGCCGCCGTGATGATGCCCAACGTACCTTCGGCCCCGATGATCAGGTTGCGCAGATCAAGGCCGGAGTTGTCCTTGTGCAGTGCGCTCATCAAATTCATGATGCGACCGTCTGCCATCACAACCTCAAGCCCCAGACAAAGACCGCGCGTGCTGCCATAACGCACCACGTTTGATCCGCCCGCATTGGTCGAAAGCAACCCGCCAATCATGGCCGAGCCGCGTGCGCCCAAAGTCAGCGGAAAGATCAGATCGTGCTCTGCGGCAGCGTCATGCAGGTTTGACAGGATAACGCCAGCCCCGACCGTCGCAGTGCGTCCTTGTACGTTGATTTCGCTGATCTTGTTCAGCCGCTCGACCGACAGCATCAGCGCGTCCTGCGCCAGCGTTGCCCCAGTCAGCCCTGTGCGTCCGGATGCCGGAACGACCGGCGTGCCGGTGGCATTTGCGATCTTCAGGATTTCGGAGACTTCTTGCGTATCAGCCGGGCGCAGCACCGCAAGTGGCGTGGATGTGTAGGCACCAGTCCAATCCTTGCCATAAGGTGCGGCGTCTGCCCCGGTCAAAATACGATCAGCGCCAATAGCATCGGCAATTTGGTCTAGAACGGACATGTCGCCCCTTGCGTTTTATGCGGTCACGTTATCTGGAAAGATCAGCTTCGAAAAGGCGCAGTTGGTGCCGTGGCGCCATCCGATTTTCGCAGTTCATAGGTGGTGGAGGGGATGTCGTAATGCTTCTCTACCCCACGATAAATCATCCCGATCCGCTGCATGACCTTGTGTGATGCCAGATTGTCCTGATGGGCCGTCGCGATGACATGGTCAACACCGATGACATCGAATGCGTATTGGGCTGCGGCGCTGCCTGCTTCGGTCGCATATCCGTAACCTGTCGCCGCACCTGTCAGCCGCCAGCCGATCTCCAGCTCTGCATCGAGCTTGCCCGCAACGTGTTGCAGGCAGGCGGCCCCTATGACCGCTTCAGTTCTGGTTTCAATGATCGCCCACCAGCTGTAGCCCAGCGTTGCCCACCGTTCGCGAACGCGTTTGATCGTATTCAAGGTGTCATCCAGTGTTTCAGGCTGTCCGCTGCTCAAGTAGCGCATGACCTCGGCTTCGTTGTTGATCGCCTTCAATGCCTTTGCATGCGACGGTTTGAAAGGCTCAAGCCGCAGGCGTTCAGTCTGGATGATTGCCTTGGTGAATACATCTGTCATGCGTATTCCGTCTCTCGCGTTGGCCGCTTTACCAAGAGGAGGGTGGTGGTGGCGTGGGGGAGATTTGAACTCCCGACCTAACGATTATGAGTCGTTCGCTCTAACCAACTGAGCTACCGCGCCGGACCACAGCGCACCGATTACGCAATGGCTGTTGGGCTGTCAAACCGATTCTACCAAATTCGACGCCAAGGGCGACAAGACGGGTCGAAACCCAACTTGTCAGATCAGTCATATCGCAGCTCTGTCGCCTTGCCCCGGAAGATTGTGTAGGCAAGGATCGTGTAGCCCATGATCGTGGGCAGCACGATGCAGGTGCCGATCAGGATGATGAACAGACTTTCCGGTGCGCTTGCCGCCTCATAGATCGTCAGCTGATCAGGTACGACATAGGGGTAAAAGCTGTAAGCCATGCCCCCGAATGCCAGGATCCAAAGCGCCGTTGCCACTGCAAATGGTAGCCAGGATCGTTTGTCACCCTCAAACGGCATCTTGCGCAGCATTGACCAAAGCCACAGAACCAAAAGCCCTGACAGGATGGGCAAGGGCGACAGGTACAACGCCTCTGGCCAGCTGAACCATTTGTCGAAGATGCGTGTGCTGACAAACGGGGTCGCCAACGAAATCGCGCCGATCCCCAGAACAAGCCCCCAGATGCCACCCTTTGCCCAGTCGACCGCCTTGCGCTGCAGATGTTCGTCCGTCTTGTGAATGACCCAAGTGGCGCCAATAAAGCTGTAGCCGACGGTCAAGAATACCGCCGTCAACACAGCAAAGCCGGTATTCCACCACGTCCACTCCAGCCCCATCACATACATGCCCAGCATGAACCCCTGGCTGAGCGAAGTCATCAGCGACCCCGTAAAGAACGCATTGTTCCAGGCGCGTTTATGCGGTGCAGGGGCTTTGGCCCGAAACTCAAACGCGACCCCGCGCAGGATCAGCCCGATCAGCATGATGGTGACGGGCAGATAAAGCGCTGTCAGGATTTCGCCATGTGCTGCCGGAAACGCGACCAACATGAGCCCGATAGCCAGCACCAACCAGGTTTCATTCGCGTCCCAGAACGGACCAATCGATGCGATCATCCGATCTTTTTCGTCCTCTTCTGCGAAGGGAAAAAGAACGCCAACACCCAGATCAAACCCATCCAGCACCACGTAGATCAGGATGGATGCGCCCATCAACGCCGCGAAAACGAAGGGCAGCCAGATTTCCGGGTCACCAAAGTAGTACATGTCTTTTACTCCGCCGGAACAGCGCGTGGGATCGCGCCTTCGGATTGCCGCGTGCGCGGTTCGATCGGCTCACCACGCGACATACGGCGCGCCAGAAAGAAGATCACGTAGATATAAGCGACCAACAGCACCGCATAGACCACAAGGTAAGCGATCAGCGACGACAGCACCATTGGGGCAGGCACATCGGCGACGGCTTCTTTTGTTGTCATCACACCTTGCACCAGCCACGGCTGCCGACCGATCTCGGTTGTGTACCACCCGGCGAGTGTTGCCAGCCAGCCGCTGAAACTCATACCGACAAGGCCGTACAGCATCGGTTTCGGCAATCCCTCAACCCCGCGCTTGCGTCGCAGGATCATGTAGCTGGCCGTCCAACTGACAAGCAGCATCAGAAGGCCGGTGCCAACCATCACCCGGAACGACCAGAAGACCGGAGCAACACGCGGGTGCAGCACCTCACCGTCTTCGGTGACAAAATCGTTCAGGCCCTGCACCTCGCCATTCCAGTCATGGGTCAGGATGAATGAGGCAAGGTTGGGAATACCTATCTCAAAATGGTTTTCCCGCGCCTCTTCGTCCGGGATTGCGAACAGGATCAGGGGAACGCCTGTGTCGGTTTCCCAGTTACCTTCCATCGCAGCAACTTTGGCAGGCTGATATTCCTTCGTGTTCAGACCATGTAGGTCGCCTACCAAAATCTGTACGGGGATCAACAGCGCCGCGCCAAAGACGGCCGTTTTCAGCGCCACGCGCACGCCTTCGGTGCGCCCGCCGATCAACCAGCGGAACGCGCTGACACCCGCGATCAGGAAGCTGACCGTCAGGAAGCTGGCAAGCACCATATGGGCGAACCGATATGGCATCGACGGATTGAAGATAATCGCGGACCAATCGGTCGCGTGTGCCACCCCGTCAATCATCTCAAAGCCCTGCGGCGTGTGCATCCACGAGTTCAGCACGATGATCCAGAAGGCCGACATCATCGTGCCAAAGGCAACAAGGAATGTCGCACCCGTATGTAACCAATTGGGGACCCGGCTAAAGCCGAACAGCATGATGCCAAGGAACACCGCCTCTAGGAAAAACGCTGTCATGATCTCGTAGGCCAGCAAGGGACCGGCGATGTTGCCTACTTTTTCCATAAAACCGGGCCAGTTCGTACCGAACTGGAACGACATCGTAATGCCGGACACGACACCCATCGCAAAGGATAGCGCAAAGATTTTGACCCAGAACCGATAGGCCTCCATCCAGCGTTCTTGCTTGGTGCGATTATACTGGATCTTGAAGAATAGCAGCACCCAGCCCAAAGCGATTGTGATCGTTGGGAAAAGTATGTGGAATGAGATATTCGCCGCAAACTGTATTCGCGACAGCAGGAGGGTTTCCATAATGGCCTCTGGTATTTTTCGCGCTTCTGTTACGGTTGATATAGCTGCGTTGCAGCATTGTTCACGGGGGGTGCGACAGCACAGCGCGGCGATATCCAATCACACCAAAAAGTCAGGCAAAACGACTTACCCGCGTGACATTTAGCCCGTTTTGTTAAAGGTTCCACTGACGACGAAAGGATGTGACATGGCGGGTTTTCTTACGACGCATGTATTGGATACGGCAAGCGGCCGACCAGCGGCTGGCATGACAGTGGATTTATACCGATTTGACGGGGATGACCGGACCCATGTGATCACGATGGTCACAAATGATGATGGCCGAACGGACAGTCCCATTTTGCCCGCTGCCGATTTCACCGTTGGCCGGTATGAACTGGTGTTTCAGGTCGGTGACTATTTCGGTCGCGATGACACGCCACCCTTTCTTGATGAGGTCCCAGTCAGGTTTGGCATCAACGATCCGGCCTCACACTATCATGTGCCGCTACTGGTTTCGCCTTTCAGCTTTTCAACCTACCGCGGCAGTTAGGTGCTGAATGACCAGCGTGTCACCTGACGATAGGGGGTGTCGGGTGTGACGATGATGGATGGAAAATGTGGGTTGGTCGGCGCATCCGGCCAGCCCTGTGCTTCAATCGCCAGGCCCTCATAAGCGGCGCGTCCGGGTCTGCGGGCATTGCGCGCGTCGTAGATTTGAACGCCCGGCTCTGTTGTTGCGACCCGCATGTTCACGCCACTTGTCCCGGTCAGCGCAAGCACATTCCGGATGTCCCTACGCTGTCGCGCGAGACAGAAGTTATTGTCAAATGGCGGATTATTCACGCTGATCTGGCGCGCCTTGCGAAAATCCATGTCGGTGCCGGTCACGTCAACGATCTCTCCGGTCGGGTAATCATCTGCCGTGCCAGGCAGATACTCATCGGCATCAATGCGCAACTGATGCCCATCATAGCGATCCGTGCCGTCAAGGTTCCAATAGCTGTGATTGGCGAAGTTCATACAGGTCCGCGCATCAGTGACCCCGGTGACGGTCATTGTCAGCGTTGCAGGAGCGCTGACGTTGAATGACGCAGTAATCTTGCGATTGCCCGGCAAGCCACACATCCCGTCGGGCAGATGCAGCGCGAGGATCGCGTGGCTGTCGCTGACTTCTGCGACGTTCCAGACCTGAAGGTGGGTGCCCTGTGCGCCGGAGTGTAAATGAATGCGTCCGTCCTGATTTCGCTCAAGCTCGTACATCATCCCGTCCAGCCGCACGCGCGCGGTGCTGATCCGGTTGACCACCGGGCCGATCAGGCTGCCGTGATAGCGCATGTCGCTTTCGTAATCCGCCAGATTGTCGGACCCGAGCGTCAGCGACCGGTCGATGCCTGCTAGCCGCACATCCTGCAGGACGGCGCCCCATGTCAGCAGGTTGACGGTCAGATCGCCAGCAGAAAGCGTGATCTTATGAACCTCTGCGCCCGCCTTGGTGACCCCGAACGGCGTAGTCACGCCAGCGGTTCCCAATGCACCCCGGCGGGAGGGATTTCCGTGCCGTTCCAGTCCAGCGGTTTGGGTGCGTAGTTGAAGACGAACCGGTGCGTGCCGGTGTCCCTAATCCGCAGCCCATCGGGCAGGCTGTAGGTTGGCAGATCAACCGCGTCGCATAGCCCGCCAATGATGCTGTCAAACGTGGCGTTGTCCGGCCAGCCCGCCAGATAGCGGATATGATCATTCCCCATGATCGCCGGGTGGCCCGCCTTGGTGCTGAGGTGCACATCGGCACTGCCTTCCAGATGTTCGAACCAGTGCAGGAAACGCCCGCCTCCCTGCAGCCTGATCTTGTCATCAGGCGGGATGCTTTCGGTCAGGGCGACGGTGATGTCGGTGTCGGGCAGGTCAGGCCCCATAGGTGTGGGAATAGCCAGTTCATCGGTCTTGGTGTCGGTGCGCGGCCCGACCAGCGCAATCCCTTCGAAACGGGCCAGTGCCGCGCGCAGCGGGGCAGAGAGCTTCATGATCCCCGGTGCGAGGACGAGTTTGTAACCGGATAGATCGTTGGTGTCAGGTGGCAAGATATCGATACTCAGCCCTGCCCGGCGGAGTGCCCGGTAGGCGGCAAAGGCAAGGCGGAACATCTCAAAATCCTTGCCTTGCGGCTGCGCGTCCCAGGCCCAGGCGCTTTCGTAATCAAAGATCAGCGCAGCTCGCGCCCGCGCCGTACTGACATCTGGCAAGTCCGCGATTTCGTCGGCGACCTGCCGGGCTTCGGCCAGTGCCGGGGCTGCTTCGCTATCAGGGCGCAACAGCCCCGCATGCATCTGCTCCTGCGCAAACGGCGCCTGCCGCCAGCGGAAATAGCACACGGTCTCGGCCCCATGGGCAAATGCCTCCCATGCCCAGAGCCGGGCCATTCCGGGAAGGGGGGCCGGATTGTAGGGCGCCCAGTTCACCGGGCCGGGCTGCTGTTCCATGACCCAAAGGCGACCCTTGCCCACCGCCCGGTAGAGGTCATGATGAAACGCCTGAAAGTCCGGGTGGCCCTGCCGCAGGAATTTTTTCTTTTCTTTTGAAGTACCTTCGAGCCGATCTGAAAGAAAGCCAATCGGGTAACTATCCCACGACGCGATGTCCAGATCCGCCCCGACCTTCCAATGATCGAACGTCGTGATCCGGCCCATATAGTTGTGGATCAGGGGTGCATCGGTATGGCGGCGCAACTCATCCGCCTGCACCTTGTTGAAGGCCACGACCTGATCGGAACTGTAGCGGCGAAAGGCCAGCTGATGCGGATGGTTGGGCTCGGTCACCGTCAGATTGGGCAGATCGATCTGGTCGAAATGGTCGTATTCCATAGACCAGAATACATTGCCCCAGGCCCGGTTCAGCGCATCGGTGGATTGGTATTTCTGCGCCAGCCAATCCTGAAAACCCCGCCGGGCCGCATCGGAATAACTCAGCGTCGTGTCGTGGCAATCGTACTCATTATCGATCTGCCAGGCCGCGATATGGGGGTTCTTGCCATAGCGTTCACCCATCAACCGGGCGATGCGACGGCATTCATCGCGATAGCCCAGATGGCTGAAATCATAATGGCGGCGCGAGCCAAATTTGCGCGGCCGTCCTTCCGCATCCACGGCCAGCATGTCAGGGTGTTTATCAACCATCCAGCGCGGCGGGGTCGCTGTCGGCGTGCCAAGGATGATCTTCAGACCAGCAGAACCCAGCACATCAATCGCGCGGTCCAGCCAGTCCCACGTGAACGTGTCGGGGGTCGGCTCCATCCGGCTCCACGCGAATTCGCCGATCCGCACCCATGACAGGCCGGTGTCGACCATGCGCGCGGCATCATCAGCCCATTGATCCTCGGGCCAGTGTTCGGGGTAATAACAGACGCCAAGCGTGCGTTTCATGTCGGAACCTATGGGTGCGGGCGCTTACAGGATGACCTGATGTTCGCGCTGGCCTGTGATATCGGTCGGGATGGCGAATGTCTTGCCTTCGTCGGTCCCACTAAGACCGACCGCGGCAGAGGTGCAATAGAGTGTCTGCAGATCCGGCCCGCCAAATGCGGGGCAAGACGTTTGCCGTGCAGGGAATGCATGCGCCGTGATGAATTTTCCATCAGGCCTGTATCCGGCCACCCGCGCGGTGCCCCATTGCGCATTCCACAGATTGCCCGCCGCATCGACAACCGCACCATCAGGCCGGAAGTCGGTGCCGGTCAGGTCAATGTGCACGACAGCATCGCCATCAGGCCAGCCATCAGCATCCAGCGCCACGCGCATGATCTGCTGGGTCGGCGTGTCGGTGAAATAAGCGGTCTTGCCATCCGGGGCAAAGCAGATTGCATTGCTGATCGTGATCGGCGCGAAAAGCTGACGCAGCTCGCCCTTGTAATAGCGATAGATCGCACCGGCCCCGTCCTCTGCCTTAATCCCCATCGTGCCGATCCAGAAGCCACCCTGCGGGTCTGCGCGGCCATCGTTGGAGCGGGTGATGGGGTTGTCGGCTTCAAGTGGGCAGATTTCTTCGTGATCGCCAGACGGAATGTCGAACCGATGCAGCGCGCGGGCCGACGCGACCAGCAGCGTATCACGGTCAACCCAGCCGGCCGCGCTGACATAGGTATCGAAATCCCAGTGCTTGCCCTTGGTGTGCAGGCGCTGACCGAGGATATCGAACCAGAACAGCTGTTCACGTTCAGGATGCCACAGCAGGCCTTCGCCCAGCTGGCATTGAGTATCGTCAAAGATCATCCTGCGGCCTCGTCATAGGCGGCCACCATATCTTTCGCGCGGGCGGCGACCTCGGCCACCGTCAGGCCCGGCTTATAAAGCGCCGATCCAATCCCAAAACCATCCGCACTCGCCGCCATCCACTCGGCGAAGTTATCGGCCCCAGCACCGCCAACCGCATAAACCTGCGTACCCGGCGGCAGGACCGCACGGATTGCCTTGATCCCGTCAGGGCCAAGCAGGCTCGCCGGAAAAACCTTCAGCCCATCCGCGCCCCATTTCAGCGCCTCAAAACACTCGGTCGGGGTCATCACCCCCGGCCAGCTTTGCATACCCGCATTCTTGGTCGCCACAATCACCCGCTGATCGCAATTTGGCGACACGATCAGTTTGCCACCGACCTGCGCGACCCGGCCCACATCGTCCGTGGA
Source organism: uncultured Paracoccaceae bacterium (assembly GCA_947503965.1). Lineage (GTDB taxonomy): Bacteria > Pseudomonadota > Alphaproteobacteria > Rhodobacterales > Rhodobacteraceae > Yoonia. The sequence continues at coordinate 161,158 of CANNFU010000007.1, forward strand.
AAGAACCGTACCCGCCCCGATCAGCGCGTCATTCCCATGGGCATCGACCATCCGCTTGATGCTTTCAAACGGGGTGGGTGAGTTCAACGGCACCTCGATCTTGGTAATGCCCGCGTCGATGAGGACTGCGCAGATCGGCACCGCTTCGTCAGGGGTAATACCACGCAGAATGGCGATCAGAGGGCGTGACATGGGCTATCCTTTCAGACGGCGATAGGCGGCGGTAAGTCCCGCAATGGTGATGGCGTCGCCCTGCACCTGCGTGGCCGGGGCATGTTGCGCGGCGAGGGCATCGACATAGAGTTTCGACAGGCCGCCAGCCCCGATAACAGCGATCTGCTGGCCCAGCCAATAGGGTTTCGCGGCGGCCAATTCCGCCCCGATCAACAGTCCCGACAGGCGGGCGCGGGCGGCAGCACCGGACAGGTCATTCAACAGCCCCTCGGCCCGTAGCGAGAACAGGCGCGCAGCCAGCCGTTCGGGCCGGGCCATCGCATCGGTCACGGCGGTGGCGAATGCGTCATCATCCCAGCCATCCGCCGCGATGGAATGACGCAACACCGTATGTTCGCTGATCGTCGCAAACAACTCACCCGTCATGAAGGTCTGGAAACTCACAACTTCATCGGCGCTGACATGCACCCATTTGGTATGCGTGCCGGGCAGGCAGATCACGCCGTCCCAATTCTTGTTGCGCGCCAGAAAGCCAGCGATCTGTGTTTCCTCGCCGCGCATCACATCCGCCGGGCTGGTTTGCTTGATGCCGGGAATGACATACACTTGCAGGTCGGGATGTTGCGCCGGGGCGTGGGCGAACCCATCGGGCAAGGCAGGGCAGGGTACCGCGCTGTAAGGCGCCTCGACCCAGCCTTGGCGCGATCCGACCATGCCGCAGGCAATCACCGTCACCGGGCCGTTGATCCAGTCACCCACGGTACGCAACAACTCCGGCTCGAACGCATCACGCGCCAACTCGCCCATGCCTTTGTCAGACCGGGCCTCGGCCAGCACGGTGCCAGACGCCGACATTGCCCAGGCCCGCATATTCGACGTGCCCCAATCCAACGCGATCCAGTCTGGCTTGATATCGCTCATCCTGCGTGCACCACCCCTGCGTCAATCACCATGACCTGCCCCGTCATCATGGCCGATGCGTTGGAGGCAAGAAAGAGGGTTCCGCCGACCATATCCGCAGGCTGGATGAATTCCTTGAGGCATTGTTTTTCCAGAAACGCCGCTTTCGCCTCTGGCGTGGCCCACAAGGTCTCCTGCTTTTCGGTAAAGACCCAGCCGGGGGCGATGGCGTTGACCCGGATGCCTTTCGGCCCCCATTCACGCGCCAGCGCACGGGTCATGCCGGTGATGCCCGCATTGGCGCTGACATAAGGGACCATGCCGGCAGCCCCCATCATGTAGGTGATGGAGGAGAAGTTGATGATCGATCCTTTATCGGCCATCAACTCCGCCGCTTTCTGGCAGGCAAAGAAGTAGGCCTTGAAGTTCACCGCCTGGCTGTCGTCCCACACCTCTGGCGTGATCTCCATCGCGTCATAACGCATATCGTTGGCGGCGTTGTTGACCAGCGCGGCGAAGGGGCCGTGCGCCTCCACCGCCTGTTCCATCGCCGCCTGCAAAGCAGCGATATCCGTGATATCGCACTGGATGAACAGCGGGCGGTTGCCATAAGCCTTGTCCATCGCCGCCACAAATGCGCTGGCATCCGACCGCCCGACAAAGGCGACCTTGGCCCCCTGCGCCAGAAACGCTTCGGTCAGGGCCGCCCCAATGCCATTGCCCCCACCTGTGATGAACACAGACGCACCTTTCAAGTCGTGGAATGTCGCGCTCATAGCAGCTCCCCCTCCAGCACCCACATGCGCTCGGGGAACGACCACGGCAAGGTCACACCATGGCGCATCAGATAGGTGCCGGTGACCTCCATCGCGCTGGATTTCAGGATCAGGTTGCCGCGCGACAGACGCGGGGCGCTTTCACGGTTGATCAGACGGACGCGGTAGGTGGCGTCAGGTTCCAACCCGGTCAGACGCAGGGGCCGGGGCGCGATCTGTGCGCTGGTCGCGGCCTTACCCGCAAACACGACAAACCTGTCCTTGTCGCGGGCCAGTTGCTGTTCAGCCATCACCGCCGGATCGGCACTGTCCAGCCGCAGAATATCGGCGGTCTGCATCCAGTGGCGGTGATGTTTCCACCAGCTTGTGACCTCTTTCAACACGGCGGTCTCACGTGCGTCCAACTCGCGCGGGTCCATCTCGAACCCCATATGGCGCTGGGCGGCGACCCAGGCGCGGAAGCTGATATCGAGCGTGCGGCCAGATGTATGGCACACACGCGGCCCGACATGGGACCCGGTGACCGCCAGTGGCAGGAACAGCGCTGCATCATGCTGAATCCGCAAGCGTTCCAGCGCGTCATTGCTGTCCGACAGCCAGACCCGCTGTGTGCGCTGCATGATCCCGAAATCGATTCGGCCCCCGCCTGAGGCACAGCTTTCAATCTCCACATCCGGGAAATCGGTACGCAGACGGTCGATCAGGGCATAGGACCCGCGCGTCTGCGCCGCATCCGGCATCGGCAGCACCCGGTTATGATCCCACTTGATATAGTCGATATGGTGATCACGCAGGATCGCCGACATGCGGTCATAAAGAAAATCGCGTACCTCGGGCAGGGCCATGTTCAGCGCCTTTTGCTGGCGGCCCAGGGTCTGGTCTTCGGCCCCGAACACCCAATGTGGATTGGCGCGGTGAATATCGCTGTCCTCGTTGATCATCTCTGGTTCGAACCACAGGCCGAACGTCATGCCAAGCGAATGCACATGGTCGATCAACGGGTGCAGCCCGTCAGGGTATTTGCGCGGGTCCACCGTCCAGTCCGACAGGCTGCGCGTGTCGTCATCGCGATTCCCGAACCAGCCGTCATCGAGCACAAACCGTTCCGCCCCCAGTTCCGCCGCCCGATCCGCGATGTCCTGCAGCACAGGCAGCTTGTGATCGAAATAGACAGCCTCCCAACAATTGTAATGTACCGGACGCGGGGCGCTGGGCTTGGGCCATGTCACGATCCGGTCGCGCAAATGGCGCTGGAACGCGACCGCGCAGCCATTCAGCCCCCGGTCGGAATAGGCGATATACAGGGGCGCGGTTTTGAACTGCGTCGCAGGCTCCGTCTCCATCCGCGCGGCATGGCCCCATTGGATCTGGCGGCGGCCATCCTGCAATTCCTCGGCGATCATCTTGTGCCCGCCGGACCAACCATAATGAAAGGCATAAGCCTCGCCTTCGGTATTGGTGGCCCCCCGACACGGGACAATCAGACCCGGGAAATGTTCATGCCCGGTGCGCCCCGTGCGGTTCTCGCGATAGCGCATGCCGGGCGACCAGGCGGTGCGGGACAGCTGAAACTCACCACACCAGCGGCCTGACACATCGATCATTTCATCCGATTGCTGCGGGCCGGGCAGAACCGGAGCGGCCAGCCAATGCAGATGCACAGGCCGGGTCGCGTCCAGCGTGGTCTGGCAGGTGATGATATGGGTTTCGGGGTCGGACGCGAAACTGACGGTCAGGGTCAGACCATTGGCCTTGTCGGCATAGGTCAGCTCCAATGTGCCGTTCTGTTCGACGCTTTCAAAACAGAACTTGGGCAAAAGCGGCGTGCCGTCCGTATCGCGCACGATCAGCCCCGGCTGGCCGGGGAAACTACGCGTCGCCTCAGGGCAAATCGACAGGTCGGGATTTTCGTCCAGCATCCCGCCCGTGACGTCAATCGCGTGGGCGGCATGCAGCGTGTTCAGGTTTTCATCGGCGGGCAGAACTGCCCCCCAATAAACCACCTCTGGCAGGCGGTCGTTGGTGGCCGCCAAGACAAGCGTCTGGCGGCCATCGTCAATACGATAGGTTCGGTTCATGGTGATCTTACTTTACGGCCCCAAGGGTCAGACCCGCGATGAAGTGCTTCTGCATCAGAAAGAACATCGCGACAGGGGGAAGGGCGGCGACAATGGAACCCGCGCTCATCAGATGATAGGCAGCGCGGAACTGTGAATTGAACTCTGTAATCCCGGCGGTGACCGGCTGGGCATCAGGCCCCTGGGTCAGGACAACCGCCCAGAAATAATCGTTCCAGATGAAGGTGAAGATCAAGACGGCCAAGGCCGCCAGTGCGGGTTTCATCAATGGCAGCACGACATAAAGGAAGATGCGCCATTCGGCGACACCTTCAACGCGCGCGGCCTCGATCAGCGGAAAGGGCAAGGCGCGGATGAAGTTGCGCATGAACAGCGTACAGAACCCGGTCTGGAAGGCGACATGGAACAGCACCAGCCCCAGCTTGGTATCGTAGAGGTTCATGCTGACGGTCAGATCGCGCACAGGCACCATCAGGATCTGGAAGGGGACAAAGTTGCCTGCAATGAAGATGAAAAAGATCAGAAGGTTGCCCTTGAACTTGTAAACACCGAGCGCAAATCCGGCCATGCATGAGAGGGCGACCGCGCCGATCACCGTGGGGATCGTGATCAGGAGTGAGTTCCACAGATACCGCGGCATGTTCGAACCGGAATAGTCATAAGCTGTGCCAAAGAGGCAGATGTAATCTTCGAAACGTTCGCGGGGCAACCAGTCACTCGAACAAAACGGCACACCTGCTGCGATTGCGTTTTGTACGGCGTCCGCTGGTATGCGCTCTCCGACACCGAATGCTTTGCCGTAGTTCACAAAACCCTCAAATGACGATGGCGCACCCCAGTAATTGCCATTGGTGAAATCGGCATCAGGCTTGATCGAGAAGAGGGCGACAGCCAGTAGCGGCAGAAGCCACACGATCAAGGCAACAGGCAGGAACGCCTGATAGGTGATCTGCGCGGAGCGTGGGCGTTTTTCAATCGGTGTCGGAAACATCTCAGGCCTCCACCGTCCCGGGCTTGACCCGGGACCTCTTGCTGAGGGTGACGGTGAGGTCCCGGGTCAAGCCCGGGACGGGTGGGAAACATATCATTAGCGGGCTCCCTTTTCATCTTGGTACATGGACCACAGGAAGTAGACGATAAAGCCCAGCATGATGAAGAATAGGACCACGGCAATGGCCGCCCCGTATCCCATGCGGAACCCGAATTCGGATAGCGATTCCTCGAACATGTAGAACGACAGGACCCGTGTGGATCCGAACGGCCCACCATTGGTCATCACGCTGATCAGATCGAATGATCGCAACGCGCCGATGATCGTCACCACGAAGGCAATGAACGTGGCAGGCTTGAGCTGCGGCAGGATCACATACCACAGCATCTTGCGGCCTTTGGCGCCATCAAGGCGCGCGGCCTCCACCTGTTCGGGGTCGACGGCATTCAGGCCGGTCAGATACAGGATCATGCAGTATGCCGTCTGCGGCCAGAGGCCTGCGGCGATAATGCCATAGGTGGCCGTGTTCGGATTGCCCAGAACACCGCCGCGAATGTCGATACCGAACCAGCCGGTGATCACGTCAAACAGCCCGTCATTAGGCAGATAGAACCATGAAAACACCAGACCGACGACAACCTGAGAAATCACGAAGGGAAAGAAGAACAGCGATTTATACAGGCGAATGCCGGTGACTGTCTGGTTCAGAAACAGCGCGATGAACAGACCCGCCGGAATGGCCAGCAGATACAGTACCAGCCAGCGCAAGTTGTTCCAGAACGACACCTCGAACTTGCGGTCGATATTCTGATCACCAATCCCCAGCAGACGTTCATAATTCGCCGTGCCAACCCATGTCTTTTCACCCAGTCCGTCCCAATCATGAAGGGAAATCCAGAAGGACTGACCAATAGGGATGATGACGTAGACCGCAAAAAACAGCATTGCGGGCAGCAGGAAGAGCCATGGCGTTATGGCAATCTCGTTGCGCTTGTACCAGCTGCGTTGTGGCTGCGTGGCATCCGTACTGGGAACGGCCGGTGAAACCGACATGGCGTCTCTCCTGATGGGTCAACACATGCGAAAAGCCAGCGGGCCTTGCGGATGGGTTGAGAAGAAAAGGGCGGGCCGCGTTGGCCCGCCCCAAATCGTGACTACTGATAGATCCGCTGACGGGTCTCTTCCAGACGCTCAAGGATGTCGTCGAGATTGTCGGGGAACACCATGAACTCCTGCAGGCCTTCCATGCCGACCGATGCCATTTCAGCGTCAAAGTCGCGGTCAAAGAACTGCATGATGCCGCCACCAGCATTGTTCGACAGCATGTCAAAACCCTGCTCGAGGAACTTGTCCGCGTCGATGGATGCATTCGCATTCACGGGCAGCTGCCCCAGGGCGTCACCGCCATTGATCTTGGTCTGAACATCGGCAGATGTGACGAACCGCAGGAATTCCTTGGCTGCGTCCATGTTCTGCGCACCGGAGGCGATGTGGAACGTATCGGTCGGTGCGTCCTCTGCGTAATCCACATCAGGGTTGATGACGGGGAACTGGTAGAAATCCAGTTGATCGTCAGTCAGACCGCCATCACGCATCGCCGCCACAGCAAAGTTACCCATCAGATAGGCAGCAGCGTCACCGTTCAGCATGAAGGGCAGGGCTTCCTGCCAGCTGAAGTTCTGGTGGTCGTCAATGAACGCACCCATGTCGATCAGCTGACGCCAGTTGGCGAATGTCTGACGCACGCGGTCATCTGTCCATGGCACTTCACCACGGGCCAGTTCCATGTGGAAATCATAGCCGTTGGTGCGGCTGTTGATGTAGTCGAACCAGCCACCTGCGGTCCACAGGAATTTGGTGCCGATGGTGTAGCACTTCACGCCATTGTCGAGCAGGGTCTGGCAGTTTGCCATCTCTTCTTCCCAGGTGGTCGGCTCTGACAGGCCGAACTGGTCAAAGATGTCTTTGCGATAATACACGCCCCACTGGTAGTAGGTGTAAGGCACGCCCCACTGCTTGTCGTCCAGGGTCATCGCACCTTTTGTCGATGCCAGAGCTTCGAATTCAGGTTCGGCCCACAGGTCGGAAATGTCAGCGAACAGACCGGCGTCCACATAAGGGCGCATGCGGTTGGCAGCATACCAGTTCACCACGTCTGGCGGGTTGGCACCCAGCGCGTTGCGGATCTGGGTTTTCCAGGCTTCGCGGTCAACGATGGTTAGCTCGACATTCAGGTCGGGGTGCAGTGCGCCGAAATCGGCGACCATGCCCTCCATCACGGCCCGCGGGGCGGGGTTTGACATGTCGGAAATGATGCGCAGATCGCCTGACAGCGATGCGTGTGCATCGGCAAAGGCGGCAGTCGCCGACACGCCAGCAGCAACGAACGCCGCAAGCGACGTCTTTAGAATGGAATGCATGGTATCCTCCCTAGGTGCTTCCATAGTGTTACCCTGTCTCATTATTTGAAACTTGGTTTTGGATATTGATACTAAACCGCGACTCGGCTAGCCTTGTCAACAGTCCAAGGCTGCACCGGAGAGGAGAACGGTGTCAAAGGCTGCAAAGGACGGGGGAGGGATCATGGGACATGTGACCGGTGACGGCACAGTCGGCAAAGCACTACATGTGCTGGATCAGGTGGCGGCCTTCGGTCGGCCGGTCCGGTTTGCCGAATTGCTGGCCCAGTCTGACTATCCCAAACCCACGCTTTACCGGTTCGTTCAGACGCTCACAAACCAGCAGATGCTGGCCTATGACCCGGACCGGCAGACCTACGCTCCGGGCATCCGGCTGGTACGTCTGGCCCATGCGGCCTGGGAACAATCGACGCTTGCACCAATCGCGCGGCCACATATCGACGCACTCAGCGCAGCGGTCGGCGAAACGGTGCATCTGGCACAGCTTGACAATGCGCAGGTGCTTTATGTCGATAAACGCAATGCGGGCAAGCCGGTGCAGATGTACAGTCAGGCAGGCAAGGTTGGCCCGGCCTATTGCACCGGCGTGGGCAAGGTGATGCTGGCCTTTACCGACGCAGGCAACATGGACCGGATCATCGCGCAGCAAAGCTTTCACAAGTTTACCGGGCACACGCTGACCGATGCAGATGCCCTGCGCGAAGAACTCGCCGATATCCGCAGCAACGGCTATGGCTTTGATCGCGAAGAACACGAACCAGGGATCATCTGCATCGCCATGCCGATCCTGTCGGAAGGTGGCCGAGTGCTAGGGGCCTTGTCCGTCACGAGCACAACCGCACGCACCAATCTGGCCGGGCTCGAATCCTATGTGCCCATTTTGAAAGAGACCGCCGAAAAGATTGCAAGGGACGCCCAGAACTGGAGCTTCCCGGACTACGAAACCAAGGAAGCAACGGGGATTTAGGCCATGTCAGGTGTTACGCTGAACAAGGTGATCAAGCGCTACGGCGATGTACAGGTCATCCACGGGATTGATTTGCAGATCGAAGATGGCGAATTCTGCGTCTTTGTCGGCCCCTCGGGCTGCGGGAAATCCACGCTTTTGCGCATGGTCGCGGGATTGGAGGAAACCACCGAAGGCTCAATGCATATCGGTGATCGCGATGTCACCCGCATGGATCCGTCCGAACGCCGGGTGGCGATGGTGTTTCAAACCTACGCGCTTTATCCCCATATGACGGTCAAGGACAACATGGGCTTCGGCCTGAAGATGAACGGGCATCCCAAGGCTGAGATCGAAGAAAAAGTTGCCGAGGCAACGCGTATCCTGAAACTTGAGCCTTATCTTGATCGCAAACCGTCTGCCCTGTCCGGCGGCCAACGGCAGCGTGTGTCCATTGGCCGGGCGATTGTGCGCGGGCCAGAGGTATTCCTGTTCGACGAACCGCTGTCCAACCTCGATGCCGAACTGCGGGTCGAGATGCGCGTCGAAATCGCCCGCCTGCACAAGGAAATCGGGGCGACAATGATCTACGTCACCCACGACCAGGTCGAGGCGATGACACTGGCCAGTAAGATCGTGGTTCTGCGCGCAGGCCGGATCGAACAGGTCGGCCCGCCAATGGATCTTTACCGGGACCCCGATAACAAATTCGTTGCCGGGTTTATCGGATCGCCGGCCATGAACTTTGTCAATGGAACAGCCAAGGGTGGTCAGGTTGATGCGCCCGGTCTGGGAATACGGTTTGACGGCATTGTTCCCGCAGGCCATGACGACATGGCGCTCAGCGTTGGTGCCCGTCCGGAACACATCACGATTGATCCCTCAGGTGACACTCACAAGGTCGAATTGGTCGAAAGTCTGGGCGGCGTGTCCTTTGCCTATCTTACTGGCCCCACCGGTGAACGGATCGTGGCCGAAGAACGTGGGGACAACCGTTCGGTCGAAGGTGCGACCGTGGGTATCCGGATTGATGCAGACCGCATCTTTTTGTTCGATGCAACGACAGAACGGCGCATCAGGGCCTGACTGGCGATGTTTTTTGGGCGCATTTCGCCCTGAAACCCAAGGCAATATGCTGTCGCGTCAGGAAATGCGCGCGCCAGGTTACGTTGACAGGTTGCTAACCCTTTGGCAGTTAGATGAGAGTAACATCTGCGCCCGCCGTTGCAGTGCCGCATCTGCGTCACGTCAAAAGGGCCTTTTTTAATGGTGTGCATGTCGGTTCGACAAGGCGCACGAAAGTTGAAAGCCACGCCATTGTCATTGCTCCCCAACACACCGTCCGAAACGCTCAATATCTCCAACCCCGTTCTGAAGGTGATCCTTTCGGTGGTTGGCAAGACGGCCGAGACCTTTGGGTTTTGGCGGGCTCCACGGAAAGGAGCCGCCAGCGATCTGCCGGAAATGGGTCTGCTTGATAATCTGTACTGGGTCTACAAATGCAAAAACCTGGTCGCGCTGCCCGAACCGGGGCTTGATCAATCAGAATTCATGACCGGTAGAGAGGTTCAGCTTGCGCCGGAAGCGCAGGATGAATTCGCCTCCAGGCTCACGCTCAGCTTTGCTGGTGATATCATCAGAACCCATCGGGCCGAACCTGCAAAGAACGAGGTTTATGCGCCCATCAAGGATCTGCTTTTTGATGCCGATATCTCGATTGCCAATTACGAGTCGCCGGTGACGACGCAGCCCTTGGTCAACGAAGTGATCGGCGATGCTGGTCCACCGACAGAATGCGCATCTGAAGCCCAGTTTGAGGCATTGACCAGCCATGATGGCAAATACATTGATGTCCTGAATTTGGCGAACAACCATATCTTCGACATGGGCGTTGAGGGCGTGGAAACAACATTGGCCGCGCTGTCAGAAAGAGACATCATGCCGCTTGGTGTTTTTGAAGACGCGGCGCAATCCACTGTTGCCCGGACACTTGAAAAGAACGGCATCAAACTGGGTTTTGCCACTTGCACGTTCGGAACCAATGGTCACGCGCTGCCTGACAACGAAAAGCGCGGCGTGAACCTTGCAAAACTGACCTCTAAACATGAGGCGCCTGACCTGAAGCTGCTTAAAGCGCAGGTGTCACACGCGCAAGAGTTAGGGTGCGACCTTGTCATCGCCGTTATCCATTGGGGACACGAGTTTGAGCTGTTCCCGCGACGTGCACAGCAGCTTGCCGCCCAGGAACTGGCTGATTTCGGGGCCGACATCATCGTCTGCCATCACCCCCATGTGGCCCAGCCCATTCAGCTTTATCGCACGAGATCCGGCGATCGGACGGTACCTATCGCCTATTCACTTGGCAGTCTGCTTTGGGGATTTTCACACGAAAAAATCGCGACCAGCATCATTCTGCAGGTCGATGTTCAAAAATCCCAAGACCGGACATTCCTGACTGGCATTAAGGCGACGCCTGTGCGCTGGCAGGCCGAAGAACTGGACGGTAAGTTCATACAGCGGGTCAACCGGGTCAGCACCTAGGGCTTCCCAATCAGGAACGTTGGCAGAACGCGCCTTTGGTTGCCAATCCGTTCACTTACCGTTTTCCGTAATACAGCCCAACCACGTGTTCGGCCTGTGCAAAAAACAGCCAGCGCAAGGTCAGAACCCCCACGATATGCGCCAGCACGGCCAGCGCCGCAAAGACATGTGAAAACGGCAAAAGCAACAAGACAACCGGCAGCACGAAGGCAAGACCAATCGTGATGATCCGCAACTGATCGGCATGTTTGCGGCCCACCACATGAATGAACTCGCGCATCAGATAGTTGGTGCCCGTATGCGGCGGCTCGAACGCGCGCACCTTGCCGATATGGCCCAGCCCGGTGGCGGTCGCCATCGTCGTGCCAGCCTCGGCAAATCGCCGGTCGCCCGTGCCCCATGCGAATATCTGCAGAATGCCCCCGATGATCAGCAGAACCGCAGCGATGCGGACCTGCCCTGCCAGCAGAGCACCACCACCAAGCGACAACAGCAGATACATCGCAGGAGTGGTCCAGTGCCGCCAGCGGGGTACGGTTTTCATCTGGGCATAGATCATCGACGTTGTGAACACGACGCCCAGCGATGCCAACCCGCCGATGATACCGACTAACCCCAGCCGGGTGCCCGCAAAAACCAGCCCGGCCCCATAGATCGCCATCACGATCAGGGCAAAGACCGCGCAAACACCCTCACGGCTCAGCCAGCTTGTTTTCCACTGGCTGAACGCCTTGATGGCCCGTTCGGGATGGCCGAGGTGAAACGTGGATGCGATCAACCCGCCGACTGCAAAGAGATAGGCAATGGCAAACCAGATAAACGCGCCCCACCCCGTTGGGACTAGCACGCCCATGCCGAGCCAGAACAGCAGGCCGAACCCAAGGCCCGAAAACGTATTGAAAATGATAACTGATGCTGCAGGATGCATTACTTCGCACCTCCGGGTAGTGCGGACAGTGCCTTGTCCAGCCAATGGGCAAAGCCCGCGCCGTCCTGTGCCACAGGCTCCAGATAGGGAGCCAGAATATCGATCTGCGGTTCCACATCTTTGGGCCGTGGCGGCAGGTATTTGTTGACCGGTTTCGTGCCTTGCTCGGGCATCAGGTCGAACCCGCCACGTTCCGCGACCAGCTGCGACACATCACTGTCCGGATCGCCCAGATCGCCGAAATGCCGGGCACCGGCAGGGCAGGTGCGCACGCAGGCAGGCTGGCGGTCTTCCTCCGGCAGGTTTTCGTTGTAAATCCGGTCGACGCAAAGGGTGCATTTCTTCATCACCCCTTCCTTGGCGTCCAGTTCCCGCGCGCCATAAGGGCAGGCCCAGGCGCACAGACCACACCCGATACAGTCGCTTTCATTGACCAGCACGATGCCATCTTCGACCCGCTTGTAGCTGGCCCCGGTGGGGCACACGGTCACACAAGGGGCATCCTCGCAATGCAGGCAGGATTTGGGGAAATGGATCAGCTGCGCGGTGCCCTGTTCCGGTTGCACCTCATAGGAATGCACGCGGTTCAGGAACGTGCCAGACGCGGCCCCCGAATAGGCGTTCTGGTCGGACAGTGGCGCGCCGTAATTCTCGGTATTCCAGCCTTTGCAGGACACCACACAGGCATGACAGCCGACGCAGGTGTCCAGATCAATAACAAGGCCCAGCTTCTTGGCGGAGGACGGGGGGAGTTGGGTCATACAAAGGCCCTTTCAATCGTTATGGGGGCATTCTGGCCCAGCGGTTCCTCGGCCTCGGCATCCCATGTGGCGATGAACCAGATGAAACTGCCGACGGTCAATGTGAGGAAGGCTGTGATCAGCAATAATATGTGTGATCTTTTCATGATGAAGGTGCCTTGGGTGCGATGCCGAAATAGACGATATGTGGCCCAACGGCGAGGGGTTGAACATAGATCAGATCACCCAATGAGGTCGCAAGATTGGTCCGGGTGGTGCATTCGTCCCTTGTGCTCGACCATTGATCTGTTGCTAACGCGGGCCACATTTGGGCATCAGCCTGTGCCTTAACTGCCAAGGCAGCAGTGCGCGGTAGCGAGGGCATCATGTCGGTCTCATATCCCCACGTGCAGATGTTGGCCGTATCATCGAAAATCGCGACAATTTCAGCAACGACGTTTGGGATATCAGAGCCCGCGCTATAGAAATTTACTATGACGCTGCTGGTTTCATCGTCGTAACCTAAACCCACGTTGACAGGCGCAAGCGCGTCATATTCGGCTTGCGCTTCAAGATCAGCCGTTTGCAGCGCTGCGCGATAGTTATCTTCGCCTTCTGCAAGCGCGGGCGCAGCGGCCAACATAAACAAAATGAATGCGCGGATCATTCCCCCACCTTCCAGTCCAGTTCATCCGGCCCCTTGCCCACCGGCGACTTGATCGGTGGCAGCGCCGGTTGCGCTTCGTTCGGCACGGCCGATTTCTCGATCTTCACGCGCAAATCGAACCACGCCGCCTGACCTGTGATCGGGTCGGAATTGGCCCATCGCAGCCCATCCCCCTTGGGCGGCAGCAATTCATGGATCAGGTGGTTCAGCAGGAACCCCTTGGTCGCCTCGCTCGCGTCTTCACCCAGCGCCCATGCGCCCTTGCGCTTGCCGATGGCGTTCCAGGTCCAGACGGTGTTTTCGTTCAGCGAGGCCTGATGCGCCACGGGCACCACGATCGATCCATGGGCCGATGTTACCTTGGCCCAATCACCGTCAGCAAACCCGTTCGCCTCCCAAACCTTGGTCGGGACATAAAGCGGGTTATGCCCGTGGATCTGGCGCAGCCAGGCGTTCTGGGTGCCCCAGGAATGATACATCGCCATGGGTCGTTGGGTCAGGGCGTGGATCGGGTATTCCACCGGGTCCACATGCCCATCCTCGAAGGGCGGATACCAGATTGGCAGCGGGTCCATCGTGACCTTGATACGGCCGCGCAGATGCTCGGGCGGCTGGCGGGTGCCGATCCCTTCGGCGGCCGCCTGAAACTTGCGCAGGGGCTCGACGTAAAGCTGAAAGATATAGGGCTGTTCCACATCGTAGAATCCCATCTTGACCGCCCAGTTCTGATAATCCTTGCTGAACGGTTTGTAATAGGTGGCGTTTTCGGGAACATGCTCAATCCAGAACCCGCCATTGTCGATATAGGCTTGCAACTGGTCGGGGTTCACATCGCCGCGCCCCTTGCCGGACCCGTCGGCGTTGCGGAAACCCGCCAGCGGCCCGATCCCGGGGCGGCGGATATGGTTGGTGATGTAATCGGCATAATCGGCGTATTTCTGGCTGCCATCATCATTGACAAACCCGGGCAAGCCCAGCCGCCCCCCCAGATCGCACAGCACCGACTGGAAGCCGCGCACATCGCGGTCCGGCTCCACCACCGGCCAGCGGATCGCATCGGCCACGCCATCCGCCTCGCAGATCGGGCGATCCAGCAGCGAAATGCAATCATGCCGCTCCAGATAGGTCGTGTCGGGCAGGATCAGGTCGGCATAGGCCACCATCTCGGATGAATAGGCATCCGAATAAATGATGTGCGGAATGACATATTCGCCATCTTCGCCCTTGTCCGTCAGCATCTTCATCACACCGCCGACATTCATCGACGAATTCCAGGACATGTTCGCCATATACATGAACAGCGTGTCGATCTTGTAAGGATCGCCCGCATGGGCGTTCGAGATCACCATATGCATCAGCCCATGGGCCGACATCGGGTTTTCCCAGCTATACGCCTTGTCGATGCGCGTCGGCTTGCCATCCGCGTCGATCAGCAAATCCTCCGGCCCATGGGTGTAGCCCAGATGCGGGCCATCGAGCGCCGCACCCGGTGTGACCTTGCCATGTGGCTTCGGATGGGCGGTCGCAGGCTTGGGGTAGGGCGGTTTGAACCGCATCCCCCCCGGCACCTCGACGGACCCAAGGATGATTTGCAACACATGCAGCGCGCGGCAGGTCTGGAACCCGTTGGAATGCGCCGAAATACCGCGCATCGCGTGGAATGACACTGGTCGCCCTACCATCTTTTCGTGTTTCTTGCCCCGGAAATCCGTCCATTGCCGGTCAAGCTCAATCGCCTCGTCAAAGGCGACGCGGGCCAGATCAGCCGCAATCGCGCGAATACGTTTCGCCGAAATACCGCAGCTTTCCGCAACAGCCTCTGGCGCATAATCATCCGACAGATAGCGATCCGCCATCAGGTGAAACACCGGGCGGTGGGTCACACCTTTGGCGCGGTGGGTCGCGGCCAGATCAGGCTCCACCCCTTTTCCGTTCCACGGGGCCAGCGCCCCGGTGCGCCGATCGATGACCTGTGGCTGACCATCGGCATCGCGCAAGAACAGGCCGAACTGATCCGATTTGGGGTCTTCATTCACCAGCACCGACGCATTTGTGAACCGCGCCAGATAATCCAGATCAACCTTGCCCGCCTTCATCAGGCAATGGATCAGCGCCAGAATGAACTGACCGTCGGTGCCCGGCGTGATGCCCACCCAATCATCGGCCACCGCGTTATAGCCAGTGCGGATCGGGTTCACCCCGATCATCCGCGCCCCACGCGCCTTGATCTTGCCAATGCCCATCTTGATCGGGTTGCTGTCATGGTCCTCGGCCACGCCGAACAACATGAACAGCTTGGTATGATCCCAATCGGGCTGGCCAAATTCCCAGAACGCGCCGCCCATGGTGTAGATGCCAGCGGCGGCCATGTTGACTGAACAGAAGCCCCCATGGGCGGCATAATTCGGGGTGCCAAACCCCTGTGCCCAGAAGGATGTGAAAGATTGCGATTGATCGCGACCCGTGAAGAACGCCAGCTTCTCCGGGGCTTCGGCCCGAATGGGCACCAGCCAATCTGTCGCAATCGTCAGCGCCTCTTCCCAGGAAATCTTCTCGAACTCGCCCGACCCGCGCGGGCCGACCCGCTTCAGCGGCGCCCGCAGCCGCGACGGCGCGTTGTGCTGCATGATGCCCGCGCTGCCCTTGGCACACAGCACACCCCGGTTCACGGGATGATCCTTGTTGCCCTCGATATAGGCGACCTTGCCGCCTTTCATATGCACATTGATCCCGCAGCGGCAGGCGCACATGTAGCAGGTGGTCTTGCGCACCTCGTCCGAGACTTTCGGCGATGTATCCAGTTGCGGCTGATCAAGGGACATGATGGACGACCTTTCAGGAAAGCGTGGTGCGGATCAGGCCTGCGCCTGCCAGTGCGCATAAAAGCGCCAGACAGAAAGGCCGATAATACTGGGCCAGCGATGGGGTGAACAACCGCTGCCCTAGGTAAACACCAAACAAGGTGGGCACGGCAAAGACAAGACCGCGCGTGATGCCAGAGAAATCCATCACCCCAAAGATCAGCAATGTTACCATCGACGTGATCGACCCCAGAAACAGGAACAACACCAGCGACCCGCGCATTTGGCGTGCAGGGGCATCACTGGCCAGCACATAAAGGGCAACGACCATGCCGCCCACATGGGCCAACCCGCTGACAATTCCGGCGACGATCCCGGTGCCGTAAAGCCCCGGCTTGGTCGCCAGAAATCCCAGCTTCAATTTGCTGAGTTGCGATGCGGCGAGGGCGATGATGATCGACAGCGCCACAATCTTGGATGTCTCGACCGGCAGGCTGAGCGTCAGCCACAGGCCCAGCGGCCAACCCGCGGTTGACCCGATGACCAAGCCGATCGCCGTGCCACGATCTGCATCTGCCCAGCCGCCCCTGAGCATCAGGATTGAGGCGCTCAACTCAAGCCACCACAGCATCGGGATCAGGGCGACGGGCGGCAGAATGAAAACGGCGGTCGCCATCACCAGCGCCGACAGGGCAAAGCCCGAAAACCCGCGCACGATACCCGCGACCACCACAATCACCGTCAGGATCACAAACTCCTGTCCGGTCAGATCGGTGAGGGTCAGCAGGGCATCCATCCGTCAGCGCCCTTCTGCCATCAGGGCCAACGCATCGCGGGCGATCTGTTTCTCTTCGTCGGCTTCAATGACATGCACCGGCACGTCGCCAAACAGCGACAGATGCTGCATGATCCTATCACGGACAGGGGCGGCATTCTCACCAATCCCCCCGGTAAAGGCGACTGCATCCACACCGCCCATCGCCACGATTGCCGATCCGGCATGGCGGGCCGCCCAATAGCAGAAATGCTCCACGGCGAACCGGGCATCATCATCATCCCGCTCCAGCAAGGTCTTCATATTGTTGTCCCCCGCCAGCGCCTGCAGGCCAGAGTTCTTGTTAAGCATCCGGTCCGTCTCATCCTCGCCCAGCGATTTCGACATGCGCAGCACCGCCGCCCCGTCGATATCACCCGACCGTGTGCCCATGGTCAGACCGGACAGGGGCGAATAGCCCATGGATGTCGCCACCGATTTACCGTCATGAATGGCGCACAGGCTGGTGCCATTGCCCAGATGAAACGCCAGCAGCCGCGCAGGCAAGGCATCACCGAAATCCGCCACCATATTGGCATAGGACAGCCCGTGAAACCCATAGCGCCGGATGCCCGCATCATGATGGGTCTGCGGAATGGCATAGCGCACGGCGACATCGGAATTGGTGGCATGAAACGCTGTCCCGAAACTGCAATATTGCGGCATGTCGGGCGCTGTTTTCTGCAGCGCATAGATACCCGCCAGATTGTTCGGGTTATGCAGCGGAGCCAACGGAATGACGCTTTCAATCGCGGCAATCGCGGTGGGGGTCAGACGGGCAGGCTGGGTCAGGATCGTCCCACCATGGACCACGCGATGCGCAGCGGCGGCAAACCTGGACAACGGATAACCCGCCTCCGCCAGCGCCGCCAACATCCGCTCCAGGGCATCGGCATGATCACGGGTTTCGATCCTCGCCGTGATTTCACCCAGTTTCAACTCACCCGCCGTGCCCAGATTCGTCACCCGGCCCGACACAAGCGACCCAAGGTTTTCATCAAAAACCTCGATCTTGAGCGACGACGACCCGGCATTCAGAACAAGGATCATGCGCAGGCCCGCCCGACATAGAGGCCCCGGATCAAGTCCGGGGCTGCGGCATCGCGCGCAACGCAGTCCCGGACTTGATCCGGGACCTCATGGTCAACCCAGCCGCTCATTTCGCCAACCCGCATTTGATGCAGGCCAGTGCCGCCGACGCAATCCGCGCCGCAGGCGGGTCAGCCCGCGAGGTCAGCAGGATCGGCACCTTCGCCCCCGTCACGACCCCAGCCGCACAGCCCCCAGTCAGATAAACAAACGCCTTGAACAGCGCATTGCCCGACACGATATCCGGCACGATGATCGCATCGGCCTGCCCCGCCACCGGATCAGCGGTCAGTTTCTTGGTCGCCACCGCCTTGGGCGACATGATCAGATCGAACGCCAGAGGGCCCGACACATCCACACCATCCACATTCGCGCGCGCCCACGCGGCCAATGCCTGCCCGTCCATCGACGACGGGACGGAAGGAATAGCGCTCTCCGTCGCCGACAGGATCGCGATCTTCGGGCGGTCATTGCCCAACCGGTTCAGCAGATCCTTGACCTCGACAATCGACGACTGACGGGTCGCCAGATCAGGGGCCACGTTCACGGCCGCATCCGAAATCAGGATCGGACGACCGCCATCCGGATGTGTGATATGAAAGATATGCACAAAACGCTGGCCCGTGCGCAGCCCCGCATCACGGGACACAGCGGCCTTCATGAACACATCCGTGTGCAACTGCCCCTTCATCAGCACATCAGCCTCGCCCGCGCCACACAGGGCGGCGGCAACGCGGCCCGCCTCTTCCTCACCCGTGGTGTCGTGCAGGGCGTAGCCCGCGATATCCCAGCCCAGCTTGTCCGCCTCGGTGCGGATCATATCCGCCTCGCCCACGAAAACCGGAACCATGATCCCTGCCTTGGTCGCGTCCTCTGCAGCCTCCATCGGCAAGGGCGCCCCGGCGCGGGCGATCGCCACCCGTGGCGCGCCGAACCGCTTGGCCCGGTCGATCAGGTATTGCGGGGCCTGTGCCTCGCGGGTGGAAAGAAACGGTGATGTCATGTCAGATCCCTATCATGGTGCGCAGCAGTCCAAGCACGGACAGCGTCAACAGCAACATCACCGCAAATCGCCGGAATGTGGAGGGGGAAGCAGCCAGAAACTGACGCCCGCCCAGCCAGACACCCAGACCCAACAAGGGAAAGGCCAGACCGACGCCCAATGCCGTCTCCCATGTGACCAACCCACCGGCCCAAAGAAGCGGCATGGTGATCAGGTCGAGGCCCGTCAGGTAAACGATCATCGTGGCGCGAAACCGGGCGGCTTTCATCGGTTGGGCCGCCATGAATGCGGCAACAGGCAAGCCCCCAATGCCTGCGCTGTTGCACAGGCCCGACACCATGCCGACCCCGATGTGACCGGGGCTGCGGATGGTGCGCTGCAACGTCCAGCCTGAAAGCAGGACCAAGGACATCACCAGAACGATCAGCGACACCGCCAGCCGCACCGTCCCTTCGCCCAGTGACAGGATGAACCAGACCGACGCGGGCAAAACCACCGCCGCCCCCGCCAGCAATGCGATCACGCGACGCCAGTCTACCTGACCGCGAATACCGCGGGCCTGAAAGACTGTCATGAGCATTTCGCATGCAAACACCACCGGTATCAGCGGGAGGGGGTTGGTCAGCAAAGCCGCAAAGGCAATGAAGATCGCCGAAAACCCGAAACCCGAATAGCCCCGGACGAACGCCGCCCCCAGCAATGCAATCGCCAGGGCCGCCGTCGTGCCGGGACCAAGATCGAATGGCACCGATTACTCGGCCGCCATATCTGCCTTGTCGATGCCCGCGACACGCACGGGTTTCTTCATCGCATCGCGGCGGAACGGTTCACCCAGTTCCTGGTTCAGGATAACCTCGATCAGCGTGGTCTTGTTGTTCTCCATCTGATCCTTGATCGCCTGTTTCAGAACCTGGGTCAGTTCGTCCATCGTCTTGGCCTGCACCCCGATCAGACCACAGGCCTGCGCGATGCCCGCATAAGATACCTTCATATCCAATTCAGTGCCGACGAAATTGTCATCGAACCACAGGGTCGAATTGCGCTTTTCCGCGCCCCACTGATAGTTGCGGAACACGATCTGCGTGATGGCAGGCCATTCATCGCGGCCAATGGCGGTCAATTCGTTCACGGCAATCCCGAATGCACCGTCACCGGCAAAACCGATCACCGGCACATCGGGGCAACCGATCTTGGCGCCAACGATGGACGGCAGACCATAGCCACAAGGGCCGAACAGGCCGGGGGCCAGATATTTGCGGCCTGTCGGGAAGGATGGATAAGCGTTCCCGATCGCGCAGTTGTTGCCGATATCGGAGGAAATGATCGCGTTCTCCGGCATTGCCGCCTGAATGGCACGCCACGCCTGACGGGGCGACATCCAGTCCGGGCGGGCGGCACGGGCACGCTCGTTCCATGAGGTGCCGGGATCGTCCTGCTCGTGATCCAGCGAGGACAGTTCCTGCGCCCAGGCCGATTTCGTCTGCGCAATCATCGCCTTGCGCTCATCACGGCCCGCATCGCCAGCAGTGTCGGCCAGCGCGGCAGTGATCCCCTTGGCCACCTTCGCCGCATCCCCCACGATACCCACCGTCACCTTCTTGGTCAGACCAATCCGGTCAGGGTTGATATCGACCTGAATGACCTTCGCATCCTTGGGCCAGTAATCGATGCCATAGCCCGGCAGGGTCGAAAACGGGTTCAACCGGGTGCCAAGCGCCAGCACGACATCGGCCTTGCTGATCAGCTCCATGCCTGCCTTTGAGCCATTATAGCCCAGCGGCCCGGCAAACAGCGGGTGCGAACCGGGGAAGGCATCATTATGCTGGTAGCCCACGCATACCGGGGCATCCAGACGTTCGGCCAGCGCCTTTGACGCGGCAATCCCGCCTTCGGCCAGCACCACACCGGCACCGTTCAGGATCACGGGGAACTTGGCGTTCGACAGCAGCTCTGCGGCCTTGGCGATGGATGTCTCACCACCGGGGCTGACCTCGAACATCACCGGCTCGGGGATTTCGATATCAATGACCTGGGTCCAGAAATCGCGCGGAATGTTGATCTGGGCGGGGCCGGACAGACGATGCGCCTTGGCAATCACGCGGGCCAGCACCTCACAGATGCGGGACGGGTCGCGGACCTCTTCCTGATAGGCCACGCAATCGGCAAACAGGTTCATCTGTTCCATTTCCTGGAAACCACCCTGACCGATGGTCTTGTTGGCGGCCTGCGGGGTGACCAGCAGGCAAGGGGTGTGGTTCCAATAGGCGGTTTTGACAGCGGTCACGAAGTTGGTGATGCCGGGACCGTTCTGGGCGATCATCATCGACATCTCGCCGGTCGCACGGGTGTAGCCATCAGCCATCATGCCGGCAGAGCCTTCATGGGCGCAGTCCCAGAACGTGATGCCGGCGGCGGGGAAGATATCCGAAATCGGCATCATGGCCGACCCGATGATGCCAAAGGCATGGCGGATGCCATGGGCCTGCAGTGTTTTTACAAAGGCTTCTTCGGTGGTCATCTTCATGGATTGGGTCCTCCCGGTTGGATCGTTCGATGGCAGGGCGCAGCGCCCTGTTCTAGCTGACGAGACACTATGAAGTGCAGCAGAGTCGCGTTAGGTCCAATTGGTTACCGTCCCTAGGGCCAGTTGCAAATTAATTGAGACTTGAGGTCTCAAAAATCAACTATATCGGATGGTGTCCCCGATCAAGCGGATACCTTCGGGAATGCGCGCCGCGGGGATCGATGAATACGCCAGACGCAGGTAGTTAACCGGCGGAACGTCCCCCGCAAAAAACGGAGAGCCCGGTTCGACCAGCACGCTGTCCTTGCGCAACCTCTCGGCCAGAGCGGTGGTATCCACACCCTCTGGCGCACGCAGCCAGACCGACGATCCGCCATAGGTGCCTTGGCCTGCAACGGTCAGTCCCTGATTGCGCAGGGAATCCTCCATCACTTGCCTGCGTTCGTGATAGGCTTTGCTCATCCGGCGGATCAGCGCGTCGTAATGGCCCAGTGACAGATAATAACTGACAGTGCGCTGAATATGGCCCGGCGGATGGCGCAGGACTGTGGCACGCAAGGCGCGCGCCTCGCGAATGAAAGGGGCAGGGCCTACCAGGTAACCCAGCCGCAATCCGGGAAACAAAGATTTCGAAAATGAGCCCACGTAAATCACGCGCCCATTCTCATCGAGCGATTTGAGTGATGGCGACGGAGATTTCAGGAACGACATCTCGAATTCGTAATCATCCTCAACGATCACAAAATCCTCTGCCTCTGCCTTTTCCAACAAGGCTTTCCTGCGTGCCAGTGGCATTGTTGCGGTTGTCGGGCATTGATGGCTTGGGGTCGTGAACACAACATCCGTGCCGTCTGGCAAGTCCTCAGGTGGCAGGCCATCGGCATCGACCGGCACCATGCTCAATTGGCACCGTGACTGGGTGAGGATATTGCGCAAGGCCGGATAACAAGGGTCTTCGATCGCAGCACGGCGACGGCTGTTCAGCAAAACCTGTGCAGACAGCCACAGCGCATTCTGCGCGCCCATCGTGACAAGGATTTCGTCCGTATTCGCCAGAATGCCCCGACGGGGCAGTGTCTGTCGGGCGATGAATTCGACCAATTGCGGATCGTCACCATCGAAGTAATCCGACGTCAACGCCCCGAAATCCCGCATCCCCAAGGCACGCAATGCACATAAACGCCAGTTTGCGCTGTCAAACAGGGTTTTGTCGGCTTGGCCGTAGATAAACGGATAGCGAAAGCTGGCCCAGTCGGCGGGTTTGTTCAGGCTCAGCCCCGGCGTGAACCGCTGCCCAATCGCGCGGTTCCAATCCACCGTTCCCGTGGCAAAGCGTTGGGCCGGAAACGCCGGTGGTTCTGGCGCATTATCTGATACGAAATAGCCCGAGCGGCCGCGCGAGGTCAGGTAATCATCGGCCACCAATTCGGTATAGGCCAACGTCACCGTAATCCGGCTGACGCCCAGATGCTGCGCCATCTTGCGGGACGAGGGCAAGCGTTCGCCCGCGCGAAACCGGCCCGCCAGAATACCTTGTGCGACCATCTGTTGAATACGCGCCTGCAACGTCCCCTCGGCAGAAGGATCAAGAAAGAAGGTTTCAACCGATATTGACATAAACTGGCCCTAGTTTCGGATCAGATTGGACCTAAAGCCTATATGCTGCAAGGCGCAAAACAAAACCCGGCCACAGGGACCGGGTTTTGCATTTAAACAGGGTCTCAGGGGTGTTAGCCAAGCACTCGGGTGATTGCCTGATCGACCGCATCAGTGACCTGATCCAGATCATCCTTGGTCGCGATCAATGCGGGCGCAAACAACAACGTGTTGTTATAGCCGGGCAGGGACCGGTTGGTCGCACCAATGATCACGCCCTGCGCCATGCAGTCCGCGACGATGGCTGCAACATGCTTTTCGTCAATGGGTTCCTTGGTGTCGCGATCTTTCACCAATTCAGCACCGGCAAACAGACCCATCCCCCGAATATCCCCGATCCAAGTATGTTTATCCATCAGTTCGGACAAGTTGCCCATCAAGTGCGCACCCATCGCAACTGAGTTGCCGCGCAGGTCTTCTTCCTCGATGATCTTCATGTTTTCGATGGCCGCCGCCGGACCCGCCGTACATCCGCCAAAGGTTGAGATATCGCGGAAATAGCTCAGTTTGTCGGTGTCGTCCTTGAACATGTCAAAGACACGGTTCGTGGTGACACAGCACGAAATCGCGGCATAGCCAGAGGCAACACCCTTGGCCATCGTCACGATATCGGGCTGCACGCCGAATTGCTGATATCCGAACCATGTCCCTGTGCGGCCAAGCCCGCAGACCACCTCGTCGATATGCAGCAGAATGTCGTATTTCTTGCAGATTTCCTGTACCCGCTCCCAATAGCCTTTGGGGGGTACGATGATGCCGCCGCCTGCGGTGATCGGCTCAAGACACAGCGCGCCAATGGTGTCAGCACCTTCGGCGAGGATCACATCCTCGATCGCTTGCGCGGCTTTTGCACCGTATTCCTCGCCCAGCGATCCATCTTGCGAGCGATATTCAAGACAGTGCGGAACCCGGACAAAGCCCGGTGCAAACGGGCCATATTGTGCGTTGCGTTCATCCTGACCGCCTGCGGACATCGTGGCGATGGTCGACCCGTGGTAATCCC
This sequence comes from uncultured Paracoccaceae bacterium, assembly GCA_947503965.1. Taxonomy (GTDB): domain Bacteria; phylum Pseudomonadota; class Alphaproteobacteria; order Rhodobacterales; family Rhodobacteraceae; genus Yoonia. Next base: position 185,209 of record CANNFU010000007.1, read on the forward strand.
GCTCGCGGTACAGGATCTTTTGCTTCTTGCCTCCATAATGCTTGTGGCTGATCTGGCGGACCATCTTGAACGCTTTCTCGTTCGCCTCAGAGCCGGAATTGGTATAGTAAACGCGGTCCATACCCGGCATCTTGTCGATCAGCATCTCTGCAAACTGCGCACCGGGGATCGTACCTGCGGTGCCGCCAAAGAAACACATCTTGGTCACCTGTTCGGCAATCGCCTTAGCGATGCGTTCGCGGCCGTAGCCCACATTGACGGTCCAGACGCCACCTGACACGGCATCAACATGTTCCTTGCCCTTGATGTCCCAGACCCGCAGACCTTTGCCTTCAACGATGATGCGAGGGTCGGTCGTCTCAAAAGGCTTGTGCTGGATCAGGTGATGCCAGACATGGGCGCGGTCAGCTTCGACCACATGTTCGGGATCATTTGCGAAGTGCTGCGTGTCCATCTTAGATACTCCTGCAAGAAAAGGGAGGTGGCTGCGCGAATCCGGCCACAACCTGCCGCTATACGCAGCAGTTTGCCTATAGTGCTGGCATGGCCGATAGGGCCAGATGGCATGCTTGAATATATCCAAATTGGACCTGATTGTACCGTCTCAGATCCCTTAAACGTGATCTAATATATTGAATGTAATGTAAAAATGCTGTCCAAATGACTTCTGTTTTGCGTTTTTCTGAGACAGCCCGCCTCATTTCTTATGATTGACGGGGCCATGTGAATTTCTTTGGCTGAAAGGCGACTTGCCGTTTTCTTGATCATTCAAGATGCGACAGCCGTCACCGGTCCGGTTTCGGACCACAAATCACCGCTGGGTTTGATTGGGGCTAGGAACCGGTTCCAAATCATGTTCAGCTACCACGGTAGAGGCGGGGCAAACCTGTCCAACAAGGGCTCTGGACGGGGTCCGCAACACGGGAGAATAGGAATGAAACTTAAGAACGCACTGATGAGCGCGGCTGCCGGTATCGCCATGATGACAGGCGCAAGTCAGGCCGTCGCGGAAGGCCACGGCGAGATCACTGTGGGCTATTTCCTTGAATGGCCGATGCCATTCCAGTTTGCCAAGGAAAACGGCACTTATGACGAGGCGCTGGGCGTCACCGTCAATTGGGTCAGCTTCGATGCCGGTACTGCGATGTCTGCAGCGATGGCCTCGGGCGATGTGCAGATCTCGGTCAGCCAGGGCGTGCCGCCATTCGTGGTTGCAACCTCTGCCGGGCAGGACCTTCAGATTCTGGATGTGGCCGTGTCTTATGCCGAAAACGACAACTGCGTCGTGGCTTCCGGACTTGAGATCGACAAGGACAGCGCGGAAGAGCTGGCAGGCAAGAAAGTCGCCGTGCCGCTTGGGACAGCCGCGCATTACGGCTTCCTGCGGCAGATGGATCATTTCGGCGTTGATATTGCATCGCTCGAAGTGGTGGACATGGCCCCACCTGATGGCGCCGCTGCAATCGCCCAAGGCTCTGTCGATATGGCCTGCGGCTGGGGTGGTGCACTGCGCCGGATGAAAGAGCATGGTAACGTGCTGCTGACCGGCGCCGAGAAAGAAGAGCTGGGCATTCTGGTCTTTGACGTCACATCCGCACCTGCCAGCTTTGTTGCTGAAAACCCTGAAATGGTTGCAAACTTCCTACGTGTGACAGCAGAGGCAAATGCTGCCTGGAATGACGGCTCTGGCGTTGAGGAAATGTTGCCAGTGATCGCACAAAGCGCGGGCATGGACATTGATGCGACACGTGAAACAATGGCGACGTTCGTGTTCCCATCGGTCGAGACACAGCTGTCAGAGGCTTGGCTGGGCGGCGCTGCGCCATCATTCATGAAGGGTGTGGCTGACGTCTTTGTCGAATCCGGGTCAATTGACGCGGCACTCGACAGCTATGCCGGCAACATCAACACTGGCCCACTGGCCACACTCCAGTAAAACGGCTTTCAGGACCGGCGCGTGCGTGCGCCGGTCCTCTTTATCCCTGACGATCCTTGCGGTGCAGACCAAGGATTCTCAGGGATAAAAGTGAGGGCGGGATGCCAGGACTAATCATTGACAGACTTTCGATGCGGTTTGATCTGCCCAACGGATCATCCGTACAGGCGCTCAAGGACGTGTCGCTTAATCTTGAGGCGGGCGAGCTTTTGTCGGTTCTTGGCCCGTCAGGTTGCGGCAAGACCACGCTTTTGAATATCGTGGCGGGATTTCTGGCCCCGACCGAAGGGCAGATCGTTTTGAATAACAAAAAGGTCAGTGGGCCGGGTCCGGAGCGGGGGATGGTGTTCCAGCAGGGCGCGCTGTTTGAATGGATGAGCGTGCGTGAAAACGTGGGCTTTGGTCCATCGATGAAAAAAATGCCCAAGGCCGAAAAGGCGCAGATCGTCGATCACCTGCTTGATGTAGTAGGGTTGCAGGATTTCAAGGATAAAGCGGTTTACGAACTGTCAGGCGGCATGCAGCAGCGTGTGGCCTTGGCCCGGTGTCTGGCCAACGAACCCGATGTCATTCTGATGGACGAACCGCTGGGCGCGCTGGACGCGCTGACCCGCGAAAAGATGCAGGGTCTGGTGCTGAAGCTGTGGAAGGAAACCGGCAAGACGATCATCCTGATCACCCACTCGGTGGAAGAGGCATTGCTGCTGGGTGAGCGGCTGATCGTGATGGCCCCACGGCCGGGGCGCATCCACACCGAATACCGTCTGCCCTTTGCAGAGATGGGTGTCGGTCAGGACCTGCGCGAGGTCAAGAAGCATCCCAAATTCGGCGAGGTCCGCGAAGAAATACTCGGCATGATCTGGGACATGGAAGAAGAAATCATGGGCAGGACGGAGAGCGCATAATGGGACTTCTGGGCGATCTGTGGGGCGAGCTTGTCATCGTTTTGGTAACCTTGGCCGGTGCAATTCCATACATCATTGGTTATGTGCTGCTGATCCTTCTGATGATGTTCATCTGGAGCGGGATAAAGCGGCTTCTGACCCCGAAACATGACTACGCATCGCTGAAAACCGTTACCTTCGGTGACGAAAGCGCGGTGACATCAAACACCGTTGCGTCGGTCGTTTCGATTATCCTTATCTTCGTGCTGTGGGGGGCGTTTACCGGCTCCAAACTGCTGCCGTCCTTCATGCATGCGCCGGCAGCGTTTGAGGGCGAGGGCACATTCACCTACACTATCACAACCCCCGCTGGCGAAACCGACGATGCCACCGTGACTGTGATCGTCCACCCTGCCTCGACCAATCCAGCCGTCCCCGAGGTAGAACCCGGCGAAGGGATCGCCAAAAACGATGCAACCACGATAGCCAGCTATCGCAGCGAGCTGCTGCGCGTGGATCGTAACGATGAAATGGGCCGCGACGAAGAAACGTTCATTACGGCCGTCGATGGTCAGCCGATTGCGCCCGGTGTCGGGGTACCTGTCAGTTTTGGTCGCGTTGTGATGTCCGACAAGGGCACGCTGAACATCGTGCCGGATACCGGTATCCAGATGGAGGCGATATGGCTGCCCTCCCCAGAGGCCGTCTGGAGCCGGGTGACCGAAATCGCGACGGTCGGCTACCGCAACTTTACCCTGGCCGAGCATCTGGGATACTCACTGTTCCGCGTGATCGTGGGTTTCCTGCTGGGTGCGTTGGTAGGCATCCCGCTAGGCTATGCGATGGGGCTGTCAAACTGGTTCCGTGGTTGGTTTGACCCCATTGTGGAATTCATGCGCCCGGTCCCGCCGCTTGCCCTGATCCCGCTTGTGATCATCTGGTTTGGCATTGGCGAGGTGGGTAAGATCATCCTGCTTTTCCTTGCTGCACTTTGGATCATGGCGATTGCGGCGCGGTCCGGTGTGTCCGGCGTGCGCATCTCGAAAATCCATGCCGCGTACTCGCTTGGGGCGTCCAAGTGGCAGATCATGCGTCATGTCATCATCCCCAACTCGCTCCCCGAGATATTCACCGGGGCCCGTGTGGCCATGGGGGTTTGCTGGGGTACTGTGGTTGCGGCGGAGCTGGTCGCGGCGCAAAAGGGTGGTGGTATGATGATCTCGGTCGCCGCGGATTTCCAGCAGACCGATATCGTTCTGATGGGGATCATCCTGATCGGGATCATCGGGTTCACCATCGATATGATGATGCGACAGGCCGAAAAATGGCTCGTGCCGTGGAAGGGCAAGGGCTAAACGCCAGCGCCAGTAACTTCGAAAAAAGGCAAAGAGCGTCGGCTCTTTGCCTTTTTCGTTTGTTTACCGCTTGACCTTCCAGTCACTGGAACCCTTATGTGACATTGCAGGAGGTGCCCCATGGCCCAGGCAAGTGAGATCAAATTCGATGTTCAGGGAATGAACTGCGGCTCTTGTGTGGGCCGGGTGGAGGCTGCCTTGCTCAAGACGCCGGGCGTTATTGCGGCGAATGTGAACCTTGCCAATGGTACGGCAACCGTCACCACATCGTCGGGCAAGGATGCGGCGCTGAAATCCATATCTGACATTGGCTATGCGGCCTCTGTCATCGAAACGGTCAAGGATAACAGCGCTGCGAAAGACGCAGAAACCGCGGTGGCGTTCCAGCGGTTTCGCCTTGCGGCTATTCTGACGCTGCCGGTCTTTGTCCTCGAAATGGGCGGGCACATTTTCCCCAGCCTGCATCATCTGATCGCCCGCACCATCGGCATGCAGACAAGCTGGACCATCCAGTTTGTCCTGACACTACTGGTTCTGATCCTGCCGGGGCGCGTGTTCTTTGAAAAGGGCATCCCGTCCCTGATGCAGCGCGCGCCGGATATGAATGCGCTTGTGGTACTGGGGGCAGGGGCCGCATTTGCATTTTCGACCGTGGCGCTTTTTGCACCCGGCCTGCTGCCCGCCGACACGCGGGTTGTCTATTTCGAGGCGGCAGCCGTGATCGTCACCCTGATCCTTCTGGGCCGCTGGCTTGAGGCGCGCGCGAAGGGCCAAACGGGTGCGGCAATCAAACGCCTGCTCGGGCTGCGCCCTTCAACCGCGCGGGTGCTGCGCGACGGCCAGGAAGTGGATCTGCCCATCGCCAGCGTCGTTGCAGGTGATGTGATCAACATCCGCCCCGGCGAACGGATTGCGACAGACGGGCGTGTGATCAACGGGCACGCCTTTGTCGATGAAAGCATGATCACGGGTGAACCTTTGCCCGTGGAAAAGGGCGAAGGGGATACGCTTGTCGGTGGCACCGTCAACGGTAACACGGCACTGCGGATGGAGGCGACAGCCGTGGGCGAAGACACCATGCTGGCCCGGATCATCGCGATGGTCGCCGATGCGCAAGGGGCGCGGCTGCCGGTGCAGGATCTGGTCAACAGGATCACCGCATGGTTCGTGCCTGTCGTCATGGTGGTTGCCATTTTAACGGTGATTGCCTGGGTGGTTTTTGGCCCTGATCCGGTGTTGTCCTATGCGCTTGTGGCCGGGGTCTCGGTCCTGATTATCGCGTGTCCTTGTGCGATGGGGCTGGCCACGCCCACATCGATCATGGTCGGCACCGGGCGCGCCGCTGATCTGGGTGTCCTGTTCCGGCAAGGTGATGCCTTGCAGGCGTTGCAGGGCGTTGATGTCGTCGCTTTTGACAAGACGGGCACGCTGACCTTGGGCAAGCCGGTGCTGTCTGAGGTATACGCATTGCACGGCAGCACAGATGATCTGCTGCGTGTCGTGGCGGCGGTCGAGGCGCAGTCGGAACATCCGCTGGCCCATGCGATCGTCACGGCGGTCAAGGGCGCATTGCCCACAGCAACGGCCGTTGAGGCGATCCCCGGACACGGGCTGCGCGGCGTTGTCGATGGCCGCGTTGTACTGGTGGGAAATGCGCGGTTGTTGAAGCGTTACGATGTCGACGCCTCGCAACTGCAAGAAGAAGCCGGAGCATTTGCGACCCAGGGACAGACGCCAATTCTTGTGGCAATTGATGGTGCGCCAGCGGGTGTGATCAGCGTGGCTGATACGTTGCGTCCAACGGCGGCATCGACGGTGGCGGCGTTGAAAGACATGGGATTGCGCGTCTTGTTGATCACCGGTGACACACGCGCCGCTGGTCAGGCGATTGGCGCGACACTCGGCGTCTCTGACGTTGTGGCCGAGGTTCTGCCTGAGGGCAAAGTGGATGCGATCCGCGCGCTGCAAGCCGAAGGGGCCAAGGTCGCGTTTGTCGGTGATGGGATCAATGATGCGCCTGTTCTGGCGGCTGCGGATGTCGGGATCGCGATGGGAACCGGCACAGATGTTGCAGTGGAAAGTGCCGATGTGGTTCTGATGTCGGGCGATCCCGGTGGGGTGTTAAACGCGATTTCGATCAGCCGCGCTACGCTGGCGAATATTCGGCAGAACCTTGGCTGGGCATTTGGCTACAACGTTCTGCTGATCCCTGTTGCGGCGGGGCTTCTGTTTCCCTTGTGGGGCGTATTGCTGTCGCCCGCGCTGGCGGCAGGTGCGATGGCCTTGTCCAGTGTCCTCGTCGTCAGCAATGCGCTGCGGTTGCGCCGGGTGGCGGGGGTCGCGTGATGAATATCGGTGATGTGGCGGAACGCACAGGCTTGCCTGCTAAGACAATCCGGTATTACGAAGATATCGGTTTGGTGACGCCAAGGCGCAGCGCCAATGGCTACCGCGTCTTTGTCGATACGGATGCGCACAAGCTGACCTTTCTGGGTCGCGCCCGTACTTTGGGATTTTCGATCGAAGATTGCCGCAATTTGCTTGCCCTGTGGGAGGACCGCAGCCGCGCCAGCGCGGATGTTCGCGCCATCGCAGCGCAACATCTGGAAGATATCGAGCGCAAAATCAACGACTTAACAGCGATGCGCGATACGCTTTCCAACCTTGTTCAGAAATGTGCTGGCGATGACCGCCCTGACTGCCCGATTTTGAAAGGTCTTGCAGGGTCATGAAATTGTCCTGATCCTGCCTTCGGTAGGTAAAGATTGGGTTTCATCAACGTCCCAGGTCAATATGAGGCGTGCGATGACGGTTTTGAAATCCCTGTGTTTCGGGCTTGTGGTGATGATGATTTTGGCAGGGGTCATTTTGCCCGAAGATGCCCAGAAGGTGGCCGTGATCGACGCAATCGGCAAGGGCATATTCATTAGTTTTGGTCTTTTGCTGATCGGGTACCTGATCCGCTTGCGGGGATGGTTGACCAATCGGTCGCAACCCCATCCCGAAGTGCGCGTGACCGGACAATCGGTCATTGTGGATGGCGCCAATGTGATGACATGGGGCGGCAGCCCTTCGACCCAGGTTTTGTCCAAGGTGTTGAAAGAATTACAGTATCGCGGGCTGGAGCCGCTTGTTTACTTTGACGATGACGCCGCGCGCAAGCTGACAGGCAAGCGGCCGCGCCCCGCCATGATCGCCGGGGAGTTGGGATTGCCAGAGGACCAGATCGTCTTTGCGCCCAAACGGATGACGGCGGATGAAGTGCTGTTGGAACATGCTGTCAGCGACAATCTGCGGGTGGTGACGAACGATACATTTGGTGATCTGGCGCAGAAGTTTCCAAAGGTCGCTGAAACCGGTTTTCTGATCAAAGGCATGTGGAAGGGCGGCAATGTGATCCTGCTGGGGCTGGGGCGGTCTTCTACGGCTTAATACGGCTTTTCGCCTGCAATACCGCGTACATAACCCGTACATATTGCGTACATACGCTGTACGTACACTTCTTAGTCGCAGCACCGATGACTGTGGCGCGCGTTGCGCGACCCACGCGCAAATCCTAATGACTCATGAAGACCGGGATTTTGGCGCGAGCCGAGATGGTTTGGGTGACCCCACCGATCAGACCTTCGCGCAGGGGGGAGTGTTCGTAAGCGCCCATAACAAGAAGACCCGCACCAGTTTCGTCGCAATAATCAACCAGTGTTTCGGCGATGGTGCGTCTATCACGCGGCAGCTCGCTGAGCTTCACGCTCAGCCCATGCCGTTCGAAAAACTGGGCCACATCGAAATCAGGCAGTGTCTGTGCGAAGGGGAGCCGTCCGACCGAGACGATTTCGATCGTGTCGTCTGTTTTCAGGATTTGCATTGCATCAGCAAGGGCACGTGCTGCGGCGCGCCCCCCATCCCAAGCCACGATGACATGCCGCCCGGTCAGCTTTGGCGGGTAGCCTGCGGGAAAGCTGATTACAGGTCGTCCGCTTTCAAGCGTCACGCGGTCGGGGTGGATTTCAAGATGTTCCTGCCCGTATTCGCCCTCTTCATGCATGCCAAGAACGGTGATGTCGTAAAGCCTTGCATAGGCGGCGAGGGTCCGGTGCACAGGGCCCTTGTTTTCGATCCAGTGTCTTTTGTCTTTGGGTACATGGTTGCAGGCGGCGGCGAATTTATCCCGGATGTTCTGGTTGGACTGGGTGTCGACCTCAAGCAATGCATCCTGCACCGCTTGCGGCATCCAGGGTTGAATACGCCCTGACAGGTTTGAGTCACCATAAGCGAACAGTCCGGTCAGATGCGCATCGTAATGTTTTTGCATCATGATGGCACCGTTCAGGGCGGCCTCTGCGCCGGGCAGGCCGTTATAGGCGACGAGGATGTTTTTGATACTCATGGCTTAACCGTATAGTCCGGCGGATTTTCCGCGCAGTTGGATCAGCGCCAGCACCGTGTCGATCGTGGGTGTTGGCGTGTTTGTGACGCGTCCCAGTTCCTGAACGGAGCCGACAAGCGCGTCGATTTCCATCGGGCGTCCTGCGTCGAGGTCTTGCAGCATGGATGTGCGGTGCGCGCCGACGGCGGCGCCCCCGTCGATCCGCCGATCCACGTCGATGGGGAACTTCACGCCGAGTTTTTCAGCGATTTCCTGTGCTTCGACCATCATGCCGCGCGCCACGGCCCGTGTGCCGGGATCAGTGCAGAGCACATCCAGTGTCGCGTGGGTGAGCGCGGAGATCGGGTTGAACGACAGGTTGCCCCAGAGTTTGACCCAGATCTCATCCCGCAGCCGGGGCCGGACGGGTGCTTTCAGACCGGCGGCTGAAAGCGCCTTGGACAGCGCCATGGCACGGTCTGATTTGCTACCGTCGGGTTCACCCAGCGAGAAACGATTGCCTTCGATATGTTTGATCGTGCCCGGTTCTGACACCTCTGCCGCCGGGTAGACGACGCAGCCCAACACCCGGTCCGGGCCGAAGCCGTTCCATTGTGCGTTGCCGGGGTCGACGGATTCCAGCCGTGTCCCTTCCAGATCGGTGCCAATCTTGTGGAAATACCACCATGGCACGCCGTTCACGCCGCTGACGATCGTCGTGTCGTCGCCGATCAAGGGTTGCATCTTGTCCACGATGGGCGGCACCGAATGCGCCTTGAGCGTGACAATCACGTAATCCTGCGGCCCCAGATCAGCAGGGTTGTCGCTGGCCGTAACAGGAACGATGACCGGGTCCTTGTCTTCCTCGATCAGGGTCAGGCCCTTGTCTTTCATGGCGGCAAGGTGTGGGCCGCGTGCGACAAGGCTGACATCCGCCCCGGCTTGCGCCAGTTTCACGCCCATATAGCCGCCGATGGCGCCTGCACCGAAAATACAGATCTTCATTTTACGCGCTTTCTACCAGGCCGAGTTTTTCAGCCAGCCCGATCCGCTGCATCTTGCCCGTCGCCCCTTTGGGGATTTCATCCATGATGATGACTTTGCGCGGCACCTTGAAATCGGCCATGCGTTCGGCGGCGAAGGCGCGGATATCCTTTTCGGTGGCGGCGGAGCCCTCAGTCAGAACCACGGCAGCGGCCACTTCTTCGCCCAGCTTGGGGTGGGGCAGGGCGAAGGTGACAACTTGGGCGATGTCGGGATGGTCAAGCAGGACGCCATCCACCTCAAGCGGGCTGATCTTTTCGCCACCACGGTTGATGATTTCCTTCAGGCGTCCGGTCAGGTGCAGATAGCCTTCGTCGTCGAACGCCCCCTGATCGCCGGTGCGGAACCAGCGTGCGCCTTCAGCCTCAAAGAAGTTCTTGGCGTTGGCTTCGGGGTTGCCTTCATAACCGGGCGTGACGTTGGGGCCAGAGATCACGACCTCGCCGGTGCCATCGATCAGTTTGTTTTCAGTTTCATGCGCGATCCGCATGGCGGGACCTGCGGGGATGCCCACGGCACCGGGTTTCTGGGTGCCGGAGGCAAGCGGGTTGCAGGCCATCTGGTGGGCGGCTTCGGTCATGCCGTAAGCCTCGACCACCGGGGCGTTGAAGGTTTCGTTGAGTGCGACCATGACCTGCGCGGGCAGGGACGCCGAGGAGGAACGCAGGAAGCGCAAGGGGTTCGCTTCGATGATGTCTGTGTTCCGTCCGGCACGCGACAGGATCGCCTGATGCATTGTCGGAACGGCGGTATACCAGGTGGGCTGGGCTTCTTTCATCCAGGGGAAGAATTGCAGGGCATTGAAACCGGGTGCACACCAGATGGAGGCACCGGCGGCCAGCGATGCCGTGACGGCGGCGATCAGGCCGTGGATGTGGAAGAGCGGCATGACATTCAGGCAGCGGTCGCTGCTGGTGAGTTCCAGCGACGCCCGGATATGCTCGGCAGAGGCCGCGACATTGGATTGCAGCAACGGCACGATCTTGGGCCGTGACGTGGTGCCAGAGGTGTGCAGGATCAGGGCGACATTGTCGGCGGTGGGTGCGGCGGTGTCCGCAGTACCGGTGGCGTCCGATTGCAGGGTAAAGTGCCCGGCAGGTGCGTCATCGGCGACATGCAGTCGGATGATCGCCATGCCTGCCTTGGTCGCAGCCGCGACTGCCGGACCATCATCATCTGCGGCCACGACCAATGCCTTGGCTTGCAGGTCGGAAAGGTAGAAATCGTATTCCTCTTCCCTGTAGGCCGGGTTCAGGGGGGCGGTTGTGGCGGCTTGCGCGATGGTCACAAAGGCGGTGGCCATTTCCGGCCCGTTGGGCAGCACGATGGCAACCCGGTCGCTAGCCCCGATCCCCATGCCATGCAGGGCACTGGCGACATCGCTGCCGAGGCTGCGCAGCCCGTCATAGTCCATCCAGGGTCGACCAGGGGCGCCGATGGCAGGGCTGTCGCCTGCGTGATCGGTCAAAAGTGCGCTCATCGTTGTATGCATGGGGGTATTCCTATCGTTATTCGGCCGGTTTTCCGGCGGTCGTCTTGGCGCGCATCCGGCGGCGCAGCATGTTCAGCAGCGGCAGCAGGAAGAAGATCGCGCTGAGTGCGATGAAGGTAGCGGAAAGTGGGCGTTCTACAAATGCCAATACGTTGCCTTGCTCGGAAATTAGCGTCTGGCGGAAGCTGCGTTCCATCAATGGACCAAGAACAAGCGCGAGCACGAGGGGGGCCATGGGGTAGTCTGCCTTGCGCAGGAAATACCCGATCACGCCGAAGCCCACGATCAGCCAGACATCGTGCAGTTTCTGGCTGGGGGCGTAGCCGCCCACCAGGCACAGGATCAGCACGATGGCACACAGCACGGTGAAGGGCATGCGCAACGCCCAGACAAAGACCGGGATCAGCGCAAGGTTCACGAGCACCGCTGCAAGGTTTGCCGTGTAAAGCGATGAGATCAGCCCCCAGACGAAATCGGGCTGTTCGATAAACAGCATCGGACCAGGGACCAGCCCCCACATCACCATGCCGCCCAGCAGCAGCGCCGTTGTAGGTGAGCCGGGGATGCCGAGGGTAAGCATAGGCAAAAGCGAGCCGGTGGAGGCGGCGTTGTTGGCGGTTTCCGGTGCCGCGACCCCTTCGATATTTCCTTTGCCGAAGGTGGAGGAGGTCTTGGAGGTCAGTTTGGCAAGACCATACGCCATAAGCGCCGCAGGTGTGGCCCCGGCGGCAGGCAGCATGCCCACGAAGAAGCCCATGATTGAACCAAAGCTCATGGTTTTCCACAGCTTGTTCATTTCCTTCAGACCGTATTTCAGCTCTTTAAATGTCAGCTTGGCAGGCGTGACAGAGGGGGCGGATTTGGAGGTTTCGATGGTATAGAGAATCTCACCCACGCCATAAATGCCGATGGCCAGTACGAGGAAACTGACGCCAGAATAGAAGCCGGGCTGATCAAAGAAGATCAGGCGCGGCTGGCCAGAAATCAGGTCAAGCCCGACCGTGGACAGCACAAGGCCGAGGCAGATCATGATAATCGTTTTCAGCACGTCATCGCCGCCGAGGCCGACAAAGGTAGTAAAGGCCAACAGGACAAGCGCGAATTCTTCGGGTGGGCCAAAGGCCAGCGCCACATCGGCGAGAGGGGCTGCAAACAGCGTGAAAAGGATGACCGAGATTGTGCCGCCGACAAAAGACGCTGTCGCGGCGGCAATCAGGGCAAGGCCGGCCTTGCCCTGTTGCGCCATCGGTCGCCCGTCAAAGGTGGTGGCCACCGCCGTCGAGGCGCCGGGTATGCCCAGCAGGATCGAACTGATCGCCCCCCCGTACATCGCGCCATAATAGATCGCGGCCAGCAGGATGATCGCGGATGATGGCGGGACGATGAATGTCAGCGGTAGCACGATGGCCACACCATTGACCGACCCAAGGCCGGGCATGGCGCCGATAAAGAGACCCGCTGTCACACCGATGATCACGATCATCAGGTTCATTGGTGAGAGTGAGGTGGCAAAGCCGTCCGCGAGATGTCCAAGGAGTTCCATGACCTGCGCCCCTTAGAAGAAGATTGCGTAAAGCGGCACGAAAAGCGGCTGGGTCAGCCCCTTTGGCAGCAGTATTTTGAGCGTGACCTCAAAAAAGAAGAACAGGAAGATCGGTGTCCCGATGGTCAGGCACAGGGTCAGCACCCAGCCGTGCTTGCCAAAGATTTTCAGATACCAGAGCAAAAACAATGGCAGCGCAATATATGCCCCACCCCATGGCATGATGGCGACTGTGACGATCAGCGCCACAACGACACTGACCACCGATCCCAGGGTTTCGATGTCAAAGAACTTGCTTGTGTTGTCGGCAGTCCCGTTGCGGAAAGACCGCAGAAGAATACCCGCTGCACAGACCAGCATGATCGCAGAGAGCCAGAACGGGAACGCACCGCCGCCCGGGCCGCCGGTCATTCCATTCCAGCCGATGGGCAGCGCATAGGCGTGCCACATAAAATAAGCAGACAGGGCCATAAGGCCCACGGCGATCAAACGGTCAGCCAGCAGCATGAGTAGTCTCGTTTATTCTTGTATTTCCGGGGTGGGCATGGCGCGAGGGACGCCATGCCCGCTTGGAAGGAGAAAGCCCTTAAGAGCCTTCACCCATCGCGTTCAGGAGATCCGCGTGCTTTTCACGCTCTTCCAGGAAATAGGCCTGAAGTTCTTCACCGGTCAGGAAGTCAGCCATCAGCGCCTTTTCAGCAGTGTAGGTCTGCCATTCCTGTGACTGGCTGAGGTTTTCGAACATCTCAGTGTAGTAGGCGACAGCCTCTGGCGCCATGCCTTTGGGAGCCACGAAGGATCGCTGCATCCAGTACACCAGATCATGACCCAGTTCACCCATTGTCGGGGTGTCCGGGAATGCAGAGATCCGTTCTGGTGTGAAGGCCGCAATCGGGCGCAACTCACCCGCCTGATAGAAACCCAGCGCTTCGGACGGGTTGTTCACGGACGAATCGATATGCCCGCCCACAAGGTTGCGCGCCACGTCACCGCCGCCCGAGAAAGGAACATACGTGACCGAGATGCCGAATTCGTTTTCAAGCATGGCTGTGACCAGGCTGTCTTCCTGCCCGGTGCCTGTGCCGCCCATCTTCCATGTGCCGCCGGATGCTTTTACAGCCTCGACATAATCATCAAGGGTTTCGATGTCGCTGTCCGCGTTGACCCATAGGACAAACGTATCGAGTGCCATCCGCGCAATCGGTGTGAATTCTTCGATATCTACACCAATATCGGTACGCAGTGGCGTGGTGTAGTAGCTGTTGAGTGTTGCCATAATCAGGTGGTTTTCACCTTCGTTATCAGCAAGATAACGCAGCGCTTCGGCACCAGAGCCACCGCCCTTGTTCACAGGCAGGATTGGCATGGTGGACAGGTTTTCTTTTTGGATGATCGACTGGAACAGTCGCGCCAGACGGTCAGCTCCACCGCCTGTACCCGCCATGATGACCATTTCAACAGGGCGTTCTGGCGTCCAGCCTTCTGCTGCAACGGGTCCTGCGGACAGCAGGCCAATCGATGCAGCAGCAGCAATGGCAAGACGACGGGTGATTGGATAAGTCATGTTTTGTTACTCCCTTAGACTTAAGAGGCGAGCAGCAAGAATACGAATCAATCGGAAATAATGAGAAACAACGCCTCTATGTGGTTCAAGCTAGGTGTAAGAAACAAAACTTCACTAAAAATAGCGTTCATCTGTTAATTGTTGCGCACACATCCAGCGATGTTGTAATGTTGTAAACATGACAAAAACGCTTGTTGGTCCACAATTGCGTCAATTGCGGCGGTCTTATAACCAGACCCAGGCTGAGATGGCGCGCAATCTTAACGTAAGCGCATCTTACGTGAACCTTCTTGAGAATAACCAACGCAGTCTGTCAGTAAAGGTGTTGCTTGCCCTGACCGAGGCATATGGCGTCGATTGGCGGGCGCTGGTGAACGACAATGGTGCCACGCAGCTTGCCGATTTGCGTCAGGCCGTGCGCGACCCGGCATTGTCCGCGGACCGCCCGGATTTGCAGGAATTGCGCGCCGCGCTGGATCATGCCCCCCGTCTTGTCACGCAGTTTCTTGAGCTTCATCAGAACCACCGCGCCATGCTGGGCAATCTGCAACATCTGAGCAAACCGGGAGCGAAGCCACAGGTTCTCGTCACGTCGCCCGAGGCCGCCATTCATGATTTCTTTCGGCAAAACGGCAATCATTTTCCGCGGTTAGAGGCGGCTGCCGAGATTGCCCGCGAGGCGATTGGCGGCAAACGCGATGATATCTACGCCAATCTGAAGATGTATCTGCATGATACCTATGGCATCGATGTTGGTGTGAAATCGGTGGACGACATGCCCGATACATTGCGCATCTTCGATCGTAGGCGCGGCCGCGTTGGGTTGTCGGAATTGCTCGATCCGATCAATCGCAACTTTCAATTGGCGCATGTTCTGGCTTTGGTCAGCTGTGCTGAACAGCTGGATGATCTGGTGTCGACATTGGGCACGCTGTCGGATGCTGGTCGCGCCCGCTGTCGGGTGGAACTCGCGAATTATTTCGCCGCAGCGGTGTTGATGCCTTACGAGCCATTTTTGAAACTGGCCGAGAAAAACCAATACGATGTGGACAGGTTGGCCGCCACATTTGGTGTGACGTTTGAAATGGCCTGTCAGCGTCTGACGACGATGCAACGCAAGGGCGCGCAGGGCGTGCCATTTTTCTTTTTGCGTATTGATCGGGCGGGGAATGTCACCAAACGGTTCAATGCCACGCCATTCACGCTGGCTGAACAGGGCGGATCCTGCCCGGTCTGGAACATTCACACCGCCTTTGCGGCACCCGGCGTGATTGTCCCGCAATTCGTCGAGCTGACGGATTCGGGTCAGTTCTTTACCATCAGCCGCACGTCGGATCGCCCGGTTCTCAACCGCCACAACACTGACCGCCGTTTGGTCGTGGCGCTGGGTTGCGAGCGGACGCATGTCAAGCGCGTGGGCTATGCCGCCCCCTTTAATCTGGCCGATGACACGATTATTGCCAAGATCGGGATCAACTGCCATATCTGCCCTCGACAGGCCTGTGCGCAACGCGCTCATGAACCGTTACATGTCAATTTGTCGGTCGATGCGAACCGTCGCGGCTCAACCCGTTACGAGAGCTGACTTCTTCGCCGATAGCAGTGATCAATTGTTGCCGCCTTCGTCCTTCTATGGCATGACATCATCAGAACAACTGAACGAAAGAGTTTAGATCGTGACCGACTATACCGCCCGCCGTACGATGATGGTTGATACGCAGGTCCGTCCTTCGGATGTGACCAAGTTTCCGATCATTGATGCGATGCTGTCTGTCCCGCGCGAGGCGTTTGTTCCTGACCGTCTGCGCGAGGCAGCCTATATCGGCGAAAACCTGGATATCGGTAGTGGTCGGATGATGCTGGAGCCGCGCACGCTGGCCAAGATGCTGGATGCGCTTGATATCCAGCCGGATCAGGTTGGTTTGGATATCGGATGCGGGCTGGGCTATTCGACAGCTGTGCTGGCACATTTGTGCGAATTTGTCGTGGCCGTCGAAGATGATGCTGGCCGCGCCGAGGAGGCGCAGTCGCTTTTGTCCGAACATGGTGTTGATAACGCAGCCGTCATGGCCGGACCGCTGGCGGAAGGGTCAGCGAAATCCGGTCCCTATGACATTATCATCGTTCAGGGTGGTGTCGCTGAAGTGCCGGCACCTTTGCTTGCGCAACTGCGCGATGGCGGTCGGATCGCCTGCGTTTTTGCTGAAAATGCGCTGGGTGTTGTCCGTATCGGACATAAGATCGATGGTGTGGTGAATTGGCGCTTTAGCTTTAATGCAAGCGCCCCTGTCTTGCCGGGTTTTGAAAAGCAGGATGTTTTCGCGCTTTGATCTAGTTTGCGTTGTGTATTGGTCCGGTTGAATAACAACAACAAGATGTAAGTGAGAGCAGAGAATGATGAAACGCACCGGAATCGCAGCAATTGCCCTTGTTGCCACTGTCATGTCTGCGTCTGTGGCGCGGGCGGAAACGCTGGTTGATGCGCTGACATCAGCTTACAATAATTCCGGGTTGCTGGAACAGAACCGTGCCTTGCTGCGCGCGGCCGATGAAGATGTGGCCCAGGCGGTTGCGACCACTTTGCCGGTGATTGACTGGTCGCTTCGGGCGACAAGAACCGTGAACAATGCCCAACCATCAGGCGACTGGGCGGCCACAAATGCCGCGACCCTGCGTATCGGGGCGTCAATGACGCTCTATAGCTTTGGCGCAAATGCGTTGGGGATCGAGGCCCAGAAAGAGGTGGTGCTGAGCACGCGCCAGACCCTGCGCGGGATTGAACAGGATGTGCTTTTGAACGCGGTGCAGGCTTATGTGAATGTGCTGCGTGACCGTGAATTTGTGTCCTTGCGTCAGAACAATGTGCGTCTGATCACGCAGGAATTGCGTGCAGCACAGGACAGGTTTGATGTGGGCGAAGTGACCCGCACAGATGTTGCACTGGCCGAGGCGCGCCTCGCTGCGGCCCGCAGCCAGCTTGCCGCTGCCGAAGGGACACTTGCCATTTCGATCGAAGGGTTTCGCGTGGCCGTGGGCCGGGCGCCCGGCGCGGCAGCCCCTGTCGGCCCCGCACCTGTGTCACGATCGCTGGCTGACGCACGGGCGTTTGCGGTGCGCAATAATCCAAGCGTGCTGGAGGTCCAGCACAGCGTCGCCGCGGCAGAGTTGAGCATCCGCCGTGCCGAAGCGGGTTTGAAACCGCGCGTATCGCTCGACAGCTTTGTCAGCACCGATCAGGATTCAAATGAGGTTGGCCAGATTGGCGTGAATATCGGCGGCCCGATCTACAGTGGCGGCGCGCTGTCCAGCCAGATCCGGCAGTTGCGGTCAAGCCGCGATTCCGCACTGGCCGGGCTGCATCTGACGCAGTTGGCTGTTGAACAGGCGGTCACCAATGCATTTGCGTCATTGCAGGTGGCGCGGGCTTCGCGCCTTGCATCTGATCAGCAGATCACTGCGGCCCGCATTGCGTTCCAAGGCGTGCGCGAAGAGGCAACGCTGGGATCGCGGACAACGCTGGATGTGCTGGATGCAGAACAGGAATTGCTTGATGCCGAAGCAAATCTGATCTCGGCACAGGCCGATGAGGTATTCGCGTCTTATTCGCTGTTGTCAGCGATGGGTCTTTTGACAGCGGATCACCTGAACTTGCCCGTGCAACAATATGATCCTGCTGCGTATTACAATCTGTCCAAGGATGCGCCTGTTGCGATTTCCGAACAGGGCCGGGCGCTTGACCGGATACTCGAATCCATCGGTGAAAAGTAAGCCACTGTTGTTTGCAACGTAGGGATGCGATAGCCTGTCTTCGGTGGGTGCCAGAGTGGTGAAGATTACATGTCAGACGGCATACGCACGGATGAAATCGAAAAATTCCTGTCTTCGGTTCGTGGTTTTGTAACCAATCAATCAGCCGCACCGCAGCGGCGGCGTGTCAAATCAGAATTGCTGGTTTTGACACCGGCCAATCGCGTCAATGATGATGATGCGGGTGACGATACGTCAGAAATCCCAATGGAATATAGGCGCATCACCGCCGAGCCCGAGTCGAATGTGCTTCATCTCGACACTGGCAAGAAGCCGGAGCGTGAAAGCCTAGAGGCCACAATCGCCGAGTTAGAGGCGGCGGTGACCGAACAACCGGACGAATGGGAACCCGACGAGGGTGAGAGTTTCGAACAGGACGCTTGGGCGGCCAGCGCATTTCACGCACCGCATGATGATTCGCCTGTTGCCGAGCCTGAGGTCACGCCAGAGCCGGAGACAACAGAACAGAATTCAGAGAGTCAGCCCGCTGAGCAAGAAATTGCTGATGCGCCGTTGAACACCTCTGATATCGCGGCACAGATCGCCAAGGAGGTTGCGAGCGCCTTTGGTGTCCGCGAGGTCGCCCGGAACATCATGAATGATATGGACGATGACACGCTGCGTGTCATGGTCACAGAAATCATTCGCGAGGAACTGGCCGGTGAGTTGGGTGAAAAGATCACGCGCAATGTCCGCAAGCTGGTCCGCCGCGAGATCAACCGCGCCTTCATGGCGCGTGGGCTTGACTAAACCGTTTCGGCCAGGCGCAGCAACCGGTCCAGATCCATATGTGTTTCCAGATGCTGCGCAAGGGCGTCTAGCGTGCTTTCGACGCTTGCCGCATAGCTGTGGGTCGCGACAGGCTTGCCCAAACCCCCAAGAAAGGTTGCCCTGAAGGCATCGCTGGTGAAAAGCCCGTGCAGGTAGCAACCTTTGATCTGTCCATCGGCCGTGGCGGCCCCTTCTTTGCGTCCGTCAACTGATAGCCATGCATTGCCACAATCGGGGCCTGTCGTCTCTCCGATATGGATTTCGTAGCCTTGCAGCGTTTCGCCTGTAGCCAGATAGGTCGCGCTTGACAGGGCAAGCCTCTTTTGCGGCTTCATAACAGTGCGGATATTCAGGTGGCCAAGGCCGGGAACGCTGCCCGGTGCGCCTTCGATCCCGTCAGGGTCTGCGATTTCGGTGCCCAGCATCTGATAGCCGCCGCAGACGCCCAGCACATGCCCGCCGCGTCTGATATGGGCGATCAAGTCAATATCCCAGCCTTGTTCGCGGAAATGCACAAGGTCCCCGATGGTGGACTTGGAACCGGGGATCAGGATCAGGTCGGCATTGCCGGGCAGGGGGCGTCCGGCTTCGATGATGTCGACACTGACACCGGGGGTGGCCGAGAGCGGGTCAAGATCGTCAAAATTTGCGATCCGGTTCAGGCGGGGGACGGCGATTTTCAGCGTGCCATCGGTTTTGCTGGCGATGTCCATGACGTCCTCGGCAGGCAGTTTCCAGGCGTCGGCGAACCATGGGATGATGCCAAGCGGTGCCCATTGCGTGGCGTTTTCGATGATATCTATTCCGTCGTGAAACAGCGTCGTGTCGCCCCGGAATTTGTTGATCGCAAAGCCTTTGATCAGGATGCGGTCGTCATCGGGCAGCACCGCATGGGTGCCGACCATTTGTGCGATCACCCCGCCGCGGTCGATATCGCCGATCAGGATGACGGGAACGTTGGCGGCGGCTGCAAAGCCCATATTCGCGATGTCACCTGCACGTAGGTTCACCTCTGCCGGGCTGCCGGCCCCTTCGACAATCACAAGGTCGCGCACTTTGCCGATCTTGCGGAAACTGTCCAGAACAGGCGGGAGCAGTTTGGATTTCTGTTTGCCATAGTCGCGCGCCTTCATCGTGGCAAAGCGTTGCCCCTGTACGATGACCTGCGCGCCGGTGTCGGTTTCAGGCTTGAGCAGGACAGGGTTCATGTCGACCAGCGGGTCAAGGCCGCAGGCAAGTGCTTGCAGCGCCTGCGCGCGCCCAATCTCACCCCCGTCCGCGGTCACGGCGGCGTTGTTGGACATGTTCTGTGGTTTGAATGGCGCGACCGACAGCCCCCGTTTGACACAGGCCCGTGCAATCCCTGCCACAAGCATGGATTTGCCCACGTTAGAGCCTGCGCCCTGGATCATGATGGCCTTGGTCATATGTTCCCCTTCGGCTAGCTTGATAGGCGCGCATGAGGCGTGAGGGAAGAGCATGAACACGCCAGCGCATTTGATTATTGGACTGACGGCATTCGGCAAGCCGGGAAACCCACGGGTCACCACAGCCGCGGTGGCGGGTGCGATCATTCCTGATCTGTCGCTTTATCTGCTGGCGTTCTGGCATTTGCAGTTGCTTGGCACCCCGGCAGACGTGGTGTTTGGGCGGCTTTACTTTTCGGAGGCCTGGCAAAGCATTTTCCGCATTGATAACTCGATGGTGCTTTGGGGCATCGCGCTGGTTGTCGGGATCATGTGGCGATCACCGGTCATGATCGCGCTTTGTGGCGCGGCGATGCTGCATCTGGGCTTTGATTTTCTGCTGCATCACGACGACGGACGCGCGCATTTCTGGCCGATCTCGAACTGGATTTTCCAAAGCCCGGTCAGCTATTGGGACGGGGACCACTATGGCAATATCATGGGACCGCTTGAGGTTGCCGTGTCGCTTGTCTGTTGCGCGGTGTTGTGGCGCCGGTTTGTGGGTGTGTGGATGCGCGCGCTGATCGTCATGCTGGGTCTGGCAGAGCTTGCGCCGGTGTTCATCTTTTGGGTCATGTTTGGCGGCGGCGCATAAAAAAACGCGGCCCCCGAAGAAACCGCGTTTAGTATTGTTTCAGTAGGTCGCGTTGCGTTATGCCGCGCGTGCCTCTTGTTCGGCTGCATTCCGGCGTTCGCTTTCTTCGCGCGACAGCGCGACAGATGTCCGCACGCCTTTGCCGACAAATTCCATCAGCCCTTCGACAACGCGTTCGTTCGGGTCAATCCCGGCGCAAGACAATACTTCGCGGCCATCGCGCGAACGCGCCCAGCGGGCGATCTGTTCGGGGCCGTTGCCGTATTTCTTGTCGTCTGCGATGGCGTCATCCAGAGCGGCGAGTACGACGGCAGCAAACAATTTCCGGGCACGGTTGCCTTGTTCGTTGTTGAACGCTGTACCGTCGACAAAATCTCTCATTCTGTTTCCCTTTTTTGCTCTTGTAGTTCCCGCGTGGCCGCCTTTATGCCCCGCTGAAACCGATTCGGGGATTTTCTTTTTGCATGGCAGCCATGCATCATGCGCATAGCGGGGTGTTCCCGAGTGGCTATAGTGTGGTCTTGTCAGCCACACGTCCCCGAGATATAGGCCCCGGTAACCTTTTTTCAACCTTTTGCCACAGTTTGGCCAGGATCTAAAAATGCCCAAAATCAATGGTAACGAAATTCGCCCCGGCAACACATTGGAACACGAAGGCGGCCTGTGGGCGGCCGTCAAAGTCGACCATGTCAAGCCCGGCAAAGGCGGTGCGTTTGCGCAGGTCGAACTGAAGAACCTGCGCGATGGTCGCAAGCTGAACGAACGGTTTCGGTCCGCTGACAAGGTTGAGCGCGTGCGGCTGGATCAGAAGGATCAGCAGTTTCTGTTCGAAGACGGTGACATGCTGACCTTCATGGATAGTGAGACCTATGAACAGATCGCATTGCCTTCCGATATTCTGGGTGATCGTCGTCCGTTCTTGCAGGACGGCATGACCGTAAAGATCGAATATTACGGTGAAGAGGCGCTGAATGTCAGCTTGCCGCAAAAGGTCGTGTGCAAGGTCGTTGAGACAGAGCCTGTGGTGAAGGGGCAGACCGCGGCGAACAGCTTTAAGCCCGCTGTTTTGGATAACGGTGTGCGCGTCATGATCCCGCCTTTCGTTGGGCAGGATGAGGATATCGTCGTGAATACCGAGACATTCGAATACGCTGAACGCGCCTAGTCGCTGACCTCGCTGTGACGCGGCACGCCAAGCGGGTTGCGACGCAGATATAGGTTTATCGTCAGACGACCTAAAGCAGCATATCACCCAGGCCTAGTTGCGCGCCGATCACGCCGATAATGATCCCGAAGGGCAGACCAAAAAGCAGAGCAAGCGGCCGGGGTCGTGCCTGGAGTTGCTTGGGCGCGGAAAATCGTCCGGTCGAGATGAACTGAAACAGCCGCTCCGACAACAGATAGAAAATATACCAACACCCAAACACGCCCAGTATGATGATGATACTGCGCCAGGACCCGGTTGCGGCAAGATCGACCATCCCGTCGATAGCGAGGCCCAAAAACACGCCGATCGCGACAAGAGCAGCCCAGTTGAGCCAGTCAAAGGTCTGCATTTCTTGTCGCTTGCTCATGGGGAGGCACCGCGCTGCATTAATAGGTCCACAGCAGAAGACAGGCTTGCCGCCATGTCTGCAAGTCCCTTTTGGTCCGAGGCCCCGTAATGCATCGCCGTGTCGAGCCCTAAAAACATGAAGTTATCAGATCCGCCGCGAAAGAACCGTCAAGGTCATGACAGTAAGATCAGCGCGTGCGGGTCAGCGTCGCGTTACCTGCCTGCATCGCACCTGTCGCCCGGTCATAGCGCAAATATGCCAGGCCTTTGTCACCTGCGACCGTATGCAGCGTGCCTGCCGGTTTGCCATCAGTGGTAATCGCGTCACCAGGTGCGGCACTGCCTGCGATACTGACTTGGGCAAGCCCTTTTTTCAGTTCGGTCTTGTGCTTCATCCGCGCGACGATCTCTTGCCCGACAAAACACCCTTTTTTGAAATCCACGCCGTTCAGCGCCTCAAACCCGGCTTCCAGCACGTAGGTGTCCGGGGTCAGTTCAATGCCCGTTTCGGGAACCATCAGGTTCACGCGCAATTTGTCCCAGTCGGTGTCGTCACTGATATCTTGGTCCCCATAGGCGCGCCAGCCAAGGTCGGGGTGGCGCGGGTCCCCAAAGGCGTGATTGGGCGCATCGCCGGTGCCGCGAGAGACGATGATGTCAGTCTCGTCGATCTCGACCGCCGCGCGCAGCCGGTACATCATCAGCCGTTGTGCCAATGTGGGCGCGTGGCTGGTGGCCACGTCGATCAGCAACCGGTCATCTTCGCCCAGCACAAAAAAATCTGCGATGAATTTGCCCTGTGGGGTCAGCAGTGCCGTGTAGATGATGCCACCTGCGACCCGTTCCACATCATTGGTGACAAGCCCCTGCAGGAATGCCACCCGGTCTGCGCCGCCGAGTGCGATAACGGTGCGGTCGGACATTGATCTATTCCTCGTTCCGCTTGAACTGCATGTTGTAGAGATCGGCATAGATGCCGCCCCTTTCAAGAAGCTCATCATGCGTGCCCTGATCCACCACCTGACCCTGATCCATCACGACGATTGAATCCGCGTTGCGCACAGTCGACAGCCGGTGTGCGATGACCAGCGTTGTGCGCCCCTCTGACAGTTTTTCAAGGGCGGATTGCACGATGGCTTCGGATTTGGTGTCAAGCGCGCTGGTGGCTTCGTCCAGAAGCAGAATAGGCGTGTCGCGCAACAACGCCCGCCCGATGGCTACCCGCTGGCGTTGCCCGCCCGACAGCTTTGATCCACGCGGGCCTGCTTGCCCGTCCAGCCCATCTTCCAGATTGGGAAGGAAATCGCTGATATGGGCCGCATCAAGGACCTTGGTAATGTCGCTTTCGCTCACATCATCACGCCCCAGCAGGATGTTATCGCGCAGGGTTTCGTCAAACAGGGCTGCGTCCTGCGATACGACCGAAAAGAGGCTGCGCAGGTCCTGAAGATCAACGGCGTTGATCGGGATATCGTTGATCTTGACCTCACCACTACTGGGTTCGACCAGACGGGTGAGCACGTTGAAAACGGTGCTTTTCCCCGCCCCGGAGGCCCCGACAAGTGCGGTGGTCTTGCCGGCCCTGGCAGTGAAACTTGCCCCTCTCAGCACCGGCAGCTCACCATAGTTCATATGCACGTCTTTCAGGGTGATCTGCGGGGCGCCTGTGGGCGCCGTTGTCGGCTCGGCCGGGGACAGGATGGTGGGGTGCAGGTTCAGGATATATTGCAGACGCTCGACACTGGCGGCCGCCATCTGCCATTGCCCGGCCATCGCACCCAACCGTCGCAGCGGGTCAAACGCCAGCCCCATCGCGGTGAAGAAGGCCATGAATTCACCGTTGGTCTTTTCGCCCGAAATAATTTCCGACCCGCCATAGATCAGCACGCCCAGAAAACCGATCCCTGTCATGATGTCGATCAACCCTGGCACCGCAGCTTGACCCGCGGCGGTTTTGACGTTCACCTCGATCGACTTCCTGAGGAGCGCGTCATAGCGCTGCGCCTGATAATCCTCGAGCGAGTTCAGTTTGATCGGGTTGATGCCATGAAACACCTCATCCAGCCGGGTCGAGATCTGTCCTGCGATCTGACGCGCGTTGCGCGAACGGCGCCGGATATACGTCTGCACCAGCAGTGATGGCAGGATCAAAAGCGGGATGCCGACAACCGCCATAAGTGTCCACCGCCAGTCGATCCAAAGCGCCACGCCCAACAGCCCGAATAGTGAAATCAGGTCACGCCCCAAGGCTGTGACAATGCTGCCCCAGACCGAATTGATCACGCCCACGTCGCCCTGTACCCGCTCAATCAATTGTCCCGGTGGGTGGGTCTGGTAAAAGGCACTGTCGAGTGAAATCAGGTGCCGCAGCAGATGCCGTCGCATCGCTGCTGCGGCAAGCTGTTTGATATAGGCCATCAGGATCTTTTGCCCCGAAGACGTACAGGCCCGGATGATAAAGATCGCCATCACCCCAAAGCCAACCCAGTACAGCGCGTTCGTATCGCCCGCGCTGAACACATCGTCGAACATGGGCTGTACCATGCGGCTGAGAAAGGCCAGCATCGACCCTTCGATCGCCATCAGCAAGATCGCCCCGGCCAGTAACCATTTGTATTGGTGCAGATAATCCTTCCACAGCCACCAGAACAACGAGGTTGCTGATTGCGAAGTTTCCTTGCCTGCCTTTGGGATAGGTGGTGCCACTGATACGCCTTTTGCGGTCCTGTTCGCTTCGGTCTAATCGCAAATGGGGTGGCAGGGCAAGCTGGGCAAGGTTGACGCCGGATGGGCCGGCGTTAGTGTCCGGGAAAATCCAAGTTGAAAGTCATTTTTCATGTCTCTGTCCAACGGTCGCGCCTATCTTGCCATTCCTGGTCCTTCAGTGATGCCCGATGCGGTCTTGCAGGCCATGCATCGTGCCTCGCCCAACATTTATGAAGGTGAGTTGCATGATCTGACGGCCAGCCTGATCCCGGACCTGAAGAAAGTGGCGATGACCGACCAGAATGTCGCCATCTATATCGGCAATGGCCATGCGGCGTGGGAGGCGGCATTGGCGAATGTCTTGTCACGCAGCGATACTGTGCTGGTTCTTGCTACGGGCCGTTTCTGCATCGGTTGGGGCGAGATGGCCGCAGGTCTGGGTATGAAGGTCGAGACCATTGATTACGGCGCGCAGGCCCCGATTGATCTGGCCCTGGTTGAACAGCATCTGGCCGCTGACAAGGAGGGCCGCATCAAGGCGGTGCTGGCTGTGCATGTGGATACATCCACCAGCGTCAAGAACGATATCGCCGGTCTGCGTGCCACCATGGACAAGGTGGGTCATCCGGCATTGTTGATGGCCGATTGCATCGCCTCGCTGGGCTGTGACAGGTTTGAGATGGACGCATGGGGTGTCGATGTCATGGTCTCTGGCTGCCAAAAAGGCCTGATGACCCCGGCAGGCGTCAGCTTTGTCTGGTATAATGCCAAGGCGGACGCGGCCCGTGGCGATTGCGTCACAACCTACTGGGACTGGCGCCCGCGTACCGACCCCGACATCTATTTCCAGTATTTTGACGGCACCGCCCCGACCCATCATCTGTTCGGGTTGCGCAAGGCGCTGGACATCATGTTCGAAGAGGGGCTGGATGCCATCTTTGCCCGGCACGAGGTTTTGGCGCACACCATCTGGGCCGCATTTGACTGCTGGTCGGCGAAGGGGCCCATGAAACTGAACATCGTCGATCCGGCCTGCCGGTCGCATGCGGTCACATCGGTCGAGATCGGCTCACCCCATGGCGACGCGTTGCGCTATTGGTGCGAGCATACTTGCGGTTTGACCCTGGGCATCGGGCTGGGCCGCGACCCTGCCGATGCCTATTTCCGGATCGGGCATATGGGGCATGTGAACGCGCATATGATCATGGGGGTGCTGGGCACAATAGATGCCGGCCTGAAGGCGCTGGATATCCCGCATGGCAGTGGTGCTCTCGAGGCGGCGGCGGGGGTGATTGCACGGGGGTGATTTGCCCATCGCCCGGGTATTGCATGGGCGATGGATAATGCAGGTTGCCGCTGTTTTGTTGGTCAGCATATCGGCGATCATGATCTGAACGGGAGCTTGGAAATGGATTACAGTGCCTTTGCCGCATCCTGGGAACGGGGCTGGAACAGTCATGACCTTGACCGGATCATGGGGCACTATCGGGATGATATCGTGTTCCGGTCAAGAAAGGCTATCCCACTGGTCGGCCATGGTGAAATACATGGAAAGGCCGCGCTCAGAGACTATTGGGCTACTGCGCTGGCGCGGCAGCCGGATCTTGCTTTCACAGTTCAGGATGTATTCGAGGGTCATGACATGATGGTCATTTCCTACCTCAATCATAAAGGTATTCTAGCTGCCGAAGCCCTGTATTTCGATAGCGATGGTCTTGTCTTTCAGGCGGCGGCTTGTCATCGGCCAGCATGATCTTGATGCAGAATGCAAGGTACCAATGGCAAATGTAAGACATGCGATTTAAGGATTGGGCGGGGCTGCCCTCGCGCTGTTAAAAAAATATTGCAGATGACTTGGACGAAGCTCTAACCGTCTCGTGCCCGTCCGATCCATTTGAAGGACAAATCCAATGTGTAGGCCGCGATGGCAACCCAGACGTATCCCAATGCGGCCGCGATCATCCAGAACGCCATGAACAAGAACACCCCGAATGTGGTCAAAAAGGCGGCTGTATAATCCTCGACCCGGTCGATGGAGTGGCGATGCGACATGGGCTCTCCTGCGATTCCTGACGAAATCGTAGCGTCTGATGCTTGAAAATCACCCTAATTTTTCGTGTGTGCGGCCGTTGCGCTGCGCAATGCCAATGGCAATGCCCCGCCAAAGGCTGTCATTTCGCTGGGTGTGCCACAGCTGACGCGGATGCATCGGTTTTGCGGTGCGACAAAAGGCATGCGTACGAAGATGCCAGAGGCGATCAGCGCATCCAGTACCGTCTTGGCAAAGGCACCATCCTTGCCGCAGTCAATGGTGACAAAGTTTGTGGCCGATGGCAGCGCCGTCAGCCCATTTTCCGTGGCGGCCTTGATAATGCTTTGCTTGGCGGTGGCGACCTCTGCCCTGACATGAGACAGCCAGAATTCGTCCTGCAGCGCGGCCAGCGCGCCCGCAAGGCTGATCCGGGATATGCCGAAATGGTTGCGAACCTTGTTAAAGCCGCTGATCACGTCTGGCGCGCTGATTGCATAGCCGACGCGGCATCCGGCCATGCCATGCGCCTTGGAGAACGTACGCAGGCGGATGACATTATCCGCCATCGGGTCAATCCGGGGTGCGGTGCCATCGGGGGCGAGGTCGATATAGGCCTCGTCCAGCACCAGCAGGCAGCCGGGCGGGATGGCGGCGATCATCTGCTCGATCACCTCGGCCTTGTGCCAGCTGCCCATCGGGTTATCGGGGTTGGCAATGTAGATCAGCTTTGCACCGACCTGCGTTGCCTTTTCGATCAGCGCCACCGGGTCTTCGTGGTCGCCCGCGTAAGGGACCTGATGCAGCACACCGCCAAAGCCTGCCACATGATAATTGAAGGTCGGATAGGCCCCGGCAGAGGTAACAACCGGGTCACCCTGACCGACATAGAGCCGCACCAGCAGGCCCAGCAGCCCGTCTATGCCTTCGCCGATCATGATGCTTTCCATCGGAACCTGATGATGGATTGCCAGCGCCCGTTTGAGATCATGCGCTTCTGGGTCGCCATACATCCACGCCTGGTCCGCCGCGGCCTTTTGCATCGCTGCGATGGCCTTGGGTGATGGACCATAGGGGCTTTCATTCGCGCCGATGCGGGCTGTGAAGGGTATGCCGCGCGCGCGCTCTTGCGTCTCTGGTCCGACAAAGGGCACAGATGCGGGCAGGGATTGGGCGAGCGGGGTCAGCTTGGGTTTTGTCATGGCGCGTAGATAAGCCGGGTCTTGAACGGGGCGCAAGCATGCCTATATGAGAATCGTTCGCAACAGGGCGTTTTGTGTCGGCAAAGCGCAGGAGGTCCCGATGAGGTTAAACAGACGCGGATTTTTGATCAGTTCCGGGGCCGCTGTTGCACTGCGCGCTGTACCACAGGTGGCAAAGCCGGGTGGGCGGCGGATTTTGACGCTGGTCTATGACAAAGGTCTGGGAATGATGCGCGCGGTGGAGCGTGTGGTGTCGTAAACAAGATTCAGGTCCGTCTGTCGCAGGACATCACCCATTCGTCCTCTGACTTTCCCAGAATATCAACGCTTTCTGTCGCAACATGCCTGAAACCACATGCTTTATAGCAGCGGATGGCGCGGGTGTTGAAGGCAAGGACCCGCAAATCGACACGGGCAAGGCCGAAGTCTTCAAAAGCCGCACGAAGCGTTTGTTGAATGGCCTGTCGCCCGGTGCCCTGATTGAAGTAGCGCGTTGAGAACAGCCCAAGCGCGAGGCTGGCCGCGCGTTCTTCGTCATCAAAGCTATGAAGACGGACTGCGCCGACGGGATGACCGTCTGCCATAATAATGCGTCCAAAACGATGGTCCTGTAACCACGCAAGCCAGTTTTGTGACCACGCCAAGGTCGCTTCGCGCGGATTGCTCGGGTCGCCACCATACATCCGCACAATCTCGGCCTCGGGCGGGTGCGCGAAGTGGATCGCGGCGTCACCTTCGCGCGGGGCGCGGAGGGTGACGACCGGGGGCATTAACCCAGCTCTTGCAGCCGGGCGATGGCGGCCTTGATCTCCGCCTCTTCGCCTTCGCGCAGCCGCAGGTTTTCCTTAGCCTCGGCCACAACCTCGTCCGGGGCGGAGGCCACGAATTTGGGGTTGTTCAACCGACCGCGCAGGCCACCGAGTTCTTTGCCCAGCTTTTGCATGGTCTTTTCCAGACGCGCAATCTCGGCCTCTACATCGATCAGCCCTTCCAGCGGGATGCCGAAGGTGCCGCCATCCATAGGGATCGTCACGCAGCCTTTGGGGAAGGTGTCCACATGGGTCAGGCTTTCGATTCGGGCGAGCCGCTGGATCAGGGCCGCGTTATTGTCCCACGCGGACTGCCCCTTTGCATCCAGCCCGATAACCAGCAGCGGTACTTTCGCACCGGCGGGCACATGAACCTGCGCGCGGGCAGAGCGGGTGTTTTCGATCAGCGCAATCACCCAGTTCATTTCACGATCTGCATCGGTATCGACCAGTTCGCGCCCGTAATCCGGCCAGTCCGCATGGACGAGCATCTTGGCGCGATTGTCGGCCAGCCCCCAAAGCTCCTCTGTAATGAAGGGCATGATCGGGTGCAGCATGATCAGGCATTGGTCGAGCACCCATCGCAATGTCTGTTCTGTCTCGGCCTTCGCCGCCGCATCTTCGCCCTGCAGGATCGGTTTGGAAAACTCCAGATACCAGTCGCAGACCTTGCCCCAGGTGAAGGCATAAAGCGCATCGGCCACGTCGTTGAAGCGGTAGCTTTCCATGCCGGCATCAACGGCCTCGCGGACCTTGCCGGTCTCACCGATGATCCATTTGTTCAGCGTTTGCGTGGCTTCTGGGCGGGTCGCGTCGCCGGGATAGGGGATGGTGTAGTGATCGGCAAAGCTGAAGGCGTTCCAGAGTTTTGTGCCAAAATTGCGGTAGCCCTTGATCCGGTCTTCGCTGATTTTCAGCACACCCCCGATTGCGGCCATGGCGGCGTTGGACATCCGCAGCGCGTCGGCCCCGTATTCGTCGATCATGTCGAGCGGGTCGATGACATTGCCGCGCGTCTTGGACATCTTCTGCCCTTTTTCATCGCGCAGAAGCTGGTGGAGGTAGACGGTGTGGAACGGCTCCTTGCCGAGGATCGCCTCGGACATCATCATCATCCGTGCGACCCAGAAGAACAGAATGTCCTGCCCGGTGATCAGCACGTCACCGGGGAAGTATTTCATCGCCGGGTCGTCAGCGGGCCAGCCAAGCGTACCGAAGGGCCAGAGGCCGGAGGAAAACCAGGTGTCGAGGACGTCGGGGTCGCGACCGATTTCAATGATACCTTTCGCACCGTTCCGAGGGTGCCGAATCTGGAACCCGGGATTTCCAAAGTCGGTTGCTACTATGTCGTAATCAATCGGGTAGTACGCGCGCGCAAGGGCTTCTACTTCTTTTGGAGAAGATGCGCAGAATGGATGTGCGCCGCTGACATCGTACTTCCCATCGTCAATACCGCTGCCGACAATGCGTCCCGTCAATTGGTAGCTGCCGTTCGCTGATTGCTCCACCTTTGGCCCATACCAAACGGGAATCTGGTGGCCCCACCAAAGCTGGCGCGAGATGCACCAGGGTTCGATGTTTTCCAGCCAGTGGTAAAAGACCTTTTCGCCGCTCTCGGGCATGATCTTGACCCGGCCTTCGCGGACGCTTGCGAGCGCGGGGCCGACGATTTTGGCGCTGTCCACGAACCATTGGTCGGTCAGCATCGGCTCGATGACCGTGCCGCCGCGTTCTGCCTGCGGCTGCATGATTTTTTTCGCTTCGACGAAGGGGATGTGCGTCGGTTCGTCTTCGCGTGGGTTATCACCCACCCTACCATCGTGGTCCGTAGGGTGGGTGGAACCCACCGCACCATCCGTTGCCAACGCCGGGTTGGGGACCATGACCGCGTTGCCCTCTGCCGTGATATCGGCGACGACGCGTTTGCGCGCTTCGAACCGGTCGAGCCCGCGATATTCCTCGGGGACGAGGTTCATTGCGGCGATCTTGTTTTCGTCAAACGCCTCGTCGCCGCGTGCGATGCGCTGGGCTGCCATCGCCTCTTCGACGTAGGGTCGACCATCCGCCCGCATGGCACCCTTGGTGTCCATCAGGTTATACATCGGGATATTGCCGCGCTTGGCGACCTCATAGTCGTTGAAGTCATGCGCGCCCGTGATCTTGACCGCACCGGACCCGAAATCGGGATCGGGGTAGGGGTCGGTGATGATGGGGATCAGGCGGCGGTGTTCCGCAGGCCCGACCGGAATTTCGCACAGCTTGCCGACGATGGGCGCATAGCGTTCATCCTTCGGGTTCACCGCAACTGCGCCGTCGCCCAGCATGGTTTCTGGGCGGGTCGTGGCGATAGAGATGTAGTCGCGGGTTTCACGCAGGGTGACGTTCCCGTCTTCGTCCTTTTCGACATATTCATAGGTCTCGCCACCGGCGAGCGGATATTTGAAGTGCCACATGTGGCCGTCGACCTCGATATTCTCGACCTCAAGATCGGAAATCGCGGTTTCAAAATGCGGGTCCCAGTTAACCAGCCGCTTGCCGCGATAGATCAGCCCGTCATTGTACATCTGCACAAAGACCTTCAGCACGGCGTCATGGAAATTGCCGGGCTTCTCGGTCGCGGGGGCGCTCTCGGCCCCGGACATGGTAAAGGCAGAGCGCTCCCAATCCATGCTGTCGCCCAGACGGCGGGCCTGTTGTTCGATCACGCCGCCCTTATGCGCTTTCCACTCCCAGACTTTGGCGATGAACTCATCACGGGGCATTTCAGAGCGTTTGCGGTTCTCGCCCTGTTCGGCCATGTCCTTTTCAACCATCAGCTGCGTGGCAATCCCCGCATGATCCAGCCCCGGCTGCCAGAGCACATCATAGCCCTGCATCCGTTTCCAGCGGATCAGCATATCCATCAGTGTATGGTTGAACGCGTGGCCCACATGCAGGAAACCTGTGACGTTGGGGGGCGGCAGTTGGATACAGAATGTCTCATCCCGGGACTTGTTGGCCCCAGCTTTGAAGGCGCCTGCGTCTTCCCACATCTTGTAGATGCGCGGTTCGGCCTCGGCGGCGTTGAATGTCTTTTCCATCGGCATGGTCGGATACCCCAAATCGGTTTGCGCCCAGATAACCAATGGGGAAGCCAATGCAAAGGGCCTGCACGCAGATGCGTACAGACCCTTCACTCCTGAGAGGGAATGAAAGCCGCAAGTGGGCTTTGGAACCGGGGGGATGCCAGACGGCCAAGGCATCATTCCCCGGTGTGTCGCCAGAGCGACAATCGTTCATTGCTGCTTGCTGCAGCTTATGAACGAAATGGGTTCTAGAGAACGGACATCACTCCTGCCATGGGCAGAAGAACTGACGTTGTCGTTTGTTCAGTTCCCGTTTTGGCGTTCAGGTTGACGACCATGGACACGGCAACCAGGGGAACTTTCATTGTTTGAGGCTCCACGCTGTTGTTCTTGTTTCAGGACTCAGTTTCCCAAAGGTGCAATTTCAACGCGTCGATTGGGTTGTCTTTCGCCGTCACCCTGCGGCTGTGGCTGGGGGGTGATATCCTGGCCCAGCAACTCTTTCACAGCCTCGGCCCTGGCATTGCTCAGGTCCGCGTTTGACCTCTCTGACGCGAATGCGCCCTGGGTGCTGACTGTTGCCATCAGTGTCAAAACCAAAATTCTCATCTGTCAAAAATCCTGTTTCTTGCCGGCCGGTTTATCCGACCGTCAGATAGGTTACGCGACAGGGTCGTCTCTTATTCCCCGATCAATGGATTTTTTTGAAGTGATGTTTAGTGGTTTGAAATAGTTGTATATTTTTCCCATAGTTTGCCAAAAGCATCACCCCATCCACGGGCATGATGTGAATTTTCCGGCCGTCAGCGCACGCTGCGCTGGACATGGGCCACATCACCGCTAGGGTCTGCCAAGACACAGTGCGAGGGTGCCATGGAAAAGTTCGGAAAAAGCCAATCGGTCAAACGGGTCGAGGATCTGCGGTTTCTGACCGGGCATGGCCGCTATGTGGATGACATCGCACCGGAGAATGCGCTGCACGCGTATTTCCTGCGCTCATCCGTGGCGCATGGTGAGATCACGACGTTGGATGTGGCCGATGCCCGGGATATGCCCGGGGTGCATCTGGTGGTGACGGCGGATGATCTAGTTGCAGCGGGCATGCAGATTGGCATGGCGGGTGTGACCGTGAAGAACCGCGATGGATCGAAAGGGGCGGCGCCTGTGCGGCCAATCCTGGCGCAAGGGCGGGTGCGGCATGTGGGCGAGGCTGTGGCGATGATCGTGGCTGATAGCCTGTTGGCGGCCAAGGATGCGGCTGAGGTTATCATGGTGGAGATCGACGATCTGCCCGTGCATATGGATTTGGCTGTGGGTGGCGATGCCATTCACCCCGAGGCGCCAGAGAACCTCGCGTTCGACTGGGGCATGGGTAACGCAGATGCGACGCAGGCGGCCATCGCGGATGCGGCGCATGTTGTCACGACCGAGGTGTTTGACAACCGCGTCATCGTCAATTCGATGGAGCCGCGCGGGTGTTACGCAGAGGTGGTTGATGGTCGGTTACACGTGGCCTTTAACGGGCAGGGTGTGTGGGGGACCAAGCGTGATCTGGCCTACCATTTTGGTCTGTCCGAGGATGAGATCCGCGTGACCAACCCCGATGTCGGAGGTGGTTTTGGCATGAAGGCGATGCGCTATGCAGAGCCGTTCTGTGCTGCCCATGCGGCCCGGGTTCTGGGCCGCCCCGTGCGCTGGATGTCCGAACGGACCGAGGCGATGCTGTCCGATAATGCAGGCCGTGACCTGACGACGACAGCAACACTTGCTTTTGACGCCAGTCATCGGATCGTCGCCTATCACCTTGATACTGTTGCCAATATGGGGGCCTATAATTCGCAATTCGCTCAGGCGATCCAGACCGATCTGTTTTCAAAAGTGCTGATGGGCACCTATGATGTGCAGACCGCCTATATGCGCACGCGCGGCATCTTTACCAATACAACACCTGTTGATGCCTACCGTGGCGCGGGGCGGCCGGAGGCGATTTTTGTGCTGGAACGTGTGATGGATGAAGCGGCGCGGCAACTGGGTGTTGATCCCTGGGCGCTGCGCGAGAAGAATTTCATCGCGCCTGCAAACTTCCCTTATACGACCGTGTCGGGCGTGACCTATGACGTGGGTGATTTCATGCAGGTGCTGAAGTCCGCGGCGCGTGAGGCGGATCGCGACGGTTTTGCGGCGCGCAAGGCAACGTCTGCGGCCAAGGGTAAGCTGCGCGGGCAGGGGCTCTGTTACTATATCGAAAGCATTCTGGGTGATCCGGCTGAGACGACGACAGTGGAATTCACCGATGACGGGGCGGTGATTTATGTCGGCACGCAGTCCAACGGACAGGGGCATGAGACGGTTTATGCGCAGTTCCTGTCGGATCAGACGGGTATACCCGCAGATCAGATTGAAGTGGTGCAGGGTGATAGTGACCGGATTGCGACCGGTGGTGGCACGGGTGGATCGCGGTCTGTCACGGTGCAGAATACGGCTACACTGGCCACTGTCGATGTAATGCTGGAGGGCTTCACCGCGTTTCTAGCCGATGCCGAAGGTGTCGATGCAGCACAGGTGAGCTTTGATGATGAACGGTTCCGTATTGCCGGGTCGAACCTGACGCCGACGATGCTTGAGGTGGCCGATATGGCGCGCGATGCCGGGCGCGACGATTTGTTAACACATTCCGCGCGCATCAAGCTCGACAATCGCAGCTTTCCCAATGGCGCCCACGTGGCGGAGGTTGAGATTGATCCTGATACGGGCGTTGTGACCGTAGATCGCTACACGGTCGTTGATGATTTTGGCAACCTTATCAACCCGATGCTGGCCGAAGGGCAGGTGCATGGCGGTGTGGCCCAAGGGATCGGGCAGGCGCTGACGGAACGGGTTGTGTTCGATGAAGACGGTCAGCTTCTCACGGCGAGTTTTATGGACTACGGGATGCCGCGTGCGGATGATGTTCCCATGATTGGTTTTTCAACGGAATGTACGCCGTCGCTTTATAACCCGATGGGCATGAAGGGCTGTGGTGAGGCAGGGACTGTCGGCGCGCTTGCCGCTGTCAGCAATGCGGTAATCGATGCGCTGTGGGATCAGGGCGTGCGCCATGTGGACATGCCCTTCACGCCGCACCGGGTCTGGCAGGCAATTCAGGCTGCAAAGGATGACAGTGCAGCTGCGTGACTGGTTCTTTGGTCTCTTCGGGCGCCGCGCGCGCACCGAAGAAGGCGGGGTGCGCGGACGCGGGCCGGCAACCCATGTGGTTATTCTGGATGGTACCATGTCCTCGCTCGAACCTGGGTACGAGACGAATGCCGGGCTGACCTTCAAGCTGTTGAAAGAGGTGAGCAAAAGCGCGAACCTGACTGTGCATTACGAGGCTGGCATCCAATGGCGCGACTGGCGCGGGACATGGGGTGTGATGACGGGCAAGGGCATCAACCGGCAGATCGAACGGGCTTATGGTGTGGTCGCATCGCGATATCGTCCAGGCGACGATATTGTCCTGATTGGCTATTCGCGTGGGGCCTATGCCGTGCGGTCACTTGCCGGTGTGATTGATCTGGTGGGGCTGGTGAAGGCCGATTGTGCGACAGTCCGGGCAATCCGGCAGGCCTATCGCCATTACCGCATCGGGGCGCGCAGCCCAACGGCGCAGGATTTTCGCGATCATTACTGCCACCCGGATGTGCAGGTTGAGGCGGTCGCCGTTTGGGACACGGTCAAGGCACTGGGTCTGCGGCTGCCGATTGTCTGGCGCTGGGCACAGGCGACCCATGATTTTCACAACCATGCGTTGGGCAGCCACATCCGTAACGGATTTCACGCGCTGGCAATTGACGAACGTCGCGAAGCCTATGCGCCGGTCATGTGGGCCTGCCCGCCCGGCTGGAAAGGGCATATGGAACAGGTCTGGTTTCGCGGAACACATGGCGATGTAGGCGGGCAGGTCTGGCAGAACCCGTCATGCCGCCCGCTTGCCAATATACCGCTGGTCTGGATGCTGGAACGGTTAGAGGCCTGTCGTCTCCCTTTACCAGACGGTTGGCGCGACCGGTTTCCGCAGGATGTCACCGCACCGTCCATTGGCAGCTGGCGCGGCTGGGCCAAGATATTCCTGTCGCGGCGCAAACGAATTGTCGGGCGTTGCCGGTCAGAGCGGCTGCACGAAAGCATCGCAGGAGAAGTACCCAAAACCGTGGCCGATCAGCAGGTCAGCGAACCGGTGCAGGGGTAAGTAGCATTTAGCCGACCTGCATGATCAAACATGTGGTCGACCCGGTCGCATAGAGCTTTCCATCTGTTGCCCCGCGGATTTCACCATGTGCAATCCCCGTCGATCGTCCGGCGTGATCAATGATGCCTGTGGCAATGATCTCTGTCTCCAGCGGGATGGCGCGGGTCAGGTTCACCTTGTACTCCAGCGTCGTGTAGATCGACCCTTTCGGCACCATCGTCATCACGGCGCAGGCCATGCAGCTATCCAACAGCGTGCCATACCAGCCGCCATGTACGCCGCCCATCGGGTTGGTATGTGCAAAACCGGGCGTGCCGCGAAAACTGACTTTTCCCGGCTCGACATGGTCGAGGTGGTAATTCAGCAAGGTGGATATAGGCGGGCCGGGAATGCGGCCTTCCAAGATCCCTTGCATGAATTCCAGACCCGACATGGAAAGAACAGTCTCTTTGTCCGGCAATTCAGACAGGGATTGGGCGGCGAACATCTGCAGGCTCCGGGCGTTGATTTCGCCCGAAGCTGGCGTGTCAGGCGACGTTTTGCAACCGCACTTTCGGGGTGACACCAAGCGCATGGCAGATGTCGCGCGTCAGCTCTGGTCGGTTGAGCGTGTAGAAATGCAGATGATCCACACCGCCTTGCAGCAGATCATCGCACAGCTCTGTCGCGATGGCAGTGGCCAGCAATTCAGTCGTGCCGTCGCGCGTCGCATGGGCAAAGCCATCGTGGATCACCTGGGGGATATGCGTGCCGCATTGGGCCGCGAATTTCTGCGTGCCAGTCCAGTTTTCGATGGGCAGGATGCCCGGGATTATCGGCGCGTCGATCCCGGCTTTCACACAGGCATCGCGAAAGCGGAAGAATGTCTCGGCCTCGAAGAAGAAC
Source organism: uncultured Paracoccaceae bacterium (assembly GCA_947503965.1). Taxonomy (GTDB): domain Bacteria; phylum Pseudomonadota; class Alphaproteobacteria; order Rhodobacterales; family Rhodobacteraceae; genus Yoonia. The sequence goes on from CANNFU010000007.1 coordinate 222,511, forward strand.
TGGGTGATCGCGGCAGAAGCGCCTGCATCGATCTTGCGTTTTAGAAAGGCGATATCGGCGGCCTGATCCACGGCGTCGGGGTGTTTTTCCGGATAGGCTCCGACGCGGATGTTGAATTTGCCTGTGTCGGCAAGTGCTTCGATCAGCTCGACCGAACTGCCAAAGCCGTCCGGATGGGCAGTAAACCTGTCGGCCCCTTTCGGTGCGTCACCGCGCAACGCCACGATATCGGTCACGCCTTCCGCGGCATAACCTTCGGCAATGTCCAGTGTTTCGGCCTTTGTCGCATCCACGCAAGTCAGATGTGCGGCCACGTTCAGGCCGCTGGTCTTGTGGATGGTGCTGACAGCTTCGTGGGTTAATTGGCGAGTGGTGCCGCCAGCACCGTAAGTGACCGAGACAAAGTTGGGTTCAAGCGGGGCGAGGGTGTTCACGCAGTCCCAGAGCCGGAACGACCCTTCCAAGGATTTCGGTGGGAAGAATTCGAATGAGACGGATGGGGCAGACATGGGGCAAACCTCTTGCTTGATTTCGCTTTGTCCCATCTCTATGCAATTGAGGCAAATTCATAAACTTCACCAAGGTCATGAGGGCGGCTCATAAATGCATATCGAGTTTCGGCATTTGCGCACGATCAAGGCGATCCATGATACCGGCGGTCTGGCGCGCGCGGCGGATCAATTGAATATTACGCAATCGGCCCTGTCCCATCAGATCAAGGGGATCGAGGATCAGGCGGGGGTCGAGCTGTTCGTGCGGCGTTCCAAGCCACTGAAATTGTCGGCAGCAGGGATGAAAATGCTCGCCGCAGCCGAGGAGATTTTGCCGCGTGTCTCGGCCCTTGAGGCTGAATTTTCCGGGCTGATCGCTGGCAGTGCGGGGCGTCTGCATATCGCGATCGAATGTCATGCCTGTTTTGAGTGGTTGTTTCCTGTGCTGGAGCGGTTCCGCCAAGCCTGGCCCGAGGTTGATGTCGATATTCGGCCCGGTTTGGCCTTTGATGCCTTACCTGCCTTGCGCAAGGAAGAGGTCGATTTGGTCGTCTCATCAGACCCGGAGGACTTGGCTGACACCGATTTTACGCCGCTGTTCGACTATGAACCGGTCTTCGTCGCGTCTGCCCAGCATCCTTTGGCGCAAAAAGACGTTATCGAGGCTACCGATTTTCGCGGTGAAACGCTGATCACATACCCGGTTGAGCGGTCGCGACTGGATGTGTTTTCCCAGCTGCTGACACCCGCCAAGGTGGAACCTGCTGCGGTGCGCCAGGTGGAACTGACGGCGGTTATCTTGCTGTTGGTCGCCTCGAACCGTGGTGTAGCTGTTCTGCCGGACTGGGTGGTCAGACAGGTGCGCTATAACTCCGACTATGTGACGCGACCACTGACCAAGAACGGCATCACCCGACGGCTATATGCTGCAACACGCAGCGAAGATACGACGCTGCCTTACATGGCGCATCTCATCCGGCTGGCAAAACAGGAAGCTGTAAAGTTGCAGCGCGGCTAGGCGACGTCGCTGTTGCGCGGGGCCGGCATGACGAATTGGTATCCTTCTGTTTCAAGTCTGATCATGACTTCGGAAAATGGTACCGCCATGCCGTATAGATAACCCTGCACCACATGGCAGCCCATGTCGCCGAGGATTTTGACCTGTTGGCGTGTTTCGACACCCTCGGCGACGACCTGCACGCCCAACCCCTTTCCCATGCTCAACAGTCCATTGACCAGAATATGCGATGCCGGATCGATTCCCAGATCACGAATGAAGCCTGTGTCGAGCTTGAGTTCATCAAATTCCAGATCCTTGAGATGCTGGAATGACGCAAAACCGGTGCCGAAATCATCAAGCGAAATGCGCACGCCGGACCAGCGAAAATTGGCGATGGATCGCTGGATCACATCGCTGGACCGCGCGATAAAGATGTCCTCGGTAATCTCGAATGTCAGATGCTGGCGCAAATGCGGATATCTGTCGATGATCGCCAGCAAGTCGTTATGGCCCGACACGGTTGCCAATGTCACCTCGGATACATTGATCGAGATTTGACCGGGATCAAGCCCCTCTGCCGTCCATGTCTGGATATTGCGCAGCACCCGTTCTGCGGTATGGATCATGAATTCGCCTTGCAGGCCGAGTTCATTGATTTGGGGCAGAAATTCAGCCGGAGAAAGGACACCGCGGGTCGGATGTTCCCACCGGGAAAGCGCCTCGAACCCGACGATCCGATTTGTATCAAGCGACACTTTCGGCTGGTAATAGGGAATGATTTCCCCGTCCTTCATCGCGTTGATCAGGATGTTGCGATCTTCAAGGCTGGCGCGGACCGGAAACGCCTCTTTGTCAAAGATCATCTGTGACTTGTCGGGATGTTGCTTGGCCAGATACATGGCCTGATCGGCTCCAGACATCAGCGCAGCAAGCGTTGCGGCATGGTGCCCTTGTCTGGCGATACCGACACTGCCGCCCACCTGCAGTTTTTTCTGTTCAAACGGGATCGGTTTTTCGATTAGGGCAATGACCTTTTCGCCAAAGGCCAACGCCATTTTCTCGGACGTGATATTTGTCTTCAGGATCGCGAACTCATCACCGCCCAGACGCGCCACCAGCCCGTCATCGCCAGCAAGGTCGCGCAAACGGTCTGCAATGCAGCACAATACCGCGTCGCCGGCTGTATGGCTGTAGCTATCATTGATTGGCTTGAAACCATCCAAATCAAACAAAAAGATCGTCACGCCCAGTTTATTGGCGTGTTGTCGCATCAGGCTTTCTACCTTTTCGTCAAAGGCGCGGCGATTCATCAGACCTGTTAGCGTGTCGTGACGCGACAGGCGTTCAAGCTCCATCAGCCGGATATTGGCCTCTTCCCGGGCGCGTTCAAGCGCGCGATGTGTGTCCTTTTGCCGGGTCATCGTGTCGAACGTGTTTACAATATAGACCACCATCATTGCGGCGGTGATGATCCATTCGATCGGCAGCGCCATATGTGCCGGGTTATGCGACAGGTTCCAAAGCATCCAGAAGATGGTCGCGAATGCCGGAGTCATCTGGCTCCAGTTATAAAAGGGCAGAAGGCCGAATGTGTTGGTCACATGGACGAAGATACCGAATGCCCAGATATACCCCGCCAGAACAAAGGGGAGTGAGGCACTGTGTGACAGAATGATGGCGAAAGACAGGAATGGCAGCATGGCCGCCCAATTCACAATAAAGACCGCAATTGCCGTGAATGGGCTGATTGACTGATCAAACTGACTGGCCCGCTTGTTCAGCGGGTAGGCGACAATCTCAAGCAGCATGACAAAGGCCATGGCGACCAGCGCTTGCATGGTGAAGCCGGCATAGATGCATACGCCCGTGATCAACGCAGCCGTCGCGACACGCTTTGCCACATCGCGGCCAGAGATATGGCCCGCAATCTGTGTCTGATGCAGAAAATGATCAATCCTGTTGCGGCGCATGTGGCGTCAAGGCCCTCCTGCCGCGCTTATCCGAAAATCACCCCAATAAGTCGTTAAGCGGCGTCTTTGAATGACTTCGTGGTTAAGCCCGGGTTACCCCTTGTTCCGCGCCTGTCTTGGGCCTATACGCCGCCTCTGATCCCGATACGGAGACCACCAATATGGCTGGCAGTGCAAATCTGAATGTAATGATGAAAACGGCGCGCAAAGCCGGGCGCGCGCTGGTCAAGGATTTTGGCGAGGTTGAAAACCTGCAGGTCAGTGCCAAAGGACCGGGTGATTTCGTCAGCCGTGCCGACAGGGCAGCCGAGGCCACGATCCGCGAAGACCTGATGCATGCGCGTCCATCTTATGGTTTTCTGGGCGAAGAGGGCAAAGAAATCGACGGCGAAGACCCGACACGCCGCTGGATTGTCGACCCGTTGGACGGCACAACGAATTTTCTGCATGGCTTGCCGCATTGGGCTGTCTCAATCGCGCTTGAACACAAAGGACAGATTGTGGCCGGTGTGATCTATGATCCGGTCAAGGACGAGATGTTTTATGCTGAAAAAGGTGGTGGCGCCTGGATGAACGAAAGCCGCTTGCGCGTGTCCGGCCGTCACAAGATGATCGAAAGCATCTTTGCAACGGGTCTGCCATTTGCCGGGCGTGGTGAATTGCCCGAGACGTTTCAGGAACTTGCGCGGCTCTTGCCCGTGACCTCCGGTGTGCGGCGTTTTGGTGCGGCCGCGCTTGATTTGGCGTATGTCGCCGCAGGTCGTTATGACGGTTTCTGGGAGCGCGGGTTGCAGCCATGGGACGTGGCCGCAGGTCTGATCATCGTGCGCGAGGCGGGCGGCATCGTCGAGCCGCTGGTGCCGGGTGGTGATATCCTGACAGACGGTCATGTGATTTGCGCAAATGAACCGATTTTTGCGAGCTTCGCGAAGGTTATCCGCAACACATGAAGCGCGGCCTTAGAGCATGGTTACCTGAACCATACCGTGGCTGACCTCCCGCCCGATTGGTAAATCGGGCAGCCCCCGACCGCCCCCATGGGCGGGCTGCCCTCGCGCTGTTAAAAAGTAGTAATTGGACGACACTCTCGAAGGAAGCGTTAATGCTTCTTAATGAGCGTGACATGCGCAAGATCCGGGTCTGCTTTCGCTAGCGAAAGCCCCGGGGCGAATGAACTGAACGTTGTGCCGCCGCTGCTATTGGCGCAGCATGCGAAACGCGCTTATGCCACCTCGGCAAACACGCCGTCCAGGGCGCGTTCCAGCTTGTCGAACATTTCGTCCATATGTGCTGGCGTGAAAATAAACGGCGGGCAGAGCACGATTGCCTGCCCCAGCGGTCGACAGATCAACCCCTGATCGGTGCAGGCATTCGCAATCCGTTCGCTGACTGAAAGTGAGCCGTCAAAGGGTTGTTTGGTGTCTTTATCCGCCACGGCCTCAAGCGCGCCCATCAGCCCCTTGCTACGCCATTCGCCAATGTTTTTATGTTCTGCAAGCCGCGCCATGCCGTCTTCGAAAAGTGGGGTAAGCGCGCGCACATTTTCGGCCAGCCCTTCATTCATGACCACGTCGATCGCCTTCAACGCAATGGCGCAACCAACCGGATGACCTGACGCTGTGAAACCATGCGGGAATTCCTCGATCGCGTCGGAGGCGGCCTGCAGCCGGTCTGTCAGGTCTGGCCCGAGGATCACGGCCCCCATCGGAAAGAACCCGGCCGTCAGGTTCTTGGATGAGATGATCGCGTCAGGGACGAAATCATAGGTTTCGCAGCCCCATGTATTCCCTGTCCGCCCGAAGCCGGTGATCACCTCGTCGGCAATGAGCGGAATGCCATATTTCTTCAGAATCGGTTGGATCGCCTGAAAATAGCCGTCAGACGGAGGGATCACGCCGCCGGCACCCATCACAGGTTCCGCAAAGAAACCGGCGATGGTGTCGGGGCCTTCGCTTTGGATCGTGTCTTCTAGCTCGGCGGCCATGCGTGCCGTGAACTCCGCCTCTGTTTCGCCGTCCTGCCCATTGCGCCAGTAATGCGGGCAAGTCAGATGGATGAACCCATCCAGCGGCAGGCCAAAAACGCTATTGTAGGGCTTACCGGTCATGGAGGCGCTGACCGCCGTGACCCCGTGATAGGCATTCTCACGCGTCAGGATCTTGCGCCTTTCCGGCTTGTCCTCGGCGCCGGCAAGGAACCAGAGCATCTTGACCATGGTGTCATTCGCCTCGGACCCGGAATTGGTGTAGAACACCTTGCCGCGCGGGAAGGGCGAAACCTCAACCAGCTTTTCGGACAGCATGACCGTTTGGTCCGACATCCGTCCGAAGAAGGCGTGATAGCCAGGGAAACGGGCGTATTGCTCTTGTGCTGCCGCGATAAGACCGGGGTGATCAAAACCGGCAACCATGTTCCACAGGCCAGAGTTGCCATCCAGATATCTGCGCCCGTGGACGTCGTAGATATAGGGCCCTTTGCCGTGGGTCAGCACCACGGTGCCCCTGTCCTTGATCGTCGGCAGATCGGTGAAACCGTAGAAAGAATGCGCGTCGGCGCGTGCTTCCCAGCTATTGGGGGGATCGTCGGGCATGGTGCACCTCATGAGCCTGTCCTGCAGCACGATAAGCCGCGGATTTGCCGCTTACAATGGGCTAGATGCCCAGCCGATCACGCAGCGCAAACCACGTCATCGCCAGTGTCAGCAGCGGTGCGCGAAAGGCCGGGCCACCGGGGAAGTTCGGGACATCCAGCGCTGCCAAGGTATCAAAGCGCCCGGCCTGACCAGCAATGGCTTCGGCCATCACTTTGCCGGCAAGGCCCGACAAGGCAACGCCATGCCCGGAAAACCCCGCGCCTGACAGCATGTTGGGTGCAACCCGCTGGATGGCCGGCAGCCGGGTCATGGTGATCCCCAGGGTCCCGCCCCAGACATAGTCGATTTTCGTACCTGCCAGTTGCGGAAACAGATTGGTCATCCGCGCAACAAGTGCTGTGCTGATATCCTTGGGAAACCCAATGGAATAGCTTTCGCGTCCGCCGAATAAGAACCGTTTGTCTTCGGACATGCGGTAGTAGTTGACGACGAACTTGCTGTCAGCGACGGCAATGTCTTCGGCCAGAACATCCGCGGCCTTGTCACCCAGTGGTTCGGTCGTGCAGATAAAGCTGTTGATGGGCATGACCTTGGCGGCCACCTTGCGTTCGATATTCGGCAGATAGCCGTTCCCGGCAAGGATCACATGCCGCGCCTTGACGCAGCCCCTGTTGGTGCGCAGTTCGGCGGGATCGCCATGGGTGATATGATGCACCTCTGACCGGTCATAAAACCGCGCGCCCGCAGCTTCGGCCAGTTTTGTGAGCCCGATTGCATAGCGCAGCGGATGGATATGCCCCGCACCCCGGTCAAGAATACCGCCCTGATACCGGGGAGATTTGACCAGCGCGCGCATGGCGTCTGTCTCCAGTACCTCAATCTGGTCATAGCCATAATGCGCGGCCAGATGGCCAGCGTATTCGGCGTATTCCGCTGCCTCTTTCCGCGTGTAACAGCCGTGGGCGACACCGGGGGTGTAACGTGCTTCGGGAACTTGCTTGGCACAGATGTCGCGGATGTCGGTCTTGGCCTCTTCTGCCAGTGCCCATAATGCACGGGCTGTGTCTGCGCCGTGTCGCGCCTCCAGCGTGGTTTGCTCCGCATTGAACCCGCTGCCGACCTGCCCGCCATTGCGTCCTGACGCCCCAAAGCCTGCACGATGCGCATCCAGCACAACCACATCCATCCCTTTTTCGGCCAGATGCCGCGCCGCCGACAACCCGGTAAAGCCGGCCCCGATGATACAGACATCAGCTGTCGTCTCACCGTAAAGCGGTGGGCGTTCGGGTGGCAGATCGGTGCTGGCAGCATACCAGCTTTGGGGAAACTGGCCGGGGGTGTCATTGCGGTAAAGCGGGTTCATGCGATGCTACGCCGGATCAAATTCGACATGCAGGTGGTCGTCGTGCCGCGCAGCACTGCACCCCTGAAAGCGAATGGTGTCGGCGCTTACGCCCAGCCGTTGGGCCAGGTAAGGCTCTATAAAGACCTTGTAATCGGTCCCGACCGGATTGTCGGCCAGCCAGCGCAGCGCCTCTGCGGTGCGCGCTTCATCCAGTGGCCAATCGCGCATGTAAGCCTGCGCCCATGCCACATCCCAGCGCAGCGATATTCCGGTATCATTGGCACAGGGCTGTTCGTCCACCTTGCGCGGTTGCTCGAACCCCCAATAGCCGATGATGGATTTGGCCTGACCCAGCCGGTATTCCCCGTCTTCGCCAGTGTAGTAGAAGGCGAGGTCCAACTTGTTCCCGTCATCATGCGACAGATGCGGCAACAGCGCAAAACCGTCAAGGAAAGGAAAACTGGCATCCAGCGCACGGGTGCGCGTGCCTGGGAAGGTGTCATGCATGTGATCAGCCAGCGCATCTGCATGCGCTTTCATCTCGGGGCTGACATAATTGCGGTTCAAGGCGCAGTAGAGCGGGTTAAGCACGGCGATCTGGCTTGGCCCGGCATCAAGGCAGGGCAGGGCCACGCGACCGGCCAAAGGGGCTGCATAATGGGCGGCGATTGTCAGCCCCAGATAAAGTGCCAGAAACATGAGCAGGAACCGTCCGAACACCATCCGCAACAACAGCGCCAAACCCCATGCGATCCCACCGATCTGGGTCAGTACCGTAAGGACGACGATGATGATGACATGCCAGATCATACGTTCAGCAAAAGATGTTCACGCTCCCACGGGCTGATCACCTGCAGGAATTCGTTATATTCAGCGCGTTTCACGATGGAATAGACGCGGGCGAAATCGGGACCGAGGACGGCGTGGATATCTGTCGCCTCGTCAAACAGATCAAGTGCGGCATAGAGACCCTGGGGGATCTCGTCTTCGGACTCGTAAGCGTCACCGCGCCAGCGTTTGTCGGGCCGGATTTCGTTCTTGAGCCCCAGATAGCCGCAGGCCAGTGATGCGGCGATGCAAAGATAGGGGTTGCAATCCATACCGGCGAGGCGGTTTTCGACGCGCCGTGCCTCGGGCGGAGAGACCGGGATGCGGATGCCGGTGGTCCGGTTGTCGCGCCCCCATTCCAGATTGATCGGGGCAGCGTGGTCGCGCACATAGCGCCGGTAGCTGTTCACATAAGGTGCGATGACCGCGATCACGCTGGGCATATGTTCCTGCAGACCGCCGATGAAATGAAAGAACGCGTCGGTTTCGCCGCCTTGTGGCCCGGTAAAGATGTTGCGGCCTTTTTCATCCAGCACCGAATGGTGCACATGCATGGCAGAGCCGGGTTCGCCTTCGATCGGTTTGGCCATGAAGGTCGCAAAGCAATCGTGCTTCAATGCCGCCTCGCGGATCAGCCGTTTGAAATAGAAGACTTCGTCGGCGAGCTTGACCGGGTTGCCGTGGCGCAGGTTGATTTCAAGCTGGCCCGCGCCACCTTCCTGCGCGATCCCATCAATCTCGAACCCCTGGATTTCTGCGAATTCGTAGATGTCGTCGATCACCGGACCGTAATCGTCCACGGCAGACATCGAATAGGCCTGCCGCCCTGCGGCAGGACGGCCTGTGCGCCCCATCATGGGCTCAATCGCCTTCGCGGGGTCGATGTTGCGGGCGACCAGATAGAATTCCATTTCGGGTGCGACCACGGGGGTCCAGCCTTCTGCCTTGTACAGGTCAACGACCCGGCGCAGCACGTTGCGGGGCGCGAAGGGGACCGGCCGCCCTTTTTGATCGAACGCATCATGGATGACCTGCAGTGTACCGTCTTCGGCCCATGGTGCCGCTGTTGCGGTCGAAAGATCTGGCTTCAGCACCATGTCGGGTTCAAGAAATCCGTCTGGGCCCGCAGCCTCGCCCCAATCGCCGGTGATTGTCTGAAAGAAGATCGAGTTCGGCAGGTGAAAATGCCCCTGCTTTTCCCATTTGCTGGCGGGCACGGCTTTGCCGCGCGCGATGCCGGGCAGATCGGCGATCACGCATTCGACCTCATCCAGCCGGTTGTTTTCCACATAGGTTTGCGCGGCGGTAGGAATACTGTTGATCCAGGTCATGCCAGTTCTCTTTCCTTGAAAAACCGGGCAATCTGGGCCGCAAGCCGGGCATTGTCGACAGGTTGATCAAGCTGGTCGTGCACGGTTGCCAATTGCGTTTCAGGCACGACGCCCGGCCCGCGATAGGTCGCAAGGCCTGCTACATATTCAGAGCCGAATTCCGGATGCGGTTGCACCGTAAAGACGCGCTTGCCGTAAACCAAAGCTGCGTTTTCGCAAAAGTCGTTGGTGGCGACAACCTTGGCATCCGCCGGGCGTGTGACAACCTGATCCTGATGCCATGCGTTCAGGGTGATCTTTTCTCCGTCCCAGTCATATGTTTGCCGCCCCACGGCCCAGCCGCCAGCAAATTTTTCAACCTTGCCGCCAAGCGCCTGCGCGATGATCTGGTGGCCAAAACAAACGCCGACCAAAGGAATGTCCGCAGCATAAATGGCGCGGATCAAGTCCTCGAGCGGTGGAATGAACGGATGATCTTCATAAGCCCCGTGTTTGGAGCCGGTGATGAGCCAGCCGTCACATTCGTCGATAGCATCCGGAAATGACATATCGACCACGTTCCAGGTGGCATAGCTGAACCCGTGGCCATCTAACAGCCGTTCAAACAAGTCTTCGAAATCACCAAGACTGTCCCGCAGCTCATCCGGCGCGTGGCCCGTTTGCAGGATACCGATTTTCATAGATCACCACGTGGTTGGTTTTGTGCCAAGCTACAGCGGGACAGGAAGGCTCGCAAGCGACGAAGATGTCACGAGAAATTCCTTGCTGATCGGCAAAGTTTTCAAGAAATACCTGTCGTGATCAGACGGTATCAAGGTAGAGGTCAAGTTGCTCTTCCGGTGTAAGTTCTTGGAAGTAATGCATTTCCTGTCGCTTGGTACGGATCAGGTTATCGACCAGCTGTGCATCAAAAATGCGGCGTGACAGCGGGCTTTCCGCGAAGGCATCAATGGCTGCGGCCCATGTGCCGGGTACCTGTGGCAGGTTTTGGTCATAGGCATTGCCGGTGATGGCTGCGGGCGGCGTCAGCTTGTCCTCGATCCCGACCAACGCGCTGCCCAGCACGGCCGCCAGGAACAGATAGGGGTTCACATCGCCCCCTGCGACCCGATGTTCAATCCGGCGTGCCGCCGGGCTGCCGCCGGGCACGCGGATTGCGGCAGTGCGGTTGTCATAGGCCCAGCAGATGCTGGTGGGCGCATGACTGCCGGGGACAAGCCGTTCATAGCTGTTTCCATGCGGGGCAAAGATCAGGGCGAGATCGGGGATGCCCGCAAGACAACCCGCAATGGCATGCTGCAAAAGCGGCGTGCCCTCATGAGAGCCGTTAGCGAAGGCGTTATTGCCATCCGCGTCAATAACCGAAAAATGGGTGTGCAGGCCATTGCCGGAATAATCCTCGTACGGTTTGGCCATGAAACTTGCAGCCATCCCATGATTACGGGCAAGGCCGCGTACAAGCATTTTGAACAGCCAGGCATCATCGGCGGCCTTCAGCGCGTCAGGGACATGTTCAAGGTTCACCTCGAACTGCCCGATCCCGCCTTCGGAAATGGCTGCCTCGGCGGGGATATCCATGGTTTCGCAGGCGTCATAAAGTTCATTGAAGAACCGATCAAACGCATCGAGCGCGCGCAGCGACAGAATTTCCGCGCCCGCGCGCCGCTTCCCGGACCGGGGCGATTTGGGCTGCCGGATTTCCTTGCCGGAATCGTCAACAAGGTAGAATTCCATTTCGGTCGCGACCACGGGGGTCAGCCCCAAGGCACCATAGCGCGCGACGACCCGCGCCAAGGCGTGACGCGGATCACCTGCAAAAGCAGTTCCGTCTTCATGATACGCCCAAAGCGGCAGTATCGCCGACGGAGATGACAGCCACGGCATTGGCACATAACCACGTTCGGTCGGGCGTAGCACGCCGTCTGCATCGCCGCTTTCGAACACCAACGGGCTATCGTCAATATCCTCGCCCCAGATATCAAGGTTGAGGACGGAGAGTGGGAAGCGCGTGCCTTCTTTCTCCAGTTTCTCGGCAAAGCGGCGCGGCACCCGTTTGCCCCGCGCCTGACCGTTCAGATCAGCCGCACCGCAGCGCACGTTTTTCACATCGGGGTGATCGTCCAGCCAGGTCATCTTAACATCTGCGGTTTGATTTTCAGTTTTTTGCGCACGTCTTGCGGCAGATGACGGTTCAGCCGCGCATTCACAATCCCGAAAATGCCAATGATGACCAATGTCAGCAGGATGAAGTAACCCGCGAGGATCGGGTAGGGGATGAACGGGTTGAACGTTTTGTCGGCAAAGTAGTTGGCGTAATAGAGCGCGTCGCCCCGTTGCTGCAGCGCCGGAAAGCCCGAGAAGAAGACCAGCGTGGTGGCGTGGAACAGAAAAATTGCCTCGTTCGTATAGGCGGGCCAGGCCAGCCGCAGCATGGTGGGCCAGATCACCCGGCGGAACCGGTTCCAGCCGGACAGCCCGTAGGCGTCAGCGGCTTCGGTGTCGCCTTTGGGGATGGATTGCAGGGCGCCGTAGAAAATTTCGCCCGAATAGGCGGCGGTGTTCAGGAAAAGCACCACCAGCGCTCCGGCCCAAGCGGATGTGAACGGGTCGAAGAAAGGACTGACATTTTTGAGGCTGAGAAACAGGAAATAGGCAAAGAAGAACTGGATAAAGAGCGGTGAGCCGCGGAAGACGAAGATGAACCATTCGGACGGTTTGCGGATCAGCGGGTTCCGCGCGGCTTTGCCCATGGCAACTGCCGTGGCGAGAAAAAAGCCGGAGCACAGTGCAACGACCCCGAAATAGATGTTCCAGATCATGCCAGAGCCGATCAGGGTGAATTGCTGACACAGGGTGAAATCACTGCGTGGCAACAGCCGTTCGCCGATCCCCTGACTGCGCAGACCGTAGTCGATGATGGTTTCCCAGCAGCTCATGCGGCTGCCTTTCGCTGGGCTTCGCCGGCGGCGGTGGCCTGTCCGTGGGTCAGCCGCGCCATGATCCGGTCAAGCACGATTTCTGAAACTTTTGTGAAGCACAGATAGAACACCAGAAGCGCCAGAAAGTACCACATGCGCCAATCGGGATGCGGGTAGTCGGTAAATTGTGGTTGCTTCGCCCCGCCCAGCTCGCGCGCCCAATAGACGATATCCTCCACGCCCAGCAGAAACAGCAGGGGTGTGGCCTTGATCAGCACCATCCACAGGTTCGACAGTCCGGGCAGGGCATAAACCCACATTTGCGGGACCAGCACGCGCCAGAATGTCTGGCGACGGGACATGCCATAGGCCTCGGCGGTTTCCAACTGACCGCGCGGAACGGCGCGCATGGCCCCGTAGAGCACATTGGCCGCAAAAGCCCCAAAGACGATGGCGAAGGTCAGGACCGCGAGGAAGAAGCCATAGGTTTCATGCACCCATTGCGGGGCGTTGCCCAAAGGCAGCTTGGCAGCCGTACAAACGACGAAATCGTTGCCCTGGCGCACAGGTTCGGTCCAGTCGGGGCATTTGATGCGATGGCGGATATATTCGAACGCCTGATCCAGTGCGATGACGAAGAACAGGAAAAACGCGATGTCGGGGATGCCGCGTACAATCGCGATATAGGTCTTGCCGATCCAGCGCAGGGGCGCGATCGGGCTGCGGGCCGCTGATGCGCCGGCAAAGCCAAAGGCAAGTGCGGTTGGGGCCGTGATGGCCAGAAGCAGCAGCACTGTTCCCACGGCCCAATACATCGCCATGTGCTTGCCTGTGGTCAGGTAGCAGCTCAGCCAAGTCAGGCCCTCAAGCGTCGCGGGATCTGTGCAATAGGTAAAAATCGGGAAAATACCGGTCTGTCATGTGCTGAGGGGGCGCATGGCCCCCTCAAACCCTTGTTTAGAATGTGGCAGAGCCGGGCAACCACTTTACGATCAGTTCGTTCAAGGTGCCGTCAGCCTTCATCGACTGGATCGCAGCGGTGAACTTGTCGCGCAGCTCGGTGTCCGACTGGCGAACGCCGAGGCCGATGCCGCCACCGATCAGCACGTCTTCACCGGTGAAGGACAGTTCCGCGTCGGATTCCGCAATCGGTTCAAGGAACGCCTTGTCAGCCAGAACCGCGTCAGCTTCGCCTGCTTTCACAGCAGCAATTGTTTCGTCAGGTGTTGCGAATTCCAGCAGTGTGGCACCTTCCATGCCGGCGACATGCGCGGCCTGAATGGTGCTTGCCTGTGCTGCAATGATCGCATTGCTCAGATCCACATCGCCCATGGCCAGGTATGCAGATGGGTCAGGCTGTGTATAGGCTTCGGAAAAGTCGATGACTTCCTTACGCTCATCCGTAATCGACATGCCCGCGATGATCGCGTCGTAGTTGCCGGAGACGAGGTTGGGGATGATGCTGTCCCATTCGTTCGTCACCCATTCACAGGTCAGTTCGGCACGCGCGCAAAGCTCATCCCCCAGTTCGCGTTCGAATCCGTCGACTTCGCCTGCGTCATTGATGAAGTTGTATGGAGGGTAGGCGCCTTCGGTGCCCAGCCGGACAACGGAATGTGCGTCAGCCAGTGCCATGCTGCCCGCGAGGGTCAGGGCGGCAGCGCTCAAGATCAGGTTTTTCATCAGGTATTCTCCCAGTTAGATGATTTATGAGACCGTCGCGGACAGAAATCCGCGCAGACGGTCGGTTTTTGGATTGCCGAAAAGCTCGGTTGGTGGGCCTTCCTCTTCGACCTTGCCTTGGTGCAGAAATACGACGTGATCGCTGACATCCGCCGCGAGACGCATGTCATGGGTCACGATAATCATGGTGCGCCCTTCGGCGGCCAGATCCTTGATCACCTTGACGACTTCCTGTTCAAGCTCGGGATCCAGCGCGCTGGTGGGTTCATCGAATAGCAGCGCTTTCGGTTCCATGCAAAGCGCGCGCGCAATAGCGGCGCGTTGTTGCTGCCCACCAGAAAGCTGTGCCGGATAAGCATCGCATTTGTCGCCGATCCCGACCTTGTCGAGATATTTGCGGGCTGCTGCCTCAACCTCGGCCTTGTCGCGTTTGAGCACGGTCAGGGGCGCTTCCATCACATTCTGCAGGATTGTCATGTGGGCCCACAGATTGAACTGTTGAAACACCATCGACAGATTGGTGCGGATGCGGATCATCTGTGCGTGATCGCCCGGATGCCGACCCGCGCCGCTGCCTTTCCAATGCACCGGTTCGCCGCAGAAAATCACATCGCCCTGCTGGCTGTCTTCCAACAGGTTCGCGCAGCGCAGGATCGTGGATTTGCCGGAGCCTGAGGAGCCGATCAACGACACGACATGCCCAGCGGGGGCCGTGATATCCACGCCTTTGATCACCTCTAGCGCGCCATAGGCTTTGTGCAGGTTGCGGATTTCGATGACGGGTGTGGAATCGGTCACGTGGCGGGCAGCTTTTTATTATTCCGGACGGATTAGGGCCCATTTTCTAGCCATTTGCAATGTCATAAGGCAACTTGACGTGTCGTCAGACCGCATTTGCATGCGGCGCAGGCGGAATGGGTAAATCATAGGCGCCGGATGGCAAAGACAGGACCGACCGCAAACCAAGCGCCTCGCGATATGGCGGGGCAAGTGCGGCAAGTGCGTCGGTCATGCAGGCCAACAGGACGTCCGGATCTGCGTTCCGCGCCGTGATGAATGGCAAAGCGGGGGTGGGTTGTGTTTCGTAGATCACGCGCAGGCCTGCTGTTTCGCCCATCACTGTCAGATTTCGAAATGTCACGGCGTCAACGGACGCAAAATCCGCGCGGTCATCGGCGACGGCCATGGCCGAGGCCCGATGCGATCCTGTGCAAAGATGTGGGCAGTGCAGCACCCATGGGATTTCCAGCGCCACCGCGGCCCAGCCTGATTGCGACAGTGGGTCATTATAGGCAAAACGGGCTCGCTTGAACGCATTCAGATTTTCGCGGGTATCATTGTGCCGTGCGATCACAAGGCTGCGATAATATCCCGGCGGGCATCCGGGAACGCGGTAATCGGGTGTGCCCACAAGCGTCACATGTTCGCGTAATCGGGTCCGATAGGGCAGGCTGCATGTTTGTGACAGAATCAGATCAGGTGACAGCCAATGCGCCAACAAATCCGGGATACTGTCTGTTAACCTGTCGGGGGCTGCGACACCTGCATCGCGTAACCTGTCCCTCATACCCGCCCAGAAATGCCCTTCCGCAACGGCCGTATGCGGGGCCGTGTACATCGGCAGGCTGGCGATCATCCTGCGCTGATACGTAGCCTTGCGGCGTGGCTGTCCTGATCGGTGACGCCCAGCAAGGATACGGTCATACGCATCATGCTGTCTTCTTCGTCATCACGCACACCATCGGCCATCACGACACGCCACATCGCCTCGACCACACCAACCCGGTCTTCGTAGCCGACAGCATCCTTGATGGCGCGGGTGAAGCGGACCGTGTCAGGGGCCTCGGCCTCCAGCGCCTCGGCCTCTTGGCGCAGGGTTGTCGCTTGGGCGAGGTCCATTTGATAGCGTTTCATTAGGCTTTGGTCGATTTGGCTGACTTCGACATCCGCATAATCACCATCGGTGCGTGCAATCCGGACCAGCAACGCGGCCAATGCCAGACGGGCATCCGGGTCAGAGAGTTTTTCGGGTTCAGGGGCGGTCAACCGCCGGAGCAAATCAGTAAACATGATCCCTACATAGGGCCCGATTGGTGATCTTCAAAGAGCTTGGACAGTTGGGCTGCTTCCTCGGCAAATCCATAAGGGGCATTCACGACAAACAGGCCTGACCCGATCATCCGGTGACCGGTGCGCGCAGGCGGAAATGCGACCTCATGAACGGTCGCATCCGGGATCGCTGATTTCAGCGCACCGACCATGGGGCGATGTGGGCCGTCGGTCAGGATCGGATACCAGAGCATCAGAACGCCGACGCTCCATTTGCGGTGGATTTTCGTGATCGTCGTGGGGATGGTCTGATAATCTGATTTCACCTCGAATGACGGGTCAATCAGCAGCAGCCCCCGGCGCGGCTCTGGCGGGCACACGGACATGGCCATTTCCCAGCCGTCGCGTTGCCTGAAGATGCCACCATAAGGGGACATCGCGTTTTGCAGGGCGGCAAATTCCTGTGGGTGCAACTCGGACAGATGAATATTGTCCATAGGACGCAGGCTTTCGGCAGCGATCAGGGGGGAGCCGGGATAAGCGGTGGCACCATGGCGTGCGCGGATCCTTTGTAAGACTTGCCGGTAGGGGTGATCGGCTACAAACCAGTCTGCCGCCAGATTGATCCCCCTGGCGGCCTCACCTGTCTTGATCGCTGCCGCATCGGCCAGATCATAAAGCCCGCGCCCTGCATGCGTTTCCAGATAGCTGAGCGGTTTGTTCTTGCGCGTCATATAGGCCAGCACCCAGGCCAGCAGGCTGTGCTTGTGCACATCGGCCAGATTTCCGGCATGGTAGATATGTTGGTATGAAAGCATGCGCCTGCCTTGTGGAGTATCCCGATGGCCTAGCGGTTGTGTGCCGAACTGCCAAGTGGGCGTTGTCATACCTGACCGATGGGCTACTGTTACCAGACACAATCGAAAGATCACATCATGCGCGCCATCCTTGTTCCCTTGCTATGCCTGCCGACCTTTGTGGCTGCACAAGAAAACAACGGGATTGCGTTCACGCTTGGGCTGGGTCCGCAATCCGCGCCTGAGTATTTCGGCGCTGAAGATAACGAGATTGGTCCAACCGGCAGCTTTGAGCTTGAAAGGCTGAAACTGGGACCATTGGCTTTGGGGGGTCAGGATCGATACGGGTTCGGGTTTGGTGGATCGGTGCGGTTCATCGGCGCGCGCGACGCTGATGATTATGACGCGCTGGAGGGGTTGGATGACGTCGATCTGTCGGTCGAATTGGGCGGCGGACTGGAGTTCAATGCCCCAAACTACGAGCTTTACGCGAAGCTGCGATATGGTGTGATTGGTCATGAATCACTGGTGGCCGAAATCGGTGGCGACATCTTCTATCGGCCAAGCGACGCCATCACGTTGAGTGCGGGGCCGCGTATCCTGTGGGGCAGCGATGATTACGCCCAGACCTATTTCGGTGTCAGTGATGCGGAAAGTGCGGCCAGCAGTTTTGATGCGTTTGATGCCGGGGCCGGCATTGTCAGCGCCGGGGTCGAGGCGGAAGCGAAGTATCAGTTCAATGATACGTGGGGCGTGATTGGCAAGATGCGCTTTGACCAATTGCGCGATGACGCCGCTGACAGTCCGATTTCGCAATCAGACGATCAAGTGACCGCCAGTGTCGTACTGACCCGGCGGATTTCACTGGGCTTCTGAGCTTAGACCAGCCGCGATGTTTCAACCGCCGCCCGCACAAAATCGGCGAAAAGCGGATGAGGCGCGAATGGTTTCGATTTCAGTTCCGGGTGGAACTGTACCCCGATAAACCACGGGTGATCTTTCCACTCGACGATTTCGGGCAATTTGCCATCCGGTGACATGCCCGAGAACGTCAAACCCGCCTTTTCCAGCGTATCGCGATATTTCACATCCACCTCATAGCGGTGGCGATGCCGTTCTTCGATGGCCGTGCTGCCATAGACCTTTGCCACATGCGACCCCTCCGCCAGCGTGGCATTATAGGCGCCCAGCCGCATGGTGCCGCCTTTGTCGTCATCTGCCTTGCGGGCGACGGTGTGATTGCCCTGCACCCATTCCTTGAGGTGATAAACCACGGGTTCGAAACGTTTTTTACCAGCTTCGTGGTCAAACTCCTCTGACCCGGCCTTTTCCATGCCGGCCACGTTTCGTGCCGCCTCGATCACCGCCATTTGCATGCCGAGACAGATGCCCAGATAGGGGATATTTTTCTCGCGGGCGAATTGGGCTGCCTTGATCTTGCCCTCGGTGCCGCGTTCGCCAAAGCCGCCGGGCACAAGAATGGCGTGATAACCTTCGAGATAGGGGGCGGCATCTTCGCGGTCGAAGAGTTCCGCATCGACCCATTCGATCTTGACCTTCACACGGTTGGCCATGCCGCCATGGGTCAGGGCCTCGGCGATGGATTTATAGGCGTCTTCAAGCTGCGTGTATTTGCCGACGATAGCGACCTTCACCTTGCCTTCGGGATTGTGGATACGGTCATAGACATCGTGCCAGACATCCAGTTTCGGGGCAGGGGCGGGCGAGATATCAAACGCATCCAGAACCGCCTGATCCAGACCCTGTTCGTGATAGGCCAGCGGTGCTTCGTAGATTGATTTCAGGTCGTAAGCGGCAACCACGCATTGCTTGCGCACGTTACAGAACAGCGCGATTTTCTCGCGCTCTTTCTCTGGAATTGGGTGTTCTGAGCGGCAGACCAGAATATCCGGCGCAATCCCGATGGACTGCAATTCCTTGACCGAGTGTTGGGTTGGTTTTGTCTTCAGTTCGCCAGATGCCGCAAGATAGGGCAGCAATGTCAAATGCATGAAAATGCACTGTCCGCGTGGCTTGTCATGGGCGAATTGGCGGATCGCTTCGAAAAACGGCAGACCTTCGATATCGCCGACAGTGCCGCCGATTTCGCAGAGCATGAAATCAACCTCATCCTCGCCAATGGCAATGAAGTCCTTGATTTCATTTGTGACATGCGGGACCACCTGAATGGTCTTGCCGAGGTAATCGCCGCGCCGCTCTTTTTCGAGCACGTTGGAATAGATGCGGCCTGAACTGACCGAGTCTGTTTTGCGCGCTGGCACGCCGGTGAAGCGTTCATAATGGCCAAGATCCAGATCCGTCTCTGCCCCGTCGTCGGTCACGAAAACCTCGCCATGCTCGAATGGGGACATCGTACCGGGGTCGACATTCAGATAAGGGTCTAGCTTGCGCAGCCGCACGGAATAACCGCGTGCTTGCAGCAATGCACCTAATGCTGCCGAGGCCAGCCCCTTTCCGAGGGAAGACACAACGCCGCCGGTAATAAAAATGAAACGCGCCATTGGCTGGGGACTCCCGTGAAATTATCCAAATCTTGTGGGAAAGCGAAGGTTGATTTTCGCATCATCACGGGATTTGACCATTAGCGGATTCGGGTCCATTGCGCAACCGCTCACCCAACATCATGTTGTCGAAAGTGCCCGCGCGGCCACTTATTGTGGTTATTCGCCCGCCGGGACCAGTGGTGCGTTATCATCCAGTGACGGTGGCAACAGGCTGTCACCAAGGTCGGGAACGGCTGTGCCATCTTCGCCAGCATCAATCCCTAAACGATCGGCGACCGATGAACCGGCTGTTTCGCTTGCCGAAATCAGCGTCAAAGCGATTGATGTGCAGATGAATGCCGTCGCAAGCGCCCAAGTAAATTTGCTCATCGCTGTGGGTGCTGGTCGTCCGCCGGTGGCACCGCCACCGCCGCCGCCCATACCAAGGCCACCACCTTCGGAGCGCTGCAAAAGCACAGTGCCGATCAGGCTCAGCGCCAAGATCAGGTGGATGATGAGAACGACGTTTTCCATATTGGGCCTTTCAGGGCGTTCGCGAACACGCGGTATCTAAAAGCTGCGCAGCATTCCCGCAACCCCTGAATGGCCCTTATTCGTCGATGTCATCCACGTCAGTTTGCCCTGTCAGGCGGCGGCGCACGATTGACCAGCTCAACCCCACGGCCAGGACGATGGAAAGTGCGACAATAGCGATCCAGGTGTTTATTGTCGGATCATCAAGGCTGATCACCCCCTGATCGAACAGGACCCACAGTAGCGTGGCGACAACAGCCAGGATCAGGATCATCCCGAATATGCCAATCGATCGCAACGTCGCCCGCAGGTAAATGATGTAGCCAACCAGCAGCACCAGCCCGAACAGCACCGTCATTGACAGGTTGGTTTCATAGTTTGCCATGCTCCAGCGCACAAAATTCCATTGCGTCGGATTATATGTCGCGGTCAGCAGCACAAAGGCAAAGACCCACCTGATCAGGAAACCCATGATATCCCTCGTTTCTTTTTGGTGGGGCGACCATGACGCTGCGCTTTGATGCTGTCCAGTCTGGTGCGGGCCAAATTTGCGGTTTCGCGCCGGGCAGCGCAGGGCTATAGGGGGCACGCTGCTTGCAAAGGGAACAAAGAGTCATGGCAAATGTGGTGGTCGTTGGTGCCCAGTGGGGCGATGAAGGCAAAGGCAAGATTGTTGACTGGTTGTCAGAGCGTGCCGATGTGATTGCGCGCTTTCAAGGTGGGCACAATGCGGGCCACACGCTTGTCATTGATGGCAAAGTTTACAAATTGAATGCGCTTCCCTCGGGCGTGGTCCGCGGGGGCAAATTGTCGGTTATCGGCAATGGCGTGGTCCTTGATCCTTGGCACTTGATTGAAGAAATTGGACGTATCCGTCAGGACGGCGTCGAAATCACGCCAGAGACACTGATGATCGCGGAGAACGCGCCGCTTATTCTGCCCATCCATGGTGAGCTTGACCGCGCGCGGGAGGAAGCCGCGTCGCGCGGCACCAAGATCGGGACAACCGGGCGCGGCATCGGACCTGCTTACGAAGACAAGGTGGGTCGTCGTTCAGTGCGCGTCTCGGATCTGGCCGACCCCGCCACGCTTGAGGCACGGGTGGACCGGGCACTTCAGCACCATGACCCCCTGCGCAAGGGGCTCGGCATTGCGCCCGTCGACCGGGATGCCTTGCTTGCGCAGCTTCTCGATATTGCGCAGGATATCCTGCCCTACGCAGCGCCGGTCTGGAAAATTCTCAACGAAAAGCGCAAAGCCGGCAAACGCATCCTGTTCGAGGGGGCGCAAGGTGCGCTGCTGGACATCGACTTTGGGACCTATCCGTTTGTGACGTCGTCCAATGTGATCGCCGGGCAGGCAGCGACCGGTGTCGGCATCGGACCGACATCGATCAATTACGTGCTGGGAATCGTAAAAGCCTACACAACCCGTGTCGGCGAAGGACCGTTCCCGACCGAACTTGACGACGCAGATGGCCAGAGACTGGGCGAACGCGGTCATGAATTTGGCACGGTGACCGGACGCAAGCGGCGCTGTGGCTGGTTTGATGCAGCACTTGTCCGGCAGACATGCGCGACATCTGGAGTGACCGGTATCGCATTGACAAAGTTGGATGTTCTGGACGGTTTCAAGACGCTGAAAATCTGCGTGGGGTATGAGTTGGATGGTCAGACGCTGGATTATCTGCCCACTGCCGCCGATCAGCAGGCGCGCTGCGTGCCCGTCTACGAGGACATCGAAGGCTGGTCGGAATCAACCGAAGGCGCGCGTTCCTGGGCAGACCTGCCTGCGCAGGCCATCAAATATGTGCGCCGCATCGAAGAGTTGATCGACTGTCCTGTCGCCCTAGTTTCCACCTCACCTGAAAGGGAAGACACCATTCTGGTGACTGATCCATTCGCGGACTGAGGGATATGACTTATAAAGCACGCAAACGTCTGGCGCTATTCGTTCTGGTGGTGGGCCTGCCGATCTATATCATCGTGGCCGCAACCATCATGAGCGGGATGATGACAGGTAACATCCGTTTTCCGCTGGCGGTGGAGTTTATGGTGTATCTGGCTTTGGGGATTGGCTGGGCCTTCCCGTTGAAATGGGTATTCAAGGGCATCGGCCAGCCGGACCCGGATCAGAACAGTAGTTGAGATCACAAAAAAGGCGGGGAAATCCCCGCCCGTTTTTGTTTTGTTGTAAAATGATCAGCCTTGGGCGGCCTTATCACCCGGACGGAACCGCGTGTCTTCGGCAACCTGAAAGCGTCCGTTATTCAGTTTGATGATCCGGCTCTGACGCAGCAAGCGCCCGAATGAGCGCAACCCATCTTCGCGGGTGAATTCATTGGCCGACGCAGCCTGCACCTTTTTCATCACCTGCGGGCGCGAGAAATCATCGTCGCCTTCGACGAATGCGATATAGGCAGCCGCGGCCTCAAGCAGATCGGCCAGTTCGGTTGCGCCCTGTTGGGCGGCAAATTCCGCAAAACCGCCCTTTGGTGCGCCACCGGCATCCTTTTGCGCCGCGATTTTGCGTAAACGAGCCGATGCGGCATCAAGTGTTGATGGCTCCGGGTCCACGATCTGTGAAGAAACAAGTTTCAGCGGCGCCGGAGCATCGGTTGTGTCCGCTGCCTCCTCGGTCGGTTCATCCTGTGTTGTGTCACTGGACTGACTGTCCCAGTCGTCCGCGTCACGGCTTGTTGGTCTTCCGCTGGCTTCTTGTGCATCCAAGGCACCCAGGTCTTCGCGGAATACCTCGTTCTTGTCGCGCATCGCCGCCCCGGCATCGCCAAGTTGCCGCGCAGCCTCTGTTGCGGCGACGGCCGCCTTCAGCTGGGCGAATGCGTCGCGGTGACGGCGCCCTTCGGGTTCGTTCAGACGTTCGTCAGTCTGAGACATGATCCGCGTCATGCTTTTATCGACGTTGTCGAGTACCGTGTCGTGCTTGGAACGTGTTTCTTTCTCTTCGTTGATTTCGTCAATCTCGCGTTGCGCCTCGGCGACTTCTTCCTTGAGGTTGAAATCACCGTAATCACCTTGCGCGCGCGATCCGATTTCGTTGTCGGGAGTCAGCACAAGCGGCCCACCATCCGTGTCATCATCAGCCGCCTGCTGGGCCAGATCTTCGGGTGAAAGCTGCAAGACCTCATCTTGTGTCGACTCGTCTTCATCATCTGACAGATCATCAGTGCCCTCTGATTGCGCTACGGCATCGGAGCTGTCTTCCTCTTCGAACTCGGCCTCAAGAGCTTCAAGTTCCTCCTCGCTGACATTTTCATCGTCTTCGTCGTCGAATTCCAAAGCAGCGTTAGCCTCTTCCGCGGCGCGTTCCGCGTTGCGCTTGGCAAGGTCTGCCAGACGCTGGGCCAGTGGATTGACGCCTGCTACCTTTGTGAAATCAGGCTCTGGCAGGTCCTCGGCATAGCTGTCTTCGGCGTCACTATCGACTGACGCATCGGTATCGTCATCCTTGCCGACAACCGCACGAATGCGCTGCAGCTTTGAGGCGACGCTTTCATTCGCCGGATCAGTTTCCGCGTCATCATCACTGTCCGGCATATCGACGTCGGCATCGTCTGTCGCAACTTCATCGACTTCTTCGACTTGATCGGTCGTCTCTTCGGCCTTCAGGACAATTGTGTCGTGGTCATCGGCAAACACATTTTCGGTCTCTTCCACGAACTCTTCTTCGGCCAGTTCCATATCATCGGCGATTTCATCATCCAGAACGTCGTCAGACATTGCATCTGCCATGCGCAGGCTGACCGTATTGCCATCAGCTTCCACCTCGACCGGCGCACCAACCTGTTCTTCCGTCAACTGTGCCAGCGTTTCCATGTCCGGCGCTTGTGGGTCCATGTCCATAAAGCGATCATGGCCCGCCAATTCGTGGAAATACGACACGACGGCCTTCATGGTTTCGACCGAATCGTCGAACCCTTCCAGACGGCAGGAGAAGTTGCCATATGACACAGCGAGGATTTTGGTGGAGTCGTCCATATTTTTTATGCGCTTTCTACAGTTTCTTCCGGCTGTCCGATGGACATAGATTGGTTCTTATTCGAGAACAGCATGACGTTACCTTCACGATCATTTTGTGACCGTTTTAGGGAATGTTTGTGGATCAAGGTGTAATCAATGACAAATGATATCATTGTTTCCAGCAATGGCCCAGTCTGCTTTGTAGGTGGCGCCAAGATCGGAAACAAGGCGTTAGGCGCTGATTTCGCCAATGTAAACAGCTTTGTCGGCGTCGATGGCGGGGCAGATCATCTGCTTGCGGCCGGGATTGCACCTGTCGCCGTGATTGGCGATTTTGACAGCCTGTCCGACAAGGCCCGTGCCACATTTGCAGATGTGTTATGCCACGTTTCTGAACAGGACACGACTGATTTCGAAAAGGCGCTGACGCGTGTCACGGCCCCCCTGATCTATGCGCTTGGATTTACAGGAGGACGGATCGATCACATTCTGGGCGTATTGAACGTCATGGCACGCTATCCGGACCGGGCTGTTCTTTTGGTCGATGATGATGACGTGTCTTTTGTCATCACTCATCGGTTAGAGAATTTGGAACTGCCCGCTAATAGCCGCATCTCGTTGATGCCACTGGCAGCGCTGGTGGTTTCAGCGACCGGGTTGCGTTGGCCGCTGGCCGATTTCGCGATGCATCCTGCGGGCAAGACAAGTGGCTCTAATGCGACAAGCGGTGAGCCTGTTCACATTCGGACCAATGGGCCGCTTTTGGTTACACTGCCGCGGGCGCATCTGGCGACAGCCGTGACAGCCGTCGCTCGCGCAGAATGATGTAAAGCCCGGCGCCGATGGTGATGCAGATCCCGATGGCGGCAAGGCCATTGGGCAGGTCAGCAAAGATCAGCCAGCCGATTGCCGTGCCAAAGGGGATTTCCAGATATTGCATCGGCGCAAGGGTCGAGGCGGGCGCAAATCGCAGGCTCCATGTCATGAAAAGATGCGCCAGTGTGCCGATCACACCGAGGGCCGCCAGCAGCCACCACGTCTGAGACGGAGCGGCAAACCCCACGTCTCCCAATCCGCCGGGCATCAGCAGAAGGATCGGCGCAAGGATCGCGGTCGCCTGCATGCCGCTGATAGCCTGCAGCTTGATCGGATCAAGCGCGCGCGCGACCTTGCGGGTGACCATCATGAACAGGGCAAAGACGACTGCAACGCCCAGCGGCAGCAGTGCCGGATACCCGACTTCGACAAAATTCGGCTGGATCACCAGCAACGTGCCGACAAATCCAATCGCGCAGGCCACCATGCGGTGCATGCCCACATGTTCGCCCATCGCAAAATGCCCTAAAAGCAGCATGATAAAGGGCATGACGAACGCAATGGCCAAGGCGTCAGCCAGCGGCAGATATTGCAGGGCGCTGAACATCAGACCAATCCCAAGGATATGCAGGACGGTCCGCGCAATCGTCCAACCTAGGATGCCCTCTGGCAATTGAAACCCTTGCCGGTTCCATGCGACGAGCGGCAGAAGGATCGCCGCCTGAACCGCAAAACGCACCAACACCAGCAGACCAAGCGCCACCGTCCCACCCAGCAGTTTTGCCATGCTGTCACCCAATGGGGCCAGCACGCAAAACGCAAGCATCAGCATCACGCCAAGAAAAGGACGATCCGTGGTCATGGACGTAGCTTACGGTGGGCACCACCAAACGAAAAGGTCAGTTCCATCCTTGCGCGTGGCGCAGGCGGATGCCGCTTGCATGCAGGCTTGTGTCCCAAACAGGTTTCAAAGGGGCAAGCGACGGCACCGCGCAGAGTGTCACACCCGCCATATCCAGATGTTGCGGCAGATCATGCAGGGGTGTCATGCTTTTCGGCGTGACGGGCCCGCCCGATACATGCATGCCCACGTCGTCGAGGGGCTGGAATGGCGCCGTCGGAAATCTGTATCGGTAAAGACGCGCGCGTCTGATCTGCATCATCCATCGCTTTTCGACAAAGGCGACGCGTGCAGCAGTGCCAAGCCAGCGGTGCCGATCAACAGCGCTGCTGTTATGTTGCGCCCAGACGACAATGCGTGGGCAGTTGCGCGGGAAAAGATAAAGGCAGGCGTGCTCTGCCGAAATGGCCCAGACCAGGGGCGGGCCGAAGCGCGACGGTCGGGGCTCAAACCGGCGGATATCGGGGGTGTCGCTGAAGTGGTATAGCACCACGCACCCTTAGCAGTTTGGCACGTTCACCGCCAAGCCACCCAAAGCCGTTTCCTTGTATTTCTCGCTCATATCCGCACCGGTCTGGCGCATCGTCTCAATCGCGACATCAAGTGAAACCAGATGCTGCCCGTCCCCGCGCATGGCCAGCGACGCGGCAGAGACCGCTTTGATCGCGCCCAACCCATTGCGTTCGATACATGGGACCTGCACCAGCCCTTTCACCGGGTCGCATGTCATGCCCAGATGATGCTCAAGCGCGATTTCGGCCGCGTTTTCAATCTGTTCCGGTGTGCCGCCCAGCACGGCGGCAAGGCCAGCTGCGGCCATGGCTGATGCGCTGCCGACCTCGGCCTGGCAGCCACATTCGGCACCAGAGATCGAGGCGTTGAATTTGATCAGCCCGCCGATAGCCGCCGCTGTCAGCAGGAATTCAGGCACGCGGGTGCTGGTGGCGCCGGGCACGTGATCCAGCCAATAACGGATTGTTGCAGGGACCACGCCCGCCGCGCCGTTGGTGGGGGCCGTAACCACCTGTCCGCCTGCTGCGTTTTCCTCGTTGACGGCCATGGCGTAGGTCGACATGTAATCGTTGATCGTATGGGGTGCGGTCAGGTTCATGCCCCGTTCGGCCAGCAATGCATCATAAATGCCCTTGGCCCGCCTGCGCACCTGCAACCCACCCGGCAGAATGCCATCGGTTGCTAGCCCACGGTCGATGCAATTGTTCATGACCTCCCAGATGCGGGCCAGTCCCCGATCAACATCTGCGTGCGGCATGCGCGCCGTTTCGTTGGTGCGCTTCATCGCGGCGATGGTCTGGCCAGACATCGCAGCCATATCCAACATTTCCTGCGCGGACTGAAACGGAAATGGCACTGGCGGGCCGGTGTCGGTGTCTTTGCCTGCGGCAAGCTCTGCCTCGGTTAGCACGAAGCCACCGCCGATGGAGTAATAGGTAACTTGTGTAATCACGTCACCCTGCGCATCTGTTCCACGCAGGATCAGCCCATTCGCGTGGCCGGGCAGGGCGGGGCCATAGTCGAATTCCAGATTGTCTTTGGGGTGAAACCTCAGTGTCCCCAGACCATCAGGCGTAACGGCATGTTCTGTGTTAATGCGGGCCAGCTCTGCCTCGGCCTTTTCCGCGTCATAATCTTCAGCCCGAAATCCGGCGAGGCCAAGGATCACTGCACGGTCCGTTGCATGCCCGACGCCGGTAAAGGCCAGACTGCCATGCAGCGATGCATGGAGACCTGCAACGCTGAACGGTTGTGCGCGCAGATGGTCCAGAAACCGGGCCGCAGCTACCATCGGCCCGATCGTATGGGACGACGATGGGCCGACACCCACCTTGAACATATCGAAAACGGACAAGAACATCAGGTGGCACTCCCTTCGGGTGGGTTGCAGGGATGCGGCGATGAAAATGGGGTCGGGCCAAGCCCTTCTGCAAGGGCTGCGCGCGCAACAGCCGGGCG
The DNA here is from genome assembly GCA_947503965.1 of uncultured Paracoccaceae bacterium. Taxonomy (GTDB): domain Bacteria; phylum Pseudomonadota; class Alphaproteobacteria; order Rhodobacterales; family Rhodobacteraceae; genus Yoonia. Next base: position 250,222 of record CANNFU010000007.1, read on the forward strand.
CATTTCGGTTCGTGCGGCGAACGTTTGCAAGCGCGGCCACCGGGCCAAATTGAACCATGTGGTGTCGCCACCGTAAAGGCCAGCCCATCTTAGCAGCGGTCCAAGATAGCAGCCATGGATCGTCGCATCATCGCTATCAAGCCAGGTGGCTGAGTGTGCCGCATTCAATAAGCCAAGCTGCGCTGCCAACTTTTGCCGCGTTGTTTCGCGCAACGCCTCTGCGTCGCTGCGTGTATATGTTTCGGGGTAAAATAAATGACGCATCGTCGCGTGCAATGTGTTTGACAGCCAGAACAACCATTGCAGCGCAGCCCCGCGTTCCGACGCCTGCGGACCGGGCATCAGCCGACCTTCACGATCCGCCAGCCACAACAGAATTGCGGCTGTTTCGGAGATCGGGCCATCCGGTGTTTCAAGAACCGGGATCAGACCGTTGGGATTCAGCGCCAGATAAGCATCGGATTTCTGTGCCCGAATGCTGCGATCCACCAAAGCCGTTTCATAAGGCAAACCAAGCTCTTCCAGCGCGATCCGAACGCAAAGCGATGCGTTGTCGGGGGCATAGTGCAGGCGCAATCTGTGTGTCATGTGCGGACCCTATGCGCTGCGGGGCGGGTCGCAATCCCAAATACGACGCTTGCGGCTGTTTTCACGTTCAAAGAGGCGGCGGTCCACTGTTCCGGACCTGTGCCCGGGCGGTTAGTGCGGCAAGAATGCCCCCCGCACAATTCCGTCAGGGCGATTTGGGGTCTCGCACCTGACAAATATCTTGCCTATAAGGCACAAAGCAGCTGCCGGAGCCTATTTATGTCAAGTGAGTTATCCCCCATCGACACGGCAAAGTTTGTCGCGGCGAAACAGGCCACAGAATATGTCGAGTCCGGCATGAAGGTTGGTTTGGGTACGGGATCAACTGCCGCCTGGCTGGTACAATGTCTGGGCGAGATGGTGCGCGATGAGGGGCTGAAGATCAAAGGTGTACCGACCTCCAGCCGGACCGCAAAACTGGCCCGTCAGGTCGGGATCGAGGTGATCACACTGGATGAGGCGCGATGGCTGGATGTCACGATTGATGGCACCGATGAATATGATGACGATCTGTGCCTGATCAAAGGCGGCGGCGGTGCGCATCTGCAGGAAAAGGTTGTCGCGACGGCCAGTGACCGGGTGATCGTGATCGCTGATGCGTCAAAAAAGGTGGACCGGCTTGGCGCGTTTCCTTTGCCGGTTGAGGTGCTGCAATTCGGCGCCAAGACGACGCAGGACCTGATCGCTGAAACGCTGATCGGCATGGATGTCTTAAGCCGCGATATCACGCAGCGGATGAACGGCGATAAACCTTTCGTCTCGGACGAGGGAAACTACATTCTTGATCTGCATCTCAAACGGATCGGCAATCCACGACAGCTTAGCCTGACACTGAACCAGATCCCGGGTGTGGTCGAGAATGGGTTGTTCATTGATATCTGCGATATGGTGATCGTCGGCCATGCCACCGGTAAGGTCGAGGTGCGCGACATCACCAATGGCGTCACCGAGGTTGTGCGTTTCGATGTCCGTGACGATGACAACATCTTTGTCGACATCGCTGACTGAAACCTGCCGACAACCCGTTACAGACTAACCAAAATGGAGCCTCACCTATGACTTTCGACTACGATCTTTTCGTCATTGGTGGCGGTTCTGGCGGGGTGCGCGCGGCGCGTGTGGCGGCGGCAACGGGGGCCAAGGTCGCACTTGCCGAAGAGTACAGGATGGGTGGCACCTGCGTGATCCGGGGCTGTGTACCGAAGAAATTGATGGTCTACGCCAGCAGCTATCCCGATATCTTTGATGATGCCCGCGAATACGGCTGGGATGTATCGCATGCCGGGTTTGACTGGGGGCATTTCCGCAACCGGCTGCATACCGAACTGGATCGGTTGGAAGAGGTCTATCGCAACCTGCTGAACGGTTCAGGCGTTGAGATTTTTGACGGTCGCGCCGCGTTAGAGGACCCGCACACCATAAAAATTGATGACAAAACGGTCACGGCGAAACACATTCTGGTGGCCACGGGCGGGCATCCGGTACGCCCCGATATGCCGAATGCCGATCTTGGGATCGTGTCCAATGATATCTTCCTGATGGAGAAGATGCCGAAATCGGTATTGATCATCGGTGGTGGATACATTGCCTGTGAATTCGCCTGTATCCTGCACGGTCTGGGCGTTGAGGTGACTCAGTATTATCGCGGTGCGCAAATCCTGCGCGGCTTCGATGATGAGGCGCGGGGCCTTTTGGCCGATGCGATGATCCGCCGGGGGATCAACCTGCATGTGGGCACCAATATTGTCGAGATGGCACCAGCCAATTCAGACCATGGTGGCCCAAAGCCGACAGAGTCTGACGCGGCCATGGGGGCTTCGGTCCGCCAATCGCAAGACATCGCAAGCAATCCAAAAAGCGATACGGATGAAAAGGCGAAGGGACCGATCTGGGTCAAATCGACCAACGGGAACGAAAAGGTCTTTGACCATGTTCTCTTTGCCACGGGGCGCGCACCCAACACGCAAGGCATTGGTTTGCAAGAGGCTGGCGTGAAACTGGGCCGTCGGGGTGAGATCAGCGTCGATGACTATTCCCAGACCTCTGTCCCGTCTATCTATGCGATTGGCGACGTGACCGACCGGGTGCAGCTGACGCCTGTTGCGATCCGCGAAGGCATGGCGTTTGTCGAAACCGTCTTTAAGGGCAATCCCACAAAACCTGATCATGACCTGATCCCGTCTGCCGTGTTCACCCAGCCTGAACTGGGGACAATCGGCATGACCGAGGAACAGGCGCGCGATCAGGAACCGGTCGAAATCTACTGCACCTCTTTCCGGCCCATGCAGCAGGCCTTTGTCGGCAAATCGGACCGTGTCCTGATGAAACTGATCGTGTCCAAGGAAAGCCGTAAGGTGCTGGGCTGTCATATTGTCGCGGATCATGCGGGCGAGATGATCCAGCTTGCGGGCATTGCGGTCAAGATGGGTGCCACCAAGGAAGACTTTGACCGGACCGTTGCGGTACATCCCACAATGGCCGAGGAACTTGTGACGATGAAGGAACCGATGCGGACCGCTTGATTTCGCATAACCAAGACACACATGGCATACCAACGGCACAGTACGCTGTGTCACGGTGAAAGGAAGTATAGGAAGACAATGGCAGGTAATTCTGGGGGCCCATGGGGCGGCGGCGGCAATAACGGATCAGGCGGAGGTGATGACAACCGCGGTGGCGGCGGCCGCAAGCCGAATAATGACGGACCGAACATCCCTGAAATTGATGAACTGGTAAACAAAGGCCGTGAACAACTGCGCGTGCTGATGGGCGGCGGTGGCCGGGGCAGCAATGGCAGCGGAACAGGTGGCGGCGGTGGTCCGCAGCTGACACGCGGTACTGTTGGGCTTGGTATTCTGCTGGCCTTTGCGGGTTGGGCCGCAATGTCATTCTACACCGTGCGTCCGGAAGAACGCTCGGTCGAGCTTTTGTTGGGTGACTTCCTTGAAATCGGGGAGCCGGGTCTGAACTTCGCACCTTGGCCCGTCGTCACGCGCGAGGTCATCGCGGTGACGACCGAACGTAACATCGATATCGGTACAAGCCGGGCGGGCATGGATGCCGGCCTGATGCTGACCGGAGATGAGAACATTGTTGATATCGATTTTCAGGTGGTCTGGAACATCAACGACCCTGAAGAGTATCTTTTCAACCTCGCAAATCCTCCGCAAACAATCGAAGCGGTGGCGGAATCTGCGATGCGCGAGATTATCTCGCAGTCCGAACTGGCCCCCATCCTGAACAGGGATCGTGGCGCCATTGCCGACCGGTTGCGCGATCTGATCCAGTCAACGCTGGATAGTTACGATTCAGGTGTGACAATCATCCGTGTGAACTTTGACAAGGCTGATCCACCAGAACCGGTTATCGCATCTTTCCGCGCGGTGCAGGACGCCGAACAGGAACGTGACCGGGTCCAAAACGTTGCAGATGCCTATGCCAACCGTGTTGTTGCCGAAGCACGTGGTCAGGCGGCCCAGATCCTTGAAGAGGCCGAAGGTTATCGCGCCCGCGTGGTCAACGAAGCCGAAGGTGAAGCATCACGCTTTCTTGCGGTTCTTGCCGAATATGAAAAGGCACCGGAAGTCACACGCAAACGTCTTTACCTTGAAACCATGGAAGGCGTGTTGGGTGGTATTGACATCATCTTGCTGGACGAAGGTAACGGGACCGGGCAGGGCGTTGTGCCCTACCTGCCATTGAATGAATTGCGCCGCACGCCTGCGCAAACCGCCGGAGGGTCAAACTAATGCGGAAATCAGCATTTCTTCTTCCCGCAATTGTTGTTGTCGTGGTGGGTGCGTTGTCCTCGGTGTTTATCGTGGACGAACGTGAAAAGGCGCTTGTGCTTCAGTTCGGTCAGATCGTGAAGGTTCAGGAAGAGCCTGGTCTGGGTTTCAAGATCCCGCTGATCCAGGAAGTCGTTCGTTATGACGACCGTATCCTCAGCCGTGATCTGGAACCACTGGAAGTCACGCCATCGGATGACCGGCGTCTGGTCGTTGATGCATTCGCGCGCTACCGCATTGCGGATGTTGAACAGTTCCGGCGGGCCGTTGGTGCCGGCGGCGAAGAGGCGGCCGCGCGTCGCCTTGACAGTATCTTGCGCGCTGAGACGCGTGAAGTGCTGGGTTCGGTCAGCTCAAACGATATTCTATCTGTTGACCGGGCAGCGCTGATGCTGCGGATCCGCAACAGCGCGATTGCCGAAGCGCAGGCACTGGGATTGCAGGTGATCGACGTGCGGTTGAAGCGCACCGACCTGCCGCCGGAAAACCTTAACGCGACCTACGAACGGATGAAGGCGGAACGTGACCGCGAAGCCGCAGACGAACGCGCCCGCGGTAACGAAGCGGCCCAGCGTATTCAGGCGCAGGCGGACAGAACGGTGATCGAACTTGTCTCGGACGCGGAACGTCAAAGCCAGATCATCCAGGGTGAGGCCGACGCGCGTCGGAACGAAATCTTTGCTTCTGCCTTTGGTTCGGATCCTGAATTCTTTGAATTCTACCGGTCCATGACCGCTTATCAACGGGCGCTGCGGCCTGGCAACTCGACCATGGTGCTGTCGCCCGACAGTGACTTCTTCAACTATTTGAAGTCTGATCTGGGCAGCGACGCCGGTCAATAAAGGCTGCAATCATGTGGTGAAAAGGCCAGCCGCCGCGCTGGCCTTTTGTCATCTTGCAGATCCGTTTTTTGTTGCTTCATGCGAAAAACCACCCGAATGAACGAAAAATCACATCGAGTTGAGTTTCTGACACCGATGTTTGCGTTGCACATCGCGCGCTCTACATAGATCATCAGATGTTAATGGCGCTGCCATATCGTGCAGCGCAATCCAGTGTACAAGGAGATTTGCCAAGTGAAATCCAAGGCAATCGCAATTCAACAAGATTACGGGCAGGCGCGCTGTCTGATCACGGCACTTTTTGCAGCACTCGCTTTGGCGCTGGCATTGGTGCTTGCACAGGCCACCACGGCTGAAGCGCAGAGCCGGCCTGAAACATTCGCTGATCTGGCTGAACGGATCAGCCCATCGGTCGTCAACATCACGACAAGCACGACCATCGCCGGCCGGACCGGTCCGCAAGGTCTTGTGCCCGAAGGGTCCCCGTTTGAGGATTTCTTCAATGACCTGAACCCGAACGATAGGAACGGCGCGCGCCGGTCCTCGGCACTGGGGTCCGGCTTTGTCATCTCTGATGATGGTTACATCGTGACCAACAATCACGTGATCGAAGGTGCCGATGAGATCCTGATCGAATTCTTCCCCGGCGGAGAGCCAGGCGTTCCAGCGGAACTGGTCGGGACAGATCCGAACACGGATATCGCCGTTCTGAAGGTTGACCTTGAAAACCTGCCATATGTTGAGTTCGGCGACAGCAATGGCCCCGGTAGCCGTGTCGGTGACTGGGTCATGGCGATGGGTAATCCGCTTGGTCAGGGTTTTTCGGTTTCGGCCGGGATCGTTTCGGCCCGTAATCGCGCACTTTCAGGCACGTATGATGATTACATCCAGACAGATGCCGCAATCAACCGCGGCAACTCTGGCGGGCCGCTGTTCAACATGGATGGCGAGGTTATCGGCGTGAACACGGCGATCCTGTCACCCAACGGCGGCTCAATCGGTATCGGTTTTGCGATGTCGTCAGCCGTTGTGACCAATGTGGTCGATCAGTTGATCGAGTTCGGTGAAACCCGTCGTGGTTGGCTTGGTGTGCGCATTCAGGATGTGACCCCGGATATGGTCGATGCGATTGAAGGTCTTGACCTTGCGCGCGGTGCACTTGTGACTGACGTCCCTGCGGGTCCAGCTGAAGATGCGGGTATGCTGTCTGGTGATGTCATCCTGAATTTCGACGGTGTTGAAATCGAGGATACGCGCGAACTCGTCCGCATCGTCGGCAACTCTCCTGTCGGTAAGGAAGTCCCGGTTGAGGTGCTGCGCGAAGGCGATATGGAGCAACTGACTGTTGTTCTTGGCCGTCGTGAGACATCAGAAGCTGTTGCCTTCCCCGCATCGACAGAGCCGGAAGAGGCGGATCAGTCGGAAATCCTGGGTCTTACCCTGTCAGAAATTACACCAGAGCTGACCGATCAGTTTTCGCTGAATGTCGATCAAGGCCTGGTGATCACAGCAATTGATCCCGACTCCGAAGGCGCCTCAAAAGGTCTGCTGGAAGGTGATGTGATCACCGAGGCCGGTCAGCAAGCGGTTGCGACAATTGCCGATCTTGAAGCGCAGATCGAAGCGGCGACCGAGGCGGGGCGCAAGTCCATCCTGCTGCTGGTGCGTCGCGGCGGTGATCCACGCTTTGTCGCACTTGTGCTTGAAGAGTAAGCCGTACCACACAGTCTAACGAAAAGGCGGCCCACTGGTGCCGCCTTTTTTGTTGGGCGCAGCGCAGTTCCGGATCTGATCCGGGACCACAAAGCTATTGCGCGTTTTGCGGCAACCCATCTGTGATATCGTAGTAATCGCCCTTATCGGCAACAAAAATATGCTGCTTGAGTTTTGTTTGTGTCGGCGTATCGAAAGCGCCCATCGCAATCGCCGTCCAATCCTGAAACACCGGGTCCCAGAACAAGGTTGATCCGCAGGTGCCACAGAAACCGCGCCTGACCTTTTCAGATGACTGATACCAGCGCACATGCGCTTCACCCGTGATCGTGACTGCAGCGCGGGGCACGTCGACAGATGCCTCGTAATGCCCCGAATGTTTGCGACAGGCCGTGCAGTGACAGGCGGATGGTGGCGGCAGATCACCTGTCACCGCAATCTGCACAGCGCCGCAAAGGCAGCTTGCCCGATGGGTCATGCTGTCATGGCCCTTGGCATGGTCCGGATGTTCCACACAAGTATCCCGATCACGACAGCCGCACCGGTGAGATGAACCAGCAAGGTCGTCGGCCAGATACATGCCGCGCCCGCGATCAACAGGATCAGCCGGGTCGGCACATTGATCGGCTGCTCCAGACAGCCCTGCAGCGCGCCAGCCAATCCGTAGATGCCAAACACGCCAAAGACAAAGATAACCAGCATTACGCCCCAATCACCCGAGAGAAACGGAGTGTAAGCCATCAGCAGCGGCACGATATAAAGACCCTTGGCCAATTTCCAACTCGCAAAGCCCGTGGCCATTGCTGGTGCTTTGGCAATCGCTGCGGCGGTAAAGGCCGCAAGTGCGACAGGGGGGGTGACGTTGCTGTCCTGACTGAGCCAGAAGATGATCATATGCGCCGACAAAAGTGCGGCAACGGCAACATCCTGCGGAACCACCAAATCCCGCAAGGGTGCGGCCACCTCCAGCGGCAAGGCCTTGATGATGGTGCTTGCCTCCTCGGCCGTCAGCGGACCTGCCAGAACCGAAGGGTCAGGCACGCCGAACATCAAAACGGCATTGGCTGCATCACCCAAGGTCCCTGCCGCAAGTGCTTCGATCACGAAACGGTCGGCGATCATGCCTGCAAGGGCAGGGGCCGACAATGTGGCGAGCACGATATAGGCCGCCGTCACAGGTAACCCCATGCCCAGCACCAGGCTGGCAATGGCCACCATGACAATCGCGACGAGCAGATTGCCATTCGCCCAATCCGCAATCATCAGGCTGAACGTGTTACCGATGCCCGCCGTCGCGATCACGTTCACGACCAAACCAACAGCGCAAAGCAGCACGGCGGTCATGATCATACCCTTGGTGCCCATCACCAGAGCCTCGAACACTGCCCGGGGGCCCATCGGGTTCTGTGTCAGCCAGCTTGACGCGATCACGGCCAGGATACCAAAAACAGCCGCGTAGGCGGGGGTAAATCCAGAGACCAGCATCCCGATCAGGCCAGCGATCGGGATAATAAAGCTGGCCCCGCCTTTCCTGAAGGCAGAGCCGATTGTCTCACCATCGTTTTCCATCGGTTGCAAGCCCAGACGCCGCGCCTCGATCCTTACAAAGAACGTGACCGAGAGGAAGTAAAGCAGGGCGGGCAATGCGGCAACGGCAACGATTGTTTCGTAGGAAATCTGCGTGAAGCTGGCCATGACAAAGGCCCCGGCGCCCATGATCGGCGGCATCAACTGACCACCGGTGGACGATGCGGCCTCGACCCCGCCTGCGAACTTGGGTGGAAATCCGGCTTTTTTCATCAACGGAATGGTGATCACACCGGTCGAAGCCGTGTTTGCAACAGCCGAGCCCGAAATCGTGCCCGTCAGACCAGAGGCAATGACCGCCACAATGCCCGGCCCCCCGACCAGCCGACCAGCGATGGCACGGGCGATATTGATCACGAAATCCCCGGCACCAGAGCGCAGCAGGAACGCCCCAAAGATGATGAACAGGAACACGAATGTCGAGGATATCCGGGCAATTGTGCCGAACATGGCGTCATCGCCAAAGATCGACCGAAACGCAATGCTTTCCCAATTGAGCCCCGGAAACGAAAACACGCCGCCAATCAGACTGCCCCACCAGCCCACATAGGTCAGCGCAATGATGATCAGTGACGGAATGACCCAACCGGTCAAACGGCGTGTCAATTCAGTCGCGCCAAGGATACAGATGCCCGCCGCGAGCCAATCAAGGGCCGAAAATTTCACACCGCGGTCGTAAATCCCCTGTTCTGCAAAGGGCAGATAGATGGCCGAAACCGCGACAAGCATACCCAGGGTCAGATCAAAGACGAGTATGGGTTTGCTACGTGTCTGCCCCTTGACCAGCGGATACAGCACTGCCGCAAGAAACGCGAAACCCGCGAAGTGATAGGCGTTACGCTGAAACTCGGAAATGATCGGATCGAATGCCACATAGATGTGACCAACGGCAATCAGGAAACACAGAATTGTCAGCGCAGTATTTGGCAGGCCGGTAAACGTGCGCAGGACTGCCGCCTCGACGGGGGTTTCATCAGACATTTGCGTTCCTTTGAAATGCAGTTACGGCCCGCGATTATCGCACGCGGGCCGCAAGAACGCCGTTATTCAGCGATCAGACGTGCGGGGATTTCGATCCCCTGTTCCTGATAGAACCGCGCGGCACCGGGATGCAGCGGAACCGGCAGACCTGCAATCGCAGCCTCTAATGCCATCGCCTTGGTAGCGGGGTGAATCGCCTGCAGGAAGGGCAGATTTTCATAGATCGTCTTGGTGATCTGATAGACGTTTTCCTCGGGGAGGTCGGCATGCGTGGCCAGGAAGTTCGGCTGCGCAATCGTGTTGATATCCTCGGTCTGGCCCGGATAGGTGCCCGCCGGGATCAGGTAGGGTGTCCACAGACCACGGCCACCATCGGCCAATTCCAACTGCTCTGGCGTGAAGTCCAACATCGTCACGCCGTCACCTGCAGCAGCCATCAACTGGCTGATCGCACCGGTGGGCACACCGGCGGGCGTGCTGATTCCCTTGACCTGTCCGTTTTGCAATGCTTCGGCCGATGGCCCGTAACCTGCAAAAACCAGTTCGTAATCACTCTCGATATCGATCCCTAAGCCGGCCATGATCGTCCGGTTCGATCCGATCGTGCCCGAGTTCTGGTTGCCAAGCGCCATCGCTTCGCCCTTCAGCGCGACGAAATCATCCATCGTGCCGGTGGTAGCCACATCGCTGGCGACGACGAATTGTTCCACGTTCTGCCACAGCATTGTGACGGATCGCAGATGCTCTTGCGGACCGGACTCGGCCACTGGTCCGGTGCCGGTGGCCGCGTAATATCCAAAGAGGCCCTGCAGAATGCCGAACTGTGCCTCGCCTTCGCGGATCAGCCGGACATTCTCACCCGAGCCCGCAGAACTGATCGCGGACATGCCAATCTTCATGCTGGGTTCCAGCTTGACCTTGATCAAAGTCGAAAGCGCGACACCCACCGGATAATACGTGCCCCCCGTTGATGCCGTGGCAAGAATATAGCTCGCCTCTTCGGCCTGTGCATGTGCGGCAGGTGCGGCGATGGCAAGGCTTGCGGCCAAAACTGCCTTAGATAGATATTTCATACATGTCTCCCAAATTGAGGGCCTCCCCGACCCATGATGCGCAAGGGTAACGTCCATGTCGGGGATGTCCACAGATCACAATGATCTCAGCGCGCTGATTGATCATTTTTGGGGGTGGCGAGCATGAAAACTGTGCACTACTTAGGTCGGCAACACGACAGATTGCAAAGGACACCAACGAATGGCCAAGATTACTTACGTGGAGCATGGCGGCAAAGAGCATGTGGTTGACGTCGCCAACGGTCTTACCGTCATGGAAGGCGCACGCGACAACGGCATTCCGGGGATCGAGGCCGATTGCGGCGGTGCCTGCGCCTGTTCGACCTGCCATGTTTATGTGGATGATGCCTGGGTCGAAAAACTGCCTGCCAAGGATCCGATGGAAGAAGACATGTTGGATTTCGCGTATGAGCCTGATCCGGTCAAATCGCGGCTGACCTGTCAGTTGAAAGTCACCGATGCTCTGGATGGTCTGCGCGTGCAGATGCCGGAAAAGCAGATTTGATGAAATTCCGCCTTCTGGCTCTGCTTGCTTTGCTTGCGCCGGAAGTGGCGGTGGCCTGTCGTGCCGCGCCCCATACCGCCAGCGCGTTTCACAGCGAAACCTTTGCCGCCCTGCGCGGATGCGCGGGGCAGGGGGTATCGACCTGTCAGGCGGAGGGGATCACTGCTGCCTGGTACGAGATGCCAACAACGCGTTATGCGCATGGTGTTCTTGGTGATGCGATCGAAGGCGGGCAGCTTCGGGTTTATTCGACAGATACTGCCGTCGATAGCTGTGGCACCAAGTCTGTCGTGCTTGATGACGCCCATGTGTTCGAAGACACCGGACCCAGATTGGCGGATTTGAACGGGGATGGCCGGGCCGAAGTGATTACGGTGCGCAGCCACCAGAACAACGGGGCACAGCTTGCGATCTACGCCGATGTGCCTGGGCAACCCAGCCTGCAACTGATTGCCACAAATCCCTATATCGGCACCCGTAACCGGTGGCTCGCGCCTATCGGGATCGCCGATCTGGATGATGACGGTCATATCGAAATTGCGTATATCGACCGACCCCACCTCGCCAAGACGTTGCGTGTCTGGCGTTTCAAGGACGGGGAATTGTCTGAAATCGCCGCCGGTTCCGGCCTGACCAATCACCGCATTGGCGAACGCGATATTGCTGGTGGCATCCGTGACTGTGGGCAGGGGCCAGAGATGATCACGGCAAACGCCGATTGGTCACGTGTGATCGCCACACGGTTGGAAAACGGCGAATTGCGGGCAACTGATATCGGTTCTCATGTCGACCGTAGCTCTTTTGCAACGGCAATTGCTTGTAACCCGCTGCCTTAGGCCAACATCGTCAGCACTGCGATCAGCGTTGCGATTTCCGTGACTTGCTGTGTGGCCCCCAAGATGTCCCCGGTCTGTCCCCCGATCTTCGACCGTGCAATCAAGCCACAGGCCAGTGCCGTCAATCCGGCAACAATAATCAGCAACGGATATCCGCTCACAACCGTGACGACCAACGCAATCACGACCGCGATCCAGGCCGTCGCGGTTGGTGGACGCCCGACGCTTTTGCTCAATCCGCCGTCACGGGCATTTGGCAGCGTGGCCATCAACACGACCATGGCGCTCCTGCTCAATGCGCCTACGGCAATAAACACCACCCAATAGGCCCCCAAGGATACAATGCCTGCCAGCGCCAGAAAGCGCAGCAAGAGCGACAGCGCGATCGCACACACCCCATACACACCGATATGGCTGTCCTTCATGATCTCCAGCCGCCGCGCCGGGGTCCAGCCGCCCCAGAGGCCGTCAGCCGCGTCCGCCAACCCATCCTCGTGCATCGCACCCGTCAGTATCACCGAAAGAGCCAGCACCAGCCCTGCCACGACACCGGACGGCAGACCGACCCAGAGCATCAGCGCCGTCGCAGCCGCCAGAATGACACCGATGATCACGCCCACCAATGGATAGGCCCAGGCGGATGCCGCGCCCCGTGCCATCGCCCGGTCACTGTCCACAATCACAGGAAACCGGGTGAGCAGGCCCAATGCTGCAAGAAGATCAATCCGATCAAATAGAGGCATGTCGTGTTTGTACAAAAGCGGGTCCTTCGGGGGCTTTCCATCGCGGGGATGATCGTTAAACAGGTCAAAAGATTGATGGAATGAGACCCCGATGCAAGCGCCATTTTCGACCCTGTCCACCTTTCGCGAAACCTTGGCTGCAGCCCCCGCTCTGGACGCAGCAGCGCGCGATGGCGCGGCAGAGCGGAACAGCCAACTCACCAAACCTCCCGGCGCATTGGGCAGGCTGGAAGACCTCGCCATCTGGTATGCGGGCTGGCGCGGTTCCGCGCAGCCGCAGATCAACGCGCCGCAAGTGATCATTTTTGCCGGCAATCATGGTGTCTGCGCCCAGGGCGTTTCGGCCTTCCCGCCAGAGGTGACCGCGCAGATGGTTGCCAATTTCGAACATGGCGGTGCTGCCATCAACCAGCTGTCCAGGGCATTTGGGGCCAAAATGGATGTCCATGCCCTCGCCCTTGACAGGCCCACCGTGGATTTCACAACTGGCCCCGCAATGAGCGAAGAAGACGCTGTCAGCGCTTTGCAAACAGGCTGGAACGCAGTCGACCCGGATGCGGACCTGCTGGTCACTGGCGAAATGGGCATTGGCAATACCACTTCCGCTGCTGCGGTGGCCGCTGCTGTCTTGGGCGGGGATGCTGCCACATGGACCGGGCGCGGTACGGGTGTTGATGATGCGGGCCTTGCGCGCAAGACCGATGCCGTCGCCAAGGGCCTTGCACTCCATGCCACGGACGATCCGCTTGAAGCGCTGCGTCGCCTTGGCGGGCGCGAACTGGCTGCGATGGCGGGGGCCATTGCTGCGGCGCGACATTACCGGATCCCTGTCATCCTTGACGGTTTCATTTGCTGTGCGGCAGCAGCGGTGTTGGCGAAGGCTGAGGATGGAACGCTTGATCACACGGTTGCCGGACATCTCAGCGCCGAAGGGGCGCATCAAAAACTCCTCGACGCGCTTGGCAAGTCACCCTTGCTGAATCTGGGTCTGCGTTTGGGCGAAGGGTCGGGCGCAGCACTTGCCATTGGTATCCTGAAAGGGGCTATCGCGTGTCATTCCGGCATGGCGACCTTTGCCGAAGCAGGGGTCAGCGACGGCTAAGCGCCCAATTTTCTTGCAAGAAAATTGCCCAGAATTTTCAAAAATTCTGGTTACGCGCTATCCTTGTGGTCTGCCGCCTGCTGACGCGCCGCAAATGCGGTCTCAAGGTCATTATTCAGTTCGTTGGCCCGTTTGACGTATTCGGGGATATCGACCAAGGACACGCCGGGTTGCCACAGCTCTGCCAATTCGCGCAAGGCCATCCGATCATGCTGGTAGAATGCGGTCTCGATCTCGGCCGCCTCAAACTCGCTCAGCCCCATATTTTCCAGCACATATCGGCCGGCGCGCAGCGAGCTGTCGAACATCTCGCGCACGATATCGTCGGCACCTGCGTCATAGAGTTCATACACATGCACCCGGTCGCGTGCGCGCGCAATGATGTGCAGGTCAGGTCGGGCCTTGCGGGCATATGCCACCAGCTTGTTGGCTGACGCCTTGTCATCAATTGCCACAACCAGAACAGAGGCATCAGGTAGCCCCGCGGCATTCAGCAGATCAGGCCGGGTCGGATCGCCGAAGAACCCACGAAAGCCAAATTTTCGCATCATCTGTACGGTTGGTAGATTGCTGTCAATCACGACGGTCTTGAACCCCGCGCTTTGCACCAGCCGGTTCACGATCTGACCAAAGCGGCCAATCCCGGCGATGATCACAGCCCCTTGCTCATCGACCTCGTCATGTTCCTCTTCATCGCTGTCGCTCGCACGGCGTCCTAAGAGTTCGTAGATGATGAACAACAGCGGTGTGATCAGCATCGACAAAGCGATGACAAGCAAGAGCTGCCCGGCCAGTGCATCCACCAACACACCCTGCTGCACCGAAAATGCAATCAGCACAAAGCCAAACTCACCTGCCTGGGCCAAGCCAAGTGTGAACAACCATCGATCCTTGCCCTTAATGCGAAAGACAATTGCAATGGCGAACAGGATCACGCCCTTGATCAGCATGACGGCTGCAGTAAGGCCCAGGATATAGGCTGGATCGGCAAAGAAGAGGTCAAAATTGATCCCTGCACCGACGGTGATAAAGAATAACCCCAAAAGCAGACCTTTGAACGGGGCAAGGTCGCTTTCGAGTTCGTGACGAAACTCGGAATTTGCCAGAACAACACCCGCCAGAAACGTCCCCAGCGCAGGCGATAAGCCCACCATCGTCATAAGCACCGCCGTCGATGCGACCAGCAACAGCGCCAAGGCGGTGTACATTTCGCGCAGCCGGGCATGGTGGATGTACCGGAACACCGGGCGGGTCAGATATGTCCCGGCCAGGATCACCAGGATCACCGCACCAATCGTGACCAGCGTCACCCCCCATGCGGGCAATCCTTCGACCAGGCTGATCGTTGTGTGGGTGTCGTGATGATCATCTGCCACCCGCTGCAGCGACCCGTCCTGTGTCAACGTCGTGATTGCGGGCACGGCGAGCAAGGGCAAGGCGGCCAGCATCGGGATCACCGCAATATCCTGCGTCAGCAGCACAGAAAAGGTGGACCTTCCGCCGCTTGTCCGCATCAGCCCCTTTTCGGTCAGGGTCTGCAAAACAATCGCGGTTGACGAAAGCGCAAAAATCATCCCGATCGCCAGCGCTGTGCCCCAATCATATCCCATCAGCATCGCGCCGGCCATGACCGCCACCATCGTCAAGACAACCTGCGATCCGCCCAGTCCGATCAGGCGCTGCCGCATCGCCCATAAGGCGCGGGGGTCCAGCTCCAACCCGATCAGGAACAGCATCATCACGACGCCGAATTCCGCAAAGTGCTGCAGATCCTGTGTCTCAGACCCCACCAACCCGGTCACCGGACCAATCACGATGCCTGCCAACAAATAGCCCAGCACCGATCCGAACCCCAGGCGCGCGGCAAGTGGCACCGCAATCACTGCCGCGCCCAGATAGATGGTTGCCTGAAAAAGGAAAGATTCCATTGATGCCTACTTGGTCCCCGTGTGATCACGACTTCTTTTACGTCAGTCTACCTTGTGCGAAGTTATTAAAAAGGACACATCGCGCATTTTTCACAGGTTTCTGCGCGTGCATCGATAGAAAGACGTCATGACCACAACACCGATGCCCGCTGCATTGCGGCAATTGCTGATCGCCCAGGTGCCCGCGGACTTTTCCGATTGGCTTGATTTCGTCGCTATCGGCGCGCTGTTGGCCTATGTCTGGACGGTCCCGACTTATGTCTTTGCCATGCTTGGTGTCGCTTTTGGTTTGCCCTATCTTCTGGTCGGTCCCTTTGCCGGGGTGATCGTTGATCGGATGAGCCTCAATCGCGTCCTGATCCTGAGCAATGTGGGCCGGGCAGTGTTTACCGCGGCCCTTTTTCTTGCGCCCAGTTGGCCTTTGCTGATGGTCCTGATCGCCTTGCGTGGCAGCGTCGATACGTTCTTTACCCCCGCCAAGCAGGGCGCGATCCAGGCCCTGACGGGCGAAAGCAACCGCATGCGGGCCAACGGGCACAGCCATGCGATCAATCAGGCGTCCAAGATCGTGGCCCCGGCGCTGGGGGGCAGCCTGCTGATCGTGTTGGCCCCGGCGCAGATTTTTCTGCTGAACGCGCTGGTCTCGGTCATCGCCGCCATCCTGGTCTGGCGCCTGCATCCGATTGTCCGCCCACCATCGGAAGAAGCGGAAGAGCCGGGCATGATGCAAAACATCCGCGCCGGCCTGCGCGAGATCGGCACAAAACCCATTCTCAAAGCGGCCCTGATCATGATGGCGCTCGGTTATTTTGCGATGTTTTTCTATGATATGCTGATCGTGCCGCTGACCCGCGACCTTGGCTTTTCCGAGACGATCCTTGGCATCACGCTCGCCTTTGTCGGGGCAGGGGGTGTGCTTGGGTCGCTTGTTCTGGGCGAGACGAAACGCCCCTTCCTCTGGATCGCGACAGGTGCGGGCATCGGCGGTGGGCTGTCCATCACACTTGGGTTTTTTGAGGTCACGGGGACGCCTGTGACGTTAGTGATGTATCTGGCGATCTTTTTCGTTCTTGGCATTACCTCGGCCATTGGTCTTGTGCCTTATCGGGTGCTGATCCAGAACCATGTGGCGTCAAACCGGATCGGGCGGGTCACGGCGGTGAGCGAGGCGATCAACACCATTGCCCTGCTGAGCGCGCCGTTTCTGGGGGCCGCTCTGGCCTCTGTGACATCCATCGGGGTGACGTTTGTCGGGGGTGGTGTGATGTTTCTTCTGCTGGCAGGTCGCGCGCTGACCTTGCGTGACAAATCCTAAACTGGCAGCGGCGCGTCGGGTTTGACCCGTTCCATCACGATCTGGCTTTGCACCCGACTGACGGCGGGGTGGGGCAGCAGCACCTGCTGGACCAGCAGGTTCAGTGCTGTCAGGTCAGCGCAATAGACCCGCAGCAGATAATCCGCCTCGCCCGTCAGGGTCCAGGCGCCGACGATCTCGGGCCGGGTCCGGGTCAGGCGCACGAAATCCCGCGCGTTCTGTTCGGTATGGGTGGCCATGACGATCTGGATAAAGGCCTGCACCGTCAGCCCAACCTTCTCAGGGTTCAGATAGGCACGGTAACCGGCGATGTATTCTTCCGCCTCCAGCCGTTGGCGGCGGCGCCCGACCTGCGATGCGGACAGGTGCAGCACATCGCCCAGATCCTGCGCGGTCAGGGTGGAATCGCGTTGCAGCGCGGCAAGCAATTGCAGATCGGTCGGGCCCAGGTCCATGCGGATACCTCGCGTACTTGCGTCAGAACTCGCAACAAGTTCGCATATATGGGCCGTAATGACCACAAGAATGCGCAAAACCGGACCGGCGGATGCGGTACAATCCATCAAACGCGAACAGGAGAATACAACATGGGTCCTTTCCCGCACGACGCCCCCAAGGCCACGATCACCGCTGAAAACCCCGCAGGCACCGACGGGTTCGAGTTTGTCGAATTCGCCCATCCGGAGCCGCAGGCCCTGCGCGATCTTTTCGCCAAGATGGGTTATATCCACACCGCCACGCACAAGACCAAGGATATCGAGCTTTGGCAGCAGGGCGATATCACCTACATCATCAACAACGAACCCCATAGCCACGCACGCACTTTCGTGGAAGAACATGGGCCGTGCGCGCCTGCGATGGGCTGGCGGGTTGTCGATGCGCAGCACGCCTTCGACCACGCCGTCAGCAAGGGGGCCACACCCTATGAAGGCGACGGCAAATCCATGGACGTCCCGGCCATTGTCGGCATCGGCGGCAGCCTGATCTACTTCATCGACCAGTATTACGAAGCCAACCCTTATAACGACGAATTCAACTGGGTCGCAGATGCGCACCCGATTGGCGTCGGCTTCCACTATCTCGACCACCTGACCCACAACGTCCACAAGGGGAACATGGACAAATGGTTCGCGTTCTATGGTGATCTGTTCAATTTCCGGGAAATCCGGTTCTTTGACATCGAGGGCAAGTTCACCGGCCTTCTATCCCGCGCCCTGACATCACCTTGCGGGCGCATCCGCATCCCGATCAACGAAGACCGGGGCGAAACCGGCCAGATCGTCGAATACCTCAAGCGGTACAATGGCGAAGGCATCCAGCACATCGCCGTTGGCGCGCAGGACCTGTACGATGCGACCGATGAGATCGCCGAACGCGGTATCAAGTTCATGCCCAAGCCGCCCAGCAGCTATTACGACCTGAGCTATGACCGGGTGGTCGGCCACGATGAACCGCGCGACCGTATGGAAAAGCACGGCATCCTGATCGACGGCGAAGGCGTCGTGGATGGCGGCGAAACCCGCATCCTGTTGCAGATCTTCTCCAAGACGGTGATCGGGCCGATCTTCTTCGAATTCATTCAGCGCAAGGGCGATGATGGGTTCGGCGAAGGCAACTTCAAGGCGCTCTTCGAAAGCATCGAAGCCGACCAGATTGACCGTGGCGTGCTGAAGGCAAGCTAGCCCGACGGCAACTGCAGCGCATAGGTGCGTCCGCGTTTGACGTAGTTCAACGCGGATTCGCCGATTGCCGTGACTTGGCCACCGTCCAACGCGCTGCCAACCTCGACCCGTACGTAGCGTCCGTTGCTTAGCCGGACGAGTGCCCGGCGCGCGTTCGGCCGACCATAAACACCGATCAGATTGATCTCGCGCAGGCGGATCACATCCTCTTGCGTGGCCGCACGGGCGACACCGCCAGGAACGGGGGCATAGTTTTGGGGGGCCACGGGTGCTGCAGTACGCACCGGTGCGGCTGCCGCAGGTGCTGTGCGCTGGCTTTCCTGACGGGCACGTGCTGCAGCGACGACGCGGTCGAAATTGTTCGGGCGCAGTGCGGGCCGCAGTGATGCAACAACCGCTTGCGGTGTTGCATCCACAAAGGCAGTGGCGGCTTCTTCGGCCTCAATCTCGGCAATGATGGATGTGATATCGGGCGTGCCCGGATCAGCCAGCCCCGCGGTTGAGGCCAGTTCGGACGGGCGCGGTTCTGGACGTGCATCCGTCAGGGCAGGGTCAACCGGTGCGGCCTCGGATTGCAGGGTCGACAGTGACACGCCACCGGGCGTGGGCGCATCCTGCGATGCATTTTCATCAGCGACGACGACAGTGGCTTCCTGCTCGGGCGCGGGCAGGGCGGCATTTGCGGGGCGCAGCGGTGGGTTGACGTCGGGCCGTCCGGCAACAATCACGACGCCTTCGGGCGCCGGGGCCAAGAGCGCCATCCGCGCCAGATCAGCCTCGGTCAGTTCGGGCCGCAACCGCAGCGTCAGGTCAGGTGCGCCGGCAATCACAACTGCGCCTTCCGGCGTCAAAGTGCCTTCTGGTGTTGCCAGGATGAAACCGTCCTCATCAAGCGGAAACGCAACATCTGCCGGTGGCGGATCGGCAGGCGCAAGAAAGCTCAGATCAGTGGCAAGATTATCAGTGGTGAGATCCTGGGGTTGCACCGCCCGGTCAGGCACAGTTTCCGAGAATGGCAAAATCAGCCCATCCGTCGAGGTTGTGCCAGGCACATCCACGAACCGTGGCGCGCGCTGCCAAACACCGGTGGCGTTATAGATACGGGCTGCGTCAGCGGGGCTGAGGACACGACCGCGCAACACGGGCGCACCGACCGAAGCGACGGCTTGCTCTTCAGGTGGCGGGGCAGGGGCGGGTTCCACCGCATCTGGTCGGGCATCTTGTGCGGCGACCGTCGCCAACACCTGTGGCGGTGCAGCGGTCGGCTGGGTGTCAAATGTCTCAACCGCGATGCCAGCATCCGCATCTTCGTCGGCGCTGACGTTAAAGTCGGTCACGTCAATCTGTGGCGCGGATGGCGCTGGGCCGGTCAACTCGGCCTCCTCGGCAGGGGCAGCGGTCGTACTGGCGACGGTCTCCGGTGCCGCCTCTTGCAGCGCATCTTCAACCGCTGCTGCCACAGGGTCAGCCACCGGATCGGCATCGCGCATGGTGGTCCAGCCCACCACGCCGACCAAAGCCAGGCTCGCCGCGATGACACCCGCAATCAGGATCGGGCGGCGGTTGGTGTTTGTCGCGACCGGTGGCTGTGCTGGCCGTGCCGCAACATCTGCCGGCTTTGGCGCGGCGACGATTTTGGGCGGCGGCAAGGCGATCAGGCGGCTACGCTGACGGCGGACACGGCGCGGACTGGGACCGTGATATTCAGCGATCACCAGATCAAGAAGCGGCGGTTTGGCCAACGACAGTTTCGCCGGTATTAAAGCGGGCGCCGGTATCGCTGGCGGCTCGGGCGCGGTATCGGCTGTTGCGACCGGCTGAACCAGCGCGACGATTGGCGCTGTTACCTCTGGTATGATCCGGTCCAACAGGCGAGGTGTCGCAATCTGAGCCGTCAACTGCGCCCCAGTCTCCAGTGCAACGTCATCGCATTGAATTGATGTCTCTTCAGCGGGCTCAGCATTCACCGCCGGATGCGTCTTTTCGGTCGCTTCCCGCGCGACAGGCTCGTCGCTGTCCCATTTGGCTTCGACCTCTGGCACAACCTCTGCAACAGCAGGCTTTGGTTCTTCGATATCCAAAGGGAGCAAGGGCTGTTCAACCGTCGTTTCAGCCTGTTCTGCGGTTTCATCAGCATTATTGTCGACAAACGGGGCAAGGGCTGCGGCCAGGTCAAAACCTTCGGAAGGCGGGGCCTCATCGGTCTCAGCAGACGCTGGTGCCGTCGCCGCTTTGCCCGTTTCTGCCAATGCATCTGCCAGATCAAAGTCATCGGATGGCGGGATCACATCCTCTGGCAGATCAAAAACAAGCAGACGGGACTTGATCCGGGTTCCCACGACCATCACGGGCAGGGGATCGCGCGTGACCTCTTCGCCCGGACCCAGAATATCCTGCATCATCGAGGTGGGACCAAAGAACACCTCTTTCTGGAATGTAAACGGTTCTGGTACCGCGACAAAACAAACTGGTTGAAAGCCATGGGCGTGAGCGAATGTCTCGGCCTCGGCCAGCGTTTCGCGTGCGACTGCCGCAATGTGCGTGCGGCCGCCAAACCGTTCACAATCAATGACCAGTTCGTTCAGCGCATAAGGTGTTGCACCGTCCAGCTTCGCATTGATGTCATCTTCGGTTGTCTGGGTGCTGTCGATCGCGACATATTTGATCTGATCAAGCGGAATAATCAACTTGGTGCGTAGCCCGTCGGGGGCCATCGCTTCGGCTTTGGCGCGCAAATCCGCCAGTGCAGCGTCAAGATTTTCATCCTCGACATCAGCCCGCCCCACGCGTTTCCAGCCATGCTGCACGCGATGCAGCAGCTCAATTCCTTCAAAAGAAAGCGATAGTGCGAAATTCGTGGTCATCGAACGCATCTAGCATACTGGTGTTAATGGCAAAACGCGTTTTTGCCGATCCAGCGCGACATTACAGCAGAAACCCGCCTACGCCAAGGGCGCGGGCGGGGTCATGCTTTTCAGGCTGTGGCCTTGGCCAATGCCTGATCCAGGTCGGCAATCAGATCATCAGCATCCTCGATCCCGATGGACAGGCGCACAATGCCCGGACCTGCACCTGCGGCCTCTTGCTGCTCGGCCGTCAACTGCCGGTGCGTGGTGCTTGCCGAATGGATGATCAGGCTGCGCGCGTCACCCAGATTGGCCACGTGGCTAAAGATCTCCAGGCTATCGACCAGCTTTACGCACGCCTCGTACCCGCCCTTCACAGCGACCGTGAACAACGCGCCTGCGCCACGCGGACAAATCTTGGGCACCAGTTTGGAATAGGGCGAGCTTGGCAGCCCCGCATAGGTCACGTAATCGGTGCGCGGATCATCCTCGAGCCATTTGGCGATCTTCATGGCATTTTCCACGTGGCGGTCCATGCGCAGCGACAGGGTTTCGATCCCCATCAGCGTGTAATGGGCGGCCTGCGGATTCATCGTCATGCCCAGATCACGAAGCCCGATGGCAATGCCGTGGAACGTGAAGGCCAGCGGGCCAAATGTCTCGGCGAATTTCAGACCATGATAGGCAGGTTCAGGTTCGGACAGCGAAGGAAACTTGTCATTCGCAGCCCAGTCAAACTTGCCTGAATCAACCACACACCCGCCGGTGACGGTGCCGTTGCCGGTCAGATATTTGGTCGTCGAATGAACAACAAGTGTTGCCCCATGTTCGATCGGGCGACACAGATATGGTGTGGCCGACGTGTTATCGACGATCAGCGGAATGCCCGCATCATCCGAAATCGCCGATATCGCATCCAGATCGGTGATATGGCCACCGGGGTTTGCAATCGCCTCGCAAAAGACAGCCCGCGTGTCATCATCAATCGCGGCCTTCACGGCGTCATGATCATCAAAATCAACAAATTTCGCCGACCAGCCAAAGCGTTTGATGGTCTGACTGAACTGCGTGACCGTCCCGCCATAAAGACGGCTTGAGGCGACAATGTTCCGCCCCGGCTGCATTAGTGGAAACAGCGCCATGATCTGTGCCGCATGACCTGATGAACAACACACACCGCCAACACCCCCCTCAAGCGTGGCAATCCGTTCCTGCAATGCGGCAACCGTCGGGTTGGTCAGGCGGGAATAGATATAGCCAACTTCTTGCAGATTGAACAAAGCAGCCGCATGTTCGGCATCGCGAAACACATAGGCGGTCGTCTGATAGATCGGTACCTGCCGCGCGCCGGTCACGGGGTCAGGCCGGGCGCCTGCGTGAATTTGCAAAGTGTCAAAGCCGTAACTTGGGGTGTCGGTCATTTTTCTCTCTCCCGTCGGGTCATTTTGAATTACGTGTAGGCGGAAACCGAGGCACACTCAACGGCCCGCACGCGCAAAGGACAAACGCATGCCTGTACCCTTCCATCTGGCTTTTCACGTTTCGGATCTGGACGAAGCAAGGGAATTCTATTCCGGTGCTTTGGGGGCCACAGAAGGACGGTCAACCGCAACATGGGTGGATTTCGATTTCTTCGGCCATCAGCTTAGCCTGCATCTGGGCGAACCTTTTGCGAACGCACCCACGGGCAAGGTCGGTGATCACATGGTGCCGATGCCGCATTTCGGCGTGGTGCTGCCGTTGGACGATTGGACCGCACTTGCCGGGCGGCTGGAAGAGCGGCAGACCGATTTCATCATCGCCCCCTCGGTCCGCTTCAAGGGCGAGCCGGGCGAGCAATGGACCATGTTCTTCCGCGACCCCTCCGGCAACCCGATCGAGGTGAAGGGGTTTGCGAATGACAGCGGGGTCTTCGCAAAAGGCTAAGGCGGCGCTCCGGCGCAAGCCCTTCATTCAACTGACGGATTTTGTCAGTTGCCCTGCGCTACACCGGTCCTGCAATCAACAAAGGACCACGCAATGACCAAACATGTCATCGAAACCGTCACCTTCAAATTGAACGCCGGGTTTAGCCGCGAAGACTTCGCCAAATCCGCCAGCGCCATCACCGATTTTGCCAAATCGCGCCCCGGCTTTATCGCCCGGCGCCTGTCCTGCGGCGAAGACGGGCTCTGGATCGAACACATCGAATGGGCCACCATGAAAGATGCTAAGGATGCCGCCGCCGCCATCGGGGGCGAGGCCAGTCTGGCCCCCGCCATGCAGGCCATCGACGGCAGCACGGTGACCATGCACCACTCGGAACTCGAAATCTCGGAAAACTGATCCCATGCGCCGCAGCGACCGTCTGGCCGATATCATCGAGATCGTCAAAGACGGTCGGCTGCACCTTGCGCGCGACCTTGCTGAAACGCTGCAGGTCTCGGTGCGCACGATCTATCGCGATATCGACACGCTGACGGCCTCTGGCGTGCCCATCGACGGGGAACGCGGTGTGGGATACATGCTGCGCGAACCGGTGTTCCTGCCGCCCCTCAGCCTGTCGCTGACCGAGCTTGAGGCGCTCAACCTCGGCATGGCCATCGTGGGCGAGGTCGCCGACGATGATCTGAAGGCCGCGGCCCGTACCCTGTTATCAAAAGTTGCGGAAACCGCCTCGCACCGGCGCAACGCGCCCAAGAACTGGGGCTTTGGCGTCTATCACCGTATGCCGTTGCGCAGCGGGTTTCGGCATATGCCGCTGATCCGTGCCGCGATCCGCAATCGAATGACGCTGCAGATTACCTATCGCGCGCTGGGGGATGAGGTGACGCGCCGCATCATCCGCCCGCTGCAGACAGAATACTGGGGGCAGGTCTGGACCTGCACCACGTGGTGCGAACTGCGCGATGCGTTCCGGGTTTTTCGGATCGACCGGATTCAGGACTGTGCAGAGACGGGCACGTCATTCGTGGACGAGCCAGGAAAGATGATCGAGGACTATCTGGACAGCATCGGCACCGATTGATGGGGCATGCGTTGCGGACGGACTTTGCCGTTCAAGCCCGAACGCGATGTTCCTTGCGGTCATGCCCGACAAAAGTGCCGACGTTTTGCTGACGTTTTGCCGACGCGGTGCTGACAGTGTTTTGACCATGAAAAACAGGCATTAACCCATGATTCGCCACAGATGCTGAAATCCACCGCACGGTGGGGGGCGTCGCAACACCCTCAGCGCATCCAGAAACCGGCCGCTTTGATCTTGTTTCGCAATGCCTTTTCATGGCGCGGCAGCGCGCTGCGGTCGAACATATCACGCACCTTATGCCCGCGCTTTTGATAGATCATCCGTTTCATGGGATCATATTGTTTCAGCAGCTTCTTGATCTTGTTCGGGGCAGTGACTTCTTCAAGCGCCGCGATCTGATCGTCCGTTCCACGCGCATAAAGCAGCGGCAGGGCGCGATAGTGGCACGTGACGGTACCATCCAACCCGTTCATTTCCGGCCCCGGTCGCCCACCGCCCAATCCGTGAATGACCAGAGGGAGTGCCACCTGATCAAGCCAGGGATCAAGTGGCTGAATCACGAGTTCGGGCGGCGTATCGTCCCGGATCGACAGGGCATATTTCGTGAAGCGCTGCCCAAACACCGCCGGATCAGCGCCACAAAACCAGCCGGCATTGAAATAAAGATATCGCTCCCAATACTCATCCGGTTGGCCTAGGTCCAAAGAGCTTTGAAAATCCAGCGCGAACCGGTCGTAAAGCGATTTCCAGACAGCCGTATATCCGGGCCAATAGAGTTCTTCGACAGGCCATGTCGGTCCGCGGTTCATGGATGCCGTGGGGCGGTCGAAGTCGAACGGGACCTGCATCAGGTCGCCGGTGATCAACGTGTCGGTGTCAAAGAAAACAAAGGGTTCCGCCGCTGGCAGGACCTGCAGACCTTCGATCTTGTTGCCATAGGGGTAACTGTGCCCGAAATGGACGGATTCAAATGGACGGACCTCTGCACCCAATTCCGCCAGAGCGTTCTTGACGTCACCGGACATCCGCGGATCACGCGGCCAAAGAGGTCCTGGCTGCGGCTCGGCCACAACAAGCCGTCCCGCGAAATCAGGCACATATGCACGCAATGACGCCGCAAAGATCAGAGCTTCGTATTGCAATCGGCCCGACTGACCCACGATCATGATGTTGAAAGGCTTGGTGTGTGCCATCCTGCTCCGCTCTGTCAAATGCTGCTGTTTACTACGCCTATACTGCGGTGGTTCTGGCGCGCAACTGTCGCCTCTGAGCCCGGCAGGCGCAACTGCAAAACTTGCCGTTAGATGCAATGACATGGGATGGGCAAGATGCGGGACGAAGCGCCCCTTCAACCGCGCAAGTTCGATGGCTGCTTCCATGCGAAGGGCCTAAATTCACTCCGCGAATGCAATCCACCTTCCGGCCACAACAACTGAACACCAAATGACAATCGACAGTGAAGCGTTGAAAGGGCGAATGCTGTTAAACAAAACGAACAGCGCTGCATTTGCACCTGCGAGCAAGATAAGCGCAAACTTGATCAGAACAGCGGGGTTTTCAGCATAGCGAGTAGCTTGAACAGAAAACAACAGCACGCCCGTGGTTGCTGCCGCGCCGAACCCCAGAAAGGCAATTCGGCTTAGCCGCACGGCCCCGTCGTCTATCCCTTTCAACATCAAGACCCGCAAGTCGGCTAGGACGACCGGCGCGATTAGAAAGCTTATTGAAAGGATATGCAGGGCCGAGATGAGCGGGTAGATTGGCCCGCCGACCCAATCCGCTAGTGCTGACGCCTCCAGCCGGGCAAGCAACGGCGTCAGCCCGAGCACCCTGCATCCTCTGTCTGCGTACGTCCACGGCGGACGACAGCCTCGCCGTTCGCCAGACGCAGCCACTGACCCCGCAGTTGACTTGGGGGGCGGCAGTTCTGATAGACAATGGTCTCAACCCTGTCGCCAACTGCGATGCGACCCACTAGGTCGAAGAACAAGCGGATCGGAGGGTACTCCACGTCAATAATCCTGCCTAGGTCTTCAGGGCGAACTTCGAGAATGTCAGCAAATTCTGAGTCCTCCCGTATATCATTTGGAGGTCTAAGCTCCGCATCTACTCGCATCTCTATTACCGGATGAGGGCGACGAAAGGTTGCCTCGATAACCTCACCCGCCACATAGATCGGACGTGCGCTGTCATAGGCTCCTGTGAACCCATGATGAGCAAAACCTGGCCTTGAAAAAACTACAGCCCCAATCAAACCACTCGTGAACATGCGTCGCGTCAACATGTCTGACTCCAGTTCAAAAAGAGTGGTGCGTGACGCTTGCTGTATTTCGAAGATCGCTCTGTTGGATTGACCCGCAGATCGCTCTCGGTTGTACATCTGCTCCCTTTCATCATGCCGCGACTTCGAGGTGCTGCGACACACTCCGAAGATGAAGGTCGAAGCGTTCGAAATCGTCTGCGATCTCAGGATTTTTGAACACATCGTAGGCCGAAAACGTGGGTAGCTGCCGCATTCCGATAAACTTTGCATTCAGATGCATCGGCCACATGAGATCATCCACGGATTTGCCGCCAAAGAACTCTTCAGATGGGTCGTCAAACGCCTCGGACGGAGCGTTAAAAGTGAGCGACAGCATGTATCGCGTTTCTATCAGGCTTCCACCCATGCCGTAGTTCGCTTTCGGGGCCGCTTCGCTGCGTCCGTCGCCAGCACATAACCGGCCATCAAGGCCTGCACTAAGAACCTCATCGAGATACTTCTTGAAGCCCCAAGGCAGGCCCATCCAGTTGACCGGATACTGGAAGATGACAATGTCGGCCCAGGTAAGCCGCTCGACTTCGGCTTCGACGTCGTAGACATCGGAAACGTTTGTGATTTTGACCTCACTCCCATTTTCTTCAAAAAAGAGACGAGCACGATCAACCAGACTTGCGTTTAGCCTGCCCGGCGAGATCGGAGCGGGTGTGTGGCCATTGATAATGAGGACTTTGGACATCGTGTTTACTCCAAAAGAATAGCTGCAACGAGCGGCTGTTAGTCCGCAAGGAACGCGTCGAGCGCGGGCAGAAAAACGTCGGATCTTTCTTGGTAGGCGGCATGCGTCGCGCCAGGCACGACGAGGAGCGTCGCATTCTCTATTTGCCCGCGCGCTTCGTTGGCATCCGATACCGACAAGAAGGGATCGTTGTCCCCAACCGTCACCAGAACTGGGACGGTAATCTCACCGATCCGATCTTCTGGATGTCCGTCGGCACTGCTGTCTTTCCACATCGCGGCGGCCTGGGTCACCATGCGATCAAAATCGCCATCGGGGTTCAATCGATCATAGTCGTCGACAATGAAACTGAAATCGCCCGAGCCGAGTAACTCACGGTTCCAAGTGTCGAAAGTGTCCCACATCCCACGACCGTTCTCCGCCGACCAACGCGCGCCAATGGTCACCAGTTTTGAGACGCGCGTATTCGAATGCGCCGCCATCCGGTAGCCCGTGATCCCGCCGTCCGAGAATCCGACAACTGGGCAGCTCTCGATACCAAGGGCATCTAATACGGCGTGAGCGTCATCTTCCTGTGCGGCATAGGACAAAGGAATATCACCGAGCGACGATCTTCCCATCCCCCGCGTATCGACCAGCACAACTTGGTAACCGCTAGCAACGAGATGATCCCGCAGCCCGTCAAACCAGCCGGAATGACCAAGCCCACCATGCAAGAGCAGCATGGGCGGGCCATCACCATGCGTCTCGTAGTAGATATCAGAGCCAGCACGGGATACTGTTGCCGCCGTCTGAGCACGAGCCACGCGCCCCGCCATGAGAGCCCCTGCGGTCGTCACCGCCCCGAGCGCCAAAAGGTTTCTGCGATTGAATTCCATCATTCACTCCTTCTTCAATCGGCCATCACATCGTCGCGGCGTTGCGCGATCACATCGAGGAATGCGGGAGCGTCGATATTGGCAATGGGCAGACGACCCGTTGCGGGACGCCGAATGTCGAAGCTATCAACATGCGCGATCAGGTCCGCATTCTGGGTCGGCGCGCCTTCGGTGTTGTAGAGCTGGAAGTTGGGGTAGATCGGGGCCACGCTGTCGTAGTCGGCATAGGCAGTGAGACCGACGTTCAGGACCAGCGGCAGGTCAGGGCGAATGATCTGCTCAACCACCTCCCAGTTTTCACCTTGTGGCCGGGTCAGCAACGTGAAGATTTCGCCATGGCGGGCAATACGCAGGTCGACCGGGCCGGTCGGCGCAGGAAGGATCTGCAGTGTCGATAGCGAATTGGTTGTTGTTTTCAGCTCGTAGTGTGGCTCACCGGCTGGGGCCGCCGTACCGATTGAAAAGAACAGCCAGTTTTCCTGCCCCGGTATCCATGTGGCAGCGGAAACCTCACGCGGCGCACGAATGAACAGCCCTGCAAGCGAGAAGGAGGTCTGCGGCAAGTCGGCCTGGGTGCCGGTCACTTCAATTCGCGTCGTGGCGATGAAATCACCTGTGATCTGGTGATAGAGGTGGCCAGCCTGATTGTCCTCGAACCATCCCGAAGAGACTGGTTCCAATACAAGTCGGCCGTCCTCAACGCGCGGTTCCTGCCATTTGCGGGTGAAACCCTCGGGCGAGTGCTCGGACCAGGCATCGAGTGCCGAAGCGTCATCAAAGGTCGTGCTCAGGTCAGCGATGTCGTCAGCCAACGACGCAGTCGCCGACGCGCAGAGAGTTGCGGCGAGCGCCGCCGCGAAAATGAACTTCATGGGAGTCTCCAATCATATAGAAAAGGAAGGGGTGGCCATTCGAACAGCCGCCCCGCTGCGGATCAGTTGTTCACGACAACAAGTGAGTGAGCGCCGGGTCCGGTCTCAACCGCGTAGCCGGTCGGCACCAAGCGTGGGGCTTCGCCCACATCACGCTGCACCCGCCAAAACTCCAGCGCGCTCGCGCGCGGCTCCGGCCCTTCGTACTCAAATATACCAGCGACGACGTATCGGTCAGACGCATCGAACGCGACGCCCTCTGGCAAGATGCCCAGCATCTCCCAGTCACCGGCGTGCTCCATCAGGCCGGTGATTGCGTCAAACTCCACCAGTGTCAGGCTCGACAAGGAGTGGCCTGGCTCACCTTCAGGGATCCAGGTCTGGCCAAGATTGAGTGTCACAATCATCGTGCCGTCGTTGGAGAAGGCGATGCTTTCTGCATGTTGCGGTACGCTGACACCGCCCATGCTGAAGTGCCGTGGTTCTGCATCTTCCGGCCCAGCAAGCCGGATAGAAGTTAGGGTTGATGGCGGTGCATAAGTGCCGTTCCGATCCGGCCCAAGATCAGGACCCCATCCCAAGTCATTGGTCACGAAATGCCGCCCATCTCGCGAAAACTTGCCAGACATTGGCCATTTGTTTGTGGCCACCGAGTTCCCCCACTGGGAGATTCCCGAAACGCTTCCGTTCTCGGTACGATCAACGCGATAAAACTGGACCTGATTGCGCAGGTTAAGCGTGACTGCGACCACATCTTCGGTGGGATGCCATTCGGCGTGATGTGGCAGTTGTCCTCCGTCGAACAGCTCGGGCATCTCGGATACGTTCTGAAGCGGGAATTGCTGCGCCTCGCCGAATTGGCCATCTGAAAAAGTCACAAAGGTCAGTGGGCTCCCTCGTGTCTTGGTCGCAAGCACGAGCGTCCGGCCATCCGGGCTGACAGAGACACCAAGGGGTCGGTTTCCAACTTCGACCTCATCAATCACCCGTGGGGCCGAAAGATCGCTTACATCGATCGCGCGCAAAGTCGTGCCAGGTTGCAGATCACGGATGGTGACATCGGCCTCTTCCTGAGGGGTCGCTGTCTCGGCCACAAAGATCGTATTTCCGTCGAGGCTATGCGCGATGGAGTAGACCGGATTGATGACCGAGTTGGATACTTCGATCCGCCCCGTTGGTTCGGTTGCAACCAAGGGTAACCCAATCAATGCCAGCTCGTCCGGGCCGCGCTTCTCCCCAATCTGCCCGTCAATATAGGCATAGGCACGCATGTCCCCGTCCGAGATCGCGGCGATGTAGCGTCCCTCAAAATCGGGCGGCTGCTGCGCATAGGCAGGCAGTGCAAGAATGGCGCCTGCAATGCTGGCCTTAAGTGGGAAGCGGGTCATGGTGTCCTCCTTGACGAAATGAATATGCATGACAAGTTGGGTGATGAATGCGCCCCGACAATGTTGGTTTTCGATATGTTCTATAAGGAAAGGTTATAGATGTTTTCGGTGATGGATTATCGCTGTGTGGTCGCTTTGAGTGAGGAGAAGAGCTTCTCTCAGGCGTCCGAGGTCCTGGGCCTCTCGCAACCCGCGCTGACCGCGCGGCTCCGGCGTATTGAGGAAAACCTTGGCGTTCGCCTGTTCGAGCGTGGCAGGCGCGGAGCCGAGCCGACTCCCGCCGGTGATGCCTTCACCGAAGCGGCACGCAGGATCATCGACATGGCTGATCGCTCAGTCGAGGTGGCACGGGATGCAGATCGCGGCCTTGGCCAACATCTGCGGATTGGAATGACCCAAATCGCCGCTGTTCAAGTTGTTGTTCCAATCCTGAAGGCATTTCGGGAAGAGAACGCCTTTGCCCGTGTAAGATTGACCGAGAGCATATCGTCCACATTGGAAGCGCAGGTTGAACAGAACCTGATCGATGTCGCTTTCCTTCATCCGCCAATACATCAAGCTGGGCTTTCCGAACTCCCGCTTATGTCACAACGCCTTGTGAAATACGATGCGATGGCCTCGCCCCATGATCGGCCACCCACCATTCGATATACGCGGCGCGATGCACCTGTTTTGGTTGCAGAGCTTGATCGTCATGAGCCGGGTGGCGTCGAAGCGGATGCATTGGCGGAAGTGGATACAGCGATCGGCGCGATCGTGATGTCCCATGCAGGATACGGACCGTTCGTCGTACCTGAAGGTTTCCCCAGCCCATTCAAACGGATAGAGACTTGTCTGGAGGGCGCGCCACTCAAAACAGAGCTGGGGACGAGCATTGTTTGGCGCAGCCTCGATCGCCGTCCAATGGTGCGGGCACTGATCGAGATCTGCAGAAGGTCGTGAAGCTAGCGCGCCCAGTTGAGGTCAA
Source organism: uncultured Paracoccaceae bacterium (assembly GCA_947503965.1). Lineage (GTDB taxonomy): Bacteria > Pseudomonadota > Alphaproteobacteria > Rhodobacterales > Rhodobacteraceae > Yoonia. The sequence continues at coordinate 281,862 of CANNFU010000007.1, forward strand.
CAAAACTGCCGTTGGTGAATTGTGCAGCATCTGTTGGAATGGGCTCATGGACGAAGCCGCTCGCGCGGCATTGGCGCTTGTGGCTGATGTTTCGCATTGTTCCTGACGTCGTGCA
>CANNFU010000008.1 GCA_947503965.1 uncultured Paracoccaceae bacterium
CCACTCTCTCCGGCGCGTTGCCTGTTTTCTCCGCCTCTTTTTTTAACAAAAACACCAAAAACCCCCCCCCCAAAAACCCCGCGACAGGTCCAGGAATGTCCGGCGTTGCTTGCGAGACAGCCAAATCCCATCTTCCTGCATCCATTTGCGCACCGTCTCACGTGAGACTTTGAACCCATGATGTTCGGCCAGCATCTCAGCGGCCAGAGTCGGCCCGAAGTCAGCATAGCTTTCCTTGATGATGCTAAGTGCACAGTCGCGCTTGGCATGATGGATGCGGTTGTTTGGCGGCTTGCCACGCGCCTTGTGTCGGATCGCCGACGCGCCATCCTGACGATACCGCTTCAACAGCCGGAAAACCTTTCTGCGCGTCAGCGCCAACATGTTCGCAGCGTTGTCGACGCTCAGCCGACCATCATCGACCTGTGCCAACACCTCGACGCGGTTCACCTCGCGCTCGCTCATCACCACCCATCCCATGTCCGCTTACCCTCAATGATTTTTGAGGGCAGAGTGACATTCCTGAATTGCTCATGGGTGACATTTTAGCCTTGCGCCTACACAATCAAAAGACGCGTAGTCATTCTTATGTAAAAAAACTGATATCATTCCGAAGGCATCATCAAACCTGCGCCACGCCGACCATGTAGTTTTCGCCATAGGCTTTCGCGCATTTTGGGCAGGTGGTGTAGAAGAAATAGACGGCTTGGGCTTCTTTACCCATCGCCTTGGCGGCGATCTTTATGTCGTGTTCGAAATTCTTGGCCTTGCGGTATGGCCCTTCGAACACGCGGGTGATGAAATCGCCTGACAGCGTTGTCATCTCTTCTTCGGGTACGTCCTTGTCCACGGCGAAGAAATGCTCGCCCTCCCACGCCGAGGTATCACGGCTGAGCACGATTTCCGTCGCAGGATCGGCGGCGTTCGCATCATCGATGTGCCCCTGCACTCGCGTAAAAACCTGCCCCATGTTCCAAGGGATATGCATGGCACTGCGGGTTGTGGCGCGCAGGAATTTCTTGTCTTCGAAATGCAGATGCCGGTTGTCCCATCCAGCGGGGTTGAACCGTGGGCAGCAGCCTGTGGTATTGTCGCTCAGGTCCATTTTTGGAAATGTGTTGGTATCCATCTGACCTCTCCTCATGTGTCCGTTTGCCCCAGTCTAGCGGCGCGCCAAATTTCGCGATTGATATCGCTCAATCCCGGTCCTGAAGGCTGTGCGAAGCTGCCCCGCACGAGGCCATGATAAGGGGGAGAGGATGACCGATCAGCGCATCACCAAAGATACGGCAGATGCCAATATGGCCGATTATGCCGCCACCCGCGCCGCGTTTTCATGGGCTGACGCACAAGCCCGGCTGGCCGGGTTGCCGGGTAGCCATCTGAACATCGCGCATGAGGCGATTGACCGCCATGTGGCTGCGGGCCATGGCACCCAGATTGCCCTGCGCTGGATAGCGAAGTCGGGCGCGTGTACCGATTACACTTATGCGGATCTGGCCCATCAGACGAACCGCTTTGCCAATGTCCTGCGTGCACGCGGCTTGCAGCCCGGCGACAAGGTTTACGGGCTGTTAGGCCGCGTGCCAGAGCTTTATATCGCGGCCCTTGGCACACTGAAGGCGGGCTGCGTGTTCTGCCCGCTGTTTTCCGCCTTTGGCCCCGAACCCATTCAGGCCCGGATGCAGATCGGCGGGGCGAATGCGCTGATCACGTCGACCCGTCTTTACAAACGCAAGGTCGCAGGCATCCGCGATACGGTAGAGACGCTGAAAGAGGTGTTCACCATCGACGGTGCCGCGTCGGGCACGACGGAACTTGCGCCGCTGATGGACGCAGCTTCTGACACGTTCACGACAGCCCAGACAGACCCCGAGGACCCTGCCCTGCTGCATTTCACATCCGGCACGACGGGCAAGCCCAAGGGCGTGGTCCATGTGCATCAGGCGGTTGTCGCCCATGACACGACCGGCAGGCTCGCCCTTGATCTGCGCCCCGGTGATATTTACTGGTGTACGGCTGATCCGGGCTGGGTGACGGGCACGTCTTATGGGATCATCGCGCCGCTGACGAACCGGGCCACGATGATTGTGGATGAGGCGGAATTCGATGTGAGCCGCTGGTATGACATCCTCAGCGGTGAGAGCGTCAACGTCTGGTACACTGCCCCCACTGCCATTCGCATGCTGATGAAAGCGGGTGCCGACGCGATCGGCGTGCGTGCTTTTCCTGATCTGCGTTTCATGGCCAGCGTGGGCGAGCCGCTGAACCCCGAGGCGGTGATCTGGGGTGCCGAGACCTTTGGCATGCCCTTTCACGACAACTGGTGGCAAACCGAAACCGGCGGGATCATGATCGCCAATTACGCGGCGATGGACGTGAAGCCAGGGTCGATGGGCAAACCGCTGCCGGGGATTGAGGCAGGGATTGTTGAGGTCAATGGCGATGACGTTGTCGAACTGACCGAACCAATGGCGATGGGCGAGCTGGCGTTGCGCCCCGGCTGGCCGTCGATGATGCGTGGCTATCTGCACGAACAGGCGCGTTATGAAAAATGCTTCAAAGGCGGCTGGTATCTGAGCGGCGATTTGGCGATGCGTGATGCGGATGGGTATTTCTGGTTTGTGGGCCGTGCTGACGACCTGATCAAAAGCGCGGGTCATCTGATTGGGCCGTTCGAGGTCGAAAGCGCCTTGATGGAACATGACGCGGTGGCCGAAGTTGGTGTGATCGGCCTGCCGGACGATACGGCGGGCCAGATCGTAAAGGCCTATGTTGCGCTCAAACCCGGCCATGAGCCGACCGAGGATCTGCGCCTTGATCTGATGGGCCACGCCCGCAAGCGGCTTGGCCCTGCTGTCGCACCCAAGGAAATCGCCTTTCGCCAGAACCTGCCGAAAACCCGCAGCAGCAAGATCATGCGCCGCCTTTTGAAGGCCCGCGAAATGGGCTTGCCCGAAGGGGATATCTCGACCCTGGAAAGTGATGAAACATGACCGTGACCCGCACCAAACCCCGCCTTGATACCGCCCATGTCCGCGATCTGCTGCGCACCATGATGCGTATCCGCATGTTCGAAGAAAAATGTGCAGAGGCCTATACCCAACAGAAAATCCGCGGCTTTCTGCACCTTTATGATGGGGAAGAGGCGATTGCGGCGGGTGTTATTCCGCTATTGGAAGATCAGGATCGCCTTGTTGCGACCTATCGCGAACATGGGCATGCGCTGGCGCGCGGGGTGCCGATGGGCACTGTGCTGGCCGAAATGTACGGCAAGGCCAATGGCTGTGCGGGCGGGCGCGGCGGCTCGATGCATCTGTTTGATGCAGCACGGAACTTCTATGGTGGCAATGCCATTGTCGGCGGTGGGTTGCCCTTGGCCGTAGGTCTGGCGCTGGCGGATCGGATGCAAAAGACAAACGCCGCAACCGCCTGTTTCTTTGGCGAAGGGGCCGTGGCCGAGGGCGAGTTTCACGAGAGCTTGAATCTGGCCCGTCTTTGGGGCCTGCCCGTGTTGTTTGTGTGCGAAAACAACGGCTATGCCATGGGCACCCGGCTGGATCTGACCGAGGCCGAGATCGACATTGCGGCCAAGGCGCGCAGCTATGCGATCACCGCTGAGGTGGTGGACGGCATGGATGTCGTGGCGGTTGAGGCGGCGGCGCGGCGTGCCTTGCAGACGATTGCCGAGACGGGCCAGCCCTATTTCCTGGAATGCCGCACCTATCGCTTTCGCGCCCATTCGATGTTTGATGCCCAGCTTTATCGCCCCAAGGAAGAAGTCGCCGAATGGCGCGAAAAAGGGCCGATCGTGCGGTTCCGCGACTGGGCGATACAAAGCGGCCTTTTGCACGAGAATGACGTTAATGACATCAAGGCAGAGGTCGCGACCGAGATTGCCGAAGCCGTCGCCTTTGCCGAGGCTGGCACAGATGAACCGCTGGACACCCTGACCCATTTCGTCATGGCACCTGACCGCCCGGCCCCGCCTGAAGTGCCCGCCCCCGGCAACATGGTTGAGACGACCTATCGCGAAGCGGTCAAGGCGGCGATTACGGATGCAATGACACGCGATGATCGGGTGTTCCTGATGGGCGAGGATGTGGGTCATTACGGCGGCTGCTACGCGGTCAGCAAGGGGTTGCTGGATCAGTTCGGGCCGGATCGTATTCGTGATACGCCACTGTCAGAGTCTGGTTTCACTGGTGCAGGCATTGGCGCTGCGATTGCCGGAATGCGCCCGATTGTTGAGGTGATGACCGTCAACTTTTCCCTGTTGGCGCTTGATCAGATCATGAATACTGCCGCCACGCTGCGCCATATGTCCAATAACCAGTTTGGCGTGCCTGTTGTCATCCGCATGGCCACGGGTGCGGGCAAGCAATTGGCCGCCCAACATTCGCATTCGCTGGAAGGGTGGTACGCGCACATTCCGGGGTTGCGCGTGCTCGCCCCCGCCACGCTGGAAGACGCGCGCGGGATGCTCTGGACAGCCCTGCAAGACCCTGACCCGGTGCTGATCTTTGAAAACGTGATGCTGTATAACCGCGCGGGCGAGTTGGCGGAAAATGCCGGGCCGGTGGACATTGATCGCGCCGTCGTGCGCCGTGCAGGTCGCGATATCACGCTGATCACCTATGGCGGGTCGCTTTACAAAACGCTGGACGCGGCAGAGGCCTTGGCGAAGGACGGTATTGACGCCGAGGTGATCGATCTGCGCAGCCTGCGCCCGCTGGATATGAAGACGATCCATGCTTCTGTCGCACGCACCCACCGTGCGTTGGTGGTGGACGAAGGCTGGCGCACCGGCAGCCTTGCCGCCGAGATCGGGATGCAGCTGGCCGAGGATGCTTTCTATGAATTGGACGCCCCGCTGGCGCGTGTGTGCAGCGCTGAGGTGCCGATCCCCTACGCCGCCCATCTGGAACAGGCTGCGATCCCACAGGTTGATGCCATCGTCGCCGCCGTCAAACGGGTGATGGAGCAAAAGCCATGACCGAATTCCTGATGCCTTCGCTGGGCGCGGATATGGAGGATGGGACCTTAGTGGAACAACTGGTGTCCCCCGGTGATCCGGTACATCGCGGCGATATCATTGCCGCCGTCGAAACCCAGAAAGGCGCGATCGAGATCGAGGTGTTCGAGGACGGTTTTCTGGATAAATGGCTGGTCCCCTTGGGCACCAAGGTGGCCGTCGGCACACCCATTGCGCTGATCCGGGGCAGCGACGCGCCGGACGCGCCGCAACCCAGCGACCCCACCCCGCCTGCCGCACCGCCAGAGTTACCCGATACGCCCGACCCGGTGGTGCCCCCTGCCCCGCCGGGAGAGCCGGTGCCCACCCCAGCGCCACCCCCGGCCCCACCACCCGAAATGACCACAGGCGCCCGCCAACGCATCAGCCCTGCGGCGCGTCGGCGGGCGGCACAAACCGGGTTTGATCTGGCGACCGTGGGGACAGCAGGGATCATTTCGCTTGATGATATCCCCGATGCCAAGGCAGACACCGCGCCCGAACCGCTTTCGGCCATGCGTCAGGCGATTTCAGCCGCGATGACGCGGTCAAAACGCGAGATCCCGCATTACTACCTGTCCGACAGCATCGATCTGACCCACGCAGAGGATTTCATCGCCGCCCATAATGCCGATCTTCCGCCAGAGGACCGGCTGGCCCTTGGTGTGCTTTACGTGCGCGCGGTGGCGCTGGCCGCAAGGAAATTCCCGGATTTCAACGGGTTTTTTGAAGAGGATCATTTTTCCCCCAGCGCAGCCGTCCATCTGGGCATGGCGATCAACCTGCGCAGTGGTGGGCTTGTCGCCCCGGCCCTGCATGATGCCACCGAGGGTGATTTGCCTGCGCTGATGGCGCGCCTGAAAGACCTGGTGGCCCGTGTGCGGCAAGGGCGGTTTCGGGCGCGCGAATTGTCTGATCCGACCATCACCCTGACCAGTCTGGGCGACCGGGGTGTCGCGGGCATCACTGGCGTGATCTTTCCGCCGCAGGTCGCGATTATCGGGATCGGCACGCCAAACCTGCAGCCAGCCGTTATTGCCGGTGGCGTGCAGCCCCGGCGCATGGCCCAGATCACCCTTGCCGCTGACCACCGGGTCAGCGACGGACACAACGGCGCAAAGTTCCTGCGCGCCATCATCAAACACCTGCAAAACCCGGAGCAGCTATGACAGACGATCCCATCTATGCCTTGTTGGCAGAGCATCTGAGGCGCGTTGCCCCCGAAATTCCCATCGACGATATCGACCGCAGTGCCGACCTGCGCGATGAATTCGACATCGATTCCATGGATTTCATGACCCTGATCACCGGGCTGGGCAAGGCGCTGTCCTTGCCGATGCCAGAGGCGGATTACGATCAGATGCGCAGTTTTGATGATCTGCTGGGATATCTGCGCAGCCACACGGCCTGACCCAAACCCGACAGGATGAAACGCCATGAACAACAGCATCCAGCCGATCAGTGATGGGCTCTGCGACACCGCGCAAGGGCCCAAGATGTCCACCAAATGCCCTGCCGCCGTGGCCCTCCCATGACCCAGATGCCCCAGCCAGATGAAAATCGCAGCCACACCGCTCTGCGTCTGACCGATATCCAGAAATCCTATGGCGACAATCATGTGCTGGTTGATGTGAACCTGCAGATCGCGGATGGAGAATTCATCGTGATCGTAGGCCCCTCGGGCTGTGGCAAGACCACGCTCTTGCGTGTGATTGCCGGGCTGGAAATGCCGGATGCGGGCGAGATCGTCCTGTTTGATGAGGTCGTCAACGAGATGTCACCGGCGCAGCGGGGTGTCGCGATGGTGTTTCAGAGCTATGCGCTCTACCCGCATCTGAGTGTGTTCAAGAACCTTGAGTTTGCGCTGGAACTGGCGGGCCTGTCGCGAGATGAGATTCAGCAGCGGATCACGGATGTGGCCGGTATTCTGTCGTTGACTGACTATCTGGACCGCAAACCGTCCGAACTGTCGGGCGGGCAGCGTCAGCGCGTCGCTTTGGGCCGTGCCCTAGTCCGCAAGCCGCGCATGTTTCTGTTCGATGAGCCGCTGTCGAACCTTGATGCAGGGCTGCGCATGAACACCCGGATCGAAATTGCCGATCTGCACCGCACCCTGAAAACGCCCATCATCTATGTGACCCACGACCAGACCGAAGCGATGACATTGGCGGACCGCATCGTTGTCATGCGTGCGGGCCGGATTGAGCAGGTGGGCGCACCACTCGACCTATACAACGCGCCCGCCAACCGCTTTGTTGCCGGGTTTATCGGATCGCCCGCAATGAATTTCATTGACCGTGATCTGTTTCCCGGATCGGGGGCCGCCGCGATCGGTGTGCGACCGGAACATTTGCATGTTGCCGACAAGGGGCGCTTGCAGGGCAGTGTTCTGCACCATGAACGGCTGGGCACGGACACCCACGTGATCGTTGATATCGGGGATACCGAAAACCTGACCGTGCGGCTGGTCGGGCAGTGGGAATTCGCACGTGGTGCGCCGATCACGCTCGATTTCGATGATGCCAAGGCGGTGTTGTTTGACAGCAGCGGTGATCGGATCACAGCCGCGTCAGCGTGAAAGCGAATGTCGGGCACCCCCGCGATGATCCATCAAATGAGGTCCCTTGCTGCCCCTATTCATCGACGACAAAGCGGTCGTTGCGGACATAAAACCTGCCATTCACCGTGAACCATTGCGGCTCACCGCTGATCGGAGCGTCAGGCGGCATGCCCTGCTGGACGTGGATATGCAGATGTGGTTCGCCGGTGTTGCCGCTGTTTCCCACCCGGCCGATCCGGGCACCGGTTGCCACCGCATCCCCCAATGCGACACGGACGCTGCCCGGGGCCAGATGTGCCAGCAGAACGTGATAGTCCTGACAGGCCAGAATAACGCTGTTCCCGGTCATGTTGTCGCGGTCCATTTGCGGGACAGGCATGTCGGCGACACCCGCCGTCACCCACGCGACCGTGCCATCGCAGGGGGCCAGCACGGGCGTGCCATAGATGAAATAGGCCATCGGGTCGGTGGGAGAGACGCCATACGTCCGCCGCCCAAGCCAGTCGATCCCGATGATATCAAGCCCATATCCCTGACCACGATAGGCTTGGGCGCGCTGCACGTTCAGCAATTGCATATGGGCATTGATCACCGGGGCAGAGCCGCCGCTGGTCACAAGATAGCGGCCTGGCCCCAGCGGCATTGCCAGGTCAATCGCTGCGCCGGGCACGTTGCGCCCTTCATAGACCGGTAGCAGGGCCAGCCCTGCACCAACTCCAAACGCCAGCGCCGTGACAGGTTCGGCCACACGCCACAAAACGCGGCGGCCAGCGCGTGGGCGTGGCCAGCGATAGGCGGTACCCAGAAGCAGCACGACCATCAGCGCGTAGGGTGTCCACCACGGCGGAAACAGCCACAGTCCGGTAAGGGCGGCAAAGTAAAGCGCCAGCAATAAAGCAGCGGCCCGCAGCAGAAGCGCCACGCGCGATGTACTGGGGATGAACGTATGGGCAAGGACCAGCAAGAGCGGCAGCCCCACTTGTATCAGCGCCAGATTGCGGATCAGATCATTCATGCTCCCGAACTAGCTTGGCCCACCAGGGGGCGCCTTGATTTTCCTCAATCTGACTTTGATCAGAAGTGGCAAATGACGCGCAGTTCACTTGAGAGGGCGGCAATGGCGCAGACCATGTCTCAATCCCGGATGGCGGCATGGGCCACGGATCACCCTTTTGGTCTGTTCGTAGCGCTGGCTTACGCGACTTCATGGGCGCTTTGGGTGCCGTCAGGTTTGTTTCTGCCCCCGACCATGGCGACGCTGGCCCATTATGCCGGCGCATTTGGCCCAATGATCGCAGCGATGATCGTTGTTGCCCTGCAGGGCGGATCGGTACGGCGTTGGTTTGCGGGACTTTTCAGATGGCGGCTGCATCCAGCCTGGTATGTCTTTGCCTTGGGGTTCCCGACAGTGCTGATCGCCGTGATGTCGGTGTTCTATGTCAGTCTGGGATATACGCTGGAATGGGATGCCCTGCCCCAACGACTGGCGGCCTATCTGCCGACATTGCTGATCATGGCCGTGATCGAGGGCGGCAACGAAGAACCCGGCTGGCGCGGATTTGGCCTGCCTGCGTTACTGAAACGGCATTCGCCCTTCGCGGCGACGCTGATCCTTGGGGTGATCTGGGCGTTCTGGCACTGGCCGATCCTGCTGGGTAATCCCGATGTCATGTCCGGTGCGCTGTCGGCGGGGGCCATCGCGACGCTGATCGGTGTGACCATGATCAGCATCACCGTGCATGCCTTTTGGTACACATGGCTGTGGCACCGGACCGGCAGCGTGCTGCTGTGTATCTTGCTGCATGCGAGTTATAACACTGCCAACGGTCTGCTGGTATTGGTCAGCGCTGATCTGGGATCTGGTCCGGCCTATCAAACCCTTCTGACATTGATGACCGCCGTGTTGATCGGATCGGTTGTGGTCCTCGTGATCGCGACACGCGGGCGGCTGGGTGCAGGTGAGATGGGCGGCTACCGCACGTAGTAATACGCCACCAGACTGCCCAGCAATGTTACCATCACCAGCACCGAATCCAGCCCAAGCACCCCGATCCGGGGTTTGCGCCGCACGATCAGCCCGACAAGATAGATCGCCGTCACCGTGATCCCAAAGGCCAGGGCAAGACTGACGGTCTGCGACGCCCCCTGCAAGATCGGCCCGCCCCGGTACAGAATATCTGCAGGAAACACCAAGACCAGCATGATCAAGTTGCTGCCAAAGATGTTCGAAATCGCCATGGTGTAAGCCCCGATGCGGGCCGCTGTGATGCTGGTGGTCAGTTCCGGTAGTGACGTGGCCGCCGCCAGCAGCGTGACGCCGACAAAGCTGGTGCCAAGCCCCGATTGCACTGCAATCCGTTCGGCCAGCACAACCAGCAGCAAGCCAAAAACCAAGATCGCGATGCAGGCGGCGATAGTTTGGAGTATCAGGGCGCGATTGGACGTCGCACTATCGTCCCTGACGGCCAGAAACGGCTTTGCCTCGGGATCAGGAAGATCGACCGGGACCCAGTCGCTGGAGGCATCATAACGCCGCAACAGCCAGATCGTGCCCGCATAGCACAGCGCGATAAAGGCGCTGCCGGGGCCGATCTGAAACAGCGCAACAGGTTCGCCCATCACCGTGATGATCAGGGTGATCGACAGCAAAAGCACCAGCAGCGTGGCCTCAAGCGCGTGATTGGCCTTGCGTGGATAATTGGTAATAGCCCCTCGCGCCCAGAAATCGGCCAGCCCAAGGATCGCCGTTTGCAGGGCAATCCCGCCAAAAAGATTATTCAGCACAAGGTTCTGCGCCTGACTGACGGCCGCCGATAGCGTCGTGGCGACCTCTGGCAAAGACGTCGCAAGTGACAACAGCAGCAGCCCCACCAGCGATTTAGCCAGATGAAACCGGTCGGCCAGCGCATCCGCCAGATAGGCCAGGCGCGCACCTGCAAACCAGACAACCGCTGCACAAAAGGCAAACAACAGCAGGCTGTTGGTCAGGGTTGTGTCCGGGATCATCATTGGGTCGTTCTGCCGGACATCTGGGCGGCGCGTTTTGACATTGCTCAATCAGTTGTCTGATAGCTGCTGCTACGCTTGGCCCAAACAAGAGGCAGTGTGATGTTCTCAAACGCGACACGGTTGTTCGATCTGGGGGGATTTGAGATCAAGCTGGACCCCAGCTGGTTTCTGATTGCCGGGCTGATTACCTGGACCTTGGCGACTCAGTATTTTCCGGCCACTTTGCCGGGCCAGACCGGGGCGGTCTATCTGATGCTGGCGGTTGTCGCGATGCTGGGCTTCTTTGGATCTTTGCTGTTGCATGAGCTGGCCCATTCGGTGGTCGCCCGCCGGTTTGGTGTGGGGATCAAGGCAATTACCCTGTTTTTGTTTGGCGGTGTTGCAGAGCTTGAAAACGACCCCCCTTCGGCCCGGGCCGAGATGTGGATCGCCGTCGCTGGCCCCGCGATGAGCGTCGCACTCGGCTTTGCTTTCGGAGCGTTAAGCGGGTTGTTGCAGGCGATTGGTCTGCCCGCAGCAGGAACGATGGTTTTCGACTACCTTGCCACGATCAATGTGATCCTTGCCATTTTCAACCTCGTGCCCGCCTTTCCGATGGATGGGGGCCGGATTTTGCGCGCTTATCTGTGGCACCGCAATGGTGACGTGCTGCGCGCCACCAGAACGGCGGCACAAGCGGGACGGTTCTTTGGTTATGCCCTGATGGGGCTTGGTCTTTTGGCCGTGTTTCAGGGCGCGTTACCAGCCGGGCTTTGGTACATCCTGATTGGCTTTTTCGTGCTGGGGGCGGCCCGCTCGGCCTATCAGACCCAACTGATGCAAACGGCGTTTGAAGGGAAAACAGTCGCGGCCATCATGATCCGCAATCCTGTGGTCGTCTCGCCCGAGATTACCCTGTCAGAGTTCGTCAATCAGGTCATGCTCAAGCATCGGATCAGTTTCGCCCCTGTCGTGGCCGATGGGGTTTTGATCGGACAGATCGACAAGGATGTTCTGGCCGCCATTGACCGCGATAACTGGACCAGCACCCGTGTTGGTGATGTCTTTGCCGGGCTGGATGTGGCGGCGGTGATCCCGCCCGATATGTCGGTGCAAGATCTGTTGACCCAGATCGCCCAGACCGGGACGCGCAAGTTTCTTGTGGTGGCGGATCACAAGCTGCTGGGTGTCGTGACACTAGCCAATCTGATCGGGCATCTGCATTCTGCCGATGCAACAACACAGGCACGGGTCTGGTAGGATCAAGCCCTGTCCTTTGTCCGCCGGATCGCCTTTAGCGTGGCAAAAGGCCCAAGGATTTCGAACACGACCGTCGTGCCAATCGTCAGCGCGATGATCTGTGGCCCCCAATCGGGAAAGCGTTGTGCTGCAATAAGCGCCATGCCGATCGCCACCCCGGCCTGGGGCAGAAGGGCAGCTCCGAACCACAGCCCTTCGCGTGCAGGCAAGCCTGCAATGCGCGCGCCGACCATCCCACCCATCACGCGGGCAATGGTCCGTAAGGCGACAAACGCCAACCCGACCCCGCCCAGCGTCGCTGCCACGCCGATATCAAGCGAACCGCCTGCAAGGATGAAAAACAGCACGACAAAAGGCCATTGGATATGTTCGATCTCGTGAAAGGCCTTGGTGTGGTGGGCCGCCAGATTGACGATCACCGTGCCCACGACCATGCCGGCGATCAAAAATGACACCTCCAGCCACAGCGACATGCCCGCACACAAAAACACAAGGGCCAGTGCCTCAATCTGGAGCGGCTCGCCATCACGCAAGCGCCCCGTCAGCATCGCCGCAGGCCCGCCGATGATCAGCCCCAATGCGATTGCGCCGCCGACTTCCCATGCGGCCTGCGACAGACCCGCCAGATCCTGATGCCCCTGCCACTGCGCCACGATCACCAGCACAAGGCTGAAGCCCAGCAGACCCCAGACATCGTCAATGGCCACAATGCCGCGCAATGTCTGGGTAAAACCGTTTTTGACCCCCGACTGAACGATCACATCACTGGTCGCCGCGGGCGCAGTTGCTGTTGCAATGGACGCCAGCAACAGCGCCAGACCGAAAGGCAGGCCCAAGACGGCCAACCCGAGACTGACAATCCCAAGTGTGCCCAACACAATCGCCAGCGAAATTGCGATAATCGCCCGCCCATGCTGGCGCAGCGCATCGCGATGCAAGGCACTGCCCAGCAAAAAAGCCACCATCGTCAATGCTATGACCGACAGGATGTCATACCACGCCTGCAATTCAGCCGGGATCAGATCAAATCCGGCCCCGCCCGCCGCCAGACCAATCAGCAAAAACAGGGTCACGCGCGGTAACCCTGTTTTGCGCGACAGAATATCGGCAATCAGACCGCCCAGAAACAATGCGCCCAGGGCGATCAGAGAGGCAGGCTGCACCCCGTTTAGCCCAAGGTCGGCACGGCGCAGTCTGCCGCATCAAGTGTCAGCACAGGATCACCAGGTTCGCATTCTTCGCCAGAGACGGGATAGCGATCCTGGGCTGCGCAACTGGCGAGGAAGATCAGGGCAATCAGGGGGACAAATTTCATAGCGGACCTCTGTGTTAGCTGTTGATAGATGCGTCCAAACTATCGCGTTGCGGTCTTTGCCAGATTGATGTTTGTCAAAGTGACCGACCATTGACCTTAATCAACACGTCCAAGGCAGACGGTGCGTAAGACATTACCATGAATAAACGCGACCCCGGTGCCATGACCCAGACCAACCGCCCGCAAATATCCCTTTCTGACGGGGTGTTTGTGTTGCAGGGCGATTTGCTGATCGGCACCATCGAAGACCTGAACATGTCGCAGGGCGTAGCCCAGACCATCGACCTGAGCGGGGTCGGCCAGTTCGACACTGCGGGCGCATGGGCGGTCGTGAGACTGGAACGCCGTCTGCAAGCCGCCGGGATTACCCCGCAGATCGTCGGAGCAAGCGCGCTGCAACAGGATCTGCTGGCCACATTGCGCCAGCACATGCCAGAAGATGACACCGTCGCGGTGGTGTCTGTCAGTCTCAGCGACCGGCTGGAACAGTTGGGCCGCAAGACAGCGGCGGCCCTGCGCGAAATGCTTTCCATGGTCGGATTTCTGGGCCGGGTCGTTGCAACTATTGGCGGGCTCATCCTGCGTCCGGGCCGTATCCGCTGGACCGCGATCGTGCATCACATGCAGCAGGTCGGGCTGAACGCCGTGCCCATCGTATCGCTGATGGCGTTTCTGATTGGTGTCGTGCTGGCGTTTCAGGGGGCGGCACAGCTGCGCCAGTTCGGGGCAGAGGTTTTTGTTGTCGATCTGATCGCCATCTCGATCCTGCGCGAACTGGGCATCCTTTTGACCGCGATCATTGTGGCCGGGCGGTCGGGGTCTGCCTTTACCGCCGCCATAGGGTCCATGAAAATGCGCGAGGAAATCGACGCCATGCGCACCCTTGGCCTTGATCCGATCGAGGTGCTGGTCGCACCGCGCGTTATTGCCCTCATTCTGATGCTGCCGGTTTTGGGCATCATCGCGAATTTTGCCGGATTGTTGGGCGGGGCGATCATGTCGTGGATTGAACTGGGCGTTTCACCGGGGGTGTTCCAATCGCGTTTGGTCAGCAATACCGGCGTCTGGCACTTTGGCGTTGGGCTGATCAAGGCGCCGTTCTTTGCGCTGATCATTGGGATTGTAGGGTGTTTTGAAGGGATGCAGGTGGGTGGCGATGCGGAATCGCTGGGGCGTCTGACCTCAACTTCAGTGGTCCTGTCGATCTTTCTGGTGATCGCGGCTGATGCGATGTTTTCCATCTTCTTTGCGATCATGGGGGTCTGATCTTGGCAGATGATCCGATCATCAGCGTGCGCGGCCTTGTGAACCGCTTTGGTACGCATACGGTGCATGATGGGCTCGACCTTGATGTGCGCCGGGGTGAGATCATCGGCATAGTCGGTGGTTCTGGCACGGGCAAATCGGTGCTGCTGCGCGCGGTTGTGGGGCTTTTGAAACCCGCCGAGGGGCAGATCACCGTCTTTGGTGAAAGCGTGCGTGATACCAGCGCTGCCGATTATCGCCGCCTGCGCCGCCGCTGGGGCGTGATGTTCCAGGATGGCGCGCTGTTTTCATCGCTCAACGTGCAGCAAAATGTCGAAGCCCCAATGCGCGAGCAGCTGGATCTGTCGGATGAAACGCGTGAAGCCTTGGCGGCGATCAAGGTGCGGATGGTGGGCCTGCCTGACCATGCGCTGCAAAAGATGCCGTCGGAATTGTCAGGGGGCATGCGCAAGCGGGCTGGTTTTGCCCGTGCGATTGCGCTGGACCCCGAGATCGTGTTTCTCGATGAACCGACGGCGGGTCTTGACCCCATCGGCGCCGCTGCCTTTGATACCCTGACCGCCCAGTTGCGCCGCGCGCTGGGGCTGACGGTGTTTCTGGTTACACATGACCTTGATAGTCTGCATGCGATCTGTGACCGTATTGCCGTACTGGCCGAGGGCCGGGTTCTGGCGACAGGCACAATGGCCGAAATGCAGGATGTCGATCACCCTTGGGTGCAGGCCTATTTCAAAGGCCCCCGCGCCCGTGCCGCCATTGCCCAAAAGGAAACGCTCTGATGGAAACCCGCGCACATTTTATCATGATCGGGCTGTTTACCATTCTTGGCATCCTTGGTGGGCTTGGCTTTTTCTTGTGGCTGGCCAGTGTGCAGATTGATCGGCAGTATGCGCAATACGGGGTGCTGTTCGAAAACGTCTCGGGGTTGGATCAGTCTGCGGACGTGCTGTTCAACGGGGTCGCCGTGGGCAGCGTGACGAGTATCCGGATTTGGGAAAATGACCCCAGCAAAGCCTATGTCGCCATCGAAATCGACGCCACCACGCCAGTGGCCATCGACACGATTGCGCGGTTGGAATCACAAGGCGTGACCGGGGTCGCCTATATCGCCTTGTCTGGCGGATCACCGGGTGCCGCGCTGTTGACGCCGGAACCAACCGGGCCGCCGATCATCCCATCGCGCCAATCATCGTTTCAGTCGCTGGTCAGCAGCGCCCCGGAATTGATCGAGGATGCATCCAGCATCATCGCGCAGCTGCAAGAGCTGACAGGCCAGGAAAATCGGGACCATGTGCGCAGTATTCTTGAAAACGTGGATAATGCCACCGCAGGGCTGGAAGAGGCCTTGTCCGACTTTTCTGATATTTCTGAGACATTGCGCGCGGCCACTGATCAGGTGACAGGGTTTATCGCAGGTTTCGAAGGTGTGGGTGCCGCCAGCAAGGAAACGCTCGCGGCCGCCGATCAATCCTTTGCGACCATCACCGAAACGTTTGAGAATGCCAATGCGGCCATTGATACGCTGGCCCCCGCGATAGAGCAGGCAAACGCGGCCATCGCGTCAATCAACACACTGATTGCAGAGGACTTTGCCCCGCTTGCCGGTGATCTGCGCAGAACGTTGGGCAACGCCGATCAGGCCTTTATCCGCGCGGATGAGGTCATGGCCACAGACCTTGGCCCTGCCGTGGCCGATGCCCGCGCGGCGTTAAG
Organism: uncultured Paracoccaceae bacterium; assembly: GCA_947503965.1. Lineage (GTDB taxonomy): Bacteria > Pseudomonadota > Alphaproteobacteria > Rhodobacterales > Rhodobacteraceae > Yoonia. The sequence goes on from CANNFU010000008.1 coordinate 16,117, forward strand.
CGATCTGGCCAATGCGGTCGATGCGGTGACGTCGGATGTGCCTGCCATCATGGCGGATCTGCGCGCCGGCGTGGCCGAGGCCCGCAGCGCGATTGCCGCCGCTGCCCCCGGCATGCGTGATTTCGGCCAGTTGGGCGGCGAAGCACGCGCAGCTATCGCGGCCTTCAACGATCTGATCCGCCGTTTGGCGCAGGACCCATCGGGGTTCTTGCTAGACAACCGTGTCCCCGAGTATCGGAGGTAGTCTGATGCAACTGTCCCGCCGCCTTTTCATCCTTGGCCTGTTTGCCTTGCCCGGTTGTAGCGCGCTTGAGCTGCTCAGCCCGTCAGGCGATGTCCGCGATGTCTATGAATTGCGGCCCATCAGCCTGCCTGCGCAGACCACGCGATCTGCGCGCAGCATGATGGTGCTGTCGCCTGCCGCCCCCGCGGCGATCACCACCGATCGCATCCTGATCAGGCAAGACCCCCTGGCCGTCACCTATCTGCCCGATGCCAGTTGGTCGGACAGTGTGCCCGATATGATGCAATCGGTGCTGATCCGGTCGCTGGCCTCGGCCGGGCGTATCGGTTTTGTCGGGGGCCAAGGGTCCGGGCCAGTGCCCGATACCGTGCTTTTGACGCGGATTGATGCGTTTGAGGTGGCAGTGCTGGACGACGGGCGCTTTGAAGCACGCATTTCGATGGAATTGACTGTCCTGCGGGACCGTGATCAGCGCGTGTTGGGCACACGGCGCTTTGCAAGTGACCTATCACTGGCCGATGATCAGGCCCGCACTATTGCGCGTGCCTTCCAGCAACTGCTGGATGCTATACTGCCAGAGGCCGGGACATGGGTTCTGGCACGCAGTGGCTAGTTGGGATCACGCTTTGACATGGACACATTGCGCAATAAACCGGCGCAGCATGTCTTTATCAAACTCTCGGCCGGGACTGATCTCAATATGTTTGCTGGGTTTGCCTGATCCGATCAAGACGCCGTCGGTATCGGTCAGCATGTCGTAGCGCAGAAAGCCGAAATTGGCGTGGTTCTTGGCCCCGAAGATATAGATAACAGGCACACCATGGGCATTAAGAAACACCGGCACGCCAAATTCCATGCGCTCGGTGGCGTCTGGCAATTCATCATGGATGAAGGCCCGCAGCTTTTTCAGAAGGTCACCAACGGGCCCAGTGTGGTCTTCGATGTATTCATCCGTGTTTTGATATTTGGGCATATTGCAAGACCTCTGTCGGGTCGAAAGGCTGCGCGGAATGGGTACGTGATCCAAACCACGCCAGCAGGCGCCGGGCCTTTGGGTTCCTGTGATCCATCGTTTAGGGAGCGGGCCACAAATCCCGCAGCTCTTGCGGCAGGCAAGCGCGGACGTCTTCAACCTCGCCGCGTGAAATGCGGGCGTTGATCACATTAAACACCGCCTTGATGTCCGCTGCCCCCCGATAGTCGATCACCTCGCCTATCTTTTCGTCCACGGCGCTGATAAATTCAGCCGCATGGCGTTCATGAACGGGTGTCTTTTTGGGCTGCCAGCCTTCAAAGAACATGCCGCGCAGGATCAGCGGCAGCTGTGCGGAAAACTGGGCCATCTCATTGACCGGCAGATGATCACGAATTTTACCAAGGGCAATGCGCAGCAGGCGCAGCACTTCGCGTTCATTGCCCCAGCCGGTGCGCCCGGCCAGATCATTGACCCATTCATGGGCTTCGTGGTTGGTCCGTTCGAAAACGTGGATCATACGTGTCATTGGCCGCTCCTTTGCAGATGGATCTTTGGTTTTGTGTTAGACCAATCCGCGCGGACGGGATTGACGAAAATCAAAGTGCCAGGTGGACAACTTGCTACCGATTGGGTCATGGATGGTGAGAAAGGAAGTGACACATGAAGGATCCTGAACTGGACGTTCTGATCAAGGAACTGGAGACCACACGCGACATGAGCGTTGCCGACTTTGATGGGGTGGTGCATGCGCTGGCATTCCTGTTTCCCGATATAGCACTTCCCAAGGCTGACCGGATCAGTGGCACGGACGAGGCCATGCTGATCGCCGATGCGGCCTATCCTAACTGGTCGGTGCATATCCGGGGCCGGGCCAATGATCGCGATGGCCATTGGCACTGCACCTTGCGCAAAAGCGACAGTCATGACAGCGATGCTGCCATCGGGACGGGCCGCGCGCCTGTGCTGGGACAGGCCATATTGGCGGCGGTAATCAGGCTGGCGATGGTGTTAAAGAAGTAACTGTGACCCAACAAAGCGATATTCTGACCATTACCCTGAACCCGGCGGTGGATCTGGCAACACATGTCGCGCAGGTCATTGCGGGGCCCAAGCTGCGCTGTGCCACGCCCCGGTTTGACCCCGGCGGTGGCGGTGTCAATGTGGCCCGCACGGTGTGCAAGATAGGCGGAACGGCCCGTGCTCTGGTGGCGGTGGGCGGCGTTATGGGGGATCGGCTGGTGGGCTTGCTTGCCGCCGAAGGGGTCGCTGCCCTGCCCGTCGCGGTCAGCGGGGAAACCCGGCAAAGTTTTGCTGTCACCGATGGCGGCACGGGTGCACAGTATCGGTTCAGCGTACCGGGACAGGTGTTAAGCCAGCAGGATGCAGACCAGCTTCTTGCCGCAATCACCGCCGAGGTTCAGCCGGACGGGTTCGTCGTGATCAGTGGCAGCGTCGCGCCGGGATTGCCGGTTGATTTTCAAAGCCAGATCATTGCAGCTGCGGCACCTGCCGGTGCCAAGGTGATCATTGATACGTCCAGCCGTGCATTGGACCGGTTGATCGCCAATCCGACAACGCCGGTGCATCTGCTGCGGGTTGATAAGGCAGAAGCGGCAGAGGCTGCGGGCCATCCCATGACCACCGTCGCGGACAGCGTGGCCTTTGCCGCCGGTCTGGTGGCGCGTGGAGTGGCAAAGACTGTTGTCACTGGGCGCGGGGCGGAAGGGTCGGTTCTGGTGACAGGCGATCAACAGGTCTTGTGCCATCCACCCGTGGTCGAGGAGCGCAGCAAGATCGGTGCCGGAGACGCCTTTGTAGGTGCAATGACCTTGGCGCTGGCGCGCGGCGATCGGCCGGACCAAGCCTTGCAATGGGGCGTCGCGGCCGCCAGCGCAACCGTCAGCACGGAAGGCACGGCATTGTGCACGCAGAGCGCGGTACAGATGCTTTTCGGGCAATGCCAGATCGAAGTTCTATAGGCATATGTTGCGAAGCAGACAGCGCAACGCCACGACGCCTGTCAGCACGGTCCTCAATTCAGATAAGTCGGGATAATCCCACAGTCCTGGCAGGCCGTTGACTTTTGTCAAAGCAGCAGCACCTATCGGCGATATCTCACAGGGCAAACCAGACTTGAAAGAGTTGGATCATGGCCCAAACCCAAAGTTTCGAACATGATGACAGTATCGATGTCCGCACCGGTTTCATCGGCCCATTTGTTCTGCTGACCTTTGGTATGACGTGGGGCGTGATGACGTTGTTCGTGCTGGTCCCGCAATATGTTCCCGCCTTTCTGGGACCGATGGGCGTGACACATCCGCTTTATGTTCTGGCCGTCTGGTCCCCCTGCCTTGTGGCGATGGCTCTGGTGGTGGTCAGCGCTGGGTTTGGCGGGTTGCGGCGCTATTTGGGCCGACTGTTTGATGTGAACGTTGCTTGGTCCTGGTGGGCTTTTGTCCTGCTTGGGTTGCCCGCGGTGAAGATCATCGGAGCGATGCTAAACGGAGCGCCGATCAATGAATGGCTTGTCCTGCAGCCGTTCTGGGGCGTGCTGGGTATCTCTCTTTTCATGCTTTTTCTGGGACCGGTCGAAGAATTTAGCTGGCGCGGCTTTCTTTTGCCTTTGATGCAGCGCATCATGATACCGGCCTTGGCCGGATTGATCATTGGGCTTCTCTGGGCCGTGTGGCATATCCCGGCGTTTTTCCTTGATGGTACACCGCATACCGCCTGGTCCATGGCACCGTTCATCATCGGGGTGACATCGGTTGGGGTCGTCATGGCTGTCGTCTACAACAAGACCAACGGCAATTTGCTGTTCCCCATCCTGATCCACTGGCAGTTGAATATCGCATTCTGGCCAGAGGCCCAGCCGTGGGAGAATTACCTTAACCTTGCGCTGGCTGTTGTCTTGCTTTGGGTGCATCGCGACGTAATGTTTTCGCGCGATAAAGGCCTGACCGAGGTGGTTCCCACTTAGCAGCATTTGGAAAGCGCTAGGATATGCGGATGTTCTTGAACCTGTTAGTGGCCGCACTGGCTGTTGCGATCACCGGGCTTTTGGGTTGGCGGATGCTGGATCACCGGGCCGACAGGACGGAGATTGCGCGGCTGATCGACTTGCAGCCATCAAGCCCCGCCAGGTTCAGTGCGGACATGGTTGCAGACCTGCCGGAGCCTGCGCAGCGCTATTTCCGTTTTGCCATTGCTGAGGGAACCCCGCTTTATACTGTCGCGCGGATTGAAATGGGCGGACAGTTTTCGCTTGGGACGAAGGACGCCCCCAACTACATGAATATGACTGCCACGCAGGTTCTGGCACCACCAGAAGGCTTTGTCTGGAAGATGTCAGGCGGCGCGGGGCTGATGCGGATGTCGGGCTCTGACAGCGGGCGCTGGACACGGTTCTGGCTGGCGGGCCTTGTCTCCGTCGCCCGATTTGGTGGCGATCCTGACCACACACGCTCGGCCTATGGTCGCTATGTTGCAGAGGCCATGATCTGGGCACCAGCCGCGCTCTTGCCTGGGCCATCGGTGACATGGGAACCGCTTGACGAAAGCGCAGCGCGGGTGGTCATCCGGCACGGCGATCTTGAGCAGGCTGTTGACCTGACGGTCGATGTTGAAGGGCGCCCGGTTGAAATCGTGTTCCAACGCTGGAGCAACGCCAATCCCGAAGGCGTGCATAGGTTACAGCCCTTTGGCGCATTTCTGTCTGATTTCCGCGATGTCGCAGGCTTTCGCATGCCGTTCCATGTGGAGGCGGGCAACCTGTTCGGCACGGACGCCTATTTCCCTTTTTTCCTGGCCGACGTAACCGAAATCAGCTTTCCTCAGCGCGCCCGCTGACCGCCTTTCTGCGGCGACCTCTGTTCATCTCTCTTTCGATCTTTTCCTCGGTCACAGCGAACCGGTTTGGCAACAGAAGAACCATCAAACCATGAATGGCAACTGCGGTCCCCCAGCCGAGCATTGGCCATTGGACCCATAGGGTTCGAGGTGAGGAAAAGAGATTGAGCGCCACAAGCCCAAGAATGACAACCAAGTAGACAGACAGGTGAATGTAGAAACCCATCTTGGCTTCAACACGCCGCTTGGCGGCTTGGTAGTCTTCAGTATGTTCCATGTCGTTTCTCCTTTCTGATCAATCAGACGAAATCTAGCGACTGGACGGTCCACCATGATTGAGGAAAGTCAACTTCAAGTGCACGGGCGGCGTCAGCCCTGCCCCCGCTTACCGCGCCGCCGCATTGCCCTATGCCTTTTCGGCGCTGGCCACGTTCCGCAGCACGCTGACAAAACTGTCCGGCGTTACCGAGATACTGTCGATCCCGTACCCGACCAGATGTTTGGCATAACCGGGGTCGTTGCTGGGCGCCTGTCCGCAGAACCCGACCTTGGAGCCTGCCTTGTGCGCCTCGCGGATCACCGTTTCGATCATCCATAGCACGGCTGGATCATCCTCGCGGAACAATCCTGCCAGCGCGTCTGAATCGCGGTCGATGCCCAGCGTCAACTGCGTCAGGTCGTTGGACCCGATCGAGAACCCGTCGAAACGCTTTGCAAACTCTGCCGCACGCACCACATTGGCCGGGATTTCGCACATCACATAGACTTGCAGCCCGTCCTTGCCGCGCTCCAGCCCGTTTTCCTTCATCACCGCCAGCACATTGTCGGCCTCTTCGGGGGTTCGGCAGAAGGGGATCATCATGATGACATTGTCGAACCCCATTTCGCCGCGCAGCCGCGCGATGGCCTGACATTCTAGCGCGAAACCATCCCGGTAATGGTCTGAATAGTAACGCGAGGCCCCTCTAAACCCGATCATCGGGTTTTCTTCGTGGGGCTCAAAATCGCGCCCGCCCAGAAGGTCCGCGTATTCGTTGGTTTTGAAATCGCTCATCCGCACAATGACGGGCTTGGGGTAGCAAAAGGCAGCAATCCGCGACAGCCCGCGCGCCAGATGATCGACGAAATAGTCCGGTTTGTGGGCGTAGCCTTCGGTGAGGGCAGCGATCTTGTCGCGCGTCTTTTCCTTACTGATCTTGTCAAAGTTCAAAAGCGCCATGGGATGCACCTTGACCGCGTTGTTGATCACAAACTCCATCCGCGCAAGGCCCACGCCATCGACCGGCAAACGCCACCAGCGCAGGGCGGCTGACGGGTTGGCGAGGTTCAGCATCACCTTGGTTTTGACATCGGGCAGGCCGTCAAGCGTTTCCTCCTGCACGGTGATGTCGGAAATCCCTTCGGTGATCACCCCCTCTTCGCCGCCGGCGCAGGACACGGTCACATCCTGCCCGTCATGCAGCAGATGCGTGGCGTTGCCGCAGCCGACAACTGCGGGCAGACCCAATTCGCGGCTGACGATGGCGGCATGCGAGGTGCGCCCGCCATGATCGGTGACAATCGCGGCGGCGCGTTTCATGATCGGCACCCAGTCGGGGTCAGTGGTGGACGTGACAAGCACTGACCCATCGACGAACTGTTCGATATCGGCCGCTTTTTCGATCATGCAGACGCGCCCCGCAATGGCGGCGTTGCCAACGCTGAGGCCCGCCACAAGAACCTTGCCGGGGTCCGTCACTGTGTAGGATTTCAATGCGCCCACATCGGCGCGTGACTGCACCGTCTCGGGCCGGGCCTGCACGATATATATTGTGCCGGTCTTTCCATCACGCGCCCATTCCATATCCATCGGGCATTCATAGTGGTCTTCTATGATCTTCGCCTGGCGGGCCAGCGTCAGGATTTCCGCATCGCTAAGGACGAAAGCGGCGCGTTCCGCCTTGGACGTCGGCACATTGCGTGGGGTTCCATCGCGGTCGTGGATCATCTTGATCTCTTTCGCGCCCAGGGCTTTTTCAAGGATCGGCGTCTTGCTTTCATCATCCAGGAACGGCTTGAACACTTCGTATTCATCCGGGTCCACAGCGCCCTGTACTACGTTTTCGCCCAAGCCCCATGCGGCATTGATCAGGACCGCATCGGGAAAGCCTGACTCGGTATCGATCGAGAACATCACCCCGGACCCACCCGTATCGGCGCGCACCATCTGCTGCACGCCGACTGACAGCGCCACTTGCGTATGTGAAAACCCCTGAATCTTGCGGTAGGAAATCGCCCGGTCGGTAAACAGCGACGCATAGCATTTGCGGCAGGCGTCCAGAACGGCAGCTTCCCCGATCACGTTCAGAAATGTCTCTTGCTGACCTGCAAAGCTGGCATCGGGCAGGTCTTCGGCCGTGGCACTTGACCGGACAGCGACGGGGACATCAGTCTCGCCCGCCGCCTTAGACAACGCTTGGTATTCCGCGATGATAGCGGCCCGCGTGTCGTCGGGCCATTCCCCGCCAAGGATCAGATCGCGAATGGCCTGTCCCGTTTTTTGCAACGTCGCCTTGCCGTCAGCCAGCGCATCCAAGGCCACCCCGATCCGGGCATCCAGATCATTGAATTTCAGATAGGCCCGAAAGGCGTCTGCCGTGGTCGCAAACCCCGGTGGCACCAGGATACCCTTGGGCCCCAGGGTCTGAATCATCTCGCCCAAAGACGCGTTCTTGCCGCCGACGATTTCAACGTCGCCGCGGCGGAGCTTTGCAAAGTTCAAAACAAGGGGTTTGGCTTCGGCCATATCCGGGTCCTCCTACATCGGTTCGGCGCGAGTGTGGCGCAGGATGGATCGGGCAAACTGACATAGGTCAATCCGGGTTGCCTGCTTTGGTGCAAACTTTCCCTCATCATTATCTTTGGAGGAGGCCCATCCGTGAACAACGACGCACGCAAAGCACAAATAGAAGCCCGCATCGCAGAACTGACCGCACAGATGCAGCGGATCGCGGACGATCTGGACCAACCGCTGCCTGCTCATCTTGAGGATCAGGCGATTGATCTGGAGGATGACGAAGTGCTTGAACGGCTGGGACGGGCCAATGCCCGGGAACGGCGTCTGCTGAACGATGCTCTCAAGCGGATAGCGGATGGAAGTTATGGCATTTGCGCCAGATGCGGTGACGATATCGCACAGGCGCGTCTGGATGCCGTGCCTTACGCCCTGATCTGCCGGAATTGTGCGGCGCAGAATTGATCTTGGTCAATCAAGCCATCCTGAATTCAGATATATTCCAAAAATGAAATGTATTAATGGAGGTTAAACTGATGACTTATCCGGTCCACATGACCGTCACCCCCCATGTTTCTGCCTTCTTTGACGAGGCGACGAACACGATCAGCTACATCGTGTCGGAACCTGATGGCGACCACTGCGCGATCATAGATAGTGTGCTGGACCTCGACTATGCCGCAGGCCGTATCACCTATGACAGTGCCGATGCATTGATTGCCGAGGTCAGGCGCCGCGATCTGAAACTGGACTGGATCATCGAGACCCATGTTCACGCCGACCATCTGAGCGCGGCGCCGTATATTCAGGACAAGCTGGGCGGCAAGATCGGTGTCGGCGACAAGATCACCGTGGTGCAGGACACGTTTGGCAAGGTTTTCAATGCGGGCACCGAATTCCAGCGTGATGGATCGCAATTTGATGCGCTGTTCAAGGACGGCGACACCTATCAGATCGGTGGCATGCAAGGTGTTGCCATTGCCACACCCGGTCACACGCCGGCTTGCATGGTGCATGTGATCGGGGACGCCTGTTTTGTCGGTGACACGCTATTCATGCCTGATGGCGGATCGGCCCGCGCCGATTTACCGGGCGGTGATGCGGGCATGCTTTATGACAGCATTCAAAAGGTTCTCGCCCTGCCGGACGAGATGCGCCTTTTCATGTGCCATGATTACGGTCCGAACGGGCGCGACATCAAATGGGAAACCACCGTAGCCGAAGAAAAGGCACACAACATCCATGTGGGCGGCGGCAAATCCCGCGAAGAGTTCATCAAGTTCCGCGAAGAGCGTGACGCAACGCTTGATGTACCCAAACTGATCATCCCTTCCCTGCAAGTGAACATGCGCGCAGGCGAAGTACCGACCGATGAGTACGGCAATGAGGTGCTCAAAGTGCCGCTGAACGTGTTGTAGGCCCTGGAGGATATGATGGATATCAAGACACTGACTTCAGGAATTTCGGTGACACCGCAGATCGTCGTCGCCGATTTGCCTGGCATAAAGGAACAGGGGTTCCGGTCGATCATCTGCAACCGTCCTGATGGTGAAGGGGCCGACCAGCCAGCCTACCAGGAAATTGAGGCAGCGGCGGCAAAGCTGGGCATCGACATGGCCTATCAGCCGATTGTGTCGGGCAAGGTCAGCGATACGGATGCCGACGATTTTGCCAATCTGATGACCGAGCTGCCCGGCCCGGTGCTGGCCTATTGCCGGACCGGGACGCGATCAGCGACGCTCTGGTCGCTGTCACAGGCGCAAACGCGGGCCACCTCTGATATCCTGAGTATCACCAAGGCTGCGGGCTATGACATGGCGGGTGTCGTCCGCCGCATCGTGAATGGTGGCAAGACGCCAACGGATACGGGCGATGCAAAGTATGAGGTCGTTATTGTGGGCGGCGGGGCGGCGGGTATCGCGCTGGCGGCGAGCCTGAAAGCGCGTAAACCGGGGCTTGAGATCGCTCTTATTGATCCAGCCGACATACACTATTACCAGCCCGGCTGGACCATGGTGGGCGGCGGTATTTTCGACGCCGAGGACACAGTGCGCACCATGGGCAGCCTGATCCCCAAGGGGGTGCATTGGCTTAAATCCGCGGTTGCCGCGTTTGAACCCAAGGACAATGCCGTCATTCTGGATGGTTGCCGGGTGGTAAAATACGACCGGCTGATTGTTTGTCCGGGGCTCAAACTGGACTGGAACAAGGTTGACGGTCTGGTTGAGACGTTGGGCAAGAACGGTGTGACCTCGAACTACCGCTACGATCTCGCCCCCTACACGTGGGAGCTGGTGCGCGGGATGAAAGAAGGCCGCGCGATCTTTACCCAGCCGCCCATGCCGATCAAATGCGCCGGGGCGCCACAGAAGGCGCTTTATCTGTCGGGGGATGCATGGTTTCGCTCCGGCGCGCTGAAGAACATCGATATTCACTTCAACAACGCCGGGGGCGTGCTGTTTGGGGTGAAAGACTATGTCCCTGCCCTGATGGAATATATCAAGAAATACGATGCGCAGCTGAACTTCTTTCACAACCTCGTCGCGGTTGATGGCCCCGCCAAAAAGGCATGGTTCGACGTCGCAAAACCCGACACGCCGGTAGAGCGGATCGAGATGGAGTTTGACATGATGCATGTCTGCCCCCCGCAGACTGCCCCCGACTTCATCCGCGTGTCGCCCTTGGCGGATGAGGCGGGATGGGTCGATGTCGATCAGGCCACCCTGCGCCATAAAACCTATGACAACATCTGGTCGCTGGGCGATGTCATGAACGCGCCCAACGCCAAGACAGCGGCGGCGGCCCGTATTCAGGCCCCGATTGTCGCCGAAAACGTGATCGCCGACATACGTGGCCGCGCGCCTGTGGCCCAGTACAACGGCTATGGGTCCTGCCCGCTGACGGTCGAACGCGGCAAGATCGTGCTGGCCGAATTCGGATATGGCGGGGCGCTTTTGCCCAGTTTCCCCAAGGTCCTGATTGATGGAACCAAGCCGTCACGGATGGCATGGCTGTTGAAGGAAAAGATCCTGCCACCGGTTTATTGGCGCGCGATGCTCAAAGGGCGCGAATGGATGGCAAGGCCAGAAAAGGTCAGCGCGGGGTAGCGGCAAGATGTCAGCGAAAGCAAAAGCCGTAGCAACCGCATGCTTTGCCCTTTGGGTCACGCAAGCATTCCCTGAAACACTGAGATGCATGGAGACGGATGTCGTCGTCACCGCGCAAAACGCTGAGCATGCGCGGCTTGCCTGTGACGCCGCGCAGGAAGCCATGATGCTTTTCGCCAGTTGCGGGGTGCCTGCATTGACAGGCCAGACCACTGTTAAGGTCGTGGAAGAGCTGCGAAGTGGCTGTTTTGGCCTGTATGATTGTGAAACGCAGTCGATTGAGGTTTTGTCGCCAGATGTTCTGCACGATTTGCGCCTACCTGACAGCATCTTTTCGCATGTCGCGACGCCGGCCTATTTCCAAAGCGTTGTGGTGCACGAACTGGCCCATGCCGCCAGTGATGGTATCCCGTGTCCTTTTGATAGCTGCATCGTTGGACTGGAATACATCGCCTATCTGATGCAGATGAAATCTCTCGACCCTGTGGCGCAGGATCAGCTCGCGGCATCAATTGACATGGATGCCCCGGTTTCTTTCAAAGGCTTCCACCCTTTTATTTTGATGTTAGCCCCTGACGTTTTTTCACAAAGAGTCTGGGCACATCATCAACAGCAGGATGATCCTTGTAGCTTCGTTGGCGCGTTGATCCGTGGCGAAACCATTCTTGACATTGGGTTGATCGAGCCAGAGTGACATAATTGACATCGCTCAGTTATTGCTCAGGCTCTGTTGGTACGTTTCCGCGTATTGAACACGACAGAAGCAGGGATCGTCACAGATGTGGCAAAGGGTACTTGACCTGACGCTGCGCCGCATGCTGCGAAAGGGCAGCCTTGAGGTGCGTTATCCGGATGGCAGCAGTCATCGTTATGGCGATGGCCTTGGTGCCTGTTTGTTGGTTCAACTGCACGACAATGCCACCGTCAGGCATCTGGTGCTCAACCCTGAATTAGCGTTGGGCGAGGCGTATATGAACGGCGCGTTGACGATTGAAACCGGTGATTTGCAGGCTCTATTGGGTTTGATCGTGGCAAACCGCGATGATGCCGGGCGTCTGGTGTGGCAGCGGCTGCTGATCGGCGCGCGGATCGCCTTGCGCCGGTTTGCGCAGAACAATGTCGCGGGGCGGTCCCGGCGCAACGTGGCACATCACTATGATCTGTCTGACGATCTTTATGATCTGTTTCTGGATGCAGACCGGCAGTATTCCTGCGCCTATTTTCGCGATCCGGACGATACGCTGGAACAGGCCCAAGCGAACAAGAAACACCATATCGCCCGCAAGCTGAGGATCGCGCCGGGGATGCGGGTGCTGGATATCGGCTGTGGGTGGGGTGGGATGGCGCGCATGCTGGCGCGCGATTATGACGCCCACGTTCTGGGCGTCACCCTGTCAAAGCAGCAATACGCCCACGCTGCGGCCATTGCGGACCGCGAAGGATTGTCCGACCGCGTGACCCACCAGCTTTGTGATTACCGCGATGTCAGCGGCGCCTTTGACCGGATCGTATCGGTGGGCATGTTCGAACATGTCGGACTGCCCAACTATAACATCTACTTCAAAACGATCCGGGATTTGCTGACCCCCGATGGGATCGCCCTGATCCATTCAATCGGTTGGACCGCGACGCCGGACGCCACAAATCCATGGATTGCCAAATACATCTTTCCCGGGGGGTATATCCCCACGATGTCAGAGGTGATGCGGGCGGTCGAAAAATCGCATCTGTGGACAGCGGATGTCGAGGTGTGGCGCCTGCACTATGCCCATACCTTGCGCCATTGGATTGATCGGTTCGAGATGAATGTTGACAAGATACGTGCCCTTTATGATGACCGCTTTGTGCGGATGTGGCGGTTCTATCTGACGGCCTGCGAACAGACCTTTCTGCATGGGCGGCAGGCGGTCTTTCAGTTTCAGCTGTCGCGCCGCATTGATGCGGTGCCGCTGGCACGCGACTATCTTTATCAGCCGCGAAATACGCAATGACCCCTCAGATCGCCCTTGTCCTGGTGCTGCTGGTCATCGCGCTGATCTTGCTGGCGACCGAAGTCATGCCGATTGAACAGGTGGCACTGATGCTGACCGCCGTTCTTGCCGCCAGTGGCGTCTTGAGCGCGGAGGCTGCGTTTCAGGGTTTTGCCAGTGAAACCGTCATCATGTTGGCTTGTGTGATGGTGCTGTCGCGCAGGCTGACGGAATCTGGTCTGCTGGCGCGTGTATCGGCGCGGTTGCAGCGCCGGGATAATCCGCGCCCGCGCGGCATGCTGGCCGCGCTGATGGCTGTGTCTGCGGGGTTGTCCAGCGTGATCACCAATACCAGCACGACGGCTGTGCTGATCCCGGTGGTTCTGGAAATCGCCCGCCGGATCAAAATGCATCCCGCGCGGTTTTTGATGCCTGTGGCCTTTGCCTCGATGATGGGCGGATCGTCGACCTTGATCGGAACCTCGACCAATCTGGCGGCAAGCGGGGTGTTGTCGCGGCTGGGGTTGGCCCCATTCGGGGTGTTCGAATTTGCCCTTGTCGGGATCACCGTCAGCATAGCAGGGATTGCCATGCTGACCGTTCTTGGGCCTTGGCTGTTGCCGGGCAGCGCACAAGGGGCGGATGATGCCGCGTTGGCGGAAAAGCAGTTCATGGCCACCTTCACTGTGCCCGAGGGCGCGCGTAGCATTGGCAAATCTGTCAGCGCGCTGGGATTTGACGCATATGCCGCTACCGCGCTGGCCGTCAGCCGCGAGGGCGGGCGCGTGGCCGCCCATCCCCGCCGCAAACTGTTGCAGGACGACCAGATCATCCTGCGCGGCCCGCGCGATGCCCTCATGAAAATCGCGGGCGATCCGCAACTGGGTCTGGCTTTTGACAGCCCGGCCCGGCCCGCAGGTGCATCAAACCCCATTCTGGCCGAGGTGATCCTGATGCCCGGCGCCCGCTGGCTTGGCCAAACGCTGCATGCGGCCCGCGCCGATTTGCCGCCGGACCTGCGGATCGTCGCATTGCACCGCAGCGGGCAAACTGCCGCTGCCCTGATCGGGCGCATGCGGCTGAAGACGGGGGATATCCTGCTGCTTGAAGGGCCGCGTGATCAGGTCGCGTTGCTGGACCGCGATCCCGATCTGTCCTTGCTGATGCCACCCCAGCCAAGGCCACCAACTCAACGAGAGGGCATTTACACCGTTCTGGCGTTGCTTTTTGCGGTGTTTGCGGGAACGACCGGCCTTTTGCCATTCTCGGTTGCCTTGTTGCTCGCAGTGCTGGGGCTGGTCGCGACGGGTCGTTTTTCGTTGCAGGATATGTTTGGCATGATCAGCTGGCGCATCCTGATCCTGATCGGGGGCATGTCCAGTTTTGGCGTGGCGATGCAGGCGTCAGGGACGGCATCGTGGCTGGCCAGCAGCATGTTGGCAGCCCTTGGCGGGTTCGGGCCGCTGGTGGTCCTTTTGGGTCTGGGCCTGCTGACGATCCTGTTGACACAGCCCATGTCCAATGCCGCCGCGGCGCTGACCCTGCTGCCTGTCGCGATTGAGGTCGCCCATCAGATGGGGGCCGATCCGCGCCCCTTTGCCGTTATGGTTACGCTTTCGGCCTCTCTGTCGTTCATCGCCCCGTTCGAGCCTGCCTTGCTGCTGGTCTACGGGCCGGGACAATATCGGTTGCGTGATTTTCTGCGCGCCGGCATTCCGGTGACGGCTTTGTCGCTGAGTATTCTTCTGGTGATGATCCCGGCGCTTTGGCCGCTTGGCATCGGGCTGCGGTAACGATGCGTCTCTAAGTCGCCAGATCCTCAACAGACCCATCAAGATCCATCAGCAGCAGTTCGACCTCCAGATCGGGTTCGCGGGTTTTGATTTCGTCTGCGAGTGCCTCCATCCACACCTGATGGATGACCGTTTCGCCTTCCCGCTCATCTGCGCACTCCTGCCCGACAAAGGCTTTGCAGGCCCCACAGTCACGATGGTCGATGACGATGATCTTGCGGATACCGTGCAGGTCGCGGGCCAGTTTGACGTGCTGCCAGAAGGTTTCAGCCCAGGCACTGGTTTCATCGGCCATCACGCCAATGGCACCACCGGCCAGCACGATCTGGTCGTATTTGCCCCGCAAGCCACGCGCCGCAAGGTAATCCGCAACCGGTGTGATCAGACGATAGTCCATGCAATTGAGCACCAAAGCCTCGGTCTGATGTGACGGGTCCGGTGCGCTTTGCGGCGTTTCCATTGCCATATCCATGGCTTTGCTCCTGTCGAATATGTGGCAGGGCGGTCTGTCACCGCCCCGCGCCTTACACAATCAAAGCTGGTTGATCGGCACTTTCAGGTAGGACACGCCGTTGTCTTCCGCCGGTGGCATCTCTCCGGCGCGGATGTTCACCTGCACGGATGGCAGAATAAGCGTCGGCATCGACAGCGTTGCATCACGCGCTTCGCGCATTGCGACAAACTCATCCTCGGTCTGGCCCGCGCCGATATGGACATTCTTGGTCCGCTCTTCGCCGACAGTGGTTTCCCACTTGTATTCATCGCGGCCCGGCGCCTTGTAGTCGTGGCACATGTAAAGTGTCGTCTCATCCGGCAGGGCGAGGATTTTCTGGATCGAACGGTACATTACGCGCGCATCCCCGCCGGGGAAATCGGCGCGCGCTGTGCCATAATCCGGCATGAAAAGCGTATCACCGACAAAGGCTGCGTCACCGGCAACATAGGTCATGCAGGCGGGGGTGTGTCCAGGCGTGTGCATGGCCTTGATCGTCATGCCGCCAACGGTGAATTCCTCACCATCCTCGAACAGATGTTCGAACTGGCTACCATCGGTCTGAAAGCCCTTTTCGACGTTGAAGACCTTCGCAAAAACGTCCTGAACGTCCTTGATATGCGCGCCAACCCCGGTGGTTCCGCCCAGTTTTTCCTTCAGATACGGGGCAGCACTCAGGTGGTCGGCATGGGCGTGGGTTTCCAAAATCCACTCCACAGTCAGATCGTTCTCTTTCACATAAGAGACAATCTCATCTGCAGATGCCGTACTGGTGCGCCCGGATTTCGGGTCAAAGTCCAATACGGAATCAAGAACCGCACAGCTTTGGCTGTCAGGGTCCTTCACCACATAAGACACCGTATTGGTTGGTTCATCAAAGAATGCTTTTACTTCGGGGGTCATGACGACACTCCTTTTAGTTTCATTTCTATCGGCGCTGTCCCGTCCCTGATTGATCATTCTCAATGTCAGGTCCCGTTTCACGGGTAAGTGGAGGAAAGTACCGTCTTACCCTTGACGAGATAGGAATACATTCTTATCTGCGCAAGTATGAATATAAAAGAAATGAAACCGAAAGCAGACGATATCTGCGAAATCATGACGCTGCTGTCCAATCGCAGCCGGTTGATGATCTTGTGTTTGCTGAATGAAGGCGAAAAGTCGGTGGGGGAATTGGCAGAGGCCATCGGTTCCCGCGACACCGCCGTATCGCAGCAACTTGCCGTTCTACGGCGCGAACGGATCGTGAAAGCCCGGCGCGAGGGGCAAACCATGTACTACCGCATCGTCCGCGAGGACATCGGGAAGATGCTGGCGTTTTTGTATGACACCTACTGCGCCGATGGCACAGAACCTAAGGAGGCTAACCAATGACACTGAGAAAAATCGACCCCACAACCGCCCAGAAGTGGATGCATGCGGGCAAAGCCGTGCTGATCGACGTGCGGGAACCTGATGAATACATCAAGGAACACGTACCTGAGGCGCATCTGGTGCCGCTGTCCGGCTTTAATCCCGAGGACTTCCCGAAGGAACACGACAAGATCGCTGTTTTTCATTGCCACAGCGGTGGCCGGACCGAAGCCTCTGCCGCCCAGATCCTGAAAACCGGCTTTCGTGAAGCCTATCAACTGGACGGTGGCATTCAAGCGTGGCGCGCCGCTGGCCTGCCAGTAAATGAAAACGCCAAAGCGCCGATCAGTATCATGCGGCAAGTCCAGATCACCGCAGGCAGCCTTGTGTTGCTTGGCATCGTGCTGGCGGTGCTGGTCAATCCGTGGTTCGCCGCGCTTAGCGCCTTTGTTGGTGCGGGTCTGACCCAGGCAGGGATTACCGGGAACTGTGCAATGGCATCAATCCTCAAGCACATGCCGTGGAACCGCGTTATCGCAAGCCAACAAGGCTTGCCCAAAGCCACAAACGCCTAAAGGAGAGGTCCGATGCAGACCGGGATGCTGAAACGGTATTTGCCTATCTTGGAGTGGATGCCGGGCTATAACCGCCAAATGCTGGCCAGCGATGGCATGGCCGGTCTGATCGTGGCGATCATGCTGGTCCCGCAGGGCATGGCCTATGCCCTGCTGGCCGGTCTGCCACCTGAAGTGGGGTTATACGCCAGTATCGTGCCACTGGTCTTTTACGGGCTTCTGGGAAGCAGCCGGGCGTTGGCTGTTGGCCCGGTGGCGATTGTGTCGCTGATGGTGGCAACCACCCTTGGCACACTCGCCGAGGCCGGATCGGTTGGCTATTTGGCTGGCGCGGTCTTGCTGGCGTTTCTCAGCGGGGCAATCCTGCTGGGGATGGGGCTGGCGCGACTGGGTTTTCTGGTCAACTTCCTCAGCCATCCTGTGATTTCGGGGTTTTCCAGTGCCGCAGCACTGGTCATCGGGTTTTCGCAGCTCAAGCATCTGTTGGGCTTTGATATCCCGCGCAGTCACCTGATTACCGAAACCATCACCCATGCGATCACCCATATCAGCCAGATCAACCCCGCGACCTTTGCCATTGCCGCCGTGTCGCTGGCGATCCTGCTGGTCTGGAAAGGCCATCTGGGCGGCTGGATGAAGGCGGCGGGCGTCAGCGCACCTGTCACAGACGCTGTGTCAAAATCCGGGCCGCTGGTGGCGGTTCTGGTCACCACATTGGCTGTCTGGCTCTTTGGCCTGAACCAATCGGCAGGCGTCAGTATCGTGGCTGATATCCCCGCAGGCCTGCCGCCCCTGACGATGCCCGCCTTCGATCTGGCCCTGATGCAGCAATTGCTGCCCGCTGCTTTGCTGATCTCACTTGTGGGGTTCCTGGAAAGCGTGTCGGTCGCGAAATCGTTGGCCAGTAAACGGCGGCAGAAAATTGACGCCAATCAGGAACTTGTGGCGCTGGGTGCCGCCAATATCGGCGCGTCCTTTACCGGCGGGTATCCGGTGACGGGTGGGTTCAGCCGGTCCCTGGTCAACTTCACCGCAGGGGCGGTCACACCGCTCGCCTCGATCATCACGGCTATGCTGGTGGGGATCACGGTGCTGTTGCTGACACCTCTTCTGTACTTCCTGCCCAAGGCAACGCTGGCGGCGATCATCGTCATGGCGGTGGCCAACCTGATCGACATCAAGATCGTGCGCGACACATGGGCCTATAACAAAACCGATGCCCTGTCGCTGATTGTGACCTTTGTTGCCGTGCTGACCATCGGGATCGAGCTGGGCATCGTTATCGGGGCGGGTCTCTCGATCGCGCTTTATCTCTATCGCACCAGCCGCCCGCATATCGCAGTCGTCGGACGCGTGGGCAAGACAGAGCATTTCCGCAACGTGCTGCGCCACAAGGTGCATACGGACGAAGACATCCTGATGGTGCGGGTGGATGAGAGCCTCTATTTCGCCAACACCGCCTATCTGGAAGACGCGCTTCTGGCCCGTGTCGCCGACCAGCCACGGATCAAGCATCTGGTGCTGATCATGAGTGCGGTCAACTTTATCGATGCCAGCGCGTTGGAAACACTGGAAACCTTGATCGTGCGGTTGCGCGATGCCGGCGTGACCTTGCACATGGCCGAAGTGAAGGGCCCCGTGATGGACAATCTGCAACGTGTGAACTTCGAAGACAGGCTGGGTGAAGGCCACGTCTACCTGAGCACGCATGCAGCGGTGGCCGATCTCAAGGGCAATGCAAACGCGCAGGCTGCTTAATTGCGGCCTGCGCGCCTAGCTGCGCGCAATCGCCCCCTCAAGCGCCAGTTTCGCCATGCAAAGCTTGTAGCAGTCTTCAAACTCCGGACAGGCGAGACAATCGTCCCACTCTGCCATATCTGTCTGAACACTGCGCCCGGTCCGCACCAACCCCGCGCTATCCAGTTCAAACGAAAAAACCTTGCCCTGCATCTTGTCGTTCACCGAAAAATGCAGGCTGTCGTGGAACATCGTGCCATAGCAGTGTTTGTGCTCGGTCATGCGCTGGCCTCTTTCAATAACGGGCTGATTTCGGATGCAGTCAGGACGCGGCCGGTGGACACCACCTTTTCGTCGATGACCAAACCGGGGGTCGACATGATCCCGTAGCTGGCGATGGCGACAACATCGGTCACCTTCTCGATCTCGGCGTTGATCCCTTCTGTTTGGGCGGCAACCTTTGCGTTTTCGGCCAGGGCCCCGCATTTCTTGCAGCCAGACCCAAGGATTTTGATGATCATTCCTGTCTCCTTTTCTTAGATAAACAGATGTGAAGTGGCGTTGAAGATATAGCCGATCAGGATGATGCCCGTCGTCACGATGCCGATGAACACCGCCAAAAGCGGTAGTTTCACGACCCGTTTCAGCATGATCATCGATGGCAATGACAATGCGGTCACGGCCATCATGAAGGTGAGTGCGGTGCCAAGCCCGACACCCTTTTCAACGAGGGCTTCGGCGATGGGCAAAGTGCCAAAGATGTCCGCGTACATCGGCACGCCTGCGACGGTCGCCACAAGAACGGACCACCACTTGTCCTGCCCCAACAGGGCCGAGATGAAGTCTTCCGGTATCCAGTTGTGAATGGCCGCACCAATCCCGACACCAATCAGGACATAAAGCCAGACCCGCGCGGCGATTTCCCGGACCTGGTCGCCGGCATAGCTCAGCCGCTCGCGTCTGCTGATCGTGCCGTCATTGTCATGGTCGCTGACCGGGCTTTGGTAGACAAAGGCGGCCACTTGCCCTTCCAGTTGTAGGCGCCCGATCAGCGTCCCGCCCAACACAGCCAGAACCAGCCCGATGACGACATAGGCCAAGGCAATGGACCAGTTAAAGATGCTCGCCAGCAGGATGACCGAGGCCAGATCGACCAGCGGCGACGAAATCAGAAATGAAAACGTAACCGCCAGCGGCAACCCCGCACTGGTGAACCCGATGAACAGCGGGATTGATGAGCAGGAACAGAACGGGGTGATGGTGCCCAGCAGGGCCGCCAATGTGTTCGCCCACAGCCCCTGCCGCTGGCCCAGAATACGGCGGGTGCGCTCGGGTGGGAAATAGCTTTGCACATAAGAAATGCTGAAAATCAGGACCGAGAGCAGAATGAAAATCTTGATCACATCATAGATAAAGAAATGCACGCTGCCGCCGACCCGGCTGACCGGGTCCAGCCCCATGCCATCCCGTACCAACAAAGTGACAAGGTCTGACAACCACTGCATGCGCAGCAATTGGTCATTGAGCCAGATAAAGACGTCCTGCACCTGAAAACTCCGCCATGGGTCGCGGCAGTGCTATCGGGGAAGGTGGATTTCACATTGATACAAATCAAACAGCATTCCTTCGTCGCGTGTTAGCGTTAGCAGAACACGCCGTAGACGCAGGGATGCGACAACGACATGACAACAGGAACAACGCAAGACACAGATCAGGGCCAGATCGCGCTGATCTGTGCGCGCCATGACAATGATCCGCACCGGATGCTGGATATCCTGCGTGATGTGCAGGACAGGTTTCGCTGCATTTCGCGGGCGACGATGCAGACTGTGGCCGAAAAAACCGGGCTGACAGAGGTCGCGGTGGAAGGTGTTGCCAGCTTCTATGCCTTTCTGTCTTTGGAACCCAAAGGCCGCGTCACGATCCGGTTGTGCGATGATATCGTGGACCGGTTCGCGGGGCTGGTAGAGGTGACCGAAGCCTTTGAGGCGGCACTGGGGATCACCGTCGGCCAGACCTCCGCCGATGGGGTGTTCTCGCTTGAATATACCCCATGCATCGGCATGTGCGATCAGGCCCCGGCGGCGATGATCAATGATTTGGTCGTCACGAACCTGACACCGGAAAAGGTGCGCGAGATTACGGCTGCCTTGAAAGATGGCAAGCGTCCGGAGGATCTGATCTCGGACCGGTTTGATGACCTGTCCCCGCATGCCCGGGCGACGCGGATGGTTGACAACAACATCAGACATGCAGGGGCGGTATTGCTGGGGCCTGTCCCGGCCGATGCCGGGTTGCAAAAGGCGCTGGAACAGACCCCGGCCCGCATCATCGAGGAGATCGAAGCAAGCGGGTTGCGCGGCTGTGGCGGTGCCGGCTTCACGACGGGTATGAAATGGCGGTTTGCGGCGCAGGCTGAAGCCGACCGCAAGTTCATCATTTGCAACGCTGATGAGGGTGAGCCGGGGACGTTCAAGGACCGTGTGCTGCTGACAGAGCGTCCGCATCTGCTGATCGAAGGGATGACGATTGCAGCGCGGGCGGTTGGGGCGCGTGAAGGTATTCTGTATCTGCGTGGCGAGTATGTGTATTTGCGCCCGCTGATCGAGGAGGTTCTGGCGGAACGGCGTGCGAAAGGTCTTTTGGGTAAGACCATTATGGGTGTTGAAGGGTTTGATTTTGACATCCGTCTGCAGATGGGCGCAGGCGCTTATATCTGTGGTGAAGAGGGTGCGCTGATCAGTTCCTGCGAGGGGTTGCCGGGTGAGCCCAAGACGCGGCCGCCGTTTCCCGTGACTTGCGGCTATCTGGGGTTTCCGACCGTCGTGAACAATGTCGAGACCTTTTGCCATGCGGCGCGCATTCTGGATTGCGGGGCGCAGTGGTTTTTCGACATGGGGACGGAGGGCAGCCACGGCACCAAGCTTTTCAGTGTCTCCGGCGACTGCATCAATCCCGGGATTTACGAACTGTCCTATGGCCTGTCGGTGCGCGCGCTGCTGGAGATGGCGGGGGGTGAGGATGCTGCCGCCGTGCTGGTCGGCGGCCCGAGCGGGACGATGATTGCCCGTGATACGTTTGATCGCAAGCTGACCTTTGACGATCTGGCGACCGGCGGAGCGATTGTTGTTTTCTCTGCCGAGCGGAACATTCTGGAGATCGTCGAATATTACATGTCGTTCTTCGTGCATGAAAGCTGCGGTTATTGCACGCCGTGCCGGGTGGGCAATGTGTTTCTGCAAAAGGCGGTGGCGAAGTTTCGTCAGGGCCTCGCCAACCCTGCCGACATTGCCTACCTTAAGGACCTGTCCGCGACGATTATCGAGACCAGCCGCTGTGGTCTGGGCATGACGTCGCCCAATCCGATCCTGTCGACCTTGGAAAACTTTCCGCTGGTCTATTCGGCGATGGTCAAGCCGCCCAAGGACCGTATCCGCGCGACCTTTGACATTCAGTCCGCCATCAGCGACGCGCGTGTTCTCGCGAAACGCCGCTCTTCGATCTATGACAAGGATTTCACCAAATGAGCGGGTTCAGCTTTCAGATCGACGGCGTCGAGGTCACCGCCAAGAACGGTCAGACGATCATGGAGGCGGCGGATGAGGCGGGGATCTATATCCCGCGTCTCTGCGATCATGAGGGGCTGCGCCATCAGGGCGGTTGCCGGGTCTGCACGGTCAAGGCGGGCGGGCGCAGTGTGGCCGCCTGCACTCAGCCCGCCGCGCCTGATCTGGTGGTCGAGAACGAGACGCCCCACATCAACAAGCTGCGTCGCGATCTGGTGGGGATGCTGTTCAACGAGGGCAACCATCTGTGCCCCATTTGCGAGGCCAGCGGGAATTGTGAGTTGCAGGCGATGGCGTACCGGCTGGGGATGACGGAGCCGACCAAGTTCCCCTATCTGGAGCCCTGCCGCCCGGTTGATGCCAGCCACCCTGATATCGCGCTGGACAATAACCGCTGTATTTCCTGCGGGCGTTGTGTGCGGGCGTCGCAGGATGTCGATGGCAAAGGCGTATTTGGCTATGTCGGGCGCGGCATTCACCGCCATATCGCAGCGAATGGTCCGAATTTGCGGCATACGGATGCCGAGGTGACGGACTTTGCCATATCGGCTGAGGTGTGCCCGGTGGGTTGCATCATTCGCAAGCGCGAGGGCTTTGCCCGGCCCATCGGTGAACGGGATTATGACGACCACCTGATCGGCTATGACATCGAGAAGAAGCGCGATGAATGATCTGCCCAAAGCCCGTATTGCCACCGCATCACTTGCGGGCTGTTTCGGTTGCCATATGGCATTGCTGGACATCGACGAGCGGCTGATCGAGTTGATGAAGCTGGTGGAGTTTGACCGTTCGCCGCTGACGGACATCAAACGGTTCACCCGCCGCTGCGATATCGGGATTATCGAGGGCGGCTGCTGCAACGAGGAAAACGTGCATGTGCTGCAGGATTTCCGGCGCAATTGTGATATCCTTGTGGGCATCGGGCAATGTGCGATCATGGGTGGGCTGCCCGCGATGCGCAATGCGATCATGCATTCGGATGAACCCCTGCGCGAATGTCTGGAAGAGGCGTATATCAGGGGTCCGTTCACGCAGAACAAGACCCAGATCATCCCGAACGATCCAGCCCTGCCGCTGCTGCTGGACAAGGTTTACCCGTGTTCCGAAGTGGTCGAGATCGACTACCAGATCCCCGGCTGCGCACCGACGGGTGACGTGATTTTCGAGGCACTGGCTGGGTTGCTGAGTGGCCGGTTTCAGGGGTTCGAACGCGCACATATCCGCTTTGACTAGGGGGCCAATGGATGGCTGAACCACGACTGATCGAAATCTCGCCTGTGACCCGCGTCGAAGGGCATGGCAAGGTGACGATCCACCTCGACAAGGATGGGATGGTGGATGAAGCCCGGTTGCATATCGTGGAGTTTCGCGGATTTGAGCGTTTCATTCATGGTCGTTTGCTGTGGGAGGTGCCGGTGATCGTGCAGCGCTTGTGTGGCATCTGCCCGGTCAGCCACCATCTGGCCGCCGCCAAGGCGATGGATGTGATCTGTGGCGTTGATCAACTGCCGCCCACGGCGGAAAAGATGCGCCGCCTGATGCACTACGGGCAGGTGATGCAAAGCCATGTGCTGCATTTCTTTCATTTGGCAGCACCTGATCTGCTGTTTGGTTTCGATGCCCCTGCAGAACGCCGCAATATCTTTGAGGTGCTGCGCGAAAAGCCGGAACTGGGCCGTCGCGCGATCATGATGCGCAAGTTCGGGCAGGATATTATCGAGGCAACGGCGGGCAAGAAGATCCACGGGACTGCCGCGATCCCCGGCGGGATCAATCGCAACCTGCCAATTGAGACGCGCGATGGATTTCTGAAAACCGTGGCCGAGATGCAGGACTGGTCGCTGGATGCCCTGGCGCTTGCGCGGGATTATACGCTGGAACATGCCGAATTGGTGGGTGGTTTTGCGTCTTTCCCGTCGAAATACATGTCGCTGGTCCGGGAAGGCGACGGCGCGCTGGACCTATACCACGGCAATCTGCGGATGATTGATGCCGAGGGCGGCACGATTTTTGATCAGTTGCCTTATGACAGGTATCACGAGGTGCTGGTCGAGGATGTGCGGTCGTGGTCCTACATGAAATTCCCGTTCATCAAGGAGATCGGGCCAGACACGGGTTGGTACCGCGTTGGCCCGCTGGCCCGTATGAATACCGTCAGCCTGATTGATACACCGCTGGCGAACGCCGCCCGCGAGGAGCTGATGGCGGCGCATGGTACGGTGAAGGTTCACGCGGTTCTTGCCAACCACTGGGCGCGCATGATCGAGGTGCTGCATTGTGTCGAGAAGATTACCGAATTGCTGCATGACCCTGATCTGCAGGGCACGGACCTGAAAGCCACTGGCGACCGGCGCGAGGAAGGCATCGGGGTGATCGAGGCGCCCCGCGGTAACCTGATCCACCATTACAAGGTCGATGAGAATGATCAGGTCACCTATTGCAACCTGATTGTGTCGACGACCCATAACAATGAGGGCATGAACCGCGCGGTCAAGGATGTGGCGGTCAAGCATATCTCGGGGCAGCCGGAGATTACCGAGGGGATGCTGAACCATGTGGAGGTGGCGATCCGCGCCTATGACCCGTGCCTGTCCTGCGCCACCCATGCGCTGGGGCAGATGCCGCTGGAGGTGGAGTTGCTGGATGCTGCGGGTCAGACCCTGGATAAACGGGCGCGGGCGACATGATCCGCCTGATCGGATATGGCAACCCGGGGCGGGGGGATGACGGGCTGGGCCCGGCCTTTGCCGCGCGTATGGGCGATGTGCCGGGGGTGGTGGTGTCGACCGATTATCAACTGACCGTGGATCATGCGCTGTGGATTGCCGAGGCGGAGCGGGTTGTGTTTGTCGATGCGCTGATCCGGTCGGATGCGCCGTTTGAATTCGCGCCGGTTGGGCCGTCAGTCATGCATGATGTGACCAGTCACAGCCTGAGCCCGGCGGCTGTCCTGGCCTTGTCGGGAACGTTGTTCGGGGCTGCGCCTGAAGCGTTTGTGCTGGGGATCACGGGGTATGAGTTTGGTGAGGTGAAGGAAGGTTTGAGCGCGAGGGCTGAGGAAAACCTGCGTTTGGCGCTGGCGTTTTTTGACGATTGGCTGGTGCGGTCTGACGGGGGATTTGCCCATGCATGAAATGTCCCTGTGCGAGAATATTCGCGATATCATTCAGGAACAGGCCGCTGAGAGCGGGTTTGTTCGGGTCAATCGGGTCTGGCTGGAGGTGGGGGCGTTGTCCTGTGTTGAACCGGACGCGCTGCGCTTTGGATTTGATGTGGTGATGCGCGGGTCGGTGGCGGAAGGTGCCGCGCTGGAGATTGCAACGCCAGCGGCGAAGGGGCGGTGTCTGGCGTGTGGGCAGGTGGCTGTGGTTGCACATCGTTATGATCCGTGCCCCGCTTGCGGCGCGGTGGAGATGCAGGTGACCCAGGGCGATGCATTGAAGATCAGCAAATTGGAGGTCGTGTGATGTGCGGGACATGCGGATGTGGTGACGGGCAGGTGCAGATCGACGGCAGGCACCATCATGGTGATGCGCGCGAGATCGTGCTGGAACGCGATATCATGGCCAAGAATGATGGTTATGCGACTGCCAATCGCCAGCGGCTTCGTGACGGTGGTATTCTGGCGTTGAACCTTGTGTCCAGTCCGGGGTCTGGCAAGACATCCCTGCTTGTGAAGACGATTGAGATGCTGAGTGATGTGGCCTGTTCAGTGATCGAAGGTGATCAGCAGACATCGCATGACGCCGACCGTATCCGTGCGACGGGCGCGCCTGCGGTGCAGATCAATACCGGCAAGGGCTGCCATCTGGATGCGCATATGGTGGGGCATGCGGTGGATGATCTGGCCCCGCTGCCCGGCTCGATCCTGTTTATTGAGAATGTCGGCAATCTGGTTTGCCCCGCAGGTTTCGATCTGGGCGAGGCGCATAAGGTGGTTGTGCTGTCCGTAACCGAGGGTGAGGATAAACCGTTGAAATATCCCGATATGTTTGCGGCTGCTGATCTGGCGCTGATCAACAAGGCCGATCTTTTGCCGCATCTGGATGTGGATATGGACCGGATTGTCGCCAATGCGCGCCGGATCAATCCAAAGCTGGATATCATCCGGATTTCGGCGCGGACGGGGGAGGGGATGCAGGATTGGCTGGACTGGATCCGCGCGGCGCAGGCGGCTATGCGCCCTGCCACGGCGGCGGAATAATGTGCCTTGCCATCCCCGCCCGCGTTTTGCGCATCGAGCCGGATGACATGGCCGTCGTCGCGGTTGAGAATGTGAAGAAGCGCATCTCGACCGCCTTGCTGGATCAGGTGGCAGAGGGCGATTACGTGCTGGTGCATGTGGGTTACGCCCTGCATCTGCTGAGCGAGGAGGAAGCGGCGCATACGCTCGCGTTGATGGCCGAAGCAGGTGTTCTGGAGGAAGAACTGGCGGACATCAGGGGGGAGACCTGATGCGCTATATCAGTGAGTTCAGGGATCGGGCGCTGGCGGAAAAGCTGGCAAAGGGCATCGCGCAGGAGGCGGATGCGGCGCGCGATTATCACTTCATGGAGTTTTGCGGCGGGCATACCCATGCGATATTTCGTTATGGGGTGCAGGACCTGATGCCAGGGAATGTGCATTTTGTGCATGGCCCCGGTTGCCCGGTTTGCGTGCTGCCGGTGCGCCGGTTGGACGATGCGGTGGAACTGGCCGAGAAACACGACGTGATCTTATGTACCTATGGCGACATGATGCGCGTGCCCGGCACCGGGCAGCGGTCGCTGATCCGGGCAAAGGCGGATGGAGCCGATATCCGGATGGTTTATTCCACGCTGGATGCCCTGAAGGTGGCGCGGGAAAACCCGGACCGTCAGGTGGTGTTTTTCGCCATCGGGTTTGAGACGACGACACCGCCGACGGCGGTGGCGATCAGGATGGCGAAGGCGGAGGGGCTGACCAATTTTACG
The DNA here is from genome assembly GCA_947503965.1 of uncultured Paracoccaceae bacterium. GTDB lineage: Bacteria > Pseudomonadota > Alphaproteobacteria > Rhodobacterales > Rhodobacteraceae > Yoonia. The sequence goes on from CANNFU010000008.1 coordinate 43,505, forward strand.
GTGTTCTGCAACCATGTCCTGACACCGGCGGCGATTGCGCATATCCTCGATTCCCCGGATTTTGCCCCGGGCGGGCCTGCGCGGATCGACGGGTTTCTGGGGCCGTCTCATGTGAGTGCGGTGATTGGATCACAACCCTACGAGGCGGCGGCGCAGAAATATCAAAAACCAGTAGTGATCGCCGGGTTTGAACCGCTGGATGTCATGCAATCGGTCCTGATGCTCATACGGCAGGCTAACGCAGGTCGTGCCGAGGTTGAAAACCAATACACCCGCGTTGTCACCCGCGAAGGCAACCGCAAGGCGCAGGCTTTGGTGGCTGAAGTACTGGAGCTGCGCGATAGCTTTGAATGGCGTGGCTTGGGCGCCGTGCCGCACAGCGCCTTACAAATTTCTGATGATTTCGCCGCTTTCGATGCCGAAAAACGTTTCACAGTATCACAAAAACAATCACGCGAGGTGAAATCCTGCGAATGTCCTGCCGTGCTGCGCGGGGTAAAGAAACCTACGGATTGCAAGCTGTTTGGCACCGTCTGCACGCCGGACAATCCGATGGGTGCGTGTATGGTGTCGTCCGAAGGGGCCTGTGCCGCCTATTGGAGTTACGGCCGCCAGCGCCAACCGGAGACCGCTGCATGAGCACCGTCGATATGACCCATGGCGGCGGCGGGCGGGCGATGGCCGACCTGATCCGCGATGTGTTTCACAAGCATCTGGGCAACCCGATCCTGGACCGAGGTGACGATGGGGGACGTGTTACCGTGCCGGGGCAGCGGCTGGTCATGTCCACCGATGGGCATGTTATTGCCCCGTTGTTCTTTCCCGGTGGCGATATTGGATCGCTTTCGGTGCATGGCACGATCAACGATCTGGCGATGATGGGGGCGAAACCGCTATATCTGACAGCGGCGTTCATCCTTGAAGAGGGTTTCCCGCTTGCCGATCTGGAACGCGTCGTCTGGTCCATGGCCAATGCCGCGCGGGATGCTGATGTGCAGGTGATCAGCGGCGATACCAAGGTAGTCGAACGCGGCAAAGGCGATGGCGTTTTCATTACAACGACGGGCATTGGCGTGGTTGCTGACGGCGTGGACCTTTCTGCACATAATGTGCGGCCCGGTCATAGCGTGCTGGTCTCTGGCACGATGGGCGATCACGGCGTCGCGGTGCTGTCGAAACGCGAAAACCTGAGCTTTGAGACCGAGATCGTTTCTGACAGCGCCCCCCTGCATGGGCTGGTCTCCGACATGCTCGCGGCTGTTCCCGACATCACCACGCTGCGCGACCCCACGCGTGGCGGGCTGGCTGCGACGCTGAATGAAATTGCGACCACCGCCGGGGTAGGCATCACGTTGGACGAGGCGCAGATCCCGGTTGCCCCCGATGTAGCCGCCGCCTGCGAATTGCTGGGGCTTGATCCGCTGAATACCGCGAACGAAGGCAAGCTGATCGCCATTTGTCCGCGCGAAGACGCACAAACCCTGCTTGATACGATGCTGGAGCATCCGTTGGGCCGGAACGCTGCGATCATCGGTGAAACCATCGCTGATCCGGCACATCTTGTGCAGATGAAAACAGCCTTTGGCGGCACCCGCATCGTTGACTGGCTGGCCGGTGAACAACTGCCGCGTATCTGCTAGCGATGATCGGGCGACAGATCACTGTGACGGGGCGTGTGCAGGGCGTGGGTTTCCGTCCTTTTATCTGGCGTCTGGCGCATGATGCCGGGCTGAAAGGCCATGTGCTGAACGATGGGTCGGGGGTGAAGATCGCGGCGTGGGGCAGCCAGACGATGCTCGATGATTTCCAGCGCAGCATCGCGCAAAGCCCGCCCACTTTGGCCAGAATTGAGGGGGTGACGGCAACGCGGCTTGACGCGCCGCCGCCCGCAGATGGTTTTCAGATCGCGCACAGCGTCAGCGGCCATATCAGCACCGAAATCACCCCCGATGCCGCAACTTGCACGGCTTGTCTTGCCGATATGCGCGATCCTGACAATCGCCGCTTTGGCTATCTTTTTACAAATTGCACCCATTGCGGCCCGCGCCTGTCGATCGTGACGGGTATCCCCTACGACCGGGCGCAGACATCCATGCGCACATTCACGATGTGTGCCGATTGCCAGCGCGAATATGACGATCCGGGCGACCGCCGCTTTCACGCGCAACCCAATGCCTGCGCGGTTTGTGGGCCGAAAGTCTGGCTGGAGGACGCGCAGGGGCCCGTCGCCAGTGCCGATCCGGTGGCAGAGACGGCGCAGCGGCTCATGCGCGGCCAGATCGTCGCGATCAAGGGGATTGGTGGGTTTCATCTGGCATGTGATGCAACAGACCCGGATGCAGTGCAGCGCCTTCGCGCGCGCAAGAACCGGCAGGCAAAGCCCTTTGCAATCATGGCACAGGACTTGGCCCAGATCAGGACGTTTTGTGATCTGTCAGACGCGGAGGCTGAACTGCTGATGACGCCTGGTGCCCCTATCGTCTTGCTGCGCACACATAGGCCCCTGCCCGGCGTCGCGCCCGGTCTTGACCGGATTGGTGTGATGCTGCCACACGCCCCGCTGCATCATTTATTGATGGCGCAGGTTGATGGGCCGCTGGTCATGACCTCGGGCAATCGGTCCCATCTGCCGCAAACCACCCAGAACGATGAGGCGCGCGGCACTTTGGCACGGATCGCCAATGCATGGCTGATGCATGACCGCGATATCGTGAACCGGTTGGATGACAGCCTGATGCGGGTGGACCATGGCGGGCCAAGCATCTTGCGGCGGGGGCGTGGGCTGGCGCCCGCGCCGATTGCCCTGCATCCTGCCTTCGCTGATGTCCCACCAACCCTTGCGATGGGGGCTGAACTGAAGTCAACTTTCTGCCTGCTGGGCAATGGCCGGGCGATCCCCTCGCCACATATCGGCGATCTGACCACGCCCCAGACCTATGCCGATTTTCGCACCAAGATCGCGCTGTTTCAGAACCTCTACGACATCGCTCCAGAGGTCATCGCCGTCGATCTGCATCCCGACTACCTGTCAACCAGATGGGGCGCGCGACTGGCCAAGGAAACAGGGGCCAGACTGGTCGAGGTGCAGCATCACCATGCGCATATGGTCAGCTGCCTTGCCGAACACCAGGTCGCGCCCGAGGATGCGCAGTCGGTCGGGCTGATCCTTGATGGCACGGGGCTTGGGACCGACGGCACGATCTGGGGCGGTGAGGTGCTGGTCGGAGATTACCACAATTTCGCCCGCAAGGCCCATTTTCAGCCCATTGCTTTGCCCGGTGGGGAAAAGGCCGTGCGTGAACCATGGCGCAATCTGGTGGCCCATCTGATTGCTGCATTCGGCCCGGATTGGGTGCAGCGGATTGCGGGAACGCCCATGTCCCAAATGCTTGCTGATAAACCGACCGACCTGATCGGCCAGATGATCGCGCAAGGGCTGAACGCGCCGCTGGCGTCATCCGCTGGCCGTCTGTTCGATGCCGTTGCGGCAGCGCTTGGGCTTGCCTTTGATCAACAGTATTATGAGGGCCAGGCGGCAATGGAACTTGAAGCGCTGATCGGTGGACGTGCGCCGCAAGGGGGATATTCTGTTGCTGTTTCAGACAAGGGCGTCATCTCGTGGGCTCCGCTTTGGACCGCGCTGATTGCTGACCTGGAGGCGGGTGTTGATCCGGCCACCATCGCAGGGCGGTTTCATGTGGGCCTTGCAGATGTGCTGGCAGAGACTGTCGCCAGCGTAGCCTCAGAAGCCCGGACCGGGCGCATCGTCCTGTCTGGTGGTGTTATGCAGAACCGGTTTCTGTTGCATCACCTGACAGACAGGCTGCGTGCGCAGGGGTTGACCGTGCTGCGCCACCGCCAGCTTCCCGCCAATGATGGCGGACTGTCGCTTGGACAGGCTTGCATCGCGGCTCTTTCCCCTGACGATAGATAATCCGACGCGTCCAAGGAATTGATTTTCCTCAATCTGGCAAACCCACGGCCCTCTAGCATGCTTTCATCGAACGTTTGCCTTTGAGGAGGAAGCATCATGTTCATTTCATCACTTACCCGATTTGCGGCCGCGCTGACCGCCGTGCTTGCGACCACGACTGCGGCCTCTGCATTTACGGCCTGTCAGGTGACGGATACCGGGGGGATCGACGATAACAGCTTTAACCAGACCGCCTGGAAAGGCGTGCAGGACGCGATTGCCGATTTTGGTATCGAAGGCCGCTTTCTGGAAAGCCAGGCCGAGACGGATTACGAGGCCAACATCAATTCGCTGATTGGCGGGCAGTGCGATGTAATCATCACCGTGGGCTTCCTGCTGGGTGACGCGACCAAGACCGCCGCCGAAGCAAATCCCGATCAGCGGTTTTCCATCGTGGACTTTGCCTATGATCCGCCGCTGTCCAACGTGCTGGGGCAGGTCTATGCCACGGATGAAGCCGCGTTTCTGGCCGGATATCTGGCTGCGGGGATGTCCAAGACCGGCATCCTTGGCACCTTTGGGGGCATCAACATCCCGCCCGTGACGATCTTTATGGACGGGTTCGTTTATGGCGTTGATCATTACAACGCCGCACACGGGACCGCTGTGACCGTGCTGGGCTGGGATACCGAAACGCGCGAGGGGCTGTTCACCAACAACTTTGAATCGCTGGATGACGGGCGGGCCTATGCGCAGAACCTTTATGATGAAGGCGCCGATATCGTGCTGCCCGTGGCCGGACCTGTGGGCCTTGGATCAGCGGCGCTGGCGGATGAGGTGGGTACCGATCAACTGATGATCATCGGTGTCGACGCCGACCTGTATCTGACCGACCCCGAAAAGGGCCACGTTTACCTGACCTCCATCACCAAGCGGATGGATTCAACCGTCCGTCAGGTCATTGAAATGGCCATGAACGACACGTTCGAAGGCGGGCTGATCGTCGGTGCGCTGGAAAATGGCGGCGTTGATCTGGCGCCTTTTCATGACCTCGACAGTGCTGTGCCTGACACGCTGAAGGCGGAACTGGCCACTATTCGCGCCGGGATCATCGACGGCTCCATCGCCGTTGGCGGCGAATAAGGGACCGGAGCAAGCTGATGGAGATCACCCTGCGCGGCATTACCAAACGCTTTGGCCCGGTCACGGCGAATGAGGACGTGAACCTGACCATCCGCGCGGGCGAGGTCCTTGGGCTGCTTGGCGAAAACGGGGCCGGCAAATCCACCCTGATGAACGTGCTTTGCGGGCTTTACAGCCCCACGGCAGGTGAAATCCTGATCGACGGCAAACCCGTCACGTTTGACGGCCCAGGTGACGCGATCCGCGCAGGGATCGGTATGGTGCACCAGCATTTCATGCTGATCCCGGTGTTCACGGTCGCCGAAAACGTGGTGCTGGGGGTGGAGCCTGTCGGAAAGCTGGATCATCTTGACCTCAAGGCCGCCCGTGCGCAGGTCCGCGCGATCAATGACCAATACGGGTTGCAGGTTGACCCTGACGCCCTGATCGAAACCCTGCCCGTAGGGGTCCAACAGCGGGTAGAGATCATCAAGGTTCTGTTTCGCGAAGCCGATGTGCTGATTTTGGACGAACCTACCGCCGTTCTGACCCCGCAAGAGGTGGATGAGTTTTTCGAGATCGTGAAATCGCTGCGCGACGCGGGCAAGGCGCTGGTGTTCATCACGCACAAGCTGAACGAAATCCTTGATATCGCCGACCGGATCAGCGTGATCCGGCGCGGGCGCATCGTGGGCGAAGGCCTCCCCCGCGATCTGAACCGTCCGCAACTGGCCGAGATGATGGTTGGGCGCCCCGTCAGCTTTGAGGTGGAAAAGGCCGCATTCAATCCCGGGCCGGTGCGGCTGGAGACCCGCAACCTGACGATTCTGCGCGACAGCGGCGATGTGGCCGTGAACGGCCTGAATATGACTGTGCGCGCGGGTGAGGTTGTGGGCATCGCAGGGGTGCAGGGCAACGGGCAATCCGCATTGATCGAGGCTTTGGCAGGGGTGCGCCCTGTCGCAGAGGGAACCGTCACTTTCGATGGGCAGGACATCACCCATCTGTCCGCCCGCGCCCGACACCGCATCGGCATCGCCCATATCCCCGAAGACCGGCAGGCCGCTGGGCTGATCGCGAATTTCACGGTCGCCGAAAACATGGTGCTGGACAGTTATTACGACGACCGCTTTTCCAAAGGTCCGCAGGTGGACTGGGCCAAAGTGAACGAGACCTCGGCCAGTTGGGTGCAGGATTTCGACATCCGCACGCCGTCCGTCTTTGCCCAGGCGGGGCATTTGTCCGGGGGCAACCAGCAAAAACTGGTGGTCGCCCGCGAATTGGCCCGCGACACCAAATGCGTCATCGCCGGGCAGCCGACACGCGGCCTTGATGTCGGATCAATCGAATACATCCACCAACGGCTGATCGCGGCGCGCGATGAGGGCGACGGCGTCTTGTTGATCTCATCCGAACTGGATGAAATCCTTGCCCTGTCTGACCGCATTCTTGTGATGTTCAAGGGCCGAGTCGTAGCCGAATACACCGCCGATGACGCCGACAAGGCGCAGATCGGCCTTGCGATGGCGGGGGCGGTGGCATGACGGAACGCACGATGCAAAATCTGCTGCAAGGCAAGGCACTTGGCCGGACCGAGGTCGAGGATCTGGTTGTTGTCCCGCTTTTTGCCGTGGTCATGGCGCTGATTTTGGGCGCGGTTACGATGCTGGCCACCAATATCGACATCGCCACCATCGGGCGGTCCTATGTGGCGCTGCTGGAAGGGTCGGTTGGATCACTGAATGCGGTGTCCGAAACGCTGACCGCTGCGGCACCCCTGATCCTTGCCGGGCTGGGGCTGGCGCTGGGGTTCCGGGCGGGTCTGTTCAATATCGGGGCCGAAGGGCAGATTGTGATGGGCGGGCTGGCCGCTGTCGTGACTGGTTTCACCTTTGATTACCTGCCCGGCATCGTGCTTTTGCCCCTGTCGCTCTTTGCTGGAGCATTGGTCGGGGCGCTCTATGCCTCCATAGCTGGATACTTGCGGGCCGCGACCGGCGCGCATGAGGTCATCTCGACCATCATGCTGAACCTGATTTCTTATCGCCTTCTGGATTACTTTCTCAGCCTGCCTTACGTCCAGCAAACAGGCCGCGCGGACCCGATTTCCAAATCCGTGCCGGAGGCCGCTGAATTGCCGCGGCTGCTGACCGCGATTGACCCCAATTTGCGGGTGCATGCGGGCATTTTCCTGGTGCTGATCATGGTCGGGCTTGTCTATTGGCTGCTGTTTCGCAGCAAGCTGGGGTTCGAATTTCGCGCCAGCGGTGAAAACCCCAAGGCGGCCCGGTTCGCAGGCATGCATTCCGGCATCATCATCGTGGCAGCGATGGCGGCGGCGGGGGCCTTGGCGGGTCTGGCCGGGGCCAATCAAGTGCTGGGTGTGCTGGGCAGGGCAACGCCGGGGTTTTCGGCGGGATTGGGGTTTGATGCCATCGCGGTGGCCCTGCTGGGCCGGTCGCACCCGGTCGGCGTTGTGTTTGCAGGCCTGCTTTTTGGCGCGTTGGAAGCGGGCGGACGGCAGATGCAGGTGGATGCGGGCGTATCCATCGACCTGATCGGGATCATTCAGGCGCTGATCATCGTCTTCATCGCAGCCCCCCTGCTGGTGCGGGCGATCTTTCCATGGGGCTTTCGCCGCAAGAAAGGGGGTGCGTCATGATGAACGCCGCGCGCGCATCCAGCGGAAACCGCCAAAGCATCGTCACAGGTGTCATCCTGATCGGACTGGCGATCCTGTTTGCCCTGCTTTTGGCCCCTGACGCCACCGGCGACGCCACCTTCCGCCTGTCAACGCCCCGGGATCGCTGGATCATTGACCCGCTTGTCGTCCCCTCTGGCCCGGTCATCTATGTGATTGCCACGATCCTGGCGTTTCTGGGCGCCCGGCAATTCCTGCGCGGCGGTGCGCGGTGGGCGCTGATGTCCTTGGGCATCGGGTTGGCCTTTGCGGTGGCGGCATTTCTGGTCTGGGCCACGGCGGACAAGGCGTTTTCGCTGACCGGCATGTTGCAAGCGACGATGGTGCGTGCCGTGCCCATCGCGTTGGGTGCGCTGGCGGGCGTGCTGTCGGAACGGGTGGCCGTTGTGAACATCGCGATCGAGGGGATGTTGCTGGCAGGTGCCTTTACCGGCGCGCTGGTCGGATCATTGGCAGGTGGTATCGGCGGGCTGGCCGCCGCAATTGCCGTGGGCGGGCTGTTTGGGTTCATTCTGGCCGCACTGGTGGTCACCTACCGGATGGACCAGATCATCGCCGGTGTGGTGATCAACCTTTTCGTGCTGGGGCTGACATCCTATGTCAGCAGTCAAGTCTTTTCCGAATACAGGCATCTGAACAACGCGCCCGTGTTCCGATCCATCAAGATCCCCATTCTGGGCGATATTCCCGTCATCGGCCCGATGCTGTTCAACCAGAACGTCTTTGTCTACGGGGCGCTGGTGATGGTCGCTGTCTCGACCTACTACCTGTTTCATACCCGCCACGGGCTGCGCGCCCGGGCCGTGGGCGAACACCCACGCGCGGCCGACACGCTTGGGATCAACGTCTACCGGACCCGCTATATCAACGTGACATTGGCGGGAATGGTGGCGGGGTTCGGTGGGGCATGGTTCACGCTGGGGTCTGTGGGGCGCTTTGACGAAGGCATGACCGGCGGACGCGGTTTTATCGGTTTGGCGGCGATGATCTTTGGGCGCTGGCACCCGGTAGGTGCGCTGGCGGCGGCACTGGTCTTTGGGTTTGCCGATTCACTGCAACAAAAGCTGGCCTTGCTGCAAACGCCGATCCCGTCAGAGTTTCTGGCCATGGCCCCCTATATCGTCACGATCATCGTCGTGGCCGGTCTGGTCGGGCGGGCACGTGCGCCAGCGGCGGACGGGAAACCCTACGTGAAAGAGTAATTATCCGGAGGAACCCCGTGCCAGACACCACCCCCAGCATAGCGATTGTTTATTACTCAAAGACCGGGCATTCGCAGCGTGTTGCAGAGCGGCTGGCCCAGGTCCTTGATTCAGAGGTCTTTGCCTTGCGAACGCCACGCTACGGGTTTCCTGTGCTTGGTTACCTGCGTGCGGGATTTGACAGCCTGCGCAGGGCACCCGCCCCGCTGGAGCATCCCCTGCCCGACACGCGGCACCACGATGCCCTGATCATCTGCGGGCCGGTCTGGACGTCGTATCCAGCAGGGCCACTACTCGGGTATCTGCAACAGCAGACCGCGTTGCCGGGTGTCGTGGGTCTGATGCTGACCAATGGCGACCATTCCCCACCGGAAAAGGCCTATGCCATGGCGGAAACGGAATTGGGGCGCCCATTCAACGCCACGGGTGCCATCGCCAACAGTATCGAAGACCAACCAGAGGCAGAAGCACGGATCAGCGCATTCGCAAGCGCGATCAAAGATGCGCTTGCGGAATGAATGTCAACACACGTTAGACCGGCGTATGCTTGGTGTCTTTCATTGCGGTCGGCAACATATCCAGACTCATCTTGACCAGCTTTCCGGTCTCAGCAGTGTATTGCTGGTAAGCCTTCTCAAAAAACGCGACCTGCGCTTTCTGCAGCTCTTCTGCTGACTTGCAGTGCAGCAATTCATGCTGGGTTTTTGCGTCTTCCCTGATGCGTTCTGCCACGAAATTCACGACTTCGCTGTTCATGTCGGCCATGGCTTCGAGCCACGCCGTGCCCATCCAGCGCAACGGGCCAAGGCCTGCCTCTTCGAATTGCTGAAGAAAGGCCTGACCAAGTGCGACCGGGTCTTCGCTTGCGGATGTTTCATTCTTTGATTTAGCCATGTCTGGGCTCCCTATGGCTGCTGCGGATTGTGCAATCTTATCAGATTGACCCGCGCAGTCTTTGACATCCATCAAGGCGGATCTGGTCAAGATCGTAGATTGCAATGGATATGACAGATGATCTGACGACGGGCCTGACCGCGCAACGTGCCTTGGCCCTGCACGACACATATGGTTGGAACGAGCTACCGCAGGTGGCCGGTCCGTCGCCGCTGCGCATCCTGTTGCGCCAGTTCACCAATGTGCTGGTGATCATCCTGATCATCGCGGCTGCCATCGCCTTTGTCGCGGGCGAGCGGATTGATACCATCGCCATAGCCATTGTGATCCTGCTGAACGGCGCGCTTGGGTTCGTGCAGGAATGGCGGGCCGAAAACGCGCTGCAGGCCTTGCGCAGTATGATGTCGCCGCAGGCCACAGTCCTGCGTGACGGGCGCCAGATGATCATCCCCGCGCGCGATCTGGTGCCAGGTGATCTGATCATTGTGGCAGCAGGCGACCGCGTGCCAGCCGATGCCGACGTGATCGAACAGACGTCCCTTTCTGCCGATGAAAGTGCGCTGACGGGTGAATCGATGCCCGTGGCCAAAGATGGTGCAGAAGCCGCACTTTACACCGGCACCAATGTCGTCGAAGGGCGCGGCATGGGGCGGGTCACGGCGATCGGGACCAAGACGCGCTTTGGCCAGATCGCGGTGCTGACCGGGTCCGTCGAACAGCGCGAGACACACTTGCAGCGGCAGTTGGGACAGTTGGCCAAGCAACTGGGCATCGTCGCCCTGCTGATCGCTGCCGCCATCATGGGTCTGGGCGTCTGGAGCGGGCGGCCCATGACCGAAATGTTCATGACCGGTATCTCGCTTGCCGTCGCAATGGTGCCAGAGGGGCTGCCAGCGGTGGTCACGATCACCATTGCCCTGGGCGCTGCAGCATTGGTGCGCCAGAATGCGCTGACACGGCGCCTGCAAGCGGTTGAAACGTTGGGCGCGGCATCGGTCATCTGCACTGACAAAACCGGCACGCTGACCGAAAACAAGATGACCGCGACGGAAATCTGGACACCGCTGGGCCACTATCAGGTCACGGGCACTGGCTATGACCCGTCCGGTCACATCGCGCAGGATGGGGAAAAGCGGCGCGCGTCGAACGATCCGGTGCTGGCGGCCTTGCTAGAGGTCTGCGCAGGCTGCACCCATGCCACCTTGCAGCACGACGCAGGTGAATGGACGATGATCGGCAGCCCGACCGAAGGGGCCTTGCTCACGCTCGCCTACAAAGGCTGGGCCGCCCTGCCCCATGCTGCCGATATCGTGGCAGAGCTGCCATTCAGCAGCGACCGCAAGCGGATGAGCGTCCTGCGCAGAGCACCTGACGGCCTGAAGGTACTGACCAAAGGCGCGCCCGAGCGGGTACGCGACCTTTGCACCACCATCATGGGTCCGGATGGCCCTGTGCCGATGACGGATGACAGTCGCGCACAGATCGAGGCCGCGTATACCGACATGGCCGCCAACGGGCACCGGGTTATTGCATTGGCCGCAGGCGCCAGCACCGATGAGACCGTGCACGAAGACGCGCTGACCTTTCTTGGCCTTGTCGGCATCATCGACCCGCCGCGCCCCGAAGTTCCTGCCGCTGTGGCCCTTGCCCATGCAGCAGGCACCCGGATCATCATGATTACCGGCGACAGTCCGGTCACGGCCAAGGCCATCGCCAAAAGCATCGGATTGGATCCCCAGGCGGTCATGACGCACGAAGCGCTCGCTGCCATGTCGGACACGGAACTGGCCCACGCCTTGAAGCAGGATATGCTGATCGCACGGGCTGAACCGGCTGACAAGATGCGGATCGTCGCGCTGTTGCAGGGCGAAGGACAGATCGTGGCGATGACAGGCGACGGGGTGAATGACGCCCCCGCACTGGAACAGGCCGACATCGGTATTGCGATGGGGATCAGGGGTACGGATGTCGCCAAGGATGCCTCTGATCTGGTACTTCTGGACGACAATTTTGCCACGATCATCGCCGCGATCCGCGAAGGGCGGCGGCAGTTCGACAATCTGCGCAAATTCGTCCGCTACCTGCTGTCCTCGAACGCGGGCGAGGTGATCGCGCTGGTTGTAAATATCATTATCGGGGGACCGCTGATCTTTCTGGCGACGCAAATCCTGTGGATGAACCTGATCACCGACGGGCTGACGGCGGTCGCGCTGGGGCTGGAAAAGCCCGAAAAGGGTCAGATGCAGGAACCGCCCCGTCCGATGAACGCGCCGATCCTTGGCTGGTCCGGGGTGCTGCTGATCGCAGTTTTCGGGACATATACGGGTCTGTCGAGCCTGTGGATCTTCTGGACCTTGCTGCCCACGGACGAAACACTCGCCCGGACCGCGGCCTTCACCGCAATGGTGGTGTTTGAGAAATTCAGCGTTTTCGCCTTCCGGTCGCTGCGCTCACCCTGCAGCGCGATTGGCTGGGCCAGCAATCCGTTCCTGCTGCTGGCACTGGCGGCGACCTTGGGTGCGCAGGTTGCTGCGGTCTATTGGGCGCCATTGCAGACCCTGCTGCACACCACCGGGCTAAGCCTTGCGGAATGGCAGATAATCGGGCTGTTCACCCTGCCGCTGATCATCCTGCCCGAGGTGACAAAGATGATCCTGATGAGGAGACGCGCCAATGGCACTTGAACATGGACATGGCCCGCGCGAAATCGCAGCACGGCTGGATGCACAAAATGATAGCGGGCGGTTGCGCGACGCCATTTTTGGCGGAATCGACGGGACAGTGACCACCTTTGCGATTGTCGCAGGCGTGCAGGGTGCCGGCCTCGCATCACATGTCGTCATTGCGCTTGGCTTGGCCAATGTGCTGGCTGACGGGTTTTCGATGGCGGCAGGCAATTACGCAGGCACCAAGGCGATTGCAGATGATCGGCGCAGGCTGTGGGAAGTCGAAGAGCGGCACGTCCGTGAAAACCCAAAAGGGGAACGTGACGAGCTGGAACAGATTCTCGCGCGTAAGGGGCTGAGCGGGCAAGTGCTGCAAGACGCCACAACCATGATCAGCGCCAACAAAAAGCAATGGATTACCATGATGATGGCCGAGGAATACGGGCTGCCCCCGGTCGATGATCGGCCCGTTCGGGCGGCGCTGGTGATCTTTGTGGCTTTCGTGCTGGCGGGCATGCTGCCGCTTTTGCCCTACCTCGCGGGGCTGACCCCGGCGTTCTCATGGTCCACGGGCATCGCAGCACTGACGTTTTTCGCAATCGGTACGATCAAATCACGCTGGTCCTTGGCGCCATGGTGGCGATCCGGGCTTGAAACCTTGGTGATCGGCGGGCTCGCGGCCGGGCTGGCCTATGCGGTGGGCGGGTTGTTTCACGCCTAGATCAACACCTGGTCCACGGGGCGGCGCAAGGACATTGGCAGTGCTGGCGCACGCCCAAATCGAACGATCAGATCAGGTCGCTGATCCGGTGCACCCAGTAACTGTGCAAATTCGGGGCGGACGGAAGGCACCTCGATCGGCTGGTTGATATGGGCGTTGCGAATACCCAGAACGGTCGCCTGCAACGCAAAACGCTGAAAGCTGCGCCCGACATTGATCCAGTAGGCCGGATCGGCGCGATCCCCGATAAAGACGGCGATCCCGGCAGAAGATGCAATCTGGCGCGCGTATTTGTCGTTCTCGGCGTCCTTGGTGAAGAATTGCCCAAACATGCGGCGGGCCAGCCATGCGGGAACCACGGGATTGCCAGAGGTAGCGGCAAAAAGCCCATCCATGCTTGCCATCGCCTGATCAGGGGTAAAACGCAGCCATTCGATCAGTTCTGCCACAAATGCAGGATCGTCCATTTGCGCACTGTTGCCCTGCACGACAAGCTCCGTGACCGCGGCGCGGTCAGCGGGTTCCGTCAGGATCAGGACATTCACACCATCTTGGCGGGCGGCAGTCTGCAAAAGAGCGATATCAGCGGCAGACACCTGCGTTCCGTCATAAAGGGACCGCGTGGATTGGCGCTGCGGGATCGCTTGATAAAGGACCTCATCGGCTGTGGGTGCCACGCCAAGTGCGACGTCAATCCGCGGATCGGGACCATCCGACGTCCTGATTTCTGCAGAACGGCCATTCGCCCGCGCGGCGATGGCAAGGTTTTCGGCCGCGCAGCCAAGACTGACAAAAAGATGATGATCGTCGGGGTCAACCACCGCCGTGCGGCGCGTGTAATCCGGGGACAGTGTGATGCCTTGCGTGTGCAACCCGAAATGCCACGGCTGCGCGTTGTGGCCATTGGCAGCAAGCGTGGCCATACGCACAAAGTCTGTCACTTCCGGCGTTGCGGCCAGCAATTCGCGCTGCTGGGCAACGACGCGCTCGTATGGCCCCATCCGAGGCCATACCCGATAGCCAGCAGCCCCACCGACCACGGCAGCGGCGGCCCCTGTCAAAAGCAACGTGCGGCGCGACATCATCTCTTAAACTGCCAATATGTCTTCCAGGTGCCCGGGCAATTCATCCAGCGGAAGATGGGTCAGATCCTTGGGTACATCAGCATGCAGCGCTTTGCGCAGTGCCGGTGTCATAACCTGCCGCAGGTGTCCCAACATTGCGGCGGGGGCGATCAGGATCAGGCGGTGGTAGTCGCCCCTGGTCAGGGCCGCCTCAAGATAAGCGGTGATGTCAGAGGCAAAGACGCGCGCCGCCTGCCCTTTCAGGTCCGGATCTGAAATGCTGCTGCGATTGGGGCCAACGGCGGCGTTTGTCAGCCCTGGGGCATCGGACAGTTCAGTGATGGCCGGTGCCATAAGTCCTTGGGTGCCGCGCCCATAAAGACCTTTGCCTGTGCCATCATTGACTGCGATACGCACGGTCTGTGCATCGGCGAGTACAATCCATGTCTTGATCGGTTTCATCATGCTGCTCCTGCGGGTTTGCTAACCTAGGATGGTGGTATGTTCATCGGCACGGTTGATTTTTCTCAATAACCGGCGTCACTTTGCGGGAATAAGGGATCAGGTGGTGATACGTGCGATGATGGATCAAGAACTTGACGGGCTCTTGCTTGTGGCCTTGCTGGACGCGATCCCTGATGCGGTGCTGCTTAGCGATGCACAGGGGCTGATCACCCGCGCAAATCCGGCGGCGGCCACGCTTTTCGGGTATGAGCCGCACGCGCTGATTGGCCAGAATGTCAGCATCCTGATGCCATCCGCGATGGCTGACCGCCATGACGGGTTCATGCAAAGCTACCTTTCCACGGGCAAGGCGCAGATCATCGGCATCGGCCGCACTGTCGAAGGGCTGCGCCGCAATGGTCAGACCTTTCCATTACATCTGTCCATCGGAACCGCCAATCACGCAGGCCGCGCGCATTTCGTGGCCATCATGCATGACATCAGCAGGCGGGTTGCGGCCGAGGATGCATTGGCCCGCTCGGCCCGGCTGGATGCAATCGGTCAGATGACCAGCGGCATCAGCCATGATTTCAACAACATCCTGTCTGTCGTGATTGGCAATCTGGAACTCCTGGAAAGCCGGATCAAGGATCGTGAACAGCGCGAGATGGTGTCGGACGCACTGGAAGCGGCTGAACTGGGTGCAGAACTGACTGCGGGGCTCAGCGCGTTTGGCCGCAAGTCGCCGATCCATTGTAACCCGACAGATATCAACGCCGCCTGCCGGTCAGCCGTAGCGCTGATCCGGCGCACATTCGATGCCCATTACGAGATCACACAGGAACTGAGTGATAGCATCCCTGCCGTGCGCAGCGACGGCACGCAATTGCAATCGGCGCTGATCAACATCGCGCTGAATGCCCGTGATGCGATGCCCGATGGGGGCAAGTTGATGATCCGGACCGAAGAAGTGGTCATTGATGATGACTACATCGCGCAGGAACTGGATGTGGATCAGGGCGCCTATGTGCGCGTGTCCGTGACCGATACCGGGCGGGGCATGGGGCCGGATACGCAAAAGCATGTGTTTGAGCCGTTCTTTACCACCAAGCCGGCCGGGCATGGCACAGGGCTGGGCATGGCGATGGTCTACGGCTTTGTGCGCCAGTGTGACGGGCATGTGACCGTCTATAGCGAAATCGGGCGGGGCACGACCATCGCGCTCTATTTCCCGATTGTTGACGCAGCGCCCGTTGAAAAACGCGCGGTTGCGGTGACCGAAACGCGCCAAACAGCGCGCGACAAGATGGTGCTTTTGGTTGAGGACAACCCGCACCTGCGCAAACTGACAGCGGCACGGCTCAAAGAGCTTGGTTATGGCGTGCGCGAGGCCGCACATGGTGATGTGGCGGCCGCACTGCTGCAAGAGGATCCTGACGGGATTGATGTGGTCTTTACCGATCTGGTGATGCCCGGCGAACTGGACGGACTGGCGCTGGCCCGGCATATCGTGGCGACCTACCCGGACAAGCGTATCCTGCTGACCTCGGGCTATGCCGAAGACATCCTGACCCGGCAGAACGAAGAGATCGTCCATCAGGTCTTGCGCAAACCGTATCGTCAGTCAGATTTGGCGAAGGCGCTGGCGGCCTTGTTTGATGACGGCTGATCCATCTGCACGTCACAGGTAAATGAATATCCCACCCCCCGGATCGTCGAAATCAGGCGGGGTGCCGCGGGATTACGCTCGATCTTCTTGCGCAGTCGGGCGATCTGGTTGTCGATGGTGCGGTCCAATGGGGCATAGCAGTGGCCACCGACCAGATCCATCAGCTGTTCCCGGGACAACACCCGCTTGGGGCGGGCCAGAAATATTGAAAGCAACTTGAATTCGCCGCTGGTCAGGTCAATCAAATCGCCATTGCGGTCGAAAAGCGTCATTTCGTCGATCACGGCGGTCATGTCGTCAAAGTGCCAGGCCGGACTGCCCGCAGCCAAAGATGGTTTGGGCGCAGTGTCGCGGGTACGGCGCAGGACAGATTTGATCCGGGCCACGACTTCGCGCAGGTGAAACGGCTTGCTGACATAATCATCAGCACCGATCTCCAGCCCGACAACGCGGTCAATCACATCGTCCTTGCCTGTCACCATGATGATCGGCACGGCAGAGATTTTGCGGATCGCGCGCGCAACGTCAAAACCGTCGTCCTCGCCAAGGTCCAGATCAAGGGTGATCAGATCAATAGGGTGTTGGGCTATCGCTGCCAGCGTGCCGGCCTTATCGCCAGCCTCGCGCACGATGGCGCCTTCGCCCTCAAAGCACCGCCGCAACACGTTGCGGATCTTGGGATCGTCATCGACGACAAGAATAACGGCGCTTTTCACGGAAGGTCCCCACCACTGTGAATCTGACACATCGGGATACTATGTGCTGAGTGTAGCCTATTCCACGGCCCGTTACAATTTGATACAAACGGATACGGTCCATGTGGTGTGTCCGATACAACAACACCCCAGCTTCCTTTCACATCATTGAAAGGACGCTGCCATGTACGTCACCGCCGCCATGCCCGCCCCGCTCGCCCTGAAAACCCCATCAGCAAAGCCCAATATCGTCAGACAAAGAACGGTCACGATCAAGCCGGGCAAACATCTGTTTCTGGAAGGCGATCCGGCAGATCGCATCTTTGAGGTGGCCAGCGGCGTGCTGCGCCTGACCCGGATCATGGAAGATGGACGCCGGCAGGTGATCGCCTTTGGTTATCCGGGGGATACCGTAGGTTTCCCCAGTGACGGGCGCTATCACACTGACTGCGATGCCTTGGTGCCCAGCACGCTTGTGGTGCATCGCCGTGATCAACTGGAATCGGCGAAGGGTGATCCGGCGCTGCATCTGCGACTGCTACAGGCCGCCCTGCGCGAGATCAGCGGGATGCAGGACCATTTCATGATGCTGGGGCGCAAATCCTCGGTGGAAAAGCTGGCGTCGTTTCTGCGCGTGCTGACTGACCGCGTTGGCGAACCTTTGGGTGACTTTGACCAGGTCACCTTGCCAATGACACGGGCCGATATCGCCGATTTTCTGGGGCTGACGACCGAAACGGTCAGCCGGACATTCACCCAGCTGCGGAAGGCAAAGATCATTGCGATTGATCACGTGAACACGGTGATCATCCTCAAACCCATCGCCCTGCGCGCGATTGCGGAAGGCGACGATGACTAATTATGGGTCCCCCCTGAGTGCCGAGGCACAGGTGCAGCAGCACGGCCTCGGCATTTTTTTCTGAACGGCCATTCTTGTACAAAGTGCGAACCTGCTTGTCGTTCACGGAGCAAGGCCGAGGCGGACACTTGTCCCAGCGATTTGAATGAGTGTTACGCGGGACGGAAGGTGCATTGACGTCCATCTCGCCAATGGCTCTTTTCAAAAAATGCGAAGCGACGGTACGGCGTTAAGTGATTTTGCCAAAACGGGAAACTGGGGTTGCTCACCCCAAATGGCGGAGGATTTGCTCTGCGGTTCTTCTGAATGCATCGAATTCGCTTTTACCTACAGCTTCCATTAAGTCCCTTTCCAGGCGGTCAATTGCTTCAGCCCCCAGTGTCGCCAGCATCTCGCCAGCAGCGGTCAGTTCCAAAGTAAACGCGCGCCGGTCCAATGCCGACTGTGCCCTGCGCAGTATCTGAAGTTCTTCGGCGCGATTGACCAATCGGCTTGCCGTGTTCAGATCAATGCCGAGAAATCGGGCGTAATCTGCTTGGGTGGATCCTGGATTGCCCTCAATCGCCAAAGCCAGGCCAATGAGACGCACATCACCGTCGATGTCCTGACAGGTGTCAAGCAGTCGCATCCGAAATACCGCGCTGATGCGGCCAAGCAATAGGCCCAGCGGAAGCGTTGAAAGCCTGTCGTCGTCGGTCGAAGGTAGATTATCTGTTGTCATTATCATATCATTTGATATTATATCATATGCCATTATATGAGAGTTTCCAATGCGACTCAATTCTTTCATAGCAGTAGGAGCCGCTGCATTCGCAGTGTCCGGCGTACTGAACATATTCGCTGATTTCATGCCCGACCCAGCGACCCAGCTGATGAACTTTGTCGGTGTGTGTTTAGGCGTACTCGGACTGCAGGCGCTTTATGTTTTTGCGCATCAGAAAACCGGCATTGCAGGCCTGTCGGGCTTTCTGTTGGCAACATTTGGGTTCCTGGGTATTGCAGGCTTCCTGTTCGCCGATGCCTTCGTCTTTCCGTCACTTGAGACGGACACACTCGCGACGCTCATCGCGGGGACCACGGGACTCGCAATTTTTGCTTCTGTCATCCTCTATGTTGTGGGCGTCCTGCTCTTTGCAACGACACTCTTCCGCAGCGGAATGCTCCCGAAACCAGCATTGCTGCTTTGGGCGACTGGCACACTTCCGACCTTGGCAGCGATTGCCTTGCCAGCCGTGGTCATGACCGTCGCTGAGATCGTCGCAAGCGTCGGCGTTATCTGGATCGCATGTGCAATCTTAAGTGATTTACGGTCTGACGCTTGGTCATATTGAAGTTGAACGACGTCCTGTGTCGACCCGACATCAGATCGGGCTGGGCTATAATGCAAACGGGTTCGATACAGAATTCCGGGCAGGGATCGACCGGCGGCTTAGCACGGATGAAAACTTCTCTGAACGCACGACCCAAACAACGCCGGACAGCCAACACTTCGCCGCAATGCGCCTACCCACCGAGTGCCCTCAATCGCTGGCCATCGCCCAGAATTAGTGATCCGTCCCCCGCAGCCCTCACCCCGCCACAACGACGGCCCATCCGCGGAAGCTCAATGCAAAGCTGATCCCTCTCGATAGTCCAGCTGCCAGTCATCGTTCCCAAAGGGCCGCGTCCCGCGATCGATCCATCTGGCTGGAACGTCATTTCCATCCGCATTGCCATGCGCCTCATTTCAAAGGTTTGGCCGGTGATCCGGTCCAATAGCGCGTCAGCCGTCAACGTCTGCGCCGCCGCCTGAAAGGGCGCGAGCAGCGCAAGCAACAATGCAGTCCCAACAATTTTCATTCGGATCTCCATTCAAACACTTGATTGAATTAGTTCGCCAAGCTAGGTGTGTCAAACGATTGTTTGAAATGTGGTCCCATGTCTTCTGTGAACAAAACCTTACCCAATAGCGACACGCGCACAGACGAGACGAGGTCCCGACTGATCGAAGCCGCGATGCGCCAATTCGGACAGCATGGTTTCGAAGCGACTTCACTGCGCGCCGTCGTGGGTGACGCGAAGCAAAACATCTCGTCGGTCAAATACCACTTTGGATCAAAGGATGGGCTTTTCGACGCCTGCGTCCGAGCTGCAGCGCAGCGTCTGAAGGCCGAAGGACCGGGCGATATCGTGACCTCGGAGACGACAAACCTGTCCAGTCTGGCGCCTGAGCAGGCCCGGACAATGATCCGCGTCGTGATTGAAGCAGCACTCCGCGATGCCTTGCGCCCCGAGCTCGTGGACGAACTACGGTTCCTGCAACGCGAAATCGTCATCGGCGGGCGCGGTGCGGGCATCTTCTACGACGAAGTTCTCAGAGATCATGTGGCATTTTTTGCCAAGCTCTTCTCGATCGCGGAGGCGCTAAACGAGGAAGAGGCCCGGTTGCGCGCCCTGGCCATTATGATGCAGACCGTTCTGTTTCTCTCGGCTGGTCCGGTGATCGAAACCGGGATCGGCTGGCGCATCACGTCAGAGCGTATCCCTCAACTGGTGGATGCTCTCTACCCCCAAACAAAAACGGATTCTTGCCTATGAACTGGCGTGCCCTTCTGTTCATCCCTGCGGTTGCTGCCGGTGTGTTCCTCTTCATGATTCAGCAACGCAGCGATGACGCCGCCGAAGCCACTGCAACTGAGGCGATTGCCAGACCTGTCGCGGCCCTGAACGCAGAGCCCGCGCCGATCGATATCGTGATAACGGGTTTCGGGCGCGTCGAAGCTGTCCGCACATGGGAGGCCGTCAGCCAGGTGGACGGTCGGGTCCTCAGCGCAGCTGAGGCGCTGGCCGCAGGTTCGATCGTCGAGGCGGGATCGACCTTATTGCGTGTAGATCCGCGGTCTTACGAAATCGCCCGCGACCGGGCCGCCGCCAACCTGCAAACCGCCGAGGCGCAGTTGGCGGAACTCGATGCGCAGGCTGAAAGCCTGTCCGAGCAGATCGCGCTGGAGCGTCGTATCGAAGCGGTCTTTCAAGCCGAACGCGATCGGCAGCGACAGCTTCTTGACCGGGGCGCAATTGCAGAATCCCGTCTGGAGCAGGCCGAACGCGACCTGATCACCCAACAGCGCCGTGTTCTGGATATCCAGAACCAGATCGATCTGATCCCCGTGCAGCGCGTTAGTGCCGAGGCAACCCGCCGGACCCGTGAGGTCGAGCTTGAAGAGGCGGAGCGCGACCTATCAAACACCGAAATCGTGGCCCCATTCAAAGGTCGCGTGCTGGAGGAAGATGTTTCAGAAGGGGAGTATATCCGCCCCGGCGACCGGCTACTGACGCTTGCGGCTGTAGATGCCGTCGAAATCTCCGCTGAGGTGCAACCGTCCGAGGTCGGCGCGGCGCTCTCCTTGTTGCTGCCGTCGGCAGACGACGGCTCGGCCCTTCTTGACTTGTCGGATCAGGATGCCGCCCGCCAGGCTTTGAACGCCTCGGGGATAGAGGCTGTGGTCATTCTGAGCCAAGGTGGACGCCACGAATACGCAGGGCAGATCGAACGCGTCGATGGGACGATAGATGAGAGCACCGGCACCATCGGCATCGTCGTCCGTGTCCCAAATGGTGGCCTGCCCGATCTGGACCTGCGCCGGCCACCCCTGACGATCGGGGCGTTCGTCTCGGTCGCGTTCCGGGGCACCACCGGATCGGATTGGCGCGCGATCCCGCGCGGATCGCTTCAGTCGGAAGCAGAAGAGACATTCGTCTATGTCGCCGATGCCGCCGACACGCTTCGGCGACGGCCGGCAGAACGCCTTGGGCAAGTGAACGGCCGCGCGATCATCGACGCCACCCTTGAAGATGGCGACCGCTTATTGGTTGCACCGCCGGAACCGGCCATTCTGGGCCAATCCCTGTCAGTCACGGAAAGCGCAAGCGAATGATCCGTTACTTCGTCCGCCACCCCGTCGCCGCGAACATCCTGATGATTTCGGCAGTGATCCTGGGGCTCTCCGTCATCCGTGACATGGAGCGGGAAAGCTTCCCCGAATTTACGCCCTCGCGCGTCTCGGTCGCGGTCCTTTATCCTGGTGCGGCCGCCATCGATGTGGACGAGCAGATCTGCGCGGAAATCGACCGCGCGCTGAACGGCCTGAGTGATCTCGACGAACTGGAATGCCAGAGTGTCGAGGGCCGCGCCTCTGCCACGTTGACCATGACTGAAGGCGGCGACATCTCGCAATTTTTTAACGACACCTTGTCAGAGGTGCAGGCGCTCTCCGATCTTCCGTCCGATGCCGAAGAGCCAACCGTCGCGATTGCCGGGCGCGAAGAACAGATCGCGCTTCTGGCCATTTCGGGGATCGACCAGCGAGACGGGCTTTTGCGTTATGCCGACCGGCTGGCGGCAGAACTGGCCGCGCTTCCGCTTGTCGCGGATGCAACCGTCGGCGGGATCAGCGAACGCGAGGTGATGATCGCCCTCGATCAGCTTGCGCTGCGCCGCTACGGGCTGTCGGCCCGCGATGTGACGGACGCCATCAATGCCCGTTCTTTCAATCAACCCTTGGGGACCGCGCGGACGGCGGATCAGGAACTGACGCTGCGCTACCAGGGCGTAAGCCGGTCGATCGAGACGCTGGAGAATGTTGTTATCCGCGAGGCTGAAAATGGCGGGTTCGTCCGTGTGCGCGATGTTGCCGAAGTCCGGCTTGCGCCGTCTACGCCAGAGCTGCAATCCTTCATCGACGGTGCGCGATCTGCCACGATATCGATTTCCAAGACGCAGGCCGCTGATGCGATAGACGCCTTCGCGTCCGTGAGAGAGGTGATCGAACGCGAGGAGGCGGCCCTGCCTGATCCGTTCTCAATTACGGTGGTCAATGACGCGACAGAAAATATCCTCGACCGCATCCGGATCGTGGTCGAGAACACGGGCATCGGGCTTGTGCTCGTTCTGATCGTAATGGCGGCGGTCTTCAGTTTTCGTGAGGCCTTCTGGATCGCAGCGGCCCTGCCGATTTCCTTTCTCGGTGGGTTCTTTATCCTCAATGCGCTTGGCGTGACGATCAACATGATCTCGCTGATCGCGATGCTCATGGCCGTGGGCCTGATCATGGACGACAGTATTGTGATCGCCGACAACATCGACAAATGGCGCGGCCGCGTCGGTCCGAAAGAGGCGGCCATTCGCGGCGCAGGCGAGGTTGCCCCTGGTGTCCTGTCGTCTTTCTTGACGACCGCGTGTGTCTTCACGCCGCTGATGTTCCTGTCGGGCGAAATCGGGTCGATCCTCGAAGTCGTGCCGGTCGTTCTCCTCGTGGTGCTTGGCGTCAGCATCGTGGAAGCCTTCCTCGTACTGCCCAATCACCTGAGCCACGTCACACCCGACCGGGAACGACAGGAACGGAGGCTGGCCCCTCGCGCAATCCGCTGGATGACCGACCGTGTCGTGGTTCCCGCAGTCACCGTCCTTGTCAGTTGGCGTTATCTGACGCTGGGTCTGACCTTTGCCGCACTGATTGCGACAGTCGGCCTGATCACCGCTGGCACGGTAAAGGTCATCGGCTTTCCGACAACCGAGGGAGACACCGTCGAAGCCCGGCTGGCGCTGGACCCCGGCACGCCGCTGGAGCGCACCGAAGCGGTGGTCGCCCGCGCTTTGGCCGCGCTGGAACAGGTGAACGCTGAACTCTCGCCGGGAACCGAGGGCGGTGCCCCGCTGGTCGAGCAGGTGCTGGTGCGTTTCGCGACCAATCCAGATGTCAGAAACAATGGCCCGCACACGGCGACGATAACAGTCGACCTGTTGCCCTCGGCCCTGCGTAACGTCGAGGCTGATCGCGTGGCCGCCATGTGGGAGACGGGCACAGGCCCTGTCCCTGACATGGCACAGTCGAGCTTCGTGCAGACCTCCGCCACACCGGGAGGTTCAGACCTGGACGTGCAGCTGTCGTCACGCGATCTGGAGCAACTTGAAGCCGCCAGCG
Organism: uncultured Paracoccaceae bacterium; assembly: GCA_947503965.1. Lineage (GTDB taxonomy): Bacteria > Pseudomonadota > Alphaproteobacteria > Rhodobacterales > Rhodobacteraceae > Yoonia. The sequence continues at coordinate 67,418 of CANNFU010000008.1, forward strand.
CGGCGCTCCATGCGCGTCTTGTCGCCCGGCCGGACGTAACGGGCGCTTATCAGGATTTCTCTGGCGGTCAGGCGCAGGTGGAGATCGCGCTGAACACTTTCGGGGCCAGCACAGGCCTGACGCCCCAGAACCTGAGTGGGCAGCTGCGCGCCGCCTTCTCGGGCAACGAGACCGACAGCTTTACCGAAGGGTTCAGCGAGCTTTCCGTGCGGGTGGAACTGGGCGACAGCGTGCAGACCCTCGCCGATCTCGAAAGCTATCCGATCACTATGCCGGGCGGCACGGTCACGACGCTGTCGCAGGTCGCGGATCTGACGGTGGTGGACGGATACGCCCAGATCACCCGCCAGGACGGCGCGGCCATCGCGCGGATCATCGGCCAGATCGACCGGGAAGCAACCACCTCGACCGCCATCTCCGACGAGGTCCGCTCGGTCTACGCGCCCGAAATCGAAGCCGCGTTCCCGGGCGTGACCGTGGGTATCGGCGGCGCGACCGAGGCACAGCAGGAAACGCAAAGCTCCATCGTCGTGGCACTGCTGATCGGACTGATCGGGGTCTACCTGATCCTTGCCTACCAGTTCCATAGCTACAGCCTGCCCCTCGTCGTCATGCTCTCGATCCCCTTCGCGATCATCGGCGTCGTTTTCGGGCACCTTGCCGTGGGCATCGACCTTGCCATGCCGAGTTTCGTGGGCTTCGCGTCGCTTGCCGGAATCGTGGTCAACAACGCCATTCTCTTCGTCGCTTTCTTCGAGATGGAGAGCGAAGACAACGCCGTGACGGGTGCAATCGAAGCCGTGCGGCATCGGTTCCGGCCCGTATTGCTGAGTTTCACAACGACGTTCGTGGGCCTTTTGCCCATCATCTTCGAAACCTCCCCGCAGGCGCAGACGATGGTCCCACTTGTGACGGCGGTTGCCTTTGGCCTTCTGTCCTCAACGTTCCTGACGATCTTCGTTCTACCCGCCGCGCTTGCAATCTATTTCGACTGGGCGAGCCTCGATAAATGGCGTGCAAGCCGGACCGCGATGTCGGAGCCGGACGGCAAGGAGGTCTCGGCAGGTTGATCGGTCGTCGTGAAACCGTGTTTGGTCTCGCTTCGATGGGGCTGATGGGGTGCGTGCCGCGTGGTGAATTTGCGCTTGCGTCGTCGGCAAACGTGATGAGAAGACGCCGCATGATCATGGCGACGAACCGTCTGAACCTTGAAACAGCAGAGCGCGGCGACGGACTGTTCTGGTATGACCTCAGCGTCTCGGTCCCTGCAAACCGGACGCCCGGCACTGTCCCGGTCTCGGGCGCTTCCGCCTTCGGGACGGAACGTGTTCTACCTTTGGATAGACTTCCAGACCTTGGCACTGCGAATAGTGAACCGCTGGTCGTCTGGGTTCACGGCTATAACAACACCGCAGCCGAGGCGGTCTACCGACACACCCAGATGGCCGAGGATATCGGCATGAACGGCCCGCAGGTCAGCTTTATCTGGCCCTCCGCCGCAAGCGGTCGCGGTTACTTCCATGATCGTGACAGCGTGCTGGATGCACGGCGCCCGCTTGCTGACACGCTATTGGCCCTGCGCCAACACTGGTCCGGCGAAATCCTAATCGTCGCACATTCTCTTGGTGTGTTCCTCGTCATGGAGAGCCTGACACGACTTGCCGCACAAGGATTCCCGGTCACGGACATCACAGATGGGCTGCTGTTCCTGCAACCCGACATCGATCCCGATGTGTTCCACGAGCAGGTCCAAGATCTCGGTCAACTTCCGGCGCGCTCCGTCATCATCTTGGCCGAAGACGATCCCGCCCTGCGGATCTCCGGCGGGTTGGCGCAAACCGGCGCGCGCGTTGGCAATACGTCGCACTCCGTGCCAGACGGGTTCGAGGCCATCAATCTCACCGGTGTCCGTGACGCGGCCACCGCGCACCTCGTTGCCCTGTCTTCGCCGCGTGTTCTTGCGCTTCTGCAGCACGTTTACCGGAGCGGGTTGGGTTAGATTGCAGAGGCTTGGTGCAAGTGAGCTATCGGAAAGTCCAGCGCTTCATCAATTCACAGATACCCATGTCCCGCCTGCAGACGACGATGCGACACAGGCGTTGATAAATGCCATGCCCTCTAGTCCAGCGTTGAGCCCCGGAACGAGTTCTGCTGCACCGTTTTTGCCCCGCAATGCGCAGGCGATTTCCGCATATAGCGTCGCGAATGCTTCGAGATAGCCTTCGGGATGGCCCGCCGGGATGCGCGTGGCCAGGGCGCCCGTCCCGGCGCCCGCACGGGTCAACCAGCGGGCGGGGGCATCGAGCGATGTCAGTTTCATGCGGTTGGGGTCTTCCTGCGACCATTCCAGTCCCGCCTTGTCCCCGTAGATGCGCAGCCGCAGCCCATTTTCGCAGCCCACGGCAACCTGGCTGGCCCAGATCATGCCACGTGCACCGCTGTCAAAGCGCAGCGTGATATGGGCGTTGTCATCCAGCCTGCGCCCCGAGACGAAGCTCTGCAGGTCGGCTAACAGGTGCGCTGGCGCCTCACCCGTCACGAAACTGAGCAGGTTGAGCGCGTGCGTGCCGATATCGCCAATGGCCCCGCCGACCCCGGATTTGTCGGGGTCGGTGCGCCAGGCTGCCTGTTTTTGCCCCTCGCCTTCCAGCGGCTGCGCCAGCCACCCTTGCGCATATTCCGCCTGAATGACGCGGATCTTGCCAAGATCACCACGCGCGACTACGGCGCGGGCTTCACGGATCAGTGGGTAGCCTGTGTAATTGTGCGTGAGGAAGAACGGTGTTCCCGTGCTGCGCACCGTTTCCGCTAGCGCAAGGGCCTGATCCATCGTGGCAGTCAACGGCTTGTCGCAGATGACGGGAATGCCTTTTTCCAGAAAGGCGATGGCCGCTGGTGCGTGCATATGGTTCGGCGTGACGATGGCGACAGCATCTATTCGGTCGGGATGTGCGGCCTCCCCTGCCGCCATGTCCGTGAAACTGCCATAGCTGCGATCGGGATCAATGCCCAGTTCCGCTGCGGATGCGTGTGCGCGACCTGCGTCCGACGAAAATGCTCCGGCCACAAGCTGCCAATGGCCATCAAGCCGCGCGGCCATGCGATGAACGCCGCCTATGAAAGCGCCCTGCCCGCCACCGACCATGCCGAGTTTCAGCGGTTTCATGGCTCAAGCCCCAGCATTTTGCGGTTGCGCGCGGTATAGGTCGCGGCCCCGGCAAAATCGTCAAACGCCTTATCCGTCACGTCGATGATGTGGCGCGCTATGAAAGGTGCGCCTTCGGCTGCACCTTGCTCCGGCGACTTCAGGCAGCATTCCCATTCGAGAACAGCCCAGCTGTCATAGCCATATTGCGCCAGCTTTGCGAAGATACCGCCAAAATCCACCTGCCCGTCACCAAGCGACCGGAAACGCCCGGCGCGGTCCGTCCAGCCTGCATAGCCGGAATAGACGCCCTGCCGGCCCGTCGGGTTGAATTCGGCATCCTTGACATGAAAGGCGCGGATGCGGTCGTGATAGAGGTCGATGAACTGCAGATAGTCCAGCTGTTGCAGCAGAAAGTGCGACGGATCGTAATTGATTGCGGCGCGCGCATGTCCATCAAGCGCATCCAGAAAGCGTTCCCATGTCGCGCCATCAAAAACATCTTCGCCGGGATGAATCTCATAGGCGATGTCGACGCCGTGATCGTCGTAGATATCAAGGATCGGCCGCCATCGCTTGGCCAATTCACCGAACGCCTCTTCGATCAGCCCCGCGGGGCGTTGCGGCCATGGGTAGAGATAGGGAAAGGCCAGTGAACCGGTGAAACTGACCGACACATCAAGGCCAAGATTGCGGGACGCCTTCGCGGCGAGCGTCATTTGCTCGACGGCCCATGCCTGCCGCGCGGCTGGTTTGCCGTGCACCGCCGCAGGTGCGAAAGCGTCAAAAGCGAGATCATAGGCGGGGTGTACGGCGACGAGCTGACCTTGCAGGTGGGTGGAAAGCTCTGTGATCTCAACGCCAGCATCAGCACAGGTCCCCTTGACCTCGTCACAATATGCCTTGCTGTCCGCTGCCAGTTTCAGGTCGAACAGACGACTATCGAATGTCGGGATCTGCACACCCTTGTAGCCAAGGCCCGCGGCCCAATGCGTGATCGCCTCAAGGCTATGGAACGGCGCCTCGTCACTAGCGAATTGCGCCAAAAACAGACCGGGGCCTTTCATGGTAGCAGCCATGGTGTTTCCCTCTTGCAGAAGTACGGATGTCCGGGGCGCAAGTCCTGTCGGCACGCCCCGGACCGGGAGGACGCCTTACATCAGTATGGCGAATCCGGGAAGTAGAACGCCGCAGCATTGTCCGACGTGATCAGCGGCGAGGCCAGATTGAAGGTCCCTTCCACCGGCCCGTTAGATATGAACCGTGCAACGGTCAGATCAATCGCTGTGGCGATCATAGATGGCGGATAAAGCACCGTTGCCGGGATCGATGTATCACCGTCTGCCACACCTTTGATCACCGCTGAGGCACCACCGCCACCGACAAGGAACATCTCATCCTCACGCCCCGCTTCGCGGATCGCTTCAAGCGCACCAAGGGCCATGTCGTCGTCGGCTGCCCAGACCGCGTCGATCTCGGGGAAGCGGACAAGATAGTCCTGCATGACCTCGAACGCGTCGTCGCGCGACCAGTTGGCATGTTCGGCAGCCATCAGTTCAATGCCGGAGCCTGCGATCGCCTCTTCAAAGCCCTGCATGCGCTGATCGTCGATGACCGTCGGGATACCGCGCATGGCCACGACCTTGCCCGCACCGTCAAGCGCGTCGATCATGTATTCGCCAGCCGACCGGCCAAAGCCCACATTGTCGCCTGCCACATAGATGTTCTGGATCGATGGATCGGTCAGGCCGCGGTCAACGACGGTGATGAAGGCACCACTTTCGGCGACCTGTGCGACCGGATCGGTCAGCGGGTCGGACTCGAATGGCAGGATCACCAGCGCGTCAATGTTCTGAACCGCGACAAGGTCTTCGAGCGCGTTGGCTTGCTCAGTGGCTGAACTGGCGGTCGCGATGACGATATCAAGGCCTTCATGCGCGGCTTCGAGCCGGCGTTCAGCCTCTGCCGCGTGCCAGTTCAGGCCACCGGCCCAGCCGTGCGTTGCGGCGGGGATCGATACGCCGATGGTGATATCCTCTGCCATTGCAGCGGTTGATGTGATCGCGATGGCGGCCACTGTGGTAAACAAGCGTGTCATGGGTCTCCTCCCGTTATGTTTGCTTGGTGTCAGGATTTGCGGCGCAGACCGCGTTGCAGGAACACGGCTGCGATGATGATGACGCCTTGGACAGCGCCGTTGAGGTAGTTCGAGATCAGATCGGTGAGGTTGAGGATGTTGCCGATCAGGGTCAGGATCAGCGCACCCGCGATAGTGCCGCCGATGCGGCCATATCCGCCCTTCAAAAGCGTGCCGCCGATGATGACCGCCGCAATCGCCTCAAGCTCCCACAGAACGCCAGTGGTGGCAGACGCCGACCCCAGACGCGGAACATAGACGATCGTGGCGAGCGCAACGCATGCCCCCTGGATCATGAAGGCATAGACCTTGATCCGGTCGGTATTGATGGCCGAATAGCGGGCGACATCCTCGTTCGCGCCGACCGACTGCACGTGGCGTCCGAAAGCGGTGTTGTTCAGCACCAGCCAGCCAAGGATCGCCGCCAGCGCAAACAACAGGACTGGGATCGGCAGACCGAAAATGTCGCCGTAGTAGACGGGCCGGTAGAGGGCACGTACCTCACGGTCAAGGCTGAGCGTACCACCATCAGCCAGATAGGTCACAAGGCTGCGGTAGATGCCCATGGTGCCAAGGGTCACGATGAAGGCCTCGATCCCGCCGCGAGTGATCAGGATCCCGTTCAGCCAGCCCGCCGCACTGCCGATCAGCGCGCCAGCCATGATGCCGACAACGACGATCAGCCAGATCATGTCGGTCATGCCGAGCATCCAGTTCATCAGCATGATCATGACACCGGCCGTGAAGGCCGCCATGGACCCGACGCTCAGGTCGATCCCACCGGATGAGATCACGAAGGTCGCGCCGATGGCGATGATCCCGATGAAGGCGGATCGCGTGAGGATGTTCAGCAGGTTGCCCGACGACAGGAAGTTTTCGTTCAAAAGGCTGCCTATGATCAGCAGGACAACCAGCGCTGCCAGAGGGCCCAGCAGTTTCCAGTCAAGTCCTGCCAGCAAGCCCGGCTTGGTCTGTTGTGCGGTCGTATCCGTCATTGGCGTTCCCTCACGCTGCGCGTTCGGACACAAGGCCCGAGGCGTAGCGCATGATTGTTTCTTCGTTGATGTCGTCACCGGTCAGACAGCCAGTGACCATGCCGTTGTGCATAACGACGACGCGGTGGCTCAGCCCGATGATCTCGGGCAGTTCGGACGACAGGACGATCACGCCCCGCCCTTCGGCTGCCAGATCGGCAATGAATCCGTAGATCTGCGCCTTTGCACCCACGTCGATGCCGCGTGTCGGTTCGTCGATGATGATGATCTGCGGATTGGCTTCGAGGATTTTGGCCAGTAGCAGCTTCTGCTGGTTTCCACCGGACAGGCTGCCCGCCGCCATTTTCGGCGATGCCGCCCGCAGATCGACCGCCTGCGTTCCGGCGTCATATGCCGCCCGCTCTGCCTTCCGGTCCAGAAACGGTGTTGCGAACTTGTCGAGCGCGAACAGAGAGAAGTTCCAGACAAGATCATTGGCCAGCAAAAGCCCCTTGCCCTTACGGTCTTTTGTCAAATAGGCGATCCGGTTGGTCTTCGACTCTGCAACGCTATCAAACGTGCAAGCCTCGCCATTCAGCCGCAATGTCCCGTTTTCAATGGGATGAAGACCAATGATCGCTTCCATCAGCGCAGTCCGCCCTGCGCCCTGTAGCCCAGCGAAACCCAGAACTTCGCCGCGTCTGAGGTCGAAACTCGCGCGACGTACGCTCGGTGCAGAGACCTCTTCGACCTCCAGCAGTGTTTCTGCCGAGGGCGCCGACATTTCGGGGTAGAAATCCGACAACTCGCGACCGACCATCATGCGCGCCATGTCGTCGGGGCTGATACCGTCGGCGGACACTGTCGTTACATGGTTGCCGTCGCGCAGCACCGTGATCCGGTCTGCGATCGCTTCGACCTCATCAAGCTTGTGAGAGATGAAGACGATCCCGACGCCTTCCGCCTTAAGCCGTGCAACCAGCGCGAAAAGCGACGCGGTTTCGGCCTTTGTCAGCACTGCTGTCGGTTCATCAAGGAACAGGACCCGCGCCTTGCGCGACATCGCCTTCGCAATTTCGACCATCTGTTTGTCGGCGACCGGCAAGCTGGCGACCTGTGCCGTCACGGGGGCCGCGCAATTCAACTGATCAAGCAGTGCACGCGCTTCGATACGCATCGCCGCCTTGTTGAGAAACAGGCCCTTGCGCCGCTCCCGCCCTAGGAAAATATTTTCCTCAACGGTGCGAAGCTCCGCGAGATTGAACTCCTGATGGATCAGCACGATCCCCGCATTCTCCGCATCTGCGACGGTGGCAAAGGCAACGGCCTTATCGTCCAAGGCAATCGTTCCTTCACTCGGCTGCACCAGGCCGGAAAGGATCTTGACCAATGTCGATTTGCCTGCGCCGTTTTCCCCCAACAGCGCATGCACTTCGCCAGCGCGGATCTCGAAATCAACACCGTGCAGAACTTCCACCGGCCCGTAGGACTTGCGCAGGCCGGTTCCGCTTAGCAAGACGGCTGGATGCGTCGTTTGCGGCGCCATGTTTCCTCCCTTAGAAAGCAAATGTAATGCTTTACATGGCAATGTAATGCTTTACATTTTGGACTGTAAAGAAGAATAATAGCCCGGTGACACAGAACGAACTAAGCCGTTGGCACAAAAGGGAATTGAATGAACAAGCGCGCCACGATTGGAGATGTTGCCCAACTTGCCGGTGTATCGACGGCCACTGTCAGCCGGGTTCTTCACACACCTGAGCTTGTCTCCGATTCTACACGCAAAGCCGTTCACAGCGCGATCAACAAGACGAACTACACGCTCAACCTTGCAGCCCGCAATCTTCGCCAACAACGGTCCAATGCGATCGTCGTCCTCGTCCCGGATATCGGCAACACCTTCTTCTCGGAAATCCTTGCGGGGATCGAACGCGTTGCTTCTTCCGCGGGTCAGACCATCCTGATCGGTCATACCGCCCACGACCAGTTGCGCGAAGAGAAGTACCTCAACAACCTCCTCAATAGCCAGGCCGATGGCGCGCTATTATTGAATGGTCACTTGCCAGACTCCGTTGCAGCCAAGATCCGTGAAACACCAGGGCGTCGCCTTCCGATTGTCTCGGTTTCGGAAGCCCTCGCGGACCAGATCGTGCCGCATGTGGGTATCGACAATGCCGGTGCAGCAGCCTTGGCAACGCAATATCTGCTCGACCACGGACATCGACACATCGTCCACTTGCGGGGCCCAGCAAGCAACATTCTGACGGGTCAACGTACCAGCGGCTTCGCGCGCACCATGAAGGCGGCTGGCCTTCAGGTGTCACCTGACATGCTTCTCGATGGCGATTTTACAATCGAAAGCGGTATTGCGGCAGCCGCGGTCTTGATCGCAGCGGGATTGATGCCGGACGCGGTATTCTGTGCAAACGATGAAATGGCCATTGGGCTGATGTCACGTCTGGCAGAACACGGCATTCGCGTCCCCCAAGATGTATCAGTCATCGGATTTGATGACATTGCTTTCTCCAGAACGGCCCAGCCCGCCCTTACGACGATCCATCAGCCACGGGCCGAAATCGGAGAGCGTGCAACACAGACACTGCTTGAGCTGATTGCAGGTGACACAGACGTAGGCAACTTGATCACAACTCTGCCTGCTGATCTTGTCGAGCGGGCGAGCGTCGCGCCACATCAAAGGTTCACAGCAACGTAGCCCACGCGCGTAGTGGTTGGTTCCATTCTCGGTCCTTGCTAAGCGAGCAAGTGTGGAACAGTGTCTGGTGATCAGTATTGGCGACTGTTGTGACCGTGCTGTCGTCGATCGTATCTTTCAGAGTAACGATAACTGATGGATTGGATGCCCCTCCTGCTGGTCCGCAAAGTAAACAGTTGCACCAAAATCGGTACAGAAACAGCAGGAACGAAAATGACGGAAGCACATCTTATTGGGATCGACATCGCCAAGCGCGTTTTTCAGGCACATGTCCTCGGCAGTTATGCTGGGACATAGATCAGCCGGAGAGCTTCTTCGCCAATTCTATCACTCTCAACCAGCTTCATCTTCGGACGGGCTTCCTTAAAAAATGGCTTTCCGCTACCCAACACGACGGGGCGAAGGTAGATATGGTATTCGTCGATAAGGCCAAGTTGACCCAGACTGTTCGCCAAGTCCGGGCCCGCGACTTGTATTTCGCCTGCAATCTCGCCTTTCAGCTTGCAGGCAAGTGGCTCTAGGGCGCCGGTGACGAGCGTCGCGTTGGGGCCAACGCTTTCCAGGGATCGCGAGATAACCCATTTCGGCATCGCACGCCACGCCTCGGCAAACGCCCGCAAATCGTGGCTCGTCGCTGGGTCATGCTGATCCCAGTCATCACTGTCCCAATACCGCATCACCTCGTACATACGGCGACCATAGATGCTTCCGCTCACACGTTGCGTCTGGTCGATGAAATGCCGGAACAAGTCGGCTCCGGGTTCGAAGGCTTCGTGGTCGACGTAACCGTCGAGCGACTGGTTCATTCCAAAAACGAATTTCGCCATGAAAAGCCTTTCTCCGGGACAAGTCGTACCGATCGTTCAAGGCCACCGTAGTCCAAACTGATTGCAAAACGCAATCAGTTTTTGTATGATTTACTCATTCAAGAAGAGGTTCAGCAGAATGAGGCGACTTGTAACCTGGGATTTGATGACTCTGGACGGCTGCTTTGAAGGGGCGACGCCCTGGTCGCTGGAGTTCCACACAACCGTTTGGGGACACGAACTCGAAACCTATTCGCTGGAACAGCTCGACGAAGTCGGCACCTTGCTCTTCGGCCGTCGGACGTTCGAAGGTATGGCCGACTACTGGTCTCACGAGACAGGGGCCATCGCAGACCGCATGAACGCGGTCGAAAAGATCGCGGCGACCCGGAACGGCACGGACAAGACTTGGTTGAATGCCCGGATTATGCAGGGCGATATCACCGATCACATCGAGGCACTGAAGGCCGAGGATGCGAAGGACATCTTCGTCTTCGGCAGCGCCGATCTGACGGCAACGCTTCTGGAAAAGAAGGCCGTCGATGAAATCCGCCTGTGTCTCGTTCCGGTCGTGCTCGGCGGTGGCAATCCGCTGTTCAAGGGTGATGGTGTCCACAAGGACTTCAAGCTAATCGAGTGCAGACCATTCGCCTCCGGCGGCGTACTACTTCGCTACGCACGCGCAGATGCCTGAGCGTTCGGGCTGTCCGATCAATCTCGCCACGGAAGCGCTCGGCGACCGGTGGAGCATGTTGCTCTTGCGCGACATCATGTTCGGAGATCAACGGACTTTCCGGGGATTGCTTACCAACTCCCTTGAAGGGATCGCCACAAACATTCTTGGCAGCCGATTGAAGAAGTTGGTGGCCGAAGGTTTTCTGACGGCGGAGGCCGACCCCGATCACAAACAGCGGACGATCTATTCGCTAACAGAGAAGTCCATCGCGCTTTTGCCCGCGATGATCGCGCTTGGGGCGTGGGGGCGACAGTTTCTGCCGGTCACCCCGGAATACGCGATCCGAAATCAGGTGCTAGAAGAGGGCGGAGGCGAAATGCAGCAGGCCTTCATGGACGAATTGCGGGAACGCCATCTTGGCATACAAAATAGCAGAAGCGGGCCACCGGTCTCGGAGCAGCTTCGGGCCGCCTTCGAAGAGCTGGCGTCGGCGCAAGAGAAACATAAGACTGAACGGAAAACATAGTGCCGAAGTTTCTGACCATCGGATACGGAGATCGCGCCGGCTATGATCGAACGCCAGAGGCGAGGCTACATGCCTCTACAACTCCCCAGAACTCGGCTTAACCCCAGTTGTCATTCATGGCACGCAGCACATCGGCGCGGCTGATCTGTCCGACAAGACGTCCCTCTTTCGTCACTGGAAACCGCCGATAGACGCTGTTTAGAAAAGCCTTGGTCGCCGTGACAATGTCTGTGTCTGCATCCAGCGTTTTAACATCAGCGGACATATGTTGCGCAACGGTTCCTCCCCATTCACGGTAGTAACTGGCCTCAAGCGCGGCCTTCAGGCAGTCCTTTTTGGACAGAACGCCTACAAGATCACCGGTCTTGCCGACGACGGGCGCGCCCGATATGCGGCGGTCCAGCAATACGTTCATGGCGCGGTTAATCTCCATCTCGGGGGACAGCGTTATCAGATCAGTCACCATGTAATCAGCGACGCTTTGTGCCGTTTTCATGGGTTGTCTCCTTGTGGGATTTTCTTGCAACCACCGCAGTTTCTGCACGCCAAACCACCGCATGACCCCTTGATCGGCGCCCGTCCGAGGAAGACACCCACAGCAAGTCCGCACATAGAAATGAGCAGGATGAAGAAAGTCAGGAGAATGGATGCCATGATACTTTCCTCAACTTAGCAAGTGTTGTGCAAACGTGCCCGTCATCGTGCGTTCGGGCGCGTCTGTGCCATCGATGACGAACATGGCCGCGATACCCAATTGTTGTGCCAAGGCGATGCCACCTTCGGGTCCAGCTGCACAAAAGGCAGTGGCAAACGCGTCCGCTTGAAGCGCGGTACGCGCCAGAACTGAAACCGATGCAAGTGCAGTCGTTGCAGGCCGCATATGGTGTGGATTGATGATATGGCTCGTCCCGACCGGCCCAAAAACACCGTTTACCGCATGCCCCGATGTGGCAAGCGCAAGGCCTTGCGGGTCGACCAAATGCAGTGCCTGAAAATCTGGCGCAAACGGATCAGCGATTGCCACATGCCATGGCCGACCGTCGGGGTGGTGACCGAGCGCCATAACCTCGCCCCCGACCTCGACCAGGGCCCGCTCAACCCCGATGCCGGACAATCCTGCGATGATCTGGTCAAGGGCATGCCCCTTGGCGATGCCGCACAGATCAAGCGTCAGGTCTGGCGCGGTCTTCAGGATTGCATCGCCGCGCACAGCGATATCCCTGAATGTACCGGGCGTACCTTTGATCGGGCCAAAGCCATGACGCGCCACGATTGGGCCAACCGTCGGATCGAATGCGCCATCTGTCAGCGTGGCGATCATCAGCGCCTTTGCGGTTACATCACACAGGGCCTGCGGCATGTTTTGCGGCACCAACGTATCGCTGGTATTGAAACGCGTCAGGGGGGATGCGGCCCGATAGGGCGACATTTCCATATCGGTCCGGTCGATCACGGCCTGGACGGTTGATCTGATGAGGGCGGGATCGTTTCCAGCATCCGCCACCACCCGCCATGTCGATCCGAAGGCATGCCCACCCAGCACATGCGTCGCAGCGTTTGCCGCCACTGGCACCGCGCAACCGGCAGCCGCCAGTCCAAGGATCATGTCACGCCTGTTCAGCAACATTGCTCAAACTCCAAAATCATCGTTGAAGATGTGGTCCGCATCGACGCCCAGATCGTCCAGCATCGCCAGGACAGCCCGGATCATCAGGGGCGGACCGCATAGATAGTATTCGCAATTTTCGGGCGCGGGATGATCCTTAAGATACGTGTCCAGCGCAACATCATGCACAAAGCCCACCGCACCTGACCAGTTGTCGCTTGGCTCTGGGTCGGACAGTGCGATGGTCCAGTCAAAGTTGCCATGCTCAGCAGCGAGCCGGTCCATCTCATCCGTGTAAAGCAGTTCGGTCTTGTTGCGGGCGCCGTACCAAAAGCTCATCTTACGGGTGGTTTTGACCTGGTTGAGTTGCTCAAAAATCATTGCGCGCAGCGGGGCCATGCCGACGCCGCCGCCGATAAAGACCATCTCGCGCTCTGTCGGCTGGACGCGGAAGGAACCAAACGGTCCCGACACCAAGACAGGATCGTCCTGTTGCAGGGAAAACAACCAGGATGACACGATGCCGGGCGGTGCATCTGCCACGGATGGTGGCGGCAGAGCCAGACGGATGTTCATGAAAATTTGGCCGGTGGCGGTGTCTTCTGGCCGGTTTGAGACAGAATAGGCGCGCGTGACGTCCTGCGTGCTTTTGACCGAAAGACCGCGCAGCGATGTCCATCTGTCGTCAATGCGCTCTGGCACGGTCAGTTCTGCATAGTCGAGCGTAAACGGCGGTGCAGTAACCTGCACGAAAGACCCTGCGACAAAGTCGGGCCGCCTATCCGGCGGCATTTGCAGCACGACTTCGCGGATCAAGGGCGTCAGCTGACGTGACGCGGTGACATGACAGGTAAACGCTTCAGCACCCAGCATATCGTCCGCGACCTCGACATCCATATCGCCACGCACCACGACCTGGCACGCCAGATGCAAGCCCTGTCGCAATTCGGCGCGGGTAAAGCGTGCAGCCTCTATCGGCAGACTGTCTGGGGCACCCTTCGTGATCGCCACCCGACACAGCCCACAGGTGCCCGCGCCCGCACAGGCAGAGGGGACAAGAACGCCGTGGTCATTCAGGGCCGCCAACAGTTTCTGCCCTGTCGTCGTGGCAATCGGAGTGTGCGTGTTGATCGTCAGGGTCGCAGGCCGTTCCGGCATCAAGGCGGCGCGCGCCAGGATGACCGTCGTCGTCAAGACAAGGACCAAGGCGATAACAAGAGCGCTACCAAACAGGATTTCTGTCATGAGCCGACCCCTGCGAACGCCGAAAACCCCAGCGACATCAGCCCAGTTACCAAGAATGCGCTTCCCAAGCCTTGCAGGCCTGCGGGCATATCGCTGTATTTCAGACGCTCGCGAATTGCCGCGAAGGCGACAATCGCCAATGCCCAACCCACACCACTGCCGAAGCCAAAGACAACCGATTGCGCAAAGTCATACTGCCGTTCTGCCATGAACAGACTGCCGCCGAGAACAGCGCAGTTAACGGTGATCAGCGGCAGGAAAATACCCAACGCGCGATATAGGACAGGCGCAAACCGGTCGAGCGTCATTTCAAGGATTTGCACCATCGCGGCAATAACGCCAATGAATGCAATCAGCTTGAGAAAGGTCAGATCAACATCGGGCAGGCCCAGCCAGGCCCAGGCACCTTCCATAAGCAGGCCGTTAAAGATCAGATTGTTGACCGGAATGGTGATTGTCTGCACCACGATAATCGCGAGGCCCAGCCCAAACGCGGTTTCTAAACGTTCTGAGACCGCCAAAAATGTGCAGACGCCCAAAAAGAACGTCAGCGCGAGGTTCTCGTGAAAAATCGCCGTGATCAGCAGATCCATCATCCGCGTGACCTTTGCAGTTTCAGGCGGAACTTCGGGGTTTCAACCTGTACGACCCAATATGTCCGAATGGCCCAGATCAGTAGCCCAATGATAAAGAAGGCGCTCGGGGCCAGTTGCATCAGCCCAAGAGGCACGAACCAGCCACCCTGCGATGCTGGCGTCAGGATGGTGTATCCCAACAGCGTGCCGGCACCCAAAAGCTCTCGGATGGATCCCACGATAATCAGCACCAGACTGTAGCCCAACCCGTTGCCCAATCCGTCCAGTACCGATGGCCAGACCGGGTTGCGCATCGCAAATGCCTCTGCCCGCCCCATCACGAGGCAATTGGTCACGATCAGTCCGACAAAGATAGAAAGCTGGCGGCTGATCTCGAACGCATAGGCCTGAAGCAGTTCGTCGATCACGATTACCAGCGACGCGATGATGATGATCTGCACGATCAACCGGATGACGTTTGGAATATGGTTGCGGATCAGGCTGATGGTGGCGGATGCAAGGCACAGGACCACGGTCAGGGCCATCGACATGACAAGTGCTGTCGACAGCGACGTCGTGACGGCAAGGGCCGAACAGATGCCAAGTATTTGCAGCGTTACTGGATTGTTTTGGACCAGCGGGGTTGTGACATGCCGTAGGTTTGATGCCATTTTCCTAAAGCCCCTCTGTCGCCAAGCGGTCAAGAAACGGGCCATAGCCATGATCGCCAAGCCAATACCGCAGCATATTCGCCACGCCATTGCTGGTGACAGTCGCCCCCGAAATCGCATCAACCTCGTAAGGTCCAGTCGCAGTGCCGCGCACCACGGAAATAACGATGTTGCCGTTTTCATCAGCAACCTGCGTGCCGGGCCACAGAGCAAGCCAAGCGGGGTCCTCGACCCGCGCGCCGATGCCGGGTGTTTCGCCTTGTTCGGTGATTGTCAGTGCTGCAATTGTGTTCAGATCAGGCTCCAGCGCCAGCATCGCCCTGATGGTCGATTGGTAACCGGTCCCTTCAACAGGCAGGACAATAAGTAATAGCGTGCCATCTCGTTCCAGCAGGTGGACCGGCGCATGATTGGCCCGCCTGCGCAGGCCGGCCACATCCACATCCGGCGGAATGGCCGTGCTTTGTTCAGGATCACCAGTCGCTGCTTCAAGGTCGTAGTCCGCCGGATCAATGTTCGTGGCGAACGCACCCGTGGCAAGCTCAACCACCCGGGTTTCAAGGGTATCAACCCCAGCTTCTTCCATCACCTCCCGCATGCCCGGCAAGGTGTCCAGCATTTGCGCCATGCGCGCTGCGCGTTCAGCCTCCAGATGTGCGTCTTGCAACGGCTTCAGGGCGACGGCGGCGGTAGACACGAAGATGGCACTTATCATCGCAACAAGGATGGCGACGCCAAACACTTTGATGGAATCATCGTTCGGACGCGCTAGAAAACCTTGCCAGAGTCTGAACGGATTAAGCATCGGCGATCTTCCAACGCTTGGCGTAAGCCAGAACAACCAGATGGTCGATCAGGGGCGCAAAGATGCTGGCAAGCAATGCTGCAAAAACGATCCCTTCGGTTGTTGGGGTGGCCCCCCCTGAAAACAGGATGATCAACCCGCCTGCCAGCAGACCATACATCCAGCGTCCAGGGTTGGTCGCTGATGCTGCGGTCGGATCGCAGACCAGAAATACCAAGCAAAATGTCATTGCAGCAGCAATCGCAAGTCCGTCCAGCCCATCGATAGAGAGCATAAGCAAAACGCCTGCACCCACAGCCGCGCTCAGCAAGACGCGCCATGATATCAAGCCCAAAAACAGCAGCAAAATCGCCCCGGGGATCGTTGCAAGGGCTACGTTTGCGGTGCCGGGTGCCAAGGCCACCTCCGGGAATGAAAAGACCAAGAGCGAGGCCGCCACAACTGCCGGGCTTAGAAACCCAAACCCGCGTCCGCCAAAGACCAGTTCCGCCAGAACCACCCCAAGCGAGAGGGCCAATGCCAACTGCCACAAGGCAAGATCAGGTGGTGCCAGGACCGATATGATAAGTGCTGTCGTGATCCCGTGACCGCTGGGTTTGCGACGGCGAAGGGCGGCGAACAGCCCTTCCCAAAACCAAACTGTCAGCAGGGAGGTTGCGAGTATAACAGCATAGCCGACAGGATTTGCCAGGCCTGTCACAACGGACGGCGCGACAAGCGCTATGGTCTGCATAAGGGTGACGCCAGCTACGCTGGCCCAAAACGGACGTTTCGCGTTCATGCCGCGTCTTCCATCAGTTCATCCAAAACCTGTCGCAGCAAAACGCCATAATCGGCACCACTTGTGCAAAGCTGCGACAGGATCGCGACATCTTCCTCGATCAACGCCAAACACCCAAGGCTGCGCGCGGCTTCACTGTCGCCAACGCTAAGGGCGCGCATCAGCGGCACGGGCAGGACACGCGGTGCAAGTGCGCGATCAAGCGCTGCGGTCGGGATCAATGCACCTTTGGCACCGGACAACCACGATGCTTTGCGCGGCGCCGCCGATCGCGTGGTCGCCGTGATCTGCACGTCAAAGCGGCCTAAAAACACCGCCTCGCGCCCACCCAGCGGTGTGCCTGATCGGAAAACCGGGTTGGTTCCCTCTGCGAGGGTGTCCGCTGTAATGTCGGCGATGCGTGCACCAAGAATGGTCTGGACAAGCTGCGGGGTGTTCGAAAGCGGCCCGCTGATGGCGACCACCCGGTCAGCCGCATACTGACCCGTGGCAAACAAATACCCGATGGCAACAACGTCTTGATAGCCGATGGTCCAGACCTGCCGCCCGGACTGTACCGGGTGCAATCGATCGATATGTGTACCGGCCAAGGCAGAGGCTGCTGTTCCGCTAAACGTTGCAATGTGCACACGTTCTGTGATTGGGCAAAGCGGTGTGCCTTTTGCTTGGCAAACATGCACCAATCCATCGGTCAGCACGGTCAGGACTGCGGCACCCTTTGCAAAGAGTTCGGTGCGCGCTTGCAAAACCACATGCGGGTCAGGTGCGGCGACCCCGGGTACAGCGTTCACGAAAATCGCAGTAGGGCGCGCATCGGGTGCTGGTGTTCGCCCGAATGGGCGGGTGCGAAAAGCTGGCCACATGCCGCGACTTTGCAGAGCATCACGGACAGAGGCCTCCGTGCTGCTGTCCAAGGGCACGCTTTGCTGGGTGGTGGTCTGCGCTGTGCGTTTGATGACGCATGCAGACAAGGTCCTGCGAGGCCCATATTCTATCTGTGCGACGGTTCCTGAACATGGCGCGACATGGGCAATTTGACTGTGTTTGCGATCTGTAAAAAGGACCTGACCCGCAGTGACCTCGTCGCCCTGTTCAACCACAAAAGAGGGGCGCAGGCCGGGGAAATCAGCACCGACCACGGCCACTGTGTCTGGCAATCCGACGTCGCCAATTGCCTGCACCGGCGCATCAAGGTCAGATGGCCAGTCCCCCTGTCTGATCGTGTAATGCATGCAAGCCTGCCAGCCCTTTGAGATGCCTCAAGGTCCATGGCTACAGGCAGATGCGGCAGTCCCATTGATATTTATCAATCCGCAAAAACAATAAACACGGCATCCCTAGGACATGACTCAGCCGAAGGAGCCAAAATCCATGACAACGATGACGTCGCTCACTAAAATGGCCGCTGTGGGCCTTTTCATTGCTTTGTCCAGTATGCAAGCTGCAGCCCAAGACACCCCGGATGATGGCCCATCTCTTGACGCAATCGTGGACGCTTGGCTGGCGTCGCCCCATGCAAACCGTTCGTCCGAGGCCTTTACCCATTGGCACGAGGAACGCGAAATCCCGGGCACCTGCGCCGTTTGCCATTCCAGCACCGGGGCGGTCGATTACTTGCTGAGTGACATGACCCAACCCGGTGTGATTGATCACTCGGTGCCGACCGGGACATCTGTCGATTGTGTGGTCTGTCACACCTCGGCTGCATCAGCGTTAGATATCGTACCGTTTCCATCAGGTGAAACCGTGGACACGTTCGAAGAATCCGCCGTTTGCACAGTCTGCCATCAGGGCCGCACATCAACCTTTGACGTCGAAAGCGCAGTGGCTGGGCTAGAGGACGACGTGATTGCGGGCGATCTGAGCTTTATCAACATTCACTATGCACCGTCTGCCGCCACCTTGATGGGGACTGCTGTCAAAGGCGGCTATGAATATGACGGCAAGGTCTACAAAGGTCAGTTCACGCATGTGCCTGACATGAACGGCTGTGTTGATTGCCACCGCCCCCATTCGCTTGAGGTGCAGCTGGATAACTGCACCGCGTGCCACCAAGGCGTTACCAGCTTTACCGACATCCGCATCACGACCACGGATTTTGACGGTGATGGTGATACATCCACCGGGATCTTAGTCCCGATCAATGCGCTACACGCGCGCCTTGCGGCTGCGATCCAAAGCTATGGCGCGGACGTTGCCGGAACCCCCATTGTCTATGACATCGGGGCTTATCCATACTTCTTTATTGATAGCAATGCCGACGGCATCGCCTCAGATGATGAGTCGATCTATCCAAATCGGTATCAAAGCTGGACACCGCGTTTGTTGAAAGCCGCATACAATTATCAGGTCGTGGCCAAAGACAGGGCGATCTACACCCACAACCCGCATTATGCGCTGCAACTGCTATACGACAGCTTGGAAAGCCTGTCCGAACAGGTTGAAGTGGATATGACCGGACTGGCGCGACCTTGACGATGGACAGGCGATCAAATCTGCATTTCACAACGCTGGCCAACCGGCCCATTGCGATAACTGAAGCTGCGCATCAGTGGCATCCATGCAAGACGGCACGCTAACAGACAGTTGGCTAGGTTCTGAGACCGTCTGGTGAGGTGAAGAACAGAAAACAGTAACGCACCAAAGGGTAATTTGTTTGGTGCAAAATGATAAGCTGCATCAGAAAGCGCCGAAGACAGTCGCCGCCATCAGCGCGACCGCAAGGGCCACAAGAGGAATGATCACCGCAACGACCGCAAGATCGCCGTAAGCCTCACGATGAGACAAACCGCAGATCGCCAGAAGCGTCACCACAGCGCCGTTGTGTGGCAGGGCATCAAGACCGCCTGTCGCTATCGCTGTGATCCTATGCATTACTTCCGGCGCGATGCCTGCCGTCGCGGCCATCTGCAGATAAGTTTCGCCCAGTGTCCCAAGGGCGATGCTCATCCCGCCCGACGCCGACCCGGTGATGCCAGCCAGAACGTTGACGGCGATGACCAGCGAGAGCAGCGGGTTGTCGCTGCCTAACCCCAGCACGGCATCGCTGATCGCGCCAAAGGCCGGTAGCGCGGCGATCACCGCTCCGAATCCGACAAGTGAGGCGGTGTTGAAAATCGGCACGATCGAAGCGTTCGCACCACCGTCGAGCGACCGGGCCAGCGAAGGAAGGCGGTGCCAGTTCAATCCGACGAGCAGCAGGATCGCCAATGACAAGGCCATGATGATGGACCATAGACCCAACACACTGGGAAGACCTACTGCACCAAACATCGGCTCTGACAGAAATCCGATGTTCCACGAGGGAATGATCAGGCTGGAAAAGGCGAAGTTGGCCCCGATCACCGCGACGATCGGTAAAAGCGCCAGTGTAAATGAAGGCTGGCTGTTGCGACTGTCTGGCACGATTTCCGCAAGGTCATAGCCCTCGCCCGACGCGCGCTCGCGCAGGACGGTGTCGGGGACCAGCATCGCGTCATCATGCGAACCGTACCCTTCTCCGGCGGTCCGGGCACGGGCGGCCCGGCGCGACAGCCACCACTGCCCGGCCGTGAACATGATCAGCGCGGCCAGAATACCAATACCAGGCGCGGCGAAAGGTGTGGTCCCGAAATAAGGCATCGGGATCGCGTTCTGGATCGCCGGGGTCCCAGGAAGAGCCGTCATTGTGAAGGTGAAAGCACCCAACCCGACGGTCGCAGGGATCAGGCGCTTTGGTATGTCGGCCTGGCGGAAGAGGCTGGCGGCGATCGGATAAATGGCGAAGGCCACCACGAAAAGCGACACGCCGCCATAGGTCAGGATCGCACAGGCCAGTACAACCGCGAGGATCGCGCGGTCACCGCCCAGCCTGTTCACCAGCCCATGCGCAATTGATCTTGCGGCACCGCTGTCATCCATCAGCCGACCAAAGATGGCGCCCAGCAAGAAAAGCGGAAAGAATGACACGATGAATCCACCCAACGCACTCATGAACACCTGTGTGTAAAGCCCCAGAAGCGAGATATCTGAAACGCTTGCAGCCAGCATCGCCATCAGTGGCGCAAGAAGAATTACCGACAGGCCGCGATAGACCAGTAAGATAAGCAGCCCAAGTGCCAGCAAGATGGCGACAAGCTCGATCATGCGACGTGCCCTGTATCGTGCTTGGGCGGTATCGCGGGGTCGCGGATGGAACTGTCAAACAAAACAGCCGGATCAAAGGTCGAACGTTTGCCCAAATGCGCGAAGTTTTGTTCGATGAAGTCTTCGGTCGCGCTATGCCCCAGATCATGCAAATGCATCAGAAAACGCCACTCTGGATTCAGCTTTGATGAGGCTGAAAGATGCTCCAGTCCCTTGCCACCAATCCGGTGCAGCCGCATGTCGCGGTAGCGTTCGGTTTCGATCCCCTCGGCCTCGATCAGCTCATGCAGCAGCGCGATCGACCTCAGTTCCTTGATCAGGCTGGCGTTGAACGTGATCTCGTTCATCCGGTTGCGGATCGCGGCTGCTGTGCGGGGTACCTCGACCCGTTGGATCGGATTGATCTGAACGATCACCATATCCCGGCAGTCAGTCTCATCGACCAAAGGAAACAAGGCCGGATTGCCGATATAGCCGCCGTTCCAATACGCCTCTCCGTCGATCTCGACGGCCTTGAAAACGTCTGGAATACAAGCAGAGGCCATCACGGCATCAAGCCCAATCTCGCCACGCCGAAAGATCCGCGGCAAGCCAGTGCGCACATTGGTCGCAGTTATAAAGAGCGCGATGGCATCGCAGGAATTCACACGGTCGAAATCGACCTGCGCCGCAAGCACATCGCGCAACGGATTCACATCAAAGGGATTGATCTGGTATGGGACGCCATGCGTAACAGTGCGCTTGTGCCAAGATACCCTGGTGAGGCATCGATGTCCCAACGCCCCGCGAGCTTGTCGAGGAAGCTGCGCCGGACCGGGCTGAAACGAGAGGCATCGCTGACGGCGCGCCAGAATTGTTCTAGCGCCTCGCGCGCGCCCTCGCGTCCACTGCGATGAAATCCGTCTGCTATCACGACCGCGTTCATCGCGCCAGCACTGGTGCCACTGATCGCAGCAATCCCGATACGCGGATCGCTTAGCAGCGCGTCCAGCACGCCCCATGTATAGGCGCCATGCGCACCGCCGCCCTGAAGGGCGAGTTCGATCTGTTTGGTTGGTGTCACGTCTGATCAGGTCCTTCGCGGGATGAACCAGTGATCCGGACGTTCAGGGTTGGGAAGTTTCGCGCGCGCTGATCGCACGTCGAAGCCTCTTTTGCATACGCGGCGCCCGACCGGCGATTACTGGGCTGCACCAGATCAAACAGCATCGGTAATGCCAAAAGCGTTTCTGAGACATTCTATAGTCTTGGCTGGTATCCCGTAGTAACGGCCGATCTCTGCGTCGTTCAGACCGTAGTCGATCATCGCTTGCAGGGATTGTGCGGGGCACGGCCCAAGCAGTTCAAAAATGTGATCGGAGATCATGTCGCCGCGATTTGCCGCGGCGGCACGACCTTCATGTATCGAGGAATGTACGGGAACCCCTCCGGCGGCGGTACGTATTACCATCTTCGAAATCGAGGTCATGTTTTGTCTATCCTCCGCCGTGCGCCGGGACACCTTCGCTATGCATCAGTCGTCTTTCAGAGCGTTTGCAGCGACCCAGGTGATTTCGAGTCGAAACTAAGTCACTTGAAATATCTTGTCAAAGTGATTTCGTTTCGATACTATTTTTAGCATGACATCGCCAACCACATCATCGGATCGTATTGCGGAACTGCTGATTCATATCGGTCGATCCTCGCGCCATACTGATGCAAGTTCCGATCTTACTGACGCGCAATGGACCTGTTTGCGGTTCTTCGCGCGGTCAAATCAGAGCACGCGCACCCCGTCGGGTTTTGCCAGCTTTCACGCGACGACGCGCGGCACCGCCTCGCAAATCGTCAAGTCGCTTGAGATGCAGGGCATGATCTTGAGGCGCAACTCCCCTGACGATGGTCGCAGCGTATTTTTCGATCTGACGGACAAGGGCCAAGCGACGCTTGCCAACGATCCGCTGGGTGATTTGATGACTGTAATCGACAGTTTGTCCGCCCGTGAACAAGCTGCATTCCTGAGCGTGCTGGCGCGGATGACATCCTCCCTCGCTGAAATACGCGGGGACCGCGCATTCGGAACTTGCGGCGACTGTACGCATTTTACACCCATCGACGACGGGGGTCATTGCAATTGCATACCGGCCGATATTGTCGCCGGTGAGATTGATCAGCTATGCGCAAGTTACAAGGGACCGGCGTCCAGCGGAGGGCGTCGCGATGGCCCAGCCTGATCAGAAACCAAGGGACAGACCTTGGTGCATGATCGCTGCCCGCAACAGCAAACACAGGATTGGAAAATCGACAGTCAGTGTCGCGCGGACGAAAGCGAGGCAGCGGTTCGCGCCCGCAAACAGAGTGACGTAATACGCCCAGGCGGGGACGCTGAAAGACCCGAAGGCAAAAATGCATCTTTGACCAGATGCGTGAAGGCCAAATGACCATAACGGGTTCGGCGATTGGTTCGGGCGAACTGCACGAAAAAGGCAAGCAATGACCGAAGCAATCGAGGGCTACCTATTCTATGAAATAGCCGCGCTGCTGGTGCTGGCAGCCGGTGTTGGCTTTCTTGGGCTGATGCTTCGCCAGCCGCTGATCGTCAGTTTCATCGCTGTGGGCATTCTGGCGGGGCCGTCCGTGCTGAACATCGCGCAATCTGACCAGCAGATTGATCTGCTCGCCGAGTTGGGGATCGCGCTTCTTCTCTTTCTTGTCGGACTGAAACTGGACTTCAACCTTGTCAGAACGCTGGGTCCTGTCGCACTGGTGACAGGGTTGGGTCAGGTGATATTCACCACAGTTTTCGGCTTTTTGATCGCGCTTGCGCTCGGCCTTGATCCGTTGACCGCAATCTACGTTGCAATTGCGCTCACCTTTTCTTCGACGATCATCATCGTGAAGCTCTTGTCGGACAAGCGCGAGATTGATGCGCTGCATGGGCGGATCGCCTTGGGTTTTTTGATCGTGCAGGACCTGGTTGTTGTGGTTGCCATGATCACTCTGTCCGCCATTGGCGTAGGCGGAGCAGCGGCGGGCGATGGGGCGATCGGCGACGTTCTGGCGGTACTTGGGTACGGGTTCGGAATGCTGTTGTTTGTTGTGTTCTTCATACGGTACGTCGCGACGCCGCTTGTGGAGCGATTGGCCCGCGCGCCCGAGCTTCTGGTGTCCTTTGCCATTGGTTGGGCGGCCCTGCTTGCCGCTGTCGGGCATTACCTTGGTTTCGGCAAGGAGCTTGGCGGTTTGTTGGCAGGGGTTTCGCTTGCATCGACGCCTTTCCGCGAAGCCATCGCGGCACGGCTCGCGAGCTTGCGCGACTTTCTGCTGTTATTCTTTTTCATCGCGCTCGGTGCATCGCTTGACCTGTCCGTTCTGGGCGCGAGCGTCGGACCGGCCATTGTGCTGTCGCTCTTTGTGCTGATCGGAAATCCACTGATCGTCCTGACGATAATGGGGGCGATGGGTTACCGAAAACGTACCGGTTTTCTTGCCGGATTGACCGTCGCACAGATCAGCGAATTCTCCCTGATCTTCATGGCGATGGGCGTGGCGATAGGCCATGTCTCTGACGAAGCACTGGGGCTGGTTACTCTGGTCGGCCTCGTGACCATCGCTGCTTCGACCTACATGATCACCTTTTCGCATCGGCTCTATGGCGTATTTGAGCCTGCCCTCAGCATCTTTGAGCGACGCCATCCCAAGGCAGAGCCGGACGGGAGCGCAAAGATCGACCGCCCTTATGACGTGATTGTTTTTGGTCTTGGCCGATACGGTCTTGGGATCGCATCCGCACTCCGAGACAGCGGCAAGCGTATCCTGGGTGTCGATTTCAGCCCCGAAGCAGTTGGCAATGCGAAAGGCATGGGGTTTGACGCGGTTTTCGGCGATGCGACTGACCCCGAGTTTCTGGCTCACCTGCCGCTGATGCGGGCAGAATGGCTGGTCATGGCGGTGCCCGAACACGACACTGGCGTTACACATGATGATCCCCGTCATGCCCTTCTCAAGGCGGTTCGCGACCTTGGTTTTGAAGGCAACATCGCTGTTGCCGCCCATCGGGAAACGACAGCCGATATCCTTGCGTCGCTCAGGGCAGATCTTGTTCTGATGCCCTATCGTGACGCGGCCCTTGCTGCAGCCCAGATGATCACAGGCAGGATGCATGCCCCCGAACAGGCGGTTGATGATCCTGACGGCCAAAGGGAGTTGCCGACATGACATTCGCAGGCTTCAGCCCCCGCCACATTCTCGTGGTCACGGACGACAGTGACAGTCAGTTGGCGTTGCGTAGCGCCATGGCGCTTGCAGAAGCCCATGGCGCCGCGCTGGACGTCTTTGCATGTGTTGAGTTACCCAGCGACATGGGCATCGTTGGTCGTCTTGCCGGCTCTGATCCTGATACGCTGGCCGAGAAGCTGGTGGACCAAAAGCGGGTGACGATACGCGCGCGACTGAAGAAGACCTTCCCGGACCGTCAGATCGAGCCGCATGTGGCCAGAGGCAAGACGTTTCTCGAGATCATACGGTACGCCTCCGACACCGGCTGCGATTTGGTAGTGAAGGCCGCTGAGCCGCTGGCGGGCGTCAATCGCTTCCTATTCGCCAGCACCGACCAGCATCTGCTACGCAAATGTGCATGCCCGGTCTGGCTGCAAACGCCCACCGCGCCAGTCACACCTAGACGTGTTTTGGCTGCGATCGATCTTGATATCTGGGACGCCGTCGAACCGGAAACGCTCAAGGAATTGAATCGTCGCGTGATCGAAACGGCCCGCGGGATCGCCAATGCGCCCGGCGCGGAGGTAATCGTCCTTCATGCCTGGGAAGCCATCGGTGAGGGAATTGTCTGGGCGTTTACGCCGAGTAAGGACGCACGCACTGTGGCGGAGCAATATGTCAACGAAGTTCTCGACAAGCGCCGGTGCGCCATGGCCAGATTCATCGCCACCTTCGGAGAAAACAACGCGTCCGGCCCGCACCTCGTGCCAAGCCTTGTGCGCGGCACACCTGAACAGGTGATCGAAGAACAAAGCCGATTGATGAACGCCGATGTCGTTGTCATGGGTACTGTGGCCCGAACAGGTATAAGTGGCATTTTCATCGGCAACACGGCCGAAAACATCATTAACAGCCTCGGATGTCCGGTTCTGGCCGTGAAACCCGACGGCTTCGTCAGCCCGGTTCTTGAGCACTGATCCGGTGGGCACTGACTTAAGATACGTTCCGGCAGACGAGGTGGTGTGGCCTGTCATCGGATAGATCGCAATCTCGCTTGACACAGCCGCAATCAGAGAACCGTTTTGGCGAACGCACGTCTTACCCTTTAGTCTTCAATCGGGGTTTGCATATCCAACTCGACCGCAGGGTCAGGGTCAGTGATCCAAATCGACAGCAAACCTGCCGTCATCGCGCCAACGCCCAGCAGAACCAGCGTATAGTTCACAACCCAGCCCACAAACGGGATGAAGTTGAGGATGGCAACCACGCAGATCGCCAGTGCCACTGTGACCAGCTTCATCGGCAGCGATGGGTCGGCATTGCCATCAAACGCCACCAATACGCGACGGGCGACCGCATAGGCCGCCAGCAGATAGCCCAAGGTCCAGGCCACCAGGATCGCCAGTAAGGCAAAAGGCACAAAGGGCAGACCAATGACGGTCAAAGCGGTGATCGGCACCATGCCAAACAGGGCTGACAGCCCGATCACACCCAACAGGAACGTCTGCAAGGGTTGGCGCGTCACCCGGCGGCGCATCTTTTCGACACGATTTTCCGCAAATGTCAGGAAAATCGCGGCCAGCACCAACAGGAAAATGGCCGAGATCAGGAAAGCCGAAAACATCGACAACCAGACTGGCAGCATCGGCATATCAACGGCATCCCACCTGCGGTCGAACTCCCGGTACATCTCTCGGGTGTCCCAATCCTCGACCGTGATCCGGGCGGCAAGGATCACACGCTCAGGGACGGATGTGCTGTCCTCTGTCGACAGGATCAGCGTCCCGTCGATGCGTGCCTCTGGCCCATAGGTAATCCTCTCTGCCACGATCCACGCGTCCCCTGATACCGGTGCGTTCAGGTGAACCGTGCCACCAAATGCGGTCAGCGCCCCTGCAACTGGCCCTTCAATTGTCAGGCTGCGGCCAAAGAAGCGCAAGTTGCCGTCCACCGGGGCTGCGGCTGTGCTGCGGACGCTGAAGCCGGCGGCGGTGACATCCTCGGCCACAGGCGCGCTGATCGTGACAGAGCTGCCTGCGGCATACACATCGCCCCCGGTTGTGGTGCTGACGTTGACGTCGTAGCCAGCGGCATGGATATCGCCACTGGCACTGCCGGACGTGGTGATCACACTGCCTGCGGCAAAGACATCGCCGGTGGCCGACAGGGTTTCGGTCACGGTTTCTCCGGCGCTGTAGGTATCGCCGCCATGCACGCGGGTTGCATTTTCGGCCAGCACAGGGGCGGCAAGGGTCAGGCTGGTCAGGGCTGCTGTCAGAAGGTGTCGCATCAGAATGTCCTTTGCTCGGTTCCTTTTTCGCAGCCCTTGGTAAGGCATCCGATGGCATCGGGATTGAGCAATGTCAAAACCCCGCCTGTCATGACGCGCTAGTCATGCGGCAGGCGCCCGACGCGCCCTCACATGAAAACGGAGACTTGATATGCAAACAAACCTCCCCCCTGCCCCGTCAAAGCGGCCCGAGCCGCAACACTTCTTCGAACAGCTGCAACAAGAGATGGAGCAGCTTTTTGACCGGTTCCGCGGCTATCCGCCCGTGGCCAACGCGCTGCCGCGTCTTGGGTTGGGCAACAGCGTCCTCCCGGCTATCGACATGGCTGAAACCGAAGACGCAGTTGAAATCACTGCCGACATTCCCGGCGTTGATGCCGACGATCTCGATGTGTCTCTGAACGGCGATATGCTCGTGATCAAAGGCGAAAAGTCGGATGAGCGGACCGAGGACAAGAAGAACTATCACCTGACAGAGCGCAGCTATGGCAGCTTTCAACGTCAGATTCCGTTGGGCTTCACCCCTGCAGAAGATGCTATCGACGGCCATTTCGCCGATGGGGTGCTGAAAGTGACAATCCCCAAACCCGATGAGGCCAAGACACCCCATCGCAAGATCGCGATCAAGGGCAAATGACACGACCGGTGCCCGGCCCGATGCCGGGCGCTGCAGCAGTATTGGAGGACCCATCATGACACTGCGCACCATCCTTGTTTGTCTGACCAGCGCACAATCGGCAGCCCGGCTGCTTGATGCCGCAGCCCTTCTGGCGCGGCGCGATAACGCCCATGTCATTGGGCTGCATGTCGTGGAATCGCTGGTGATGTATCCCGGCATTGCGGTCCACATCCCCGAAGTCAGCTTCAAAGGTTTTGCCGCGAGTCAGCAGGCCCATGCGAAAGAGATCAAAGCCACCTTTGAAACGCATGCAAAGGGCGAGACCTATCCAAGCGAATGGCGCAAGCTGAGCAGTGAAAACGGGCTTCTGGCCGATAGTATCGTTGCGTCTGCGCGCAGTGTTGATCTGGTGGTCATGGCACAAGACGACGATGATGAAGATCGCCAGCAGGTCAACAGCTTGCAGGAACGGGTGATCAAGGAAAGCGGTCGCCCAGTTTTGATCATTCCAGACGATTTCAGCGCCGACACATTGGGTGAAAAAGTTGTCTTGGGCTGGAGCGAAACACGCGAGGCAACCCATGCCGCGCATGACCTCATTGACGTGGCCAACCCTGATGCCGAGATCCGCGTGCTGCGGATCGGCAGCCCACCCAGCAACACGTTGGCCGACCACGCAGCCAATGACATGGCGATCGCCCTGGCGCGGCACGGGCCCCGGATCGAGGTGGTGCACCGGGACAAGGATGGCGAAAAGGTCGCCGATGTTCTGGCGCACGAGGCGTTTGAGATGGGGGCCGACATGCTGGCGACCGGCGCCTTCGGCCATTCACGCGCCTATGATTTCGTCATTGGCGCGGCAACACGCACGCTGCTGCGCGAAGCAAAACTGCCGGTCCTGTTTTCGAAGTAACGGGGTCGTTCAGTTTCTTGCGAGCGATCGCGGACCGATGAACGGTATGGCGGCGTTCCAGCAATGTGGAACAAAGCCGACCTTCGCTTTATTTGCGCTAACGGCTACTTCTGGCGCTTCGCGACGCCATCGATATCCGCCTGATCAATTCCCAGAATTTCTGAAAACTGAGATTTGTCAGCCTTAATAGTTGGTTAGCGGACAAAGGTAGGTCACGGTTCTAATCGCGATCCGGGTCTCTGTATATACGACATCCGAGTGACTTGTTGGAGTTCTTAAGTGATGAGACTCCAGATTTGATGGGTTTCGCTCCTCAGCTACGCTGAGTCAGCATATTGCGGATAAGGCTACACCAATCCCAGAGTCTCCTGAGCATGACGACCAAGCGTAAATGACTTGGTCTCATTGCCGGATGGGTTTGTGCCCTTAGTACATGACTGTGTTGAGTGTGATAGAAACAGGCGAACCGGACTTGGAAATTGCACTGCCGCGCGCGAGGAGCCAGCCGTCCTCACGTTCGAGACGTGCGATGATTTGCAAAGGCCCCAAACTTGCAGGTGGCGAAAAGGAAAAGGCGATCGTTCTTTCCTCTCCATCACTTTTAACCTGAGTTTGAACGGCAGGGTGTCGGGTTTCGTTTGGCAGCGTGGACTCCTCAAAATAAATTTCGATCTCGCCTTTGGGGATTTTAGCCCCGCCCTCGAAATCGACCGTGCCGCGGATTTCCATCGGTTGTGCAGTCGCTGTATCTGCGACCGCTGCGACGGCCGCAACTCCGACTGCCAAGAGTATCCTGCGGCGATCTGTGTGATGATCCGTCATGTATAAACTCCCTTACCGTCCGTTCTTTTTTCGCTCCGGTCGTCAAAACGGCATCGGGAGGGGCACCATAACGTGCCCCTCCCATATCGCGTCAGACGATAACAAAGTTATCTGCTGAAAGACTAAGGTTCATACCCAGCTGCGCGAACTCAATGGCGTCAAGCTCTCCGGAACCATCAGCATCATAAGACAGCGCCCCGGTTTCGGTATTGTAGATGATGCGGTCGTCGGCATCACGGCTTTCGCCCATTGCGCTACCATGGAACGCGCCAAAGGACAGCGCCCCATCATCGCCCAGCTCCGTAAAGATGAGGTTGTCGAGAAGGATCAAATCTTCGGCGACACAGAAGTCCCTGATCCTGTCAACATTGTCATCCCCAAGCGCTGTAGTGAAGCGGAACGAATCCTCGCCCGCGCCGCCGACCAGCAAGTCGGCGCCAAGCCCACCATCGAGCAGGTCGCTGCCTCTGCCACCAAAGAGCCGGTCATCGCCCGCCTCGCCCGGTTGGGCAGGTGGGGCAGGGAAGTCGACCGATACGTTCAACTCGTATGTCGACCCTTCGGGGATGGCCTCGGTCCAGCCGCCTTCCGTCGATTCCGTTGTCCAGCTGCCTTCCAGAATGTAGTAGGTTCCGGTTTCTTCGACGACGAAAACAGTGCTTGAATCCCGGACGCTTGTAGAGCCGGGATCGCCGCCGCCATCATCGTTTTCGGCGACGATATTGCCATTGCTGTCCAGCAATCTGACCCAGCTGTCATGGACGTTGGGATCGGCGATGCCGTCAATGTCGATTGTGATGATCGTACCTGCCGCCAGATCGATACTGTAATACGCTCCAAGCCCGTTGCCGGTGGCATTGACGGTCGTGTGCAGCACGGTTGTTGAATCGAAGATATCCGGGTCTTCTGTCAGTGAGAAGTTATCGGAAATGTCGAATGCCGTGGCGATCGAATTGTTCGTCGCATCAGGCCCCAACGTGGTGTAGCCGGTGCCCAGACCGGGGGTTGGCGGCGCATCGCCCTGATACGCAAAGTCGCCAAGCAGCGTGTCATCGCCCCCGCCGCCACGCAGCACATCATCGCCGCCTTGGCCGGTCAGCACATTGGCCGCACGGTCGCCGATCAACCGATCATCAAAGCCCGAACCGGCCAGATTTTCGATTGAAATATAGGTGTCGCCTTCGGACCCGTCGCGCCTGAGGTTGAGCCGGACCCCGCTGGTCGCGTCGGCGTAATCTGCCGTGTCGCTACCTGCGCCGCCGTTCAGAATGTCGGTACCGCCGCCACCCGTCAGCGTATCATCACCAGAGCCACCGGAAAGTTCGTTGGTCTGGTCGTCCCCGATCAGGTGATCATCATGGAATGAACCGACGACATTTTCGATCTCGGCAAGGATATCGTTCCGGATCACAGTGCCGCGTCCGACGATTTGCGCCGGGCCGGTTGCGTCGCCGCCACTGGCCGTCCCGTTGGCAAGATCCACGGTCACGCCAGCGGAACTGCCAGCGTAAACAACCGTATCAATGCCATCGCCGCCATTCATGTAGTCCTGACCGGACCCGCCGATGAGTGTGTCATCGCCATCTTCGCCATACAGGATGTCGCCATCATTGCCGCCGTCCAGTACGTCATTCCCGGCGCCGCCGTTGAAATAGTCACCACCGCCCTGGCCCCAGAAATGATTGTCCGATGCGTTCCCGACGAAACGGTCGATCCGATCGTCCGACCCAATCAGGTTCTCGATGCTGTAGAATGTATCGCCCGAGGCTGTGCCACCACTGGCCACATTCGTTTCAAGATTGACGAGCAGTTGGAACGGGCTTTCCCGGCTGTAGTCAACAGTATCGCTGCCATCGCCGCCTATAAAGACGTCGATGCCGTCTTGACCACTGAGCATATCGTCGCCGTCGCCACCGTTGAGGATATCATTGCCCTGGCCGCCAAGGATGGTGTCGTTACCAGCACCGCCATAAAGTGTGTCGTTGCCGTCATCACTTTCGGTTTGGTCATCAAGATCCGCGATCGCAATCGTGTTGTTGATATCGCGACTGGCGAGTGAGTCAGCACCGCCGATGATGAAATCGTCACCGCCGCCGCCAAAGATCGTGTCATCCCCGGCACCGCCATCCAGCGTTTCACTGCTGTCATCGCCAAAGATGATGCTTGTCAGGGTTTTGTCGCCAACGCTGGGTAGGGTTTCACCTCCGCCATTGTCTGGCTGGTAGGGCGTTCCATCGGCATAGATGATGTTTTCGACATTATCGACTTCACCAATGTCGAGGTCGCTGTTCAATACGATGATGGTGTCGTTCCCGCCGTCTTCCTCCTCGTGCACGATATCGTCGAGGGAGTCGACGAAGTAGACGTCATCGCCGCCATATCCAGCCATCCGGTCATCACCACCACGGCCATCAAGCACGTTGTTGCCGTCATTGCCGATCAGAATATCGTCATGGCTGCTGCCGATGCCGTTTTCGATGTAGTATTCGGTTTCGTCCGCGTTATGCCCGGCAAAGATGGACACGTTGTTGCTGTGGCCGTTCACGCTGGAAAACTGCCCGGCGCGCAAATCAAGGACTGTCCCGGCTGTGGACCCAGAGAAATCAATTGTGTCGGTGCCACCCGTGTCGTGGATCACAAAACCGATGTCACGCTGCATGCCCGTTGAGGTCAGCTCATACCCATATTCGGTACTGTTGAAGCCATAGACATTGTCCCCGGTTTGGAGGTTGATGGTCTCGTAGGTCCGCACCCCGTTCTCGTCCACCTCCGAGAAATAACGACGGATTGTCGCCTCAATATCGGCCATCATGGGGGTGGCTGCCGACCACCGGGTGCCTTCGCCAACGTCGATCCCGTCGAAATAGGACATGACGCTGTATTGCTGCCGGTCATAAATCCACGTTGCGTTGTTCAGATAATTGATCTGTACACCGCCCGGGCCGCTGTAGTTGTAAAGACCGGGGTGGTTCAGACCGAATTCATGACCAAATTCGTGGACAAAGGTGTCAAACACGTAACCACCGATATCCGTCAGGTTGGGTTCGGTGTCGTGGAAACGTTGGCCCACGCTGACATAGCGGTTGCTGGAAAACGCGCTGCCATCACTGGGCTCGCCAATTTCCGGGCTGACGATCTGCATCCAATCCGTGTCGGGATCGAAGGGGGTATCATAGACTATTTCGAATTGGAGTGGTGTGACAGAAGCCCACATCTGCAAGGCGCCAACTGCGGCGGCCTGATAATCGGGATGGTTGGCAAGCTCTGAGACATTGATCCTCATCGGCTCCGCCGCGATCTCTGACGTTAGGCTGCGGGGCAGTGCCCCGAGATAGTCGAGGTAGGCTTCGTAGTCTTCACTTTTGCCAAATGGATTGTCCGGTGTCTGGTCATTGACCCACCATTCATCGTTTGTCTGGATTGGAGACGGCATCTTTGGGAACCCCCTGTGGTACAACCTGAGATTATTTCGGCTGAAAGGTTTTTGTGCTGCCAACTACCGACAGGCGTCTTGCGGACGGCCTGTTGTACTTATCACCCTTGATCATAATGCTGTGATAGCGCGAGCATGTCCACAGCTCTTAAAATGGGGTGGACTTATTAATTAATAATAAAATCAAATGATTAAGATATAGATCGACGCAATAGGCTGAAATCAGCCTGATTACTCGTACCGTTAGCTGGCCGGCGCGCGTATCGGCCACTCAAAGAACCAGTGAAATTCACAAACGCGTTGAGCATCGAGAATCGTAAACGTCACAACTCAATCCAGACGCGAAATTCTTCAGGT
The DNA here is from genome assembly GCA_947503965.1 of uncultured Paracoccaceae bacterium. Lineage (GTDB taxonomy): Bacteria > Pseudomonadota > Alphaproteobacteria > Rhodobacterales > Rhodobacteraceae > Yoonia. The sequence goes on from CANNFU010000008.1 coordinate 100,834, forward strand.
GCTACTGGCCGGTTTACGAATAGCTTGTCTATTATGATGCCGCCCATCAGATTCATCCGATGAAGGCCCTAGGCTTTCGAACCAAGGGCCGCCCAATTGGGCTATGATGCCGGAACGCGACCGTGCAAGCCAAAGATGAACAACGACGATTTGCTGGAGCCGTTCGGCAGACGTCAAAAAATCATTCGTGGTTGATGAGCTGACGAGAGAGTTTATTGGTCGACCATACGAGATCGTATAGGGCGTCATAGCCCCGGATCCTCGCCAGCACTGAACACACACTCGCGTCTTGGCAAAGCACGAAGACTGCGGATGAAAATCTTGGCGCGGAGGTTGTCCTTCATTTCACGTCTGTAAAGCAGCCCAAACCATCGTGAAGGATCGGTCGCTCCATACGGGTAGAACTGCCTCTTCGGTGCCTCTGTCTGAAGTCGATCAGTCCACAGGGCTGCCGGTACAACGGCGTGAGCCGGTTCGATTTAGGAGAGCACTCCCTCAGGGGATCGTGTTCGACAGATCTGGTGCTCCTTGGCTATCGCGGTCTTCCAGGATCATGATGCCAACTCTATCGCGGGATGGATCGAATTCCTCTATATAGTGCAGACTGGCGCAGCAGCAGCATCACGAAAGATGGATCGCTTCCCAACGTTGCGTGGCGCTCACGACCTGGTTTTGCTGCCATGAAATGCGGAAGGCGCTCGCCACAAAACTCGATGGCTTAGGCTCTGCAGAAATCATTGCCCAGCGTAGATAGGCAAGCTCTTAAACTCTACCTGTCATGCGTGAAGCAGACATTCGTCGCATCTACAGCATCGGCAATTCTGGGCTATCAAAGGACGTTCTTGTGTCTGGTCCTCCGTTTCCGTACGAGTGATTTTGGGCTTCTCTAATGAGGCTCCTTGGGCCTGTGGACGCATGCGAAGTGCATGATGTGGATGGATTTTGTCGTATTGCCTGACGCGACCTGCCAATCGGATGCAGAAAAATCGGTGCATCCAGCCAAAGATGCGCGACGGTCCACAATGACACCGCGTTTTGTTGGCGTCTCAATATGCAGTTGCATCCTCTCGCCTTCGTTAAAGGCGTCTTTCCAGTCTCAGATCTGCAAAAGCGCCAGTTTGCGCGCCAGCGCGTCGCGTTCTTCGATCAGGTCCAGCACAAGGGCGACCCCGGCCACGTTCAGCCCCAGGTCGCGCATCAGGCGCGCGGCCTTGCGGGCGCGGGCGATGTGGGGTGGTGTGAACTCCCATTCGGGGGCGGTCTGGGTGATCGGGGTAACGACCCCGTGATCGACCAGGGTCACGACCCAATCGGCGTTGGTGTCACAAAACACCGTCAGTTCGGACAGTGACAATGTCTCGATGACATCTATGCCGGGGTTGCGGGGTTTTGCTTTTTTCATGGCGTTATACTCCTAGTTTCGCGCGCGGGTTAAAGCGCTGTTCTTTGGCCAGCTGCTGATAAAGATCGCGGGCCTTGGCGGACAGATTTGACGGGTTCACGATGGACAGTTCCGCATAAAGATCACCCTTTTGCGCCGTCGGCAGCCCCCTGCCCCGCAGGCGCAGTTTCTGGCCTTGTTTCGCACCTGCCGGGATGGTCAGATCCACCGGGCCTGTGGGGGTCGGCATCTTGACCTTGCCCCCCAGGGCGGCCTCCCATGGGCTGACGGGCAGGTTGACGTAAAGATCGCGCCCGTCGATGCGATAGATCGGGTGTGGTTTGAAAGCGATTTCAACAAATAGATCACCGCCATCACTGCCCTGCCCTTTCAGGCGCAGCTGCTGGCCGGGCAGGATGCCTTTGGGCACGCGAAGATCGACATTGCGGGTCTCCAGGGTCATGCGGCCCGCCGCATCAATCTGCGGCACCTGGAGCGTCAGCGTATGGCGCGCACCGGCAATGGCGTTCTCAAGTGCAATCTCCAGCCGTGCATGCTGATCCTGACGCATCCCTCCCGCCCCGAACCGCTGGCCAAAGAAATCGCGGAACATATCGGCGTTGATGTCGCGTTCGTCAAAGGCATAGCCGCCCTGCCAGCGGGTGTCTTGCGCAGGGTCCGGGCGCGGTTGATCCCAGTCAGCACCATAGCGGTCGTAAGCGGCGCGTTTTTCAGGGTCGCTCAGCACATCATAGGCGGCCCCGGCAGCCTTGAATTTTGCGTCTGCTTCGGGGCCGGGGTTCACATCTGGATGATATTTGCGGGCCATCTTGCGATAGGCGCGTTTGATATCATCGGGAGAGGCATCCTTGGGCACGCCAAGCGCTTCGTAATGGGCCGTGTCTGTCACGTCATCGTCTCACATTGATCTGCCGGTGTTGTCGCACGGCGCGTGCAAGGCGGGATTGACTAATCTCAATCGAATGCTTGCCGGGGGCCCCTAGAATATGGGTCAGACAACCAAGAGGCATATCATGGAAAACTATACATTTCTGGCGCTGCAAGGCCCCGATGGCACAACTGCGGATCTTGCCCCGGTGGCCGAAAAGGCGGCGGCTGTGGGCGGACGGCTGAATGTTTTGCACATTGGCCCCGTCCCGCTCTTGCCCTATACGCTGACGGCGCACCCCTACGGTATGCCGACCTTGCCTGACAACTGGGTTGAAAATCGCAACAGTATGGCGCGCACGCTGGCTGCACATCAGGATGACACCCGCGCCTATCTGTCAAAGCAAGGGCTGGGGGGCGAGGTTGGGATATATTGCGTCGAACCGGCAGCCTTTCATGATCTGGTCGGCCTGCGGGCTATCTTTGCCGATGTCAGTATCGTTCTGGACAGCTTGCGGTCCGACAAAGCGGCCTTTGACAACGTCGTTTACGGTTTGCTTTTCGATGCGCCTGGCCCGGTTATCCTGAATGTGGAAGCAAAGCCCAAAGCGTTATCGCCAGACAATGTTTTCATCGCCTGGGACAGCAGCCTGCACGCAACCCGCGCCGTGCGCGCGGCGCTGCCTTTGCTGAAAAGCGCCAAAGAGGTGACAATCGCCTGCTTTGACGCCGATCCGTCCCGTTATGCAGACGGGCAAAGCCCCGGGTCCGATCTGGCCACCTGGCTGAGCCATCATGGTGCGGTCGTCACGGTGCAGGAATATGCCACAGGTCACGACAATGTGGGCGGTGCCTTGCAGATGCGGGCCAAGGAACGGACCGCTGATCTGGTGGTGATGGGTGCCTATGGGCGCAGCCGCTGGAACGAGCGGTTCTTCGGGGGCACCACGGAATCGCTCATCAAACAGCGTAAACTGCCGGTTCTTCTAGCCCATTGACGCCATCTGCTACCATGGGCTTTGACGCGCTGAATATCTGGCGAGGGCGTTAAAAACCTTCAACTATTACTCTGTCAGGCTGCGGCGATCCACGATCTGCCCGCCCGAGATCAGCTGATCATTGGGGTGGGTCACCACGGCCGCACCGACGGCCAGCCCGTCCAGCACTTCGGCGAACTGCGTGTTCTGGCGACCGATGCGGATAACCTGTTCCGTGGCGATCCCGTCAGACGCGGTAAAGACCGCCCATTCGCCATTGCGCTTGAAAAGCGCGCTCAGCGGCACCTGCAGCACATCGTCCTTGCGCCATTCGGTAATCCGCAGAAACACAGCAAACCCGTCACCCAGGGCAGTCCGCTCTGTGGCAGGCGTCGTGATGTCAAAGATCGCGTCAAGCCGCTGCTCCTCGATCCCCAGTGCGGACACTTTGGTTTCAGCCGAAGGCGCGATGCGCGTCAGAGAGGCCGACAGGGGCACAGGGCCGCCCCAGCGTTCGACAACCGCGGTGGCACCCGGTTGCAGGCGCACAGCATCGCTGGACAACAGATCGGCCACGATCTCCAACTCGGCCGGGTCGCCCAAACGCAGCAAGGGTGCGCCGGTCAAAACCGGACGTTCGCTGGTTTCGACCACGCTGAGGATGACACCATCAGCCGGCGATCTGATCTCCACACAGCAGCTTGCATCAACCTGTGCGCCCGCATCGGGGACTTGCAACATCGTTTCGGCGCGGTTCAGCGTGCCCTTGGCCATGTCAATGCGGGCCTCTGCGGCTTCGACGGCGGTCTGCGCGACGGCCAGCCGTTGCAACGCGTCCTCAAGCCGGGTCAGCGACGCGACATCGCGTTCTACCAGCGTCTGTGTGCGATCATACTGCGACCGGGCAAGGGACCGGTCCTCCAAGGCGCGCGCCAGATCGGTTTCGGCGACATGCAGTGCGGCTTCGGCCTCTTGCACGGTGGCCTGGGCCTGCAACATCGTGCGGCTGTCCAGCAAGGTCGGGGCCGCAGGGCGCACGATGGCAATCACCGTTTCACCCGCGACGACCGGATCGCCAACATCAACCGGGGACCGCAGGGCCGTGCCCGTGATCGGGCTGGCAACATCGTAAATCTCCTTGATCCGAGTCACCCCGTCGGCATTGATCGTTACCTCCAGCGGGCCGCGCGCCGCGGTGTGCAGATCGACGGGAACCGGATCTTCGCGGAACGCGACATAGCCCAGCCCCAGCATTAATGCGGCGCCAAGACCCAGCAATCCAAGTGTGCGTGGTTTCAGTGACATGGGGCTACTCCCTTACTTTCATGACGGAAACGAGGTTTTGTTTGTCCAATCTGCGGCGCACCAGCATCACGGATGCAAAACTGGCCAGCAGCACGATAAAGCTGGCCTTGGCAAAGTTGGCGGGGTTCAGAACAATCGGCATGTTGTAAAGATCGCTGGAAAAGCTGTTGGCCATCAGGATTGATATCTGCGCCCCGATCCACCAGCCCAGCGGTTGCGCCAGCACGGCCAGCAACATGGTCTCACCAATCAGGATGTAGGACACTTCGGACCGGGTGAACCCAAGAATGCGCAGGCTGGCCAGTTCGCGGGACCGTTCTGACAGCTGGATGCGCGCGCCGTTATAGGTGACGCCGATGGTGATCAGCAGGGCGATGACGATATAGATCGTATTCATCGCGCCGATGTTCTGTTCGATGGTTTCAGAGAATGACCGCCGCGTGTCGGTCATCATCACGATACCCACCAGATTGGGAATGTCTTTCAGTTCAGCATGCAGATCAGCGACCTCTGCCTCGTCCAATGAGACGTTGATCAGCGAAAGCCGGGGCGTCTGGCGCAACAGGTCGTTGACATAGTCGTGGTCGATATAGGCGCCCAGCCCAAAGTATTGCGCAATCGTTCCGGTGACGGTCAGCTGGAATGTCTCTTGTCTTCCAGCCAGAAACTCAACCGTGACCGGATCGCCCACGCTGACTTGCAGATAGGTGGCCAACCTGTCGCTGAGCACAACGCCGCCCGGTGGCACGTCGACCGGGCGGCCATCCTTGTCGATCACACGGGCCAGATCGGCACCGGGTTGGCTGGCCTGGATGGAGGTCCGCTTTTCACGGCTGGCATTGCGAAAGATCACCGGATGATATTGCTGCCCTTCGGTTTGCAGAACAGCCGGTAGTGCCGCAGCAGTGGACAGGGTGCTAAGCGGCATGTCGTGGGACATCACCAGCATCGCGTCCTGCCGGTTGCTTTCATAGAAGGCGCTATCGACGATCTTGTCCAATGCATCGTCGAAGTAAGAGGGCGACACGATGGTCGACACCGCGAGGGCCAGCCCCAGCGTGGTCAGCGCACTCCGCACAGGCCAGCGGATCAGGCTGCGCAGGATCATCACGGTCGGCTGGCTCAACTTAATGGCCGCCATCGCACGATCAACCAGTGAGCGTTTGAACTGCGGCGGGGCGGGTGGTTGCATGGCGATGGCGGGGGCCAGCCTTGCGGCCCTGATCGCGGCCTGTGCCGCCCCCAGCACCGTGGTCAGCAGCGCCGCCATGCCCGAGGCCGCATAGACCCACAGTGAGGTCCGAAAGATCAGAAAGGGGAAATCAAAGAACTGCGCATATTGCCAGGCCAGCAACCGTGCCAGCCAACTGCCAGCAAACCAGCCAACCCCGATCCCCACAACGGCAATCAGCGCCGCCAGCATCAGATAATGCAGGCAGATCTCCAGATCGGAATAACCCACCGCCTTCAACAGGCCGATCTGGCTGCGTTCCAGCATAATGATCCGTCCCATCACCATGCTGACAAGGAACGCTGATATCCCGAAAAAGAGTGGCGGCAGGATCGACGCCATGTTCAGCATCTGCGAGATTTCGGCCTCGATAAAGCTATCCGACAAATGCAGGTCGCGCCCATAGGCTCCAAGAGAGCCGTAAGGATCAAGCAGCCGGTCCACTGCATCAATCACGTCTTCCTGCACGGCACCGGCTGTCAGCTTCAGTGACACGTCATTGAACGCGCCCGTCATGTCAAAGGCGGCGGCGACGGCGGGCTGGGCCATCCAGATGATCCCGTAGGTTTCATTATCCGGCATCAGCGCACCGGGGCCGATGGTATAGATGAATTCCGGCGATTGGGCGGTGCCTGTGACGGTCAGCTGCCGTTTCTGACCGTTGAGATTGGCAAAGAAATGATCGCCAAGCGCAAACCCATTGGCCTCGGCAAAGTTGTCATTGACCATGACCTCATCGGTCGAGGTCGGGTCGGGCAACCGTCCGCTTTTCAGGATCGGCACGTTCAGCGTGGGTTCGCCATCAATGGGCAGTGACAGGATGCGGCCCGTGACACTGCGCGGGTTGCCCGGCACATCCAGCACCGTGTCGCCAGTGGTGCGGGTTTCAACCGCCCAGACGCCGTCAATGGCCGCCAGTTCACCCGCCAGTCGCGCAGGTGCGCGTTGCACGGTGACAAAGATATCGGCAAAGCGGTTGCGTTCGTAATAGGTGGCGCGGGTGTCCGACAGGGCGGTGTACATGCCCAGGGCGGTCAGCAGGATCGATACGCCGCAGGCCAGCACCATCGCAATGGCCAGCGCCTGTTTCCATAAGCGGCCGAAATCACGCAAAAGTTTCCGATCAAGCGCCTGCATCACCAGGCAATCTCGGCTGGGGCAAGGCGTGTGTCATTGGTCGAGACGCTGCTGATCTTGCCGTCCTGAAACTGAATGACCCGGTGCGCCATGCGCTGAATTTCGGCGTTATGCGTGATGATGACCGTGGTTGTGCCAAAGCGGTCGTTGATGTCCTGCAGCACCTCAAGCACCTGAACACCGGTGGTGCTGTCCAGCGCGCCGGTCGGTTCGTCACACAACAGGATTTCGGGGCGTTTGGCGATGGCGCGGGCGATGGCGACGCGCTGCTGTTCGCCGCCCGACATCTCGGACGGGAAGTGATCCATGCGGTCGGCCAGACCGACCTGGGCCAATGCCTCTTCCGCGGGCATGGGGTTGGGGGACACATCGGTGACCAGTTGCACGTTTTCGCGGGCCGTCAGGCTGGGCACCAGATTGTAGAACTGAAAGACAAAGCCGACGTGATCGCGCCTGTATCTGGTCAGGCCACGGTCGGGCATATCGGTCAACTCGGTCTCACGAAACCAGACCCGGCCGGATGTGACGTGATCCAGGCCGCCCAGGATGTTCAGCAAAGTGGACTTGCCACTGCCCGACGGCCCCAGCAGAACCGTCATCTCGCCGGTGTAAAGCTCCAGATCCACACCGGAGAGCGCGAACACCTTCACCTCGCCGGTCTGATAGACCTTAGTGACAGCTTCGGTACGAAAGACGATTTCTGGCACGTGTCCGGCCCTTTGGTTGCGGCTGCTTTGCCGGTGACACTGACGAAACTGGCGATGTCCGCATTGACGAAAATCAATTGGTGCCGCGGTTCAGGCGATATCCTTGATTTCAGGAAAGGCAGGTTCTGTTGGCCTGTCTGATCAAGCAATGGAGGCCGCTATGGCTGCAAATGTAGGATCGGTCGACCGGGTGTTGCGGTTGATTGTCGGGGCCGCGCTGATTGTTGCGCCGCTGCTGAATATCTTTGGACTGGGGGCAAGTACGGTCGCCGCTTATGTGCTGATGGCATTGGGCGGTATTCTGGTTCTCACCGCCGTTTTCGGGACATGCCTGCTGTATAGCGTCATGGGCATCAGCACCAAATCTTAACATCAAAAAACAGGAGCTGCGTGATGACGGATGTCGAAACACTACTCAAGAACACGGTCGAAGAACTGGACCGCCTGCTGAACGCCAAAAACGTGCTGGGCGACCCGATTGAAAAGGATGGATCAACCGTGATCCCCATTGTCAGCTACGGCTTTGGCTTCGGTGCCGGCGGCACTGACGGGGCCAAGTCCGGCAATGGGGGCGGGACCGGCGGCGGCGGTGGGATCAAGCCCATCGGCGCGATTATTCTGGACGCCAAGGGCGCCCGCGTCGAAGCGATCAAAGGGGCCATATCGGGCCTGACCGAGGTGCTGGGCGACGCCGCCGCGCAAGTCATCGACAAGCGCGCAAACGGTAAGACACAAGAGGCCTGAGGTGGTCCAGCAGCTTTTGCTGTGGCTGGGCGTGGCCCTGTTGGTTTTGATCACTTTGATTTTGGTTACGCCAATCCACATCACAGCATCATGGCAAAGTGACCCCGCCAAACCTTCGACGGTCCTTCTGCGTCTGTTTGGCGGGGGTTTTCCGGCGGTCAAGGTCTATGACAGCCGCAAGCCAGTCACAGCCCGAAAGAAGGCGGACCGCAAAACCCCGAAGCACCGCAAAACGCGCGGATGGGTGTCGCATGGCGACATGCTGGTCGAAGGCATCGCATTGGTCCAGCGGCTGTTGGGGGCGGTCCATATTGATGACCTGCGCCTTGATGCGGAGATAGGTCTTGGTGATCCGGGCGAGACAGGGCAGCTTTATGGTCAGCTCTGTCCGCTGATCTACACGACGAGAGGGCATGTATCCGTGCGCCCGAATTTCGATATGGCCTGTTTGCAGGGGGCAGCCCTGGCGCGATTGCATTTCACGGTGTTGGGCTTGATCTGGCCGTTTGTCCGTTTTGGCTGGCGCGTCTTCGGGCCGGTCAGATGAGCTATGTTCTGGAAGAACCATACGTCGCCGGTCGCTTTGCCGTCGCAATCATATCGCGGCAGGTGGCAGGGAGCGACGCAATCGGGCGGCATGTGGTCGCGCTGCATGGCACCAAGGTGCCGGTCTATGCTGTGATATGGGACGGGCAGCGCGTGGCGGTGCTGGATATGACAGGCGCGCAGGTCGCACCCGCAAAGATCGTCGCGCTGTGTCCTGCTGTTAAGGCACTTTTGGCGAGGTTTGATGATAAATGCGTTCTTTAGAATGTCGCCATTTGCGGTGTATCTAGCGCTTGAAAACCAGGTTTTTCAAGAACATGCCTGCGGTGTTTCTGGTTGAGGGCTCCGTGCCGGTAGAAGGCATGATCGTATCATAAGCAGCCATTGGGGAAGCATGCGTCAAGTGTCAGCAGTGAGCCAACACCTGCTGAATTTGTCTGTCTTGTCGAATGGCCAGTTTTGCCATTTTACATCTGCGATGTTTCTTCACTCCGACACAACGCGCACCAGATCGTCGTTCTATTGGTCTGTGTTGGAGTATTCGCGCTTAGTCAGTTTTACCAGCATCGAGGAGATGCACGATCGCGCTACCCGCTGACTATGGACATACAACCACGAAAGGCCAAACATTGGCATCGGCGGGATGACCCCGATACAGAAACTGAAAGCAGCTTAGATACTACTGAAGCACCCTTTCAAAAATGGAGCGATTACCCCCGCGGAATTGATGAAATCGGCGCACGACCCCGGCTCGTGCACCTGATTGAAAGGCGGAAACTCCGACAACGGCCGAGGGCGCGTTGGGTAACACATCATCGCATGGTCATTTAACCGATCATAGAAAATGCGATCAGGATGCAATTGCCCTGTCTCCCCTTCATACGCGCCAAAGTCACGTGCCATATGGAGAAATTAGGGTCAGGAGCATAGCCAGTAGTTGACGGTTACGGCGAGAGCGATGGCGGACAGGAAGACCTTTGGACACCTGTCATAGCGAGTTGCGACGCGTCGCTAGTCTTTGAGCCAGCCGAACATGATCTAGATACGGTTATTCCTTGGGCGCATCACGCCAGCGTAAGCCATTGCGGTTGATGAAGGTTATCCCACTCAACACGCGTCGATCATCTACGCGAGGTTTGCCATGGGACTTCGGAAAGTAGGGACAAGACGTGCCATCTGTTCGTCATTCAGCCAGTAAAAGTCGCTCATATCACCGCTCGGTTTTCAGCCGGTGAATCACGCCGTTTGGAGGAAATCGATGGGTTCTGACCCTAAAGGCGTTGATTATGAGGAGTCATCCAACGAAACCTCGTCACCCAAAAGATCAAAGAAAGAAGCATTAGAGGATAAAAAAAGTTGAGGACAAGTGTTCTAAATTCACCAGTGTAAAAGGAGTTAGCAGCCAGTAGTGCTAAATAGAATCCGAGCAATTGACTATCAATAGCGATCTTTTCGTAACAAATAACTGCTAAACGACCCAACGACCGATAAAAAATACCGGATACGAATATTCCAAAATACTCTGCCTGAACGTACCCGAAAGCTAGAAAACCTGTGGGTATTTGTGATTTAAACTCTCCTGTCAGTATGAGTGTGTTGTAATAAGTAAGTGAGCCGTCGATTGGTAAGCCAAAAAGTCTGAGATAGAACACCAGTCCCTGCAGATAGTCGTAAAAGTACCGGTAACCAATTATGTCAATAACACTGCCGACGTTGTCTAGCGATACGACTGGATGCCCTAGGTGGTTTTCGACGAACAGGTGCATGTCAACATCCAGCGTGAGAAGAGTCAGCACTTCTCCTATCTCAAACCCACCAACGACAGCATAAACAATAGCCTTTCCGTGAACCGCAAGTGGAATGAGAAGTGGGGAGGCTAGCATCACTATAAAAATTGATGGACGTAATGGCACACGAAAATATCCTATGCAAATAGCAATAACGCCTGCAAACGCCATACGTCCACCAAAGGTTGAAGCCGACAATACAAGTACTGGGATGATAATGATCACCAAAATAGTATTACGATGGGCGGCCGCAATGAAGAAAATAGCTGCAGTAAATAGAGTTGCAGTAGTCAATATCAATGCAAAGATCGGAGATGTGGCGATTTCACCACGCCTCATCGCGATCATTAAATCTGCACTATCGCTCAAAACCATAAATGCTCCGATTAGTAATACAACTGGTACAAACAATAGGTAGACAGTGATCTGATTTACGCTTGGCGCTTCACCCTTATCAAGTTTTGCCTCCCGCCGATGCCGCCCAAATACGATGTCGATAAGCAAGTAACCTACCAAAAAAGCACTCAAGCACCCTTGAACAAAAAGGAAATCTCTGACGCTAAAGTCCCACTTATGACCAAGATATATGTACTCGCCAGAGCTATAGAACCAAATCGATGGCACCATAAAAAAAACGATAATCATCATAGTTGCTAAGAAGTGAAAAGTGCTTTCGACTCCCGGTCTTAAGCCCTTAAGAAAGACAATCATCAACAAGATGCAGTTCAAAATTGCAAACGTCATTGTTTCTTCCCAAAACTGTCCTGATGCCTGAGAAGTCTAATTGCAGCACGGCGGTTGAATAAACTCTGCAGAAAAACACCAGCAGAAAAGGAGATTACAGCAGCAAATATCGGCGACCATGAATATAGCAAGGCGAAACAAAACAACGAGGTCGTTGCGCGTAGTACTACGCTGAGAAGAACCGTCCGCTCAGCCTGTCTCATCATGAGCAGCATACCGTTGGGCCCCATAGATATCTGGACGACACTAGCTATTGCGAGCAGTTGCAAAGCTAGACCGTGACCTCCGTATGACTGTCCATAAATCGTTACAAGCAATAACTCAGGCCGCGTTAAGATGATAAAGGCATAGGGGCTGACAACCAGCAAGCCAAAGTAGACACTCTGTCGGTGAGCAACGGTACAATTCGACACATTTTCGCGCGCAAATCTTGGGGCAAAAAAAGCATCTAACGTTAAGATAACAAATTGAATGGGCGCCAATAGGCGAAACAAAGCGTTGACGATCGCAATTTCCGCAATGTTGGCAACAGCCGCCATGAAAATCACGCCGCCCCACTGAGATAGATAGCTAAGTACAGCGACCAACCAGAGATCGAAGCTCTGACGCACACGGTGTATTAGGTTTGTTGGTCTGGTCCATCGAATATCATGAATCCAAACCGTATATGAAGCTATGGAAGCCGACAGTACCCATGCTGATATTACTAAGCAGTCCCACGCAGCCGATGCAGTTGATGCCGAGCTAAGGAAGATCAGTATTGAGGCAGCTCCAGAGACGAGTCCCACTTCAAACAGACCTCCTAGTGCAGGCTTGTTGTTACCTTTCAAAATAGCGCTAAATACATTCATGAGCGCCAGAGGAAGAAGAGGGGCCGCTGCTCTGTAAAGAAGTGTTGCATTACTGTCGGTGAGAGTCGCGGTGATCAACAGAGCAGCGGTAACGAAAACGGACAGACCACCCACCAAAAAAATTGCATGCCAGACTGCTGTGTGTTGTTGCGTTTCTGCTGCGTTTGCAATCTCGCGCAAGACCATGATGTCTTGACCCCATCGCAGAACAATTGAAAGGCCCATACAGATCGTGAATGCCCCAAAGAACTCACCTGCCTCTTCCAGCGACAGCATGCGCGCCAGAAGAACGCTCAATACAATGACGCCTAACGCAGAAGTAAGACGCGCCAGCAGAGTCTTTGCAAGACGACTAAAAACACCGCTATCTGTCCAGTTATCCATTAGAGTGAACTCATGGTCGTCGAAGAAGGGTCTTAGCCATAAGATTGAGGTCGAAGCACAGACTATGATTATTTTGGTAGATTAAATCGATCCGTGCCTTCCTTTTGATACAACGACGGCGGTAGACGTCATCTGTTTCTTCTGGGGTAGTACATGACGAAAGTAGCCATTCTTCATGCTTGTGAAAGTGAAGTGAGGCAAGCCCAGTGATCCCAGGTTTGCTCTTCAAGACTTGGGCGTATATCTTGGGGTAGGCTTCAACATATTCCCTTAGTGGGGGGCGTGGACCGACAAGATTTATATCCCCTCGCAGTACGTTCCATATTTGTGGCAATTCATCTAGACGATAACGACGCAAAAACGCGCCAGTTTTTGTAATACGGCTTTGCTTATCTCCACCAGACACTCCAGCCTCATTGGCCGCAACATGCATTGTTCGGAACTTATAGAGCTGGAATCCTCTCAGGGGTTCTGCCATCCTCTCAGAGACAAACAGTACTGGACGCCCCTCGACGACAAGAATGATGAATGCAATCAGTGCAATTGGCATTGCGAGTACCGCGGCGATTAACAGGCCCAGCACCAGATTAAAGATCCGCTGTCCCATTGCCGACCTCCCAAAGCCGCATCGTTCGGCGAAGCATTTTTTTTGCATCTGCTGATAAGAGTCCCTCAGGAACAAAACGTTCAAGCCGTGTGCAGTCCAGAGTTGCGTGTTGAGTTGCGCTTGGTGGCGCATCTCGCCACCTAAAAGTGCGCCCAACTTGCAAAATCATGTCTTCCATTGAAACGGGTTGTGATGCTGCAACGTTCAAAACATGAGGTAAGGGACGAGGGGAGTTTGCCAAAAACTGAAGTGTGGCGGTGAGCATGACGGCGTCCAAATACGATCTGACGGGGCCTTTACCGTCACTAAAGCGATCAAGGACCAGTGGTGTCGCATCTGCGTTCTCTGAAATGTTTTTGAACAACATGTCTGCACCAACTACATTGCCTATGCGTAAACAGCAGATGTCAAGACCCTTGCCGCGCCAAAGCTCTGCTTCTTGCTCCATTGCCTTTTTCGCTTGGCCATAATCGTTGAGCGGGTTCGTAGGGTCATCTTCGGACCACATGCCTCCGGAAGGGCGACCATAGACTGCTGCGGAAGAGGCCAGCAATACGCGTTTTATGCCAGCCGCATCAGCGGCTGAAAGTACTGCGCGCGCCAAGTCAACATTTAAACTCATCGCGCTATCGTTAGCTGAAGTTACACCAAGAAAAACAAGCGCCACTTCTGGGCGTAGTTGGTGTCCGTCGTGAACGCGTTGGCATCTATCTAGCGCTGAAACAAGGTCGCTGTTCGAACCCTTCAACGGATCCCACAAAACGTCAACGTTACCGCCGCGCCCATGTGTCCAAACATCAACAGGTGGTGGCTGTTGCCTCCATGCTGCCTGGAGTAATCTGCCTACCCGTCCTGTGGCTCCCAAGAGCAGCAACGGTGCTTGCGAGTTGATTGCAATCATCGCCTAGGTCCTTCGAAAAGCTCAAAATAGGCTTCATTCACTGCTTTGGTGCTCAGGAGTTCCTGTAAGGTGCCTTGTGCTGCGATTGCAACCCACCGATCATCAAAAATGCGTCTGCCGGCAGTTAACCGATAAAGGCCAGACCTGAGAAATTCACGTCTAGCAATTATCACATCCATTCCACTCACTAATGCGTCAGCTAGACTGTGTGGAAAACCTTCGCCATATCCGCTTGGCTGCACAAAAGTCGATCCATACGCCAAGATGTCTGATGCAGGAACGACGCCCTTCAAGCAGATTCGGGACTCCGGCAAAACGGCATGTGCGAAATCTTGATCACGACATCCAACTAATTGAAGCTGTGTTTTGGCGTCAAGATGACTTAGCAGGTCGATGATATCATCCGCGATAAGTGGCAACTTACTATCACGCTGCACTGCGACAAAACCCTGACCAGTACCCACTGTTTTGACGGTACCGCCCGAACCTGGCACCCAGTTCAGCCTGTCTCCAAGGCGCGCAAAACGCCGCAAGTAGCGATAGTCCGCATATGATTGTGCGGCTATCTGCTTTGTCTTTGTGAAGCGCAATACAGTTATGAGAAACGCACGAAGCGCCCAACGATTGCGGTAGCGCCCCAGCCCATTCAGAATAACGAGCCCAGAGAGCCAAAATGCAGAAAGGAAAACTAAGTTAGTCCGAAAATTTGAGGATACTGCGCGAGGATAAAGCGATAAAACCATGCGCACCAGCCGCACCGGACTGGACCAACGTGGATGGAATAAACCGACGCTGCAGACGACATATTCTCGATTGCGAAATAGGCCCATTAGACTAGACCGGTATTGATCATTCAGAACTTTTTTGTCGTTTAGAAAACAAACCCTTTTATCAGTAGTATTCATACATGGATGCCCAAACAGTGTGATAACGAGAAACCATCCCTTCTACCGTAAAGCGATCTTCAATACTCATACGAACGCGTTGAGAAAGCTCGGCGGCGTGCGGTCCACGCACTGTTTGACAGGCAACGTCCAGAGCCTGTGAAAGAGCTTGAGGGTCACCAGCCGGGACGATCCAACCGTCTTCACCGACGATTTTTCGAGCATCACCCACATCGGTGGCGACGCAAGGCGTCCCGCAGGACATTGCCTCGCAAAGCACGCTTGGAAATCCTTCGGTCACGCTCGACATCACGTGCACATCAATACCGTTCATGATCTCAGGTACATCGTATCGTGGTCCTAGAGCGCGAACGTAACCTTGAAGCCCGCGTTGGCGGATTTCCTTTGCCATTTCAGGTCCATCTGTCCGAGTTCCTACGAGCAAAAGCAGTACATCAGTTCGAACCCGGACCAGTTTTTCTAACGCGTCAAGAAGACTGGTATGATCTTTGGCTGGGTGCATACGCGCGACTGAGCCTACCACGATCACCGCATCTGCTATCCCCAATTCTTTTCGGAAACTATTTCGTTTCTGAGGATTTGGGGCAAAGCGCTTGAGATCAAAGCCGCTAGGAACCACCACTAATCGACTTCTTTCATAACCAATGGCCGCATGCGGTGCAACGGCTGCTTCGGCACAAATAATGATCTTGCCGGGTACAATGCGTGACAAAGAAGCGCCGATACGGACTACAAGACGGGTACTCCACCGCATTTCCTGACGCGACAATGTAGCATGAAATATGCCCCAGCAGATATGCTTTGCACCTGCCGCGCGCGCAACCAAACCACCAAACATGTTGGCATGATACATCCAGGTCTGAACCAGTTCTGGTCGCGATGACTTTATTAGCCTGTACAGTTTGAGAGCTGCGCCGAAAGGCGGCCTAAGTTTGGATATCTCGAGCAATTCAACGCGAACGCCGATTTTCCTAAGAATGTCACCGTACTTTCCTGAGGCACGCATTGAAACAACTATGTGCGTGGTGCTTGGATCTGCCTTACAGAGACTGTACAGGACCGATTGCGCACCTCCATCACCAAGGTCGGTGATGATATGCAATACCCTTTGGGTCTTGTTTTCAACCACCATGTTTTCGAGCGCGTATGATGTAGCCACTTGGGCAATCGGCACTGGCTCGTTCCGAGAAAATTGGCAGCGTCAATAAATGGTTGACAAATCTTAACGCCGCAAGAGGGCGTGCCGCGGTTGTTAAAATGTCAGAGATCGCGTGAATTCTGCCGCCAAAAGGAGTTATTTCAACAAACTCAAATCTATCAAAGAGCTCTTTCAGGCCGAACTCTGTAAAACGTTGAAAATCAAAAGGATCGCCGTGGACATGAAAGAGAAATGGTACCGATACGACCACTTCACCTCCGGGGGCTAGCACACGGTAAACCTCGGCCAGCGCTTTGACTGGATCTCGTAAATGCTCAAATACCTCAATTGCGACGGCGCCATCAAAAGATGCATCAGAAAAACCCATGTCATGAGCATCAACTATCTCGTCTATAACTTCATTCGCGGGGTCAATGTCGGTGAGCCATACAGATGTCGCATTGGGCATCTGGGCAGCATACGGATCATATCCTGCGCCTATAATGAGGTTTTTCCCGGACATACTCGCAAGCATTGGTCTCAGTTTGCGGTCCAACATCGTTCTATGAGCGGTGGGCAGAAGCTTGCGGTACCATGTTCTATTCTTTGTTGGCATTCAGCTTTCTCAGGTTAGTTATGTCACTGACAGACACGGCACATAAGCCAATTATTACGTATTTAGAAGACGCTCTTTGTTGCAGCATTATGACCGGTCATCTTCAGCCGGTTTTTGAGCACATACCCCTTAGCCAACTAACCTAGTCGGCTGACAATTTCATTTAGAGCAACAAGGTTCTTCATGGCTGCGTCATAGATAGTTGATCTGGCATACACGTTCGGTCCTAGGCGTAATGGGTTTTAAGGGTAAGGCATACTGTCATGACTGCGTGATCTACCGCCTTATTCGGAAAACGGCAATGTGTGCTGTGTACATGCGGCCATGTTCCCTGACAAAGCACCGGCCGACCAATGCGAAAAATCGTTGTCGTTGGGCATCCGCTGCTTTTCAGAAAAAGACGCGAAGACGGACGATGCGTTGTGCATGATCATACGATCGTGGGAAGGTCGTCTTTTTCAGCAGGGCGCATTGCGGTTGATACGGGCGCATCGTGGTGGACGGTTGAGCGCGGTGCATCTTGCCTCTGGCACATCACGATTTTTGCAGACTTAGCGTATTTTGCGACAAAACTGTCAACGACAGAACGCAAAACGCTTTGCCAAAATGGTTCAGGCCCTGGCGCTTTCCTGGCGGTGCGGCGCGTAGCCATCAACACATTTCTTAATCAGTGCTGTCAGCCGTGGCGGTGATGAACTGGTGATGCAGCCCTGCAACTCCCTGAGCATTGCGGCAACCTCAATCTCGCTCAATGACATCTCGTTTGCGCGCAGGATTTTTGGATGTGGGGTATCGCGCAGACTGTCATCATCAATTCGGACCTGCTGATGGCAACGCCTGGGCTGGGGCTGAAGTACTACGGCTTGCTGGCCAGCGCAACCCGCACCGCCACCATCGCCCGCATCCGCGACCTGCTTGCGCAGCGGGCACCAGACCTGGAAACGCAGGAACCAGCGGAGCCCGCGCCGCTCACCCTGCGCGAGCCGTGCCCGTGCTGCGGTGGCCCGATGCGCATCGTCGAGATATTCCGCCTCGGCCAGAAACCGATGTCGCGCGCACCACCACGGGAGCACGCCGCATGACGGACCGCTCGTCACCATCACAAAAAACACTCTGGATCGGGTCCCCGTCCCGGATGACTTCGGGCTTGCCCAGAGCCACAAGCGGCCTGCGGACCGCCGATCAAATGCGCCGCATGAAGCAGAATATCATCACCAGCGAAGATCAGGATGCCCCTGGAGGCAGTCAGTCTCCTTCGAACCGTCAGTCACACTCCACCGTCGCTGGAAACCTAAGCTCACTTTCCCCATAGACAGCGCCTGGTCACCGCGGCTTCCACCTTGGGAGGATTTCCAACGCGGGCCGACGAGACACCACGCGGGACCGTTGCACCACGGCCCGCATCGAAAATCCTTCACCATACCCGACCTTGGACAGGCGGTCGGAATGCTGCAGTCGCGCCTACTTAGCGGGCATTCGCTGCAATGGCAAAATCTTGGGTTCTGCTAATGGGAAAGGTGCGGGACTTTGCTGCCGTTCGCTGCACACGGACCAATGACCGCTTTAGAATTCTCAGGAACAAGCAAGTAACCCGCAAATTAAGGCACGCTTGATTCGTTGATAAGATACCAACCGGTTGGTATTAACAAGTTATGCCACGCCCAACCAAACATGCCCCCGAACGCGGCGACGCCCGCACAAGACTCCTCGAAGCAGCGCGCGATGTGGTGCGCACCAAGGGTTTCGCTGCCACGACCGTCGATGATCTTTGCAAAACCGCGGGTGTAACGAAGGGCGCCTTCTTTCATCACTTCAAATCGAAAGATGCCCTTGGCGTCGCCGTGGCCGAGTTCTGGACCGAGACGACGAGCGCCCTCTTCGAGACCGCGCCGTATCATACGCCGACCGATCCGCTTGATCGGGTTCTGGCCTATATCGGATTTCGCCGCGCGATGATCACGGACGACATTACAGAATTCACTTGCTTGGTTGGAACGCTTGCTCAGGAAGTTCATGCGACCGCCCCAGAGATACGCGACGCGGCCGGTGTTAGTATCTTCAGCCATGCCGAAACGCTCGAAGCGGATATCGCCGCTGCAGTCGACGAACGCGGCATCGCACCAACGGTCTGGAACCCAGCATCGCTCGCCCGGCATTTCCAGGCCACGGTTCAGGGCGCTTTCATTCTTGCCAAAGCAGGCAACAACCCGGACCTCGCCCGCGAAACTCTGGATCACCTCGACCGCTATGTTCGCCATCTGTTTGGTGTTCAGGAGTCGAACATTTCAGGAGACCTTCAATGACCGACCGCCCCGACCGCTTCAGATCAAACCATCGAGATCAAGCCAACTTTAAAGTAGCTGTCCGCCACCTCCAATTCTAGACAGTGACTACACGTCGTGACCTAAGAAGAGGTTGTTTCAAACTAGTCCGATATGATCTTCTAGCGGATACCTAACGGCAGGGATAGTTGAGCATTCCGAAAATGGGCGAATGGGTCGAAGGGTTCTGTTGTGCTGCTAGCGACGTAGCGTTGAAGCCGTTTGGAAATACCGGGAGCTCCTAAGGTTTCTACATAGCTTGTTTGAAATGAACTGAATTCCTTTAATATCAACTTTTCCCATCCAAAGTGATCAACTTGCTCCGCCACAAACCTTGCAAGTTCACGGTCCCAAGAGAACCCCTTTAATGCCGAATATCTAAACGCTCTGACTGTATTTCCGAGCGGATTAGGGTTCGGCTTTAGGTTAACCTACAAAATTCTGCTGTTCAATTTTTCAAAATAGTCTGTTGTCGTGACAGCCGTTCTACTCGACAAATGATATACTATAGCATCCGACGTGAAGAAGGTAGCTTGTCTCAAATCATTGAAGGTCCGAACTGGAACGTGGCCAGCAACTCGCGCCCATGTCCTTTGTAGCGGCCATACATCAATCTGCCATTTTCTAGAAGGCAGGGAATATCCGCCAAAACGGTTCTCCTTTGCTCCCATAGACAGCATCTTTTTCTCGAAATCTTCTATATTCCACGGGTTAATTACGAAATCTAAATCTGATCGAAACCCAGCATTTCCAAAAAGCGCGAGATGGCGCATCATTCCTCCCACGAGGGCCAATTGCCCCAGAGCACGTAGTTGGGAAAGGGTCGCTTGAATGTCGTCGCGCGCCCGGTAATGTGTAGAGAAAAAGTAGTTTAGCTTTCTCTTAAGGAGCCGTTCCATCAATCCCCCGTATTTCTCGGTAGTGTTTAACCAAATCATCATGCAGGTCTATACAGAATCGGTCTGTCATCCCGGAAACCATATCGGTCAACAATTGCAATTCCTTATAGCGGACCGGAAGTTGTGCATCCTTATGATACTGCTTGATTTGGCCTTCAAAAACTCGGCGGTAGTTGCGCGATATTCTGCTATAGACATATGCCGCAAACGGTGAGGTCCGCTTGCTTCCCAAATCTTTATATGACTCGCGCTGGCTGATGCCCATCCACAAGAAGTCCATCAACCTGTTCAACGTATTGAATCCATTGAGTTCAACCTCAAGTACACTTTGATGGCTAAAAGCGTTTTCTCTATCAAAATCTTTTAACGCACTGCAGAGCTTCGCAGCCTGAGACGATTTTATCAACTCGCCATTGAACGAGCCCGACACGATGCCATCATACTGCTCTTTGAAAGCAGTTGTTATGGCAGTGATCATCACGTGGATTGCAAGGACCCGGAATTTCTGTGTCGTTATATCGTTGAGTTCGCCGGGGTGAAGGTTTTGGGTAGAAAGATGCGGAATTTCTTCCGTAATATAATCGCAAACATACTTAACAACAGGATCATTGGAAATGCTGTTATCTGAGTTATTTTGTAGCCATGCCACCAGATCATTAAAAGAGACTAAGCCTTTCTTAATTGAATCTTCCGCGTCAAGAATAGAGTAAGCAATATCGTCACATGCTTCCATCACCAAAGCTACTGGATGCTTGGCATCCCCTTCTAAACCAACTTTTTCACGAACTCTTGCCACCAAATCCGCTTCGCTGGCAAAATACCCCACTTTCTTTCGCGCTTGAATTTTCTTACTCAGGTCGACCCTGTCAGAAGAAGCCGTATATTTCATGATCGCAGCAAGAGTACCGCACGTAATATTGAGGCCTAAATCGTCTCCGATAACCTGAAGCTTGGTAAGGATGCGAAGGGTTTGAGCATTCCCTTCGAAGTTGAGAAAGTCGTTCTTATGTTGAATAGTAAGGGCCGAGATATCGTCATTCTGCGCTGTTTTTCCTGCCTTGGGCTGAAACAATTCGACTTAATTGCGCTTAAACCAATCTCGGATAGCGTTTTCGCCTTGATGTCCAAACGGCGGGTTTCCAATGTCATGAGCCAGACCAACAGCTGCCAACACATTGATATGACGAGTCACCAATGTTGATCACTGCACTTTCGTAACCTGTTGAAATAATTAGCGCAGATTTCGACGGGAGTCATTGCTGACGTCATTCGACTCATCAACTTTGGGCACTCTCAAGACGAAAGAAAACCGGCATAGCCGGTCCTCCGATCTTTCGTTGATGAAGACTAAAGTAAACTGTCAGGCAAATCTTGCCGTCGGTAAATTACACTCATGTTCCGCTCAACGGCCATTGGTTCTATGCCCTGCTGCTTCAGTTGCTTCACAAGGTGACATGATCTCTTGGTCAACCGATGGCTCAAACGACCGACGGTTTCATATTTTGCGAGAAATCTGTTGATTTCATTGTATCGGAAGAGTTGAACCGACTTTCGTGTACGGGGATGCAGAGCCTTCTCGGAAAGGATAAATCCTTCAGAAACAAGCCATGGGACAGTCAAGCAATTGATCCTCAGATGTTTGCGGAGTTCATCGCTGCCTAGTCCTAGAAGAGGTGGGCCTTCCAACTCGTCGAGCAATTCCTCTTTGGCGACACATATACCGCTGATGCCAGCGCGATCACTTATCCTGCCAACCGTTTTCAACCGCTTATCCAGAAGCAATCGTAGCAAAGTACTGATACTCGTTTTGCATGAACTCTGAACTGAGCCGATAGGAAGCATACCAGGCGGGATATCCGCCAGGGGTATTGCATTTTCACTTACGGATTTCGCAAAATCATCAAGACTTGAAAGTGAATAGCGAGGCGCAGTTTCGGGGGCAAATGCGAACGGTTTGATGAGACCGTTAGAAACCAGACGCGAGAAAGTCGATGGGCACACCCCCAATTTACGCGCGGCGGGTTTTATGGTGACAGTGTTCCCATAATCGTGGAGCCAGACATCCCAATCAGCAGATTTCACCCACAGGTTGCTGGATGGTCTCGGTAGGTGTTCGAGTGCTAATTTCTTCTGCGCGGCGGATAGTATCTTCCGCATTCGAATGACAGTAACATTCGTTTTCTTAGCGGCACTTGAAATCGAATGTACCGTTCTATGGTCTACCTTTTCTCCCAACACGACTTCGCCGATAGCGCACGGATAGTTGTTGACGATAAAATCGCGCACGATTTCAATTAATGGAGTACAACTTGGGCGATGCTGGATTCGATCAAGACACTGTGAAAAAGGGAAGAAGTCGGAGTAAAAGCCGCCTTTGGAGTGTTCAGGTTGGAGGTCTTTTAGTCTCTCGCATAGATGCTTCGGCCCTACAGAAAGGATATCGAAGCCGCGAGAAGTCGCATCGCGTAATATTCTCTCATCAACAATCGTCTGATCGCGCGTCGTGAAACCTAATGTCACAAGCCCGAGCTTCTCGCTAGCCCCAACGACTGTGGCTAAATCAAGTCTATCGACCCAACATGACGACGGCGATACTCCGTGCTTAAATCGATTGATGATGTATTGCTCCAATCTGCCGGGTGAGAGTTTGTCCCCAGATGCTAAGGCAGAAGCAATCAATGCTGCGTTATCTCTGACCCGTCCGGCAAAGTCATGCTTGCAGCGCCCCCGCTGAGGAGCTGGCAGGCATAACAGTGTTCTTCTATGGACCGGACAAACTCTTATACCCCCAATGTACCACCATACAGGGGCACCTGATTGAAGGAATCCTTCACCTTTTCGCTTGGCCTCAGTGATGCAGTCCGGGCAAAGACTGAGAGTATCAAAACGCATCAGCTTTGGGGCCATCCATTCGCCACCGACCCATTTCGAGGTTGCCGACCTTCCCAATCTGTACGTAGACCTCAGTAACTTCTCGGAATCCACGCCCCCCAAGTCGCATAGGGAGGCAACTGCCGCCTCGTCGCCCGCCCTTAAGCGCGTCCACGAAACTCCCATGTCGTGGACGAACTCCTGAACTGTGGTGCACCCGTTTTTCTCGGCAAGCCGCGACGCCCAAGACGTTGCAGGTTCGCATTCCGAAGGATCGACACAAATAGCAAGGCCACTCATTGCCTACCATCCAGTCCGATCGTCCTCGATCCAGCCCCATCAAGAAGTTTGCGTGCATCAATAGCGCGCCAGTCGTCAGCTACGATCGGGTTGCCGACATGTGAGCAACCGGATCGTCGCGCAAAAGCCCTGGCGAATGCATTTCTGTCGAGTTCACCGGCTGCTCTCGTAAGGGCATCTTCAATCGCCGCTACGATAAGCTCGATGACGAGTCCGAGCTCCTTAGCGGCCGCATGGATCAAGCGCCTCGCGAATTCGGCGCTGTTCAGATGATCATGATTTACCCTCAGCCCCGCAATTTCGGCGTAGTGCGTAACGATCCCCCTGATTTCCTTCGCATGTGTCGTCATGTGTATCGAAGGGAATTCTACTGGCGTCAGGCGCCGACTCAGCTGCGCGTCCATGTTGACGAGCGATTGCAGCTCCCTGGTCCCGGACAAGATCAGGCCAGTTGGCCAATCGGATCGCTGCATGAGCGACTTGAGAGTATTGACGACAGCCTGCGACTCCCGACTAGCCTTCTCGTTGTAGAGATGCTGAACTTCATCCAGGTGTAGAAACAAGACCCTACGCTCGCTCAAGAGAGTCTGAATCTTGGACCAGATGACCGCAGCGGTTCGGTCGCGGTTCAGTGGGTAGCCAAGGCTCGTAAGGCAGTCGAACCCGACCGATTTCAGTGTCGCAGGTGCTGGTACTAGAAAACTAACGACATCGGCTCGCTCCACATCGGGCTGGGGTAAATGCAGGTCCTGATGCTTGGCAAACAGCCGCCGTATCGCTGTTGTCTTGCCGGAACCGGAGGCTCCAATTACGACCAAGCCTCTGGCTTCAGAATGAAGGCCCCGCTCGATCTCAGCGCGTCGTCGATAGAGCAGCAGGTCGAATTCTTCCGCGAGGTGCAAGTACCGCTTGTGTTTGACGAAGCGCGTACGCAGGTCGGCTGTGACGCGCCCGATTTCTCGGGCGCGTTTCAGTTTGTGCTGGGGCTCAGTCATCCTCGACCTCCCAACCCGGAGCGTCATCGTTATCGTCGTCGTCCGATCCAGGAACTGCATCGGTATCGTCAGGTGACCGCTTGGGGGTAAGCGACGATCCGAACGGATGGTCCTGTGGGTCGTCGTCGGTCGTATCCACAGAGCGCCAAGTCTTATTCTGAAACAAGGTATCCTCGAGCCTCTCGAGCGCCTTGGAGTCCACGCCTTCTGCGCCGGGCAAGAGCTGGTTCAAGCGGGTCTGCACGCTCTCGCGAATGCCGCGCAGTGCCTCTGTGCGCAGTTCCTGTCCAAGCTTCGCCTCAGCTTGGTGCTCTCGAGCGATCCTGGCGAATTCCGCCTTCCACGCTTCGAGGGTGATCCCATCAAGATTGGCGTCACGCGCTGGAGCGTCATGCCAGGTGCGATCTTTAAGATATGCGACTCCACCGATATCGTCGGGATCGATCCGCACCCGGAACTTCCGCTGGGACGAATGCGCATAGTGCTTCTGCAAATCCTCGGACGTGTAAAAATTGCTGAAGATTCGCAAGCCGTGCTTTGTAAGCTTTCGCTCGACCTCAATGCCGGTCGCAACACGGCGCGTCAGTCGGTCCGGCGGGCTCGGGACAAATCTTTCCCTTGCAAGCTCCTTCCACCTTTCCGAAGGGGTCTGTCCCTGAAGGCCGGAGTGCGGTTCATGGTGATAGAGGTCGACAACCCATCGAACGATGATGCGAAGGAGGTCCTCATCATCAAGGATGGCCCTCTTGTCCGCTTCATAGTCGCCTAGCTCAGATACACTGGAAAATGTTCTGCCCGGCAGTAGGGACGCAAACTTGGTCGCAAAAGTCCCAAATGTACGTTCGACGGTTGCCCTGAGTTCTGGCACCCCAACCGGACCGAAATGTAGATGACCACCAAGGTCGGTGACAGCTGTCTGGAACTCGGTCGAGATGAACGCCGGGCCGGTGTCGCAGGAAACCGTGCAAAGCCCCCCGTAGTGAGGCCACACTGCTTGCGCGCCAACAGCATGCGCAAACTCAGTCTTGTCAGTGACCGCCATCGCTAATGTACGAACCGCATCGTAAGAGGAAGGATTCTTGGCAATCCGAATGCCAACGATCACTCTTGTCGCCACATCGATAGCTACACAAATCCATCGCCGGGTTTTTGGCAGAGCCGCGACGGCATGAGCTGGTAGATGCTCAATGACTCCAAGCCGGGTCAGGAATGTCCGAACGTCGACTTTCCATTCATCCATCTCGATCCTCTGCATCGGATAGAGCTTGGCCAAGCCTCCTGAAGATGACGATGCCAATGCGCGAGCGCGTTGCGTACCAAATCGTCCAGCATTCACAAAGAAAGGGTCCAAGCCGTTGATATGCCGGAGAACTGTCGAGTAGCTGAAAGCCTTTATTTCAGGCCGTCCTTCCAGCCGACGTTTGTCATTTTCTTCCCGCACATCATCTTGATGCCGCTCAAACACTTCTCTTTTACTTGGACGCTCCGGTGCTGCGAACCTGAGCACAGATAGCCTTAGAAACTCCTGGGAGTCGTAGTCATAATGCACTGGCCTGCGCCCGAAGCTTCTCTTGGGCATGAAGGGTTGCATCGACCGACCCGCATCGCGGTACCAGCGGTGCTTGCGCAACAGCACGGAGTTGGACGGCAGCACGTGGACTTCAACCCGCGCGCCTCCACGAGGTTTTCCTTTGAGGTTCTTCCTTTCGATATCTCGCTGGTTGACAAGCGCCTCCAGCTTCAGACGATTGGCGGAGAAACTCTCGTGGCTGTAGGACAGCTCACCGGCCTCATGCATCTCATCGATTGCGCCGAAGACCAGCCGAAGCCAGGCAAGCCGCTCCTGTTCCCCCGGAGAAAGGGCTGACGCCATCGCCTCCGGGACTTTGGCCGCCTCAATCGGGGACGCACTCTCGGCAAACCACCCCTTTTCGTACCGCCAGCCTGAACGTTGGCGCATCTTCTCGATATCGGCATAGCTGAAATCCTCGCAGACGTCCGAAGAATCCAAGCGTTGAAGGCGAACGACGTCGTCAGTCTGACCAATAGGCTGATAGAAGGTCCCGTTGATGGTGATCCGGTCAAAGCGGGAGAATTCGAAGCGGGGCGCGTTCATTGCATCACCTCCCGGCTCACCATGGTCTTCGGCCCGATCAGCGCTTCCCTGTGCCAGCGTAGCAAATTGCTGTACATCGCGCGCACAACGGCCGGATATCCCCGCTCGGCCAAACCCGAGACTTTGACGAGATCGCCGACCGACATGCTGCCTTGGAGGGTCGAAATGACCGCAAGGACACGATTGTCCGCGTCTGGGTTGGCCTGCCGATGGCAGTTCACAAACTGCTCGGCATTTTCCACTTGGGTTCGGGTGAAGTTCTTCTCGGTAAAGAGGACAACTTCGTCGGCGTAGTCTGGCACCAACCTCGATGCCGCGTAGCTGACTTTCGAAATGACCTGCGGCTTGCTCGCTTGTTGCGAGTTCTTGACCTCGACCGCGATGCGCCGACCATCACGCATGGTTACGAGGTAGTCAAAGGTGTAGCGCCTTGGCCTGCTCCCGGCATCCACGTAGCGGAGCGTAAACGGCTGCTCCACAATGTCGGCTGTATTGCAATCTGTGAGCGCGATGAGGACGAACGCCCTTTCGAGCGTGCTTTCATATCCAATCCGCGCGAGACGATTTGTGCAGCGGAAGCGGGCTACGATGGTGCCGCGCGCACTGATCGAGGATCGCGATCTGATCTTCCGGCTTCCACGAAGCGGCAGAGGAAGTTGAATCGGCTCTGCGATGAGAGAAGGTTTGCTCGCAGTTTCAGACAGCCGAACAAGGTAAGCTTCTTTGACGAAGGTAGTCATCTCTTTCTCCTTGAGTACGAGTTGGGCACGCCGCTTGCCTCAAGGCTCGCAGCGCGCTTGACTTTTTGTGTCGTTCGGAGGATTAAGGAGATAAGAATATGGGCTCCTTGCCCTCCTAAGGTCCTTAGAGTTGGCGCTCTAAGGCCTTTTCTTTTTCTGACTTTCTGTAGACTAAATCATGGTTGGCCCTCCTTCTCGTAACGTTCGGGAAAGAGACCAGCGGCGGTGGTATCAAGTAGCTGAGCAATACGCTCTTCAACCCGCGCGCTACGTCTATACCCTTGGCTGACGGTAGTTACAGAAGCTGGCGATATGCCCAATTCGCGCGCGATATCCGACATAGTGTATCCGCGCAGCTTCAATGCCTCACGGATTTCTTGATGTCGAACCAACGGGTTCGTTGAGTGTAAGCCACGCCGCTCAGCAGAATTGTAGACTAAAGGCATCGTCATTCCCGTCCAAACTGAGGAGAGAATCGCATAATCGCGACTCGCTGGCTAGAGGAAAAAGAGCAGGTCAAGTCGAAAAATACATTAATTACAAGAGCTTGCGTCAAATCTAGGTCTGGGATTAGACTGAGATGGGCAGCAAAAGCTAGAAAATGAAATCCTCAGCCATGAATTTTGATGTGCTCGCGCTGGTCGACTAAGTAAGCTCTAGATTGGCTAATAGGCGACACCCTAACCTGAAATGGTCATGACAATGGGAAACGTATAGCAGATCATCATATTCCAGAAATGAAGGGCAGCATCGTCCGCATTTGCGAGTTGACCGTAGATGCATTCAAAGATCGCTGACCGCATTCGAACTCAAGGCAGACTAATCTACTACCTAGAACTACTTGCGCATCAGCTTCGGGGACTTTGTGGGGTCAATCCACTGCTTCCCATCCTTTTCGCTGGCCCATGGGTTGCCGAAGCTCTTTGGGTCTGCGGGCGTGTCATCCGTCAGATCCGTTGCCTTGAGCTTGCGCCGTTCACGGCGGTGCTCAGCTTTTTTGAAGCGCTTGTCACTCTCGGCTGTCGTCATACCGGTGATCGGTGTCTTGCGATAGGATCGTGCCATCTTAAAGCTCCGCGTTATGCTCAACATCCTGCCAATGCTTGTTTGTCGGCAATGTCTTCGCGCGCTGTGCGATGTCGCGGATTGTGACTGGCACGTAGCCCCAGACATCGACGCCAACGTTCACCGCATTCTTACTGCTCGTCCACTGGTCATGCACATGGCCAAAGAGATGCAGCGCGCCTTTGCGTGCCCGGTGCCAAGTGATCATCGGATAGTGGTTGAGCACAGCACGAGGTCCATCGCCATCGGCAATTTCTGCCATCTGTGAGACGCTGGTCCAGGGAAGCTGTTGCGTAGCTGACCCGTCATGATTGCCGACAACCAGATGCTTCTCCTTGCCTGGTAAACGCGCAAACAGGTTTGTAAGCCATTGGCCATCTTTCGCCTTAGGTCCGAACGCGAAGTCGCCAACGAACCATAGCGTATCCTGCGGCCTAACTCGCACGCGGAGGTTTTCAATCAAGACGGCATCCATCTGCGCCGCCGATTCAAAGGGGCGTTTGCAGTGCTTGATAATGTTTTCGTGGCCGAAATGCGTGTCGGCTGTGTACCAGACGGTCATAGCTTGGTCCTCGGCCTCAGGTGCTCATGGATGATTTCAATGCGGCCATCAGGCCACTCACGATACGTCTTCTCCGCATCGCCGTTGATGATGGGAACACCTTCGGCAAAGGACTCGGCGATCACCTTTGCGCAAGCCTTAGCTAAGATGGCATCGTGCTCCTCCATTGTAAGTTCCTCAAGTGGTTTGGTTTGTTGCATTGTCATCAGCTTTCGCTGGCTTGCGCCTGAGACAGCAAGCGGTCGATTTCCGCCCGCGCATGCTCTTTGCGTTCGCGGTAGCTTTTAGACCAGACTTTCAGACCGGCATAGACGCTGGCCGTGAGCACGAGGATGTAGATTTGGAGTCCACCGGCGGTGAAGGCTTTGTCACTCAGACCGATTGCCTCTGTGATCAACAACCACGGGATCAGACCCGGCAGCGCGAAAAGGACGCTGAATCCAAAGGTGCTTACTAGGGTTGAGCTCATGGACGTGCTTACGGTCATCTCGTCGCCGTCTTGGACAACACTGGTCGTGAAGTTGGCGAAGGCGACGGGCTTGCCAGAGGCCCGCTTGGCGATGACAGCAACGTCATGTCCCGGTTGCGCGGCCTCGAACATGACGCCTTGATATCGGTACTCTTTGCCCTCCTTGTCGCGCAGCCATAACTCGCGCGTCGTATTGATCCGTCCATAGCCGGTTTGTCGATCTACACGGACAGATTGCATTTGCTCTTTGCAGGCCGATACGACGCCTCGAACGACAGAGTATGACGCCCCTGCAGTAGTCATGATGCCATGCTCTCACGTTCAGATATCAACTCTGTGACTTCGTTTGCGAGTTGAATGCACCAACGCTGCCAGCTGCCTTCCGATGCACTTTGATCTTTGCTGTGATTTTGGTGTGGAATGAAACCTTCAAAGCTTGGGTCTAAGGGCATATCTGTTGCCATTATCGGCAGCGGCGAGAAAGCGGCTCGGACGTTCTGTGGCTGCTCCGACCCCGAGACCAAGCATCTGAGGTTGTCCTGCCGGATTAAGAATTCTTCTGGCAGGCGGTCCAGGAGCTCATTGGCGTCGGAGGCGTTGCGCGCTGGAAGTATCAGAAGTGAGGATCTGCCTGCCGCCTCGAAAACCGACGCCGTCTGGTGAGCCGGGGTGTCGATGACTACGTATGTCCAATTCTCCCGCCATAGCTGATCGAGCACAGCTTTAAGGTAGCCAGCAGTTGTTGCGCGAATGTATTGAATGTCCCCCTCGCAAAATGATCCTTCCTGCACTGTCTCTGCCCATCGACCAAGAATGCTATGATCTGGCACGGCACCATGGCCGCCTCCTGTCGACACGAGTTGTTCTTCAAGTGGAACGGCATATCCTGCATCAACGAGAGCAACGCGCTGGCCGATTGATGCCAGTCCAAATGCAAGCGCGGCCGCAGTGGTGGTTCGGCCGACCCCACCTTTAAAACCGATACAAGAGATGGTGTGGAGGTTCAGTTCCATTTTCATGTCGCACATTTAAAGGTCAGCGCGCGGTCACCATTCGCTAAGCCTGCTCTTTCAATGAGTGTGGGCGTCAAAGCCACGATCGCCGTGGTCGCGCTAGCGTCTCCCGTGGACGCAAGGAATATGATGACTCGTGGTTTCATAGACGCAATGTACCTTAAAACAGGTAGAGTTAAAACCGACAAGCGGCACTTTAGCGTTTGTGAAACGTACGCCAAAAAGTGAACTGAGAGATGTGCTTGCACGGAACCTTCGGCTATATCGAGCCGAGAAAGGGTGGTCGCAAGAACGTCTTGCCCATGAGGCTGGTCTAAACCGGACCTATCTCAGTGCCGTCGAGCGCTCGGAACAGAACATTTCTGTTGATAACATCGCCAGACTTGCATTAGCGATGCGCGTTGAAGCCTATACTCTGTTGATGCCGTCTTAGATCGGCACTTCGCAGCCTTCGACAACTGCTGCATTGTCAATTCACACAACCGCAGTGACAGACGTCAAAGTCTCACATCTTAAGGCGGCGCGCGGTTGTCGCGTCGATCCCTCTAAGCACATGACGCATGGAAACATATTGCATAAAAAGGGCAACTTGTTTCCGTTTTGATGCGATCTTTAATTCTGAGTCTCTTTCTTCGCTGTCTGCCGGATGGATTGGCGGGTTGGCAGTTTCGACCTTTCCAGTCATGTTCGAAATCATGGCATTTGGCGTATTCATCCATCGTACAGACTCTATTTACGACGACGTACCGTCGGAGCGATATCAGTTCCCAAAGCAGTACCTGACACGCGTTCAGCAGTGTGAGGGCGATTGGATTGTCTATCTCGAACCCAGCAAGGTCAAAAACACTAAGGGCTACTTCGCCGTGGCCAAAGTTCAGGACGTGATCCCAGATCCTAGAAATGCGGACATGCACTTAGCGGTTATCGAACCGGGAACGTATCTCGACTTCGGCGACCCTGTCCCGTTTCGTGATGCTGATGATTTGGTCGAGCAAGGTCTTCTCAACGACCTAGGCAAGATATCAGGGCGCGCCCAAGCGGCTGTACGACAACTTTCATCGACAGACTTTGCCCGGATTGTTGAGCGTGGACTTGGAACTGGCGACGACATTCTCCCTCGGATCGGTCAGGCCGGTGCCGCTAATGGTTTCAATGAGGATCAGACACCTTTTCAATTTCCGTCTGCACGGGACCGCGTCAATCAGTTGACGAATAGAACTGTCCGCGACAGGAACTTTCGAAAGAACGTGCTCCGCGCATACGGCGAACGATGCGCCATCAGTGGATTGCGGTTGATCAACGGTGGTGGCCGTGCGGAAGTCGAAGCCGCGCACATCAGACCTGTCGAACATGATGGCCCCGACATCGTCAGTAACGGGATCGCACTGTCCGGCACGGCACACTGGATGTTCGACCGGGGACTGGTTGGGCTATCGGATGATCTAGCGATCCTGATCTCCAGACAAGCTAATGATCCGGACGCCGTGAAATCCATGATCAACAATTCAGGTAAGCTTTTGGTACCGGGTCGATCGTCAGAAAGGCCACGGGCCGAATTCTTGACCTGGCATCGAGACAACTGCTTCAAGCACTAGGTACGCTTGATTTGGGAACAAATCACGGGCAACATAGAGAGAATTGAACCAAGTCATTTCGAAAATCTTACAATCTCTAGAGGGTTAGTATGCAGATTTCTCTCGCAAAAAAAGAAGAGGATCAAATTCAGGCCAGACGAATTCGCGACTTTCTTCAGCCGTACTTAGGGGACAAGAATAAAATTGTTATGTCGCAGGATATCCCCAACGGGACGCCGTGGCGTGATTGGATCAAAACAGAGCTCAAGAATTCGGACCTCTTGTTGGTATTGTTTTCTGGACCTTCGCGGGACTGGAATTGGTGTAACTACGAGATTGGTCTGTTTACCCCTCTGACCGACCGGCCGGAGAAACCGATCGTATGCATTCACCCACCTGAACAACTTCCTCCAGATCCAATTGACGACTTACAATCCCTCCCTTGCAAGATTGATGAGCTACAGGATTTCTTTGGCAAGCTCTTTGAAGGGCACTATTCCGATGGGGTTTCGATCAACTCGGCAGCCGCCCAGAATGAAAGCAGCATGCGAGAAATTGCTACGCGGATCCATGAAGAATGGGCACATCATGGCGAGTCCGATAACAGACTGTACTATACCCGTCACATTACTATAAAAATGCTGTCGGAAGACAATGAACCACCTGAGCTGACTGAGGATGCCATTATTACTGGTGACCGCTTGTCCTTAGAGATTTTTGGTATTGTCCAACGATCAACTTCAAACCCTTGGACGTGGGGATCGTTCAAAGAGTATCTGTCAAAAAGCGCGCAGAATGCCGGG
Organism: uncultured Paracoccaceae bacterium; assembly: GCA_947503965.1. Taxonomy (GTDB): domain Bacteria; phylum Pseudomonadota; class Alphaproteobacteria; order Rhodobacterales; family Rhodobacteraceae; genus Yoonia. The sequence goes on from CANNFU010000008.1 coordinate 133,411, forward strand.
GCAGACTCTGACAGATTGTTGGGAGAGTTTGTCAATTCTGTAAATAGTGCATGTAAAGACGAAATGATCTCACCGTCGGATTTTCGCATCGCGTCCCTTTCAAGCGGAAAGCGTTACCAGCCTGTAATTCATCGGAGGGATTCATATTACGATGGCACGTATCGGATTCGCGTCTTGTTCATCCAAGTTGCCGAAGAAGGTGGTAGGGAACGCAATTTGACCTTTCCAACACCACCTGGCGAATAGTGTGTGGAGCGCTCTGACCGTAATGCTATCTTAATACTTACGCAGAAAATGCAATGCGAATCCAGATGATGGAAGCCCTTCGAAGCGCACTTTGCTCGCGAGACAGGTCATTTATCTATTATGGGCAATCTGACCGGGAAACAGCTGGGGTGTGTCTGACGTCAGCGCCTATCTTTCAGCTATGCCGGGCAATTGGGCAGAGGTGCCCCTACTTTGCTAAATACCTGCTTCATTCGTTTTCATCTGTTCCGTTTCGGAGTCAACTATCGCCAGCATTCCATTGTTGGGAAACTAGGGACGCTCAGGTAACCTATTTCGAAAGGGACGAAAAAGATGTTTGATGCCTTTATTTCCTATAGTCGTCAAAGCGATCTAGAGGTCCCTGAAGCATTTCAGAACTGGCTTGAGCGTTTTGCAAAGCCTTGGTGGCGGCGGAGGTCTATCCGAGTTTTCCGAGATCAGACGAACCTTACAGTAAGCCCAAATGGATGGGCTGCCATCTCAGAGGCGTTAACAAATTCAACGTGGATGATACTATTTCTTGATCCATACGCCGCAGAGTCAAAGTGGGTCAATCGCGAAGTTCGGCTTTGGTTGGGTGATGATCTTGCTGGGGAACGCAACGATACCGACCTAAGTGTCCCTTTAGAAAGTGTGGATCGATCCAAACTCAATCGACTCATATTGGTGGTAAAAGCCGGGAAGCTTCACTGGAACGATGCAAAGAGTGATTTCGATTGGAGGACTACAGATTGTGTTCCTAAGTGTTTATCCGGCGTTTTCTTACAGGAGCCATTTTGGGGGGACTTAAGAGACATTTCACACGATAGCGCCAATGCACTGGACCGCAGCAATCCAGATTTCATCGGTCTTGTTGCGAAGGTTTCCGCAAAAATTCGTAACCTAGAACTTTCCGATGTAATAGGTGAGGAAGCTCGCAGGCATAAGCAAACAATGCGTACCGCTTTGCTTGCATTACTAAGCCTAACTACGCTTGCATTACTACTTTCGGTAGTTGCACTTATTGCAGTATTTTCAGCTCGTTCTGCAGACGATCAACGTGTTATCGCTGTTGCTTTATCTAACGCGGCTCAATCGCGCGCGGAGGTTTTGAGCAACCCCGGTGAACTTGCCGCAGCTGCCCGAGTTGCGACTGCATCTTTTGAATCCTTAAAGGCCGTTTCAGATAGTCCTTCCGTGCCAGCCTGGTATCGCGACACTGTCCTACGTTTCGACGAGCTATTGCCCGGTTTCATTCCTCAATTGGCGCAGGGCGTCGCACGTTATGAGCTGCCGCCGGTCTCGCCAGCGCACACGATTCTTCACGAAGCAAATGCGCTTCTGCCTCTTTCAGTCCAGTCGTTCGATAGTAGCTTTGAGTCGGATGCAACCCTGTTGGGAATTGTGGATCAAAAAGGAGTTATTGTTGGTGAAAGGGCCAGTAACACAGTCGAAATTTGGGACTTGGAGACATCTGAGGTAAGGACGGTAAGGTTTGCGACGCCAACTAGAAGGGTCAATGGGCAGTTGAACCTGGTCCATTCTGGAAATGGGAAATGGGTAGCGACTGAAGATAGCCGTTCCGGTGAGGTTGTCGTAGCCGAGGTTTTGACTGGTGAGCAGTATCTCCGATTCGATCCTGTTCCCTATCTAGAGGATGTGGCCAGCCGTAGAGTTGAAATTAGCGAAACTGAGTCTGGTGGACCAGTAGTAGAGAATTTTATTGTATCAAGCGGAGGCGGTGCTTCCGCGCTTGCCGGGATTACAATGAATGAGCTGGGCGACCAGCTTGTGATTGTTTCCGAAGATGGTGCCAGCGCTCTGCTTAGCTTGAACTTTGATAGCCGCGATGTTCATCGCGTCTCTTCAATGACGTTGGAGCCAGCGGGAGTATCAGATTTAATGAGGATGCAGTTTTGGCAAATGAGCCCAGATGGAGAATACCTCGTTGCTTCGCCGAGTTCGCATGACATAGGTCAGGCGCCGTTGTTCATTTGGGACACAAACACAGGTAAAGAATCCAAGGCATCCAGAATTTTTTCGGGGTCGGTTAAGGTAGTTTCTTTTTCACCAGACAGTGAATTGTTGGCTGTTGGTACGAACGATGGTGAAATTTTGGTTTTTGACTATGAGACTGGTCTTCCGCGATCAAGCCTACGCGTCACTGGACAAGTAGATTCCATTGCTGTTGGAACTGGTCTCTCTGAAGGTCTTGTGGCAGTAGGCACTGGATCCTATGTCAGTATATTTGATTTGTCTTTAAGACTAGAGGTTGCGCGCATCCCGTTAGCCGGCGCGGTGCAGGGTATTGCTTGGCTCGACGACCGACTGGAACTGGCAACTGGCTCGTTTAGCGGAAATGTTGAAGGGCCAGCCGTCCGAATTTGGGACCTCACATACGCAAGGCGTCTTGTTTCTAGCCGCATGCAAACCCCATATTCAGTGGACGCTATAGCAGTAGATGAACGAAACCTGGTAGCAATCGGATGGCCGGCATCACTCTATAATTGGGATTTAGAAACCACCGAATTACTCTACCAGCATCGCCACGAGGGTATAAGCCGGAAGGCAATTGCTTTGAATAGTGCAGAAAATGCAGTCGCTTTAGTTTCAATGCTAGACAACACAATCGCCCAATTTCTCGATCTTAATACCAACGTTCTGACGCCTATTGCCGGGCTTGGGTATGGATCGACGGCTTTAAGTGACGGGTCCCCTTTTCTGGCGGAAGCTGCATTTAGTGCTGACGGGTTACGAATGGCGCGGCTAATAAAGTCACAGGAAGGGGACCCTTGTACACTTGAGATTTGGAACCTGCCCCAAATGTCGATCCTCAAAAAAACTTCATGCCACACGCAGACTGATGACGTAGTTCTCAGCGCTGATGGAAGTTTTGTTGCTTGGTCGGTCAAAGGCGACAAACCACATCTCAATATTTTGAACCTTACTCAAGATACAGTTCCATTAGCAGTACCAGTTGAGTTGGAGCAAAGGGCCACAGTTTCCAAGCAAATCGCTTTCTCGCCGGATGGCTCTCAAATCATTGTAGCAGAGGGGAAGCCCTTTCTATTTTCGATGTAGCTACTGGTGTGCTGCTTTCCAAATCAAAACCATTGGGAGCGACAGTTCTGGATATCATTCTCACTGACCGTCCTTTGCGTGCTGTTGTTGCAGTTTCAGATCGCAGACTACTGGTGATGGAAGCTCTTACTGGTAGGATTTTGGAAAGCCATCGGTTTGATACAAACACACTCGGAAACGTAAGCCTAGCAGTCATTGGAAATGAAATTTGGGCAAGTTTTGCGGACGGGAGAGTTGACCGTCAAAGAATTTTTAATTGGCCACTGACTACAAATACGATCGCTGAAGATTTATCTATTCGGTTAGGGCAAAAAACGTCGATACAGTGAGAACTAGAAGAGATACAATCATTGTCTCGGCAAGCGCGTTGTTATGCGACCAGGTCTTCGTCAATCGAGACTGATCGCCACGAAAGTTATTTTACCGATGAGCTTAACAACGCTACCGCGGTTGGTGAGCAGTCGTGCTTCAAGAACGAACGTCAGTTTACGGCTTTGCTCGGGTTAGTGCCTATCATGCGGGGTGAGGTTTTAGGTGTTGAGCGGCGGCGGCGCTAGAGTGATGATGAGGTCTTGAAGGTTATCGCCGATGCTGAACGAGGACCATCGGACCAAGAACTTCTAAATGCGCCGATCATCAACCATTATCGCCTCGAAACAATTGGCGAAAGCGTTCAACAAATTTACGGTCAAGTGCAGGGATATCCGACGATTGATGATCCGTATGTGACGACAACACCGCTTTTCGGTTTTGACCCAGATGCTGGATGGGCGCGGACGCGTAGTCTTTGGTATCGGCTAGGTTCAGATTGGCAACTTTTGAACCCAAAGGAGAGGGATGAGATGGTTGTGACCATTCAAAGGTTACTTAAGGTGCAGCGGAACTGGGTTTCTGCCGAGATACACGAGAATCGAAAGCTAGATGCGATTGTGAAATAACGAAGCGGCGAGGCGCCGATCCGAAAGTCAAATGACGAGATGTAGCGTCCGAAAACGCATAGAATTCGGCTTAAAATGAACCTTTATCGCCAAGGCTGCGCGGTCTCAAGTGCAGACAAAAGGAAACAAAAACCTTGCCAAGTTAGATAAACGAGAGCTAGCATCTAGAAGCTATTTTAAAGAATTTACCCAAGGAGATATTTTGATGGCCGGGAAAAAACTTGGTTCTGATTGGAAAATCAAAAGAGTATCCGAAACAGAAGTTTCGATAACTTTGCCGCAAGGTATGCATTTTACAGGTGAATCACTTAGTATAGATGACATCCTAGAAGCGGCGCAGCGCCACGGGGTGATGGTAAAGGGCGAGATTGAAGGCAAAGCTGGCGACGAAATCACTCTTCGTTGTTGTAGTGGAAATACCGCGATTGCTGCCCAAGCGCCGAGCTGATTGCTCGATGCCAAAATTGAAATTCTCTAAGCACACCATTGTGACGCGGAAAACTGATCGCGTCATATTGGTTGGTTTACTGAAGCGCTGTATCGTTGAACTTGGCGAATACGAGTACGAACGGCTTTGTAGCCACCTTGAATCGGATCGTATATCCCCAGAAATTGCTGATTTAGCTACTGCTCTGAATGAAAGTCTAATTTTGGTGGACGATGAGTTCGACGAGCAAGCCTACGTAGTTCGTCAAAGTCGCATAGCTCGACTTGCGCCCGACACCTTCGGTATGATCATTGCACCGACTATGTCATGCAATATGGGCTGTCACTATTGTTTTGAACAGAAACCGGAATCAGATGGAGGGATGACTGAAGCTGTTGTAGAGCGGCTTGAAAGTTTCGTGCACTCGCGCATATCCGATTCTGGCGTTAAGTCACTCTACCTAAGGTGGTTTGGAGGAGAGCCGCTGGCACAGCCGGGACTAGTTGTAAGCTTGTCAGAGAGATTGCGAGAAATGGCTCATAGCTTGGATGTCGGTTTTTCGGGCGATGTTGTTACGAACGGATACTTTTTGACAAAAGAGCTTTCTCAAAATTTGTTTGACGTAGGTTTGCGTTCCATTCAGGTGACGCTTGACGGAGCGCGGCGAAGACACGATCGAATTCGTCGCGACAAATCCGGTGGTAGTTCATATGATCGGATTGTTGCGGCCATACTCGAAGCTCCTGATGGCCTTAGTTTTTCTATGCGCATTCATGTTGCCCCTTATAACGAAGCAGAGATTCCGGAGCTTCTGAAGGATCTTAAACGTTTAGGCCTCGATAAGCGCTTAGGTACGCTCTATTTCGCGCCACTATTCAACTACCGCCAAAATGATGGGACACGCCAGTTTCAGAACGGAAACCCACTCTATCTCTCCTCCAAACAATTTGCAGAACGTCAAGTAGAGCTTCATCGCCTAGCTCTTTCCTTGGGTTTTCGGATGCCTGATCCACTAGATGCGGACTACGGGGTTTGTACCGCTCTGCGTGAAAACACTGTTGTGGTGAATCCGGATGGTAGCCTGACAAAGTGCTACATGGATGCGGGCGATGCCAATGAGATTTTTGGTTCCATTGATATGCCTAGTCTTCAACCGGAAAACCAACAAAAGTGGCGCGACACTCAGTTTCAGGATGATGACAGTTGCCGTGAATGTAAGTTCAATCCAATATGTTTGGGTGGATGCGCTAAGCAAGCTAGCCAGGCCGACGACAAGACAATGGTTTGCACACCTCTCAAGTACAATGCCGAAGAACTTATTCCTTTGCATTATGAGTAGCTCGTTGATGGAGCTGCCAAGGTTATTACGAGAGCTCAGCCATCAACACCATAGAGAAGTTTCTTACCAATCAGATACGGGATGGTTGGTTCGAACCTTTGATCAGCACAACATCGGATTTGTTTTTGTTTTTCGACAGCAAGCGTTTGGACAAGTAGGATGCTAGAAGCCTTTCGAAACGCACTTCTAACTCGCGGAAGGATATTTATTTCTTACTGCCAGTCCGATCAAGAAGTTGCTAGCCAGATTGCGATGGCTTTGCGAAACGCGCGTTTCGAAGTGTTTCTGGACAAGGACGATCTACCCCCAGGCGGAGATTTCATTTCACGAATTCGGAATGCGATTATGCGGTCGGACGTTGTTGTGTTTTTGCTTAGCGCTGAAGCGCTCGATAATGGTCGTTACGTTCGTTCGGAGATAGCAGCGACCGAAGGGCGTTGGCCAAGCCCTTTGGGACATGTCTTGCCTGTAGTGGCACGCCCATTCCCCTTTGATAAGTTGCCAGAGTATTTGTCGTCGCTGACGATTTTGCAGCCAAGCGGCTCGCTGCCCGCCGAAGTCGTCGATGCTATCGAAGCAATGCAGAAATGGGGTAGGCGCAGTCATCGCCTCTTGCTTGCTGGATTGTCTTTTGCTGTGATTGTTGGTTTCACATTTTGGCAAGTGGCTGAAACTCTTGATAGGCGAGAATTGTACGCAGCTCACAATATTGTCTTGCAAGAAGTTCGGTCAAATGCCGAGGTTGTAGACGACTTGCAGCAAAATGCTGATACGTTTTTCGCCGCTGTTGCTGCAGTTTCGGAGTCTGTGAGAAGGCCGCAGATCAGAATCTTGGCTGGTCTTTTTCCGGTTAGCAATATCGACCCAAACATCGACATGGCAGAGCAGACCAATCTATATAACGAACGCGCTGATTGGCTAGCAGAGTCTGGCCTCCTACAGAATGAACTTGAAATGCAGCGTGCTAAGGCTGCATGTGATTCGATTGCAAGAGTTGTGTCGCGCACCATAACAACTTTTAGTTCTTTGGCCGACTTAGATGGCGAGAGATACGAAGTCAAAACGACATTTTGGCTCGAGCACCGTACAATACTGGTGAACGCTGAGGATCGCAATCCAGACGATCTAGCACAGATCTATGATAGCATGACCAACGTCCGTCGTTCTTATGACCGAGTTGCGGCGGCCTCTATCAACTACCTGGATACTATGCATCGCTTCTGTACCAGCAGCACAATCAATCGGGCCGGATTGAGCGAAGTATTGGCGGCTGAGCGTCTGTCGTTTCATTTGCTGCATACCCATATGGAAGAGCTGAAAAACATAAGTGAAGAACTGGTTCCGTCATTGACGGATCCATAACCGTTTACGTTAACGCCGAGAAAATTCGGATTTAGTCGGTGCAACAACCGAGTTCTGAAAGAACCTTTTTACCACTGTGAAATCTCTCTTTTAGGAGCGCCTGTAGACAGAGTGGAATCAGAGTGGCATCATTCAACTGTGCCGTGCAATTGGACGCATAGACTATTTTAAGTGAGCCGTTGATGAAGAAAATTTTTGTTTTCTACGATTCCGAGGATATCGTGATAGCAAGGAAGGTCGCCCAGGAAATCGACGCTACTGGATTTTCACCGTGGCTTGCCGACGACAACAATCGAACTGACTGGCATGCCGAAATCGAAGAATTAGCACCTTCTGACGCATGTGTTGGCGCGGTAGCTATCTGGTCTCAAAGTTCCAAAAACAACGCAGTGGTCCGAGATGAAGCAAAGGAAGTTACGAGGGTGCAGAAGCCACTCCTTGGGTTGTTGCTAAATGATACAAGTGAAGCACCAATTGGTCTGCGTGATGGCCCCAGACATCGACTTGAATGCGGGCCCGAAGACAACATCAATGGTCAGTTGGGCCCGAAAATAACGGCTGTTTTTGGGAACGGTGAAGTTCAAGATAGAGCACTGGTACTTAAGGACAAGAAACTCTTCGCACCTGGCATGGTGCTTTCCGTATCGTCATACGAAACTCAGATCGAGCCCGATACTACTTTGAGCCTGTTAAATCATGCCAATCCGCCAGCAGTTCTAGTCTCGGCATATGACATCCTTCGTCCAAAGCCGACATCAACCAAAAATCCCAAAATCATGAACTTTAGTGCGATAGATCGGTTGCGTGAGGCTGGATCAATGGTTTTCCTCGATTCTGGCAACTATGAAGCCATGCGATATCAAGATGCAAATTGGAAGCGAGGCAAGAGAAGGCTGCTTGAAGCCGTCGGAAAAGTTGATGTGGACCTGGCGTTTACGCATGATCGTTTTCCGGATGAAGTTTCAGCTGGGGAAGTCAGTATTCAAAGGCGATTTGACGAAATCTGTGATGAATATCAACGAGACGCGGCCTTGTTGAGCTGCGCTGTCGCGCCGATCATCCATGCGCCAAGACTTCCGGGCAATCTATATTTCCATGATGGTCTTCCAGAAATTTGTTGCAGAGTTGTGCAAGCACTAGATCCCCCCATGATTGCCGTGGCGGAACGTGAACTTGGCGATGGACTTATGGAGAGAATTTGCACAGTGGCGAAAATTCGCAAAGCTCTTGATCGTCAAGGTGCTAACGCATTTTTACACGTATTGGGGACAGGAAACCCAATTACTATGGCATTCCTTTCGTTGGCGGGCGCGGATTTTTTTGATGGCTTGGAGTGGTGCAGAACTGCTATCAATGGTAAGAGTTGGCGACTTTATCACTTCCAGCAATGGGACTTATTTGCTTCGCAGACCGGTTTGATAACTTCGTCTGAAATTGCGGGGCTTGTCAGAAGCCAAACCGGAGTGATGCCGTGGTTCATGAAGGTCGCTTTTCACAATATGGCATTCTTCTTGCAAGCTAGCGATGAGATCAGAAATCATCATATTGACGGTCGCTACGAACGGCTGTTTGCCGACAAAGATCTGTGGCCAGAGTTCAAGCTAGCAAAAGAAATGTTGGGGGGACTAAACTAATGCAGCCTGCAAACCAAATAGAGGAAATCGCTCTGGATTTCGGCAGACGGTTTTCAGATACCGTTCCTAACCCTCCGATCGAGTGCTCAAGACGCTTGCGAGAAATGATAGTCGCTGCGGCGATCGGAAGTGGCATTAGATACGAAATTGCATCTTCAATGGCGAAGTCGCTTGTTCAAGATCCGACGGCAGATCAGATAGACATGGTTTCATCTCGCCACAGGTTCCCAAATCAAACCAAGAAACGACTAAACGCGATATTTGCGGACCGCGCATCAATTCTAGATGAAACTGTCGCTTGGTTACAAAAGCCTGAGTGCGTATTCAAAAACAGAAGATTAATGGCAAGTCTGGTTCCTGGCCTTGGCCCCAAACAGACCAGCTTTTTGTTTAGTTGTAGCGGGTATGGTCGCGAAATCGCAGTCTTGGACCGACACATCTTGAAATACCTTCAGTTGATTGGGCTTACAGAGGCTTCTAACATGCCTGCGACGTGGAAAAAGTATGAAGGTATCGAAACCGCGTTTATATCCTATTCTACTAGGAAAAACATTCGCGCCGATGCACTGGATTTAGCAATTTGGATAACGATGAAGGCAGCAGGCAAAAGGGTATTTGAATGCGTGCAGTAGTTTTGGCGTCGGGCGGATTGGATTCCACGCTTCTAGCGCGTCTCGCGTCCGAAGAAGGGTACGATGTGTTCCCCTTGTTCGTCGATTATGGCCAGCTTGCAGCAGATACAGAACTGAGCCACTGCAAGGAGGCAATGGGCAACAACGAAATCCGTAGTCCCGTTGTTGCTGATCTCAAGGGTTTCGGCGAATTGATTCCTTCTGGGTTGACGAACGCGGATCTTCACATCGTAGATCAAGCCTTCACCCCCGGTAGGAACAGCCTGTTCTTACTCAGCGCGGCCTCTTACGCTGTAACGATCGGGGCGAAGACCATCATGATCGGTCTCCTGGACGAGAAATACCACCTTTTTTCGGATCAAACGAAAGCCTATCTTGAGAATGCAGAGAGTTTCTTGAGTTTGGCTGTGGGGCAAGCAATTTCTATCAAAGCGCCATTGATGGCGTTCTCAAAACAAGAAGTCATTGCAATGTCTGAAGCAAAGGACATTGGTCAAACTTATTCCTGCCACGTCGGCTCTGCTGTACCTTGCGGGGTGTGTATTGCGTGCAAAGAATTTGATATAGAGGGTGAATGATATGGGAGGCGGTGGAACTGGCGGTTATCGCAATATTGGCGATGTGGACAAGTTGCTGCAAGAAGCCAAGGATCGGTTGAATAGTGAAGGTAGAAAAAACCTCTTCATTAGCTTTGCTTACGAAGACGCCAACGAAGTCAATCTGCTTAGAGGGCAAGCAAAGAGTGAAAGATCTGACATCGAATTTAACGATTGGTCTGTGAAGGATGCCTTTGATAGTAAGAATGCCGACTATATCAAACGACAGATTACCGAGCGCATCAGGCAATCCTCTACTACAGTAGTCTATGTATCTGAGCAGACACAAAATAGCCGTTGGGTGAATTGGGAAGTGCAAAAGTCGCTAGAGCTTGGGAAGCGAGTGATAGCTGTCCACAAAGGAGATACCGCCCCAACAAACCTCCCTGACTCAGTGAGAAACAACCCAGATATAGCTGTGGAACGCTGGAGCAACCTCAAGAATATTCTTTGACTAATCCCACAATTTGGATTGGAGCTATTATGGCAACTGTTGTATTCATTCATGGTATTTCAAATATGCCGAAGCCGTCTACTTTGCTTTCCCTTTGGGAAAACTCCTTTGCGACTGATACCGCTGGTAGCACGGGACTCGAGGTTGCAAATTATGGTGCCTCGTCCGAGCTAGTCTACTGGTCCGATGTTCTTTACCCAGATTACGCAAAGACGAGGTCAGGTGCAGAAAGTGCCAACACTTCAATAGAAATGTCAAACGCAATTAGGGGAGATACGGCTTCTCTTGAAGAGGTTTCGGAAGAATGGGTGAGACGCATTTCTGAAGCTCTTGAGGTGGATTCTGACGATCTGAGGTCATCTACTTCACCCTCGGAAAGTGATGTTGATGAGGCTTCGATTTCTGCTGCTGCGGCTGAGGCGATACCGTTGCCATGGATACTAAAAAAGCCTCTGATGAGGACCTTTGTACGCGATGCACACCACTACTTGTTTAACGTCAAGCATTCACCGCGCAAGGGAATCGAATATCATGTACGTGATGAAATACGAAACCGCTTCCTCTCGACGCTTGAGGATGCGAGCAAGAGTGGTCCGGTTATCGTTGTTGCCCATAGCTTAGGTACAGTCATAGCGTACGATTGCCTGAAAAATATCCCTGAGTGCCCAAAGATTCAGAGCTTGGTAACTGTTGGTAGCCCTTTGGGAATGTCTGAGATGCAGGACAAGTTGGATCCAGGATATTCACGGATCGATGGCTATGCACACGAAAAAATCACCTCATCATGGCACAATGTTTATGATCCGGTTGACGTGGTAAGTAGAGCGGATCCGAAATTGAGTAACGATTTTCTAGAACAGGGCACCCCACGCATTAAGGACGTACGGCAAAGTAATGGTGGGGTTTGGACCCATGGGATGCTCAAGTATGCAAAACAAGCAGGTCTGAGAGAGACGATACGCTCAGAATTGAAGAAGCTATGACCAAAGCCCATTCGCTTACACAAGACTTGAGTTCTGCCCTTCAAGATGGCGATGAAAGAAAAACGGACGAAGCTATCTCGAGCATCATGCAATGTATCGCTGAGAACGTCGACACGTTTGAAGATCAAGATGTTCAAATAGTTAATCAACTGCTGAGGGATCACCAGCAACATGAGTACATGATTGCATATGGCGAAATGTTGAGTTCAGAAGGGCGCAATACGTTCGAAACCGATAAGCACTATGCTCAAGCGTTAATTGATACAGAGGCTGCACAGTCAGCACTGCCCCTCTTAACAGTGATGTTGCGAGACAGTGAAGCGAGGCGCGATCCAGATGATTTCGCCGAAGCAAGTGGACTGATAGGCCGGGTCCACAAAGACCTTTACCTTGCTCAACTGCCTAGCGGTCCAAGTGAAGCTTCTCGGCACCTAAAACGGGCATTTCTAGCTTATTGGGAACCGTGGCGTCGTGCGCCTGAGGACCGAGTCTGGCATGGAGTAAATCTGCTTGCTCTAAGCTCTAACGCTTTGGCGAATGACCAAGATATACCGGATGAAATTTTACCGAATGAGATAGCTGACTCAGTCATATTGTCTATTGAACAGATCGGAGATGCCGACAGGGCCTATTGGGACTGGGCTAGTTTGGCGGAAGCACATGTCTGGAAAGAAAACTGGCAGAAAGCAACGCAAGCTATTGTGAGCGCGCTAGACACAGGAAACGCTGAACCTTTCATGCTGAATGGTACACTCCGTCAGTTTAAGGAAGTTTGGTGCCTGCAAGATAGGGGCAAAGACGCAGCCATTATGGTCACGTGGCTAGAACGGAATATGTTGGGCCAGCCCAACGGGGAGATTACACTTGATTCCGAAGATATCCATCGACAAGGGTCCGTGACCGAGGAGGAGCTCCAGGCCCTTCATAGCCACCATAGAATGAGGTCTGATAGCTGGATGAGAAAATACATTGCGCGAGGCAGCTGCGTTGCCTCTGTAGTGGATATTAGCTCAGATGAGCCAGTTGGAACATGTTCTGTTTTGGATGGAAAATGGTTTTCGGAAGAACTGGCTGGACGACTCGTAGTGCTTACCAACGATCATGTGGTCAGTAGTTTTCCAGATGCATATTCCCCACGACGCAGACCTTTGAAACCAGATGAGGCGGCAGTACGGTTTACTGGCTCACAATGTCCCGACCAGAAGTTTGCAATTCTAAGAGTGATCTGGTCTTCGCCTTATGATGCTCATGATGCGTGCTTGTTTGAACTGGAAGGCACTCTTCCAATTGAAGAATCCAATATCCCGTTGGTTCCCTATGTTCCGAAGGTAGACGTCAAGAAGCCAGCCGAAGTATTTTTGATCAGCCATCCTGAGAAGGATGGCGTATCCTATTCCTTCCAAAATACGGATCTGATTGACCATGACGCCCATTCCACCGGGAAAGAAGGCCTCGTGCCCGGCTTGATCCACTATACCACTCCGTCAATACCTGGCAGCTCCGGAGGTATTGCTCTTAACGCCGGACTGGAGATGATTGGTCTCCATCATGCTGGCGGCACGGAAATCAACAGATTGAATGGCGAGCTTGGAAGTTATGCTGTGAATGAGGCTATTTGGATCCAGCCAATAATTAACGCAATTAGAAGAGACCTTGCCGCTGGTGTTGACCGATGGAAAGAATATTAGATCAATGTCACCCACTCCAAACGTTAGCGTTGCATTCCTCCTTCCCAAATAGCCCCTGATCAGCCGAAACTCAGCATCTTTGATGTACGTCTTTGCGGCTAACGCAAACTGGGATTACCGCGAGGAGGGTCTTACGGTATCGTGATGGAAATTATACTCCTGTAAACGGCGCAGGACAGTTATAACGATGGAACTGGGAAAACTTGCGAAAGATTCTCAACTAGTGCTTAAGTTTTTGTGAATGTTGCTGCCTGATTACAACAGCGGGTTGGGCAGCAATTTGCGGCGGAAGAGGCTAGCAAACGAGATTTCGTTTGCCAAATCTCTCGGATAATTCCCCTCATTGTATTCGATCGCCGCTGCAGCACCAGTTGCGGGAACAGGAAGAACCTTAGCAGTCGGATTGTACTCTCGAAATAGTCGAGCCTCATCGAGGATCCCGTCCATACCTCCAATCAGCACCGCAGCATCGAATTTCCGACTGGTGAGCATTTCGTTACGCATAAGCTCAATGCTACCGCTCAAATCGTTCTGGACAGCCTCAGTGTACCGAATGTCAGCGAAATCATCGTTCTCTCGCGGAAACCGACCGAGGAAAAACGCACTTTGGTAGATCGTAATGCGTTCATTGCCGAGTTTGGCAGTATTCGCATAAAGCGACATCAAAGGTGTGATCGCTGGGTGACCACCGAAAGTGATGTGTCCTGTGGGCAAGATGACCTCAACCAGCGCGCGGATGGCTTCACGTATCAGAAACACATCCGCTGTTTCGAAAAATCTACTATCTCTATCTGGCAGCGGGACGCTTGCGGAGAGGAAAATGTTGGTCATGATAGCAGCCCTTTTAGCGCGCTTGGCAACTCGCCTACTGGGACAGTTTTGATCGGTAAGTGTCCATCAAGCCATTTTAGGTGCTTGATCCAATTGTCATGCATTCCCCGACTGTCATATATCGCCCAGATAGGGGTGCCAGCAGACGTGTGGTTGGAGATTGCGTCGAAAATGGTATTGATGCGATCGGACGTTGGACGGCCAACCGCGGGCACTACCGCTAAAGAGCCGCCGTCTTTTAGCTCAACCGAAATCCAGCGTTGAGGCTGAACAGTGGGAGCGAGGGCTAAGTCTCGGGCGGCATCGCAAAAGTTGTCTACCAAATGAGCATGCCGGAACGCCATAGCCTCTGCTCGCAGCTCTTCTGCAAGGTCGCAGATGCTATCGATCACCGTCGCTTTGATCGTGGCTCCACGACCTGGCGACGGGCCACTGAAATCTGTTTCAACGAGTTTGACGAAGCGGCTGAAGGCAAAGTTACGATCCTCTATTTGGCCGGGCCAAAGCAGATGCAGGGTCTGTATTCCAAGCAAATTTGCTTGCGCAAGCTCAGCTTTGGTCCAGCGCCCCTCTCTAAACCCCGGGGTATCTATCAGAAGGATGGTATCAACGTCCGACATGCGATGCCAAAGTTCGGCCTGGAAGTCGACGGAAGGTGGTACCGATCGAACGTCGATGAATACATCAAACCCTCGCTTGTCCAATTCTTCGTAGAGCCGGTTGGCCAATGGCTGTGAGCCTTTTCTGCGATAACTGATGAAGATACCGCGTTCTCTTCGAAGAAGTCTGAAAGTCTCAAAAACCAGAGACGCCAGCCGCGGGATGTTGTCGCCATCCATCCCGACTTCGACCACGTTGATATGCTGAAGTTCGCTGGGAATTTCAGATGCGACCATCGCCTTCGACGTCACGACTGGGGCAATAATGATGGAGTCCTTTTCTAGTTGGCCTAACGGCCGTGGGACTGTTTTGTTCTGATTGCCGAAGTAGATGCCGAAGGCTGGCTTCTTTCTGTCGTAAGTACCCGCAAAAGCGCTTTCATTGAGATAGGCAATCTCACTTGCGTCGATCCCCAAATCCGCCGCTCGCGCTTGAACAGCAGCCTTAAGAGCAACCAGCCTGTCGTCTTTGCCGCCCATAAGAATGATCTGGTACGAATTTGTTGGCATTTGGCATTCTCCGGACATCTCAAGCACGCGCGCATAATTTCACATATTTGTGCTTAATCAAAGATTACAGCATATCTGATGGCAATTCTTGAACCTAAACATAAGTTTGGTTAGCCTAGTCTCAGCGAGTGAAGCCATTTTCATGAAGAAAAAGTTGTGTATGTTTAGATTGCTTGAGCCAGCAAACCACTTAACGCGTCCCGATGCATTGTTTATTGAGTTTTTCGAAATAAAGTGGGTGATTAAAGAATACGCCCAAGTATCAGATGCCCCTGCATTTACATGCCTTTCATATGCCTGGGGCAAAGGAAAAGTTGAAAATCCTCTCAGTGTGGAGCAACAGATGTCCACACGGACAATTCAGGCCATTGAGACGGCAATCAGCGTTTTGCAGTCAAAAGAGAACTGGGCTCGTAACATCAGTTTCAGTCACGATGGAGATTCACTTAACGAAGCTGCAGGGCAGGCAGCGGCAGTCAATGCGTCGCAGGCGTTCTGGGTGGATGCACTGTGTGTTCCCTCTGACGATCCGGCACGCACCGTTTGCCTTCAGAGTATGGGAGAAATTTTTAGTTCCGCTTATCAAGTACTGGTTGTTCTAAGGGAGCAATGTTCGGATGCTATCCAAAACGTAAGTCAGACTGAAAAGCTAACATCTTCTGATCTTAGTATACTTGAGGAAGAAGACTGGGTCAGCCGTGTTTGGACATATCAAGAGGCTGTAAACAGCAGTCGATTGTATTTTGGGGTTGAAGGTAACGAAGACGCGATAGTGTCGGGGAACGAATTCTTGAACATGATTATGACCGCAATCGACGTCTATAAAGCGGCTAATAACCTCGATAAACTTGCGTGGGAAAAGCAGAGTCCGAAGCTAAGAAGTTTAGAAAGGCTTCTCGCCGACTATATGATGGCAGACTTCGCTACACGATCCGCGTACCAAGTCATGTCTGTGATGGAGAACCGCTGTTCAGAGCGAGTGGACGACCATTTCTACGCGATGGTTGGCTCAATCACTACCACGACAGAGCAGTTTGAAGGCGATGAAAAGCTTGAGCCATCAGAGTTCTTCATGCGGAGTTGTGAGCGGAAGGGCGACTTTTCGTTTCTCTATAGTGGCGCCCCTCGCAGCGATATCCTGGGGAGCCGATGGCGACCATTAGAAGGACGGTTCCGTGCTTTACTACCATATCTGATCACGCTTGGAGCCACTGAGGCAGGGCGAAAAGAACTTACGCATCTCGAGCTGGACAGCATGTATCGCTTAGAACCGGGTGCTATCAAATCGGATGGGTTAAAAGCAGCACGCTGGTTCGTAGAAGACAAAAGTGAGATTAGCTCGCCAGATAACGTGGCAAAGCAGATCCTAAAGAGATTGCGCATTTTAGGTTTTAGTGGATGCGGCGAGTATCTCGAACTTGAAAATGGTTTCTTTTTCTCGCAATCTGAACCCTTGAAATCTGATAATATTTTCGCTGCCGTCTCGCATAATATTCATTGGGTAACCGGGGGACCGGGGCTTTTGTTGCGCGCCAACAGCTCAGACATCGATGACTTTTTCGATGTTGGTGTGTTCATTGGACAAAGACCGAAGTCTGGAACTAGGATCATGGTAGGTTAAGAGCAAAGGAATAATCCAAGGGTCGAGGTCGATTTCTCAGACTGGCCGCGAGATTTCCGTTCACTGTGTTGATCGTTTTCGACCTTTTCACCCGGCTTCAGCATGGTAGCGTAGACATCAAATATTTTTCAGAGAAGGACATTCAACGAATGGCAAGAACATGTTTTTTCAGCTTTCGATACCGCAATGTTTTCCGAGTAAATCAAATTCGGTCAATGCCAAATATCGTTGGCGCTACTGCTGCAGGTTTTAAGGATCAATCGCTCTGGGAGGACGCCAAGAAGAGCGAGAAGCGCATCAAGAGAATGATCGATGACGCGCTCAAAGGAACATCCGTCACTGTTGTGTGCATCACCCACGGTATCAGCAATCGAGAATGGATAAATTACGAGATAGATCAATCTCTCGAACGCGGAAATGGGCTTGTTGGTATCCAGTTGCATCACCTTTCTGATCCAAGTTTTCCTGGAGATCAAGTTGGTGCTGCACCTGCCCAAATCGCGAAAAATGGGTTCAAGACCTACAAGTATTCAACCAAAGAAAGTCTAGCAATGCGCATCGAGGAAGCTGCAAAACTGGCAGGTCGTTAAAGTTATAGATTCTCTCAACTAAGTCGGCCCACACCGTTCGGAAACACCTACACAATGCCTGAACAATCCACCAAGGAACCATACAACGATGATTAACGAGTCCTCTATTCGGGCCTACGCTGGTCAGGCAGAAATCCGAAAATCTGATCAGGTCGTGAACGAAGCGCTACAACAAGGAAAGCAGACGGCGTTTTTATCTCATAGCCATAAGGACGCTGATCTCGCCAAAGGACTTCAAGGGTTTCTTCAGGCGCATGGCTGGAAAGTCTACATAGACTGGGAAGATACGTCGATGCCATCGACACCAAATCGTGAAACGGCAAAGAAGATCAAAGATAGGATTGAGCGCTTGGATTGGTTCATTTACCTTGCGACAGCAAATTCGGCATCTAGCCGATGGTGTCCGTGGGAGATAGGCCACGCCGATGGTGTGAAGGATATCGACAAGATTGCGATTATTCCGATACGTGACAGTATGGGGCGCAACCATGGCAACGAATATCTGAATCTATACAGACATGTCAGCACAGCTGAAGGCGGCGGATATGGACTTTTCCGACCGAATAATCGCGGTATGCTGCTTGAGCGTGTCACACGGTAGAATTAGCTAATCTCAAACTACAATTTTGTGCGCATCTATTGCTTTTTTCTTCTGGAGGTGGCGAATTTTGGGTGAGGCGTCCGACCGAAGTGACCGAAAACTAAACCGGATCAGCGAATAGGAAACTACTACATTGCGAGTGTTTATTAGTCATGCTCATGGCGATTTGAAAGTTGCACAATCGCTTGAGTCAGAATTGCGCCAGCGCGACATTTCCGTAATTGGATATGACCAATTATCTCTAGGCCAAGAAATTTCTGTTGGTATCGAAGAGTTGATCGAATCTTCGGAACTGACAGTGGTTATTTTTTCAGAGCTAGTCGAAAACAGCGAATGGGTCCGAAAAGAAATTGAGGTAGCTCTGAAAGCGTGGGGCGAAGAAAAATTATTTCTTGTTGGGATCGGTGACCCTACATTACCTCTTGGCTTGAGGGACCTACAAGTTTTTCAGATTTCAGACCCGCGCGATCGAGATCAAATTGCTAATGCGGCTCGCGATATTGAACTTGAGGTACGTGGATCTTCGAGTTTGTTTCTCGAGAGTGAAATTAAAGTCGGGGATAGCAGCGCCCTTAAGCCCCAGGCTCAACCCTCTGCGCACGTTGGATACGCTTCGACTTTCCTTTGGGGTTTAATCGCGATAACGACAGGCTTGGTTGTTGTCGCTTTTGGACTGCCCGGATTACTCTATATCCTTGAAGCGCTTGGATTGGAGGACGGCTCCGTCCTTGACGAAGCCGTAAAGGCCTATTGGCCTGACAAGATTTGGGCCTATGGAATTCCTGTTCTAGTTTTCCAACTCATTGCAGTATTGGCACAATTCCTATTTTCGGCATCTGCACTAAGCCCTCTGGCTGCGGAGTTAGATGAGAAATCAACAGATGTTGGCCAGATATCTGTCAACGCTGCTAAGGGCGCGACAGTAAGTGTATCGATAGCGGAGAAATCGCCGGATATCTTCACTTCATACAGCCGGATGAATCTTGAGGTTGTGGATGAAATTGTGGTGTCAATGCGTGAAAACGATCTGATTGTGTGGATCGACCGGGAAAAACAAAGCGCTAAACAAAGGTATGCAAAGGCATTGGCCTCAGCCATGCGCAACGCCCAAATTGTTGTTGTTGCGTGTTCAAAGCCCGCGTTTCAATCAGATCATGTTGCGCGAGAAATATACCTGGCTGGCCACATGAAGAAGGCGTTCATACTCGTGTTCCTAGAAGATCTGACGATACCAGATGAGTTTTTGTACTTCCTCACAGGCTTCCATCAGATCCAAATCTCTGAAGTGCCGCCATCGCAGGTTGGCCCAAAAATGCGGATTCTAATTGATGAATGATCCCTAATGTTCTTGGTTGGGGTTTCGCTTGTGTAGCCCATTTCAGACCGGTCGCATCGTTGCTTCAGCTATGTCATGTGCGAGGAAAGGGAATGAGGGTTATTTGCGTTTTTGGTCTCAACATTGGGAACCGCTTGAATCCTTTCAGCCCAAGGTAGCAAGACTACCCCATGAACGTTCAAGAGCAAAATTGCCAGTTAGCTTTCAAAAAGTGGCAACTCGGCGTCAACTAGCATCACCTTACATGTCATTCCAGAAGCGGCTCACAAAAGAGAACCCGAGCGTTTTGAATGACGATGTCCGAGCAGATCATACACCCTTCGACCATCTGCAACTTGGAAGCTGTCATCTCATATGCTCGAGGCGTTTTTCAGAAACTCGCGAACAGGCATCCTAGAGCACTCAAGAGTCCAAAAATCCCAGGCAAGTGCCCGTAGTCGCGTTCTTGCACGACATAAGTTGGGTTTCTCGCCGGACAAGTTGCGATTCATACCGGACGGCACAACAACAAGACGATGGCTTGGATGGTGGGATTCGAACCTACGGTACACTGTGCCAAAAAACGTTACCTTATCAACTTAACTATCCACCGAGATTGTCTCCACTTACCCAAAGCGAAGAATCATCTCAATCTCAGTCGCAAATTGAAGTTGAAAGCCAACCAAACGGGCAGATCAGCAAGCTTATGCTCCAAATCTACACTCTTATGGTCCAATGACAGCAAGTGACCAAAGTTAGTGACCGTAATGACCAAAAACATGACCCAAATGGTCAAACATCACGAGTCGTCACAATTGATTTTAATGGTGAGCCGTGATGGGTTCGAACCATCGACCTACTGATTAAAAGTCAGTTGCTCTACCAACTGAGCTAACGGCCCACGTGATGGGCTACTTAGAAAGGCAGGGGCGTCCGGTCAACCCCCAAACGCTATCGCTGCTGGATAAGTCTTGCGGCATTGACTATATGGCCGCCATGGCTGGAACGGACCCCACATATCTGCCCTTCATGAAGATGCATGGGCTGGGCAATGACTTTGTTGTTGTTGACGAACGCGGTGTGCAAACGCGCATCGATTCGACGGTCGCGATTGCCATCGGCGACCGCCACCGCGGTGTGGGCTTTGATCAGCTTGCCGTTCTGTCGGAGACCACCGACGCGGACGTGCATCTGGCGTTCTGGAACAGCGATGGCTCACAGGCGGCGGCCTGCGGAAATGCGACCCGCTGTATCGCCCGCCATCTGATGAACGAGACTGGCCGCGATGCCCTGACGATCAGAACAGAGCGGGGTCTGCTGCACGCCATTGATGCCGGTGGCGGGCTGACATCGGTAAATATGGGTCAACCGCTTTTGCGCTGGAATGAGGTTCCGCTGTCCGAGGAAATGGACACGCTTGAACTCCCGATTGAGGGCGCGCCGACGGCGACGGGCATGGGCAACCCGCACTGTACGTTCTTTGTGGATGACGCTGAGGCTGTTGATCTTGCTGCGCGCGGAGCCGCGATGGAGCATCATCCGCTTTTTCCCCAGCGCACGAATGTTCAGTTTGCCAGCGTGATAGATACAGACCATCTGCGCATGCGTGTTTGGGAACGCGGTGTCGGGATCACGCTGGCATCCGGTTCGTCCTCGTGCGCGACGGCGGTCGCGGCAGCGCGGCGTGGTCTGACGGGCAAGGACGTGACCATCGATCTTGATGGTGGTCCGATCCAGATCAGTTGGCGCGATGATGGTGTGTGGATGACCGGCCCCACTGCCCATGTCTTTGACGGACAATGGCGGCTGACATGACCCGGACTGCACCCATCTTTTCCAACCATGGCTGCCGGTTGAATGCTTACGAGACTGAGGCGATGAAGGAGCTTGCGACAGCTGCCGGCGTGTCAGATGCAATTGTCATCAACACCTGCGCTGTCACGTCTGAGGCTGTGCGCAAGGCCCGTCAGGATATTCGCAAACTGCGCCGCGACAATCCGCATGCCAAGGTCATCGTTACTGGATGTGCGGCACAGACCGAGCCTGATACCTTTGCCAAAATGGCCGAAGTCGACTTTGTCATCGGCAATACCGAAAAGATGAACCCGAACACCTGGGCTTCGATGGCCCCGGATTTGATCGGGACAACCGAACCGGTTCAGGTTGACGACATCATGTCGGTCACGGAAACCGCCGGGCATCTGATTGATGGGTTTGGCACGCGCAGCCGCGCCTATGTGCAGGTCCAAAACGGCTGCGATCACCGCTGTACCTTTTGCATTATCCCCTATGGGAGGGGAAATTCACGATCCGTGCCCGCTGGCGTTGTCGTCGATCAGATCAAGCGCCTGGTGGATACCGGCTATAACGAAGTCGTTCTGACGGGCGTCGACCTGACAAGCTGGGGCGCTGACCTGCCCGGCCTGCCAAAGCTGGGCGATCTGGTCATGCGCATTCTGAAACTGGTGCCAGACCTGCCGCGTCTGCGGATCAGCTCGATCGACAGTATCGAGGTGGATGACAATCTGATGCAGGCCATCGCCACCGAACCGCGCCTGATGCCACACCTGCATTTGTCCCTGCAGCATGGCGATGACATGATCCTGAAACGGATGAAGCGCCGGCATCTGCGCGACGATGCGATCCGGTTTTGCGAAGACGCGCGCAAGCTGCGCCCTGACATGACATATGGCGCTGATATCATCGCAGGCTTTCCAACCGAAACCGATGCGATGTTCGCCAACTCCCTGGCCCTTGTGGATGATTGCCATCTGACATGGCTGCATGTCTTTCCCTATTCGCCCCGCCCCGGCACGCCCGCCGCGCGGATGCCGCAGGTGGATGGCCGCCTGATCAAAGATCGTGCGGCGCAATTGCGCGCTGCCGGACAGGCCCGTGTGGCGGCGCATCTGGATGCGCAGATCGGCAAGACCCATCAGGTCTTGATGGAAAATCCGCGCATGGGCCGCACCGCGCAGTTTGCCGAGGTTGTGTTCGCCGATGACCAGCCAGAAAGCCAGATCGTGACTGCGCAGATTGTCGGCGCTATAGGCCATCAACTGACGGCGTGACATGATGCGGATGTCACGGCACCAGAACCCGCTTCCTGTCTTGTGGACCTTTCGGCGCTGCCCTTATGCGATGCGCGCCCGGCTTGCCATTGCCGCCAGCGGATGCCAGGTGGAATTGCGCGAGATCCTGTTAAAGGACAAGCCTGCCCCGTTTCTGGCGGCTTCCCCCAAAGGCACCGTTCCCGTTGTTGTCACGGGCGACCAAGTGATCGAGGAAAGCCGCGATGTTATGCAGTGGGCGTTGTCGCAGCATGACCCCGAAGGCTGGCTGGACATGCCAGACAACGGGCATGCGTTGATCGATGCCTGCGATGGACCGTTCAAACAGGCCCTTGATCACACCAAATACGCTGTTCGATTTCCTGACCGGGATGAAAACCTTGAACGGGCAAAGGCGCTGACGCACCTTCAGGATTGGAATGATCGGCTGCTTCGGACGGCCTTTCTGATGGGACCGAGGCGCACACTGGCGGATATGGCCATTCTGCCCTTTGTGCGCCAGTTTGCGAATACGGATCGCGCATGGTTTGATGCACAAGGGCTGACCGCCTTGACCAAATGGCTGGATGACTTTCTGCTGTCAGATCGGTTCAATGCGATCATGACGAAATACACGCCATGGCAAGACGGGCAGGACCGCATCGTCTTTCCGACACAGTAACAAGGACCCTGACCATGCAGCTTTTGATGTCACCTGCCTCGCCGTTTGTTCGAAAAGTGCGCGTGTTGCTGCGCGAAACCGGGCTGCTGGACCAGGTGGAAGAGGTCGACGTTTCAACAACACCCCTTGCGTCCGATCCAATTGTTCTGGCCGCGAACCCCACCGGCAAGATCCCCGCACTTGTCCGTGGTGATGGGCCGGCGATCTATGACAGCCGCGTGATCACACGGTTTCTGAACGATTATGCCGATGCAAATTTGTACCCCACCCACAGCATGTGGGAAATTCTGACGCTAGAGACCACTGCCGACGCGATCATGGATGCCACCGTCACCATGACCTATGAGACACGGTTGCGCCCCGTTCCCCAGCAATCTCCCGACTGGATCGAGGCGCAGTGGGGCAAGGCGCATCGCGCCATCTCGGCCATCAACAATCGCTGGATGAGCCACCTCGCCGGTCCGTTGAATATCGGTCAGATCGGGGTGGCATGCGCGCTGTCTTATGTTGACCTGCGGCATGATGCGCGCGGATGGCGGAACGGGAATGCGGCGCTGGCTGAATGGCATGCGGGCTTTGCGGCGCGCGACAGCATGCAAGCAACAGCGGTGACGGGTTAAAAGTTGAAGCTGACGCCGAAATTGACGGCGTTGGTGAAGATATCACTCTCTAACGTGCCGCCGTCTTCAAGATCGGCAGTGTTGGATGAAAACGTACCCTTGTATTCACCAAAAACCGCCCATTGGTCGTTGATCGCATAAGAAGCACCGGCGATCCAGGTCGCGGCAGGTCCTGTGATCTGGTAGCCGAATGTTTCGGACCCGCCACTGGTCACTTCCACATGGGGCAAGGAAACACCGACACCTCCACCGACATAAGGCGTAACCTCACCGAACAATCCGCTCCAGCGGCGGTAGGCATTGACTGTCAGCGTGTTCAGGCCATCCGTGAACTCAAGTACGTCGTAACCTGCGGGCAGATCATCGTCCTTGGGGTAAACTTTGTTATGGGCAAAGTCCAAACCGAAGCCAAACGATGGGGTGCGCCAGTGCGTCGCACGAAAACCATAATAGATGGGGGCCTCTGCTGACCGGCCTTCCCAATCCTGTTCAAAATCATCATCTGCAATGACATCGTCACCACGAATCGAGATGTCCGACGGCGGGGCCGACTGCACGCCACCATAAAAGCTCAGCTCGACTTCGGCGGCGACAAAGGCCGGAAGCGACGCGAGACAGAGACAAAGCGATGGCAGTAGCTTCATAAAGTGGTTCCAGGACGAGTGGCAGTGATTTTGAAGTAAACCTGCAACCACCGGCTGACAACAAAACAATAAGTGAGGTCGCGATGACGGCGAAATAATGTGTCGCTGCTGTCACAAACCACGGTTTTTCAAGGGAAATGTGGGGATTTCCGCCGATCAACCTACGCAGGGGTAGATTTTTGAGAAAGACAAGATGCTCGGCGGCGGCAAAAGATCAGATGTTTCCAATCCGATTCTTTTTGCCGACTTTTACTCTCTTTTCGTACTTTTGCCTGATGAGCGAACGCGAAACACGCCTGCGCCTGATTGTCCGCTGGACGTCAATCACTTTGATGGCTAAACAACGCGCGGATGGACGAATGGAAACATTGGTCTACTTATTTCGTGGGCAAACGGCCCGAATTCTGAAACGGAGATGCACCCAGTGTCACATGCAGACGACCACCAGGGCACACGCCGCGACTTTCTCTATTATGCCACTGCCGGTGCCGGCGTGGTGGTAACGGGCGCTGCGGTCTGGCCACTGGTCAACCAAATGAACCCATCAGCGGATGTTCTCGCGCTTGCCTCGATCCGCGTTGATGTCAGCGCCGTTGACCCAGGCACGCAGATTACCGTGCTTTGGCAGGGTAAACCGGTCTTTATTCGCGCCCGTACCGAGGACGAAATCGCCGAGGCCCGCGCCGTTGACGTCAGCGACCTGCCTGACCCGGATGCGTACAATGAAAACCTGGGTGAGGTCCCTGCCACCGACGAAAACCGGGCGTTGACCGAAGATGGAGTCTGGCTGGTCCAAATGGGTGTTTGTACCCACCTTGGCTGTGTACCTTTGGGTGACGCGGGTGATTTCGGCGGCTGGTTCTGCCCCTGCCACGGGTCGCACTATGATACAGCTGGTCGGATCCGGCGCGGTCCGGCACCGCGCAACCTGCCAATTCCCGTCGCCGCGTTTGTCGACGAAACCACAATTCAACTCGGTTAAGGAGAGAAAGCCATGGGCGGAATTCCCCACGACCATTACGAACCCAAGACAAAGGGCGAAAAGTGGCTGCACTCGCGGCTTCCCATCGTCGGGTTGATGTATGACACCCTGATGATCCCTACCCCCAAGAACCTGAACTGGATGTGGATCTGGGGTATCGTTCTTGTCTTCACACTCGTGCTGCAGATCATCACCGGCATCGTGCTGGTAATGCACTATGTGCCGCATGTGGACATGGCCTTTGCCTCGGTCGAACACATCATGCGTGATGTGAACGGCGGGCACATGATCCGCTACTTCCACCAGAACGGTGCGTCACTGTTCTTTATCGCCGTTTATGCGCATATCTTCCGCTCCCTCTATTACGGCTCTTACAAGTCACCGCGCGAGGTGACATGGGTCGTCGGCATGCTGATGTATGTCCTGATGATGGGCACGGCATTCATGGGTTATGTGCTACCTTGGGGGCAGATGTCGTTCCACGGCACGGCTGTGATCACCGGCTTGTTCGGTGCGATCCCGTTCATCGGTGAATCCGTACAGGTCTGGCTGCTGGGCACGCCGAATGGCGCGATTGCGCAGCCTGCGCTGAACCGCTTCTTCTCGCTGCACTATCTGCTGCCCTTTATCCTGCTGGGTCTGACAATCGTGCACGTCTGGGCGTTCCACACCACCGGCAACAACAACCCAACAGGGGTTGAGGTGCGGCGCACATCGAAAGAGGACGCAGCCAAAGATACGCTGCCTTTCTGGCCTTACTTCGTGATCAAGGACCTGTTTGCGCTGGCAATCATCCTGGCACTGTTTGTGGCTGTTGTGGGCTTCATGCCGAACTATCTGGGTCACCCGGATAACTACATCCCGGCCAACCCGCTGGCGACACCATCGCATATCGTGCCGGAATGGTACTTCCTGCCGTTCTACGCTGTTTTGCGCGCGTTCGACCAGGATGTGTGGCTGGTGATTGCTGTGAACTGGATCACCTTCGGCATCATCGACGCCAAGTTCTTTGGTGTGATCGCGATGTTTGGTGCAATCGTTGTGATGGCGCTGGCGCCATGGCTGGATACATCCACCGTACGTTCCGGTCGCTACCGCCCGATGTTCAAATGGTGGTTCTGGCTGTTCGTCGTGAACTTCATCCTGCTGATGTGGGTTGGCGCGCGCCCGGCAGAAGGGATTTATCCCTATATCGCCCTGATCGGGTCGACCTATTGGTTCGCCTACTTTCTGGTGATCCTGCCGCTGCTTGGTGTGATCGAAAAGCCGAACACGCCACCGGCAACCATCGAAGAAGACTTCAACGCGCACTACGCGCCGAAAAGTGACGGTGCAAAGCCCGTCGCCAGCCCGGCCGAGTGAGAAAGGACCAAACGTAATGTTCCGTAAACTATCACTCACCGCTGCAATGGCGCTTGCCCTGACGACAGGGCAAGCAACCGCGGCCGAGCTTGAAACAGAGATCACAGACTACGATTTCTCGTTCGAGGGTCCATTCGGCAGCTTTGACCAGATGCAGCTTCAGCGTGGGCTTCAGGTCTACACCGAAATCTGCGCGGCGTGCCACGGTCTGGAATATGTCGCATTCCGCAACCTGTCCGATGACGGTGGCCCCGGCCTGCCCGAAGATCAGATGCGGGCCTACGCAGAGTTCTATGAGGTGTTCGATCAATCACTGTTTGACGGCGAAGGCGATTTTCGCCCCGCAACACCAGCCGACAAGTTTCCTGCGTCCAGCCTGTCAAACGCGCCTGACCTCAGCCTGATGGCCAAGGCACGTGCGGGTTTCCACGGACCCTATGGTACCGGGATCAGCCAGTTCGTGAATGGTATGGGTGGCGCGGAATACATCGCGTCCCTATTGACCGGCTATCACGAAGAGCCTGAATGCGCGCTGGAAGGCGAGCCGATGGATGGCTTCTACAACGTGGCTTTTGCTGCGGGTGGCTTCCCCGAAAGCTGCAAGGACGAGAATGGCAAGCACAAGGTGCCTGGCAGCTGGATCGCAATGGCGCCACCGCTTTATGGCGATGACGTTGATTACGCTGACGGCCACTCAACCGAGCTTGCGGAAGTTGCAAAGGATGTTTCTGCCTTCCTGATGTGGACAGCAGAACCCAAGCTGATGGCGCGCAAGCAGGCCGGTCTGACGGGTGTGCTGTTTCTGACGGTTCTGTCGGTATTGCTCTACCTGACAAACAAACGTCTGTGGGCACCACACAAGGGCAAAGAGTAAGCCGGACACGATTATCAAACAAAGGCCCGCTGCTACACAGCGGGCCTTTTGCTTTGGTAGGATGGGTTTAACCCATCCCCACCCCCAAATAACTGACCAGTGCCGCAGGTGGGTCCGCAAACAGCGCATCCGTCCCAACGGGCGCCGCCGCCACGCCATCAGCGACCAGCACCACCTGATCCGCAATCCGCTTTGCATCTGCCGGATCGTGGGTGACCATGATCAAGGTCCGCCTACCTGCCGCCAGTTGCGTCTGCACCAGATCCAGCATGTCGTCCTTCAACCCCGGCCCCAATGCGGCAAAGGGCTCATCCAGCAGCACAATCGGTCTGTCAGCGATCAACACCCGCGCCAGTGCCGCACGGCTTTGCTGCCCGCCTGACAATGCAGCGGGTTTGCGGTGATCAAAACCCGCCAACCCCACCTGGGCCAACACATCTGATATACGATCTTTGTCAGCCGCACTCAGCCGCAAGTTCGGGCGCAGGGCAAGCCCGACATTCTGCGCAATCGTCAAATGGGGAAACAGGTTATTGTCCTGAAACAGAACGCTCATTGGGCGATCGCCCGGCGCATCGTATGCCAGATCACGGCTGTCCCACAAAACCGCACCCGATACAGGTGCCAGAAAACCCGCCAAAGCACCCAGCAGGGTTGATTTACCCGCGCCAGACGGACCGATTAAAGCGGTCACCTTTCCTGGGGCAAACTGCAGATCGGCAGATAGCACAAAGTCGCCCTGCCGCAGCTCCAGCGCCTTACACTCAAGCATCTGCCCGCCCCCCGCGATCACAAATCCAGAACAACGCAAGGCTTAGGGCCAGCAACACCAGTGCAGCCCCTGCTGCATCAGCCATCCGGTAGGCCCCCATCAATCTGTACATCGCCAGCGGCAGTGTTTCCTGCGCTTGCCCTGCAAACAGCGTGATCACCCCCAGATCCCCCATGGACAATGCGGCGGCCAGACCTGCAGCAAAGCCCAAGGGGCGTCGGACCCGCGGCAAAACCACAATGCGCACCCATGACCAACCTGTCAGGTTCAGTGATATCGCCAAACGACCAAAGTCGGATTGGACCGCCGCCACCGCGGGTGCCACCGCGCGCAGCGCAAAAGGCAATGCCAGTGTTGCATTCACCAGCATCGTGACGATCAAAGCAACATCTGACGGTCGCACGAATGGAAAGACAATCAGGAACGCACCCGTTCCGACAACCAAACCAGATGCAGCCAGTGGCAGGACCCCGATTACAGACACCAATGCACCACCGCGCAACGCCAGCGCGAGCGCCATAGCCACACACAGCATCGCCGACCCGATTGCCACGATGACCGAGCGGAGTGCGGCGGCCCATATGCTGGTGGGCAAATCAAACAAGCCCGGCAAACCACGCAAAACAACCATGCTGAGCGGAAGCAGCAAAAACACCGTAGCTGCAGCGATAAAGATATAATCCAGCACCGGTCGGTCCGTATCCCAGCGTTGCACGACCCGGTCGAGCCCCGCGCCCATCCCGTCAACAAGACTGATCCGCCAGACCACGGCCGCCGCCATTACGCATAGGGCAAACTGCACACAGGCCAGCAAGGCCGCGCGCCCCAGATCAAAGTCAAACCGCAGCGCCTGATAAATCGCAAGCTCCACAGTCGTCGCACGCGGCCCACCACCCAAGGTCAGCGCCACGGCAAAGCTGGTCAGGCAGATCAGGAAAATCACCAAAAACGTGCTTGGGGCGACTGCGCGCAGCATTGGCCATTCCAGCATACGCCAAACCGACGCGTTCAGGGTTGCCGCCAGCCGAAACCGCTCTGCCGGTATGGCCAGCCATCCTTGCAGGATCAGGCGGATCGCCAAAGGCAGGTTAAAGAACACATGCGCCAGAACCACCCCGTGAAACCCGAAGATCGAAATCGGTTCAAACCCCAACCCGGTCAGCGCATTGTTCACCATGCCACCACGCCCGAACACCGCGAGCAGGCCCAGCACCGCCACGATGACAGGCAAAAGAAACGGCGCGCCCAATAGCGTGATCAGCATCTGACGCCCGGCAAAGCGCCGACGCGCCAGCGCGCGCGCCACAGGTATTGCCAGAACAACGCTCAGACCGGCAGAGACAAGCGCCTGAACAATCGTAAATCGGATCGCCGCCCAATCGGCGACCGACAGGCCAGCATCCCACTTGGCCCGCCACGCGACCGCAGCCAGCGTACCAATGGTCAACAGCAGGACCAGCGCCGCTGCTGCGGCGCCGGGCCAGAACGGTGTTATTGCGACAGGGCTGCGCGCCATTCATCCAGCGCCGCATCACGCTTGGCCGCCGCATCCTCGGGCGACAAAAGCAAGGATTTTTCCGGTGTCATCAGTGTTTCAAATCCCTCGGGCAGCCCCTCTGCCGGAGTCACGGCAGGATACATCCAGTTGGTTGTTGGAATAATGCTTTGGAACGCATCGGACACCATGAAGGCCAGAAACTGATCCGCCAATTCCGGCTGATCGGTTGCAGCCAGCTTTCCGGCCACTTCAACCTGCATATAATGCCCCTCGTCAAAGCGCCACGCCACCTTGCTTGCGTCATCCTCGGCGATCAGGTGATAGGCGGGTGATGTAGTGTAGGACAGAACCGCGTCAGCCTCACCATCCAGAAACATGCCATAGGCCTCGGACCAGCCGGGCGTGACGGTCACAATGTTATCGGCCAGATCGGCCCACACTGCGTCCGCTTCATCGCCATAGGCCGCCTTCACCCACATCAGCAGACCCAAACCGGGTGTTGATGATCGTGGGTCCTGAATAACCACCTGCACGTCACTTTCCGCCAAGGCGCGCAATGATGTCGGCGCGGCGTCCCCTTCATTGCCGACAAAGGCGAAATAGCCCCAGTCAAACGGCAAAAATTCGGGATCAGTCCATGCAATCGGCAGGCTCAGGTCAACCTCCACACCATGCGGTGCAAACAGACCAGTTTCACGCGCCGCTGCGGTCAGGTTCGTATCCAGACCCAGCACGATATCGGCATCAGTGCGCGGCCCTTCCAACTGCAACCGCGCAAGCAAGGCGGCACCATCGCCGGTGCCCACAAATTGCAGATCACAGGCGCAGGTTTCCTCAAATGCGGCCTCAACCGACGGGCCGGGCCCCCATTCACTGACAAAACTGTCATAGGTCATCACTTGCAGCACCGGGGTCTCGGCCAGTGCGCCCGTGGCGCAAAGGGCAAGTCCCGCAACAGCTGGCAGATAGGTGGGTGTCTTCATCGTATCCTCCAAATGCGACGGGCGGATTGGGGGATAGCTGATCGGCTAAACCTTCCCTCCGCCGGTCTTAACCGGTTCAGGTTCAACGGGTCCGCTTGACGCATCTCAGCCATATCTGGCCCCCCGAGGTATGCCTTAGCTAGGCCGGATTGCGAGGCAGGGCAAGGTGAAACCACTTGAGCCCGCTTGACACCCCCGCTAGACCCGATCCGCAAAGGGGACGTTCATGTCGATCAACAGTTTCGGTCATCTGTTTCGGTTCACCACATGGGGTGAAAGCCACGGGCCTGCTTTGGGCGCGACGGTTGATGGTTGCCCACCGCGTGTCCCGCTTAAGGCGGCGATGATACAGCAATGGATGGACAAGCGCCGTCCGGGTCTGAACAAGAATACGACCCAGCGCAACGAACCCGACGCGGTCGAAATCCTGTCAGGCGTGTTCGAAGGGCAGACAACCGGCACGCCGATCCAGTTGATGATCCGCAACACCGATCAACGGTCAAAGGATTATGGCGATATCGCCTATACATTCCGGCCCGGCCATGCGGATATCACCTATCACCAGAAATACGGAATTCGCGATTATCGCGGCGGCGGGCGTTCGTCGGCCCGCGAAACTGCATCACGCGTGGCCGCAGGCGGCGTGGCGCGCGAAGCGATCAAGGCGATTGCCCCGAATGTGCAGATCAAGGGTTACATGACCCAGATGGGCACCAAGCAGATCGACCGGGCGCGGATGGATTGGGCGCAGATTGACCACAACGATTTCTTCTGTCCTGACGCGCAGGCCGCGCAGGAATGGGAAGAGTATCTGCAATGGCTACGCAAAGACGATCATAATTCGGTCGGCGCGATCATCGAGGTTGTCGCGCGGGGCGTGCCAGCAGGCATTGGCGCCCCGATTTATGCCAAGTTAGACACGGATCTGGCTGCCGCGATGATGTCGATCAATGCCGTGAAAGGCGTGGAGATCGGCGAGGGCATGGCCGCCGCCGCGCTCACCGGGCGGGACAACGCGGATGAGATTTTCATGGGGCAAGGCGGGCCGGAATACAGCTCTAACCATGCAGGTGGCATTCTGGGCGGGATCAGCACCGGCCAGGACATAGTGGTGCGGTTTGCCGTCAAACCGACCTCATCCATCCTGTCCCCGCGCAAATCCATTCGCATGGATGGGACAGAGACCGAGGTGATCACCAAAGGCCGCCACGACCCCTGCGTCGGCATCCGCGCGGTTCCCGTGGGTGAGGCAATGATGGCCTGCGTGATCCTTGACCACCTTCTGCTCGATCGCGGTCAAACCGGCGGCAAACGGGGACAGATCGGCTAGGCAACACACCGTCCCGGACCTGATCCGGGACCTCTAGCTCGCCCCGCTCGCGGCCAGTGCCGTATCCATCAACGCCTGAATATCGCCGCGCGAGGTGCCCGCGACAATGCGCCCCAACTCATCCTCGCCCTTCATCACCACAAGGGTTGATCGGCGCGGAATGTTCAACTCGGTCGCCAATTCACCGCGCCCGTATTCATCCCAATCGACATTGATGAAGGTGATGTTCTCATCATAGGCCGGGTTGTCGGCACGCAACTGACCAATCACCCGTTCCTGCGCGCGGCAGGTCGTGCACCAGGACGCTTTGAAGTCGACAAACAGCGTCTCGCCGGCTGCCAGTCGTTCACGGACCAGACCCGGTATGTAATCCAGTGTCTCGCTTGCGTGTGCGACCATGGGCGTTACCAAAGCGGCCGCTGTCACGGCCATAAATTCACGACGTTTCATCCATATCTCCTTGGTTAGAAGCGAACCGACAGGTCCTGTAGCCAGAATGGCAAGTGATCCAGCAACCAGATTTCAGCCATCTGATGCAGTCCGAAAAACAACGCGACGCCCAGCGCAATAAAGATCACCCCGGTGATCAACCGCACCCGACCCGAGATCGCCTGCAGCCAATCCTTGCGCCGCCGGATCGCGTTTTGCGCGCCATAGGCCAACACGACGATGATGGTGGATATGCCCAGCGCGAAACTGAACATTGTCGCGGCGGCCCAGCCAAGGCTTTCACCCGAAGATGCCAGTGCAATCGCACCACCCAGCGTCGGTCCCACACAAGGTACCCAAACCGCACCCAAAAGCGCGCCACCCACAAACTGGCCGCCCAGACCGCTGCGATCCACATTATCGATCCCCGCATCCGCGCGCGAAGCCATGCCCGCCGTCACGGTGGCAAACCGGGCCGAAAACTGCGGCACCACCAGAATAACCCCGAACAGCACCATCATGAGCGCACCCGCACGGGCGATCATCACATCGTCGATGCCCAGCGCGCGACCAAAGACCGCGATAGTCATGCCGACGATAACAAAAGACAGGCTCATCCCCGCAGCCAGCACCAGCGGCCCGGCGCGGCCCGCCTGCAACGCGGTGGCCAGCACAATGGGCAGTACCGGTAGCACACAGGGGTTAATCAGGGTCAGTAGCCCCGCCAGATATCCAAATACCAGATCCATCCCGCTATCTGTGCGAAACGATGCTGCTCTGTCAGCCCCTTAAAGTGTGACAAGCGGTCACTTTGGCGTGGGTTGTTTCGAGACTTGGACCGCCAGAATGCCGCCTGCGATGATGATCACGCCCAGAATATCCAGCGCACCCACACGCTCTCCCAGCAATGCTGCGGCAATCGCGACACCTAGAAACGGGTTGAGGAAATGAAAGGTCGATGCCTTCACCGTCCCGATCCGCCCCACCAGCAGGAACCAGACCAAGGTGGCAGCCAGACCCGGCACCAGTGTCGTGTAGATGAAGGCCACCACCAACTGCCAGTTCCACGTGACCGCCCATGTCTCAAGCGTCAGCGCAGGCACCCACAGGATCGCGCTGCCCACCAGCATCTGCAGGCCGACGATCATCAGAACGTTCCCGCCCGAAGACGCGCCCAGAACTGCAAGCGTTGCCACTGTCAGCGAAATAACCCCGATCACGCACAGGATCAGCCCAAACACATCCACCCCGCCCTGCACCCTTGCGCCCATGATCAGCACGACGCCGACAAGCCCCGCAATCAATCCCACAACCCCCAGGGGCCGCACCCGCGTTCCGAATACCAGCCACCCAGCCAAAGCCACCAATAGCGGCATCGTCGAAGCAATAATCGCGGCCAGCGACGCCGGAATGGTCTGCATCGCCACGAAATTCAGACCCAGATAAAGGGCATTCTGGCAGATACCGAAGACCACGACGCCCAGCCATTGCTGCCGCGTCAGTCGCGCCGACTGTCCCAGAAACCACGCAATCGCCACACCAATCAGCCCCGAAAACAGAAACCGCAAGGCCAGCGCGCTCAGCGGTGGGGCATACTCCACGATCACGCGGGCCGACGTGAACGCCGACGACCACATAAATGCAAAGGCCAGACCCATGATGATTGCCTTGATATCCATGGGCGCGACCTAATGCGATTTCGTCATGCTCTGCATTAGAAATCGGAAAACTCAGAAAGCGAAGCAGAAGATGCTAAAAATGTTACAAAAAATTCTTGAGTGGCCTATCATGTAACATGATTTATGGTAAGGAGACATCAAAGCCAACCGAGGTCATTCAATGTCCGCCTTTATCATCGATGCCGATTGCTCATTATGCCGGTGCACCATGTGTGTCGGCCGAGGGCAAAGCGTCGCCATGATTATGAAACGTGCTTGAGGAGAACGGGCAATGTACGCTCAGATGGTAAAATCGACCGGGAAAGGTCTCATCGCGCGCGATGAGATGACGGCCGAGGATCGCACCTTTCAGGATCGTATCGACGCCGGCGAAAAGATCGAGCCAAAGGATTACATGCCCGACGGCTATCGCAGGAACCTGATCCGTCAGATAGGTCAGCACGCGCATTCTGAAATTGTTGGTCAGCTGCCCGAAGGTAATTGGATCACACGCGCGCCCACTTTGGAACGCAAGGCGAACCTGCTGGCAAAGGTTCAGGACGAGGCGGGACACGGTCTTTATCTGTATTGCGCCGCAGAAACGCTGGGCGTCAGCCGTGATGAATTGTTCAAGATGCTGCACAGCGGGGAAATGAAGTATTCGTCGATCTTCAACTATCCGACGCTGACATGGGCAGATATGGGCGCGGTTGGTTGGCTGGTCGACGGTGCCGCAATCATGAATCAGGTACCGCTGCAACGCACGTCATATGGACCCTATGCGCGTGCCATGGTGCGGATCTGCAAGGAAGAGAGCTTTCACCAGCGGCAGGGTTTCCACATCATGATGGCCATGGTGAACGGAACGGCTGATCAAAAACGCATGGCGCAGGATGCGTTGAACCGGTTTTGGTATCCCGCCTTGATGATGTTCGGACCGTCGGACAAGGACAGTGTGCATTCTGCGCAATCCATGGCGTGGAAGATCAAGATGAACACGAATGATGAGCTGCGTCAGAAATTCGTGGGTGAGACGGTGCCGCAGGCGCAGTACCTTGGCCTTACCATCCCGGATGAAAACCTGAAGTGGAACGACGACACCGGGCATTACGATTTTACCGAACCGGATTGGGACGAGTTCTTTCACGTCATTTCCGGTAGCGGGCCATGCAACACGGACCGCCTGAACGCGCGCCGAAAAGCCTGGGATGATGGCGCATGGGTGCGCGAGGCGATGATGGCGCATGCCGAAAAGAAGGCGCAGCGGCGCGTGGCGGCGGAGTAAGCAGATGAGCAAGGAATGGCCCCTTTGGGAAGTGTTCATCCGCGGCCAACACGGTATGAGCCATCGACATGTCGGATCCCTTCACGCCGTCGATGCGGAACATGCGATCAAAAATGCCCGGGATGTCTATACCCGACGCAATGAGGGTGTGAGTATCTGGGTTGTCATGGCCAAGGACATCGCGGCCTCAAGCCCGTCTGACAAAGGTCCACTTTACGAACCTGCCCGTGACAAGGTTTATCGCCATCCCACCTTCTACGACATTCCCGAAGACGTTGGGAAAATGTGATGAACCATCTGTTCGAATTTCTGCTCCGGCAAGGCGACAATGTCTTGGTTCTTGGACATCGTACATCTGAGTGGTGCGGCGTCGCACCGGCGCTGGAAGAGGATATTGCGCTGGCAAACACGGCGTTGGACCTGATCGGGCAGACCCAGCTTTGGCTTGGTTATGCCGCCGAAGTCGAAGGGGCGGGTCGAAGCGCCAATGACCTTGCATACCAGCGTGATGTCTATGATTTCCGCAATCTGTTGATGCTTGAGGTGCCGAATGATGATTTCGGGCGAACCTTGATGCGTCAATTTCTGTTCGATGCATTTCAGGTACCGTGGCTGACGGCCTTGCTGCAATCTGATGATCAGCAGGTTGCCGATATTGCGGCCAAGTCCTTGAAAGAGGCGCTGTATCATCTGGATCGATCCTCTGAGACCGTGATCATGCTGGGTGACGGGACCGAGCACAGCAATGCACGTATGCAGGCCGCGCTGAACTATCTCTTTCCTTATGCAGGAGAGATGTTTGCAGATGACGCAACCGACATCGCAATGGACGACAGCGGTGTGGCCCCTTTGCCTTCGGCAATGCGGGCCGCGTGGACCCAAACCGTTGAAAAGGTTCTGGGCGAGGCGTGTCTGACGCTGCCAGACACCGCGTTCGCCCATAGCGGCGGACGCACTGGTTTCCGCCATACCGAGCATCTGGGCCATATGTTGGCCACCATGCAGACCTTACAACGCTCTTATCCGGGGGCCACTTGGTAGTTTCAGCGGATTTTACCGAGGCCCAGATCTGGGCTTGGCTCGAAGAGGTCCCGGACCCCGAAATCCCCGTGATTTCGGTGGTTGATCTTGGAGTTATTCGCGATGTCGCGGTGGATCAGAATGGTGTCACGGTCACGATTACGCCAACCTATTCGGGATGTCCTGCAATGGCCGTCATTGCACTGGATATCAAAACCGTGCTTGCCATGCATGGCATCAAACAAATGACGGTGAAGACGCAAATCGCCCCCCCGTGGACAACTGATTGGCTCAGCAAGAAAGGTCGCGCGCGTCTCGAAGACTATGGGATCGCACCGCCGCAGGCTGCCGGTGGGCCCGTAAGGTGCCCACATTGCAAGTCGACACAGGTTGAAAAGGTCAGCCAGTTCGGATCAACACCCTGCAAGGCGCAATGGCGCTGCACGACCTGTCTTGAGCCTTTTGACTATTTCAAATGCATATGAGACCGCACTGATGCCCCAGTTTCATACCCTGACGGTTACGGATATTCACAAAACAATCCGCGACGCAGTTGTCGTCACGCTTGAGCCCGCAAAGATGGGGGATTTTCATTTCACGCAAGGTCAATACCTGACGTTTCGCCGTAACTTTGACGGGCAAGAATTGCGGCGGTCATATTCCATCTGCACCGGGCGCGGCGATGGACACTTGCAAGTAGGGATCAAACGGGTTGATGGCGGGGCATTTTCGACATGGGCCAACACAGAGCTTAAATGCGGTGATACGCTAGAGGCCATGCCGCCGATGGGCAACTTTTTTGCCAAGGCAAATGTGGCTGCGCCGCATTATCTGGCCTTTGCAGGCGGGTCGGGCATTACGCCCATCCTCTCGATCCTCAGGACTGGGCTTGAGGAAGAGGCTGACGCCAGATTTACGCTGGTTTATGCCAACCGGTCGGCGAACACGATCATGTTTCGTGAGGAGCTTGAAGATCTCAAAAACCAATATCTTCGTCGGCTGAATATTATTCACATTCTTGAAGAGGACAGCCACGACATCGATCTGTTTCATGGGCGGGTCGACAGCGCCAAATGTACCGCTCTGTTCCAGCACTGGATCGACATCGCCTCGGTCAATATGGCGTTTATATGTGGCCCGGAACCGATGATGCTGACGATATCGCAGGCATTGTCAGATCATGGCCTGGCCAAGGACCAAATCATGTTTGAGCTGTTTGCAAGCGGACAGCCGGGCAGAGCGCCACAACCTGCGAAAAGCACCCGCCAGACAGGAAACGGCGTCAACGGGCGTGTCACCCTTGGTGGTGAAAGCCGCGCTCTGATGATCCCGCGCGAAACCAGCCTTCTGGAGGCAGCACTGCAGGCCAATCTGGACGCACCTTATGCCTGCAGAGCCGGCATCTGTTCCACCTGCAAGGCCAAGCTGTTGCAGGGCAAGGTCGAGATGTCGGCCAATCATGCGTTGGAGGATGACGAGGTCAATGCCGGTTACGTTCTGACCTGCCAGTCTTTCCCTGTATCCGATGAAAAGATCGTCTGGGACTATGATCAAGCCGGACACTAGGGGGCAGCGTTGGCAATTCATCCTGTCGGGTGTGGATGTATTTCACCCCGAATTACCCTTCAAACCATATAGAACCAGGTCGGTGATCTGGTCCGCGTATCGGATCCTGTCACTTCGGGTCGCTCGTGGGTTCCACATGTAGAACCAGTTCAGCATTCCAAATACGGCCATCGTGACATCTCTGCACCGGGCTTTGTCATCGCTTAATTGCGACGGGGCGCAAGCAATCAGCGTTTGTGAGACAAGGCTAACCAGCTCGCGCTGATACCCTTTCAGAATACGCTGCTTATCTTGGGACAGAAGCGGGAGACCCTCGCTTTGTATTTTATGTTCGTTGTCCATGCCGTCGTAGGCCAAAAGGAATTCTTTTGTAAGAAGGGCCAGTTTTTCGTTTGGAGATAGCCCGCCCAGATCAAGACCGCAGATCCAGTCACGCAGTTCGGCAAGATACGTGTCCAGAATGTCGAACACCAGATCATCCTTGCTACTGTAGTAATGATAGATGTTCGCCTTCGAGATGCCACAAGCCCGCGCAACCTCGTTCATTGAGGCCCGCGCGATGCCATCGCGGGCAAACACCTCTGCTGCGACCTTCAGGATGTGTCGGCGTTTCTGATCATGGTCCTTGGCAATAGTGCGCGACAATCGCTTATTCCTTTGGGCGATTATCAACGACGCGACGGGCCTTGCCCTGGCTGCGCTCGACAGTTTCCGGTGTGCCGACGACTACGTCTGCCGACACGCCCACACGATCCTTGATCTTTTGCGCAAGCAATCGGCCGGCAGCAGCACGCGCATCTTCATGTGACGCCTCAGGTGTTGCTTCAACGGCGACAGACATCGCGTCCATCCGCCCTTCACGGGTCAACACGATCTGAAAATAGGGCGCAAGTTCGGGGATGGACAGGACCTGTTCTTCAATCTGCGTTGGAAAGATATTGACTCCGCGCAGGATGATCATGTCATCTGATCGTCCGGTGATCTTTTCCATCCGACGCATGGACCGCGCTGTTCCGGGAAGCAGGCGCGTCAAATCGCGGGTGCGGTATCGGATCATCGGCAATCCTTCTTTCGTAAGCGTAGTGAAGACAAGTTCACCCATTTCACCGTCGGGCATTACTTCACCCGTTTCGGGATTGATGATTTCGGGGTAAAAATGATCTTCCCAAATATGCAGCCCGTCCTTGGTTTCCACGCATTCGTTGGCGACGCCGGGACCAAGAATTTCAGACAGCCCGTATATATCAACAGCATGCATATCAAACGCAGCTTCGATTTCAGCGCGCATCGCGTTTGTCCACGGCTCGGCCCCGAAGATACCAACTTCCAAGGAGCTCTTGCGCGGATCAATTCCGGCCTTCTGGTATTGTTCGAGGATATTCAGCATGTAGGATGGCGTGACCATGATGGTACTTGGTCTAAAGTCTTCCATCAGCGTGACTTGTCGTTCGGTCATGCCGCCCGATACGGGAACGACAGTACAGCCCAGACGCTCGGCACCGTAATGTGCGCCCAGACCACCGGTAAACAGGCCATAGCCATAGGCAATATGGACGACGTTGCCGGGCTTCGTACCGCTGGCACGCATCGACCGCGCCACCATGTTCGACCACATATCAATGTCGTTGCGGGTATAGCCGACAACGGTTGGTTTCCCTGTGGTTCCCGATGATGCATGCACACGTGCGATCTGGTCACGTGGTACGGCGAACATCCCAAACGGATAGTTGTCACGCAAATCATTCTTGTATGTGAACGGGAATTTCGCAAGGTCAGCCAGCGTCTTAAGATCATCGGGATGAACCCCTGCCGCATCAAATCGCGCCTTATAGAGGGGCACGTTTTCATAAGCGTGACGTACCGACCATTTCATGCGTTCAAGCTGTGTCGCGCGGATCTCATCAATCGAGGCAATCTCGATCGGTTCAAGCGATGCACGGTCTGGTGTCAGGTCTTTCATCGTCGGGCTCCTCTCCCGTCATTCGTTAAAAAGAGTGCCGCGTATGCTGCGCGAACACCCTCTGAATTCTGCAATGGTCGCATCTTCCTCGTTGGTGACACGGACGTCATAGATGCCACTGCGACCCGTCAGGCTGACCTCATGCGCCCTGGCTGTCAGCACATCACCCAACTGGGCGGGGGCCACATAGGTGATGCTGTTATGCTGGGCAACGGTAGACCGGTTGCGGCTGTTGCAGGCAAAGGCAAAGGCGCTGTCGGCAAGCGCAAAGATGATCCCGCCATGACAGGTGCCATGCCCGTTTGTGTGGTGGTGCGCAATCGTCAGTGTCAGGGTCGCGGTCCCTTCATCCACATCTGCCAACGACATTCCCAACCAGATGCTGGCCCGATCAGACCCCCACATGACCGCTGCCGATTTTTCTGCGCGTTCCTTCGGTGTCATGGCTACCTGCCCGCAAACGCAGGTTTGCGTTTCTCACGGCCGGCGCAGAGTCCACGACGAACACCAGTTAATGACGCTACCCCCTCTTTTGCGGAAACGGCGCGTTTCAGCGTTTCCTGCAATTCCAAATGCATCTCTTCGTAAAAATTGTTGAGCTTGTCCGGAGGATTGAGCGTGATCTTGGTCCAGTGGCCTTGATCGGCGCTCAGAATTGTATCCGACACTGAAACCTCCCTTGCAAACGACGATCAACCGCTTTAGCTGTCATTTCATAAACCGACCGGTTGGTCAATAATAGTGCAGGAAGAGAGTGCGCGCATAAATGCGCCAGCTCATGGGTCAGTGCCAACCGCTTTCACATATGATGCAGATCAACGGGTGATATTATGACGGTCCAAGATGTAGAAAGTTTTGTTGCTGGCCAATGGATCGGACCTGACAGTGCGGCGCGTGAAATCCACTCTGCCATCACAGGTGACATCATTGCGCGGGCCGGTAATGGCAGCCTTGATGTGGATACAATGCTGGATCATGCCCGCAATGTCGGTGGGCTCGCGCTCCGGGCATTGACCTTTCATGACCGGGCCAAAATGCTCAAAGCCTTGGCGCTCCACCTAGAGCAGCACAAACAACAACTCTATGATATTTCCTTTGCCACGGGCGCCACCCAAAAGGATCACGTGATCGATATAGACGGCGGCATCGGCACAATGTTTGTATTCGCCTCCAAAGGGCGCCGCGAACTGCCGGATGCCCATGTCTACCTTGATGGCGATTTTGAGCCGCTATCGCGGAACGGAACTTTTCTGGGTCAGCACATCTGCACGCCGATGCATGGGGTCGCCGTTCACATCAACGCTTTCAACTTCCCGGTCTGGGGCATGCTCGAGAAACTTGCGCCAAGCCTTTTGGGCGGCATGCCGGTCATTGTGAAACCTGCGACAGCCAGCTGTTACGTGACAGAACTGTGCGTGCGGATCATGTTGGACAGTGGGATCCTGCCTGCGGGTGCGCTGCAGCTTGTCTCTGGCGGATTGGGCAACATGCTGGATAAGCTGATATCGCAGGATATCGTCGGTTTTACAGGATCCGCAGATACAGCACGCAGTCTGCGATCAGCGCCGCCTATCCTGAGCAATGCAATCCGGTTCGTGGCGGAACAGGACAGTCTGAACTCCTCTGTTCTGGGTCCGGATGCGACACCGGGAACGCCTGAATTTGACCTATTCGTAAAAGAAGTCGCACGGGAAATGACAACCAAGGCCGGGCAGAAATGCACGGCGATCCGCCGCATCTTTGCCCCGCGCCCAATTGTTCCCGCGGTGCTTGACGCGATAACAACGACGTTGGCCAAAGCAACCGTCGGTGACCCACGCGATAGTGCCACGCGAATGGGCGCACTGATTTCCGTTGCTCAGAAAAAGGATGTTCTGGAAAAAGCCGACATGATCGGTGCAGAGGCCGAACGGGTTTTCGGCGACCCCCATAATTTTGAAATAGCCGGGCCAGATGCACAGAATGGTTCGTTTGTCCCGCCCATGTTGTTTCACTGCGATACCCCGGACACTGGCGTAAGCGTTCATGATGTTGAGGTTTTCGGACCTGTCTCAACGGTGATGCCCTACGAGGATATCGACCACGCCATCGGGCTGGTGAACCGGGGCAAGGGCAGCCTGGTCGCTTCTGTCATCACCCGGGACGGCGAAGTTGCACGACATATGGTGCGCGGGGCGGCGGCATTTCACGGACGGCTCTATTTCAACAACCGCGATAGCATGAATGAAAGCACCGGGCACGGCTCTCCCCTGCCGCATATGGTCCATGGTGGGCCGGGCCGGGCAGGCGGCGGCGAAGAGCTTGGCGGTGTGCGTGGTGTGATGCACTATATGCAGCGCACGGCCATCCAGGGCAGTCCCGACATTCTGACCGCCATCGGTCAGAAATGGGTGCCAGGTGCACAAGAGATCAAACATGAAGACCACCCGTTCACGCGATCCTTCCACGCGCTTGTGATCGGCGAAACCTTTAAGACTCAACCACGCGTCATCACAGTCGCAGACATCGAACACTTTGCCGAATTCACGGGTGACACATTTTATGCCCACATGGATGACGATGC
Organism: uncultured Paracoccaceae bacterium; assembly: GCA_947503965.1. Lineage (GTDB taxonomy): Bacteria > Pseudomonadota > Alphaproteobacteria > Rhodobacterales > Rhodobacteraceae > Yoonia. Next base: position 176,196 of record CANNFU010000008.1, read on the forward strand.
CGCCCGGCGAAATCCATTCTTTCCCGGCCGGGTCGCCCATGGCTACCTGTTGCTTAGCTTTGCTGCGGGGCTATTTGTTCAACCGGATGAAGGACCTGTTCTTGCGAATACCGGACTGGACAACCTGCGCTTCATGAAACCTGTTGAGGCGGGTGATGCGATCAAGGTGCGCCTGACCACAAAGCAAAAAACACCTCGTAATGATGAGTATGGCGAAGTCCGCTGGCATGTCACACTTACCAATCAACATGATGAGCGTGTCGCGGAATATGACCTGCTTACCATGAACAGTTACGACACGCGCTAGGCGTTCGGCCATCTGCGTGTTAGGCCCGTGGTAATCGTGTAAAATATCGGTCCGAAGTCGTGTCATCCGCCGCAAAACTCATCTCTGATTTGGTCGCGATTGATACGCTCAAGACGTGGTCGGTCATTGTCACTTTGTTTGGGGACCTTGACGGTGACCATCTGTCCGGCGCGCAGGTGCGGGCCTTGTTGGCGCACGCTGATATCAAGCCTGAAGCAATCCGTGTCGCGCTGCACCGCCTAAAGAAGGACGGCTGGATTCTTGCCGAAAAAGAAGGGCGCGAAGCCTATTACAGGCTGACTGATTTTGGACGTCAGGAAACGGCAAACGCCGCGCAGGATGTGTATCGGTCCAGCCCAAAATACTCCGAAGCACCGCGATTTGCCCTGGTACCGGCCGAGGATCGGGACATAAAGTTTCCAAGAATTGCCAGGGACGTTGTCCTGATACCACCTGACCACAGCATTCCGCCTGATATCTATCCTCTGCACCACACTGATAAGCAGATCCCCCAGTGGCTTGAACATGCGATTATTTCGCCCAGATTTCTGGAAATCGCCCGCTTGCTTGCGCGGGTCGTCACACAGGTCAACACTGCCAATTTCGATGTATCGGATCGGGACCAGCAAGTGTTGCGGTTGCTCATCCTCCACCATTGGCGCCGCATTGCGCTGCGTGCCGAATGTTGGGCTCATATTGCCCTGCTTCCAGACGGCGCGGTTGCGCATTGTCATCGGCCTGTTGTCGAATTCCTCAAAAATTCAACGTCCATACGGGTCGATCACGGGTGACTACTATTCCTCATCCACGATCCGAAACGCCGGTGTGACAGCGATCAATCCCTAGACCGCTGCCTTCTGACGCGTGACCCTTGCCAGCAGGAACAGTGCCGCTGCACCACCAATGCCAATCAGGTCGGACACCAACCCGCCTTCAATCATGAAGAGCGCGACAACGATCAGCGCCACCCGAAACAGCGGATTTGTCCGACCGCCGACCCACCATCCCTGGATGCCCGACGAGAGAAGGAAGATGCCAAAGATCGCCGTGATCGCCGCACGTACGACATTATACCAAAGGGCGGCTTCGAACTCCATTTGGCCGTTCACCTCCACGAGGTTGGCGCCCTGCATTAAAAGGTTGCCGTTGTAGAAGAACATAAACGGCACGATGAAGGCCGAGATCCCGATCTTGAATGATGCCACCGATGTGCTCATCGGGTTCGCGCCCGATATCCCCGCTGCGGCATAGCTGGCCAGCGCTACCGGCGGTGTGATCGCCGATACAACTGCAAAGTAGAACACAAAGAAATGCGCGGTCAGGGCTGGGATGCCCAATTGGATCAGCCCCGGCGCAACCACGGAGGCTGCAACAGCATAGGCGGCGGTTGTCGGCATCCCCATGCCAAGCAGGATCGAGATACACATCGCAAAGAACAACGCCAAAAGCTGGTTTGCATCCGCGATGTTTAGCAGGACAGAGGAGAACCGCGCGCCAACACCGGTCAGTGAAATCACACCGACAATGATACCTGCACAGGCGCAGACCGCGATGATCTGGATCGACATGATACCTGCAAGCTCAAACGCTTTTGATACCGACCGGAAACCCATCCGGTAGGGCGTGAACCAACTGACGACAGCTGCCGAAGCAGTGGCCAGCGTGCCCGCCCTGATCACAGAATAGCCCATGAACAGCGCACCGATCAGGATGATGATCGGCAGGAACAGGAACACCCGCCGTACCATATCCCGGAACTTGGGCAGTTCATCTTCGCGCATCCCGCGCATGCCCAGCTTTGCCGCTTCAAAGTCCACCATGAAATAGATCGACACGAAATACAGAACCGCAGGAATGATCGCCGCAACGGCGATATCCGTGTATGGAATGCCCGTGATCTCGGCCATGATAAAGGCGCCTGCGCCCATGATCGGCGGCATGATCTGCCCACCGGTCGACGCCGCAGCCTCAACCGCGCCTGCGGTCGTGGGTTTGTATCCCACCTTTTTCATCAGCGGGATCGTCAGTGACCCGGTCGCCACCACGTTACCGGCCGATGTTCCGTTGATCATGCCCATCAGGCCTGACGCAAAGATGGCAACCTTGGCCGGGCCGCCACGTGCGCGGCCTGCCGCAGCAAAGGCAAAGTTGACAAAGTAGTCACCGACCTTTGACGCCTGCAGGAAAGCGGCGAAGATGATGAACAGGATGATATAGGTCGATGACACCGCGGTCGTTGGCCCAAGGATCCCTGCATCGGTGTAAACCTGGCTGAAGAACCGTTGCCACGTGATATCGGGCGCGTTCAGAAAGCCGGGCAGCAGATCACCGACAAAGACGTAAACCAAAAATATGCCCGCGATGATGATCAGCGCCAGTCCGGCAACCCTGCGTGTCAGTTCCATGATCAGGGCGGTGCCTGCAACGGCGGCAAGGCTCATCCCGATGGGCGCAAAGGGCGTGCCGGTTGAGTTGCGCATCAGCGTGCCGAAAATCGTGATCAGATAGATGGCAACAGCAACGCCGCAAACGCTGAGTACGATATCAGCGGGGGCAATCGTGCCACGGATGCGCGGACGCAACCAGCCGGTCACGATACCAATCGCCGTCGCCGCAATCAGGGGATAGCCATAGTGATATGTTTCGGCGGCCTTGATCCCTTCGTCGATACCGTTCCACATCACACCATTCGAGATCTGGATCGCAAACCCAATGGCCGTGTAGCAGGCATAAAGTGCCGGGATCAGTGCGGCCATGGCAATGAAATCAAGCGGATGCTTGTGCCCGCTATCCTCATCCGGGAATGCGCGCGCAGAATACAGCGTAAAACCAAGGATCAGGGCACCCGCGATGTGCACGATACGGAAATTCCACGTCTCCATCGGGAAAACCGGCAGGCCAGGAATATCGATGCCCGTCCAGCTCCGGATCGACCAGCCGTTCAGGGCCGCCATGTGGAACAGGGCATAAAAGCCTGACATGGCCGCAATCGCCAGCAACGTGCGCCCTGTGAAGATCCGTCGGTTATGTTCGACGGGTTCGTCATCCACACCTTCGGCAATCACCGGTCCATCGGTCTGATCGGTCATCTGGGTATCGCTTGTCATGATGCTGGCCTCGTGTGTTACGGATCGGTCTGCCACAGCAAAGCGATGCGCCAACACCTGTCAAATAAGAAAAAGAGGCTGCGCAGATTGCGCAGCCTCAAAATGTATCAGTTACCGAAAATCTGATCAGCAGGGATATCCGCACCTGCGTTCTCGATGAACCATTCGGCTGCACCGGGATGCCATGGCAAGACACCGGCATTCTTGGTCCAGTTTTCAGGCAGTGTGGACTGTGCGGCACGGTGAATGTTCACCATACGCTCATTGTCGGACATCACAACGTCGACTGCGGCTTTGACAAAGCTGGCAGGCAGATCGCAATTTGCAATCGCAAAGTTCCACATCGAAACAGAGCGCGCGTCGGATTCAAGCGTCGTATAGGTATCCGCGCTGATAGTGAACGCGGCTACGGGGAAGGCCGCCTGAATTTGCGCCTGCTCTTCTTCCGTAAACTCGATGATATTCACATCAGTCTGCACTTCCAGCTGGCTGACAGCAGGCACAGGTACACCGGCAGCAAACGCGATCACGTCCAGCAGACCGTCCTGCAACTGACCACCCAGGTCGCTCCAACCGCCATTGCGGCGCTCAAAGTTCACGCCCAGCTCTTCCATCATGCGCGGGAAGTAGGTGTCGGATGTTGATCCAGCCGGGCCAAAACCGATGCGCGCACCGTCAGGAATGTCCGAAATTGATGTGATCCCCGACGATGCAAGTGCCGTGACCGAGAAAGGCGTCTGGTACATCGGGAACATCGCGCAGGCGTTCGTCATCGCAAGTCCGGGCGCAATCGGGTTGGTGCCGGCAATCGATTCAGCCGCAGGACCCATTGTGGTCATGCCGAACTGGGCGTCGCCCGTGTGGACCAGCGCCATGTTCTGCATCGGGCCGCCGGTCACTTCGCCGCCGCCTGTCAGGCCCAGCTCTTCGGCGACAAGGTTCGCCCAGCCCGAACCATATGCGAAATATGTGCCGCCTTGCGATGCGGTGCCAACGGTAAAGCTTTCGGGCCAACCGGTCCGGTCAATATGCCCGTCCGCAAACGCTGCTGTCGTTGTCAGTGCTGTCGTCGCAATAAGTGCTACGATTTTCATAAGTGTATCCTCTACTGATAATCCCCAGCCCCTCCCGGACCGGTTCGTGACCTATATGCATGCGATAGGATAGGCCCCACGCCGCGTTTTTTAACCGATCACGGCCCACAAACAAGTGTCATTCGCCGATATTTGCGTGATCGGCGGGAGTGATGACATCAGCCCAAGCGCGATCGGAGCCTGTCCGGCCATCGCACCCGTCTGCCATATTGAACCCCGCTGCTGACCTAGCCCGGTGTTACCCGCAAGACCTGGCCACGCCCGGAATCTGTCAGCACCAGTACCGAACCATCATCCAGTACCTCAACATCGCGCACGCGACCGACATCGGTCAGCAACCGCTCTTCACCCACAACGCGGCCATTTTGCATTTTCAAACGCACCAATGCGCCTGGGTTCAGGGAACTGACCAGCAGATCACCCTGCCAGTCCGCATAAGAGCCGTCATAAAACATCATGCCACCCGGCGCGATAACCGGGTCCCAGTAATAGACCGGCTCTTCAAACCCGGATGCGCGGGCGATCCCGCTGCCGACATCCGAACCGCGATAATTGATCCCGTAACTGACCACTGGCCACCCATAGTTCAGCCCTGCCTGCGGCCGGTTCAGCTCATCCCCGCCGCGCGGGCCATGTTCAACCGTCCACAGACCACCGGGGCCGATGGCGGCCCCCTGGATGTTGCGATGACCCAATGACCAGATCTGATCATTGCCATCGCGTCCGACAAACGGGTTGTCAGACGGCACCGACCCGTCGGCATTCAAACGGATTACCTTGCCATGGGTGGTATCGATATCCTGCACAAGTGTCCCGGTATCACCCGCACCGCGGTCCCCGGTCGTGATCCAGACGGTGCCGTCTTCCATCGGGATGATCCGACTACCGAAATGGCGCCCGTTGCGGGCGGGATTATCCTGTACAAAGATATCCTGCACATCGCGCATCTGACCATCGGTGCCCAAAACGCCACGCGCCGCAGCCGTAACCAACCCGCCTTGAACCGATTTGGAATAGGTCCAGAAAACCGTCGCGTCCTGCGCGTATCGTGGTGAGACTGCAACATCCAGCAAACCACCCTGACCTTGCGCCGCGATATCCGGCAAACCTGATACCGGGGCGCTCACCGATCCATCAGCGTTCATGACGCGCATCCGCCCCGGGCGTTCGGTCACCAGAAACTGCCCGTTGCCCAATGATGCGATGCCCCAGGGATTCTCCAGATCATCGGCGAAAACCGCCACCGATACCGGCGTTGTCGGCAAGGCAGGGGCACGGGTCTGTTCTGAAAACGCAGGCGCAAAATTGGCATTGGGCTGTCCCTGCTGCACCTGGGCATAGGCAACAACACCAGCAGTGATAACAAGAAAACCGACCGAGAGAATGCGGATCATGGTGATACCTCCTGTAGTCTCAAGATAGCCCAGCGTGCGGCATCTGCCACTGCGGGATCGGGATCATCAACCAATGGTGAAACCGCGGCGATCAAATGAGGGTCCCCCGAATTTCCGATCGCATAGGCCACATTGCGTACAAAGCGGTCACGACCGATCCGCTTGATGGGCGAGCCTGAGAACCGCGCCCGAAAACCCGCATCATCCAGTGCGGCGAGTTCCGCCAAGGGCGGGGCCAGCAAATCATCGCGTGCGGCGTACCGCACATCACGCCCTCCCACCGCGAACTTGTTCCACGGGCACACTGCCAGACAATCATCGCAACCATAGATGTGGTTGCCGATCAGGCCGCGCAATTCGTCATCCACCGGTCCCTTGTGTTCGATGGTCAGATAGGAAATGCAGCGCCGTGCATCCAGTTGATAGGGCGCGGGAAAGGCGGCGGTCGGGCAGATATCCAGACAGGCCGTACAGGACCCGCAATGGCTGATTTCCGGTTCATCCGGTGTCAGCGCAACCGTGGTAAAGATCGCGCCCAGAAAGAACCAATTGCCCAGATCACGGCCCAGAAGATTGGTGTGCTTGCCTTGCCAGCCCAGCCCTGCGGCCTGCGCCAGCGGCTTTTCCATCACCGGGGCGGTATCGACAAACACCTTGATCTCGGCCCCCGGCACCGCATCAATCAACCAGCGGCCGACCCGTTTCAGGCGTTTTTTGACGATATCGTGATAATCACGGTTCTGGGCGTAAACACTGATCGCCGCGCGGTCACGCCGTTCCAACACAGCCATCGGATCATGGTCAGGCGTATAAGGCTCTGCCAACATGATCACAGATTGCGCCGCGGGCCACAGGGCCGCCGGATTGCCCCGCCACGGCATCCGCTCAGCCATCCATTCCATCTGCCCATGAAATCCTGCTTCAACAAAAGCAGCCAACCGCTCCGGCAGTTCGGGCACGGCATCGGGGCGGCACACACCAACCTTCACGAAACCGGCCTCTTGGGCGAAAGCGACAAGGCGATCCTTCACACCCCACCTTCTTTTGTTCCCAAATACCGTGGGGGAGTCCCGCAGGGACGGGGGTGAAACCCCCTAAAAATCCAGGTCAGCATAATGCGCCGCCGGCTGAAAACCCGGCACCTCATCCGCAAGGATCGACCGGAAGGCCGGGCGCGATTTGATCTTGGCATACCAATCCTTCACGACCTCGTGCCGGTTCCAGTCAACATCGCTGGTGTAGTCAAGACAGGACATCTGCGCTGCCGCCGCGAAATCCGCCATCGTCATCTCATTGCCCGCAAGCCAGCGCCGGTCCTCCAGCAGATAGGCCATGTAATCCAGATGATACTTGATCGCCTTCGCCCCCGCCTTCACGTTCGTGCTGTCAGGATAGCCGGTGCCCATGACCTTGCGAAACACACGCTCGCCTATCAGTTTTGATGTGACCTCATGATAAAACTTGTCATCGAACCAACCGACCAGACGGCGGGCCTCGCACCGAGCCTCGGCATTTCGGGGAAACAGTGGGGGGTTGGGATGCGTCTCATCCAGATACTCGCAAATTGCTGTACTGTCAGACATGGTCCGGCTGCCCATCTTCAGGACCGGTACTTTGCCCGCCGGGTTGCGGCGCAGAAAATCCGGGTCCTGTTCCCAATAGCGTTCCTCGACCAGTCCCACCTCGATCTTCTTTTCCGCCAGACACAGGCGGACTTTGCGGGAAAACGGAGAGAGCGGATAATGGTACAAGGTGTTCATCGAAAGCTCGTCATTTGTTTTCTCTGTCATGCCGCATGGGGCCAAAGGGATCAATGGGGCAAGAAATCACGGGTTCCCCCGGATACGCAGTTGCAAGGCGATTTTTTGCCAAAAAATCGCATTCGTTCAGACTTTTCGCCACGAAAAGTCTGCCGCCCCGTCATACTTCAAAACAATCTGCCCGCCCATCTGCGGCGATTGTCGCCGCCCCGCTCATGATCGCGGCAGCGCGGTTGCGGGTAAATGTGCTGGGGTTTGATGCAGAGCGGTTCTTGGGCGATGGCAATATCGCAGCCAACCGCGCCGCCTGCGTCGGCGTCAGATCAGCCGCATCCACGCCAAAGTAATGCCGGGCGGCGGCCTGCACGCCAAACACACCCTCATCAAACTCGGCAATATTCAGATACAGCTCCAATATCCGGCGCTTGCTCCACACAGCTTCGGTGATGGGGGTCCACAGGGCCTCGATCGATTTGCGCACCCAGCTGCGACCGTGCCACAGATACACGTTCTTGACGACCTGCTGCGAAATGGTCGATGCGCCGCCGCGCCCCCGATCCACCGCCGCGCGGATCGCACGGACATCCAGCCCCCAATGCAGACAGAAGTTTGCATCCTCGGCTGCCACGGCAGATCGCGCCATCACCGGCGCGATATCCTCCATCGGGACCCAATCATAGCTCACACCACCCAGACGGCGGCTTTCCGAGAACATGTAAGGCGTCGTTGGCGGTGCGATCAGCGCATAGATCAGCGTTGCCAACAGAACAAAACCCAAGACAGAAAAAATCACGCCCCAAACCAAACGCCTGAAAAAGATCACGGCCCGTTCGATCAGACCGGGCTGCTTCTTTTTCGTACTGCGTTTCCTGGGCGCCGGCTTTCTGGCCGGTTTCTTTGCTGCTGTCTTACGCTCTGCCATCGGCACCATAAGCCATGGGCGAGGTTAAGGGGTCAAGAACAGGTGACCCCCCGCGCGATTTTTTGCGCGGGGGCGTTGCATTCATTCCGCCGGGATCGCCTGATCTTCAATGCTCAGCGGATGCGGTAGATGCACCAGCATCTCTTTCGGGCAGATCTGCAAGAAGTTCCCTTTCTCAAGGTCCCAATGCTGTAGAATATCGGCGGCCTTGCGGCTCCCGGTCTCTTCCAGATGCCGCTCGATCAGGCCTTTCAGCTGATCATGCCAGTGGTCGACCGTGACAGGGTTCGTCACAAGCGTTTCCATATTGATCAACGCAGCCGATGTGCCATCCGGATCATACAGATACGCCATACCCCCGGTCATGCCCGCACCGAAATTGGCCCCGATTGACCCCAGGATCACTGCAACACCGCCGGTCATGTATTCACAGCCATTGGTGCCGCAGCCCTCAATCACCACATGCGCGCCGGAATTGCGCACGGCAAACCGCTCACCGGCACGACCAGCGGCAAAGAGGTAACCAGCGGTTGCACCGTAAAGCACCGTGTTGCCGATAATCGTATTCTCGGACGCAACCAGCGGGCTGACCATCGGAGGACGTACGACAATCGTACCCCCCGACAGGCCTTTGCCGACATAGTCGTTGGCATCACCCGATACTTCCAGCTTCAGCCCCGGTGCCGCAAACGCACCCAGCGACTGCCCGGCAGAGCCGCGCAGCTTCACCGTCAGGTGATCGGGTTGCAGCGCATTGCGCATCCCGAAGTTCTTGACGATGTGGCTGGATGTCCGGGTCCCGATGGTCCGCAGCGTGTTCTGCACTGCGTAATCCAGCTGCATCTTCTCCCCATCATTCAGGAATCGCGCGGCGTCCTGCACGATCTGTGCATCCAGCGTGTCATCGACCGGGTTGCGCGGTTTGTTGCGGTCATAGGTGATGCTTGATGCACCATCGACGGTGATCAGCAGCGGGTTGAGGTCCAGATCATCCAGATGCGCCGAACCACGGCTGACCTGCGTCAGCAGGTCGGCCCGTCCAATCACATCATCCAAGCTTCGCGCCCCGATTGATGCAAGGATTTCCCGCACCTCTGAGGCGTAGAAGGTGATCAGATTAACGACCTTATCGGCGTTCCCGGTGAACTTTGCACGCAGCGCTTCATCCTGTGTACATACACCGACGGGGCAGGTGTTCGACTGGCACTGACGTACCATGATACAGCCCATCGCGATCAGGGCGGCGGTGCCGATCCCGTATTCCTCGGCCCCCATCATGGCAGCCATCACAATGTCACGGCCTGTGCGAAGGCCCCCATCCGTGCGCAGGGTGATGCGTTCGCGCAAGTTGTTCATCGCCAGAACCTGATGCGCCTCGGTCAGGCCCATTTCCCAAGGCAAACCGGCATATTTGATCGACGTGCCGGGGGATGCACCCGTCCCGCCATTATGCCCCGAAATCAGGATCACATCTGCCTTGGCCTTGGCCACGCCAGCGGCAATCGTGCCAACACCTGAACTGGCGACCAGTTTGACCGTCACCTTGCAGCGCGGGTTGATCTGCTTGAGGTCATAGATCAGCTGCGCCAGATCCTCGATCGAATAGATATCGTGATGCGGCGGCGGGCTGATCAGCGTGACACCCTTGGTCGAATGACGCAGGCGGGCGATCAGGTCAGTGACCTTCATGCCCGGCAACTGGCCACCCTCACCGGGCTTGGCACCTTGGGCGACCTTGATCTCCAGTTCCTCACAGGCGTTCAGATATTCCGCCGTGACACCAAAGCGGCCAGAGGCCACCTGCTTGATCTTCGCAGACGGGTTGTCGCCATTGGGTTCGGGGTTGAAATGCGCGGGGTCTTCACCGCCTTCACCGCTGTCCGACTTTGCGCCAATCCGGTTCATCGCGACGTTCAGCGTCTTGTGCGCCTCCGGGCTAAGCGCGCCAAGGGACATGCCCGGCGTCACGAACCGCTTGCGGATGGCGGTAATGCTTTCCACCTCCTCAATCGGCACAGGAGCGCCCATCGGTTTGATCGCCAGCAAATCACGCAGATGGATCGGCGGGTTGGATTGCATTGATTTGGAATACTGCTGCCACAGCGTATAGGATGCATTGTTGCACGCGGCCTGCAGCATATGCATGGTCTGCGCTTCCCAGGCGTGTTTCTCGCCTGACCGGCGGGCCTTGTAGAAGCCCCCAATCGGCAGAATATCAGAGCCGCCTTTCCAGCCCTTCGCATGCACCTCTTCCAGCTTGGTCTGGATACCGTTTGTACCGATCCCGGAAATGCGGGAATGCATACCGGGGAAATATTCGGCAACCATCGCACGGCTCAGGCCCACGGCCTCAAAATTCAGACCCCCGCGATAGGATGACAGAACCGAAATCCCCATCTTTGACATGATCTTCAACAGACCCGCATCAATCGCCGCACGATAGCGGCGCATCGCATCGGTCAGGTTGCCTTCGATCAACCCGCGCCGGACACGGTCCGCCACAGAATCCTGCGCCAGATAAGCGTTCACTGTCGTGGCACCACAGCCAATCAGCACGGCAAAATAATGCGGATCAATACACTCTGCCGACCGCACGTTGACCGAACAGAAGGTGCGAAGACCCTGCTTGGTCAGCCCCGAATGCACGGCAGAGGTGGCAAGGATCATCGGCATCCCGATCTTGGTCGCCGATTGATGCTCGTCCGTCAGCACCAGATGGCCCGCACCGGATCGCACGGCATCTTCCGCCTCGGCCCTGATCCGCTCAAGACCCGCGCTCAGCGCTCCGGCTCCGGGCGCAAAGCTGCAATCGATGATTGCGACGCCTTCGCCGAAATGGCGCACCATCTCGTCAAATTCAGCATTGCCGACAAATGGGCTTTCCAGCACCAGAATTTCGGTCTGGGATGAATCCTCGTCCAGCACGTTTTTGAGGTTTCCGAACCGGGTTTTGAGCGACATGACTCTGCTTTCGCGCAGTGAATCAATCGGCGGGTTCGTCACCTGGCTAAAGTTCTGGCGGAAGAAATGCGATAGCGGGCGATAGGTCTTGGACAGGACCGCAGACGGGGTGTCATCGCCCATCGACGCGATCATTTCCTTGCCGTCCTCGGCCATGGGGGCTAGCACCTGCTCCAGCTCTTCGATGCTGTAACCGGCGGCCACCTGCCGCTTGCGCAGCTCTTCACCCTGATGCATCGCTGTCTCTGGAATATCGCGCAGGGCGTCATTCAGTGTCACGACCTTGCCGACCCACTCGCCAAAGGGTTGGGCGGCGGCCAGTTTGTTCTTCAGTTCCGTGTCGTGGAACAGCTTGCCCTCGGCCATATCAACGGCAATCATCTGGCCGGGGCCCAGCGCGCCCTTTTCAACCACTGTCGCCTCGTCGATCTGGACCATGCCCACCTCGGACCCGGCGACCAGTAGACCATCGCCCGTCACCACATAGCGCAGGGGGCGCAACCCGTTCCGGTCCAGACCACCACAGACCCAACGGCCATCGGTCATGGCAAGGGCGGCGGGGCCATCCCAGGGTTCCATCACCGCATTGCAGTAGCTGTACATGTCCTGCCAGGCTTGCGGCATTTCAACGGCTTGTTTCGACCATGCCTCTGGCACCATCATCGTCTTGGCCATGGGCGCGTTGCGACCCGCACGAACCAATACCTCAAACACGGAATCCAGGGCGCTGGAATCCGAGGCACCCGCCGGGATAATTGGCTTGATATCCTCGGCCTTGTCGCCGAAAGCGGCAGAGGCCATGCGGATCTCATGGCTGCGCATCCAGTTCACGTTGCCTTTCAGCGTGTTGATCTCACCATTATGGGCCAGCATGCGGAACGGCTGGGCCAGCGACCATTGCGGGAACGTGTTGGTCGAATAACGTTGGTGATAGATCGCAAACGCGCTTTCAAACCGTTCATCCAGCAGATCAGGGTAGAACTCTGCCACCTGCTCGGCCAGCATCATACCTTTGTAGATGATCGACCGACAGGACAGCGAACACAGATACATCCCGCCAATCCCGGCAGCCGTCGCGGCCTTTTCGATCCGGCGGCGGATGATGTATAACTCACGCTCGAACTGTTCCTCGTCGATATCCTTTTCGCAGCGGATCAGGATCTGTTCGATCTCTGGGCGGGTCGCATTCGCCTTTTCGCCAAGGCAATCGTAGTTCACCGGCACATGGCGCCAGCCATAGATATAGTGACCCATGCGCAGCACTTCGGATTCGACAATCGTGCGGCATCTTTCCTGCGCACCAAAATCGGTGCGCGGCAGGAATACCTGACCAACGGCGATCTGCTTGTCCTCATGCGGCTCGTGCCCGGTGCGGCGGATCTGATCGTAAAAGAACGGGGCGGGGATCTGCACATGAATACCCGCGCCATCGCCGGTCTTGCCATCGGCATCAACAGCGCCGCGATGCCACACGGCCTTCAGCGCATTAATGCCCTTTTCAACCACCCCGCGCGATGGCGATCCATCAATCGCCACAACCAGACCAACCCCGCAAGAGGCATGTTCATCATCATCGCGATACAGGCCATTCTCAGCCATCCACTTGCGCTTGGCTGTTTCCGCTGCGACCCAGGCGTCATCATAGATTGTCATGGCGTGTCTCCTTCAAGATATCAGCGGATGAGATCGCTACACCGCAACCGTGCTTCGGACGGCTGCTTAAGAACCCCGGCTCGCCGGGAAAGATGAATTCAACGGGGCGGTTGGCACGTTCAAACGTCCCATTCGGTGTTGTCACGGTGCCCGTTCCGGACAGAAACATGCGCCAGTCACGGCTGATAAATTCGTTGCCCTTGGCCGACCACACTTCGTTGCCCGCTGCGTCATAGGCAGTGATGTCAAATGTGGTTTCATCCAGCGTCACACCATCAATCGTGATCTGACGACCGGTCAGCGTGTCCTGCCCGACATAGCGGGTTTCGCCGATTTCATCTGACATGGTGCGGAAATCAAAATCATCGATACCCTTCGCAATCAGTTCCGAAAAGGATGCAGGTTCAGCCGGGCGGCTTTCCAGCCGCTCCGTATGGCCGCTGAGAACCTGAAAACTGCTGATCCACTGGGTTTCGGCGTCAATCTCGCCGACATATGTCAGACCCTGTTCGTCCAGACTGACACGGCGCTGATGCCCGTCGGGATCGCCGTCGCAGATGAAGTGATGATCAACCCGGCAGCTTTCGCTTTGCACCGTCAGATAGGCATCGCAACCCGCAGGCAGGGAAAAGGTGGATGGACCGGACTGTGCCACAGCCGAACCCGCCAGACAGATCAGGATCGCGGCATATTTCATGGGCGATACCCCACATCAAGCTGGTTACATTCGAACTTCGGCTCGGCCGAGAAAAAACCGGGCTCGTCGGGATAAATGAACTCGACCGGGGACATGTCGATCACATCGCTGGGGCTATTGGCATCCCAGCTTTCGCCGAAAAAGAACAGGCGGTGTTCCTTGCTGACGAACTGGCGTCCGCTGCTGTCGTCAATGACATTGCCATCACCATCCAGCGTCTGACCGGCATATTCGGTGCGCAACAGGGGTTCGCCGTCAATCTCGATCGTTTCGCCGGTTAGCATGTCAAAGCCGACATTGCGTTCGATCCCTTCTTCGGTCTCCAGCGTGAAATCCCAGGTATCGACCTGTGCGTCGAACAGCTCGGTCAGGGACGCCGGATCATCGGCGGGCATCTGAAGCTGCTCATTCCCGGTGATCTTGAAACTTTCGATCCACTGGAATTCGTCGTCCACACGCTGCACGCTGAACAGACCGGCCTGCCCGAAAACGGCAAGCCACTGATCACCGGGGTCGTCGGCTTCGCAGGTCCAGACATTGACGACAACACATCCCTTATGCTGCACGGTCAGCTTTGGCGTGCAGCCTTCGGGCGCGGAGAAACTTTGCTGGGCCGCAACGGGCGTGGCCAGTGCAAGCGCGCCGAGGATGGTAAGTGATTTCATCATTTCTTAAACCTTCAGGTCAGTATCATTGACATAGTGGTGAGGCGGATCCGTACCGCTGTACATACAGTGTATGTACAGCATCTGTACGGGGTCTGTATGCCGGTGTTGCTACTCCGCCGCGACGGTTGCCGCCTGCCCCAGATACTCCAAAATCGCCGTGGCTGCATCACGGCCATCCCGGATCGCCCACACAACCAGCGATGCGCCGCGCACGATGTCACCCGCCGCATACACACCTTCAAGACTGGTGGCACCGGTGGTGAAATCGGCCTTGACCGTGCCCCAGCGGGTCACTTCCAACCCTTCTACACCCCATAACGCGGGCAGATCTTCGGGTTCAAAGCCCAGCGCCTTGATCACCAGATCAGCATCTTCCACATAATCGGCGCCTTCGATCAACTCCGGCGCCTGACGGCCGGTTGCGTCCGGCGCGCCAAGACGCATCTTTTGCACCCTCACGCCGGTAACGGCATCACCTTCGAAACCATCAGGCGCGGAAAGCCAGACGAATTCAACACCCTCTTCTTCGGCATTCTGCACCTCGCGCTGCGATCCGGGCATATTCGCGCGGTCACGGCGGTAAAGACATTTCACGCTTTCAGCACCTTGCCGGACAGCGGTGCGGACACAATCCATCGCAGTGTCGCCACCGCCAATGACCACAACGCGCTTGCCGGTCGCGTTCAGCTCACCGCTATCAAATTCTGGCACATCGTCGCCAAAGCTCTTGCGATTGCTCGCGGTCAGGTAATCAATCGCATTCACGATCCCGTCTGCGTTGGAATCCGGCAGATCTCTTGTTTTGTAGACGCCGGTGGCGATCAGCACCGCGTCATGCTTGCCCCGGATCGCGTCAAACGACAGATCCTCGCCGACATCGCAGTTCAGCACGAACTGCACGCCGCCATCCTCTAGCTGCGCCATGCGTTGCATCACGATATCTTTTTCCAGCTTGAAACCGGGGATGCCGTAGGTCAGCAGACCGCCACCGCGATCATAGCGATCATAGACGGTCACCTGCACACCCTGACGACGCAGCATGTCGGCGGCAGCAAGGCCACCGGGGCCCGCGCCAATGATGCCCACGCTTTCGCTGCGCTCAGCATGCGGGCGGATCGGCTTGACCCAACCCTGCTCAAACGCCGTGTCAGTAATGTATTTTTCGACAGATCCGATTGTCACCGTGCCGTGGCCGGATTGTTCGATCACGCAATTGCCTTCGCACAGGCGGTCCTGCGGGCAGATGCGACCGCAGATTTCGGGGAACGTGTTGGTCGCCTGACTGATCTCATACGCCTCTTCCAAACGGCCCTCGGCCGTCAGGCGCAGCCAGTCAGGGATGTTGTTGTGCAGCGGGCAATGGGTCTGGCAATAAGGCACACCGCATTGCGAACAGCGGCTAGCCTGCTCTGCAGCTTTCTCGCGTGCGTACTCCGCGTAAATCTCGCCAAAGTCTTCTTTGCGTAGGTTCGGCGGGCGTTTCTCGGGCATCTCCCGTTCCACAGCCGTAAACTTGAGCATCTTTTGACCAGCCATGGCTATTCTCCCATTTTGGCGAGGCGAGCCGCCTTTTAAAACGGGATTTGGAAATTGAAAAGACAGTATTACTGACCTATATGTCAGAAATCCATTTGTTCAGATGTATGCCACGGCAAAATTTGTTGATAATTAGGTCCGTTATGCGACCTATATCTCCTCTTCCCCCTGAATCCTAACGGTTTAGGTTGCAGGAAACGAATCAACCAAGCGGCAGGCATGAGCACATTTAATCTTCTTCTGATCGCATTGATCCAGGGCGTGACGGAATTCTTGCCGGTCTCATCATCGGGCCATCTGATCCTGCTGCCAAACCTGTCAGGGCTCGAAGATCAGGGTCAGATCATCGACGTCGCCGCCCATGTCGGCACATTGATGGCGGTCATTCTGTATTTCTGGCCTGACGTCAAACTGGCGCTGGGCGGATGCATGCGCCTGATCCGTGGCAAGATCGACAGCCAGGGCGCGTTCCTTGCCCTGTGCCTGATCATTGCAACGATTCCGGTAATCCTCTTCGGTCTATTCCTCAAACTCTCGGGGCTTTCGGATCAACTGCGCAGCATTGCCCTGATCGGCTGGACCATGATCATCTTCGGCATCGTGCTGTACTGGGCCGATCAATCCGGCCCCACAACCAAAACAGCCGAAAAATGGACACTGAAAGACGCACTGCACATGGGATTATGGCAGGCCGTTGCACTGATCCCCGGCACATCGCGGTCGGGCATCACAATTTCTGCTGGGCGGATGCTGGGCTACACCCGGACGGATGCGGCACGTCTGTCGATGCTGATGTCGATCCCCACGATCATCGCCTCCGGCACGCTGATCGGGATCGACGTGATCGGCACCGCCGACGCCAGCGCGATCCGCGAAGTCGGGATCGTTATAGCGATGTCATTCGCCGCCGCCTTGCTGGCTTTGACGCTGATGATGCGGTTGCTGAAAACGGTCAGCTACACGCCCTACGTGATCTACCGGATCATTCTTGGTGTCGTGCTGCTTTGGATCGCCTACACCTAGGCCTTGAGGTTCTTCGCCGATTCCTTGATCGCGTCATACTGGCCCGATGGGCGGAAACGCCACAGATAATCGGGCAGCACGGCCTCCATCGCTGTCGGATGGACGCCGAGCGCGTCAAAGCCCTTTGCACCATCTGCGACAACGTTATCGACAGCCAGGTTCAGCACCTGATCTTTCGTCACCGGCCCCTTGATCAAACCCAGCGACAGCACCCGTGCAACGGCGAAACCAAACGCCATGATGCGGGCCATCCAGAACGGAATATTCATGATCAGACGGCGGCGGCGAATGACGTGCAGCATCAGTTGCATCAGCTCGCGGAAACTGTGCACATCCGGCCCACCCAGTTCGTAAACACCCGGCGCGGCCTGACCCAAGACAGCTTTTACCGCAGCAGCGGCGACATCATCCACATAGACAGGCTGAAACCTTGTATCGGCGCCCACAACGGGCAGAACGGGCCCAAGCCGGCTCATCCCGGCGAAGCGGTTAAAGAACTGATCTTCCGGACCAAAGATAATCGAAGGGCGCAGGATGACAGCATCGGGCATATGGCGCGTGACGCCATCCTCGCCAGCGGCTTTGGTCTGTGCATATTGGCTTCGCGCGTTGGCATCCGCACCAATGGCCGAGATATGGACCATACGCGAAACGCCCATCGACGCCGCGATCCGGGCAATCCGTTCGGCACCGTCGGCCTGGACCGCCGAGAATGTGTTTTTGCCCACCTCATCCAGCACGCCGACACAGTTCACAACGGCGTCCACGCCTTCCGTCACCGCTGCAATGCTGGCATCATCGCGGATGTTGCAAAACACGGGTTCCACCTGGCCGACGACACCGTAAGGGCGCACGAACATCGCCTCATTCACGTTGCGCACCGCCACCCGGACACGCCAGCCTTCCTTGGCCATGCGGCGCGCAATATAACGCCCGACAAAACCGGAACCGCCGAAGATCGTGACAAGCTGGGACATGGGTGGCCTCTTTTAATCCTGGGTGTGGTTTAACCCTGACCTGAACACCAGACAAGGCGCAAAGCAGGGGATTTGCAGCACAGCCATGATTTGACGCGGGAATCGGATTGACAGCGCCCGCAACCGCGCTTACATCCCGCGCCACGTGACCTGCCCAGGTGGCGGAATTGGTAGACGCGCCAGCTTCAGGTGCTGGTGTCTGTATGGACGTGGAGGTTCGAGTCCTCTCCTGGGCACCATTGATCCCGAACATCGATGCTCATTCCCCTTGAAAATAAGGGATTTTTTGGCTATCGGTTGAACATAGCTGACCCTCGTTACCCAACAAATCGCATGCATTTCTGGGTAATAGATTGGGTAACAGCCAGGATTTTCAGCTTTCGGAGTTTCGTTACCCAATATGGCCCTATCTGACCTCAAGATTCGCAAGGCAAAACAAAAAGATAAGCCCTATCGGATCAGCGACGGTTTGGGCCTGTCCTTGCAGGTGCGTCCGACCGGTTCAAAACTCTGGCACTTTCGCTATCAGTTCATGGGTAAGGAGAAGATTCTCAGCATTGGGCAGTACCCTATCGTTTCTTTGGCTGATGCGAGAGCCAAGCGAGATGATGCAAAGCGGCTGCTAGCAGACGGCCAAGACCCTTCCGTTCAGAAAAAGCTTGATGCAATCGACGCCCATGTGAAGGCACGCATGACCTTCAAAGAGGTTGCCGATGAATACTACGACAACCTGGTTGATCGCGGGCTGGCCGACGCCACCCTACGCAAGAAGCGCTGGCACATTGATGATCTCGCAAAGCCACTTCATAGCCGCCCGATAGATCAGATCACCGCAGCCGAGCTGCTACATCTTTTGAAGCCTATCGAGCGCTCAGGACGCCGCGAGACGGCCAAGAAGCTGCGCGCGACCATCTCTGCTGTCTTCCGGTTGGCGATGGTGACAATGCGCGCTCCAGCCGATCCATCAGCCGCACTGAAGGATGCGTTGTTGCCTCCTAAGGTGAAAGGGCGTGCAGCCATCACCGATCAGGCGGAGTTTGGACAGCTACTTCGCCGATTGGATGAATATACCGGTTGGCCGGTCATACCCGCGGCAATGAAGTTTCAAATCCTGACTTGTACCCGTCCAGGTGAGGCTCGGGGAGCTCGAATGCACGAGTTTGATCTTGAAGCTAGAACGTGGACTATACCGCCTGAACGCATGAAAATGCGCCGTGAGCACAAGATCCCTTTGTCACGTCAGGCCTATGAAATTGCGCTGGAGAATTGGTCTGAGATTGGTGGGGTAGAACTACTATTCCCATCACTCCAGTCCAATCGAAAGCTGCTCTCTGAAAATGCCTTCAACACGGTTCTTCGTCGCCTTGGTTACTCTGGCCAGGAAGTAACCGCGCATGGGTTCCGCGTGACCGCCAGCACGATCTTGAACTCTCGGGAGCACAACCCGGACATCATTGAAGCTGTGCTGGCGCACCAAGACACAAACGCGATTAGACGAACTTACAATAGGACGACTTATTGGGATCAGCGCGTCGATCTCATGCAAGTTTGGGCCGATCTTTGCGATCAGTTCAGATCCGAACCAAGTAACTTAACTCAACAATGATCCTTCTTTCCGTCCTTTATTGTTCTGTTCGCGGGGACGGCATCGAAGCACCGTTCCGCTGATCCAAATACCTTCTCGTTTACTATCTTATATGCAGTGCCTCACTCGGACACCCGCTCATAGCTCGTCTACCCTCTGGAAAGTGAGCCTTCGACCAGGCTAAGGCTCATTTTTCAGAGGGTAAGCACATCCGGTCTCCGATTCACGCTAAGGGAGCTCCGTCAGTCAACCGGTTTGTGCAACAAAGCCCTTCCCAAGACTTCCGCCTAGAAAAGAAAAAGGGCGCACATGTGTGCGCCCTTATGAGTTCCCTTACCGAGACTAGAGTCTGATAGGCTTCAGCTGCCTCACGCCTGCAGGGCGTGTCGCGAAGGCAATCACTACATAGCAACGAATCGCTATGCATCTTCAGGGCTTTATCCATATCCAAGGCTGTGTAACCGCTAGGCAAAAAACCGTTCGGGGAACTAACATATTATACATAATCTTAAATGATTATCAATGACTTACACTTATCCACAAAGTCAATCAAACTTAGTTGCATCAAATTTGCTTTGACGAGCAGCCAAACCACCCTCTAACCTAGATCGGCAAAGTTAAGAAAGTAATTTTTGATGCCTTCGAAGAAGATTGTTTTTGGATTTGAAACACCAGCAAGTAAGGAAGACAAAAGAAAAATTATTCCTACGTCTGAACTGTCAGCAACTAGATTTCGAAGCCACCTATCTGATGCCTTTGAATACATGAAGGCTTTTGAGGGCATCCATGGTTTAAGGCCGGATCTGGACTTCCGATATATGAAGATGGTTGGAGATGAACTATCAGGTTTTCTAAGGTCTTTGTGTGAAAAGCCTGAGATATTAAGAGACACACGGGTTATTGTCTCAGACACCGAAATTGAGATATGTCAGCTGGATGGAAACGGGAAGGCGCTGTTTGTAGTAAGCAGCAGCGAAACCGCAAGCTATGTAGGTGACGAGAAAGACCAAACGAAGTTCAACATAGCGATGCGACCGAGCTGGATGGGCAAGTTCATCTTTGATTACTTCGCTGAAATTTATTTGGCAAACTCAGTTCCCGCAGTTCGGCGTTTCATTTCTGACTCCAAAAATAACGGCCTAGTTGCACTTTATGAACGCAAGAATAGATTCATAAACAAAGAGATATCAAACGGGACAATACCCGACAACTTCAAATCAGGTGCATCAGCAATTGAGTATGCCTGCTTCCATAACTCTGTTCGCAAAACGAGCGAGCCATTTGATTTGGAACAGACACGCAAGGCAGTAGAGCTCTGGGATAGGTTTATCGTAGAAGAGCTGACTGAATACCTGACTACTGCAGACACTTTGAAGGATGACCTCAGAGGCTGGAAAAGGGTTCACGGCCAAATATCACAGGAGCGCCTAAAAAAACGTATGGCGGAACTGGATTCCGGTACGTACGTCATTCTTAAACAGAAAAAAACCAGCCAAATACGAACGCCTGAAAAGACAGCAGAGAACGTTCGAACGGTCCTTGAGGGATGGAGCAGAAGAAGCAACCTCAACAAAGGCTTTGCCATAATTGGAGCCAACGAGATCAGAACCGACTCACGAGCGCGTCTCATCCACAGACTGATTGACTCCGATTATCTTCAAGCCTTCCGTATTTGGATAAAGTGATTCATGGCAAAACCATCATCCTCGATGATTGGCTTCATAGATTTATTGGGAACCAAGGAAAGCTCTCGCATTTCCGAGGACAAATTCTATGGGGCAATTAGGAAATTTCTGTTCACGCTCGTGAGCGAACTTCGGGAACTCGACCCTGACACCTATGTCTTTCAGTATCTGAGTGATAGCGCTTTTTTTGAACTTAAGACTGAAACCGCCAGCTTCGAATTCTTAAGAACTCTGAGGCGAAGACTGTTCGACCAAAGAATATTCTTCAAATGTGCCCTGATCCCAGGACAACTACGGCCCCAAAATTTAGATCGAGACTTTTTGGAAGAGATCGTAAAGGAAAATTCAGGAGATTACTTGGCAGGTTCTTACGACTTTGATGCAATCGAAAAGAGGCTTCATGGTTTCTTTTTCTCTGACGAGACAATCAAAGCATATCTTTTGCATGAGTTGTACAAAGGCGTTGGGTTTGTGGCATCAGACGAGTTAGTCCGGCAGTTCCCTACAGAATTTGTCAAGTCCATTTATTACACGAGTGATACCTTCAAGTCCGCCAATTCATTTAACGATTTAAAATTTTCCTCGCATAGGGAAGTCGCAGGATGGAGTGAAGATGTTGAGACCGAATTTAGTGTTCCAGTGGGCTGGACTGAAAGCTCCGCATTCATTCGGAACTTTATCTCCTCAGCGGAAATTGCCGCTTACAAACGCGGTAGTTATGCAAAGTACTATATTCCGACTCTAATCTCCATGGTAAGATCTTCGGACTTTAGTACCATTCAAATATCAGATAAGTCTTTAGAAGGAACACCTACGATCTATCGCCGGATCATAAATGACGCCAGGCGTCGCAAGGCAGTGGGTAACCTAAAAGGTATATTCGATGTTCAGTGTGTTTTGCTAGATGAAATCCTTAACTCTATCTCCAAGTTATTGTCTGAGACTGACATATCCGAAGAGATTCAAGAACTAGAGGATATGCAAGAAAGAGTTTGCCGCGAGTTCATTCTACTGCCTAGATTTAAAGGCAATATTCAACACTCCAAACCGCGCGTTCTTTCACCGAGGAACCGAGAGACTTTCCTAGAGACAATTGTACGAGGATAGAAAATTTGAATATGGCTGTTTGGGCTGCCTTTTTGGGCGGCGCTTTTGGATGGATAGTCAGGTCAGTATTTGACATTTACTATGTAGCTCGAAGGGATCGCATCCGCGCATTGAACTTAGTTCGCGCAGACATGCAAAGCATCTCAGAGACCGCTTTTGCGCTTAGGCAAGAAGAATTTCTGACAGCGTTGAAGAACATCGACAACGTCGGCGTAGATTTCGTCGACAATTTGTATGTTACAGCTTCCGTTCGTGCGAAGGAGACCGATACACGCGTCATTGACCGACTAGGGGATACACTTTTGAGGCTGGAACCGTCACTGCAGCGAGAAATCGTTTCGATTTACCGAAGTCTTGTTACCATCCGACTTCTTATGGATCGGCTCTTCGAGCACTATGAGCGCGAAGAGTACCGTCAAGCGGGGGATATTGCAAACCACGTTACTCCGATGACAATCAGAATCAAACGACAGGCGAAATTATTGCTAGCTAAGGTTTAGTGCATACTAGCCAAATTTCAAATTGATTTGGTTAATGCTGAGGTAGCGACCAATGTTTCGAAACCAGTGCAGACTGTCTGCCGGGCGCAGTTCACCGACAACCCATCGATGGTATGGTCCCGGCGCTGTTTTCCACATATGAAATACAATACTAGCCCACTGCATTTGTGATATCGGACTTCCAGCGCAAACGATGAAATAACCACCAAACTATCTAGATTTCGTTGGTTGAATGCGTTTCGATAACATATTTTTCGCTCACTCGAGCGTCAGCCTTGTTTATCTGCACCAAATGATTGACAATTCAAGGTAACTCGCAAAAGTTGGTCGAGCATAGGAT
This sequence comes from uncultured Paracoccaceae bacterium, assembly GCA_947503965.1. GTDB lineage: Bacteria > Pseudomonadota > Alphaproteobacteria > Rhodobacterales > Rhodobacteraceae > Yoonia. The sequence continues at coordinate 199,512 of CANNFU010000008.1, forward strand.
TGGCCCAGTTTATTGGCTGTTTCTAGATTTTGGGCGAATTTTCTAAATTCTGCAAAGACAGTGATTTCGAACATAAAAATAGCGAAGCCAGCTTAATTTTATTGGATATTTCGAGAGCGTGGAAGATTCCGACCCGGTAAGCTACCCAACAGGGTCAGAGATCGAACTACCGAAAAGCTTTGCTGCTGACTTGAGGGCATCCAGAGCGTGAGCGACCTCAGCCGGTTGAAGTTCTGAAAACCAGTCCTTGGGGGCACTCTTGTCACAATTGCGCGCAAACAGCGGCGCGAAGCCTGTTTGAGGGCCGTACTCAAAGATATTTTGGTCGATCAGAAGTTCTGAAACCAGTGTTTTGCCGATCTCCTCTTTTTCGGTCGGTTTGGCCAAATCGTATAGGTTTAGAGCCATATTTAGCAGTTCTGAAATTTTCAGCACGTCATCCACCAAATCCCGCATTGCAGCGAGGGATACATCGTTCTGGTCTTGCAGCTCATCCATTTCACATTCCAGTCGATTGCGCTCCTTAGTGAGGCTCTCGGGCGTGTAGACGCCGGATTTCAAAAGGGCGAGCTGGTTGGAATGCAGATAGGCTAGGTCTTCGCGAATGCGCGCCTTTTGGCGGTTTCGCTGTTCCTCTGCTTTGAGGTTTTGCTCTTCAAGCAAGCCGATTTCGGTATCGGTTCGGGCATCCAATAGATCGATCTCTTCCTGGCTGAACTGAAGCTGTTCGAGCAGTTGCCGCACCAAATCACCAATGTGGTCGAAGTGTGAGCGTCCGCTGAACCCGACCTAACGCGTTCCGTTGGAGCCATCTAAGTGTCCACTATCGATGGTGGACACTTAG
>CANNFU010000009.1 GCA_947503965.1 uncultured Paracoccaceae bacterium
TCCCCTGGCGTTACGCTGCTCAAGCAGCGTAACAGGCGCCCCCCACCCTCAACAGGGCGGGTTCAACGGACGGGCACGTCGAAGTTGCAGTTCTTGAAGGTATTGCCACATCCTGGGGCGCAGCGGGCGTTGTAATAGGTGATGCCCTTTTTGATGTACGGCGTGTAGACGCGGCGACATTGGGCGCAGCGCACAAATCCACGAAACGGGTGGTCCAGCTTCTCAGTGTAGTGGATGCTGGTGCGCTTGGTGGTGAGGAGTTCCTGGACCCGGGCAAAGGTCGCACGATCGACCAATGCCTCGTGGCATGTGCTGGGGATATAGACACCGTCGGGGCCGATCACTTGCCCAATATAGAATGGGTTGCGCAAGAGGCTTCCCAGATAGTTTGCCTGCAGCGGACGCGTCACCTTGGGGTGCAGATTGCTGCTATCGCCGTCATCGTCAAGAATCTCATCGATGGAGCGTGGGCGGCGCATCGGTTGCGTCGTAAGACCTTGTTTGGCGGCGTGGCGCACAAGGTCAGACAGGCTCCAGTCGCCCGTGGCGTAGAGCTCAAAAAGTTCCTTGATGATCGGCGCACGCTCTGGGTCAAGTGGTTTGTGATCGACGTTACCCTGATTGAGATAGCCAATCGGTGCGCGGTGGGTCCATTTGCCATCGGCGCGCTTGGTCTTAATGGCGAGTTTGATCTTCTCGCTGGTTACCCGTGAGTGGTGTTGGGCAAACATGCCGTCAATGTCCATGTGCAGCTCGCCGGAGCTGGTGTTGTCATAACTCGCGAACGCAAAGCGAATATGAGCGCCAGCCCGCCGCAACTTGCGCAGTACGGTGTCATCACCCTGGTTACGGCTGATCCGGTCCCAGCAGAGGCAGATGACGCCTTTGATCTGGCCCTGATTCAGCAGTTGGATCAGTCTCAAAAACTTTGGCCGGTCAATCTGGTACTGGGCTGTTCCATCTTTGGTGATGACCAGATCGCCACTTTCCTTGAAACCGGAGTGCTTCTCGGAGATCACACCATGTTTGCAAAGGCCGGTCAGCGTCAGATCCGCCAATGGCAGGTGTTCCCGTTTGGCAAATTGCAGGTTTTCGCGGCGCTGATAGGTGATGGAATTCTTCTGGCTCTCAGCCTCATCCATGCTCTTCCGATTATAGACAAGATAGCAGTCTTTATACACGCCGCGCCGAAGGGCGCGCAGGACCGATTTCTCGTCTGGGGCATCATGTTTCATAGGGTGTTTTTGGTGGCGTTATTGTACCACAATCAAAGGAATACCCCTCATCGCGCAACCTGCGATGGATACGGCGCAGCACCTCGGCCAGCTGGCATACAGCCCTCTGGCTCTCTTCGCTCATGTGTTTGTCTGACTTATTCGAAGGCATGCTGGTGCGATTAACGATGTTCGGACTGACCCTCGCGATTTACTTTACGTTGATGATCAAGCATCGGAGTACCGGTTGGGTCCGACCACGGCCATTTGCCCTCCGCCTTGAGGCGCAGATAGATGCGTTTGCAGAGTTCCAGATGTCGCTGCAGATGGTCTTCAGGGGTCATACCTGTCCATGATATGCGCCCTGGGCGTCCTGCCTAGCAGTCAGATTATCAGTGAGGCTGATAAGGTGCATACATAGATGCGGTAAACGGCGGCAGGCGTTCACCGCGATGCATGATCTGGACATTGGCGCGGTGGTTGGGCTGGTTCTGCAGATCGTGATTGGTGAACTGCGGCATCACGCGTTGCAAGAGCTGTGCGTCTTTGGGGCCCACACGGAATGCCACCAGATTGCCGACGTTGCCGAAGATGGCGTCGGAAACATCCCTGTCGATCTGCGAGAGGTGCTGGTGGGCCAGAATAAGCCCCAGGCGATATTTTCGCGCTTCGGACAACATGCCCGCAAAGCCCTTGGTCGTGAGGTTTGGAAATTCGTCCACATAGAGGAAAAATGGACGCCGCGCCGCTTCCGGCAACCCATGCCGCGTCGTAGCCGCATGCATGAGCGTCGAGGTGATCAGCCCGCCCAGGATATTCGTGATGTCTGATCCCAGCCGTCCCTTGGCCAGGTTCACAATCAGGATCTGGCCGGTGTCCATGATATTGCGGAACCGCAGCGGTTGCTTGGGTTCGCAGAGCGCTGTCCGCACCGCCGGTTGCGCCAAAAATCCGCCCAGCTTGTTGGCCACTGGCGCGACCCCATCCGCAGTGCCCTGATAGTTGAGACCCGGAAACTCGGTCTTCCAGAAGAACCGCACCTGTTCATCCGTGATCTGATCGATGACCTGCCGCCGGTATCCCTTGTATGTCAGCAGTTTGAGGATATCGCGCAGATCAGCATCCGATGTCTCCAGCAGCGCCAGAATGGAAAACCGCAGAATGTGCTCCATGCGAGCACCCCAGGCGTCAGGCCACTGTTTCTTGAGTGTCTCGATCAGGCCGGAGGCCACCAAAGGGCGGTGGATCGCCGCGACCTGGCGCAGCGGATTGTATCCCAGTGAGCATGTCGGATCAGCCACATCCCAATAGAGATGCGGCAGGATCAAATCACGGTGCAGGGCCTCGGCCAGATCGCCATGGGGATCAATCAGGCAGAACCCGCGGCCATGGTTCGCATCCTGATGACACAGGTTCTGGAGCAAGGTGGACTTTCCGGTCCCGGTTTGCCCGACAATGTAGAGATGCTGCAGCCGGTCTGGTCCAGCGACGCCAAAGGGTATGGGGGCTTGGTAGCGGCGATAAGCCAGTCCCAGGATCGCCGTGTCAGGTGAGATCATGGACCGCATTGTCGGTCAGCCACGCTGAACACGATAGCAGCCAGATTATCATGCTGGATGATAATCTGACTGCTTTGCTGATTGGACGCCCTACGGCATCATGAGGACAGACCCGTTCTTTTCCCAACGCATCGCCTTTCGGTGGGTGCGGCTTTGCACAGTGCAAGGCCGTTCCCACCCGGAAGGAGATATCTTATGGGAACCAAAGAAAAGATGACGCCGGAGGCCATCCATAGTGTGCCAATCTGCTACGTCTGTGGCTCGGAACATGTGGCCAAAGATGCCTGGGCCTGCTTCAACCGCGAGAGCGGGTTGTGGGAACTGGAGAATGTCTATGACGATGAACACTGCCACACCTGCGAAGGCCCCACCAAGCTGGACTGGGTGCGGGCGGATGCAGTGTCCAATGCGCGGGTGCGCATCCTCAATGATCGGTTCCGGCAGTCGGGGCACGGGAAAGGTACGATTGTCCTGACCACTGGCATTCAGGCTCTTGGTCATGAGGCGATTGTCCAAATCGTTGAGGCTGTCCGCAGCTTCGATGCGTTCTCCGAGGACAATGATCCGTGGGGTGAGCACGACTTTGGCGCGGTGGAGATCGTCGATCAGAAGATCTTCTGGAAACTGGATTGCTACGATCCGACGCTGACCTATCAGTCAGAGAACGCCGCCAATGAGGCACTCACGCATCGGGTGCTGACCATCATGCTCGCCAGTGAGTATTGAGCGTGGCGGAAGAGGGATACACCGTCTTCACGCTGCAATGGCAGGATTTCACCATCACAGTCGAGTATCATGCCAACTGGCTGAACTCGGGTCACTGGCACCTGCAACTGCGCTGTGACGGACGGCTGCCGGTGACAGAGACGGGCTATCGGTCGATCTTCGTGCCAGCGGCAGGGTTTGCCAATGAAGACGAGATCAGGGCCTTTGTCACGGACTATCTCGATGAGGCGGCACAAAGCAAAGCCTGGCAGGCCTATCTGGAGGATCGGCGTCAGATGAAGCTTTTCTAAAGAAAAGATAAAGCGCCGCTCCTAGCCGGGGCGGCGTTTGTATCGTCTGGCGGTTCCGGGCTGCAAGATCACGGCAAAAAATACGTCAGCGCTTAGACAGCCTGAGATCGGGTACCGGTCCTTGGGCTGTACAGCATCAGTCGCGCCTGCTGCACAGCCGATCAGACAGACTGAGCACGCCTCAGTTGGAAGCGGGCGTTTGTCGCCGGAACGCGTCAGCGGTTCCGGCCCCCAAACACCCTCACACCATCTGATGTGCGTCCCTCGGTGACAACTCCGTCTTCACCTCTTCTCTTTGATGTTCCGCTCACCGGATATCAAAACCGTCACAACAGACTGACGCCAATGTGTCTTGGGCACAGCCTATCGCCGCCGCATGTGGTGAGGGACACCTATGCCCAACCGACGCACCCATTAATTCTAAGCAAAAACAACATATGAGTATGCAATTCGCAGCCGATCTGCGCATCGCGCGCAAAAAGGCAGGCTATACGCAGGCCGATCAGGCCATCTTACTATCAGCCCATCAATCGGTGGTCTCTGCCATCGAACGCGGCAACACCCGGCCAGACCTGTACCAAATCGTGACGCTGTCGCTGATCTACGGGCGCTCATTCGAGGCCTTCTTTGTCGAGGTCATGCAAGATTGTGCGCAGCAATTACAACAGCAGATACAACAGCTCTCATCTGAGGGCTACAAAAGCGCGCCCACCTTTAACCGTGCCGGATCACTGCGCCAGTTGCAGCACCGGCTGAAAAAACACCTCCAACATGGCGGCGCTTAGTATCCTGGCGATCGCCGTGGCCTCCGGGAAGGTCGGTTATGTCTTCCTCTCCGGCGGCAAGCTGCAGGACTGGGGACTGGCGTACAAAACGACCCAAAGCCCTGGTGATCTGGTGGGCTACGTGCAGGAGCTGATCAACACATTATGTCCTGACGTGGTTGTGACCGAAAAACTTGCGACCGGATGTCGCAAGGGGCAGCGCGCCAAGGCGCTCATCCGCTCCATCTCTGAACTCGCCAGCCACAATGCTGTGCTGGATGTTGCGGTCACGCGTCCACGTCTGTTCCCGTCTAAATACGAAGAAGCCGTCTCGCTCGCGGAAGCCTATCCCGAGATGACCGGTTATCTGCCCAAGCAACGGCGGCGCATCTTTGACTACGAGCCGCGCAGCATGACACTGTTCGAAGCGTTGGCGCTGGCGGATCAAGTGATCCAGGGGCCGCCGACGCAATTGGCTGCAGCGATGGGGTAGCAGACGTAGCTCTTACGATAAACCGCCCGATGGGGCGGTTTTCTAATAGCGGACACAATCCCTGCTGGCTGGCCCGTCTAAATGTCCAACGAAAGCGGTTAAAGTCCAGCAAAAGCTAAAAGCTTTGATACCTCTCTGATCTTTCGACCGTTCCTAAAGTGGCTAGGTATTCGCCACTTTTTGCTGTCGAAGTCGGGTTGAAGGGAAAGTACCTTCCTTGCAGTGTCTCTTGCTACACTCTCATTTCGCAGAGCTACTTCCAGCGCGGTCAGGCCAATGAGAGCTCTTACACTTCGTGGATTTCCCTGGAGCGCCTCATTTAGAGTCTCTTTCGCTTCAGAGTACTTCTCGCAAAGCAACAGGGCAATTCCGAGATTCGATCTTATCCAGTTTGGCGGAAATGCCGTTGTTGAAAGCGCCTTGCGATATAACGAGATCGCTCTAGAAAATTGATCATTCGCCTCCAGCAGAAGAGCCTGATACGATAATAATTCCGGACTTTCTGGAACCTCGCTCATGACATTATCCATGGTCTGGCAGGCCTTCTCGAAGTCTCCCTGAATACTATCTAAATACGCGCCTAAAATATGCACATATGGCTCCCGCGGAGCATCGGTTTTTAGTTTTGAATGCTCCTGTATAACATATTTCAAATCCGATTTCGGATCAATGCTCCAACCCAACCTGATTTCATCTACAATAACAAACGCTTGCACGACTCTAGCGGGAAGGAATTCTGGGTCGATTTCTAAGGATTGTGCATAGAACTCTCGAGCTAGTCGATGTTGCTCTTTCAACCCAACTGCTTCAGCACTTCGCCCTCTCTGGTACATGTCCCAGGCATCGTGGCTTGTGGGGTGCCTACTCCAAATTATCGACATATGTCCATCGGACAGAGCCGTCTGTGCGCCTTCCATTAGTCTACGACAAAAGCTCAATTGACTATCGTAGTCACTGCCTTCTTCCTGCTGCAACCGCTTCGACCATATTGTCTTTCTATCTGGTTCTCGAATTATTCGGGCGTTGAGAACAAGACAGTGTTCGCCCCTTAGGGAGCAGACCATCCTTGAGGCTCCGGCTTTGCTCATAATTTCTCCGGACTCATAGATATGAAGATCATTCGATAGGGCGCCAAACGCGATGAGTATCTCATCATAGAGTTCGCCTGCGAAATCGCGGCAGCGACTTGATGAGTCTAGTGGCCTTATGGCTTCCACCAGTAGGCTAGGTTTTTTGAACGCTGACGAGTCGTAGTTTCTGCCGCCGCTTTCAGCCGCCCGCAGGTTGCTTTCGCTTATTGCAATTCGTTCTCTTCGTCGGCTACGCTCCAGCCTGAGCCAGTCTTCAAATTCGTCGTCGTTTACGTTGAACCCTTCAAGGAGGTCGCTTTCGCCATTATCAATTCCAATTTCGGTGGCGTCCACTGAGACACCATCACGGTCGATATAAATGAACTCACGATCCGTTTTAATTACGGAGATATTTTCTTCGTTTTGAATTCTCCTCAAAATACTCAGCTCCTGTCGCAAGCTTGCAGCGCCTTGTTTAGGACCGCTCCGACTCCAAAGCTTGTCTTGCACCCAAACTCTGGTGCGAACCTGATCTGGCGAAAGGGCAACAATAGCCAAGATGGCCATGGCTTTGCGACTGGGTATCTTGACGATTTTGCCCTCGGGAGACTTCAGGCGGAATACACCAACTAAATGAAGTGTACTTTTCATACTCTAGTCTTCGAGCTAAGTGACTAACCGTGGCATGATAGAATGACTATTGAACCGAGGCTTTCGAACGCGTAGTCATCTAGATCGAATTCATCCTCGTATTGATCAGAGGTTAAACTCTGTTTTTCTTCGATTAGCTTCTCTAATCTGCTGCCGTATCGTTCCACCAGATCCGTATAAAGCTGGTCAATTTTGGGACCCTTGATCTCCGGCACGACAACGTTCACCAGACTCACATTGTCTATCTTTTGATCATAGTGAAACCTTACGACTGTCCCAGAAAGTGTTGAGAGAGCTTGGTTTGCATGTGAGGCGTCAATTTTGTCCACGGTAGGACCGCCGTCAAAAAGATAGGAAGTGACAAGCTTTTCGATTGCGAGTTGGAGCGCATCAATGTCCGCTTCAGCCTCTCCCCGTGAACTCTTCTTCAGCTCCTTAAGGTGACGTCCCAAGAAAAACAGGAGCTTACCTACGTTCCTGATCGAAATACCAGATTTCAATGATAGTCTTGCCATGATTATATGCTCCAAATTTACTGGACCTAAGGCTACTTTGTTATGTTCGACGTTAGCAATGTTTTTTCAGGTGCTGTTGCGCAGAGAATCATTTCCGCCCCTCAGTTTCCGCTAATGATCGAGGGCGCACCCTTTCATTCAGCGGTTTGTGCCGTTGAACTGCCGAAAGGATGTTTGCCTCCAGTCGGGGGGAAAAGGCGGATTGCGACAGGATATTCGGAAGACGCATCAGTTGCGGCCATCAAGGCTATGGGTGAAGCGGTAGAAAGATACTCGATGCAGCATGGCGTTCACACCCAGAACGAATTTGTGCCCTTTTGGGATAGCCTCGGCCGGAGTCATGCGGTGCCTGCTGAGCTAGTTTGCCTGGGTCACCCAGACTCACCGAATGCGGTCAGAAGTTTTGGGAGCGCTGCACGTGAGGACCGAGACTCAGCCACTGTGATGGCGGCTCTCGAACTGATCGAGAAGCGAGTAATCTCCAAGACTACAGGGATTGGGCAGGTCAGAGAACTTCCGACGGATGCGGTCGACGATACGAAAAGTCTGTCGTGGCTGCATGATCACCTCCGAGTGGCGGATTTTGTTGTCTACGACATGTCTCCAAATTGCTATGTGATTCATTGTCGTGTTTCTGACTTCGACGGTTCGCGGCCCACGTATGGTTCCGCTGCAGGTTCTATTGTACAAGAGTTGGCAAAGCACGCGTTAAAGGAAGCGGCGTTCCATTGGATCAACTTTGCATTGTTTGAAGCGAAGTTTGTTGAACCGGCGAAGTTTGCCGGTGAGGACCTACACTGGTTAAAGGTTTACCGCGGGGCGACTGCACCCGAGGTTTGGCCTTCGAATCTGACGAAGTTGGAGACAGTCGATGATCTCGAGCCGGTTGATCATAGTTGCCTACTTCAATTCGCAACCGAACTAGTATCGAACCGGGTTCGCGCCTTGGACCTTTCACAATCAGAAGAATACTCGGTTGTTAAGCTGCATGTTGGTTAGCCATCAGAAAACAAATAAATTTCAAATGGATAGATAAGAATTTCTCGGATATTACGTTGAAATGACGTTTACATGACGTCTGGCAACTTCACTTGTCTCGCCAAACAATCAAAGGAGACTGAAGATGGCGAGTGAAGTTTCTGTATTAGCAGTGATCTGGGAAGAATGTGTTAACGAGGAAATCTGTATTAAAATCCCGTTTGTCGGTAAGAAGTGCGTTACGATCAAGGCCTGCGTGCGATTGATCCGAGAGACCGGATCGATCTTTGTCGAGGTCGAGGCTCAGGGCGGGAGGTGGCGATACAATCTCGCAAACGCTTGCTACACAGTGATTGAGTGGGGCATTGCTCGAATTCGTCTTTGTGTTGAGGCTATTGACGGGGGTGCGCGAATTGTCCTGGAAGGTTGCCTCGGTGTTGACGGAGTGAAGAAGTGCTGGACGTTGGTTGGCCAAGACGTACGCTTCTTTGCATTCAGTGACTTGACATCCGAAGAGTTGGCAATTCTTGGCGTTGAGTCCCCCGAAATGATTAAGTCTATGTCCCTGGATGATCAACTCGGCTCAATTGCAACGCCGCTGACTCAAGCTGAAATAAGGAAAGTCACCTCTTTGGACGAGTGAATGCAGGGTTGAGGACAGGCTCCGAACAGGTCCTGCGCTCAACCCATGTACCATGATCTGCGTCCTAGCGGTGCCATTGTTCTACGTATTCGGAATGCACGCCACGCAACACGCAAATTAACCGTCAACAATACTCTAATCGCTGTGATGAAAGGTAGAGAAAATGCCTATAACTAGAAGACAACTAGGTAAGATCGCCGCTGCAGGCGCTATTACCATGGGATCGCCATTAGGTCTATTTTTTGGCAGCCGCGCTGAAGCCAGTGTCCCGGGCGGCGATTATCTAAACAAGATGAGTGAGGACCAGTTCTGGTTCCGATCGATATCTCAGTTCCTGACAAACGATGAAGGCCTACCCGACCCCAATGCCGACTATTGGTTAAGTGCCGACGGGCAGCTTACAGCAAGACTTGGTATTTCTGGTGGGTTTGCAATAGGTTATTTCTCAACACTTACTTTCCTCAGCGAATATCGTTCAAAGGCACCGGATCACTATCGGGACCTTTTGATCAATGCATCAAAAACACCGGCAGAGACTCGGGAATCTAGCGTTCTAAGGAGGCTCAAGACACACAGGCTCTTCTTCGAACAAAACATAAAGCGGAACTCTTCCCGCTTCATTGCAATCGATGCTGCTCGAACTGCTATGAGTGAGAAAAGTAGCATAACCCCCTTCTCCGTAGCCTCCACTGATGCCCGATTGACAGCGCCCCAGCGGACAACTCGCGCTCTAGAGGACTTGGTGACGGAAGACTTAAAGACGAGCATGCTGACTGCCGCAAGTTTTGGACGTGAGAAAGGTGATCTGAGCAACTTGCGCGCCGAATTTCTTACGACCACTTCAAACGGCCTTACCGATGAAGAAGTCAACGTCGATCTAAGCACCGTGTTACAAGATCGCGTCAATGGCCTCTTTTCCTTGGAAAACGAATTCTTCATGAACGACGTAAATGCGGTCCGGACCGACCGTCTTGTCGAGTATGCAGACGATGGCAACCTATACATCGATAAGTTTACTGATGCTGGCGGCGTTGAACGTGGTTTCGTTCACCAACAAGCTTTGCAAAGCGCGGTTCCTGTCGGAATGAAAAAGGGACAACTCGCTGCGTTCGCCTATTTTGCACTCCTCGAGGCGAGGCAAATAATAAGAGACACAAAGGTCGAAAGTGTTGAAGAGGTAAACGCTGATTCTTCCGGCACAAGGCGGCTTGTGGAGAACGCCGATCAAGCGCTATTTCGATATAGCGAAGCAAGTAGCCTACTCGAAGCATTTGGTGGGGACCGTTTTTGGGACTTCAGTCTTGATCATGCTTGCTTCCGAACCGGCACAAGAATTCTCAATGCTTGCGTGCTTGAAGACCCCAGCTCTGGCGCTCGACAACTCGTAAACTTCCGGACGCCATTCTTGCCCATGGAATACTCACGATCCGTCGACCAAAAAACACTCTCCGATCTACAGAAACAAAACTATATTTATGCTGAGGCTTATTCTCGTGAATACATAGGGAAACCTCCTAGCTTAGTTAAACCACCCATGTCTACCATGGCACATGAAGAGGCTGCCATCTCATGTTGCCCAAACGTTTTCAGGCACGTTCAACGCTTTCTGGCAGAGGCTTCAACAGACAATGAAGAGCTGCGAAACCTACAGTTGCGCGATGTAGTGTTGATACCTGAAGTCACATCCCCGTGGACGTTTGCTGGCATGGGGGCCGCCCTGGTGACAACCCGACTGCGGTTTATAAATTCAACCGATCACTTGAGCACTGACCAAGCACGCGACGAGTTTCGGACCGAAACAGATCGTACAATTTTCGATTTGCTTAATCGTACAATTGACACCAGTGATCCGTCTTCTCTAGCGAAGAGTTCGCCAACTTCGCCCTCGATGGCACAGTACGCGAGCGGCTACACGATCGCATATCGCACTAGTAATTCTCTGGCTGATGCAAGTGCTGCCGCCGCCGGCGCAAGCGCCGTCTACAGGGAGCTTCAAGAGGCGCTCCCTGAGCACTTTGAGGCCTTTGACCCCTCACAGTTTGTGGATGCGCGTACCATCGCAAATGCAGTCGGAGTCATTGCCACCAGCATAAACGCGGAGATAACAGGTCTGCGCATCCAAGTAGAGCAATTGACTGCCGCAGTAGCGGAGCTTACGGATTTTGTGAATAACTTAACTACGCTGATAGATACGCTTTCGGGGAGCGCAAGCAGCGTACAGAACCAAGAGGCACTTCGGGAGTTCCAGAATAATGCCAACTCGCTGATTAAGGACGCCATGACAAAAAGTGTTTCGAGTTCGCAAACCGCAACATTACGTAGCCTCCAGGGCCTCGTGAACGTTTTTGTCACAACAACCACAAACGTCGTCGCAAACGTCCAGGCTAACATGCGAGCAAACGTTCAGGTGAAGACCGTTGGCGGAGGGAACAAGTGAAGTAATCCGCACACCTTCTGTCCCTCGATTAATAAGAGAGTTTCGAACGCTCGGGGGACAGAGAATTAACACAAATTCTATCTGCCGTCCCCCTCGCTTCATTTATCTTCTGCTTATGGGCAAGTTTTCCTGTGTCTATCATACAAGTCTAGTGGAATCTCGGTGTTCGGATGGGCACAACCATTGTAGCTGTTCGGTCTGATCGCTCCTACGACGCGATCTTCAAAAGATCACCTCGACGATGGCGATAGTAATAAACTTTGCACTTCAAGTGTTTCGGTAGAAGCTCAAGCTTGGTCCAATTGCTATAGCTCATCATAGTCAATTTCGAGTATCGGTTCATCGGGTAGTGTTCGCGACGGCTCGCTCTTTCCCGCGACTTGTGAGTTCGACGCTGGCGCCGTGTCGCGGGCCAAACCAATGACCGTTTTCTATTGCCGAGCCCCATGTGTGCAGCACCGATGTCATGCCGATCCGCGCGCCGAGATGCTTCGGATCGACGGCGATGGTCAGCAGCGTCTCAGCCGACACCTTAAACAGCAGGCCATAGACCGCCGCCTTGTTCCAATAGGCGATCTGCGCGACCTCGGCCGGGAGAGTGAAGACGACGTGGAAGTATTCGACCGGCAGCAGGTCTTCGATGCGCGCCGCCATCCAGTCCCGCGACGCGGCCCCCTGGCACTTTGGGCAGTGTCGATTGCGGCACGAGTTGTAGGCAATGTGCTCGTGACCACACCTCGTGCAGACCGCGACATGCCCGCCGAGCGCAGCGGTGCGGCAGGTCTCGATGGCAGACATCACCTTCAGTTGTGGCAGGTTCAGATGTCCGGCATTCTCACGGCGATAGGCGGGCCCATAACCGCGCAGCTCTGCAATGCGATCCAGCTCACGGGCGACACGCGCACCGCCGATGGATGTGTCCACCACGGCGGCCAGACATTCCCGGCTGAAGTCATCAATCACGTTCAGCACCCTGAACCGACGCCCGTCTTCCAGCGCGTCCGACATGAAGTCGAGGGACCACCTCTGGTTCGGCCCCTGTGGGATTACCATGGGCGTTCTGGTGCCAACTGCGCGCTTGCGTCCGCCCCGTTTACGAACGGTTAACCCTTCTTCGCGGTAGAGCCGGTACAGCTTCTTCCAGTTCACTTCCCAGCCTTCCCGCTTGAGCAGGATGTGCAGGCGCCGATATCCGAACCGACGTCGTTCGGACGCCAGCTCCTTCATCCTGGTACGCAGCCCGGTGTCCTTCGGTCGCTCCGACTTACGCCGATAGACACGCGGATCGATCCCAGCCAACGCACAGGCGCGCCTCTGATTATACCCCTTGGTCTTCATCGCCCAGTCCACGGCGTTCCTCCTCGAACCGGGCCTCAGAAGTTTTTTCCGAGCATCTCTTTCAGTGTGGCGACGTCCATCATCTGCTCAGCCAGCATCTTCTTCAGCTTGGCGTTCTCGCTTTCCAACGTCTTCAGCCGACGCGCATCAGACACCTTCATGCCGCCAAACTTCGTAGAACGTCGCATCACTTATCCCATGCTTGCGGCACAGCTCCTTCGCACCAAGCCCGGCCTGATGCTCCTTCAGGATGCCTATGATCTGTTCTTCGCTGAAACGGCTTCTCTTCATCGTCTGTCTCCTCAGTTGGAGAACAGGCTAACCATAAACGCAGGACATTTCAGGGGAGCAGGTCAGCAAACCTATCAGAACTGCCCTGGTTCATTTGGAACTCAGTGTTAGTGAAGCGCGAAGGCGCGCGCACTAAGACGCTCCGTCATAGAACCAGTCGACCAACGCCTTTGTGCATGATAGCGAGATGAGGAATGCAAGGAAAAAGAGCGCGCTGATAGGTGCCAGCGCTAAGGCCTCTCGCCAAGACGCTTCACCGGCATTTATACTGAAGATGGTCGGCACGATAAAAAGGTCCGATCAGAACAAAGATGATGCTGAAAGACGCTGTCACAAAGAAGCTGACGCCCAAAGGCAATACCCGGATACCGCCGGTTTTGCCAAATTTGTACCAGCGCTTGAGGTCATATTTCTTGTCGTCGTTCATGTTTTCTCCTCCAAAAATTTTGATTGATACATTTCGCAAAAGTTGTTTCATACACGTATGAAGCGATCACAATTGGTTTAAGTTGGGGGGCAGATCCAGCCTGAAAACCGATACAACCAAATGCAGTCACCACATCCGTTCCGCGATCTCGCGTTCCTCCGTCCCGCAGGCATTGGCATAGATGGCGGTGGTGGCCATATCGGCATGTCCCATCCATTTCTGCAGCATGTTGAGCGGCACCTGGCACCGCAGGGCATGAATGCCGAAGCCGTGGCGTAGACCCTTGGGTGAAGCATTTACTCCATGGATACAAGCCTTCGCCATGAGCGCCTTGATCCAACGATATCCGGTGCTGCGGTTCAGTGATCTGTCGCAGTGCTGCCAGATCGGCTCTTCCCAACTGCGACCGTGGATCGTTGTTGCAAGGGTCGTTGTCAACTCCTCAGGGATGGGTATCTCGCGATACACATCATCTCGCCTCCGCTTCAGGGTGCGGAAGGTTATGATCTCGACCCCCAGCTGCACATCGCCTGCTGACAATTCCAACGCCTCAGAGATCCGACAACCGGTGTAGAGCAGTGTGAGCGCAAAGCTGCGAATATCGGGATGCGCGGCGCGGGCGGCTACCAAAAACCGCTCTCGCTCTGCAGCATTGAGATAGAGCCTGCGCCCCGCGTGATCATAGAGGCGCATGGCTGAATTGGATGTACCGGCGGAAGACATGGCGCTGTGGTTTGCAGAACGGGCGTTGACGGTCGTTTCGACGGTGCAACACTATTCCCAATTCTGGTGCGGGCATCTGGTTAAACCAATGAATCCAATGATTTGCCTACAAAAAGATGGAGCTTATTGAGCCTGAATCTGTCTGGCAATCACAAAATATCCTTGCCTCTCAACAGTGTACAAAATTGGGAATAATGGTGCAAATCCGGCACCTTAGAGGGGAGGTAGATTAGATGAAGTGTACAGCGATTGTGGCCCTTGTTTTATCGCTTGTTGGCGGCGCTGTCGCCGCACAAGAGTTACCTGAATTGGAGGGAGTCTATGTGCGGCTCTCGGATGGCACATTGATGGAGCTGCCACGCGTCGCTGACGCCGACTTCAAGCGCGCTGTTCTTACCCCCTTTGCCCGTGAGCGATACAGTACACGGTGCGTGGCTCTAAACAGCATGCCCGCGCCAATTCGGTTGCAAGCATTACCCAATACAGTCTCTGGACCTGACTATCCGACCCTGCGGCTGGCGGATATTGAGACCATTGTCGTCAATAGCCGCGTGGGTGCCAGCAACCCAACGTTGGCACCGATTGTGGATCTCGCGACCTATAGCGCCGCCCAGGCCAAGCGTCTTGATGAAGAAGCCAATGCCCGCGTCCGCTGTGTGGGCTGGGATTATGGTGTACCAATGCTTGCTCCCGCCCCGAACAGCGACGATTGGGGCACCTTTGCCTTCAAGCTTATTGGGACGAGCCAGGCCATCGCCAACATCTCTGGCCAGAATGCCTTCTACACACCGGTCGAAGGGATTGAAGGTGGATTGGTTGTGAGCGAATGCCAACTACCCACCGACACACTGCGCGCCCGCAACATTGATCAATTCAACACCGAATTGCAGCCAAGTGAGGGTTTGTTGCAGCGATGGGGCGCGGGTTTTGTTTCTGACTTTGAACTTGGCCGTTGCGGCAGTTCCCAACACCAGAACGTGCCGGTCCTCGCATATCTCTTGTCGGTCAATGGCCAATCGTATGTCTTGCGCCCCGGTCAGCGTTGAATACGGCAACCCCCAACATCTCTATCCAAGTAACGAGGATCATATGACGTTCACTAAGCCAATTCTATTTGCCGCGTTTCTCTTCACCGCTGCCTGCGATCCCACCGAGATCGCCGCCACGACACTCAGCGACGAACGCCTCGCGGCGGAAGCGGGCGGTGTGCTTGGTATCAACCCCGCCAACCTGACTGTCACTGAACGCCGATCCACCTTTGGAAGTGCGACGTATTTCACCGTGCGCGCCCGCAATGGCCGCGTATACAACTGCATTATCACCGGCGGTGGCCCGCTGGCGTTTGGCCTGACCAATCCACCAGACTGCGCGCCTGATGGGCAGCCGATTCAACGGACACGACCGTTCTAGCAGGTGCCCAGTTTGGTAGCCTAGCATAGGCGATCGTCAGCTACGCCTCACCAATTACGAAGTCTGCATGTCCAGTCCGTGCCCACGCATCTTCAAGCAGCGCATGGTTCGGTCCCGGTGGTCGCCAAGGCGGGGCAAACGCGGGGAACGTCTGGAACAGCTGATAGGAGCAGGCCCCAACTTGCTGTTCCGTTTGTCGTTGCATCAAGGCAAGGCGCTGTTCGTCTGGCACCACATTCAGCACCAGAAGCGGTGCGGTTAGTTTGAGATGAGCCTTGTATGCGTCGCCTGTCACATAGGCAGCATATTGCGTCAGATGCCGCTGAAAGCTCTTTCGGTTCCAATTGCGAGAGGTCACCGGTTCGGTGCTGCGGTCGGCCTCAACGACAAAAAAGCGGAACCGGTCACCTTGGTCAGTGTGATATGTCAGGCCGAACAGCGCGTCCGGTTTGAGGTCTTTGCGCACCAGCTGGTCCGAACTGAGATCTGTGATCTTCAATGGACAGCTCAGCGTCGTCTGCGCGCGCGCCAAGATTTGATGCTGCGGGATGAAGCTGATGTCGTCTCGCGCAAGTGTCGTCAGTTCTACCGAAGCGGTGATGCAGGCCACCATGTGCCGATGGACCCACGGCCCCTGGTGTCCGCTGGTCTCGTGCGAAAGATCAGAGTCTTTGAGCGCCCTGAGACCGGCTGGTGCCGCCTGATGTACCAATTGATTGTACCCGGCCTTCAGGGTCGCAAATTGCTGCGGCGGTCGATCCAGATAAGGACCGCAATGCGATGTGTTGTCTTCATGGAAGAGATCGCCGAGCCGCTCTTTTTGGCGTTTGGTGCTGGCCCGGAGTGCTGCGGTGTATGCCAGAAGATAGGATGTGGGCAGCGGCCCGTGCTGATGCAGTTTTTGCAGCCACAAAAGATCGCGCTCTGACAAGCGCACCCGCTTGCCGGTGGATTGCCGCGTCTGACTGGAGCGCCGCCCCAGTGCATCGTTCACCATGTCTCGCCCGCATCGGTGCTGGGATCGCCACCTGAACCACTAGCCCGTTTCTGCTCATCTGCTCTTAGGGACACGTCTTTGCTGTAGCTCTGATCATTGGCGGCCTCGGCGTTTTGCTCTTCTTCGGCATTTTCGACTTCGTCTTCCACCGTTAGCTTGGTGTAGTGGATGGCATAACGCTCTCGCATCTTCGCCTTGAGCTGGCCGTGTTCAGTGGCATCCATCCGATCTTTGGTTTCAAGCCACCCCAGCGGAAAGGACAGCGGCACCGCACTAGATGAGACACCGCGGGCATAGACCGCAAAACTGGCCTTGGGTTGGCGTTCGATCAAACTGGGTTCGGTATAGAGCATTGGCGCCAAGGCACGGGCGTCCTTGGCTGAGACGCCACCGGCAAACTTGATGGAGGTATTGGCTGCAAAAGCTTCCTGCAGCTTGGGTTCCAACTGCCCGAGATACTGATGGGCCTGCGCCAAAATGAGGCCGATGTTGCGGTCGAAGTAGTCCGCGGCCTCATCAATGTAGACCAGGGTGGGCACCCGGTCGCGCTCCTTGAGCGTCGCCCGCTCCTGCGCGGCTTGCGCGATCAGGGCGATGAAGAACCGCCCAAAAATCTGGCTGCCTTGTTCCTTTAAGAGGTCCTTGGCCGTATTGATCAGGATCACCTTTCCTGCATTGAGCTCAGAGAAGAGATCAAGCTTAGAGCGCGGATGGCTGAACATCCGCTCAAACGTCTGGTTCTCCAGAATACCCCAGAGACGGCGCAATACCTGCTTTTTGGTCTGCTCAAATTCACGCCCAGCAAACTCGGTTTCAAAGAAGTGCCTAGCGGTGCCTTCGAGTTTGGCGATATCGCTGGCAAACCGCACCTCACTACCGGGTTCCATCAATTCTCTGAGGGTATGGATGGTGGCATCGGGGATGTGCAGCATCAATCGCGTGACATAGCGGAAGATCACATTCTGCTTTTGCGTCATCTGCGCATCGAGCAAGGTGCCCAGGACAAAATCATAAAGCTCCAGGATCGAGTTGGTCAGGCGCTCCCGTTCCAACAGCGGATAGTCCTGCAGGCGATCTAATCCGACATCGAAGAGATTGAGGGAGACCGGGTATTCAACATCGGTCGGATCAATAATGACGACACGATCATGTAGTGGGCCACCCGGCGCAAATTCCTTCAGGCCCGCAATGTTGCGAATGAGGTCACCCTGGCTGTCCAGCACGACCACGCTCTGTCCGCCGCTGGCGACAGCCTCTAGGTCACTAGCAATCAGATATTGCAGGGTTTGGGTTTTGCCGTGTCCGCTGCCCGCGACGATGTGTTGGTGCTCAAAACGCACTGGCTGCGGAATGGTATACAACACTGACTGATCAAAGATGGCCGAGAGCGGTGTGCCGGACAGATATGAGTGCACCAGCTTGGCCGGGTCTTTCTCGTCAGACTGTGACGGCAATTTGGGTTGCCGAGTGAACGACCCGGGATCGGCAGGATTGCCGCCGGACACTGCCACAAGGTTCCGGTCAAGACGATCCGCCAGTTTTGGAAACAGACCGACCTCCCGAATGTCGTCAGCAAACCCAAGCTGCAGGCATTCTTCAACGACACTCGGCAAATTGGCATGACTGTGGAGCAAGCTGGTTGGGACTGTGATACCGCCGTTCAACGGCTCAGTATCCAGCAAGGCAGGACACCCCTCGAACAGAGGTCGAAACACAAAAACCAGCGCGTCAACGATCAGGTCAAGCGTCTGTTCGTAGTGCTCGAGCAAGGGTCGTTCGGCATTGAGCTGATCGCGCAACTCCCACCAAGCAGTGATCGAACGCTTCTCACTCCAGTCGATCTCCGGCAGGACGAAGTGCCCTTCGCTGCCAAGAAGCTCGACGGCCAGTCGTTCAATGATTTTATGTTGCGGATGCCCTGATGTGACGCCGAGTGCTTTGGCGGCCCGTCCTGCGGCTGTCCTGGCCACATCGGCTTGCGCCGTTGCTGGAGTCAGACCTGCTCGCTCAAACAGCACTTCGAGCCGGCCATAAAACGCTCGGGTCTCGGCCTCATCACTGGAGCGAAGTAATCCATGCACAAAGGCATGCATCCGCTGTGGCAGGTGAACCGGCATCTATATGCCCCTAATGATCACCTGACGGGCTTCCTCTTTAGGCAATGGCTCAACGGTATGACGCTCGGTGCCGTCCCAATGCTTGGCGCTTTCCATGACCTGTCGCAGAAAGGAGACGATGGTGCCAAGCCAGGCTTCCTTGCGGGCCAGGTCAACGACGCTGTCACATACAAAGTAGCGACCATGCAGCAGGTCTTTGACGTAGAGAGTTTCGCGCTTTTGGTGATAATAGAAATATCCCGTGACGATTCCAATGACGAGGGCGATGGTTATTCCCAAAAGCTCAAGCGTTGACAGCAAAGCAAACCCGGCTGAAAAGCCAACCAAACCGGTGACAAAGGACTTGCGGACCAAACCCGGCTGATCCACGAAGATCAATATCGCATCCGAAAATTTGTATTTCTTGACGATGGCCTTTTCGTCGTCATCCAGTTCGATCTTGCCCCAGAGTTTAAAGTTCGCACCACCAGAAGCTGCATTGCTCTGCTCGCGTTTGAAAAGAATGTCCATCATTACCCCATATGAAAACAAAACAATAGTGGGCTCATCAAAGCCTTCTTGGTGGGGGTGGGTCAAGAAAGATTGTGGCGGGGGTTGTTCTGCTCTTGGGCGATTTCAATCGCTAAAAGTGTATGAAGTCATCCAGAATGGACGCGCATATTGCGGAATTATGCGCAACTAAGATCAGCTATGTCTCGGGATCGCGGATTTGGCTTTATGGAGATACGGTATTTCAGTGGCATCTAGCGCACACAAGGCACAAAAGCGCCATTGGCGACGAACACAAAACGAGACTTGTGGTAACCGGAGTTCTTTCTGACACCGCAACAATACGCTTGATATAGGCAGAAAGCATCGTCACCAGTGGTGTTCTTGATACCGATGCCTATGATGTCCCGTGATCAAAGATAACAAGGATGATCAAATGAAGCCCGATCTCAAATCCATGAACCGGAAGGCACTCAAGAAGCTCAGCGCCGATATCGACAAAGCACTCGCGCGTGTCACCAAAAAGGAAATGAAGGAGGCCCTCGCTGCGGCCCAGAAGGCAGCCAAAGCACATGGATTTTCCCTCGCTGAGATTGCGCCTGGTGATGGCCCGGTCGACAAGCCAACGAGAAAGACAACTAAGAAGAAAAAGAACACTGGTGTTCCCAAGTATGCCAATCCCGAAGACAAGACCCAGACTTGGACTGGCAAAGGGCGGCGGCCCGATTGGTTTTTAGCGGCAATGGAAGCGGGTAAATCCCCGGAGGATCTGGCGGTCTGACGGCTGATGAATATCGCAGTGAGACCGTGGCAGTTATCTGTGACCTGTGGCCATTTAGGTTCCGCGTTACCGTCACTCAAAAGTCACCGGAACTGACAGCCTTGCCCATCATCGGAATGCAAAATGCCCGATCTCCTGCAGGAACTTGATGCATATCTGCAATCAGACAATAGTCCGCCTGATTGTCTGATGCTGTCTGATCTTGATGGTTTCCTGACTGGCGTGGTCTGCACGCCAGCCACCGTTGCGAACTGGCCAGATGTTGCATTCGGTCCGGGTGCAACAGTGCCCACTCGTATTATGGATCTGGTCGAACAGCGCCTGGACGAAATCAAAGCATCCCTATCCGCGGAACCAGGATTGATCGAACCCGTGTTCTGGCAAGCGCCGGAAGGTCACGCCATCGCCATGGATTGGTGCGAAGGTTTCGTGGGGGCTGTGAAGCTCAATGCCAGCCTGTGGGATGAGTTTGGACAGTCAACTGTTGGCGCAAAGCTCATGCTACCGATCCTGGTTCACATGTTTGACGATGACGGTAACTCGCTCTTTGGATTGGCGCAGGAAGAGATTGATCAAGCGCTTGAGGCTGCATCGGAGGCAATCCCGCAGGTCGTACCACTGATTTATCGGGAAATCCGGATGGTGGGATAGGAGGGTGGTTGTGTGGCTTGGGGGGTATGCGGGTGATCTAAAACCGAGCACGAGTGTGGGTTTCAAACGTTAAAGTGCCGACCACAACCGTACTCGTCCCTACCAAGCCCAGGGCGCACTTGAAATTCAGGTGCTCTGTGCATCATGCCATTCGCGGATACTTCGGCTGAAGTTTGAGAGAGCCAACCCTCTGCTTACTCGGTAATCGAGACACTGAAACCCTTCCGAGACCGCAACGTCGGTCTGCCCTTCGGGGACGAACTCATAGCGTCCGGTGCTTTCATCATTCTCAGGGTCGTAGTCGACGACGCGCCACGTTCCGATGATCTCTCCATCGCGTGTCACAACCCGACCACCGGAAAGCCTGAGCTCGTAGCCGCTTTCCATCCACTCGTCGTGACCCTCTAAATTGATTGGATATGCATAGTTCATAAAAAGCAGTTAGGGAGCGCCGTTCTCAATTTCAAACCCTTCGGCCAAATATGTCGCAAGCTGATCAGGAGGACCTCAAACGGACATCAAGTCGGTTACGGTTCGCTGCATCGCAGTTTTTGCAAAGCGGGCGTTCATAAGTTTAACTGAAAACGCAAAGGAAGGCGACTGGTTGCCTTGCCCAGACAATGCGGATCGAAGGTCACCGCCGGTTGCCATCCACTGCGTTTTAGAACTACGGGGCGAACTATTATTACCGATCGCTACTGACATCCTGATTGCCACCGACATTCCAAAATATTACTTTCTTGGTGCGGAATGAATCCGCATTATCTTTTAGAAACTCCCAAGCCTTTAAGTCGTAAAATTCGTCGCATGGAAATGGGCAATAATCGGTGGCAGGTTGTCCATATTTGTAATTCGGTTCGATTATTCGAATCATCGAATCCACGGCAATGTCCGCGTTAGCAAGGCAAGTTTGTATTTGCTTGGCAGACCGTCCTATGGATACACCAATGATAGTATCAACCTTTTCGAGGACACCTCTTGCAATACCCGCGAGTGTTACTCCGGAACCACAAGGTACAATTACGACAGCGCCGCTCAGCATATCGTCTGGAATTCGGCGTGCTTCATATTCAACTGCTTGAATGGCCAAAGGAAATTCGAATCCGAATGGAATCATCCAACCGCCGATCTCCGAAATGATCTTTTTTGCTTGATTGTGATTGATGGGCGTGTGATTCCCGCGAACAGGAATGATTTGAGCGCCAAGTCTCTGCGCCTGCAAGACGCTGGCACGCATTTTTGCGTTGCCAAACTGCGGGTAAACAACAGAACACTCAAAGTCACCTTCGTGTGCACAAGCCGCAGCCACTGCGTGCCCAACTCTCGATCTATGGGGCTCGAAGCACCCAATCCGAAAGCACCCTTGTTCTCTTAGGTAAGGAAACATCATTCGAAGACCGCGCAGCTTTCCAAGTGGCGGCGCTGGAGGCCCTGAATAGAGGTCATCCCTCTTAACAAATACCTTAGTGTTACAAACATCATACGTTTCTATTGGAGTGTTTTCAGTGTACATGGCCTTACTTCTTGAAGACGAAAATTGGCTCCGATCTCTTGGAGACACCGTATCTAGCTATATAAGAAGGATTGCTTTGAAGCATCATTTCATGAGTTTGAATATGATTTCTAAAAACTTTTCGTGCCATTTCCAGAAAATAGTCAGCTAACGGATAGCGACCGGTATTTGCTATATTAATGACAAAATACCCCCCTCTTGTGAGCAACCTATATCCCTCCACCAATACCGGTGCCAAAAAGCCGTCAAGCCAGTTATCAAGGCTGGGATAACGAATGTAGCTTTGCTTTGGGTTATTAGAGTACTTTTCAAGTTTGAAATAAGGAGGACTTGTGAAAATAAGTTCAAAGCTCCCAGACGGAAATGATGGCATTTCATCCTCAGCACACCCAATCCTCGACTCTAGCCTACCCCCTGTGACACTATTGAGCTTTACAATTCCTTCAATATGCTGCGACTCGGGGTCAATTGCATGATAGCAACGATCGGCCGCGAACGCAGCAAAGGCTCGCCCTCCAAACCCCGACGAGAAGTCCAATACCGGACTATTTCGTTCACTGTATTTTTCGTATATCGCCTTCGCCACCGTTGGTCGAAAGTTCGAGGCTCTAGATCTATTGTAAAGCCCACAAAATGTACGAATTTCATTTGCGCTCCAGCAGCGTCTGTCAGGTCTTAGTCGGACGCAACGTTCAATTATGGCTCGCAGACTTGCGTCGTGATGGAAACACTCTAAGGGTGATCGCCCTCTGACCCTAACATTCCACAATGCGGGTTGAAGGCTATTTGCGGTGCGCAAACCAACACTGGAGGGACAAAGCAAAGCGCGTTCAAACTCACTCGCACCTATTGCTTTGAGCCTATCCAGTTCTCGTGCTGCGATCGACTCGCTAAACTCCGGGTATGGAAAGCCCTCTCGTCGCCAGTGCTTAAATGCTTCTTGCTGTGCAGCATCGTTGTCTAATTGACTCAGCGCTTGGACCTCGCGACCATAGTATTCTGTAATTCTCTTGGGCAAAGCGATTGAAGGAGCTATTTTCTCATTTCCTTAAAATACGGAATCGCAAACGTAGCGGACGCGGACGCCAATACTACGGCGGCGATGACTATCCAGTTTTCAGAAAAGTCAGATAACGCAAGCGTACCATCGATTATCTTTGGGAGGCTCTCTTCGAGAATTCCCGCCACTCCAAGAACTAAAAGAGAAAAGAATAAAGCCAGCACAGGAAAGGCTGAACTTCTGAGCCAATGAAGAAAAGACCACCGCACGTAGACTGGAAGCTCGAAACTTGATGTATAGATTTCGTAGTTCTCATCTTGAGACGGGAGTTTCTTGTTTGCGAACTGAATAGAGATCTTGTGGGTAATCTGCGTAGGTCGCAACGCGGCTAAAGAGAACCTTTGCACCCCATAGTTCCCGATCGGACGCGCACCGACGGCGCTGATTTCGAAGTCATCAGAGTCGACTGAGAGTTCAATGTCTATTTCACCCAGTGTCATGTTCTGACCCTTTAAGGATGGAATATGGTGGGCATAGTCAATCTCGAGTGTCTCACCTGGCAGCAAGTAAAGGCTGCGGTTAGCGTGTCTACGCCTCCACCACCAAAACGCGTCCCCAGATTTCTGTATTCCAAATCGCGCATTCTTAGACTTTGGCGCGACGTTAACCCAAAGGCCTTCTCTCGCACTTTCTGTTACAAACTGGTTGGACGCCACTAGGAGTGAGAATTTGTTCCAGTTGTCGCCTTCATAACTTGAAGGGCACTCGCGATCTTGTTCTACGATGCGATCATCAAAAAACGCGAGAAACTCATTGGAAACGTTGACGCTAATTGAGGCTCCAGAAAGGTCATCAAATGCTCTGAAATCATAATGTGGCCCTAAGAAGAAATGAAACTGGCAAACACCTGCCGCCAGTTCAACTTCGCGAATAGTCACTTTTCGGATTGGTATGAATTGGTCCTTGTTCTGTTCATTTTGGAACCGCGTACCCACTACAGCTGTAGTGCCCACGAGCGACTTTGCCTGTTGTGGGTCTACAACAATCGATTCAAGTTCCGGGTGTAGTAGGTTGCTTGGATATCGGAATGGCCAAACGTAGTTGGTGTTAGGTGGATATGCCAACAGATGCAGGAAGTCGCTCCAATACGGGCCATCGCCGTAGAAGGATAGAAAAAGGTTTGATCTCATCTGGAACTCGCCCCAGTTACAAGAATTCTCGTCCAAGCAGCGGCAATCAGGTCAATCTCCAGGCCTTGCTTCGGCTATATAAGCCTAGCAGTGTTTGTATCCTATTGGCTATACAAGAGTGATTTGAAGGCAACCCGCGCCTCGCGACGCTGAAACATAAGTGGAGATCGGCGCCCGAGCCAACTTGCAGTGGAGCGTAAACTACTTTGGCCGTGCTGCGCACCCGAGTTTGCTCCTCGGTATCGAATGTCGGCAAAGATCGAAAACTGGGTGGCCAAATCGCTCATCCTTCAGAACTATTGTGTGCATCGCGACGGGCCTATTTGACTAGTCGCAGCGCCGGTCTGCGTTGATCAAATACGGCCTCAGGTTCTGGTGACAATCGGAAGATCAGTGCTTCTATTTCTTCCAACGGAATCCCAAGTTCTTTAGCAATGTCTTCTTTCGTCATACCCTTGGACCAAAGAGCGGCCAAAACCTTAGCTAGCACGGTCGAAACCTCACGCCCGATTCCCTCTGGTTCGCCACTGCGATAACCCCGCTTCCCAAGCTCAATCAGCAACGAACGATAGTTCCATTCACTGATGTAACCCAATGAGTTGAGCCTGTAAGCCAAAGCCATGGCGGACACCTTCCACCGTTTCTTTGCCGCGATGATCTGCCCCGCCGTGAAGAGGTGCGCATAATTCATCACATCGCTTTCGGGCATTAGGAACGCCGATGCGAACCTGTCGGCCTGCGTCTCTGCTTCCTTATCAGTCTTCGAGTCCGCATGATGATGCAAGACGAGGTGTCCAAGCTCATGCGCCGTGTCGAAGATGGACCGTTCCGCCGTCTTCTCTTGGTTTAGGAAAACGTAAGGATGTTCCCCGCGCCAAAAAGAGTATGCATCAACGTTCTTGGTCGCTTCCGATAGAGACAGGACGCGAATACCCTTGGACTCGATCAGCTTGAGTACATTGCCAATTGGCCGGTCCCCAAGCCCCCAATGCTGGCGCAAAAGGCGCGCCGCGACAAACGGGCGGCGGCGCTCTTTGCTCAGGTCGATAAGGTCAGCGGCGGGCAGATTGAAGCGGGAATCAATCCATTCGTAAAGCTCGATTCCCAACGATCCTGCCGCTTCCGCCGCGCGGCGTTCTTTCGCCTTCATCCGAGCCAGACTGCGGAAACTCACCGCATCGGTATCAATGCGCTCTGGTGCGTCCCTGTAAAAGAAATCTAGGGGGTAGGAAAGCGCCAAAGCAAGGCGCTTTGCCGTCGTTTCATCGGGCGGATGCCCGTTTTCATACTTCGAGAGAGTGACCGCAGACACGCCTACGCGCTCTGCGAGTCCCTTCGAAGTCAGCATCCGCCTTTCGCGGGCTGTTTTGAGACGGTCTGCGTTGAACATTAGTCTTTGAACGAAACGTGGACTTCGAAATCTTCAACGGGGCCGGTATCGGTATCCGACGCTGCCTCCCAGTCGCCGTCGGGCGAGTAGATGTAGATGCGCTCGATCCAATCGACGTACTTGCCCTTCTCGATAACGGGGCAGGAAAGCTCAACGCTGCCGTCAAGACCGACCATCACATAGTATGTCCGCACACCGTCATGCACCCCGGTCAGGGGACCGGGTTCAACGCCAGCATGTTCAAAGAGAGTGGGAGACGATAGCGCAGCAGCACCGCTACCCTTTTCAGACCGGGGCAGCGGCGGCATGTCCGCGCAGCTCTTGTCAACATTTTGGAACGCAATCCGCACGCTACGATCCCTGCGCAACACGGATTCGACACCACAGGCTCGATCGGGAACGTAGTCGGACCCAACAAGCTGTTGGCGAAGTTCGCCAACGCCGTGAATATAGGACAACATGCCAGCCGCATTCAGCGGCATGGAAGGGCTAGCGTCGTCAGCGTAGGCGCGGGCTGTTTGTCCGATAGCCATGATCTGTTGGCGTGTGAAGCCAAAGTCCTCGAGGCGGTGTTCTACGCCTGCCAGCGTGGACAATACGGCGGTGTTGAATGTCGGCAATGCTCAGCCCCTTTAATATTTTCAACATCATATGATGTCGAAAATATTAAAGGCAAGCGAAATCTGCGCCTCCGCGCGAAGTTTGCAAAGTTCACGTTCTGCGAGCTGCCGCGTATGACGCGCATCATCGTATCATTGTCCTGATCGCACCAGTGGTGATTGACTGCTTTTCAGGTTTCGATTTTTCGCATTGCCGTAGCCCCGAAGATCGGCTTCCCGCTGCGGTGAAGGGTGACCAGGTTTGCAACCCCGGCCACCCAGCTCCTGAAATCAGGAGTGTCGGTTTGGTTCTTCTCGTTGCGCCAAGCGCTCTTCGAGCCAATCCAGCACTTCACGTTCAACCCAGCCCACCCGGTTCGGGCCCAGCGGTACCCGCTTAGGGAATTGGCCTGCCTTCTCCAGCCGAGCGATGTGTTGGGGTGAGTACAGAACAAGCTCCTTCACCTGACGTTTTGAAAGTATCCTCATCACGATGTTCTCCATGATTGGAGAGCATCGCGATGCCCCCAGGTTTGACAAATCTCCCGAGAGACCGTTAGCGTAAGCACTTGAGCGCAATTCTGGCAATCCCGGATGTGCTGATTGTGGGGCATCAATGGTGTTCGGAAATGTGGGGCAAACGAGGGACGGGACTCGAACCTCTGAATGCGATTTGTGCCTGGGTATCAGAATGGGTATCGAGGATTATCTCATTTGTAAAACTTTATATAAATCAATTCTTTATATATAGGATTTTGAGTCCTCTCCTGGCACCATTTATCCGATATTATTTTATGATAACTTACGGATGAAAGCCGCCCCACCATTCCTGAATTTCATGCGAAGCGGGACAGTTCCAACGAATCCTAATCCTTGTATCGGCCAAATGAGAAAGCCCCAGTACGGTGATGCTGAGGCGTTTGAAGGGAACGGCGGTGGCTCTCCATTATCCGATGATCAGGTTGAACGACGCGCGGCGCAGCTCTCTTCAGTTTTTTGAGGCGCTGGCAACAATTGGCTTGGTTCAAGTAACTCAATGAACCTCGGGGGCGACGTTTCGATAAAGTTGCCACACGAGCTTCGGGTTGCCTGAAAGTGATCTGCTCGCAGAGCTTTCCTCGTTCGAGCCGAAGTTGGGGCATACCGATTATGGATCCAGTTCGCCGAAAAATCGAGCCTGCTTTTTGGTCAAGAGGATTTGATGCGGGCCGTCGCATTTCGCGCATGTCCATCCCATTAAGAATTCGTTGGTTGAGGTTGCCGCATTCAAGCCAGCCAACGTTTCCTGCGCCGATAGCTCCGCACATCGCGGAAGCTCTTGCGCCCCTCGTCGGACATGCCGAGGTAGAACTCCTTCACATCAGGGTTTTCGCGTAATTCGGCGGCGGGGCCTTCCATTACGACACGTCCACTTTCCAGGATGTAGCCCTGATGCGCGAAACGAAGTGCCACGTTGGTGTTCTGTTCGGCAAGGAGGAAGGATACACCTTCTTTCTCATTCAGGTTCTTCACGATGGTGAAAATCTCTTCCACCAATTGCGGGGCAAGGCCCATGGAGGGTTCGTCCAGCAGGATCGTCTCGGGCCGTGACATCAGCGCGCGTCCGATGGCACACATCTGCTGTTCCCCGCCAGAGGTATAGCCCGCCTGGCTTTTCCGCCGTTCCTTCAGCCGCGGGAAATAGGTGTAGACCAGATCAAGATCAGTACTGATCGCCGCGCCCCCGTCGCGGCGGGTATAGGCACCAGTCAGCAGGTTCTCCTCGACCGTCAGATGTTCGAAACAATGCCGCCCTTCCATGACCTGAATGACGCCCTTCTTCACCAGCGCTTCGGGTGATTGGTTCTGGACCCGTTCACCGCGATAGCTGATCGACCCCTTCGTCACCTCACCCCTTTCGGAATGCAAAAGGTTCGAGATCGCTTTCAGTGTCGTCGTCTTGCCCGCCCCGTTGCCGCCCAAAAGCGCCGTAATCCCACCTTTGGGAACCTTCAGTGATACCCCCTTCAGCACGAGGATCACGTGGTTATAGATCACCTCGATATTGTTGACCTCCAACAGGGTCTCGGTCTTGGCGGTGTCGAGCATCTGGTCTCTCCGGGTTGGCGTCAGGCGGCCCCAATGGGCCGCCTGTGTGGGTCGCTTATAGGCAACCAGGTGTGATGTTGTTTTCGCTGGCAAACGCCGCCGAATCCTCGGCGATCAGTGGCTCGATCACGCTTTTGTCGGGCGAGATGAAGTCTGTCAGCGGCTCCCACACACCGGCAGAGGCGTTCCACTGCTGCACAAGGCCCTGCCCGGAACCACCGTGATTCTGGCAGCTGACCGCGAATTCTGGCCCGATCCCGGCCATGCCCATTTCTGCCATCCGTGCTTCGGTGATTTCGAGCGCGGCCATACCGTCACGCACCATCGCCGGGGTCACATCGGACACACCATGGATCTCCTGCGCCTTGGCAATCGCTTCGGCAGCCAGCATGGCAGCATACATGCCGCGCACATAGAGCACAGAACCAAGGTTCGACCCGTCACCGGCCGCATTCCCGGCGTCATGCACCAGCGACTGGATTTCAGCCAGAACAGGATAGTCGACAACACGGTTCATGTTCAGCGACTTGTACCCGTTCGCGGCCTCGCCCGCTGGCGTGACATCATGTTCAGCCCCGGCCCACCAGTTGCCGATAAAGTTTTCCATCGGGAAACCGATATTCGCGGCCTCTTGCACAGCGACCTGGTTCATCACGCCCCAGCCCCACATCAGGACATAATCAGGACGTTCGCGACGGATCTGCAGCCACTGCGATTTCTGCTCCTGCCCCGGATGATCCACAGCCAGTTGGCTGAGTTCGAACCCATGCATTTCGGACAAGGCTTCCAGCGTGCGGATCGGCTCCTTGCCATAGGCAGAGTTGTGATAGACCAGCGCGATTTTCTTGCCGCTCAGATCGCCACTATTTTCCTCAAGCAGATAGTTCACGGCAACGGATGCCGCGTCCCAATAGTTCGCAGGATAGTTGAACACCCAGTTGAACACCTCACCATTCGCCGCAGATGTCCGGCCATAGCCCATTGTGTGGATCGGGATCTGGTCCGCTGTTGCCTTTGGGATCAGCTGATAGGTGATCCCAGTAGACAACGGTTGATAGATCAACGCGCCTTCGCCCTTGGTACTTTCATAGCATTCCACACCTTTTTCGGTGTTATAGCCTGTTTCGCATTCAACGATGCGCACAGGTTCGCCGCCGATGCCACCGTCACGGGCGTTCAGCAGGGCGAAATAGTCCTGATACCCGTCCGAAAACGGTGCGCCGCCCGCCGCATAAGGGCCGGTGCGGTAGCTCAGATCAGGGATGACAAGCTCTGCCATCGCTGGGGCGGCAGCCATTGTCGCGCCCAGGGCCATTGCGGCCAGTGTCTTCATCTTCATCGGTTTTTTCCTCCCATAGGTTTGTCCGATTAAGTGCCGGTTGACCCGGTCGTAGGATGGGTGATTTCACCCATCTAATAGGGGAACGGCCAAAGCCGTAACTTCTCTTTCGCGAGCCGCCAAAGCTGGGCAAGCCCGTGAGGTTCCTTGATCAGAAAGAACATGATCAATGCGCCCACGATCACCAGGTTCAAATGCGCCACCAGATCGGTGGGCCAGCCCAGAACATCCACACCGATCACCTTGAGCGCGACAGGCAGCAGCACAAGAAACGCGGCCCCGGCGAAGCTGCCAAAGATGCTGCCCAGCCCGCCGATGATGATCATGAACAGAACAAGGAACGATTTCTGGATGCCGAAGGCCTCGCCCACTTCGACCGCGCCCAGATAGACCGCAAAGAACAATGCGCCCGAGATGCCGATGAAAAACGATGACACGGCAAAGGCGGTCAGTTTTGCCTTCAGCGGGTTCACCCCGATGATTTCAGCCGCGATATCCATGTCGCGGATCGCCATCCAGCTCCGTCCGATGGTCCCGCGTGTCAGGTTCCGGGCAAGGATCGCGCAGACCGTCAGGAACACCAGACAGATCATGTATTGCGCCCAAGGGGCCGTGTTGGGTCCGGTCACGGCGACACCCGCGACAAACCGTTCCGGCGCGTTGATCTGGCCCGAAGCGGAGTAGTTGTAGAACCACGACACCTTGTTGAAGAGCCACACAAGGAAAAACTGCGCGGCCAATGTGGCAACGGCCAGGTAGAACCCTTTGATCCGCAGGGACGGCAAACCGAAAGCCGCGCCTACCGCGGCCGTGATCCCACCCGCAAGAATGATGTGGATGACGATGGATACATCCGGGAAACTGGTCATCAGCTTGTAACAGGCATAGGCCCCGACAGCCATGAACCCCCCCGTGCCCAGCGACACCTGCCCGCAATAGCCGGTTAGGATATTCAATCCGATGGCCGCGATGGCGTAAATCAGGAAGGGCACAAAGATCGCATTGGCCCAGTAGTCATTGATGAAGAACGGGATGACAAGGAACGCGATGGCAAGAATAGCCCAGTACCGATAGCGGTCGAACGCAATCGGGAAGGTCTGGCTATCGGCAACATAGGAGGTTTTGAAGTCTCCGGCTTCACGGTAGAGCATTACGCGAACCCTTTCTCTTCAAGATATTTGTTTGCTGCGGTAACAACTGCGGCCATCCCCCAGAGGAAGAACAGGTCGTAGAAAC
This sequence comes from uncultured Paracoccaceae bacterium, assembly GCA_947503965.1. Classification (GTDB taxonomy): domain Bacteria; phylum Pseudomonadota; class Alphaproteobacteria; order Rhodobacterales; family Rhodobacteraceae; genus Yoonia. The sequence goes on from CANNFU010000009.1 coordinate 30,920, forward strand.
TTCGGACAATTCCTACTAGATAAACCGTTCGTTCCACGTTCAGAAATGTGCTTCCTATCGCCGCTGACGCGGAAGTCGCCCGCATCTCAATGATATTTGCTGCAGTTAGCAAAATACCGAAAACAAATAGAAGCGCGGGCAAAAGGCGAAAGATGGGCATAAGCTGTGGCATCATACTCTCTCGATAATCTTTTCGCCAAACAGCCCCTGTGGCCGGAACACCAGAAAGATCAGGGCAAGCATATAGGCGAACCAGTTCTCTGTCGCGCCACCCAGATAGGGCGCGCCGATGGTGTATTCGAACAGCTTCTCACCCACTCCGATGATCAGCCCACCGACGATAGCACCCGGGATGGAGGTAAACCCACCCAGCATCAGCACCGGCAGCGCCTTAAGCGCGATCAGCGACAGCGAGAACTGCACGCCTGACTTCGCCCCCCACATGATCCCTGCGACCATCGCGACGATCCCGGCCAGCGACCAGACCAGCACCCAGATGAAGTTCAGCGAAATCCCGACGCTCAGTGCCGCCTGATGGTCATCGGCCACCGCCCGCATCGCGCGCCCCTGCTTGGTATATTGTGCAAAGGCAATCAGGCTGATCACAAGAATGATCGCCACCACCGTCGCTACCATATCCAGCTTGTCGATGAAGAAGCCGTAGAAATCATCGCCGCCAAGACCAGCGGTCGCCTCTTCCACCCAAATCGACCCACCTTGCGGCAAGCCCAGCGCCAACGTCTTGATGTCGGACCCCCACATCAGGTCGCCCACCCCTTCCAGGAAATAAGCCAGACCGATGGTTGCCATGAAGAGGATGATCGGCTCCTGCCCGACAAGATGTCGAAAGACAAACTGCTGCACTGCCCATGCAAAGACGATCATGACAAGCACCGTCAGGAAGATCGCAAACAGCGCCGGGACCTCCCACCCGAAATGATGGATAGAGGTACCAAAAATCGCGTTGATCAGATGGCTGAACGGCACCTGCCCTTCCATGATACCCACAAGGGTGAGGGCCGCAAACAGTGCCATGACCCCTTGCGCGTAGTTGAAGATACCAGAGGCCTTGAAGATCAGAACAAAGCCCAAGGCGACGAGTGCATAAAGCACCCCGGCCATCAGGCCGTTGATGACAACTTCGATACCATAAAGGAAATCAGCGGACATTTTCAGCCTCCGCGCCCCGGACCCGATACGGGGCCTCATGGTTGAGGTGGAGGTCCCGGGTCAGGCCCGGGACGGGGTTATTCCTAATCATGTGCCACCCCCAGATACGCATCGATGACCTGTGGGTTGTTGCGCACCTCATCTGGCGTGCCATCACCAATCTTGCGCCCGTAATCCATCACGACCACCCGGTCAGAGATGTCCATCACAACGCCCATGTCATGTTCGATCAGGGCAATGGTCGTCCCGAATTCATCATTCACATCCAGGATAAAGCGGCTCATGTCCTCCTTCTCCTCAACATTCATGCCCGCCATGGGTTCGTCCAGCAACAATAGCTTCGGCTCTGCGGCCAGCGCCCGCGCCAGTTCCACGCGCTTTTTCAGCCCATAAGGCAGCCGGCCCACCGGCGTCTTCCGGATGGCCTGAATTTCTAGGAAATCGATGATCCGTTCCACCTTTTCGCGATTTTCGACCTCTTCCCGCTCTGCCTTGCCGCGCCAGATGGCTTGGGCAAGCATATTGCTTTTCATATGGGTCAGACGGCCGGTCATGACGTTATCCAGAACGGTCATCCCTTCAAACAGGGCAATGTTCTGAAAGGTGCGCGCAATGCCAAGGCGGGCAACCTGAAACGGCTTCATCGGCGGGCGCTTTTGCCCGCGAAACCAGACCTCGCCCTCCTGCGGATGGTAAAACCCCGAAATGACATTCAGCATTGATGACTTGCCAGCCCCGTTCGGCCCGATAATGGCCCGGATTTCGCCCTCACGGATATCGAAAGAGATATCCTTGATCGCCTCGACCCCTCCGAACCGCAGTGTGATGTTGCGCATATCCATCAACACGCCACCGATGGTACGGCCGTCAGGGGTGACATATGGCTCAATAATGTCCTTCATGAACAAGCCTCCAAACGGGATGGCGGGCGGGGCGATGCCGCAGGCGAGCGTCGCATCGTCATTCCGCAGCCACCTGTTCTGCTGACTGCACGGCCGCATCGCGGATCGCCAGCGTCGCCTTGATCTTGCCCTTGCGCCCATCTTCATAGGTCACTTCGGTTTCGGTGTAGATCTCGGATTTCCCGCCATAAAGCGCATCGATCAAATCAGCGAATTTCTCTTCCACGATGCGGCGACGGACCTTGCGGGTGCGGGTCATTTCGCCATCATCGGCATCAAGCTCCTTGTGCAACACAAGGAACCGGTGCACCTGACAGCCCGCCAGCATTCCATCGGCGGCGACCGATTTGTTCACCTCGGTCACATGCGCCTCGATCGTGTCCAGCACGCGGGGGTGTTGCGAGAGTTCCTGATAGCTGGAATAGGCGATATTGTTGCGTTCGGCCCAATTGCCCACGGCAGTCAGGTCAATATTGATGAAGGCGGTGCAATAGTCGCGGTCGGCCCCGAACACCACGGCTTCCAGGATATCGGGATAGAATTTCAGTTTGTTCTCAACATATTTCGGCGCAAACAGCGCACCGGAGGCCATCTTGCCCACATCCTTGGCCCGGTCGATGATCCGTAAATGCCCGGTGCCTTCTTCGATAAACCCGGCATCACCCGTGGCGACCCAGCCTTCGGCATCCTTGGTCGATGCGGTGCTTTCTGCGTTCTTGTAGTACTCCACAAACACACCGGGCGACCGATAGAACACCTCGCCATTCTCGGCGATGCGGATTTCCACGCCGGGCGATGGCACGCCAACAGTGTCTGACCGCACCTGACCATCAGGTTGCTGGGTGATGAACACCGTCGCCTCGGTTTGCCCGTAAAGCTGTTTGAGGTTGATCCCCAGCGCGCGATAGAAATCGAAAATCTCGGGGCCGATCGCCTCGCCCGCTGTATAACCGACGCGCACACGGCTGAGGCCCAGCGTGTTTTTCAGCGGTCCGATCACCAGCCAGTCAGCCAGACGATATTGCAACCGCTCCATGCCGGAAACAGGCTCACCGTCCAGCAGCTTTGGCCCGATCTCGCGCCCGACCTTCATGTATTTGTGGAACAGCCATTTCTTGAACCGCCCGGCGTCTTCCATCCGGATCATCACATTCGTCAATTGCTGTTCGAACACCCGTGGCGGGGCGAAGAAATAGGTCGGGCCGATCTCGCGCAGGTCGGTCTGCATGGTTTCGGCACTTTCAGGGCAGTTCACACAGAACCCGGCCCACATGGCCTGCCCGATAGAGAAGATGAAATCGCCGACCCATGCCATGGGTAGATAGGCCAGAACCTCATCCCCCGGCTGCAGGTGATCAAATTCGGCAGAGTTCTTGGAGGTCTCGATCACATTGTAATTCGACAGCACCACACCTTTGGGCCGCCCCGTGGTGCCAGAAGTGTAAAGCATCACGCATTTATCTTCGAGGGTCAGCGCGGCGGTGCGCTTTGCAACCTCGTCCATCAGATCAGCCTTGCGCCCTGCCTCTTGCAGGTCATCATAGGACGTCATGTGCGTATGGTCATATTTCCGCAGGCCGCGCCCATCGAGATAGATCACATGATCGAGTTCATGCAGCTGGTCGCGGATATCGGCGATCTTGTCGACCTGTTCCTGATCTCCCGCCACGACAAACCGCGCGCCGCAATGCTCCAGCGCATAGGCGATTTCTTCAGCAGCCGCGTCTGCATAAAGCGGCACTGGCACGCAGCCCACCTTTTGCGCCGCCACCATCGCCCAGTACAGCGCGGGTCGGTTACGTCCGGTAATGGCAATATGATCGCCGACGTTGGCACCCAGCGTCAGGAACCCGGCCGCCAGCGCATCGATCTCATACGCCGCTTCCTGCCACGTCCAGCTTTGCCAGATGCCGAATTCCTTTTCGCGATAGGCCGCCTTGCCCCCATGCTGCGCGACATTCCGCGCCAGCAAGGCCGGAATAGAACTCAATCCGCTGGACGCGGGTGCGGTCATGCCAAAATTCCTCCCATACCGGGTGTATCCCGGTCTTTTGCGGGGGTGAATCGCCTCCTCGCGTTCTCCCCTTGACCACATACTGTGAGCCAGAGAGGTGATACGTCAAATCTTTTTTTGAACAAGCGTTCAATTCATGTGTTTGGGACCGCTGTGAATTGATGTTTATGTCATTATGAATGTACGCCATAACGACGTTATCCCTGCAATAAGACGGTACATGACGATGCGCCAAACCGGCCTCCTGCTTTTCGCAACATTTTTATGTGGTTGTACATCGTCGGATACCAACCATTCAGGAACAGACACGCCAATTGTGCCAGAGAGTGATTTAGCGCAATCCGGCTTTAAGTCGCCCGATGCAGACGGGTTAATCACCGAGGGTCTTTCCACAAGTCCTTTTAATCCACCCGTGATGCAAATGGATGCTGACGGCAATGGATACGCGCATAGTATCGGCGCTATCTTGGATGGCGAAGGCTTTGTTGCCTATGCTGCATTACTGCCGGGTAACGGCATTGCAGACCGCCCCACCACCGGTTCAGCACAGTATGACGCAAACTATAGTTTATATGAATTTACCAATATTACCGAAACTGACACAGGGCCGTCAGCTGATGGCGACTCACTAATAGATGGTGCGATTACTCTTTCAGTGGACTTCGATGACCGCACCCTCTCTGGCAGAGATGGTGAATTGGTAGTGAATGGTGTTTTGGCTGGCGCAGGCAATGATTTCGGCGGATCAGTAACGTGGGGCGGCGTTGAAGGAGAGCTGCAAGGGTTGATCAGCCCCGATAACGTCATCGGCGCGTTTCACGGCAATAGCGAGGATGCTATATTTGCTGGCGGTTTTCTGGGCGAAAAAGCCGAGACGCGGTAAATAGAACAAGTCGCGATTATTCGGCGGCGATGGCATCTACCTTTTCAACCTTCACAGCCGCAAATTTGAACTCCGGGATCTTCCCGTAGGGGTCCACCGCCGGGTTGGTCAGGATATTTGCGGCGGCCTCTACATATGCAAATGGGACGAAGACCATATCAGGCGCGACGGCCCGGTCGGCCCGCGCCATGATGTCGATACTGCCCCGCCGTGTTGTGAGCCGGACCAGCCCGCCGGGGTCTACGCCCAGCTTGCGCAAGGTGGACGGGTGCAGCGAACAGTTGGCTTCGGGTTCGACGGCGTCGAGCACCTTGGATCGCCGGGTCATGGAGCCGGTGTGCCAGTGTTCCAGCTGCCGCCCGGTCGTCAGGATCATGGGGTAGTCCGCGTCGGGCGTTTCATCGGGCGCAATGACGCTGGCGGGGGTGAACCGCGCGCGACCATCTGGCCGGGGAAAGCCGTCGGCGAAGACGATGGGCTGGCCGGGATCCTCTGGCGAAAGGGATGGGTATGTGACGGCGTTTTGCGCCTCCAACCGGTCCCAGGTGATATTATTCAGCGATTTCATGAGTTTTGTCATCTCGTCGAATACATCCGACGGGTGTTCGTAGCTCCAAGGCAGGCCGAGCCGTTTGGCGAGCTCGACGGTGATCCACCAATCCTCTTTCGCGTCACCCGGGGGCGGGACGGCGGGACGGCCCATCTGCACCTGCCGGTTGGTGTTGGTGACAGTCCCCGATTTTTCGGCAAAGGCGGAGGCGGGCAGGATCACGTCAGCGTAGTTGGCCGTTTCGGTGATGAAAATATCCTGCACAACCAGATGCGTGAGCTTGGCCAGCGCATCGCGCGCATGTTCAACATCCGGGTCGGACATGGCGGGGTTTTCGCCCAGGATATACATGCCGTGAATCTTGCCCTCATGCACCGCATCCAGGATTTCGGTCACGGTCAGGCCCCGGTTCGGATCGATCTGGCCGTCGTTCCAGACCTCCATAAAGGCACTGCGCACGCCGTCGTCGCCGACGGGCTGATAGTCGGGCAGAAACATCGGGATCAGCCCCGCGTCGGATGCCCCCTGCACGTTGTTCTGCCCGCGCAACGGGTGCAACCCCGCGCCGGGGCGGCCCACCTGCCCCGTCATCAGGGCAAGGCTGATCAGGCAGCGGGAATTGTCGGTCCCGTGGATGTGTTGCGACACGCCCATGCCCCAGAAAATCATCGCGGCCTTGGCCCCGGCAAAGGTGCGGGCCACGTCGCGCAGGGTGTCGGCGGGGATGCCGCAGATGCCTTCCATCTTTTCGGGGGCGAAGTCGGCCAGATGCGCCTTCTCCGCCTCCCAGTTTTCGGTGTAGGCGTCGATATATTGCTGATCGTAGAACTTTTCTTCCACGATCACATGCATGATCGCGTTCAGCATCGACACATCGGCGCCAGGCCGGAATTGCAGCATATGCGACGCGAACCGGCGCAGGCCGACGCCGCGCGGGTCCATCACGATCAGCTTGCCGCCACGCTTGGCGAACTGCTTGAAATAGGTGGCGGCGACGGGGTGATTTTCGACCGGGTTGGCCCCGATGACGATGGCGACATCTGCGTTTTCGATCTCGTTGAAGGTGGCGGTAACGGCGCCGGAGCCCACGTTTTCCATCAGGGCGGCGACGGAGGATGCGTGGCAAAGCCGGGTGCAGTGATCGACGTTGTTATGGCCGAACCCCTGCCGGATGAGTTTCTGGAAGAGATACGCCTCTTCATTCGTGCATTTGGCCGACCCAAAGCCCGCGACGCCCTTGCCGCCGATGTCTTTCAGCCCTTTGGTGGCCACATCCAGCGCCTCGTCCCATGTCGCCTCGCGGAAATGGGTTTGCCAGTTGCCGGGATCGACGTTGAGGCCCTTGGCCGGGGCATCATCGCGCCGGATCAGGGGTTTGGTCAGGCGGTGGGGATGGTGGATGTAGTCAAAGCCGAACCGGCCCTTGACGCAAAGCCGTCCTTCGTTAGCAGGGCCGTTGATGCCTTCGACGAATTTGACCTTGCCCGCCTTGACCTTGAGGCTGACCTGACAGCCGACACCGCAGAAAGGGCAGACGCTTTCGACCTCACGGTCATAGTCCTTTGTGTCGCCCTGCTGGTTTTCATCCGTTACGGTCGCAGGCAACAGCGCCCCTGTCGGGCAGGCCTGCACACATTCGCCGCAGGCCACGCAGGACGACGCGCCCATGGGATCATCCATGTCAAAGACCGGATAGGCCGTGCCGCCCCGCCCTGCCATGCCGATGACGTCGTTCACCTGCACTTCGCGGCAGGCGCGGACGCAAAGGCCGCATTGGATGCAGGCGTCGAGATTGACGGACATGGCCACATGGCTGTCATCGAGCAGCGGGATGTGGTCGGCATTCTTCGTCGGGAAGCGGCTGGCGCTGACATCCTGTTTCGCGGCCATGTCCCAAAGATGGCTGGATTTGTCATGGGCGACCGCCTGTTCCGGCTGATCGGCGACAAGCAGTTCCATGACCATCTTGCGCGCTTGCCGTTCGCGGGGCTGATCGGTGGTCACAACCATGCCTTCGCTGGGTTCCCGGATACACGAAGCAGCGAGCGTGCGTTCGCCTTCGATGGCAACCATGCAGGCGCGGCAGTTGCCGTCAGAGCGGTAGCCGGGGCTTGGCTTGTGGCAGAGATGCGGGATCACGAGGCCGCGGCCGTTTGCGACCTCCCAGATCGTTTCACCGGGCCGGGCGGTCACGGTTTCCCCGTTGAGCGTGAAGGTAATCGGGTCTGACATCTGGATTCTCCGCCTCTTTAGCCCAGACTACATCATGGGGACCCGTTTCGCGAAAGGTCATGGGCGACCGCAAGAGACGCATTTGCGCCATGCGGGATTTCCGATGAGGTGCAGGTGTTTCCGTCAGGTGGAAGCCGTTGTCGAAAGTCTTAGCAGAGGACCAAGGCGTCCTATGACCCGAACGCGGCTCGGACATGGTTTGGAACTGTATCGAGCCAATCCCTTCGCTGCGCGACGGTGCTGCCGGCGATCGGACGAAAGATATATCGGTGGGTGTTTTGAACGCCGCAATAGGGTAACACGCAGCATCGCCAGATCGCGTCGAGCGGATCGCCCAACACCGCATCCTCCAGTTCTGGCGCGGTATCGGAGGTGTTCAGGATCAGGGCGTTGCGAATGTCGAGCAGGCCTTTGGGTACGCCATCGCCGGTTTGCAGGCGATACGCCACACCGGGCACAAGCACGCGGTCAAGCCAGCCCGACAGGATCGCGGGCGGCTTGCCCCACCAGTTCGGGTGTATCACCAGCAGCCCGTCGGCTTGTGCAATATCGGCGCGGTGGGATGCAATCAGGGGGTCTGTCGGTTTGGCGAGCACATCTTCGACTGCATCGCCGGTGGTGTACGCCTCTTCGGGTCTGAGAACCGGATCGAAGCCTTCAACATAAAGATCGTGAATGCTGAGACTGTGGCCCAGACTCCGAACCGTTTCATGTGCTACATCTGCAATCGCGTGGCAGAAACTTGCGGGCCTTGGGTGAGCAATGATCGACAGGATGTGCATGCAATGCGGCGTATTGATGTGATCGCCATGTTGCAAGAGCGCTGGCGCCTTCGCTAGGTATTTGAGGGCTGCGGGTGTTTCATTGATGGGCGCAAGAACCGGTTATCTGATGAAACACATCAGCGGTCGTCAGGATCGACAAACCGTTCCATCACCCATCGATGCTTGCCAATCTGCCGGCTGCGTTCGAAGCCATTGCGGATGAACATGGCCATGGCCCCGTGAAAGAGGAATGATCCCGCCACTTTTCTATCCTCACAGTCTTCCGGATAGGCCTCAACCCGTCCGCCGCCCAGATCAGCGATCTGTTCCAGTGCACCTTTCAGGCCGGCCTCCGCCACACCTTTGCGCCGATGCCCCTTGCCCGTGAACGTGCAGGCGATACGCCAATCGGGCAGATCCGGATCGGTCGAAAGATAGGCCTTGAGGTTCTGGATTCGGGGCAGGTCCACCGGCGATCCAAACTGACACCAGCCAACACAGTCGTCGCCGTCAAAGACCAGCGCAGCATGGGCGGTGCCGCCCCGTACATGGGCCTCTTTTTCCCTTCGGTTCTGGTCAGCGGTTTTGTGCTTTCCAATACCCTCCGGGTGATAGCCCATACACCAGCATCCGCCCCAGACGCCCTTGTTGGCCTCAACCAGACGGGCGAAGTCATCCCATGTCGACATGTCGAGTGGCCGTGTCATCAAGGAAGCCATTGTTCACCTTTGACGAGCATGTTCTTACTTTGTTCTTATCCAATCACTGCAACGCTCTGTCAATGGCTATCGGAGTGGTGACTGCTTCTGCCGGAAAAATCCGGTGCATTTAGCGGGTCCTTGATGGGTTGCGGGGCCTGACCAAGGGTTGCCACGTCAGGCCCCTCAGACCCTATTCCCAGCGCCGGTCGATTGTCAGAACGTCCCCATTCGCCCGCGTGATCTGGCGGGCGTAGAATTCGTTCAGCAGCAGATCATCGTCCATGATCCCTTCAACAGTGATCTGTTCACCTGTCTCGATGGGCAAAAGATCGGGGCCGAGGAAAATGCGGACGCTGCCGCTGTCGTCGGTCAGGCGCAATTCGTCTTCGTCCAGGAACCGGTCGACTGTTCCTGTGACGGTGGCGGTCTGGCCGCGTTGCAGGTCCGCGATGGGGGTGACATTGGCAAAAGCGGCGGATGCAAAAAGAACACTGGTCACAACAGCAGTCAGCGAGAGTCGCATGGTGTTTTCCTTTCCAGAGTTAATTACTCAGAAATAGGTGCGGGGCGTCGCGAAGCAAGACGGTGGATTGCTGAAATAAGAGGCAATCGTCAGACCGGGAGGGTTTCCGCCGATGCGCTAGCCGGACAGTTCGGCCCGGACCTGCGCCAGGTTGGTGCGGATTTCCGGGATGGTCGGGTCGATGCGTTGGGCGCGCAGCAGCGCCGCTCTGGCTCCGCGCAAATCCCCTTGCGCGTAACGCGCGTTGGCCAGCCCGAATTGCCAGAGCCAGTTGTCCGGCCAGCGGGCCGCCCCGGTTTCATAAAGCGTTTCGGCGGCGGCGAACTGTTCGACCCTCTCAAGGGCTGCGGCCGCGGACAGAACGTTGGTTTCACGGACACTGACCGGCAGGTCGTCAGGCGGCAACACGACCAGCCCCCAATAATCGCCGCGCCGCCAGGTGCGTTCGAATGTCGCGAAAGTCATGACCATCTGATCAAGCTGTCCGGAATTCAGATAAACCTCTTCCTTGCCAAAGTCATAGCCTGTCACAACGCCATAATGCCAGACCGGCGCGATGCCCAGGCCAAGGTTCTGGAACACGATAACAGGATGCCCTGCGTCAATTTCGGCCAGCAATTGATCAAAGCTGCCGATCTCAACGGCAAGCTGGCCGAGGCGCCGACTGCTTCCGATCATGTCGGCCAGATAGGTGCCACCCGCGCCGGGGCTGAACGCCAGTGCCGCAACCTCTTCCTGCGTGATGTCAGCGCCCGCCCACTGCATCACCATCGCGATGGAGGTCGGGCCACAATAGAACGCAGCCTGTTGGATCAGCGGGACATTGTCGATCTGTGCCCGTGTGGGCACGTCAACCGTCAGCCGTTCTTCCGGATTGAAAGGAGGGGCGCAGGCCGCCAGCCAACTAATAATCAGCAGGCAGGCGGCCTGACGCAAAACTCTTAGCGGATGCAACGCACGAAGCTGAACACACGCGTAAAGCAAAGCAGATCAGTGACCAGCAGGATGACGAATACCGTGAACAATGTTCCGACGATATCCGCACCTGCGCTATCATTTTCCATCTGGGTCAGGATCGTTTCGATTTCTGCATCGCTTAGTGCAGCCAGACGCTGTTCAGCCTCTGCCGGGTCCACGCCCAGTTCGATGATCTGATCACGCACATCGCTGCGCTGCAGCTCATCCATCAGCAAGCTGCGGTTTGCCATGCCGGAATACTTGCTGATCGCTGCGTCGGTGCCCAGCATTTCAGCCTGTGCGAGTGTCACGGCCTGCGTCGCCAGAACAAGCTGCGCGGAAAGCGCGATTGCAACGCCTTTTTTGGTGATGTTCAGAAAGCCCATTGGTGAAATCCCTCTTTGTCTTGGCGGCACATCCATGCCGCCCTGGTGCCCCTTGGCCTACAGTCTTGAGGAATTCGGCAGGCAGCGCAACCGTTCGTGCCGCGCCAAATCCGACATGAGCGAAAAATCGATCCTTTCCCCCGGTGACGGAACAGAACCGTTTGGGGCCATTCATCTTTTGCCTTGGCCAGTGTCGGGGCAACGACGTAACCGCGCCCGGCTGATCTTGTGAAAAAATACGGGGATGGCACGATCATGATATCTACTTCAACGGCCTCAAAAAAACACCCGCAACTGGATGCATGACCTTTTCCGCCCACAAAGACCGAAGGATTATTTTCCAAGCTCTGATTTAATCTGATCCTGGCCAATCAAGTCGTGTCCTCCCCCCGGGCAGGCTTACTATTTCCAACTTTGGCAGGATGCTCAAAGTAGACAGGTCGGTTACCTGTGTTCCCGACAGATAGATCGCTTCGAGGTTGATGAGCGTGGACAGCGGTGACAAATCGCTGATCAATGTGTCCTGAAGCTGAAGAATGCGCAGGCTTCCGATACCGCCAAGCGGCTTGAGATCATCAATATCGGTGCCGAAAGCAACGATATGTTCAAGGTTTTTCAACCCCGAAAGCGCCGGAAGACCTGCAATATCGTTTTCGGATATGTCGAGCCAAACCAGACTCTGAAGGTTCGCCAATGGCGATAAATCCATTGGCCGATCGTCATTTCGCATCTCGCCAAGATCAAGTTCCCGCAGCTTGGTCAGATTGGACAGCGGCGACAGATCCGTCACCGGATTAAAGCCCATGTGCAAATGTTCGAGTTCTTTCAGTTCACTCAGGAACGCGACGTCGACCAACCCAGAATAACCGATATCCAGTTCTTTGACGTCATGGGGGATACAGCGCGCATCCAGCTGGACACCGTCACATGCCCGCGCCTGCACGGGAAAGCTGCTGAATGAGGCTATGCAGAATATTGCAATACTGGAAAGACGCGTTTGAATGCACATGGTGGGCCAATCCTTTATGTGGACGAATACCTTATTTGGGCATCACCAGTATTGGACGTGCGTCAAACCGTTTCCCTTGGACGATATCTACAATACGCTTTCGGCAACTTCGTGGCCCAGAATGTCAGACAAACTGCGCCAGGTTGTTGATCAGGAATATCCGCAAAATCTCGATCCCGACCAGAACCACGATGGGCGACAGGTCGATCCCGCCAAGATCAGGCATAAACCGCCGCACACGGCTGTAGATCGGATCAAGGATGCGTTCCAGCGTGTACCAGACCTGCCCCACGAATTCCTGCCGGATATTCAGGACCTCGAACCGGATCAGCCAGCTCATGATGAAATGCGCGATCACGAAGAACCGCAAGACGCCAAGGATCAGCAGCAAGGCTTGGAGGATGGTCAGCATGGAAACAAGGCCCTTATTATTCGTCCGCTATGACCTAAGCCTTCACGGCGCTGCCGACAAGTCCGGGCTTGCCGCAAGGTTAAAGTTGACGTGTACGTCAATCGGATACATCTGCCCCCCAACCAAAGGGATAAGATACTGATGTACCCGATTGTCCGTCTGATCAAAGAAGTGCTCAAAGCGCGGCGGATGCGCCCGCTTGCCCCGCTGGACACCCATGTTTCGCATCACCGCTGCTGGCCGCAGGATATCGACCAGTTCATCGAGATGAACAATGGCCGTATCCTGAGCATTCTGGATATCGGGCGCACCGGCCTGGCACAACGTGTCGGGCTTTTGCGCGCGTTGACCAAGAACCGCTGGGGTCTGACTGTCGCAGGCAGTTCGGTGATGTATCGCAAGCGCATCCGCCCGTTCACCAGATTTCGCGTGGTCAGCAAATGTGTCGGGTGGGATGACCGTTTCATGTATCTTGAGCAGTCTTTGTGGATTGGCGACGCTTGCGCGGTGCAGGCACTGTTTCGCACCGCCGTCACCGATCATAACGGGATTGTCCGGCCAGAGCGTCTGATGGCAGCCATGGGTCTGCGTGATCCGTCGCCTGCGCTGCCTGACTGGGTTCAACGCTGGATCGAGGCCGACAAGACCCGCCCCTGGCCCCCTGTCGATGACGGGATGTCAGCCTAAACGATTGCTTGCCAGTCACGCAATTATCAGTGTCTTATCCCCGCAACAAAGAACAGGGACAGGCACATGGCAGTCAGCAAGAAACGCATCTGGGGGTGGATGGCCTTTGATTGGGCATCACAGCCGTTTTATACGCTGGGGCTCACATTCATCTTTGGTCCGTATTTTGCCGCCGTTGCCGCACAGCATTACCTTGGCACCGGAATGGAAAGTGAGGCCGCCAAAGCACAGGCCCAATCCATCTGGTCGGCGGGGCAGACCATTGCCGGACTGATCATCGCCTTCACAGCGCCGTTTCTGGGCGCATTTGCCGATAATTCAGGGCGCAAGATACCGTGGATTGCCTTCTTTTCAGTGATCTATGTGGTCGCGGTCAGCATGTTATGGGGGCTGACGCCCGATGGCGCGAACCTGTTTTTCATTCTGATCATGTTTTATGTCGGCTTCATCGCGGCCGAAAGCGCGCTGAACTTCATCAACGCGATCCTGCCGTCGCTGGGCAATGATGAAGAGGTCGGGCGCATCTCAGGCTCGGGTGCCGCGTTCGGCTATTGGGGCGGTGTGACTGCGCTGTTTGTTATGCTGCTGCTTTTGGCCGAGAATGAACAAGGCGTGACCTTGCTTCGCAACCCACCCCTGTTTGGGCTTGATCCTGATATGCGTGAAGGGACCCGGTCTGTGGGGCCATTCATCGCCATATGGTATGTGATTTTCATCATCCCGTTCTTCTTGTGGGTGCGCGACAGCCCAAAAGCGGTCGCGAAATCGACCAAGCTCAGCGCGGTGGCAGGCGATCTTTGGACTACGCTGAAATCCGTGGCACGTCGCAAGAGCCTGCTGAATTTCCTAGTAGGCTCCATGTTCTATCGCGACGCGCTGAACGCGTTGTATGCGTTCGGCGGTGTCTATGCGGTGCTTGTGCTGGACTGGCAGACCATTGAGATCGGCGTTTTCGGCATCATCGCGGCCATTGCGGCGGCTGTCACCACGTGGATCGGAGGGCTATGCGATCAGCGGTTCGGCCCCAAGCCTGTGATCCGTGTCGCCGTCTGGGTGCTGATCGCCGTTTCGGCCGTGATTGTGGGCATGTCACGCGAGCAGTTATTTGGCGTCCCACTGGCCGAAGGGTCCCCGGTTCCCGATATCGTCTTTTACATCTGCGGCATGTGTATCGGTGGTGCGGGTGGCGCGATCTATGCTGCATCCCGGTCCATGATGGTGCGTCACACCCATCCCGACCGCCCGGCCGAGGCGTTTGGTCTGTTCGCATTATCCGGTAAAGCGACCGCATTTCTGGCCCCTGCGTCGATCAGCCTGTTCACTTATATGACAGGTAACGTGCAATTGGGCTTTTTGCCCGTGATCTTTCTTTTCTTGTTAGGGCTTTTGTTGCTACGATGGGTCAATAAGGACGGAGATCGCGCAGAATGGTCCGCTTCATCGCAGCAGTAATATTCATGGCAGGTCTGGCGGCCTGTCAGGCAGAACAAGAGCAAGTCAGCCTTTCGACCCAGAACGCAAATGACACCCGGATCGCCAAGACGCTTTTCGGGGCCGCACCCGTTGCATCGCCACAGCGGCCAGAGCCGATTGGCGGGTATGCCCGCGGCTGTCAGGCCGGGGCGGTACAATTGCCGGAAACCGGACCCACATGGCAGGCGATGCGTCTGTCGCGCAATCGCAACTGGGCGCAGCCAACCACCATTGATTATGTGCAGGACCTCAGCCGCTTTGCCGCCACCCAGCCGGGGTGGGAGGGATTGTATATCGGCGACATGAGCCAGCCGCGCGGCGGCCCGATGCTGACCGGGCATCGCAGCCATCAGACCGGTCTTGATATCGACGTTTGGATGCTGCCCCCGGATCGTTTGAACCTGAGCGTTGCAGAACGCGAAAGCCTCTCGTCAATCTCGATGCGCCGTTCGGCGGGCGCGTTCACCAATAGCCGCTGGACCCCGCAGCACGAGGCGATCATTCGTGCGGCTGCGTCAGACCCGCGGACCGCAAGGATTTTCATCTTTCCGGGGGCAAAGGTCGCAATGTGCAATTCCGCCACGGGCGATCGGAGCTGGCTGAGCAAGGTGCGCCCTTGGTGGGGCCATCATTATCATTTTCATGTGCGCCTGAATTGCCCCGACGGTGCGACTGGCTGTGTCGATCAGGCGCCGCCACCACCCGGTGACGGCTGTGCCGAAGCCGCTGGCTGGGTTGACCGCATCCTGAACCCGCCGCCGCCCGACCCGAACGCGCCACCACCAAGGCCAAGCCCTGATCTGACCATGGCCAACCTGCCCGGGCAATGCCTGGCTGTTTTGAACGCCAACTAAGTGCTGCGTCTCCTCTTTTTGCTTGTCCTGCTGAGGGCACTACCGGCCTGCGCGGATGCCACGCTGATCGGCTCATATACCTGGTCCGCCAGCGATCAGAATTTTGGCGGTTTTTCCGCGATCGCACTGGATGAGGACGGGACCGGGTTCATCGCACTTAGCGACAGGGGACATATCACCAAGGGGCAACTGATCCGCAAAAACGGTGTGATCACTGATGTGCAGTCTCGTCCGCTGGAGGTGCTGCGCGCGCCACATCGCGCGCCGCTGCGCCGGTCGGAACGCGACAGCGAAGGATTGGCCATCGCCCCGGATGGCACCATCTACATCTCTTTCGAATGGACCCATGGTCTGCGCAGCTATGACCGGGTCGGCGGCTTTGGGTCCGACCTGATCACCACCCCGGCTTTCGATGCGTTGCAAAGCAATTCCTCGCTTGAGGCACTGGCGATTGGTCCGGATGGCGCGCTTTACACAGTGCCCGAACGATCCGGCATGGCCACACGACCCTTTCCGGTTTTTCGCTACAAAGACGGCATGTGGGATCAGCCGTTCGAGATCCCGCGCTATGGCCCCTACCTGATTGTCGGTGCGGATATCGGCCCCGATGGGCGGTTATATGTGCTTGAACGGGATTTCGCAGGCATCGGCTTTCGCAGCCGCGTCAGACGGTTTGATCTGAACGGTGGATCGGAAGAGGTGGTATTGCAAACCGGGCTGGGGGTGCACGACAATCTGGAAGGGATCAGCGTCTGGCAGGATGCCGACGGGCTGCGCATGACCCTTATTTCCGACGACAACTTTCGGTTTTTTCAGCAGACGCAGATCGTGGAATACCGATTGACGGATTAAGCCGCTGGCGTTAGGTGGCGCTGTCCCCGCTCGGGGGCCAAGTGCCGCACCCTTGTCAAAACGGAAAACTCTTATGACACGTATCCTTCCCGGCGTTATCGCCATGGCCACCATTGTTGTGGCGTCCAATATCCTTGTGCAATTCCTGATCCTTGATGGTCTGCTGACCTGGGGGGCGTTCACCTATCCGCTGGCGTTTCTGGTGACGGATGTGATGAACCGGGTTTACGGGACCGCCGCTGCGCGCAAGGTTGTGTTTTCGGGACTGGTCGTGGGGATTGTCTGTAGCCTGATCGGAAGCCAGATCATGCTGCAAGGGGATGGGTTCGAATATCCTGCCGTTGCGCTGCGCATTGCCATCGGTTCGGCCACGGCGTTTCTGATTGCGCAACTTCTTGATATCGCTGTCTTTAACCGGCTGCGCGAAGGGTCGTGGTGGAAGGCACCATTGGGCAGCACGTTGGTGGGGTCGACGGTGGATACGGCGATCTTTTTCTCGATCGCGTTTGCGGCCGTGTTCAACGGGTTCAGCGCCACAGCGGCTGAGGAAATCATCTGGGCGCAAGAGGCCGTGCCGTTTTTGAACACCGGGCCGCTGGTGCCGCTTTGGGTGTCGCTGGCCGTCGCGGATTGGGGCGTAAAGCTGAGCGTTGCCCTGCTCGCCCTGGTGCCGTTTCGCATGATTGTTGGGCGAATGCAGCGGCCGGTCACTTAATCGCTATCAATGGTATATTTTTACTTGAAATATACAAAATCTGTGCGACCTTCTGTTCAGGCGAAACATTTTGAAAGGAGGTGATCCAGTGCATCATGAGGTATTGGAGAAGTGTGTCGGGACAACTTGGGGGGTACGCAGCTAGGGCAGCCCTTGGCTGAAGTAGACCCAAGGTGGGCAACCTAACCGACCCGCCTCCGTAATTCAGGAAAGGGCCATCCCATCGCCGGGGTGGCCCTTTTTCTTGTGGGTTCAGACCCGTATGTATGGCGTACAGAACCTGTACATACAGCGTACATACACTTGCATGTACACCCGAAAGGACATCATGCGCATCAATGACCAGATCGAGATCGCCGATTGGGAGCTGACGGAGAGCTTTACCCGGTCGTCCGGCCCCGGCGGGCAGAACGTGAACAAGGTGTCCACGGCGGTCGAGTTGCGGTTCGAGGCGGCGCGGTCCCCCAACCTGCCTGACCCGGTGAAGAACCGGCTGCGGCGGCTGGCGGGGCGGCGATGGACGGTGGACGGGGCGATTGTGATCTTCGTGCAAGAAACGCGGAGCCAGGCGCGCAACCGCGAGATCGCGCGGGAGCGGTTGGCGGAGTTGATCCGCAAAGCCTGCGAGCGGCCCAAACGGCGGCTGGCGACGAAACCGACCTATGGATCGGTGAAGCGCAGGCTTGCGGGGAAGAAAGCGCGCGGAGAGGTGAAGGCGTTAAGGGGGCGTGTGGAGGGGGAGGATTGACCGATTGTGTCAAGCACCCCATATTGTACCCATCTTTGGTACATGAGGTTTCACCATGCCACGAAACACATCCGTTTCCCTTGGGGATCATTTCACGGGGTTCATCGACGCAAAGGTGAAAGAGGGGCGCTATAGCTCTGCCAGTGATGTAGTGCGCGCGGGGCTGCGGCTGCTGGAAGAAGAAGAGGCCAAGCTGGAGCGATTGCGGGCGGCGTTGATCAAAGGCGAAGAAAGCGGGCCGGCCCGTCCATTTGATTTTGATACATTCCTCGCCCAAAAGAATACCCAGGCGTGAAAGACATTTTCTTTCGGCCGGAAGCAGAGGTCGATCTTGAAGATATCTGGGACTACACCTATGAGATGTGGGGCCGCGGGCAAGCCAATCAATATGTCGGGCAAATCCGCACATTCATTGAGAGCGTTGCAGCGGGCCGTCGGCAGCTCACATCTGTTGCGCGTATCCGTCAGGGCTACAAACGTGGTCTGGTCGGACGCCATGCAGTCTTTTTCCGCGTTGATGAGCAGACCGTAACCGTCGTCAGGATCTTGCATCAACGGATGGATGTGCAGCGACTGTAGCGGTGCGGCGGTGGAGAACCCCGCCTTACGGGTGTTTTGTGAGACCCTAAAGGTGGCAATCTTAGCCTGTTGTAAATTATTCTTCGGTGAGGACTTCGTCGGTAACATTATCAGAAAAATCAAAGAAGCCTGATAGCCTATCTCTTAGTTCAGGGCCAACAAAGAAGATTGCCATTGCAAAAATTACTGCCATAGCAGTTCCAAGATATACTAGGCGCTCTTTAACCTTCGTAAGCTCGTCCCGCAACGAAGCTACAGCGTCATTTACCTGATATGCTGTTAACGCTTTGCTTGAAATCCCACTGACAATGCTGGATGGAATAGAAGACAAACCATCAGGTATATTATCTGTGCCTTCGAATTCTTGCGGAACAGAATCTATCAGATCAGAAAGCCAGATCGAAAAGATTTGGTCTCCCTGCCGAAGATGAATGTGCATTGGTCCGGCGTTGAACATAGCAAAGATAAGTTTACCCCTGTAACCGGGATCAACTTGAAAACCTGAAACATTGACAAGACCGCGGAACTTGGTTGTAGCCCTTGCTGAGATAAACCCAATACAGTTGAGGGGAATAGAGACTGTTTCTGCCGTCAGTATGTAGACAAATTGTCCAGGACCGATCACGAAACCCTCCTTTTCAGCGAGAGATTTTATTTTCCCGCCGTCACCCTCGTTAGTATAGTATTCAGCGCCAACGGACAGACGGTATCCAGCCTCTTCGGCCTGAGCAGAACTCCATGGATCGACAATTTTCTCTGTCGGTCCGCGCTGTTCCCAAGTTGTTTTACTCCAAAATGCCATTGATCAGCGAATATAAAAGTGTCGTTCTGCAAGCTCTTTCCTCCTCGTATAAAGCTCACACTCAGGATCAACGCCTCTTTCAGAAGCCAAATCCAACAGGCAATCAAAGATATCTTGGTTGCTCTCATTTGCTTGATCGAGAAATGGTTCAAGATGATCGATCTTCTCGCACGCATCATTGAAGCGGCCAGACGCATCAGTTAGGCGCGCCAAGAAAGTTTCATTTGAGCGCCTGGGTTCATAAATAAGCCTTTGGTGAAGAGTATTGGCGGCACTTAGGCAAACCAAGAGAGCGTCGACGAAAGTACGCTCAATCGGTTTAGGTTCGCGACAACCTCTTGCAACACGTCCCGCATACTTTGCCATATGCATCGAATAATGCTTCAAGCGGTCCTGCTTATGCAGCGAGATAATGTCGAAGTGATTCCGCATATCGTGCTGATACTGGTCCTTTTGCCAGTCAAGGACTGTCTCCGGCGAGATCACAACTTCCTCGATTTGATGTAGCACGATAATTTCTCCCGATTTTGCAGATGCTTATTATCTGTGGATAAGTTTGTTGACAACTTTTCATTTTGGAGTATGACAGCTTACCGAATCGGTGACAATGGCTTTCAAACAACAACCTCCATCTCTACCTGCTCCCCAACCCCAAACACCCGCTTGTACCGTGCGATCTCGTCCTCCGGCCCCATGGCCTTGTTGGGGTTGTCGCTCAGTTTCACCGTGGGCTGCCCGTTAGCCGCAACGGCTTTGCAGACCAGTGAGAACGGCGCGAGCGCGTCGTCCGCCACCAGCCCTTTGAAGTCATTCGTCAGCATCGTCCCCCAGCCGAACGACACCCGGCAGCGACCGGCGAATTGCGTCTGAAGCTCGATGATCTTGTCCACGTCCAGACCGTCCGAGAAGATGACGAGCTTTTCTCGGGGGTCCTCCCCCCTTGATTTCCACCAGTTGATCGCGGTTTCCGCCCCGGTCGCCGGATCGCCGCTGTCGACCCTGATCCCGGTCCAGCCCGCCAGCCAGTCGGGCGCGCGGTCCAGAAACCCTTTGGTCCCGTAGGTGTCGGGCAGGATGATGCGCAGGTTGCCGTCATGCTCCTCGTGCCAATCGGCCAGCACGTCGTAGGGGGATTGCCGCAAGCCTTCGTCATCCTTGGCCAGCGCCGCGTAGACCATGGGGAGTTCGTGGGCGTTGGTCCCGATCGCCTCAATCTCGCGCATCATGGCGATGCGGCAGTTGGAGGTGCCGGTGAAGTTGCCGCCCAGCCCCTCCATCATGGCCTGCACGCACCAGTCCTGCCAGAGATAGGAATGCCGCCGCCGCGTGCCGAAATCGGCCACCCGCAGGTTGTCAATGGGTTGGAGTTGTTCGATCTTGCCCCAGAGTTTCGTCATCGCGCGGGCATAAAGCACCTGCAGTTCGAATTTGCCCATGTCCTTGAGCACAGCCCGGCTGCGCAGTTCCATGATCACGGCGAGGGCGGGGATTTCCCACAGCATGACCTCGGGCCATGTGCCTTCGAATGTCAGTTCGTATTGCCCGTCCTTTTTCTCAAGCTGGTAAGGGGGCAGTTGCAGGTTCTCGAACCAGGTCATGAAGGCCGGGGTGAACATCTGCCGTTTGCCGTAGAAGGTGTTGCCGCGGAGCCATGTGGATTCGCCGCGGGTGAGCCGGAGCGAGCGGATGTGGTCAAGCTGTTCGCGCAGTTCGCCTTCGTCGACAAGGTCCGCCAGCCGGATGGATTTGGTCCGGTTGATGAGGGAGAAGGTGACCTGCGTGTCGGGTTTGTTCCGAAAGACCGACTGGCACATCAGGAGTTTGTAGAAATCCGTGTCGATGAGTGACCGGACGATCGGGTCGATCTTCCATTTGTGGTTCCAGACCCGCGTGGCGATATCGACCATGTGTGTTCCCCCTGTTGGCCCCCCGTGTTAGATCAAGCGGACGCAGGGGTGGCAAGAGGGCTATGGGGATGGCATTGCGTTATGATTTCGACATGGTTGCGGTGACGCCAGAGGGGCTGCCGGACCAGTTTGGCGATTTGTCGGTGACCGGGGTTGGCGCAGAGAAGATGGCGATGTTTCGCGATCCGCAGGTCGTGGCTGCCTTGGGCCGGGCGGATCAGGCGGTGCGGACGTTTTTCCTGGATAGCGGATTTGCGCTGCAGGTTTATGACAGCGGTGCCCCGCCGGGACGCTATCCGATCAGCGATGAAATTCCGCGTGTCAAGGTGATCGAGAAACTGACGGCGAATTTCACGACCCATGATCTGACGGGGGCTGATTGGGGCGGGTTTGATTTTCAGGCGTTTCTGGAAGTGATGGAGCGGGCAGAGCCATTGGAAGATGAAACGTTGCTTGCGCCGCCAAAGCAGGCCCAGCGCCCGCCGGAACAGCCCGTCCGCGCTGCACAGAATCAGAAGCGCCGTGGGCTGGCGATGGTTGGTCTGGCCGCTGGATTGATCCTGATCCTGTATGCCGCGTTAGAACTTATTTCGTGACAACCGCGTATTCACCCCGCGTCGTGGGGGCCGTGGTTTTGGCGATGTTCCTGATCGTGGGCGGCGATGCGGCGGCGACGGTTCTGACGGGGGCAGGCTTCCCGCAGGTTTTTGTGGCCTGGACCCGGTTTGCCCTGGCTGCCGTTTTGCTGGCCCCGTTTTGCGGATTGCGATGGGCAGAGCTGCGCCAATTCGCCGATTGGCGGCTATTCCTGCGCGCGGGCCTGATCGTGGGCGGTATCGTCTGTATTCTGACCGCCCTGAAGACAGAGCCGCTGGCGAATGTGTTCGCCGGGTTCTTTGTGGGTCCGGTTGTGTCCTATTTTCTGTCTGCATTGCTGCTGCGCGAACAGATTACGCCTTTGCGGACTGTTCTGCTGCTGATCAGCTTCGCTGGTGTGATGCTGGTCGTCCGGCCCGGATTTGGCATGACCGCGGGCATGGGTCTGGCCGTTTTGGCCGGAGGGTTTCATGGCTGCTATCTGGTGGCGACACGCTGGCTGGCCGGTGGTTTTCGCCCCAGGTTCCTGCTGCTGTCGCAACTGGTGATCGGGGCGATCATACTCGCCCCGTTTGCGGTGCTGCCGGTGCCGGATTTCACCGCGCCTGTCATCGGGCTGATCACCATTTCCGCCCTTGGGTCGGCGGCAGGTAATCTGCTGCTGGTTATGGTCAATCGCACCACGCCAGCGGGGGTCGTCGCCCCCTTGGTCTATAGCCAGTTGCTGGCGGCAATGGTCATTGGCTGGGCTGTGTTTGGGCAATGGCCGGACGGTCTTAGCCTGCTTGGCCTACTTATTATCATGACTGCCGGCGTGTCATCGGTCTGGTTTGCGGGGCGCGGACGTTAGAGCATCGTCCATTTAATCTGTCGTGTTTGTTTAACAGCGCAAGGGCAGTCCCCGACCGCGGGTGGGGGTGAAGCCCCCGCCCATCGGTGCGGCCGGCGGCTGTCCGATTTGTCAATCGGGCGGGACCACAACAAAGGCATGGTTCAGATTTTCAGGACGATGCTCTAGCGAGGCCCTGCGCGTTTCATCTGCCAGTAAAGCCAGCCTTTGATTTGCCACGACACGGGCCGCAATCCTTTGAGCAAGGTGCGCGCGACCGCATCCGTGCGTGTTTTGCCCGCAGCCCGCAGGGCGCGCCGCAGCAGGAACCACCGATCGGCCGAGACGCGCCCGAAATACCCTTCGTTTCTTTGAAAGGTGCGCATGTAGCAGGCCGCCATTTCGGCAGGTGCCGTGCTGCGCGTCAGTTGCGGCGCCGTTGTGTCGCCGGTTTCATAATCGCGGTAGATGATGCACCCCGGCTCTGGCTCAAACCAGGCCTGATGCCCCTGACCATAGAAGCGGCAACACAGATCTGTATCCTCATCATTGGTCTGATCCGGCGCGATGGGGCCGACCGATTGAAATGTGCTTTTCCTGATCCAGAAACCGGCTGAAAACGCCGCTGTTTTTTGTTCAAGCGGGACATCCGCACCGATCAACCCATGTTCCAAGGCGGGGCGCGAAACCCGCTGGCGCGTTTCACCTGCAACAACATCGATTGCAGAGAAGCCAAATGCCGCCGTTGACCGGGCCGCCGCATTTTGGATGCGCACCGGATAATCGGCGACAAGTGCATCGTCATCATCCAGAAACAGGATGATATCCCCGTTTGCAATTGAAATGCCCATGTTGCGGGCGCCTGCTGCCCCCTTGTCGCCGGTATTTGTCACAATCTGCAGCCGGGTATCCTGTGCCAGTTGCGCCAGCGCGGTCTCAGCCGTGTCAGAGCGATCATCGACCACGATGACTTCGCCATCCTGCGGGCAGGCGATCAGGGCTGACTCCACCGCCCGCACCAACAGGCCGGGCCGATTATAGGTGGGAATGACGATTGTGAGTGTGGGGCTCATCCCAGGGTGACGCCTGCGCCCTGCATCCCCGCCTTTGCCGCATCAAGCGAGCCGTCGAAATCAATGGCACGGCAAAGCCCCATGCTGACGGTAGTGTCAAAGCCCAGCCGGGTTGCATCAACGGCCGAGTAATTCACGCAAAAATCCGTGGCCAGACCGACAAGTGTCAGCGTGTTGATACCGCGTGTGCGCAGATAACCTTCCAGCCCGGTGGGTGTGGTTTTATCGTTTTCAAAGAAGGCGGAATAGCTGTCGATGGCCGGGTTATAGCCTTTGCGGATGATAAGATCCGCCCGGTCGGTCTGAAGATCGGCATGGAATTGTGCCCCGATGGACCCTTGGATGCAGTGGTCGGGCCAAAGAACCTGGGGGCCGTATGGCATGTCTATCACACTCATCGGGTCGGCATCGTGGGTTGAGGCAAATGAGGAATGACCCGCCGGGTGCCAATCCTGCGTCAGGATCACGGCGTCAAAGTCATTCATGGTCGCGTTGATGCCGTGAATGATGTCATCGCCACCGGCGACAGCCAGCGCCCCGCCAGGGCAGAAATCGTTTTGCACGTCGATGACGATAAGGGCGTGGGTCATGGTCGGATCTCCTGTTTCGCGGGCAGGTTAGCAATGAATACCGCGACCTGCGAGCGGGTTTGCAGGTGGTGGACAATGAGGTGGTCCGGGTTAGCGGCGATGGCCGCGAGTTTTTCGCGAGCTGAATGCCGCGTGCGCCAGATGTAATTCCAGAATTCCCAGGTTTCGCTGTGAAATCCCTCGGGGCAGTCCGGGGCCATATCAGGCCGGATTTTGCCTTGGTCGCGGATGGTCCGCAAGATGACCCGAGCAAGGCGGAGGGTCACGGGAAGGTCAAGCCAGATGAATGTGTCCGCCCGCGCAACCCGGTCGGGATAGGTGACGGAGTGGCCGCCTTCGAAAATCCATTTATCCCTTGCGATGATATCCAACACAAGTGGTGTTTTTTCCGCTTTGGGCCGTTCGACCCAGCCGGGGGTCCAGTGGATGTGGTCCATGTGATATACGGGCAGCCCTGTCCGCTCGCCCATGATCCGGGCGAGTGTGCTTTTGCCGGATCCCGGCCCGCCGCAGATCATCACACGTTGCATGTGGCGTTGTTAGCGCGGTGCTGTGGAAGAGGGAAGCCTGCCCCGGACATGATCCGGGGCCTCGTCGAGGCGGCTGTCAGTCAGGCCCGGGACGGGGTTTCGATGCCGTGGGCGTAGGCGCAGAACTGCGTGTATTGCAGGGTGACGTTGCCGTTGTCGATGTAAAGGACGCCGTAATGCGGGGCCTCGTGCGCTGGAACGAAACTGTCCCAATCCCATGCCGGTTTTGGTGGCGGGGCCTGGAATGACACGGCACCGAGCGTAGCAAAGGGGATGCCTTGGATCGTGCCGCAGGTGGGTCGGTGGACATGGCCGATGAACAGATGTTGCACCCTGTTGCGGATGAGGCCGAGGAAGGTATCGCCCTCTTGCAGTTTGATGCTGTCTTGCGGTGGCAGGTGCAGGTCCATCGGCGGGTGGTGCATGAAGATGTAGGTGGGTTTGTCGCTGCGCAGCTTATCTGTCAGCCATGCCTGCCGGGCCGCGCAGAATTGCCCGGCGTGAGAGCCGGCCCTGTGGGTGTCGAGGCAGAGGAATTGCGCGTCGCCCATGTCGATGCTGTATTGGATGAAATGATCCATGGTCCCGTCCGGCAGCGGCATGTGCGCCCGGAACCCTGCGCGGTCGTCGTTATTGCCGACAAGCGGGTAGACGGGGATTTTCGACTGGGCCATATAGCTGGCGAGCAGCGTGTAGTCGCCTTCGATATCGTCACCGACAAGATCGCCGGTCAGCACCATGAAATCCGCATCGGCGTGATGCGTGTTCATGTGGTCGATGGCCGCTTTCAACCGCGTGCGGGGGTTAATGTCATCCACCAGCCCCTCGTTCTGAAAATGCGGGTCGGTCATCCAGATGATTTTCGTCATGTCTGCCTCCTGCTTCCACGCTGACCTGTCGGAGGTCCCGGATCAAGTCCGGGACGGGGTTGCATCTTGGCGCTGGCCTGCCTAGAACGCGCGCCTTTCCCATGTGACAGGAGGCAATGATGACGATTTTGGGTATCGACTTTGGCACCTCCAATACCGCGGCGGGGGTGATGGTCGCGGGGCGCCCGCATCTGATTTCGGTGGAGCCGGGGCGGACAACGCTGCCGACCTCCGTGTTCTTTGATTATGAGCGCAAGGTGACGACCTATGGGTCGGTGGCGAATGCCGCCCTGATAGACGGGCGCGAGGGGCGGTTCATGCGCGCGTTGAAATCCGTGCTGGGTACACCGTTGATGCGGGAAAAGCGGCAGATCGCGTATGAGCGTCTGACGCTGATCGAGGTGGTCGCCCGGTTCCTGCGCATGTTGCGCGAACGTGCAGAGTCGGAGACGGGGGAGATTTATGATGTCGCCCTGTCGGGGCGTCCGGTGCGGTTTCATTCGACTGATGCGGTGCGGAATGCGCAGGCCGAGGTGGATTTGCGCGAGGCCTATATGGTCGCGGGTTATCGCGATGTTTCGTTCATGTATGAGCCTGAGGCGGCAGCGCTGGCGAGCGGGCCTTTGGACAAGGGCGCGCTCGGCCTGATTGTCGATATCGGCGGGGGCACGTCGGACTTTTCGATCTTTGAACGGGATGGCGCGGCAACCCGGATTATTGCAAGCCACGGGGTGCGTGTGGGCGGGACGGATTTCGACCGCGCGATCAGTATTGCCGAGGTGATGCCGTTGCTGGGACGCGGGGCGGAGGTGCGCAATGAGTTGGGCGACGGGCGGCATGTCGCCCCGAACGCGATCTATAATGATCTGGCGACATGGCAGAAAATCCCGTTTGTCTACACACCCGAAAACCGGCGCATGGCCGCAGATTTTGCCAAACTGGGGATTGATCCGGTGCCATTCTGCCGGCTGAAAACCGTGCTTGAGATGGAGCTGGGTCACGACATCGCCTTTGCGGTAGAGGCCGGAAAGATCAAGTTGAACAAGCCCGACGTGACCGATGCGGGGATTGATCTGCGTGTGATCGCGCCCGCGTTATGGGCACATCTGACCAAGACCACGATGGCGCATGTGCTGGCCGACCACGCCGCACAGATTGAAACCTGCGCATCCGAGACGCTGGCCATGGCAAACATCACGCCGGACCGCATTGGCAAGGTCGTTTTCGTTGGCGGATCAAGCCTGATGCATGTGGTCGAACAGGCGATGGTGGGGATGTTCCCAAACGCAGCACTTGAACGAACAGAAGCCTTTACCGCAGTTGCTGACGGGCTGGCCATCGCGGCGGCGCAGCGCGCGCCATCATGACAGGGCGGGGTGCCCACCCATCAGCGCAAGCCCACACAAAACATAGGCAATCGCAAAACAAACGAAAACGGCCGGGGGTGTCTGACGTCTGCGCATGAGAATACTCCGCTGTTGATATGCTCTATAGTTATTGAACGGCTTGACCCCGCATTTCCGTCGGTGACGTTGCAAAAAATCCGTCGCCCACTTGCCCCGGCTTGATCACGCCCGTATTTGAACGGCCATGTTTACTGTCGCTGCCCTTTATCACTTTACCCGGTTTGACGATCCGGCCGCGTTGCGCGGGCCGCTGCTGGATCTGTGCAAGGCGCGGGGTATCAGTGGCACCTTGCTGCTGGCGAAAGAGGGGATCAATGGCACGATTGCCGGGGATCGCGCCGGGATCGATGCGGTGATTGCCCATATCCGCGCCCTGCCCGGCTGTGCCGATCTGGAATGGAAGGAAAGCACGGCGACCACGCCCCCATTTCACCGGATGAAAGTCCGGCTGAAGAAAGAGATCGTGACCATGGGCCAGCCGGATGTGGACCCCGTGGCGCGTGTCGGCAACTATGTCGATCCGGCGGAGTGGAACGATCTGATCAGCGCCCCGGATGTGGCGGTCATTGACACCCGCAATGATTACGAAGTGGCGATTGGCACCTTTGAAGGGGCCGTTGACCCCGAAACCAAAAGCTTTGGTGAATTTCCCGCGTGGTGGGAAGAGAACAAGTACCGGTTTCACAACAAGCGCATTGCAATGTTCTGCACTGGTGGAATTCGGTGTGAAAAATCAACGAACTACCTTTTGGGTCAAGGGGTAGAGGATGTGTATCACCTCAAGGGTGGTATCCTGAAATATCTCGAAGAGGTGCCTGCCGAAGACAGCAAATGGGATGGTGAATGCTTTGTCTTTGATGCGCGGGTCAGCGTCGGGCACGGCCTGCAGGAAGGGCGGCATATCCTGTGTCATGCGTGCCGTCGGCCGCTGCGCCCTGAAGATCGCAACCATCCGTCTTACGAAGAAGGTGTCGCCTGTCATCAATGCGTGGATGAAACGACAGAAGAGGACAAGGGCCGGTTCCGGGAACGGCAAAAACAGATCGCCTTGGCCAAGAAGCGCGGCACGCATCATATCGGCGGCCTGTAGTGCCTGATATCGCCATCGCAATTCTGGTCGATGGCGCGCGGGTTTTGATGGGGCGTAGGGCACCGCATAAGGCAGCCTATCCAAACTGCTGGGATTTCATTGGCGGTCATGTCGAACCGGGAGAGACGCTGGTCGATGGCTTGATCCGTGAAATGGCCGAGGAAATCGCTGTCCGCCCTGTTGGCCCGGTGTTTCTGGATCGAATGGTGGATCGCACGCTTGGGCTGGAAAATCCGCCGACCTATCATTTCTTTGTTGTGCGAAAATGGGCTGGTGTTCCGATCCTTGCCAATCATGAACATACCGAACTGCGCTGGGTCACAATCGCAGATATGCGCGCGCTGGATCACGTGTCAGACCAAGCATATATGGATTTTGCTTCTGATGCGATTGCGTCAGTCGAGTGATCTGCGTGGCATCCGCGCAACGCGCCGCTGCCCTTGCGTAAAGTTGTTTGCTTTTTGCGGCATGCACTGTATGAGTGCAACCGTCGGACCACACAAGCACGGGAGGGTGACAATGAATTTCGATCTATATCACACCTCTGCTTGGGGTCTCCCGACCGTCGCGGCCGTGACCATGTCACATGCAGGCAATCGAACCTGCTAGCCGCTCCCGGTCGCTAAGGCGACCACCCCCCACCTTCAACCCACCGTTTGATCCACACGCTCGCAATCCGTTTTGCTTTCCGCGTTTGGCAAACATCCAACTCAACAGAAAGGCCGCAGCATGTCTGCGGAAAGGGTCAAAACATGAATGCTTTGCCACTGAGAAACCCACAGCCTTTGGCTGATGTTGTTGATGATCTGGTCGCCAGTTTTGGTCTGCGCCGGGTGTTGCTGGCCGTGGCGGCCAGATTGTTTCGCAAACAACATCCACCTGACAGCTTGAGCCTGAAGAAGACAAGACGTCTGCCCGCTGTCGACAAGCTGTCGGATCATCTGCGACAGGATGTTGGTCTGCCGCCGAAGCTGCACGAACAGGTACGCATTGATCCGATCATGCTGCATCGGCACTGATCGCTGACATGCCGGGCATCCATGTGGTGCCCGGCACGACCCCCGTTGACCATCTTTGCCGTCAGCCCCATGGTGCCCGCAGGGTGCGGGATACCCACGAAATACCGGTGGTAGGGGATGACATTGCATCCAGATTTCAAAGTCGTTTCCATTTGATTGCGGCTGGGCCGACATGACGTTTGACGGGCCGAGGACCGCCCAGATGACACTTGCCCTGACGATCGGGTTGGTGTGCGGGATTGCAGCCTATGGCGCTGGGATGCCGCTGCCTTGGATGCTGGGCCCTATGATCGGCAATACGGTTGCGGCCATGTTGCGTGTGCCCGTGCGGGCACCTGCGGCGTTGCGGCCGTTTGTGATCCCCGTCATCGGTGTGATGCTGGGATCTGGCGTGACCGCGCAGGTGATTGGACAATTGGGTGGTTGGGTGCTTACGCTGGTATTGTTGCCCGTCTTTCTGGCAAGTGCGGCGGGTCTTTCGTTTCTGGTTTACCGGCGGATCGGCGGGTATGATACCGTCACGTCTTACTATTCCGCAATGCCCGGCGGCCTGAACGAGATGCTGCTGCTCGGTGCCGAAGCTGGCGGGGATGAACGGCGCATTGCGCTGGCCCATGCCGCGCGCATTCTGATCGTGATCATCTTTATCGCCCTGTTTTTCGGTCTGGCTCTGGGTGTGACGAGCGGTCAGAACGGCGCCAGCACATGGGTGGCGCTGGATGCCCTGACATCGACCGATTATCTGATACTGGGGGCCTGTGCGGTATTTGGGGCGTGGTCGGGCAAGTTGATCGGCTTGCCAGCAGCACCCGTCTTTGGCCCAATGATCCTAAGCGGCATCGCGCATATTGTTGGATGGGTTACTGTTGCGCCGCCGACCTTGTTCGTCATCGCGGCCCAGATCACAATCGGCACCGTCATAGGGACCCGCTTTGTTGGTGCGACCCTGGCCGAGATCCGTCGTGACCTTGGATTGGGTGCGCTTTCGTCCTTGGCGATGCTGTGTGTCGCTGTGGTGTTCGCCGAAATCATTGCGTTAGCCAATGGCATCCCGCTGAGCCAGGCGTTTCTTGCATATTCACCCGGTGGCCTGGCAGAGATGTCGTTGCTGGCATTGGCATTGGATCAGGATGCGACATATGTGTCGATCATGCATGTGATCCGCATTACGGTAGTGATCGCGGCGGCGCCCTTCGTGTTTCGTCTGCTGCGGAAATAGGAGAATGGCATATGAGCAGATACGCTGGCCGCTGTTTGTGTGGCGCGGTGACATGGCAATCAGATGCAGAGGCGCTTTGGGCTGGATATTGCCACTGCGAAAGCTGTCGGCGTGCAGCCCCGGCAGATTTTGTCAGTTGGATCGGTCTGCCCCGCATGTCCGTTAAATGGAGCGGCGATAATCTGAACGTGCGTGAAACGTCAGCCGGTGTCGAGCGCGGCCATTGCGCGGCTTGTGGAACCGGCATGTTTTATCGCAACGCAACCCTGCCTGATGAAATCCATCTATATGCCGCAACGCTTGATGACCCAAACATGTACACGCCGCAGGCGCATTATCATTGGGCCGAACGCCTGCCTTGGACGGTTTTCAATGACGACCTACCTCGCCATTCCGCGTCAGCAGAGGCATCTGATTGATACCAGTCATCAGAAGTTAAAGTTCAAAGTATTTTTATGGCGATGCTTACGCTTTGCTGTGAGCAGGACACGTTGATTTAACGCTCTGCCCTTTAGAACCGGTCCTACCAATAACAACGGACGGAGACATGCAATGCGTGCCATATCTTTTGCTGCTATTATCGCGGTGTTCCTTGCGGGGAGTGTCAGGGCAGACGCACCCGAACCCATTGAATTAGAGCCGATAGACCACGTCGCGGCAGAGTTGGTCATTGCCGGAGTTGGGGGCAACGAACTGCGCTTTACCCCCGCGACGCTAGAACAGTTGAGCACATATCGCGTGCGCACGACCACACCGTGGCGTGAAGAGCCTGCCGATTTCGATGGTGTCCTGCTGGCCGATCTGTTGCGGCTTAGTGGCCTTGATACTGTTGAGCAAATCCGGGTCACCGCAGAAAATGATTTCGCAACCATCATTCCCCGTGCATTGTGGGAAACAGTTCCCGTTCTTGTCGCAACCCGCGTTGACGGGCGGGCGCATACACGGCGCGAACGCGGCCCGATCCAGTTTGTCATCCCGATGGCGGATTACACGTCATCACCCGTCGCAAGCGAGGCGCATCTGGTTTGGATGGCCGCGCGGATTGAAGCCGAATAGGTAGGTTTGGTGAACGCGGTCGCATCAAAGCCGGGCGTGATGGATCGCCTGAGCGGCGCCTTTCTGAGGCGTAGCGTTGTTGCCGGCTGTGTCATCACCATTCTGACAATCTGTGCCGTCGCGGCGTATTATGTGCAAGCAACCGTCAACCGACTTGAGAATACCCACCAGTCCTTTAACGATCGTCAGCTTCGAAACGGCTATGTCGCGATGAGCGATGTGCAACGTCTGGTGCTGATTCTGCAGGACGCCTATGGCAATCGCAGCATGTCTGCGCAGGCCGCAGAGGATTTCAGCGCGGCGGCGGATTTTCTCTATGTCAGAACCGATACATTTCGGCGGGTGCAGCACAGTGGCGGCTATATGGAAACGGCCGATAATGCGATTGCAGCGCTGCAGCGCGTTCAGGCATTGGCAGACGAGGCGATCGCAACTGATTTCCGGAATCTGTCCTATCTGTCAAAAGAGCTGACGGCACGGGCGCAGTTTGCACGGCAGGCATTGGTCGCGTTTCTTGATGACATGCGTCGATTGCAGGACCAGCTGCTGCTCAAGCAGTCAATTGCTGTTGCAAATCAGCGTCTTGTTATCCTGATCACGCTTTCTGGGCTGTCTGTTCTGGGCATCGCGGCGACACTGCTGTTGCGCCGCGAGGTGTCGGCCAAATTGGCGCGTCGCGAAGCCGAGGCGCGCGTCCGGCATCTTGCCTTCTTTGATCCACTGACGGGCTTGCCAAACCGGGTACAATTCCAGGATCGGTTGTCTGAATTGATGAAACGAGAGGCCGGTGTCGCCTTGCTCTTGGTGGATTTGGACGGGTTCAAGCAGGTCAACGATACCCACGGCCATGCGGCGGGGGATGCCATATTGCAGCATGTCGCCACAGCACTGGAAAAGGTGGTGGCGCCCTATAACGGTCTGGCTTCACGCTTGGGCGGAGATGAGTTTTCAATCATTCTGACAAGAAATGATCTGCAGTGTCTAAAGGGTATCTGTCAGGAGGCCGTTGAAGCCATCAACCAACCCATCAGCTACGAAGGCGAGACACTGTCTGTCGCGGCCAGCATTGGTGTCGCAACCGACAGGCAATTCAGTTCAGAAACGCAGTTGAATGCCGATGGGCTGACCCGTGCCGCCGATTTCGCGCTTTATGCGTCCAAATCCAGCGGCAAGGGGCAATTCACGGTCTACGACGAAGACCTGGAGCGCCAGTTTATCGAACGGCGCCAGATGGTTGAGGAATTACCATCTGCCATTGCCGATGGAAGCCTTGAGTTCTTTCTGCAGCCAAAGGTCCATCTGCCGTCGCAGCTGGTATATGGGTTTGAGGCGCTGGCGCGGTGGCGCCGTAACGGTGTTATTGTGCCACCGCGCGACTTTATCTCGATCGCCGAGGAAAGCGGGCTGATTGCCGATGTCGACTGTCGCGTCCTGAATGATGCAACGCGGCATGTTGCGGCGTTCAACCGTCAGCATGGCACGGACTTTTCGATCAGCGTCAATTTTTCGACGGTGCATTTCACCTCGCGCAAGTTCATCTGGATCGTGAAAGATGCGCTCGAATCCTCTGGTCTGCGGCCAGAGTTGTTGACCATCGAAATCACCGAAACTGTCGAGATGCATGACTGGGATCGCGCAAAGGAAATCATTGCCGGGATCCACGATTTGGGTGTGCGGATATCGATCGACGATTTCGGCACGGGCTTTTCATCGCTCGCCTACCTGCGCAAGACCGTGGCTGATGAGATCAAGATTGATCGTTCACTGGTCATGGATATCGAAACGTCGGACCCGTCCCGTTTTCTTTTGGATGCGGTGCTGGATATCGCGCGAAATCTGGATCTTGAAGTAATCGTTGAAGGCATCGAAAGCCCTAAACAGGTCGACATAATTCTGGGCATGGGCGCCGACAGCGCCCAAGGGTATTATTTTGGCCGGCCGATGCCGGGCGAAGACGCGCTGAAGCTCGCCTTGGCCGAGCACGCGCAGATTGCCCAAAAATCAGCGTCCTAGCCCATTCAGAAATCGAGGTTTTCGACGTTCAGCGCGTTGTTCTGGATAAATTCTCGCCGTGGTTCGACCACGTCGCCCATCAGCTTGGTGAAAAGATCGTCGGCCTCGGCCACATCTTCGACCTTTACCTGCAACAAGGTCCGCGCATCCGGGTCGAGCGTGGTTTCCCAAAGCTGGTCGGGGTTCATCTCGCCCAGGCCTTTGTAGCGTTGCAGCGACAGGCCCTTTTCGCCCTCTTCCAGGATCGCCTTTAACAGGTCGAGCGGGCCATGGATGATTTGGCTGCGGTCCTTGCGCACCAATGTCGCGGGCAGGTTATAGACGTCTTGCAGGCTTTGCGTGAACGTGCCGGTGCGCCGTGCCTCGCCCGACCGCAGCATGGGGCCGTCGAGTGTGCGCACCTCTTCCACGCCGCGCAGCATACGCGCGAGGCGCATGCCCTTGTCCTGTGTGATCCGGCCCTGCCAGCCGCGTTCCCATTCGAGCGCGATCAGGTTAAGCCTTTCGGCCACCCGGTCAGCCGTGCCTTGCAGGTCGTTTTCCACGACGCCGGGCACAAACGCACCCGCAATGGCGGCCTGTTCGAGGATGTGCCGGGGGTAGTGGGTTGGGAAGGCTTCGAGAACCCGCTTGAGTTGACGCGCCTCTTCAACCACCCGGCGCAGATCGGCGCTGGTGATTTCTTCACCATTGCCCTGCCGCAGCAGGGCACCTTCGATGCCTTGTTCGATCAGGTATTCGTCCATCGCGGCCTGATCCTTGAGGTAAACCTCGGACTTGCCGCGCGCGACTTTGTAAAGCGGGGGTTGGGCGATGTAGAGATAGCCGCCTTCGATCAGTTCAGGCATCTGCCGGAAAAAGAAGGTCAGAAGCAGGGTCCGGATATGCGCCCCATCGACATCGGCGTCGGTCATGATGATGACCTTGTGATAGCGCAGCTTTTCGATGTTGAATTCGTCGCGCCCGATGCCAGTACCAAGCGCCATGACGAGGTTGCCGATTTCCTGGGATGACAGCATCCGGTCGAACCGCGCCCGTTCCACGTTCAGGATTTTGCCCTTCAGCGGCAGGATCGCCTGTGTGCCACGGTCGCGGCCTGTCTGGGCAGACCCACCGGCACTGTCCCCCTCGACCAGGAATACTTCGGTCTTGGACGGGTCTTTTTCGGAACAGTCCTTCAGCTTGGAGGCGTTGAAGTTGACGTCCATCGCAGATTTGCGCCGGATTTCGCGGGCCTTGCGCGCGGCCTCGCGCGCGGCTGCGGCTTCGACAATCTTGGTGATGATCATCTTTGCCTCGGCCGGGTTTTCCTCGAACCATTCGTTCAGCTTTTCACCCATCAGGTTTTCGACCGCGGGGCGGACTTCGGAACTGACCAGCTTGTCCTTGGTCTGGCTGGAGAATTTCGGATCTGGCACTTTGACGGACAGCACGCATGTCAGCCCTTCGCGGGCGTCGTCGCCTGTCAGCGACACCTTTTCTTTTTTGGTGATCCCGGTTTCGGTCGCGTATTTGGCGATCGCACGGGTCAGCGCGCCGCGGAAACCGGCCATATGCGTGCCGCCATCGCGCTGTGGGATGTTGTTGGTGAAGGGCAGCACCATTTCGTTGTAGCTGTCGTTCCACCACATCGCGACCTCGACCCCGATATCGTCGCGTTCGCCAGCGACATAGATCGGGGCGTCCATCAGAGGGGTCTTGGACCGGTCGAGATATTTGACGAATTCCTTGACGCCGCCTTCATAGAACAGTTCGGTCTTGAGCGGTTCGGCGGGGCGCAGGTCTTCGAGGATGATCCGCACGCCGGAATTGAGGAAGGCCAGTTCGCGCAGGCGCTTTTCCAGCGTGTGGAAATCGTAGTCGCGGTTGCTGAACGTATCGGTTGAGGCGAGGAATGTGACCTCGGTTCCCTTGCGCCCGTTTGCATCGCCCTCGACGCGCAGATGTTCGGTGGTAAAGCCGCCTTCGAACCGGGCGTAGTGTTCCTTGCCGTCGCGCCAGATGCGCAGTTCGAGGTAGTCAGACAGCGCGTTGACGACCGACACCCCCACCCCGTGCAAACCGCCGGAGACCTTGTAGGAGTTGCTGTCGAATTTACCGCCCGCGTGTAGCTGGGTCATGATGACCTCGGCTGCGGAAACGCCTTCTTCCTCGTGGATGCCGACCGGGATACCGCGTC
The DNA here is from genome assembly GCA_947503965.1 of uncultured Paracoccaceae bacterium. Lineage (GTDB taxonomy): Bacteria > Pseudomonadota > Alphaproteobacteria > Rhodobacterales > Rhodobacteraceae > Yoonia. Next base: position 66,510 of record CANNFU010000009.1, read on the forward strand.
CGTTATCGCCGACAGTGACAGAACCGTCGGCGTTGATTTTCACATAAACATGGTCGGCATGACCGGCCAACGCCTCATCAATGCCGTTGTCGACGACCTCGTAGACCATGTGGTGCAGACCCGACCCGTCATCGGTGTCACCGATATACATGCCGGGGCGCTTGCGCACTGCCTCTAAGCCCTTGAGAACCTTGATGGAATCGGCGCCGTATTCTTCTGGATTATTATTGTCGTCGGCCATGATACTTGTCCCGTGTCTTTACCCGCAAAATATATGCTTTTTGAGTGGCGATGTCACGCAAATGACACAAGATTTTGTGTCCCGGAACGCCGGACCAACATGGGTCGTCAGGCCGCCTGCAGACCCAGCTCGTTCACTGTATTGGTCCACGCATCAACGCGGTCTTTTTCTGCATCACTTGCCCCCGAAAACCATGTATAGCGCGTCGGTTTGATGCCCACGAACCCAAAGAGTTGTTTCGTTGTCTGATGCATCAGCGCCTGCCTGTAGATCAACCGCTCAAACCACATCGGTGTGTCAGATGTCAGGATGACCCGCGCTGTCTTTCCGTTCAACATCGGCGTGGGCATGCCCAAGCGGGTTTTGATCCGCGTGTTGAAGGCCAAGCCCGGTACAAATGCTCTGTCGAACAGGCCTTTCAGCTTTGCGGGCAGACCACCCCACCACATGGGCGTTGTCAGGACAAAATGGTCAGCCCAACGAAGGTCTTCCATGAAAATCTCAAGTGGTAATTCCAACGGCTTGAATTGAGCATAATTTCCCTGACCGAAATCCATGTCGAATGTCATTTCCGACAGATGATGCAAACGGATTTCAGCGCCCGACCTCTTCGCCGCCTGCGCGTAATGCTCTGCAAAATGGCGGGACAAAGATACCTCGCCGGGGTGCCCATCGAGGATAAGAATACGTTTCTGTGTCATGTCGATTCCCTTAAATTGACCGTAGTCACTTTCATATTCCATAAAAATGACCATGGTCAATTATTAAATTTGACCATGGTCAAGAAAACTGCAAAATTGGCGTGTATGGAAACACGTGCCCCACAAAAACGCCGTCTTGAAACGCGTCAAAAGCTGATTGATGCGGCTGAAGCGATCATTGCAGAGCGCGGGTATGCGGGCCTGAGGGTCGAGGATGTGGTAGCCCGCGCGCAGGTCGCAAAGGGGACGTTCTTTTCACATTTCGACGATAAGGATCGCCTAATGGCGCTGCTGATCGGACAGGAGTTGGAGCGTATTCTGGACCGGATTGCCAAGGGTCCGACGCCCGCCAGCATTGACGAATTCGCAATCCGGCTGGCCCCGCTAATGGAATACATGGCGCAGGATCGTGTGGTTTTTGACGTGGTGCTGCGGTTTTCCGGGGCCGCAGCCATTGAAACGACAGAGCTGATATCGCTGAACTTCATGCATCAGGTGGAATTGTTTACGACATGGATCAACGCGCTGCGCGGAACCGCCATTCGCACTGATGTTGATCCGATGCTGCTGGCCGAGGGTGTACATGCGTTTGTCATACAGGCGATGGCGCTGAAGTTCTGCGCGTTGCACAATACAAATAAAAGCCATGAACGGCTGGCCCCTTATCTGGAACCATGGCTCGCCCCGCCTAAGTCAGCGCAATAACACCGCCGACCCCAATCAACAGCCACCCGGCGGTCAGGTTCATGCGCTGGATGGCGGTGGGCGATTTCAGAAGTCCCCTTACCTTGTCCACCGATGCCGCAAGAACTAGGTTTCCGACGAGAGGAACAATGAAGCTGAGCGTGCAGATAGCGACCATATCGATTGTCGTAACCTGCGTCAGATCGAAAAACCCCGGCAGCACGCCCATGTAGAACAACACCGCCTTGGGGTTGCCGATAATCACCGCCAGCCCTGCGATGAAACCTGCCCACATGCCCGGACGCGTCAGGCTACTATTGGCGCTCAGCGCGTGGTCGGCGTTTCGGATCAGCGCCACCCCCATGACGACGAACACGATCACGGCCACCCATTGCAGCACATCCATGAAGTTGCCGAACGCCGACACCAGCCATGCGACCCCAAGAACCGCCACAAGGGGCCAGACGATATCGCCAACGGCGACACCGACCGCAAGCGGCCATGCAGCCTGAAATCCACCGGAAAGCGACCGCGCGAGCAGTGCCACCCAGACCGGCCCCGGCGTCATGAACAGGATCAGCAACGCGCCTGCGTAAAGCAGCATGTCATAGGGTGTGATCGTCATTTGGTGGACAGCGTCAGACTACCGTCATCGTTTAACGGCCAGAACGGATTATGTGCGACCTCCCATACATGTCCGTCGGGGTCGGCATAGTAGCCGGAGTAACCGCCCCAAAAGACCTTTTCCGGCTGTTTGAGGGCCGTCGCACCGGCATCGATGGCAGCTTTGTAGGCCGCATCAACCTCGGCTTCGGTGTTGAAGTTCTGCGCAAGCGTCATTGCCCCGGTGCCGAGTTTTGCATCCGGCCGCCCCTGATCTTTTGCCAGCGGTCCCAACCCGAAGAACCCGAGCGCCATTCCGTGGAGCTGGTAAAATACGACTTCGCCTTCCATTTCCCGTGTGGGTGTCCAACCCAGCGCCCCGTAAAAGGTTTTGGACCGCTCCAGATCGGCGACCCCAAGGGTAATCAGTGTCACGCGTTGTGGTGTCATGGGGCGTCCTTTCGGGTGATGGTGGAATGGCCATCACTGTCGGTCACTTCGATATGTTGCGCGCGATCGCCGAGTTCGGCAAACAATTCCGACCCGGTGCCGGTCATGAAGGCCTGCGCACCAAGGCTGCAAATCTCGTCATAAAGTGCTGCGCGTCTTGTGGCGTCCAGATGGGCCGCGACCTCATCCAGCAGCAGGATGGGTGGCGCGCCGAAATCGCGGGCAAGTGCGCGGGCGTTGGCAAGGATCAGACTGATCAGCAGCGCCTTTTGTTCGCCGGTGGAACAGTCTTTCGCCGCGACGCCCTTGTCGGCAAAAACAGCATCCAGATCAGCCCGATGTGGCCCGATTAATGTACGCCCCGCGGCCATGTCGCGGGGGCGATTGGCGGCAAGTGCTGCTTGCAGATTATCCGGGATTGGATCGGCACTGATCAGTGCAAGTTTCGCGGTCGGAAATGCGGTTGTTGCGTCATCCTGTGCGGTGGTCAATTCGCTGATGGCCCGATGCCGGTTCGCCTGGATCAGTGTTGCGGCTTCGGCCATCTGCGCCTCAATCGCGGTGTACCAATGCGGGTCGCGCACCATGTCTTTCAACAGCCTGTTGCGTTCACGCATCGCCTTGTCATAGCTCAACACGGCCTCGGCATGGGTCGGTTCGAAACTGAGCGTGGCACGGTCAAGAAATCGCCGGCGTCCGTCGGCCCCTTCGATCCAGAGCCGGTCCATGGAAGGAACAAGCCACAGGATGCGTGCGATCCGACCCAGCGCTGTTTGCGGCGCGGTCTTGCCATCAATGCGCAACTGCCGGGGGCTGCCCGCCTCGGCCCAGGTTTCGATTTCATGCGTTTGGTGCAGGGATTGCAAAAGGGCGGTGATTTTCCAACCCAGCGCCTCGGGCCGCCGCGTGAGGTCGTCGGCACCGGCACGACGCAGGCCGCGACCGGGCGAAAGGAGTGAAACCGCTTCGAGAAGGTTGGTTTTGCCGGCGCCGTTGGGGCCGTAGATGGCGATTGGGCGTGGGTCGATTTCCATTTCCGCGCGTTTATGGGACCGGAAATGGGACAACGTGAGTTGCTGAACGGCAAGCGTTGTCATGGGCGCCAAACAGGATTTTTCAAAATCCTGTTTTCAAAAATTTTGAAAATTTTTGGCCCCGTCACACGCGCATCGGCATGACGACATAGACCGCACTTGTGTCATTGCCTTCGCGCATCAGCGTTGGATCACCGGAAGAATTGAACATGAAGACAGCGTTCTCGCGGTCAACCTGGCTTGCGATTTCCAGCAGGTATTTCGCGTTGAACCCGATCTCCAGCCGTTCATCGCTATAGGCAACGGCCAGTTCTTCCTCGGCCGCACCACTGTCGGGGGCATTGACTGACAGGATCAGCTTGTCCTCATCCAGTTGCAGTTTCACCGCGCGCGAACGCTCGGATGATACGGTGGCTACGCGGTCCACGGCCTTGGCAAATTCGCTTGCGTCCACTTCCAGTTTGCGTGTGTTCCCTTGCGGAATAACACGGGTGTAGTCGGGGAACGTGCCGTCGATCACCTTGGAGGTCAGGGTGATGTCGGGCGTGGCAAAGCGGACCTTGGTTTCCGACACCGATACGGCGATCTGCATGTCGTCATCATCCAAGAGCTTGCGCATCTCGCCCACAGTCTTGCGCGGCACGATCACGCCCGCCATGTCTTCTGCCCCTTGCGGCAGATCCGCATCGATCCGGGCAAGGCGGTGGCCATCGGTTGCAACGCAGCGCAATACCTTGCCCCCGTCGCTGTCGGCCACATGCATGTAGACCCCATTCAGGTAATAGCGGGTCTCTTCCGTTGAAATGGCGAATTTGGATTTATCAAACAGGCGACGCAGCACGGGTGCCGGGGCCGAGAAATTGGCGGCGTATTCCGACGATGCCATGACCGGAAAGTCTTCTTTTGGCAGCGTCGCGAGCGAGAAATTCGACCGCCCGGCCTCGATCGTCAACCGGCCGGATGCACCGTCTTCGGTCAGCGTAACCAGCGCGCCATCAGGCAGCTTGCGCACGATCTCGTTCAGGGTCACGGCGGATACGGTCGTGGCGCCGGCGCGTTCCACTTTTGCCGGTGCCTTGTCCACGACTTCGATGTCCAGATCGGTGGCACGGAAATGCACATCGTCACCTTCCGCTTCGATCAGCACATTGGCGAGGATCGGAATGGTATTGCGCCGTTCGACAACCGACTGGGCCTGCGCGACCGCCTTGAGAAGAACCGCGCGCTCAATGCTGAATTTCATGTCCCAATCTCCGCATATCTTGATGGCCAGGCTTGCCGGGACGCAAAATCTACTGCATTTCACGGCTTGCTCAAGCGGTTTTTTCGACTGTCCGTCAGCGACCCGTCAGGGTCAAGCCCTGCACGGCTGCAAAGGGTGCAGGCGGTGTATTTCGGACTCAGTCAGCGAAAGATGCGGGTCACGGCAAGCGAGGCCACGACCAGAGGATACAGCATCCGTGGATGGCCCAGGAAAAAGCGGACCATCTCGACCGATGCGCGCGGCCCCAGCGGATCAGCGTAGCTCCCGCCAGCCTGTCCGCCGGACCATGCATGGCCCAGACCTTTGATTTGCCAGTACTCCGCGCGGGCATGATCACCTGTTCGCCTGCGCAGGTAACGACGGCCGGATCGTTGGCGCATCCAGACCCAGCGCCCGCGCGGTCTGCGCAACCAGTGCATGTCTTCTGGTGGCTTTGCAAAGGCGATCCTGTCGCCGTTGGCTGTGACAACGGTCTCATCTGCCGTACCCTGAAAGATGATTGTCCGCGTCGGACCGGGCCCGCGTTCGCCTGTCTCTCCGGTTTCCATGGCCTGCATGGCGCCGGAAATGGACCCCGCAGCATAGGCTGGTACGCCGGAATGTACGCCGACAGCCGCGATGCGATCAGGAAAACTGCGCCCCAAAAGTGTTGCCATCGCGCCGCCTGCAGACAATCCGGCGACGAAAACGCGCTTGGGCGCGACGCTATGTGTTTGCGACAATTCGTCGACCATCTGCATGATCAAACCCGCCTCACCATCGACGCCCTGATTGCGGGTATCAAACCAGTTCCAGCAGCGCAGCGGATTGGCTGTCAGGTTTTGCTGCGGATAGGCTAGCAGAAATCCGTGACGGTCAGCCAGTCGCGCCATGTCGGTCCCGGTGGCAAAATCCTGCGCCGTTTGCCGACACCCGTGCAGCATAACGACAAGTGCGGGCCTGCGCGCCAGCCGGGTTGGGACATATAACCGATAGTCCAGGTTTCTTTGTCCACCGCTGACCTGCCCTTCGTGCCAAGTGGCAATTGCGGGCTGTCTCATGAATGGCAATCGGATTTGCAAAAGGTTCGGGCGCATGAATGGTCTACCGTTTTGGTTGCCGTCAACCTCCCTCGGGCCACAGCACCACGGATTGCGTTCTGGGTCCAGAACGAAACGCATGAACAGGCGGTGATGCGCGCACCGCCTGCTGCATTGGTGAAAGCGAGCTTATTCTTCGAGCGCGCGGCGCAGCAACTCCAGATCGTCCGCGATCTGGCTGTCCAGCGCTTTAAGCTCTTCGATCTTGCGCACGCCGTGCATGACGGTGGTATGGTCGCGTCCGCCAAAGCGCCGCCCGATTTCGGGCAAAGAGCGGTTGGTCATGTGCTTGGCCAGATACATCGCCATCTGCCGCGGGCGTGCGTAATTGCGCACACGCTTGGGGCCGATCATGTCGGACAAACGTATGTTGTAGTGTTCGGAAACTTTGCGCTGGATCTCTTCGACCGTGACCTTGCGGTCAGAGGCTTTCAGCACGTCAGACAGGCAATCCTGTGTCAGCTCAAGCGTAATTTCACGGCCCACAAGCGATGCAAAGGCAAAGAGCCGGGTCAGCGCACCTTCGAGAACGCGGACATTGGTGGTGATCCGATGGGCGAGAAATTCCAGCACGCCATTGGCGATCTGCAAGTCGGGATATTGGGCGGCGTAGACTTCGACCTTGGACTGCAGAACGCCAAGGCGCAGTTCGTAATCGGTTGGATGCAGGTCCACGACAAGCCCGCATTGCAGACGGGATTTTATCCGCTCTTCCAGATGTTTGATTTCACCCGGCGCCCGGTCGGCTGAGATGATGATTTGCTTTTGGCCGTCAACAAGCGCGTTGAAGGTGTGAAAGAATTCTTCCTGCGTGCTGTCCTTGCCCGCAATGAACTGCACATCGTCAACCATCAGCACATCGACCGACCGAAACAGTTGTTTGAAATCCATCATCTTGCGTTCGCGCAGTGCGGTGATGAAACGGTACATGAACTGTTCGGCAGACAGATACAGCACGTTCAGTTCAGGAGAGCGTTGTTTCAGCTCATGCGCGATAGCGTGCATCAGGTGGGTTTTACCAAGGCCGACGCCGCCATAAAGAAACAGTGGGTTGAATGTGACCGGGCCACCTTCGGCGACGCGACGTGCGGCTGCGTGGGCCAGTTCGTTCGGTTTGCCGACGATGAAGGTATCAAAGGTAAAACGCGCATCCAGAGGTGAACCAGAGATATCGTCTGTATCCTGTGATTTGGCGGCGGGACGGGCCGTGGGTTTGGACGCTGGACGGGCTTGTTTCGGAACATTGAATTCAAGGCGCTGCACATTCTGGCCCTTCTTATTCATGTGATAGATGATCTGATCACCGAAATTTTGTGAGACGTAATTCCCCATGAAATTGGTCGGCACCTGAAAGGTTGCAACGCCGCCAGACAGATCTGAAAATTCCAAGGGTTCTATCCAACTTGCAAAACTGTTGGTCCCCAATGCGCCTTTCAGCCCCGTCAACACCTCTGCCCAGATATCGTTAGTCATCTTGTTCCTTTGTCCCACACATTCTTGGCGCATGTTCAAACATCGCACACCGATTACGCACGTTGCACACCATCACCGAACAAAGGCCAAATGTCGTTCGGACTGTCCCTTCCGAACGCCAAGCCTTGCGTCAAATCCATAAGCCAGAGCGTACGTGCGCACATTGCTGTGCAGCGCATCCGCCGGATGGCAGACAGTGGGACACAAACAGCAGCAAATTCCGGGGAGCAGCCCCCAAAATTGCGCAGACACAAAATGACGTGGTTAATAGCTGTTGCTATGACCCCGATGCCACCTTTGCATGAAGTTCAGTCGATTTGCGTCGGCGCATCTGACACCGTTGCGGGTGCCGGCCCGATGAAAAACGACTGATCCTCTTCATGTTCCCCCCGGAACGATGTGAATCGCAGGGCCAAGCTAGCAAGGGGTTTGGGCCGCCATCAACAGAACAACGCGCTTGACTCTGTGATTGGTGCAAAAGAATCTCTGGCCCCTTTGAAATGACTAGGAAACCTGCGCGCGGGTGCAACACAGCCACAAAAAAAAGCACGCCCATCTGGACGTGCTTTTCAGCGACCAATGGTCGGATTTTAGCCGACAGCTTTGACCCGTGCAGCCAGACGGGACATCTTACGAGATGCGGTGTTTTTGTGATACACGCCTTTCGTCACGCCGCGCATCAGTTCGGGCTGTGCAGCTTTCAAAGCGGCCTGTGCGGCGTCTTTGTCGCCGGATGCGATCGCTTCTTCGACAGCACGCAGATAGGTGCGGATGCGCGAACGGCGCATTTTGTTGACAGTAAAGCGCGCCGTGTTCTGACGGGCGCGTTTTTTCGCCTGAGGTGAGTTTGCCATGTTTGCTTTCCCTTGGATTGGGTCAAATTGAATATCGATAGCGCAATAAGCCCAACCCGGGTTTTCGAACCGGTTCGTCTGGCCAGAGCGGGCCTCACGCGCATGTACAGCGGGGCGGATAATCGCCCCGCGGTTCTGAGTCAACCGCTGATCACATGAACGCGGCGGCTTTAATACACCCTTTTGGAATAAACAGCGTAGAGATGCGCGATTTCATCCATTTTGTACATCTTGTCGGCCAGGATCGTATAAAGCGATGACGCGGCTTCAGCCTCTAAGTTACCGGTGTCCATTACTGTTACAAGATGACCGGAAATGACATCAAAGTCGCTTGCCATTTCGCCCAACTTGGTTGCGATTTCTTCGGTCGGGGGCGGCTGAATACCCAGATCCGGCGCGCCGTTCTGCATTGCCGCCATCGCAAATTTGAACTGCCCTGCTGCGGTGTTCAGCAAATCGACATAGTTGTCGTCAGCAGCACCGGACCAGACCAGACAGCTGAGATATGACAGCCGCTGCGACAGCATGCTTTGCCGGCCGGCCACCTCAAGCAGCATCGCATCGGAGTAAAGCAGCTCAACCGGGTTGGTGTATTGCCCCTCCATCTCACTCAGCAGATAATAGGTCTTGTCGAGCATATCGGATGCATTTGCATAGAACACCTCGACTGCGGATTCGTCGGATGGGTCAGACAGGATCTCTTCACCTGCGGTCCGCAATGGTGCCCATGATGCCTGAATTTCTTCGATCAGACGTTTGGTTTTTCCACGCTCTTCACCGCCGATGATTCCAAAGTCCGGATTGCCGTTCAGCAATGCATCGACCATCAGATCAAAGTTATCCAGACCTTCACGCAGCAGCTTCGCGCTGAGTTCTGGTGCCACACCGTTGTGCAAATGACAGACCGCTGCCGGCACCTCTTGCGAGATGGTGCGCAGGGCATCGCCAGCCTCAATACGGATCGCCGCGCCGGTGTCTTCGACAAAGCCGATCGTATGAATTTGAGAGAGCAGCGACGTTGCTCCCTCTGCCATGGTAGAGGCGGGCAGACCGCAGGCGGCCGCTATTGCAGCGGAACGTCGTATCGCAGAAAGAAACATATTGTACCTCCTAAGACATGCGGGGCAGGAACCCGCACCATTGTGTTTGTCGGGTTCAGTAGACGCGCTTGGAATAGTTTTGATAGAGCTCTTCAAGCTCTTCGACCTTGTGCAGCTTCACGGCCAGCCGATGATAAAGATCCTCACGAACCTCCATGCTGACATCGGCCTCTGTGCGGATTTGGTCGATATATCCGCTTAGAATGTTCCAGTCGGCCGCAACGGATTCAAGATTTGATGCGATCTCGGGCGTTGGCGGTGCTGCCACGCCAAGGGACGGCATCCCATTCGACAAGGCAGACATGGATGCCTCGAATATGCTGACGGATTCGTCCAGTTTTGCGATCACGTCGGGACTGCCGTCATCGGACCAGACGCGGCACGCTTCATACGCCATGCGCTGTGTCATGGCGGCCATGCGCCCGGACACCTCAAGCAGCATCAGGTCAGATTGCAGCAACTCAACAGGGTTTGAATACTCGCCTTCAAGCTCACTCAGCAGGTGATAGGTCTTGTCCAACATCGGATCGGCAGAATCATAAATAATCTGGGCCGCCGCCGCATCCGAAGGATCGGCCAGTATCGCCATGGCCGCGTCACGCTTTGGCTCCCATGTCGCGATCAGCGCTTCGAGTTCTACGATGGTTTTACGCCGCTGCTCACCGCCGATGATCCCCATCGCTTCGTTTCCGTGAAGCAGTGCCTGTGTGACAGCATCAAACTTGGCAATGCTGACGCTGAGCAACTCGGTCGCTTCAGCCACATCAACCGAGTTATGTAGATGACAGACAGCGGCAGGAATTTCCTGCGACAATGTCCGCAAAAGATCGCCAGCAATGATACGGTTAGCTGCACCAGTATCTTCAACGAACTGGAGCTGTTCGACCAGAACAAGTCTGCCGTCCTGCAGAAGCGTCGACGCTGTCGCGACCGCATTCAGGTCTGCGTAAGACGCGACCGGCAATGTAAGAGAAAATGAAACCGCAATAGCAGCTGTTTCGACCCAGAAATTCGTTACCATTTTTACCATCCAACCGTTTACAAACCCCCACCACAAAACACGTAGCTCAGGTTAACCCGGCGTAAAGGTATTTCTGCAATGTGGCGTAAACTGGGACGATTTTGGCAATTTTACGAAAAATACGGTCGAAATCGCGACTTTTACTAGAGTCGCGATCAACGGTCCCTGAACTGGGCCTCACGCTTTTCCAGGAAGGCGGCCATGCCTTCGGCCTGGTCGTCGGTCGCGAACAGTGACTGGAACAGGCGGCGTTCGTAATTCAGGCCTTCGGCCAGCGTTGTCTCAAAGGCGCGGTCGACAGCATCTTTGGCTGCTATTGCTGCGATCTGCGATTTCTCGGCGATCTTTTCGGCAGCGCCGCGGGCTTCGGCGAGCAGTTTCTTGGCCGGGACAACACGGCTGACAAGACCACAGCGTTCCGCCTCTTCCGCGTCCATGAACCGACCGGTCAGGTGCATGTCCATTGATTTTGATTTGCCGATGAACCGGGTCATGCGTTGCGTGCCGCCCAAACCGGCAATGACCCCCAGATTAATCTCGGGCTGGCCGAACTTGGCATTGTCGGCCGCAATGATGAAATCGCACATCATCGCAAGCTCGCACCCGCCGCCCAACGCATATCCTGCGACCGCTGCGATGATGGGCTTACGGGTGCGGTTGAAACGATCCATTTCATTTTCAAAGTGTCGAGTCGTGTACATCTCGACGAATGTCTTGTCGGCCATTTCGCTGATGTCGGCCCCTGCGGCAAAGGCTTTTTCCGATCCGGTGATGATGATGCAGCGCACCTTGTCACTGGCATCCGCCTCTTCCAGCGCAGTGCACAATTCGCCCAGCAACGCGCTGTTCAAGGCATTCATTGCATCCGGTCGGTTCAGTGTGATGGTTGCGACATAGTCGCTGATGTCCACGATGATCTTGTCAAACGCCATGCTGCCGTCCCTGTTGCCGCTGATCAGACCTTAACGCTTAACAAAGCAGTCGGGCGGATCAAGCTATCTTTGGCATTGCGGACAAAAGAAAGATGAGCGTCCGGATTGTACGATTCGCTGAATTTCTTTTCTACAATCAGCAGTTACGCATGGTGCGCCTTCGCGGTCGTAAACCTGAAAAACATGTTGGAAATAGCCCAGTTCGCCATCCGATTGCCGGTAATCCCGCAAAGACGACCCACCAGCAGCGATTGCTTCGGACAGGACATCGCGGATCAGTGGAACAAGCGCCGCAATCCGGCGCGCACTGATGTTGCCCGCCTTACGCCGGGGGTGGATACCGGCCCGAAACAGAACCTCGCACACATAGATATTGCCCAGGCCCGCGACGATTCTCTGATCCAGCAGGGCTGATTTGATGGGTGTGTTCCGCCCTTTCAGCCGGTCGATCAGATAGGTTTCGTTAAATGTGTTTCCCAGCGGTTCTGGCCCCAGATCACGGATCAGCCAGTGGTCATCCTGCCGGGCTGTCGCCATCAGATCCATCGCGCCAAAGCGGCGGGCGTCGTTGAACGTAATCCGCGCCCCACCACCCATATGAAAAACGACATGGTCATGCTTGGCAGGGGCCGGGTGCGGCTGGTGAAATTCACCGACCACATGCCCCGAGATCAGCATCCGGCCCGACATGCCCAGGTGGATCAGCAATGTTTCCGCACTGTCGAGATCAATGAGGATATATTTGGATCGGCGGCGCAGGCCCAGAACCCGTTTGCCCGTCAGCCGCTCTGCCATCCGGTCGGGAAAGGGCCACCGCAGGTCTGGCCGGTTGACATCGGCGCGCGCGATCACCTGCTCCTCCATCACGGGGGCTATCCCGGCCTTCACTGTTTCAACTTCGGGCAGTTCGGGCATACGAGCGCCTTTGCTTGTGACAACACCCTTGTGCATACGCCACAATTCCATCCGTGGCACAATGACAGTTTGTCTATCGGTTCAACTGGGTATAACCCATCACCGATAGCATTTGCGCGAAAGCACGACATGACCGACCAGCCAGACAACACCACGCATTTCGGATTTGAAACCGTCCGGGAGGACGAAAAAGCAGGTCGCGTGCAGGGCGTGTTTTCATCGGTCGCCAGCAAGTATGACATCATGAATGACGTGATGTCTGTCGGCATCCACCGGGTCTGGAAAGACGCGATGATGGATTGGCTGGCGCCGCGCGGCGGTCAGCGCCTGCTGGATGTGGCGGGCGGCACCGGCGATATTGCGTTCCGGTTTCTCAAACGGGCGAGCCATGGTCATGCCACGGTACTGGACCTGACAGAGCCGATGCTGATCGAAGGCCGCAAGCGCGCCGAGGCCGCGCGGATGTCAGACAGTCTGGATTGGGTCGTTGGCGACGCAATGGCGCTGCCGTTCGAGGCAAACACATTCGATGTCTACACGATCAGCTTTGGCATCCGGAACGTGACCCGCCCGCAAGATGCGCTGGCCGAGGCTTACCGCGTTCTCAAACCCGGCGGCCGATTGATGGTGTTGGAGTTCAGCCAACTGCCAAACCCGATGATTCAGGCCGCTTATGATGCATATTCCTTTAACGTGATCCCTCGGATGGGGCAGATGATTGCCGGTGATCGCGACAGCTACCAGTATCTGGTCGAATCGATCCGCAAGTTTCCGGATCAGGATACGTTTCTTGGCATGATCCGTACCGCCGGGTTCGGCAATGCGAAGTATCGCAACCTCAGCATGGGCATTGCGGCCCTGCACTCGGGGTGGAAGCTGTAACTTGCGTGGTCCACACAACATCATTCGCCTGATCCGCACAGGCGCTACCTTTGAACGCACAGGTGCTATGAAAGTCGTGCTTGAGGCGTTGGAGGCCGGACCGCTCTTGCGGATCACATTCCGGGCGCTCGCCTGGCCATTTCGCTGGCTGGGTTACAAAGGCGATGTCAACATGCCGCCGGTGCCACGTGCGCTGACCGCATTGGGTCCCGCCTATATCAAATTCGGGCAAATCCTGTCGACGCGTCCTGATGTGGTGGGCGATGACATGGCAGTGCAATTGCGCGTGTTGCAGGACAAGCTGCCCCCCTTTTCGATGCGCGAGGCAAAGGCCGCCATACAGCGTGAACTAGGCCAATCCTTTGATCAGCTTTTCGCGTCATTCTCAGAGCCGGTGGCGGCAGCGTCGCTGGCGCAGGTGCACAAGGCGCATCTGGCCGAAACGGGCGAGGCCGTCGCCGTCAAGATCCTGCGTCCCGGGATCGAGCGCGCCTTTCGCACCGATATCGACGCGTTCTACTTTGCCGCCCGCACGATCGAGGTGCTGTCGCCGTCGTCGCGCAGGCTACGCCCGATGGACGTAATCACCCATTTCGAAGGTGTCGTGATGGGCGAGCTTGATTTGCGGCTTGAAAGCTCTGCCGCGGCGGAATTCGCCGCCAACACCGAAAACGATACAGGTTTTCAGGTGCCAAAGGTCCGGTGGGCCTTATCAGGGCGGCGCGTGATGACGCTGGATTGGGCCGAGGGCACCAATATCGGCATCAACGATGCGCTTGATGCTGCGGACCATGACCGCGTGGGACTGGCAAGCCGGGTACTGCAGCTTTTCCTTAATCACGCGCTGCGCGACGGATATTTTCACGGCGACATGCATCAGGGCAATCTGAAGGTTGCCGCGAATGGCGATATCATTGCCTATGATTTCGGGATCATGGGCCGGATTGATGAATATACGCGCCGGGTCTATGCCGAAATTCTGTTCGGTTTCATCCGCAAGGATTATCAGCGCGTCGCAGAGGTACATTTCGAGGCGGGTTATGTCCCAGCCGACCGCGATGTTGATGAATTTGCCCGCGCCCTGCGCGCCGTGGGCGAGCCGATTTTTGGCATGGATGCCAGCCGGATTTCGATGGCGCGTTTGCTCAGCTATCTGTTTGAAGTGACCGAACGCTTTGGCATGGAAACCCGGACCGAACTGATCCTGCTGCAACGCACGATGGTCGTGGTCGAAGGTGTCGCCCGGTCGCTGGACCCGCATATGAATATCTGGCAGGTGGCCAAGCCGGTTGTTGAAAACTACATCAAGGAAAGCATCGGCCCAAAAGCCCTGATGCGCGATCTTGGCAAAACAGCGATGATCCTCGCCCGCTTTGGCCCCCAATTGCCCCGGTTGGCCGAAGATGCGCTGATCCGGCTCAATAACCCACCACCGCCGCCGAAACCACAACGCCGTATTGCGCGGTTGTCATGGATGGCGTTGGGTGGTGTTTTGACCGGTGGGGCCATCTGGCTGATCAATCTGCTTTGAATGAGGATCAGAGCGCGGGATCACGTAGCGCACTGACCTGATCTGCCGCAATTGCGGCACCACCTTTCAGGATCAGAATCGTCTGTCCATCCTGGGCACGCACTTCGGTCACAGTGCTGTAGACCTCCACCGGGTCCTGAGTAAGCACCTCTCCCTCGGCAGTGCTGATCAGCTCAAATGAATATTGCCCTGCCGGAAACGGCGCGCCACCGGGCCCGACACCGGCCCATTCGATCGGGTCAGCAGTAATCGGAACGTCAAATCTTTGTACCTCGGTCCCGGTCGCGTTGCGCACAATGATCTCGGCGCTATCGGCAAGAACCGGCGGATTGGGTGCCAAAGTGACGGGCTGACCGTCGAAATATGCAGGCGCTGCCGCACGCGCCTCTTTCCCGACCCAGGCCGCCATATCGGCCAGACCGCTCGAATTCATTTGAGCGGTCAGCTCTTTCAACAGATCATTCGTCAGAACGGCCTGTTCCACGCCGGAGAACGTTGCCAACTGTGTCGCGTAATCAGCAGAGTCCACCGGATTGAGCGGGTCCTGATATTTCATTTGGGCGGTCAGCATCTGCAAAAAAGTATCAAAATCAGACGTTATCGCGCTTGTCGACGTTTCGCTGGCGGTGGTGTTCACACTGGCAGTGGGTGGAGCTTGGGTGATTTCCATAATGTATCCTCAAAGGCGCAAATCGAGACCTGAAACAGGTGACATTGCGGGTTGCATACCGGGTTCCATCGTTTCAACGACATCAACTTGGGCAGACGGCGCTGATTGTTCATTCTCCCGATCGGCCTGACTATCAGCGCCAAAGGAGAAGTTGATATTGTCATACCCCAGATCGCGGAATTCCTGGGCCAGTACATCAATATGGCGGCGTAGCAGATCAATTGTCTCTGGCCGCTCTGCCAGGATATTAAGCGTAATCGCCGCATCGACCGAAGTCATGGCAAGGCGGACGCGGCCCAGTTCCTCTGGGTTCAACGCAATCTCGGTCACTTTGCCAGGGTGTTGTGTCACGTTGGCGACCAACTGCTGTGCAACATGACGCGCAGTCTCTGCACCATATGTGGGTGATGCCACGATCGCCTGTGGAGATGAGGCCGCGGACGGTCTTTCACCGCCTAACAGCGTTTGCGTCACCTCGCCTTCTGCGCCCGTCATCGCTGTCGACAGCTTCAACAGATCGTTGGCCGATAATGCGATCAGCGGCGACTGGACCGCAATGGTATGTGCTTGGACAGCGACGGCTGTTGCTTTTGCAGGCAGGCGACCATCAGTCTGCATTTCATCACGAACCATTCTCAGGTCCGTGGGATCATCCATCATCCTTTCTGGTTGACCAGCAAATTTCGATAACGTGGGCGCATTTGAAACGACGGCTTGTTTCATGACCGGCGTGTCAGGCTTTGGCAACGGCATGTCCGATATCTTGCCGTCAGTCGCAAGCCGCAGGTCTTGTGCCTTCGTTCGCACGGCATCGACGGGCATCGAGGCCGCTTCTTCACCGTCCGGCGATGTGGACATGCCGACGGCTGATGGCCCGGAGGATGCAGATTTAGTTGGCATCTGCACCTCGACCATCCGCTGCGCAAAGCTGGGCAACTGTGGTTTGGCCGGGTCTTTGACCATTGGTCCGCCCTTAGCATCCTCGGAGATGGCCACAGCCAGGCTTTTGTTCGGCAGAATCTGTTCATCCTCCGAACGGCGCACCATGCGCGACGCATCCAAAGCGGCCGGTGCATTACGTTCAGTATTCGCCGTGGAAGCCACCCCGATGGCAAGCTCTGGCGTGCTCAACTCAGGTATTGGTGCATCCTCGGCAGATATGTCCGCAGGTTCGGATATTGCAACCAGCGCCATCTCATCGCCAGCATCGACACCGACCGCAAAAATCGCCGCAAAACTGGATTCCGCATCCGAAAGCAGCGCACCATCCGCCTTGGATGGATCGCCTTGTTCGATGCCGCGCGCGGTCTTCACTTGTGCTGCATCTATGGTTGGCAAAGGTGTCATCGGTTCTCCGACAGAATCTGGTTATCGATGCTTTTGCCGCAAAATGCTTACTGAATGTTTAGGAGTATTCGGCAAAAGCGGTTTCATCGACGAAAACGGAGAATCCGATGACGACAGTCCCAATCCTGCCCCCGCCGCAAAGTGCAACAAAACTGCCCGAATATATACAGGCGGACGGAAAACTTCGGGAAGCCGCCCAGCAACTGGAAGCAACTTTCCTTGCCGAAATGCTGAAATCCGCCGGGTTAGGCACACCGCGCGATTCGTTCGGAGGCGGTGTCGGAGAAGAACAATTCACGTCATTCTTACGCGAAGCCCAAGCAAAAGAGATGGTTGCCGCCAGTGGCATCGGCCTTGCCGAGGCGCTTTTTGAAGCCATGAAAGTGCGGATGGATGCCTGATCAAACAAGCCGTGAAATTCTGACGCTTTTAACCGAAGAGCGTGCCACGATCCGCAGCGCGGATTTCGATCAATTGGACAAGCTTGCAGAAAGAAAGAAAGCGCTTTTTGCAGCGCTTGAAACCAGTCAACCAAGCAAGGCAGAGTTGGCTGAGATAAAGATGCGCCTTGATACAAACCAGACCTTATTGAGCGCAGCGATGAAAGGTGTCGCCGAGGCGCAAGAGCGGCTGTCCGCGGTTCGCAATGTCCGTGAAGGGCTTAGCACCTACGATCAGTCAGGTCAGATTTCACGAGTACAAACCGGCCGTCCTGGCGTGGAAAAGAAGGCCTGATTTTGATCAAATTGGATGTATTTGCCTAAGGTCCCTTAACCGGTTGTTCAGGTCGTTTGGGTCTATCTCATCGCACCGCCAAGAAGGCTAGCCGCATCAAAAACTGATACGGCGATCACGTCAGAATGACGCTTCAACCCATCGAAACCGATGGATTCCTGAATCAACCTGGCGCAAAGCGCCTTTCATAAGGGACCATGAAATATTCTGATCTTCATCCCATTTCTGATCATTGATCTGGTGGTTGCCGCGGTGCTGATGTCGATGGGGATGATGATGGTCCCGCCTGCGATTGTGTCACTGCCATTCAAGCTGGCGTTCTTTGTGGTTGCCGATGGCTGGGGGCTGATCGCATCAAGCCTTGTGCGCAGCTACGGCTAGCCAAGCAAAAGGGCCCGAAACCATCCAGCATCGGGCCCAATCATTGACAGGAACGACAAGGTCAGTTCCCGTAGGCCACCGACGGCAGCCACGTTGTTAGCGCCGGAAATTCGAACACGATGAAAAGCCCCAGCAGCTGCAACATGACAAACGGAACGATCCCCTTATAAATGTGGCCCAGCGTAACACCCGGTGGGCAGACACCTTTCAGGTAGAACAGTGCAAAGCCCACGGGCGGTGTCAGGAATGACGTTTGCAACGTCACCGCCACAAGGATCGCGAACCAGACCACCGAAGGGTCGCGTACCTGGTCAAAGCCCGGAACGGCCAGATCAAGCGACAGGATGATTGGCAGCATAAGCGGCATGATGATTATCGTGATCTCGATCCAGTCCAGCAGGAAACCCAAAAGGAACACGATGAACAGGATGAATGCCACTGTCAGATAGGGATCATCAAAGGCTGACAGCACCAGATGCTGCACAATCTCATCCCCGCCATAGCGGCGCAGTACCAGTGCAAAGAAATTCGCGGCCAAAAAGATGCCGACGATGTAACCGGCGGTATTCAGCGTTGATCGGCTGACATCCCGCAGCACCCGAAAGCTGAGTTTACCATTCATAAATGCCAGCATTGTCGCACCAAAGGCACCCAGGCCAGAGGCCTCGGTCGGTGTCGCAAAACCGGCAAAGATTGATCCAAGCACAAGCAGGATCAGGAACATTGGCGGCACGACAGCCAGTAATACTTCCTTCACCTCGGCCCAGCCGACATCACCCGTGTTTTCCGGTGCCGGCATCGCATCAGGTTTGATCAGCCCGTAGATCACGATAAAGATGATATAAAGCGCGCCCAAAATCAGGCCCGGAAACAGCGCGCCCATAAACAGATCGCCCAACGAAATCGCAAGCTGATCAGACATGATCACCAGCATGATCGAAGGCGGGATCAGAATACCCAAGGTTCCCGCCGACGCGATTGTTCCCGTGGCGATCGGTTTGGAATAATTCTGCTTCATCATCGCCGGCAATGCCATCACCCCAAGCAAGGTGACAGAGGCACCGATCACACCGGTCGATGCCGCCAGAATGATCCCGATCAGCAACACAGTCAGCGACAGGCCGCCACGCAAAGAGCCGAACAGCTTTTGCATCGCATGCATCATGCGCTGTGCGACGCCTGACTGATCCAGCATCAGCCCCATGAAAATAAACATCGGCAGTGCCACCAACACCGGGTTTTGCACAATATTCCCGAACAGCCGACCCGACAGGGCCTGCAGGCGCTGATACGTGATCCCGGTGCGATCAAATTCGATGATATCGCGCAGCTGTCCCCTGAATGGATCAAGGAAGAATTCGGCGATCAGAACGAAAACAAGGCTGACACCAACCAGCGCCATGGCAACCGGGATGCCGCGGAACAACATCCAGATGAAGGTAAAGAACATCGCCATCACGGCGATCTCGTTCAATGTCAGGAACTGACCGATAAACTGTAACATGTCAGCCCCTTCAGACGGCGTTGTCGTTGCGTGCGCCACGATCCATCAATCGGGCCAGCCCGATCACAAGGATCGTCACAACAAGCGTGATGACGATGGTGTATTTGATGTCGTAGCTGCCGAATTCGAACTCTTCAAAAACGGCATAGCGACCGATATCTCGGGCTGTTGTGCCTTCGGGGCTGGTCAGCATCAGCGCCCACCAAATCACATAGTAGACAATCAGATTGATCAAAAACATCGTGGACGGAAACGCATACAGCATCTGTCGCCAAAGCGTCGGTTTGACCAGTTGCGCCAGATTGCGCACATAGGCCGACCAGATCGCAAAACCGATCAGCACAAACGCGACATTCATGAATATCTTCAAGATCCACAGATTATGCAGACCATTGGGGCTGCTGGAGCCTTCGTCAGACACAACTGACGCGATGGCGTAATGCACTGTCACGTCCCAGCACAGGATGATGAATGGCATAAAAAGCCATCCGAGGGCGAAGATATCCGTTCGCAGCTTTTTGTCTTGGGGAAAGTTGTCGTAGCGGATATCGACACGTACGTGACTGTTCGTCGTGACTGCATAACCAATCCCGACCAGAACGGCGGACCCGTAAAGCCACCATTGAAAATCATCCAGCCAGGCCTGATTCATACCCGCGCTGCGCAACACAACCTGCGCACAAATGGCGACCATGAGTATTGGGAAAATCCAGGCAAAGATGTTGGAGATAAAGACAGTCACGCGATCACCCCAATTGTGGTGTTCCCGCCCAACTTCACCGGGGTCATTGACCGCGGCGATTTCCTCGACTGACTGCATGAAACGGCCCTCCTAGCCCTGTCGCAAAACCTGGGCGTCCGGCTCTGCCCTTCCGGATGTCAGGCTGGTGGCCGGGGCAATGTCCGCCCCGGGCCTGTCATGTGCCGGCGCGCTATTGCACGCCGGTCATTTATGTATGGGTCAGTTGCGCGGACGCGGCAGGTAGATGTTGTTGTTCCACACCGCATAACCTTCGCGGTATTCCTGCAAATCAGCCCAGACCTCGGCAAAATATGCGTCTTCCGCCGCAAGCTCGGCCGCCACTTCATTCCAGGCATTTTCGAACGCGTCCAGCATCTCTGGCGACCACTGCTCGATGTTCACACCGTTGTTTTCAACGTTGTCTTTCATCGCGTCAAAGTTGGTTGCTTCGCCTTCGGCATAGTTGTCAGTGATGTTCGCCATGCAGGCGATTTCGACTTGCGCCTGCGCCATCTCGTCCAGGTCTTCCCAACGATCCTTGTTGATCAAAAGTTCGAACAGGGTCGCGGGCTGGTGCCAGCCGGGGAAGTAGTTGTATTTGGCGATATTGTGGAAGCCCAAACGCGCATCGATCCGCGGCATGGAGAATTCGGTTGCGTCAATCGCGCCTCGTTCAAGGGCCGGGAAGATATCACCCCCCGCCAGCAGTGACGTAGACACGCCCAGACGCTGCATGACCTCGGCACCCAGACCGAAGAAACGCATGTTGAGGCCTTCAAGGTCGGCGACCGAGTTGATTTCGTTCTTGAACCAGCCTGATGTTTCCGGCGCGATGATCCCGCATGGAATGACGTGCACGTTATAGCCTGCTTCGTCATACATGCGCTGAAACAGCTCCATGCCGTCATCGTACATCATCCAGCCCAGAAATTCACCGGCTTCAGGGCCGAACGGAACCGCGGCGAAAAGCGATGCGGCGGGGATTTTGCCCTGCCAATAGCCAGCGGTCGTGTAGGCGGCATCAACCGATCCATTGGATACGGCGTCAAGCGCCTCAAGCGCCGGAACCAGCTCACCTGGATCGAAATGTTCGAACTCAACATCATCGGTGATAGAGTTCAGTTTTTCGGTAAAGTTGACAGCGGCCGTGCCAAGAATTGGCAGGTTCTTCCCGAAGGCGGATGTCATCTCAAAAGTTTCCTGCGCAGTGGCAGATGCCGTCAAGGCAATGCTGGCGGCAGCGGCGGCAGCGAACGTACGAATGGTCATCAAGGACCCTCCCTTTTTATTAAACCAGACCCCTCCCCGGGCCTGTGGTAAAAGAAACTTACCAATTTAAGCCGTATATCGGCAACCAGACATCCTGTGAATACCCAGTTATACCGACAGACTACGCATACATTATTCAATTGGCTACAACGAAAGTGTCTTGACGATCTTCACTTTTGGACAAGTCAGCCGGTGATCAGCGCGTCAAAATGGCTTTGTCCCTCAGGAACGCGAAGGCCCCGGGCGCTAACCCGGGGCCTTATGGATAGGGCGCTTTGGTCCCGATGTCGGGACAGTGCCCCGTCTAGTTCAACGCCTGATCGGTGATCACGCTGGTCCAGGCCCCCTCGGGCTGGGCCGTGATCACCGGATCAGACCCGCCCGCCAACAGCGTATCCACCGTCCGCTGGAAATCTTCAGGGTCAAGCGACCCGTCTGACCCGGCTGTCAGCTTTGCAATCTCGCCCATCATGCGGATTTGCGCGGCCTCTCCCTGTGCGCCGGTTTCATCGTAATCGAGCACGATGCCTGCCGCTTCTTCCGGGTTTTCCTCGGCCCATTTCCAGCCCTTCATCGACGCGCGCACGAAGCGGACCATCTTGTCGACAAAGACCGGATCTTCGAGGTTTTCTTCCAGCACGTACATCCCGTCTTCCAAGGTGGCGACGCCCTGTTCCTCGTATTTGAAGGTGACCAGTTCATCCTCTGACACGCCCGCATCCAGCACCTGACCATATTCATTGTAGGTCATCGTCGAGATGCAGTCAGCCTCACGGTTCAAAAGCGGATCAACGTTGAACCCCTGCCGCAGCACGGTCACCCCGTCATCGCCCCCGTCCGTGGGAATGCCTGCCTGACTCATCCAGCTCAGGAACGGGTATTCATTGCCAAAGAACCAGACGCCGATGGTCTTGCCCCGGAAATCCTCGACACTTTCGATGCCGGTGTCCTTCCAGCAGGTCAGCATCAGGCCGGATGTCTTGAAGGGCTGGGCGATGTTGACAACAGGCAGACCCTTTTCACGGGCGGCAAGGGCCGAGGGCATCCAGTTCAGCATCACGTCAGCGCCGCCGCCAGCCAGCACCTGAGGCGGTGCGATGTCCGGACCGCCGGACAGGATCGTTACGTTCAGCCCTTCCTCTTCATAGAATCCCTGGTCGAGCGCAACGTAGTAGCCCGCGAACTGGGATTGCGTGACCCATTGCAATTGCAGAGTCACGTCATTGGCGTGCCCGTCCGCTTGGGCGGCCCCGCCCAGACCCGCAGCAAGTGCGGCGGCAAGCATTAGTTTTTTCATGTCTACTTCTCCTTGTTGGTTGTTCTGCCCTCTTTGTGGGGCTTCATTTATTTGCGTTGCGATGGGTGCCAGAACGTCACCCGCCCCTCGATCCATGCGATCAGGCCATAAAACGCGCTGCCTGCAAGGGCTGCGACGACAATCTCGGCCCAGACCATATCCATTGCAAGCTGCCCGACAGAGGTCGATATCCGAAAGCCCATGCCAACCGTGGGAGAGCCAAAAAATTCAGCAACAATCGCGCCGATCAGCGCCAAGGTGGTCCCAATCTTCAACCCGTTGAAGATAAATGGCATTGCGGCAGGCAAACGCAGTTTGAACAGCGTCTGCCAATAGCCCGCCCCATAGGTCCGCATCAGGTCACGCTGCATCGCGGTCGTGTCGCGCAGGCCCGCCACCGTGTTCACAAGGATGGGGAAGAACACCATGACGGCCACGACCGCCGCCTTGGACTGCCAATCGCTGCCTAGCCAGCGCACGAAGATCGGCGCGATGCCCACAATGGGCAGGGCCGCCATGAAGCCACCCACGGGCAGGATGCCGCGCGTCAGGAAATCAGACCGGTCGGCGATGATGGCGATGGCAAAGGCGGCCAGCCCGCCCACGATATAGCCGGTCATCGCCCCCTTGATGATGGTCTGCTGGAAATCGGCCCAAAGCGTCGGTATTTCGTCCGCGAACCTTTCGGCAATCATTGTCGGCGGGGGCAGGATGATCGGGCTGACCTCCAGCATCCGCACCAGCAGTTCCCACATGATCAACAGCGTCAGACCAAAGATCGCAGGCACGGCCAGTTGCACGGCGCGTGTTCCGGCGGCAGCACTCGCGGCCAGCCGGGCGTTGACCCACCAGCCCGCCGCCCAGACCGCCAGCGCCCCGATGATCGCTGCCCCCGTCATGCCGCGCGCATCCCCATGCGGCGCAGCGTCAGCCGCTCGATCAGGCTGAAGAACCCGACGAGTGCGGCCGCTGTGATGGCTGCGGCGAAGAGCGCCGCCCAGGTGACGAGCGGTTGCCCATATTGGTCGCCCACCAGCATCCGCGCACCAAACCCGGCCCGTGCGCCCGTGGGCAGTTCAGCCACGATGGCGCCGACCAACGATGCCGAGATCCCGATCTTGAGCGAGGCGAAAAGGTACGGCACAGACGCCGGCAGCCGCAGTTTCCAGAACCCTTGGCTCCCGCTGGCATTATAGGTGCGCAGCAGGTCCATCTGCATCGCGTCGGGGCTGCGCAGCCCCTTCACCATGCCGACAACGACAGGAAAGAAGCTGAGATAAGCACTGATCACCGCCTTCGGGAAGAGCCCCTGAATGCCGATAGAGCCGAGCATGACAATGATCATAGGTGCCAGCGCAAGGATCGGGATCGTCTGGCTGGCGATGGCCCAGGGCATCACACTCATATCCATGGCCCTGTTATAGACGATGCCGACCGCCAGCAGGATGCCGAGCCCGGTACCGATGGCAAAGCCCACCAACGTGGCCGATAGCGTGACCCAGCCGTGGTAAATGAGGCTGCGCCGCGAGGTGATCCGTTTTTCGAATATGGTGTCCCACATCTCAGCTCCGACCTGATGCGGTGAGGGCAGGCGCGGGCGTTCGAGAGTGTAGGTGCGGCTGATCAGACCGGTGTTTTGCAGGGTGAGGCCAAGGCCGGTATAGGCCTGCCGTTCCACCGGGGTTTCCGGGGTCACGACCAGCCCGTCCCGCTGCGCCTGATCTGCAGTCAGGTGCATGTTCATCGGGATCACTGCGAGCACCCAGAATGCGAGGATCGCCGCAACTACGGTCAGGATGGGGAGGACGGATTTCATGCTGGGCGACACCCGTCCCGGGCCTGCCCCGGGACCTCCACGTCAACCAAGAGGCCCCGGATCAAGTCCGGGGCAGGCTCCCGGATCAGGTCCGGGGCGCGGAACCCCCACCCCCTAGTCATCCACATGCCCCGCCCGCAGACCATCACGCACCCGATGCGCAATCGCGATAAACTCCGGCGTGTCCCGAATGTCCAAAGGCCGCTCTTTCGGCAGCGGGCTGTCGATCACGTCGGTGATCCGGCCCGGACGGGGGGACATGACGACAATCTTGGTCGACAGATACACCGCCTCGGGGATCGAGTGGGTCACAAAGCCAATTGTCTTTTCCGTCCGCGCCCACAACTGAAGCAATTGTTCATTCAGATGGTCCCGCACGATCTCGTCCAGCGCGCCAAAGGGTTCGTCCATCAACAGGATATCTGCGTCAAAAGCCAGCGCGCGGGCGATGCTGGCGCGTTGTTGCATCCCGCCGGAGAGTTGCCAGGGGAACTTCTTTTCAAACCCCGCCAGATCAACCAATTCCAGTACACGGGCGACCCGGTCCGCCTGCTCTGCTTTGGAAAACCCCATGATCTCCAACGGCAGTTTGATATTCCCGCCAATCGTGCGCCACGGATAAAGCCCCGCCGCCTGAAACACATAGCCATAGGCCCGCGCCTGCCGCGCCTCGTCCGGGGTCATGCCGTTGACAGTGATCTCGCCGCCGGTCGGTGTTTCCAGCCCTGCGATGCAACGGAGAAAGGTCGTCTTGCCACAGCCGGAGGGGCCGATGAAGCTGACGAAATCGCCCTTGTTGATCGCTAGGTTCACATCCTTGAGAGCATGAACCGGGCCATCGTTGGTCTGGAAGGTGAGATTGAGAGCACGCGCGGCAATCACTTGACTACCATGTGCTGCGTCGGGTGTCTCTGCACCAAGTGATTGTACGGCAAGTTCAGCAACAGTTGGCATAGGCAATCAAATCCTCGGAAGTTGCAAAACGGGTAGGGGCAGACATGGTTTCATCATATTGATGGGAACACGGGCAGCATTTTCCAACGGCGCCATGCAGGTAATGCCAGAATGACCGCGCCACTTGGCGCGGCGACAAACCCGTACACATAGCTTGCAAAGCCACCTTGCCCGTCGCATGCGAGTCTCACATACAGCTCACCAGAAAGCTCACCTGTCAGCGGAACTACAGTGGGCACTGCCGCGCAGTCGATCAGCGTCATCGCGGCAGAATAAACGAGGTAAGCCCCCCCGAGCATCACCAAGGCCAAGCCAATCTTTGGGTAACCCAGTCGCGCTGTAAGATGGGCAATCCCCAATACCAATCCGACAAATACCAATATGACGGCGGCAAGGATCATAATTATCCCAAGTGGTCCCAATCCGTCACACCCCCGTCGCCGGAATACCCGTCCGCTCAACGGGTCGCGGCGCGGTCAGTTCTTTCCACGTGCTCAGCGCCTTGTTGGTCGGCGTATTTGCCTCGCGCTTCACGAACTCGCCGTGGCCTTCCTGTGTGCGTACTTCGCCGTCATGGATCGCCACATGGCCGCGCGTCAGGGTGAACCGGGGCAGACCCGTCACCTCTTTGCCTTCGAACACATTGTAGTCGATAGCCGATTGCTGGCTGCCTGCCGTGATCGTCTTGGATTTCTCCGGATCCCAGACCACCAGATCGGCGTCGGCCCCGACCAGCACCGCGCCTTTGCGCGGATAGCAATTCAGCACTTTGGCGATATTGGTCGAGGTCACGGCGACGAATTCATTCATCGTCAGCCGTCCCGTCTTCACCCCGTGGGTCCAGAGCATCGGCATCCGATCCTCAAGCCCGCCCGTCCCGTTCGGAATCTTCGTGAAATCGCCCACGCCGAACCGTTTCTGCTCGGTGGTAAAGGCACAGTGATCCGTCGCCACGACCGACAGTGACCCGGCCTGCAACCCGGCCCAGAGGCTATCCTGATGCTGCTTGTTCCGGAACGGCGGCGACATGACGCGGCGCGCGGCGTGGTCCCAGTCTTTGTTGAAATACTCAGATTCATCCAGCGTCAGATGCTGGATCAGCGGCTCACCCCAGACGCGCTTGCCTTGTTGACGGGCACGGCGGATCGCCTCATGCGCCTCTTCACAGGACACATGCACGATATAAAGCGGCACGCCTGTCATGTCGGCAATCATGATGGCGCGGTTGGCTGCCTCGCCCTCGACCTGCGGTGGGCGGGAATAGGCGTGGGCCTCGGGGCCTGTATTGCCCTCAGCCAGCAGCTTGGCAGAGAGTTCGGCGACCACATCACCGTTCTCGGCATGGACCAGCGCGATCCCACCAAGCGAGGCGAGGCGCGAAAAGGACGCATACATCTCGTCATCATTCACCATCAGCGCGCCTTTATAGGCCATGAAATGCTTGAACGTGTTGATGCCACGATCCTTGATCACGCTTTCCATCTCGTTGAAGACCTGCTCACCCCACCAAGTGACGGCCATGTGGAAGGAGTAATCGCAATTCGCGCGGCCCGATTTGTTGTCCCACATTTGCAGGGCGTCATGCAGGCCCTGGCCGGGGCTGGGCAGGGCGAAATCGACCACCATCGTGGTGCCGCCGGACAAGGCCGCACGGGTGCCGCTCTCGAAATCATCGCTGGAATAGGTCCCCATGAAAGGCATTTCCAGATGGGTATGCGGGTCGATCCCACCTGGCATGACATAACAGCCGGTCGCGTCTAGCTGTTCGTCGCCTTTCAGGTCCGGACCGATTTCGATGATCTTGCCACCGTCGATCAGGACGTCGGCCTTGTAGGTCAGATCATGCGTGACGATGGTGCCGTTTTTGATGACTTTGGTCATTTGGTGTCTCCCTAGTGCAACGTAGTCCCGGACGTGATCCGGGACCTCAGAGAAACGAGACCTCCATGATCAGGTCGGACCAGTTCGGATTTTGCTCGTTGATCAGCGCATCTTTCCAGTTGCGCCGCCAGCGTTTGAGTTTCTTTTCGCGCGAGATCGCATCGGGCAATGCTTCGTGCGTCTCGAAATATACCAATTTGCGAATGCGATACTTTGCTGTGTGCGTACTGCCTAGCCCGGACTTGTGTTCGGACATGCGTTTGAGAAGATCGCCAGTCACGCCGATGTAGATCGCCGTATTGGATTTGCATGCCGCAATGTATGTGTAGAAAACCATGCCTCGAATTGATGCAATCGCGGTTAACAAAGATGTAACGCAGTCCCGCACTTGATCCGGGACCTCTTGCGAAGTTGCCCATGAGGTCCCGGATCAAGTCCGGGACTGCGTCGGTTTTTGTTGCGACCTTCACCCCACAATCTCCGCCGTCTCGACGACCGCGTGGAACAGCACATCCGTCCCCGCCCGCGCCCATTCAGGGCTGATCTCTTCGGCCTCATTATGGCTCAGCCCGTCCACGCAAGGACACATGACCATGGCTGTCGGATAAAGATCATTGATCCAGCAGGCGTCATGCCCCGCGCCTGAGACGATATCCATATGGCTGTAGCCCAACCGCTCTGCCGCGTTGCGCACGGCCTTCACGCAGCCTTCATTAAAGGCGGGCGGGTCGAATTGGCCGACGATTTCAGCCTCAAACGTCACGCCAATATCCTCACACAGCTTCGGCGCCCGCTCCATCAGTTCAGCCACCATCGCGTTCAGCTTGTCCAGCAGATGCGTGCGCATATCGACGGTAAAGACCACCTTGCCGGGGATGATGTTGCGGCTGTTGGGGTAGACGTCGATATGGCCGATGGCGCCCACGGCGTTCGGCTGGTTCTTCATCGCAATCTCGTGCACCAGTTCGGTGATCAGGCCCAAACCACGTCCCGCATTCTTGCGCATATGCATGGGGGTAGACCCGGTGTGGCTTTCCTTGCCCGTCACCGTACATTCGATCCAGCGCAGGCCCTGGCCGTGGGTGACGACGCCGATATCCTTGCCTTCGGCCTCCAGGATCGGGCCTTGTTCGATATGCAATTCGAAAAAGGCATGCATCTTGCGGTCACCGACCCTTTCGGTGCCTTTCCAGCCGATGCGCTCCAATTCATCGCCAAACCGTTTGCCATCTGCATCAACCCGGTCATAGGCCCAGTCGAGTTCATGCTTGCCTGCAAAAACACCCGAGGCGAGCATGGCGGGGGCGTAACGCGTGCCTTCCTCATTGGTCCAGTTGGTCACGATAATCGGATGTTTGGTCTTGATGTCCAGATCGTTCAGTGTGCGGATAATCTCCAGCCCGCCCAGCACCCCAAGCACCCCATCGTATTTACCCCCCGTCGGCTGTGTATCCAGATGCGAGCCAACATAGACAGGCAGCGCATCCGGGTCGGTCCCTTCGCGCCGGGCGAACATATTGCCGATCTCATCGACACCCATGGTGCAACCCGCATCCTCGCACCATTTCTGGAACAGATGGCGGCCTTCGCTGTCTTCATCCGTCAGGGTCTGGCGGTTGTTACCACCTGCCACGCCGGGGCCAATCTTGGCCATCTCCATCAGGCTGTCCCACAGACGTTCACCGTTGATACGCAGGTTCTCTCCGGGGGCTGGCATGAGGGGCTCCTTCATCTTGGTTTGACCAACTGGTCAAATCAACGCTAACAGAGGGGGTGTATCAGTCAAGTTTTCTGCGGCAGACTTGAGCAGTTGCAACCAAAGGCAGCAAACTGGCCGCGTATCAGTGAGGCACGCCCGAAAAATGAGCAGTTCCCGGTTATGAGCAAAGCGCCAACCCGTATCCAGCAGCGCAATCGCACCGCCATTTTGGATGCGGGGCTGAAGGTGTTTTCGCAATACGGGTTCCGGGGGTCGACGCTTGACCAGATTGCTGAAGCGGCGGGGCTGTCGAAGCCGAATCTGCTGTATTACTATCCTTCCAAAGATGCGATTTACACCGCTTTGCTGGAACGCCTGCTGGAGACATGGCTGGAGCCGTTGCAGCAATTGGATGAAGACGGCGATCCGATCAGCGAAATTCTGGGCTATGTTCACCGCAAGCTGGACATGAGCCGGGATTACCCCCGCGAAAGCCGCCTGTTCGCCAATGAGATATTGCAAGGCGCGCCCCATATTGCCGGACATCTGAGCGGTGAATTGCGCCAGCTTGTCGATCAGAAGGCACATGTGCTACGACGCTGGGAACAAGCGGGGCGTATCGCGCCGATCGATCCGCATCACCTGATCTTTTCCATCTGGTCACTGACGCAGCATTATGCGGATTTCGACGTGCAGGTCCGCGCCGTGCTTGGCGACAGCGACCCGATGGCGGGTGCAAGCGCACATCTGGACATGCTATTCCGTCGCATGCTGACGCCGCAAGCGGAACCCTAGGCGGCGTATGGTGTTTGTCTTTCAACGAAAGGACAAATCATGAGCTATACGCTAACCCTGCAAGACATCGCCCCGGTGACGCACGACACCTATCAATTGACCTTCAATCGCCCCGAGGGTTTTGAGTTTGAGGCAGGGCAGGCGACTGAGTTGACCCTGCAAAAAGAAGGGTGGAAGGATGAAAGCCGCCCGTTCACCATGACATCGCGGCCCAATGACAAACATCTGGAATTCGTGATCAAGTCCTATCCCAACCATGACGGGGTGACTGAGCAGATCCCAACGCTTGGGATGACAGATCAGGTGAAAGTTGCCGATCCTTTTGGGGCCATCACCGACCATGGGCCAGGCGTGTTTATCGCCGGAGGGGCAGGCATCACGCCTTTCATTTCAATCCTGCGCAAACAACAGGAAGAAGGAGCGACCGGATCGCGCCTTATCTTTGCGAACAAAACGGACAAGGACATCATTCTGCAGGAGATGTGGCAGTCGATGGCCGGGCTTGAAACCACATTTGTGGTGTCTGATCAGGATGACACTTCCCATGTCAAAGGCAAGCTGGATAAGGCCATGCTGTCACAAATGGTGGATGATAGAGAGCAGCCGTTCTACATCTGCGGCCCCGGCGGGATGGTTGACGATGTGCGCAGTGCGTTGAAAGAAATGGGTGTCGCCGAAGACCGGATTTACACCGAAGATGGCTGGTAAGGGTCTGTAAACCATATCGCCGTTAGCGTTGCGTGATGAGACAGTTACAGCTTCGCACAACCCGCTTTGTTGGCGGAAACCCCGCTTTCTTTCATCATCTGTTCAGCGCGAAGGCTGCGCGCACTGGCGGTATCGTCAGGCGCGCTGTTCGCGATGTGGAACGCGAAGTCGGGCGCGAGGCGATGATTGCTGAAGTGGAAAAACGCGGGTTTCATCTGCTCGAGTGCGCGGGCCAGTTCGTTATCATCTGTGCTCCAGATCACCTGACCGTGCATCGTTGAACCCACAAAGTCTTCGTTACGAAGACTTTGTTCCATGTCAGACTTTTCGTTACGAAAAGTCTGCGTCTCAATGATCACGCAGCGCGCTGATCAGCTCATCCTTGTTCATGTCTGACCGACCCTCGATATCAAGCTCCTGCGCGCGCTCGTAAAGCTCATCGCGGGTCCATTCTTCATACGGCGTTGCCTTGCCACCTTTTTTGGATGGTGACTGATCATCGCTCGCCTTTGCATTGGCGATGCGCGCCGCTTTCTCCTTCGACGCACCGTCTTCGCGTAGCGCCTCGTAGGTCTCATCATCCTTGATCGACGGGCCGTGGTCTTTGGTCATACTGGAACTCCTTTCCATTGCATAACAAAGGAAAGGGTCCGTGGTTCCCGTCTATTCCGCTGCAACGGCACCCGGGTTGTTGGGGTGCGTCGTCCAGTTGGCATATTCCTTCTGGACGACCTTGCCGGTGCGCGGGTCCACCTCGCCCGGTTTCATTGGTTCCATCGTGATACAGTTTTCGACAGGGCAGACATCGACGCAAAGATTACAGGCGACGCATTCCTCATCGATCACCGTAAAGGTGCGATCCTCGGACATGGCGATCGCCTGATGGCTGGTATCCTCGCAAGCCGCGTAGCAGCGTCCGCATTTGATGCAATCATCCTGGCTGATCTTCGCCTTGGCCACATAGTTCAGGTTGAGATACTGCCAGTCGGTGACGTTTGGTACGGCACGACCCACGACCTGTTCAACACTGGTATAGCCCTTTTCATCCATCCACTGCGACAACCCGCTGATCATCTCCTGCACGACCTTGAAACCATAGGTCATCGCCGCGGTGCAGACCTGCACATTGCCGCAGCCCAGGCTGATGAACTCCGCCGCGTCGCGCCATGTGGTAATCCCACCAATCCCACTGATCGGCATGCCGCGGGTTTCCTCGTGTCGCGCGATTTCCGACACCATCGACATCGCAATCGGTTTGACCGCCGGGCCGCAATAGCCGCCATGGCTGCCTTTGCCGTCAATCGACGGTTCGGGCGACATGGTGTCGAGGTTGACAGAAGTAATCGAATTGATCGTGTTAATCAGGCTGACCGCATCCGCCCCACCACGCTTCGCCGCTGCAGCCGGTTTGCGGATATCGGTGATGTTGGGGGTCAGTTTCACGATCACCGGCTTGTCGTAATATTGCTTGCACCAGCGGGTGACCATTTCGATGTATTCAGGCACCTGCCCCACGGCGCTGCCCATGCCCCGTTCAGACATGCCGTGCGGGCAGCCGAAGTTCAGCTCGATCCCATCAGCACCCGTCTCAGTCACGCGGGGCAGGATATCTTTCCACGCCTGTTCCTCGCACGGGACCATGATGCTGACAATCATGGCGCGGTCGGGGTAGTCGGCCTTGACCCTTGCGATTTCTTCCAGATTGACCTCAAGCGGGCGGTCGGTGATCAACTCGATATTGTTAAGACCTAGCAAACGCCGGTCTGCACCATAGATCGCGCCGTATCTTGGCCCGTTGACGTTAACAACGGGCGGCCCTTCGGAACCTAGGGTTTTCCAGACGACACCGCCCCACCCGGCCTCGAACGCGCGACGCACGTTGTATTCCTTGTCCGTTGGCGGGGCAGAGGCCAGCCAGAACGGGTTGGGGGATTTGATCCCCAGAAAATCAGTGGTGAGATCGGCCATCACGTGTTCCTTTCCCGCCCGTCTCAGGGCTTGTCAAATATCATCTCAACCGGCGCAAGCCTGCGCGCCTCTACATTCGCGACGTAGTTTTTCAGCTTCACGCCTGCAGTGTCGCCCATCAGCAGATGAATGCCCAAGGGCGGCGGGCCGCCAGCCTCTGCCATGCGTTCAAAAACATGCGCAAAGAAACTCAGCGTGAAATCGCGGCGATACCGTTGTCCGTGCAGGGTCAAGCCAGCCGCTTCAGCCGCACCATGATAGACCGATGCAGGATCAACGAACGAGGTCTCGGATTTCTCGGACCACGGTACCGGAAACAACAGATCATCGGGGCTGTCATCGCGCATCACATCGAACAGGGCAAAGCGTCCGCCCGGTTTCAGGACGCGGGCGATTTCCGCGAACATATGCTCCTTGTCAGCGATATTCATGCCAACATGAAACATCGTTGCCAGATCGAAGCTGGAATCTTCCATCGGCAGATCAGTGGCAGACGCAACATGCAGGTTAATGGCCTCGTCCAGATGTACGCGGGCGTTCAGGGCCTGCCCGACCTCGACATAAAGCGGCGTCAGATCAATGCCCGTCACATGCGCGCCATAGCGGTGCACGATATGCCGGGCGGTGCCGCCCAACCCGCATCCAACATCCAGAACGCGGATGTCAGGGGTGATATCCAGCTGCGATAACAGCGCGTCCGTCGCCTCCAGCCCGCCGGTGTGGAATTCGTCCACTGGTTTGAGGTTATCCACCGTTGCTACGTCAACACCCTGTTCTTTCAAGGCTTTTTCAATGCGATCAAGCAGGTCTTGCGTGGTGTAATGTGCGGCCACGCGCGTTTCGAGCGTCTCCATCTCTTCCTCCAGCGCTATTAGTCCCGCATCCAGCATAGCACAGATCAGGCGGAAAGCGCGGCGTGGATATCCTCAGCCGCATCGCGCCCTTCGGCCACGGCTGTAACTGTCAGATCGTCGCCACCGCTGGCACAATCACCCCCGGCCCAGACACCATCGCGGCTGGTGCGGCCAGCACCCGTCACAGCAATTTTGCGTCCTTCAAGTGTCAGGCCGCCATCGGTCTCTAGTGTTTGGCCGATGGCCTTGAACACCTGATCTGCCTTGATCCGGAAGGTTTCACCGGTCCCTTTCAGACCCCCATCGTCAACCGTGTATTCCAGCTCAATCTCGCGCACGGCCCCGTTGCCATGGATGGCGACAGGCTGGGCGTTGAAGAGCAGGTTCACCCCTTTGGAGGCGGCGAGGTCCTGTTCATAACGGCTCGCGCTCATCGCGTCGCGCCCGCGCCGATAGGCGATGGTGACGTTCTGGGCGCCCAGCAGTTTGGATTGCACGGCAGCATCAACGGCGGTCATCCCGCCGCCGATCACCACTACGTCGCGACCGACAGGGAGGGTTGTCAGGTCGCTGGACTGTCGCAAATTCGCAATAAAATCAACGGCATCGCGCACGCCATCCTTGTCCTCCCCATCCGCGCGCAAGGCGTTCACACCTCCCAGACCGACGCCAAGAAAGACCGCCGGAAAGCATCCGACAAGGTCATCCAACGACAGGTTATCACCCAGCCGCATGCCGTGTTTGATCGTGATTCCACCGATGCCAAGCAGCCAATCAACCTCGGCTGCGGCGAAATTATCTGTTGTTTTATAAGCCGCTATGCCGAATTCGTTCAGGCCGCCGGGCTTGTCGGCGGCGTCGTAGATTGTGACCTCGTGGCCGTACATCGCAAGACGATGCGCACAGGCGAGGCCGGCGGGACCGGCGCCGACAACAGCAACCTTCTTGCCCGTTTCGGGGGCACGTGTGTAAGGGTGGCTTTGCTTGGCCATCAGCGTGTCGGTGGCGTAGCGTTGCAGGCGGCCGATCTCGACCGGTTTGCCTTCGGCCAGCTCGCGCACGCAGGCCTGTTCGCATAAATCCTCGGTCGGACAGACCCGGGCACACATACCACCCAAGATGTTTTGATCAAAGATGGTTTTCGCTGCGGCCTCGGGCGTGCCGGTGCTTATCTGTCTGATAAACAACGGAATATCGATATCCGTAGGGCAGGCCGTGATGCAAGGCGCATCATGGCAGAAATAACAACGGTCGGCGGCCACCGCGGCCTCGTGCGGGGCGAAGGGTTCGTGCAGGTCGTCGAAATTCTCGGCAAGCGCCTCGGCGGGCAGGCGTCCTGATACGATACCGGGCGTCATGGGGCTGGACATGGGTTCTTCCTGTCGTGGCTTTACGAAAGGCAGCCTGCCACAGATTCATTTTTTATCAAACGGTAAATTTTTGGCAGTTTGTGAACGATGCGACAGGGCGCAAATGGCGTATGTCGTCCGTACAGATGCTGTACAGAACCTGTACGTACAGTGTCCGGGCTTTCTTGGATCAGAAATGAAACGCCTCGACCGTCACGCGCTTGCCCAAGGTTAGCGCATCGGCGACGTGGATCATGGGTGACACGTCCACCTCTGACGCGCCGGTTTTGACGAGTTCCGCCATACGGTCGTAAAGCGCGGGGTATTCCCGATCTTCACCGGCGGCAACCTCTGCCTCGTCGATCAGCAGCCTTGCGCCGCCATCGTGCAGGGTCAGCGTTCCGGCTTTTGTCTTAACCGTGATATCCCAGCTTTGCGGGCCTTCCTGACGCCAGTCAAAATCGCCCGTGACATTTTCTGTCCACTGCAGTTGCGCAGCAATCGGCGTGTCGCAATTGGATGGGAACATCAGGTCCGCCTTTTGCAGATGGATCGGCATTGGCAGGATGGCTGTGATGATCGACAGCGCATTGCTGCCGGGATCGAACACGCCCATGCCGCCCGGTTCGAACACCCATTGCTGGCCGGGATGCCAGCGGCGCACATCTTCTTTCCACGATATATGCGCACCGGTGATCTGCTTGTCGGCCAACCACGCCTTGGCGGGTGCCACACCGCGCGCCATGCGGCTGTGCCACGTGGTGTAGAGCGTTACGCCAGCCGCCTGCGCCATATCGGCCAATGCCTGCACCTCGGCCAGCGTCGCGCCCGGTGGCTTTTCCAGCATCACGTGGCGACCGGCGGCGATGGCTTTGGCCGCATACGCGTAGCGTGGCACCGGGGGCAGGCAAAGCGAGATGACGGGAATATCCGTTTCGGAAAGCATCTGGTCGAAATCGGTAAAGGCCGGGACACCCTCGACTGTGCCTGCGCGGCTGACGGTGGCCGCAAGTGTCCAGTCGTCACTCGCGTTGATCGCGGGTACATGTTGATCGACGGCGATCTTACCGATGCCGACAAGGCAGATGGGGGTCATTAATGCGCTTCCTTGCCGACCGCGTTGCCACGATGCCCGACGAGGAAATCGAAATCGGCCCCCGTATCGGCTCCCATGACCCGGTCATGGTACAGCATCGCATAGCCGCTTTCGGGGCGCGGGTTTGCGCCGGAGGCTTCAGCGGTCCATTGCGACAGGCGGTCTTCGAGTTCCTGCTCCGAAATATCGAGATGGATGCGCCGCGCCTCCACGTCCAGTTCGATCATGTCGCCGTTCTGCACAACGGCCAGCGGGCCGCCCCGCGCGGCCTCTGGCGTGGTGTGCAGCACGACCGTGCCGAAGGCCGTGCCGGACATGCGCGCGTCCGAGATGCGGACCATGTCGGTGATCCCCTTTTTCAGGATCTTCGGCGGCAGGCCCATATTACCAACCTCGGCCATACCGGGATAGCCGCGCGGACCGCAGTTTTTCAGGACCATGACACAGGTTTCGTCGATATCCAGCGCATCATCGTTGATGCGCGCCTTGTAGTCGTCGATGTCTTCGAAGACGACCGCTCTGCCCCGGTGTTGCATCAGTTCCGGCGTCGCAGCGGACGGTTTCAGTACCGCGCCACCGGGGGCAAGGTTGCCGCGCAGGACGGCGATGCCGCCGGACTTTGTCAGCGCCTTTTCAACGGGCAGGATGACGTCTTCGTTCCAGTTTTTCACATGCTTGACCTCGTCCCACATCGACCCACCAGATACGGTCAGGGCATCCTTGTGCAAAAGCCCTGCCTCGCCCAGCCGTTTGATCACAACGGGTAGGCCGCCAGCGTAAAAGAATTCCTCCATCAGGTATTTGCCCGATGGCATCAAGTTGACGATGGTGGGCACGTCACGTCCCAACCGGTCCCAGTCATCCAGCGTCAGTTCCACGCCTTTCGTGCGCCCGGCCATGGCAAGCAGGTGGATCACCGCATTGGTCGATCCACCGATGGCCGCATTTGTGCGGATAGCATTTTCGAACGCCTGTTTGGTCATGATGTCGGACGGTTTGAGGTCATCCTTGACCATATCCACGATGCGCCGCCCCGTCAGATGCGCCATCACGCGGCGGCGGCTATCGACGGCGGGGATTGCGGCGTTGCCGGACAGTGCCATGCCCAGCGCCTCTGCCATGGATGCCATTGTACTGGCGGTCCCCATCGTGTTGCACGAACCGGGGGAGCGGGACATGGACGCCTCTGCCTCTACAAACTCCTCTGCGGTCATTTCGCCCGCGCGCACGGCTTCGGAGAATTTCCATAAATGCGTGCCAGAACCGACACGCTCCCCCCGGAAATACCCGTTCAGCATCGGGCCGCCCGAGACGACGATGGCAGGCAGGTCGACGGAGGCCGCCCCCATCAGCAGGGCCGGTGTGGTCTTGTCGCAACCGGCCAGCAGGACGACACCGTCCATTGATTTGCCACGGATCGCTTCCTCTACATCCATGGCACACAGGTTGCGGTACATCATGGCTGTGGGGCGCAAACTGGACTCAGCGGGGGAAAACACGGGAAATTCGACAGGGAAGCCGCCTGCCTCATACACACCGAACTTCACCTTTTCCGCCAGATCACGCAGATGCGCATTGCACGGTGTCAGTTCAGACCATGTGTTGCAGATCCCAATGACGGGGCGGCCGTCGAGCAGGTCAGCGGGCAGCCCCTGATTTTTCATCCAGGACCGGTGATAGATCGCGTCCTTTGACGTGCCCCCGAACCATTCCTGTGAACGCAGTTTGCGGGGCCATTTGGCAGGCTTGAAGGCCATAATCAGCTTCCTTTGCGGGGTGTTTGCGCCATCATTAGCGCGGGCAATCGGCAAATCCAAGGGAGCGATGATAATGCGCAGTGCCCAAAGAACGTGCGGATGCCACTGACCAGCACGTCGCCGGGTTCAATGCATTGCGGCCAAAACCCTGCCTTCAAACAGCTTTGCCTCGGACCGGGCAAGTTTGCGGAGCTTCTGGGCCTGCGCCAATACGGGGAAGAGCGTAAAAACCTCATCCTGTTGATCTCTTTGCAGATTGCCAATGCCCTGACCACCTGCAAAGAAGCTTTCCGACCATGACCCGTTCGCGCAGACAATCTGATGGCTTTCGAACATCACATGCACGTAGGTCACAAGACCGGTTTGCTGCTGGTAGATCGTGCTCCCGTTGGTCAGTGCTTTGGCGGCCACAAGCACCTCGTCCAGGCCCAAACAAAGCTGCGGCGCAGCACCGGTCAGCAACATGCGATGATTAGGTGATACGGTGAGGGTTCGGGTTGCTCCATATTCCCCGGCCTCAAAGACGATGGGGGCCATTGGGCCGATGCCGGGAACCGTTCGCTGGCCCACCCAATGTATCGGCATCGGCCCATTGTCGCGCGTCAGCACCAGGTCGCCCGGCACCAGGTCCTGGATTGGTCGGTCGCCCGTCGGGGTTTTCAAAAGGGTGCCGGATGTAAAACACGCAAATTGCGGATATAAGACGTCGTCCCGATTGCCAATATTGGCTTCGCTTGTGAACGTGTAGGTCTGCCCCGGCACCATTGGGGTGTTGGTAATAAAGGCCGTTGTCGTGTTGTTGCCGGAGTTATTGTCCCCGATTGTGATCGAATAGCCTTCGAACCCATCATCGGTCGTGATGACGTAATTGATGACAACCCGCGAACCTGCCGGATATGTCGTTGATCCGATCGTGACCGGATTGACAAGGACCTGTCCGGCGTCGCCAATCTCGTTAAAGGAGGTATCGTCATCGTTCACAATGATGGGGTTTGGGCCAGCACCTGCATTCAACTGCAGTTCCCATGGTGGTGTCCCTGCCGCCTGCGCACCAGCCTCATTGGGAACTGCATCCAGCGAACCCGCTGTGTTGAAATCGCTTGGTGCGTAAACCCACTGTATCAGGAAGTCGGGCATGACAGGGCCTTTTCAGCTCGCGGTCTGATTACGATATCACAGCACACCCGACTAAGGCGAGCACATAGATGCCGCAACAACCAAAGCAGGGTTACGCAGGAAAGCCTGCGAAGTGCGACAATGCTTTCCCCTTAGCGCTTTGGAATGACGGCCAAATTAGGTTCGGCGAAAAACCGCAAGTTGCGCGGTATCGTTCCGATGCCCCTCGTCCGCGCGGTCATCATAAATGCGGACTTTGCGGGTTTTCAGGTCGATAATCTCATCGCCAAACGCCGCGAAGGCAGCATCGAACGCGGCTGTCTTATAGTGGGCCGTATTCACAGAGATAACGCAGACAGCACCCGGCGCAGCAACGTCGATAAGATTGCGCAGCGCCCCCGGCCCCACATGACCCAGCGTAAAGGTTCCGGCACTGACGATACCGGCATAGGGGGCATCAAGCAGGTGCAACGGTTCGGTCACGTCGCGGGGATACAGGCCACGATAGGTCCCCTTCATGCCCGCGACCCGCAACATGTCTTCTGAAAGGTCAATGCCATCGACGAGGCCGATGTTCATCGCCTGCAGGTGGTCACCAACAAGGCCCGTACCGGCGCCGACATCCAGAACGGGACCAGCGCCCCCAGCTGCGATAAAGGCCGCCGCCACCTCGCGCGGTAACTGGTAGCCCTGCCCGTCGTGAAACGCGGTGTCATAGCTGTGTGACCACGTCCGATAAAGCGCTTTGACATCCTCGGGCGAGGAGAGCGCGTAGGCATCATTGACATCAGGATCATCGGACATGGCCGAATTCTATCACGGGCTTGCGCATCACCGCCAGCTCAGGCACGACATGGGCATGACGAAAACACTCCTTTCATTTGGCCATGGATATAGCGCCCGTGCCTTGTCGCGCATTCTGTTGCCGCAGGATTGGCGAGTTATCGGGACAACCCGATCCGAAGATAAAGCACCCCGTTTGATGGCCGAGGGGGTTGAACCACGGATCTGGCCGGGCGCGGACATGATCCCGGCGCTGAATGCGGCGACGCATGTGCTGATCTCGGCCGCGCCGGATGATGATGGCGATCCTGTGCTGGCGGAATTGCGGGATGAGATTGCCCAGCGCGCTGGGCAGTTTGCTTGGGTGGGGTATTTATCGACCACAGGCGTTTATGGCGACCGTCAGGGGGATTGGGTGGATGAAACCACACCCCTGACCCCCGCCACCAAACGCGGCATCGCCCGAGTCAAGGCAGAGGCCACATGGGCCGCGATCCCTGATCTGCCCCTGCATATCTTTCGCCTCGCGGGCATTTATGGCCCCGGACGCGGGCCGTTTTCCAAGGTGCGCAACGGGACGGCACGGCGGATCATCAAGGAAGGTCAGGTTTTCAGCCGGACCCATGTGGCCGATATCGCGCGGGTCCTGGCGGCATCGATCAACAAACCCAACCCCGGTGCCGCCTATAATGTCTGTGATGATGACCCGGCTCCACCGCAAGACGTGATCGCTTATGCCGCGGAATTGCTGGGTCTACCCGTACCCCCGGCGGTGGATTTCGAAGATGCAGACCTTAGCCCGATGGCGCGCAGTTTTTATGCCGAAAGCAAGAAGGTCCGCAACGACCGGATCAAGGATGAGCTGGGCGTGGAACTGCTGTATCCCGATTACAAAGCCGGGCTCAGGGCGTTGCTGGCGCAGGAAACCGGCGCCTGAAGCCCCAGGCAATCGCAGCGTAGATCAGCAAAAGCAAAATTCCGGTCGCAAAATTGGTAGCATAAAAGACCGCACGCTCTGACAGCTCCAGATTGTTCAGGAACGGATAGGGCAGACCTGAGGTGACTGTACCTTCAGGCCGATCATTGAACCGTTGCACGACCAGTTCGGCCCACAGAACATAGGCGATGATCACGCCGATCAGCCATGCAGCAGCGGCCCGAAGCCGGTGAAAACTACGATGAATGAAGATGGCATCAATCACCTGCAATAACGGGCCAAGCAGGTGCAGATACATCTCAAGATACCACGCCCGCAATTGCCCGTCATCGGTGACCGAATTCGCATCCGCAAAATACAATCGCCAGTATAGGAACACGACCATCGTGTTGATGACGGCCGTCATGCACACAAATCCATCCCAACGGTGCGTGCTGCGCCCTTCCTCGATCGCCATCATGCGGCTGAACGCGAAGAACGAACAAAACAGCGCCCAGATCGTCAGGTATCGGAACGGGCCGCCGAACCCGTCCCAACTGCCGAAAAACAATGTGCGCAGGCAGTAACCCGCTGCCAGAAGGAATGCGATCCAGCGGAAGATCAGAACAGGGCGTAAGGTCATCAAAAAGCTCACTCTTTCAGCACAACATGCGCATGGGCGACAGTATCCGTCCAGTTTGACGCAACGTCGGCACGGCCACTTGCCGCCCGCGCGCAAACATCCCATATCTGGGGCGCTCTAACCGCAAGGCAAATCATATGACCCTTCGCCAGAAAACCGCCAACTTGGTCGAGACCGCATGGTTTCGCAACTTCATCGTTGGCGTGATCATCTTTAACGCGATCATTCTGGGGATGGAGACATCGCAATCCATTATGGCGCAGGCTGGCCCGCTGATTATGCTCCTTGATAACATCTGCCTTGCGATTTTCGTGGTGGAACTAATGGCCAAGCTCTTTGCGCAGGGTCCACGGTTTTTTCGCGGCGGTTGGAACATCTTTGATTTCGTTATTGTCGGGGTATCGCTGGTTCCGGGCAATGGCGGCCTGTCGGTGCTGCGGGCGCTGCGTATCCTGCGGGTGTTGCGCGTGATCTCGGTCGTACCATCACTGCGCCGCGTGGTCGAAGGTTTCGTGACCGCCCTGCCCGGCATGGGGTCGGTGTTCCTGCTGATGGGGATCGTGTTCTATATCGGTGCCGTGATGGCGACCAAGCTTTT
The DNA here is from genome assembly GCA_947503965.1 of uncultured Paracoccaceae bacterium. Lineage (GTDB taxonomy): Bacteria > Pseudomonadota > Alphaproteobacteria > Rhodobacterales > Rhodobacteraceae > Yoonia. Next base: position 108,152 of record CANNFU010000009.1, read on the forward strand.
TGGCGCGAGCTTTCCTGACTGGTTCGGCACGCTGGGCCGGTCCGGCTACACCCTGTTCCAGATCATGACGCTGGAAAGCTGGTCCATGGGGATCGTCCGCCCGGTGATGGAAGTGTATCCCTACGCCTGGGCCTTCTTTGTCCCGTTCATCATGGTCACGACATTCGCGGTGGTGAACCTGCTGGTTGGTCTGATCGTGAATTCGATGCAGGACGCCCATGCAGAAGAGGGGAACGCGGCCACAGATGCCTACAGGGACGAAGTGCTGGTGAAACTGGCAGCGATTGAAGCGCGGTTGGACGCGCAAAAGGACGGCGTCGCAAAATAGATGCTACCATTTTTCAAGCTCACGCGGTGATCCCCCATTTTTGAAGGGGTGGATCGGCAGGGTCCAGACTGCATTCAGTTTCCACGTCGGCGAACCGATGCGGCGTTTAGATGCATCCCGGATGTGGTCCCAGGTTTGGCGGGTGGACAGGAAACTGTGGACCACAGAGCGCGTCCAACGGATGAACGATGGGGGATCTTATACCCGAGCCGCAAGATGCGGGCTGTCATGCGTGCCGAATTTTCTGCTTTAGGTGTTCAGGTGCTTTTGCTTCGGGTTTCTTGGTCAATCGCAGGCGCATTGAGCGTTGACCATGTGGCATCACCAGCAGGTGGGGGCAGCGCATCGCAGGCCCGCCGGTGAATATTCACCTTCGCAATGAAGTTCGCAGAAATCGGGGCCGTGACAAACAGGAACGCCATGATCAGCAGCTCATGCATTGACGGCTGACCGATATCAAAGGAATGAATGATAGAGGCGACCAACAACATGCCGATGCCGATAGTGCCGACCTTGGTTGGTGCATGCAGCCGCGTCATGGGGTCGTTAAACTTCAAAAGGCCGATGACCCCAACAAGCGCGAACCCAGATCCGATGATCAAGGAAAGGCTGACGATATAGGTACCGATAATCTGTGCGGTCATTCGATGATATCCCCCCGCAAAATGAACCGTGCCATAGCGACGGTAGACACAAAGCCCAGCATTGCAATCAGCAGCGCCACCTCGAAATAGATCTGCACCCCTTTATGGATCCCCAACACGATCACCAGGCCCAGCGCGTTGATCACCATTGTATCAAGCGCAAGAATCCGATCACCTGATGTGGGTCCAAGAACCAGTCGCACCATCGACATCACCTGCCCCAGCGCCAGGGACACAAATGTGATGGCCAGCGCGAAATTCAAAACCTGAGTTGCAAGGATCATGAGAAAATCTCCAGCAATCGCGCCTCGTACCGGGTTATGATTTCGTCACGTATCCCGTCCGGGTCGTCAGTGTGCAGCACATGGACCAGCAGACACCGCCCCTTGTCGGATAGATCAGCCGATACTGTCCCGGGTGTCAGCGTGATCGTCCCGGCAAGCAAGGTGATCGCCTCGGGTTCGCGTAACTTCAATGGCACAACGATCCACGCTGGTTTCAGCTTTGCCGCAGGAACGGTCAGCACGATCCATGCGACCTCAATATTTGCGACGATAATGTCCCACAAAACGATCAGGCTATAGCGGACCATTTTGACCGGTCGGAACCCTTTGGGTGTGTCCGGCCACCAGATGGACGTTCCCCAGGGAATGATGATCCCTAGGATCAGACCAAAGACGATCATTCCGGCAGAAATTTCGTTTTGCAGCAGCATCCAGACCACTGTCAGGATCAGCGTCAACAAAGGATGCGGCATGAGCCAGCTGAACGCGCGTGCCATTTTAATGATCCTCCTCTTTCGCTGTGCTGAGTTTGCCGGGGGTATCCATTACTGTCGTGATGTAAGGGGCAGGGTCAAAGAGCTGGGCTGCGACTTTGGTCGTGTAGCCATGCAACTGGCCTGCGAACACCGTATGGGCGGCCAGCAGGGCAATCAATCCACCAACAGCAACATAGGACATCGTTGGGGGGCAGGCCTGCGGCGGATCGTCATGGGCGGGGACGATACTGTTTGCCTTCCAGAACAGTACACTGCCTGCACGTGCGAAACCGACAATACTGATCAGGCTGGACCCCAGAACAACCACCCAGATCCAGACCATCAGATCCCGATCATAGGCCGCATCCAGAACCAGCAACTTTCCCAAAAAGCCCGACAATGGCGGCAGACCCGCCATCGCAATTGCCCCGACAAAGAACAATGCCGCAGTGATTGTCGCACTCGGTATCGGTTGTTGCGGTGTCAGTACCAGATCCGCACGGCTACACCTGACAAGATCGACAATCAGAAAAAGCGCGGCCCCCGCCAGCGTCGAATGCACGATGTAATACAGCGCGGCGGCAATCCCCTCGGGTGTGAACAAGGCGATCGCAACCAGCACCATGCCCATGGACCCGATGATCGAAAATGCCACCAGACGATCCAGCTGCCTGGCCGCCAAGACGCCAGTCATGCCTATTGCAAGCGACACCAACGCCGCTGGCAAAAGCCACGTATCGTGCAGCCCCGATGTCACCGCCAGATCGGGGGGAAAGATCATCGTGTAGACACGGATGATCGCATAGGCCCCGACCTTGGTCATGATCGCGAAAAGGGCGGCCACGGGCGCTGGCGCCTCAGCATAGCTGGACGGAAGCCAAAAATGGAGCGGGACAAGCGCCGCCTTGATTGCAAACACAAGCAACAACAAGACAGCGGCAATACGGATACCCACGGTTTCCCCGGGGCTGATCAAGGCGACGCGGTTCGCCAGGTCCGCCATATTCAGCGTGCCTGTCTCGGCGTAGATAGACCCAAGCGCGAAAAGAAACAGCGTCGATCCAATCAGATTGAACAGCACATATTGCACACCTGCACGCAGTCGTTTCGTGCCACCTGCGTGGATCATCAGACCGTAGGACGCAATCAGCAGGACCTCGAAAAAGACGAACAGGTTGAAAAGGTCTCCGGTCAGAAACGCCCCGAGGATCCCCATCAGCTGGAACTGAAACAGCGCGTGGAAATGCCATCCGCGGTTATCCCAGCCGGAACTGATCGCATAGACCAAGACACACAGCGCCAGCACGCTGGTGAGTAAAATCATTGTTGTCGAAAGCCGATCCCCGACCAACACAATCCCGAACGGAGCCGCCCAATCGCCCAACTGGTACAACATGATTGTACCATCGGCAGTCGCCCATACCAGCCCGGCGGATATAACGATCAGTGTCAAAACACCCACGATAGAGAACACACGCTGAATGCCGATATGATGGCGCGCCGCCAATACGATGAACGGTGCCAGCATCGCAGGCAGGGCAACAGGTGCAATGAGCCAATGGGTCATGACTGGCCCTCCGACTGATCTGGCTGATCGTCAACATGGTCATCGTCCGATCCCAGAAAGGCCCCAAGACCGATCATGACAATAACCGCCGTCATGCCGAATGAGATCACGATAGCTGTCAGCACCAGTGCCTGCGGCAATGGGTCGGTATAAGTGGTGATATTTTCACGCAGAACTGGCGGTGCGCCGACCCGGACCCGTCCGGAGGTAAACAAAAACACATTCACCGCATAGGTCAGCAAAGAGATACCCAGGATCACGGGAAATGTCCGCAAACGCAGTACAAGATAGATCCCGGCAGCAGTCATGACGCCGATAGCAGAGGCGATAAGCAACTCCATTCTACGCCCCCCTCTTCGCGGTGGAGACATCGGACCGCGCCGGATTTATGTCCATTGGGTAGGGATGTTCCGGCATATGCGCGCGGCGTGCCAACCGCGAGAAACTCTCAAGCGACAGCATCACCGCACCCACGACGGACAGGAAAACACCCAAGTCAAACAAGGCAGCTGTTGCCAATTCGAATTCGTTGAACGGGGGAATACGCACATATGTAAAGTCCGAAGTCAGGAAGGGTTTGTCCACAAACCACGATCCGATACCTGTTAAGCCGGCCACCAGAACACCCGCGCCGATCACCCCATGATAGGGGTATTTCAACCGTGCAGAGGTCCATGCGAAACCGCTTGCCATATATTGCATCACTACACCGATGGACACGATCAGACCGGCGATGAACCCGCCCCCCGGTTCGTTATGCCCGCTCAGGAAGATATAAAAGCCGACCATGATGACCACGGGCATCATGCCACGTGTCAGGACCACCATCATCATCGGGTGCACGTCACCCGCCTGCGGCTGATCGGGCTTGCGGTTCAACAGACGCGCCCGCACGGGACCATCCAGCAATGCCTCGGTCAGGGCATAGATCAGCAAAGCCGCGATGCTGAGGACGATAATCTCGCCAAAGGTGTCGAAGCCCCGGAAATCGACCAGAATGACGTTGACAACATTGGTGCCGCCACCGCCCTTATAGGAGTTCGCCAGATGGAATTCCGAGATTGCAGTCGCGACCGGATCGCGCAGCATGTAATGGTATGCTAACACAAAACTGGCCAGACCGCCGGCAATCGCAAGGCCCGCATCACGCATCCGGCGCAAGACCGTGCTTTCGACGGGGGTGGCTTTGGGCAGAAAATTCAGTGCCAGCAACATCAGGATGATCGTCACCACCTCGACGGTGAACTGGGTCATTGCCAGATCAGGTGCGCTGAGGAACACAAAACCAATCGACACCATAAGGCCCACGATCCCCATCAGGATCAATGACAGAAAGCGGTTGCGATGCAGGAACGCCATGCCGATCGTTGCTGCAACCAGCATGCCCCACCCCGAGATCAATACGGGATCCGCTGACTGCGATGCATAATCCGGGGCCGCAATCGTCCCCGTTGTCCACGCATAATACCCCGCTAGCACGATGGTGATCATGCCCACGGCAGCATAGCGCGAGAACGCGCCGTTATGCAGCGGCAGGATCAGGATTTGCGACACACGAACGACGGCGGCAATTATCGCTTCAAAGATCGTCTTTGCCTCTGGTCGCGGCAATGCATCCCACAAGCGTAGCGCAGGTTTGAACAGCGCCAGCATCGCCAGACCACCGACAATCGCGATGATCGACATGTAAAGTGCAGGCACCAGCCCGTGCCAGATCTTCAGATGGGCCGATGGCAGTTCACCTGCGTTGCCAAGGACGGCCGCAGTGACGAGTTTCACGAAAGGCTCTGCCAGAAACGGCGCCACCCCGATAACAATCACCGGTATCATCAACAGACCAGGTGGCAACCACATGCTGGCGGGCGGGTCATGCGGCTTGGCCGGATAATCATCGCGGACAGGCCCCAAAAACACATGCCCGATCAGTCGGAAACAATAGGCGGCGGAAAAAAGCGACCCGATCGTCGCCAGCACCGGGACAATCCATGGGCTATTGAACAAGACCGTGTGATTTGCCTCTTCCAGCATCATTTCCTTGGACAGGAACCCGTTCAGCAAAGGGATACCCGCCATGGACAGCGCTGCAAGCGTTGCAATGACGAACGTCACCGGCATGAGCGTGCGCAATCCGCCCAGACGCCGGATGTCGCGGGTATGCGCCTCGTGATCAATGATACCGGCGGACATGAACAATGCCGCCTTGAAGGTTGCATGGTTCAGGATGTGAAAAACAGCCGCCATGGCGCCAAAGGCCGTGCCCGTACCCAAAAGCATGGTGATCAGCCCCAGATGACTGACTGTCGAAAAGGCAAGCAATGCTTTCAGATCATGTTTGAACAGGGCAATGACCGCCCCCAGAACCATCGTGATCAGACCGGCAGTCGTGACAATCACAAACCATTCGGTCGTTCCCGACAACACCGGCCACATACGGGCCATCAGAAAGATGCCCGCCTTTACCATCGTCGCTGAATGCAGATAGGCGGACACCGGGGTCGGCGCGGCCATCGCATGTGGTAGCCAGAAATGGAACGGGAACTGCGCGGATTTCGTGAAACAGCCCAACAGGATCAGGATCAGCGCAGGTACGTAAAGTGGGTCGGCCTGAATAAGGTCACGGTTCTGCAAAATGACGCTCAGGTCATAGCTGCCCACGATCTGCCCAAGGATCAGCATGCCACCAATCATCGCCAGCCCGCCCATCCCGGTGACGGTCAAGGCCATACGCGCACCTTGACGCCCTTCCGGCAGGTGTTTCCAATAACCGATCAGCAGGAAAGACGAAAGCGACGTCAGTTCCCAGAAAATCAATAAAAGCAGTATGTTATCGCTTAAGACAATCCCGACCATCGCGCCCTGGAATAGCAGCAGATAGGTGAAAAACTCTCCCATATTGTCTTCGCGGCTCAGGTATTGGCGCGCATAAGCAATGATCAAAAGACCAATCCCTAGGATCAGCAGCGCGAAGAAAAAGCCGAGACCGTCCAGCATCAAGGAGAAGTTCAGGCCCAATAGCGGCATCCAGTCGACGCGGGCCATCACGATATCGCCTGCAATCACAGCGGGCAGATTTGTCAGCAGGCCCACAAAAGCCGCCAGCGTGACCGTAAAGGTGACGCCTGCGCAGGCAGACCGACCAGCGGAATTCATCAGACCCGGCAACAGCGCACCAAAGAACGGCAACGCGACAATGAAGAAGAGAGACACAAGAACTCCTTTCTGTTGGCTGCGTCAATCTGCGCAGAAGTTCACTGGATTTGCAAAAGGTGTATCGCGATAAGTTACCGCGTGACACGCTTCTTGGCCGTTTCGGAAAACGCTTCGGAGGGTTTGGACGGCAACAGGTCGATACATATTGGCCTGATAACTTTGGGATACTCGCGCCCGAATGCGCGGTTTTCGGCGGTCATGCAAGACGTCTTTTGACCCGTCGGGCGCGCGCGCATCATTGATATAGGCTTCGGCAGAAGCCGACCCGAAATGCGACAGCGTCGTCAAGTTGATCTACAATACTTGCTTAACAGCGCGAGGGCAGTCAATCGGGAGAGACCTCAGCCAAGGTACAGTTCAGATTTTCAGGGCGATGCTCTGGGGCTACGGGCAGCTCTGGCCGCACTTGACCCGGATACCGTGGTTGATACGCCGCATTTCGAATGCTCTCCTGACGTGCTTTTGCACCAACCCGAACAATGGTTACCAAATCGTTAATATCAAGTTGACGAGTCTGCCTTTGGTTGTTTTACCATTGGTCACACTTTCTCCCAACGATTGGTTCTGATATGCGAAATTATGCTGCGTTCCCCCTATTTTTTGTCGCTTCGCTGTGGACAATTCCGGCGTCAGCGGATGTTGAAACAGGTGTGGAGCTGTTGAACGCTGGCGATGTGTCAGGTGCGGCAACAGAATTTGCGGCAGCATACGAAGCCGGTGATGGCGAAGGGGCGTTTTATCTTGGCCGTCTGTTCGAACTTGGCCTGGGCACCGAACAGGACGAAATGCGCGCGGCGAACCTTTACAGTGCGGCGGCTGAAAGCGGATCATCAAAAGCGCAGGTGCGTCTGGGCCTGATGTATCACGAGGGCCGTGTGCTGTTGCGGGATTATGTTGAAGGGACCCGACTGCTGTGTGCCGCAGCAGATGCCGGCGACGCGGATGGACAGCTGAATTGTGGTCTGGCGTATCGCGCTGGCCGTGGCGTTGAGCAGGATGACGTTCTTGCCCTGTCATACTGGCAGAAGGCGGCCGAGCAGGGGAATATCCTTGCAATGAACGTTCTGGGCCAGACTGCCATCAATGCCGGAAATCTGGAGCAGGCGGCAGACTATCTGAGACAATCCGCTGATCTGGGCAATGCGGGTGGAATGTACGAATACGCCAAGCTGCTGATGATTGGCGCATCGCCTGATCCTGTGACGGCGTATTCCTACGCCAATCTGGCGGTTGTCCGCGGTCTGGCCGATGCAGGTGTATTGCGCGATGAGATTGAGGCGCAATTAAGCGCAGAGCAGATTGCCGAAGGTCAGGCGCTGGCGCGCGCATGGACCGAAGAGCGCATTCTGGAAGAGGAAACGGCGGGCGGAAACTGATTAACACTGTGTCTTACCCAGTTTCACAAATCGCGCTGGGCAGTGCGTTTGCCTTGCTCGCGAGTTCGGCGCAGGCACAGATTAACTGTATCCCGATCGATACGATTGATGTGACCGGTATCACCCTATTAAGTGCGGCAGAGGTTGATGCAGCGCTTGCGCCGTATCGCGGCCAATGTCTGGATATCGAAGGTATAAATGGCGCGCTGGAGGCGGTCACATTCCTTTATGTCGACAAGGGCTATGTGACCGCACGCGCCTATCTGCCCGAACAGAATATTGCGGATCGCTCGCTTGAGATCACCGTTGTTGAAGGCGAATTGTCTGCGGTACGCTTTAACGGGGAAACGCGGCCTATCTGGCAGGGCATCGTGTTTCCAGGCCTTGCGGGGAAATCGGCAAACCTGCGCGAGATCGAGCAGGGTTTGGAGATCATACGCGGCATGCCCGCCTACAACGCGACGATGGAAATCACCGCGGGCGAGCAAGAAGGGCAGTCCATCCTAGAGGTGACAGCAACGGCAGAACGCCCGTGGACAGCACGTATCAGCGCCGACAATCAAGGCACCCCGGGAAGCGGACAGTATCAAGGCACGATCAACCTGACCTACGATCATCTGCTGGGTCTGAATGAAAGCTGGGCGTTGAACCTGTCGCGCGGCACTGAAGAATATCCGTTTTCGTCTGACACAGGGGGTGCGGCATCCGAGAATATTGGTGCGTCTGTCCGGTTTCCTTATGGACGTTGGTCGTTTGAGACCAGCTACCAGTATTCGGGTTACGAGACCGATACGCTTGGCCCGATTTCGACGATTGGTACCGATGGCTGGACCGAGACGGCAAGTTTCAATCTGTCGCGTGTGATGCATCGCAATCAGATCAGCAAGACGACCTTGTCCAGCACGATCGAACGGCGCGAAAACGTCAACCGTATTGCCGACATCAAGATCAACGCATCCAGCCGCACCCTGGCCAGCGCCCGGATTGATCTGGAGCACGAGCGCGAGTTTCTGGGCGGCAGCCTGACGGCGGAACTCGGCTATGAACAGGGGCTGGATGCCTTTGGGGCAGAGGTCGCGCCTGATCCGCTGGTGGGGCCGGATGCACAGTTCCAACTGGCAGACTTTGGCTTGAACTTCTTCCGGCCCTGGCAGACCGGCATCGGGCGGATCAGCTATTCTGGGACGCTGCGCGGGCAGTATTCCGAAGACGATCTATACGGTAATTATCAGTTTGGTGTCGGTGGCTTTTCGTCCGTTCGCGGCGTGAACCGCGGTGCGGTTGATCTACCTCCTGATCCTGAAGATCCGGATGCAACCGCAAAGCGCGATATCGGATTCTTTCGAGGTGATAGCGGTGCCTACTGGCGTAATGATCTTATCTGGTCGCCCGACATAGATCTGCCAGAGGTATTTGGCGGATTACAGGCCTATGCAGGTTTGGATGTCGGGATCGCAGATGTCGCGGGCTCGGACTTCTCGCCCACTTTGGTTGGGTCGGCAGTTGGGTTGCGTCTTTCTGGCGGCAGAGTATCTGCGGACTTTAGCTGGCAGCAACTTTTGCGTGGACCAGAGAATTTTGATGACCCAAACTCGCCTGCAGATGGTGAGTTTGTTTTGCCCGACGGTATCTTTGTAGCCTCGATTTCTGCACGATTTTGATGAAGGATGATTGAGATGACACGCAAGATGAAAAGATATCTCAATAACGCGGTCTCAGCGCTTTGTGCGGCCCTGATCAGTATGCAGCCTGTCATGGCGCAATCTATTGTGGCGGATGGCAACGGACCGCAGGTCACCGAAACCCATAACGGCGTGCCGATGGTCATGATCAACACGCCAGATGCCAATGGCGTGTCTCACAACACCTACACTGAATTCGGCGTCAGCGGAGACGGTGCAATCCTGAATAACGCAGACACCAATACCGCAACCACACAGCTTGGCGGGATCATTCAGGGCAACAGTAACCTGCGCGGCGGTGCTGCAGGCATTATCCTGAATGAGGTCACATCGACCAACCCATCCGACCTGAACGGCTTTCTTGAGGTCGGCGGTCAGCGTGCCGATGTCATCGTGGCCAATCCAAACGGGATTACCTGCGATGGGTGCGGATTTATCAATACCAACCGCCTGACAATCACAACAGGCACCCCCAGTTTCGAAGGTGAACGGTTCACGGGGTTTTCCGTCGACAATGGCGCCGTCCGGATCGGTCAGGGTGGTTTGGATGCGACTGATACGACCACCTTTGATTTGCTGTCGCGTGAAATCAGGGTCGATGGCGTTGTCAGTGGGCAGCGCATTCGTGTCGTCGCCGGTCGCAACGATATCATCTATGCGACAGGCGAAGTGATCGAAAAACCCGATGATGGGTCGGCCAAACCGGGAATGGCCATCGATTCAAGCGCGGTTGGTGGGATGTTCGCCAATTCGATCAGCATCATCTCAACCGAGGATGGTGTCGGCGTCCGTGCTCCTGAGAACATGGCCGCCAATGCCGGCGGTATGACGATCACGGCCGATGGCCGATTGATCATGAACAACGCCAGAGCAAGTCAAAATGTTACCTTGCGCAGTACCGATAGCGTTGAGGTGCGTAGCAATGTGCTTGCGCAACAGAACTTGGATATCACCAGCGCGGACGATCTGGTTTTGGCTGCTAATGCGCAGCTGGTTGCCGACAGCGCCGCGGTCTTTTCCGTGGGTGGCGATCTGGACGTGGGTGCGAACGCCGAAATGACAGCGACCCGGTTTGATCTGGATGTCGCGGGTGCCTTTCGCATCGGCGGCGGCGCTGATGTTGTATCGGTTGAAACGATGCAGGTTGATGCCGGCAGCCTGATGAATTTCGGCACGCTCGCCTCGACCGATGGTGGGCTGCTTGTGACCACCAGCCTTGATCTGACGAATGAAGGTCTGATGTTCGGCGATAGCTCGGTCGTGTTGCGCAGTGATGACACGATCACAAATCGCGGCGGCAGCATTGTGGCCAATGGAAGTGTGACCATTGCGGGCGATGACAACTCACGCGCCAATGCATTCATCAACCAGTTTGGCGGTGTGGTTGAAACCATCCGCGGTAATATCAGTATCTCCGCGCACAGTTTCCGCAATGAACGCGACACGCCGCAGTTGGCCGCAGACGTCAATACGAACGGTGATCAGGGTGATGTCGGTTGTGATCGTGATACGTGTTACGACGAGATCCAGGTGGGTGATGCGATCACCTTCAACTCCGAGCGATCAAGAATCATCTCGGCTGGCAATATCGTGATAAACGCCGGCGACGCGGTAAATGCGTTCAGCACGATCTCGGCCTTTGGCAATATCGACATCAACGCCAGCACGCTGACCAATATCGGTCAGAATTATTACCGTGACAACGGCGGCGCGTTAGAGTTCGTCGGCGCGGACTTTGGCGTGATCGAGGCCGGTGGAAACATCACAGGCACGCTTCCCCGCGGATATATCTTCAACGGGGCCACCACGGCAATTACCGACGATCGCGAAGGCACTGCCAATGTTGACCTGAGCGATGTCGAGATCAGTGACATCGGCAATCCAGAGCTGCTGATACCCAACCTGGATCCGGACGCCGCTTTCTCTGTCGAAACGCGGACAGAATTTGTTGATCTGGGCGAATTCCTGTCTTCTGACTATTTTCTTGAACTGATCCAATATGATCCAGAGCTAAAGCGGTTCGGCGATGCCTACGCGGAGACGCTGCTGATCCGCAAACAGTTGCAGGAACTCCTTGGTCAACTGGTGCTGATCACCGGGGTCAGCGAACGTGCCCAGATCGAGGCGATGTACAACAACGCCATCAATGAGCTTGAAAATCTGGACCTGACGCCCGGTGTCGCCCTGACCCCTGACCAGATTGGCGCACTGACCAGCGACATCATCTGGCTGGAAGAGACCGTGATCAACGGTCAGCGCGTGCTTGCCCCCAAAGTATATCTCGCCAATCCTGAAATACGCTTTGCTGGCCTCAGCGGGGCAATGATCACCGGCCGCGATGTGAACTTCAACTCCGGTAATTTTGATAATGCTGGCAATATTCGTGCCACCGACACAATCAGTATCGCTGTCAGCGATACCTTCCGGTCCACGGGCGGTACGGTTTCGGCAGAAAACATCGCGGTGATCGGCAACAATATCGAGATCGTGACAGACGCGCGTACAGTCGTGACCAAGCAGGGCATCCGCCTGATCCGCCTGCCCGCCCAGAACCCGACCTTCAATCGCCTTTTGGCAAACGCAAGCTGGACAGACCGTGAGGATCGCGCGCTGCAACCGGCAACCTTCGCCGCCGGAAGCACCCTTGTTCTGACAGCACGTGATGCGATCACGACGGCGGGTGCACAGATCAGCGCGGGCGACAATATCACCCTTGTCGCAGGTGGGGACATTACGATCGGTGCATTGGCCCTGACGTCCGAGACAGGAAAAACAAGCGGGTCAAACCGCGACCGTGTCGAACGATTTGATCATCTGACCACCAGCCTGACCGCAGGCGGTGACATCATGCTGCTGTCGTCGGGCAACAGCGCAGGCCGCAATGATATCGTGCTTGAAGGCGCAAATCTGACGGCGGGTGGCGATGTGGGCCTGATCGCGCAGGACGGTGATCTGGTGCTTGCCGCCGTGACGGATGTTTACTACCGCGACTATGCCCGGAAAAGTGGGAACTTTTTCCGCAAGAAGATCCGCAGGTCGCAAACATTGAACGTGACCAATCAGGTAACAACGATCACCGGCGCGTCAATCACCGGTGTGGCGGCAAACAACATCCTGGTGGAAGGCAGCCGCTTTACCATTCCAGGCGTCGCCAACACGGATCTGGCCCCTGGCCAGCTATCACTTGTGTCGGTCAACGGCAGTTCCGCCTTTACGGCACCAACGGATGTGCTTGCGCGCTCAAGCTACAAAAGCACACGTTACCTGGGCGGCCTGATCACCAATTCACGCGACAAGCGGTCGCTGATTACGTCGTCTGTTGGCGCCGTGGCCGATGCCGCAGGGGATATCAACCTCAACTCTGGCGCTGACCTGACACTGACGGCCGTTGATTTCACCGCAGGCGGTGAGTTTGTCACGCAGGTGACAGGCACCACCTATCTGTTGGCGGCCATCGACGTGGAGTACGATTTCCTGGTCGAGCACAAGGATAACGGCGTCATCATGACCGATATCCGGGCCGAGGATATCACCGAGAATGTCACCTTCAACGCGATCGAAGCTGCAGGCGGCGTGAATTTCGACATCAACTCACAAATTGTGCTGGCGGGGGTCCGCAATCCGCTGATCGACAGTGTCCACCCGGGTGGCTGGGTTGCCGATAATGAGGATAGCGGACGCTTCAACATTGCGGATGCCTATTTGGGTGGCCCGGAAGACGATGGCGAAGAGACCGAGACCAAAAGCGACCCGCATTGGCGCGAAGGTGGGGAATGGTCAGAAGAGGGTGAGTTCCTTGTCACCCAGGTCGCCTTGCCCACCGGTGCGGATGGGACGGAATATGCCTATATTGAGGGTGTTCTCGGCCGTGACAGCACGATCAACGAGCCGATCGAGCTGGTCAGCTACAGCTTTTATGAAAAAGAACAGGCGCTCAGCCCGGCCTTCAAGGCGGCGCTGACGATTGTGGTGACGCAAGGTATGGGCAGCCTCGCGGCCCTCGACGTTGCATCAACGCTGGCACAGATGGGTAATACTGTGTTTGGAACGGTAAATGCCGCCGGTGTGGTGACGCTGACCAACATCGGGACCGCCGTCAATGCCGCAACAGTCAGTTTCGCGGCAACATTTACGGTTGAAACCACCGCCGGTGTCGTCTCCGGCGACGTGGACCTCGGTGATATCCTGGGGCAGGCGAGCTTCTCTGCCGTTTCAGCGGGGCTGACGAGTGGGGTTGATATCGAAACCTTTGGCGGCTCCTTCAAAGGGATGGAATGGGCGAACACATCGCTGTTCGACGCGACCGGCTTTGGCAGCCAGTTGACAGTGGCGGGTCTGGTGGATGCAGGCATCGACGCCGGCTTGACCGCGGGGCTGAGTGCGGCAGTCTACGAGACGGATTTCCTCGACAGTTTCAAGGGCAGTCTGGCGGCATCGGCAGTGAACCTCGCCATGGCGGACCTGCAGGAGGGGATCGGGGATCTGAAGCTGGGCGAGGGCAGCTTCGAACATGCTGCCCTGCACGGGCTAGTGGGCTGTGCGGCGGCGGAAGGCTTGGGGGGCGATTGCGCCTCTGGCGCAGCTGCGGGGATCGCGCAGTCGATCTATGCGGGCTTGCAGGAAGGTGAGCCTGAGCGGCTACCCGGACAGACCGATGAGGAGTATCTCGCAATTCATGCCGCGTGGAAGGCTGATATTGCAGCGCAGGCCAATCTGCTAGGTGCGGCGGTTGGTTATGTCACATCAAGCGGTCAGGCGGCGAATGTCACAAACGCAGCAACCATCGCGAAATCCGGAGCTGTGAATAATTACCTCAGCCACACGCAATTTGCCCAGATGATTGATGATTTTCGTGAATGCGACGGAGACACCGCATGTCTGCGGGAAAGACTGTCCGTTTACAGAGAGTTGTCGCTACGGCAAGAACACGAAATGGCTCTGTGCGGAACCGACTTGTCCTGCCTTTCCGAGCATATCCCGCATTTGCTCGACACGGCTGACAACGAACTGATCAATAGCTTCATAACCCAACTAACGCCGCAAGACCTTCAGGACCCTGTTGCCCTCCAACTGATGAATCAAATTGTGGCACTGCAGCGCACTGCACAGATTGCCTACGGTGTGACACCTCAGCGGGCAACGAACGGGTTTGCCTATACGTATGGCCATTACCCCGAATGGTCGGCAAATAATTGTGCCGGCATTGCCGGATCGGAATGCATGGCCCGTTTCCAAACCGCCGAAGTGCATGGCATGGGGGGGATGACCCACATGTACCACTCATGGCGCAGTGGCGTGCAAATGTACACGCTTGCCGCAGGTGGGGCCGCGATTGCTGCGACACCTGCGGCGATAGCTGCGATGGGACGCTGCATGCAAACCGCTGCCTGCATGGCGGAAATGGCCGTTGCGGTAAGTGAGGTATCGGGCGCAACGGCCGGGCAAATCACGTTTACCGCGGCAGTCGGTGGCAAAATGGTGCTACAAAAAGGCGACGAGATTGTCCGTGTGATCGACGAAGTGGGGCGGGTGTTTACGCCTGTTTCAGAAGGTGCAAGTAATGCGGGACAGCTTATTTTTCGAAATGCTGAGGGTGCGACAGGCTACTTTGATGATGGGGGGAGGTTTGTTCAGACAGTTGCGGCACCAGCCCGCAGTCTCGACGAAATCCTCGTCAATGGACGCGTTCCCAGTTCCAGAGCTGCCTTCGATGACTGGGCCTCAGAGTTGTCCCCATCCGACATTCGTCAAATTTGGGCAGATAGTCGTCTTCGGACCCGTTTCAAGGATATGATCCGGGCTGGCGGCGATCACGAATGGTGCATGTGCGAACACTTTGATCGGTTTGCAGAGTGGGGTCTAAGCGTTCAAGATGTACGCCGATTTACGACTGCAACAGATGAGCTAAGGTGGACCGTACCAAATGATGTACCGAAGGTCGGGGGGCAACCTGGAGGTCATATAAGTGCGCCCATCAACGCACCATTCACCGGCAGCACTACATTTCATAACGAGCTTAGCGAGCTGATCACACGAAGCCCTGATCTTGACAGCTTCTACAACGCATTGCCGGCTTTTGCAGAAAGATGGCAGATTGACCCCAAATTGCTTCCAACGAGGCCAAACTGATGTCTGACGCACTGGACGTTTTCTTAAGCGCTAGCTCGCCGCAAGACTATGGCGAAATTGGAGGAGTGGAGTATCTGTTCCAAAGTGCCGTTGAGACTGATAGGCTCACCGAAGTGTTATCAAGGTTTCCTCGCGAAAAAGACGTTAACAGATTCATCGAAGACAGTGTCCTGTCTTATGAGCCGCTATCTACGGGTTGGCTGGATGATCTGTTACAAGAGGTAGGGGAACTCGTTCGTCAATTGACCGGTGGTGAGGTAGAGGCACCTACGATAGCGACCGCAGGGGAAGTGAATTATGACACCGACGAGATGTTTGCTCTGCGCGCAGTTTTGTTCGATGTGATCTGGGATTATTTTGATACTCAAACCGTGGATGCTGAGAGAGCATTTCTGGTCGATTTTTTCTACGGCATTGATTTTACACATTGGACCAAATGGGCCGTTCTCCTGCTCTATACAGATTTAGATCTTCGATTGCCCACTGTTTTAAATGCGAGACGAAATAGCGTTGACTTTGCTATTGATGGAAAAAAACTCGTCTATTCGTTACACTCAGAAAAAACGCAAGACGCAGCTTCTTGACCGCCCCCAGTTAGGTTATGATACGCGCCTTATCCGGTGGCTGCTCTGCCACTTTTATTTCATAATGTTTGCGGCGACCATTGTTCTGGCTGGTCAGCAAGCGGCACGAGTGGCGTTTGAACAAAGCCGGGCTGAAATGGTTGGCGTTGAATTATTGTGAATGGGCAACGTGGGTACGCTGCTGAGGTGGCGAACCAGACGGCGCGTACCCTGCCTGGCAATATACCCCGGTGGTTATCCTCACTCCGAAACCATAAAGTAAAACTAATGACACGTAGATACACGGACGTCACAAAATACAAAGATCTACGACCTGCATCGGAGTAAATCCTGCTGGAACAGGTTCAGACCATTACAGATTGGTCCTATAGCACGTCCAAGAGTTCGTTTGTGTACCGTGTTTCCCAAAACACGAACGTTGAGATTTCGACGGGCCTCTCGCCCAAAAGTACTTATGTGAACTTTCAATTCGCAATTCGGGTAACAAATAAACTTGTAAAGAAAGTGTCGGAGAGCCTTGGACACCGCAAGCCATTCAGTGATTTGGTTGTGGTTTGGGGTCGTGAGCGGTTCATTCCTGACGAATTGGGTAGAGGTTCCCTTATGGTCTATTTGCCGAATACGTCCGACCTGTTTGATGCGGAGAATTCGAAGGGAATAACAGATATGTCCAACTTGCCGATTTTCCAGAACGCCTAGCGGCAATCTTTGAGCTATCAGAATCTGAAATAAATAGGCTATTCGACCTTTCTTCAGAGGAAGCGCTCATTCGATCAATTGCCAGTCATCCGATCGGAACATTTCGAGCGCCGGATATCCTCATGATCAAGCTGATGCTCGGCGAGGGGGATTATTATGACGAGCTGCTAACTTTCTACGATCAACCAGCGGAGACCTTGTGGAAAGAAGTTGAAAGAGGATTTGTGATAAATCAGGGTTTCCAGAGGGAGGTTGGCGAAGCAATGACGGCCATCTATAGAAGTGGAAATTTTCCGAAATTCGATTTTTCCTGACAATTCATGATCGGCGTAGATCTGATGTCTAAGCATCATTGCTTAGATAACGAGTGTGCCCTGCTCTCCTTGGATTGCGCGTTTATATATTAGCTCTGTTCAGGTTTGATGCGCTACCCGACATCTGGGCCATTGCGAACTGGAATTTTCCATCAAGGCAAATCATCGGTGTGCTGAAGGAGAGCGAGGCGACGACGGATGAGACTTGTCTTCGGCACGCTATCAGCTACGTTCCATATCTAGCGCAACCGAGGCAGCAAGCGGCTTCAGGCGGGCGAAAGTGGTCATCTGGTTGTCGTTATCGCTGTGTAGACGATGTGTCCACGTGAACACATTACTGGGGCGCGACGTATCTTTCGGCGCGCAGACGGACAAAACCCGTATCGCCTTCGAACAAGCGCACCCCGATCAGATAGGTACCCTGGGGCACACGGGCAGCAACAAGACTATCCAGCCCATCGCCATAATCATCGTTTAACGCGACGCGGCGACCCAGATCGTCAAAAACGACCAGCCAGGTATCGACGCCCTCACCACCCACAGCTTCGACCAAAAGCAAGCCGCTTTGCGGCATCTCGACGCTGAACCACGTGACATCGGACGAGACCTGCAATTCCTGCAACGCGCGCGTCTCCAGCATACCAAGGTCTGTTACCGGTGTTTCGCCCTGCAGTGGCGGTGCGGCCTCGCCACGTGCATAAAGCGCCTGAAACGCGGCCTCCGGATCATAAACATCGACGCTTACGGTGATTGGTGCGCTGTTGTCGCTCAGCGCCTGCATTTCAATACAATATGTGCCGGGATCAAGCGGGTCGGATATGTTAATCCGTGCGTTCAGGCCATCAAAATCGTCGTTATCATCAATATATTCGCCATCCTGATCATAAAGCGTGATCAGCGGATCGGCGTCTTCATTTTCTGCGATGATGCTGATTGGTGCAGCTTCGTCCAGGGTAAAGCTCCAATAAGGTGTCTCGGCGGCCGATGCGGTCGCAGTGCTGCCGACGCCGCCCAGTGATGTGGCGGTGTCACAGCTTCCTTCTGACATAGGTTCTTCGCCGGCGGTCTCGGCGATCCCTTCGGTCAATGGTTGCTGATCCTGCCGGCCGACGCGCACAAAGGCAGTCATCGGGCCGCCGTCGAAACTGCGCAAAGTCATGCAATAGGTGCCTGTCTCCAGAAATGTCTCGGCACGTGATGCGCCATTGCCGCCAGAATCATCGTCTGAAATGATCACACTGCCATCCGCACCCAGCACATCAATAACCGGATCACCGGCGCCGCGACCTGCAGCCTCTATGCGTACATCTGTCGGTGCGCTAAGCGAAAAGAGGGCGACATATTCATTACCGCCTAAAACCAGAGCCATTTGTTCCTGGAAATTTTCGACCGTTGCAATATCCGAAGACGCCTCGTCCCCTCCGATCCACTGGCCATTCGCGCCGCTGCCACCACATAAATTGTCCTGTGCAAATGCGGGGCCGGCTACAGCAAAAATAATGGTGGCCAATGCAGCGGTTTTGGTTGGAAATATCATGAAGCAGGGCCCTCTGTTTTGGCAAAAAATTCATTTGGCCGCACCGTAGCCGCATTGCATTGCGGCTGGCTACCCGAAATGCGCATTCCAAAGTGGCACGCGGGCCGCGTCCCGCGCGTTATACGCAGTCAATGCCGTGGCCAGCTCTGTGCTCGGATCAAGCGGACGATCTTCGCCAATCCGTTTCAGGGCTTGCGTATACCATGCAGTCACCCCACCTTCCGGTGGATCGACAAAGCGGGGGAATGTGACGTCATCGCCAGTACTTTGCCACGTCAGCGGCAAATCCGGCGCTATGACAAGTGCACGGGCCAGACCGACGACATCCGCCGCGTTTTCGTTGATTGCTGCTACTGCCTGTGCAGCGGTTTTGAACCCGCCGGTGATCATCAAGGGTTTGTCCGTGCAAGCACGGGCCGCTTTTCCAAACGCGGTGAAATAAGGGCCGCGCCCCGCGCGATCGGATGCCGATTTTGCACCAGGAAAATAGGTGCCCCCGCTGATATCAATCAGATCAATGCTGCTGGTATCGAGCACCTTGATCACGGCGAGCGCCTCATCCTGCGCGAACCCACCCTCCAATTGATCGGTAGCATTCAGTTTCAACGCCACAGGATACGCCGCGCCGACAGCGGCGCGGACGGCACCAATCACCTCCAGCAAGAGACGCATACGGTGAGCCAGCGGTCCGCCATAGGCATCTGAACGCTTATTGAATAGCGGTGACAAAAACTGGCTGAGCAGAAACCCATGGGCGGCATGGATTTGCACGCCCCCAAATCCGACGGCCTTTGCGTGCGTGGCAGTGCGGGCGAATTGCGCGGGCAATGCGCCAATCTCTTCGCGCGTGAGGGCCGCACATGACAGCTCCGGAAGATCAAGCGCACTTGGACCTTTTGGGTTGCCGATGGGCGGGTGCGCCATTGCGCCCGCATGCCCCAGCTGCGCCCAAAGCTGCATGTCGTTGGCCGACCCGCGTGCGGTCAGTTCACGCAGGCCAGGGTCGTCCGACAGCGGCCCAAGCACAAGATTGCCGGGCTTTTCCGCCGCGCGCGGATCACCCTGCACTTCACCGATAATCGCAACGGCGCTCCCACCCATCGCCCAGCGTTCATACAGACGTATCTGGGCCGATGTCGGATTGCCCCGACCATCGCCAAGACTGTCGGACATTGCTGATTTTGCGATCCGGTTTTTCAGCGTCACCCCGCATGGCAGGCATAGTTCTTGAAATAATGGTGCCGTGTCGGTCATGCGGCAGTCCTTTGATTACGGTTGCGCGATTGTCACGTTGATTGGCACGACCTGCCCGACCTCGAAATGGCCGATACCAAGGCGGTAGGTGCCCGGCAGTAACTGCGCACTGTATCGGTTGGTGTCAGCATAATAATACTCTTCAACGGCACCAAAGCCCTGCGATACTTGGTTCCCCTGCAGATCGAACAGCTTCATCGGGATGCCTGCGTCCGGGAAGTCCGGCGCAGTAGCCTGAATAATTACCGGTGCCGCTTCATCCTGCGTGAAGACCAGCCAGCTCACGTTGCGACCCACATCTACGGTCATTGTGGTGCGATCACCGAAATCGATGATCGGATGGCCGCTGTCGAGCGGCGGGGCCTCGCGTCCGTGATTGTATTCGTTTGCGGCGATTTCGGCCGGATGATAAACGGCAATGGTCAGCGGAAATGGCACATCCGGCTTATCGGCCTCAACTGAAACGCAATAGGTGCCGGCGATCATCGCATAACCGGGTACGATTCTTTCATAACCGCCCAGACGGTGTTCATCGCCACCCCAGATCTGCAAATCGTCAATATTGTGTAGATTGATATGCGGTTGCGCGGCATCGCTGTCGGCCACAATCGTCACACGGTTTTCGGCGGTCATTTCGAAACGCACCAAGGGCGTTTCGCGCGCGGTGATCATCCGGGTCGTGCCAACATCACCGAAAAGCGGTGCCTGTTCGCAATCGGTCAGTTCGCGCATGTCATCAGGTATGGCAGTTGTCAGGGGCGTGTGCTCTTGCCGACCCAACCGCACGAGGGCATCGGCAGCACGGCCCTGTCCGGCTTCGATGTAAAGGCAGTATTGACCTGCCCCCAGCAGCTTTTCATCCCGACCGCCCGTAAACCGACCATCGTCTTCTGCATGGACCTTTCGCCAACCATCGGCCCCTTCGCTGATATAAGCTAAGGCGTTGGTATCGGCGTCGCGATTGGCGACCTCCAGTCTGACATCCACGGCCGCGCTGACAGACATGTAGTACACATGTATCATGTTTGCGGGTACCTGTTCGCTGATATCGAGATATCCGGACGCGGTTGCCACATCCCATGCGCCACGTTCACCGCCGATCCAGCCTTTGACGTCGTAAAACGGCTCTGTCCCATGACTGCCAAGATAGCATGGGAAGGGGCCATCCTGCGCCACAGCGGGAGAGGTGAAACCAAGTAATGCGGTGGCGGTGATCAGTGAATGACGTAGCAGCATAGGCGTGTTCCTTTAGTATGGCGCAGGCTGCGGGTAACACTGATTTCGGGTGTTATGCGATAGCGATGCATACTTTGCCAAATTCAAAACAGACGGTCATGCCCTGTAACGCAAAAGGGCCGCGCCATTGGCACGACCCTTTCAAAAAACTTGGTGTCTTTCGCGGTTCAGCCCTGACGAGCTTTGAACCGGCGTTGCGTCTTGTTGATCACATAGACGCGGCCCTTACGGCGCACGACGCGGCAATCGCGATGGCGCTGCTTGAGCGAACGGAGAGAGTTACGTACCTTCATGAGGTCGTTCCTTCATGTCGCGGCGCGCGGATTGCGCCTTGGGTTTCGTTTCAGGCCCAATGGACCCGGTGAATACATGGTGGACGATACTGGGATCGAACCAGTGACCCCTTCGATGTCAACGAAGTGCTCTACCGCTGAGCTAATCGTCCATGTCGTCTGCAAACGGTGCGCCCCATAACGAAATAGGACGCGAGCCACGCTCACGTCAGTCGTGCGGTCTATAGAAGGAGTCGGGAAAGGGATCAAGGGCTTTTGGTAAATTGCAAAAACAGTCTATCTTGGAAGCAGAAGGAACGTAAATTGCTGAAATCTGCCTATCATCTGGCCCGTCCGGCCGCACGTACCACCAGCGTCGTCTTCGCATCCCCCCACAGCGGGCGCGATTACCCAGGGTCATTCCTGCGGCGTACGGTGTTGGACGCCTATGCGGTGCGGTCGTCCGAAGACGCCTATGTCGATCTGCTGTTTGAGACTGTCCCGGAACATGGCGCGCCCTTCCTGATGGCCTGTGCGCCACGCGCTTACCTAGATCTGAACAGGGGTGCGGACGAATTGGATTCGGCCCTGATCGAAGGGGTGCGGCGCAGCGCGCACAATCCGCGCATCGCCAGTGGATTGGGCGTGATCCCGCGCGTGGTGGCGAATGGGCGACAGATCTATCGCGGTAAGCTCAGTCTGGTTGAGGCGCATCACCGGATCGCAAACTACTGGCGACCCTATCACGACCAACTGCAGACCCTGCTGGATGAAAGCAACAATGCCTTTGGCGAGGCGATCCTGATTGACTGCCACTCGATGCCGCATGAGGCCCTGGAAAGTGTCGGACCACCGGGAACGGCCCGACCCGATATCGTTCTGGGGGACCGTTTTGGCGCGGCTGCAGGCTGCGGGATCATGGAACATGTCGAAGCCGCGTTCTCCAGCGCCGGCCTGCGGGTCGCCCGAAACATGCCCTTTGCAGGCGCTTTCATCACACAGCATTACGGGCGGCCATCGCGGGGGCAACACGCCATTCAGGTCGAGATTGATCGCGCGCTTTATATGGATGAACGGTCACTCGAACCGCATGCAGGATTTGAAGACTTCAAAGCCCTGTTGAATGGCGTGATCGCCGAACTGGTCGAGATCGGGCGCGAAGCGGATCAACGGGTCGCCGCCGAATAGCAAAATGGATTTCAACCCATCTTACGGAACAACCATTGCCGCAGTGGCATCCGCTTTACGCTCATGCAGAACACAGTGCTACTGCCCTTCGGTGCCACGCTGCATTTTCATTAGCTGCGCAGAGCGCGCATGATCAGCGTGGCCGCGAATAATATGATGAAGACGAAGAACAGGATTTGCGCGATGCCGGCCGACGCCGACGCGATACCACCAAATCCGAAGACGGCTGCGACGATGGCAACCAGAAGAAATACAAGTGCATAATAAAGCATGGTTTGCTCCTTTATCTCGGCAAATGCGCCGCTGCCTGCGACGCCGTTCACCGGTTCAACGAGCAAAACGCCTGCGAGTTCCCGCAAAGCAAGAATGCAACCAAAATCAGTCGCAGGCGTTTGTTATGCAGGTTTGTTGATAAGGGAGACTGAAGTGATGCTCACATATGTCCAAGGTCGTTCAAGATGACGTGCAGCCTTCGTTGTCCGTGCATGTGTGGCGACTATCGATCACGCTGATCACCATATCTGTTGTGAAAGGCAGATCGACGCAAGTGGCTGGAAAAGGCAAGTCAACACATTGACCCATGATTACGATGTGACTTCCGCGTGTCGCTGCCATCTGGATCACACGGGTCAGATCACTGCTCTCTTTCAACAGGCCCGCCCTGACGAAAAGTGTCGTATCCGGACCACAATTGTAAATCGCTGCGCCGATGTCCTGCAGTGACGCACCTGACGCGATATGGCTGTCAGCGTATCGGCTGATCAGCATACCTTCCAAATCCATGCACACGATGGGGTCGGACTCAATAATGATGAAGTTTTTAGACATCTGACCCCCACGGTTCACTTACGAATAGCGTCGCGAAGACTTGTGTGCATTAATCTATGACATAGGGAGACATGAAAAGTTGGCTACGAAATGTAATAATTGTCCGTTGCGCCGCCGCGACCTCTTTACACAGATGACGGCGGAAGAAGTTACCGTGATGCAACGTTTTAAAGTCGGCGAATTGATCGTTGACCCGGGCACGCCGATCTTGATGGAAGGGTCCAACAGTCCACAGCTTTTCACCGCATTGCATGGAATGGGCATCAGGTACAAATATCTGGAAAACGGCAAGCGGCAGGTCGTCAACCTGATCTTTCCTGGTGACTTTATCGGCCTGCAGGCTGGAATCATGGGCGAAATGGGTCATTCGGTTGAGGCAACAACCAAGATGACACTCTGCGTCTTTGACCGCTCGACGATCTGGAATTTCTTCAAAGATAATCCGAAACGCGCATTTGCGATCACGTGGCTCTCGGCTGTTGAGGAACATCTTTTGGGCGATGCGCTGGCCACGGTCGGGCAACGTGATGCGTTACAATCGGTCGCCTGGGCATTGAGCAAAGTCTACCTGCGCGGTGATGCCTTGGGCATGGTGCACAACGGTCAGATGCCGTTTCCCTACAAGCAACAGGATCTTGCAGACGCGCTGGGTTTATCCTTGGTCCACACCAACAAGACACTTGCAGCACTCAAGGGGCGTCAACTCGCGCATTGGTCGGATGGCATGCTAAGTGTGTCGAACATTGATGCACTGGCCGAGATTGCGATGCTCGATGACATGAAGGTGGCAGAACGGCCCATTATTTAGAGCACGTGAGTTGTCGTCTGACATGGCAAACCATAAGCGATTGATGGCTTCCTTAGGCTGCCGGGTCTTAATGGCCTGAAAGAAGAGGCGGCGAACGCCCTTTGACGGCAATTCAGGTCTAGGGAAGCCTTACGTTCAAGACTTCGCTCAGAAGGAAAGAGAACCCCACAACCAGAAAGACGCCTGCAATTGCATGAAAGAGGATCGAGGTTTTCGACATCGGTTCGCGGCGAGAGATCACGGCGACAACGACAACGGCGCAGGCCGACGTGGGGACAAAGCCGAAGCGGTCAAGTGACAATGCCCAGATCAGCATTGTCGCGGCGAAAAGCCCGGCGCGAAGGTAATCAATGCGCTCTTCCGGAACGGTTTCCGCCTGAGGTGCCAGAATGATCTTTGCAAGAATGCCCAGACCTGCGGCGATGGAGATCAAACTGGCGGTGATGGGGAAAACACGGCCAAGTTCGGACATGGCTGAGGTTTGCGAAATAGCAAAGGCTCCAAGGCAGATGCCGAGAAGTGCCACAACCGCTTGGCGCCATTGGTCAATTAGTCGGTTCACGATGGACGCTCCAACTGTGTTTTGCGCTTGAACACGCCAGACGAAACCAGCGTCAAGACCGTAAGCGCAATGATCGCAAGCGAAATCGGTTGCCCGAAGAACATGCCAAGACGGTCCCCCTGTGCCCCGCCGATCAGCCATCCTTGCACAAATCCGGCCTCTGCGATGGGCCCCAGAATGAGCCCCAGAACGATGGGTGACGCTTCGACCCCGATGCGGGCCAGAAGCCAACCGATGATCCCTAGCGCCACCATGATGAACACGTGGAAGGTATTCGCCTCGATCGCGAAGGCCCCGACGATCGTCAGGAACGCGATGGCCGGGGCGAGCGCGGTTTTAGGAACCGAGACAATCAACCGATAGGCATAGCGCCCTATGATCAGGCCAGTGGGCAACATCAGAAGCGTGGCGATCAGAAGGCCGAAGGTAAACGTGAAAACGATATCGGCTTGTTGTGTAAATAGCTGCGGGCCGGTTCTGATGCCTTGCACCAAAAGCGCACCCAGAATGATCGCATCAGGTGGTGTACCCGGAATGCCCAGCACAAGCGTCGGGATGAACCCGCCGCCGACGGTAGCAGAATTCGAGGCCTCCGACGCGATGACCCCGTCATGAGCACCCTTGCCGAATTCTTCTGGTTTCTTTGCGGTGCGCCGCGCCTCGGAATAGGCCACGAGCCCGGCAACCGAACCGCCTGCCGCTGGTATGATGCCAACAACTGTTCCAATGACCGCAGATCGGATCACATTGAACTTTGATCGCCACATCAGCCCAAGCGCCTCTATCAGGCGGAAGCCGCGCATCTTTTCTGCGCGGCGTTCCAAATGCGCCTCTGGCCGGATGACCATTTCAATCAGTACGGGCACGCAATACAGCCCAATAAGCGCCGGAATGACCGGGATGCCACCCAACAACGACGTTTGGCCAAACGTGTACCGAACATCCCCGCCCACCACCGCCGACCCGACACAGGACAGCAGCAGGCCGATCCCCCCACCGATCAGCCCCGTCAGCGTAGCCCCGCGCGACAGCGTGGCGATCAGGGACAGACCGAAAATTGCGAGCCAGAAGTATTCTACAGGTCCGAAGGAAAGCGCGATCTGCGACAGCGGCGGCGCCAGTAACAACAGCGCCAAGGCACCGACCAGCCCCCCGGCGACCGAACCCAAACATGAGAGGGTGACCGCAAGATCACCATCACCGCGCTTTGCCATCGGAAACCCATCCATCGACGTGGCGATGGCGGCCGGCGTTCCCGGCGTGTTCACGAGGATTGCGGAATAAGCCCCGCCATAGATCGCCCCCGTGTAAATTGCGCCCAGCACGATCAGACCCGAACTGGGATCCATCGTGAAGGTAAAGGGCACCAGAACGGCGACCGCCATAGTCGCCGACAACCCTGGCAGCGCGCCGATGATGGTGCCCCCAACCACGCCGAGGAATGCGAGAAGTAGGTTTTCCAGCGACAGGGCTGAAAGAAGGGCGTCCAACATTGCGCGCTGCTCCGGATGGCTGACTTAGTTCCCTTTCAGGATCTCGATGCCAGACGCATAGTCTGCCTGACGTGCAGCGATCCAATCACCCATTTCGGCATGCGGAACGTCGACGAGCACGTAGCCATTTTCCTCCATCTGAGACTGGAACTCCGGGATGTCATTGATCTCGGCGATGATATCGGACAGCTGCTGACGTATGTCGTCCGGCGTGTCGGCTGGCACGGTCACCCCACGGTACGCACCCGCAACGTAGTCAAAGCCCAGCTCTTTGAAGGTCGGAACATCGGGGAAGATGTCCAGCCGCTCTTCCGTGGCAATCGCCAGCACGCGAACCTGATCTCCGGCTTTCACACCTTGTGTCGTATAAGTCATACCAGCACCGATCTGTCCGCCAAGCACGGCCGCCATTGACGGAGCAGAGCCACCGAAGGGCACATAAGTCACTGTCACGTCGGCCATTGCGCCAAAGCGTACTGCAGCAAGATGATTGGCAGAGTTCGTGCCCGAACCACCGAAGGTCAATGCGCCCGGGTTTTCATTGGCGAAGTCGATCAAGTCCTGCAGCGTCTGATACGGGCTGTCGGCCCGCACGACGATGGCGTCTGGTGTATAGTGGAACACATAAACCGGGATCACATCCTCTGTCTGATACCCGACTTCTTTGATCGCGGGTTGCAGGATCGCGTGCGGAAAGTTGACGTTCATAATGGTATAGCCATCCGCGTCAAAACCACCAAGCTGGGACCACGCAGTTGCACCGCCAGCCCCGGGTTTGTAGGAAATCACGACATCCTGTCCGGTGACGTCATTCCAGAACTTCTCTTGGAAACGGGCTGTGACGTCAGACTCTCCACCCGGGTTGTAGGGGATGATGTAGTCTATTGCCTTCGACGGATAATCTTCCGCATGAAGCATGCTTGCCCCAAGCGTGAGCGATATGGCCCCAAGGGCTGTTGTCAAAAAGCGTGTCATGAAGATCCTCCAATAATCAATCGATACTGATCGGGAAGGTTAGGCACACTTGCCATTTCGATTTAGATGAAATCAATTATAAATAATTCTTCTCATCCCAGCACGAGCTTTGTCAGATGGAACTCAAACAGTTCAGAATATTCGTTGCGGTCTCAGAAGAGCTACACTTCGGGCGGGCGTCCGAACGGCTACACATGGCGCAGCCTGCCCTGTCGGCACAGGTCAGGGCGCTGGAAAGTCGTCTTGGTGTAAAGCTGTTCGAACGCACAACACGCACCGTCAGCCTGACCCGCGCCGGAGAGGTCTTTCTGCCCGAGGCCAAGGCAGCGATTGCCCAGGCGGAAGCGGCCGAAGCTGCGGCGCGGGCCGTTGGTGGCGATGGCAGAGATCTTTTGAAAATCGGGGGTGTCGATTCCGCAACGGCAGGTGTTCTACCCAAGGTGATCCGCGCTTTTCGGCGTGAATACGAACATATCGAAGTCAAGGTTTTCGAGCTGCTGTCGGCGCCTGCTCTGCATGGTCTGGCTAACAGATCCCTTGATATCGCCTTTATCCGTGTTCCTCCGAAGGAAGAGTTCCTCGAACATCGGTTCGTTTTTAGTGAGCAGGTCATCGTCGCACTGCCTGCAGATCATCCGGCAGCTTCGGACAAAGAGGTGTCTATCGAAACTGTCGCATCGGAACAGCTGGTCATCCCGTCGCGATCCCACAGGCCGATCCTTTTCGACGTGATTCAGGATCACTTTGTGCAGGCCGGACTAAAACCGCGCATCCTGCAGGAAGCCAATGAACGCCACATGATTATTGCAATGGTCGCTGCTGGCCTGGGCATGTCGTTGGTGCCCCATTGGGTCAGT
This sequence comes from uncultured Paracoccaceae bacterium, assembly GCA_947503965.1. Taxonomy (GTDB): domain Bacteria; phylum Pseudomonadota; class Alphaproteobacteria; order Rhodobacterales; family Rhodobacteraceae; genus Yoonia. The sequence continues at coordinate 136,455 of CANNFU010000009.1, forward strand.
CAATACCAAAGGCCGGACGTGGTCTATCGCCCGCTCAAAGGCGGTGGCCCGATGGTTGATGTGCATGTTGCCTGGCGGCGAGGAGAGACATTGGCGGCGGTGGGCGATTTCCTCCGCTGCTTGCCGGATTCCGGTGAATTGATAAGAGATTACTCTAAATAAATACGTTTGGACTTCTGGTCCTCGATTGTCATTGATTGCGTCATGTTTGACAACTTTTCCACCTTCCGGATCACGACAGGCGGAGCCGAGATCGCCGGTGTCACGGGCGGCAGTGGCCCGCCCTTGCTGCTACTTCACGGTTTTCCGCAAACACATGTGATGTGGCACAAGATTGCCCCGACACTGGCGCAAGACTTCACGGTGGTCGCGGCGGATCTGCGCGGCTACGGGGCCTCGTCCAAACCGGCCTCGGATGGCGACCATACGCCCCATTCAAAGCGGGAAATGGCCCGTGACATGGTGCAGGTGATGTCGGAACTCGGGCACGACCAGTTCTTTCTTTGCGGCCATGACCGCGGTGGCCGCGTCGCGCACCGGCTTGCCGCCGATCATGCCGACCGGGTGCGCAAATTGGCTGTGCTGGACATCGCCCCGACGCGCGAGATGTATCGCAACACGACCGAAGACTTCGCGCACGCCTATTGGCACTGGTTCTGGCTCACACTGCCCGCACCCTTGCCCGAACGGATGATAGAGGCTGATCCCGATGCCTTTCTGACCTACAAATGCGGTCATGGATTTGCGGGCCTCGCCCCTTTTTCCAAGGCGGCATGGCAGGTTTATCTGGCCGCGATACGCGACCCGGCAACGGTGCACGCGATGTGCGAAGATTATCGTGCCGCAGCCACCATAGATATGATCCATGACGATGCGGATGAAGGACGCAAACTGGATATGCCGCTATTGGCGCTTTGGGGCGTGCACGGTGTTATTGAACGTTGCTTCGACTGCCTCGCATTATGGCGTATGCGCGCCGCAGATGTGCGCGGGTATGCGCTGCCGGGGGGGCATTATCTGGCCGAAGAATGCCCCGAGCTTGTGCAAACCGAACTCAAATCGTTTTTTCTGGAAGGACAGTCACAATGAGCAAAAGACGTCACCGCATTGCGACCATCCCGGGGGACGGTATTGGTCACGAAGTTATCGAAGCCGGACAAGAGGTGTTAGAGGCAGCCGCACGTCGGTTCGATTTCTCGCTGGATTGGGTTGAATTTGACTGGTCCTGCGACCGGTTCCAGAAAACCGGTCAGATGATGCCGGATGACGGTATCGAAAGGGTACGGGAATTCGACGCCATCTATCTGGGCGCGGTGGGATGGCCGACAGTGCCTGACCATGTGTCCCTTTGGGGGCTTTTGATCCCGTTGCGTCGCGAGCTGGATCTTTACGCCAATGTGCGCCCGGTCAAGTTGTTCGAAGGTGTGAAATGCCCTCTGGCGGATCGGAGCCCCGAAGATATCGATTTTGTTGTGGTCCGCGAGAATGTAGAGGGCGAATACTCCAAGATCGGCGGGCGGCTTTACGAAGGCACCCCATACGAAGCCGCCAATCAGGTCGCAATGTTCACGCGGCATGGCACCGACCGGATCATGGAAGTGGCGTTTGATCTGGCCAAACGACGGCGCAATCACGTAACTTCGGCGACCAAGTCAAACGGGATCGTTCATACAATGCCCTTCTGGGATGAACGCTTTGACGCCGCCAAACTGCGCCACAGCGGCGTGGATACTGCTGTCTACCATATCGACATACTGGCCGCGCATTTTGTGCTGAACCCCGACAGGTTTGATGTGGTTGTTGCATCAAACCTGTTTGGTGACATTCTTTCGGATCTGGGGCCGGCGGTGGCAGGTTCCATCGGAATTGCGCCCTCGGCCAACCTGAACCCGGCGCGCACGTCGCCTTCGATGTTTGAACCCGTGCACGGATCCGCGCCGGATATCGCCGGTCAGGGCATCGCCAATCCCGCCGCCGCGGTTTGGGCCGGGGCAATGATGCTGGAACATTTGGGTGAAACCGAAGCGGCAATCGCCGTCGTGGATGCAATGGCGCGGACCCTGTCTGACAAATCCTCGCGCACTGCGGATCTGGGCGGAACTGCGAACACCAAAAGATCGGTCGAGGCGATGTTGTCTGCCATCCAACCGTAGGACAGCGTTCTCTGGATAAGCACGGAGCGACGCAGAAATGCGATGGCACCAATTAGCACCGGAAATCCCTGTTTCCGATTGGGCTGGATTGCCGCTGCGTTCGGAATGCAGGGCCATTTCTTTCGGGATCAGACTATGACGAACCATCCCACAATTGCGTAGGGGATCAGGCCGATGAGAATGACCAAACCGTCCTTTGTCAGCATGCCCAGCGCAAGACATGCAACACCAGCCCCCATGATCGACGACGAAAACGGGATGAATTCCAGCACGGGCATGCAAAGGCCCGATAGAAAACACAGCAATTGCGGCAGGAATATCAGTGGTCGTCTGACAACGATGCGAAAACGCTTGCCCGTCTTGTCATCCAGCCATCTTGCGACCGGACGGATATAGGCAAACGCCTGCGCTACGCGTTGTCCCTTTACCTGCCGCCGCAAGATCCAGCGCGGTAGCCAGACCCTGTCACGGCGCAGCAGCATCTGGATCGAAACCAGACAAATCACCATCCCCATCAAGGATGAAAAAAGCGGGATACCGCTAAGTGGTGTCGCGACAGCTAGGGCTGGCAACAACAGGATCGGCGCGAAGCTGGCCCGACCGACCGCCTGAATAACTTCGCCGACTGTGACGGTCTGCTGTTCAGCAACCTGCAGAACTCGCGTGATGATATCCGACAGTTTGTCAGGGACCGGCGGATCTGCCCGCACGATATGCCGTAAGGCCACACCCTGCGTCGATAATGTGGACATGGTAGATGCTTATGCCTTCAACGTCGCGGTCGACGCAAAGAACATCGCCTGACTGACAGCGGATTGCACTTGCGCCTCTTGGAACGGTTTGGAAATCAGAAAAGCAGGCTCTGGCCGGTCACCCGTCAAAAGGCGTTCGGGGAAGGCCGTGATGAAGATGACCGGAACATCCATGTTCTTCAAAAGATCGTTTACGGCATCAATGCCGGACGAGTTATCGGCCAACTGAATGTCCGCCAGAATAAGATCAGGGGCCTGTTCATCGCCAAGCGTCAGCGCCTCGGTGTGGGTCCGCGCAACGCCTGTGACCTCATGACCCAAGGACGAGACAATGTCGGTCAAGTCGGCGGCGATAATCGGTTCGTCTTCGATAATCATGACGCGACCACGAACGCTTTGCGACAACTCTTTGTTTGCCGCAGCGATCAGGCGACGCACCTCATCCGCGTCGGTGTCCATGATTTTCGCAATGTTCCCCACGCTGAATTCTTCGATAGTGCGCAGCAACAGGGCCTCGCGCGAATTCGCCGTCAGTTTCGATAGCAAACCATGGGCGCGGCTGCGCAGATTATCCTCCGGGTCTGTGAACAACTGCCCCGATGATGCCCAGATCGCATGAAAGCATCTGAAAAGGTTCGTCTTTGTCGAGTCCTCATTTTCAAAGTCGCTCCGATCCTTCAAGATCGCTTCTAGTGTTGCGACAGTGTATTTGTCACCGCGCGCCTGCGACCCCGTCAAGGCACGGGCATAGCGGCGCAGATAAGGCAACTCTGCTGCGATGAGATCGGAAAAATTTGTCTCGGGCGCAGTATCATGCATTTTATTGACCTTTTTGACATTTTATTGGAACCAAACCCACAACATGACTGTTGGTTCCCGATGGGTTTAACTTTTTGTGTTAGATGAGGCAGCGAGAAAAAATGACAAGTGACAACGATCACAAACAGCAGCGGATCGATCACTTCATCGATCAGAACTTAAAGAAGGTCTTTTCCGAACTGGAACAGGACAAGATGCCTGATGAGATCATTGACCTTCTTTCAGTTCTGCGTGCGCAGGATGAAGAGCTGAAAGCCAAGAAATGAGCGATCTTGATCCAAAAGACGAGCTGGTGACGCATTTGCCGGCTCTCCGCGCATTCGCGCTCAGCCTCACGCGCAATCGCGCCACGGCTGATGATATGATGCAGGATGCGGTCCTGAAAGCCTGGTCCAACATGGACAAATATAAACCAGGCACCAATATGCGCGCCTGGCTGTTCACCATCCTACGCAACAATTACTATTCATCCCGTCGCAAACTGAACCGCGAAGTAGCCGATATCGATAACGCTTTCTCTGATACGCTGTCAGTCAAGCCTGATCATGATGGGCGGCTGCAGATGATGGATTTCAAGGTGGCCTTTCAACAACTTGCCGATGAACACCGCGAGGCGTTGATCCTTGTGGGGGCGTCCGGCTTTTCCTATGACGATGCCGCAGAAATGTGCGGGGTGGCTACGGGTACAATGAAAAGTCGCGTCAACCGCGCACGGGCAAAACTGACCGAGCTTTTGCAACTGAACGATGATGATGTTCTTGAATTGACAGATGCTGCAACAATGGCGGTCGTCGGCAGCCCCAATCTGCCATCATGAAGAAAAGGCATTGGTACCGGCGGATGAACGTGCAGCTTGTCGCGTTCCTGACACTCGCGCTGTTTCCTCTTGGGTCCATTGCCATCTTTCAAACCTATCGCGTTTCAGTCGAAGCTGATCAAAATGTCGAGGCTGCCTTTCTCGGCCTGACCGAACAGGCCGCGCGCCACGAGCAGGTTCTGATCGAACGGGCGGTCGGCGCTGCACGTCTTTTCGGGTCGATCGTGCCTGCGTTGCTGCAAAACCCCGACGGCTGCGCGCCATTTCTGTCACGATTTGTAGAGGCGAATGCGGAATTCAGTTTTGTCGGCGTTTTGCCAATCTCGGGTGTCGTAACGTGTTCATCGTCAGAGCGGATTATCGACTTTTCAGACTATCCCGATTTTGACGCAGCCATAGCCGCCCAGCAACCAACCATCGTCGTGAACGAAGCGCCACCAATTAGTGGCCAATCCGCGTTTGTCGTTTCAGAACCGTTCCAGATCGATGGCGCGTTCGCAGGTTTCATTTCCGTTTCGATACCGCACTCCCAGTTGCCAGAAACAGATGAGAATCTGGATGATTTGGGCCTGAAAGAGCTGATCATGTTTAATGAGGACGGCATGATCCTGACGGCGCGGTCCAACCTGACCGATGCACAGGCCGAGCTTCCGCGCGGGCTTGATCTGGCTGGATTGCCAACAAATGAACCTCAGATATTCCGTACTGAAAATCGCGATGGTGTTGAACGGCGCTACAGCGTTGTGTCGGTCCAGGGTAGCCCGGCCGCGGTCATGGCAATCTGGACCACCGATGCCGGTTCGCCCGGCCGGTTGTCCGGGCTTGTCGCTCCGATCACCTTTCCGGTGCTGATGTGGTTTGCCAGCATGGGAGTTGCAATGCTCGCCATGAACACACTTGTCCTGCGCCATCTGCGTCGATTGCGCAAAAGCATGGATGATTTTGCTGACACGCGCCGTGCGACATTCGACCAGGATGCCCATGCGTTGATGGCCTTGGAAATCGATGACCTCGAAAGCAACTTTCAACGCATGAGCGAGGAAATCATGCGTGATGAGGCGACCCTGGAAAATACAGTGCGCGAGAAAGACGTGCTGGTGAAAGAAATTCACCACCGCGTGAAAAACAATCTGCAGCTGATATCCTCGATCATGAATATGCAAATCCGCGCGGCGGAACACGCGGAAACCCAACAGGTCCTGCGCCGCGTTCAGGAACGTGTACTCAGCCTGGCAACGATACACCGCGATCTTTACCAGTCGCAGGATGCAGGCCGCGTAAATGTCGGTGCGCTTGTCATCGAAATTGTCGAAAACTCGGTGGATTTGGCAATCGCTGATGGTGGCGACATCATTGTCGACACTGAGATCGACCCCATCCTGCTTTACCCTGATCAGGCCGTGCCATTGTCGTTGCTGGTGTCAGAGGCGGCGACAAATGCGATGAAATTCATCGGGGACACCAGCCATGGCAAACCGTCCGTCACAGTACGTTTGAAACAGGACGGCACCGCGTGTCTGCTGGTCTTTACAAATTCCATCGGCGAGGTGCCAAACGCGCAAAGCACCGGGCTTGGCAGCAAGCTGATGAATGCATTCGCATTGCAACTGGGCGGGAAAATTCATGTCGAGCAGACCGATGAAAGCTATTCGCTGACAGTCAACTTCAATGTGCTGAAGTTCCAGCCGGAGGCACGCGACTTTTGACCCAAATGCCAACACAGCGTGGTTTCGAAGTCTTGATCACTGCCGCAGAGGCATATCCTCGGCTTGAGCAGGAATTCATGTCAGCCGAGCGGGAAATCGTTGCGGGTTTTCGCATCTTCGATCCTTGGACCGATCTGCGCTCTGACAATGCGCGGGTCCACGGTAAGGACTGGTTCGATCTCATCGTGCATACGCTGAACCGTGGTGTGAAAATCCACATGATCCTGACGGACTTTGACCCGGTCGTGCGGATGGACATGCATCTTTACGCATGGCAGTGCCTGCGCGGGCTGATCGCAGCGGGCGAGGCGTCGCAACATCCGCAGAATCTGATCGCAAGCGTGGCGATGCATCCGGCACGCGTGGGTATATTGCCGCGATGCCTGTTGTGGCCACGTTCCGTCAAGGAAATCGGCGATCAGATAAAGCGGATTGCGCAAAACAAAGGTTTGTCAGGACGCGACCTGATGGAGGCAGCGCCCGGTTTGAAAGCACTGACAAGACTGGATGGCGACACGCTCAAGCCGCGGCTTTTTCCCCCACCACCTTTGGTGCCGGTGACGCATCACCAGAAACTGGCGGTATTTGACGGTAAGCGCCTGTATGTTGGCGGTCTGGATCTGAACAATCGGCGGTATGACACACCGCGCCACGATCGCAGCAGCGATGAAACCTGGCATGACGTGCAGGTTGTCGTAACAGGCGACATCGCAAAAGAGGCCCGCACCCATCTGCAAAATGTAGCAGCTGCCGTTTCCGGGCACATCACCGATGCACCAGCGAAACTGTTGCGGACGATTTCAGCCAAGCGAAGGTTTGCGGCACCATACATGTCGCCACGCCCCGTCGTCAGCGAAATCGCAGATGCCCATCACAAGGCCATCGCGCGGTCAGAGGCGTTGATTTATCTTGAAACGCAATTTTTTCGCGATGAGGCGCTTGCCCGCAGCCTTGCAGAGCGTGCGCGCCAGCAACCGTCACTGACACTGATCATGATGTTGCCTGCCGCCCCGGAAGAGATTGCTTTTCAGGATGATTGGGGGCCTGATGCGAAGTTTGGCGAATATCTGCAGACAAAATGTATCGATATCGTTCACGACACCTTTGCCGACCGGATATTTATCGGTTCGCCCGTACAGCCACGCCATCATGTGACGCAGTCGAGGGACACGCATTTCGACGCCCCGATCATCTATCTGCATGCGAAAGTGTCGATCTTTGATAACCATACCGGGATTGTATCATCGGCAAACCTGAACGGACGCAGCCTGAATTGGGATACCGAGGTGGCTGTGCAAACCGAAACCGTCGATGAGGTAACACAGCTTCGAAACCGCTCCTTTGCGCATTGGCTGGGTTCCGACGCGGATCAGACTTTCTACAGTCCTGAAACCGCTTGCGGCGCATGGGCCGCCCGCGCTGCGCAAAATACGCAAAAATCACCAGAAAAGCGTGCTGGATTTATCGTACCCTACCTCACCGAACCCGCCCGGCAAGAGGCTCAGGCCTTGCCCGGCGTACCGGCGGAAATGGCCTGAAGATGTGTTAGGGGCGTTGCAGCCAGAACGCCGCGCTGGGCTTCGCGGGCATTGTGGTGCTGCCCGCGAAGACGTGCATCGTCGTGTCAGTTCGTCTCTGCCGCAATAAACCCGCCGACTTCGATCCGATCATCCGAACCTGGCACATCGTGAACGATGCGCACCTCGCCAATGACCTCTTCACCGTCAGCTCCGACGACAATGCCCTGAAACGTACCTGCCTGCGCAGTGTATCCGGGCAATGACCCGCCTGAACTTGTGCCATTGAAGACGCCATCTACAAGCGTACCGTTTTGAAGGGTGATGTCTGCCGCATCCTCGGTGGTGAAGTCTTGTTCGGTTCCGAAGAACTTGATGTTTCGGTCGGTGATAGACCCGGACACCATGCTGTCATCAAAATCCACACGCAAGTTGGCGTTGCCATACACCTCCAGCCGGATCGGTGTACTGGCTGCATCAGCGTCGCCGATCACGCCGGCATACGTACCGCTATAAGCGACCGAACCAGTTGTGGGTACTATCGTCTCGCCCAGTCGTTCCAGTTGCGTCCCATCAAAGGTCACGAAAACCTGTCCATTCCGTCCTGTGGTTAATCCACGGAACATTCTAAAGTTTGTACCAGGTGCCGAACGATAGAAACCAAAGCCGTCTGGTGCAGTTGTGGTTTCGTTCAGATTATAGAAGCTCGTGCTTGTACTACCTCCCCCCGAAGGAGTCGTGAAGCCGAGCTGATGACGCCCAGCATCGCGCAGGTAGTATGCCCAAACACCGTCGCCTAAGCCCTCACTACGCAGAGTAAGCGTCGCTTCTGCCAACTCTGGATCGGGATCTGGGTCTGGGTCAGGATCTGGGTCTGGGTCGGGATCCGGGTCGATGATTACTGGGTCGGTTGTATCATCACTGCCGCCTGACCCGCCACACGCGGCCAGCAGTAATACCAGTAAAATGCTGACACCTCTCGTCAGCTCTAACGTACGCATATCGTTTCCACTTCTTGAAGCTTTGTGTGCGGACTTCGGTTCCGCCACCGGTTTGTTGTCTAGGCAAAAACCCGGCACTTAACTTTCAACGCGTACCGCCTATGGCGAAGACACATGTCGCATTCCGTGAAATTAATGAATGCGCTGACATCGGCGTTACCGCACTTTTCGAAGACAGTGTCGATGGAATGTCACGGGGAAAAACAAAGGTCCGCGATTTGATTTATTGTGGTGAATAGGGAAACGCAGTTTGCTTGCGGGCAAGCCTATAATCATACACTACTCGCGTGGACTGGATGCTTCGCTGATATGCTTACTTGCCCTGACATGTGACAAAAGCAGGCGTGTTCACAAGCAGCGGCTAATCCCGCTAAAGCGCAGCTTTGTTATCGGCTGGCACCGCCGCTTGTTCACCAAACCCTTTCATCACGGTTAAGGTCCAGATCAGCAACGGGATCGCGATGATCCCGCCGATGGGTCCCCACAGCCATAACCAAAACACCAGCGACAGAAATACCAGTAACGGGTTTACGGCGAGGCTCTTACCGACGAGCGTTGGTGTGACGAATTGCGCCTCGGTTGCGTTCATCGCAATGTAGAGCGCCGGCGGCAGAAAACTGGCCGCACCGTCGAATACGACGATCCCGGTCACGGTCAACATCGCGATCAATATGGCGGGCCCAAGGTAAAGCACAAAGTTCAGTACAAACGCCAGCAACCCCCAGACCACAGGTGTCGGCATGCCAATCAGCTGCATCACCACTGTCACCAGCGCGCCAAAGCTCAGGTTAATTGCAGATATGGTCAGCACGTAGCGTGACACTTGGCTTGCCGCCCGGCGCAGATCCGATTTTGCCAAAGCGGCGATATTTTCACTGAGCCAATCATAGACAGCATTCCGGGCAAGCAGGAAGAAGTACAGCGTCCCGGTAAAGATCAGAAACTGAGCAAGAAATTGGGGGGCATAAAACAAAGCGTCCGTAAGCGATGGTAGGGCCATCGGCTCCTCTTCGCTCGAGCCGGACCCATTGGGTTCAATGGCCGCGGCCATGTCATTGGAAATCTGTTCAAGACCGCGCAACAGACGGCGTAACTCATCAACGGTTGCCCGCAATTCCTCGCGGATGACCGGCCCTTGGCTGATGGCTTGGGAAATATAGGGTTCAAGTACAAGAAGCAGGGCAAAGATCACGGCAATGGCAACCAGAACGGAAAGCGATGCAGCAATGGCCGCCGGTATGCGCAGTTTGTCCCAAAAATCGGACAAGGGTGTCATCACGATACCCAGCAGCAATGCTGACAGGACAGGCGCGATCAAGTCACGCGCCTGATGCAACGCAACCAAGCTAATGATTATGGTCAACGTGACCAGGCAGACAGTATTGATTGAAGGCCGCATCACAAATCCCTTTGGCAGAAAACGCGGGCCAACCAATAAAGTTCCCGGTTCATGGAACGAAAGCGGCTTTTATTCGTTGGTTGTTGGATGGACGTGAAAGGAGAATGCTTTGTCAGCTTCAAATACGAACCTCGAAAAACAGGCAAAACGTCACCGGGGCCCACTTTTTGGTATCACCATCGCTTTGGCCTTTGCCGCAGTCTTGCTTGCCGGATTTTTTATCTGGACGGCTTATCAATCCAGTAACCCAACCGCAGCAAGCCCTGCTGAAATTATCTCGGAATAACAAGAAAGAGCGCCGATTGGCGCTCTTTTTTTGCTTACAACAACCATAGAATGACACCCGCCGTGATGATCATCCCGTAATGGGACTGACAATTTGCATCATGCGCGTCAATGCGGCGCTGCGCCTGATAGCTGCGCCAGCAAGCCGATCCAAAGATGACAACGGCAGTCAGAATGAATAGTTCTGCCACAGCTTTGGCAACTAGCGGATGATCGGTTGACCCAAACACCGCCTTCAGGCCCAGCGCGACCCCGACGCAGGCCATGCCCGTCCGCATCCAAGATGCAAATGTTCGCTCATTGGCAAGGATCGTGCGATCCTCGGCCCAGTCTGTGCGCTGTTCGGCACTTTCGTTCTTTTTCTCTGACATCAGGGATGCTTGTCGCAAAAGAAAGGGCGCGTCAGATATGACGCACCCTTTCGAAATTGCAGTCTCTTATACGGTCGCAGCTGCAGAGCGTGGACCGGCGATCAGCCAAATGATAAAGCCGATGACCGGCAGGACCAGAACCAGCAATGTCCACAGCACTTTGCTACCTGTCGTCGCGCTCGAACCGAAGATCGAGATGATGGCCCAGATATTCAGGGCCAGAATAATCAGTCCACCAAAACCAGCATATTCCATTTGTCTTTCTCCATTTTACGGTTTTCTTGCAGCATCAACGCGCGATCCGGCGAATGGTTCCGGATTTAATCACTTTCTTTCGCAGGCAGTTCCCGTCTGACCTGACCGAAAGCCAGAAGCGCAAAGATCACCGTGCCACCCAGGATGTTGCCGAACAGGACTGGCAGGAAGAAATCAAACATCGCCCGATCAAGGGGCAGCATGCCTTGGACCATCAAAAACGCCATCTCTACACTACCGGCGACGATATGCGTGAAATCCCCGGCGGCGATGAGCCAGGTGAAAATCAGGATGACAAAAAAGCCAAAGCCATCTGACTCTGGCAGCATCCAGACGATAGCCGCCACCAGAATGCCCGCCGGGATTGCGCGCTGGAATGCCTCGCTTGTGGTAAAGCCGGTAGCATGTTCGGAAAGCTGGGTGATCGCAGGCAAAAGCTCGGCCGGGATGAAGCTGCCGTAGGCAAAGGCCGTTGCGACGAAGAACGCCCCGATCACATTGGCAAACAGCACGATCGACCACAGCACAACCAACCTGCGGAACATGGCCCAAACCGGATTGTGCATCACAGGCAGCACTGTCGTGATCGTGTTTTCAGTAAAAAGCTGCATCCGCCCCAGGATCACAACCAGAAAGCCCAGACTGTAGCCAAGGTTTTCCAAAAGATACCGCCAGTCAGCATCAGGCAGGTAGGTGCGAAAGATCGCCTCGCCCAGAACGGACAGCGAAATCATCAGCCCCGCGGCAACCCCCGACCAGAAAAGCGATGCATTGGGGCGGTCCATCTCTTCGTGACCATCGCGGCGGATGATCTCGAAAATGTCCTTTGAAGAGAGCGTTTCGTTATCAGCACTAATGTGGTTGTCATGGGACATGGGATCGCCTTTCGTACAAAATATCTTTTGATAACTCGCGGGAACCCCCATGGTTCCGCAGGCGTTAATGCAATTGACCGCGTGCTTTTTGCGACAGGTCAGCTATGGAAGGGACAGATTTGAAAGAACAAGCCGGACTTTCCATGGGCAAGCGCGCGTATCTTCTGAAACTCCTGCAGGATGTGCGGGCCAGCTATTGGTTCTTGCCGACCATGCTTGTTTTTGTGGGCCTGATACTGGCCGGTGTCATGGGCTGGATCGACCAAAATGCAGCAAGCCTTCCCTTTCAGCTCCCCCAGACATTCATCGACACCCAAGCCGATGGCGCACGTTCGACGCTGGCCGTCATTGCGCAGGCGATCATTGGTGTCACGGGTGTGATGTTTTCAATGACACTGGTTGCGGTGTCTTTTGCATCCGGGAACTTTGGCCCCCGCCTGATCGGTAACTTCATGCGCGACCGTGGCAACCAGTGGAGCTTGGGGATCCTGATTTCCACCTTCGTTTACGCCCTTACGGTACTGCGCACGGTTCAAGACGGCATTGATGGCGGTGTTGCAGAATACGTACCGCAATATTCGCTGATTGTGGCACTGCTGCTGACGTTGCTATGCATCTTTACGCTGATCTATTTTATCCATCACGTACCCGAAACGATCAATGTGTCCCGGATCTCAGCCAGCATCGGCGCCTCGCTTGAACGGCAAGTGCGCAATCTGATCGATGGTCATGATCAGGACGACAAAGATGATGCACGGCAAAAGCCGGATCGCTCACCTGATCACGTCATTTGCGCATCCGTATCGGGATACATTCAAACCGTGAATTTCGATCGGCTGTCGGATCTTGCGCAAGAACATGATTGGCACATTGAACTGGTGACGCCTATCGGATCATTTGTAACCTGTGCCACGCCAGTATTTCATGTGTGGGCTGATCAGAAACCACAGGATGACGACCTTGGCGCTGTCGCAGGATGCTTTGCGGTTGGTATCAGCCGCACCGAAAACCAGAACCCCACATTCCTGGCCGAACAACTGGTCGAGATGGTCGCCCGCGCATTGTCCCCAGGCGTCAATGATCCTTATACCGCGATGGACTGCCTGAACCGGATGTCCGGTGCGCTGACCACCGCCGCAACATATGGGCAGGGGCTGCAAGCACCGTCATTGGAGCGTGTTTCAATGCCGTATCTGACATTCGAAGGCTTGTTTGCCGCAACCTTTCCGCTGTGCAGGCAGTATATCAAACCTGACGCGCTGGTTCTGGATCACACAGTATCTTTATTGCAAACGCTGGCTGACATTGTCCCGAAGGCGGATCGTGTGCCTGTCGAAACTGAAATTCACATGCTTCGATCTGCTGATTAAGGAACGGTTCCCGCATCACAACGTTATCCGTGATATCGACAACAGGAGACTGACATGAGCTATCAATCAGGTGACAAGGTCGAATGGGACTGGGGGCAGGGAACCGCAGAAGGGACCGTCGAGAAAACCCATACCAGCTCGATCACCCGCACGATCAAAGGGTCAGAGGTCACGCGCAATGGATCGGACGATGACCCCGCGCTTGAGATCAAGCAGGATGATGGCACCAAGGTGCTCAAACTCGCGTCCGAGGTGCGCAAGGGGTGAAACGGGCCGGTCTGATCTACTATCCGGACAGCGAGGCAGGCATCACCCGCAAGCGACGCGGCCGGGGTTTTTCCTATGTTGATCCCGACGGCGGTTTGATCAAGGACGCAGACGAACGGCAGCGGCTGACATCGCTTGCCGTGCCACCCGCCTATGATGATGTCTGGATGTGTCCGGTGCCCAACGGCCACCTGCTGGCAACCGGTCGCGACGTCAAAGGGCGCAAGCAATATCTGTATCATCCCGATTGGACGGCATTTCAGGCACAGGCCAAGTTCGATGACCTTCCGGTATTCGGACATGCGCTCCCCCGCATTCGCCGCCGATTGCAAAACGATTTGCAAGAGGATGTGGGCGAAAAGGACTTTGCCCTTGCAGCCGCAGTGACGCTGATTGACCGCACCGCATTACGCGTCGGCAACCCGCAATACCGCGAAGAGAACGGTAGCTACGGTGCCCTGACACTGCGTAACCGCCATATCGCTGTATCCGGCAATGAAATCCTGCTGAAATACCGCGCCAAGGGCGGTCAAAAGGTGCGTGCCAAGACGACAGACGCTAAACTCGCCCGTATCCTTGGCAAGATCGATGATCTGCCGGGTGCGACCTTGCTGACATGGGTGGATGATGACGGCGTGCCACAAACCCTCAGCTCTGATGCGCTGAACAACTATATCTCAGACGCGGCGGGGGAAGATGGCATTACCGCAAAGACGTTCCGGACATGGGCCGGGACCTGTGCTGCGTTCGCCGTCGCCATGGATGGGCATGCCACGATCAAGGACATGGCAACCGCCGCGGCAGAGGTGCTGCATAACACGCCGACAATCGCGCGGAACAGCTATATCCACCCCAAAGTCATCGCCTTGGTGGGACAAGACCCGCCGGATTTTCAACCAGACGCCAGAAGCGGTCTGAAAGTGATCGAACAGCACCTGCTTGGATTTCTCGAAACGTAAGGTTCATAGGGCACGTCGCAACCTTTTGCACATTCGGTGCGTTTATGCCTGAATGACGAAGGGAAATGATGTGGCCAATTCGCGTGATCTGACGTCCGGGGCGACCTGGAAGAAACTCGTACAACTCGCCGGACCGATGGTGTTTGGCATCGTCGCGGTGATCTCCGTATCATTGGTTGATACTTACTACGTGGGTCAGCTTGGCACGCAGCAACTGACCGCGCTGTCCTTTACCTTTCCAGTCACTTTAACAGTGTCGAGCCTTGCAATCGGACTTGGTGCAGGGGCGTCATCGGTCGTGTCGCGGGCCATTGGTGCCAATGAGACCGACGATGCGAAACGACTTGCCACCGATAGCCTCGCACTCGCCCTGCTGCTGGTCGCTTGCGTGGCGATTGCGGGCTATCTCATGATTGATCCGTTGTTTGCAATGTTGGGTGCAAGCGGCGAAACGCTCGACATGATTGGTCAATACATGCGGATCTGGTTTCTTGCGATCCCGCTTTTGGTTGTGCCGATTGTGGCGAATTCCATTGTGCGCGCGGTCGGTGACACATTCTGGCCCAGCGTTGTCATGGTCAGCTCTGCGCTGACCAATATCGCCATTACACCCATCTTTATCTTTGGCTGGGGACCGGTACCTGCCTTTGGCATCCAAGGGGCCGCAATTGGGACACTGATTGCTTGGCTGGTCACGGTATTCGGTGCATTCGCCTTGGTGGCGTGGCGGGAAAAGATGCTGATCTTCGGCCTGCCTTCCCTTGATGTGTTATGGCGGTCATGGACGCGCGTTCTGGCTGTGGGTGTGCCGGCCTCCGTCGGCAATGCCGTCAATCCTTTAGGGATCGCCGCTGTCACGTCCATTCTCGCCGGGTTTGGCGAGGTGGTGGTTGCCGGTTTCGGTGTTGCCACACGGGTCGAGTCGCTTGCCGTTATCCCAATGCTGGCATTGTCATCGGCGATCGGGCCATTCACAGGGCAAAATTGGGGTGCGGGCAAATGTGACCGCGTTGGTGAGGCGCTTAAATTCAGCTACATCGTCTGCGCCGTATGGGCCGGGGTCCTCGCACTGTTTTTCTGGGTGGCAGCAGAACCGATCATCGGCTTGTTTTCGCAGGAAGCCGAAGTGATCGACGCTGCCACGACATATCTTGCCATCGTACCCCTTAGCCTTTGGGGCTACGGCGTTGTGATCATCACCGCTGGTGCGTTTAACGCGCTTGGCCGGTCACATTACGGCCTGGGGTTATACCTGATCCGGACGGCCGTTTTGTATGTGCCGCTGTCCTTCGTGGCGTCCATGATGGCCGAGTCAGAGGCCGTGTTTTACGGTATTGCCATCGCAAATGCGCTTGCCGGGGTCGCAGTGGGCAGCTTTGCGTTCTACTGGCTCGCCCACCACTCTGCGCCAGAGCCTGAAACCGCGTAAGGGGCAGTTTATCGCCGCAGGGTGGGTTTCTCGAATTATCGCAATACAGCGTCGAATGGATGCCCATAGGGAACCCGTCGGTCGCACCCGATGTCGCTGAACCACTTGTCACAAAAGAAAAGGGCCACCCGATTAGGATGACCCTCTGACACATTAAATCAGGTGCCGATTAGCCGTTCACGCTGTCTTTCAGCGCTTTGGCGATTGTCATTTTGACAACCTTGTCGGCCTCTTTCTTGATCTGCTCACCCGTGGCCGGGTTACGCACCATGCGCTCTGGGCGCTCGCGGCAGTAGATCTTGCCGACGCCTGGGAGTGTCACGGCACCGCCGCCGGATACTTCCTTGGTGATGATGCCAGTCACAGCGTCCAGTGCAGACCCAGCTGCTTTCTTGTCCATGCCTGTTTCTTCGGCCAGTGCAGCTACCAGCTGCGCCTTTGTCATTGGTTTTGTCGCCATTTTACTGGTCTCCCTCGTTCGCCCAGCATTTGGGCCTATTACCCGCTCATATAACGGTATGTTGTGGGACACCACAACGATTAGTGGCACATTTCAAGTGGAAATAACGGGTTTTGGGTCGATTTTTGCCGAATTACAGGAAAGCTGTCTCTTCAAAGCTACGTAATTTGCGGCTGTGGATGCGTTCAAGCGGCATTTCACGCAACCTTTCCATCGCTCTTATACCAATCATCAGGTGCGCGGCCACCTGTGTTTTATAGAAATTCGACGCCATGCCGGGCAATTTCAGCTCTCCATGCAGGGGTTTGTCGCTGACGCAAAGCAAGGTGCCGTAAGGGACCCTGAACCGGAATCCGTTAGCCGCAATCGTTGCACTTTCCATATCGAGCGCAATCGCCCGCGATTGGCTGAGCCGCTGGACTGGCCCCGCCTGTTCGCGCAGTTCCCAGTTGCGGTTGTCGATAGTGGCCACGGTGCCGGTACGCATGATCCGTTTGAGTTCGTAGCCTTCGAGTTCGGTCACATCCGCCACGGCGGTTTCAAGCGCGATCTGGATTTCGGCCAGCGCGGGGATCGGCACCCAGACGGGCAGGTCATCGTCCAGCACGTGATCTTCGCGCAGGTAAGCGTGGGCCAGCACGAAATCCCCCAGCCGCTGGGAATTGCGCAGGCCCGCGCAATGCCCGACCATCAGCCAGGCATGAGGGCGCAGGACGGCGATGTGGTCGGTCGCGGTTTTGGCGTTTGACGGGCCGACACCGATATTGACCAGCGTGATCCCGGCGCCGTTGGCCCGTTTCAGGTGGTAGGTCGGCATTTGTGGCAGTTTGGCGGGCACGGGCAGGGGTGCGTCGGCCTCTTTGATCTCGACATTGCCCGGGCCGACGAAGGCGGTGTAACCGCTGTCGGGATCGGCGAGCATGTGACGGGCATAAGCCTCGAACTCTTCGACGTAGAACTGGTAGTTGGTGAAGAGAACATGGTTCTGGAAATGCTCAGCCGCGGTAGCAGTGTAGTGCGACAAGCGCGCGAGCGAATAGTCGATCCGCTGGGCGGTAAACGGCGCCAGCGGCAGGGCGCCGTCGGGGTATTTGAACCCTTCGCCGTTGACGATACTGTCATGCGTGGTGCTGAGGTCCGGCACATCGAACGTGTCGCGCAGATTGAATTCCAGCGATCCATCATGCGGCACGGTCAGGTTGGGGTCGTTGGCGGCGGCAAAATGCACCGGCATTTCGGTTTTCGAAGGGCCGATGATCACCGGCATCCCGTGGCTTTTGATCAGCAGGCCGATTTGCTGGCGCAAGTAATCGGCAAAAAGATCAGGGCGGGTGACGGTGGTAGCATAGGTGCCGGGTTCGGCCACGTGACCGAATGACAGGCGCGTGTCAGTTTTGGCGTAGGTGGTCGTGGTCAGCCGGATTTCGGGGTAGTAGGCCCGCACGCGTGTTTCCGGCTGCCCCTCGCGCAGGGCCTTGATGAAGTTTTCGGACAGGAAGCCGACGGCGCTCTGGTACAGCTCCTGCAACCGTTCGACGGCTTTGCCCGCGTCGGTAAAGGCCTCTGCCTTGGGGGTATCCGGTGTCTGGATATGGACCTTTTGCGCCACGTTCATGCGTTTTCCTCGAAGAGTTCGGTAATTTCAAATTTGTCGACGTCCACCAGACCCAGATCAGAGATGCGCAACGAGGGGATGACAACAAGCGCCAGCAGGGAATGCTGCATATAGGCGTTATTCAGCGTACAGCCGCATTCGGCCATGGCGGCGACCATCCGGTCGGCCTTGGCCGCGACCTCGGCCGCCGGGCTGTCGGACATCAGGCCGGCGATGGGCAGTTCCACGAGTGCGATTTCCTGGCCGTCCTTCCAGACGGTCACACCGCCGCCGACCTCGCCCAGCCGGTTGGCGGCTGCGGCCATCATGGCCCGGTCCGTGCCGACAACGATCATGTGGTGACTGTCATGGGCCACGGTAGAGGCCATGGCCATCTGCCCGGTATAGCCGAAGCCGGACACGAAACCATTGACCACAGCGCCGGTCCCCCGGTGCCGTTCGACAAGGGCGATCTGATAGGTATCGCCTTCGCCTTCGACCAGACCGTCGACGACGGGCAGTTCAGCTGTCAGCGCCTCGGTCGGGGCCTGGTTTTCCACGACACCGATGACCTTGGCCTTGACGTTGTTGGCCCCGTCCTGGGCCTTGATCGCAAAGTCTGTGTCTTGCAGCGTCTTGCCCATCCGCACGGTTTGCCGCGCGTCGCCGGGCCAGTCAAAATGCGGACAGTCGACCGTGATCTTGCCATCCAGCGCCACGGTCTGCCCGCGCGCAATCACCTGTTCAATCGGCAGCGTTGTCAGGTCGGAGGTCAATATCATATCTGCCCGCCGCCCCGGCGCGATGGACCCCAGTTCGCGTTCCAGCCCGAAATGGGTGGCGGTGTTGATCGTCGCCATCTGGAGCGCCACCACCGGGTCACAGCCGCAGGCGATGGCATGGCGCACCACCCGGTTCATATGCCCGTCATTCACCAGCGTACCGGAGTGGCAATCATCGGTACAAAGGATGAAATTGCGCGGGTCGAGCCCCTTTTCCGTCACCGCCGTGATCTGGCTTTCTACATCATACCAGGCCGACCCAAGGCGCATCATCGACCGCATCCCGTTGCGCACGCGGGCAATCGCATCCGCCTCTGCCGTACCTTCGTGATCGTCGGCAGCCCCGCCGGCCACATAGGCACTGAAGGCGATCCCCTTGTCGGGTGACGCGTAATGCCCGCCCACGGTCTTGCCCGCATTCATGGTCGCCGCCATCTCGGCCAGCATCTGCGGATCACCATTGATCACACCAGGAAAGTTCATCATTTCGCCCAGCCCGATGATGCCGGGCCATGCCATCGCCTCGGCCACGTCATTGGCAGATATCTCGAATCCTGTGGTTTCCAGACCGGGGGCAGAAGGCGCGCAGGACGGCATCTGTGTGTAGATGTTGATCGGCTGCATCAGCGCCTCGTCATGCATCATCCGCACACCGCGCAGACCCAGCACATTGGCGATCTCGTGCGGGTCGGTGAACATGGTGGTTGTCCCGTGGGGGATGACGGCGGCGGCGAATTCGGCGGGTGTCAGCATCCCGCTTTCGATATGCATGTGCCCGTCGCAGAGGCCGGGGATCAAATAGCGGCCTTTCGCATCAATCACCTGTGTGTCAGGGCCAGTGCAGTGGCTGGCGTCCGGCCCGACATAGGCGAAGCGCCCATCGGCCACGGCGACCTGCCAGTCGAGGATTTCGCGGGTCTGCACATTGACGAGCCGAGCGCCGCGAATGACCAGATCGGCAGGTTCACGGCCCGCGGCGACGGCGACCAGACGGTGGGCCGACTCAGCCCATGATTTGAAGTGAAGTTCCATCCCCAATGGTTTCACCGTTTTTGGGGGAGGGCAAGAGGTGGTTGATCTTCGGGAAGAAGAGTATGACCGTCTTGCAAACTCAGGAACATACCAATGCCAAACAATGAACTGGATCGCCGCGAATTGGCAGCACGTGAAGAGATCATGCGTCTATCTACCGAGCCATCCGGCGAGGATAGTGTAACTCTGTTCGTTAATCATCACCTTGATGAAGTCGAAAAGGAGTATTGGCTTCAGCATTTTGGATCAGAAAAACCTAACACGTCAGATATCCTCAAAAGTCTGGTTCTGATCAATAGTTGGAGTTGGGACGAAAATGAAACTATCGATGTCTTCGACTTTTCACTCCCCAATGGCGCAACTAACTATTTGATAAGTGTCCGATTCGACGGCGAAGGTGAGGTTGAGAGTGTTGATATGGAGAGTTGATTGAGGACGATCAAACCTTCCCTACCTCCAAAGGCTCAACGTCCGGGTTCAACCGCACCATGGCCAGGTTCAGCGCCCCTGCCACGGTCACCCACGCCAGATACGGCACAAATGCCAACCCGGCCCAGAAATCCAGCTGCCAATGCGTTACCGTGCAGCCCAGCACGGCGACCCACAGAACCGCCATCACTGGCAGCGCCCCTTTCAGCCGCCGCAGTCCGAAAAATACCGGCGTCCAGAGCGCATTAAACGCTATCTGCATCGCCCAGAACGCCATCGCGTAGGCGCTGCCGTCCAGACCGGCAACCCTTGCGCCCGCGAAGGACATCAGCAGATAAATCGTCGTCCACGCCACGGGAAACAGCCAGTTCGGCGGCACCCATGACGGCTTGTTCAGCTTCTCGTACCACTCTCCCGGAGGGAACATGGCACCAGTCGCACCTGCGCCAAAGCATGCCGCCAGAAACATCAAGAAAAGCCAAATATCCATGTCAGGCCCCTTTCGGGGCAACAACTACGCCATAGGGCGGTTGGTTCCAATGCCCGTCTCGCGCGCCTTCAACTCGGCCAGAATATCCAGCACCGATGAAGAACGCCCGGCATTGACCCGCCCCTGACTGGCCGCATCGACCAGAAACGCGACCTCGTCCAGCGGCTTGGCATAGATGACCGCCGATTTCGGCATGATCAGCGACAGACCCGTCCGTGCGCCTGATTGCATCAGCCACCCCAGCTTTTGCGCGGTCGACGTATGGGCGCGCATCGAGATGCTGTCATAGCCTTGCCGCCGCAACTGCTTGCCTATCCCGGCATAGATCAACCGCGCCGCCCAGATACCGGTACGCGCCCGCAATGGCAGTACATCAATCCCGGCCTCTGACCGGCGATACAAGCGATCGGCCTCGGCCAGCAACCGCTTGACTAGCTTGCGCACATCGTTGGTGGGCAGCGGCTCGCGCACAAAATTCACCGGATCAATCCCGGCTTCCGCCAGCCAATCGAGCGGCAGATAGATCCGGCCCATCCGGGCGTCTTCCCCCACATCGCGGGCGATATTGGTCAATTGCATGGCGACGCCCAGATCACAGGCGCGCGCCAGTGCATCCGCATCGCGCACGCGCATCAGCACGCACATCATGGCGCCCACTGCGGCGGCGACACGGGCTGAATAGTCTCTAACACCGCTTAACGTGTCATAGCGATGCTCTGCCGCGTCCCATGCCAACCCTTCCAGCAGGGCCTCTGGCAAGGCGCGGGGCATCTCGAATTCCTCGACAATCGCAGTAAACGCTCGGTCCTCTGGCGCATCCTTGGGGCGGCCTGCATAAGCCAGTTCCAGCCGTTCTTGCAGGCGAAACACGGCCCCCGCCTGATACTCACCCTCATCCACCTCATCATCCGCCAAGCGGCAGAATGCATAGAGCGCCAGCGCGGGGTCACGGACCTTCGCGGGCAAGAGTTGGGAGGCGGCATGAAACGACAGCGACCCGTGGCGGATCGCCTCTTTGCAGTGGTCAAGATCGTCAGGTCGGATCATTCGGCTGCCATTTTCAGTTCGGGTTGCGCCGGAGCGTCGGGTACCAGTTTACCCAGCACCTCAGCGCTGGAGATGACCCCCGGCACGCCTGCGCCGGGATGGGTGCCTGCCCCCACCAGAAACAGGCCCTTGGCCTCTTCACTGATGTTATGGGGGCGGAACCATGCCGATTGCAGGATGCGGGGTTCAATCGAAAAGCCGGAGCCGTTGGGCGACAGGTAGCGGTCGCGGAAATCGGCGGGGGTCAGGGTCATTTCGGTGCTGATGTGGCTGGCGAAACCGGGCAGGTATTTTTCGACCTCGGCTTGCACCTTGGCTTTGTATGCTCGGGTTTCAGTTTCCCAATCGACGGGATCATCGAAGCCCAGATGCGGCACCGGCGACAGCACGTAGAACGTATCATCCCCGGCGGGCGCCACGCTTGGATCAGTGCGTGAAGGCCGATGAATATAAAGGCTCATGTCATCGGCCAGCTTGCCCTTGATGAAGATGTCCTTCAGCAGGCCTTCGTAGCGGGGCGCGTTGGTGATCGTGTGGTGCCCCACATCCGGCCACATCTGCGCGGTGCCTTTGGTGCCGAAATACCAAACGAAGAGCCCCATCGACCAGCGGCGCGATGTCAGTTTGCGGTCGGTCCAGCGTTTGCGCGGTTTTCGGCGGAGCAGCCGCTGATAGGTATGCCCGGCATCTGCGTTGCTGACGACCAATGGCGCTTGGATCACTTCACCATCGGTCAGGCGGACGCCTTTTGCGGCCTCACCTTCGACCAGAATTTCGTCTACTTCGACCCCGTGGCGGACATGCCCGCCTTGCGACCGGATGACCTTGACCATCGCATCCGCAATCGCCTGCACTCCGCCCATGGCGTAATGCACGCCGAATTCCTTCTCAAGATATGCCACAAGGGCATACATCGACGTCACATGGCGCGGATCGCCGCCGATGAAAAGCGGGTGGAATGACAGCGCCATGCGCAGGCGCGCGTCCTTTACCCGGCGTTTGGCCAGCCCAAGGATCGACTGATCGGCGCGCAGCATCGCAAATTGCGGCAGTACCTTGATCGTTTCCCACAGCCGATGCATCGGCTTGGCAACCATACCTTCGAAGCCCAGGACATAGCGGCGCTCGCTATCCTTCAGAAACTTCTTGTATCCCTTCACATCACCGGGGCTGAGGCGGGCGACCTCTGCCAGCATCGCGTCCGTGTCCTGCCGGGCGGTGAAGGTGGATCCGTCGGGCCAGCGCACCTCGTAAAAAGGGTCCATCGGGCGCAGATCGACATCTTTGTGAAAGTCGCGCCCGCAGGCCGCCCAAAGCTGTTCATAGACCTGCGGCACCGTAATAATCGTCGGCCCAAGGTCGAATCGATGTCCATCCTGCGTGACAGATGACCCCCGCCCACCCGGCCGATCCAGCCGGTCAAGTACGGTCACCGCGTAGCCTTTGGCCCCCAGACGCATAGCCGCCGCAAGACCACCAAGGCCTGCACCTATAACAATCGCTGCGTTTGAGTCGGTTTCCGAATGTGTCAGCATAGGTTCACACTAACATGTAAACTCAAGTTGACAATTCCTAACGTCACCATCTTCCCAAAACGGGTCTGATATGTCAGGGTAAATTGACACTCCTCGCCAAGGTGCATCTTTGTGACTCAGATCGTCAGCCTTTCATTCTATCGTTTTTCCGGGTTTTCCGGACGGGCCTGGGCGCTGATGATGATGGGTGCAGCCAGACCCGCCTTGGCACGCACCCCGGACATCAAGTTCTGGAAACTCTGTGGGGCCGGCAAGGGCGAAGGATTCAATCCAACAGTGAACCCCTACACCATCGCGATCCTTGCCACATGGGACAGCGCAGAACTGGCACAAGACCGCACCGCCAACACGCCGATTTTTCAACGCTATCGCAAGCGTAGTGTCGAAGACTGGACCGTGTTCCTGCAACCCCGCTCCGTCAGGGGCGCGTGGGGCGGCAGCGCACCCTTCACGGCGGCTGACGCACCTGCTGACGGCCCGATGGCGGCATTGACCCGCGCCTCGATCCGTAAATCCGCAATCCTGCAATTCTGGAAACAGGTGCCCGACATTTCCGCCAATATCGGGGCAGACCCCAACGTGATGTTCAAGGCGGGGATCGGCGAATTGCCGATGCTGGACCAGATCACCTTTTCCATTTGGCCCGACAAGGCCACGATGGACGGGTTCGCCCGCACCGGCCCACATGGTGCCGCGATCAAGGCTGTCCGTGCAGGCAACTGGTTTTCCGAAGAACTCTTTGCCCGTTTCGCCGTCCATTCCGACCGGGGCACATGGAACGGCACCTCGCCCCTTGCCAAACTATCGGAGGCCGCATGACCCCCTTCCCCTTCTCCGCCATCGTCGGCCAGGACGAGATGAAGCGCGCCATGATCTTGACCGCCATCGACGGCTCCATCGGTGGCGTGCTGGTCTTTGGCGACAGGGGCACCGGCAAATCCACCGCCGTCCGCGCGCTGGCCGCCCTGCTGCCACCAATCAAGGCAATCAAGAACTGTCCCGTGAACAGCGCCAAGGCCGCCGAAGTGCCGGGTTGGGCTAACCTCAAAACCAAGCGCGTCCATGAAACCCCGACACCTGTGGTCGATCTGCCGCTGGGCGCGACAGAGGATCGGGTGACCGGCGCGCTCGACATCGAAAAGGCGCTGACGAAGGGTGAAAAGGCCTTCCAGCCGGGGCTGCTGGCCAAGGCAAACCGCGGCTACCTATATATTGATGAGGTCAACCTGCTTGAGGACCACATCGTCGATCTCCTGCTCGACGTCGCCCAATCCGGTGAAAACGTGGTGGAGCGCGAGGGGCTTTCTATCCGCCATCCGGCTAGGTTTGTTCTGGTCGGGTCCGGCAACCCGGAGGAAGGTGAACTGCGCCCACAACTGCTCGACCGGTTTGGTCTGTCGGTCGAAGTCACGTCACCCAAGGAAATCGACACCCGCGTCGAGGTCATCAAACGCCGCGATGCGTTCGAAAACGACAATGCGGCCTTTATGCTGCGCTGGCAGGCCGAAGATGCCGCTATCCGCGACCGCATTCTCAAGGCGCGCAAGTCTCTAACAAAGCTCAAAACACCCGAAAAGACTCTGACAGACGTCGCCGAACTGTGCCTCGCGCTTGGTTCGGACGGGTTGCGTGGTGAACTAACGTTGCTGAAGGCCGCGCGCGCCTATGCCGCATGGCGCGACGACACCGCGCTGACCCGTGCGCATATTCGTGATGTGGCCCCGATGGCGTTGCGCCACCGCCTGCGCCGCGATCCTCTGGATGAAGCGGGCGGCGGGACACGGGTTGCGCGGACCGTGGAAGACGTTCTTGGATAGCTGGCAACAGGCCACGCTGGCGCTGCAATTGCTGGCGATTGATCCGGGGCTCGGCGGGGTCACGATCCGCGCCCGATCCGGACCAGTCCGCGATGCGTTGCTCAAGCAGGTCGATCCCGACGCCAAACGCATCCATCCCGCCATATCTGACGAAGCACTGTTTGGTGGGCTTGATCTGTCGGCCACATTGACGACCGGGCATCTAGTACAGGAGCAGGGTCTTCTTGCCACGCCCGGTCCCATGATCCTTGCGATGGCCGAACGGGCACCCGTGCGGCTGGCCGCGCATCTGGCGGTGGCCTTGGACAAAAACACAGGGCATACGCTCATCGCACTCGACGAAGGGGCCGAACCCGACGAGATGCTTGACCCCAAGCTTGCCGAACGGCTGGCGTTCCACATAGACCTGTCCGATATAGCGCTGCGCGACATCTCCACCGAACCGCCCGGCAAGGCCGGGCAGCCCCCGACCGCCCCCATGGGCGGGGGCTTCACCCCCACCCGCGGTCGGGCACTGCCCTCTGTTCCGCCAGACATCATTGACCAAATCACCCGCATCGCATCTGACCTTGGCATCGACAGCCTCCGCGCCCCGCTCTTCGCCCTGCGCGCGGCTAAGGCCCAAGCGATCCTGAACGACCGGGACCACATCACCACCGAAGACATCGAAACCGCTTGCGCCCTGACCCTCGCCCACCGCGCAACCCGCATCCCCGAACCTCAGCCGCAAGAGCCCGAGGCCCCACCGCCAGAGCAAACGGAGAACCAAAACACCGAAGACACGCTCGATCTCCCCGACGAACTGCTGCTCGACGCGGTCCGCGCACTCCTCCCCGACAACCTGCTTGACCGGCTGGCGGCACAAAAGGCGCGTCAGGGGCGCGGTAACGGCACGGGCGCAGCGCGCAAGGGCAACCGGCGCGGCCGCCCGCTGCCATCCCGCGCGGGCAAACTCAGCGATGGGGCGCGGATCGATATCATTGGCACCCTGCGCACCGCCGCCCCATGGCAAACGATCCGGCGCAACGCGACCGGACGCGACGGCCTGCACATCCGCCCCAGCGATTTCCGCATCAAACGGTTCGAAGAGAAATCAGACCGGCTGCTGATCTTCACCGTCGATGCCTCCGGCTCTGCCGCGCTGACCCGGCTGGCAGAGGCGAAAGGGGCCGTCGAACTCCTGCTCGCCCAAGCCTATGCGCGGCGGGATCACGTGGCGCTGGTCGCGTTCCGTGGAACCGAGGCCGAACTGCTGCTTCCCCCAACCCGATCCCTCGTGCAAACCAAACGCCGCCTTGCAGGCTTGCCCGGCGGTGGTGGCACGCCACTGGCCGCTGGCATGGTCGCCGCCTTCGAACAAGCCACCCACGCGACGCGCAAGGGTCTGACCCCCACTATCGCCATCCTGACCGACGGGCGTGCCAATATCGCACTCGACGGAACCGCTGACCGCAAACAGGCCGCGACCGATGCCCAGCAGATCGCCAAGGTACTACGCGCCCACGGCATCGATGCCATTGTCATTGACACCGGCAACCGGCCCGAACCGGCCCTGCGGAACCTCGCGCAGACACTGGACGCCGCCTATCTGCCTTTGCCCCGCGCCGATGCGCACAGGCTGTCGCAATCCGTCGCCACGGCGCTTGGCGACTGAATGCGCTGGCCCCCGGACCCGGCCATCTGGCCCCTGACCGAACATTCCCGGCAAGTCCTGCACCGTCCACACCGCTGGCACGTACAGGAACATGGGACAGGCGACACGATCCTGCTGATCCACGGGGCAGGCGGCGCCACGCAAAGTTTTCGCGGTCTCTTTCCACTTTTGGCGCAGGACCACCATGTCGTCATGTTCGACCTGCCCGGCCAGGGCTTTACCCAGCTTGGCGGGCAACAGCGCTGCGGGCTGGATCATATGTCAGAGGATATCCTGAGCCTGATCCGGCACGAGGGCTGGAGCCCTACCCAGATCGTCGGCCACTCCGCCGGGGCCGCCATTGCGTTACGGTTATGCGAACTCGGCCTGCGCCCGGCAAAGGGGATCGTGGGCATCAACGCCGCTTTGGGCAAGTTCAAGGGTGTCGCCGGGTGGCTCTTTCCCATGATGGCGAAGGCACTGGCGGTAACCCCCTTCAGCGCCAGCATGTTCGCGGCAACGACAACCCGCAGCAGCGTGCGCAATCTGATCCGCGGGACAGGGTCAACCTTGGATCAGGACGGGCTGGAGCTTTACTACCGGCTTGCGACTGACCGGGGCCATGTGGATGCAACACTGTCAATGATGGCGCAATGGTCGCTGGAGGGCCTTCTTTCACGGCTGAACCAGATCAATGCGCCGGTGCATCTGATCACCGGGTTGAACGATACGGCAGTGCCGCCCGGTGTCAGCCGCGATGCCGCAGCATTGCTGCCGAAGGCCAAACTGACGGAACTGCCCAATCTGGGCCATCTGGCCCATGAAGAAGCGCCCGACCTGATCGCCCAAACCATCCTTGGCACATGAAAAAGGCCGCCACGATCTCTCGTAGCGGCCCAAAAACATCGTAACGCGAAATCTAGTTTGTCGCGGCAGCCTCATCGGCAAATGTCGCCAGATAGGCATACAGGTCATAGGCCTGCGCCTCTTCGCGCACCTGATAGGCCATCTTGCCACGGGCACGACGGTTATCCAACGTTTCGCGCAGCCAGCCAGTTGGGTCCTGCACATAACCAACGAAAGATTCTTCCGTCCAGACGGTGTCAGCCTCACCCAGCTCGATCAGCGCATCGCTGTAGCGGAAATCCTCGACCGAACCCATGGTGCGGCCTGCGATCCCATACAGGTTCGGGCCTGTGCGGGCATTGCGGCCTGCAAGAACTTCGCCGGATGCATCAGCAACCACGTGGCATGCAACGCACTGACGGTTGAATTGTTCTTCACCGGCGGCGACATCGCCTTGAGTGGATGCATGCCCATCAGCAAAGGCAGGTGCCGAAAGAACAGCAAGGGCTGCTGCAATTGTAAAACGCTTCATGATCGTATTCCTCTTCGATCTGGTTCTGTGACCGTTGCCCCAGTCGGAGGGCAATGTAATGCATCAGGGCAGCCGGTCCACCCCTTGCGTAAAAAGTTTGCGTTATCAGCGTTAAGCCACCGCGTGGGCAAGGGCGCATTGGCGCCAAAGCACACTAAGCGCGTTGATAAGATGATCAATATCCGCATCCGTATGCAGCGGCGATGGGGTGAACCGCAACCGCTCTGTCCCTTTGGGCACAGTCGGATAATTGATCGGCTGCACATAAATATCCCATTCCCGCATCAGATAATCGGCCAGCATGCGGGTTTTGACCGGGTCCTTGATCAGCACAGGCACGATATGGCTTTCGTTGTGCATATGCGGAATGCCTTCGCGGTCCAATGCGGCACGCAGGCGGGCGACCTGACGGCGTTGCTTGGCACGCTCCATCTCGGACTCTTTCAGATACGCGATGGATGTGCGGGCCGCCGCCGCCACCGCAGGGGGCAAAGCCGTGGTAAAGATAAAGCCCGACGCAAAGCTGCGGATAAAGTCGCACAGCGCGGCAGATCCGGTGATATACCCACCCACAACGCCGAATGCCTTGCCCAGCGTCCCTTCGATCAGCGTGATCCGGTCTGCCAGACCTTCGCGTTCGCTCACACCACCGCCGCGTGGGCCGTACATGCCCACAGCATGCACCTCATCCAGATAGGTCATGGCACCGTATTTTTCGGCCACTTCGACGATTTCGCGGATCGGGGCGATATCGCCATCCATCGAATAGACGCTTTCGAACGCGACGATCTTGGGCACATCCGCAGGCAAAGTGCGCAGCTTCATCTCCAGATCATGCGGGTCGTTGTGTTTCCAGATGACCTTTTGGCACTTCGAATGGCGGATACCTTCGATCATGGACGCATGGTTGCCCGCATCCGACAGGATCACACAATCCTTCAGCCGGCTGCCCAAGGTGCTTAACGCGGCCCAGTTCGACACGTAACCGCTGGTGAACAGCAACGCCGCCTCTTTGCCATGCAGGTCGGCCAGTTCCCGTTCCAGCAGCAGATGATCATGGTTCGTGCCGCTGATATTGCGGGTGCCACCGGCGCCGGTGCCTGTCCGCTCGACCGCTTCGCACATGGCTTCGATGACTTTCGGATGCTGGCCCATGCCCAGATAGTCGTTCGAACACCAGACGGTGACATCCCGCACGCCGTTCTCATCATGGTTTGCCGCGCGCGGAAACTTTCCGCACTGCCGCTCAAGCTCTGCAAAGTAGCGATAGTTACCCTCATTCTTGAGCGTGTTGAGTTGTTCGTTGAAAAGGGCGTCAAAGTCCATGCGTCTATCTTTCTTCTTTGGTCATCGTCTTGGGTGCCGGAAGCATCCAGCGCCAGAGTTTTGCATCCGGCAGCGGCACCACCATCAGCCAGTGTTCAAGCAGGGCAAGTGCGGCCAGCGCGGTCAGCAGGGCAAAGCCCACAGTCGTCACGTCCGATTGCGCAGTCCACAACCGTTCGGCACAGACAAGCGTGATCGCCGTCAATACCGTGATCGCCGCAGGAAAGGCCCATGTCGCGGGCCCCTTGCGGAAATAGCTTTTCAGATGGGTCAGCCGCGCAGGCACAAATTCGGTATTGATGCGCGGTACACCGTAAAACAGGTTCAACTTGGCCGAGATTCGGGCAAGAAACAGGATCAGATAGGTCGCCATTGCCATCTGATTGGGCGCCCCGCCCGAGGCCAGAACAATACCAAAGAAGCCCAGTGTCAGCGCCAGTTCATGATAGGCCACGGTCGAAAACGCGCGAAAAAACCGCTCTTTCCCTGCCAGGTCGGGCGGGGCGTCGTCGCGCATCGGGCCGGTGATGACACCGGCCAGAAAAGCCAGTTCGATCCAGGCCCAGATCGCCAACGCACCAGCAAAACCCAAGTACACCCCGGCAACAGTGACATCCGTCAGCGATGCATGCACAGCCCAGGCCCCGAACAGCAGGATCGGCAATGCCTTGACGACAACCGCCATGTGGTTGCCCACACGGTCCGCCCGGCGCACCGCCACCAAAATCGCCCCGGTGGCGAACCACCAAACGAAAATGGCAAACAGCGATACGACCCAGGCGTTTGTCATCAGTAGGCAGGCTCCATCCGTGGGCTGTCAGGCACCGTGCTTTTTTCAACCGGAATTGTCAGAAGCGAGACAAAGGCAAAGCCAGCCTTCGCTGACCCGGCCATCCGTTTCAGCCAACCGCCGATACCACCTTGCTTGCGGCCATGGGCGATCTGCACATTCGCGGCTTCCATACGGCGCAAGGTTGGCTTCCAACGTGGATGATCGATATCAAGCACCATCGGGAAGACCTGCCGCGAGATGTCAGAGGTCTTGCGGAACACCTCTTGTCCATACCATTCAGGGTCAACGCCAAGCGCCTTGTGGAATTCAGGCCGCTGATGGTCGCGCACCCACATGGTCGAGAATACGGCCGTCAGGAAGAACTTGATCCACATCCGGTTGGCCCAGCTTTCCGTCAGCTTCGGATCAGTTTTCAGCAGCAGGGCGAATGCCTCGCCATGCGAAAACTCATCATTGCACCATTCGCAGAACCATTTGAAAATCGGGTGGAACCGGTGTTCGGGATGCTTTTCCAGATGGCGATAGATGGTGATATAGCGGGCATACCCAATCTTCTCGGACAGGTAGGTCGCATAATAGATAAACTTCGGCCGGAAATAGGTGTATTTCTTGGCCTGCGTCAGAAAGCCGAGGTTCACCGCGATCCCCGCCTCGCGCAGCGCATCATTGATAAAGCCCGCATGGCGCGCCTCGTCCCGCGCCATCAGCTGGAACAGGGTCGTGATATCCTCATTCGACCCGCGCCGCTTCATTTCCTTGTACAACACGCAGCCCGAGAATTCTGCCGTGCAGCTTGAGATCAGAAAGTCGATGAATTCGGCCTTCAACTTTGGCTCCATCCCGTCCCAATCGACATCATCCCAGTCTTCATTCTTGCGGAAATGGCCTTTGTTCGGGTCTGATTTCATCTGCGCGATCAGCTTGTCCCACTCTTCACGCACTGGGGTCACGTCAATCGCGTCCATTTCGTCAAAATCGGTCGTATAGAACCGGGGCGTCAGCAGCGTGTTGGACATCGCCACTTGCGTCGCTTCCTCGTTTGTCAGCGGCGGCAGCGCCTCTTGCGCGGCAATAGCTTCCTCGGCGGTGTTGGCGTTTGATGAATGCATGTTCATGACATCACCTCTTCGCTGAATGAAAACTCGCACAGCTCCATGAATTCCAGATCGCCCGTCGCGCGGGTCCACATCTGTTCCAGCTTGCTGGCGCGGGTGATGATCGCCGTACGCTTTTCCTCAACCATTTCGCCGAAGGCGGCCATGATTTCGGGGCCCTGCACCTGCACTGTATCGCCGGGATGGATGACCGCCCCGTTATCAAGACGCACATGCGCCGACAGTTCCTCAAACCGATGCGAGATTGTGACCGTGCATGGCGCGGTTTCTTTCTCTCTGAACAATAATCCCATGTGAGTTCCCTTTCACATTGCGGCACGGGCGGCTAACCCGCGCACAGTTTCAGTCCAGCAGCTTGGCAAAAGCCGCCACGTTATCTTTTCCGTAACCAATCAACTCGACCTTGAGGCCGGTACTGTCATCGATGATCGCGACATTGCCGTTCTCACGGCGCACGACCTGCACGGGCGGGTTGCCCGTGATACCGCTGACCAACCGGTCGCGTTCAATCACGCGACCCATCACGCCGATAAACCCGGCCTTGTGATCGGCAGAGGTGACAAGCACCGCGCCATCCGCATCCGTCACCGTGTAGATCCCGTTGCGGTCGCCCGCCGTCATCGTGACCGCCAGCGACTGCACAATCGGCGCCTCAACCAGAACACCCCGGTTGGGCACATCAAACCACTGCGCATAAGCGACAATCGCAAGGCTGGCAGCCATCAGGGCAAACATCGCCTGCACCAAGAACCGGGGGACCATTTCCTTGTCCCGGTGACGCATCTGTTGTTCAAGCTGTGACATCGGCCTACTCCGCTGCGACGGCATCGCCGTCATGTTGATCCACACGTTCCACACGGGGCTGGGAGATCCGTGTTTCTGCGGCCTCGGCAAAGATCCGGGCGACATTTTCAGCATCCGGAATACAGCGCAGCGCGGGCTGGGTCCGCGCGATGCGCCAGGGCCGAACATGTGGCCAAGACATGAGGTAGGAAATCCGGGTCTCACCAATCAGTTCAAACGCCAACGTGCCGTGGCCTGACGGTTTCAGGTCCAGCTTGGCCGTGCCGATCCAGGTATAGGGCAGGTTCAGCGTCATCGTCAGCGCGGCACCGATGCGCATCGCGACACGCTTGTTGGTCAGCGTGTAAACGGTTGACCGGGCCTGCACATAGGCAATGCCATACAGAATACCGCAGGCCAGAACACCCGACAAAACGAACGGTAGCCCATGCATCACGGCAATGCCAAACGGCACCTCAGCGGCAGAGACACCGACGCGCCACACCGCCAACAGGACAAAGTAACCGGCAACCCACCGAATACCCATCGCCTCGCGCGCCAGACGGCGCGGATCAGGGGCACCCTGCCACAAGATATGTTCCCCTTCCGGCAATTGCTCTGGCAATCCCCGGATCGGTTCAAAGTTGAAATCATCATGGCTCATGGCAGGTTCCCTCTGCGTTTAGGTGCCGCCCCGGTGGCGAACCGGGACAGCGTGATAGTTTGCGACCTCAGGCGGTGCCGGCGGCGTACATCGTGCCGCCCGCGTAATAGGCCATGATCTTTTCTTCCTCGAGCAATGTGACCTCATCCGCCTTTTCGATACGCGGCACGTCAGCCCAGTTATGGGCATGCAGCGACCGAACCGTCACACGGTCCGTACCGATCTTGGCCAGGTTCATCGGGATCAGGCGGGTATTGCCTGTGCCTTCGGGGTTCAGATCGACGGTCAGGAAACGGACGAGCTGTTCGGGCACATCGACCCACATGTCAGTGACCCGGCCAACAACCTCACCATCGCCGCCCACAACAGGCTTGCCGCGCGGATCACGCCCTGCGGACACCTTGAAATCGTCCAGCGTCGCCATGGGGCGGATTTTCACGTGACCATGGGCATCCAGTTCCGGATGATCCCGGCGCGGCGCCCAGGATGCGGGACCGACACCATCAACCATCGGATCGCCGGTGGGGACCCACGGTGAACCGGACGATGGCGAAGACGGCGCCAGCGCCAGATCGGTCCGCATCTTACTGTCTTCATATTCCCGCGAAGGCACCGAAAGCTCACCACGCCCATCGCGCAGTTTAAAGGTTTTCGGCTTGGGGATGGGCCACAGGCTTTCATTCGCCGGCGGTTCATCATTGTCATCGCGCAGGGGATACCCCTCGCGCATATTCTCGGTCTGCAAATAGATCACAAGACCCGCGAAAAACAGCCAGAACAGCCAGATCGCAGCGCTCGCCAGATCGAAGTTGCCAAAGAATTCTACACCAACCATTGTTTTGTCCTTTCGGTGGTTAGGTCGGGAAATCCGGCAATCCCAGCTTGCCAGATGTCCTGTTTGGGACGGCCATGACCCGCACAAGCGGACCAAGGACGACCAAGGTGATGAAAAGAAGGCCAATTTCGGTATGATAAACAACCGAATAGCCGGTGGCAGGCGTGGCGAGCGCCTCTCCCAAAGTACCGTTCCCAGCGGCATGGTTCACAAGGTCACGGATCGTGCCCCCGATAAAGATAGACAGGCCCGCGCCCGTCGCTTGCGCAGCACCCCAGGCGCCCAGCGCGAGACCACGGCCAGCAGCACCCAGCGTGGGCATGGTCATGGCAGCCGTCAGGGTCGACACCCCGAACAAGCCACCACCGAAACCAATCAGCGCAGCGCCGACATAGAACAGGATCGGTGATCCCATTGGCGCGGAAAAGATCACGGCACAGAACGCGGCAACCCCGGTCAGGATACCGCGCGCGCACATCCGGTAAGGGTCCACGCCCTGGCTGAGCCAGCGCGCGGCAATCCCGAATCCAACCAACGCACCGCCAGCCCACATGGCCGTCAGCAATGTCGTGGCCGACACCGACAGGCCCAGAATTTCACCGCCATAAGGCTCCAGCAGCACATCCTGCATGTTGAACGCCATCGTCCCAAGGAACACGACCGCCAGCAGACGCCCCGCATCGCCACCGCTTGCCAGATCGTTCCAGGCATCGCGGAATGTGGGCGAGGCTTCGGCACGCTCTGCCTTTGACATTGGGCGTACCTTTTCCTGCCGCCACAATGCGACAAGATTCAAAAGCAGCGTCACAACAGCCGTACCCTGAACAACCTGCACCAGACGCAAGGCCGAATAGTCACGCAGCAAGGCACCAATGATGATCGCCGCGACAGCCATGCCAATCAGGTGCATGACATATAGCAGGGCCACGACCTTGGGGCGCGTCTCCTCGGTCGCACGATCTGCCGCCAGCGCCAGACCGGCGGTCTGAGTCATATGCATCCCGATCCCGGTCATCAAAAACGCCAGCCCGGCACCCGCATACCCGGCCCATTCGATATCCAGCGTGCGGTCACCGGACAGAACGAGCAGGGCCATCGGCATGATCGCCAAACCACCAAACTGCCACATCGTCCCGAACCACAAATACGGGATACGCTTCCAGCCGATCGCAGACTTGTAATTGTCCGACTTGAACCCGACCAGCGCGCGGAACGGCGCGACAAGCACCGGAATGGCGATCATCGTCGCCACCAGCATTGCGCCGATATTCAGCTCAACAATCATCACACGGTTCAGCGTGCCCAGCAGCATGACGGCGGCCATACCCACCGACACCTGGAACAGCGACAACCGCAAAAGCTGCCCCAGCGGCAGATCATCACTGACCGCATCACTGAATGGCAGCATCGTAAATGATATCTTCTTCAGGGATGACGCGCGAAAGATCATGCGGCCTCCCCCTCAAACACATGCGCGGTTGAGATATAGAAACCCGATTTGATCCGCTCGACCTCTGTCAATCGACCGGCCACGCCTGCGCCGTGCAACGCAGTGGACACACCAGCGGTCGTTTGCGGGATCATCGTTGGGCTCCGGTCCGCGCGCGGAAACAGCTTACCCACACGCCACATCGCCATCAGTGCCGGTGTGCGTGGGGGCAGGGTAAAGACAAACTTGCCGCTCACCCGCTCGCTTGCGCGACCCAAGAGGGCAGCAATATCCGGCGCGCTGTAATAGATCATCGAATCCATCGCCAGCGCATGATCGAATGCACCGTCAGTCGCATCCAGCATATCACCCGCAACCCAAGTGATGCGTCCGGGCAGGTTCGCGGGCATCCGCTTTTCGGCAATCTCCACCAAGGCCGGCGAGATATCGACAGCCACCACATCCGCTCCGCGCTGGGCCAGTTCCACCGCCATCGCACCTGTACCACACCCGGCATCCAGGATCCGCGCACCGCGCAGTTCTTCGGGCAATTGGGCCAGCATGACCGCCCGCATCCGATCCCGCCCCGCACGCACCGTCGCACGCACACCTGATACTGGCGCGTCTGATGTCAGCCGCTCCCAGACCTTGGTCGCGGTGCGGTCGAAATAGTGCTCGACCCGGTCACGTGTGGCGGCGTAATCGGTCATCAATCAAATCCAAGCAATTCAAAGATCTCCCGATCCGGCAACGGCGCAGGCGCGAGCGGCTCGGTCCCATTCCACAGCGTCTCGGCCAGCCGGATGTATTCCTTGCGGACCTGAACGATGTCTTCCTCGTCTTCCATCTCGAAAAGGGTCTTCTTTTTCAGACGGCTACGGCGGATCGCATCCAGATCGGGCATATGGGCAATGCGGTTGAAACCCACCGTCTTGCAATAGCGGTCCACCTCATCGGTGTCCTTGCTACGGTTCGCCACACAACCCGCCAAACGCACCTTGTAATTCGCCGATTTCGCCTGCACCGCCGCAATGATCCGGTTCATTGCATAGATTGAATCAAAGTCATTTGCGGTCACGATCAAAGCCCGATCCGCATGCTGCAAAGGGGCGGCAAACCCGCCGCACACCACGTCGCCCAACACATCGAAAATCACCACATCCGTGTCTTCCAGCAGGTGATGCTGCTTGAGCAATTTCACCGTCTGTCCAACGACATAACCGCCACAACCGGTGCCTGCAGGCGGCCCACCGGCCTCCACGCATTTCACGCCATTAAACCCGTCAAAGATGAAATCCTCGGGGCGTAATTCCTCGGAATGGAAATCCACCTCTTTCAGGATATCAATCACCGTCGGCACCAGCGTCCCCGTCAGCGTAAATGTGCTGTCATGCTTGGGATCACACCCGATCTGCAACACACGCTTGCCCAGCATCGAAAACGCGGCCGACAGGTTGGAGGATGTGGTCGACTTCCCGATCCCGCCCTTGCCATACACGGAAAAGACCTTGGCCCCTTCAATCTTGGCATCATCCGGCTGATGGACCTGAACGGAGCCTTCGCCATCCAAGCCTTTAAGGTCGGGTACATTATCCTTGGGGCTCATCAGAGCCTCCTTCCTGCTTCATCTTCTTCTGTTCAAAAATACCGCGGGGGTGAGGTGCGCAGCACCGAGAGGGCAGCGCCCCCTTGACCCGCCCGCCGCAGGCGAAAGTGTTTGCAAAACACGTCATTCCGCAGCCACCCCTTCCATACGATCTTCCAATGCGTCAGCGGCATCCTGCAACGCCTCAAGCGTTGCCGCATCCGGCGCCCAATAGGCACGGTCCGATGCTTCAAGCAGCCGGTTCGCCATGCGCATCGACGCTTGTGGGTTTAGCGCCGCCAGTCGTTCGCGCATCGCATCATCCAGCACAAATGTCTCAGACAGGCGCTGATACACCCAAGGCTCCACCTCGCCGGTGGTGGCCGACCAGCCCATCGTATTGGTCACATGCGCCTCGATCTGGCGCACCCCTTCATGACCATGGTTCAACAGGGCCTCGTAAAATTTCGGGTTCAGCGAACGGCTGCGCGTCTCCAGCGCCACCTGATCCTGCAAGGTCCGTACCTTGGCCGATCCGCGTGTCTGGTCGCCGATATAGACCGGCGCGCTTTCCCCGCCTTTGGCCCGCTTCACAGCACGGGAAATCCCGCCCAGCGTATCGAAATAATGGTCAACCGTGGTCACACCCAGCTCAACCGACTCAAGGTTCTGATAGGCCAGATCCACATCTTTCAGCGCTTTTTGCAGCAATGCGGGGTTCTGGGCCGCCTTGCCGTTCACGCCATAGGCAAAGGATTTCCGCGCCTCATAGGCATCGGCCAACTCATCCTCATCGCCAAAGGCAGAGCTGTCGACCAACTGGTTCACATTGGACCCATAGGCGCCTTCAGCATTCGAAAAGACCCGCAAAGCCGCTGTTTCCAGATCGCAGCCCATCTCATCGGCATAGGCCAGCGCATGGGCGCGGACAAAGTTCTGGTCCAGCGGTTCATCCGCCTGTGCGGCCTTCAACGCCGCCTCTGCCAGCATCCGTGTTTGCAGGGGCAACAGATCGCGGAAGATCCCCGAAAGCGTCATGACCACATCAATCCGGGGCCGTCCCAGTTGCGCCAATGGGATCAAATCAGCACCGGCCAGACGCCCGAAATTATCAAACCGCGGCTTGGCCCCCATCAGCGCCAGCGCCTGCCCGATCGGGCCACCATCGGATTTGATATTGTCCGACCCCCACAACACCAGCGCCACGGTACGCGGCAGCTTGGCATGGGTTTCCAGCAGCAAATCAGCCTGTTTCGCGCCTTCGGACATCGCAAAGGCGGTGGGCATCCGGAATGGATCGAATGCATGAATGTTGCGGCCCGTCGGCACGATCTCAGGCGACCGGATCAGATCGCCACCGGGGACCGGGGCGATGTAGTGACCCGAAAGTGCGCGCATCAGCGCAGGCAGTTCATGATCTTCTTTCAGCAACTCAACCGCGGCATCCCGTGCGTCGCCTTCCGGCATCAGCCGCATCATATCGGCGCGTGCCGCACCCGATAGCGGTTTACCGACCACATGCAGCCCTTCGGTGATCAGCGATCCTTCGGTCTCCAGCAGTTTGAGCCAAAGCTTATCAATGTCCCGGGCGTTCATATCCACGGTGTTCGCCTGATCGCGGATCAATTGTTCCAGATCGGCGCGTTGCCCATCATCCGCACCCATCTCGCGCCAGCGGGTCAGGCTGTCTTTCAACTCTGCCAGCCCTTTATACAGACCGGCAGTGGTAAGTGGTGGTGTCAGATGCGTGATTGTGATGGCATTCGACCGCCGCTTGGCCAATGTCGCCTCTGACGGATTGTTGGCGGCATATAGATACACATTCGGCATCTCACCGATCAGGCGGTCCGGCCAATCCTGCGCACCAAGCCCAGCCTGCTTGCCCGGCATGAATTCCAACGCGCCATGCATCCCGAAATGCAGCACCACGTCCGCGCCGTAGGTATCGCGTAGCCAGTCGTAAAAGGTCACAAAAGCATGGGTAGGCGCAAAGCCACGTTCAAACAGCAGACGCATCGGGTCGCCTTCGTAGCCAAAGGCGGGCTGCACACCGACAAAGACATTGCCGAATTGGTGGCCAAGAACATAAACCCCACGCCCATCTGATTGATGCTTGCCGGGGGCTGGACCCCAGACTGCCTCAACCTCGGCTAAATGCCTTGACGTGCGGACAATCGTGTCGGCATCCACATGCGCGGCCACATTGGCCTGTTGGCCATATTGGGCGGCGTTGCCTTGCAGGATTGTCGCGCGCAAATCGTCGACCGTTTCAGGCACATCCACAGTATAGCCATCAGCCTTCATGGCGGTCAGCGTGTTATGCAGGCTTTCGAAAACGCTCAGATAAGCCGCTGTACCGACCGCCCCTGCATTGGGTGGGAAGCCAAACAGCACCACGCCAACCTTCTTTTCAGCATTCTGCTTGCGGCGCAGCGCAGCCAACCGCCGAGTTTTTTCCGTCAGGCTGGCAATCCGTTCGTAGCAGGGTGCCATGGCTTTGCAATCCGACTGGCCGATGCACCTTTTCACGCAGCCAGTGCAGCCGTCAGTTCCATGTCTACCGGCAAAAACGGTAGGGTTTGTCGCGCCATCAATCTCGGGCAGCGCCACGAGCATCGTCGTCTCAATCGGGCCAAGGCCCTGGCCGCTTTTCGCCCACTGACCAAGCGTCTGGAATTCCAGCGGTTGCGCCGCGATGTACGGCACGTTGAGCTTTGCCAGCAACTCAACCGCCGCGTCGCTATCATTATAGGCCGGGCCACCGATCAATGAAAAACCGGTAAGCGAGACCATCGCATCGACACGACCCTGAAAATACGTCTCAATCGCGGGCCGCCCATCAAGCCCACCGGCAAAGGCGGGGATGACCCGCATGCCCTTTTCCTCGAACGACCGAATAACCGCATCGTAATGCACACAATCAGAGGCGAGGATGTAGGACCGCAACATCAGCAGGCCAACGGTCGCGACAGGCGCGTCCGGCGCGGGCAAATCGTTCAGGTCGGTGACGATATGATGATCGGGCAGATCGGGGTGGTAGAGGCCGACATCAGGGTATTCAATCGGCGCGTTCGCCTGCGCACCCTGCCAATCGGCGCGGGTGGCATAGCGCCCGATCAGGAAGCGGATCATCTGTTCGACATTGTCGTCGGACCCGCCCAGCCAGTATTGCATGGACAGGAACCAGGCGCGCAGATCCTGCGCCTTGCCGGGGATCAGTTTCAGGATCTTGGGCAACCGGCGCAGCGTCTTCATCTGCTTGGCACCCGATTGCGCACCAGCCTTGGACGAGCCGCGCAATTTCTTTAGCAGAGCCATCGCACCGCTTGCGGGCTTGGCCATGTCCAGATCACCCATGCGGGTCAGTTTAACGATCTCGGTATCGGCAATCACGCCCAGCATCGCATCGCAGTGATCGCGCCGCGCCTGCATGGCGGGCAGGATGGCTTTCACGTGTTCTTCAAGGAACAGCAGATTGGCGATGATGATATCGCCTTGGGCCACTGCGTCTTTCGCGCGGGCCAGCGCATCGGGACATTCGGACCATTCGGCGGCGGCAATCACCTGCACCTCAAGCCCCGGGAAATCCGGGGCCAGCCGCGAAGACACCCGCAACGCAGGCCCTGCCGCATGGGCATCCAGCGTCACGATCACGACGCGGTAAGGTTTATGCATCACCTCATCGCGCATAATGGGCCTTTGCTTCGTAAAGCGTATCAAGGCTGATTTCGTGCAGCCCCTTTTCCAGCGCAAAGGTTTCGGTGTTCCGCCGCGCCTTGCCGCGCACGAAGAACGGAATTTTCTTGAGTTCCTTTTCGGCGTCCGACAGCCAGATCACGTTGTCATCAACCGGCTGCGGGGGTTCTTCGACCTCAACCTTGGCTTTCGCCTTGCCGCCGTGATGGCTGGGTCCAGCGTCGTCATGAAATTCAAAATCATCGCGGAACATGGTCAGCAGATGTTCTTCCAGACCCATCACAAGCGGATGGATCAGTGTGTCAAAGATGACATTCGCACCTTCAAAACCTACCTGCGGGGAATAGCGTGCTGGGAAGTCCTGCACATGCACCGGCGCAGAAATCACGGCGCAGGGAATACCCAGTCGCTTCCCGATATGCCGCTCCATCTGCGTGCCAAGGATCATTTCGGGGCTGAGCTTTTCAATCGCCGCCTCGACTTCCAGATAATCGTCGGAGATCAGCGCATCGACACCGTATTCTTTGGCCAGCGCCCGGATCGGTCGCGCCATTTCGCGATTGTAGCAGCCGATGCCGACAACCTCGAAACCCATCTCATCCCGCGCGATGCGGGCGTGGGCCGCGACATGTGTGCCGTCGCCGAAGATGAAAACACGCTTACCTGTCAGGTAGGTGCTGTCGACCGACCGCGACCACCATGGCATGCGCAGGCGGCTTTCGTCCGGCTTGCAGGGCAGCCCGGTGATTGCCGCGACCTCTGCGATGAAATCGCGGGTCGCACCGACGCCGATGGGGACGATTTTCGTGTACGGCTGCTCGTGGTTCTTTTCCAGCCATCGCGCCGCAGCCTCGCCCGTTTCGGGTGATAGCAACACGTTGAAATGCGCGGCAGGCAGGCAAGCGATATCGGATGGTGTGGCGTTCAGCGGGGCGACGACATTTACATCAACGCCCATCTCGGACAGCAACCCGGTCAGCTCTTCCACGTCG
This sequence comes from uncultured Paracoccaceae bacterium, assembly GCA_947503965.1. GTDB lineage: Bacteria > Pseudomonadota > Alphaproteobacteria > Rhodobacterales > Rhodobacteraceae > Yoonia. Next base: position 177,845 of record CANNFU010000009.1, read on the forward strand.
TCACGGGCGCGAAAGCCCAGCGCTGTGGGTCCAAGAATATTGCAGGTCACCCGCGCCGTGCGCTCTTGCGGCTTGGCAAGGGCCTTGACGATCTGATAAAACGTCTCGTCCGCGCCGAAATTTTCTTTGCGGCTATAGCTGGGCAGTTCCAGCGGGATAACGGGAATGTTGATCCCCATTGTCTCCGCCAGCCCGGCGGGATCATCCTGGATCAGTTCGGCGGTGCAGGATGCGCCGACGATGATCGCCTCTGGCTGGAACCGGTCCACTGCGTCCTGGCAGGATGTCTTGAACAGTGTCGCCGTGTCAGCACCCAGATCGCGGGCCTGAAAGGTCGTATAGCTGACCGGGGGGCGGTGGTTGCGCCTTTCGATCATTGTGAACAACAGGTCAGCGTAGGTGTCGCCCTGCGGGGCGTGCAGGACGAAATGCAGGCCCTTCATCGCGGTGGCGACCCGCATCGCGCCGACATGCGGCGGGCCTTCATATGTCCACACCGTCAACTTCATTCCGCAGCCTCCAATTGGAGGACTGCCTTACGACGCAACGGGCGCGAGAAGAGACCAGCAAGATCACCTGCCTGCTCGTAGAAATGCACCGGGGTGAAGACCAGTTCGATAGCCCATTTGGTCGAAAGCCCTTCAGCCTCAAGCGGGTTGGCAAGGCCCAGACCGCAAACCGTCAGATCAGGGCGGGCGGCGCGGGCGCGGTCAAGCTGTTTGTCCACGTCCTGCCCTTCGGCAATCTGCGGGCCTGCGGGCAGCAGATCAAGGTCGGGACCGTGCAGCGCGTCATGGACGTAAGGACTGCCCACCTCAATCGCAGTCATGCCGCATTCCCGGGTCAGGAACCGGGCGAGGGGGATTTCAAGCTGGCTGTCAGGGAAGAAGAAGACAGATTTGCCACGCAACGCTTCGGATGCCTGCGCAATCGCCTTACGGGCGCGGGCGCGGGGGGCGGCGGTGACGGCCTCAAACGTTTCTTCACTCACGCCAAATTCGGTCGCGATCACGCGCAGCCACGCGGTTGTACCTTCATCGCCGAACGGGAAGGGCGCTTGCAGATGGCGCGCGCCGCGCCGTTCAAGGGCGGCATGGGTTTCACCAAGGAACGGTTGGGTCAGGGCGAAAACTGTATTGGGACCAACGGCGGTCGTGTCGTCGATCCGGCGGGCAGGCAGCAGGCGCACCGGGCCGATGCCCATCTCCGCCAACAGACCCAACATCTGATCCTCGACCACATCAGGTAGGGCACCGACAACCAGCAATTCGCGGGCGGTCGTGTCTTTCAGCACCGGCACCATCGAGGCAAGGCAGGCATCCTCGCCCTCGGTAAACGTCGTTTCAATCCCCGAACCGGAGTAATTCAACACCCGGACATGCGGCGCGTGTACCTGGCTCAGCCGTTCAGCGGCGCGGGCCAAGTCGATTTTGATCACCTCGGATGGGCAGGAGCCGACAAGGAACAACTGACGAATATCAGGGCGACGGGCCAGCAGGCGGGCCACCTCGCGATCCAGTTCCTCATGCGCGTCCTTCATCCCGGCCAGATCCTGCTCTTCGAGAATCGCTGTGCCGAATCGTGGCTCTGCAAAGATCATGACACCGGCGGCGGATTGCAAAAGATGCGCGCAGGTGCGCGAGCCGACGACGAGGAAAAACGCGTCCTGCATTTTGCGGTGCAGCCAGATGATGCCGGTCAGGCCGCAGAACACTTCGCGCTGGCCGCGCTCTTTCAGGATCGGGGCGCTACGGCAGCCGCCATTTGTCGGGGGCAGGGGGACGTTCATGCGCGCGCCTCTGCATCAAGGCGGGCCATGCGCAATTTCCACAGGAATTGACCGGCGTTGACGACGTAAGCGGCGTAAGCCGCCAGCGCCAGATACATCAGCCCGGTTGTCGAAAGGGCGTCAGTGTACAGCGCGTAAATATACAATGAATGCAATGCGATAACGCCAAAGCTGAACACGTCCTCCCAAAAGAACGCGGGCGCGAACAGATACTGACCAAAGACCACTTTTTCCCAGATCGCGCCTGTCACCATGATGGCAAAAAGAAAGGCTGTTTTGATCACGATCGACAGGGTTGCTGCGTCATATCCCAGCCCGGTGAACAGGTAGCGCAGCACCAGCGCGAGCGAGATCAGGAAAACGATGAATTGCAAGGGTGCCAAAATGCCCTGAACAAGGGTCCATTTTGTAGCGTCACGGCGAGCCCGTTCCGCATCAGAGTAAAGACGCCGGGGACCGCTTTCCGGAAGCGCTGAAGCACCTCTTGTATCAGTCGTGGTCACAGACATGTAAAGTTTCCCTGACGGTGATATGTGTCAAGAGTATGGCCCAATGCGCGCAGGTGTCAACTTTAACTTACACTACCTTCTGTCCACACAAGGCGGCGGGTCGTTTACCAATGAACCCCTTAAAACTCATAAAAATTCGGTGGTTAGCGAAATACGGCCAAACACGATGCGACAACATGTCAATTTGCTTTGACATTCGGAGCCGTGCAAAGGACAATATCTGCGTAGCTGAAAGACGCGCATTGCGCGGTGGCAGCCAAAGGACACGTAGATGCCCGACCAGCGAAGCATAAACGTATCGACGCCGAAACCGGCGGCGACGCCGAAAGACAGGGCACCTGCGTCACGCGACGCGGGCGTGGGCGAGGCGTTTGCCGATCTGGACCAGCACTTGCTGACAACGCTGGAAACAGCCGCGCTCAGCGCCGAACGTGCCGAATGCCGCATTGTCGTACAAGATGCAGTGAATGCCGGTTTCACGGCCGAGGCGATTGTAGATCTTTATATCCCCGAGGTGGCACGACGACTGGGGGATCAGTGGTGTGCCGACAGTCTTGGTTTTGCGAATGTGACCATTGCGGTGTCGCGCCTGCAATCAATGCTGCGTGAACTTGGGCTGGACTGGTCAGGTGATGCGATCGGAAACGCCGCTGCACCCACCATCATGCTGATCGTCCCGCAAGAGGTGTATCACACGCTGGGTGCGATGGTTTTGGGCAGCCAATTGCGGCGTTCCGGGGTATCGGTGCGCATGGCATTGGGGCTTCGTCACGAAGACCTTGCCACACGATTGCGGCGTTCTAATTTCCATGCTGTCTTTATATCATCATCCTGCAGCGAAACGCTTGAAACGCTGTCTCGGATCGTTGATGTTGTGAAGACTTCGACGGTCAATTCGCCGCCTGTTGTTATCGGTGGTTCCTTGTTGGATGTCGAAACCAAGGAAAACATTACGGCACTGACAGGCGCGGACTATGCCACGAAAATACCAAGCGAGGCTCTAGAGCTTTGCGGACTATCAAAGATACTCAGCAGCGAACCGCAAAAAATGCGCGGGAGCTAAGTGATGGCCAAGAGCCCAAATCTGGTGCATCAAGCATGACCTCGCGCGGCACCAAATATTGGGACAGTGGCGCTATCCCTCTTATCGCACCCGAAATGCTTGGTGACATCATTACGGAGGTTGCAGATCTTGGCATCGTGATTTCTGACACCGGTATGGTATTGTCGGTGCTTGTCAGTGCAGAAAATACGTCTTTTCGTGTGCTCAAGAAGTTGGAACAGAAGGATATTCGCACAGCGCTGACTATTGAAAGCGTATCGAAATTCGACGCGCGGCTGACCGAATTTCTGGATGGCACGGCCAAGCTGCACTCGATCGAACTGAACCACGCCGACGAAACCGGACGCTGGGAGTTTCCGGTCCGCTACAGCTTTCACCGCATCGGTCCGGACGGTGTTGTATTGCTTTTGGGGCGCGATCTGCGCCCGGTCGCGGAAATGCAGCAGCAGCTTGTCAAAGCCCAGCTTGCGCTAGAACGCGATTATGAAACCCAGCGGGAATACGACACCCGCTTTCGGGTGCTGATGGAAAGCACGGCGGAGGCGATCGTTTTTGTCTCCACCGAAACTGGCGAAATCAACGAGGCCAATCCCGCCGCCGCTGCCCTGCTTGAACGTCGCCGGGAAGAATTGATCGGCTCGCAGTTTTCGCAGTGCTTTGAAGGGCGCAAGCGCGGTGATCTGGTTGATCAGCTGGCGAACCAGGCGATTTCGGACCAAAACTCCACATCGCAAACACAAATACAGGTCTCTGGCCAAACAGTTGAGATTATGCCGACGCTTTTCCGTGCGGCGGGTGAACGTGTTCTGCTGTGTCGTATCCTTCCTATGGATAAAGACAACACCGCAGCCGATGACCTGGCCCGGAACCTGCAGGGGCTTTATGCCAAAGGTCCCGAAGCAATGGTGTTTGCCGCCGCCAATGGTCAGGTTCTGGCCGCCAATGATGCATTTCTTGACCTGATCGACGTCGCCCATGACATCAATGTGCGCGGGCGTAACCTGGCGGATTATCTGCAGCGCGGCAGCATTGATCTGAAGGTCATGGTCGAGAATGCAGCGCGGTCCGGTCGGATGCGCATCTATGCCACGAAGATTGCGGGCGAATATGGCAGCCCACGCGCTGTCGAAGTGTCAATCACCAAGATCGAGGCAGGTGCGCACACCGTCTTTGGCTTTGTATTGCGCGACGTGAACCATGCGGATTCCAGCCGCGCCGCTTCAAATCCGACCAGCGATGAAAGCATGCGTTCGGTGGTAGAGCTTGTGGGTAGCGCCACGTTGAAAGACATTGTCGCCGAAACAACCAATGTTGTTGAAAAGATGTGTATCGAAACAGCGGTTGAGCTGACAATGAACAACCGCGTCGCCGCGGCCGAGATGCTGGGCCTGTCGCGCCAGTCGCTTTATGTGAAGCTGCGCAAATTCGATCTGCTTAGCCGCGAAACCGAAGACGACAGCTGACACCGCCACATCAGGCCGGCTTGCGCAGGGTCAGAATAAGCGATTCACGCAGATGCGGGACAAGCTGCGCCGGGGCCGTCAGGGCGCGCATTATCTTTGCGCCTTTTGACGAACCGCCCCAACCGGACATCGTTTGCTCGGCCAGCAATACCTCAAGCCCTGCACGCTCTGCCTGCCAGAGCATCTGCGGCATCGTATATTCGTGCATGTGGCCCATCGGTACGTTGTCTTCGTTATACCGGAAATGGTCGAGAACCCGCTTATTGGCCAGCATATAAAGGACATTTCGTATCCGGAACCCGTTTGGCGTCGTCAGGAACAACAGCCCGCCAGGGCGCAGCATGCCCGCCAGTTTGCCGAAGATCAGGTAAGGCGGCACAGGAATATGCTCGATCACTTCAAGGATGCTGATGACATCGAATTGCTGGTCGGTGTCATACACCTCATCCATCAGGTTGAGTTTCAGAAACTCCAGACCCGCCGCGCGTACATCTGCCTCGGCACTGTCAACGGCGTCGGCCGCGGTCGCACGATATTCAAACAACTGCTGGGCAAGGATCGCAAATTGCCCTCCACCGATGTCAAGCAGCGATGCCTCACCAGCGGGGCGGTGCTTGTTGAACTGAACAAGGCTGCGCCAATAGCGCTCTCGGGATTCTTCGTAGTAGGATTTATCTTCGACAAATGCGCGACCCAGAATACGGTCGGTATACACTTTGTCATATTCAGTCCGCGAAATACTCTGCGTCATCTATGGTCCTCAATCCCGGCCTGCTGGCCTGGTCAATGTCATGGCACAATCAATCATCAAAATAAATCTGGGTTGATCTAGGGACGCACTTTAAGCACAGCCCACGCAGAGGTGAAGTTCCTAATCCGCAAAAGAATGGCGCCCTGACACAGTGTATCAAGGCGCCTCTGGATTACTGCGTCGCGGTAAAGCAATCTGCCCGCACATCGATACAGACCTGATTAGCTGCATCACGCGACATCGGCCCGACCGTGACCATCGTCAATCCACCGGATTGGCGGAAAGTCGGTGTAAAGCGGCCAAGCGCGGCGCTGTTTTGCGCCTGGAGATTTTGCCAATGGCTTTGCGCACCATCTGCCGACCGGAACGACCCGAGAACCGCAATATGACGTCCGCTCGCTGCGGGCGCCGGAGCAGCAGTCTGACCTGCACCTGCCACTGCCCGTTCGACCAGACCGTTGTTTGTGATCATGTCCGAATTGCGGGTGCGGGTCGACGGAATGCTGACCTGCGTGCTCATGGATGGGCCGCTTGATTGCAGCGACTGAACCCGATCCCGCAACTGGGCAGTAACACGGCGCGCATCCATGCGGTTGTTGACGATGCGCGGCGTGATCAGAACCAACAATTCGGTCTGTGCGCGGTTCCGCGAAGAGTTGCCAAACAGGTTCCCCGCCACCGGCAGATCCTTCAGGATCGGAATACCGCCATTGCCACGTGTCCGCCGATCCGAGAACAAACCGCCTAATACGATCGTTTCGCCGCTATCAACCGCGACAGAGCTGTTGATCAAACGCTGCGAGATAATGGGGTTGCCGGTTGCCGGGTCGGTTTCCCCGACCAGGCTGACCTCTTGCCCGATATTCAGCAGAACCGACCCAGAAGAATTGATGCGCGGTGTTACTTCAAAGATCACACCGGTATCGCGATATTCAACGGTCGACACAAAGACCTGATCATCCGAGCTGGACGCATCCTGCGCGGTGCGCACCGATGTCGGCACCTGATCACCAACAACCAAACGTGCGGACTCGTTGTTCAGGATCATCAGATTGGGCGATGAGATCACGTTGACGGACGTTACCGTATCCAACGCATCAATCACGGCATTTGCCGGATTACCGCCAAGTGTCAGTGCAAAACCGGGCGCGCTGGGCGACACATTAAAGGATTCACCACTGGTCAGCCCCAGCGTGGCGCCGCCTTCCTCAAGGAAATACTGCACGCCGTAGCGGAGATTTTCGTTCAATGAGACTTCTACGATTGTCGCCTCGACCAGCACCTGCCGCTGTGGCACGTCCAGACGATGCAATATGCCTAGAACCCGCTGATATTCTTCGGGGGTTGCGTGGATCAGCAGGGTGTTTGTCGCCTCGCTTGCGACGATCCGGGTCGCATTCAGCGTACCCTGATTGTCAAAGATCTCTGCGCTTGCCTCGATTACCTCGGGCGCATCGGGTGATGTCTCGACAGTGACACCCAAAATCTGCGCCAGCGTCGGCGCGATGACACCTGCGCGGGCATATTTCATGTCGTAGGAATAGACCTGCGCATCATTCGCGCCTTCACGTGTCAGCCGGTTGATCCAGACAGCAACGTTTTCAAGCGCACGGGGCGTCTTTGCGACAGCAAGGATCGAGTTGTTTTCCGGGATCACCTCGAAAACGACAAGCGGCTCAAATCCCTCGTCAGTCTCGACCAAACGCTCCAGCCCATTCACGATGGATTGTGCTGATCGGCCGTTGATCGGGAAAATCCCGACAGATCGGTTTGCCAGCCAATCCACATCGAAGCTCTCGATCGTTTCGGCCCAGGATTGCTGATCCACGGACGTGCCTGCCAGAACCAGAATATTGCGCTGTGCATCAATACCCACGATCCCTTCGCCCGCGAATGGTTGAAGGATCGCGGCCATTTCCTGTGCACCGATGTTACGTAATGGGATCACACGCAAGGTATAGCCCGGCAGCACATCACGTGATGTGGACGGGGCGATGGACAGATCAGCAGACAGAGGGGAGATTGCAAAGATATCGCCGCGACGGATCAGAACAGCATTGTTCTGCTTCAAAGCCAGCTCAAACACTTCGATGGCGGTGGTCCGTGTGACCGGCTGCGATGACCGGATATTGACCGTCCCCTGCACACCGGGATCAATCACATAGTTGATCTGCAACAGCTCACCCAGGATTGCGGCGGCTGCCGATTCAATATCCACATTCACGAGGTTCAGCGAAACAGTTCGCTCACCGTTTTCATTCACAAAGTCACTATCGACCAAAAGCGGTTGGCGACCCGGAAAGATCGTGCCCTGTCCAGCTTCGACACGCTGCCCGCCGGTGACCCGACCCTGTTGACGTTGAAAGCCTTGGTTATCGCCGCCGCCGCCAAAAATACTTGCCAGTTGCCAGCGGTTGTAACCGGTGTCGTCGTCGCCCCGGTTGACCTGCGGCACATCACCACAAGAGCTGAGAATCGTGGTACATGCCACGAGTGCCATCAGTTTATTCATGCTCTGCCTCATTACCCACGCCCCGGATCTGTCGCCCAAGTGCGCATTTTTTATTTCTTTAGCCGTACCTTAGCAGCCTAACTTCAATTGATTTGTGTGAAACTTAGCATGATCACAAAAACGACGCAAAGGTGTGTCCCATATGACACGCTTGCGGTTTTTTGCTGATCGGCGGAACGCCATCTTCGGAAAAGCAGTTCGGCCAAACCTGAAAGGGCGGCCAAACCGATCAGAAGGAAACTTGCCGTGACGGGCAAAAACGCTCCCAGACCCGCAATCAGCCAGACATCCCCAAGACCCAGCGCAACGCGCTTGAAAATGGCCTTTAATACCTGACGTATCGCCAGAACTGTCAGGCTTGGCACCGCAATCTGCTGCGCGGTAAGGATAATGTCGCCACCTGAAATGCCCTGAAGAACGCCCAGCGCGATCACGCCCAGCGTCCACTCAATCGGAAGCCAGCGCCACTGCCAGTCCATGACCGCCAAAAGAACCAACAGGCAGATCAGGACCAACAAAAACGTTTGGGCGGGGTCGAACCACGCAACAAGCGCCGACGCCCCGATCATGCCAAGACCCACCCCCACGGACACAGGCCGATACCAGCGCTGCACGAAAGCCGGACCCAGCCAGCGCCGGATGACCCCTCGGATCACAAGCGGCAAAGGGCCAACGATCAACGCCAGAACCAGCACCAAAATCGGCAAAACGACGTCGATGCCCAACATCAACGCAGGATTTCCACGCCCAAAATCTCGTAGCGCATGATGCCGCCACGAAAACTGATGCCCTGCATCCCCACGGTCGCGATCACATCAACAGACACGCCACTTTGGAGGGTGCCACGCGCCTCAATCGTGTAGACCGGTCCTTCGGTCCCGCCCAGCCAGACCGACGCCGTGCCCAGCCGTGGCAATGATTGCCCGGCGCGGCGACGATCCAGAATAAGCGCCACGTCGCTTGGCCCCAGCCCCGGAATGGCTGCCAGTAGCGCGGGTGCTGCTGTGGTCGGGTTGACCTGCGGCGTCCCGCTGTAGGTTGTCAAAATCTGGCGCGCCCGCAAGCTGACGTCTTGGGGTAAACCGAGATCGGCCAAAAGCTGCGGGATCGGGCGGTTAAAGGTCTGTGCGTCCGCATCGGCACGCCGCGTCACCAATGCTTGCGCTATCGTGACCGCATCAAAGGCATCAATTCCGCTATCCTGACCCAGCTGTTGCAACGCAGGACCAAGCAATTCGACAGGGGCCGCATTGATATCCAGCTTTCCACCTTCATCCCAGATCCGATATGTCGCCTGTCCTTCAGCCATTGTGATGGTGACCGGCGTGCCGTCACGGCGGCTGCGCGGCTGCCCTTCACCGATGCGCCCCAGATCAGCCAAGGCCACGTTGACCGCACTGCGCGCCAGCTCGACCGCACGTGTTGTTTCCACTTCGGCCCGCGTGGAAAGCGCCGCTTGCCGTTGCGTGACAAGATAGCTTGACGCGGCAAGCAACAGGCCCAGCCCGACCCACAGCACCGTAATCAGCACAAAGCCGCGATGCAGACGCCGGCGGGATGCTGTCAGCGCACGTTGCATGCGGCCTCTCCCAGTCCGGCCTCGCCAAGGCGGGACACACAAAACCCGCTGACGGATACAGGCATACGGGCAATGATGATTTTTTCCGCCGCCTGTTCCACTGCCACGGCCAGCGGCAGGCCTTGTTCGGGGCGTGGCTCATAAGTCCAGACCGGATTACCGCCCGTATTGATTGGGCGCACCCGATAGACAAGAAGCAGGGGTTCATCCGTCACGATCACCGTGCTTTCGCGCGTGGTTTCCGGGGCCAGACGGATATCACGGATATCGAAATAACGTGATGCCGTCAGACGGAATAGGCCGTCTTCCTGAAAAACATCGATGCTGATCATCATCGGCTTGCTGTCGCGGCTGCTGCCATCATCCAGTATCAGACGCAACTGCGTGGGCGTGCCGGAAAACCGGCCCTCGGTCTGGTTGCGCCCGGTCAATGTCGCTGACGCCGCCCAGGATTGCAGCACGCGGCGGGCGGTCAACCAATCGGTCGCTGCGTCTTGCAAAACACTGGGGCGGTCTGCGGTCTGACGCAGACCCCATGTTGCACTGGTCAACAGCGCAAGCGTCATCGCAGCGATTGTCAGCGAAACCAGCGCCTCGGCCAATGCGATCCCGGTCGTACGCCGCCGCCTGCGTGCCCAGCGCGTCTTCATAGCGGCGTCTCGCGGTAGCGAATGCTGCGCAGAACCAATGGCGTACCATCCGGGTTTTGTGGCGTCACCGACACATAGACGAAAACCAGCTCATTCTGGCGGACGGGTCCCAGCCGCATGTCGGACGTGCCACTGTCCGATATCGTCAGTTCCCATTCCATGTCCCGGATGATGCCGCGATCCTGAAACCCAGATCGCAGCGCAAGATCAACACCAACGCGGTCCATGATCTGCGTGGCGACCAACATCTGATCAGCCTGAATAGTTGACCGGCGCTCCATGAACAGACCCGTCGAAAGAGCCTGATAAAATCCGCTGAGCGTCAGCGCAGCAATGGCCAGCGAAACAAGCGCTTCGACCAGGGTAAAGCCCCGCTGTCTGCCCCGTCTTGTCATGGTGACAACCGGATCTGTCCGGTCAGCCAGTCCAGCTCGACCGACCGCTGAAGATCCCCTGCGATCAACACAAGATTAAGCCCTTCGTTTTCACCTGACGGACGAATGGAAATGCGCGTCGTTTCATTGGGGCTGCTGACCGCACGATCCAAGGTATGTTCCGCAAATCCTGCGCGCAGCGTCCGATCATCCTGCGAATATTCAACTGCAATCGGCCGGCCCGTCTCTGCGGCCTGCAACCGCGCCTGCTGCAGCACCAGGGCGACCGATGCAACGTCACTTTGCAACGTCGCGCGGTCGGATCGGCCCAGCGCCAGAATTGATATCGTACCGATCAGCACGACAATCGCCACCGCGACCAGAACCTCGACCGTGGCAAAGCCTTGTCCTTGCTGCCCGCGTCGTCTTTTAGCCTTCCACATCGGCGTCCACGCCAGTGCCGCCGGGTTGCTGATCCGCGCCCAAAGAGGTGATCCTTACCTGTCCCTGATCCAGATTATACAGAAATGCGCCGCCCCATGGATCGACTGGCAAATTCCCATCGCGCAAATACGGACCATTCCATCCGGGGATCGTGCCCGCCCCATTGATCAGGGCGTTCAGTCCTTCCTGTTCAGTGGGGTAACGCCCAACCTCGATCAGAAAGATATCCAATGCGCTGCGCAACTGGTTGATCTGCGCCTCGGCTGTTGTAACGCGCGACGACTGCAACTGACGCATCGCAGCCGGTCCGACGACACCGATCAAAAGGCCCACAATAGCGACTGCGACCAGCATTTCGATCAACGAAAAACCGGCCGCGGCAGGCCTGCGACGGCGATGTGCTTTAGAACGTAATCGCATTGACCGACACGATCGCTGAAAATAGGGCATAAAGGCTTACTCCGATCAATAATCCGACGCCGACAATCAAGGCAGGCTGGAACAAAAGCAAAAATCGTTCAAGATCACGGTCCGCTGCTTCGCGCATGTCAGCCGATGTACGGCTGATCATACCACCCATATCACCGGCTTCCTCTCCGATGCGGATCATTTCGATGGCATCTTGCGGCAACAAGTGTTCGTTGCGCATCGCCGTCGACAGAGCAACCCCGTTTTCCACCTCTTGGGTGACTTTTGTCATGCTTTGTTGCACCGGACCCGCTGGCGTCGACTTGGAGACAACGCGCAACGCACCGCTTAACGTAATTTCGCGACTGAGCAATGCACCCAGTACATGCAGCAACAACGTCATCTGATTGCGCAGCAAAAGGCGGCGGATGAATGGTATGCGATTTCCGATCCGGGCGAGTATCGGCACCAATGCACCACGTCGCGCAGCCACGATGATGACGCCGATGACCAGGACAAGCCCAAGCAGAATGAACGGCCAAAGCCCCGCCAGCAGCCCCGAAACAGCAAAGACGGCACGGCCCATCATCGGCACAAGATCAATCCGGTCGGCGATCAACGGGCGAAACTGCGGGATGATCGCGATCATGATCAGCCCCAGCGATAACAGCGCCACGAACAACAGGATACCAGGATACATCAAACCCGTCACGATCCGGCGCCTGATTTCCAGCCGGTTCTGCATGATATCGGCAGAGGTGGAAAGCGCGCTGCCCATATCCCCAGCGACTTCAGCACCTTTTACCAATGACAGCGTCACAGGATCATCGATCCCTGCCTTTTCTTCCAACGCGCGCGACAGTGCCGCCCCTTCGCGCAAACTGTCGCGTACCCGGACGGCTGCACGCGAAATCGGGTCTTGCCCACCATCACCGATGATCGCAAGCGCACGCTCCGCCTGTATCTGGCGGCTGGACAGTTTCGCCAGCCGCACAAGAAAATCACCCGTCTGGCGCGGTGTCAGTTGCCCGTTGCCTTTTCGCGGCCGTCGCGACCGGACCCCCGGCATCGTGGTTCCGTCATCCAGATCAAGACTGATCGGAAACAGGCCCTGCGCGCGCAAGGCACGGGTGGCGTCTGTTTCGTCCAGACCGGATACCACACCGGATTGCCGCGCCCCGCTTGCATCGCGGGCGACATAGGTAAAGGTCTTATGCGCTTGTTCCATCCAGCGTTGTCCTAGAAGTATTTCACACCCAGAATACGCATGACTTCTTCAATTGTCGTGTGTCCTTCGGCAACCATCCTGATAGCCTCGGACCCCATGGTCTGTCGTTGCCGCGCTTTTGGGGCATCTTTCGCCATGAACACCTCTTCCGGTTCCATCGCTTCGAACAGGGCAAGCCGCCCGCGAAACCCGGTCTGGTTACAGGCATCACAGCCCACGGATTTGACAAGCGCCCATTGTGCCGGGTCCGTCTGGCTACCGGTGCGTTTGTCCAGCTTGACGAAAAGATCCCTTATCTTGGGGCGACGGTCCAGATCAATCCGCTCTGCGCAACTGGGGCAAACCCGGCGTACCAGGCGTTGCGCGGCCACAAGCCGGACAACAGATCGGATCAGGTACTCTGGCACGCCCAGATCAACCAACCGGGTCGCCGCATCAACTGCAGTGTTTGTATGGAGTGTTGAAAACACCAGATGGCCAGTCATCGCGGCACGCACGGCAAGCTCTGCCGTTTCGCTATCGCGGATCTCACCCACCATAATCACATCAGGGTCATGGCGCAGCACGGTGCGCAGCGCCGCGGCAAAGGTCCAACCCAATTCGGGGTTCACCTCAATCTGCTGCAAGCCGGGCGTCTGGATTTCGACAGGGTTCTCGATTGTCACGATCTTGCGGCGGGTTTCATTCAGGTCATTCATCGCCGCGTGCAAAGTTGTCGTCTTGCCGCTGCCAGTTGGACCAGTGACAAGGATCAGACCATTGGGCTGACTGATCGCCGCCTTGATCCGTTTGCTGACATGGGCAGGCAGGGCAAGGTCGCTCAGCTGCGACAGCCCTTCATGACTATCAAGCAGACGCAGGACGATTGTCTCGCCATGTATCATGGGGGCGCTGGCGACACGCATATCCACATCGCGCCCTGCCAGACGCTGGCGAATGCGCCCATCCTGCGGAAGCCTGCGTTCACTGATATCCATCCCGGCCAGAATTTTCAGCCGCGACACGACACCTTCGTAAATCGCCTTGTCCGGCGCCTGCACTTCTACCAGTTCTCCATCAACACGCAGACGCACGCGGGCTAGCCTTGCGGTGGGTTCAAGATGGATATCGGTCGCGCGCATCTCGATCGCGCTGTCGAACAAGGTATCGAGGTATCGCACGGTTGGCGCGTTGTTGGCCAGTTCGGTCAGCTTGTCGGTATCCAGATCGATACCGCCGTGGCGCGCGGTGACAATATCGACCTGTGTTGGGTCTGCAGCAGCATCCTGACTGCGGGCCATGGCCAGTTCGATATCCCGGTCGGTGGCGACAGCCAGCGACAGGGCAGAACCAAAGATCATTTCCAACGCCGCTATCGCATCGGTATCAAACGGATCGGCGACCGCAAAATAGGCGCGGTCTGGCGTGATCTCTATTGGTGCGATGGCGTTCCGGCTCAGATAGTCCGCTGACAGCCGCTGATCCTCTGGCAGCCGTTCCGGGATATCATCAAGTGTCACCAACGGCAGGCCCAAATGATCCGCACTCGCTCGCGCCCATTCCTTCTGCGGGATCAGACCCAAACGGTCCAGCACCGAACGCACGGACTGCCCTGTTGCCGTCGCAGCCTCGGTCACTTTGGCAAGGTCAGTTTCGGTCAGGCGACCGTTCTCCACGAAGATAGATGGCAGCTTCCTGGGGGCGTTGACGTTAAGTAACACTAATGATTCCCTTACCTTACGGCACTTTTATGATTCGACCTCAGCGGACAAAATAGTATCCGGAAAGCTTACCCTACTTCCCCCTAAAAACCATGTGAAGGGCGCGAAGTTCACGCCTAGGGGGAAACACAATAGGCGTATTCACGTTCAATGTTCACGATTTGACGACGAATATGGGCGTTTTGTCGCCGATTGTCGGCAAAAGATAGATGATCGTTGTTTGAGTGACACATTTTCGTCCAAATCCGCCCGATAGTTTGGCGGGACCCAAACACTCATCGAATGAGAGCGTGAATATGAATTTTAGTCGAGCAAGCCTGTTGGTTGTGACGCCACTGATCCTGACTTCGGTGGCCGGAAGTGTTTCTGCCCAAGAAATGGGAAATCCATCTTCGCCGAAATCTATTATGGGTACCGTTGTGGATGCAACCCTTGTTGCAGCCGATACAACTGGCACAACAATAGAGCTGGCAGTGCCAAGTAGCGCAACTTACGCGTTCACGGCACCGGCGGGTGTTGCTGTGACACTGCGCATAGGCGAGGCTGAAATTCTAAGCACCGATGGCAGCGCAAGCGGGCCGCAGCGGGCATTCACCACGCTCGATGCTGGAACACATACCGTTCAGGTTCTGGGCGATGATCTGACCGCAGATCAGATTGCTTCGATAACAGCTGGCGTGGTCGGCATGCCTGCCGCAAGTCTGGCCATGCTGTCGCCCTCAACAAATAGCACTGGCGCGGCCGCCTCAATGGCAAGAACCGACACCGGCATGAGTGCCGAGGTGGCTTCAGCCGCCGAAGTTCAGACCAGCGCAGCCAGAACCTCTGCCGTTGATGGAATGCGCAGCGCGGTACGGTCGGTGCCGCTCAACGCAGAGTCAAGAAGCCCAAGCCGTGGTTCCATCCGCGATGCGATCCGGGATGCGCTCAAAGCGGCTGTTGCTGATTCGGATACACCTGTTTCTCCGACCCCTACTCCAACACCAACGCCTACTCCAACACCAACACCAACACCTACTCCGACGCCAACACCAACGCCTACTCCAACACCAACACCAACACCTACTCCGACGCCAACACCAACGCCTACTCCAACACCAAC
>CANNFU010000010.1 GCA_947503965.1 uncultured Paracoccaceae bacterium
AGTGTCCACCATCGATAGTGGACACTTAGATGGCTCCAACGGAACGCGTTAGGTCGGGTTCAGCGGACGCTCACGATTGGTCTGAGTACAAGCGCGAACGAGAGGCGTTGGACGAGGAAATCAGCTTATGGTGCGACAGCTTGACTAATGCCGATGTATCACGAGAGGTCGAATGGATGAGGGGCGGCACGCCTGTAGAGACAAATTTCGGATTCAATCTCGTCCACATGTTCAATCACGCCACACATCATCGCGGTCAGGTTCATGCCATGCTCACGAGTGCGGGTATTGATCCGGGTTCTACAGACTTGCCAATGCTACCTGAGATGTCTGAGTAAGGACAGGCGGTGTTTCAGAAACCAAAGCAGAGCCGCCATTGGCGCAGCCGCAGCGAATTGGCGCTCTGTCCCGCATCATACCAGTTCGCGCACGGTGCAGCGAAGGTCGTTTTCTGCTAGAGACTTCTCTGAAAGTGCCAATACAGGTTCAAGGAGTCCAATTTAGCCGGACAGATTTTGATTGTGCCGATATCCTCGAAACTGCTCCTGCGAATTTACGGGAATTGCTGCCGCGCATCGGCATAGTCAGAAGGGCGGCATAAGGGAGGTTGCAATAAGCTTCTTTCTACATTGTCATCGTCATAGCGCAGAGCTATTCCCAATCGATCTTCGGCCACATCTCTTGGACCTTTTTCTTGGCGATCCTTGCCAACTGGGTCTTTACCTCCGGGATATCATCACCCCTTTGTAGGACACGGTAAAATGTCTGATACTTGTGCCCCTTCTCAAGACACCAGGTACGCAAATTCAGGTCCTTTTTGGCCAGTTCTTCGCTAACCCATTGGCTTCTTCGTAGTCGTGCTTGAAAATATTCTCGGATGGCTGGGGTAATGACTAACTCAGCTGTTGTTGCTGATGCAAAGCGCGCTGTTACAATGACGGCGCCGAATGGTTCAATGCGCTGCGGTTTGTTCTTTTCACCGGTGAGTGGTACGCCGTCGATCTCTAACGTCCAATAAATCTTGGGGTTTGGGCGTGCCATTCTAATCACGCTTTTCTTACCGTCTTTTGGTTCCTGGCCGAACGGCAGGAGGGGTAGGGTGATGCTATCGGCAGTGCTGTGTGTTGCTATGATCTGAAACAGGGAAATCCCGTCGACTTCAGCCGGGACAGCTACCGCCGATTTCTTGTCGATCACGACAAGTGTCTTGGCTTCACTGTTTTTCGAGAAGGTCACATGATAGCCCTTGGCGCCCTCGCGTAAATAGGCGTTGACCCTATATCCATCGGCGACGAGGTCGGCAGCTTGATCCCAAAACACTGCGTTGAAAGCCAGTATCTGGTCTAGGTCTGCACTTTTCACTGTTTTTGCCTTCATACTGGCTCTGATCGCCTGTTATTCTTGGCGTCCAATGTTGCCGATCTGAGCAACGGAGTCACCCTCTTTTTCAGGTTTCACACGGACAAGAATTTCTCTTATTTGTGTAACATTTATTTTTTTTCACTTTTTATCTTGCATCTTGACTATTCTTCTTTCTACCCTAGGGCGAGAGCTCGTTGCTCTCTCCAACAGAGGTAAAAGACATGTTCAAAAAACTCATCCTATCCAACTTTGGCTGCCTGACTGTTGTGACAGCGGCCGTCATGGCTCCGTCATTGGCATCAGCCGCCGGTGCCGGTGCAACCGGTATCGACGCATCGTTCACAACGATGCTTGGCGACCTGAATACAATGCTCGGCGGCAACTTTGGCGCGCTGATGCTGCTGGTGTCGCTGATCATCGGTATCGGCGTTTACGCTGTGACGTCGAATTGGAAATGGGTCATCTCAAGCGTGATGATCGCGTTCCTGATCGGCTACGGCGTCGACATCATCAACGGTATCGGTGGTGTGACAGCGACCGTCGATATGTTGATAGCCGCTGCCGAGGTTCCATCCGTCACCCTTGACGGTGCTGGCCCAGTCTAAAGCTGGGTCCGTGGGCTCCGAAGTTGGCGGCGGGGCCCACATCAACATTGATCATGGGGGATCAAGATGTCTGACAACTCTAACATTGTTCTTATTGAACAAAAGCTCGAAGTACCCGGGCGTTTGTTTTTCTTCACCGCTGATGATGCTGCAATGTTCCTTGGGCCCTGCTTTGTTGCGTTCTTGGGCCGCAACCTTATCGCTGGTGTCGTCATTGGCCTGATACTCTTTGGCCTCTGGCGTCGTCTCAAAGGGGAAGGTGGAATTGAGCGGCTGAAAGCGGCCGCATACTGGTTTTTGCCTCCCGAGATTTCTCCATATCGGTCGTTTCCGCGCTCCGATGTGGTTCATTGGAGGGGATAGCCATGAGCCCTGATCAACAATCGCGACAACTACGGTCTGCCCGTGGTACGCGCAATCTCTTCATCTTGATTTCACTTGTGCAGTTGGCCGTCATTGTCATGCTGGTAGGGTCCTATACCCAAATCCAGCGCACAACTGTTCTTGTTCCTTCGCGCATTAGTGACGGCATGGTAGCAGCGGGTGCTGTGGACTCACGTTACGTTGAATCTCTCGCGCTAGACGCGGTCTACGCGTTTTACAATGTGAGCCCTGAGACTGCCGCCTATGGTCGGCGTGTCGTGGAGCGGCTGTCGAGTGTGCGAGATCGGCCGCGACTTCTGGATGCCTTCGACACCGTTGCTGAAGACATTCGTGAGCGCCGTATCTCGACCACGTTTTTCCCAGAGCGCTTGGATCACGACATGAACGGGCTGCGCATTGTGGTCACAGGTAACCTTGCCACCTTTATCGAAACGCAACGTGTGACGCGGGAAGAACGGGTCATCACTCTGATCTTTGTTGAAGAGGCATCGTCGGTTCGCCTTGCTTCAATGACTGTTGAGGAGACTGCGTCATGAATCGCTTTGCTTTGCTCATTGGTTTGATGGTTATGCTTTTGTCGTGGTCTCAGGCCGCGGCTGATACAGTTCGACTGACAACGCGACCGGACCAGAACATCAGTTTTGATGCATCCGTGACCGGGCCAACTCGCATTTCCATTGTTGGCCATCGGATTTCCAAAATCCTTCAAAGCTCCAGCAATTTCGAGATGGTCAATGATGAAAGCACCGGAGATGTGTTTCTACGGTTCGCTGGGGGCCAGCCGACATCTGAAAGTGGCTACATTGTCACCGAAACGGGTCACACGATTGGGTTCACAATGAACCCGAAAACAGAGCTTGAGAACCATACCGTCTTGGTGACGCTGCGTGGTGTTTCGACCTCCGCTGCCGTATCTCAACAAACGAATGCTCCCGCATCGTCATCTGGCTTTGCCGTGAACTCTGGCGGAAGTGGTTCTTCACGGACGGCCAATCTAGTTAGCTTCACGCGTCAAGCCTATGCGGCCCGGATAGGTAATCGCGCTGCGTCTGGACAGCGGGTCGGTAACTTTGCGTCTTACTCAGCAGGTGGGCTGATTGCCCGTATCTCCGTTGCGAGTGCTCGGAGCGGCCAGATTCCAGCGGAACGCCAGTTTTACCGGTCCAGTCGCACGCTCGCCGTCTACGTCGATCGGGTGATTTCCGGTGGGAAGGTTTGGGTCATTGTTGTGGAGGACACAAGATGAGCAATACGTCTCGCAGAAATAAGCAATTGATCATCGCCGGCATGATGGGCGTTGTCGGTCTTGGAGCGATGTTTGTGGTC
This sequence comes from uncultured Paracoccaceae bacterium, assembly GCA_947503965.1. Classification (GTDB taxonomy): domain Bacteria; phylum Pseudomonadota; class Alphaproteobacteria; order Rhodobacterales; family Rhodobacteraceae; genus Yoonia. The sequence goes on from CANNFU010000010.1 coordinate 3,678, forward strand.
AGTCAGACGCTCAACACCGGAGGGCCTGGTATCCCAACGGGTCAGGCCGAGAGTGGCGTGACAACCACCATGATTGCTGATCGGACCCGTGCAGCTGCGCCTGAGATGTCATGGATCAAAGATGCAGCGACTGAGTTGGAGGATCTTCGCGACAAGTACGTCAATTTGGAGACTTCTGTTCAGACAATGGTCGAACTTCATGAAGCTGAGAAGGCGCAAACGGCTTCGGAATATGACGCCATTCTCTCGCGATATGAAGAGACTATCAACGCTTTGCAACAACAAGTTGAGGCAGGGCAGGGGGGCGCACTAAACCCCGCGTCAGGCAATTCTCAAAGTACGGGGTTTAACCTCCCTGGCAGTGATCTGGTGGCGGACTTTCTGTCACCAGCTGCCGTGCGTCCCCCTGCGAACGGCCCGCTTGGTCCGCAAACCTCGCCGAACAACAATTCTGGCGGCACATTTCCGATACAAGCGCAGCCTGGGGCAGGGGGGCCGTCCGCTGGATCCACACCAGGGTTCGAACCTATACCTTTTTCCCGTCAATTCACTCTGACGTCCTCTGGGTCGCCCGCCGATGAGGAAGATGTGCCCGCTCATCTTTCAAACTATCTGCCTGCAGGGTCCTATGCGCCGGCCATTGTTCTTTCAGGGGTTGATGCGTCCACATCCGTGACAAGTCAGGCCGAGCCTGTGCCGGTCATCTTTCGCATCACATCACCCGCAATTACTGCTGGGACGCGCTCAACCCAGGGTCATACGATTGATTTGACGGGTTGCACGGTTACGGGTTCAGCAAGAGGTGATCTGAGCTCTGAGCGTGTTTACGTCCGGCTTCTCAAACTATCTTGTGTTCAGTCCGGTGGTCGCGTTTTTGAACGTGATGTCGCTGGGTACATGAGCGGTGCTGGCAAAGCTGGCGCACGTGGTTTGGTTGTGTCCCGCGAAGGTCGCTTGATCAACAACGCTGCGATTGCCGGAGCCCTTGGGGGTTTGGCTGATGGGATCAAGAGCGTTGGTGATGCCGCCTCTGGTGCTGAAGCAACTTCGTTTGAAGATGTGCTGAACAGCGCCGGTGCTTCTTCGGCCGCTGGTGGTGTCAGCGGCGCGGCTAACCGTCTGAGCGAGTATTACATCGAACGCGCTGAGCAGTATCAGCCTGTTGTCTCGCTCTACGGTGGCACGCAAGTCGAACTTGTCTTCATGGAAGGCGTGAACCTTGAATAGGTTCTGCCTCCTCGTCCTGTGCGCGCTCGTCAGCGCATGTGCTGAGCATGACCATTTTTGTGGCCCCATGCTCCCCTCATATTTGGAGAACTCAGAATGAACCGCCAACTCATTTTTGTTGTCGCCGTTGCTTTGGCCGGATGTGGCGAAAGCAGTACCGAGAAGAACTTCCTATGTGGTGCCCAAACCGGTCAGCCGTGCAGAACTATGGCCGAGATCGATAGCGCCGGTACTTTGGGTGGGTCGACCGTTGCTGAGAACCCTCAAGACAGCCAAAACGATCAGCTGACGCAACCGATCCTAACGGGTGGCAAACCTGGATCAGCGGTCGCGGGTGTTCCTGCAGGTGGCGCTGCATATCAATCGGCGCAGTACAGGATCCCTGAAAAAACCGGTCGCCTATGGCTGCCACCATATCTCGATGAAGCCGAGATCCTTCATGAGGGTACTTACGCGCATTTCGTTGTCCGCGAAGCACGGTGGGGAGCGCGATAATGGGTGCATTTGCCAACTTTATGTCATCACTCTTGGATGATGCTCCGTTCACGATGGAGGATCGCGAGTCATTCGTTGATCATGTTTTCTCAGATCTGTTGTCCTATCGAATTTATGATCCAGAGGACAATCTGTTTCACAACGTTGGCACCGTGGGCTTTTTGCTTGAGACGCCTCCGATCATTGGTGCGGATGTTTTTCGAACATTGCAGACGGCAATCTCAAGCTATTGCCCATCTGACGGGACTGTTCAGTTCATCTCATGGGCGTCCCCAAATCTGATGCCAAGCCTGACGCGGTGGTCGAGTCAGCGTCACGTTCAAACGCCGCTCATGCGGAAGATGGTTGAACGCCGGATTGGTCACTTTAACAGTCTCCGTTTCGGAACAAATGGTCACATGAAGTGTGTTCCACACACGCGACGCATTCTGATTGCAGGTTGGATCGATGGGGATCCCTCCCAAAGCCAACTGAAGGGCCTCAAGGAGTTTCGTCGCAACCTCATTCTTGCAATGGGTGGCGATACGCTTTGCGTGAATGTGCAGCCCAACACATTCCTCGAACTGTTGTCTGAAATGCTTCACACGCGTGGCTCTGTCTCGGCTGAACCTCTTGTTTATGACGATGATGTTCCTCTGAACTACCAACTGCCGGGGGCAGGGCTTGCGGTGGCAAGCGATGGGATGTCCTTCCTTAATTCTCCAGAACTGTCGGTGTCATCTGCGACGGTGCGCATGGTGCCGCATGAATGGGCTGCTGCATTGGGGTCCTTGTTCAATGGATCACCGGATCGTCCAGATGATAACCCTCATGGTCCGGTTTTGACCTGCCTGACAGCGCGGTCCAAGCCAAACCGCCAGAGCATGTCGGAAGTTGTCAAGAAGCGCGCAAAGCTGGAGCACGCAAAGACAACGAATTTCGGCAAGTGGATGTCTGATTTGCCGGAGCAAGATGCAGAATACGAAGGTTTACAGGCACAGCTTGAACGCGGTGAACGGATCTTTGAAACGCTCACAACCGTCTCGGCATATGCCCGTGGTGATGTCGATGACAGCACTGCCGCTCTTTCTGAAATGCGCAAGATCTACTCGATGGTTGGCGTGACTTTGGAAAAGGACAACTTTCTCCAGTTGCCTGTTTTTCTAGCTGGGTTGCCATTTCAGGCCAGCGGTCCTCGGATTGAAGACATGCGCAAGGCATCGCGGGTCAAGAAAAGAAAAGGCGCGGCGGTCACTGCATTGGCCCCGATCCACGGTGAATATGTGGGTCCGCGCCAATACACGGGTTTGCTCTTGTGCGGACGACAAGGTCAGCTTTGCGATTGGGACAACTATCGGTCGTCCGGCAACTACAACGTCTCTGTGGTTGGCAAGTCGGGTGCCGGTAAATCAGTGTTCATGCAGGAGCTTGTCACATCGATCTACTCTGGCGGTGGGCGCGTGTTGGTCATCGATGATGGTCAATCGTTCAAGACGACATGTGAAATCATTGGTGGCGATTGGTTGAGCATCGGTTCCGGCAGTCAGTTTCGGCTCAATCCATTCGCGATGCTCAGTGCCGAGCATATGGATTCGATAGAGTACCGCGGCGAGGCGCTTGAGTTGATCACCCGCGTCATTGCAACGATGGCGAACCTCGGTGAACAGCGCGAGGGTCGGGTCTCTGGGATCGAAGAAGAGTTCATTGAGCTTGCCTGTGCGGACGTGTGGGATCGGCTTGGCAATGACGGCAACGTCACCGAAGTGCTTAAGATCCTTAAGTCGAATGTCAAAGATGAGCCCCGTCTGATCGATGTCGTAACGAAGCTCAGCCGTTACGCGGTTGGCGGTACTTATGGCGAAATGTTTGACGGCCCATCCAACGTGTCGATCGATAGCACTTTCACCGTTTTTGAGATGTCAGAACTGAAGTCTCAAAAGGATCTGGAAGCCGTTGTCCTGCAGATCATCATGTTCCTGGGGACCGAGTTGATGTTCAAAACGGATCGCTCCACGCGCGTCGCGATCCTGATTGATGAAGCCTGGGATATGCTTGGTGCTGAAACCGCAAACTTCCTTGAAGGCGTTGTTCGCCGGGCTCGAAAGTACACCGGTGCGCTTATCACAGGCACCCAATCTATGCTGGATTATTACGAAAACCCAGCCGCTCTTGTCTGCCTCCAGAACAGTGATTGGACGATCTTCCTGTCTCAAAAGCCTGAGGTGATCGATCAGCTGGTCGCCGATGGTCGGCTCAATGCGCCAGAAGGGATTGCGCATAGCCTAAAGTCTCTCACCTCCGTGAAGGGCCAGTTTTCCGAGTGCGGCATTCGTGGCCCGGAAGGCTGGCTCTTTGGCCGGCTGCTGCTGGACAAGTACTCATTGGCGATTTTCTCGACCACTGGCCATATGGTCCAGAAGCTGAATGACCTCGTGAACGTGCGCGGCATGAACATGGGTGACGCCCTTGAACAACTCGTTGAGAGCGGGGAGGTCATTTGATGCTTGAAGGGCTCACCATTTGGTTGGCGATGGTCGGCGTTGCGACAATTGCCATGTTCACCTTTGATGTTCTCTGCTGGACATGGCGGAAGCTGAAGAATGCGGTTCGCCAGTTCTCAACAATTTCATCTCAGCGCTCGGTGAAAACCGATGACTGACCCTGCAAACAAGGTTAGCAAGTCTGACTTATTTAACATAACCAACCTTATCGGTTTTTTGGCCGCTGCCGCCTGTTTCGCGCTTGTAAACGTCGCGATCACCCTGACCGTTTTGGATCGGACCGGCAATCTTGGCCGCCCAGAAGTGGTGTCGATCGATGCTGCAGATCTCATTCGCTCATTTGTGAACGCTCAGGGCCGCGATGTTTCTGATGAAGAGCTGCAGGCGCGTGTCAGGGTTTTGAACGCGAACCTCGATCCGATTGTCCAAGCCTATGCGATCGAGCGTGGTTTGATGATCGTCAATTCTGCAGCGGTCCTCGGTGGCGTGCGCGACATCACACCGGAACTTCTTCAACAAACGGGGCTACTGCAATGACGGATGCATCTTTGGCGAAAGACAAAAAACCCAAGGTGTCGCGTGCGCGTCGCGCTTTTGGCTTTGGGACAATCTGTTTCGGTGTCGGCTGCATCTTTGTTTTGGATCAGTTCAATATCATCATGAATGCGTCGCAGTCGTTGGATGAGCCTGCATTCGTTGTGTTTGAACATCCGATACTGCTCCGCCGGGGTGCTGTGGTGGCGGCCCAAATGCCGGAAATCCTTCAGGATCGCTTTGGTGAGTATCAGTTCGTGAAGCGCATTGGCGGCCTGCCTGGTGACGAAATCACTTTGGACCCGGATGGTAGCCCCTGCGTCAACGATCAGTGTTACCCCCTTTGGATCAAGGATGGTGAGCCTGTGGCTGCCCGAATTGCTCCCGGCGTTATTCCCGATGGCCACTACGCCGTTTTTGGCACGTCGCCAGACAGTCTCGACAGTCGCTACAGCGTTATTGGGCTAATTTCCGAAGATCGCTTGATTGGCCGTGGGTGGCCACTCCCTGTCATGGCCGATTGGCGGGAGGCGGGACTATGAAACCTACTTTGAGTGCCGTCGCCGCAGTCCTGTGTCTTGCCGGTCCAGTTCATGCTGTTGACTATGGCGTGTTCGGCGCCCTTTTCCCGGTCGAAGAACCCTCGGTGCTCGACACAATCATGAATCGCCTGACTGAAATGGAAGGCAATGGTGAACTCGCGCAAACGCAACAAGACATGCAGGACAAGGCGCGTTCCCGTGTGAACCGGCCGATCCCTGTCGTGGGAATGCGCCCTGCCGAAGTCTACAGAAGCTACAATGTGGATCTTTCAATCATTCTGGACCGCGATCTTGCAGACCATCGGGGAGTGGTCTTCGCCCGTGCTGGTACGCGGGTTAACCCGTTGGAGCATAGCCGGTTCAATCAGCGCCTTGTCTTTATTGATGGCGACGATCCTGATCAGGTCGCCTTTGCTGTCGATCTTGCGAACCAGGAGCCGGTCAAACTGATCTTGGTGAATGGGGCTCCTTTGGAGCTGACCGAAACGCATCAAAAGCTCTTCTACTTCGACCAGGGCGGCGTGATCTCTGAGCGTTTTGGCCTGACGGTCGTTCCCTCGGTCGTTAGCCGTGCTGATCCTTTGATGCTTGTTGAAGAAATCCCTGTCACGCGAGGTGAGAACGAATGACCCGTTTCTCGAAGATCCTGCTCGGTGCTGTTGCTGCATTGGTTTTGTCAGTTGGTGCAGCGAATGCGAAGTGCAATGCCCGCTTCCTGAACCCAATCACCGAAGTCTGTTGGGACTGCATTTTCCCAATCTCCGTTGGTGCTTTGTCGATGAACTTGGGCGCTTCTCGGCCGGACACGAACAACCCGAACTTTCCGTTATGCGTTTGTCCTGCCTTTCCGATCCCCCGCATTGGCCTGTCAATCGGCATCTGGGAACCTGCACGTCTGGTTGACGTGTCCAACGAAACCGGATGCTTCTCAAACCTCGGGTTTGATGTCGATTTTGGACTGTTCTCGCGCGGCAGAACCAGCGTGAATGCGAGTGATGGTGGTGACAACGGCTCCAAATGGCACGCTCACTACTATTACTATCCCCTGATTTCGATGCTCGGGACCACCATCGATGCGCTGTGTTTGGAAACCACGGCATTTGATCTGGCGTGGATGAGCGAGCTTGATCCGCTCTGGATGGATGCAGAATTATCGACCTTGCTGAACCCGGAGGCACTGCTGTTCGCCAATCCCATCGCGCAGGGCGCATGTGCTGCCGATTGTGCCGTTGCCTCGTCGGGTAACTTGCCACTTGATGAACTGTTTTGGTGTGATGGCTGTTCAGGCCCGCTTTATCCCGTGACCGGTGACGCCAATAACCACACCGGTGGTGTCCAGGCCACATCCGTTGTTTCGGCAAAACTGCTGGCGCGAATGCATCGGATGCTGCTCGCACAACGTACCGCTTCAAGCACTTCCCTCTGTACGCCGCAACTCGCGCCGATCATCCCAAAGAGCCAGTATCGGCGGCAGATCACCCGTCCTTTCCCGTCAACATCTGGCCGGTATGCCTGCGCGCCTATCGGGGCATCTACCCAGTTCTATGACCGGTACAAAGAGACCCCCTACGTCGGCGAGTCCTTTGGCTATCTGTTTTGGAGGAAAAGAAATTGCTGCGCACTTTGACCCTTCTGACCTGCTGTGTCGGTTCCATTCTCTCGGCCGAACAACTCCCAAGTGCTACCACTCACGGAGCCTTGATTGATGATCGTCTCGAAGAGGCAGACGCGATTGGTGAAGATCTCCAGTCGCGTCTGCGTCTCCTCCAGCAAGAGTTCGACTTGCCGGAAGATATCACGGCCCGAGCCCTCGACAGCTTAGAGAATGGCCGTGTTCGCCAGATGCTGAACATTGGTCCCGGTGATCTGCCAGAAGGCGTTGCCGAAGACCGCCGTTATCCCGGTGGGGTATTTGTCTTCGCTTCGTTTTCGATGCCAGAACCTTCGTTGAAAGCGGTTCTGACTGATGCAGCTGATCTTGGCATTCCGGTGGTTTTCAATGGATTTGTCGAGAATTCGGTCTTGGCAACGGAACAACGTGTGCGGTCGATCTATGAAGGTTCAGATATCTCCCACGGCTTCATTATTGATCCGACCTTGTTCACGCGCTTCGAAGTGACCGCCGTCCCTACCCTTGTCTCGACGATGGTCAATCTCGATGTCTGTGAGACGCAAGGTTGCGATGCCGATGAAGTGCCTGCGCATGATCGCATCGCTGGTAACGTTCCCCTTCGCCATCTTCTGGAAATCGTTTCGAAAGGGGAAACGCCAAACGCTGTCCCGGTGCAGGTGATCTTGGAGGCTGACCAATGATCAGGGCTATTCTGCTTTCTCTTTTCATCGCGCCGTCATTTGTACTGGCTCAGTCTGATGCGGACTATCAAAGTCTCGCTCAGGACGCCTTTGGCAACGCGCAACGGTTCACGGATTATTCGAGATCGACGGCTGAAGATGTGCTTGGTGTGCCAGTCCAGACGGATCTGCCGCAATCGGATATGGGCACGGGTGATCTGGAAGACTCTGGCCTGATCATGTCAGGCTCCGATACCATTGAAGGCAACGCATTTTCGACCTTCTCGAACAACGTCGCTGATTGGGGCGTTTCAGCCGCCGATCAGAGCCTATTGGGTGTCGCTGATGGCGCGGTTTCAAATCCTGATGCGCTCGTTGATCCTGCAACATTTTCTACATCAGGAGGTGCCTGCAGCGTCGATGACTTTGAGGATGCGCCGGTCTTTGAACGGGTCTGCAATCGTTCGCGTGCACCGACGACGTCCGTTTGTACCTCAACTGCGGAAATCACCGTCATCAAGACACAAGCGCATCGTTGTGAGACGCTTGGCGGTATCTTTGGCGATGGCGATCGCACCTGTCACTCCGAGCTCAGCGCAGCCAGCTACTGCAGTCTGACTGTCGAAGAGTGCGAAATCAGCTGGATTTTCGGCTGCCTGAGACATGTGTCTGAGTTTGTTTGCTCAAGCGATGAACCGATGACGGTGCGAGGGGATCCCGATGGACCTCTGATCGTCAATGACCCGATCATCACTTGGACTGAGACCTGCGAAGCGGGTTTTTCTTCGATGCTCTGTGGTGCGCCTGAGACGACTTGTACGTCCGGCCCTTCCGTCGAAGTCGTGAATGATGAGCTTGTCCCAATGGAGTGTACGGAAGAGCAGACGGAATGGACCTGCGCCTCCACTGAATACACGAGCGATTGCGGCCCTCTCGAAAGCGATCCTGGATGCAGCTTGACCAATTCAGTTTGCTACTCGATGGACGAAGACGGCGTTTGTGGTGCCTTTGAACAAACCTATCAGTGTGGTTCGCCCGATAGCCAGGCATTCGATGCGACCTGCGAGGCGGTCAACGTGACCGTTGGCGGCGTCACACAATCCATCCCGCACGACACCAATGATGATATCGGTTTCGCGCTTGTTGGCATCGAAGCACTGAACACGATGGCGACCGAATTTACCCACGATATGTCAATTATTGATCGTCTTCTTGGCAACGTCGAAGGCGATTTCGACGTGCAGTATTTCAGCGCATCTCGCCACAGCTGCCGTATCGGTATTCTAGGTACTGTGAATTGCTGCGCTGAATCTGGATGGGCGCTTGGCAGTCTGACGGAATGTGACTCTGGCGAGGTGATCATCTACGGTGCGAGACAAGCGGGTGCTGCAGTTTACATGGAAACTTATTGCTCGCAGCGCTTCTTGTTTGTGTGCGCCCAGCGTTCTCGTCGCTACTGCACTTACAACAGCCGCATCGCCCGCATCATTTCTGAACAGGGCCTTCGTCAGCTCTATGGCTCCTTCAGCTGCCGCGCCATGACGCAGGAGGAGATGGAGGCCATTGACTGGAGTCGGATCGATTTTTCATCGGCGTTTGGTGAGGCATTTGAAGGCATCGGATCAATCGCACCTTCTGATCTCTCAGGCTTGATTCAGGACAACATTCTTCTCTCTCAACCGGTGGTTCAAGATGTCTATGAATAGGCGAAAATTCGTCGCGGCCCTGCCCGCCGCACTCCTTCTATCTGCTCAGGCAGCAAGCGCGGCACCCGCCAGTTTGGGTATCGTCTTTGTTGCGCAAAGCACATGTCCCTACTGTGCAGCTATCGCGCCGGTTTTGAAGCAGCTTCAAGACCAGACAGGCATCGACGTTCTTGTAGCGTCGATGGATCTTCAGCCGGTTTTGCCTTTTGCCGAGTTTGAGGACGGCCTTCGTCATCCACTGACCAGCCATTTTCAGTCCGTTCCGCAGGTTTTGATTTTCAACAGCAAGTATCAACGCATCACCCATCACGTTGGTGGGGTCAGGACGATGCGCCACTTCATCTCACGCCTGTCATCGGCACTTCGCGAAAGCGCACTTCTATGAATCGGCTCTGCGCTTCTCTTGTCGCCGTTCTTGCGCTCGCGATGCCGGCCTTTGCGGATTTGACTGAACCGCAGGCTGGACGGGGTTTCGCCTGTGATGATGAGCGAACAAAGGGTTGGTACTTCTACTGCGACCCCAACGCAGTGGTTGAAGAGGAGCCGGAGGCGGCGGCGGACCTTCCCCCTGCCCCGCCACCGGCCCCTCCGAAAACCTACACAGAACAAATTGAAGAGTACCGTGCCGGACTCGATGAGCTCAAGAATCGTGCCATACTCGAACCGACCTCAGAGAACGTTGTTGCCTATATGGAAGCACAGGCGGCGATGGTCCGACAGGCCGGGCTGTTTACGGAAGTCTGGCAGCGTAGCTTGTTCGCCAATCCCAATCTCGATGCAAATGTAAATCGGCCGCTTTCCCAAATCGGGAGCAATCTCTATCAGGATCGTCTCGATGTTGACCGCGAGGCCGCATTTCAGACTGCGACCACTGAACGCGCGCTCATGTTCGTCTATGACGGGTCTCCATCTTGCCTCGTTTGCGCCACCCAAGGCGAAGTCCTGCAGGCACTCGTCCAACAATATGGTGTTGCGGTTCTGGCCGTCACGCGAGACGGCATCCCATTGCCAACTTTTCCCGACAGCAAAATCGATCAAGGTGAGGTCCGCAATCTCGGTTTTGCTGATGTCCCATCGCCGTTTCTGGCTTTGGTTGAGCCCCGATCCGGTCAGGTTGATCTGATTGGTGCAGGCCTGATGACCCAGGACATTGTTTTGGATCGCATTCGCATCATCACCAGCATTCCAGAAGGAGAACTCTATGATTAAGTTTCCGCTATCGGCCTTGGCTGTTTCTGTCTCTTTGCTGGCACCAAATTCAGCGTTTTCGCAGGTCGAAAGCGACCTTGCTGATTTCTGGTCCCGATCATCAGGCGGCGTGAATATCACCAGACCATCTGCTTATGATGGTCAGCGCGCGGGCTACGTCTCGTTGGGCTCACTCTATGTTCGTACCCAGCCGCGCAATAGTCAGCTCGCCTCGACCCAACTCCCCAGCGTCCGTTCCGGTTGCGGCGGTATCGATATCTTTGGTGGCGCCTTCTCGTTCCTTTCCGCGGACGAACTGATTGCCATGATGGAAGCGATCATGGCGAATGCTTCTGGTTTTGCCTTCGAGTTAGCGTTGGAAAGCCTTTCTCCTGCCGTTCAAGAAGTCGTTGGCAAGCTGCGGGATCTGCAGCAACAGGTGAACTCAATGAACATTAATTCATGCGAAGCCGGTCAGGCGCTTGTGGCATCGGTCTGGCCGCAAACGGATGCTGCTTCTCAGCACATCTGCCAATCCATTGCGACGCAAAGTGGATTGGTCGCGGACCGGGCCCGGGCCCGGCATGGATGCGGTACTGGTGGCGACCATACAAGTACCCTTGCGGCTGGTGATCCTGAAATGCAGGCACAGCTGCCCGTCAATGTGAACTACGCATGGAAGGCGTCGCGCAATAACGCATTCCTCGCTTCAGACGATGAACTCGCCGAGTTTTTCATGACGATCACGGGTACGATCATTGTCATTGGTGGTGCCGATGACGACACGCCCCGTTCACATACCAACTACCCTCCACGCGCTTTCTCATCACAGATGATCCGCACAATGGTCGAGGGTGGTGATGTCGAGGTTTTGCGCTGTGACTCAGACCCTGCAGACCGGTGTTTGAACCCAACCTTTGCGACTCTATCACTAGCGGCGGACCAGGCACTCTATGCCCGCGTGACGGAGATCCTTGAAGGCATCAACAATGCTCTCGCAACCGATACCGATCTTCCTACGGGATCCGAGGGCTTGATTGGTATGACCTCCGTCCCTGTCTATGAGATCCTGAAGACAGCGCGGTCATACAAATATGAGTTCGTCGGCGATGAGATCGCACTGATGGCTGAGTTGGTCGCCTTGGATTTTGCGATGCTGTACACGCGCGAAGCCCTCGAAGAGATGCTAAAACTCGCTGGCAACACCGAAGGCCTGGGGCCTCAACTTGGGGAATATCGTGACCAGGTCACCGATAGCTACGCGAATTTTTCGGCGATGCGACGTGAAGCTGCTGAACGTTTCAATGATGCCGTTGCCACCCTAACCAGGCTCATGAGCGTTCAATCAACGCTGTCCGGAGAACGGGCAGGTTGGTTGGCGACGCAAGTGGTGGAGTTCTAATATGCTGGAAATCTACTCCACCGGCGGCGGTGAATATCTGACCACCACGCTCAACGCCGTTGCGGCGTTTTTCAACACCGGCAATGCGCTGGCGCTGGTCAATCTCGCCCTCCTTGTTGGCCTCATCGTGCTCGTTTTTCAGTTGGTTTTTGGTGGCGATTTTAAGCAAGCTGTGAAGGCTTACGTGGTCATTGGCATGGTCGGTGGTCTGAGCGTTGCTGACAAGTCAGACGTGATTATTTTCGACAAAACGAAGGGTCCACTTTGGTTTGCCACTGTGGATAATGTCCCCACCTCCGTTGCTTATGTCGGCTCTTTCACGTCACGCGTGTCTGATGTTCTGACGACGCAGATGGAAACGCTTTTTTCGCCACCCACAAACCTTGCCTATCAGCGTCATGGCATGTTGTTTGGTGCGACGCTGATGACGAAATCTGCGCGCTGGCGTGCCGTCACGTCTACCGTCCATGAGAACCTGACGAATTTCTTCGATCAATGTGTCATTGATGCCGTCGATCTGCGTTACATCTCTCCCGAGCTGGTGACCCGGTCTGGCAATCTTGAAGCCACGATCACGGCCAACATGCCGGCGTCTTTAGCCTACTACGATGTCGTGACCCAAACGACGCGCACCTGTTCCGATGGCTGGCCCGATATTGTCACTCAGATCAATGCAGAGGTGGATGTTGTGCTGGGTGCGCAAGCTGCTTCAACTTTCCAAGGTGGAGATCCGACACTCGCCATCAATGACCTGCGCGCCACCATCTCTGATTTTGCGACCTTCGCTGGATATGCCTCTACGGCTGCCGAAGACCATATCAAGCAATCGATGCTGATCGCTGCCTTTGATGATGCTGCCAATCGCGGAATTTCGGCGACCGGAAACGCGGCCGCATTGCAGCACCTCCAATCTGCGCGTGCCGAGGTCCAAACCAGATCCAGCTATCAGGCCATCGGTTCAAATGCTCTGAGCTGGGTGCCTTATCTCAAGATCGTTTTTGAGAACCTTTACTATGGTGCCTTCCCAATTGCGCTCGCCCTGATGATGACACCCTTTGCCCTGACCGTGGTCCGCGGTTACTTTGGCGGTTTCGTCTGGCTGGCGTCCTGGGAGCCGCTTTCTGCCATTCTGCATTCCTTGATGATGAATGCGTCTGTCGAGCGGTTTCAGACCATCACCTCTGCCTCAACCAGTGGCGCCTACACCGATAGCGTCATGAACTGGGCCAATCACTTTGGGGTCTATTCCATTGGTCAAGACGTCGCCGTGATGGCGGGCTATTTGATGATGTCAGTTCCTTTCGTCGCGGCCGCGATCTTCTTTGGGACACAAAAAATGGTGGGTCTGGCGACTTCGATGCTTGCCGTATCGCAAAGTGCCGCATCAGAAACCGGCCGCGAGATGGCAACCGGCAACCTTGCATATGGCAATGCCAGCGTTGGGAACCGGAATTTCCGCAATGTGAGCATGGACAACTATGCGCGCAACAACGTCTCCTATGACAACACGTCTGCAAATCGCACTGTCACATCACCGTTTACGGACACAGGCCGTTCCAGTTTTTTTGGTCGGGACGGCTCCCTCATCACTACGAATGCGAATGGGACGGTTGGGATCGATGGCGGTAGCTCACGCGTGAACACTGCCGCAAATCTATCAATCGGCCAAAGTGTTGTCTCGTCCCTGCGTGATACCGCAACAGGCCTGCGCGAAACCGGGAGCAACTTGCGGCAATCCTTTGAAAGATCCGTGTCGGAACTGTCTTCGAACACCAGCTCTTTCATGCAGTCGATAACGACGGGTGAGGCCTGGTCAACTGGATCTGGTGTAAATACCAGCTCTGAGGAAAGAGCGTCGCTCACAGAGTCTATGGATGTTGTCGATCGATTTGCTGAAACACATTCCATTTCTCGTCAAACTGCGATTCAGGTTGGAACATACGCCAGCGCAGGCATTGGGTGGGGCGGATTGTCCGCCGGCGTTCGAGCGAGTTTAGAGCGAAATGGTGTGTCGTCCGAGAACTATGACGCCATTACGGATGCCAGCCGGCGTCAGGGTGTCGACAATGCGATCAGTAACCTGTCCCGTGCCTCAGAGTCGGCCAGCCATACAAAAAGCGGCAACTTGAACACGACTGGTGACAACGGGTTCAGGGACACGGTCGATGACATTGAGCGTCAAGGTCGCACAGCTGACAATTACTTCCGAACCGCCAATAGCTACAGCGAGGCGGCTGATCGTGCGCAAAGCGACTTTTACGACAGTCGTCTGGATGTGTCTGGAGCGTTCGCAAGCTGGATGATTGATAGCAAAGGCATGAACGCAGGTCAGGTTGCGGAGTTGATGAACGGCCGGACCGACAATCCGCTTTTGGCGGAGCTACGTGGTGAGTTTTCTGCGCGATACATTGATGAGATGGTTAAGCCCGAAATACAGGGGGATCTGAGTGGTTCTGTAGGTACACCAGCTGATCCCGGGCATGACGGTCTTCCTGTGCCTGGCTTCCCATATAATCACATGCTTCCCGAGCATACCCCACTCGCTGAGCGATCAATCGCGGCTGAAACAGAAATTCTGTATCAATCAGGCAAGATCGATGATGTTCGACCCGGTTCAGCCGCGGTACAGGGACGTGCTGCCAACGTTGCTGAGCGCAACGCGCAGGCAAATGCAAATTCCTGGGCCAATGGTGCTGGGGAAGTAATTGATCGTGCCCCTGGCGGTCAGTTGGTTCAGGACGGAAATCGGGTCGAGTGGCGTCCCTCGGCAGCCAATGCGCCAAATGCTGTCAGCCTCGATGCTGGCGATCGCGATCTTGTCATTCGTACCATTGCAGCTGAAGCAGGTGCTGAAACCCGTCAAGGCCAGGTCGCTGTTGCTTCCGTTATCCGCAATCGAGTGAACGATGATCGTCATCCCAACGATGCCTCTGCCATCGTCTTTGCTCCCAATCAGTTTTCGGCGTGGAACACCGATGGGACTGGTAACAACATTGGAAGGGACCTTCGGACGGACTCAGACCTTTACCGTCAAATCGGCGATGTTGTTGATGACGTTTTCTCTGGCAACGCCATCGATCCTACAGGTGGCGCAACCCACTACTACAGCCCAGCGGGTATGCAGGATTACGTGAACAACGGCCATCAGAGTAATCTGGTACCGACGTGGCAGAAAGAAACCGAGGCTGAAAGCGGCGGGACAGTCGATATCGGCAACCATGTCTTCTCTGGCCGCACTGTGGATGAGCGCTGAACGCTCATCCATTCATCGTTACCTATTTCCGGTTGTGACCTTCTCGCATCCACTGATAGCGGCCGCTCTGGATTGTCTTGTCACGTAAATCAAGATCAATGCCCGCCGTTCCAGGGCTTGGAAGAGTATTGGGTCTGCCAAAACCGCCGTGGAAGATGCCGTAGCCCAGGATCGCAAAGAACCCGCTGACCATGCATACGAAAAGGATTACGCTACTGTCGCCACCCAACGCGACGCCGTTCTCATACGCCCAAAAGGCATATGGAGCTAAGGCACCCAGTAAGGCACCCAAGACGCCTCGTCGGCGCGGATTATTGATCAGCGATAGCAACATACCGTGACTATATCAGACCATTACCTGGTTTTCTACTTATTGGCGAACCTTTGTGTACCCATGTGTTCTTTCGACCTGCCTCGTTTTCTTCAGGTCTGCCAAATGAACCGCTAGCAGTATCTTGCCCGTGTCAGTCGTGATTTCGCGGCCGGCGTTTCTAGGTCAGAGTATCGGCCGCCAGAGTACCTTGCACAGTCGAGCGCATACCCAGCCGCAATGACGGCCGCCCCAACGTCCGCACCTTCCGCAAAGCAAACACCTACCAGCCGATCATGGGTCCGTTCTCCGTTGAGGTCACACGTAACCTCTTTTCCTCGAAGAAAGTTCACCATCCAACGACGCGAATCCTGACCGGCACGCGTCCCAAGCTCCGGTGCATCTACACCATTCAGTCGGATAGCTTGACCACTGACAATGATTGTATCTGCGTCACGGACTTGTACTTCGGCCAATGCCGCACTGCCGAAAAAACAAATCAGCAGTGTAGCTATTGCGTTCTTGCTTCCCCGTAGATCAATCATTGGACGCACTTTTCTATGATCAGTTATTCTATTGCCTGACACATCTATGCACTCTCGTCCAACAACATCTGTCTTAAGTTCCAGGCGACAATGCATAATCCCTACTGATTGATATCGCGATCTCAGATCATTGGACGCACGCTCCGAGCAAGACTGGGCCCCAGCTAACGGCCCCACGGCTGCAAGCAGACGCATGGGCTTCTGTTGAACCCGACCTAACGGTACCATTCGCGTTGTACCAAATGTCAATTGAGAAAAGTGGACAATTAGCCACTTAACTCACTTCATAGGTAAAGACCGCACCGCTGCTCACCCCATCAACACTTGCCGCCGGTGCACCTATCGCGATTCTTGAGTTGTTTGCGCAGATTGAACGACCCCATCCCGATCCGGTCATGTTAGCCGGAGGTTCGAGTTTCACTATCTGTTGACCTGACTGAATATCAAACACGTATACCGCACCGACTGTCCCATTAGCATTTTTCTGGAGAGGCGAGGACACTACTGCAATTCCATTCGAGACACATACGTTCCTACCAAAAAGGTTGAATGCATGATGATCTTGAGGCTCCAATTTGATCAACTGTTGGCCAGTTGATGCGTTGAAAAGGTATGCTGCACTAAATCTTGTCTTGTGATTTATTTGCCTCAATGAACCCACAATGACCACATTGGAAAAAATGTCGACGTCCCACCCGAAATTAAGATTATCGTCTGGTGTCTCCGGTTGCAGGCGTAAAAGCTGATTGCCATTGTTGGCATCGAATATGTAGGCGGCTCCACTAAATGGGCCGTTTTCACTATCGCCATAAGCACCGGCGACTATTCGATCGTCGAATTGAGCTGCCTTGTGCCCAAAGTATGTGCGTGGCCGGGCGAAGTTTGGATAAATCTTTCGTTGCTGCTCGCCAGAGTTGGTGTCGAAAACATAAACCGAGCCAGAGTCGGTTCCGTTGTCGTCATCGTACAATGAGCCGCATATAATCCTTGAACCGAACAATCCAACTGATACGCCGAAACGGTCTCCCGGTCGCAGATCGTTGGGAACAATCTTGTGCACCTGACGGCCAGAGACTACGTCAAATAGGTACGCTGATCCGCTGAACCGGCCCCGATCGTCATCGCGCAATGCGCCGATTGCACATAAATTGCCATCAAGCGAAACTTCTGAGCCGAACAACTCGCCTTGTTCACCATCCTGAGCTTGGATCTTTCCAACTTGGCTTCCCTCTCGAATATCATGAATATAAACTGCCCCGTACCCTAAGCCATCATCAGGTCCTGGTACTGCTCCAACCGCTAAGGTCTCGTTGGAGATGCTCGTTGCCACCCCATATCCGCCATTCTTTCTTGCGTCGGTAGGTCTGATTACACCAGTTCTGTTCACCGGCATGTTAGCATTCCTTTCAAATTTCGATTAATCGACCTAACAGAAAAGTATGGCACCCTGCCCCCTTGCGCGGTTCAAGGCAAGGGGTATTTGATCATGTCCTGGCTCAATGTCTAAGTATGCTCGCGTTCAGCTGCCCTCGCAAAAAAACAATCCTAGCAGGATTGTGCAAGCCAAGCGTCAAGCGCGTTTTCTTGCAGTATTTGACGACTAGGGGAAATTCCGACTGCTCATATCTTGAGCGCACAGGTACCGAAGTATTGACCCATCACCCTTCACTCTATTTTGGTCGTAGTAGTGAACGGTATGCGGCGTGCCTTGTTGCCTATACTCTCGTTCGCCAAGTAGTCTCAGCCTATCAATCGGCCGTCCCTCTAAATCTATGAAATCACTATCCACCAGCACCCTTCGCAGATTTGAGATCAGCATGTTTGGTGGACCATTCCCCGGGATAGTTTCTTGTTCTTCAACCTTATTTTCGCCATGGAAGCGATATGAGCGCGTTATCCGAACTTCGCGAGGCTGATATGTAAATCGATAAGCGGAGACAAACTCAACGTGGGAATCTCGGGCCTCAGCCTGTCCAGATATCACTTCTTGTAAGGAACACGTATATGTCCACTCAAATACTCCTCCAAACTGTTGCGCTGATAGTATAGATCCCCAAGAAATCATACCAATCAAGCTGAGAAATAGACGTCTAAAGCTCATTTTTTTCCGTTGCTTCATCATTTTCAAGGCGTGGCTCCCATGCTATTGAGCATCAGGATCTGCAACCTTCGTTGTGATCCACCACCCGTCTGTTCTTGCTTCTCAAATTGTATGACCACAATGTGCGCAGTCTATCGGTTCACGTTCTGACCCGCCTGGTACGCCCATTCTGTTTTCTCGGACTTCCGACCATTGATGGCATTCTGAACACTGCTCAATATCTTTCAAATCTGTCCCCTATTCCGACCAAAATCCAATGCCAAGGTCACCATTCAAGCTCAACATCGGTGCACCTAGTATCAAGGGATGACATTACGTTGAAGTATCATTTAACCACATCCAAGCGCTTGGGATCAGAACCTGTACCCCAGACTATGCCCGACCGCTACCGCACTGTTGTCTTCAGATTTAACACTTGAGCCGTCGGTGGCGTGACCAAGGAGAGCGTATTCGATTCCCCCTGATATCGATGCCGTTTACCGCGTAGGTGCCACTGATACCAAACCTGGTAGAACCAACGTTCGGAGAAAGGCGAGACGCTACCCCACCCTTTGCTTCTTCATATGTAACTGGTCCAAAAACAGAGAGCGTGCGAGTCACGCTCTGCCCTATGCCAACCCTGTACGCAGAGACATCATCGGCAATGGCCGTGATTGCTTCACCAGTGACAGATTCATAGCATGTGGGCTCGACTTCCCAAACAGACCACTCCGACCTTCGGACTGAGCCTAAAACGAGAATGCCTGGCGTAACCGCTGTATGGAGATCGAGAGCAACTACGGTTTGTCAAATTACCGTCTGACCCAATTTCGGAGACAGCGACCATACTGCTGCCCACGACGGCAATCCTACAAATAATGTGCGGCAGTGAAATTGGGATTGCACGGTCAATAGCCTGAGATTGTGCAGACAACGGTACTATTTGCACGTCCGCAGCCAAGAGTGCCAGTTACTGTTCACTCGGAAGGACTTACGGGGACAGTTTGGCAGCGTGTGGATTAGATGGACGATGTTCGCGCTGGGTACTAGTGTCATGAGTCGAGCACATTAATAATTGCTATGAGGCGCTCCAATCCAATGACGGACGAAATCAGAATTTATGAAGCTGACTTTTTCAGATGGTTCAAAGATCGCCTGAAAGACAAGGGCCTGCAATTCTCCCAATGCGGCTTCAAGCTTGGCGATAGCTTGGGTTCGCGCCATGACATTGATCTGCAAACCGGTTTTTGGAAGGAGCCGAGCTACTCTGCAAACAAGCCGTCGAGATGGCTTTATCAGATCGAGCCTGATGGTGAGGTTTGGAAAGCTATCAATCCAGCGGATGGTGCTGTGAATCTAGGTGCGATAAATGCCTCCCAAGAAGACAAAGCAGGGGTTGTGTTTCGCTTGGTACCGCTGGTGCAGCAGCCAATGAACGACTATTTCCGCGACGACAGCCTCGAAGTCCATGCGCTCTTCGTATTCCACGGTGCAACGCCGCAGGGCTCTTCGGCGGAGCCATTCAATTTCGATCCTGACAGTGGGGCTATGACGTTCAAGGGCGCTGCCCTGCCGTATCTGTTGGCAGGGCTTCTCGGAGTGCAGCCGCGCGATCACGAAGTCGAGGTGACACTCAATGGCACGCCGCGCACACTAACCTATGGCGAGGTGAGTGACACTCTGGCGGCGGGCATTACGGTTTCGCCGGAAGGCGGTGCGGCAGGGCCGATCCCCGTCTATAACCTGAGCGAAAAAGCGGAGTTTGAGAGGCTAAAGAAGGATATCTCCGACGCGTGGAGGGTGGCAGGACCGGTGGCGCCTCCGGTTGCTGAGGCAGGCTCCGGGATTGATGACGAAAAAGAAGCAGTAGATGACGATGAGATCGTCGCGCCCGCAACGATGGATATCCCCGAGATGACTGATCTTCTGGGCATCGACCCTGCGGTCTACCGCCAAATCAATGCCGCATTCGCCTCAGGTAAGCAACACATCATGCTCTACGGCCCGCCGGGGACGGGGAAGACGACTCTTGCGCGCCATATTGCAACGGTGCTGACGGGCGGGAAATGGACATTGGTAACAGGCTCCTCGGATTGGAGTTCCCAGGACATCATCGGTGGCTATCAGCCTATCGGCAGCGGTTCAGTGGCTTTCATCCCCGGAGTTTTGCTGCGGCGCTTCGACCGCCCACTCATCATCGACGAGTTAAACCGGTGTGATATCGACAAGGTGATCGGACCGCTCTTCACTGTGCTGTCGGGTCAACAAACTACCTTGCCCTATCGGCTCGACATTGAGGATAAGGACAGTCAGCAATACGTGATCCTGCCTGAGAGCAAGCCTTCGGCGGCAGTGCATGAGTTTGCGCCGGGGCCGCATTGGCGGCTGGTGGCGACGATCAACTCCATCGACAAGGCGTCCCTCTACCAAATGTCCTATGCGCTCGCCCGGCGCTTCGGCTGGGTCTATGTCGATGCCCCACGCGACACGGCGGGCTTCATTGAAGCGTTCTTGCGTAAGGAAGAGCCCGCTTGGGCAGGACCGGCGGCAGGAGCCCCCTGCCCTCTCGCAGCATTCTGGGAAGCGATTAACTCGGTGCGGGTGATCGGACCTGCGCCCATCATCGACGCAATGAAGGCAGTCCAGTCGATGGAAGAGGACGCGGAGTTCTTCGCTGTCCCGGCGGACTCAATGAAGGAAGCCCTGCTCGATGCGGTAGACATGGTGTTGCTTCCGATGCTCGACGGAATCGTTGTGCAGGATGCAGAGTTTCTGGCTGGCAAGGCCGTAGAGGTCTTTGGTCTTAATGCCGAGCAGAGCACGCGGGTCCAAGCGCGGATGGCCTCCGTGGCAGTGTAATGGAGACGCTCGATCGCGCTATCAGCGACTATGCGGCTGGGGTGTTCCTGCGGTATTTCCGGCATGGGACACTAGCGGGGGCGGAAAGCCCTCACCTTGATCACGCACGAGACCTGGACTTGCTTCGCGCACATTGGGCGTTGTCGGAATCCGTGCGGACGTTTCTATCCTACGTTTTGGCCCATCGGCACGAAGCCCAAAGCCTCCTACAATTCGTCAAACGGACCGACGATGCCATAGCGCGGGGGCGGATCGACGCGCGTGGTACTATGCTCGCGCGTCGAGTTGCTGGGCACCCCTCACTAGTAGTTTATGAGGAGCCGGTGCGTAGCTTTAACACGGGGCCAAACCAAGTCGTGGCTTGGGTGGTCCAAACAGCTTCGACATACGCAGCACGGCTTTTCTCCGTTCAGCCTGCAGGATCGGCTTACGCCGGTCTGGTCGAAGACACTATGGCGGATGTGACGGCAGTAAAACGCCTCGATGCCCTGCGTGAGGTGCTGAAAAGCGCATCCGTCCATAACAGACCGGGACCAGGAGCGTTACGGGACGCCGCGCGATCACGGCGGATGATCTATCAGTTGGCAATAGCGGCCTATGATACGCTAGCGCGCATTGAGGCGGGAGACGAAGAGGCACTGCGGAGCGTTCTACAAAGCACGCTGATCGGGCCTTTGGAGCAATGGCGTCGTTTCGAATTAGCTGTGGGACTCGGGATCGGCGAAGCTCTCGCGGTGGAGACGGGCGAACCTATGAGCCTTGCCCTACTCGGTAGAACTTCTGGGATGCCAGTAATTTCGTGCGGGCGTTATGATATTTTTTGGCAGGGTGGCGGTGGTCTGTATACCGCCCCCGCCCTAGAACCATCCGAAGAGCGGTTGGAAGCGGTTCTAGCAGCCTACGGAATGCATCTCGCAGCAGATCGACCGGATTTGGTGATCACCGACCGGCTTTCCGCCAAGGCGAAAGGAATTGTCGAGGTCAAGTATCTGGCAGGAGACACCGCTAGCACCCGCTTCCGGGAAGCTGCAGGGCAGATTGTCCGCTATGCGCGAGGCTATGCACCTGAAGGCGAGATAGATGGTCTGGTGCGCACCTCGCTCATTGCTTTGAACCGCAGCCCCCCTGCCCTTCTAGACGAAATTGCCCCAGCACCACATGCCGTGGATTTCGAAGGGTTAACAGATGGGCGTCTTCAGCTATGGGTACGAGAGCGGCTGCTTGCTCCCCCTATCTAGCAAGATGGACCGAGGGAGCAGCGCTTACTCGGCGGCGATCTTCGACGCAGCCTTCTTACGCATCGAAACAGGGCGTTGAGCGCCACCGTCTTCGAAAAGCGGCACGTTTTCCTCCTTCACTGGAAGGGCACAAGGCGACGCCATCTCGTAAGGGACGCCGCGATCCTTGGGCAGGGGCTGAACCGTCGGTTCAAAACGGGCGCGAGCACCGAGAAGGTACTCTTCCGACAGCTCACAGCATGTCCAGCGACGCTTCAGGTTCTCAGCTACGACGCCTGTGACACAAGAGCCGCCGAATGGGTCAACCACCAAGTCGCCGGGATCAGTCAGGAAGCGAATAAAGTACTCAGGTAGCTGCGCAGGGAAGCGCGCGGGATGAATTGGGATATTTTCGGCGCGACAGTTATCCTGGTAGCGGCCGTTGGACTCTGTATTCGCGATAGCCAAAAGGTTTGGCGGCACAGAGCCACCGTTGTCCTTGTTGAACTTGTCAGAAATGTCGTGCCCAGATGGGCGGAGCTTAGCTTTGTAGCCATTCTTCAGCAGATGCTTCATTGACTTGGAATATGGCTGAAGGACGCGTTTGTTATTGGCCTTCGGAAATGGTGTCTTTGAAAGCCACCAGACGGTGTTTACAGCGTCTTTGACGCGCACGCGGCGGACGTTGACCCACTCTGCTGGTGTTGGGAGCTTTGACGGGTTGAACCAGTAGTGCTCCTGACACAGATGAAAACCATATTCCTCGACCAGCATGACGAGAAGTTTGAAGTGGTAGAGACTGCGGGTTGGTTGCCCAGGCACCCAGGCACCGCCAATATCAATGACCAGACTACCTGAATCTTTCAGGACGCGATGTGCACCTTCGGCAAAGGGTCGAAACCAATCGCAATAGCGATCCGCATCTTCATTTCCATAGCTCTTCTTTCGCACCAATCCGAATGGCGGAGACGTCATAATGAGATCGACGCTGTTTTCCTTTGCCTTATTGAATAGGTAGCTACGGCTATCGCCCCATAGAATCTCACCATATTCAGTTTTGTGAAACGGTCGCAGCAACTTAGCTGGAAAATCGCGCGGATTGGTCTTTTGGGGACCGATATCGGGCTTTTTCACCTCGGCAAACTGCGCATGAAGAGCCCGGAAGTATTCGCTGAGAGAGCTAAATCCTTGAGCCGCTGCAGCAGCTTGTATCTCTGACCGCTCTTCTTCTGTGAGGCGGACGTTTGCTGCCTTAGTCCTTGGATTCGTTGCTTTTGGTCGCGCCATTTGATTCCTCGCCTGCTTTACGAATGCACCCTAGCTGAGTGTTTTTTGTAACACAATAACCAGATGGACTAACCGTCACACAAAAACGCAAAAAACAGCTTAGCGTTAAGTTTTTGCTTGCCGACAAAAAGAGCTTGGCAAGCCCTATGCCAAAATGACCGCCAAGCATCTTTCAGCGGATTTCTTTGAGTCCGTGAGAAAAAACGTGGAACAAACAAAGAACATATGCAATTTGGCAACATGCCCTACGAACCAGTCACCCTCGGTTTCAAGTTTGCAATCCGCCTCAAACAGCTCACGGCCCGTGATGTCCTCGTGGTGACCTGCCCTGCCTGTCACAAGTCGTACTATGTTGCCCCACACATTCTTTTGGAGCGATATCATGAGCATAGACCGATAGAGAGTTTTGCTGACGACTTTGTTTGCAAGCGCTGCGGGAACCGGCACGATATGTCCTGGCGGATTGATCGCGCGGTTGGACCGGAGTTTCCGCGTTCGGCCTAGCTGTCAGGAGTCGCGCGTCCTTTTAGGATCTCGGATGCTGGCCAGAGAACCTCGCCACTTTCGTCAGTGATCATTTTGATCCCGAGGAGCGATATGATTGGTGTCTGTTCGAGTCGCGTGATCCCGTAGAGAACGCCTGATCTATGCTCGTCAGACAAGACTTCTTCTCGCCCGTCCTCGAAGATGACCTTAAAGCTGTTCATGATAGCTGCTTTGTCGCAAATGTTCGGATCTTGCTGCCCCCGCCCCACGAAAACTTCAACCGGGCTTCAAATCGTACTTCAATAGCTGTTCTCAGGATCCTGGCCGCAATGTCGTCCATCGTTTCTCTCCGGCGCAAGATGAACCATTCTGTTCCACGCCGATCGCGACATCCGAACCATCGACCAGCCAGTCCTTTCAGCGTTCTTTGCTCGGTCACATAAGCGTGCGGCATTGATACTGTGAACACAATGCGCAAACCCCCGTCCACCAGACCTTTAAGTTCGTTGCGACGTGTGTTCGTCTTTCGCTGTGTGAAGCCGACTTTGAATAGATCAGGCTCCGATCTGGATTGAAGCAAGTAGACTGTCCCCCACCCTCTCGTCCGGAACCAAGGGATGTGGTTTTTTCTTTGCCACAGCCGCCTTGCCATTGCCTCAGGCCCATGCCGGCGGCTGAGATAGCTCATTCACAATCAGCCCTGATATGCTCGCGAATGACAGCGTTCCGTCCGGGTTTTCTTTGCGGGCAAGCGATTTCGCCACCTCGTCGGGCTTCATGCCATACTGAAGCAAGAGCGAAAAAAGCACGCAGAAGTCCTGCACTTGAAATTCCAGCATCGATCCTGACTTGAACCCGGATGAATAGAAGACCTCTTTTGGTTCATCTGGTCGTTCTGGGTCATAGCCAACTGACAAGAACACGGTTTGACCCTGTTCTGTCTCGACCCTGCGGGTTTCTGTCAGTCGCCTGCTTGGCAGCCGTTTGCGTTCTTTCTTTTGTGCCATCGTTGAGGTCCATTCCTGCAAAGATCTACGTCAGATTTCTGCTTGCTCACGTTGCTTCATGATCAGGTAAAGCCATAGTGCCTCGATTCTAGCTGATGCCGGGTCCAACTCCGCCAGTTCCGCCACTGACCGTTTGAGCCAATCAGAAGCGTGATCTGATTCAAGCACTTTTTCTACTGACGGCACTTCAAATGGACCCAGCACGCTTAGCAGCCTTTCTCGACAGAGGCGCGCTGCAGCTCGGCAGAGCGTTGTAACAACGCCAACGAGTCTGTGACATTCGCAATCGACTCTTGGCCCTGTTCTGCTCTCCGTACAGCTTCAACGCCTTGAGCGGTAGCCGACGCTGCCCTGATGCCATTCAAACCACCTTGCGCACCTGCACCCAGGACAGCTGTAAGCCCCACACCAACAACGGCATCTGTCAGTGCGTTATTGCGCGCTGCGCGTTGTTGTTCAGCTTCAAGCTCCCGCACCCGTGCTGTAATGTTGCTGTTCCTGATTGCCAGCTCGTCGCAGCTCAGCGCCAGTGTCGATGGGTCACTTGTGGACTGGCCGACCGTCGGTAGTCCTTGAACAGATGGTTGCCCAGTGTTTATGCAGCCTGCCAGCGTAGCCGCCGTTACCAATGCTAGTGCGAGTTTCATCAGGATTCGTCCTTTTCAATTTCAAGAATTTCAACCAGTTCTTCCGGGTTCAGTAATCCGTCGTAGATTTGATCGCGGCCAACGAATGTTGGTGTGCCTCTTATCCCCAGCGTTGATGCGAGGCGCTGATTGCGGAGAATTTCTGCAGCAACATCATTCGACTGCGCTTCGACAGAGATCGCATGGACGTCAAATCCGAGGTCTTCCACCAACCGCAAGGCGCTGGCGGTGCCACTCACCCGCCCTGCAGCGTCGAACACCGCATAGTGAAAGCGCTCATATGCATCGCGACCCTCAACATTGCGAACCGCAATCGATACCTTGGCAAGCTCATTGGACTGTTCACCGAGGATCGGAAACTCGATCAACCGAACACCGCGTGTCATCCCATGAGGCAGCGTCTGCATATGAGCAGCGCTTTGCGCACAGAACCCACAGCGATAGTCGAAGAACTCAACAAGCCGGATTTGCGGATTGTCGCCAAATAGCTCTCGTGTCAGCTCATCGATTTTTTGGCGTTCAACCGCTGTTTCGGCTCGCTCTCGCTCTTCCTCCAACTTCTGTATCGCGAGCAATACTACCTCAGGGTTATTGAGAATTGCTTCCATGACTCTCTGATCAAAATCGTCCTGCGCCATGAGTGGCGACGCAGCAAGCAAGGAAACTGCAAGTACATAAGCGCGCATTTTTTCATCCCGTAATAGTGTAAAATCTTTTCTCTAACACTTTTATGGACTAGTCTAGCCACAAATACATCAATTTTTTGGGGATTTGATGATGGCCAAGACAGTCAGCTCTGCTTCAACACTCATTCGCGGAGGCCAGACCGCGCAACACTGGTGGCGCATGGGATGGCAGGTCCTGCGGTTTGCGACCGTTGTCGGATCTATCATTTACGTTTGCAGCTTCGTCTTCATGGTAGCACGCGCATACAACCCAAGCGAGATGCGCATCGCCTTCTATTACGAGATGGCTGAGCGGGGTGTTGTCGGACAAAACGGTTTCGACAAACTATACTCCTTCAGGGATTTGGACGGTGAAACGGTTACAGTGCCAGCCGTACAGCTTTATCGGAATACTGAGTATCGCCGGATCCGGGATGGGTTCTTCTACTCGATACATAGCTCAGCCCGCCTTGCTGGCATTCCTGCCATCCTCATTGGCTTGGTCTCACTGCTGATCTTCGTCAAAACAGGCAATCGGATCCAGGAAGATGAGTTTGTGCGTGGCGCGAGACTTGTTTCAGCCGCCCAACTCAAGGGCTGGAGCGCTCTAAAATGGCGGAAGTACAAGAAGAAGCACAAAGGCCGTAAGACTGCGAAGCCTTTGACGATCGCCGGCATTCCTTTTCCGCCCGATGCCGTTGAAGCCCAGACGATGCTGAATGGTACAGTCGGTGTTGGTAAGACCAACGCCATGATCGAGATGCTTTCGATCATTCGGGAGAATGGCGGTAAGGCGATTATCTATGATCGCATGGGTGGCTTTGTTTCGCGGTTCTACGATGAAAATGCGGACCACCTGATCAATCCCTTTGACGATCGGTCATCATCTTGGAACCCATTCGACGATGTTCTTGATGCAGCTTCATTCACCCAACTTGGCGAGGTCATGATCCCAGAACATCGTGGCGCTGCGAGTGATCCCTTTTGGTCTCAGGCTGCGCGCATCGTCTTCGATTATGCGGCGCGGGAACTATACAAAACCAAACGTCGTACCGTTAAGTCGTTGATCCAGCACTTGTTACACCTCGACTCAGAGGTGTTGGCAAAACTCCTTGCCGGAACTCCTGGCTCTCACTTCTTTAACGAAGACATTGTTAAGACGGCCCAGAGTATTCGCGCGAACCTGATTTCGGAACTGCGTTTCCTCGAATACCTCCGCGATGATGCTGAGGCGTTTTCCATCCGAGAGTGGATGAAGTCAGATGAGCCGTCGTTCCTCTTCTTGACTGGTGATGCTGAACACGCAGCTGCTACCCGCAACATCATTTCCACGATGCTTGAGATCTCTGCCAACGCTTTGATGGGGATGGGTCCGGCCAGCGAGCCACGCTGTTACTTCTTCATGGATGAGGTCCCTACTCTCAACCGTTTGCCTTTCTTGATCAGTTCGCTCGCTGAAATCCGACAGTTTGGCGGTGCCTTCGTCCTTGGTTATCAGGTCTATAGCCAGCTTGAAGACATCTATGGCCGCGAAGCTGCTCAAACGATTTCCGGTACGGTCAACAACCGGATCGTTTTCAATACCCCCGATTTTCGCACAGCAAAACTCTGTTCTGAAATGCTTGGCAACCAAGATAAATGGGAGTCGAACACGAACATCAGCGTCGGCGCCCATGAAGCCCGGGACGGTGTAGGCTTCACACAGCAACGCGTCGAACGCGCCATCATCACGCCGGCCGAGATACAGAGCCTTCCTCAACACAGAGCCGCGGTGAAGTTCGCTTATGACTCACCAACGGCTGTCGTGGACATGAAACAGGTCTTTGTTGACGAAACCCAACCCCGTTTCTTGCCCTACATGGGGAACGCGGCGGGGTTTGCTGAATACAGCGAACCAAAGCCGAAGCCACCAGCTGAAGATCCGGCAAAGAACGTCGAAATGGTCCGCGCCTTCCACCAATGGTGTGGTTGGCGGTTTCACTGCGATGCCAGCGAGTTTGCCACTGATGCCACAGAACCTTGTGCCGAATACAAAGTATACTTCGATCACTTCAAGAGCTGCTTCAATGCTGGGACGCACCCGGAAAACATCCATCCCGTCGTTCCGTTGGGTGACGGTTTGGCGAGGAACGCCCCCATTTGTCCGACCGAAGACGATGCGCCATTCGAGACGGCTGATGCAGGATCCGAGACAGTCATACGGACTGAAGGTCCAATCCCGCCATTTTACGAGGGACCGGGACCACACGAACCTTCTGGCCAGATCAACCTATTCGATCACTCTCGCCATGCCGAGGCCGAGGTCCCTGCCCCCGAAGCGGATGCGAATCCCGACGACACGCCTGACACGCCTCCGGCTGAGCCGCCCCAGCGGAACCTTCCATTGCCAAGTGGCTGGTCACCAGACGCTCCATCGGGGGCTTGATCCGTGCTTTCCATGTCGAATGTGTCCTCTGGTCACGCGTCCAGCGGATATTACAAAGCTGAAGGCTACTACCTCGAAGGCAGTAACGACGCTGAGAAATCTTCCCAGTTCTATGGCAAGGCCGCTGAAGAAGCTGGCCTCACCGATACGTTCTCCGATGACCGGTTTACCGCCATTCTGGATGGCCAGACACCTGACGGCAGGACACTAGGCCGCTTTCGCGACGGCGAGCGCGAACACAGACCAGGCATTGATCTGACATTCTCCGCGCCAAAGGCGGTGTCGATTGCAGCCTTGGTTGGTGGCGACACGCGCATCCTCAAAGCACATACCGACGCCGTAAAAACTGCCTTGGACTATGCTGAGGCAAATCTTGTTCAAACTCGAAAATACGTCAACGGTCAGGTTCAGGTTGAGAAAGGTGGCAAAATCATTGCTGGCTTGTTTCAGCATGACACATCGCGCGCCCTGGACCCCCAGCTGCATACACATGCTGTCATCGCCAACATGATCAAGGATAGTTCCGGTCAGTTTCGGTCACTGTCAAACGAAGCGCTCTACAACGGTAAGATGCTGCTCGGCCAAATCTACCGTTCTGCCTTGGCTGGGAACCTTCAAGACCTCGGATACGAGACCAAGCCGCTCGACAAAGGTCTCTTCGATATTAAAGGGGTGCCTCAAGAGCTGGTCGATACATTCTCTAAACGTCGTGAGGAAATCGAACAGGCTCTCAAGGACAAAAACTACGAACCAACGGCGATTGCCAACTCCCTTGCCGCGTTAGCGACGCGTTCGGCAAAGAAACCAGTCCAACGATCGGAACTCCGCGCAGCTTGGGCTGCTGAGGTGAAGTCTCTCAATATTGACCTGCAGCAAGCGTTGAATGACGCCACCAAGAACGACCAGCCTTCCGCGACGTTCAGAGAGAAATCGGCAGCCGATGCTGTAGAGTTTGCGATTGCTCATCATTCCGAGCGCGAGGCGGTCTACTCACACAATGATCTGCTGATGACAGCTATGAAGTTCGCGCCAGGCGTTACTGAAAAGGCCGCGGCAACAGAACTCGGAGAATACGTCAAAGATCGCATCCTATATCCCGTCGATCTTAAAGAAGGTCGTTTCTATACTGATGTTGAGAACATCCGCCTTGAGTCCGAAAACAAGGATCTGATGCGCGCCGGTTTGAGGCGTGAGGTCTTAGACCTTCGCAACACGATGGAAAGAGCAACCCGCCGGACATCTGACGGCGTCATCTCACGAAAACTGGATCGGACAACGTTAACCGACGGACAGAAAGATGCCGCCCGCATGGTCCTGTCGGCAAACTCGTATGTGACAGCTGTCCAAGGGTATGCGGGTACCGGCAAAACCTACATGCTGGAAACGGCCCTTCGCATGGCACAGGCACGGGGCCACGAGATTGAAGGCCTGGCCCCGTCGCACAAAGCCGTCACTGCTCTCAACGATGCACTGCCTGTCGCATCCACAGTCGAGAGCGCGTTGGTTCGTCATGAGAACGGCGCAAACCTTGGCGATAAATCCAAAACCATCCTAGCTGTCGATGAAGCCTCGATGCTGTCCTCCGATTCAATGAACCGCGTGCTCAAGATGGCCGCGGCCCAAGGCTACGCCAAGGTTGTTCTGATTGGCGATGTCAAACAGCTCGAAGCCGTTGGCGCAGGATCTGCATTCCGCGCGCTTCAGGATGCCGGTATGCCAACCGCTCTCATGACAGATATTCAGCGGCAACGGACCGATGAGGGTCGGTCTGTCGTCCTCTCTGCGATCGCTGGCGATATCAAAACGGCAATGGCCGGCGTCAATCAACTGACAGAAGTTGGTGGTGGCAAACTGGACGACGTACGCTCTCAGATGGCGGCTACAATGGCCGATACTTTCATGGCTATGACGCCGGAACAACGCGCTGGCACCGGTCTGATCGTTCTCACCAACGCGCTGCGGAAGGATGTGAATGAACAGATCCAGAGACAGCTTCGCAGTGCCAACCTCATTGGCAAAGACGCTGTGAAAGTCGCATCACTTGTACCCCGCAATTTCAGCCAGGCTGAAGCGAGAGAAGTCGGGAGTTATAAGGTTGGCGATATCGTCGTGTCGCCTGTCGCCTCGTCCCAATCTCCGATGACGGCAAACGTTCTCTACACGGTGACCAGTGTCTCTCGTGATGATCGAAAACTGACCCTTCAGTCCCCCGACAATGAGACCGTCTCAATCAATCTTGCGCATGGCAGTTCGGATGCCCGAAAGCTCGCGGTGTTCTCGGTCGACAAGCAGGACTTCCATGTTGGTGATGCCGTCAAGTTCAAGATC
The DNA here is from genome assembly GCA_947503965.1 of uncultured Paracoccaceae bacterium. Lineage (GTDB taxonomy): Bacteria > Pseudomonadota > Alphaproteobacteria > Rhodobacterales > Rhodobacteraceae > Yoonia. Next base: position 34,653 of record CANNFU010000010.1, read on the forward strand.
ACTGATCGCGAACATGGCATCTTCAACTCAGCTGAAGGACACATCAAGTCGGTCGGCAAAGGCTCCTTCGATATCGTCACCAAGGACGGTGATACGATGGCCATTCCCACCGACAGCCTGGCCGCCCGAGGCATGCAGTTGGCCTACGCGTCCACAGCCCATGACTTCCAGGGAAGTACCGTGGATCGCGTTCTCTTGGCGATGTCGTCGGCTGAACAACTCACCACTCAAAAGAGCTTTTATGTCTCGCTATCCCGGATGCGCGACACCATCCACTTGGTGACCGATCGTGTCGACAAACTGGCTGCCACAATCGCCGATCAAACCGGCGAACGCATGAACGCATTGGAGGCGCTGGCCGCCCAACGCGACGAAGCAAAACCGGATGCCAAAACGCCCAATACGGAACGTGACGAAACCAGCAAAAACGAGCGCGATATTCAGGTCGGAAAACGCGACAAAAACCAGCCTGAAAAACCCGCCGAAAAAGAGCCCAAAGATCACGACCAGGATGACAAGTCGAAGGACGCTCAAATGAGCTTCGCAGACCGCCTGATCGCGAGCATGACCCAAGACCAGAAACAGCGTGACGAACGCTCCCGATAGGAGACCAACCAATGCCCAGCGACACAAAATCCGGCTACCGAATCAAACTAGGACCGGTTGCGACCGACCTCCTCGACCGACTGTCTGAACAAACCCCTGCCGCCCTCGATCTCGAAGTTGCGCGCCTTCTTCAGACGACTGATCGTGTGGCACATCTTGAAGCCCAAGCGGTCTCAAACGCGGAAACGGTGTCCCGCCTGGTCGAGATCAACAGCGCATTTTCCGCTGCACTCGGATCCACATCGACATCCGTTTCAAACCTCACTGACATGATCGACCATCGTACACGCGAATTCGAAAAGCTGCTCATTCATATCAGCACCATGGTCGGCAGTCACCTCAGCGATGGCGACGAACGCGATCGCCTCCATACCCGTCTACAAGAAATTGAAAAAGATCTGGGCAAACAGATGTCCGCCCTTTCGTCGCTCGTGCAGGACCAGAACAAGTCCCGCCAGGTTCAGGTCCAAAATGCCATTGGCCGCGCTGAAGAGGAGCGACTGACAATCGCAGAACAAGAGACGGTCCTTACCAAACCCCAACACGAACGCGCAGGAACGGAGCGATAAAATGACCTTACAGACCTTTCAGAATCCCCCAAATCGGTGCCATATCGTGCCATATGGCCTGCCACGCCGTGCCACAACCGTGGCACAGAATGGCACGCAAAACCCTAAATCACTGATAACATACAATAAAAATAGACTGTACCACTCAAAACCGCCGTTCTCTGCTCAAAAACCCCTTATTTTATTGAGCGAAACGCCCTTGCAGCTTCAGCTGCGTCAGGTGTGTCCTTCTGATCGGTCCTCTGGACCGAAACCCCATCTCCTCCCGCTTCTCATCCGCAACCTCTGCACCGCTGCTTCCAAAATCGCGCACCGGTTTGGGACTACCGCTCAGCTGATGGCAATCACCACAGCCTTCGGTTCACCACTTGCAGCTGATGGCTGGGCACCTGTTTCAAGCGGTGCAGGTTGGTCCTCCGCTGACCGGTTCTCCCCGGCATCAGCTGCAGCGGCACAGACTGCTTCATCCCCTGAAGCAACGCGCCGGGTTGTGCCGTTCGTGCGCGCTGTTCAGCAAAGCCAAGGTCCACAGATGGACCGGCTTCTGACGCTGATCAGCCAAGCGGAGAGTCCAGTTCACGGATACGATAGCATCCATCACAAGGCGACAGTTCGGCCACCAAAGCCACCCAGTCAGATGACGATAGCAGAGATCGTCACATGGGTGCGCGCCACTCCCGGCCAGCCTCATGCCATCGGGCGGAACCAGATCATTCCCGACACTTTCAACCGTGTCGTCCGCGCTTTGGGTTTGTCTGGCGGAACACTCTATGATCGTCGCACGCAGGACATGATGGGCCGCTACCTGGTCGAAGAGGCTGGCTACTCTGATTTCATCAATGGACGGATCACCCGCGAGAAATTCATGGATCAGTTGGCAGCCGTTTGGGCTGGTCTACCGCTGGCCAATGGTCGGTCACATTATCACGGATATGCCGGCAATCGTGCCACGATTACGCGCGCTGAATACACATCAGCCATGGCCGCAATTTTCCCAGTTCGGAGGGTGTCAAATTGATCGATATTCTTGCAGTCGTTTTAGGGGTCATTCTGACCTTTCTGATCGTCGTTGTGATCCATGAGCTGGGTCACTTTTTTGCGGCCCGAATGGTGGGGGTCAAACCGGAGATTTTCAGCGTCGGATTTGGCAAGCCAATCTGGTCCCGCAAAGATCGGCATGGGATCATATGGCAGGTCTCGCGCATCCCGGCCGGTGGCTATGTCCGCTTCGTTGGTGACGAGAATGCTGCCTCACTTTCGTCCGTGCCTGACGGTCCAGTTGTTGCCGGGTCACTTAAGGCCGCGTCAAAATCGGCGCAGGCATTTGTCGCAATTGCCGGACCTCTGGCCAATGTCGTTTTTACGGTCGTCGCCTTGTCTGTGCTTCCGCTTATGTCAGGTGTCACATCCTACCCTTGGACCATCTCTAATCTGACAGTCACGACCGAAGCGAATGGTTTGCGCGTGGGTGATCAACTGGTGACAATCGCGGGTGATGAAATTACCGCGACAGACACGCTGGCTGGACTCCTCAGTCGTTTGCCGGATGTTTCCGAGGTGGCATACCAGATCGAACGTGATGGCTCTGTAGGCGCCGAACTTGCACCTCGCCCTGACCTTCCGTTGATCGGCAATGTTGCGGATGGTTCAGCTGCAGCTGAAGCTGGCCTGCAGCCCGGCGACCTGCTCAAAACCATCGATGGCGAAACTGTCCATTCGTGGTCAGATCTTCAACGGGTCGTCTCTGCGTCAGACGGGCAGCTCATGGCTTTTGTCTATGATCGCAACGGTTCGGAAATGACAGCTCAGATCGCACCCCGCCAATCCAATGGCCGTTGGTTGATCGGTGTCGGCGGTCTTCCACTCTTCACGCTCGCAACCGAACGGCCCGGACTTGGTGAAGCTTTGCAATCTGGTGTCTCCCGCTCATGGGATTTGCTCACCAATCTGGTAACGGGTCTCGCCGGATCACTGACCGGCCAGAACGATAGCTGTGATCTTGATGGCCCGATCCAGATCGCCTCCGTTGCCGGTCAAGCCATCCAGCTCGGTCCGGAAACTTTCCTCCTGTTCTTGGCCATCATTTCACTCGGTCTCGGTGTCCTGAACCTCTTGCCGGTTCCCATCCTCGATGGTGGTCACCTGATGCTGCTCGGCTATGAGGGTGCGACTGGTAGACCTCTTGGCAAGAAGATGCAGGCCGTCCTGTTCATCGGCGGCGTCACGATCATCGTGTTCCTGATGCTGACAGCAACAGTGAACGATTTGACGTGTTGAAAGGATAGTCTCATTACTGATGACTATTCGGTTCGCTTGACCTCTTGGGTCTTTCTGGCGCGGATAGCCTCGGCGAAACGCCCCGCCATGACTTTCACGAACGCTTTCGAGAATGATCCGATCCCGGCGTGCGGCTCAAAGTAGAAGCTCGTTTCCATTTCGTCGCGGTTGTATTCATCGATGATGACCCACAACCGTTTGTATTCGGTCAGCCCGGCCCGGCGGATTTCTGTTGCCGGGATTTCCAATGCATTCTGATCAGCGAATGGTTCTGTGCCCGTGATGGGCAGCAGGTAGAGGCGTGTTGATTTCTGCGATACTGGCACAACCGCTGCCAAAGCCGTGGGCCTTGGTTTACGTCCGGTCTCTTCGCCGTCCAATGCTTCGCGCCTCCACAGATAGGGATAGCGCCAAATATCTCCGATCTTTGGCTCAGTCATCGCTTCTGATCACGTCGTCCAGAACCTGTAGCAATGCGTCCGCTTCGTCGTCTGGCGTTTGAGACGTTGCGCGCACAATGCGGGGATCGGCCCGCGATGTGAGGTCATCGAACATATCGCGCGGCATCAGGACAAACCGGGATGTGCCGTGATCAGACAGGCTGACGGGGCCGCGCGATGCAGCCATCCATACATCGGTGGCCTTGCGGTTCATGGCCGTTTTCGGAAATTCGTCTACGATCTTGACTGGCATGGGTGCCTCCATTGCGTAATAAACGTAAATTACGTATTTTACGTGTCACTGTCAAGGATCATCTTGCTGATCCCGGGCTCTTGCAACCACGCCATCTTCGGTGATGGCCGCAATGCTGTCGTCCGTCCGGCGCGATAACTCCACGCCGTCTCCTGACATCAGTGCATCGACAAACTCAGTTTTCTTCAGAACTGCGCCGTCACCCTCGATGTAGGTTGTTGCGCTTGCGTCTTCGTGGCTGATCGACCCGTCGTGCTTAATGCGGATGCGGACGCCATTGACGCAGACGGCGATTTCGTCCTCGGTCACAATGATGCCTTCCCACGCAAAGCCCTCGTCCCGTCGAACGACAATCTGTTCCGGGCGTAGTTTGATCTGTACGTCGCGGCCATGTGTCTTGTCATCAGCGGTCAGTTGCAGGAACACCTCTTGCTTACCCTCATCGGGGTGGATGCTGGCTTTGCCATTCTTGGGTGGCCAGACCTTCGGATGTTCGCGGATATTGCCATCCTGATCGGTGTGAAACCCGATGTAGAGCTGCGCCGATTTCCAAACACGCTTTGCCGTTTTTGCGATCTTGCTCATTTTGCTCCCCTTGGGCCTGCCGGTTGTTGAAACGTCGCTCTTAACTTGCTCTTGCTGTCTCACCCTCCGCAAGGGGTGCGACGTGGACGCGTACTTAGCGCCGTGTCATGCAACGCCAGATGCCATCCGCTTGGAAGGCCCTTTCAAACAGGCCATGGAAACGGCCTGTTCTGCGCTGCCATGTGCCGCTTGTTCCCCTTTCCCGCGTTTTTCCGGCGCAGAGGGGGGCCGGTAAAAGATGACCCGTGCTGATTCAGGCTGGCGGACACCCGCAGGGCCGGAACGCAGAGGAGGACCGCGCCCCGCGCGGTTGGGAGCCAGACTGAATCTGCTAAGGGAAATCGCCGGCCACCCGATAGACGGAAATCAAGCACAGCCGCCCTCTGGGCGGCGACGCGACAACCAAATATCGTCAGATTTGCGAGAGCGTCAGCGGAGGCAAATCTGTCTTGCGCACATGCTCGATCCTTGCACTTGGCAAGGATCTTCCACTGAATTCATCAGTCCATGACATCGCCGACTGACACTGCAATTGATTTGCAACATAAAAATGGACGGCCCCTCTAGAGGACCGTCCGATCTTCTGTTCACGCAATGTCGAAGTGACCGACCTTGATGCGCTTGGCTTCGGCTTTTTGACCAAGGCTCATCGCGACCCCATGGCCCCCAAAGATCAAGACACCGATTGGCTTTGCCGCGATGATCGCATCATTGGCTTTGAATGGGGCAGCTTTCCCATGTCCCTGCCAGTTCGGGCGGAACAGGATCTGGCGGACCTTGTTGTTGCGGGCCCATGTGGCTGCAATGCGCTCTACGCCTTTGCCGTGACCCTTGTGGCAAAGCACCATCAGCGGATGTTTTGCGAATGTCTGATCAAGGATGCGGTAGATCTCGCGGCAGTCCTTAGCGTCTGCATCGCCCGTGATCGCAATTCTTGGTCCCTCGACCGTGTTGCGATCGGCTTGCTCGCGGTCGTGCCGGTTGAGAAGCTCTTTCGCTTCGAAAACCGCACCCGTCGCCTGGGCATCTTTCGTTGTGCGGCTGCCCGTGACGGGCGTATAAGCCGTGCCGGTCTCGATTTCGTAGCACTGGGCGGCTTTTTCAGCCATGACCTTCAGCGCTTCAGCTTTCTCCCAAAGTGTCTCAAACCGGCTGGTCGTTTTTTCCAACTCCATCTCAGCGACCTCAGAACCATCTTGCGCTTCGATCAACCCTTGGATTTGGCGCTTGTGCCTGTCTGCTTGCCCTGCCAGCGCCGTCGCGCGGCGCTGTAGCAATGTGGCCAGACCATGTGCCAAGGCTTCAATCTCGGACGCAAGGCCAGTACCCTGCAGCCCGCCGATCAATGTCTCGAAGGTTTCCAGAACGATTTTATCCCGGAGCTCGTCATCATTCGGGATGATCAGATCATCGGTGCCATTTTCTGTGAGGCCAAAGAGTTCAATCGCGTCATATGTTGTTGTTTGGTCAAGCATCTCATTTTCTCCTTAGGATGTCTCATCTGCTCCACGGAATGCGGGACATACCGACCACCCTCGTCCAAACCGGTTTGGGTCAAGGACGCATCGCGCCAGCTTTGCTGGGCCGCAGTATTTTCGGAGAACGTTGTTCCAACACGCGCGGTCTCGCGGAAAGGAGATTCCACATCCACACCCCCTGCCCTTGCTGAAAATACGGAGGATCCTTGAGGCGGGCCGCTTTGGGTGCCATGCCGGAGGCTATGCTTCCTCATTCAGTAGGAGTAGGATTACTGAAGTCGGGCGATACCGGCGCAGGCAAAGGCTGGTCTGCTGCGCAGCGCCGACGACGGAGTGGAGGAACGCCTCATTTGAGCTTGCTCAGATGATGGCTTACGGAATGCAGTCTTCGGCCAAGCGGCAGATCAGACTGCTCGTGCCGCAATCGACTGGCGGGCCACCCATCGCAACATCCACACGACTGTGTGAGATCGCAGCGCGATCTTCAGACCTCCGACACGCGAAGCCGAGGAAGGCTGGCCGAAAGGCGTTGCAAGGTCGGATTTGTCAACGCAGCCATGCCACACAGCGCCCGGCGAAGGGATCGTTACCCCTTGCGGGCCGAGACACCTTGGTGGCTCGGGTGAGGCGTAGCCGAGGTAGAGCCCGGTCAGCTTCAGCTGATTGCCCCAAATCACCCTACTTGTTGCAATCGATCCACCTGGACATGAGGCCTTTGTCGCGAAAGCACTCATGAGGGACTTCGCTGCGCTTGTAGCGTGCGATCCGCTCAGCAAACTGGACCTGTTTTGAGGATGGATAGTTGTCAAACTGGCTTGTGACTGTTCGTCCTGACTTTTGCGCGTCGATCCAATCAGACAGACTGCGACGGTCCCGTTGCGCTTCCCATGGCAGCACTTTTCCCGTTTTTTGTGATAGAAACCTTGCATATTTCAGCTGCTTTTCGGTCGCGGGCAGCTGGTGATAGTCGTTTGACTGTATGGGTTCTTGGCGTTGACCATGTGAATGTTGCATCTCACCCTCCATCATGCCGGGAATATAGAACAAAGAGTGAACAAAAGCAACTTTTTCTCTGCAAATGGGCGACGGCCCATATCGAAACCTTTTGTTTCAGACCGCAACGCGGTCTTCGGGGGCCAAGCCGGCTCCCGGTGTCGCGGGGCGACGCTGCTACGGTGGATGCGAAGCCAGTATGGTTGCCAGAGCCAAATGGGGAAGGCGTACAGCCTTCCCCTTTGGAGCGACGGTTATTCCTGGTCACCATCGCGCTCTTTGGGCGGGAAGATGACCATTTTGCCGTTGGTTGGTGTGGCGAAGAGTTCGATGGTCATGATGGCTTTGGAGTCTTCCTTTGCGGGGAATGCGACCCCGACCCGGTTGAAGCGCGTGACGCCGTCGTTGCCTTCGACTGGTGTGGTGACGTTGTAGAATGTTTTAGACATATCGTGTTCCTTTCGTTTTCGATGCAAATCTTCTGCGGCCCCGATTGCGGCCGGATGTCAGGCGCAACTTTGTCTCGCGCGGAATGGGTGCGCAGCGCCCAGGGGAAAGTTGTGCTTGAAGGCACCCGCGTGCCGGCATCCGGTCCAGGGGCCGGATCTTGCATCTCCCAGAAAACGAAAGGGATGCGATCTGTCCTATCGGCTTTCGACATCACCTCTGTCGATGGTTCGTCGGCGTTGCCTCAACGGGCCTGAACGTGGTTCGCTCAAAGAGTTTCCAAAGCTATCATGACCATCTGTCCCACAACGCCGATCTCTGGCTGGCTCAATCGAAAAGCCCCAAGTTGACCTGGTAGGCGGGATCGAGCGATGGTCCCAAGGCCTTTGCGCCGCTTGGCACGTTCGGCACTTTGACCTGCGTCACGTACAGTTTGCCTTTGGGCCACGGCTTCCTTGAGAATGCTGATCAGGCCACCGCGCTTGCGCGTGTTGCGCTCTTCGCAACCAGCTCGTTGATGCAATCGACGGCTTTTTGCGCTTCGGCGGCAGCCTTGAAGATGAGGTCTTTGTCGTTCTTGAGGGCGCGCAGCCAGCCCTCGATGTAGGCGGCCGTTTGGGCAAAGTCGGGTGTCACCCCAAGCTGCACGGCCAGGAACGCGGCGCCGATCTCAGCGACCAATTCGTCAAACGCGTACTCGCGTTTGGTGCTGTGAGCTTTCTGCGTATCGAGCCGCTTTGGGCCGCAAACCCAATGCGTTGTTTCATGCCCGAGCACCCCATAGTACCGGGACGCGTCGTAAAACGTTGCAATCGGCGGCATATGGATAATGTCTTTGATCGGATGGAAATATGCCCGTGGTTCATCCGTGGTGATGATCTCTGCACCGGTGTCCGCAAAGAAAGCGTCGAGCTTCGGATCAGCTTTTGTGCCAAGATCGCGGGGTGGCGCGGGGCGCTGGTAGTATTCCTCGGGCAGATCATCGATTTGATCGGCGTTGAAGACGTTGTTAACCTTCGCAAAGCGGCTCTGGAGGGTTTCGACCTCTCCGCTGTCTGCGTTCTCCTGCTCACGCTGGTATGTGCCATAATAGACTGATCGTGTGGCCTTTTCCCCTTTGCGGACACATCCGCCGAGAGCGAGGGCCTGTCGGTAGGTCATCCAACGTGCCGAATGAAAGTTGCCGATGGATGCCGATGCCCAAAGCATCAGGATGTTCACGCCCCGGTACTGTTCTCCGTTGTGCCGCTTGGGGAATGCGACGGCTGCGGCATCCCCTGTCCAGGGCTTGCGCCATGGCGGGGTCCCTTCTTCGATCTGGGCAATGATGGTGTTGGTGACGTGTTCTTTGATATCGATTTTCATCGGATCGTCCTTTCGGTTGCAAAAAAGGCGTCACGCAGATGCGCAACGCCGTTTTGGGTATTGGGGTATTGGGGTTCGGGCGAGATTAGCCGAAGCGGCAGCCGCTCACCGTGAAAGTGTATTCATTGGCAATGATGGCGGCCTCGACTTCACTTTCAGAGGTGATGTGCTCATGTTCGGCTTCGAGCCGCTTGTAGAGCCATCGGGCGAGGTCACGCATTGCGCCTGCCACCGTGGTTTCCGCGTCTTCGGTGGGCGGCTGACCGATCGCGCTGTCGCGCTCTACGGTGATGACCATCGCGTGTTCATGGCAATACTGCCCCCGGTGGTCGATGTTGGCGGCGAGCTGATAGATGTTGCGACGTTGGACGTCCTGCAAGCGATCAGCGATGTGATGCAGGACACGGTCTTGCGGGGCATGTGCCCTAATGGCAAGGCTGCCACCACGGGCATAGCGCCATGACGCCTCAAAACTTGCACCGTCACCTTGGTTCCGAAACCCAGTGAACCAGACGCAGGGTTCGCAAAACTGCCTTTGAGTGCTTGCGTTCCTGATCCGTGTCTTGAGATTGATGCCGATGCTGTCACAGATCATCGCAAAGTCTTCGTAGACCGCCTGCCACCACCCGTAGTGTGGGCCGAGTTCGCGATACCAGTCCCTTGCGGCGTCCTGCGCCGCGTCAGAGAGCTCCTCGTAGGTGTAGACGATGGTTTCTATGACCTCAGGCATCGTCGTTCTCCTCGTTTTCGGGCAATGCTGGCCATGCTTCCGCAGCTTCGACGACCCGCTGAATGCTGCCATCGTCGTCGTTGAAGATGCTTTGCATCTGATAGACTTGGTGCAGGAGATCAGCGAGTTGGGCCATTGCTGATTGTGTCAGTTCGGCTAACGCGGTTGTGTCTTCGATTTCGTGTTTTTCGATCCAGATAGCGTCGTCGAAGTCGCCATGCACCTTATAGGCGTCATGCCAATTGTCTGGGCATGGGTCAGGTCCGTTCCAATCTTCCGCACACCATGCCAGTGCGGCTGCATCGGCCCCGGCTTCGGTGGTGAATGGGCGTGCTCTGATCCCGTTGCTGTCATCGGTAATGACAATCCAGATGTTCATGATCTTTCTCCTTGATCGGCTTCTGAACCTTCCAAAGCCGCCTTTCTCTTTTGCCGATCTTCGTCACCCCGTTCCGCGATATAGAAACGGTACCCGCGCCTGTCCCAAAGTCCGAAAGCCAGCCCTTCTTGATCTGCCAGATGGCGCAAGTCACACAGGGCGAAGCTCATGGCGTCTGCGATACTCTCTGCGTCTGGGTAGAGAGCGCCAAGCAATTCAACCATGCGGTCACATTGAAAATAGGTGCTGTCCCGTGGTTCGGGCATATGTCCCATTGGGGTCTCCTTTCTTATGGTGATGGGTGTGCCAATGAAAAAAGGCGCCATGCTTTCGCATGACGCCCTCGGTTCAGGGTCCTGTCAGGGAGGGTAACTGGACCCCGGTCCTGTTCGGCGCTTAGGCCGCGTCTTGTATCGGCTGTTCGACCAGTTTGATGATGTTGAACTTGTCAGGTTCCGCACCCTCGCCCTGAACGGCATTCGCCCGGTGCTGTGACCCTGTGGGTGCGTAGAAGGACAGCGAGAAATAATCGTTGCCACGGTCGGATACGGCTTTCCATGCGGATCCGATCCGGATGACATGACCGGATGGAGACGTGACTTCCATGCGGAAGTCCGGGTGCTTTTCGTCCTGCTTGTCTTCGACGGGGATCAGTACGACATTCATGGAGAAATCGTAGCTTTCGATGATGCCGGCCAATGCCCCGTCATCTGTCAGTTCGAGGTTACCACCGACCATGATGGGCGATGCCTCGCCGCCGGCCAATGGAACGACCGTAAATTCGCCCTTGGGGGTTGTGTCGTTGCGCACCGCGTTCATGCGCCATGTCTTGCCATTGCGGTCCGTGACGGTGATCGCGTAGTAGTCGTTGCCCGAGTTGACGCCGACAGCCTTCCACATTGAACCGACACGCAGTGCGTTGCCGCGGGGTGTCCGGGCCTCGATGTGATAGTCAGGATGGTTGTCGGCATTCTTGTATGCGTTGGGAATGACCCGGAGGTCTGCGATATCGAAGAGCAATGTTGCGATGCTCAGTGTGAAGTTTGGTGATTGTGCGACTGGCTTCAGTGTTCCGGTGATCATTTTGGCTTCCTTTGATTTGAGGTTGTGATCCACATGTTTGTGCTGGATCTCTTTTCCGACCCCGTGGGATCGCCCTCGGCGAAGCCGCCTTTCACCTTTCGTGTGCTACCGATGCCCTAAACACCATACCAGCGACGGAACTCTGCCCTAACCAAAAACGATAGATTCCCAATCACTGTCGGTTTCAGTTTCGTCTTCGGTTTTGCAGATGTGAACACCGCTGGAGTGGGTACGGACATTGACCCATTCTTTCGGCCACAGGTTCACTGCAACCGGGCCAAGATGTTCAATTGGCGCGTAAATGGGAAATTCTTGGCCATCATCCGTTGTGATGGTTCTCTTGGCAACCGCGCCTGGCACGACGACACGTTCTTTTGGCATATCCTGGCTCCCCAAAGCACTGTGCTCAAATGATCTTGACGCGACCTTATCACGGATTTGTGGTTATGAAAGAAGGCTGGTCATATCCGTGATCACCTTGATAAAGATTGCGAGCCACATCTCAGTTCCACCAAGATAACCTGAGATGAAGACACTCCCAAAACCCAGTCGCGTGTGCAGTTGAGACCTTGGGAATTTCCGCAGAAAGAAGAAAGCGGCACCCGTGAAAAAGACGATGATCCATCCGAACATAGAGAATGATTAGCCGGTCCTGCAGTCTTTTATCAACTCTTTCAGCCGACAGGGCGGGAAGTCGGCTCGTGGGCGCTTGATGCATCAGTCCCAAAAAGCCGGTGCGCTGGCTCTGCTGTGCGTTCGCGCGGTGCGCGCTTCTTGTGGTTCACTCTGATTTGCGCATGTGATGTAGTGCGGCTAGCAATCACAAGGGACACCAATATGAAACCTGACCTCAAATCCATGACGCGCAAGCAGCTCGAGAAGCTCAGCGCAGATATCGATAAAGCGCTCGCGCGCGTCACCAGGACAGAAATGAAAGAAGCCTTGGCGGCAGCAGAGAAAGCGGCCAAGGCACATGGGTTCTCCCTCTCCGAGATTGCGCCGGGTGGTCGCCCAGCAGAAACACCAAAGAAAAAGGCGGCCAAGAAGCCGAAGAAATCCGGTATCCCCAGATACGCCAATCCGGATGACAAGAGCCAGACATGGACCGGCAAAGGGCGGCGACCCGATTGGTTCCTGGCCGCAATGGAAGCAGGAAAGTCACCGGACGATCTCGCAGTCTGACCGCCGGGTTCAATGCGGATCTCATAAGGAATAGTCGAGGAACGTCTGATCTATGAGGCTTGTGGAACGCGTGACCGAGGAGGCATCTTGGCGATGAAGTCTTGCCGCATCTGACCGTTTACAAAATGGTCTGTCCTGATAGTTGGATGTTGTCCCAGCATATGAGGCCCACCATGCCGGATCTTCTCCAGGAACTCGACGCGTATCTGCAGTCAGACGACAGTCCGCCGGACTGCCTGATGTTGTCCGATTTGGACGGGTTCCTGACGGGCGTTGCCTGCACGCCCGTGCCGCTGGCGAATTGGGCGGATGTGGCTTTTGGTGCTGGTGCGAGTGTTCCGCCGCGGATCATGACGTTAACCCGGAAACGGCTGGAGGACATCACGGCATCATTGTCTGCAGAACCGGGACTGCTGGAACCTGTCTTCTGGCAAGCACCTGAGGGCCATGCCATTGCCATGGACTGGTGCGAAGGCTTCATGGAGGCCGTCAAGCTCAACACAGTACACTGGGACAAGTTTGGGCAATCGACCACCGGTGCAAAGCTTCTCATGCCAATCCTTGTTCACATGTTTGACGACAGCGGCAACTCGCTCTTTGGCATCGCGCAGGAAGATATTGATGAGACGCTAGAAGCAGCTGCGCAAGCAATCCCGCAAACCGTGCCGCTGATCCGTCGAGAAATGCGGATGTTGGGATAGTGCTGAAGCATGCCAGCAGGCGATGAGTGCGCCGCCACGATCCAAAATCATGACGAACAAAGAAATCTAATGCCTGCACCTACCGCACTCTAGTAACTAACTGATGGATTGGATGCCCCTCCTGCTGGTTCACAACGGCAACCGTTGCGTCATGATCGGCGCGGAAACAGGAGGAACGAAAATGACAGACGTACATCTCATCGGGATCGACATTGCCAAGCGCGTGTTTCACGTACACGCGATCAATTACAAGGGCGAAACGCTTTGGACGAAGAAACTGAGCCGCCCTCAGTTTGAGCTTTTCATTCGGGAATTTCCGGCGACTAAGATCGCGATGGAAACCTGTGGCGGCGCGCACTATTGGGGTCGCGTCGCGCAGGCAGTTGGCCACCAGGTTCGGCTGATCCCGCCTCAGTACGTCAAACCTTATGTGAAACGGCACAAGAGCGACGCCATCGACGCCGCGGCCATCGCGGAAGCTGCGACACGCCCGGGCATGTCTTTCGTCGCTGTGAAAACCGAGGCGCAGCAAAGCCGTTCGGCCCGATATCGGACACGAGACTTGTTCGTCCGGCAGCGCACGCAGTTGATCAATGCGATGCGTGGGCATCTCTTGGAATTCGGGATCGCGCTTCCGAAGGGGCAAAACAGCGTCTTGCTGTTCTTGCGAGACGCCAGAAACGCGATTGAGGAAGACGTACCGCCGCTCATGAAGCCCATTGCCGAAACCTATCTCCGGCAGATTCTTTTTCTCACCGAGCAAATCGAAGACTACGAAAAGGCGCTGCGGAAGGAAGCGAGAGAGAACACTGAGATGAGGCGCATGCAATCAATGCCTGGCATTGGCCCGATCACCGCGCTCGCTGTTGAAGCATTCAGCCCGCCGATGGAGGACTTCAAGAGAGGTCGAGATTTCGCCGCCTGGCTGGGACTGGCGCCCCGACAGAATTCCACGGGAGGGAAGCGAAAATACGGACGCATCACAAAGATGGGGCAGAGAGACATCCGCCGCCTACTCATCATCGGGGCCATTTCGCAGATCGCGGCATCGAAGAGAGCGCCGGATCGGGCCGACCCCTGGTTGCTGGACATGCTCAAACGAAAACCACAGCTGGTGGTCGGTGTCGCACTTGCCAACCGCATGGCGCGGCGGCTATGGGCAATGTTGAGGTCTGGACGAGATTACGAAATTCAAGGTATGGCCGCTTAAGCCAGCCCTGGGTGACCGCAGGACTGAGAGGACGGAAAGAAGGTTAAGGAACACGGATCAACGAGATAGAATTCGGACAGGCAGACTAATTCTCCGGTGCCGGCAAGCCCGCATAACCGATTGACCACCGAATTCGCGTATCTCCATAACGGCTCGCAGTCAGTTCAGGCTGCAAATCAGAAGCCGAACACCCGATTGCACCGATCCTGTTGCAAAGCCCAATTCCAGCCACTCAGACACGGGGCATCCACACCCGAGAATTATCAGCGCTGACTTCCACTGATGTCCCAAGCATCGCATGCTTAGAGCGCAATAGTGGTTCGGCGGGCAATGCCAACTTCAATCAACGATGGTCAATTGCTGGCCCGTCTTTAATGTGCCGCCTGTCAGGACTTCGGCATAGACTCCCACGTCCATGTGCCCGAATTCCTTGCGCAGCAGATAGGGCAGCTTGAGATCGCGTTTGGCGGTGACAGGGTTCACTTCTGTGGCCGCACACCGTTGGGTTCGCTTGATCAGCCGCAAACGTACTTCACCGAAACTGAGCGTTGCGCCGATGTTCTCCAGTTCCCAACCTGCGGGCAGCCCTGCGATCTCAAGATTTGCACGGAACCGTGCCGGGTCAATATCTCGACCCAGCCGTGCCGCCAGATCGCTTACTGAATTGAGGTTCAGGATGGACACAGCGTGCATCAGCTGCGGTGACACGACCGACACATCGGTAAACCGATGCGGCGCAGCCGAGACAAAATTCGGATCTGACGCATCCTGCAGACACAGGTACCTGGACAACCATGCACCGGCCCTGTCGCGTTCTGCGTCATCGGTCAGGTCGAACGCGTTGGATCCCTCCGAGTGATCAATCTCGAGCCGCTGCGTTTCGGGGTCGAACAATGTCTTCAAACCTGCGAGCGCTGCTTGGTTGAGAAGCACAACAAAACGGTCCTTCGGCAGTGGCTTGGGATTGGAAGGATCAAAACCCGAGCCGTGGCGTGCAAATCCAAACATGCGGTCTCCAGGGACGCCCAATCCCGGCGTCAACATCACACGCGTGAGCTGTTCGGCTGACAGGCCTTTGATCGGAAAGCGCTGAATACGCTGCAAGGTAATGGTCATTTCACGGCCCGGTTCCGAGCAGGTCTTCCAGCCGCGCGGCAACTGCGAGCAGGTCAAGATCGCCGCCGTGCCGGCCAATCACCTCCAGCCCGATTGGCAATCCGTTGAGTTGCCCGGCGGGCACCGAAATCGACGGATTGCCGGTGATCGACGCAACCAATGCGCGCCGGGTCATCGCGGTGAACAGT
This sequence comes from uncultured Paracoccaceae bacterium, assembly GCA_947503965.1. Classification (GTDB taxonomy): domain Bacteria; phylum Pseudomonadota; class Alphaproteobacteria; order Rhodobacterales; family Rhodobacteraceae; genus Yoonia. Next base: position 50,255 of record CANNFU010000010.1, read on the forward strand.
TCCACCGTCTCACCATTGATGACGCAAGTATCCGTCTCTCCGATTTTAGGTGCCGTTGTGGCAAGCGTCGGCATGACAAGGCCGTCCAACCCCTCCAGCAGACCGGCCACACGACCCCGAATTGCGTCGCGCTTCGGCCCGACCATCTGGGCATAGTCATCGTCTGACGGGGCACCCCCATCGACGATCATCTGGAAGACGCCGGCAACGTCGGGGCTGGCGATCTGAGCCGGGAAATCCGCCAGGGTCTGATCTCTTTGAGCAAGGAGCTGAGTCCAAAATTTCCTGGTTTCGTAAAGAACGATGCCCAAAGCGATCTCGTCGCATTGGCCCAGCAACTCAGGCGCGCTCAGCGGAACCAGTGTCACACCATGGTCAGCAAGAGCGTCCAGCCGCGCGCGGCATGCACGCGCCATCGGTTCGTCGACGCCTGACCACAACGCATCCTCCACCACGCCAAGGCGCAGGTTCTGCATTTCGGCCAGGGGTACCGGTGCCTCAGCCGCCAGCACCGCATCCAATTGCGCAATCCCTGCCACATCCCGCGCCATAGGTGTAACGGTGTCAAAGCTGGTGGAGAGGGTTAGCACGCCATCACCGGGATAGCGTCCATGAGTGGGACGAAATCCGACGCAACCGCACATTGCCGCAGGCAGTCGCCCTGATCCGCCCGTGTCGGACGCAAGGCCCATAGGCACCGCACCGCCCGCGACCGCCGCCGCCGTGCCGCCGGAGGATCCCCCCGCCATATGTGCCGGATTGGCAGGATTGCCGACCGGGCCATGGTGCACATTGTGGCTGGTGATGCCAAAGGCAAGCTCGTGCAAATTGGCCTGACCCACGATCACCGCGCCCGCCTCAAGCAGACGCACAACGGTTGGTGCAGAGCGGTGGGCGATATGGTCGTCAAGTGCGGGCGAGGCACCGCACTGCGGTAGGCCGTCGATGGCGATGTTCGCCTTGACCACCACCGGAACACCGGTCAACGGGCCGTCACAGTCCGCGCTCCGCCTGAGCGGGTCGCGAACCAATGGGTTCAAATCCGCCATCGCATGCAGCGCTGCTATGGCCTCGTCTATATCGCCGGACAAAGAACTACTCCGCTGCTGATCGGTGGATTCCGCCCATGGTGCCGAGCAGATCGCTTGCACCTTGCATCATCTCTTTGACGATTTCTGCTGCGGGCTGAATATCCTTGACCAAGCCGACACCCTGCCCCGCGAGCCACGCCATTTCCTCAAAATCGCCCGTTGTGTCGGCAGTGGGCAGGATCACGTCAAACCGACGCTTTGTATGAGGCTGGCCCAGAAAAACCGTCTCTCCAATCACAGGTTCGTTGTCGCGTTCCATCGGGACGTCCTCCAGACGGCCTTCGAACTCCTCCGTGACGCGCACCTTGAGCAAGCGCATTGGGTTGAAGTCTGGCATCTCGGGTCCAAAGACTGCGGAGCGCGTCGTGTCCGCGCCCTGCGCGGCCACCAGCCGCCTGTGGTGTTCGGGGTGCACGTTTGCCTCGGTACTGGCGACAAGGCGGGTGCCGACCCAGACACCATCCGCGCCAAGAACCATCGCTGCAGCCGCTGAGCGTGCGTCGGAGATGCCGCCAGACGCCAGCACCATGGCGCGTTCCCCCACTGCATCGACCATCGCGGGAACCAATGCCATCGATCCCATGCCACCGTAGTTGTGACCGCCTGCTTCCCAGCCTTGAGCGACAATGACATCGGCACCATAGTCGACGGCCTGAAGGCCATCTTCGACGCTGCCCACCTGAACCCAGATCGAGCACCCGGCCTCCTTGAGCATCGCGATGTGCTCAGCCGACGGGTGGCCCCAGTGAAACGAGACGACTGGCACCTTTTCCTCGGCTGCGACTCGTATTGGTTCGTCGTTTCCAAAGCAGGTGATGAAGTTGATATTGAACGGCGCGTCCGTCGCCGCGCGGATCGTTCCGATCATCTCACGCAGGACTTCGCCGGGCGTGAAACCGACCCCGATCGATCCGATGCCACCACCTTTGCAGACGGAGATTGCCAGTTCTGGCATTTCCCCCGCAAAGGCCATCCCAGCCTGTGCCAATGGAAACTGCGTGCCGAAACGTTCTGTGAACCGTGTTGAAATTCCTGACATTCTTTCTCACTCCCCTTTGATCCCGCGCGCAAGCGGCTACAGCGAGGCTAGCGGCCCAGCCCGGTTTCCGAGTAGGACGCCCGCGCAAAGATTCTAGGACAAATGCGCAATCGCCAGACTTTCATGCGCACTGCGGTATTCCCGAGGCGAGACACCGAATCTGCGCCTGAACCGACGTGTGAAATAGGATGGATCGCCGAACCCGACCTGCCATGCAATGTCCGAAATGGCTAGGGCTTCGTCGGTGTTTGAGGTCAAACACTTAAGCGCAGCATTCATCCGAACCTCATTGATGTACTCTGACACTGTCGTGCCGGTGGGCTCAAACAACTGGTGGACGCGCCGTACCGACATACGGAAATGCGCGGCCAACCGCCCCGCCCGCAAATCAGGCTGCGCGTAATGACGGTCGATGTAGCTTTGCAGCATCTCGACGCTCGTGCGTCTTTCGGGTGTGCAATCGTCCATCCCGATCAAAAGGCCCAGGCTGTGCCGGAACTGCTGTGCCAGTGTCGCCCTGCGATGGGACTGCGACGCATCTGATTGCAGCAGCAGGTTCCCCAACCCCCAGAAAAGATGCGACAATTCGCGCCCTGCTGACGTCTGGCTCAGGGCGTAGTGGCGCTCAACACCTTTTCCAATCCAGTCCGTTGGCACAGCCACAGAGATAAGCTGAAACGGCAGATCCTGCCGGATCGCGTAGGGCTCCCGCGTGTCAACGATGGAGACATCCATCGGGACCGCTTCAAACTCGCTGCCTTGAGAAACCAGACTGCGGCCCCGGCTGAGGATGTTCACAAATTTGATATCCGCTGAGCGGTGTCGGATGTGGTGCCGCAAGCGCCGTATCTCATGGCCGTTCGATGTCACCAGAGAGACGTTCATCTCCGGGGTCGACACCTGCCGGATCTGGCCGAAAAAACCATCACGCGAGGTTGCCACCGGCTCAAGCTGAACGAAGGCTTCCGAAAGGCCGTCCGCCCATTTCGTGAGGCCTGCATGGGTATCGTTCGAGGTGACTTGCCATGTCTTCATCTGCACGACTTTATCACACTGGAAAGATGCGATGAAGCTTTTGGGCAATGGGTGCCCTGCCATCAAGGCACGTCACCCATTGCCCAAAAGCACACCCCATCACTTACCCGGCGATCAGATGACCTCCGTCGACATCCAACACGTGGCCGGTAGTGAACCGGTTTGTGCTGAGGTAGATCGCGGCCTCGGCGATGTCGGCTGCGTCGGCCACGCGCTTGACCGGCAGGCCAGCGGCGACGGATTTGAACATCGCGTCTCTCTGATCGTCAGGCATTTTCGCATAGGCGTCGGTCTTGGCCATGCCGGGTGACACCGTATTGACCCGCAGCCGTGGTCCCAGCTCAAGCGCGAGCGCGCGGCTCAGACCTTCGACGGCTGCATTCACCGCAGTCAGTCCCGCGCCGTTGCGGCCCGGTCTGCGGCTCAATACGCCCGAGAAGAAGGTGATCGCCCCCCCGTCGCGCAACTTTGGCAAGGCCTCGCGCGCCAGCATGAAGGGACCCATGAACTTCGAGGCGAACATTCTTTCAATATCGGCAGTCTGAGCCGTCTCAAAAGGACCATGAACCGCATTCGAGGCCGAGATGACCAAAGCATCAATCGATGCGTCTGGTTTGGACGCGAAGAAGGCCCGGACTGCTGACTCGTCGGTCATATCCAGTGGTGTTGTCACAAGCCGATCCGACCCCAGCTTTTGCGCCGCCGCCTTCAGCTTGTCCGCACTGCGGCCGATGATTTCGACCCCTGCATCCCGCGCCAACGCCAGTTGTGCGGTTGCAAGGCCAATGCCGGAAGACCCGCCAACGATCAGATAGTTTTTTCCTGTAAGTTCCACGTCTCTACTCCTTAAATCGGTTTGTCTGCCGGATTGATCAGGTTCATCACTGTCATTGCATCTGCGCCGGACAAAAGCTGTTTGATGACAACAGCAGCAATGGCTTCCAGCTGATAAGCATACTCATTGCCCCCAATCAAAAACGGTTGCACACCGGTGTCGGCCACAAGGGCTGCCGTCACCTCCGCCGCACCTTCGTCTGCGGAGAACGCGACAACCAGTGGTCGCCCATCCCACGTCATGTCTTCACGGCTCCAGACCCGGGCCTGCGACATGTTGAAAGCCTTGGACACATGCGCGTCCGGCAGGGCATCCGCGATAGCCTGCGTCAAGGAGCGCCCGTCGGTGCGGGTCGTGAGGAAGGTTTCGAGCGAGATCGGGTTGTTGATATCGACGACCACCTTCCCGGCAAATGCCGTGGCACCGCCTGCCTGTTTAATAACGTCAAAGACAGCCGCGTTATGTGTGGCAAGCACGATAACATCCCCAAATGCAGCGGCTTCTTCCGCCGATCCCGACCCGCCCCCGTGTTTCGATGCCAGTGTCGCCGCCTTGTCCGCCGACCTGCCCCCAAAGAACAGATCGTGTTTCCGGGACCATTTGCTTGCCAAGGCATCCGCCATGTTGCCGTAGCCTAAGAATGCAATCTTCATTGCTGCCTTCCTTTCAAACGTTCGCTTCGTTGAGTGTAATATGGATGCGGCAAGAGCATTGTTGAAATTGAATATTTGTATATGCTTCATTGATATGAAGAATGTTGATGCGCTCGATCTGAACCTGCTCAAGGCGTTTTCGGCCCTCTACGCGCAGCGCAATGTCACGCGGGCGGCAGCGACGATCGGATTGGCGCAACCGTCGATGAGCAACGCACTGGCCCGACTGCGGGGTGCGCTGGATGACGCCTTGTTCGTAAAAACCCCCCAAGGAATGGTCCCGACCGCACGGGCAGACGCGCTTGCCCCTAAGGTGAATGCGGCCCTCGGGCTGATTTCGGAGGCGTTTGAGACGCAAGAGGCCTTTGAGCCGGAGACGGCGAAATCAACTATCAGAATATCGACCCCGGACAATCTCGTTATGCGCGTCGCGCCTGCGCTGGCCGCGCATCTGGCGGTGGTGGCACCGATGTTTGATCTACAGTTTGCCAACTTTCAGAAGGACACGGTCTTTGGCGCACTTGACCGGGGAGAGGTTGATATTGCCATTGCACGCTTTGTCGATATTCCGGCCCGTTATTATCAGCGCGACTGGCTGCACGATTCATTTGTCGTCATTGCGCGCAAAGGGCAGTTCAACGACGACCACCCGCTTACACTGGATCGCTATTGCACCGCGAACCATGTACTCGTGTCGTTTCGCCCGGATGGGCGTGGCGCGATTGATGACATATTGCAGAAGACGGGTCGCACGCGCCGCGTTGCGCTTGTGGTGTCGCAATTTGCGGTCGTGCCTGACATCGTCGCCCGCACAGGTTATGTCGCGACAATCCCGAAAAGCGTTGCTGATGGCCTGGCGAAACGGGCTGGATGTGACATCCACACCCTTCCCATTCCGCAGGAAAACTGGACCAACCAGGCCATCTGGAGCGCGCAGGCCAATGCGGACCCGGCAAAGCGCTTTGCAGTGGAAGCGATGCTTGGTCTGGCCGGGGGCGACATGTCCGGAACGGAAAATCACTAGCCGCTCCGGAATGCCTCGCCCATTCTGGTCAAACTCTCATGTCCATCCCGACATCTCAGCGCATCAGGTCCCTGGCGGTTGCAACGATGCGGTCCTCGCTCGGCAGGTACTCTCTTTCCAGTTCCTACGCGAAAGGTGTCGGTATGTAGGGCGGTGCCAGACGCCTGATCGGCGCTTTCAGATCCCCGAACGCCTGTTCGGCCACAAGGGCCGCCACGTCGTTGGACGAGCTACCGCGCCCGATGGCTTCGGAAAGCGCGAGCGCGCGCCCGGTCTTGTGGGCCGAAGTCAGGATCGTTTACTTGTCCAGTGGAGAAATCGTGCGCAGATCGAAAACCTCGGCCGCAATGCCGTTGTCTGTCAGAATCTTAGCCGCCGCCAACGCCCGCTTCGTCATTAAGGCCGAAGCAAAGCTACTAAGATCTGTACCCGCGCGCGCGATCTTGGCCCTGCCAAGCGCAACCGGCACGTCGTCGGCAACCTCGGCCTTGCCCGCATGGTCCAGCGCCATGTGTTCCAGAAAAAGAACCGGGTTGTCTTCCCGGATCGCCGCGCGCATCAGTGTGTATGCATCCGACGGATTGGAGGGTGCCACGATCTTGACCCCCGGCATGTTCATCAGCCAGCTGTGGTGGTCATAGGCATGGCCATGAAACAGCCCCACACCGAATTTGGCGCGAACCACCAGCGGCACCCGCTGCGTGCCGCCCGAGTAATAGTGCATGGCCCCGGCATCCAAAAACTGCTGCATGACCAGCGCCAGGAACTCTAGGAACATTTGATTGACCACGGGCCGCTTGCCGTACATTGCGGCACCGACACCCACCCCGACAAAGATACCTCCTGAAATCGGCGTGTCGATCACCCGGCCCTCGGCGCCAAACTCCTCGAACAATCCGGCGTTCGACCTGAGAGGCCCGCCAAAGCGTCCGATATCCCCGCCCATCAAGAAGGCATCACGGTCCGCGCGCATTTCGTCGGCGATGGCGGCAACCGTGGCCTGTTGAAATTTCATCCGTGTCATGGTCGTGCCTCCGCGTAAACATCATCGGCCGCAAGCAGGGCCGCGTCTGGCACCGGGTCCTCAAGCGCCGCATTGAATGCTGAACCCACCTCCTCCATCAGGGCCGCATCCATGCGATCGAGGTCTTCTTGAGTCTGGATGCCTACCGCGATTAGGTGGGCGCGGAATTTTGTAAACTGCATCATTGGTGCTGACGTTAGACAGGCCCGCTATCGATACCACTATTATGATTGCCGTCCCGCCACTTTAAGCTCCGCTAGTTTGGAATTTGTCGTGACTGACGCGCTCTGCCAGTCTTGCCCGCGCTCTGTGTAACCATAGCTAGTCACCGAAACCGCCGAGATGGACACCCTCGATCGGACAGGGCGCTGTCGGTAGTTTCCGCTTTGCCTTGATCAGAAAAAGATGTGAAGGGCCACCTCCGAAGGTGGTAGCCGGGTCTTGTGAAATCAGAATGTGCTGTGCGTAAGAGATTACTCAACAATAGCTTGAGATTTTGGCATTTCGTTGGATTTGCGCTTACGCGCGGCTTACGCGGGACAACGACAGATTTCAGTGCGGTTTGTCTGGTTGATCGCATCATGCGGTCAATTGCTGCAAAACTTCGCGCGGATCGCACAAAAGCCAGTGTTAGAACGAGTTTGGTAGAACCGTTCGCATACGGTACACTGATCCCATTATGGCTCTGACAACACTGACATGGATACTTGGTCTGCCTTTAAAGGTCACCGCAGTGATAAGAACAGGTTCTTGTCACTTTGGCGGGCATGCTCGATGGTCGAGCGGCAATTCGACCACATCTCTCTGTATTTTGTTCGAGCTGCGGTACCGTCGTGATGGATTGCCGCAGCGATGAGTGTTCCTCAGCACGCAGCCGATCCGGACCAAAGCTTCTCGACCTACGCCGACTTTTATCTTGGTTCGGCCTATTCAGCTTTTCCGCAGGACCACCGCGCCGGTGGATCGTTTGGCGTTAGCATCGTCAAGGTCAATCAGGGACCAATCGATTTTATCGATTCGCCTGTACCTGAGATCGTGTTCTGTCGTGGCGATAACGCTTTGAAAGACGTGTTAATCGATTCCGGCGACGGTTTGAAAATCAACGAAAAATCTTCCACTGGGTTTACGATCTACCCGGCGAACACCGTATTTCGGACACGGGTGAACCACCCCCATTCGATTATGTCCATGGCGCTTCCGGTCACCTCCCTAACCGAAGAAATGGAAAGCGCGGGCATAACGCCAGATGGATCAAATTTCGGTCATTGGATCGGGCGTGTCAGAGCTGCGCCAATCTCGACGTCTCGGCTGATGGATCGAATGTGGCAGGTTCTGCAGGATCCCTTGCAAGCCAATCATCTCCTCCTTGACGGTCTGACGCTGCAGCTTCTTGCCGAACTTTCCGGAGCTGGTAGTCTCGCACCATTGGGTGGCGCGCGCCCGGAGGATGAGCGCATCACTCGGGTGATCGATTACATCGAAGCGCACTACGGAGAGGCGCTGACCATCGCCGACCTGGCTGCTATCGCCTGCCTGTCGCCGGGCCACTTTTCCCGCACGTTCAAGGCAACGGTGGGTGAGCCAGTCTGGACCTACGTCACCCGCCGCCGTTGCGAACGGGCAAAGGAGATGTTGCTCACAACACGTATTTCGATCGCCGAGGTCGCGTATCGCTGTGGCTTCGCCAACCAAGGCCACCTGACACGATGTTTCAAAGAAGCATTTGGCGTCACACCGGCATTCGCGCGCCGCAGCGATCGCCTTCTCTGAGCCTGAGCGACGTTTCGTTCGGATTATGCAAAAGCGCGTCTGAAGTGTAGAAAGCGCAACCGATCCCATCCGCTAAGCTTCCTAAGCGACCGCATATCGGTCGTGCGATGGAGGACGACTGACCATGCAAATTGAAACAGCTTGCGCAACCGACACCCGAACGTCTCCCGTCGAGGACTGTCAGCTCTATATCGACGGCACTTGGCGCGAGAGTGCCTCAGGTGATCGAATGGAAACAGTCGACCCGACGACCGAGTCTGTCATCACCACTGTCGCCAAGGGAGGCAAGGATGATGTTGAAGCGGCCATCGCAGCGGCGCGGCGACGCGCCGACGATGCAGAATGGGCCCGCATGCCAGCGCCGGAGCGTCAAGGTCTGATGATGACGGTCGCCGATATCGTCGAGCGCCGTGCTGACGAGTTCGCGCGGTGCGAGACGCTCGATATGGGCAAGCCCATCCAGTTCGCCCGTAGCATCGATGCCGTCCTCCTCGCGGATTTGTTCCGTTTCTTTGGCGCAGCGGCAGCTGATCCGGATGGTGACGCGCGCACCGTCTCACCGCCCCCCGACTATGCCGCACGTCAGGTCATGTCCGTGCGCGAGCCGGTCGGCGTTGTGGCGGCAATCACACCTTTCAATTTCCCGTTGCTGCTCTCGGCGACCAAGATCGCGCCAGCCATGGCGGCCGGGAACACGATCGTCCACAAGCCCGCCTCGGCCACGCCGCTTTCTGCCGTGCGCCTCGCCATGGCGTTCGAAGAAGCGGGCGTGCCCGCAGGGGTCTACAACCTCGTGACCGGACCCGGATCGGAGATTGGCGACACGCTGGTGACACACTCTGATGTCGACAAGATCGCCTTCACTGGCTCAACCGGTGTAGGGAAAGGGATCATCGCGAAGAGCGCCGACACGGTGAAGAAGGTGACGATGGAACTGGGCGGCAAGTCGGCCCATATCATCTTCGCCGATGCGGACATGAATAGCGCGATACAAAGCGCCATCTTTGGCATCTTCTACAACAAGGGCGAAATTTGCACTGCGGGATCGCGTCTTCTGGTGGAACGCTCGGCTCTCGAAGAGGTTTTGGCGGCACTGGTCGCGGCTGCGAGTGCACTCGTCATCGGCGATCCGCTTAATGCCGCGACATTCCTCGGCCCGATGGCGGATGAAGGTCAGTTGAAGAAGGTTGAGAGCTACGTCCGCAAGGGCCGCGAGGCCGGTGCTGACCTGCGCTATGGCGGCGAGCGGGCAGAGCCTGAAGGATTGGGCGGCAAAGGCTGGTTTCACCAACCGACGATTTTTCTTGGCACAAACGACATGGCCATCGCTCAAGAGGAAATCTTCGGGCCGGTCCTGACTGTCATTCCTTTCGATGACGAGGCCGAAGCGATCCGCATCGCCAATGATACCACGTTCGGTCTCGCCTCGGGCGTGCAGACGACGGACATGGCCAAGGCCCTACGCGTCGCGAACGCCCTTAAAGCCGGCACTTGCTGGATCAACAGTTACAATTATTTCGACGTTTCCGTACCTTTCGGCGGCGTCAAGCAATCCGGCTTTGGCCGCGAGTGCGGACGACAGGCGCTGGAGAATTACACCCAGACCAAATCCATCTGGCTGCCCTCCATCGCGGAGGCCACATCATGAGCGAGGCGAAGGTCGCAGTCATCACCGGCGCTAATCGCGGCATCGGCCGCGCCACCGCGCTCCGGTTCGCCGATGCGGGCTACCACGTCGTGATCGGTGCGCGCGACGCGGCGCAAGCCGAAGAGGTCCGGGAAGCTATAGCGGCGAAGGGCGGTAGCGCTGAAGCCATGCCGCTCGATGTGACTGCCCCCGCATCAATAGACGCTGCGGCAGATGCGCTCGCCAAGGCCCATTCGAGCATATCCGTTCTGATCAACAATGCGGGAATAAATGTTGGCCAGGAGCACGACATTATTGCCGCGTCTTATGAGGATATAGAAGCCTCTCTTGCGATCAACGCGATTGGCCCCTTGCGCGTATCGCGGGCCTTGCTGCCTCTGCTGGGAGCATCGAAGGATGGCGCCAGCATCATCAACGTCTCTTCCGAAGCTGGGTCGATCGCCGCGACCCTCGATCCTGAAAACGACTATGCACTGATGAAGGCGGGCTCGTACCGCTTGTCGAAGATGGCGTTGAACGGCGTCACCGCGTTGCTTTCAAAAGCACTGAAAGACACGTCTATTACCGTACACGCCATGTGCCCTGGTTGGACGCAGACCGACATTGGCGGGCCGGATGCTCCCAATACGCCTGAGGATGCGGCAGACCTCGCGCTCGGCATTGCGACCGGCGTTGTCGACGCGCCGGATGGAAGTTTTCGCAACAGGCAGGGCGCGCTGCCGTGGTGATGCGACCAGCCTTCAGGAGCCCGCAACAGAAGCAGACGGATATGAAGAGGATCACAAGATGACACGCTCCCCCGAAGCGACCGTACGTGCGTACTATGCCAGCTTTCGCGAGGCCAACTGGCGCGACCTCATTCCCGACCTCTTCACGGAAGATGCGGTCTATCTGAACTTCGCCAGCGAGCAGATGTCGCCCGAAACCAAACAAGCCATTCCCTGGGCCGGGACATGGACTGGTGTCGCCGAGATCATCACCTTCCAAGAGCTCTTGAACGCGAATTTCGAAATCCGCGGCTTCGATGATCACACGTTTATCGTCGACGGCGAGCAGGTCGCGGTGTTCGGCACGCTCCGCTTTGTGGCGAAATCCACCGGACACGCCGCTGATAGCGACTTCGCCATGCATGCCGTGGTGCGTGAGGGAAAGATCGCATCCTATCACTTCTACGAGGACACCTTCGCCATCGCAAATGCCTTTCGGACGGCGGGATCCTGGACAATCGACAATGGGGCTCCTGGCGCGGCGCCGCGGACCGTGCCGGAGAACAGTACGTAAGCCGCAGGTATCAGTGCCGTCGCTACCTGCGCCCTAGCCGGAGATGATGTGGTTGAGGCGATGGTGCAATCGGCCGCAATTGAAAAAGGAACTGAATTGACATGACCCAACAACTGCAAACCAAGAGCACTTGGAGCGGCATTGATGTTCGCCCCTTCGGTCCTTACCGCGAGTCTGTCGCGGCCGAGCTGGGCCATCTCATGTGGAAGGATGCCGCGCTTCGGCAGAAGCTGGTCGAGCGCCCGAAGACCTATTTCGAGCTGACGGGGCTGCCAGAACCTGAAGGCATAGACCTTCGGATCGTTGACAAGGCGGCTGACGAATTCATCTTCGTTGTTCCGCGCATCCCGCCCAAAGCTGAGCTCTGGTATCGCTATGAGCAGATTTCCGACTGGTGGATGCTTGCGCACAGCTTTTACTGGTGGATGCGCCGCGAGCACGGCGAGGTGGTCGACCCCTTCCTTGGCGCGCTCAACGTCCAGATCATTGGGCGAAGCTGGACGGACCCCGAGTGGCGGGCTGCTCTTTTATCAGCGCCGCGGGAAACGCTCGAGGCCGAGATGGGCGGTACATTTCATCCTGACCTACATGTTCGCGCGATCGAAGAGACAAACGCACACATTCTGGTGCTGCCCACGGACCCGGCTGATGAGCGTATTGCGGACGGAAGCGAGCACCACGGAAGCCTCTTCGCGATGGCGCATACGTGGTGGCAGTGGCTTGTCTGGCCGCGGCTGATGCATGCCGTGGATGGTTCCGAAATCGAAGGAATGGTCGGATGAGTTCTGGTATAATCACTGCGCGATGGGTGACTGGTTGGCGACGGGCGGCGGGCTGCATGACTGCGGCAGCATTCCTAATAGCCTGCTCGGGCAGCGCTACTGAGGCGGAAACCCCAGTCGAGCCAGTCGCAAATGCCGAGGTGGTCGCTCGTTTCGCACCCGGAACTTTCCTCGAGAATCTCGAGATCGCACCGAATGGCGACGTGGTCTTCACCAATTACACCGCGATGCGCCTCGAGATCTGGCGCCCGGGTGACGGCTTGCAGACGCCGATTGATCTCGGAGCGCATGCGATGAATGTCGTCGCTCGGGACAGCGATTTCGTTGTGCTCGCGCATCGCGGGTCGATGGCGGCACCTACCGCAGATGGTCTTGGCAACGTGGTTATGACCGTCGCATATGATGGCGAGATCCGCGAAACCATCGAACTGCCACAAACCGCAGCCCTTAATGGCATGGCCCTATTGTCCCAGACTGTTGCCCTTCTGGGTGACTCTGCAACGGGTCGGGTGTGGCGAGTCAATCTCGTATCTGGCGATGCTTCAGTTTGGTTCGAGGACCCGAGCCTGGCACCAGAAGATCCGGCGGGTTTCGGGCTCAATGGCATTCAGATCCATAACGGTGCTCTTTACCTTGCGAATTCCGCCGATGCATCACTCAGCCGGATCGGTATAGGCGCGGATAACGCTCCTTCGGGCGATCTAGAAAGTGTCACAAGTTTGCCCGGCATTGACGATTTCAAATATGCTGCCGACGGAAGGTTGTTCTTCGCGCCGCATACCGATGTGGTACTGGTCCGCGCGCGCGATGGCAGCGTGGAGCGAGTGCTCGATGAACATGTCGATGGGGCAACGGCGGTCGAACTTACGCCGGGCGGCACTACTCTTTATGCATTGGGGACGGGCGGCGTGTTCATAGGCGGCACTGGAGCGGCCACGCTGGTGCGTTTGCCGCTCACCGCGATTGAGACTGACAAGGAGACGGGACAATGATTGTCGTAACTGGAGCCACTGGAGGCAATGGATCGGAGATTGTCCGCCTTCTGCACGAGCGCGGAGCATCGGTTCGGGGTATGGTTCGTGACCCCGAACGGGCTCGCGGTCGGTTACCTGCCGCTGTCGAATTGGTTCAGGGAGACTTTGACGCACCAGAGACGCTCGCACCAGCCATGCGCGGCGCGCAGACGCTTATGCTCATTTCTTCGGCCGATCCGTCCCTGCCGGACCGGGAGCTGGCGGCGGTTCAGGCCGCAAAGCATGCAGGCATCGAACGGATTGTAAAATTTTCTGTCATCGCCGCCGACCACGAACCGACTTTCGGTTTTGGCCACTGGCACAGGCCGGTCGAGGAGGCAATCCGCGCGTCTGGTCTGGCCTGGACGTTCTTGCGACCGAACGTGTTCATGCAGAATCTCTTCTGGTTTACTGACCCGATTAAGTCGGACGGCGTATTCGGCCTACCAGTGGGCGACGCGAATGTCAGCGTTATCGACACGCGCGATATCGCCGCCTGTGCGGCGGCCGTGTTGTCCGAAGACGGCCATGACGGTCAGGCCTATCTCTTGACTGGCCCGGAGGCCCTGTCGTTCCAGCAGCAAGCCGACGTTTTATCTGACGTTCTAGGTCGCTCGATACACCATGAGGATATTACGCCTCAAGAGCACAAGCGGCGACTGCTCTCCTTTGGACAGAGCGAAGCCTATGCCGACGCCGAGCTCGAACTCGACGCCGAGCTGAAGGCGGGAGAACTGGGCACAGTCAGCGACAGTGTGAAACGTTTGACCGGTCGTCCTGCACGATCATTCAGAGACTTCGCCGGGGATTTCGCGCAAGAATTCCAAACGGAGGTAGCATCATGAAGATTGCAGTTTTGGGCGCTGGCGGCGTCGGACGAGGCATTGGCGGCATACTTGCCGCAGCCGGACACGAGGTCGTCTATGGCGTGCGTGCACCGAAGAATGGCGAGATGTCGTTCGCTGATGCCGTATCGGATGCAGCTGTCGTACTTCTTGCGGTCCCGTACTCCGCAGCCGAGCCGGTCATCGCGGCGGCGGGCGATCTGACCGGCAAGGTTCTCATCGATGCAACCAACGCCGTCGACATGGGCGACGAGGGTCCGCGCATTGCTTTGAAGCCGGGACAGTCTGCAGGTGAGAATATCGCTACCTGGGCTGAGGCAGCCGATGTCTATAAGAGCTTCAATCAGGTGGGCGTCGAGGTGCTGGCCGAGCCAGACTCCTTCGGCGGAGCCAAGCCCTTCATGCTCATTGCCGGCCCTGATGGCGAAAGCCGCAGCATCGCCGAGCAGGTCATCAGTGATGCTGGCTTCGATCCACAATACCTCGGCTCCATACGGCAATCCCACCTGCTTGAGGCCTTCGCGATGATCTGGATCAACCTTGCAGGGACTGGCCGGACTGGACGTGACTGGGCACTAGTCCGGCATCACATGGAAACGGACCAATGAGCGGCAGTGAGCAATCAAATGTTGAGAAGGTCCGGCATTTCTTCGAACTGCAATATGCTGGCAGAGCGGATGAAGGGTTCCGGCTTTACGGTCACGACGACTTTCGCTTCGTTACGGGCTCTGCTGGGAACGATGAGTTGCGCGCCGCAATCCCCTGGGCCGGATACGTCCATGAAGGTGAAGAAGGTTACGCCGAACTATACAGCAAGCTCTTCGGTGAGTTCGAGGTCGAGGAATTCACGCCGCATTCCTTCGCCGAAGCGGGAGAGCGGGTCTACGTCGAAGGGCATTTCCTGTTCCGTCATAAGAAAACGGGCAAGCTTGCCGACAGCGATTGGTGCGCCCGCTTCGATATGAAGGGTGGGCGGATTGCGGGCGGTCAGTTCTTCGAGAACACCTTCGCTGTAGCTGCAGCGCGGACCCCGTAGAATGCCTGGCGAAGCCGATCAAGCAAGTGCGGACGAAGCGTCGCCGGTCGGCACCGGGTCTCATACACCGACCGAATTAGAGCCTACGGAACGCGAGACGGGTTCAGCGCTCGCTCCGCTGCGCAACCGCCTCTTTTTGGCCCTCTTCATCGCCACCACGGTCTCGAATTTTGGAACCTGGGTTCAAGATGTCGGGCGCGCCTGGCTCATGACCGAACTTACGCCGAGTGCCACTCTTGTCGCACTCGTGCAATCTGCTGCGATGGCAGCAATGGCGCTCCTGGTTTTGCCCGCCGGAGTGATGGCGGACCTCTATGACCGGCGGCGGCTCCTGCTCGGCGCTCAGATCGCGATGCTGCTGGTCACGGTCGTGCTCGGCCTGGTGACGATATCGGGCGCGATGACGCCGACCCTTCTCTTGGGGCTGACCTTCGCGCTAGCGGCTGCTGCCGCATTTTCGCTGCCCACCTTTCAAGCCATGATTGCTGACATTGTCGGCGAGGATGATTTAACGCAGGCGCTCGTTCTCAACGGCATCTCCTTCAACCTCGCCCGCGCCGTTGGTCCAGCGCTCGGCGGCGTCCTGGTCGCTGCGATAGGTCCGGGCGCGGTTTTCCTGCTCAACGCGGTAAGCTTCGCTGGTGTCGTTGGCGTACTCTTCTTTGCGAAAGCTGCGAGCGCGCAAGCTGCTCTGGGAGAACTCCAGATCGGACGCGAACGGGCTTTGGCGGCGCTGCGTGCCGGCCTGCGCTATGCCCGCAACGCACCCAGCCTGCGCAGCCTGCTCGTGCGTACAGCCCTCTTTTCCGTTCCGGCGAGCGCGCTTTGGGCGCTTTTGCCACTGGTCGCCCGGCGCGACCCGCAAGCTGGGCCTGAAGTGTATGGTTTGCTTCTGGCCGCTGTCGGGATCGGCTCGCTCATCGCTGGTGTTACGCTGGCGGCCATGCGTAAGCGGGCCGATGATGCGCATCTGGTCGGGATGGCTGGCGTATTCCTCGGCGCTGCGATTGGCCTCCTCGCACTCGCGCCTGCTTTAGCGGTTCCCGCCATGATCTTGGCTGGAATGGGCTGGATGATCTGCATGGCGCTGCTAACGGCGGGGGTGCAGGTCGCGGTTCCTGGTTGGATCAGAGGCCGCGCGACCTCTTTGTTCATGATGGTTTTCGCTGTCGGTATGGGCGCGGGAAGCCTGCTCTGGGGCGCGTTGGCCGATACAATCGACCTCACCGCAGCTCTTGTCTCAGCCGGCGTTTTGCAGCTTGTCGGAACCGCCGTAACGTTTGCGTGGCCCATGCCGAAAGCCAAAGCGCCGTCAAGCACGACCCGAGCCGCCGTTTGGCCAGAACCCAACATCAATGCCGACATCGACCCTACTGACGGCCCGATCCTAGTGACAGTGCGATATGCTGTTCGGCAAGGCATGGAGGACCGATTCCACGAAATTATATGCCGCATCGCAAGCACGCGCCGTGCCAGCGGGACAGTGACTTGGGACTTGTTCGAACACGGCGGTGAGCCAAGGCGCTTCATGGAAGTGAACCTGGTGGCAACATGGGACGACCACCTGCGACAACGCAACCGTCAGTCAGCCGAAGCGGTTGAGTTGGAGCAAATGCTTCGTGCGACCCTGCAAGAGGAGAGCGAACCGCGTGTGGCTCACTGGATTGGCGCAGGGCGGAAGAAGGCTCGACAGACGGCACCACGACCCACCGAATTACCACAAACTCTTATCGGCCCTACCACGATGGATGTCTGATGCATCGCGTGCGGCCCCCCGAAACATTTTCGAAAGGACGTAGACCATGAACACCTTGCCATTCGTAGCCCGCTTCGTCGGAACAGTCACATTGATCATGACGCTGGCCATCCCCGCATGGGCGTATGAGATCGAGAGGTTTCACGAGCCGGGACCCGGCAGCGTGAATACATGGATACTCGAAGGCGAGGACGGCGTTGTTTTGATCGATGGCCAGCGAACCATTCAAGCCGGTCAGGACTTGGCGGCGCGCATCGAAGCGACAGGCAAGCCGCTTCTCGCCATCCTCATCACACATCCGCATCCAGACCATGTCGGAGGGATCCCATCTATACTGCAAGCCTTTCCCGACACCCCAGTCGTTGCGCTCCAAGCCACCGCCGATGAGATGCAAAGCGATAGCCTTGGGATGTTTGCCTTCGCGCGCCGCGTGAATGGCGACGCTTATCCAACGCAGCTTGCCGCAGTCACGCGGGTTGTGGTCGATGGGGAAGTTCTACGCTTTGGAGATATTGCGCTCACGGTTGACGATATCGGAGCGGGCGAGTCCATCGCCATGACGCTCTTCTACGATCAGCAGAACGGCGCAGTCTTCGTGGGTGACTTAACGGATAATGACAAGAAAGGCTTTCTGCTCGAGCAACGCACAACTCAGTGGCTCGGCCAACTGGATTACGTCACCCAGAAATATGGGCGCGATCAAACAACTGCGTACCCGGGTCACGGCGCCCAAGCGCCTCTTTCCAAACTGGCGGAAGAACAGGCTGTATGGATCACGGATATGCATGGCCTCGTTCGCGTTCGTATCGAAGATGGTGTATTTACGGATGAAGAAGCGACCGAAGTCGCCGAGGAGTTCGAACTGCTACATCCCGGTCAGGAGCCTGTTGCGCCGATTGCTGATTTCATGCGTCTCAATGCAAAGGCTGTGGCGAAAGAATTGCTGCGAGAAAAGTAGCGTTCCGCACAGGCCTTTTGTGTAAATGCCCTGCCAAGATGACAGGCAAACAGATGGGCAAATTTGGAAGGCAAACAATTGAAGCTGACCTAACGCATGGTCCAAGCCATCAGCCCATCTCGCAAGGCTCGGCTGTGTAACAACTTCGATGCTTCACCGTTTGACATTGAAATCGGTTATCAAATTGGCGGGCCCTATCTAAGCCGTGAGTGACAGCGCGCGCGGCTGCAATCCATGGACGTGCAGTCAATTCAAGCAGGCACATGAATATCGCAACCTCAAAGATGCCCCTGCATCCCCGCTATGCTTAGCCGAGAAACAAACGGCGACGCGTCCAGGATTCCCCCGGGTTAAACCTTCGGCAATCGCTGTTGGTGCATCAGAGTCGGCAAATTGGCCGATACTAGTGTTGATCAATGGTTGCTATCCCAAGCTGATCGCAAAAAAGGCAACTATCAAACATGACCTTGACGTCTGCCGCGGCCACACTAGCCCCTCATTGCTCAGGTCTGCGTAGAAAATCGCCGACACAAATTAGACCGAACTACTCTTGTACGTTTCTTGGCATGGCTGTGCGCACCAGCAGAGGTTGCCGATCAATCTCAAGGCATCATCCGTTGGGGCTCTGCTGTAGGTGCCGTTTCCTACGAGCTGAACGGCCAGCGTGGTTGGCTGAAGTTGCAATCTTCAGCCAAGTCAGTGATTGCCCTAACCCATCAGATCCTTTGCCGCAGAGACGATGCGGTCCTCGCTTGGCAGATATTCTCTTTCCAGTTCCCGCGCGAAAGGTGTTGGGATGTTTGGGGGTGCCAGACGCCTGATGGGCGCTTTCAGATCCCCGAACGCCTGTTCGGCCAAAAGGGCCGCCACGTCGTTGGACGAACTGCCACGCCCGATGGCTTCCGACAGGACCAGCGCGCGCCCGGTTTTCCGGGCCGACGTCAAGATCGTTGCCTCATCCAGAGGAGAGATCGTGCGCAGGTCGACCACCTCGGCCGAGATGCCATCTTCCGCCAGCACCTTGGCCGCAGCAAGCGCCCGCTTCGTCATGAGTGCGGAGGCATAGATGCTCAGATCCGTCCCCTCCCGTGCAATGCTGGCCTTGCCCAATGACAAGGGCGTGTCGTCGTCCACCTCCGCCTTGCCCGCGTGATAGAGCGCCATATGCTCCAGAAACAGCACCGGATTGTCGTCGCGGATCGCCGCGCGCATCAGAGCATAGGCATCGTCCGGATTGGACGGGGCGACGATCTTGACCCCCGGCATGTTCATCAGCCAGCTGTGGTGGTCGTAGGCATGCCCATGAAACGGCCCGACGCCGAACTTGGCGCGCACCACCAGCGGCACCCGCTGCGTGCCGCCGGAATAGTAGTGCATGGCCCCGGCATCCAGAAACTGCTGCATGACCAGCGCCAGGAACTCCAGGAACATCAGATCGACCACGGGCCGTTTGCCGTACATCGCCGCCCCGACGCCAACGCCGACAAAGGTGCCTTCGGAAATCGGCGTGTCGATCACCCGGCCTTCGGCTCCAAACTCCTCGAAGAGACCGGCATTGGACCTGAGAGGCCCGCCAAAGCGGCCGATATCCTCGCCCATGACGAAGACATCTCGGTCGGCGCGCATTTCGTCGGCAATGGCGGCTACCGTGGCCTGTTGAAATGTCATCCGTGTCATGGTCGTGCCTCCGCGTACACATCATCGGGCGCAAGCAGCGCCGCCTCGGGCACCGGATCTTCGAGCGCCATTTTGAAAGCTGTGTCCACCTCCTCCGTCAGGGCCGCGTCGATGCGGTCAAGGTCTTCTTCGGTCTGGATGCCCTCCGCGATCAGATAGGCGCGGAAGCGCGCGATCGGTTCCTTGGCACGCCAGCGCTCGATCTCCTCGCGGTCGCGGTAGTCTTCGGCGTCGGAATAGAAATGCCCTGCCACGCGATAGGATTTGCATTCGATGAGCGATGGACCGTCACCCCGGCGCGCCCGTGCCGTGGCCTCGTCCATGGCATTCTTGACGGCGATCACGTCGTTGCCGTCCACCTCCGCGCTCGGCATCCCGAAAGAGGCCCCTCGCGCGGTGATCGAGCCCGCAACCCCGGCGGACAATTCGGTTGAAATCGCGATCTGGTTGTTCTGGCATACGAACACCATCGGCAGTCTCAGTACCGCCGCCATGTTCATCGCCTCGTGACAATCCCCCCGGCTTGACGTGCCGTCGCCGAAGACCCCGAGCGCGATGTCGTCGCGCCCGTCCAGCTTGGCCGCTAGAGCCGCCCCCGCAGCATAGCCCAAGGGCGGGCCGAGCGAACCGGCATAAAGCCCGATCAGCCCCAGTTCGGGCGGCCCGCAAATGTCGGACCGATGCCGCCCCTTGTGATAGGCCGTGGATCTCCCGAGGCACCCCGCCATCAGCGTCTTGAGGTCCGCGCCCTTGGCCAGGGCCGCCGAGACAGCGCCCCGATAGTGCGGGGCGATCACGTCGCCCTTCTGCAGACCGTGGTAGATGCCCGCGATGGTCGCCTCCTCGCCTTCCAGCCCGTGCCAGTGGCCGTCATGCGCGCCGATCACGCGATCAAGCGTCCGGGTCTGGACCATCAGGTAATAGAGCTCCTGCGGCGTTTGATTCGATTTTGTCATCTGCCCCTCCTCACGACGGTTCATAGCGGCCCAGAAGCGCGCCGATGCGCACTTCCTCGTCCGCCGGGATCAGGATTTCGGACAGGGTGCCGGCTTCTTCGGCTTCGATCTCCATGCTTACCTTGTCGGTCATGATTTCGACCAGAACCGCGCCACTTTCGAAGGCTTCTCCCGGCTGAACCAGCCATTCGACAAGGGTTGCCTCCGTCACTCCCTCGCCCACCTCGGGCATCACGATGTCTTTCACGTCTCTCCTCCCATCCCCTCGACGGGGCTCTCAAATGTCTCCGGTTCGGACAGGACGTCCGCCAGCGTCTGCAAGAAGTCGTTCGCCGCGGCCCCGTTCAGCGCCCGGTGATCGAAGCTCAGGCTGACGGGCAGCACCGGCGCAATCTCGACCCGCCCGTCGCGGATGACCGCCTGTTCACGGATCGCCATCGCAGCAAGGATCGCGACCTGCGGGATGGGCACGACGGGCGTGGCGAACTTCGCCGTTGCTGTCGTTCCCACGCTGGAAAATGTGAACCCCGCGCCTTTGAGATCGGCGAGTTCAAGCAGCCCTGACTGCGCCTTCTCGGCCAGCGCACGCGCTGACTGCCCGATTTGTGCCAGCCCCATCCGCCCCACCCCATGCAGCACGGGCGACACCAGGTCGCCATTGCTCAGCGACACCGCGAAGCCGAGATCGACCTGAGGCTGAAGTGTCAGGCTGGTGCCATCGAAGGCCGCATTGAACTGCGGGTGCCTACGCAATGTCCTCGCAAGTGCTGCGATGATGAAATGCGTCACGCTGGGCGCGGCACCGTCGCTTTTCATGCGCTGGCGCAGGGCAATCATCGCGGTCACGTCGATCTCGCCGAAGATCGTGACCTGTGCCGTCTCGGCAAGGCTGCGGGACAGGAACTTTGCGGTTTGTCGTTGCACGGGTGACAGCCGAACAGTCTCTCCCTCAGCCATGACGATGATCCTCCCCAAACAAAACCGTTGCTTTCCAAAACGAGTCAATAGTAACGTTCGTTACAATTAGCGATCTGTCAAGAGCAACCGAGTTCGGGACCACATCGGACCACACCTGGGAGGATGAAATGAAATCACTTCGTAACCTTGCCGCAGTCTGCGCGTTGGGCCTTTCAGGCTGGGCGAGCATCGTTTCAGCGCAGGAGGTCACGCTGACCCTGGGCCACATCGCGCCGCCGCAAACAACGTATCAGGACGCGGCGATCCGTTTTTCGGAAAATCTTTCAGAACTGTCTGGTGGAACCATGGGCGTTGACGTCGTGCCCGGCGGTGCTCTTGGCGGGCTGGCCGAACTCTGGGCGCAAACCCGCTCAAACAGTCTGGACCTGCACCTGATCGACATTGGTGCGATTATCGCGATGCAGGAAGCGCGGCCGTTTCTCGTGCTTTTCGCGCCCTACCTTTTTGTCGATCAGGACCATTTCCGCCGTTACATTGAAAGCGATGTGTTTACCGGCATGATGGCCGACGTGGAAAGCCAAACTGGCGTTGTCTACCTCGGCTACGTGGGCGACCGCCCACCGCGCGTGGTGACAACGGCCAAGACACCAGTGACCACGCCCGCCGACCTTCAAGGGTTGAAAATCCGCACGCCGCAGCATCCCTTCATCATCTCCACCTTCGAGAACTGGGGGGCCGCGCCAACGCCTATCGGTGCGGCCGAGTTGCTGATCTCGCTGAAAAGCGGTGTCGTCGACGGGCAGGACAACGGGATCATCGACTTTGTCGGCGGTGGCTATGCCGAAGCAAACAAGTTCTTCGCGCCCATCGACTACATCCATTCGGGCATCGGTCTGTGGATGTCTCCCGACCGCTGGAACGCGCTCAGCGCTGAGCAACAGGGTTGGCTGAAAGAGGCAGCAGCGGCAGCAGGACAGGAAGGCCGTGCGCTCCACCATCAGATGATGGCTGACGCCTTTGCGAAACTGGCTGAATTGGGCGTGACGGTGACCGAACCCGATATGGATGCCTTCCGCGCGTCCGTGACCCAGATGGTCAGTGGCATGGACGGCAAAGCCTGGCCCGAAGGGCTTTATGACACCATCAGCGGCCTCTAAGGGATCTCCCGACCGATGACGCTGCTGATGGTGCGCAAGGCCCTTGTCGCCGGGCTGACGACGATCGTGACGGTTCTCCTTGTCGCCATGATCTGCCTGGAAATAGCGCAGGTTTTCCTGCGCTATTTTCTGTTGACCGGTGTGATCTGGGCGCGCGAGGTGTCCACGCTGATGATGTTCTCTCTTGGTTGGTTGGGTGCGCCCCTGTTGTGGCTGCAGCGCACGCATCTGTCGGTCGATATCCTGCCCGCTGGTATTAGTGGATCCCGCTGGCTGAACCGAGTGCTTGACCTGCTTGCGCTGGCCTGCGGTATCGTCCTGCTGGTTTATACCTCTCAAGCGATGGCAGCCTTCAGGTTTATTGACCTGCCCGCGCTTGGCACATCCGCGGCCGTCAAATTTTGGCCCATGGTCGCGGGAAGTACCCTGTTGTCGGTCGCAGCACTGGTGAACCTCTTCGCGGGTCGCGCGCGTGCTTGAGGTTGGCGTCACTATCGCGGTCATGCTGGTGCTGCTGGTCTGCCGTGTGCCGGTGTTTCTTGCGATGGGTCTCGCTGCGGCAGCATTTGCTTGGCTTTGGGCTCCTGTGATGAAGCCGGACGTGGTCGCACAAACCTTCATGCGCGGGCTGGACAATCAGGCCTTTACCGCCATCGTCTATTTTTTCGCCGCCGGGGCGATCATGAACGCAGGCGGGATGAGCGCGCGGCTGTTGGATCTGGCCCGGTCCCTCGTCGCACACATAAGGGGCGGGCTCGCCCATGCCAACATCACCGCAAGCATGGTCTTTGCGGGGGTCTCCGGCTCCGCCGTGGCAGATGCGGCGGCTGTCGGGTCGGTCATGGTCCCGGCGATGAAGCGGGATGGCTATGCACCGGCCTATGCGGCGGCGGTCACGGCAACCTCAGCCACAATCGGGCTGATGATCCCGCCGTCCATCCCCATGGTGATCTTCGCGCTCTTCACGCCTGCTGATGTGACCCGGCTTTTCATCGCCGGTGTCGTGCCGGGGCTGATGATGGGAGTGTTCTTGCTGGTGTCGTCCTACTTTATCGCGGTGCGACGGGGGTATCATGCACATCCCTGGCAGGGCTGGGGCAACGTCTGGACGGCATTCCGGCGCAGCATCCTTGCGCTGCTGATGCCGGTCATTGTCATATGGGGCATGGTCAGCGGCTTTGCCACCGTGTCCGAGATCGGGGCGGTTGCAGCCTTTTATGCGGCATTTGTCAGCCTTGTCGTCTACCGCGAAACCACACTGGGGGAATTCTGGGCCGCATTGGTCGATGCCGCACTGCAAAGTGCGAAAATACTGATCGTGGTCGCCGTTTCAGGTGCCTTTGTCTGGATCACCGCGCGAGTCGGAATTGCGACAGAACTGGCGGCATTCCTGAGCGAAACGGCGCTTGGACCAACCGCTATCCTGGGCCTAATCGCCCTTGGCCTGTTGCTGCTTGGCACCGTGCTTGAACCCGTCACGCTGCTGATTGTGGTGGCCCCGGTCATTGCCCCTGCTGCCATCCTTGCAGGCGTTGACATTACGCATTTGGGGATCGTTTTTATCATGGCGTCTGCCATCGGGCTAGTGACGCCGCCGGTGGGGATTCTGCTGTTTGTCACCGCTGCACAGGCCCCCGCCCCCGTGATCGAGGTCGTGCGCGAGGCGGCCATCTTTCTTGTGGCGCTGGTCGCCTTGTTGGTAACAGTGGTCCTGTGGCCGGGACTGACCTCAGTTCTAGGCCTTTTACTGGGACTGGACTGACATGACCCAAGAAGACGATGATCAGATCGCGCCGCCGCGCAGCGACAGCCGTGCGACTGAAACGCTGACCTTCCGGCTGATCGTCCTGCTCAACCTTATCACACGCCCCTTCAACACCGACCATGGCGCGCGCCATAACATCACCCTGTCCGAGTGGCGCTGCATCACATGGCTTGCGGCAGTGCCCGGCTCTTCAGGGCAGGACACGGCCACGGGGATCGGCATGGACCGGATGGGCGTATCCAGGAACCTCAGGTCGCTCAAGACCAAGAGCGTGGTCAGTCGCGCCATTGACCCCGCCGATCGCAAGCGGTGGAACTGGCAGCTGACCGAAAGGGGCTGGGCCATCTACGATGCCATCATGCCTGAGGCAGTTGAGCGGGACAAAATGCTGACCGAAAACATGTCGAACGCCGAGATTGCAACCATGCGACAGTTCCTTGAAATCGCGACCCGCCAGTTCGAAGAGGAAGGGTAAACGCACCTATTGGCGCGCTGATTCCTTCGAGATCGGGCAGGCGAAAGGAACAGCCAATCAGGGCATGCGTTCATTTGGTCCGGTTCGGTGATGACATCTAGCGCTGGTGCTCACCCTTGTCTGCTTGCACCAACGGGAAACTACCGTTTTGGTCCGACCCGTGCCGCTTCTGTTCTGTTGCGCACGTTAAGCTTTTTCAGAATCGCGCTGACGTGCAACTTGACGGTTCCCTCGGAGATGCCCAAGGCACCTGCAATCATCCGGTTTGAGTCTCCGTTCCGGATAAGCGTCAGGATTTCCTGTTGCCTGTGCGTCAGCCGCGAATCCGCCTCCGGCGACGTGGTAGCGGAGTCGGGTTGACTGGAAGCAACAAGGTCCTTTGTGGCAGATAGCGCCTTTTCAAAATCGCTGAATCGCATTGCAAGGTCGGAAATGAGCGGAGCTAGGCGATCTGCATCCGCAACATCAGCAGACTGAAGATTGGCTATGGAATCGCGCAACGCGCCGAGAGGTCCCGACAAATCCTGCGCCGCGATATAGGCAAACCGTCCTTCGGCAACTTCGCTTCGGCGGGCTTCATGCATGGCGCGTTCAAGTGCGTTCAAGGCTTCGCGCCGGTCTGTGACATCCAGAGCCACACCATCCCAGATTGTCGCGCCATCTGCCTGCCTGCGGGGCTGCCCCAGAGAACGCACCCAGCGATACCCACCGCCCGGCGATTCGACCCGTACTTCAGCGTCCAGGGGGGTCAGATCGCGGGCAGACCGCTCCAATTCGTCCAAAAAACGCGCGCGGTCTTCAGAATGTATCCACTCATGGTCAACAGCGGCCGAGTTCATTAGTTCCACAGGGTCGAGGCCAAAAGTCTTCTGAACGCCAGAACTGACGTAAATATAACGATATTCCCCGTCAGTCGTGCGCATGCGCTGCATTGTGTGGCCGGGGAACTGATCCGCCAGAAGGTCGGCCACATCGGGGCGGCTCGGTGTGTTTGGGTGATTGGCGGTCATATGTCCTAAGTTATACACTTTTGGAGAGATGACAACACTATTATAACTTTCGCTATGCACGCCGCGTGCCTCTCGCTATAATTCCCGCCAAAGGTGGAGGAGGACGCATGGACAAGATCATTATCGAGGCGCGGGTGAATGAACTGGCAACGCGCCGGGGTAATCCGCACGTCCCCTTTCTACCAAATGAGATCATCGCGGATGCAAAGGCCTGCTATGATGAAGGGGCATCGGTCTTTCACTACCACGGTCGCACCGCTGATGGCGCGCCCGAACATGCCTCCGAATTCTATCTTGAGACCAACGCCGGCATCCGCGCGCAATCCGACATCCTGATCCACCCGACGCTGGGGTATGTCGCGAATGACACCGATGCTGCAGGCCGCTTTGCCGCCATCGAAGAAATGATGAAATCAACGGATACTACGCCTGATTTCGCGCCCATGGATACAGGCAGCGTCAATGTCGACTGGTGGAACCCGGAAACAGGCGCCTATGACACTACCGATTTGATCTACAAGAACTCCACCGGCACGCTGATGCATTTTGCCGAGCGGATCAAACATCACGGGCTCAAACCCTATCTGGTCAGCTGGAATGTCAGCTTCACCCGCCAGATCGAGCAGTTCCTGAAAATGGGCGTGCTAACCGATCCCGCCTACATCTGTTTCTGCATGACGGACGAGATTATCTTTGCGGGTCACCCGTGCACCGAAGACGGTCTGAACGCCCATACGATGTTCCTGCCCAAGGATTTCCGCTGCGTCTGGACGGTTGTGAATTACAAGGGTGACCTGTTCGAGTTGACCGAAAAGATCATCCGCGAGGGCGGTCATATCTCTATCGGGCTGGGCGACTACGCCTATATGGACGGCGCGCGCCATATGACCAATGCTGAGGTGATCGCCAAGGTCGCCGCCCAGGCCCGCGCCATGGGCCGCGAGCCTGCCACGGTCGCGGAAACCCGCGCCATTCTCGACATGCCAAAAGTCAAAATCGCGGCCTGAAGTCCGCATATTTTCCATAGGGAGGAAACCATGAAACTGAAGAATCTACTTGCAGGGGTCACTGCACTTGCCTTGGTCAGCGGACCGGCTTTTGCCGAAACGTTCCGGATGCAGACCTTTCTGGGCGCCACGGCTGCCACAACAAAAGCCTTCGAGGAGATGGCTGCCCAGCTGAAAACGGATACTGACGGGGCCATCGACATCCAGGTGTTCCCAAGCGGCGCGGTTGTTGGACCAACCGAAACCCTGGAAGCGGTGCGCAATGGATTGCTGGACGGCCACTATACCGGCCCCACGTTCTTTGCCGGTGTGGATCCCGCGTTTGCTGTCCTGGGTGATACGCTATCTGCATATCCCAACACCGATGTGCGTGACAAATGGTTCACGGAAGGTGGTGGATTGGAGTTGGGTCGCACGCTTTATGCGAAATACGCCATGCACATGATCTGCCCGATCCATTGGCCGCAAGAACAGATCCCCTCGACCGTGCCGATCCGAAGTGTCGATGATTTCGCGGGCATCAAGATCCGCGCGCCGGGCGGGCTGCCGTCGGACTTGCTGACGCGCGCCGGAGCTTCGCTGGTCAACCTGACACCGGGCGACGCAATCAGCGCACTTGAAACAGGTGTTCTGGATGCGTCCGATCTGGCGAATGTCGGGTTGAACATGGCTTTTGGCATGTATCAGAACGCGCCTTATTCGATCTTTGCCCGCCATTCGATGCCTGTGACCGAGATGTCGGTGTCCATGGCGAAATGGAACGCGCTTTCGGACGAGAACAAGGTCAAGTTCGAAGTGGCCTGCAAGGCCTTGTCCGCAACGCTGGAGACCACGCTGGGTGAACAGGAAATTGCCGCGATCGAAAAGGCCAAATCCGAGCTGAACGTTGAATTCATCGAATTCGGCGAAGCCGACGCCGAGAAGTTCCGCAACATGCTCCTCGAAGTCTGGGATGACTGGGGCAGCCGAAACGACGACGCTCAGGCCATCGTGGACAGCCACAAGGCGTACATGACCTCGCTGGGCATTCTCTGACGAATGACCGGTTCCCGGGGCGGGCATCTCCCCTGCCCGCTCCGGCCAAGTGACTCCAACAGGTTCGACAAATGACTTGGATGATCAGAAAGCTGGCTGAAACAGCCGCTTATGGCTTTGCGGTGATCGTTCTCATGATGGTCTACGAAGCGGTGGCGCGGTACGGATTCGGCGCGCCGACCTTCTGGGCGCATGAGATTGCGAGCCTGTTAGGTGCGGTCGCGTTTCTCTTGGGTGGTGCCTATTGCATGATCGACGGATCGCATATGCGCGTCACGGTATTGACCGACCGGATGTCACCCCGCCTGAAATGGGCGGCGGACGGCTTGGCTCTGATCTGCGGGACGATCTATCTGGCCGCCATGACCTTTTCCGGCTGGCAAATCGCCGAGCGATCACTGTTTCGCTTCATGCCGGACGGAACATGGTTTCCTGAACGATCAGGCAGTTCGTGGAACACACCGCTCCCTGCCTTTGTCAAGTTTGCGCTGTTTCTGGGGGCTATCCTGTTTCTGGCCGTCGTGCTGCAACAACTCGTTGCCTGGATCCGGCAGCGTCGCACGGCATCAAACACGGATAAGGCACAATCTTGATGGATATCGGCACCATTTCAATGCTGATCGTGGCAGCAATGTCGATCCTGCTATTGCTGGGCATCCCAGTGGCGTTTGTGTCAGGCGTCATTGCAGTTGTGCTCGCATATGCAAATTTCGGCGTCGCCGGGTTCTTTCTGATCTCGACCAGAACGGCCGAATTCGTCAGTTCATTTTCCCTGATCGCTGTGCCGATGTTCGTGCTCATGGCCTCCATCATGGAAAGATCGGGCGTCGCAAGTGACCTCTACCGGGCCTTCCACGTCTGGGCCGGATCGGTGCGCGGGGGCATCGGCGTGGTCACAACGGGGGTGGCGGTTCTGCTAGGCGCAACCACGGGCATCATCGGGGGCGAGATCGTTCTGCTGGGCCTGATCGCCCTGCCGCAGATGCTCAAGCTGGGCTATGACCGTAAGCTGGCGATTGGCACCATCACCGCAGGCGGCAGCCTTGGCACAATGATCCCGCCGTCGATTATCCTGATCTTCTATGGGCTGACGGCCGAGGTGTCGATTTCTCACCTGTTCCTAGCCACGCTGGTGCCCGGCCTGATGCTGGCCAGCTTTTATGTCGCCTATATCCTTATCCGCTGCGGGCTGAACCCGGACCTGGGACCGCCCTTGCCGCCCGAAGAACGCGACATGCCACTCACGGAAAAACTCGCGCTCTTCAAAGGCGTCGCGCTGCCCATGGCCGTGGCGGGCGGTGTGCTGGTGTCGATCTATGCGGGCTTTGCCTCGATCACCGAAAGTGCGGCCTTGGGGGCCTTCGGTGCTGCTGTGGCTGCCTGGGTGCGCAATGAATTCAGCTTCAAGATGCTGAACGATGTTCTGATCCAGGCCCTGCGTACCTGCGGCATGGTGTTCTGGCTGGTCTTCGGCACCAACGCGTTGATCGGCGTCTATAACCTGATGGGCGGGATCACCTTTGCATCGAACATGCTGGCCGGAGTCAGCCAGGAACCCGCGATCATCCTTGCGGTGATGATCGGCGTTTTCATCCTGCTGGGCTTCTTCATCGACTGGATCGGCATCCTGTTTCTGACCATGCCGATCTTCCTGCCGGTGCTGACGCAGCTGGGCTACGATCCGATCTGGTTTGGCATCGTCTTCAACCTGTCGATGCAGATCGCCTATCTGACGCCACCTTTCGGACCAGCCTGTTTCTATCTCAAAGGCGCCGCCGGAGACAGTCTTGAACTGACCGAGATCTTTGCCGCGCAATGGCCGTTTATCGGGCTGCAGATCCTGGCCTTGATCATCGTTGTCATGTGGCCGGGTCTGTCGCTCTGGCTGCCGTCATTGGTTTACGGGTGATCGCAATGGGCAACGTGCATATCCTTGACACGCTGAAGCCAACCAAACCGGGTAACCGTATGGGCCCCGAAGAACAGCGCGCGGCGCTCAGGATGATGCTGCGCATCCGCCGCTTCGAGACCCGCGCCAAAGAGCTTTTTCAAAAAGGCGTGATCAAAGGGACCGCCCATTCCAGCGTCGGTCAGGAGGCGATTGCAGCGGGGGCCTGTGCTGCACTTTCGCCAGACGATTTCCTGCTGACCCATCACCGTGGACATGGCCACACGATCGCCAAAGGGTCTGACCTGGGTCGTATGTTTGCCGAACTCATAGGCAAATCCGCGGGCTATTGCGCGGGGCTTGGCGGGTCGATGCATATCGCGGATTTCGATCTCAATATCCTCGGCGCCAACGGTATTGTCGGAGCGGGTATGGGCCTGGGCACGGGTGCGGCATTGGCGGAACAATTGAACGGGACCGGCACTATCGGGATCACCTTTTTCGGGGATGGCGCAGCGAATGAAGGCATTTTTCACGAAGCGATGAACCTGGCGGCCGTCTGGAAGCTGCCGCTGATCTTCTTTTGTGAAAACAATCAATACGGCCTGACCACCGCGACCGAAGCTGTCACCGCAGGCCCCAGTATTGCCGCACGGGGGGATGCTTATGGCGTGCCGAACGACCGAATAGACGGCAACGATGTGATCGCGGTGTTCGACGCGGTGGAACGGGCCGCATTGCGGGCGCGGGCGGGCGAAGGGCCGACCCTGATCGAAGCGCTGACCTATCGCTGGGACGACCATTCGATGCGCGCCAACCTGCCATCCTATCGCACAAGCGACGAAGAAGAGGCCTGGAAAACCCGCGATCCGATCATTCGATTGCGCGACTGGCTGGTCCAGGCGGATGAGTTGGAGGCATCGACCTATGATGCCTTTGTCCAAGACGTCGAAACCGAGATCGAGGCAGCCATAGACTGGGCCACCGATCAAGGTGAGCCGGACATGGCGCTTGCCATGGTCAACGTGACACCACCGGCGCGCTTTGACACCCGCGAACCCGCGCCCGGCACGCGCCTTTTGACCTATCCGCAGGCTATTACCGAAGCTTTCGCGCTTGAGATGGAGGCGGACGAAGACGTCATCATCCTAGGCGAAGATGTGGGGGCGACCGGCGGCATCTTTGGCCTGACACCCGGCCTCTTTGACCGGTTCGGGGCCGAGCGGGTGCGCGACACGCCGATTTCCGAAGGTGTGATCTCGACCTGTGGCGTGGGCGCGGCGATGCGCGGAAAACGCGTGGTGGTCGAGGCGCAGCTTTGGGATTTCGTCACGCTGATGATGGACGCCATTGTCAATCAGGCGGCCAAGGCGCGTTTCATGCTGGGCGGCAAAGCCAAGGTGCCGATTGTCTTTCGGGGTCCGCAAGGGGCTGGCATCCGTCTTGCCGCGCAGCATTGCCAGTCGCTGGAGATGCTTTTTGCCAATGTCCCCGGCCTGCAGATCTATGCCCCTTCCTCCGCCTATGATGCCAAGGGCCTTATGGCGACAGCGATTGCCCAAGACGGACCAGTCGTGTTTCTGGAGCACAAACTGCTCTACCTCGGCGCCGAACAGCCTGTTCCGGAAACCCGCTATCGCATCGCGCCGGGGCGCGCGCGCATTGTCCGTCCGGGCAGCGACTGCACCGTGATCGCCACGCTTGCCATGGTGGATCGCGCGCTGCAGGCGGCTGAGCGGCTTGAACGGGAGGGCATCAGCGTCGAGGTGATCGACCCCCGCACGATCAAACCGCTGGACACCGAAACTATCTGCGCCTCAGTCCGGAAAACCAATCGCGCGGTGGTCGTCCACGAAGCCCCGCTTTTCGGCGGGTTCGGCGGTGAGATTGCCGCCACCATCCAGGAACAGGCTTTTGATTGGCTGGATGCCCCCATCGCACGGATCGGCGCGCCCGAGATGCCGGTTCCCTATAACGACCGGCTGGAGCGGGAGTACATGCCCGATGCCCGCCGTATTGCCGAGGCCATCAAGGCCGTTTGCTACAGGAGGTGACCCATGACGACCCGCGAAGTCATCATTCCCAAGGGGATGGAGAACATCTACGACACCTACCACTACGCCCCTGCCATCCGGGTCGGGAACACGCTATATCTTTCGGGGCAAGTGGGCCGGGACGAGGCTCTTCAGTTCGTCCAGGGAACCGAGGCGCAATTCGTCCAGGCCTTCGAGAACGTCAAGAAGGTATTGGACGCCGCGGGCGCAGGCTTTGACGATGTCGTGGAACTTGAAACCTGGTTTTCCGACAGCATGGCCGACCTGAAAACGTTTCTTGAGGTCAAGGACCGCTATTTCACCAACCTCTATCCCACGTGGACGGGCTTTGCGGTCAAAGCCTTTTCGATGCCGGGCATCCTTGTGGAAATCAAATGCAAGGCCATTCTCGGCCTGAGGTCGACATGACCAGGGATCTCAAGGCGCTTCTGGCCCGCGACGACAGCGCCCTTGGCACCTGGACCCAGATCGCAGCACCGGAACTAATCGATCTCATCGCATTGAACGGGTTTCATTTCACCATCATCGACTGCCAGCATGGCCCCTTCGGCATCGAAACAGCCGAAAACCTGGCCCGCGCCGCGGACGCAAACGATATCGCCGTTGCGCTGCGCGTGTCGCGAAATGATCCGGTCGAGATCATGAAGGCACTCGATGTCGGCATCCGCCATGTTGTTGTCCCGAACATCGAAACAGCAGACGAAGTGCAGTCCGCCGTCGCGGCCACCCGGTTCGGGCCACATGGTCTGCGCGGGGCCTGCCCCTGCTGCCGCTCGGGTGGTCATTTCATCCGCAAATGGCCCGACTATGCTGAAGCGGAAGAGGCCCGCACCGGCGCAATTGCCCTCGTGGAAACCAAGGCAGGTCGCCACAATATCGATGCGATCTGCGCCACGGAAGGCTTGTCGGCGCTGATGATCGGGCCCTTCGATCTGTCGGTCTCCATGGGGTTGAACGGCAACTGGCGGGAACCGGACGTGCAGCGCGCCCTGACGGACATGGTGCAGGCCGGAACGTCAGCGGGCCTGCCCGTGATCATGCCGGTCTTTGCACCCGAACCCGCCGAATGTCGCGATCTCATCGACCGTTGGCGCGGTGAAGGTGTGACAACCTTCGTGATCGGCTCGGACAAGATCATCATCGCCGAAGCCTTCCGGTCTTGGACCTCCGCGCTGGCCCCGTAGACGATCACAATACTTAGTTCCAAGCCCATTCAGATCACCGAACCCGTTCGTGCCGGACTAAGATGCCAGACGCCTTGACGATCGAGCAAGAGATCGCGCTGGGGTGCGCGCAACCCTTCAGCGGCTCATCTGCCGATATCGCGACGGCGTCACGCCAAAGCGGCGCTTGAAAATCGCGGAAAAGTGGCTGTGATCCGAAAAACCGCATTTCAGCGCAATCTGCGTAATCGACGGACTGTTCTCCCGAAGTTGATCCGCGGCATGGCTCAAGCGGCGCTCGGTCACTTCCGCCATCGGAGTTCTTTGAAACGACGATTTGAACACGCGTAGAAAATGGTACTTGCTCAGGCCCGCGACTTCGGCAAGTTGCGCCAGATCGATATCGTTGAAAAACTCTTCTTGCAGGTACGCTTCCAGCCTGGCGTGTTGCCACGGTGTAAGCGACTGGCGGTGACGTTGGTCCGTACGCGCATCGAAGGCGCGCAAAATTTCCATGACCATGCCTTGACATGAGGTATCGATGCGAAGGCCGCGCAACCGGTCGTTTCCGGCATGGGCAGCAATCAAGTCCGCGGCGTGTTTTGCCACCGGATGACCACTGTTGGTGCCGTGCATGTAAGTCGCCTTTTCCGGAATGATTCCGCCCAGGTCATAGGCATCACATGCATCCCGCAAGAGGTTGATCGGGATGTAGACATGCAGCAGGGAAAACGCCCCTTTCGTGACGGCGTCGGGCGTACTGCCCGATGACACCAGCATCCACGATCCGCGCTTCATTTCGCCAGAATACTGTCTGCGCCCTTCCAGGCTGACATCGGCGTGGGCGATGTCGCTGGCGTTTAGCGACAGGATCAGATGCGTATCACTCAGGTTGCAAGGCAGATGGTGGGCTGCCTCGCAGCGCTTGTCCCAAAACGTGCCGGTGATCCCATTGGCCGCATCAAAGTCCCATGCGGTTGATAGGTTCCATCCCTCTTTCATGATGGCGACAGCGGTGCTGGCGTCGGGGGATACCGGGTCAGTGATCATAGTCAGTTTGTAGCAATTTCGCGGCATTTGCGCAATTTCCTACAAGCGTCAGTGTAGCTGCGTCCCTATTAAGCCGCGATGATTAGGGAGGAACGACCATGAACAAACAAACAACCGACACGACCGGCGCGAGTGCGATTCTGCTGACCAAACATGATAAGCCCGCCTTTTTGAACCCCGAAACCCTGCCGTGGACGCCTTGGGTCATGCCGGGCACGCATTACCGTCTGATGGACGTCGATGTCCGCTCGGGCGGATTCACCCTCTTTCTCAAGGTCGATCCGGGTGCCGAAGCGCCGCCACACGGGCATATCGGCGCGGTCGAGGGGGTCATTCTGGAAGGTGGCTTTGCCTACGATGACGACGCGGGCAGCAAGGGGGACTACATCTGCGAACAGGCCGCTGCGATCCACCAGCCCGTGTCGCCCGATGGCTGCGTGATGTTCGCGATCGTCCACGGACCGCTCGTCGGGTACAATGAGGACGGCACAATCGCGGGGATCATCGACGCCAAAGCGATGTATGAAATGGCCACAGCCGCTGGTGTGGCCGATCACATCAGCGCGGATTTTCGCTGAAGCTCCCCCGCATCGCTCGTGTCACTGGGGAGTGGAAAGAATGTGGGGATACCAGAAGTTTCTGATCTAAAGTCTCGCTGTTTCTGCAGGAGGGATGGAGATGAAATGCAGGATCAAGTTGGAGACGGGATTTGGGTGGGGCGATACGAGATCACATGAGATTTGTATGCTGGAACGCCGCACGATAGATGCGTCGAGCGAAGACCTTGGGCTGTGTCTGGCCGATGCAAAATCACTGCTGAAGGAAATTCAGCGTGCGCTGCTTCAGGATCAGGTCGAAGAGATCGGCGAGATCGCCCGCGTCTGTCGTTTTTGCGGAACATATCTGACGGTTCACGATCGCCGCCAACGCCGCATTGACACGCTGTTCGGTCGGGTAACCGTCGAGGTACCGCGGGTTCGGATGTGCATGTGCGGGCTCCCTGGATTTCCTACGCTGAAAGTCGCGCGTTCTCCTTTGACCCGTCTCTTGCCGGACCATGCCACGCCAGAGCTTCGGCGATTGTAGGCGGAATTGGGAGCGCGCCATAGCTTTCG
Organism: uncultured Paracoccaceae bacterium; assembly: GCA_947503965.1. Classification (GTDB taxonomy): domain Bacteria; phylum Pseudomonadota; class Alphaproteobacteria; order Rhodobacterales; family Rhodobacteraceae; genus Yoonia. The sequence continues at coordinate 85,315 of CANNFU010000010.1, forward strand.
GGAAGCTGCGCGGCTTCTTAATGAACTGACACCTTGCGCCAGGCAGAACCACGTGACGATCCGCAATCGACTTGCAACCATCGCTGAGGACCTTGCCGACAGCGAACTTTCTGTGACCACAGAAGCCGACCAACGCTCAAATCCTTCCGATGTTACAGTGTTTTTGGACAGCGCCTATGTTCGATCAAGACCGGAATATCAACGCCGAAACTTTGAGATTATCGTTGGTTCCATCGAGAGTGAGCGGCGCGAGAAACGCAGATTTGGTTTGAGCGTGATCGGTGCGAACAATCCACGCGCGTATCTGCGAAGAAATCTGGAAACTGCCGGATGGCGTGATGGCAGTGCTGTTACCGTCCTGTCCGATGGTGACCCTGCATTGCCGCGGTTGGTGAGGGATGCCACAGGTGCAGATGTCAGGCACATCCTGGACTGGTGGCATATTTCCATTCGCATCCGACATGTGGAAACGACATTCCAAACCCTGTTTTCTTTGCTGGACGACCCAGTGCGTCTGGTGGTCGAGACACTGGTGCAAAACTTGCGCTGGCGCATATGGCATGGCCAAACAGCGCGGGCGCTTGATGCCATTGAGGTGCTCTTCAGATTTGGCATGCGCGTGCGACGTCAAACTGTTGGTAGAACGAACGACGCAGCGTTTTCGGCAGTTGCACGAACAATGGAGCTGCAGACCTATCTGGAATACAATCGTGCGGCGCTCGTCGACTATGATCTACGACGTCGAAGTGGAAAGGCGGTTTCTACATCGCGTGCAGAAGGTCTAGTGAATGACATAGCCAACGCTCGCATGGGCATGCGTTGGTCCCCGAAAGGCGCGCATCGAGTGGCAACTGTCAGAGCCGCGGTCCTGGATGGAAGGCTTGGCAAAGGACAGCTTCGCGCGGCTTGATCCCCACATTCTTTCCACTCCCTTTGAAATGCACAGGTTGCGATCTCAGTAGAGTACGCCAAAAAAGAACTCATGGATCCTGTCTGGCGCGTTTATCGGAGCGACCAGAGACACGAATTGATCTGGCCGCACCACGATAACTGCACCGTTGCCATGATCGATGCCACGTAGGTCAAAAATGTCCTCACCGTTTAGTGCCGGGCAAAAGACTTTTTCATAGTCAGTGAGGCCCAGGCGACCTTTTCGGGGGCGTAAGAGTTCTGGCAATTCCGCAACATCCATATCTTGATGCGGGCGCTGAAAAACGGCTCGAACGTCAATGACAGAGTCAATGTTCTCATCATCCGGGGTTACCCGCCTGATCAGACTGGCAAGCTCCCGACACAGGGCGCCAATGGGACCGTCAGATTTTCCGTCATCGGATCGTGGCGCAAACGCTATGATCCGCCACCGCCCATCCGCCTTGAGCGTGTGTCCCAATTCCAGCGGCTTGGCGTCGGCAAGCCGGACCACAGGGGCAGAATGGAAACGTTTGCCAACCGGATACCCCGATGCAAGCGACTGATGATGGTCGTCGCCCACGATCAGAGATGGATCATAGCGTGTCTCGACACCCGCAGTGTAGCGTCCGTGTTTCTTGAAATAGGCCTGAAATTTCGCAGCGTCATCTTCGGTCTTGGGCTTTTCGCTAAACAGGCGTGCCATATCACGGTCGAAGTCGATCAGCTCCTGCGCCTTGGCTTGGCGCTCTGCTGAATAGGTATCGAGCAGACCTGATGGTGACTGGCCACGCAGGACAGCGGCTAGCTTCCAACCCAAATTGAACGCGTCCGCTATGGATACATTCATGCCCTGGCCCGCCTTCGGGCTATGAGTGTGGCAAGCGTCGCCCGCGATGAATATCCTTGGCGTTTTCGCCCCACGCTCTGCTTCAGCCACATCGTCAAACCCGTCACATACACGTTGCCCGATCTCATATGCCGACCACCAAGCAACCTCGGCGACGTCAAAGTCGTAAGGGGCCAAGATCCTACGCGCAGTGTCCACCAATTGGCCTGATGTGACGCCGCGATCAGCGGCCCGCTCGCCGGGCTTCAATGCGTCAAGTTCGATATAGAGACGCACCATATACCCGCCTTCGCGAGGAATAATCAGGATACTTCCCTGATTGGTGGACTGTATTGCGCATTTCAGACGAATGTCCGGGAAACTGGTTCTTGGCAGAACATCCATGACCCCCCAGAGCTGACGCGCCGATGAACCCTTCAGTACGTGACCGATCTCGGAGCGGACCTTGCTTCGTGCGCCGTCACATCCTACTAAATATTTTGCGCGAATGGTCTCGGCTTCGCCATCCCGATCGAGGCAGGCAAATGTTGCCTCAATTGGAAAGGCCTGTTCGTCAAAGCGAGCCAGAGACACTAGCTCGCGATTGTAGTCCGGCACAAGGCGGCTGGCGGATTTGGCCATGACATCCAGATAGAAATCGTGGATACGGGCCTGGCTTAAAATGATGTGCGGCATTTCAGAGAGGCCATCTTCGACATCCTGAATACGGTCTGCCCGGACGAGCGGCCCTTTGCCAGGCCCCGGACGCCAGAAGGTGACCTCGTTCACCTGATAGCCCTCTTTGATCACACGGTGCGCAAAATCAAAGGCCTCAAACATCTCAACCGAGCGGCACGCGATGCCATCGGCTTGTCCAAATTCCAGTGGTCCGGACTTGCGTTCCACTATGCGTATTGAGAGGTGGCCAAAGGCGCTAAGTTGCGTGGCCAATGTCAGTCCTGCTGGCCCGCAGCCGACAATCAGGACGTCGACCCGGTCACCAGTCGCGCGATCATTAGCGACTGCGACTGATGGATCACCTGCACGAAACCCCTCCAGGTGGTACTGCATGTTGGCTCCCTTCGTTCGGTCCTGGCGTTTCAATCCTTGTCGGACTTGGCCGTCAAAGGCCATTTTCACAGCACAGGCAGCATTGCGCGTTTTTTGAACGTCGGTCAAACGCGCAGCATGACGAGCAAAAGCTCTGGCTTCAGATAAGAAGAGCTTTTGAAGCAGTCGCACACAGTTGGCTACAATGTTCAAGGTCGGCCGATTGTGTTCTCTAATCTGGCAATACGCGTTCCTTGAGCTTCCTTCTTATCTTGTCTGAGGTTGCCTTTGTTCTCTTCGAACTCTGTGGTTCATGATGGGGTTGGCTGGGTGTGTGTGTCGGCAAGGTGGAAACCGCAATCGGATCAAAGCAATTGCTGCAGAATCGTGGGACCGTTCAAACCTCTGGGGTGAATCCGATTAGGTGATGTAATCTCCTTGTCCATAGATGGTTTTTTTGGAGGTGAGAATGCATTGGGCATCATTTTGGAAGCGGTTGACCCGGCAGGAGACGAGTACAGCAGAGAGTTTTTGATCGACAAGGATCTCGACGGTCTGGCGGACGGGAATGTGGGCTGCTCAATCGATGATGGCAAAGCGATCACGAAACAAATTCAGAAGATCGTTGTCGAACGCGAGCTGGATTTGTGGATCCGGTATCGCCGCGCGTGTCCAAGTTGCGAAGGCCTGTTGCCCATCAAGGATTACCAATCACGAAAACTGCTCACCGTGCATGGAAAAGTGTCGGTGAAGTTTCCCCGGCTCGTCGTTTGCCGGAAATGCCACCCAGCGATGTGCATGGCGTTTTCTCCGGTTGCCAAATGGCCAGTGAGCGGGACTTAAGCGGACGTTGCCTTGACTAAGCGTCTTATGCTATTAATGCGACCAATTTACTCTGAAGGTGCTGTCGGTTTTGCCACTCAAACCAGACCAGAAGATCATCGTAAAGACGACGCGGGAAGTTCTCCGTCCTGCGGGTTTAAGTCAAAAAGGAGCGTCTAGATTTTGGTACCTCGACTGCGGCTGGTATGCGTGCTTCGCCGAATTTCAACCATACACTGGTCGCCAAGGTACAACCCTCAACTATGGACTAAGCTGGCTGTGGTACCCAAGAGAACATTGGACTTTGGACGTATTCAACCGAGTTGGTGATTTCTTTGAATATAGAGATGATGAAAGCTTTCGCCCTGCCGTCTTGTCTCTTTCAAATCATGTCGTTGAGTACTGTTTTCAAACACTTGCCGCAATCACCAACCCAGCAGATGCTTACGCCCTTGTCGAAAATCATCAGAAGAAGACAGACTGGCACGCCTTTCATTTGGCTGTTCTTGCAGGATTGGCCGGGTGGACCGATACGGCCCGCGCGCATTTTGACAGAGCTTATTCGCCCGAAACCAAAATTGCATGGCAAGAAGAGCGAAATAAAGTCATCGAAGCACTGAAAAGTCAGCTAACTGACCGCCAAGCTTTTGAGCGCTGCATAATCGACCGTATCATCGAAGCGCGAGCACTACTTAAGTTACCAGCCATTCAACCCAGCTTTGCCTGATGACGTCTGTTGTTTGGGCTCATCGCCGCCATTGGAACAATTGCAGCATCACATATTCAGACTGCCCTGCTATGAGCATGGACGGCCCTTAGCGGATGAGGTGGGTGGCTCCTGCTCCACCGGCATCGAATGTGCCAAAGTGCAGTTGTTATCGACTGCTAGGAAAGGAGCCACCCAATGTGAGGTGCCCCTAGATTTGTAGACGCTTCGCCGCCTAACTGTGAGGCGAGGAGGCCGAGATGGGGACAAGCAACTACAGCGACGAGTTCAAGCGGGACGCGGTGCATCAGATCACGGTACGCGGGTACCCGGTGCGGGAGGTATCGCGGCGTTTGGGCGTGAGCACGTATTCTCTGTACAAATGGTTGAAGCTGTTCGGGGAGCCGGTTCCGAAGCCTGGCGTGGACCATGAAGCCGAGAACCGGCGGTTGAAGCGTGAGCTGGCCAGGGAGACGGAGGAGCGCGACATCCTGTCCGTCGTCAGAGTTTTTGGCACCAAGAGCGTCGTAAACTACGAGAGAGTTTGGCTCATCTAGTTGGTTTGATTATGCGGCGTGCTGGCGGTGATGCAAGCGTCGCGCTTCGAGCGTCTTTTGTTTGATCCTTTCGCGTTGCTTTAGAATGGCTTTGTCGCGCCCGAAGTAGACGTCGGCGGGTGTGACGTTGTTGATACTCTCGTGATAGCGCTGGTGATTGTAGTGGTCGACGAAGGCTTCGATCTGCGCTTCAAGATCTAGGCAAGGCCTTGGCCCGCTCGTCGGTGGGACCGAGGTCCAGAAGCTGGCAATAGATGCCTTCCATCATCGGACCAGAAACCCTCTTGAAGAGGTTGTCTGCGGTTGGCGTCCAGACCTTGCGGATCGCCGCGCCTGATTTCAGTTCGAGGAATTCCGAGGAGTCAGCGTCTCCTCCGATCAGGAGTTTCGCGAGCATGCGGGTCAGTTCCGCATCCCGGTGCTTCTTGCCTTTCTTCTTGAAGGTCGTGAAGGCTTTTTTGAGGTCCAGGTCCCAGCGATCCGCAGGCGCGGCATCTGACTTGCTCAACCGTTCGTCTACCGCGAACCCATCAGCACAGGACGGTACATTGCTCGGCTGTCCAGTCGTGATACCCAGCACATCCCGGAACCCGGTCAAGCGCAGCTTCAATTACTGCCACGAGACCTCAGTTGCTCCGGGTTCGGCGCATTTACACCTGTCAAACGCCACCAACTCGGCGCTTCGCAACGTCTGACAGACCCCGGGCCAGCAGGTCGAATACGATCCTGATACGGCGGCTGGTCTGTAACTCTCGGTGGGTTACCAGCCAGATTGGAAACTCCAACGATGGGAAATCCGGCAAGACCTTCTCTATGCCAGGTTCAGCCTCGCCCAACGTTTCGGGCTGCATAGAGACGCCGTAGCCCGCTTTCACCAACTCCCATGCGACGACACCGCTCTCGCTCGACATCACGAAGCTCTCTGCGCGAACGGGCACGCCCATGTTGTGCAGTGGGGCCATTAGCCGCTCGGGGTCGGCATTGCCGACGAAATCGAGTGCAGCCACATCGCGCGGTGTCCGTGGGCGGCCCGCACGATCGAGATAGTCGGTCGCGGCATAGAGAGTGGCACGAAAGTCGCCCAAGTGCCGTGCAATCAGGTCTGGCTGGTCAGGGCGGACGTGGCGTATCGCGATGTCCGCCTCGCGCTGCGTGAGATTCTGCATTTCGCTCGACGCCAGGATGCGGACGCGGATGCCCGGCGCCGTCCGTCGCAACGGCTTGAGGACGCCCGGCAGGATCGCTGCTGACAAGAGGTCTGTACCCGTGACCGTAACCTCGCCCGTGACTTCTTGTGATTTGCCGTCGGCCACCATCGAGATGAGCGTTGCAGCGTCGCACATGGTGCGCACGTGTTCAAGCAGATCGCGTCCTGCCTCCGTCAAGGTAAGCCCACGGACGCTACGTTCTACCAGCGTGACGCTAAGTGTTTCCTCGAGCGCACCGATCTGCCGTCCAATCGTCGGCTGTGTTGTCTTCAGCACGCGCGCAGCACCGCTGAACGAGCCCTCCTCAGCCGTCGCGAGGAAGGCGCGCACCTGGTTCCAATCGAAGGAGATGGCCTGCCAGTTCATTCATGAGCGTATAGCAGGTGGACGAATTTAAGCAATCGACCTTTCATGAGCGCATGGATGATACCGGCTGCGAAACGGGATCGGCCCGATCTCGGCAACCGAAAGCGACACAATGTATTCCGCAGTTTCTTACGACTGGCACATCCGCGCTGCTTCAAACCTGAAGTGTAACATGCAAAGGAAACCGACATGACTCCCCAAGCCTTCTGGGACCGGCATGCGCCCAAGTACGCAAAAAAGCCCATCGCCGATGTCACCGCCTACGAAGAAAAGCTAGAATGCGTCACTGAGCTTCTTCGATCGACCGATCGCGTTCTTGAAATCGGCTGCGGGACAGGCGGCACCGCGAGTAAGATCGCGCCTATCGTCGCTCATGTGACCGCAACCGACCTCTCTGCCGAGATGATCCGGATCGCCCGGTCACGATCAGGCGGCGATGCCGCGGGAACACCAGAATTCCTTCAGGCGGAGGCGGCGCAACTCATTCCTGGCCAACCGTTCGAGGTCATTTGCGCGTTCAGCCTACTTCACCTGGTGGATGACATACCCACCGTGCTGGATTCAGCATTCCACCAAATGAAACCCGGCGGTCACTTCATATCAAAGACGGTTTGTCTGAAGGACGCGCCGCGCTGGATGCGAGCCATGGTTCGTTTGCTCATGGCCGTGCGGATCGCGCCTAATGGGATCCTCTTGAGTCGCGCTGAATTGACCCGGCACCTGATCCGGGCCGGGTTCGAAATCGAGCAGACGCGGTACTTCGGAAAGAACCAACTGAGCCCCTTTTTCGTCGCCCGCAAGCCCGCCTGAGGCAGACCGACACCTTATTCTGTGAGACTGAAGCATGTACTTTATCAGCCGTCGCGAATGGGCGTTCCTTGCCCTCGTGTTCCTCTACTCTTTCATTCCGGCAGTCGTCGGGCTGGTTCGGATTCCCGAGCTTCTTGGCACTCCGGCGATGATCCCGCCGAACCCGCGTGCGGTGATCGATCCCCTCCCGATCACGTTGCATATCCTTGGCAGTTCAGTTTTCTGCCTTGTGGGGGCTGTGCAGTTTCTGCCGAGCCTGAGGCGCTACCGCCCCGCCTTGCACAGGACCCTCGGGCGGATCGTGGCGGCCGCGGGATGCGTCAGCGCGCTTACCGGGCTATGGATGACCGTCGCTTACGTATTCCCTGACGCCCAGCAGGGACCATTGCTTTATGGGGCGAGGGTCACGCTTAGCCTCGCGATGGTCGCCCTCATCGCATGGGCCGTCGTCGCGATCCGGTCGCGAAACGTCGCTGCGCACCGCGCTGCGATGCTGCGCGCCTATGCCATCGGCCAAGGGGCCTCAACGCAGACCGCGCTCTTTCTGGTCACGATGGGCCTCTTTGACACTGAGCTGTCGGGGTTTTCCCGTGACGTCCTGATGGTCGGGGCGTGGGCCATCAACCTTGCGATTGCGGAACTCCTGATCCGCCGCGCCTTTGCAACGCGCACACACGGTGCCGTGATCTGAACCCGGTCGTGCTCCCAGCCTAATACTGGCAAACTCCAGAAACAAAGAAAGAAGACGCCTAAATGAGACGGCTCGATCCCCATATTCTACTATCTGCCCTATGGCTGTTCATTCTGCTCAACATCATCTTTCGCGACATTCACCAGTTTGTCCTCGCGTCCCATATCGAGATGCTGCTGACAGGCCATTACAACGGCATCGAGATCACCGAAGGGCCGATGCTTCTGGGCGGTTCCCTCGTCCAAGTGCCGATTGCGATGGTGCTCTTTTCGCTCCTGCTAACCCGCAGGATTGGTCGCCCCGTCACCTTTCTTGCAGCGATCGTCACAACCGGTACGCTCCTTTCCTCGGCCCCCACCGACATGGATGACACCTTCCACCTCGTCATCGAGATCGTGGCTCTAATCGCAATTCTCTGGACCGCATGGACGTGGCCTGAGCACGAACACACCGCGCCGCAATCCGACGCAAGTTCTTCGTAAAAAACGTGCGCGCACCGCGGACACGATGAATGAATAAAAGGACCAAATAGATGTTGGCAGAAACGCCTTTAGACGATGCGGTTGATCTTTATGACAAGCTCGCACCTCGCTACGACAAACTTCATCATCGCTGGCTGCGTCATGCAGGCGGCGAGGCGCAGGCCGCCCTGGAAGGTCTGGTGCGTGCACTTGCGACGCCGAATTCGAGGTTTTTGGATGCTGGCTGCGGCACCGGCAACCTGGCACGTAGATTGATTGCCGAGGGCATGCCGCCGAATTTGATGACCCTTCTCGACCCGTCTGTGGCCATGCTTGCGCGCTGCGCCGACATTCCTGTGCCAAAGATACAAGGACGGTTGGAGTCCTTGCCGTTTGAGGATGGCACCTTCGATCTTGTGACGTGTGCTTGGGCTTTGGAAACCGTCCCCGATCCCCATCTGGCTTTGAGTGAGCTTTGCAGGATTGTTCGAGCCGGCGGCGCGCTTTGTCTCGCGTTCTGCGCGGATGAGCCTGCCCGTGGTCTTGCCGACAGCCTTATGCGGCAGGCGCTTTTGTTTCGCGGGACGGGCCGGTTTATGTCCCGCTCCCGATTGATGCAGGCAATCGAGCGTTTCGAAAATTTTGAAGTGCGGGCAATTCCGAGCCATGGTCCGGCCTCGACCTTACTTGCAAGGCGGTCTGGCGCAGCAACCAAGGTGTCTTTGTAGCCGGGCTTAGAGTTGAAATTGACGCCCACAGAATTTTGGAGATCAAGCATGATCGGTTATGTTACACTCGGAACCAACAACTTCGAGGCCGCGCTGAAATTCTACGACGACTTGTTTTCGAGCGTGGGCGCAAACCGCCTTTGGAAACACGGCGATATGGCCGCATGGTGCCGCTCAAGGCCCGATCCTGCGTTATGCCTTGCTTGTCCACTCAATGGGGCACCGGCAAGCGTTGGAAACGGGGTGATGGTCGCATTGAAAATGACCAACAGAAAAGCCGTCGATACGCTTCACGCCAAGTGCCTCGAACTTGGCGGAACAGATGAGGGACCCCCCGGTACACGCGGAGATCATGGTTTCTACGGAGGGTATTTCCGAGATCTGGATGGCAACAAACTGAATGCGTATGTCCCGGCGTGACGCCAGGCAAAGAGTTGGCTGTTGAAATATTGCGTTCAGAGGACAATGAGCGACGAGCACATCGAAAGAGGCCGATATGGGATCTGAAATAGAATTCGTCCGATTGTCGGAAATTGACCCAGCCGAAATCTTGGCGCACATGTCCGACCCGCGTGTCGCCGAGCATATGCCGCTTCTGAAATTTACTTGGAATGCCGAAACAGTGGCGCGGTTTGTCGCCAAAAAGGAAGAGTGTTGGCACCGTGACGGACTTGGACATTGGGCATTCTTGTCCGATGACCGATATGTCGGCTGGGGTGGATTTCAAAAAGAAGGAGTCGAGTGGGATTTCGGACTGGTCTTGCGGCCCGACATGTTTGGCCTCGGGCCGCGCATCTCGCGAAAGGCGATCGACTTTGCGATTTCCGATGAACGCATCCCGCATGTGACCTTCCTTTTACCACCGTCACGCACGAACCTGCGGGCACTCGACAGACTTGGTGCTTGGCGGGTTGGCGAAGTCGATTATGACGGGGCGACCTTCCTCAAATTTCAACTCGCGACCGAGTGACGGCACTATCCAATCTTTGGCTATCCGACAGCTTCAGAATATATCGAAGCTCCGGCCCATATCGGCCATTGACCCACCTTCAGCCATGCTGCGGTGCGGCTTTCCCGAACCTGATGGGGTGGATGGCTCCTGCTTCAACCGGCGTCGCAATGCGCCATAGTGCAGTTGTCATAACTGCTATGAGAGGAGCCACCCAATGCAGGTTACAACAATTGGCATAGATCTCGCCAAGAACATCTTTCAGGTCCATGGCATCGCTGAAAACGGCGATGTTGTTTTCAATCGTGCGATAAGGCGGGCGCAGCTCTTGGCTTTCTTCGCAGACCTTCCAGCTTGCTTAGTGGGAATGGAAGCTTGCAGTTCGAGCCACTACTGGGCGCGCCAATTGAGCGCTCTCGGGCATGATGTCCGTTTGATCCCGGCCAATTACGTGAAGCCTTACGTCAAGCGCGGCAAATCTGATGCCGCCGATGCCGAAGCGATCTGCGAAGCCGTGACACGCCCGACCATGCGGTTTGTTGCAATCAAAACGGAAGAACAACAAAGCATCCTGTTCCTTCATCGCGCTCGTGATCTCATCGTTCGCCAGCGCACTCAGATCAGCAACATGTTGCGCGGGTTGCTTGCCGAGTTTGGAATTGTGATTGCACAAGGAATTGGCAGCGCGGTGAAATTTGCAAAAGATGTATTGGACAACGACCGCCCAGATATTCCCGAAGTTGCCGTCGATGTGCTGACAAATTTGAGCAATCAACTCGTGGCTTTGCACTTGCGGATCCGTTGGTACGAAATGCGTATGCGCCTTCAGGCAAAGCAGGATCCGCGAGTGGCGCTACTTCGAACCATACCGGGCGTCGGTCCGGTGACAGCTTCAGCCATAGCAGCAACGATCGGCGATGCGCGCCAGTTCAAGAACGGTCGCGAGCTCGCAGCTTGGCTTGGTCTGACACCGCTCAACCGATCCAGCGGTGGCAAAGAAAGGTTGGGTAGGATCTCGAAGATGGGTGATCGATATCTTCGACGCCTCTTAGTCACAGGAATGACAGCTCGGCTGCGTCAGATGAAGGTGAATCCAGACCGTGTCGACCCATGGGCCATCGGACTGCTTGAGCGCAAGCCGACCAGGCTCGCGACCGTCGCGATGGCCAACAAAACTGCACGGATCATATGGGCCGTCTTGACGAGAAACGAATACTACCGCCCACACTACGCCTGAAGAAAAGGAACAAAAACACCGAGACAGCAAGACCAACCAGTTGATGGCGCACAGTCAGCCCGCCAACCAAGACACCCCGTCGAATGTCCGGGACACAACGTTGTCCGCGAACCTGTATGGGACTTGGTCTGCGGAAACCATCAGGGCCAGCGGCCACATGTGCCGCGTAAACAGGCCGGACACATGTCTGCTTCTGACCAGTACGCACTCATTCAAATACGTCTTGCTATGCAGGAGCAATCCACACATGCCATTCGCTGCAGGAGCAAAATTCAACGCTGATCGAACTTACAGATCGCGGGACGAAGCCGCCGTCTATGAATGCTCGATTTGCAGTTCCTCTCGCACCTGCATCAAGATTTCTCCCAATCGATTGAGACCCAGTCCGTCTGGCCCAATGCCCCAATAAGCATCCATGGGAGCGTTTTCGGCAATGCGCGCGTCGCCGGTTGATAGGAGAAGCTTTCTGGGATGCTCGTGGGTCTGGAATTTGCACCGAACAGCATCTAGCATAATTGCGTCTTTGACTTCTTCCCAATCCTGTCTCAGCGGGATTTTTCTAGTCATACCAAGTGCCTTCGCATCCTTTGGCTTGCCGCAGGCTCGAATTCGCTCTCGGTATGCCTCGTCGTGGAACTTCATCGCTTGAAAGTAGTGCTCGACGGTTCGCCACCAAAGACCATCAAGGGCTACGCCGTAGGGAGCAAAGTTCGAAAACTCCGAGAAAGCATCAGTCTGCGCGTAAAAATAGACTGTGTTCTCCGGCTCATAATCCATGCCACAATCACTGCCGGAACCAGAGAGGATTGCCAAGTAGGTTTGGGCTCCAAGCGGACTTGCGGCAAAGCAGCGCGTGGTTTTGCGCAAAATGCCGCCGTGGGCCGACACAGACGAGTTGTTGATGATGACGCCGCGAAGTCCGCCCCGCCCCCAGGGTTCATTGCGCAGCATCGAAGGAACTTCGTGCTTGATCGACAAAAACAGGCCCCGCGTATTGGTGGCCCAGACGTCATCAAAGTCAGAAGCTTCGATATCCGCCAGGGGAGCATTCCCCGTAAGTGATCCGTTACCGAAAACAACGCCCGCATTGTTGAAGGCGATTTCGATTTCACCGAAGGCCTCCCGTGCGGCGTCAACGAAACGAATGATCTGCGCTTCGTCCCGGACGTCCGATTGAACAAAGAGCGCGCGCCCGCCAGCGGATAGAGTTGCCTCATCCGCATTGATGGATTGCTCGACCTCCGCACCGAGACCAGCCCGACGACCATTGAATGCCACAAGTGCGCCCTCGCGGGCAAAAGCGCGTGCAGTGGCTTCGCCAATGCCGGAGGTGGCCCCAGTGATCAAGACCGTTCTACCTGCAAACCTGCCGGTCGAGCCGCTCTGGGCTTTGGCTTGTGTGGCAAGTCCGCTGGCAAGTGCAGCCGCTCCAAAGGCCGCGCCTCCAAGTACAGCGCGACGGTTTGTAAGCGTTTCTTTCTCAGACATATTGGCTTCCTTTCTATTATGACGGTCGGCGCACGGTTATGCTGCGGACGCTCCGTTGATTGAGGTGTTGATTGAGACATCCGCGCCGAGTTCTTCCCAGTAGGAGAGCTCTGCAAGGACGTCGGAGGCGTGGTCGCGAACACAGTTGATCGCGTCTTGTCCCAGGACTAATCGAAGTGGCGGCGTTTCTGACGCAATGACGGTCGCGATCGCCTTTGCCGCCTTGGTGGGGTCACCACTTTGGAGGCCATGCATGCTGTAGGCGAAGTCACGCGTAGGACCTACGATGCCTTTGTATGGTTCCAGGGTTGGGAGGTGGACCATAGCGTCGGGCGCGGCAAAGTTGGTGCGAAATGCGCCTGGCTCGACTATCATGACTTTCATTCCAAAAGGGGCGACCTCTTGCGCAAGTGCTTCCGATGCACCCTCAAGCGCGAACTTCGAAGCGGAATAGGCACCAAACCCGGAAAACGACATCTGCCCGCCCATCGATGACATCATCACAATCGTACCGCTGCGCTGCGCCCGCATGTGCGGCAGTGCGGCTCGTGTGATGGTCATCGCGGCGAAGAAATTTGTCTCCATCACGTGGCGGAGGTCTTCGTCGCTGGTCTCTTCTAGGGCTCCGACCATTCCGAAACCGGCGTTATTGACAAGAACGTCAATCCCAGTGAACCGATCCACGGTTGCCTGAATGGCTTGAGTGACTTGCGCGTCATTAGTGACATCCGCGACAAGGGCCATTGCCCGATCTGGCGATTTCGCAACAAGCGTTTCCAAACCCTCCGACCGGCGTGCAAGGCCGACGACATTGTTACCCTCAGCGAGTGCGTACTCCGCCATCGCAAGGCCAAAGCCCGAAGATGCGCCTGTGATGAACCATGTTTGTGCCATGACGGAATTCCTTGTGTTTCACTTCGGCCGGGTCAGTTGCCTGCCCCCGCGCGTTCCGCCGCGATACCGACCAATCCGCGGTCTCCGGTTTCCCAAAGGGCCGTCATGGTCAGCGACGAGACCTTCCAGTCTCCGTCCTGGAGGATCAGCTCATACGCATAGCGTCCGCCAAGGACCCAAAGATCGGCATTAATGCGATGCGTCGCCGTGAAGTCAGCTTCAGCAGTGGCGTAAGCCGCATCAAGCGTCGTAATAGTGCGGTTCGTCACCATGTGATGAGTCACATCAAACCCCGGAAGGAACCCGGACCACCCTGCGATGACATCGTCTGCAGTCTGGGTTGCAGGACCACCTCCCCAAAGACTTGTGTAGTCCAGTGTCACCTCATCCGCGAAGGCGGCGCGCACGCGGTCCCAATCGTGTCGATCGGCACCGGCGGCGATGGATGTGATGGCGTCAAATATGCCGGGTGTTTCGTCAGCGTAAGAGGGTGAAGCAAAGGCAACACCGGCGGCGGTAATGGCGGCGATGGGTTTCATAGTATCTTTCCTTTCGATGTGTATTGCTTGAACGTTGAGGTTGGCTGGTTGCTACAGGTTGCGCGCCAGTCGAAAGCCAAGATCGGGTGCATGCGGAGACGGTGCATGTCGCAGTTCTGCACTCCGGTTGGTCGTTCGTGCGCGATTGGGATCGTAGGCAAAGCTGCCTCCCCGAGACCCGCGGCGCGCCCCGGTTTCGGGACCAGTTGGGTCGATTTCTGCCGCGTCTGGATAGGGAGCGTAGACGTCCCAGACCCATTCCCAAACATTGCCGCTCATATCGTGTAGGCCGAGCTCGTTGGGGGCCAGTTGTCCGACAGGCTGCGGGCTTGAAGCTGTGTCCTGGAACCAGCCGACGAGTCTGAGTTCATCACTGCCAGAGAAGAGAAAACCCTCGCTCTCGACGCCACCGCGGGCCGCAAATTCCCACTCGGCTTCTGTCGGCAAACGGTATCCATCCGCAGTCCAATCGACCTCGACGGTGCCGTCCGTGATCGTATAAACCGGTGCCAATCCTTCGCGAAAACTCAGCGCATTGGCAAAGGCGACCGCATCGCGCCATGAGACTTGAGTGACGGGCAAATCCAGATCGGTGTCGGCCGCACCCGGGACTTCGCCCATCACAGTTAGAAACTCCCAGCGTGTGACTTCGAATTTTCCGATCTGAAATCCACTCACGGTAACTTGCTGCGTATTGCGCTCGTCGCGTTCACCGGCGAGCGCCCCCCGTTCGAAAGTGCCGCCCTGGATCGCTATCATATGAGGCGCATCGGACCAGGCGGGATTTGCCAGGACGGCGGCGCAAGTAAGAGTAAGAAGACGCAACATCTGAATAATCCGTCATAGATTGGGTTAAGGGAAATCGGCACGGGGGCGGGAGGGACCCCCGTGCCAAGGGCGGTCAGATCAGCTGTCCTGACCGGGGGTTGCCGCGAAGTGCTGCGCGATCGTGTCCGCCGCGCGGTTGACGTCGTCGGGGTTGTCGTAGAAGTCGAACTGCGTCACATCTTCAAGCATCTGGAGCGTAGCATCGCCGCTAAAACCCTCGAGGAAAGTGCGCACACCTTGGGGAATAGCAGCCGACTCCGAGTGTACGATGGCCAGCGGCTGTGTCAGACGGCTTGGGTTGTCGGCAGGGTAATAGGTCAACCAGCCTTCCCAACCCGCGTTGTTCCACTGGTTGTCGTAGGCAGGGATCGCGCCGCGCTCGGGATCGACATAATAGCCATCAAACGGCATCAAGACGCCTTCGGTACCAGTGGGTCCGGCTGCGGGAATGATTTGCCCTCCGGCCTGTTCGGCAGCGCGGCTGACTTCGATCAACCCTCTGACACCTTCTTCGCCGCCATAGACCGCGTTGACGATCTCTTCATTCTGGAGCCAGGGCGCAACAAGACCGATACGGTTTACAGTGTCGTTGCCAGCGACGGCATCCACCATGTACCCGGCAGAAGCGCAAATTCCGAGAGCGTTGATCTGTGTGGCATCGACTTCGGGCAATGTTGCTACAAATGCGAATGCGGCCTCAATGTCGCTGATCTTTGCTTCAGGGCTCTCTACAAAACGAACATTCTGTGCAAGGTCGCCCGATTTGCCCCAGCCGCGAAAATCGAAGGTAAAGGCCGCAAAACCACGTTCTACCATCTGCTCCGCATATATTGCTGGCATCTGTTCTTCAACGGTTGTCCAGGCGCCTGTCACAACGACGGTCGCAAGCGGCGAACCATCGTGACCTTCCGGCAGGTAGAGCGTGCCGGACAAGGTCGAACCTTCGTTCTCAAAAAATAGGGTTTGGGTTTCAACTTGAGCGATCGCAGCAGTTGAGGCCATCAACATCGCTGCAGTTGTCAAAGCGGTCATCTTCATTTGTCTGTCTCCTCTTAAACTCGTGGGGCAACTTGCCCGGTGAGACAAAAGATACGGCATCACGACCTTGATGAATTGAAGAGGCTGCCAGACTTTTTGAATATTCCAACTTGGCGCTCACGAACGAAGGGCCGCAAAAAAGGCCACGCCTTCTTTCGGGAGTGACCTTGGGGGCGTCTAAGTGGAAGTTTCCGCTTTTTCTTGTTTTCAGGAAATCGGCAATCGCGCGAGGTCCGTGTCTGTGGTGCGGAGCACGACCGACTTTGAGGGCAGCTACTTGCAAACAGAAAACGGCTGCTCAAATGCTGAAGACGATAAAGATGGATAGTGTCTGCAAGCCAATCAGCGCGGCAAGAACGGTAAGTGTCTTGAAAGCGGTGGGCAGAATTGAGGTATGTAGGTGTTTCATGTTGAACCCCTCGTTGGTCATTGGATCAAAAAACGGCGGCGTCATTTTCCGGCCTTGATCCACAATCTAAAGAGCCTCGCGCTGAGTGGATTGAAGCACTGAACTTCTTTTTTGAAAATTCTGATTGGGCGCTGAAAGGATCAGCCCGCCCCAGCCATCTGAAGTGTTGCGCGATGCGCTGAGGGCGTATGCCCAGTGAGCTGCTTGAACGTTCGTGTGAAATGGGCCTGATCGGCAAAGCCGCAATCAAGGGCGATTTCCCCCAGTGACAAGCTATTATCTTCCATCCGGCGCATGGCTTGCTCGACCCGATAGGACAGGACAAACTGCATCGGTGATTTGCCCATCACCTCCTTGAACACCCGAGTGAAGTGCGACGTCGACATGCCTACTTCCGACGAGAGATCGTCCAGCACGATTGTTCTGTCCAGATTGGCTCTGACAAACAACAGCACCTTTCGATAGTGGGCAGACGTGAACCGCGACGACAGAGCGACCTCCTCCGGTCTGCGTTGGCCATATTTCTGTAGGAGTTTTACGAGAAACACGCGCGCCATCGCTTCAAACATCACGGTCGACGTCATCTCTCCTGCGTCGATGCTGTCTCTCAACATCACACCGGCGGTGCACAAATCTGCGTCCGAGAACTGTGGGAGGTTCTCAAATTGGTTCTCGGAGAGAAGCATCCCAAGTTCTCGTTCCGCAAAAGTTTCTACCGCGGCAGGCTCCAACGTCACGACGATAACGTCGGACTGTTCGAACCAACGCCATCCTGATCTGACACCAGCAGGTGTGAAGACAATGTCGTTCTTGCGAAACTCAAAGTCACGAAGTTCACCGTTTCTGTGGTTCTGGAGGCGCTGCGGTTCTTCCTTTAAGTTGAGAAGTAGATGATGCTCAATAAAAACGTCTTCGGGCATCAAATCTGGGGGTGCTTGAAAGTACTGGACCGACATGAGGCGTGCGGCTGAAACGTGCGCGATTCCGTCGCTGTCGATCAATGGCAAAGATGGATATATGTCACGATAGCGTTTTGGCATGTTGTGGACCTTCCTGGGAGCTGGTAGTGCGAGGCATTGGCCATCAGCCGTTTAATGAATTTGACATGCCGTAGTAGTTGGCAACATTCGATCAAGTTGAGGAATTGGGAAACCAATTTCTTATACCTTGTATTAGATGGCGAAACGCTTGATCGCAGAAAATCAGCAGAGATCTTCTTGTTCACTGTGCATTGGCGCAGGCACCCCTCCACTAATCGTATCATTGGATTTGTTCGACCAGTGTCAGTCGGTCCGGCATTTGCCAGGACTCTACAATGGCCCCGTCCTCAAGACGGTGCACGGCAATCGCGGAGAACTCCACGGAGCGGCCGGTGGCGGGGTAGCCGAATACGTCGCCGGTATGAGTGCCGCGAAGTGTGCCAATCACGGTTACCACGTCGTCGGCGAAGTGCAGGCTGTCGATAGTGAAGGTGATGTCGGGGATACCGGCCATGTAATCGGCAATCTCGTCGAGATAACTGTCGATGTCGCGCGTTGGCCGCGACGGCGACTCGCCGTGCACGAACCAGTCCTCGCCAAGCGTCCCTTCGAAAAGATCGTCGTCACGGGCGTTCAATGCCGCGTAGTAGCGCTCAACCATGTCAAAGGCACGCTCTTCCCCCAAGAGTGGAGATGCGAGCGCATCAGCAAAATGACCAACGTCCGGTGACGCCGATCGTAGACGAAGGTAGCCCAGCACGAGATTGTCACGCTTGGGATCAATCACGAGGATCTCACCTTCGAAGATACGAAATTGCGTCAGTTCTTCAATGTTCGTGTAGTGAGAAATCAGAAGCAGTGGCCCTGACCTTTCGGGATCGCCTTCCCACGCTGCAATACGCTCACGGAGGGGAGTGACATCCGGACTTCCTTGTAGGGACAGCAGCAAGTTCAGGTCGGACGTGGTCTCGACCGGCATCGCGTCGGCCACGGCGGGATCGACCTCGCGCATGCCAGACAGAAAGCTTTCGACAGTCTGCTGGTTGCGACACCATTCGCTCACAACAATACGTGCTGGAATCAGACCGTTCGAGGCGAAAAGCGCGCCCATGTCGGTCATGTTTTCGCGTCCCTCAGGTGACATGATCCGTTGGTTGGCACAGTCCGTGGGCGCCACGTTCGGCTCGTCGAGACGCGACCAGTCCGTTGGCCCGTGGCGCATCAAGTAGACGACATCACTCCGCCCAAATATGTCGACCAGCGCTTGGTATGGCTCGAAACGCAGCCGGTCATTCACTTGGCGCGGACCAACGGCGTCTACCGACATTGCCATCTCCCCCATGTGGGTGGAGATCTGGACTGCGTTCGGCGCCGTGCCTTCTTGCGCGAGAGCAGGAAACGATGAGAACGAAATGGTGAGGCAGAAGGTAAGAACTGCCCGGAGGTTTGGAACGGTATGGCGTGTCAACGGAACGATTCCTTATTGCAGAGAGGACGCTTAGAACGGTGGCAGTTCGCTACTGCTGTGTAGACTGCGGCATTGAAACCTAGAGGCAGAAACCGCCTGGCAGAAAGCCAGGCGGCGTTTTCACATCTCATTCACTGGGCGGACGCCACCGATTGAGTGCTGCCTGGATGCCGCCTCTAACGGTTCCAGCTCGCTCATCATCGTTCCTTGCGACATCAACGATTTCTGCGATCGCAGAAAGACTGAGCGTTGTCGGGTCAACATCCTCGAAGCCATTATCGTCAAGAATGCGATCTGCGCTCCGCTCAAGCGAACTAAGGCTCGCTTGCATGCCTTCAAAATCAACTCCCTGTGCTTGAGCGGTCAGCGGCAGGGCCATCGCTGCGGCAATCAAAAGGTTCTTGGTCATCAGTAGTTTCCTTTCTTTGGGCCGATACTGCCCTCATCACAAGGGCTCGGCATTTACGGCGACAAACTCGCCTGTGATCGACCAATCGTTTCGTCATGACTGGATCGAATTCTGTGGAAGTGGATGGATGGAACCGGCACAACGCAGTCACGCATCCGACGCCTCGGTACCGTTCCACTCTTCCACGATGGGCGGGGCCCGCTCGCCTTGCACCTCGATGGCATCAAGCGCCGAGGTCAGTTCGACCAACTCATCAGCAGTGAGTATGACCTGCGTTGCTCGAGCATTCTCGCGCATGTGCTGAAGGTTCGTCGTGCCAGGGATCGGTACGACATCCGGTCCCTGCGCCATGAGATAGGCCAGTGAGATTTGCCCGGGCGTTGCCCCCTTCCGTGCAGCCCAGTCGCGGGCAACCTCCACCAACCTGAGGTTGGGCTCGCGGTTTTCGGGGTCCATGCGGGTAGTGTTGGCGCGATAGTCGGTAGGGACAAATTGGGTGGACATATCGATCGCTCCGGTCATGAAGCCGTAGCCGAGGGGCGCGAACGGAACAAAACCGATGCCGAGTTCTCTGCAAAGCGGCAGAACGTCGGTCTCGACGTTACGAAACAGCACGGAGTACTCGTTCTGCACAGCAGCGAGTGGCCTTTCGGCGTGCGCGAGGCGTAGGGTGGACAGTCCCGGTTCACTGAGGCCCCAGTGCAGCACTTTTCCCTCGTCGATCAGTTCCCCGACGACCCCCGCCACGTCGGCGATGGGCACATCTGGGTCAACCCGGTGCTGATAGAGCAAATCGACCCGATCGGTATTCAGGCGCTGCAATGACCCTTCGACCGCACGTTTGATATGGTCAGGACGACTGTTAAGGCCGCCGAAGAACTCGCCCGTTTGCAGATCCAAGTCGAAGCCAAATTTCGTTGTGATCTGAACATCATTCCGGAAAGAAGAAATCGCTTCGCCCAGAATGCGTTCACACTCGTGAGGACCGTAAAACTCCGCGCAATCAAAAAAAGTCACGCCTTGGTCGTACGCGGCGCGTATCAGATCGACTTGCGCATCCCGGTTGGGGATAAGCGTTGGAAAGGTGCGGGCATTGTTCTGCACCCCAAGCCCGATCTCGGAAACTTGCAGCCCGCCGAGGTTTCGTCGCCCGGGCGGCGGGGCTGCGCCTGGCGTCGTGGATTGCGCATGCGCACCGCCCCCAATAGCGACGGTGGTCGCCGCTGCAACAGCTCCTATGGCCCCGGCGGTAAGAAGTGTGCGGCGGGTGGTATCGATTGGATCGGTCATGAGGTCTCCCTTTCTGTTCGTTTCATTCATTGTTGTTCCTGTCTGAACTGGCTTTCACCAAGCGATCGGTTTGCCGTCGCGGAAGAAGCCTGAGGTGGGACCACCTGCCGGTAGGGTCGCAGCCCAGACGATACTCGCCGCCCCTTCAGCCACCGGGCGGCCTCCGCCGCCCATGTCGGTCGCTACCCAGCCGGGGCAGACGGCATTGACTAGGGTGCCCTGTGGCTTGAGGTCCGCAGCAAGCTGGCGCGTCAGCGCATTGAGTGCGGCCTTGGATGTCGCATAGCCCGGAGTTCCTGAGCCCATATCGGTCAGCGATCCCGCGCCGGACGACACGTTTACGATTACGGAATGCGGTTGCTCGCCCAGCAAGCGGAATGCGGTACGTGCCACGCGCCATGCGCCAAAGAAGTTGGTTTGGAAGATCTTTTGCACCCGGTCGAGATCTGCGGTCGCAGGGCGCTGGTCGCTATCATAGTCGACGCCCGCATTGTTCACGAGGATTGACAGGCCATCGCCAGACAGACCGACATCTTCGAAGGCAACCTCGACGCTTTCCTCACTTGTAACGTCGATCTCAATGGGTTTAGCGGCTTTGCCGAGCGCCTTGCTCGCAGCTTTCGCCTTATCTAGCGACCGGGCTGAGACCCAAACGGTCCAACCCTTCGCAATCAACTGGCGCGCCGTCTCATATCCCAATCCTCGATTGGCCCCGGTCACCAAAGCAGTTTTGACGTCATTCTCCGCCATCACCTTCGTCCTGCCAACAAGGGATCGCTTGCTGCGTTATCGGTTCCTTCAGCTACGATGGACAAAGACGTGGGCGTCATACAGATCTCCTGTTCCCTAACAGGTTAGGAGATCATTCAGCCTCGATCTTGACGATACCTCTGCAGTTTTTGAACAATCCTGCTATCTGGAACCGGCGAGCCCGAAGAAATAGAAGGTTAGGTCAGTTTTTCGCGAAAGTTGCGTTGCTGTTATCTGAACTGGTGCAAGAGGTGCATGAATTGGCAGCGCCTCTCAGGAACAAACTCCCGAGCGCAAATTATTCACTGGCAGCGCGTATCTGGCCGGGCGTTACGCCGAAATGTCGCGAGATAGCACGCGTGAAATGGGCCTGGCCGGAGAATCCACAGCGGAATGCAATCTCGATCAGGGGAAGCTGTGTTCCAAGCAGCATCTCTTTTGCCCGCACGCAGCGACGTCGCTGAACATACGCCCAGACAGCTTCGCCCACCGTTGTCTTGAACAACCTTGAGAAATGCGCGGGAGAGAGGCAGGCGACGGAGGCGAGCTGACCGATACTGAGAGCTTCGCCAAAGTGAGCCTCAATGTAATCAATAGTGCGCGCAATGCGGGCATCACTCGGCCTCGGTTGAGAGTCTTTTTGATTGGTCAGGCTTGCAAAAAGCTCTAAAAGAACGGCGTCGAAAAGGAGACTGCTGGCGCCTTCGCTATCCTTGAATTTCCACAACCGCTGAAGGTGCGTCCAAGCTGCGTTGTTTTCGGTAAGCCCTTCAGAATAGCTGTCTAGACAGTCGGCCTCCAAAAGGTGGCTTTCGCACAGATTGCGAAATTTCGCCTTCGGAATGGCCAGACAAAGCGCGCTGTGGGGGGTATCAATCCTGTAGCGGATTTGCGTGTCGGCTGGGGCAACGAAAATCCGTCCGAGGCCACCATCTTTCTTGGTAAATCCGTCGCCGACATCAGTCCCCACTGGGTGTGCGCCAGTTCGAAAAGCGGCGCATTGAATCACGATCTCAGGAAGGCATGGATCGACTACATCAATTGGTTCCTGATCCGCCAACAGCAGTGTGGCCCCAAATGTCCCACCTGAGAAATGCTCTTGACTGAAGCGTGAGTAAGTCGACTCGTTATACATCTGCGCATAGCTGTCGAAGCGAACGTCAGAGCGATCTTGGAGATGCGAGGAGGTCATTGTGACACCCCGCGTCGGATTGATGCAGGCGTCACTCCGAATTGGCGCGAGATGGCACGGGTGAAGTGGGCCTGTCCGGAGAACCCGCAGCGGAAGGCAATCTCGATCAGCGGCAGGCGTGTATCCGTCAACATCTCTTTTGCGCGGACGCAGCGACGCTGCTGAACATGCGCCCAGACCGGTGCGCCCACTGTCGCTTTGAACACGCGGGAGAAATGCGCGGGAGAAAGGCAGGCGACATCAGCCAGTTCGCTGACAGTAAGCGCCTCGCCATAGTGGGCCTCGATATAGTCGATCACCCGCGCGATCCGTTCATCCTCCGGGCGTCCCCTACCGAATGGTGAGAGATCACTAGCGCCCGCCATCTCGGCCAGAAACTGTAGCGTCAGGCCGTCGAATAATAGATGATCAACGCGGGTCGGAGCTTCCAGCACTGCCCACATCCGGTCCAGAAGGCGGGAAGCAGAAACAGGCATCGCACACTGCCTCGAAAGCCAGCCCGAGAAGACACACCCGTCGGCATCTATGCCAGCCTTCCCCATTTCGGGAGAGAGACAATCGATCGGGATCGCAAGTTGTGTAAGTGCATGATCGCCCGTTGCGCGTGTTCTCGTAGCCGTGTTGGCAGGGTACACGATGAGACCAGTATCGACGTTCTTGGATATCGTCGGCTTGTCTCCACTGTCGATCAGCACTTCGCCGGCCAACGTGTCGCCGCGGCAGAAGATCAATTCCGGCACTGGTGCATCGATGAAATCGATCGGCGGTTGCTCGGCCTTGAAGATCGAGATACCAAACGAACCTCCGCCACGCTGCTGGTGTGCAAATTTTGAGTAGGCGGAGGCGCGATAGAACTCCGCATAGCTCGTGAAGCTCTCATCGGCTTGGGCGGCGTGGCGGGGTGCGGTCATGCCAGCCACCTTACTACACTTCGATGTCTTTCGTCAGAGCCACTGAACGCGACGCGAACCCACAGTCTGGCGGCGCGGACTATCCGCAAGAACCAGCCGAAGACATCCGCAACAGTTTCATCGCGACATGAAATATATGCATCAAATTCATCTAGTGTATTGAACATCATATTGAATATAGCGCAAAGCGGGCATGCATCCAAACGCATCCTCTCGAACACGTTGCCGGATCAGTGCGAATCTTTGCAGATTTCTGCTATTCGGACCAAGTCTTGCTCACCAAAACACTCCTAAGCCAACTCATTTCGCGAAGCACTACCGATGTTGGCGGTATCAACGCTCAATCGATAACTTCGCTGTTTACCTTCGTTCAAGAGGCAACTGTGATGGAGATCGTGACGTTTCAGGCTCAGGATGGGGCAGATCCAGCTTCGGTCACCGCAGCACTTGACCCTATTGCTGAAAAACTGTCGCAGTATAACGCGCCCGTTGCCCGCGCCGTCTCCGAAGGGCCTGACGGCACATGTGGACCTGTCACGCTTTTGTGCCGCCCCAAGTGCTCGTTTAGGCCACTTTTCGTTCGAAGGCGACAGGGCTTTTCCAGCCCAGTGCTGAGTGCCTTCGACGCGGAGAAGTCTGATGACCAAGTCACAGAAGATCACCCTCAGCGCCTCGCGGGACATCCCCTTCAACAAACTGGTTCTCAGCCAGTCCAACGTCCGCAAAGTCAAGGCCGGCGTCTCGATCGAAGAGCTGGCCGAGGACATCGCCCGGCGCACGCTCCTGTCGTCGATCACGGTTCGCCCCGTCCTCGACGACGATGGCGCGGAAACCGGCATGTTCGAGATCCCTGCCGGCGGCCGCCGCTACCGCGCGCTCGAACTTCTGGTGAAGCAGCGCCGTCTCAACAAAACCGCGCCGGTGCGCTGCATCGTGCGCACCGATGGCCTCGCGGAAGAGGACAGCCTCGCCGAAATTGGTCGAGCGGATGCAGCGGTGCGCGAGAAGGGCAAGTCCGAGGAGGAGATCACCGCGGCCTTCTTCGTCTCGGTCAATGTGGTCAAGCAGCGCCTCAAGCTGGCCGCCGTCTCGACGACACTGCTGGAGGCCTATGCCGAGGAGGAGATGACCCTCGACTAGCTTCCCGCATGCTTCGCACCGCGCTTGGCAGCGATATGCCTTCGAATGCGGTCGGCCAGACGGGGGCGTATTCTTGCCAGCCTTCAAGTCGCGAGTACTGACCGGGCACCGCAAGCGCGTCAGTGTCGAGGGCGGTGAGGCGCTCGTCGGTCACGTAGAGCGCTTCGGCTTCGTAGACGGAAAAGGGTTCTTCCGGCGTGTCGCGCCAAAGGTGGAAATACTCCCGCTCAAGCTTCTGCGCAAAGAAGGATTGAAGATCGGTCTCCTGCTCGGTCGTAACGAGGTCCAGCGGATCACCGTCAACGAAGAACTGCACTCGGTCCAGGCTACCGTCGTCGCGGATGGCGTGTACGTTCTGTCCGACCCGAACATAGGCGAAGGCATTGGCCGCGCCATCTTTCAGATTGTCCCACTGGCCGATCAGCAGGCCGTTCTCGATCCTCCAGATTCCGGTCTCGATCCGCTCGGTCTTTCCGTCCATCAGCTTGCCAATCATGCGCCCGTCCGGGGCGACGAAGACAGCGTAAGGCAGAGGCCGGTCGGCGAAGGTGCCGAAGGTCGTCTTGCTGACCGCGATCTCGCGGATTTCCTCGGTCGTCATTTCGGTTCGGTCGGTTGACGTTGTCTGAGCGGAGGCCGGAGCCGCCATCAGGGCCACCGCAGCGGCGGTTGAACTCAGCGATTTGAACATGTCGTATCCTTTAATCTCTTTGCAGAGGGTGTCTGATTGTCATCCGCGAGGCGCGCCAGAAGCGCCGGCGTCGCGACGCTCATGATCGGGACCATCAGCGTGACCAGCAGGAAGGTCCGGGCGATTAGCGGCCAGCCCGTCATCACGGGGTCGAGCAGCGCCAGAAGAACCGTGATGGTCGGGAAGGCGACCGCCCAGCTGGCGGCCAGACGGACCAGCGAAGTCCTATCAAGCGCAGGTACAGACATGACTACGCCGCATCATCCAGATGCATGGCCGTGGATATAGATGCATTCCGATCAAGCTTTTGCATGAACCGCGCATTCTTTTCGCGTGCCATATCGAGGGCATCCTCACCGAGAACGAGATGGACTGGCGGCTCTTTCGATGTTGTAAGGTCGAGTATGGCATTCGCCGCCTTGACCGGATCGCCCGGCTGCTCGCCGTCCATCTCCTCAAGCCATCGCACCCGTTCTCCTGCGGACGCGGCATAATCGGCGATCTGCGCAGATGGTATGCCCAAGGAGCGGCCGTTGAAGTCCGTTCGGAACGCACCTGGTTCCACGGACGTGACGCGAATGCCGAGATGCTCTGTCTCCTTCGCCAACGCCTCGGACAGCCCGGCCACCGCGAACTTCGTCGCATTGTAAAGCGATACACCCGGCAAGCCGACGAGACCGGCTATGGAACTGATGTTGATGACGTGTCCTGACCTGGCCTCGCGCATGGCTGGCAGCACCGCGCGAGTCATGTCGATCACACCCACCAGATTAGTGTCGATCTGGCGGCGGATGTCGGCATCGCTTACCTCCTCAAGCGCACCCATCAGGCCATAGCCGGCATTATTGATAAGGACGTCGATCTGCCCAAACCGCGCCAAGGCATCCCGGACGGCCTGTTTGATTTCCGCCTTCGACGTGACGTCGAGGCGCAGCGCAAGGACACGCTCGGGGGCCGAGTTCACCAGGTCTTCAAGTTCTTCGGGGCGGCGTGCCGTGGCGACCACCTTGTCACCGCGTGCAACGGCTTGAGTGGCGAGCTCACGACCGAAGCCACTCGAAGCGCCAGTAATGAAGATCGTCTTTTGTGAGCTTGCCATTGGTATTCTCCTTCGTGTCAATGTGTTGAGGTAAAGATACGGATGATGTCCCCAGTGCTCCAATCGATCGTGAAGGCAGACTTATTCGTGGTGCGAATAAGATGAATTTGCTAGAACGCGTCCCATGGAGTTGAAACAATTCAGATATTTCAAAGCAGTCGCCGAAGAGCTGCATTTTCAGCGCGCGGCGCGGCGTCTGAATCTGAGCCAGCCTGCACTTAGCCATCAAATCAAGAATATCGAGGAAGAGGTCGGCACAACCCTGCTTGATCGGGACCGGCGTGGGGTCGCGCTGACCCCAGCGGGAGCCCTGCTGCTGGAACGCGCAACCGCGATACTGGAAGCGGCGGACAAAGCGCTCAGCGACGTGCGCGCGCTCGCAGGTGCCGAACCACAAAGTTTGCGCGTTGGTTTTGTCGATTATCTCAATCTCGATATCATCGTGCAGTCGATCGCCCGGTTGCGCCAATCCCATCCCGATATAGATGTACAGCAAACTGAACTGCCGACGGCCGAGATTTGGCCCGGTCTTGTCGAACGCACAATTGATGTCGGTTTCGGCGTTGTGCCCGTGATAGGCGATAACCTGATTGCCAAGACCGTTGCGCGCGGTCAGTGGCTGATCGTCGTGCCGAACGATCATCCCTTCGTGGATTACGAGACGCTCCCGCTGTCGCATCTCGACGGAGAACCGCTGATCTTCTTCGAAGAGGCACTCAATCCCGCGCTGCACGCAAGCTGGATGACGCGCTTCGACGAGGCTGAGATTTCCCCAAACATCGTTTTTGAGACCAAGCAGGTGCAGACCGGCCTCAATATGGCCCGCGATCGCACAGGGGCGTATCTCGTCGCGTCCTACATCGTCGAACCACTCCCGGACGGGCTGACCGGCATCCCGGTGGGAGGCTTTGACAATTCCATCGAAATCGCAGCGGCTTGGCGGGGCGACGATGGGGTCGATAGCCTGAAGTTCTACCTGAAAATCCTGAGAGAACTCTCCGGCTAACATGGCTCTAGCGAATCGCGATCGGGTTGATCCAGGAGCTGGACGCGCCGACGATGGGTAACGGAGCCGCCATGAACAGGAACTCCGACCAGCCCTCCTCGGCCAAACGCTCGGTCGCCACATTTTCCAGAATGTGTACTCCATATTGCGCGAGCAGCGTCTGGTGTACCGGGAAGAGTAACTCAGGATTCTCGAACGGCATGACTTCCATCGACCCTGAGTCGCCGCCAACCGCGACAACACCGCGCGCAGCCAACCACCTCGCGGCCTCAACCCCTGGTCCGGGCTGACCGGACAGAAACTCTTCGCGGCGACCTTCTTCAAGCAGCAGACGGTGCCCGGTGTGGAAAAGCACGACGTCGCCAGGTCCGACGTCTGTCAAACCCTGACGGGTCATCGCCGCCTCGATATCCGCAACCGTGATGGCGTAGCCGACCTCCAGTCTTTCAACCCCTTTCAAGGCCGCGATGTCGAGCAGGACACCGCGGGTGACGATCGGCGGCGCGTTCTCGATGCCCAACTTCTTCAAACCGCCGACTGCCTGAATGTCAGCGCCGCGGTGACCGCCATAGAAAGTGCGATCGACGCCCATATGGGCCAGCCCGTCGATCTGCGTTCCGGTGTTGATCGGGGCGGTGATGATGTCCTCATTGTTCGACCCTTGCGTCCCTTCATTCTGCGCGATGACAAGTCCAAACCGGCGCCAGCCGTAAGCGGGAGTATTACGGTCGAGCGGAATGGCCAGACTGATCACCTCGCCGGTCTGGACAAGAGATAGGGCGGCCTTGACCGTGTCCGGGTCGAGACGGTTCGCCGCCCCGCGTTCGTCATCCTCGCCATACGGCGAAGTCAGCGTTTCTGGATCGGTGACCCAGGGCGCGTTTTCCTGTGCGTCAGCGGAATGGCTTGCGAGCACAAACGCCGCAGCAGCAATAGACAATATGCGTTTCATTGATCACCTCGATTGCCCTCGATGGGCGTATAAAATTCCACGAAATAGCCGTTCGGGTCCTGAATCAGGATGATCCGTACACCGTATCCCTCGTTGAGGACGTCGTAGGCGACTTCGACATTCTGTTCGCCGAGATGGGCAATCAGCGCATCAGCATCCGCCGCGTAGAAGCCCACATGCTTCCATCCAGCGAGTCGGTAATCCGCCGCGATGTCCGCCGGAGGCAGGCCGGGCGGCGTTTCCACCTCGCCGCCGCCGATCAACTCGATATGGAAGCTCTGATTGATATGCATCAGCGCGATCTCGGCGCCTTCATTGATCGCCTCGATCCGGGACCGCCGCACCTCGACCGCCCCAAGAACACGCGCCCACCAATCAACGCTCTGCTCAAGATTGGCGACTCGCAGGGCGACGTGATTGACATGGAACTGCAGTGCAGTCTTCGAGGGCAGCGGCGTCGGGGGGCCTTGGGTGGCCGGTGGTGGAACCACGAGATTGGGTTCTTGGGCATACGCCCAACCTGTCGTCAGCGTTAGTCCGGATGCGACGAAAAAGAGAAGAGCTGCTATAGACGACGAAATCCTCATTCGCTGATCCCCGCTGCCTTGTTGAAGACGTACCAATTACCCTCGTTCCAATCGATGTGCTGGACGATCTTGACGATCTTCCAACCCGCATCCGACCGGACGAGCGACACGTCGTAACTACCGATCATGCGTTGCACCGGCTCGCCCCGCGCCTCCTTGAGGAAGTGCTGGGCGTGGAGCATGGCCACGGCCTCCGCACGGTCACCATCGATCGCAATCGCAAGTGGCATGCCGATATGCTGCGTGGCATCGAGGGACTCGAAGAAGGGCTTCACGGCCGCGACCCATTCATCGGCCTGCATGGTGGTCAGCCCGCTGCCGATGGATGCGGAGAAATCCATCTGGATCTCATCCGCGAAAAGTGAGCGATGCAGTTCCCAGTTGCGTGTGTCGTAGGAGTGGCCGAGCGCGACGATGATCCGCCCGATCTCCTCGCGATCAGTGAGCGCCCTGAGTTTCTCCTCAACCGAAGCATCAGGCGAGACGATCCGCGTGGATGGCTGTGCCTGTGCGAGCAAGGGCGAGGCCAGCAGGGCGACCACAAGGAATACGCCACTTACCGACTTCATCGTTCAGCTCCTTTCGCATGATCGTAGAGCATGGTTGCGCCGCCGGAGATTCCGCGCAGCATCGCTTGGGCCAGATGCGGGTTTTCCGCAGCCAGATCGTCGAGCAGATCGCGGGGCACGTGCAGTACGATGCAATCCGTTTCCGCCCGCACTTCGGGCGGCGCGACCTTGTCGATCAGCGCAATCCCGCCGTGCCAGTTGCCTGGGCGGTCATCGATCCACTCGCGCGGCTCTGACACGCCGATGATCGTTCGCCGCATCCACCACTTCCCTGAAATGAGGAAGCTGTAGATCGCCTGCGATTGATTGGGGTCGAGTATGCTTGCCCCGGTATCGTAGCTCTTCTGAGAAGAACCACTGATGAGACGGATAGCCTGTTCATCTGACAATTCACTGAAATGGTCGATCGAACGGACACTTTCGGTCGGGTTATTGAAAGCCGTGCCAAGCATCAGATCTTCGCCGCGCCGTTGGCGGTGATGTGCTGGCCGGAGATCCAGCCTGCATCCGGTCCGGCCACGAATGCCACGACGCCGTCGATATCGCCCGACCGACCCATACGGCCGAAGGGAGACAGGGCGGACATCTGGGCCTTGGCTTCCTCCGGCGCGTCAAGCAGTACGCCGGCATCATCCAGGGGACCAGGGATCACGCTGTTGACGGTGATGCCGCGGGCACCCAATTCCTGCGCTAGCGTCTCGACGTAGAGCTTCCCGGCGGCCTTAGATCCAGCATAGGCGGTGAAGCCTGCATTGGGGACCAGTGTCGTCGTCGAGGAGATGACGATGACCCTTCCACCGTCTCGGACATGCCGCGCCGCTTCCCGCAGGGTATAGAAAGTACCGTAGACGTTGATGCGGGTGACGCGGTCGTGCGCCTCGTCGTCGATTTCCGTGATCGGCGTGTCGATCAGTTCGACGCCTGCATTAGCGACGACGATGTCTATAGCGCCGAACGTGTCGACCGCTTGGGAGAATAGGTCAGCAACTGCTTTCGAATCTACAACATCGGCCTGCACCGCGATGGCTTGGCCACCCGCCGCTTCGATCGCGTTCACGACCTCACGCGCCTCGGCTTCGCCCGAACGGTAATTGACGGCCACCTTCGCGCCGTCCGCTGCCAGACGCGCCGCAATGGCCTTGCCGAGACCACGCGAGGCACCGGTCACCAGAGCCGTCTTGCCGCTTAGCGGTCCGTTTGTGTTTTCATCGGCCATGCCGCGCTCCTGTGCTTCAAAGAAATTAAGGTGCCCCGGGGCTCTTTAGGGGAGACGGGAGGAAACCCCGGGGCTGGGGGGAAGCTATGCGGCTTCGGCGTCGCGGGCGGTGGATGCGGCGTTGGCTTCCCAAGCCGAAAGTTCGGCTTCGATGTCGCCCATCTTCTTGCGCATACCGCCCATGGCGTCGGCGCCGAGTGCGGCATGGACCGGCGGTTCGTCGGCCTCCATCAGCGCGATGATCGCGGCGGCGCCTTTTTCGGGCACGTTGGGCTGGTTGCCCTGGAGCCCTTCGAACATGCCGCGCGTCTTGCCGGCGGGCGTTTCAGCATAGTCCTCGATCACCTTGTCGGTGTGCTGGATCGACGATCCCGCGAATTCGGTTTCGAAGATGCCGATCGTGAGCACGGTGACATCGATGCCGAGCGGTTTGACCTCGGCCGCCATCGCCTCGCCGACGATATCGGTCGCGCCCTTGGCCGCCGCGTAGACACCCAGTCCCGGATATCCGATGAAGCCGCCAATCGCGGAATACTGAAAGATGTGACCGGATTTCTGCGCGCGCATGATCGGCAGCACCGCGCGGTTGACCGCGAGCGCGCCGAAGAAGTTCACGTCGAAGATACGCCGCGCTTCCGCGTCCGAAGTCTCTTCCACCGCGCCGACTGTGCCGACCCCGGCATTGTTGGCGAGAATGTCGATGCGACCGAAGTGGTCGACCACGCTGGCGACCCCACTTTCGATTGCGCGCGCGTCAGTGATGTCCATGACGACGCCGAGGGCGTTGTCCGGGTGTGATGCGGTGAAGGCGTCCGCCTGATCCGGCTTGCGAAACGTTGCGGCGACCTTCGCGCCCTTTCTCAACAGTTGCGTCGCCAGCTCCTTGCCGAAACCGGACGATGCACCGGTAACGAGGACGATCTTGTTTGAAATGGGTTTGGTCATGGTGTGTCTCCTTGGATTTACTTCTGTTGGGCCCAAGATGACGACGCGTTGGGGGAAGCGCCAATTCGAACGCACTACGCGCTTATTCGTAGAGCGAATAAGGCCTTCATCGCTGTCGCCACCAAAGGTTAATCTACTGAGCAGTCTGGAGATCAAGAGCGCGGGCGTATTTCGTAATTTGCGCAAGGCTTTATATGATCAGACTGTAAGGACACGTGGTCGTCAGCGCATCGCCCTTATGCAACCTGGCGTCACGTCGAGATGATGCCTGAAGAGAATCGTCATGTGATTCTGGCTTGCGAAAGCCACAGTCGAATGCGACTTGGCTGATCGGTATCGCCGCATGGCGCAACATTTCACGCGCCCGTTCAATCCGGCGGCGCTGGACAAAGCCCCAAGGCGCCTCACCCTTCGTCGCCTTAAAACCCGGGCGAACTGACTTGGGCTTAGGGCGGCGATACCAGAAAGCTCGGCGGCCGTCAGCGGTTCCCCAATATTCCCTTCCAGATAGTTTATGGCACGTGTTATCCGCGGGTCCGACCGCTTTCGAGAATCCAGCGGCGTCACCGTCGGGCAAATCTCCGACGCCGCCAGTTTATCGATCAGCTGGAGCATCGTACCAAAAACCTCCAAACCCGTTGAGCGAAGCGCCTAGGCGCGGCGTAGGAGCGGTGCAATCAGCCAATCGTTAAGGCGCTGCGGTTTCTCAGGGGCAGGCAGGTTCAGCATTCAGGCGCTTAGAACACGGACAAAAGAATCCAGTGAGTGCGCCATTGAGTAGAATTTCATGGCATGGATCGAGCCAAGACCCGGGAAATTGCCCATTGCCCTAATCGCCTTGGACTCGAGGTTCAACGCGTCAGCGAGATGCTTTAGATCATCGGTGTGACCCTCTCCATCTGGGACTGTTGCATTAATCGGCTGTTTGTTTCAGGGCTGAGCAAAAAGGCCTGTCATGACCCGCAAGCAGCCCTTCAAGCACCACCGATTTCCTGCCGTCGTCATTCTTTGCGCGGTTCGCATGTAACTGCGCTATCCACTTTCCTATCAGGATACCGCTGATTTGCTTGCCGAGCGCGGTGTACTTGTTGATCGATCCACGGTTTATCGCTGGGTCCGCAAGTTCGGCCCACAGATAGCTAATGGGATCGAAAGGCGCCGACAATGGGTCGGTCTGAACTGGCACGTCGACGAAACCCATATCCGCGTCGGTGGGAAATGGCGTTACCTGTGGCGCGCCATCGACAGGCACGGACATCTGATTGATTTCCGCCTAACCACCAAGCGCGATGCAAAGGCCGCGAGAGCCTTTATGCGCAAGGCCATAGATAAGGCGCAGCTACGTCGACCGGTCACAATCTGCACGGACAAAGCTCCAACCTATCGACGCGTGATCCGCGAAATCAACCATAGGTACGACCCGCATTTTGACAGCATCACTCACATTGACAAGAAGTGGAAAAACAATCGGATCGAAAGCGACCACGCCGCGCTCAAGCGGCTTCTTGGATATCGACAAAGCTTCCGTTCACTAAGCTCGGCAAAAGCAACGCTCTGCGGGATCGAGGCTATCCGTACAATCAAGAACCGCCACGTCTAGGACATGAAACCAGGCATCCAGGGTGAAATCGCTTTGGTCCACGAGGTGTTCGGACTGGCCGCCTGAAACAATGGAGTATCAGCTTTGTTGCGGCCGCACGAAGTCAATGCAACAGTCCCCCGTTTATGCGCTAGAAATCCTTTCTCCGAAACTGAGCATTTTTCGGGGCAGTTGTGGGGTGCCAGCCCGCGGTCACCCACCTGTCAACTTCCCCGGACGCAGAACTGCTTCTCACCGACGGGCGCGACCACACAATTCTGCAAGTATCCAAGCGTTTGGTGAAAGACACCGGTTTCGCACAGGCCATATTCTCAAATGGTCTTACTGAAAGACCGTTTTATCAAAATGAAGGAAAATTAGATGAACAAAATACTCACTTTGGCCTTCGCAGTCGTTCTGCCTTTCGGCGCATCTGCGCAGCAATACGACCTCGCGGGCATGCAAGCGAGCCTTAGTTCGCTTGAGCGGAGCGCCGATCGCATTCTTGACGACAATGGGTTTGTGGATGTTGACCCAACAACGCTCAGTCTCTCCGCGATTGCCGAAATCATTGATGTCGCAAGGAACGATGATGAGCGAGCCGGTACCGTCAGAGGTGGCATCCAAGCAGCACTCAATCGATGGCGTCCGCCGACCGAATGATATCAAGACCGACCGCCTAGCCAAGTGCAAGGCGGTCGGTATTCTGGCGAAAGGACATCTTATGAAAGTACTCTACTTGAGACTCGTTCTCGCTTATGCCGTTACTTCAGGCAGTGCGTTGGCCCAAGACACTGGCGAAGGCGGTATCGAGCAGGTCTCGCAGCATATAGGAGAGATGTCCATGCAGATGGACGTCCCCGGCCGTGCCACCGAAGCACGCTCGGTACCCCGCGACACACTTCGCTTTGAGCCGCTGCAAATGCTCGATGACCTCTTTCGAGACGACATTGTGCTATTGATGCGTCACGGTCCGACCGACTGGTCCAAACGCGACGCTGTAGGCGTTGCGACGACGGACTGTGACAATCAACGCATTATGACCGAGGAGGGCCGGGAACGCATGCGGGACATGGGTATTCTGCTCGCAGGGAACGGTCTTATGCCGTCACAGATCGTGGTGAGCGAATGGTGCAGAAACCAGCAGACGCTCGCATCCTTGCTGGAAGGCATGGCGCTGATTGAACCTGACGCGGCTGAAACCATGCCCATTGAGACAGACCCAGGGGTGAATTTGCTACTATCGCTTCAAGGTGCGCCAGATGCCACCCGCCTGGCGACACTCGTCTCATCCTGGGATGGCCATGCCGGGCGGGATGGGCCTTTGCTCATCATCAGTCATTACACCAATATCGAGGAGATGACGCAGTTTCGTGTTTTCGAAGGTGAAACACTGGTGCTTGATCCCGACCGCGACAACCTCGTGCTCGGTTATGTCAGGTTGCGCTCAGCCGCGCCGGATGTGGGCCATTTTGCGGATTCGTTGGCTTCCCCACTTCTGCGGGAGGATGACGGCTTGGATATGGTCGAACGATATTACGCAGCGCTGAATTCTGACGACCCTGATCGTCTCCGCACGATGCTTGCGGAAGACTGGGTCGGATATGGGCTTGGGGGACAAGGTGGGCAAATCGATGCCGACGGATTGCAAGCTCTCCTTGAAGACTACCGGGCGGGGATGACTGATCTCCATTTTGAGGCAGAGTCGGTCTACGTGGCAGATGATGTTGTCACGGTCATCGGTCATGCGACAGGCCGCCATACCAGTGAAATGCTTGGCATCGCCGCGACCGGGCGCGACGTTCGTTTCCAGGCAATCGCTGTTCATCGAATAGAGAATGATCGTATTGCGGAATCCTGGATCACGAGTGACCGCGTTGAATTGCTGAAGCAAATCGCGAACTAGCTTGATTTCGAGCTTGGTTATACTTCCAGATGTCGGGGAAGAAGTCGTCGCAAGGAGTATCGACCACGCCTAGCTTACCTGCGGCATTTACCGATGAAATCGGAGCGAGCGAGAGGCGCATACTGAACACTAATTTGGCAATCAGTCAGCTCGACACAGGTTTCTCAGGGCCTCGATATCCGCGACCAAAGCGGTCAAGATAATGGGACCCCTTTATTGCACCCTGAAGCACGCGTTGATCCCTGTACACTCATTAGCTGCCGTTCAATCCACGCGCGGGACCGTTCAAGACGGCGGGGTTATGCCGCCCTGAGCAAGGGTGGCGTAGTGCTGATGAAGCTCGCAATGTTGCCCGAAATAGGCTGCTTCGGCGCATCATATTTCGTTCGTTCGGACAGATCTCCGTTCAGCACTGATGCCCGAACTTTCAGCTGGTAGTGCGCTCCGGTACGTGACCAGCGCATCTGTCGCTTTCTCAAAAATCGTCTGGCGACGAGCCTGTTGACGCTCGCTTCGGCCGGTGCGGTCGAAATGCGCTTCCCATCACGGTACCGCTCGGCATGATTGACGACCGATCCCTTGTTCCGTCTTATGTAGCCTTGCAGGGTTTAGAGTAATTTGTCCGCGTGGCGCGCCCAAATGCTCGGCACGGTTTGCCGAGACAAGTCCCGCCGAACTTTTGCGATCAAGGACAGCGCTCGACCCGCTTGCCCATTCCACAAACGCCACCTTATTCGTTCGATACGGCCCCGAAGCTCGACATGTGCTTCGGGACTGTTGCTGCCAGCTGAGCAATTGGCTGAACCTTCATTGAAATGTGGAACCAATCGAGGATGTGGGTCACCGGTTGTGGAAGCATGCTGGCCAAGCGCTTCAGGCATTCCGCACCATCCGAAATGACGGTGATTTCGCCTTGGTCAATGTAGCCCTGCCTCTTGAGTGCCAGAGTCGCCACCGCCTTTATTTCCCCGGGTTTTGTACTTTCAAATGCAAAAACTGGCCCTGGCGGACCGCCCCTGCCACTTCGACCACAATGGCCAACAACAGCCTCGAACGTTCGGCCGCCATACTGTTTGACCAGCGGAATGTGCGCCGTGTCTACATTGAAAACAAATTCTCGTACCGGATCGCCCGCAAGCGCAAGTTCGAGCTGTTTTCTGTCCGGATAGTTTAGGGCTTCGAACCAGCGTTGACGCCTTTCGGCCTCTTCGATCCGATTCCCTATGGCCAATGTCCGGCTACGAAGCGTGGTGAAGGTTCTTGCAGATTGATCCGGCAAGAACGTCGCCAGGACTTCTGAGGCTTCACGATATGAGAATTTTGCGCCCAGCTTTGCGGAAAGCTCCAACAGTTCGGGCGCGGCACGGTCTTTGCAAATATTGGCCGCAGGGGAAAAGGTGAAACAACATGCCGGATTGCACTTCTGGCAAACCATCAGACGAGGGTAGCGGACAGGAATTTCACCAAAGACCGTCAGTATCTTTCTTTGGTTGTAATCCTTGATCGGCAGTAGTCCGTCGCAGGTTGGACACACCTGGCAATAGCGAACCCAAAGGTCCAACTGCCGCTCAATGATAATCTTCTGAACTTCTTTCATGACCGCCTTACCGTCATCGATCGAGCAGCCCAGCTTCCCGTCAGCCAGACCGTCAAGATTCTTCTCGATCATGAACTCCTTGCGATATTCATTCCCTATCGGGTCAACGGCTTCCAGAGTAATGCGCCAATGCATTTGCGTCTCCACAGCAATGATCTATGGAAACCGAGATTATCTCATATTCGTGACTTCACCCCGTGGTTTTGAACGGACCCCTGGATTCCTGCCCATGTAGTTCCGCTGCGGTCGTCGTCTTCCGCGACGTTAATGATTTCGACGATCGCGTTCAGGCTAAGGGAAGTCGGATCGACATCGTCGAACCCGTTTCTATCGAGGATGCGGTCGACATTGAGTTCCAGCATGCTCAGTCCGGCCTGCATGTCCTGAAAATCGATGTCCTGCGCCGCAGCTGCGAGCGGCAGCGAGAGCGCAAGCGCGAGTGGTGTTGCGTTTTTCATGGTGGAGTCCATTTCCGCTATGAAAGTTATGGGCTGGCTACGACGCCAACACGCTGGGCATATTGTACGCGCGGACAGATCCGCTTTCAGAATTCGTGCAATGCTTTGCTGAATTCTGTGGTCGCGATATTCTTGACGAAAATATCGAACGTAATTGACCGTAGATCGAAACCCGGCTTCTCGATATGACGGCATCCTCTGTCATAGAGATTGGAGAAAGGCGAGAAGGTCCTCCAGGTCTTCACTTCTGCGAAGACCCACAGTCATGGTCGTGCCAGGGAGCGTGCCTCGCGGATCGAGTAGGTAGGCTGACAAAGCCTCAATGTCCCACACGATGCCCGACTCCTTCATTGCATCGGAGTATCGAAACCCTTCAACCGAACCGGCGGGACGGTCCGATATCCCAACCAAGTGTGGGCCGGTGCTGTTTCGCTCGGCGTCGACGGCATGACACCCGGTACATTGGCGAAAAGCACGTTCGCCTGCGATAGGATCTCCTGATTGCGCAGTCGCCGGGCCACTTGCAAAGACCTGACTTGCGATCGCAACTCCGAATATTGTGAGTGACCGTTTCATGTGTATGTCCGATACTGAAAGTTTGATGGGATCGCGGCAGCCCATTCATCCTCGACCACGTGGATCGCCCGACCGCTGGTGGATTTCCAGTAGCTTTGATGTGGGGTGATGCCGCGACAACCGCCCTCAGGCACGAACCATCGGCAGCCGCCGTGGCGCCGCGCCCGTGAGCACTCGCCAGGCATTGCCGATTGCTGGGGCGATCGGAGGTGTACCCGGCTCGCCGATCCCGGTCGGGTCGGCATCGCTTTGAATGATCGAAACCTCGATGTTCGGCATCTCGCTGTTGCGCAGGATGCGGTACAGATCGAAGTTGCTCTGATCGACGATGCCACCTGCGAGGAGCGTCAGCTCCTCATACAAGGCCGCGGACAGACCATAGCCCACCGCACCCATCACCTGTGCCTCAATGATGTTGGGATTGATCGGAATGCCGCAATCTACCGCCACCCAGACCCGGTGCACGCGCGGTTCTCCGCCCTCGTTCGACACGTCTGCGATCATGGCGACGTAGGTGTTGAAGCTCTCGTGAAGCGCGACCCCCCGCGCCACTCCTCCTCCTGCCTCCGTCCCTTGCCACGCCGCTATCTCTGCCACGCGTTCAAGCACACCGCGATCGCGCGCCGCATCGTTTCGCAAGAGCCTCAGACGGCCCTCGACCGGGTCCTGCCCACCCGCCGCCAGGAGTTCATCGAGGAAGGTTTCGGTTGCATAGGCAGCATGCGTATGCCCGACCGAGCGCCACCAGAGAGGCGGCACGGCGCTTTCCATGATCCGGTTCGCAACGCGTATGTTCGGAAACGCGTAGGGCATAGCGACCGCACCCTCGACCGAACTTGGATCGACGCCGTCGCGCACATAGCGCTCCAAAAACGATCCGCTATAGATTGACTGGCTCGCGACGTTGTCGCGCCAAGCGACAATGTCGCCAGCGGCGTTTAGTCCACCTTCCAAAAAATGCGCGGTCATTGGACGATAGTAGCCGCCGCGGATATCATCTTCGCGCGACCAGAGCAGTTTGTAGATGCCGGGGCCGGCTGCGCGGGCGACACGGGCCAGTTCCGACGCAAAATGGGAATCCGGCTGAGCTCGTCGTCCGAACGATCCTCCAGCGAGCATTGTGTTGATTCGGACTTCTTCCGGCGGAAAACCGAGGACCAGGCCTGCCGCGATCTGATCTCCTGTCTGTAGCTGGGAGCCCATCCAGAACTCCGCCCGGTCTTCGCCGAGCTCGACAACGCCATCAAGAGGTTCGAGCGGTGCCTGCACCAAGAACGGAAAGCGATAGTCCGCCTGAAGGACGGTTGCCGCCGTCGCGAGGGCGTCGTCGACGTCGCCGACGTCTTCCGCAATCGCGCTGGCGCTACGAGCCGCTTCCGCCCACACTGCATAGATCTCGTCGGACGAGCGTGTCTCTGCTCCTTCGTCGTCCCATTGGATCACGAGCGCATCGCGGCCCCGGAATGCCGACCACGTGTCCTGCGCGTAAACGGCGATACCGTTTGGTATCTGTTCAACACGGACGACGCCTGGCAATGCCAACGCAGGGTTCGGATCGAAGGAAACGACGCGACCGCCAAAGAGTGGTGGGTGCGCGACGGCAACATTCAACATGCCTTCGCGAAATACGTCGATAGAGAAGATTGCGGTCCCGTCGGTCTTTTCTGGCACCTCGATTCTCGGCAGGTCGCGACCAATGAGCCGGAAATCCGATGCCGATTTCAAGACCGGGTTCGAAGGTGGCACGATCCGCGACGCCGCATCCGCGAGAGCGCCGAAGGATGTCTGAACACCTGAATCCGGATGGGACACGATCCCTTCGTTGATCACGATCTCGTTCGGCGGAACGTCCCACATGTCGGCCGCCGCTTGTGCGAGCATTGCCCGGGCGGCGGCACCGGCTTGTCGCATCGGTAGCCAGGACGACGGCGTCGCCGAAGAGCCGCCCGTCCCCTGAACACCGAACATCGAATTGACGTAGAGTTCGCGGTCAGCGGGCGCGTGCTCGGCGCGCATCTGGGACCAGCTTGCGTCCAATTCTTCGGCTACCATCGTTGTCAGACCAGTCCAGGTGCCCTGACCGAATTCGATATGCTTGACCAGAACGGTCACACTGTTGTCGGGCGCGATGCGGATGTAGGCGTTCGGCGAAGCGCCGGTTGCCCCTTGTTGCGCTTGAAGCTTCAACGGCAATACGGCGGCGAGAGTGAATCCGCCCGTTGCGGCCAGGAAAGCTCTGCGTGTCGGTTCGTATCCGGCCATCTTTCAACCCTCCAAGGACTCGGCGGCAGACCTTACAGCCTGCCGGATTCGCGGATACGTCGCGCACCGGCACAGGTTTCCGTCCATTGCCGCCAGAATGTCGTCGTCGGACGGGGCTGGCGTTTCCCGCAGAAGCGCTGTAGCGGTCATGATCTGACCGGACTGGCAATAGCCGCATTGTGGCACTTCGATCTCACGCCAGGCGGCTTGCACAGCGGCTGCTTCCGGACCGTCGATCCCCTCGATGGTCGTGACCGAGGCATCCGAAACGGCAGCAAGCGGCGTCACGCAAGACCGCTGAGCGAACCCGTCGATGAGCACGGTGCAGGCACCGCATTGCGCGATGCCGCAGCCGTATTTCGTGCCGGTCAACCGCAATGTGTCACGCAAGATCCACAAGAGCGGCGTGTCGGGATCGGAATCGACCTCGACTGCGCTTCCGTTCAGTTCGAAGACTGTGGTCATCAGGAAACTCCCTTAACTGATTGTGTTTGTTTGGCTGACGAGGAGAATCATTGAATCTCCACCGCAATCCGCTCCGCCAACATCATCGTTGAGAGGTTGGTGGCCTTCCGTACCGTGCCCGCCACGCGGTCGCCCCTCGCGAGGGCCCGCGCCGCAACCTCGGCGCCAATGCCGCGTGATACGCCGGTGATGAGCCACGTTTTTGCTGTTTCATTCGCCACCGCGACATCCTTTCTTTGACAACTCAGGTTACGCGCGGACCGCCTCTCCGCCGGACGACTCATTAAGCCTCACCAAAAGGTTCGAATGCCTGCAACCGGCAGCTTGGATCGCGCTTTGATCACAGGTTAACTTGCGGCGATTGCCGTGCCTTTCACAGTCCAAGCATTGTCTTTCGCAATTTGCACATTTGTCCGTACGGCAACTCCAGCAGTGGCGGAGACTTTCTGGACGGACATCGGCACGATGCCGCTGCTCCCGTTCGCATCACGATGATGGCTCATCCGCGCCGTGCGGCGCGCGCGCCGCCGGGGGTCGTGCCGAAAATATTGCGAAAGGCCGTGGTCATATGTGACTGCGAGGCAAAGCCGCAGCGATAGGCGATCTCGCTGAGGGACAGCCGGGTCGTCCGGACAAGGTCCCGCGCGCACTCACAGCGGCGACGTTGAACATAGGTCCAGACAGATTCGCTCATGGCTTCTTTGAAGGCGCGCGAGAAATGGCCGCGGGACAAGCAAGCAACCGCCGCCAACTCGGCTGTGGTCAGTTTCTTACCGTAATTCTCTTCGATGTAGTCCAGAACACGCGCAATCCGTGGGTCGAGCAACGCCAGAATATCGGGAGGCACCTGTTGCTCCCCATTGTCCGTGGCAACAAATACCTCGATCAATCGAAGCGCTGGGTCGATGATCTCGGCTGCGGACGACGAAGACCAAACGCGGCGTATGAGCTCCGCGATCAGGTCATCCCTGACACGCTCTGGCCTGTCCAGTACCGCAACACCGTCCAGCCTTGCACTCAGTGCTCTACCGTTCGCGCTGGTGTCCAACCCGTTGCCGGCCGGCAAAAGCGCGGCGTCCCCGACGCCGAGAGGGGCGTCAAGTCCCGCCAACCTGAATCCGTCAGCCTGGCATTCGACAATCAGCACGAGTTCACATGACCGCCGTTCCGGCCAGATGTCGCCCGCCTTGAGCTCGATCAGACGCAGCCGCGCGTCACCGAACTCTCGTTGGCGTGGCGCAGGAGCTTCTTCATGTGACGGTGTTTTGGAGAACGTCATGCCCTAGACTTGGCATGACAGTCCCTCCGGGTATTCCGAGCACAATGGGATTCAGGAATGCGAAATCCGGAAAAAAGCTACGATTTCGGAAAGGTTTCAGGAAGGCGTGTCAGGGCGATCAGCGCCGTTCGCATTTTGCCCAACCTCTTCCGCGATCAGAAGACGAGCGAGCGCAAGTGACGCTTCAGCGATCGGCAGGGGCGCGCGCCAGGCCCGTGAGCAGAGCAGATTGACCAGTACGTCGGAAACTGGTCCGACCGGCACGGACACAGGAAGCCCGGGAAACGCCACCCTGAGCGCCCTCAGATGCCCGCTGACGGTCAACCCGGAGCGCGGGGGGAGGAGGATCGCCGCGCCGGATCGATCTCGCCCGGTGTGCCCCCGCCATGCGATCCGACCGCGCCCGGCTACCCGCAGGAATATCTCTGGATCGGCCTCCGTCTCCACGCTGTCATCCTTGGCCAGGATTACATAGCGGATGGTCCCGGCCATCAGCGCGCGGCGCGACGTGCCGCCTGGGCTGACCGTCGGTTGCTGCTCGGATCGGTGTGAGACCATTTTCTGATCGTCGCATAAGGTGGAAGCCTGTGTATTCCATGATCGTCGGGCATTGCCCTGCGAGATGCGGAATTTCTCTACGATTACGGAATACTTCCTCTGTCTGTGCTATATGTTTGCGGAAAGTTCTCAAACCCCGCGCGCGAAAGGAGGCGGTGGACATGACACAGCAGACCGCATCGTCGCTGGCGGAGTTCTATCGCGATCCGACCTCGCCTTACGCGGCCTTCCCGCAA
The DNA here is from genome assembly GCA_947503965.1 of uncultured Paracoccaceae bacterium. Classification (GTDB taxonomy): domain Bacteria; phylum Pseudomonadota; class Alphaproteobacteria; order Rhodobacterales; family Rhodobacteraceae; genus Yoonia. The sequence goes on from CANNFU010000010.1 coordinate 127,955, forward strand.
CAGCATCGCTCGGGCGGGTCGATGCCGGTCACGTTGATGCGAGTGGAGCAGACAGCATTTGAAGCCACAGACCCAGCAGTGCCGGAACTCGCTCTTATACTCGTGACGCGCGCAAACATGCCGTTTCGCTGGGATGTAGGAGATGGCCTGACGAACGAAATCACATGCCGGGGCGGTTATCTTTGCCTTGCGCCACCAAACACTGCGACAGAGTTTCGGTGCTATGGTGAGCACGAGTTGATTGACGTCATTTTTCCGGAAGCTGAGTTGAGCACCGCGTTGGAACACTATGGTGCGGGGAGGCTGTCTGATTTTGATATCTTGACCAGCGCAACGCTCTTCCGCGACGAAACCCTCCGCCGCACCGCCATGCAGATGTGGACCGAGAGCGCGCGCACCGGTGGCACCAGCGACCTGCTAATGGACGGGCTGACCCAAGTCCTGATCGCGCGGCTGCTCGACAAGGCAGGCGCGCTCCGCCGCCCGCAGCCGATCCTGCCGCTCAGCCCCGCCGAGATCACACGCATCGACACGCTGGTCGAGCACCGGCTTGCCGAACGGCTCACTGTCGAGGACCTCGCCCGTGCACTCGACATGCCCCGCTGGACCTTCGCCGACGCCTTCAAGGCCACCACCGGCGACACGCCGCACAGCTACGTCACCGGCAAACGCATCGAGAAGGCCTGCGAGCTCCTGCGCCTTGGCGAAATGCCGATCGCCGAGATCGCCTACGCCACCGGCTTCGCCTCCCAGTCGCACATGACCGACACCTTCCGCCGCGTCCTCGGCACGACGCCGGGGAAGTGGCGACGCGAGGTGCAGCAGTGAGTGGGGCGGGACAGAGCGCTCCGGGGGCGAGCCGCAACCGCCGATGGCTCGATTACCAACCGCTGGGGCACGTGAGATTCGAATTTACGGCCCAACCGACCGACTTAGTTGGCGATATCACTCCAGCACGCCACGACGGCCTGTTTGCCTACGCAAAATCGCCGCGTAAGCACCACGTAAGCAGAAAAGCTCCGAAGTGCCAATTTCTAAGATATTGAATCTTAGAGAAAAATGGCGCACCGACAGGATTCGAACCTGTGACCTTCGGCTTCGGAGGCCGACACTCTATCCGCCCTTCCCGCAGAAAGGTGACTGTTTGACCGACGTTCTGCAGTCCTGACAACAGCAACTATGTTGAGTTAGAAAACCTCGGACCAAAGTCACAATTGCCTGAGGTTCCCGCCGTCCACGCCAGCGACGCGCTACACATCCGGTCCTTCAAGCTTCAGCCAGTACCGAGTGTATCGGCGTTCGCCAGTACGCGTGAAGGCATCAATTTCGACAAGTTCCTGAAGATCCCTGGTTGCCGTTGCCCGTGGCGCATCGGGAGTGGGCAAAAGCTGGGGGTTAAGCGGCCATCTCTTGGTGTGAAACGGACAAACGACCATTGAGAACGGCTGCTCTGGTAACTGCGACATTGTGTGCGCCTCTCGGTGACCATCGCATCCTGCGCCTCTTACCCATCCTTGCGTTGCCGATGTCGTCGACACAGCCCTCCGCCCGAGACGATGAAATCGAAAACCCGTTGCGCTGTCGCCAGCCGTAGTTGGTGAGAGCGTCCCAATTGTTTGCTAAGTACGTGTAGAGTTCTCGACAACGTGCTTCGACTCTCGCGGCCGCCGCCCTGACTGCCGCATCTTCCGTTGTGACCCTGCCGGAATCAATCATCAATAGCTTCAGGCGCGTACCAGCGGTCATGATTTTCCCATGCCACAAGCACCATCGAAGTGTCTGTGCTGGGCGTTTGAATAGTTCCGGGAAACCCGGAAAGTGCTCCGTCTGCAAAAGCCCTTTGACGGCATTTTCAATATGCTGAAGGCGACACCATCGGCGATTGCTGAGGCCGCGCGGACCTACGGTGCCTGGAACCACATGCGCCCCTACCTGGAGGCGGTGACATCAAATGGCTGTTACACCTAAGAACATCGCGGCATCGGTGCGCCAACGGCTTCTGAACCTCGCACGAGCAGAGGAGCAGGCCTTTGACGTCGTGCTGGTGGCCTTTGGCCTAGAGCGGCTCATCTACCGCTTGTCCATATCTGCACATCGCGACCGCTTTGTCTTAAAAGGCGGTATGCTTGTGACCCTTTGGACCAAGGACACAGGCCGGTTTACCCGGGACGTAGATTTCCTGTCGTTCGGTCCTGAGGACGAGGAAACCCTAAAGGCGGCTATCGCCGAAATTCTGGTAATCGACGCAAAGGACGGCCTGATCTTTGACGGCGCCAACCTTACGGCGGCATGCGCCTGAAGACGACTGCCTTTCTCGAAAAGACGCGGATCCCGATCACGATCGATGTTGGGTTCGG
>CANNFU010000011.1 GCA_947503965.1 uncultured Paracoccaceae bacterium
GGGCGGAACAATAAGCCCGCGACCAACGCCGCAAGGCGGCCAGCCCCCCAAATCATGGCGACTTCTTCAACAAAATAAGCCCATTGTGTCGGATGCTGCGTCCAGTATGAATATCCGGTATCATAATCGATTTTGCTGGGTTCCGGCGGCTTCTGAAGGCCGAGCAGAGAGAGACACTTTTCCTCTATTCGTAATCCAATGACGCCAAGTCATAGACTAACCATTTCTTACCAGAGAACACGTGCAGTTTGTCGCCACGCGCCGTCATTTTGATCTGATCTGCGTTGATCCCCTCAGGCAGGATAAGCGAAATCTTGCGCCTGTGAACCAACTTGCCCTTATGCAGATTTGTTGCGTGGAAAGTGGTGGCAGGTTCGCGGTACTGACTCGAAAACACAAACCGTTGACCATCAGTGACGAAGCAATGTGATCCGCTTATTGGGCTTTCAAAATACTCAACCGAAAAGTCTTCGGTAACCCTTGCGACCTTGAACGCTGTATAGAAGTAGAACCAAACCCCAAGCGGGCTGACATTCATCGCGTAGCAATCATCGATATGTTCGGTCGCGTCTTCTCGATTATGTTGCCAGAGAAGTTCTCCTGTCCGATCGAAGCAGTTAATCCCTCCAGCGCCAAGCCCAGTTGGTCCCGGGTGCGACCAACCATAGTTGCCGTAAACGCCTTCATCGAAATAGGAAATCCAAATGCGGTCAGTCCTATCGATTCCAACAGCTGCAATGCCGTCTCCAAAGCATACGAGCTTGGCAACTTTTGTTCTGCGTTCGACTAATGCGCCGTTCAAGTCAAAATCGTTTTTAGAACGCCAAGAGCTTCTCGACCCAACCAAAACGCATCCACCATCAGAGAAAAGATCAAAGTGGGGAAACGTGATGCTCATAGCCGGAAGGTTGATCGTTTCGACCCCTGCGTCGCTGTGAACACTCAGCGAAAAAGCTAAGTTAGACCGAGCGCGCGACTGTGGGAATATGCCTAATCCGCGTGTTTCTGTCGCTGACGCTTTGGCTTGGTCGTCCTTGTTGGAAGTTAACACCAACGCATTTCCAACGGAATCAACGGAAGTCCCAACTATGGAACCTCTACCGCCCGGCAACGCAAGCGTTTCAACTGATATGGGTTCCCATGTTGCGTTTCTCATGACATCTCACCAGGCGTTCATGATTAGCTCTAATTCGCGATCATAAAAATGACCATTCCTAACAGGCATTTCTGAAAGCAGACTTCCACCCAACGATTACGAACGGCAACAAAGTCTCGCAGTCCGGACATCCACTCAGGACTGCCCCGTATCTCGCCCAGCGCGTTCGCCGCTGCCGCCTTAACTTGTCGGCGCATAAACCCGGCATTGGGGGTCCACCGGGGTCGGGCTGACCAGAAATGTCGTTTCGGGCGGCATGCCGCTTTCCTCGATCCAGACTCCGTTCAGGCAGAAATCCTGTGCGTAGTTGCCCAGGTTAAAGCCAAAGCCGGGATTGCCGCAATCCTCGGCGGTGCCATCGGCGTTCCAGGCCTGGCTCACGCCCAGCCCCACATCGCCCGGTGTCATGAACGCATTGCGTGCGGGGTCGAAATGCAGAACCCAACTGTCATCGGGTTCGCGCGTGGCCATGTCCCACTTGCCCAGCAAAGAGCCTTCCAGATAACCAGCGATGCGAAATTCGATCACATCGTCCTGCGTGACCAGTGGCTTGTTCAGTGATGACGGGTTGATCGTCATCTGACCGACCATGGAATAATCATTGGCGCCCAGCCAGCAGAAATAGAACTGGGCCGCGTGGGCATTGCCCGCCATCAATGACAATAAAACTGATACCAAACGGATCACACCGCGTTCTCCCGCATCACGTGGCCAGCCAGATACAAAGACCCACAGATCAGGATACGCGCATCTGGGCTATGCGCCGTAATCTGGCGAATTGCCGCATCTACGCTATCGGCAGTCGATGCCGGCAGTCCGACCTGCATAGCCTCCTTGGCCGTACTTTCTGCCGGGATCGTGTTGATCTCATCCGGGATCGAGACACCGATCAGGCTCTCGCAAACCTCAGCCAAGGGGGTCAGATACCCGGCGATATCCTTGGTGTTCAGCATCCCGCAGATCAGGTGGGTCGGGCGCGGCGGTTGCTGGCGCAAGGTGTCGGCCAATGCGCGACCTGCTGCCGGGTTATGCCCGCCGTCCAGCCACAGCTCTGCCGGGGCGGCGAGTTCGGCCAATGGCCCCTTTGTCAGACGCTCCATCCGTGCGGGCCAGTAGGGGCTGGTGACAGCGGCTTCACACGCGGCCTCATCCTTACCCAACGCACGCAAGGCGGCGATCGCGGCACCGGCGTTCATGATCTGATGCGGTCCGCGCAAACTTGGCAGTGGCAGATCAAGCAGCCCGTTTTCGTCCTGATAGACAAGCCGGTCCCGCTCTGTGCTGACATGCCAGTGCTGCCCATACGCAAGCAGTGGCGCACCAAGTGATCCCGCCACCTGCTCGATCACCGCCATGCTTTCGTCATGCTGCGGTCCGACTATGCAGGGCACACCGCGCTTGATGATCCCTGCCTTTTCGCCGGCAATCTGGGCCAGCGTGTCGCCCAGGAATTTCTGATGATCCAGATCAACCGGGGTAATCACGGTCAAGGCCGGTTTTTCAACCACATTGGTCGCATCCAATCGGCCACCCAGACCAACCTCCAGCAGCGTGTAATCCGCATCTGTTTCGGCAAAGGCCAATAGCCCCGCCACCGTCGTGATTTCGAAATATGTGATCGGGTCGCCGCCGTTTGCCTGATAGCAGCGATCCAGCACCTCGGTCAGCGCGTCTTCGGAAATCAGCTCACCCGCAAGGCGGATGCGTTCATGAAAGCGCGCCAGATGCGGCGAGGTATAGGCATGGACGCGGGCGCCGCCCTGTTCCAACCCGGCACGGATCATGGCCTGCGTTGATCCCTTGCCATTGGTTCCTGCAATATGAATGACCGGCGGCAGGCGATTTTGCGGGTTGCCCACCGCTTCCAGCAGTCTCCAGACGCGGTCCAAAACCAGATCCATGACCTTGGGGTGCAAGGTCATCATCCTTTCCAGGATCACGTCAGAACGGGCTTTCACTTGGGCTTGTCCGGTGTCACGGGATCTTCAAGCTGCAACGTGGCCTCGGAGGTGATCTCCGGCGCGGGCAGATCACCTTTTACCGGGGCGGGCTGCTGCATCAGCAGGCGCACGATTGTCACCAACTCGTCTTTTAGCACGGTGCGTTTGGTCACACGGTCCAACATCCCGTGATCCAGCAGGTATTCGGCCCGCTGAAACCCCTCGGGCAGCTTTTCCCCGATTGTCTGCTCAATCACACGCGCCCCTGCAAAACCGATGAGGGCATTCGGTTCGGCAATCTGTACGTCACCCAGCATGGCGTAGGACGCTGTCACACCGCCTGTGGTGGGATGGGTCAGAACCACGATATAGGGCAGCCCTGCCTCTTTCAGCATCTGGACCGCTATCGTGGTGCGGGGCATCTGCATCAGGCCCAGGATACCCTCTTGCATGCGCGCGCCACCGGCGGCGGAAAACAGGATCAGCGGTCGTTTGAGCTTGATCGCACGTTCGGCCGCTGCGACAATCGCATTGCCGACATACATCGACATCGATCCGCCCATGAAAGAAAAGTCCTGCACAGCGACAACAACTGGCGTCCGGCCCATCTCGCCCTCGGCCACCAGCATGGCGTCTTTTTCGCCGGTTTTTCGGCGGGCTTCCTTGATCCGGTCGGTATAGCGTTTCTGATCCCGGAAATGCAGCGGGTCGGCCACAGGTTCAGGCACCGCGACCTCAACAAAAACACCGCCGTCAAAGATGGATGTCAGCCGATCACGCGCGCCGATCGGCATGTGATGATCGCAATTTGTGCAGACATTCAAATTGTCGGCCAATTCGCGGTGAAACAGCATCGTGCCGCAATCATCGCATTTGGTCCACAGGTTCTCGGGCACCTCGCGGCGCGAAAACAGCGAGTTGATCGTGGGGCGGACGTAGTTCGTGATCCAGTTCATGCGCGGTCCCTGCGTTAACCCCTGTCAGATATGACGCAGCGTAGAGAAATGCAATCAGGGCCGCAGCAGCCGGCGCAGGATCAGCCAGGTCAGCGTCAGCATTACAACAAAGGCCAAATAAATCGAGGGCGGCGTGTCCACCACATCGTAAGGAGTCAACCGCAGCGCCAGCCCATCCACATCGCCCGGTGACCCGAAGACGCCAAAAACAACAAAGTTGTTGGCGAAATGCCAGCCCCAGGACGCCCCGACATTACCGGTCACCCGGGTCAGATCCGCCCACATCATGGCCAGCACAAAGATCAGACCGATCACAGCCCATGTCACCGGGCCATAGGTTCCGGGATTAAAGTGCAAAAGCGCAAAGAACACTTGTGGAATGACCATCCAGATCCAGGGCGATGCAAAGCGTGCCGCCAATTGCTGCATCATATAGCCGCGGCAAAGCAGTTCCTCGGCCCCTGTCTGGATCACCAGCACCACGATCAGCACTGGCAGCCAGGTTAGAAACACATCCAGTGATACATTCGGCGTGCTGTCGAAAAACAGATGCCAGCCGCCGATATTGATCGCCTGCAAGCCCAGAAACAGGCCAGCCGCGATCAGAAAGTTGCGCAAGACGGGCCCCTGTCCGATCAGGCTGCGCAAACCTCGTTTATGCAGCAGGCGCGCGATAAGCCAGACAGCAAGGAAGGCCCCGATAAAGACAGCGAGAAACGACACCACACCAAATGGGGTTGATCCGTTGAAAACCCCTTGGCGCGCGACAAAATCAGGCGCCAGAACGCTCATGGCTGCAACACCGGCAATGCCAAATCCAGCCGTCAGCGCGATCCACACAATTACGCCGAGAATCATACGCCACAGCGCGGGCTGTCCACGCGCGGGGGCGACAAAACTTTCAAATGGTTCCGCGAATGAAGATGTTGTTTTCATCGTTTCAGACTGATCCTTGCTGCGAGCCACATAATCAGCACGCTCAGTGCTGAAATCATCATGCTGAACCCCATCCATAGCCCCATGACCTGCGCGATCTCGGCGCTCAGCACATCTGGGTCCTGATAGGGATAAAGCACAAGGGCCAGCCCCGACATCGGCCACCCCTCGGTCGCGATGAACATGATGGCGACAAAGTTATTTGCAAAATGCAGACCCGTCGCGCCACCCAGATTTCCGGTTCGCGCGGTCAGGTCCGCACAGGCAAGTCCCAGCAGCGCGGCCCAGAACACATAGACAATCCCTTCGGCAAAGCTGTTGGCATTCCAGTAATGCCAAAGCCCGAACATCACCGAAGGCAGCACCATCCACACCAAGGGACTTGCCGAAAGACATGCGAATTGCTGTTGCAGGTAGCCCCGAAATACCATCTCTTCGGTTGTGACCTGAATAAGGATTGCAAGTATCGCCACGGGCAGCAGCGCCACCCAGACAGCCATGTTGCGCACTTGTGCAGGCTCACCCCATGATCCCAGCGGCAAGATCACCTGCACCAGAAACAAGAGCGCGCCGACGGCCACCACTGTTTTGCGAAAATCGTGCCATGCCGACTGATAGGCACCAATCAGCGAAAAGAAGCCGCGACCATGCACGCGCCGCAATGTACGCACAAAGACCCATGCGGCAGCTCCGAATATGCCGAACTGCGCCAATGTCGCGCCCGGGCTTACGCTATCGTACAGCGCGATCTGCGCGCTCTGAGGCAGAAACCCGACCAGCACGACAGGAATAACAAAGAAGGCGGTCAGAAAAACACCCGACACAATCATAATGTAACGCGGATGGGTGACCGCCTGTGCAGGGCGGATAAAGTCGAGATGGGGCGCGTAGACGTCAGACATGCCGGACACTAGGCCGCGCAAGGGATGGCCTGCAACCGCGACTTCAACCTTGCGCCTGCCCCGCCCACTATTTAGACCCGATCCCAACAGTTTCCGGGAGAAGTTCAGATGCTCAAAGGCAAGGTCGACAAAACCAATCTACCCAGCCGCCACGTGACCGAAGGACCGTCGCGCGCGCCACACCGGTCCTATTTCTACGCGATGGGCCTGGATGAAGAAGCGATTGCGCAGCCATGGGTTGGCGTTGCGACCTGCTGGAACGAGGCCGCACCTTGTAACATCGCGCTGAACCGGCAGGCCCAATCGGTCAAGCTGGGTGTCAAAAAGGCATTCGGCACGCCGCGCGAATTCACCACGATCACAGTTACCGACGGCATTGCGATGGGGCACGAAGGCATGCGGTCGTCGCTCGCCAGCCGCGAGGCTATCGCGGACACCGTGGAACTGACGATGCGCGGTCATTGCTATGATGCGTTGGTGGGGCTTGCCGGTTGCGACAAATCCTTGCCTGGTATGATGATGGCGATGGTGCGGCTGAATACGCCATCGGTGTTCATCTATGGTGGCTCGATCCTGCCGGGCCGGCTGGACGGTAAAGACGTAACTGTTCAGGATGTCTTCGAAGCGGTCGGCAAGCATCAGGCAGGCAACATGTCGGATGCTGAACTTGATGTACTTGAACGCGTCGCCTGCCCCAGTGCGGGCGCATGCGGCGGTCAGTTCACCGCCAACACCATGGCCTGCGTGTCCGAGGCGATTGGCCTCGCACTCCTGAACTCGTCCGGTGCACCTGCCCCCTACGAATCTCGCGATCAGTACGGTGTGGCCTCGGGCGAGGCGGTCATGAACCTGATCGAAAAGAACATCCGTGCCCGCGATATCGTCACCCGCAAATCGCTGGAAAACGCAGCACGCATCGTGGCCTGCACCGGTGGCTCGACCAATGCGGGGCTGCACCTGCCTGCCATCGCGGCAGAGGCCGGAATTGATTTCGATCTGTTCGATGTCTGCGACATTTTCCGCGACACACCCTATTTCGTCGATCTGAAACCGGGCGGTCAGTATGTCGCCAAGGACCTTTATGAGGCAGGCGGCGTGCCGGTTGTTCTGAAAGAACTGCGTAAGGCCGGACTGATCCACGAAGATTGCATGACCGCATCAGGCCGGACCATGGGTGAAGAGCTTGACATGATCAAAGGCGACGCCGACGGCAAGGTGATCTATCCAGTCGATGCGCCGCTGACACCTACCGGCGGTGTTGTGGGGCTCAAGGGCAACCTCGCCCCCGATGGGGCCATCGTGAAAGTTGCCGGCATGGCGACACAGGAACAATCCTTTACCGGACCCGCACGTGTGTTTGAGTCCGAGGAAGAGGCTTTCGAGGCCGTGAAAGCCCGTCAGTACGAAGAAGGCGAAGTCATCGTCATCCGCAACGAAGGGCCATCCGGCGGCCCCGGTATGCGCGAGATGCTGGCAACCACCGCCGCGCTGTCAGGCCAAGGCATGGGCAAGAAAGTTGCCCTGATCACCGACGGACGCTTTTCAGGGGCAACACGCGGGTTCTGTGTGGGACATGTGGGGCCAGAGGCGGCACATGGCGGGCCCATCGGTCTGTTGGAGAATGGCGATGTCATCACGATCAACGCAGTGACGGGTGAATTAAAGGTCGACCTGAGCGATGAAGAGCTGGCAATGCGCAAGGCCAACTGGAAAGGCCCGAAAGAAACGATCTACGCGTCGGGCGCGCTTTGGAAATATGCGCAGCTTGTCGGCGGGGCGCGGCAAGGAGCGCTGACCCATCCCGGCGCCAAGGGCGAAAAACACATCTATATGGATCTCTGATCCAGATGTCGCGCGCGCTGGTTGGGATGGCGGGGTTTCTTGCCCTGACAGCCTGCACATCTGCTTCCCCGGCGAAGACCGTGGCGCTTGCTGATGGCGAGGTCATCGCGACCACCCCGGCGGGCTATTGCGTGGACGGGCAGTCCAGCCAGTTGTCCAATGGGTTCGCTGTACTGGCCCCTTGCGCGACCCTGGGAGAGACAGCTTCGGTACCAAAGGTGATCGGGGTGGCAACGGTACAGGTCGGCCCACCTGATAGCGGCGCCGTTGCGGGCGATGAAATCGCACTACGCGATTTCCTGATCACCGATGCGGGCAACGCGCTGCTGAGCACGGCAGGCAAGGCGAATGACGTCACAATCCTGTCGACGCAGGCATTCAATACGCAAGTCATGGTCCATTTCACAGATAAGGGACCGCCGCCCTTACCCGGATTGCAGGGCGAGGAATGGCGCGCCTTTACCGACATCAATGGGCGGCTTGTGACCATTGCGGTGCGCGGGCTGGCCGCTGCGCCATTGCAGGACGGGCCCGGCGCGGGCCTGCTCAAGCTGGTGCTGGCAGGTGTCAAGGCCGCAACCGAGGCGCTACCTGAAACCCCAGGCGACGTTCCTGAAGCATAGGTTGTTTCCATCTTAACGCAGGCTTGGCACACTGCATGGGCCAAGACGAGGACAGACCCACAATGCCATTCAGCCCGCAAGGCACAATTGGACGCTTCCTGCACCGACGCACGCTCAAACGGTGGCGGGAGGCGGCACGCACTGCCCCGGATGCGGAACTGGGCACGCTGCGGGCACAGCAGCGGCAGGCGCGACAATTGCGAACACCGTTGCAGGAACTGTCTCACATAGCTGACATGCGATTGGCCTTGCCACGGATCGGATCAACAACCTTTCCACGCCCCCCGGGCACGGACTGGTCATGGCGACCCAAGGCGTGGCGCGCCGGATTTGCGGAACCCGGCATCGCCGGTGCGCAAGACCGCACCGCCTTGGGCAATGAACTGACGCTGTTTCATGACTGCCCGCTGGCGGAAATTGGTATGCGTCAGATCCGGAACACGCGCGAAGGCGACTTTGCGCCGTTCGGCCTGACGCTTGAGGTGTTCCATTTCCAGGGCAGCTACCTGTCGCTGGTTGTCGAAATCCCTCCCGCCTCTTGCAAGGCGTTGAAAAAGCGTCACCTGATCCAGTTGGGCGCTGTGATCGAACGGGAACGGCCGATCACCATATATGCCCGCATCAATGTCAAGAACGGGCCAAATACCGAACAGATCCTGCTGACGCTGCCTGATGATACGGCGGAAACCATGATCGAATTCGATCTGGCCTATACCCAGTTGAATGAAAAGCGGGCCGAACGGATATGGGTGGATCTGATGTTCGAAAATCCATCCATGAACCAGATCACGATCGGGGATCTGAATTTCAGCCGCTACCCACGGGCGGAGATCTGAGGACGATGCGATGACAAAAATGACCTTCAGCAAAACCCGGCTGATCAACGGCGTCTGGGAAGGCGAACTGACGGGGGCAGGTTCCGAGGAACCAAAGCTGCATGTCAGCCATCTTGGCGCACCGGTCGATGGGCTGCGACTGCGGCACGACGCGGCCCGCGATGCGTGGCAGATCGAAATCCCGGTTCCCGCACATCTGATCAGCGACGGGGTACAGACCTTTGTGATCAGTGATGATCAGGGGCAGACCCTTGGCAGCTTTGCGCTATTGGCTGGTGAGGCGCTTGCCCATGACATGCGCGCAGAGATGAATTTGCTGCGCAGTGAATTGGACATGCTGAAAAAATCCTTTCGACAGCACTGTCGCGATACGTAGGGCGACCTTACGTCACGTGCGGCAAAATGGATCACTTTAATACAAGCTCTAAACTCATTGTCAGAATGACAACCAGTTGGCCCTTGGGCCCGTAACAACATCGTTAATAGGGACTTGAAAGGACCAATACTATGAACCGTCGTTTTGCTTTGAAATCCGTCATCCTCGCCGCAGGTGTTGCAGCAGCTGCCGCATGTGCCCCCATGATGGAGAGTGAACCCGATATCATCGACATTGCCGCATCCAATGGCAACTTCAACACGCTGGTCGCTGCGGTCACCGCAGCCGGGCTTGTTGATACGCTGAAAGGCGAAGGACCATTCACCGTCTTCGCACCAACAGACGCAGCATTTGCCAAGCTGCCTGCCGGTACGGTGGACAGCCTGCTGTTGCCTGAAAACAAGGACCAGTTGACAGCAATCCTAACCTACCACGTCGTGCCGGGTGCGGTGACATCTGATCAGCTTGCCGGTCAGCGTCTGTCGGTCGCGACCGTCAACGGTGCAAACGTACATATCGACGGCCGCAATGGCGTGAAAGTCGAAGACGCCAACGTGACCACAGCGGATATCATCGCCTCAAACGGTGTGATCCACGTGATCGACAGCGTTCTGCTGCCATAACGCGATACTGCTGTTACAGCAGTTCACATCGACCCTACCGCGCCTTCCCTTGGCGCGGCAGGGTTTTTTTGTGCATGGACAAGATGACACGCGCCCGTTCTTTGGCTAGCACACACACGAACCAGCAAGGAGCGGCAAATGAGCAAGACCACACTCAACCCTGCATTCCTGATCAAGGATGAGGCTGAGTTGCGTGCGCTGTTCCCGCAAATACATCCGATCGCCGTGCAAAAATGCCTTGATCGGTTGGACAAGCACGCGCGCGAATTCATTGCCCGTGCGCCCTTTATCTGCATCGGAACGCAGACCCCGGACGGGCAAGGCGATGTCAGCCCTCGCGGTGACCCTTGCGGGTTCGTGCAGGTGCTTGACGACAAGACCTTGCTGATCCCGGATCGTCCGGGGAACAATCGATTGGACACCCAATCCAACATTCTGGCCAATCCTGCCGTTGGCATCCTGTTCATGATACCAGGGTTTGACGAAACACTGCGCGTGAATGGCACGGCCCAGATCACGCGCGATCCCGCGCTGCTGGCGCAGACGGTGGTGAATGACCGCACCCCGACCACCGCAATTGTCGTCACCATTGATGAGCTGTTCATTCACTGCGCCAAGGCATTTCGGCGCGCAAAGCTGTGGGACCCAAACAGCCATCAGGACCGAAGCGAGATGCCCTCGCTCATCAGGATCGTGCTTGATCAGACAACCGGTGCACCGGACGATCCCGAGGCGCTGCAAAAGCTCGATGAAAACCTTGAGAAAAGCTATCAGACAAAGCTGTATTAATGCGCACGCAATAGGGCATCCAATGCTGCGACCCCGGTTTCCGGCCAGACAGTAATACCCGCCGCGCGCAAAGCCGCAGTCGTCGTACCCATGCCGCTTTTTTGGATACCGCCAAAGCTGCCGTCATAGATGAAGCTGGAGCCACAAGACGGTGATCCATCCGTCAGCACGGCATGGCGACACCCATGTTTTTGTGCAAGTTTCAGCGTCTCTTGTGCCGCCCGCACATACAGTGATGTGACATCCTGCCCGGTCTTTTCCAAAACCCGCGCCTGTCCGGCCAGAACATCTGCCCCACCTGCATGCGTTATCTCTGCCGGCGGTCTTGGTGTCGGAAAACCCACCGCAATTTCGGGGCAAACGGGCACCAACCGGCCCTGCCCCTGCCAGTGCGCCAGTATCTCCTCTGCGCCAGATGCCTTGTCGGTGCCATTGTACCGCACAGGGCGCCCCAACAGACAGGCCGAAATCAGAATACGTTCCATCCTACTGTCATATCGAAACGGGCGGAGCACACCAAGCCAACGCAACCCGGCCCACACGTGCGCATCTGCACAGAGCGGTCTTCGCGTTGACACCTTTTCCTTCCGGCACGGGCGGATTAAGTTGCGCGTCAACCCAATTGAAGGCCATCCCATGTCCGCAATCGTTTCTGTCCAGAACCTGCGCAAAGCCTATGCCGGGGGTTTTGAGGCGCTGAAATCCGTGAACCTCGACATCGAAGAGGGCGAAATCCTTGCCTTGCTCGGCCCGAATGGTGCTGGGAAAACGACTCTGATTTCCACAATTTGCGGGATCACCGTGCCGACATCCGGCACGATCACTGTTGGCGGCCACGACACACAAACCGACTTTCGCGCCGCGCGCAATCTGATCGGTCTGGTCCCGCAGGAAATCAACCTCGAACCGTTTGAGACGGTGATGAGCACGGTCAGTTTCTCGCGTGGCTTGTTCGGCAAGCCGCGCAATGACGCGTACATCAAAGGGATACTTGAGCAGCTGTCGTTGGGCGACAAGACGAACAGCGAGATCAGAACCTTGTCAGGTGGGATGAAGCGGCGCGTCCTGATTGCCAAGGCGTTGTCACATGAACCCCGTGTCCTGTTCCTTGACGAACCCACAGCAGGCGTTGACGTGGAACTGCGCAAAGACATGTGGGAGGTTGTTGCCAAGCTTCGAGCCTCTGGCGTCACGGTCATTCTGACAACCCACTACATCGAAGAGGCCGAGGCGATTGCCGACCGTGTCGGCGTCATCAACAAGGGCGAGATTCTGCTGGTCCAGGACAAGGCCGACCTGATGGCGCAGATGGGGCAAAAACAGCTGCGTATCGATCTGTCCGAGGCCACACCAGATATCCCAAAAGCGTTAAACTCATACGATCTTGTGCGATCCGATAACGGGCTGCACCTGACCTACAGCTATGACACCACAGGCGAACGGACTGGCATCACCACATTGCTGAACGATCTGCAAAAGGCCGGTCTGCAAATGAAAGACATTCAGACGGCGCAAAGCAGTCTTGAGGATATTTTTGTCGGTCTCGTGAAGGAAACATCATGAACCTGAATGCGGTACTGACCATCTATATGTTCGAGATGCGGCGATTTTTCCGGACGCTGACGCAAAGCCTGATCTCGCCCGTTCTGTCCACATCGCTTTACTTTGTCGTTTTCGGCGCTGCCATCGGCAGCCGGATCGATGAGGTTGAAGGCGTCAGCTACGGCGCCTTCATCGTGCCGGGACTGATCATGCTGTCGGTCATGACGCAAGCCACATCCAATGCCAGTTTCGGGATCTACTTTCCCAAATTTATCGGCACGATTTACGAATTGCTGTCCGCCCCGGTCAGCTTTCTTGAAATCGTCGCAGGCTATGTGGGGGCGGCTGCCACCAAGGCGCTGTTTATCGGCGTGATCATCCTGATCACCGCCTTCTTCTTTGTCGATATCCAGATTGCGCATCCCTTCGCGATGATTGCATTTTTGGTGCTAACATGCGTCAGCTTCGCCCTTCTTGGCTTCATCATCGGCATCTGGGCGGGCAATTTTGAACAACTGCAACTGATCCCGCTTCTGGTCATCACCCCGCTCGTCTTTCTTGGCGGGTCATTCTATTCCATCAGCATGTTGCCGCCGGTCTGGCAGACGATCACGCTTTTCAATCCGGTCGTTTACCTGATCAGTGGTTTCCGCTGGTCATTCTTCGGCACGGCGGATGTCGGGATCGGCATTTCGCTATTCGCGATCGCTCTGTTTACCGGTATCTGCCTTGCGGTGATCTGGTGGATTTTCCGCACCGGATGGCGGATCAGACAGTGACCCTTGTGCCGTTGCGCCAAAGGTCTAAGTAGACGGTTATGAAACGATTTATTCCATTTATGAAATCCGACCCTTTCGTCGCCGTGATCCGGCTGCAAGGGGCTATCGTCAATAGCGGGCGTGGGCTTGATAACCCAAGCCTTGCCCCCGTCATCGAAAAAGCGTTCAGCAAGGGCAAACCCGCCGCTGTCGCGCTGGAAATCAACTGCCCCGGCGGATCGCCCGTGCAGTCATCGCTGATCGCATCCCGCATCCGGCGTCTGGCCGATGAAAAGAAGGTGCCGGTTTTTGCCTTTGTCGAAGATGTCGCGGCGTCCGGTGGCTATTGGCTGGCCTGCGCGGCGGATGAGATTTTCATTGATAGCTGCTCGATCACCGGCTCAATCGGCGTGATCAGTGCCGGGTTTGGCGCGCATGAAGCGATTGAAAAGATCGGCGTGCAGCGGCGCGTGCATACGGCGGGCAAATCCAAGTCGATGATGGACCCGTTCAAGCCGGAAAAGCCCGCCGATGTGAAAAAGCTGAAAGGCTGGCTTGAGGATTTGCATGCGACCTTCATCGAGTATGTCAAATCGCGACGCGGGCAAAAGCTGTCCGATAATCCGGACCTGTTCACCGGCGAGGTGTTCATCGGGCAGAAGGGGATCGATGCAGGTCTGGCTGACGGGATTGGCCATCTGGCCCCGGTGATGAAGGAACGCTTTGGCGACAAGGTAAAATTCCGGCGCTACGATCAGAAGAAACCGCTGCTCGCACGGTTCGGGGCGCGGATTGTGGATGATGCTGTCGCAGGCATCGAAGAACGCGCAGCCTTTGCGAGGTTTGGTCTTTGATCCTTAAGGCGATCTTTGCGTTTCTGGCCTTCATGATAGTGCTGGGCATCTTCGGAAAGATACGCTTTCCGGGGCAGGAACGGCTTGCCAATGCCAAGTGCAAGAAATGTAATCGCTACCGGATCGGCAAAGGTCCCTGCGTGTGCGAAAAGGGCCAGGGATGAAGGCGCTGGTCACGGGCGCTGGCGCGCGACTGGGTCAGGCGATGGCGCTTTACCTTGGGCAGCGCGGCTACGATGTGGCCGTGCATTATGCCGGGTCGCAGGCGGGAGCGGATGATACCGTCAGCCAGCTTCAGACGATGGGGCGCCGCGCCGTCGCATTGCAAGCCGATCTGTTGGACGAAGCCGCGATGCAGGCGCTAGTCCCACGCGCGCTTGATGCGCTGGGTGGTCCATTGACCTGCCTGATCAACAACGCCTCGATCTTTGAATATGACAATGTGGAAACCGGCACCCGCGAAAGCTGGGACCGGCATATGGAATCCAACCTGCGCGCGCCCTTCGTTCTGACCCAGAATTTTGCGGCACAAGTGCCGGACCCGGTGCCGGACGCGATGGACGAACCTGTGGCGCAGGCGCTTGTGATCAACATGCTGGATCAGCGCGTGCACAAGCTGACGCCGGAATTCATGAGCTACACAATCGCCAAGATGGGCCTGTGGGCGATGACACGCACCACAGCACAGGCGCTGGCCCCGCGCGTGCGGGTCAACGGGATCGGACCGGGGCCGACCTTGCAGGGCCATAGGCAGAGCAAGGAACACTTTGACCGTCAGCGCGCGACGACCGTTTTGAAACGCGGCGCGAACCCTGCTGATATCACTGCCGCCCTTGGATATTTCCTTGATGCACCGGCTGTTACGGGGCAAATGCTGGCCGTTGACGGGGGGCAACATCTGGCCTGGGAAACGCCGGATGTCCTTGGGGTTGAGTGACCCAGCGGCAAAGTTACACACCGCCGTATTGAAAGGTTCACGAAACCTTTACAAATGCCCTATTTTTCAATGTGTTACCAAAAGGTGAAGAAAAATATGACTAAATTTCAATGTGTTAGGATATTGCCTATTTTTTAGGCAGACTAACGAAGTCAGCCGAAAACAAGGGAAAATTCGCGCTGCCCGCAATTCACCCACGGACTTATCCACAGAAAAAGTGGATGCCTTTCCTCTTGTCCTCACCACATTACCATTGCAGCCAATCCAGAATCACGCACAAAGCAGCATGACCGAAACCACACCCACAGGATATGACGTCATCCACGGCTATCTGCGCACGCTGGACAGCTCGCCCGGCGTGTACCGGATGCTCGATGCTGAAAGCCGGGTGCTGTATGTTGGCAAAGCGCGGAACCTGAAAAACCGGGTCAGCAACTATGCCCGCCCGGGTGGTCATTCGCCCCGGATCGAACGGATGATCCGCGACACCGCGTCGATGATGTTCCTGACGACGCGGACCGAAACCGAGGCGCTGCTGCTGGAGCAGAATCTGATTAAGCAGCTCAAGCCGCGCTACAACGTGCTGCTGCGCGACGACAAGTCTTTCCCCAATATCCTTGTCGCGATGGATCATGCCTTTCCGATGATCAAGAAACATCGCGGGGCCAAGAAGCAAAAAGGGAATTACTACGGTCCTTTCGCCGGGGCTGGCGCGGTGAACCGCACGCTGAACCAGTTGCAGCGCGTCTTTTTGCTGCGCAATTGCTCTGACAGTGATTTTGAAACACGCACCCGCCCTTGCCTGCAGTACCAGATCAAGCGCTGCTCTGGCCCCTGTTGCGGGCTGATCAGCGAAGCGGAGTACGCCGCATCGGTCCGCGATGCCGAACAATTCCTGAAAGGCCAGACCAAGGGTATTCAAGAGGCGCTTGCCAAACAGATGCAAGACGCCAGCGCCGAGATGGAATTCGAACGCGCCGCCGCATTGCGTGACCGGATCAAGGCGCTGACGCAGGTGCAGTCGGCGCAAGGCATCAACCCACAGAGCACGGCAGAGGCGGACGTGGTCGCGCTGCATACCGATGGCGGGCAGGCCTGCGTGCAGGTCTTCTTTATCCGCGCCAACCAGAACTGGGGCAACCACGACTATTACCCCCGCATCAGCGGGGATGAGGATCTGTCAGAAGTGATGGAAGCCTTTGTTGGTCAATTCTACGCGACGCGCGAACCGCCCAAGATGCTGCTGCTTTCCCATGGGCTCGACAATGACGACCTGATGGCAGATGCCCTTTGCGAAAAGGCAGGTCGGAAAGTTGATATCGTGATCCCTCAGCGCGGCGAAAAGGCGGAACTGGTGCAATCGGCCCTGCGCAACGCCCGCGAAAGCCTCGCCCGCAAGATGTCGGAAACCGCGACACAGGCCAAACTGCTGAAAGGCGTGGCAGAGGCCTTCGATCTGCCAAAGGTGCCCCAGCGGATCGAGGTTTACGATAACTCCCACATTCAGGGCGCCCATGCTGTCGGCGCGATGATCGTGGCTGGTCCTGATGGGTTCGACAAGAACCAGTACCGCAAGTTCAACATCAAGGACACCAAGATCACGCCGGGCGACGATTTCGGCATGATGAAAGAGGTGCTGACCCGCCGCTTCCAGCGCCTGCTGAAAGAGGACCCGGACCGGACTCAAGGTACTTGGCCCGACCTGTTGCTGATTGATGGCGGTGCCGGGCAAGTCAGTGCTGTGCAAGAGATCATGGATGATCTGGGCGTCGCCGATATCCCGATGGTCGGCGTGGCCAAGGGCGAGGACCGTGATGCAGGCAAAGAGGAATTCTACCGCACCGGCAAATCCGTCATGGCGCTGCGCCATAACGACCCCGTCCTATACTTCATCCAGCGGATGCGGGATGAGGTGCACCGCTTTGCCATCGGCACCCACCGGGCGAAACGGTCGAAGGCCATCGGAGCCACCCCACTGGATGACGTGCCGGGCGTCGGCGCTAAACGCAAACGCGCATTGCTTGCGCATTTCGGATCAGCCAAGGCCGTGGCCCGCGCCAATCTCGCCGACCTCAAGGCGGTCGACGGGGTGTCAGCCAATATGGCGCAGACAATCTATGATTTCTTTCACGAAAACGGGGGCTGAGCACTACCTGTGGTCACGCGCTGCGCCCCAGTGGTGCCCCACGTCCGACGAACAATAGCATAAGAAGAACGAACAAGACGACCGCGGTTAACTGACTGATCAGCCTTTGCGCCGCGAAAGTTGCGGTCACCTGACCATCATCGACGGTGACATCCTCCAGAACCAAAGCCACCAACGCGATGTTACCACCGGCCGAGCGCAGGTCGTAGATGGGGAACGTATTCAAAAACCCTTCCAATATGCGGCCAAGAAGCCGCTTCAACGCAGCCGTCAGTTCAGGGTCAAAGGTTTGTGCAGTAGCCGCCTCATCCGTCACAGCGCGAAACGCACTGCGCGCACCCTGCACCAACAGATCACCCAAATCCCTGCGGGTCGTGCTTTCTGCATCAGCACCATCTTCCAGAAACGCCAGTTCAACATTCTCGGATTTCAGATTTTTTGAGGTAAAACGCCCCGTCCTCATAGTGGACCTGCAATGCTGCTGGCACGACGACGCCACCACTGAACATCGGCGCCTGCATCTCCAGTTCCCACGCGGTCGCAACACGGTTTCCTGCGCTCAGTGTCACCGTACCAGAATTGACGATGGCAGATCCAACGTTCTGCTCGGTTTCGACAGGCAGTCGATCGGCGATGGCCTGATTAATCTGCGCTTGTGTCACCGTGATGGGGTAAGACGGCAGCATGAAAAACCCAAGCGCCAAGCACACCAGAAGGATTGAAAACACAGCAATTGCAAAGCGACGCATGACGATAATCCTTGTGCCAAACCAATGCCTTCGGTTTTACGACGTCTGCCCGTTTTGGGCCAGCGCCTTTGATCCAGCACAATGCGTCACGCAAAGCAGCCGATGTTCGTATGTTCTGGCATCTGCCCGCACGCCGCGCTACGACTTCTGTTATGACCTTGAACCTGCCAAATATCCTGACAATCCTGCGGCTGGCCGCGGCGCCGGGCGTTGTTGTGATGTTTCTTTACTTCCATCGCCCCTGGGCCGATTGGTTCGCGCTGGTCCTGTTCGTCGTCGCAGCCCTGACCGACTTTCTCGATGGCTATCTGGCCCGCGCATGGAAACAGGAAACCAAGCTGGGCGCGATGCTGGACCCGATTGCGGACAAGGCGATGGTGATCATCGCGCTGGTCGTGATCACCGGGTTTTCCGGCATGAACCCGTGGATCCTGCTGCCCGCAACAGTGATCATCTTCCGCGAGGTATTCGTGTCAGGCCTGCGTGAATTCCTGGGCGATACGGCCGGAACGCTGAAAGTGACGCAACTGGCCAAATGGAAGACGACCGCGCAGATGGTCGCCATCGCCATGCTTTTTGCCACCGGCGCGTTTGAACATTACTTTGGGATGCAATCGCTTGCCATGACAGCCGAGATGGTCGAGGCCGCGATTTCCGGCGAAGGGCCGGATGAACTGGGCCTGTGGTGGAAATATCAGGGCATGAATATCAGCTGGTGGGGCGGGATCATCATGCTGTGGATGGCAGGCGTTCTGACGTTGGCAAGCGGTTGGGACTATTTCCAAAAGGCACGGCCATATCTCAAGGATAGCTCTTTATGAACGTGATGTATTTTGCATGGGTGCGGGAACGGATCGGTATCCCGCAGGAAACTGTCGAAACGAACGCGACGACCGTCAATGATCTGATCGCCGAACTGCGCGCGCGCGAAGACCGATATGAGGCGGCGTTCGCCGATATATCCGCCTTGCGGGTTGCGCTGGATCAAGAGCTGTCGGATTTCGACGCCCCCCTTGATGGTGTCCGCGAGGTGGCGTTCTTTCCTCCGATGACAGGTGGCTGAATGACGGTGCGCGTGCAGGCCGACCTGTTTGATGCTGGCGCAGAGCTGAATGATTTTGCGAAGGACCGCACAGATGTGGGCGCGGTCGTCAGCTTTACCGGTGTTGTCCGCGATACCGCTGGTGATCTGAGCGAAATGCAGATTGAGCATTATCCAGGAATGACCGAACGCGCGATTGGCAAAATCGTGGACGAGGCTGTTGCGCGCTGGGATCTGGCCGATGCGCTTGTGATCCACCGGCATGGAGCGTTGAAACCCGGTGCCCCGATCATGATGGTGGCAACCGCCGCAGCCCATCGCGCCGCCGCGTTTGAGGCGGCAGGTTTTCTGATGGATTACCTGAAATCCCGCGCCCCGTTCTGGAAGAAAGAGATCACAGCCCAAGGGGCCGATTGGGTCGCGGCCAAAGACGAAGACGAAGACGCGCTAAAACGCTGGTGATCGCGCGAGTCCGGCGCAAGGTGCGTGGCGTGGGCAGGTCGTCAGATGGTTATTGAACAGCCCCGTCGCCTCCATGAACGCATAGATGATCGTGGGTCCGCAAAACTTGAAACCCGCTTTCTTGAGGTCTTTTGAAATTTGCACTGTCAGGGGTGACTGCGTTGGCACATCGGCGCGGTCTGTTGCTGTGGTCTGCAAGGGAAAGCCATCGACATAATTCCAAAGGAAACGGTCAAAGCCCTCGCGCGCCTCGATCTCTTGCCAGGCGCGGGCGTTGCTGATGGTGGCTTCGATCTTGCCGCGATGGCGGATGATGCCGGGATTACCCAGCAGGCGCTGGACATCCGCCTCATCCCATTCCGCGATCACATGTGGATCGAACCCTTCGAACGCTGCGCGAAAGTTGTCGCGCTTTTTCAGAATCGTGATCCAGCTGAGGCCAGCCTGAAACCCGTCAAGGATCAGCTTTTCCCACAGCGTTCGACTGTCATATTCCGGCACGCCCCATTCGGTATCATGATAATCGATGTAAATCTGTTCAGGGCCAGCCCAGCCGCAACGCTCACTCATCTGTCGTCCTTAATCAGTTGTTAGCAGCCCGTGGGGCATGTTCCTGACACAGTATGGAGCCCGGATATGCAAAACGCCACGCTTGCCCGCGTCGACATGGATGAACAGGCGCTGATCGACCCGCTACATTATGCGATGGCCAGCCGCGACGCTGATGTCATGCTGCTGGTCGAGGATGCGCTGGCCGCAGGCCGGGCACGGCTGGCATTTCATCCGATTGTCACCGCCGACGCGCAACCGCGCACCGCCTTTTACGAAGGTCTGGTGCGGTTGATGGATGATGCAGGCCGGATTATCCCGGCGGCGCATTTCATGCCCTTGGTCGACGAAACCGGCGTGGGGCGGCAGATCGACTGTGCAACGCTGGATCTGGCGCTGAAGTTCTTGCGACAGAACCCGTCCGTGCGGCTTTCGGTGAATGTCTCGGCCCGGTCCATCGGTGATGGGGAGTGGCGGCGCATTCTGGATGATGGGTTGCGCTATCGAAACGACCTTGGGGATCGGCTGATATTTGAGATCAGCGAAACATCCGCGATGATGCTGCATGAAAACGTGATCCGGTTCATGGCTGAAATGCAGCCCAAGGGCGTGTGCTTTGCGCTGGACGGGTTTGGTGCGGGGATGACGGCATTCCGATACCTCAAGGATTTCTTTTTCGATCTAGTCAAGATCGACAAATCCTTTATCCGCAGCATTGAAACTGACCCCGACAATCAGGTGCTGGCAGAGGCGCTGATCACCGTCGCCCACCAGTTCGAGATGTTCGCCGTCGCAGATGGTGTTGAAACCGAAGAAGAGGCCACATTTCTGCGTCAGATTGGCGTCGACTGTCTGCAAGGGTATCTTTTTGGCGTGCCGAAATTCGATCTCTGACACTGTTGTACCAATTGCATAGGGGAATTGATTTGCCCTGCGTCAACCAAGAGAATAAACAAGAGGACGAGCCGCAGTGGGGGCTGACTCGTACCGTGTGATGTATGACTGGCCTCGTCCTGCCAAGGGAACAAACCTAAAGGGACTATTTCATGACCAATGTCGTAATCGCATCAGCCGCCCGGACTGCCGTGGGCAGCTTTGGCGGATCATTCGCCAATATACCCGCCCATGATCTGGGGGCCGCTGTGCTGGAGGCCGTCGTGGAACGCGCCGGCATCGACAAATCCGAAGTGAGCGAGACGATCCTTGGTCAGGTTCTGACCGCCGCGCAAGGCCAGAACCCCGCGCGTCAGGCGCATATCAACGCAGGTCTGCCGCAAGAGGCCGCGGCCTGGGGCATTAACCAGGTTTGTGGGTCCGGTCTGCGCGCTGTTGCATTGGGCGCCCAGCACATTCAGTTGGGTGATGCGGATATCGTGGCCGCCGGTGGTCAGGAAAACATGACGCTGTCGCCCCATGCCGCCGCTTTGCGCGCAGGGCACAAGATGGGTGACATGAAATACATCGACACGATGATCCGCGACGGTCTGTGGGACGCGTTCAACAACTACCACATGGGCCAGACGGCAGAGAATGTTGCCGAAAAATGGCAGATCAGCCGTGATCAGCAGGACGAATTCGCCGTTGCGTCGCAGAACAAGGCGGAAGCCGCACAAAAGGCAGGCAAGTTTGACGACGAAATCGCCGCTTTCACCGTCAAGACCCGCAAGGGCGATATCATCGTGGACAAGGACGAATACATCCGCCACGGCGCGACGATGGAAGCGATGCAGAAACTGCGCCCGGCCTTTACAAAGGACGGTTCTGTCACCGCCGCCAACGCATCGGGCCTGAACGATGGTGCGGCCGCCACGCTTCTGATGTCTGCCGAAAACGCCGAAAAGCGCGGGATCGAACCGCTCGCCCGCATCGCATCCTATGCGACCGCCGGTCTTGACCCATCGGTCATGGGCGTCGGTCCGATCTATGCGTCCCGCAAGGCGCTGGAAAAGGCCGGCTGGTCCGTTGATGACCTCGACCTTGTCGAAGCAAACGAAGCCTTTGCGGCACAGGCCTGCGCCGTGAACAAAGACATGGGTTGGGACCCTGCAATTGTGAACGTCAATGGCGGCGCTATTGCGATCGGCCATCCGATCGGTGCGTCCGGTTGCCGTGTGCTGAACACGCTGCTGTTCGAAATGAAACGCCGCAATGCGAAAAAAGGTCTGGCGACCTTGTGCATCGGTGGCGGCATGGGTGTGGCGCTTTGCGTCGAACGCCCCTGATCCAGATCAAGGCGGTGCCAGCCAGCACCGCCTAAACCAACATCAAATAATCTTTGGAGGAGATAAATATGGGACGTGTCGCACTCGTCACGGGCGGCTCGCGCGGAATTGGCGCAGCTATTTCAACAGCACTCAAGGACGCAGGCTATTCCGTCGCGGCCACATATGCAGGCAACGATGAAAAGGCTGCAGCCTTTACCGCCGAAACCGGCATCAAGACGTACAAATGGGACGTGGCCGATTACGACGCCTGCACCGCAGGCGTAAAGCAGGTCGAGGAAGACCTTGGCCCGGTTGAAGTGCTGATCAACAACGCCGGCATCACCCGCGACGCGCCGTTCCACAAGATGACGCCGCAGCAGTGGCATGAATGCATCGACACCAACCTGAACGGTGTCTTCAACATGACCCACAATGTCTGGGGCGGTATGCGCGAACGCAAGTTTGGGCGGATCGTCACGATCAGCTCGATCAATGGCCAAAAGGGCCAGTTCGCCCAAGCCAACTATGCCGCGACCAAGGCGGGTGATATCGGATTTACCAAATCACTTGCGCAGGAAGGCGCACGTGCAGGTATCACCGTGAACATCGTCGCCCCCGGCTACATCAATACCGAAATGATGAGCACGATCCCCGAAAAGGTCATGAACGAAGTCATCCTGCCGCAAATCCCCGTTGGTCGTCTGGGCGAAGCGTCCGAGATTGCACGCGCGGTTCTGTTCCTCGCATCGGACGAAGCTGGCTTTGTCACAGGCTCTACCCTGTCTGCGAATGGTGGCCAGTACATGTCCTAAGGCTTTATGGCCTTAAAGCAGCAAGGGCCGCGCTGATCAGGCGCGGCCCTTTATCGTTCGGATGCCGGTGTTGGCCTCCGGAGCGAAATTCCTTAGCGGCGACCGCTGATCCAGCGAAATGCTTTGCGGAACGCATCTGCGCGCTCTTTGTGGGCTTGCTGAAAACCTTGGCGAACGCGGGGGTTTGTTGTGATCTCTAACATGGTTCAAATCCTTTAGGGCGTGTCTGTCTTGATGCCCTCAATATGCGCATTAAAACCTGCCCCGACAAACGAGACTTCCTATCACTTCAGTTAAGCTGTATTAAACTGAATTATGAACGAAAGATTACCTCCACTGACCGCATTACGCGCGTTCGAGGCCGCAGCCCGGCACATGTCCTTTGCCAAGGCTGCAGATGAATTGAACGTGACACCCGCCGCTTTATCCTATCAAATCAAGGCACTTGAGGCGGATTTGGGTATGCCGGTCTTTCGCCGCCTGAACCGAGCAGTAGAGCTAACCGAGGCCGGGCGGGCGTTGGCACCCGGTACAGCAGATGCGTTTTCCAGCCTTTCGGCAGCATGGCGCAATGCAAAAAGACTGAACAATACTGATGTGCTGACCGTCACAGCCGGCCCTGCTTTTACATCCAAATGGCTGGCACCTCGGCTTTACAAATTCGCCCAGGACCACCCCGAGATTGAACTGCGCTTTAACGCAGGCTTGCGCCTCGCCGATTTTGACCGGGACGAGGTTGATGTCGCCATCCGTTTCGGGATCGAGGTGGGAGAGGGTCTTTTTGCGGCGCCGCTCCATCAGGAGTGGATGACGCCCATGATGACGCCGGAACTGGCGCAAACCATCCGAACACCGGCAGATTTGGCCAAGACGACCTTGATCCATGACGATTCTGTTGCGTTCCTGAAGATGAATTGGGACTGGGCATCATGGTGCCGGGCAGCCGAAGTCGACATTGATACTGAACACGGCCTGCGGTTTTCACAAGCCGATCATGCATTGGATGCAGCGATGTCGGGGGCCGGGGCGGTGTTGGGGCGGATTACACTGGCCACCCGCGCATTGGAGTCAGGTCGGCTGGTCGCCCCATTTGATGTCGGGATCATCGCGGATGCACAGTTTCGGCTTGTCTGCCCGATGGGTCACGAAAAGCGACCACATATCAAGGCTTTCCATGACTGGGTCATGAATGAAATTGCCGCATCGCGCAAATTCGAAGATGGGCGTCGACTGATCAGGGCCGATCAGAACAACGCATAGGCACTGGCAGCAAGCGCCAGTGCCGTGCATGGCTTAATGTGCGCTAAGGCGTGTGATCTCTTCCTTGATCATCAGCTTCTGCTTCTTCAGCTTGGCGATTTCGAGGTCATCAGTCGCAGGGCTGCGCTGGAGCATCTCGACAGAGTCCGAGAGGTGTTGGTGCTTCTTCTTCAGTTCCTGCAAATGTGAACTCAAGCTCATGGTCGTCCTCCTCTGGGTTGATGATACTTTGATTGCATCACAAAAAACGGGCCAAGTCACGCCGCAAGGCAGAAACGGGCCACAATGTCACGGTGGCCCGGAATTATTGCCAAAAGATTAAAACCCGACGGGCAATTCCGCGCCATTTCGCAAAGTCGCGTTCACCAGCGGGGTATAGCTTTCCTGATCGCCTTGATGCGTCGGCCCCTCGTGCATCACCAGAACAGGCGCCATCCGGAAAGCGGCACGCCCTTCCTGACGGGCTTGCAGCAGGAACAATTCCGGCGCGCGACCTTCGCGACCGGCGACGGGTTTCACGATGATCGAACCCAACCGCCCGTCAAGCGCGCGGATGATCTCGGGCAACCGTTCAATCCGCTGGATCAGGCTCAGATATCCTCTTGGCCCGATGCGCCGAACTCCGACATCCAGCCAGTCGGTTAGGGGGGTATCACCGCCCAGCGCAGTATCACGTCCAGCATCATCAGACGCCGTGCCAGCCGCCCGGTCGAAATAGGGTGGGTTCATAATCACGTGATCAAATCGCCTTTGGCGCAGGCCAGCAGGCAGTGTGCGCAGGTCAGCAGTGGTCACGTCAAACGCCGCACCGTTCGCATGCGCGTTGCGGCGGGCAAGTTCCGCATAAGGCGGCTGCACCTCAACCCCGGTCAAAGCCAGCCCCGGCACACGCGCCGCAAGGCAAAGCGATGCAACCCCGACCCCGCAGCCCAGTTCGAGCACGGATTGCCCTGGTTTTGCGGTCGTAAATGCCGCCAACAGCACCGGATCAACGCCAGCCCGATATCCTTTGCGCGGTTGGAACACGCGCACCTGTCCACCCAGAAAATCGTCGCAGGTCAGATCCTCAGTCACGGCCCAAATCAATCTCTGCGTCGCGCATCACGGCCTCGGCCATGAACAGATCGCGGTCCAGCACCATCAGCCGACGCGGCATTATGCCTATGCTGCCTTCCAAGACGCTCATGTTTACGTCGAAGGTGAACCAGTCTATACCCTCGCTGTCCAACAGGGCGGTTGCAAAGGCGATGACTGTGGGGTCGTTGGTGCGCAAAAGCTCTTTCATATCACAGACCTATGACGGGGCGGGTCCCTTGTCTATTCACATGACGGAAACTTCAATGAGCCTCGATATCGCCGCCACCAAACCGCACGAACAACTCGCGGCTGCACTGGCCGAGGATCTGATCGCCGTAAACGCGATGATAAAGGATCGGATGGCATCTGAGCATGCGCCGCGTATCCCGGAAGTGACAGCACATCTGGTCGAAGCCGGTGGCAAGCGCCTGCGCCCGATGCTGACATTGGCGTCGGCGCGGATGTGCGGGTACGACGGCCCCTATCACGTGCACCTCGCGGCGACGGTAGAGTTCATTCATACTGCGACCCTGCTGCATGATGATGTGGTCGATGAAAGCAAGCAGCGGCGTGGTCGCCCCACCGCGAACCTGCTATGGGACAATACATCAAGTGTGCTGGTTGGCGATTACCTTTTTGCCCGGTCGTTCCAGTTGATGGTTGAAACCGGGTCGATCCGGGTGCTCGACATTCTTGCAAGTGCGGCGGCCACGATTGCCGAAGGCGAGGTGCTGCAACTGACCGCAGCCAGTGATCTGGCCACGACCGAGGAGATCTATATCCAGGTCGTGCGCGGCAAAACTGCCGCTCTGTTCTCAGCCGCGATGGAAGTCGGCGGAGAGATTGCCGGGCAGGACGCCGCTACCAAACAAGCGCTTTTCGATTATGGCAACGCCTTGGGTATCGCGTTCCAGATTGTCGACGATCTGCTGGATTATGGCGGCACCAAAGCCACAGGCAAGAACGTGGGCGACGATTTCCGTGAACGCAAACTGACCCTGCCTGTGATCCGCGCCGTGGCCGCCGCGGATGCGGATGAGCGTGCGTTCTGGGAACGTACCATCGCCAAGGGCAGACAAGAGGACGGTGATCTGGACCACGCCATCAGCCTGCTTGCCAAGCACGGCACCATGGAAAGCACACGGGTCGATGCGATTGCATGGTCGGATAAGGCGAAGGCATCGCTAGACACTTTGCCGGATCACCCGCTGCGAACAATGCTGATTGATCTGGCCGACTATGTGGTAGCGCGTATTACCTGAGGGCGGCCATAAAGGCCCATAATATAACCAACAATAACCCAGATCACCGCAACCATCACCAACGCGACCAATCCATCCACGAAGTAATGCCAGCCCAGATGCACTGACGCGGCCCATATCAGCATGCCATACAGCGTCATGAAGACGCCAAGAATGCGATTGATATGAAAGGCCGGAATGATCCACAACACGGCAAGGGCGATATGCATCGAGGGCATCGCAGAGATCCCCGCACCCATGTTAACCTGATCACTCAGATGCAAGTAGGTCAAATACCGCCTGATCAAATCAGAGGTTTGAGGGCCACTACCCGCTGCAACCTGTTCCTGCAGCCGATCCATCAGCGGCCCAAATGTCGTGCCGTCACCAAACAAGACGCCATCAAATACTGGCCCAGCTGAATTCAATGCCACCGCTGCGACCATGCCAATCAGTGTAAAGCTGACCAGATACGCTATCATGTAAGTCTGCCTGAGCGCGGGTTTTCCGCGCGCGATGATGCATATAAGATAACCAATCATCATCGGCAAAAAGGCAGGGTGATACAGAAAGTCGATTATTTGGGTCACTATCGGCGAAGACAGATAATGATGAGTGATCACCCAAGGGTCTGTTCCGCCGAAAATCATGCGATCCCAAGCGATGAACGTTTCATCGAAGTGATACCCGTCCGCGCCGATTGCGACACCCTTATGCACTGTAAAGCTGGTCATTGTGATGATCAGCGCACCAGTCGCAGATAAAATGTTCAACCAAGGCGCGTCTCTAAAATAGGCTTTGTACCAGTCGAGCTTTTCGGCGTCACTTGGCGCCGTACCCTTTTTCATCTTCAGAAAAATGGCCGTCGCAAAATGCCCCAGTAGTAAAATGATCATGATGGATATTACGGACAATCCATATGAAAAGAGTATCTGTAGATATTCGTCCACGACATGTGGTGCGCGCATCATCAGCAAAACAAACGCGGTTAGCGAAATCCCAAAGCAAGCGATCGTAAAGTGCAGATGCGGCGCAACTGATAAATACCGACCGGCTGATTGTGGCATCGAAATTGCCATACTTCCGCTCTCCTTGCGGTTGTCATTGGAAACCGACATAGCTGTCTCCCTCAGGAATCTAAAGCATTGGCTATGCGGCAATATTGGCGGCAGTATGGCAAGGTGCTATTCTAACTGGTGATTTCCAGCCACCGCCGCCTGCGCTGCAGCGACCAAACCCGCGCCGTCATAACCTTTGGCGCCCATCTCTGCGATCCACTCAGCAGTGACCGTTTCGTCCAGCGCCTTGATCCGGTCGGTCTGTTCCTGAGATAGTTCAGCAATCTCATTCCCGTCAGCGGCCATCAGATCGCGACCGATCACGTCGCCTGCGTCATGCGCGCGGCCCGCCCATCGGCTGGCCATCATGCCGGAATTGGCGTCGATGATTGCACGCAGATCGGCGGGCATCCCTTCGTAAACGTCCCTGTTCATCGCCCAGATGAAGTACAGGTTATAAAGCGACCGATCCCCCGCGACATCGGTATGACTGTCGGTCAGTTCATCCAGCTTCAGCGAAGGCGCAATTTCCCACGCGATGACGCCGCAATCGACAACGCCCCTCGACAAAGCTTCGGGAAATTGCGTCACAGGCATCCCGACGGGCGTCGCCCCCAGTTTGTCCAGCAGCAGGGTCGTGGGGCGGGACGGTCCGCGCAGTTTCAGGCCGGCAAAATCCTCGATGGTTTCGACAGGTTCACCGCGTTTATGGACGATGCCCGGTCCATGCATATGGGCGGCGATGACATGCACATCGGCAAAGTCATTCATCAGATAGTCTTGCGTAAACGTCCAGGCGGCAGCAGAGGCCTCTTCGGCCGACTTGCTCGTCATGAAGGGCAGTTCCAGCACTTCGGCCTCGGGGAACCGGTTCGGCTGATAACCAGGGATGACCCAGCCGCCATCAATTGCACCATCGCGGATCAGGTCATATTGGTTCGGGGCCGCACCGCCCAGTTGCATAAACGGGTAAAGTTCGATCTTGATCCGACCACCTGATTGTTCCTCGATCGTGGCGGCCCAGGGTTGCATGAAATAGGTGGGGTTGGCACTGGCCGGTGAGACAAAGTGCTGAAAGCGCAGCGTGATCTCTTGCGCAGTGACGGAGGTTGCAGACAGGCCAAACGCGGCCAATAAGACAGCAGATTTCATGAATTGCATGAGGTGCATCCTTTTCTTGGATCTGTAAGGGGAAAGGCGTCACCGCTAACGACACGGCATATGTCGGGGTTGGGCTACGCGATTACAAGCAGATTTCTGACGGAGAATTATCGCAGCTTTGCGTCAGACCGCGAAAAGCGGGAAAGTGACGCCCAGCGCCCAGCCAAGGAACACACCCAGGCCCAGTCCCGCCGCAAGTGGGCGGTGCGTGGCGCGCCCGACCCACCCCGCCAGCGTGCCGAAAAGCAGGAAGAACAAAAGTATAATCGGCAAAATCAGAAGCAGGAAAAACAGCCCTTCGAGGTCAAGCGCCGTCGCGATGCCGAGCGAGGTGAGCGCCGATATCCGCACGACCAAGACGCGCCAAAGCGGCGCACGCCCGCCTTCGGTCAGGTAGCTATCGGCCAGCATTAACGGGATCGCGCCTAATGCGATGGCGGTAATGATGCCAATGCGTGCGTCAACCGCGAGGAAAGAAGCGACATAACGGTCCAGCATCCCGCCAAAAATCAGGATACAGAAAAGCGCGATGGGCACGGCAAGGATCAGGTCGGTCCGCTCCCATTGCAACGCGCCCGCCCGCCAGAGAACGGCAAGGCCCAGAACGCCGTAGAGCCCAAAATGCACGGCAAGGTAATCGGCGACCAGAACGGGTAGAAAGCCGATCTCGAGGGACCAGAGCACCAATGGCGTCATGATCATTGGTCCCAACGTCGCAGCCCAGAACGCGGCGGGCGAGAGCCGGACAGGTGGCGCTGAGGCACACAAGGGCCGTGCAAGCCGGGCGAGCGGCCAAGCCAGGGCGGTCACGCTGATGATCAGCAACACGATCCAGCCGCCGCGCTCTTTGATTGGCGCGTCGCTCTGCCGGTCAAAGACGGTATCCAGCCAATCACGGGCCTCGCGCAAAGTCGTAGGCGCATAAAGCACACCCACATGTTCAACATTGGGCGCATTGATCGCGCGGCGCCCGGTGCCTGCAGCAGGATCGCCGATGGTTTCGCCCAATTGCGCGGCGGGATCGGTCAGCGCGATTACGCGCTGCGCTTCGGTCACTAGCCGGTCTTCCCATTCCCCGTTGATGATCAGCAGGTTGCCCGGCGCATCCGCTGTCACAGCGCCCGAAAACATGGATACGGCAACAGTGGCCTGCACGCGCGGATCGGCGATGGCCTGCCGCGTGATGATATCAGTGGCCATGGAATGCCCCAGCAAAGCGACACCTTCGGCCCCCGGCAAGGTGAGGCTTGCATCAATCACTCGGTCCAGCTCGTCGATCAAAAGCCGGGTCGTGCCGTCAATGGATGTGACGTCGCCCGACATCGGCACGCTGTTGCGTCCGTGCCCCTCCAGGTCATAGGCGACGGCGATATAGCCCGCACGCGCCAGTGTTTGCGAAAAACCCAGCATCAGTTGCTGCGATCCGGCAAAACCCTGGGTGATCACGACCACTGGACCCGGCCTTTCACCCGGCAGACGCCAGACAGTCGCAGGCGTCAGGCCAACCGATATCTGCGATGTGACCAGTCCTGCACGGCCCTGCTCCAGCTTGAAAAGTGCGAGGCCCGCCAGCGCGAGTGCCACCACAAGGAGCAGGATTGGCCAAAGCCGCATGCGCATGCGGGGTCAGGCGGAATAGGTCGGGTGGAACATGCCCTTGGGCGACAGCGTGAAGATTTCGCACCCGTTGCTGGTGATCCCGATAGAGTGTTCAAACTGCGCGGAAAGCGATTTGTCGCGGGTCACGGCGGTCCAGTCATCGGCCAGCACCTTGGTATCCGGGCGGCCCAGATTGATCATCGGCTCAATCGTAAAGAACATGCCCTCTTCCAGCACAGCACCGGTGCCCGGACGCCCGTAATGCAACACATTGGGCGGCGCGTGGAACACCCGGCCCAGACCATGCCCGCAGAAATCACGCACGACCGACATGCGGTGGCTTTCTGCATAGGTTTGAATCGCATGGCCGATATCGCCAAAGGTGTTGCCGGGTTTTGCGGCCTCGATCCCTTTCATCAGCGCGTCATGCGTGACCTGCACCAGACGCTCTGCCTTGCGGGGCATGTTGCCTGCCACATACATGCGGCTTGTGTCACCGAACCAGCCATCGACAATGACGGTCACGTCGATGTTCAGGATATCGCCATCCTTCAGCTTCTTGTCGCCGGGAATCCCATGACAGACGACATGGTTGACCGAAATGCAGCTTGCGTGCTGATAGCCTTTGTAGCCAATCGTCGCAGAGGTCGCGCCTGCATCACTAACCATCTGCGTGATGACGCGGTCAATCTCTCCCGTGGTTTGACCGGGAAACACATGGCTCGCAATATCGTCCAGAATTTGGGCCGCCAGCGCACCGGCCTTTGCCATTCCGGCAAAATCACCGCGTTCGTAGATGCGGATGCCGTCCTTGGTCAGATGTCCTTTGTTCGTTTCCACGTGGGTCGTCCTTTGTCCGTTATCCGGGACATAAGTGAAATGCAGATCAAGTTCTAGGCCTGCACAGGAATCGGATCGGCTAATGTGATTGCCTGTGGGGTGATCCGGCAGGTTTGGGCAATGGCCATCACACCCGCTTTTCGTGCGGCGGCAAAGGCGGCGGCATAGGCCGGATCAAGATCATCGGCCAGCGTCATCGCCGCGCAATCGGTCCGTTGCACCAGATAAAGCATCACGGCGCGATGGCCTTGGGCGATCATATTTGCCAGTTCACCCAGATGTTTCGCACCCCGCGCCGTGACACTGTCAGGAAACTCCGCCAGGCCGTGTTGCCGGGATAGTGTCACGCTTTTCACCTCGACATAGGTATCCGGCCCATCACCGCTTAGCAGGAAATCAATGCGGCTGTTTTCACCATATTTCACCTCTGAGCGGACCAATTCATAAGGCGGCAGACCCGGCACCTGATGCGCCAGCAATGCGGCCTTCAGTGCCTTGTTCGGGATCGACGTATCGACGCCGGTGAAGTGGCCATTCTCATGATCGACCAGACGCCAGCCGAATTTCAGCTTCTTTTTTGGGTCGTCATTCGGTTCCAACCACACTTTCACGCCCGGATCCGCCAGCCCCATCATGGATCCTGGATTGGCGCAATGGGCTGTCACCTCGCGCCCGTCTTCCAGACGCACATCCGCCAGAAAGCGTTTGTAGCGGCGGATCAATCGGGCGGGGACAAGGGGCGTGGCAAATTCCATGCACGCCCTATAACCTGTCTGACAAGACAGGAGAACCACCAGATGCCGAACCCCACTGCCGCCATGCTTGTGATCGGGGACGAGATATTATCCGGGCGCACGCGAGATGCAAACATGCATCATCTGGCCGGGCAGTTGACCGATATCGGGATCGACCTGAAAGAAGTCCGGGTGGTCAGCGACGACCGGGCTGCGATCATCGCGGCGACCCGGCACCTGTCCGCCACATATACCCATGTCTTTACAAGTGGCGGGATCGGTCCGACCCATGATGATATCACCGCCGATTGCATCGCTGCCGCCTTTGATGTGCCGATTGATGTGCGGGACGATGCCCGTTCGCTGCTGCAGGCGCATTATGACCGGTCGGGGCAGGAATTGAACGCCGCGCGCCTACGCATGGCGCGTATTCCTGACGGGGCCACGTTGATCGAAAATCCGGTCAGCACCGCGCCAGGGTTCACCTTGCACAATGTGCACGTGATGGCCGGTGTCCCGTCGGTCTTTCAGGCCATGGTGGCCAGCGTGCTGCCGACGCTGACCGGTGGTGCACCGCTGTTATCGCGCAGCCTGCCGGTGATGCGGGGCGAAGGCGATATCGCAGGACCGCTTGGTGATTTTGCCGAAGACTACAGCGATCTGTCTGTCGGGTCCTATCCATTCCAGAAAGATGGCGTTTACGGCGCCAATGTCGTGCTGCGCGGGACCGATGCCGCGCGGCTGGACGATGCGATGGCGACCCTGACCGCGATGTTTGCCACATGATGCTGCCCACCGCCCAGAAACTGTATGCCATCATTGATGGTACCTGGCCTGCCTCGGCCAAACAGGCGCTGGGGCCTTGGACGATCCGGCTGGATGACAGCGGTAGCAGCAGGGTCAGCGCCGCCACGGCAGAGCAATCATTTCAAGACGCTGATATCCCGTTGGCCGCGGCTTCGATGCGCGAGGCCGGGCAGACACCGCTTTTCATGATCCGCGAAGGGGAAAAGAGGCTGGACACGCTGCTTGCGGCACGCGGCTATGTGATCAAGGACCCCGTGAACATGTATGCCGCACATGTCGATCTTATCGCGACCGAACGCCCGCCCGCCGTCACCACGTTTGAGGTGTGGCCGCCATTGGCCGTGCAGACCGAGATATGGGCCGTAGGCGGGATCGGACATGGCCGTATCGCGGTGATGGACCGGGCGCGCCCGCCAAAAACCACGCTGCTAGGGCGGATCAATGACCGGCCTGCAGGCACCGTCTATATCGGCATTGCGGCAGATTGCGCAATGATCCACGCACTGGAAATCGGCACGCTTCATCGGCGGCAGGGGCTGGCCAAACACCTGACACGGGCGGCCGCATTCTGGGCACGCGACAACGGCGCCGAATATCTGACATTGGTCACAACGGTCGCGAATGACGCGGCCAACGCGCTCTACTCTTCCCTCGGGATGACGCTTGTGGGACAGTATCATTATCGGACCTTGCCGGAGTGACACCGTGACCAAACAACCCACAGCCCTTGATTTGCCCATGGTCGATCCGCTGCCAGAGGCGACGCAAAAGTATTTTGATATCTGTCAGGACAAGCTGGGGATAATCCCCAATGTACTTCAGGCGTATGCCTTTGATATTGATAAACTAAACGCATTCACAGCACTTTATAACGACGTGATGCTGGCTGACTCCGGGTTGTCAAAACTGGAACGCGAAATGATCGCGGTCACGGTATCGTCAATCAATAAGTGCTATTATTGCCTGACGGCGCATGGGGCGGCAGTGCGGCAATTGTCGGGTGATCCACAATTGGGCGAGATGCTAGTGATGAACTGGCGGGTCGCGCCGCTGGATGCCCGCCAAATGGCCATGCTGGAATTTGCAGAGCTGATGACAGTCGCCAGCGCCAAGATCGCAGAGAAAGATCGCGACGCCCTGCGCAAGGTCGGTTTTTCAGACAAGGATATCTGGGATATCGCAGCAGTGACGGGGTTCTATAACATGAGCAACAGGATCGCATCGGCCACAGATATGCGCCCCAATGACGATTACCACGCGCAGGCGCGATGATTGGCAGGTTTTGCGCCCTTTTCTGCGTGATCGCCAGTGCCGCGCAGGCGCAAACACTGGATTTTCCAAGTAACGCATCACTGCAAATGGAAGAGGTCAGCGCGCTTGACAGCTACGCTTTGCCGACCGGAACCTGGGATGGCAGCGCTGTCCCGGTCAAAACCGTCGAAGGCACACTGACCCGGCAGGCCTGGCGGATTGACGCGCCATCGCTGACCACACTGCAGCTTTTGCGGCCGCTGCGTGAACAGCTGCGCAATGATCGGTTTCGTATCCTGTTCGAATGCCAGACCGAGGCGTGTGGTGGGTTCGATTTCCGATTTGGGACGGACACGCTCCGCCCACCCGAGATGCAGATCAATATCGGTGATTTCCGGTTTCTCGCGGCAGAGCGGACTGGGGCCGGCGGACCAGAATACATCAGCCTTTTTGTCAGCCGCACCGCGCAAGCCGGTTATGTGCAGGTCACACGGGTCGGGCCTGACACCGCAGATCATAACGCGCTTGTCACCACAACTGCCCCGGCGTTGCGGGCGACTGGTATACCGGCAACACAGGACATTGCCCTTGCGCTTGAACAATCCGGTCACGCGATATTGGCCGATCTCACATTCCAGACAGGCTCTGCCCAACTGGCGCAGACAGAGTTCAGCTCTTTGCAGGCACTGGCGGATTATCTGCTGGTAAATCCCGGTCGTCGGGTCGCACTGGTTGGACACACTGACAGCTCTGGCTCGCTTGAAACCAATATCGCGCTGTCAAAGCAGCGGGCCGGGTCTGTTCTGGAACGTCTGGTTAGCGATTACGGGGTCCGTCGCGCCCAGCTTGCGGCAGAGGGCATGGGATATCTTGCCCCCATCGCGACAAACCTGACCCCCGAAGGTCGCGAGGCAAACAGACGGGTTGAGGTCATCATCACGTCAACCGAATAGGGTTCTGGCGCTGGTGCGTCGTCCAATTCATCTGCAATGCTCATTTAACAGCGCGAGGGCAGTCCCCGACCGCGGGTGGGGGCTGCCCGATTTAGCAATCGGGCGGGACATCAGCAAAGGTATGGTTCAGATGTTGAGGACGATGCTTTAGTGCATCGATGCCGCCGCAGGTTGGGCCACTTCGTCCCACACGACCAATTGCGCACGTCCGTTGGCCTTGGCCGTGTAAAGCCCCCTGTCGGCGTTGGCCATCAGTTCGCGCAGTGTCAGATCAGGCCGGGCGACAACCGCCCCGACCGAAAGCGTGACCGAAAGCATTTCATCATCAACCGCTGATTGAAACGCGATTGGTCTGGTAAAACGCTCTGCGATGACTTTGGCCTCTGCAAGAGTTGTGTCAGACAGAAAGATCGCAAATTCTTCACCCCCGATCCGGCCAACAGCATCATTGTCTCGCAAACTTGCTGTCAGTGTGCTGGCAACCGCCTTCAAACAATTGTCTCCTGTTTGATGCCCGTGGACATCGTTTATCGCCTTGAACCTGTCGGCATCCAGCAACAGCAGCACACCCTGTGTCGTTGCTTTCTGCAGCCCGCGCGCAATGGCGAAAAACGTATTGCGGTTGTTCAACCCGGTCAGCCCATCCTTGCGCGACAAATGCAAAAGGCGCTTCTTCAACTTCACCTGCATCTTCATGACAACAAAGAAGAATGCAACAAATGGTCCGCCGACAACAATCGCATGCGCGAAGTAATAGCCCGGATCATGCATTTCGTGATCATGGTAGAGAAATGAGAATGCGATATTCGCCATCGCGATAACCGCGATAAAAAACACGATCCGCATGACGATCCCAGCTGCGGAACGCGGTTCCAGAATTTGCATGATTTTCTGCATGACACCCCTCGCGCTTATGGGGCATCTAAAGGGAATTGATTGCGTTTCGCTTAAGACCAATAAAAAAGCGCGGCCAATTGGGGCCGCGCCAGTGAGGTGTAAGATCACCCAGGGAATATCACCAACTATCGGGGCCTTTTTCAGCAAAGGCCTGCACTAGGAAATCGATAAATGCGCGCACTTTCGGTTGTGTGAACCGACCGGGCGGATAAACGGCATAGATGCCCTGCGTCTCGACCGGCAGATCGGGGATCGCTTCCTCGATCAGACCATCGCGCATGGCGTCAGCGTAAAGAAAACTTGGCAGATAAGCGATGCCGAGGCCGCCGATGCAGGCGTTCAGCAACGATTGCCCATCATTCACGGTCAGCCAGCCCGCAGTGCGCACCTGACGCTTTTCACCCGAAGGGGCGGTCAGTTTCCACACGGCAGAGTTCGCCTGATTGGAATAATGCAACAGCTTGTGTTCGTTCAGATCGTCGATTTTTTCAGGGCGGCCATACTGCTCAAAATAGGCGGGACTTGCGATCATCCGTTTTGTTGTGTCGGTCAGTTTGCGCGCGCGCAGCGTGCTGTCTTCCAGTTCTCCGATGCGCACGGCCATGTCGAAACCTTCCGAGATCAGTTCGACATAGCGGTTATTCAGCACCATATTGACGGTGATGTCAGGGAATTCGCTCAGGAAATCGCCCAATATGGGCGATAGATGATTCACGCCAAAATCGGTCGCCACGCTGATCCGCAACAGACCCGACGGGGCAGATTGCATCGAGGTGACAAGCGCGTCTGCTTCGCCTGCATCATTCAATACGCGGCGCGCGCGGTCATAATAGGCAAGCCCGATCTCGGTCGGGCTGACGCGGCGGGTGGTGCGGTTCAGCAGGCGGGCACCCAGCCGTGCCTCAAGCGATGAAACATGCTTGGAAACAGCGGACTTTGAGATCCCCATCTTCTTGGCGGCATCTGTGAACCCACCCTGGTCAACAACCGTGGCAAAGGCCTCCATTTCCGTCAGACGATCCATACTCAAATCCCAAAATCTTGATACCGTTACATGATTTCTGACGACCAATTCGGGCAGGAATAGGACCAATGCCTGACAATACCGGGGTATGAATCAGTTTGATGCGCGTGCGGAAACAGCAAAATGGCGGAGGTCCGCCGAGAATTGCGCAACGTTTCGCTACAATTTAGCGGCGAGCCGCGTGCCCTGATCAATGGCGCGTTTCGCGTCCAGCTCTGCCGCCACATCCGCACCGCCAATGATATGAACGCTGCGACCCGCGTCGATCAGTGCATCAGCAAGGCTGCGTTCGGGGACCTGTCCGGCGCAAAGAACGATCGTATCTGCGGGGATCAGTTTAGGGTTCTCGCGTCCCTCGCCATGGCTGACATGCAAACCGTCTGCATCGATCTTTTCATAGTTCACGCCACCGATCATCTGCACGTTCTTCATCTGCAGCCCGGCCCGGTGAATCCATCCGGTCGTCTTGCCAAGACGCTTGCCCAGCTTTTCGGATTTTCGTTGCAGCAAAGTGACTTGGCGCACAGGTGCGTCGGGTTTCGGCCCCTCGGGACGCAACCCGCCGCGCGTCTGCGCCGGATCACCGACACCCCATTCCGCCAGCCATTCATCAAGGTTTTCAGTCGGGCTGTCATCAGTCACCAGATATTCAGCCACGTCAAACCCGATCCCGCCTGCGCCGACGATGGCAACGTTCTGGCCGACCTCTTTTTTGCCCCGCAACACGTCGATATAGGACAGCACATTCGGCCCGTTCTGACCGGGGATATCCGGGTCGCGCGGGGCGACGCCTGAAGCGATGATAATGTCGTCGAAATCAGCCAGCAGATCGGGCGTCGCGGTGGTTGCAAGTTGCGTCGTGATGCCAGCCTTGGTGACCATGGTGCGGTAGTAATCGACCAGCCCCCAGAACTCTTCCTTGCCGGGAACCTGTTTCGCCATATTCAACTGTCCGCCAATTTCATCGGCTTTGTCGAAAATTGTAACGGCATGCCCACGCTCGGCTGCGGTCAGGGCAGCAGACAGGCCTGCGGGGCCTGCGCCCACCACGGCGATTTTCTTCTTTGTATTAGAGGGTTCGATAACCAGTTCGGTTTCATGGCAGGCCCTTGGGTTCACAAGGCACGACGATAGCTTGCCTCTGAACGTGTGATCCAGACAGGCCTGATTACAGGCAATGCACGGTGCAATTTCGGCTGCCTTGCCTGCCGCCGCCTTGGCCACGAAATCGGCATCGGCCAGAAACGGGCGCGCCATGCTGACCATGTCGGCACAGCCATCGGCCAGCACGTTCTCGGCGACCTCTGGCATGTTGATCCGGTTGGAGGTGATGATGGGGATCTGCACCTCGCCCATCAGCTTCTTCGTGACCCATGTGAACGCCCGGCGGGGGACGGATGTGGCGATGGTGGGAATGCGCGCCTCGTGCCAGCCGATGCCGGTGTTCAGGATCGTGGCACCTGCATTCTCGATGGCTTTGGCAAGCTGTACGACCTCTTCCCAGGTTGATCCGTTGGGCACCAGATCGATCATGGAAAGCCGATAAATCACAATGAAATCAGGACCTACGGCGTCGCGGACGCGGCGGACGATCTCGACCGGCAGGCGCATCCGGTTCTCATACGACCCGCCCCAGCGGTCGGTGCGTTTGTTGGTGTGCGTGACAAGGAACTGGTTGATGAAATACCCCTCGGACCCCATCACTTCGACCCCGTCATAACCGGCCTGTTGGGCGCGCGTGGCGGCGGTGACAATGTCGCTGATCTGCTTTTCGATCCCGTCCTCGTCGAGTTCCGTCGGGGGGAAGGGCGAGATGGGGGATTTGATCGCCGAAGGGGCCACGCAATTGGGCGCATAGGCATAGCGGCCTGCATGCAGGATCTGCATCGCGATCTTGCCATCGGCATCGTGCACACGGTCGGTCACGACCTTGTGGTTGGCGATATCCTGATCTGTGTAAAGCCCTGCAGCACCTGGAAAAACCCCGCCTTCGGGGTTCGGAGCCATGCCGCCAGTGACCATCAACGCGACCCCGCCGCGGGCGCGGGTGGCGTAGAATTCGGCGACGCGGTTCCAGTCTTTCGTTTCCTCCAGCCCGGTATGCATGGAGCCCATGAGCACCCGGTTTTTCAGCGTTGTGAAACCCAGATCGAGCGGTGCCAAAAGATTGGGATATTGGGTCATGCGTGCCTCCACTTTGTCGGGCAGAATGACCAATGTTGACGCGCCCGTCACCCCTGAACGCGGCGTCATGGGTGCAACGTACGGTGCGCGGCTGCGACCAAAAACCACCCGCAGCATCGAATCGGCCGTAAATGCCAGCTTTTCAAGGC
This sequence comes from uncultured Paracoccaceae bacterium, assembly GCA_947503965.1. Lineage (GTDB taxonomy): Bacteria > Pseudomonadota > Alphaproteobacteria > Rhodobacterales > Rhodobacteraceae > Yoonia. Next base: position 39,270 of record CANNFU010000011.1, read on the forward strand.
CAATCCGGCATACAGACACCGTACATAAAGCGTACAGAAGCTGTATGTACACCTGTACAGAACGTGGTCCGTTAATGCACCGGGCGGTGAAAAAGGTAAGTGAATGGTAAACAAGAATACGCGACCGCGTCAGGGTAAGCTATCGCGCCCCAAAAATTAGCGCCTGACATAAGCTGCGTTTCGTCGTTCACGCGTGGATTGTCCAGTGCAGTATCGGCTTTCGTTTGGCTTATTGATGCCGATGCGCTGGCATGCGGGCAGCAGGCCAACAGTGATGTCGAAATATCCACATTTCTTAAGGAATCACTGGTGATCGCCTCGTCGGAATTCCAGATGCTTTTGCCAACTCATTCTGAGACCACGCATACCTCTTCGCACGACTTCTCTTGCAGGCACGATCAGCGACCGAACGTATCGGCCAAAAGCCGTGCAAGTGTCGGTTCGTCCAGATATCCGGTGGAAGACAAACCGTTGCTTGACTGATAGCGCGCAATCGCGCGGCGGCTGTCCCTGTCAAACCGCCCATCGACCCGGCCAGGATTGAAGCCAAGCGCATCGAGACGGCTTTCGATCAAACGGGCCAGCACCGGGTTGATGTTCAACGCGCGTTCACGGGCGATGGCGGCTTCGTTGCTGTCTTCGGCTTTGTTCAGCGCGGCACGGGCTTCTTCTGCAAAGATGCCTTCGGGATAGCGGTTCAGATAGGCCCGGTATCCTGCCTCGTCCCCGCGAGCGCCGGTTTCGTCCCAATAAGCGCGGTCAAGCCGTTCAAGCTCGGCGCGTTCTGCCTCTTCGGCGGCTTCGATCTCTTCGGCGCGGCGGCTGGCCTGCGCATCAAGTCGGTTGATCTGTTCGCGCGTCAGGAACCCCGTTTGTGCAAAACCGTTAACCTGTTGCCAGTTGCGGACGGCACCGCGCGTTCCGGGGCCAAAGATGCCATCGACACCACGCGTGTTGAATTCCAGCAGTGTCAGGTTGCGCTGGATGGCGCGACGTTCATTGCGGCTGAGATCAAGCTGATCCTCGGCAATTTCGGCCAGACGCTGCGGATCGTTTTCGATGGCATCCAACCGGCGCCGGGCTTCGCTGGCAAACGGGCTGTCGGGGTAGGCAAAGATGTAGTCGCGATAGCTGTCGGCGGTGTTTTCCTCTTGTGCTGCATTCCATGCATTCAGCGCACTACGCACATCCGTGACCGGTTCGGGCGACGAGGTTGTCCTATTTGTCGCGGGTCGCATGATCAGGCTTTGCGGCTGATACCCCGCCTCGCGCAACCCGCGCGAGTTGCGCGCGAATGCCATCGCATCACCGCCCGGCACGGTGATCGCCTCGATCACAACGCCGTCGGTGAAATCGGGTTCGCCATAAAAGACTGTCACGCCCTGTGGGATGTTCAAGTCACCGACACCTTGGCGCAGGTATGATCCGATCTGGTTGTCAGCGTCCTGATCATAGCCGAGGATCAGCACGGCCTGCCCGGGTGTCTGGGCCAGCACCTGCAAGACACTGTCGACAGACACGGCGCTGTTCACCCCAAAAAGCGTGGGCCGGTCGGCATCGGCTGGCAACAACCATGTCCGGTCCCCATCCGTCACGAAGCGCCCGGCCAGGCCCACGACCAACCGCTCTGCATCCGCAGCATCCACCGCAAAACGCTGCAAAAGCCGCGCCATATCAATGCTGGATCCGTTGGCCAGCGTACTGACGTTGTAGCCCGCATCACGCAGACTATCTGCAGAGTTCAACACATCCGTCCCGTTGCCGACACGCCGCAATTCTTCATAGCGGTTCACGCCCATCAAAAGGGCGGCGTCCTGCGCCAGCAGTGGCGCGGCAAATACCGACAAAGCGGCAATTAGGGTCAGTTTACGCATACGGCGTCTCCTTGGTATTTACGTCTCATAGGTCCGCCGATCCTCGATCACGAGGCCATCGCGCGGCAGTTTTCCGGGGGGCAGGCATTGCACCTCACTTTTCAGTTTCAGCACGTCCTGCACGGCGGTGGCGGCCGCGGCTTCATCGACGTTGCCTTCCAGCTGAACGATCATCTTGTCAGTATCGCCGTCCCGGTCCGCGATCACGCGGGCCCGGTCGGCGCCGGTCTTTTTCACCAGATCGGCCACCTGCTCTGGCCGCACGAACATGCCCTTGATTTTGGTGGTCTGGTCCGCACGGCCCATCCAGCCCTTGATCCGCATATTGGTGCGTCCGCACGGGCTTTGGCCCGCCATGACCGCGCTCATGTCGCCGGTGGCAAAGCGGATCAGGGGATAGTCTGGGTTCAGCGAGGTGACCACGATTTCGCCGACCTCCCCGTCGGGCACGGGGTCGCCCGTACCGGGCGTGACGATTTCAATGATCACACCTTCATCCACGATCATGCCTTCGCCCAGCACGCTTTCATAGGCCAGATGCCCCAGATCAGCGGTCGCATAACACTGCATGCAAGCGATCCCCCGGTCGGCATAATACTGGCGCAACTGCGGGAAAAGCGCGCCACCCGACACGGCGGCCTTGGTTATCTGCAACGTCACACCCATCTCATCTGCCTTCTCAAGGATCACCTTGAGGTAATCGGGCGTGCCTGCATAGGCGGTCGTGCCGATATCGGCGGCAGCCCGCACTTGCAGTTCGGTCTGGCCGGTGCCCGCAGGCAGAACCTTGGCCCCCACCGCCCGCGCGCCGTTTTCGAACATGGTGCCAGCCGGGGTCAGGTGATACCCAAAGCAGTTCTGCACGATATCATTCTTGCCGATCCCACAAGCATGCAGAAAGCGGCCAAACCGCCACCAGTCATGGGATGACCCGCCCGGTTCATAGATCGGCCCCGGGGATTGGAAGATATGTGTGATATTGGATGTGTGCATGCCGCCAAAGGGCGGGTGATCCTTTTGCCAGGTTGTCAGCTCGGACTTCCGCAGAACGGGCAGCTTTTGCAGATCAGAAAGCGTATTGATTTCGACATCAGGCAAACACGATCCATCCGTCTCGCGCACAATCGCGACTTGCGCGGCAAGGGCTGCAATCTGGGCAGCCTCACGCGCGGCGGGTGTTCGTGTTTCGAGATCGTCGAAATGGGTGGTCATGGTCGTCTCCTGTCCTTGCCCGGGCATGGTGCCGGGTTGGACATGGGAAAGCTAGGGGGGATGGGGGGTGTTATGCGATATCAGAGGATGGTGGCGGCGTGCTGTTTCGTTTACCCAGCAACTTGGCGCGGCAAATGGTATAGGCAGGAGCGTGGATCATGGACTTTATGTATCGCACCCTCACACCCGAAGATGCATCGCAATGGCAAGCGCTGCGGCTGGAAGGGGCGCGCGATTTTCCGATGGGCTTTCTGGTCACTGTCGCGGAAACGGCAGCCGCCAGCGCCGCGCGTTGCCAGACTATTCTGGCGGCCGGAAACACGCGCGGTGTCTTCGACGGCGACGCGCTGATCGGGTTCTGTGGTTATCGCCCGCAGCAATTGGAGCGTATCCGGCACCGGGCCGAAATCGGACCCTTCTTCGTCTCAGCGCCTTATCAAGGCAGCGGGGCTGCAACGGTGCTGATGCGGGGTATCATTGACGAGGCAAAAGATGCCGGATTGGCGCAGCTGGAACTCTTCGTCGACACCGAAAATCACCGCGCCATTTCGTTTTATGAAAGGCGCGGTTTCACCCGGATCGCCACGCATTATGACGGCGTGCGGATCGATGGGCAGTCGCGCGACGATCATTTCTATACGTTGCGGCTCTGACAGCAGTCCTAAGCCAAATAAGCGCGCTTCATGCCGCTACGTCTAAATCTCTCTGACCGGCTTCGGGTAAACTTTTTCTTTTCACCAAGAGCCATATGCACAGCGCGATCTCGGCGAACGCCATTGTCAGCATTACTAGGACCAGGAAGTACTCGGGCAATTGGATATCTATGAAGAAGACGGAGTAGGTGAGCGAGGCAATTATCAACAAAACGCCCAGGATTTTTGGGATGTATCCCGACACGAAGACCACATAACCAAGTAGAAAGATATGAGACGCAAATAAGATATAACCAATGTCCTTTATGACGGCATAGCGGAATACGTCGATCGTTTGAAAAAGCAGCGCGAGAACTGCGATCATCAGCGCGGCTGCGTATAACACCCGGAGCGCACCAGTCAGTGCCGCAAGCCTCCTATTTGCAGGTTTGAGAACAACATAGAGGCCAATTCCAATAATGGCGTCGAGTACGAGTACGGCTAGATAACCGATCGAGGCGAAAACGAGCGCTTTGGGATTTGCCTCAATGTCTCGCGCCAAAGCAGATGTATCTCCGGGCACAACAAAATTCGCGAGTAGAAGGTCATCGACCAACGTTACGATCAAAGCCGATACTAAGAACGCAATGCCAACGACCATTGCCGCCATTTTAGTGGAAGTCGCACCAGTGAAGCCCTTTGATCCTTGCCGTCCCATTCAAACGTCACGCCCTGATGGTATCGTTTGGGCAAAGTAGCGGTATTCCATTGTGCAGGATTGATTTCTGTCAAATCTGGAGAAAGTGTCAGGCTTGGTCAGAAGCGCCGCAAAAGCGATACCTTTCTAGCGTCGGGAAGGGCTCAAACCTGACCCCTACACATGCCGCGAAAGAAGTTGGGGTCTTGCAAGGATCAGGTGATCTCAGGCCAGCCAACGTTTTCTGCACCTATACGGAGCGCCACGTCGCAAGGTAACGAGTGACTCCGATCAACGGCGCGGAAAGCCGAGAACGATTGTCGGCGGCACAAGGTTTAATTTGTCTGATTTCCTGGTATTTTCTATCGTAACAGAGATACCCCGATGTTCCTTATTAGGTTTGGCAATGACTTACTCTCCCACGCCTTAAGACGCAGTACCATCAGCGCTGCGGCACTTAACTGCCGAGTTCGGGATGGGATCGGGTGTTTTGCTCGCGCTATGATCACCAAACCAAATAAAGAACATCAGGTTCCAAGTCGTGTACGACTGTAGTGTTGTGTATGTATCTTGATTGCCAGTCTTACTATTACTGGATCAAATCAAGCCTATCGAGCAATTAGTACCAGTCAACTGAACGTATCACTACGCTTACATCTCTGGCCTATCGACGAAGTGGTCTACTTCGGCTCTCAGGGATACCTTGTTTTGAGGGGGGCTTCCCGCTTAGATGCCTTCAGCGGTTATCCTGTCCGATCATAGCTACCCTGCACTGCCGTTGGCACGACAACAGGTCCACCAGTGGATCGTTCACCCCGGTCCTCTCGTACTAGGGGCAACTCCTCTCAAGTATCCTACACCCACGGAAGATAGGGACCGAACTGTCTCACGACGTTCTAAACCCAGCTCACGTACCTCTTTAAACGGCGAACAGCCGTACCCTTGGGACCTGCTCCAGCCCCAGGATGAGATGAGCCGACATCGAGGTGCCAAACGGTGCCGTCGATATGGACTCTTGGGCACCATCAGCCTGTTATCCCCAGCGTACCTTTTATCCGTTGAGCGATGGCCCTTCCACTCGGGACCACCGGATCACTATGGCCGTCTTTCGACTCTGCTCGACTTGTCAGTCTCGCAGTCAGGCTGGCTTCTGCCATTGCACTCAACGAGCGATTTCCGACCGCTCTGAGCCAACCTTCGCGCGCCTCCGTTACAATTTGGGAGGCGACCGCCCCAGTCAAACTACCCACCACGCAGGGTCCCGGACCCGGATAACGGGCCGCGGTTAGACATCAAGCAGAATAAGGGTGGTATCTCAAGGGAGGCTCCACGATGACTGGCGTCACCGCTTCAAAGCCTACCACCTATCCTGCACATACTGTGCCTGATGCCAATGCGAAGCTATAGTAAAGGTGCATGGGGTCTTTCCGTCTAACCGCGGGTATCCTGCATCTTGACAGGAAATTCAATTTCGCTGAGTCCACATTTGAGACAGCGGGGAAGTCGTTACGCCATTCGTGCAGGTCGGAACTTACCCGACAAGGAATTTCGCTACCTTAGGACCGTTATAGTTACGGCCGCCGTTTACCTGGGCTTCAATTCGGAGCTTGCACTCCTCCTTTTAACCTTCAGGCACCGGGCAGGCGTCAGACCCTATACGTCGTCTTGCGACTTCGCAGAGCCCTGTGTTTTTAGTAAACAGTCGCCACCCCCTGGTTTGTGCCCCCGCCCAAAAGTTGCCTTCTGAACGGGCCTCCTTCTCGCGAACTTACGGAGGTATTTTGCCGAGTTCCTTAAATGTGGTTCTCTCAAGCGCCTTGGTATTCTCTACCAGTCCACCTGTGTCGGTTTAGGGTACGATCTAGCGGAGGGCTATTTCCAGGAACCTCTAAACGGCCTTCCCAATCCGATAAGGGAAAACAATCTTCGAGATCCGTCACATCCTCCTGGCCCAGGAATATTAACCTGGTTCCCATCGACTACGCCTTTCGGCCTCGCCTTAGGGGTCGGCTTACCCTGCTCAGATTAGCTTTAAGCAGGAACCCTTGGACTTTCGGCGACAGGGTCTCTCACCCTGTTTGTCGCTACTCATGTCATCATTCTCACTAGTGATCTCTCCACCGGATCCCTCACAGGCCGGCTTCACAGAAAACTCCAAATATCCATCACAACGGTCGAAACCGCTGATATGGATAGGAGTTATGTCACACTACGCTCTGCTACCATGCAATAGATTGCATCCTAGACTTCGGCTCATGGCTTGAGCCCCGTTACATCTTCGCCGCAGGACAACTTATTTAGACCAGTGAGCTGTTACGCTATCTTTAAAGGATGGCTGCTTCTAAGCCAACCTCCTGGTTGTTTTGGTCGTCCCACCTGCTTTCCCACTTAGCCATGAATTAGGGGCCTTAGTCGTAGGTCAGGGTTGTTTCCCTCTCCACAACGGACGTTAGCACCCGCTGTGTGTCTGCCGGATATTACTCCTCGGTATTCGGAGTTTGGTTAGGATCAGTAAGACGGTGAGTCCCCATTACCCATCCAGTGCTCTACCCCCGAGGGTATTCGTCCGACGCTCTACCTAAATAGATTTCGCAGAGAACCAGCTATCTCCGAGTTTGATTGGCCTTTCACCCCTAGGCACACCTCATCCCGACCTTTTTCAACAGGTGTGGGTTCGGACCTCCAGTTAGTGTTACCTAACCTTCATCCTGGACATGCCTAGATCACTCGGTTTCGGGTCTAATGCATCTAACTCATTCGCCCTATTAAGACTCGCTTTCGCTGCGCCTACACCTAACGGCTTAAGCTTGCTAGATACACTAAGTCGATGACCCATTATACAAAAGGTACGCTGTCAGGCCTCAAGGGCCCTCCAACTGATTGTAGGCGTTCGGTTTCAGGTACTGTTTCACTCCCCTCGTCGGGGTGCTTTTCACCTTTCCCTCACGGTACTGGTTCGCTATCGGTCAGTAAGGAGTACTTAGCCTTCGAAGGTGGTCCTCCGATGTTCAGACAGAATTTCACGTGTTCCGCCCTACTTAATACGTCCAATCATGCTTCATATACGGGACTGTCACCCACTATGGTTGCGCTTTCCAACGCATTCTATTCACATTCATGGCTCGGCTGGTCCCCGTTCGCTCGCCGCTACTAGGGGAGTATCTGTTGATTTCCTTTCCTCCGGGTACTTAGATGTTTCAGTTCCCCGGGTTTGCTTTTATAACCCTATGTATTCAGGTTATAAATACCTGGTTTACCTCATTATTAGCTGCTCCGAAGAGCAATAATAACAAAGTATCAGGTGGGTTGCCCCATTCAGAAATCCATGGATCAAAGCTTATTCTCAGCTCCCCATGGCTTATCGCAGAGTATCACGTCTTTCATCGCCTCTTACTGCCAAGGCATCCACCAAACGCCCTTTTCGCGCTTGATTTGATCCAGAAATAGTCAGACTACTTCTGCGGGCCCTCCCTTTTGTATCGTTTCAAAAGGGCCCTAAATCAAAATGCATACATTGCAGTGCTTGCCGCTGGTTCGCAACAAACACTGTTCGAACAGAATTACTTCTGTTCCGGTTAGTGTACTTGACTTGGAACAAAATAGACTTCCGGGTCGAACCCGGTGACATGTCCTTACGCGGACAGTCATCTATTCTGATGTTGTATCTCTCTATACGATGTCAAATGGCCCGAAGGCCAAGTCGTCCGATTGGACGGTAAAGCATTGGACTGCTTAACGGTCAAATCGTCAGTTTGAAGTGTGATGGTGGGTCGAGGAGGACTTGAACCTCCGACCTCACGCTTATCAGGCGTGCGCTCTAACCACCTGAGCTACCGACCCATCTGGTGGAGCGTATCGGGATCGAACCGATGACCCCCTGCTTGCAAAGCAGGTGCTCTCCCAGCTGAGCTAACGCCCCATTAGGTGCGTCCCACTCATGGTGGAACAAAACTGAAGAGATATGAGGACGGCCTGGCTCTAGGTCACTTCCAAGGAAGAAGTGCCTGAATATGTCGGCTTTGAATGCCGACTGCTAAGTGTTCCACGAAGATTGCGAACAATCTTGGCTAGGAACATCCTTAGAAAGGAGGTGATCCAGCCGCAGGTTCCCCTACGGCTACCTTGTTACGACTTCACCCCAGTCGCTGATCCTACCGTGGCCGCCTGCCTCCCGAAGGTTAGCGCAGCGTCGTCGGGTAGAACCAACTCCCATGGTGTGACGGGCGGTGTGTACAAGGCCCGGGAACGTATTCACCGCGTCATGCTGTTACGCGATTACTAGCGATTCCGACTTCATGGGGTCGAGTTGCAGACCCCAATCCGAACTGAGACATCTTTTGGAGATTAACTCACTGTAGATGCCATTGTAGCACGTGTGTAGCCCAACCCGTAAGGGCCATGAGGACTTGACGTCATCCACACCTTCCTCCCGCTTATCACGGGCAGTTTCTCTAGAGTGCCCAGCCGAACTGCTGGCAACTAAAGATGTGGGTTGCGCTCGTTGCCGGACTTAACCGAACATCTCACGACACGAGCTGACGACAGCCATGCAGCACCTGTCACTTGGTCTCTTACGAGAAAACCAGATCTCTCTGGCGGTCCAAGGATGTCAAGGGTTGGTAAGGTTCTGCGCGTTGCTTCGAATTAAACCACATGCTCCACCGCTTGTGCGGGCCCCCGTCAATTCCTTTGAGTTTTAATCTTGCGACCGTACTCCCCAGGCGGAATGCTTAATCCGTTAGGTGTGACACCAAAGAGTAAAACCCCCTGACGTCTGGCATTCATCGTTTACGGTGTGGACTACCAGGGTATCTAATCCTGTTTGCTCCCCACACTTTCGTACCTCAGCGTCAGTATCGAGCCAGTGAGCCGCCTTCGCCACTGGTGTTCCTCCAAATATCTACGAATTTCACCTCTACACTTGGAATTCCACTCACCTCTCTCGAACTCTAGACCAATAGTTTTGGAGGCAGTTCCGGGGTTGAGCCCCGGGATTTCACCCCCAACTTTCTGATCCGCCTACGTACGCTTTACGCCCAGTAATTCCGAACAACGCTAACCCCCTCCGTATTACCGCGGCTGCTGGCACGGAGTTAGCCGGGGTTTCTTTACCAGGTACTGTCATTATCATCCCTGGCGAAAGAGCTTTACGACCCTAAGGCCTTCGTCACTCACGCGGCATCGCTAGATCAGGCTTGCGCCCATTGTCTAAGATTCCCCACTGCTGCCTCCCGTAGGAGTCTGGGCCGTGTCTCAGTCCCAGTGTTGCTGATCATCCTCTCAAACCAGCTATAGATCGTAGACTTGGTAGGCCATTACCCCACCAACTATCTAATCTAACGCGGGCCAATCCATCACCGATAAATCTTTCCCCCGAAGGGCGTATACGGTATTACTCTCAGTTTCCCGAGGCTATTCCGTAGTGTTGGGTATGTTCCCACGCGTTACTAACCCGTCCGCCGCTCCACCCGAAGGTAGCGCTCGACTTGCATGTGTTAGGCGTGCCGCCAGCGTTCGTTCTGAGCCAGGATCAAACTCTCAAGTTGAAAGCATCTTACGATGCTGTCCTTGACGTTCGAACCTCTGCACATCACCACTTGGCCTTACTGAAACCAAATGGCGTTTCTCTGTTTATCGTGCTTCAGGTTTTCATAAGAAAACAAGAAACCGTCCAAACAGTGAAGCTGACACTCCATCATCGGGTCGAAACCCTAAGAGCGTTGATATACAGACGTCTGATCCATCGAACTGAACCAAACCGCCCACATATCTCTTCAGATATATCAATTTCAAACAGCGTAGAGACAAAAGAGACTAGATGCGCCCTAACTTTCTGGCGCGCCCCGCCTCGAATACCTCTGAATTTTCTTAGTTCCGCCTCGTTGCCGTGTGGCCCGTTTGGCGTCCCGTTAGCGCCTCAGCGCCGCCGGTGAGGGGGGTTCTACGGCTACTGACGGGTACCCGCAACCCCTTTTTTCGAGAAAAATGCATTTTTTGTGACAAACCCTATTTTCCCCATGTTTTTAGGGGTTTGGGGCAATTTCCGTACAGTGACGCCGGGTGAATTCGCAATTTTCTTAGGCGGAATGGAAACAGAACATACCAGATTTTGGGTTATCCACAGAGTCTCCCACAAGACTCCCTGAGACTCGGGCAGACTCAGCACCCAATTCTGGCCGATTCATCGTTTGTTAACGAAACCCAAGCTGAATCGTAGGAGCGAGTCGGCCCCATGAATCACAAAACACGGCAGTTTTCATGCCAGGTCAGTGAATCAATCGCCTGATTTGTCCTCAGGCAGGCTGGCGTTTCCAATCAAACGACACATAGCGAGTCGCGATCAAGCCAAGGATGATGAGGAGGTAGATAATCGGCTCCCACTGAAATCCCCGCGCGAGCCATAGATAATGTACCGCGCCCAGCACCGCGACCGGATAGGTCAGCTTGTGCAGCTTGCGCCAGGTCGCGGCACCCAGTTTGCGCACCGACAGATTGTTGGATGTCAGCGCCAGCGGGATCATAAGGACAAAGCCAACCATTCCCACAGTCACATAGGGCCGCTTGACGATCTCGGTCCAGACACGTTCCCATGTTTGCACATCCAGCACGGCCCAGACCGTGAAATGGGCAAGAATGACAAAGAACGCGCTAACGCCAATCGCCCGGCGAAACTTCAACAGGTTCACGCCGGTCCATTTGCGCAGTGGAGTGACCAGCAGGCCCAGCACCAAGAGCTTCAGGCCCAGCTCACCATATTCCCGCTCCAGCGCGTTAATCGGCTCCACCCCCAGACCACCGGTCAGGGCGAGATAGAACAGCCACCCGGTCCATGCTGCGCATACTATATATATAGTCCACGCTGGAACCTTACGGAGTACGCCGTTGATTGCCTGAGATGGGGTCACTGCCTGACCTGCATGCAGTTTGCCATATCAAATGTTGGCACTGTCACGCCCTCGTATAATGACGTTAATATACCCGCGATCAGGCAGTCTTCGCTCACTGGCAGTCCATCTATCTCGGTCAGCGCGAACAGCACCTTGTCATACGCGACATAATCAGACTGACCATCATAGAGTGCGAGCATGTGATCGCTGCCTACCTTGGCATCCAAGGCATCACGCAATACCGGATTGGCAATCAGACTGGCATTTGCCAGACCGGCCATTTTCCAATTCGCGACCAAAATCACAAATACTTCGACACCGTCGTGATCAATCGCACGTGTCAGCCGACCCTTCGCCCGTTGGTCAGCAGCCAGGATTTGATCCTCGATATCTGTTGAGAAGGAGAAATATCCGAGCGCGATCATACCGGACCCATCCGTATCAAGCGGATTGGGCAGGGCAAACGTCTGAGCAGATGCAGCTTGGCCCATACATAGAGCAAACACAACTGACAGGCTTGCAAATACACGCCTCTTGCGAGGCATTATTTGCACACCATTGTTCGATTGCGAAAAGATCACTTTAACCGTCCTCAGATATCAACCGTCAAATCCTGGCCTTCGTAAAGGCTTGCGACTTCCGGGTACCCATTGAACATCAACGTATCAATCCGCGGCGCGAACAACCCGCCACCAATCCGCCGCTCGGTCGCCTGGCTCCAGCGCGGGTGATCTACATTGGGGTTCACATTACTATAGAACCCGTATTCACGCGCGTTCGCTTTGTTCCAGCTTGTCGGCGGCTCATCCTCTTGCAGGGTGATCCGCACAATCGACTTGATCGATTTGAACCCGTATTTCCACGGCACGACCAGCCGGATCGGCGCACCGTTCTGATTATAGATCGGCTCATCATAGATACCCGTCGCCATGATCGTCAGCGGATGCATCGCCTCATCCAGACGCAGGCCTTCGACATATGGGAAGTCGAGAACGCGGCGCTGCACGCCGATCATGTTCTCTGGCTGCACAACCGTCTCAAAGGCCACATATCTGGCACCCGACTGCACGCCAACCTTGTTAAGGATATTCGCCAGTTCGATCCCGTTCCAGGGGATCACCATCGACCATGCCTCTACACAGCGGAAACGATAGATACGCTCCTCAACCGTCAGACCATCCAGCAGATCACCAAGACTGTATTCTCCAGGGTTGTCGACCATGCCATCAACCTTGATGGACCATGGGGATGTCACCAGTTTGTGCGCGTTCTGGGCTGGGTCGGTTTTCCCCGTCCCGAATTCGTAGAAGTTGTTGTAACTCGCGATTTCTTCCAGCGTGTTCGGTTCCAGCGTGTTGGCGCTGGCGCGACCGGCCAGACCGATGGCACCCAGACCGGCCGCGCCGGCCAATATCTGGCGCCGGTTGAGATAGGCAGACTTTGGTGTCACGTCCGCGCGTGTCAGGTCGTTGGTCCAGCGATGTGCCATGTGGCTCTCCGTTCTAATCGATGTCGATCAGCATATAGGCGAGAATGATTGAAAGGTGTCTCACGATGCCGCCAGTACAGTGAAATGTTCCAAGGATCAGCCCGTTTTATCACGGTTTTACACACATCTGTGATTGGAAATCCAAAATCGGTATGGCTTAGCAACGATTTCTTTTCCGTCAAGTTGGGTCGGCGTTTTTCCCCCGTGATCCGTGGCCGATCTGCCGCGTAAAAAGGCTTGATGCTGACGAAAGGCATCTCTTAATCGGAGACTATAAAATGCTACGCAGAACTTTCTTTGCCGTCACCGCTGCAGCCGCAGTTGCAACATCCGCTTTCGCAATGGGCGAAAAGGATATCGTCGATACAGCCGTGGAAGCAGGCACATTCACAACACTCGTGGCCGCCGTCGAGGCTGCCGGTCTGGTTGACACGCTGAAGGGTGACGGACCTTTCACAGTGTTCGCACCAACGGACGAGGCATTTGCAGCACTGCCAGAGGGCACTGTTGAGGGACTTCTGGAAGATCCAGAAGCGCTGGCCGCGATCCTGACATACCACGTTGTCCCCGGCAAAGTAATGTCCGGCGACCTGAGCAACGAAATGATGGCGACAACTGTCAACGGTGCTGACGTGACAATCATGACCGAAGGCGGCGTGATGGTTGACGGTGCAAACGTTGTCGCAGCCGACATCGAGGCATCAAACGGCGTGATCCACGTCATCGACCAAGTGATCCTGCCCGCCAGCTAATCGACTTGGCATACCTTATAAAGCTCCGGCCCAGCGCCGGGGCTTTCTTTTTGTCGTCCGCATCAGGCTAGATGAGTTCGTCATATTCCAAAAGAAAAGGGCACCCGAAGGTGCCCCTTTTGCTTAATGCACAACTGCGTCGTCGGGTCTTGGCCGATTTGAGGCAGACAGCCTGTCCCCCACGATCAGCCCGTCAGCCCCGGCGCTGACACTGATCGTGTCGCCGTCCATGACATCACCGGCCAAGATCATTTCAGCCAGTTGGTCTTGGAGCGCGCGCTGGATGACGCGCTTCAAAGGACGGGCACCGAAGACCGGATCGTACCCTTCGTCGGCCAGCCATTTCAGGGCAGCCTCGTCGAGGTTGATCGTGATGTTCCGCCCGGCCAGCCGCCTTTCCAGCCGCTTGAGCTGGATCGTGACGATACCGGCCATGTCTTCGCGGGCGAGCCTGTCAAAGATCACCGTTTCGTCCAGACGGTTCAGGAATTCGGGCCGGAAATGGGCGCGGACCGCATCCATCACATCGCGCTTGGCCTCTGACGCATCGGCCCCGTCGGGGAGTTGGCTCAGCGCCTGCGCCCCAAGGTTCGATGTCAGGATGATCAGCGTTTGCTTGAAATCCACGGTGCGGCCCTGACCATCGGTCAGAACGCCGTCATCAAGGACCTGCAGCAGGACGTTGAACACATCCGGGTGCGCCTTTTCGACCTCATCGAACAGGACAACCTGATAGGGGCGTCGCCGCACAGCTTCGGTCAGCACGCCGCCTTCGTCATAGCCGACATAGCCCGGGGGTGCGCCGATCAGACGGGCGACTGCGTGTTTTTCCATGAATTCCGACATGTCGATGCGGACCATCGCGCTGTCATCATCAAAGAGGTATTCGGCGACCGCCTTGGTCAGCTCGGTCTTACCCACGCCGGTTGGCCCGAGGAACAGGAACGACCCCAGCGGCCGGTTTTCATCGTTCAGACCGGCACGTGCACGGCGGACCGCGTTAGCGACCGAGGTGACGGCGGTTCTCTGGCCGATGACCCGCTTGCCAAGCTCTTCTTCCATGCGCAGCAGCTTTTCACGCTCGCCTTCCAGCATCTTCGACGTTGGAATACCCGTCCAGCGCTCGACCACTTCGGCGATCTGTTCGGGGCGCACGGCCTCTTCGACCATCAGGTCGTCGTTTTCTTCCGCCTCGGCCAGTTGCCGTTCCAGTTGCGGGATGACGCCATAGGACAGCTCCCCGGCTTTTGCCAGATTGCCTTCGCGCTTGGCGATATCCAGATCGGCGCGGGCGCGGTCCAGCTTTTCCTTGACCGCACGGGTGCCTTCCAGCTTGTCGCGTTCGGCCTGCCATTTCGCGGTCATTTCGGATCCGCGGTCCTGCAGGTCAGCAAGTTCCTTTTCCAGCCGCTCAAGCCGGTCGATGGAGGCCTTGTCGTCCTCTTTCTTCAGCGCCTCGGCTTCGATCTGCAATTGCAGGATCTGGCGGTCGAGCGCGTCGAGTTCTTCTGGCTTGCTGTCGACTTCCATGCGCAGACGGCTGGCTGCCTCGTCCATCAGGTCGATGGCCTTGTCGGGCAGGAACCGGTCGGTGATGTAGCGGTGCGACAGGGTGGCGGCAGCGACCAGCGCGCTGTCGGAAATGCGCACACCATGGTGGAGTTCGTATTTTTCCTTGATCCCGCGCAGGATGCTGACGGTGTCCGTGACGGTCGGTTCTTCCACCATCAGGGGTTGGAACCGGCGCGCGAGGGCCGCGTCCTTTTCGACGTATTTGCGGTATTCGTTCAGGGTGGTGGCCCCGACGCAGTGCAGCTCACCCCGCGCAAGCGCAGGTTTGATCAGGTTGGCGGCATCCATCGCGCCTTCGGACGCGCCCGCACCAACAAGAGTGTGCATCTCGTCGATGAACAGGATGATTTCGCCAGCGGCGGTTTCGATTTCCTTCAGGACGGCCTTCAACCGTTCCTCGAACTCGCCCCGGTATTTCG
This sequence comes from uncultured Paracoccaceae bacterium, assembly GCA_947503965.1. Taxonomy (GTDB): domain Bacteria; phylum Pseudomonadota; class Alphaproteobacteria; order Rhodobacterales; family Rhodobacteraceae; genus Yoonia. The sequence goes on from CANNFU010000011.1 coordinate 54,804, forward strand.
CACCGGCGATCAGGGCACCCATGTCAAGCGCCATCAGCTTCTTGTTGCGCAGGGATTCCGGCACATCGCCGTCGACGATGCGCAGGGCGAGGCCTTCGGCAATCGCCGTCTTACCCACGCCGGGTTCACCGATCAGGACCGGGTTGTTCTTGGTCCGACGCGACAGGACCTGCATGGCGCGCCTGATTTCCTCGTCCCGGCCGATGATCGGGTCGATCTTGCCTTGCTCGGCTGCTTCGGTCAGGTCGCGGGCGTATTTGGCCAGCGCTTCGAAACTGTCCTCTGCCGTCGCACTGTCGGCGGTCCGGCCTTTGCGGATGTCGTTGATGGCGGCGTTCAGCTTTTTCGCATCCACCTGACCAGCATCCAACGCATCCTTGGCCTTCGATTTCACAACGGCCAGCGCGGTCAGCAGCCGTTCAACAGGCACAAAGCTGTCGCCTGCCTTCTTGGCGATCTGTTCAGCCTCGTCGATGACCTTGGCTGTGGTGTTGTCCAGATAGACCTGGGCCGCATCGCCGGTGACCTTGGGCTGTTTGGCCAATGCGGCCTCAACCGCGCCCATCACAGCAGGGGCATTGCCGCCTGCACGGGTGATCAGGTTCGATGCAAGCCCTTCTTCATCGTCCATCAAGGCTTTGAGCAGGTGTTCAGGCGCGAATCTCTGATGATTCTCACGCATTGCGATCGTCTGGGCGGCTTGTACGAATCCGCGCGACCGCTCGGTGAACTTGTCTAAGTTCATGGGTCTCTCCTTTGTTAAGCGCCCATTTGGCGGGTGCCCGGCTTGGCGGCACACCCTGATTTCGGGCCTCAACGCCTAAATGGGGTCGGGAACGTTGCGTCGCAAGACCAAAGGTATGGATTTCCGTACTGGGAAGCCAAAAGCCCTTTTCCCCGGTTTTTCCAAAGCGCTTTGGGGCATATAAACAGGCAGGAGGAAACGATGATGCCAAGAGCGACCAGAAAAGACGACACGACGGAAACGAACGTGCAGCTTTTCCCACTCTCTCCCGAAGCCGTGCGCCGATTGCGCCGGATAACGGAAGCCGCCGACCGCGCAGAGTTTCCCCCTTGCCGCGACGACCAGACGACCACTCACGCGGACGACCTGCTGCGGCGACTGCTGCAACAATAGGTCAGGAAGGGCGCAGCCTCGGGACAGGCTGCGCCCTTTCTTTTTGCTGGCCGCAGTGTGTGTCCAAAAGCTGTGAAAGCCATCCCATGATTGCACCGGCACTGGTCAACAGGTAGACCGCGCGAAAGCGATGCAAGAAGGGACCCACCATGCAAGATGACCGCCTGATTGTCGCGATGGACGTACCGAACGTGCTGGATGGGCTGGAACTGGCAAAAACACTCGGCGACAGCGTCAGTTTCTACAAGATCGGGCTGGGGATGCTGACCGGTGGAGGGCTGGCGCTGGCCAATGAGCTGAAGCAGGAACACGGCAAGCGCATCTTTCTGGATATGAAATTCTTTGACATCGGGGCCACGGTCGAAGCGGCGGTGCGCGGTGTTGCCCAGTTTGATCTGGATTTCCTGACGGTGCATGGCGATCCGCATGTGGTGCGCGCGGCGCGCGAAGGCGCAGGTGGATCGGGTATGAAAATCCTCGCTGTCACGATCTTGACGTCGCTGGACCGGGCCGACCTGGATGCATCCTGTATCAAGGCAGGCGATGTGCCCGATCTAGTACAGGAAAGGGCAGGCATCGCGCTGTCCAACGGGGCCGATGGTGTCATCGCCTCACCTCAAGAAGCCGCGTTGATCAGGGCCTTGCCCGAAGCCGCAGGCAAGCTGATCGTCACACCGGGTGTGCGGCCGGTTGGTGCCCCGCTGGGTGATCAGAAGCGGGTCATGACCCCGGCGCAGGCGATCGCGGCGGGAGCGGATCATGTGGTGGTGGGTCGTCCCATTTGGCAGGCCGCCAATCCGAAAGCCGCGGCAGAGGGGGTACTGGCCGAATTGCGATCACCGCAGGCGCAATCACCCAATCATTAATCGGGAACCAAATCCACGCTCGTGCATTTATGAAATGAAACAAGCGACGGAGATTTTCCCATGCACATCAAAAATCTGCGCTACAACGCCGCCGCCGGGGTATTCAAGGCTTCGGTTGATATTGAGCGTTTCGGGCGCACATTCCGCTATCCGTGCGAAGTTCCCGGACCGCACAGCATGGACCAAAACGCAGTCATCGACAGGCTGCGCCACCGGGCGCTGCAAATGTCTGACACACAAATCTGATGTAATTCGATCAAGTACGCAACACCCGTCCCTGTCCCGGACCGTTGCAACGCCTCTTGATCACAACTGGCCCGACGCCTTGTGCGCCGGGCCTTTTTTTCAGGCATCGCAGCCTTAATCGTTAATGTCGGTCTCCCAGACCTTCACCTGTCCGGTGCGCAGGCCAAAGACCTTGCGCATCAGCAGATAAGAGATCAGCGACATGACCGAAAAGATGACCAATGTGATGGCCAGGCCGCTGGCCGAGATACCAAACAGGATCAGAAATCCCATCATTGCAGCGCCCAGCGCAAACCCCAGGAAGATATAACCGGGGATCAGGACCTCAAGCGTCGCAAGGATCAGCGCACCTGACATCCACACCCACCATTCAGTCCAAAGTGGCATTAGCTCCTCCCTTTCAGCATCTTGAAGGCATCGGCAAAGGCATCCAGCGCATTTGCTGGCAGCACGACAGTTTGATTGCCCTGACCCGAGCCAAGTTTCGTAAGCGATTCGACCTGTTTCAGTGCGACCTGATACTGTGCCGCTTCAAGCCCGTTTTCAGCAATCGCCACGGCAACAACCTGTGTTGCATAGGCTTCCGCATCGGCGAGCACGCGGCGTGCCTCTGCGTCCTGCTTGGCCGCGTACAGATCCGCATCGGCCTGCAGTTCGACCGCACGTTTCTTACCTTCGGCCTCTGTCACCTGCGCACGACGGGCGCGTTCGGCGTTCAACTGCTGCAGCATCGCCTGACGTGTGGCCTGATCTAGGTTCACGTCCAGAATTTCCGCACGGGTGACTTCGATACCCCAGTCATCAACCTGCTGCGCCACCTGTTCACGTACAGCCGCGATCAGGCTTGATCGGTTCGCCTGCACCTGGTCGAGTTCCATACGACCAATCTCGGACCGGACAATACCGGCAACAGTTGTCGAAATCGCACCATCCACATCGCGGATACGGTAAACGGTCTTTTCCGGTTCGATAATCCGATAGAACACGGATGTCTCAACCTGCACCAACACGTTGTCCGACGTGATCGCATCCTGCGTCATTGATGGCAGCTGACGTTCAAGAATTGATACTTTATGCCGCACGCGGTCCAGAAACGGTACGATAAAGTTGATACCTGGCCCAAGCACTGAGCGGAGTCGCCCAAGGCGTTCGACCACAAATTTCTCTGACTGTGGCACGATCCGTACCCCGGCCAGAATACAGACGATGATAAACACCGCCAGCAGCAAGTATAGCACATTCTGACCGAGGAATTCGGCAAACATATCTTCAATTGGCATAGAGCTGTCCCTTTCTTGTTATGAAGGACAGATATGCACTTAGGACACCGTGTTCAAAGCGATTCGATGATTACTTGGGGTGAAGTTTTCCTTAAGTTTCCCCTCGACCACACCTGCCACGATATCGGCTGTTGCCGCTGATAAGGTCCAGCCCAAATGCCCATGTCCGGTGTTGTAGAAAACGCGGGGCCGGCGCCCGGCGCCCACCCGCGGCATCATATTAGGCATCATCGGGCGCAGGCCTGCCCAAGGTACTACATTTTCAGTGCTGACATCGGGAAAATGGGTTTCGCACCAATCCACCAAAGGCTTGACACGGTCGGCGCGGATATCACGGTTTTCGCCGTTGAACTCTGCCGTCCCTGCAATGCGGAACCGATCACGGCCCAAGCGGGACGTCACGATCTTGGCCTTGTCGTCCAACAGGGAAACAGTTGGCGCAGCGGCTTGCGATGCGGCATCAGGCAGGTTCACGGTGATCGAATAGCCCTTGACCGGATAGACATTCACCCGGTCACCCAGCATACGCGCAAAAGACCGCGACGCCACACCAGCAGAGACCACGACACCATCGAAACGCTGTTCGTCCCTGCCCCGCACGGTCACATGATCCGCATGAGCTTGCAAATCTTCAACAGCATGCCCCATCTGAAATTGCACACCTTGTTGGCACAGCCAAGCGGCCAACCCGACAGTGAATTTGTGAATGTCACCTGTGCTGTCGCTTTCGGTCCAGAACCCGCCAAGGATATCTCCGCGCAAGGTCGGCTCTGTCGCGCGAACCTCATCGGCGGTCAGTTCACGGCGCTGCAGTCCACCCTGCGCCAGCAGACCCGTGACCTTGCGCGCATGATCAAAATCTTTCTGGGTCTTGTAGAAATGCAAGATCCCTGCCGGGGTGAAATCAAAATCCACACCCGCACGATCTGCCATCTCTGCCAGACCTGCACGCGCGGTCACCGCCAGCCGCGCTGTTTCGATAGTATTGCTCTTATACCTTGGAATATTAGCCAGAAACTCTGCCATCCAGCTGATCTTGTGCCAACCCGGACGGGGGTTTACCGACAATGGCGCATCATGCTGCAGCATCCAGCGGACGCCCTTGATCACCGTGGACCACTGGTTCCACACTTCGGCGTTTGACGCGCTCAACTGCCCGCCATTGGCAAAGCTGGTTTCCATCGCGGCATACCGCTGACGATCAAAAACCGTCACGTCGAACCCGCGTTTATAAAGTGAATAAGCGGTGGTCACACCGGTAATCCCGGCACCTAAAACAGCAATATGAGGCATGGTACAGCTCCTGTAACCATCTGCCCCCACCGTCTGCTGTACCTGAGAGATTCACCCCTCTGGGCTTGCTCCTTCGGCGGACCATCAAAGGCCACTCTTCGGCGTGTTGCACCCCAACCGGTCCTTTTGCCTGAGAGTGACCGGGGCGGTTGCTCCTTCGGCGACGGACACAAGGACCGTTCTCTCCCGGTCGGTGTGTTTCCTATTGGAAACCTCATAGACAGATTGCCGCACAAAGCAACCGATATTTGCAACAGTTTTCGATCAATCAAGCGCAATTCTAGCGACCGTGATATTACGATGGCAGAACCGATATATCAGCCACAGGAACACATTATGCGAACTGACCAGACATCGCCGTTTCAGGCCATTCGCGCGGTTGATTACACGGTTATTTTCGTGCGCGACATGGATGCCATGCGACAGTTCTACGAAAATGTCATGCAGTTCCCAATGGCCCGCGCGCTGTCGGCCAATTGGATCGAATATCAGATCGGTCCCAATACCTTTGTGCTGTCCCGGGCTGCCCGCACCGCAAATGATGCACCCATTCCGCAAGGCACCGCAGCACTTCAGTTGGCGTTCAAAGTGGACGTGGAACAGGTCGATGCCTGCGCCAAGGAGCTTTCCCGCCAGGACATACCCATCATGTCACCGCCGACTGATCACGATTTCGGCCACCGCACCCTGTTCTTTCGGGACCCCGACGGCAATCTGCTGGAAATCTACGCCGAGATTTAGGCAGGCAGCCCACCCGTTTCGGCCACCCATTTCGCTAACCGTACATCATAGGACGGCACGCGATTGCGCAACGCAACAAATGCATCCATATCGAACAACGCCCAGCGCTGCCCTTCGTCGCCAAAAACGATGTCGTCCACCGTTTCGGGCGCCATCTGCGCCACGAAGAATGCGTTCCATTTCTCGGGCGCAGTGAGGGATTGAAACATGCTTTCCCACAACACTGCACTTTGCGGCAGAACCAATCCCAACTCTTCTTCCAACTCGCGCGCCAGGGTCTCGAACGTCGTCTCATCCCCTTCCCGACCGCCGCCAGGCAGGTCCCAAAGGTTCGGATAATGAATATCGGGCAAATCGTCCCTCAGGATGCTGACCAACTGATCGCCGAGAAACAGCGCCACTTTGGCCCCGTGATGCCACTGCGTTGTGTCCATGCCCTGCTCCTCTTACATTAGCGTTATGCCAGCCCTGTGCCGCGATTGCCTGACCACATTTGACAGCGAAACCCGCTGTCCGCAATGCCGGAGCCCACGGGTCACGCGGCATCCGGAACTGTTCGATCTGTCCATCGCGCATATGGATTGCGATGCGTTTTATGCATCCGTCGAAAGGCGCGATAACCCCGAACTGGCCGACAAGCCGGTGATCATCGGTGGCGGCAAGCGTGGGGTTGTGTCGACCGCCTGCTATGTCGCCCGGATCAAGGGCGTCAAATCGGCCATGCCCATGTTCAAGGCGCTGAAGCTTTGCCCCGAGGCTGTCGTGGTCCGCCCCCGGTTCGACGCCTATGTTGAAGCCTCCCGCGCGATCCGGGCGATGATGGATGAACTGACCCCGGTGGTCGAACCGCTGTCACTGGACGAGGCGTTTATGGACCTGACCGGCACCGCCCGGCTGCACCATGCGCCGCCCGCGGTCATGCTGGCGCGGCTGGTGAAACGGATGAAGGATGAGTTGGGGCTGACCGGGTCTATCGGGTTGTCGCACAACAAATTCCTAGCCAAGGTCGCGTCTGACCTCGACAAACCGCGCGGCTTTTCGATCATCGGCAAGGCAGAAACCACCGCGTTCCTGCGCCCCAAATCGGTCCGCCTGATCTGGGGCATCGGCCCGGCAGCGCAGGCCAGCCTGGAGGCTGCGGGCATCCGCACCTTCGACGATCTGTTGCGTTGGGACCGGCGCGATCTGCATGATCGGTTCGGGGGCATGGGTGAGCGGCTTTATTCGCTGGCGCGTGGCGAAGACGGGCGCCGCATCTCGGCCCATACACCGGTCAAGACGCTGTCAAACGAAACCACGTTCAACGAGGATACCAGCAATGTCGATATCCTAGACGGGCATATCTGGCGGATGTCCGAGAAGGTTAGCGCGCGGGCCAAGGCCAAGGACAAGGCAGGGCGGGTCGTGACGCTGAAGCTGAAGACCCATGATTTCAAGGGGATCACCAAGCGGTTGAGCCTGCGGCACCCCACCCAGATCGCCGACACGATCTACCGGACCGCCCGCGCGCTGTTCGATCAGGTCGGCGACAAGGGGCCTTACCGGCTGTTGGGCGTGGGCCTGTCCGAGATCACATCAGCCGAAGGGGCCGACCGCGAAGGCGATCTGCTCGACCCCGGTGCGATCAAGCGTGCCGAGGCGGAAAAGGCGGCCGATCTGATCCGGCAGAAGTTCGGGGCGGATGCGATCATCAAAGGGCGGGCTTTGCGGTAACGTAAGATGGGTCTTGACCCATCCTGCTTTGAAACCCTACCCTTCGTTCTATCGGTCAACACCTACAACAGGAGGGCACAAGCTGAACATGCGTATCATCCGCCGACTTCAGCATGGTCCTCGCTTTGCCCTGTAAATTCGTTTGCAGGGCATGATCCGAAACGGTCTGCCCATCATGCCGCCACAGCGCGGCCATTTCCTGATCAGAGACCGACATGACCATTCTCAACATCAATGCCTTGGGCGTGACCCTTGGCGAACCGCTTTTCACTGACCTCAACCTGACAATTTCCAAGGGCGACCGTATCGGGCTTGTTGCCGCCAACGGGCGGGGTAAGTCGACCCTGATGTGGTGTATAGCGGGCACGTTTGACCCCACCACCGGCGATATCACCCGCGCGCGCGGCCTGCGCGTGGGGCATGTGGAACAGAATGTGCCGCCCGATGCGCTGGAGAAATCCCTTTACGATCATGTGCTTGCCGCCCTGCCCGCCGAGCAGGCCGATTACGAAAGCTGGCGGGTCGATGTGGTGCTGGACGATCTAAAGGTGCCTTATGATCTGCAGCAGAAACCGCTGAAGGATCTCAGCGGGGGTTGGCGGCGCACCGCCCTACTGGCCGCCGCCTGGATCACCGAACCGGACCTTTTGCTGCTCGACGAACCGACCAACCATCTGGACCTGCACCGCATCGGATTGCTGCAGGACTGGCTGGGCGGCCTGCCCCGCGATGTGCCCGCCGTGATCATTAGCCATGACCGGGCGTTCCTGGATGCGGTGACCAATCGGACCTTGTTTTTAAGGGCGGAGCGGTCGCGTGATTTTGCCTTGCCTTTTAGTCGCGCGCGGGCGGCGCTGGATGAGGCGGACGCGGCTGATGAACGCCGCTTTGCCAATGATCTGAATAAGGCCAGCCAATTGCGCAAACAGGCGGCCAAGCTGAAGAATATCGGGATCAATTCCGGTTCTGACCTGTTGATCACCAAGACCAAGCAACTGACCGAACGGGCGGCCAAGATCGAGGCGGCGGCCAAGCCTGCCCATCACGAACGCGGCGCGGGCGATATCCGGCTGGCCAATAGCGGGACCCATGCGAGGGCGCTGATTGCGCTGGATGATGTGGCGGTGGAAACGCCGGATGGGCGGCAGCTTTATACGACCGGGAAGAAATGGATCAGCCCCGGCGATCGGATTGTTCTGCTGGGCACGAATGGCACCGGCAAGACGCGGCTGATCAACATGATCCATCGCGCAATTGCGGGTGATGTCGCTGGTATCAAATGCGCCCCGACCCTTGTGGAAGGGTATTCGGATCAACATCTTAACCAGCTTTCGGATGGCGACACCCCGATGACCGCCGTCGCCGGACAATTCGATGTGGGCGACCAGCGCGCGCGCGGTTTGCTGGCGGGGGCCGGGGTGACTATCCAGATGCAGGACACGAAAATCGACGCGTTGTCCGGCGGGCAGAAGGCCCGGCTGGCGATGCTGATCCTGCGCCTGCAACAGCCGAATTTCTACCTGCTGGATGAGCCAACCAACCATCTGGACATCGAAGGACAGGAGGCGCTGGAGGAGGAATTGATCACCCATCGGGCCGCCTGCCTGCTGGTCAGCCATGACCGGAGTTTTCTGCGGAACGTGGGCAACCGGTTCTGGGAAATCCGGGGCAAGCGGCTGGTTGAAGTCAATGATCCGGAGGCGTTCTTAAGCGCTGAAATGCAAGCGAGGTCGTAACGGTGCTTTGGTCAGGGTCATCGCGGGTTTGGCCCTGCACGCAAACCAGTAGCGCAAAATGCCACACTTGTCTGGCGGACCGCTTGTTGTCATTGAATACCTGATGCGACCGCTCTTTGTTCTTTTGCTGACACTGGGTCTTTTGTTGCCGCGCACCGGTGCTGCGCTGGCGGATCTTATGGGCTTTCAGAGCCTGGTGATCTGCACCGGGACTGATCTTGTGACGCTGGTGATATCGCCAGATGGGACGCCGATCGAGGTTGAGATCGCCGAACATGGCCCATGTTTAGCTGCGACAATCCCGATGACACCGGACCGGCCTGTCACGACTGTTCAAACCCTTGTCGCCGACCATCATCTTGGATTGCCATCACCCCAACCGCATCCACTTTCTATACAATGGAACGGGCCGCCCCCTGAACGCGGCCCACCTGTGTCGCACTAGGCGCGCCTGCACCTGCAGGCCCAACACGTAATCACATTTGACAGCGACCCTGCCCATCGCATGGCGCAGGACCACTTGAGTTCAGGAGATACCAACATGCTGCACCGCAGACAGATACTTACACTCGCCGCCGCCGGCCTTATCACACCTGCGGTCGCCCGCACTGCACTGGCCCAAATGGCGCTGCCGGACGGATCGGCGCGGGCCACCGTCGATCAGCCACTTCACGATATGTCTGTCTGGCCCGCAGAATGGACCGGTGATGAAACCGTGTTGATGCTGGCCTATCCCGGTATGACCGCGCTTGATCTGGTGGGGCCGCAATACATGTTTGGCAGTCTTTGGGGGGCGACAGTGCAGGTTGTCGCCAAGACGCGTGACCCGATTGTCAGCGATACGCGCCTGACCATCATGCCCGACCTGACCTTGGCCGAGGCGCCAGAGACCTGTACGGTGCTGTTCGCACCGGGCGGCATTTCCGGCACGTTGAACGCGATGGAGGATGCAAAGACGATTGATTTTCTGGCCTCACGCGGGGCGACGGCGGATTACGTGACCGCTGTTTGCACGGGCACACTTCTGTTGGGTCAGGCCGGGCTGATTGACGGCTACCGCGCCGCGACACATTGGTTGGCACGCGACACGCTGGATGCGTTCGGCGCGCAGGCCGTAGATGCGCGCGTGGTACGCGACCGCAATCGCATCACCGGCGGCGGGGTGACCGCAGGCATCGATTTCGGCCTTTCGATGATCGCGGAACTACGCGGGACCCGGTATGCGCAAGCCGTGCAACTATTGGCTGAATACGCCCCTGAACCGCCACTAGATGCGGGCACCTTGCAAACGGCACCGCCTGACATCCGCGATATGATGGTTGGCATGTTCCCCGGATTTGATGCCCATGCCCGCGCAGTCGCGGCGACAAGACGCGGCTAGTGACCAAAAGACACGTTGGGGGTCAATTGTCGCCCCCAACAACTTGCAAGCGATTTGCGATTGCGGTGCGTTCGTCCGCCGGTTTGCTGAGAAGAACAGGTACTTCTGCTTTGCACCGGCCAGGTAAGAGTACAGCTGACGTCCAACGATAAGGGGATTCGAGGAATAGTTGGGCGTCGATGTACTGGAACGGGGTACCGGCCGGGTCGAAATTAACCGAGCACTGCTCTCAAACGAAGGAAATATCAGGGCGTTGTTCCGTCAGACACCGCCGCCCCTGAGTTCCGGTTCGGCGATGACGCCCATCGGGTTGACCGTGCAGACATCGAATTTGTCCGCAACACGGAAACCGGCCTGACAGCATCGTTCATCCTGCCAGACGCTGTCACTGATTATGCAGGTCAAGACATCTGGTTCTATCAAGACCTTGCCCGTGTCTGGGGCGGCATTTTGAGTTTCAATATTCCTGCCCCTTGCGCGCTGTTTGCAGTTGGTCCTTACATAGAATTGGCTGACCTAGTTGTGAGCTTTCAACAGGTTGTCCATTTGATCCAGACCGAGTTGGTTGGAGTTACCAAGCTTCAACACTTTTTGGCGGGATCGAATGAACGTGCACCAGAATGCCAGACTGACCCCTCTTGGTCGAGAGCGGCTCGTCGGGATGATCGCGGGCGGGATGGGCTTTTCGCAAGCCGGGGCGGTCTGCGGTTGCTCTGCCAAGACCGCCGCGAAGTGGTGGCAGCGGTATGAACGGGAGGGACGCGAGGGTTTGCAAGACCGCAGCTCACGCCCGCTCTCTCTGCGCACCCCGACGCCAGATCATGTGGCAGACCGGATCATCGCATTGCGTCGCCAGCGTTTGACCGGGGCCCACATCGCGGCCAAGACCGGCGTCTCGCCTGCGACAGTCAGTCGTGTGCTGCGCCGGGCCGGTCTCAGCCGCCTGCGCGATCTGGAGCCCGCCGAACCAGTGCGCCGCTATGAACGCGACCATCCTGGCGACCTGATCCACCTCGATATCAAGCGCCTGGGGCGGTTCGCGCGTGTCGGGCACCTCATCACCGGCGACGGCACGGGTCAGTCCAACAGCCGCGGGATCGGCTGGGAGTATGTTCATGTCTGTATCGACGACGCCTCGCGGCTTTCCTTCACGCAAATCCACCCCGACGAGAAGGCTGTCAGTGCCGTCGCACATCTGCGCGCAGCGGTCGCCTGGTATGCTTCAATGGGTGTGACAGTCGCACGCGTCATGACTGACAATGGCAGCGGCTACAAATCTCATGCTTTCAAGGCCGCCTGCCACGACCTGGGGATCAGGCATATCCGCATCAAGCCTTACACGCCGAAAATCAACGGAAAAGCCGAACGGCTCATCCAGACGGCGCTGCGCGGATGGGCCTATGCCCGCGCATACCAGTCCTCCGATCAGCGCGCCGCCGACCTTCCCGTCTGGACCCATCTCTACAATTGGCACCGACCACACGCGGCGCTAAAGTCAAAACCTCCAATCACCCGGTTGGCTTTGGATCGGAACAACCTATTGAGGTTCCACAGCTAGCGCATGGGGTTTGCCATTGGCGTTTGGGGCATCCGGGCGTACACCGTCTGTATGAACACACACGCAAACCGGGCCCATTGCATTTACCAAACAGTGAAACCGATGAAGAAAGACAAGCCCATGCGAAACGCCCTTACCCTGGCATTTTCAACCATCCTGGGCGCGGCCGTTGCAACCCTAGGCCATGCGCAGGAAATGACTTTTGAATTTGTGGGGAACGGCGGCAATTGTCTGGGGTGCGAATGGATCGAAGCGAGCGGCGAAATTACCGCCGATACGCCCGCGCAATTCGCGGCTTTCGCGGACACATTGCGCGGTAGCGGATCATTGGCGCTGAACTCGCCCGGTGGAGACCTGGATGCGGCCATCGCCCTAGGCCGGATGATCCGCGCCAGAGGGTGGGGCACCGAACGCCGCGAGATGGGGTCGAGATATGGCACTCCGGCTGAGACTACGGTCTGTGTTTCGGAATGCGTGCTTGCGTTCATGGGCGGCGTGTCCCGGGATATGGATGGCCGCTTCGAACTGACGATTGACGGCGCGCGCGGGATCGATTGGGTGTCACCCAAGGTGCTGGACTACACGCTGGATATGGGTGTCTCGGCTGAGGTTCTGACGATTGCCGACAATGTCCCAGCGAATGCGACGTATACGTTCAGCCTTGATGAAGTCGATCGCCTGGGTTTTGATAACACCTTCGTGACGGTGGATAACTGGCACCTTGAACCATACAAGGACGGATTGGTGCTGGCGACAAAACAGCGGTTCAGGCCCAGTTACGAGGTAACATTCACACTGTTTTGCAGGGCCGAAGACCCGCGTTGGCGCATTTTGGTATCCTATCCCGGTGACTACAGTGGCGATTCTTACACGGTTGAGACGCTATTTGATTTCACTCGCGATATTGCCCCTGCTGCCCCTGAGTTCCGGTTTGGTGATGACGCCTATCCGGTTGCCCGTGGTGATATCGAATTTGTCCGCAACACAGAAACCGGGCTGACGGCATCGTTCATCCTGCCAGACGCTGTCACTGATTATGCAGGTCAAGACATCTGGTTCTATCCAGACCTTGCCCGTGTCTGGGGCGGCATTTTGGATTTCACTATTCCTTTGCCCCCTGCGCGCTGGATGGCAGTGACCGCAGAGAATTGCATCTAGTTGCGTGCGGCGGGATGGGTCTAAACCCATCTTACGATGTCGCCAATGTGGCTGGGTTGAATGGTCCGCGCCGCGGCTTGCGGGCAAGCAGGGAAGACACTTTCTTCGCTTGGGCAGCGTCTTAGGCATTGCATTTGACTGATACGCCGTTCTGGAATGTCGCGCGCATTTGGCATGATGCGCCGGATTTTCTGAGACCCATCAACGCGCAGCGTCGCGCAATCAAGCAAATTGTTTTTGCGAACGCGCGCCGGTTCACGCTAAATGGCAAGATGGTTCCAAAGGCACTCAATGCATTCTGTCTGATCATGCGTCGCGGTTCGCTGGCGGGGGCAGCGACCGATATGAATCTCAGTCAGTCAGCGGTGTCACGGTTGATCACAAATCTTGAACACGAACTTGGCCTCTCACTCTTCCATCGGGACCGACGCACGCTGCGACCTACAGACGAGGCGCGGCGCTTTTTCCAGGAAGCCGAACGCATTCTGGCCGGCATTGAGCAGCTGGCCGATATTGCCAGCGATATTCGGCGAGGCAGCGGCCAGCAGGTGCGCGTCGTTGCGATGTCTCGATTAGCCAACAGCGTGCTGCCGCGCGCCGCCATACAGTTTCGCAAGATGATGCCCGCCATCGGGCTGACGCTGGAAACCCACCATCGCCGCGAAATGGAGCGATGGCTGACAGGCCGCCAGTTCGACGTTGGATTCGGACCGCTGCCTGTTAGCGACAGCGTAAAACTGGATATCCGGCCTCTTGGCAGCACCCAAGCTGTTGTCGTTCTGCCAGATGATCACTTTTTGGGCGCTCGGGAAAAAGTGAGCATCAGTGATCTGTTGCATGAGGAATTGCTGGCGCTGACGCCAGACACGCTGCTGCAACAGCAGATCGAGGCTGCATTTACAATCGCTGGCGCAAAACCACGCGTCGGCATGCAGACCTCATCTTCGTTGATTGCAGTCAATCTGGTGGCGCAGGGTTTTGGCTATACGATTACGGATAGGTTCACAGCGACCTGCGCAAGCGGACCTGTCGTGGTGCGTCCACTGGCCGATCAGTTGCTGCTTGAGTTTGGTATCTTGACGCCGCAAGGGGCGACAATATCGCCAGCGACCGAGGCTTTCGTTACCTGCATGAAAGACGCGTTTGCTTCGTTTGGCACCGTGGGTCGGGACGATCTTTGATTTTCAAGAGCTTTCTATTTTATCAGCCATGATTTGAGTTTGGGTCGCGACACCCTTTGCCCCATTCGCTTCAGAAAACAGAACTGACTCTTGCGCTTTTTGCAAGCCAGTATCCTATAATTCAGTTTTATTGACACAATTAAAGCTAATTCTGCCGAAAAATAGGGTGCTGGATATGCGGTCCAAAAATGACCGCAACTCGGAAATCTCAATTTGGCAAGGAGTCAGCAAAATGTATTGGACGAGTAGGAAAAACCTCTTGGTGGGAACGGCAATGTCGCTCCTGGCCACATCATCATTCGCACAAGAGGTTGTTTTGACGGCGCTGGATGGTGGTGTGACGATCGCGGGTGATTTGTTGGCGTTTGATGGTGAGCGCTACACGATAAGCACCGTTCTGGGGCAGTTGGAACTGGATGCCAGCATGGTGCGGTGTGACGGGGCGGCCTGTCCTGTGACCCTGCCGCAGACATCAGAGTTTCGGATTTCGGGATCGCGAACATTGGGCAAGGATCTCGTGCCCAGCCTGCTCGGCGCTTACAGCAGCAACAAGATCGACACATTCGGCGCCATCACGCAGGCGCAGAGCCAGAACGGGGCTGTCAGTTATGAGGTCGTCAGCGCCTCTGGTGACAAGATCGCGGCGGTTGACATTGCGGCCTCGAACACCACCGATGGTTTGACGGACCTGCTGCGCGGCGATGCGGCGATTGCGCTGGCCTCGCGCCCGGCGCGCAATCGAGAAGCCCGCGCTTTTGAAGAGGCAGGCTTTGGCGATATCCGCGCGACCCAGAATGAGCATATCGTGGCGCTTGACGGGCTACTGCTTGTCACCTCACCTGACAATCCGGTACGCGCGATCACCGAACAGAACGCGGCCTTGGCCTTTGCCGGGCGGATCACCAACTGGGCGGAACTGGGCGGCCCCGATGCGCCGATCAATATCTATGTGCGCGACACCAACTCGGGCATCCGCGAGGTCTTTGACAACCTGCTGATGCGCCCCAATGGTCTGCAGATCGCCGATAATGTGATCCTCGTGCAAAGCGATGAGGCACTGTCGGACATCGTGTCCATCGACCCCAACGGGCTTGGCTTCACCAACTTCGCCGATGGCGATGGCGCAAAGGCGCTGGCGATTGAAGGTGTGTGTGGGCTGCAAACCCCGCCCAATGCCTTTACCATCAAGACCGAAGAATACCCCCTGACCCGCCTGCTTTACATGTACACCGCTGATGATCGGCTGCCGGTCCATGCCCGAGGCATGCTGGATTTTGCGCTGTCCGAAGAGGCGCAGGGCCTGATCTCGAATGCCGGTTTTATCGACCAGACGATCCGTGAAGCCTCGGTTGATAGCCAGGGTCTGCGTGTGGCCTCGGCCGTTGTGGCCAACCGGGATTTCTCCACCTTCCCGCAGCTGCAACAGATGATGGAGCAGCTGATCAGCTCGGACCGTTTGTCGACCACGTTCCGGTTCGAGACCGGATCAAGCAATCTCGATGCCCGTGCGCAGGAAGATGTCGTGCGCCTGGCCCGGCTGCTGAGCAGCGATGCCTATCGCAACAAGGAAGCCGTCTTTGTGGGCTTCACGGACTCGGTCGGTGATCCCGAACTGAACCGGCAATTGTCCGAACGCCGCGCGCAACAAGTGGTGCAGCAACTGCTGGACGAGAACCCGAACCTGCAGGCCAATGTCGCTCTGCAAGCCATCGGGTATGGCGAAATTTCCCCGCTGGGATGCAACGAGACCAATACAGGCCGCCGGATCAACCGCCGCGTCGAGGTCTGGGTCCGGGATGTCGTCGCACGCAACTGATGCGACGGACACCCAAACAATCCCAAATCACCACGGATCTGACAAACTCATGTCGCGATCTCCGTCCAGGATCCCTCCAAACGAGGACAAAACAATGAAATTTCTACAAACACTCACACTTGCCGCGCTTGCAGCGTTTCCGGCGCAGCTGATCGCGCAATGCGATCAAGGGGAAAGGGTTGCCCGTTTCAGCCTGATCACGGCACTGCAGGGCCATCCCAAGGGCGAAGCTGCACTTGCCTTTGCCGAGCAGGTCAACACGCAGCTTGATGGTACATTATGTGTCGAGGTTTATGGCCGCAGCGAGCTTTATAATGATGACGACGTCTTTGAGGCACTGTTAAACGACGACGTTCAATTCGCCGCCCCGGGTGTCACGAAATTCGGGGCGTACTCCGATCAGTTCGAACTTTTCAATCTACCCTTCCTGTTCGACGGACCTTTGCAGGTCATGGCGTTCCTCGAAACAGAAATGGCGCAAAGCATGACCGATGGGATCAGTGATGACGGCTTTGTCGGGCTGGGCTATTGGGCAAACGGGATGCGGCAGTATTCGGCGACAGTTCCAATGCGGTTGCCAAGTGATGCCAGCGGTCTGAGTTTCCGGGTGTCGTCCAGCTCACCTGTCACCGCTGAGGTGCTGCGCCGGATGAACATCACTCCGGTCAAGCTATCCTTCAGCAAAGTTTATGACGCGCTGGCCTCGGGCGAGGTGCAGGGACAGGAAAACACCTGGGCCAATATCCAGAAAGAGGAATTCTATCTCGAACAGGCTGCAGTTACAGAAACGAACCATAACTATATCGGTTATCTGGTTGTCACGTCACAGGCGTTTCTTGACAGCCTTGATCCGGATACGCGCCAAACGGTGGTTGATATCATGAAATTGACCACGCATGAACGAAACCGTTTTGCCTATGAGATCAATCAGGCCCGACGCCAGGATATTCTGGATGATGACGGTGTGATTATCACGCTGACGCCTGAGGAACTGGCGATCTGGAGGGCAGAGATGAAGCCGGTCTGGGATCAGTTTCGGTCTTCCATCGGGGGCGACCTGATCGACGCGGCGGTCGAAATCAACGCGACGGTCGATCCTTTCAACTAAAGCACTGATGCGCCGCGTGAGATAGGACACGCGGTGCATCCTATAATTCCGCCAGGCAGGCGTCACCGCTCGCGCGGTCTGCGCTGTTTACGCAAGGTGAGAGTCTGGATGATCGATATTTGCCCGATCCTCCCGCCGCCATGCAGCGTTGAGAATGATGCGGACGCGGATATCTTTGAGTTGCGCGCACGCGTGGCGAGAAATTGTAATGGCTGCCATGTGCTGTTTCGAAACCGTCGCTGCAATCAGCAGAAACGGCAGCTTAGACAATAATCTGCCCCCTGCCGGAAAGGTATCATTTGATGCCGATACCCATTTTGTAACGCCTTGCACAGTCTCGCAATATATACAGGCATCCCATCCATCACTGATGGCGTCAAAAACCAATCATCTGATCAGTACGGTCAGGGCTGGCGCCGGGCAAAGATATCGCCCGAGTTGGACTCTTGCGGTAATCGCATCAGATCATCGCGGATCGTGTCAGCATCCACCCAAGTATCATAGGTCAGCACGTGATCTTCACCCAGGCTCAGGTTGAACGTGTAGTTACCCAGCCGCATCAACCGCATCACGCAGCGCAATGCCACGTCTTTTTGAATCGTCGTGAACTCAAAAGACAATGCAGGGATCGGCGTGGTCAGCCCATCCAATACGTCCGCTTCAAATCCTTCTACATCAATCTTTATAAAATCGGGCACACCATGCGCGGCGATCAGATGATCCAAGGTTGTCACCGGAACGCATATTTCGCTGTCCCATTCCTGACCCCGCCATAGGGCCGCATCGCGCGCCGCAGAAATCAAGGCGGGCGACGCAGTTGTGATCGTGGGGTTGTCAGAATTGACGAAAAGACTGATCGTTCCGGGCTTGGCCCCTACAGCCTCGCATCGCAAGGCGACATTGTCCGTCTTGCCGTAAAGCAATCGCAGCGCACGGAAGACACGTGGTTGTGGTTCAACCACTACAACTGATGCACCCAATCGCAGAAAACTGCCCGCCCGATCACCGATATGTGCGCCGATATCAAAGGCCAGGCCACCGGGCGCAATGAACTGCGCATTCAACTTGTCCATGCGTGCGGTACGTGCGCTATCGCGATAATAGACATCGAACGACCGCCCAAGTGCTGTTGTCTTGGCCGGTTTTGGGTCGCGGGAAAGGGTCTGGGTCATGTTTTTATCGGCTCTGCTCTGAAAGGGTTTGTGTAACTGCATCCGAAATGATTGCAGCGGTTTCGTGCCATCCAGGTCGTTGCTGGCCCGCCTGGAGGGATGCCTGTGCACAGGCTTGTCTGACATCGGCGTCAGACAGCAGCGCACGCAAGGCGGCGGCAAACGCGGCCGGATCATCAGGGGGAACCAGCCGTCCCGCCCGCGGCGGCACGGTGTCCGCAACCGCGCCAGCATCACACGAGACAATCGGTAAGCCATGCACAAGAGCTTCGTCAAAGACGATCCCGTAACCTTCGTAGCGTGTTGCGAGCGCAAAGATCGTGGCCTGTTTGTAAAGGCCGGACAACTCATCCTGCGCCAGCTGACCGGCAAGCGTGACTCGGTCCGAAAATGCCAAAGATATCCGTAAGTCGTTCAGCAGGCGCGAATGATCCTGATCCAGCGCAGCCCCGACGATTACCGCTTGCCATTGCAGATCAGCGATGCCCGACAGTGCACGCAACAACACATCATGCCCCTTTCGGGGAAGCTGAATTCCAACGGACAGGATCAGCGGCGGCTTCATTGTATGCGCTGGCCCATGGGGTTGATCAATGCCCGGACGGGCAATCACGATCATATCGGCGGGGACGTCGTAATCCGATGTCAGGATCTGGCCCGTATGCGGGCTGGGCACAAGCACTTTGCTGACATATGACATATTGCGCTGTTCGGTGTTATGCAGCGACGCGCGCCGTGCCGCGCTCAGGCCGCTTTCCTTGGCCAAGGGGTGATGTACCAACGCGATGATGGGGGCCTTCACATTGGCGACCCCGGCTGGATCAAGCGCGCCAAAGGCCAACCCATCAATGATGACCGGCTGGTCCTGCGGCACGTCGCGCAGCAGTTGCAACGCCTCGGCCATATCCTGTGGCGATGGGTCGGGGAACCCGGCAGGCAGTGCGATGTGGTCGACTGTCCATCCCAGATCCCGCAGTTCCTGCATGACACGCCGGTCATAGATGTAGCCGCCCGTCAACGTCATCAGATCCCCCGGGACGGCAAAGGCGATACGGCCCCGGGTCATTTCATCACCATGACAGCGAACCCAGGTATAGCGCCCAGGAGCATGGCAATACCAAACAGCACACTTGTCGCGACCGCCTCTGTCATGGGAATTCCAGCGAGGGGCAACAGGATCGCAGCACTGCCTTCGCGTACGCCCCAACCGCTGACCGTCAACGGGATCAGCATCGTGAAGAGGATCAAAGGCACAATGGCAAACAGCGCGGCAAAAGACAGCGGCTGCCCCACCGCCCAACCGCAGAACCCAAAGGCTGCAAGATTGCACAATGTGATCATCACGCCCAGACCAACTTGTGCGGGCAAAACATCGCGTGAGAACAAGGCGCGCATGGCCATGTCCACCCAGCGCGATGCGGTGGGTTGCAAATCGCGCAAGCGCCCGCGCAAAATAAGAACAAATAATGTGGCAAGGATAGCGACGCCGATCATAAGGCCGATCACGGCTGCATAGCTGCGCGGCCAATCCAGCCCACCCTCCCACAGATACGTCACGATGAAGGAGCAGCTGAGAACCGCAAACATTGCGATCTGCCCGGCCAACCTTTCCATACCGACCGCCAGACCAGAGACGGCCAGACCAACCGCGGACCGGGCACGCACGGCCCGCGCCGCATCACCGATGAACCCGCCCGGCAATGACTGATTCACCGCTTGCGCCATGAAGTACTCCCGCACCGCCATCGGCAGGGACAACCTCTGCCCCAACGCGGCTGCCGTGACCTTCCAGCGACAGGCTGACAGAAGAGTCTGACAGATCAGCGCGACTACGGCTGCCATGATCCACCCCGGTTGAGCATCTGCAAGCGTGCGCGCAATCCCGGGTCCATCAGCCGCATGCCACAGCATGATCAGCAACGCGCCGGTGATGATAAACTGCCCCGTTCTCCAGACGACAGGCGGTAAGGAGGCGGCAACGGACGTCACGGTCTCACCTCTGCGGTTTGCGCGGAAGACAGGGACCGCAGCATGTGCGCCCGCATATCGGCCATTGACCGGACTTGTGTCGTGTCGTCAGGGATCAAGCCGGGCTGGAACCCGGCGTCAGACAAGGCGTCGACCAGGTGTGCGGGTCCGATCACGTGCATCGGCACATGAGGCCGTTCATCCAACGCAATGAAACCAGCCGCCTGATGATCACCGATCACGATAAGCAGGGGTGGATCCTCGGCGTGCAACGCCGCATAGGCAAAAACGACCTGCAGCGCGTAGTCCACGGCGAGCCGGTATTGCGCGCGCACCCGGTCGTGATCTTTCCACACCTCCCGGGGTGTATCGCTTGTCGCCATCAGGTCGTTGAAAACTGTACCATCGCCCAGCGCATCCCACGGCATCAGGCTTGGTACGGGCACCCAGGGGGCGTGCGACGACCCCGTTGCCAATTGCACAAAAAGCCGCGCGTCGTCGGGGGCCTTGGCCGGCAACAGTCGATCCATCGCCGCAAAGGTAAACTGATCCGGCATTGTCACCCAGTTCAAAGGCAGCCCCGCATATCCAAGGTCCTGCGCCGCCAAGATCGTATCAAAGCCCATCAACTGCGCCTCGGGCCAGTCGAGTGTGATTTGCGGCATGACGGCAGCAGTGTGGAAACCTGCCTTGCGGGCGAGGTGGAACAGGGTTTGTCGCCCGCTGCTTAATGCAGCGCCATAGGCGGTCTGGTTGTCGATCCACAAACCGTTGGCAAAGGTCGAATGCGCAAGCCAGCTTTGGCCGCCTTGCGTGGGCGACCTGAGCAAGGTGGACGACATCGACAGGCCCAGATTTTGCAGATCCTGTTGTGCCGCCTTTAAGGTTTCGCGATGCAGATCGGCATAAAACGGGGTATCGAGGCTTGTCCGTCCATAGCTTTCGACAAAAACCACAACAACGTCGCGATCCACCAGATCGAACAGGTTTGGCTGGTTTGCAAACGGGTCCTGCTGTGCTGCCTGCCGGAAAGCGCGCAGATCAACCCATGTTTTTTGTGCCGTCTCCACCCGCTCTGCGCCGATGCGGGCGGTGAAAGCAGTGGCAGGTATATTATAGGGCAGCGACCAACGACCCATCTTCTGGCCAACATCTGCAATCACCAGCGCGGTTGCGATCACGGCACCCAGACCGGCCAGCAGCGCTACAATCCTGTGGCGCTGCAGCCGCGACCAAACACGGCAGGCCCACCATAGCGCGGCAAGCAATCCGGCGACGGCCAGAACGAACGAACCAACCGCCACGCTGGCAGCGACCTGTCCGAAAGCACCCACAACAAGGTCATGAAGTGACGTCACCAGAGGCAAATCCGACACCGGATTAAACCCCCTGCTCAGGCTTTTGAACATCACGAAATCCGCGAATTTCAACGCGGCAATCACCACAAGCACCAATACCAGCAGCATCCGCAGACACGCACCCGCACGGCCAGGCCCGATTGCGATGAGCGCCAGCACGATTGCGGGCAGTTCAAGCGGAAAGACCAGCAGCGCATCCCAGGCCATCGCTGCGGGATGATTGGGCTGGATCAGCACAATATGCATAAGCCCAGCGGCAAGGAGCATCATCAGAATGCTTCGCACGGGTATCATGTCGCGAAATCGCATCATGTGGATTGCTGCCTCAACCAGAAGATATCGCGCCCGAACGACCACAAAAGCGCAAGTGTCACAGCCGAAATGACCAGATTAAGCCGCCCATCCGCCAACACCGGTACCTGAAGTGCAATCAGGGCCGCAATCTGGAAGACACATACAGCTTTGCGGCTGAACCTGTCTGGCAAAGGGCGATTTAGCCAAGGCAAAATCATCCGGGCCAAACCGAACAGATAGTACGGCAACCCCAACAACACGACATAGACCCCCGCCGCCCCGTTTACTGCAGCCATGACCGCCAACACCAGGGCAAAGGCCGCGTCGACCTCGACATCGAAGCGGGCCCCGAAATCTGAAGCGAGCCCCTGCTTGCGCGCCAGCCAGCCATCGACACCATCCAGAGACAAAGCCAAAATCGCCAGCGTAAAGGTGGCCCATGTTGGCGAAAGCCCTTGCAGAAGCGCAATAAACAACATGGCAACAATCACCAGCCTGCAGAGCGTCGCCAGATTGCATAGGCCAAGTACCGCATGGGGATAATCAGCTGATAAGCGGTGCGCTGCCCAAATGACCGCAAAAAGATAAACGATCAGGCCAATCACCAACGCAAATGTCAGACCCGGCTGTGGCCCGATCAGGATCAGACTGCCAAGAAGCAGAAACACGGCGCCAACACTGGCGGCAACAACAAATGTACCAACAGGCGATAAGGCAACAGGACCAGATGCGGCCAGACCAACATCTTTGAACAGGTTTAAGCGTACGGTTTTCATGGCATGTTCTTTTTTTTTGGTGTGTCTGAGAATAATACGCCCCGGCGCCGCGTATTATTCTTGAACATGCAAACAATAGGAGCGCAAAAGATGACTGCGGCAACCAAAAAATATAGCGGAACATCCCGCCTGATCCATTGGATCATGGCAATCCTGATCATTATGATGATCCCCGTGGGCTTTCTTATGGTTCAGGAGGGACTAAGCAGGTCGTTGCAAAACACGCTTTTCATTACGCACAAGAATGTCGGCGTCCTGCTTTTGATCCTGATATTCGTGCGTTTGTTCAACCGTTGGCGCAATCCACCGCATCTAGAGCCTGTCGAATTGGCCCCTATACAGGAATTTGCCGCGCGCATGACCCATATCGGACTTTACGCGCTGCTCTTGATTATGCCGCTGGCAGGCTATGTTCGCGTAAGGGCAGGAGGTTTTCCGATCGAGGCTTTGGGCGCGCTTGGGATGCCGACATTGGTACCGCGATCAGAAGCGTTGGCCGAAGCGGCGAAGATGGTTCATTTCTATGGGGCTTATGCCATCACCGCCCTGATCTTGATGCATATCGGGGCTGCCTGTTTTCACGGCCTTGTACGTAAAGACGGCGTGTTTTCACGCATCTGGCCACCTGTTGGCAAGGGTGTTTAAGGGGCAGCTTTGGTCTAACCGAACAAGCCTGATTTAAGTCTCTCCGAAAAGCGATCAAGGAAGCACCACGTGTCAGTAGCGGAACAAATCACAAAGCACAGCGGTCGAGCGCGTAACTTGACCCATTCACCGCTTGTTGGCTTTATTGGTCTGAACCTGCTTTTGTCATTGGCCGTCTTTGGCGCCTTCGTTGCCTCGGTCGATCACTGGAATGCAGCGGCAGTTCTGATTGCCATTCTGATCCTCGTGAATGCCGTGTGGATTTCCGGCGGCGCCGCGACCGCGATACTGGGCTTGTTGTTGCCAAAAGAGCGAACGCCAGCAGCGCCAATATCTTGGCAACCAAGTGAAAAAACAGCCATCCTTATTACATTATGCGGGGAAGACCCCGAACCCCTGGCGGCTTATCTTGCATGTTTTGTGCGTGGTTTGACCAAGGCAGACCTTGCCGCAAAAACCGAGGTCTTCGTTCTTTCGGACACATCCGGAAATGCGCAGGTCGGCCGGGAACATGCAGCGCTGCAACCACTGATCGATGCAGGGCTGATCACCTATCGGCGCAGGACCGCAAATACCGGCAAAAAGCCCGGTAACATTGCTGACTGGCTGCACACCCATGGCGACCGGTTCGCCTATATGGTGATCAAGGACGCCGACAGCCGGATGACGCCAGCCAGCATCAAAGAGATGATCTGGCGATTAGAGCACCAACCCAACACCGGTCTGTTGCAGGCAGGCATCGCATTGATCCCGGGGCGCACGCGCTTTGGCAAACATCAGCGCATCGCATCGCGATTGCTATCGCGGAATTTCGGGCGCGGGTTTGCCGCGTGGTCAGGCAAGACCTCGAATTATTGGGGGCACAATGCAATCATGCGCATCACCGCCTTTCGCAACGCTGCCAAACTGCCTGACCTGCCCGGTCGCGCACCGCTTGGCGGTGCCATCCTGAGCCATGATTTTGTTGAAGCTGCCTGGATGCGGCGCGCAGGCTGGGACATTGTTCTTGCCCCCGACATTCAAGGCAGTGCCGAGGATGCGCCACAAACGCTAGATGCCTTCTTCCGTCGGGACCGGCGCTGGTGCCAGGGGAATCTGCAGCATCTGCGCGTACTTGGCAGCCCCGGTTTGCACGCGCTTAGCCGGTTTCACTTCATCACAGGCGTTTTCAGTTATCTGGCGGGCCCAATCTGGCTTTTGGCAGTCGCCTTGTTGAGCTTCGGCGTGATTTCCGTATCAGGCGTCGCCCCGGTACTTATGGTCATCGCTGCTTTGCTGGCACCAAAGATCTGCGCGTTGATTGACCTTCTGCCGCGCGCGCGCACCTGGCGCAGACGCCGTGTCATATTGCGGGCCTCTTTGGCTGAACTGTTTGTATCTGCCCTGATCGCACCCCTGATGCTCATCCGTCATGCCGGCGCTGTCATTTCGATCCTTTTGGGACACGATTGTGGTTGGAAATCCGCACGCCGACAACGCTTGCAAATTCCTCCTGGCTGGATCGAGGGCGCTGCAGGTGCGTTGCTGCTCGCGACCGCCATGACAAGCGACATCGCGGGCGCGCCCTGGCTGGCAGCGATCTATCTTCCTTTGATCAGTGCCCCGGTTCTGGTGCCAATATTGAACAGAGGTGTATCATGAAGCGCCGTGATTGTTTGGTGAGCGCCGCGGCAATTCTGCCGCTCGCGAGCCGGAGAGCGAACAAAGGCGCACTGCTGCGTCCGGTTTGGCAGTATCCTTGGGCACCGGTCCGTGACAGGGGGTGCGCGTCATGAGCAGTACCCAAATGCAGCATTCAGCGCGGCAGAACGATCTCGGCCAGAAGCGGGCGGTGATCCGAAGCCATGCGAATGCCGGGCCCATCCAGAACACGCGTCGCGCTGACCAAAGCGGGCGCTGTCGCAAGCACCCGGTCAAGCGGCAGGACAGGGCGCGACACTGGGAACGTCGCCTTGGCCGGCCCCTTGAAAGCCGTTCCCAACAAACGTGGCGACAGGGCCATGCCGCCCCAAGGCCGCCATTCGTTCAGGTCACCGACCAAAACCGATGGAGTGGGGCCCTGACGGAACATATGCTGGCTGATGGTCCGCATCTGCGCCCATCGCAGACCTTGCCACAACGACAAATGCGTGCCGATCAGTCGCAGACGCTGGTCGTCGCGTACAAGGTCTGCCACGACCGCACCGCGATGGCATCGCCCCGGCAGATCCAGAAGATTCATCGTATCCAGCGAATAGGACGGGTGCACAAAAACGATCACCCCAAGAAACCCGTGGCTGCTCGCCGACCAGCGCCGTTCGGCCGGTGCATGGGCGTAATGCAGGCCGGTTATGCCTTCGATCGCCGCAATATCCAGAAGCCCCGCGTGGGGCGGACATTCTTCATCGGCCTCTTGCAGGATCAGCGCATCAACCCCGTCAGACCAGACCTCATCCGCGAGTACCTGCGCAATACGCGCGGGGTCGACGCGCCCATCATTTCCGCGGCAGCGGTGAATGTTCCAGCTGATGCAGGAAAACCGCGCAGGATTGTGTCTTGGTTTTTGCGTCATGCTGAGGCCCCCGGGAAGTTCATGCGCGATTACGCCGCATCAACAGTATCCGTCATGATGTATCGGAAAACGGACAAAGAAAGATATCGTATTATGTTGAAACCAAATCAAAGAGTTGAGAGACCATATGTTTGCTGTTGAAGTCCGCGATCACGTGATGATCGCTCACTCCCTGCCATCCCCCGTTTTCGGGCCAGCGCAGGGTATGCATGGCGCCACATTTGTTGTGGATGCCGCCTTTTTCACCGAGGATCTGGATGAAAACGGGCTTGTTGTTGACATCGGCCTCGCGACCGAGGCGCTGTCGGCGGCACTTGCCCCGCTGAAATATGCCAATCTGGATGAAGTGCCCGCATTCAAGGGCAAGATCACAACAACCGAATTCCTGTGCCACCACATTTGGCAGCAGTTGCGTGATGCGGTTTTGACCACGGGACTGGGTGGCGGCGGTCGGGTGCGGCGGATCAAGGTCTCGCTCGAGGAAAGCCATGTTGCCCGCGGCTGGTACGAGGCGGACATCTAGCATGGCGTTCTCGGCAGAATGGCTGGAATTACGGGAGCCCGTGGATCTTGCGGCGCGCGATGATGCGTTACTGTCGCGCGCGGCGGCGTGCGTGGATCAGGATGCGGTTGTACTGGACCTTGGCAGCGGAACCGGATCAATGGCACGGGCGTTCAGCCACAAAGCTCATGTCGGCTGGACCTGGCGGTTCGTTGATGCCGATACGGCCTTGCTGAAGGTCGCACATGCGCGGTATCCGGGTGCGGAATACATCACCATGAACCTGCGTGACATCGACGAATTGCCATTGGAAAGCGTGGCACTGGTCACGGCCTCTGCCTTGTTGGACCTGATGCCTGCCGACTGGATGGCCCGGCTTGCCGCGCGTCTAATGCAGGCCAATATTCCGTTTTATGCTGCGTTGAATTACGATGGGGTCATGGCATGGATGCCGCCGCTTGAAACGGATGCGGCGATCACCGACGCCTTTAACCAGCATCAGCAAACCGATAAGGGGATCGGCCCTGCCATGGGACCGCGATCAGGTCAGCTTGCCGCGGAAATACTGACGGAACACGGCTTTGACGTTACACTGGCCAACAGCCCGTGGCGGCTTGATGCGGCACATGCAGATTTGCAGCGGCAATTGGTGGCAGGCATTGGCGAGGCAGCACAGGATATCGGCAATCCAGTGGCATTGCAGTGGGTTCAGCAACGGCAGGCGGACATGGCGCAATCACGCGCTGTCATCGGGCATACGGACCTGTTGGCGATCCCACGTGAGATGAATTGAATGATCCGGTTGAAGCAACCTTTCGGGATGTCGGGCGGTGTGCGGCAAAAAAGGAGAATAAAATGCAGCAGATAGACGTAACACAAAGAGTATGGAAAGGAATACTCGCTGTGAAATCTGGAAAAGCGGCATTGTCGTCCGGCAATTGGACACAGGCAGAGGCGCGGGCCATTGACCTTTATATGGCTTTAGCCGCGCCCCGCGACAAACCTGTGGTCTTTGCACAAATCGGACAATCACTTGACGGTCGCATCGCGACCGAAACAGGGGATGCACAAGATGTATCTGGGCCGGATGGTCTCGCCCACCTTCATCGTTTGCGTGCCTTGGCCGACGCAGTCGTGATTGGGGTCAAGACAGCTTTGCATGACGATCCGCGGCTGACTGTGCGGCTGGCCGATGGTGACAGCCCTGCACGCGTGGTCATTGATCCTGATGGCCGTCTGCCCAATGATGCAACGCTTTTGCGCGACAATTCCGCACGTCGGATCATTATTCAGGCTGTCGATAAGGCACGTCCGGCAGGGGTCGAAACGATCACCTTGTCGCGCGCCGACTGGATCTGCCCCAAATCCATCATCGACGCATTGGCCGCACTTGGGTTTAGGCGCATCCTGATCGAAGGCGGCGGAATAACGATTGCGCAGTTTCTTGAGGCTGATCTGCTGGACCGGCTTCATATCGCAGTTGCCCCACTCTTGATCGGATCAGGGCCGCAATCGCTGACCACGTCACCTGTTGGCACGCTGGCCGCAGCACGCCGCCCACGCATGACGGCCTATTACCTTGGGTCAGATATCCTGTTCGATTGCCTGCTGAACCCTGACGCGCACGCGCAGGAAATCAGCCATCTGACCGCTGTCGGTGCCTGACACCACCTAAAAGGATTAAAACATTGCACACCACCACAGTTGCCACCTGCCTTTCACCCACCCCGCATGAGCGCGTGGCGCGTGCAATCGGAGACCTTCGGATGGGGTTGCCTTGTTTGCTGCAAGATGGTCCTGCGCGCAGTGTGATGGTCGCGGTCGAAACACTTGGGCAGGCCCGGTTTGACGCTTTGCTGGCACGGTTCGGCACACCGCAACTCGTCATGACGCCGCACCGGGCGGCAGCGGTCATGACACCGGCGGCAGCTTCCGCTTTGGCCGCGTCCCCGGTCAGTATTCGCCCGCCTGAAAGTGCCGAGCTGGATTGGTTCGCCAGGCTGGCAGACACCCAATTTGACAAGCAAGGCGTCCCGATTGGCCCATTGCATGTTCTGCGCAGCGGGGACAACACCACCCAGAAGCTGGCTGTTCAGCTTGTCAAAACGGCAGAGCTTCTGCCTGCTGCCTTGCTGTTTGACATCGCTGCCGATGATCCGCTGGCAGACTTGGCGCTGATGCCGCTGGACACGCATATCGCGTTGCAGAACTTTGCCGATGAGCCGACCCTGAGGCCGGTCTCCGCTGCGACCCTCCCGCTTGAGGCACACGATACGAGCCGCCTGCATGTATTCCGCGACCCCGATGGACGAACCGAACACTACGCGATCGAAATCGGTTATCCGGATCGGTCGCAACCGGTGCTGGCACGGCTGCATTCGGCCTGTTTTACGGGCGATGTGCTAGGCAGCCAGAAATGCGATTGTGGCCCGCAGCTGCAAACCGCACTTGCCCGTATGGGCGAAGAAGGATCAGGCGTGCTGCTGTATCTCAATCAAGAGGGGCGCGGTATCGGTTTGGCCAACAAGATGCGGGTCTATGACCTGCAGTCACAAGGTTTCGACACCGTCGAGGCAAATCACCGGTTAGGGTTTCAGGATGACGAACGCGACTTCCGGGTCGCGGCCGGCATGCTGCGTATTCTTGGTGTCCATTCCATCAGATTGCTCACGAACAACCCGGCCAAGGTTGACACATTCAAGGCCGGCGGCGTCACTATCACAGAGCAACTTCCCTTGCGCGTCGGACAAAACATGCACAACCAGAATTATCTGGCGATCAAGGCCCTAAAGTCAGGCCATCTGTTGTGATGCAGGCAAAGGCGCTCTGGATTACAGGACACGCACAAACAGAGATCAGGGACGCTATCCTTGATCGCCATGCTGATGACGTGGAGGTGCGTACACTGTTCACCGGGATCAGCCGTGGCACAGAGCGGCTGATATTTGAGGGCCAGGTCCCTGCGAGCGAACATGAAACCATGCGCGCACCCTTTCAGGAGGGGGATTTCAACTTTCCGGTCAAGTATGGGTACTCGGCCGTTGGTCATGTCGAAACAGGTACGCGACGCGGTCAGATTGTCTTTGCGCTTTTCCCCCATCAATCCCGGTTCTGTGTTCCAGACAGCGCCTTGACCCCGGTACCTGGGGATGTCCCCCCCGGTCGTGCGGTGCTTGGCGCAAATATGGAAACTGCGCTGAATATCACCTGGGATGCGCAAATCAGTATTGGTGATCGTGTTGTCGTCATCGGTTGCGGCGTTGTGGGGGCACTTGTGGGCTATCTGGCAGCACAAATCACGGGAACCGAGGTGATGCTGAGCGATATCGACCCCGGCAAGGCCAGTCTGGCCCTCAGACTGGGCTGTGACTTCAGTGTACCAGATGATCTGGATCTCGACGCGGACGTCGTTGTTCATGCGTCGGCCAGCGCATCGGGTCTTGAGGCTGCAATCGCAGTTGCCGGAACCGAGGCACGGGTGATCGAGGCAAGCTGGTATGGCTCCCGCAACGTTGACGTCCCTCTTGGCGGGCGGTTTCATCAGCGCAGGCTGCAATTGATCAGTTCTCAGGTCGGGCGCATTCCGGCGCGGCACGCGGCCCGTTGGACGTATCAGCGGCGGCTGGCCAAGGCATTGTCGCTGCTGGCGGATAACCGTCTTGATGCATTGATTTCAGGGGAAACCCCGTTTGAAACGCTGGCCGCTGACTATGGCGGCATTCTGAAGAACCCCTCCACGCTTTGCCATCGTGTCAGTTATGAAGATCGCTGACGCCTTACCACAAGATGCCTCTGACATATTGCATGACATGGCGGCGGCGGCGGATCTGGCGGGACGGGCGCTGTTGGAGGCTGCCAGCCAGCGTGCAAGCCTGAAAGTCACACAAAAGACCGCAGGCGATTTTGTCAGTGACGCGGACATGGCAGCGGAAAAGCTGATCTTTGACTATTTGCTGGAGCGCTATCCGGGCTATGGCTGGCTCGGCGAAGAAACGGGTGCGGTCCATGGCGGGTCAAGCAGTCTGCGCTGGATTGTTGATCCACTGGACGGCACAACGAATTTCCTCAGATCCCTACCGCACTGGGCAGTGTCCATCGCGCTATGTGACGGCGACACACCGCTGGCGGCCATCATCTATGACCCGGCCAAGCAAGAACTGTTTTCAGCAGAACGGGGTCACGGCGCCTATCTGAATGGGCAGACGATCCGGGTGAGCGAAGATACCACGCTGGATGCCGCGCTGCTGGCGACAGGCTTGCCCGCTGGTGGTCGGATCACGTATCTGCCGCATAGTCTTGAAGATATTGCAGCGACAATGCCGCTGACAGCGGGTTTGCGGCGGTGGGGGGCGGCGTCCCTTGATCTTGCCTATGTGGCGGCCGGGCGATTGGATTGCTATTGGGAACGCAATCTGGGGCCATGGGACATCGCGGCGGGCATCTTACTGGTGCAAGAGGCAGGCGGGCGCGTCACGCCGCTTTGGCCTGACAAGGACATTCTGACCTCAGGATCCTTCGTGGCAAGCAATGGCGGGCTGCACGACGCAATCGTGGCGCAGCTAAACAAGGATCATGATTTTCGCTGAGGCAGCATGCGTCGCAACAAGCCATCTTTCATGATGAATTGATGCTTGAACACAATGAACAGATGGCCGAATACCGCCGCCGCCAGTACATAACCTGATACGATATGCACCCACTTGGCTACAAAGGCGATGTTTTCGACTTTGCCGATCGGATTGGGCATGCGCCATACTTCAAACAGATGAACACCGAAACCGCCGGCCATGACGTAGATGTATCCGCTGATCGGCATCACAAACATCGCCAGATAAAGTACCTGTTCAGCGCGATGGATAAACGTCTTTTCCGACGTGGTCAGCGTTGGGGCCCAGCTCGGCAATTTTCCCACCGCGCGGTTCAGCAATCGAAAAACGGCAATTGCAAGCGCCACCAGACCGATGGATTTATGCCAATTGTAATAATTGTTCTGGTTCAACCCGGCGACAATGTCACCCCGTTCCATCCCCGTCATGGTGGTGCCACTGAAATATTGCCAGGCAAACATGACAACGATCAACCAATGAAAGATTTTAGTGAAAGATCCATAACGTTCACTGGTATTCATGAGTGTCATGACCATCGCCCCTGACTAGAATTGTTTCAAATCGGCCAAAATAGTTGCTGGCCCCCTTTATAATGACCACGACAGAAAAAAGAATGCCGACAGGTGTAATTTGCCTGTCTCACAAAGCGATTTTCAAAGCAAGGTTCCAACACATCCAGATCAGGGCGCGCTTTTGGTAACTACACAAACACCTCTTGTCACAGCACCGCGAGGTGGGATGTCAGCCGGGCATATCGTCGGTAAGTTGACGCCAGGATTGTGCGATTTACAAAGGAAAACGCAGATGAAAAAACTATTTCTTTCGGCAGTAGTCGTGGCATTTGCGTCGCTTGGCGCCATATCTGTCGCAACGACCAGCTTTGCAGGTGAGCAGTATATCGACGATACAGGTTTCGCCGTGTCGGGATATGATGTCGTGGCCTATTTTGATTTACCGCAATCCGACATCGGAACACCGCAGGCGCCAGCCGTCCCCGGCCGCGCCGACATCACGGCAGAGCATAATGGCGCAACCTTTGCTTTTTCGACCGCCGAAAATCGGGACCGGTTCCTTGCCGATCCTGAGCGGTTTGTACCGCAATATGATGGCCACTGTGCCTATGGCGTTGCCCAAGGCGGCAAGGTGCCCGGCAATCCAAACCTGTGGCGCATTGTCGATGGCCAGCTGTTTTTGAACATCACACAAAATGTCGTCGGCTTCTGGGAGGAAGACATTCCCGGCAATATCACTCTTGCTGAAGGCAACTGGGTCGATCTTGAACCGCAAGAGGCGTCCGAGCGCGCCATTCCGCAATTCTCGTCTCCGGCACCAGTCAGGTAATCTGTGCTACACCTTTCAAGACGCTTGGTCCTGACCGGTCTGGTCGGGACCACTGCTGTTGGTTTGATTGCTTATTTGACTGCTGGTCCTGCGGACGGTCAAACACTGACGCCCGCGCAGGCCCATGCCGCAGCGCAGATCGGTGATATACTACTGGTCGATATCCGCCGCCCTGATGAGTGGCAAAGAACCGGAGTAGCCGAGGGAGCCGTTCCCATTGACATGCGCCGGGTTGATTTTGTGGACACGGTCCTTGCCGCGCGTCGGTCTGCGACGCAACCCATCGCGCTGATCTGCGCCCGTGGCGTGCGGTCAGCCCGCGTTACAGCTGCGTTGACAGAGGCGGCGCTGGCGCAGGTTATTGATATTCCCGAAGGCATGCTTGGTTCTTTTGCTGGACCAGGCTGGTTGAAACGTGGTCTGCCTGTACGTGCATGGGTCGAGAACAGTTAAGGCAGCAAATTCGTATGCAGACATCGTCATTGGCAGCCACTTTCGTCGCTTTGTGCGGTATGATTGGTCTTTCAACCACCGCATCGGCCTGTTCTGCCACTACCTCATGCGCGGTTGAGAGCGGCGAATATGTCATCACCCTACCCGATGACGATAACGCGATGCGACCAGCGGTCGTCTTCGTGCATGGCTTTGGTGGCAGCGGCCCCGGCGTGTTTCGCAATGCCGGCATGGTGCAGAGTTTTACTGATCGTGGCTATGCGGTGATTGCGCCCACGGGTTTGCAGCGATCCGGAGGCAATGGCGGGTCGTGGTCATTTCATCCCGACAGGCCCCAGCGGCGGGACGAGATCGCTTTTCTCATTTCCGTGCGCGATGACGCGATTGCGCGACACGGGATCGACCCGGACCGGATCATTCTGTCGGGGTTTTCCATCGGCGGATCAATGACCGCGTACCTTGCTTGCGCCGCCCCCGACGCCTTTACTGCATACGCACCGATTGGGGGAAACTTCTGGCGACCGCACCCAACAACATGTGCAGGTCCGGTGCGGATGCTACACACGCATGGTTGGACTGACGGCACCGTCCCGCTAGAGGGGCGGGTGCTGCGTGGCGCGGATAGCCGCGAAGTTGGAGCGCTGATTCAGGGCGACGTCTTTCATGCCATGTCGATCTGGCGGGAAACCAATGGCTGTTTTCAGTTAAAGCCAGACGGATATGCCACTGACGGGCCATTTCTGATCCGCAGATGGACCAACTGTGCGCCGGACTCCGCCCTGGAATTTGCGCTTTTCCCTGGGGGTCACGTCATTCCCGAAGGCTGGGCAACACTGGCGATGGACTGGTTCGAAGCGGGGCGCTGACCGGACAATGTGACGAGCCATGCATTCACCAACAAGCGATAACGATGACCTGACGGGGTTGCACCAACTCTCGACCGATGGTCACGATTCTTAGAGTGTCGTCCGATTAATCTGCAATATTTATATAATAGCGCGCGGGCAGACCCTGAGGTGATTGCGCATTTGATGAATGCGCTTGCTCCTGAGCTGGGCCACATGTGTCCTTGTCTGATTACTCCGCAGCGATTGCGATCGGATCCGGTTGTGCGGGTGCCAGAACCATTGCCTTGATCCGGGCGCGTTCGCTGCGGGCGCGGCGCGCCACGCGCGGCTCGCGCAGGTTTTGGGGGCTGTCGAGGCGGAGCAACCGAAACGCCTGATCCGAAATCCGTATCCCACTGAGCTTTGACAGCGGCGCGGCAAGCGCGAGGCTAAGGGCGATCGGTGCCAACCAAAGTGACACGCCGCCCAGCACAATGCCGATAACCATGGCCAAGCCAGTCAACGTCTCGACGATATGAAAGCGGAACACCTCGCCCCACCCATAGCCAGCCCCCGCGCGGTTTTGCGGCACCCACGACCGGGACCACCCGAACAGGGCATAGATCACCGCAATCGTCTGCTGCACCATCATGACCGGCGCATAAAGGATCGAACAGAAAATCTCCAACAAGGCCGTTCCCGCCAGATTATGCCAGCCACCGTAATCTGCGCGGGTGCGCCCGCGAAAACCCATGGCACATGTCCCGATAATCTTTGGCATCAATAGCATCGTGTAAATGAATAAGAGCACCAGCAAACCGTCGATAGGTTCTGCCGTTGGCCATACAGGTTGCAGGGGATTTGTGTGACTGAAATAGGATACCGTGCTTTCGGGCATCGCCCCGATCAAGGACCAGATGAGGATCACGACGAACCAGGCAGGCGACAAAAGAAACGCCACCGCCCCTTGCAAAAGATGAAACCGCGAGACCGGGTGAAACCCGCGCGCGGTCAGGATACGCAGGTGTTGCAGATTGCCCTGACACCATCGCCGGTCACGCAGTGCATAGTCTATCAACGTCTGTGGGGTCTCTTCGAACGACCCCCCCGCACGCGGAAGAAACCGCACCGACCAGCCCGCGCGGCGCAGCATGCCCGCTTCGACAAAGTCATGGCTCAGGATCAGGTCGCGCCGACCGCGATACCCGCGCATGTAGGGCAAGCGGGCGCTGTCAGCAAAGGCGCGCGTCCGGATGATCGCATTGTGGCCCCAATAATTCCCCTCGCTTTGCGACCAGACCGCCAGCCCCTCGGCCATCAGCCAGCCATAGACCGCGTTTGAAAACTGCTGCATCCGGCCAAATAGGGTTTCGGCGCCAATCAGGTGCGGAAAGCTCTGGATCAGCCCGGCGTCGGGATGGGCGGACAGTTCGTGGGCCAATTGACGGATCGCCGCCCCGCTCATCAAGCTGTCTGCATCAAGCACCAGCATCGCATCGTATGCGGCACCCCAGTTCTGGATCCAGTCAGTCAGGTTGCCGGTCTTCTTGTCGATATTTTGCGCACGCCTGCGGCAATAGACATCAAAGCCCGGCGACACCTCTGATTGAAGCGCGATGAACGCCCTGCGTTCCTGTTCGGCGATTTCAGGATCATTCGTGTCGCTGAGGATGAAAAGCGTATAGCGATCCTTGCATTGCCCCTGCGACAGTTCCATCAACATGGCCGAGGCATTGCCGAACACCTCCCATGGGACCTCGTTGTAAATGGGCATCAACAGCGCAATATCCTGCGGCCCGCCTCGTCCGGGTGTATGGCGCGCAAAATAGGGGTAAAGGACGCGTTTTGCCAAACCCAGCACCACGGTGCTGACCGATAGCGAAACCCAGATAAATGTCAGCGCGATCAGCGTAGCAACCAACCCTTCCAGCAGGGTAACGCCACCACGCGACAGCCAGTTTACAATTGCAACCGTCAGCATGGCAGTTATCAAAAACGCAGGCGCGAAAGCTGCGAACCGCCACAGATGATCGCTGCGCGTCATCGTTGGTGGTACTGCCTGTTGTGACGGCACCTGCCGAAAATCCTGCTCGGCCATGGCAAGCGGCGCACGATCCGGCATGACGTGAAGTTGCGCTTGGTTCATGGTGTCCATCGGTAGAGCCAGATTTCGCTGAGCGGGTTGCCGTCCAGCCGCAACTGCGCGCGAAACTCGATCAGTTCTGCATCACCGGGGATGAACCGGAACGCCAATCGCGCGCCGCCCGTTTCGGGGTTGCGTTGCAGGATACCGCCATCCACCTCGCCTGCACTGGCGCGGATCAACCGTTCGACAGTGCTCAGGTCTTCTGGCAGATCTGCCCCGTTCTCAAAGTCAATTGCGACGATGATGCCGGTCTCGAATGCATCACCTATGCGGGTGTTCAGCACACGCAAGCCTGAACCAAACGCGCTGTCATCGCCCCAGAGCAATCGATAGCTCAATTTCTGTTCCTGGCCTGCCGGAAGGCCGCCATCAGGTCGCCAGTAGGCGACGATGTTGTCGTAAACTTCATCATCTGTCGGAATTTCGATCAGGGTTACGGCACCGGGTCCCCAATCCTCGCCCGGTTCAACCCACAGCCCCGGACGGCGGTGATAAAGCGCGAAAAGATCTGCGAAATCGCTGAATTCACGGGCGCGCTGCATCAGACCGAACCCTTGGGGGGAATCATCGCGGAATGCCGAGATCTGCAGGTTTTTGGGATTGGCCAGCGGCCGCCAAATCGTCTCTCCGGCGCCGTTATGGATCAACAGTCCATCGCTATCATGCACCGCAGGGCGGAAATCTGAGAACCGGTCGCGGTTGGTTTCGTCAAACTGGAACATGGACGTCAGTGGGGCAATCCCGACATGGCGCATAGCCACTCGCGGAAAGATCGTAGCCGTGACATCCATGATCAGGGGCTGACCATGGGTGATGGTGAACGTATAGGCACCAGTGCAGCTTGGGCTGTCCATAAGTGCGTGCAAAACAAAGGTTTGGCTACCCGCTGCGGGGCGTTCCAGCCAGAACGCGCGAAACTCTGGAAACTCCTCCCCCTCGGGTTCGGCGGTATCAATGGCCAGGCCACGGGCCGAAATCCCGTAAATATCGCCTGTTCCAATGGCACGGAAATATGATGCGCCCTGAAACACGGCAAATTCGGTATGGATACCAGGTGTCTCAAGTTCGGCGCGCAGCCGTAAGCCGGAATAGCCAAGACTGTCATCAATAGGCAGATCGGGAAACTTGTCGGTCTTGTCAAAAACGGCCATGTCGAACTTGACGGGTCGTGCTGCGCCATCTTCGACAACCGAGATATCAACCGGATGCGGATAATACAGGCCGGGCGGGAACATATCGACCTTTAGCGGTGTATCGGTCTCTTGGTGCCAAAGCGCATTTCGGCCATCAAACCAGATCGAGACATAGTCATCATAACTGATCTCCGTCCATTCCGAAGGAATGCGCGTGGGCGCTTTATACGAGCGCTCTGCCAACGCACGTGCCCGTTGCACGACAAAGTCTGCATCAAAAGGGCTGGCATCCCCCAATTGCAGGCCGGGTTCGCCCAAAGATGTGGTTTGGCTGATCGCAGGACTTGCCATCAGGGCCATAAGGCCGGTCAGGATGTCACGTCTTAGCATGTGTTCAGGCCCTCTTTTTCCAGGGCTGCGACTTGAACCAGCCGACGCCATAAGCCAGTGCAATGATCAGCGCGAACCCAAGCGCATTGACCCAAACCATGCTGGTATAACTGCGCCCGAACTGATCAAACATCACACCCAAAAGACGCGCCAGATACATCGACCCGATAAACACGGCCAGCGATTGCTGACCGACTTTCATGATCGCTGCCAGAATGACGGACCAGATCACCGCGAAGAACCGGCCGCTGCCACTGGGTATAATATTGGCCCCTTTTGGGCCGACCAACATCCACGCGATATAAGCAGTCGCAAGGAAGTGGACATAGCGCAGGATGCCAAAATCTGTCTTCTGGATCAGGAAGCCCCATTCATTCCGGAATTCCAGAAAGAACGCCATTTCACGATATATCTTTGACCATGCAAATGGCACGGTGACGGCGACAATCACCACTGCAATTCCGAACAGGCGCCAGTCTTTGGGTGGGGGCGGGATCCAACCGGCCATAAACGCAAAGCCCGTGAAAAAGATCAGTTGCCAGCCAAACGGGTTAAAGAACCATTCACGCTCTGACCATGGCTCGGCTGGGAAATTCCAACCCAGTACATTGGCACCCAGCCACAACAGGATCGACGCCGCAATCGCCACGCTAACATGCACATGGGCCAGCGCTACCATCACAGGGATCAAGACCAGTATTCCCAGATACATCGGCAGAATATCGAAGTAATTGGGAACGTAGGTCAGCGTTAACAGGCCAAACAGGTTTTCCTGCGGTCTGTTGAAGAACGGATGCAGGTTCAACTGACCGACATAATCACGCCCTTCGGGAAAGATGCGTGTCAGTAGCACCATGGTCGCTGCAATTGCGATGAAGAGTGCGATATGCGCCCAGTAGACCTGCCATGTCCGATAGGCGATCCGCGCCGTGCCCATCAGCCAGCCCTGCCTGCGAAAAACCGCGCCAAACGCAATGGCCGAGGCCATACCCGAACAAAAGACGAAGGTTTCAGTTGCGTCAGAAAACCCAAACCGCGCCGGAATCCAAAGTGTGACCCAGTTATTGGGAATATGCGCAATCAGGATGATAAACATCGCAATCCCGCGAAAGAAATCGAGCCGCGGGTCGCGTATGCGCGATTGCGGCGCGGCGGTGGCTGTCGCGGTAGAATGGGGCATTGCGGACATCGGGTCGGCAAGTGTCATCAGGCGAACCTTCTACGCAATCATTCGGCTGCGACCGCCGCTTGCAGCTTGCGCGCATCGTCGATCATCTGCAAACGGGTTTCGGCAAAATTGTCGACAGCACCTCTGCGCTGCGCAACACGCTTTGCCAGCAAAGCCTCGGTCGCGTCAAGCGACCCCGCTCGTAGGCCTGCCTCAATCGTCACTCGCTCAAAGACGTCCCGTTGGGCATGGCTGCCGCCCATGGTCTGAAACCTTGGATGTGCTGCCCACAGATGGGCAAAGGCGGTACCATAACGCCCGTCCGAAAAGGCGCTTAACCCTTGCGTTATCGCAACACCGGGATCACGCATGATATCGGCCACTTCGGTATCTGCATGCGCATCCTTTGCCATGCGTGCGGTCAGGCGGGTGGCCGCATCAGACCGGTTATCGCCCACCAGTGCCAGCATGTAGTGCAGATCGGCAAATGTCAGACAGCCATCATTTGTCCGGCTTTCGGCCAGATCGGCCAATTCCGCCCAGCGGTAGCCCACGTCGATCCCTTCCAGTTCAAGCCGGAACAGCAGCGAACTGGCATTGGAAAAGTCGCGGTAATCATCGGTTTTGTCGCTGCGGATCTTGGTGTCATAAAGTGCGAGCACCTGATCCACGTCACCCTGATCCAGATGCAACAGCGCCTTGTGCCACCAGACATGGAACCGGAAGTTGTTGCAGTGGCCCCACGCATCAAGATTGTCATCAATCAGTGCAATGCCTTTTGTCGGGCGGTGGGTCATGTCGTAGACATGGGCAACAGCATGAAGACCCCATGCATCATCGCTGGCATAGTCGAGCCCTTGCAAACCGAACTGCTCGGCTTCTTCATAACTGCCGGTTTCTTCCATCGCGAAGGCGAGACAGCCCAACGCATATCCACGCAAGGCGTGGTCTTCATCATGCGCGCCGATCACGCCCTCAATCGACTGACGCATGCCGATATGATCACCCAGAATAAAGCGGATACCATGCGACAACTTCATGCTGATTGTGTCGGAGGGGTTGATCTTGAGCGCGGCTTCCATCCTGGCAACAACGTGGCTTGGCTTTCCGGCAAGCCAGTCCTGCAAGGCATCGCACCAAAGATGCTCTCGCTTTGTGGCACCACCGGCTTGCAACGCTGTTTGTGCCGTCTGGCTCGCCTCTTGTGCAACGGCATAAAGCTCGCGCCGCCCCAACATCAAGGCGGACAGGCCCTTCAGCGCATGTGCCATCGCATAACCGGGTTCAAGCTCCAGCAGCTTGCCCAGATGCACCGGCGCGCTTTGACCATGCGATAACACGCCAAGGATCACCCCGTTCCATTCGGCAAGTGCGGCATGATTGGTCAGGCTGACCTCACTGTTCGCGATATCAATCAGCATTCTGGTAATCCTCTGCGCGGCGTTTCAAACGTTCGAGTCTTCGGCAAACTAGAGAGACAACACCCAAAGCTCACATCACGTGGCTGATAGCGCGCGGGAACGTGAATATTGATCACGAAACCGTGTCACAGGGTCCGCACGCCAGTTATCGCCGACGCGCGCCCAGAATTTGTGCAAGACGATCCGTATCCGCACCAAAACGCGGCGGCGGCTGGCGCACCGTCACCGGGGTCTTCGAGAATTTCAGCGGATTGCCCAGCAATTCTACGCGACCGGCGACC
This sequence comes from uncultured Paracoccaceae bacterium, assembly GCA_947503965.1. Classification (GTDB taxonomy): domain Bacteria; phylum Pseudomonadota; class Alphaproteobacteria; order Rhodobacterales; family Rhodobacteraceae; genus Yoonia. Next base: position 95,052 of record CANNFU010000011.1, read on the forward strand.
GTATCGGGATGCGGCACGTCAAGCACTGCTCCGCGTGATTTTGCCTGCGCGGTGTTCAATGCCTCGCCAACGGTGTGGATCGGGCCCGCCGGAACGCCTGCATTTTGTAATAATTCAAGGATTTCAGCGCTGTGGCGTGCAGCGAGTGTTTCAGATATTGCCGCGCTGATCGCATCGCGGTTGGCAATCCTGTCCGGATTTGTTGCAAATTCCGGCGCGTCGGCGAGATCGGGACGGTCCATGGCCGCACAAAACGCGCGGAATTGCCGATCATTGCCCACAGCCAGAATGATATGCCCGTCCTTGGTGGCAAACACATCATAGGGCACGATGTTGGGGTGGGCATTGCCCCGGCGCACCGGTTCTTGCCCCGATGCCAGAAAATTTGTGCCTTCATTGATCAGCCAGGCGATCTGGCTATCGACCAGGGCAAGGTCGATATGTTGCCCTTCACCCGTCGCATCGCGGTGGCGTAGCGCGGCAAGAATGCCAATGGTCGCATACATCCCGCACATCACATCCGCGATCCCGACGCCTACCTTCATCGGCGGCCCGTCCGGATCACCTGTCAGCGACATGATCCCGCCAAACCCTTGCGCCATCAGGTCATAGCCTGCCCTGTCACGCTCTGGCCCAGTCTGACCAAAGCCTGAGATTGAGCAATAAACCAGTTCAGGATGCGCCGCACACAGCGTGGCGTGATCCAGACCATATTTGACCAGACCATCGGGTTTGTAATTCTCGATCACCACATCCGCTTGCGATGCGATGGACCGCACCAGCGCCTGCCCCTCTTGCGTCGATAGATCTGCGGCTACCGAATATTTGTTGCGGTTGGCGGCCATGAAATAGGCACTTAAGTCGCTTTTGCCGTCAGGTGTTTCCGCAGAGGGCGGCCCCCAGCTACGGGTATCGTCGCCGCCCGTCTTGGGGTTTTCGATCTTGATGACCGTCGCGCCAAGATCACCCAGCAGTTGCGTTGCGGTCGGCCCAGCAAGAATGCGTGATAGATCCAGTACCAGCAGCCCATCCAATGCACCCACCATCCTAGAACGCCCCATCATATGATTGGCGATCAATCTCGGCTGCGATCACGGTGAATGTGTCTGATGTCTGTGCCGCCTGAAGTGCCGCCTGTAATTCGGCTTGCGATTGCACCCGGTGCCCCTGCCCGCCAAAGGCGCGCGCAAGGGCCGCAAAATCACAGCGGTCAAAATCAACGCCCCTATTGGGCAATTGCCGCTGACGCTGTTTCAATTCGATCAGTGCCAGGGATGCATCGACGAACACGACAAATATCGTTTTCAATCCCATCTCGGCTGCCGTGGCAAGTTCGCCTGCGACCATCAGCATACCAGCATCACCGGAAAACGAGATGACTGTGCGATCAGGCTCAACAATCTGTGCGCCCAGAGCCAGCGGCACGGCGCAACCCATCGTGCAAAACCCCGACGATTGCGTCAGGGCGCGGGGAAACCCGCACCGCCACATCTGCGATAACAGGATGCGATGCGCCCCGCTATCTGCTGTGGCCAGCGTGTCGTCTGGCAAGGCATCCTGACAGGTCGCAATCACCTGCGCCGGACCCCAGGTATCAGGCTTCGGAAAAGCCTCTGCCATGGCCGCTTTTACCTTTGCGATCTGCCCATCGGGCCAGACACCGGAGAGGGGATCATCAGGCAGCATCGCTTCGACCGAAGCTGCGCAGTTGCCAACGATATTCAGGGTCGATTGATGCATGTAATGATGGTTCGGTGCGGCGGTGATATCAATCACCATCTGCGTGCCCGCGTTCCAGGGGTTCTGCCAACCCGGACGCATCTCGATCGGGTCATAGCCGATGGCAAGGATGACATCGGCCTGCGCGACGAATGGCAACAAAACGCTATCAGCCTTGGGCGACAGACCGGCGCCACCCAATGACAGGGAATGGCTTTCCGGTAGCAACCCCTTGGCTTTGTAGGTGGTGATCACGGGCGCACCCAACTTTTCGGCCGCGGTCTGGATCGCCGATGCGGCGCCCTCCACGACGGCATCCAATCCTGCGATAATCAGCGGGCGTTTGGCCCCTGCCAATGCTTGCCGCGCGCGATCAAGATCTGGACCCACCGGGGCCACAGCCGCCGCAGGCCTGCGCAAAACGCCTGTACCATCAGCAGGGGCATCCGCGACCGAAATCGGTACATCGATATGCACCGGTCCGGGGCGACCCTCTGTCGCGATTGCAAGCGCCTTGTCGATAATGACATGGGCCGCCGCCGCATTCAGGGTGAATGTTTCCTTCGTAATCGGGCGAAACACCCGGGGTTGGTCAAGGACCTGATGCGTATAGACTTGTGCCTGATCTGCATCGACACATCCGGTCAGCACGATCATCGGGACACGGTCCTGATGGGCATTCTCAATCACGTTGATGCCGTTCAAAGCGCCGGGGCCGACAGTCGCCAGCATAATACCCGGCGCACCGGTGCGGTGATAGGTGCCTTCCGCCATGAAACCGGCAGCGTTTTCATGCTTGCACAAGACGAATGTGATCCCTGCCTTCTGCAATGCATCCATCAGTGTCAGAACTTCGCCTCCGGGCATCCCAAAGGCCCATCTGCACCCGGCTTCGTAAAGACGTTTGGCGACGACATCCGCTGCGCGCATCATCTGGCTCCGCTAAAAATAAAGTCGTGGGCGTCATGCGGCATCGACCGCACGGACGCAATGCAAGAACGTGTCATTGATTATTACGGGCGATGCCAACGGCTTTTGTCAGCGTAGCGGTGTTCCCTAAGACCCCGCCTTTGGTCGTATTCCGGCGTCGGCAGATATCGGTAACATATACGCAAGCAGGGAGGCTTCTATGACATTCATCAAATCAATCGTCGGTACCGCCGTTTCGATCTGTTTTGCCACGATCAGCATGGCCGACACACCGACCCTTCGCGCGGCGGTCCTGAAATTCGGCACGGTTAACTGGGAACTGAACACGATCCAGCATCATGGGCTTGATGCCGCACAGGGCTTTGAGCTTGACGTGCAGGGCGTCGCAGGTGGATCGGCAGCACAGGTTGCATTTCAGGGCGGCGAGGCGGATTTGATCGTATCCGACTGGCTATGGGTTGCCCGGCAACGCGCGGCGGGCAGGGATTACGTGTTTATTCCCTATTCCAAGGCGGTCGGCGGCATAATGGTGCCTGCCGAGAGCACCGCCAGGGACCTGACCGATCTGGCCGGTATGCAGATTGGCATTGCAGGCGGGCCGTTGGACAAAAGCTGGCTGATCCTGCAAGCCTATGCCGCCAAAAACCACGACATGGATCTTGCTGCGGAAACGGAGCAGGTCTTTGGCGCGCCACCACTGATTTTTGGGGCTGCCACCTCGGGCGAAGTCGGCGCTGCAATCAATTTCTGGCACTTTGGCGCAAAAATGACGGCCGGTGGGATGCGGACCCTGCTTGATGTGTCTGAAGCGTCCGCCGATCTGGGGCTTGATCCTGAAACGCCTTTGCTTGGCTATGTGGTGCGCGGTGAAATGATGCGCGAGAACCCTGATCTGGTGAATGGTTTTGCCGCGGCGTCGCGCGCGGCCAAGGATATTCTGGCAACCGATGACGCTGAATGGGACCGACTGCGCCCCAATATGAACGCAGACAATGATGCACAGTTTGAGGCCCTCGTGGCTGGCTTTCGCGCCGGGATACCGGTACCCGGACCCATAGATGAGGCCGCCGCCAGTCGTATGCTGGAACTGATGTACAGCCTTGGTGGCGCAGAGCTTTTGGGTGATGCGACAGAGCTGCCCGAAGGAACATTCCTGCAAAGCGGCAGTTAGCGTGGCGCTGGCAGATACGGGCCGACACGAAGAGATTGGAACCGGTGCGCCAGCGCCGGTTCTTGATTTGCAGCTTGCATCGCTGCGCTATGATGGTGAGACCGTCTTGCAAGATATCAGCCTTACCGTTCCACGCGGTCAGACGGTCGCTCTGGTCGGGCCATCGGGTATCGGGAAATCGTCACTTCTGCGGGTCTTCGCCGGTTTGCAAAAATCGTTTGACGGCCAGTGCCGCGTCGATGGCAAGGTTGCGATGGTTTTTCAGGAACCCACTTTGCTACCGTGGCGCAGTGTTCGCGACAACATCACCATCGCAACCGGCGCATCCGCGGCTGTGGCTGATGCGGTACTTGCCGATGTCGGATTGGCGGATCGTGCAGATGCGTTTCCCAATCGCCTGTCGCTGGGGCAGCAACGGCGCCTTTCGCTGGCACGCGCCTTTGCGGTTCATCCTGATCTGTTGTTGCTGGATGAGCCTTTCGTGTCGCTTGACCCCGAACTGGTCACCGAGATGATGACGCTGTTCAAGACATTGCGTGACACATATCGGGTGACGACCATTCTAGTCACACATGTTGAAGAAGAGGCACGGCAGTTGGCAGATCGCATCGTGAAGCTATCCGGTGCACCGGCGAAGATTATCAGCGACAGCGAGAATTCGGGCTAGAATACTGGGGTATATTTCCAGTTATCCGCGTCTGGTGTCACTTCGTCCAGGTCGTAATTCGCAGCCTCAAGCCTACGGGCAATCGGCAAACCTTCCGCTGCCGCCTCTGCCACGAATTGGCGCCCCAGTGCTTCGTTCTTTTCAACACCGTGACCGCGCATCAGATTGATCCCGTGATTGAATTTCCCGACCGGATCACCCAGTTCTGCCGCCCGTCGATCCCATTCTGCAGCAGCGTCAGGGTCATAGTCAGCGCCCAGCCCATTGTTATCCAGCTGGCTCATCCATGTCATTGCACCGGTATAGCCGTCTTCGGCACAGTTCAAAAACAGGGTCCGTGCGGCGGTATGATCACCGGACTTTGTCATCGCATATCCCATGGAACACAGGACCATACCCGTCTCACCGTTTTCGGCGCGCTCGATGAAGCGTTGCCACGTCATCTCGTCCGGGTTTGTTGTTCCGTATTGGGACAAATCCTCGGCAAAGGCGGAGGTGGCGGTAAGGGCGAGCACTGCGATGACATGTTTCATGGACGCAGATTAGCATGACGCTCGCAATAAATCAGCCGATCATTGGTCGTAGTATAGGTCAGCCCTTACGCCGTATTCCTGTGCCTTCAGGGCTATAACCCCACAGTGCGGCAGTCGTGAACAGGCCGGCGGCCAGAACGGTCCATCCCAATGCCGGTCCGTTAAGCTGCAGATAAAGCGCAAAGCGGATCAGTTCGACCGCATGGGTGAACGGGTTCACCGCGCAGATATCATGAAGCAGTTCAGACGACTCTGCCATTTTCCAAAGGGGATAAAGTGCCGAGGACAAAAAAAACATCGGGAAGATGACAAAGTTCATCACGCCTGCAAAGTTTTCTAACTGCTTGATAAAGCTGGATAACAACAAACCCAAGGACCCCAGCATCAGCCCGGCCACGACCAGCGCGGGTAATACGGCCACGTAACCCATAGCCGGCATCACGATCCCGAACGCCGCCGCAATTGCCAGAAATGCATAAACCTGCAGAATGGAAATCGCCGTCGCCCCCAACAGCTTGCACATCAACAACCACCAGCGCGGCAGCGGGCTGGTCAGCAAGAGCTTCATCGACCCCATTTCCCGGTCGTAAATCAGGCTGAGCGATGATTGCATCCCATTAAACAGCAGGATCATCCCGCAAAGACCGGGCACGATATATGTCTCGTAAGTGATGTAAGTTTGATAAGGTGGGATGATCGACAAACCCAGCGCGGCACGGAACCCCGCAGCGAACACCAACAACCAGACCAGCGGACGCACCAAAGCAGCCACGAAACGTTCGCGCTGATGGAAGAACCGCAGCGCTTCGCGCGTAACGATGGCGATGAGGGCGGTCACATAACCGCTCATGCCGGTTCGGCCGTCAGATCAAGGAAAGCCTGTTGTAGAGGTCGATCACCACTGACGTCGCGCGCGCGACCATCCGCGAGAACCTTTGCCTGATGCAGCACGACAAGGCGGTCGTCCGGTCGTACTTCATCCGCCAGATGCGTGGCCCACAGCACGGTTGTTCCATCACTGGCCAGCCCATGCACATGATCCGTGATGGCCGCGCGGGCTGCGGCATCCAGACCCACTGTCGGTTCATCCAGCAGCAAAACAGCCGGATCGTGCAGCAGCGCCCGCGCGATTTCGGTGCGGCGCCGATGTCCGCCATTCAACGTGCGCGCCTTTTCCTTCGCCCGATCCGCGATGTCCAGCCGGTCCAGCACAGTGTCGATCCGCCGCACCCGATCACGGCCCGATAACCCATGCAAGGCCGCAAAATAGGTCAGGTTCTGGCGCACCGTCAGATCCAGATCCAGCGTGGGTTGCTGAAACACGATCCCCAGCTTGGCCAAAGCCGCCCGCGGCGCTGTGTTCAAGTCATGCCCTGCAATCTCGATCTGGCCGCCGGGCGCGACGAACAGCCGGGTCAGCAGATTGAACAGCGTTGATTTGCCTGCGCCGTTTGGGCCCAACAGCGCGCAGAACTCACCCTGCGCCACCGAAAAACTGACATCATCCAGCGCCGTTTTTGCGCCATAGCGATAGGTCAGGCCAGCGACGCGAATGCCATTCATTCGATGGTAATCTCAATCCGTTGCGTTTCGCCGGTCGTACCGGGTATGCGCATATAGTACTGTCCGGGTTTGATTGCGACAAAGCCAATCTCCATCTCGCCCGCTTCATCAAATTCCACGCTATCAAGCCCAAGCGGGCGGATTTCCAGACCTTCGACCACGATTTCATCAATCCAGATCGCGCGAAAGAACTCAGGGCCGACCAGTGCCAGCTCCTGACTGCCATCGCCCTGTATTTCGAATTCATAATAGGTGCCGGATTTCAGGAACCAAGGTTCGCTGGACAAGGGCTCACCCGCTGAAAGAATGATCGGAGGCAGGTCTTGTTTGTTGCTGCCTGACAAAATACCGGCGGCTCCAAAGGACCGTACCGCATTGTCGGCAAATGTAGGCACCGCAGCCAAGGTGAAAGCAGCCGCATAAGTGACAATTTTCATCGGATGTTCCTTATTCTGTCGGACGATAGGCCGCACCCCACGGAAAGCGGCCTACTTTGATCGTCTTCACGGCCGTCCGCGAAGCGACATCGATGACGGTAACATCGCCGGACACACCATTGGTCGTGAACAACTGCGTCTTGTCGCCGTTGAAATCCATGTGCCAGACCCGGCGGCCGACAAGGATATAGTCCTCAACTTCGAAGGTTTCAGCATTCACGACAGCTACATGATTTGACGGGCCGAGCGCCACAAAGGCGGTCTTTTCATCGGCTGTGAATTCGAAACCCACGGGTTGCACGCGGTCGGGATGCACGCCTTGCACTTCGAAATCGATCTTGCCGATCTCGGATTGGTCGGCCACGTCGAAAATCGTGATCGTCCCACCGATTTCGGAACTGACCCAAAGCTGGGTGCCTTCGGCTACGAATTCAGCATGGCGCGGGCGGCTGTCCACGAGTGTGTTGGCGAACAGTTCCTGCGTTTCGGTGTCGATCCAATGGGCCATGTTGGTGGTTTCAGAGGTCGTAATCGCGATCTTTCCATCGGGTGATACAGCCATCCCCTCGGGTTCCACCCCCACATCGATTTGCGCAATCACCCGGCGGGTTTCGGTATCGACCACGGTGGTAATCGCATCGTCTTCATTAGCGATATAAAGATGCCGGTCATTGGGGTGCAGCACAAATTGCTCAGGGTCCTCGCCCGAAGGCAGATCATGCAGAATTTCGCCCGTGTTCGGGTCCATCACCTGCACCGCATCGCTGTCGGATGCGCAGATATAGACGACGCTGTAATCCTTGGAAAACGTGATCCCGCGCGGGCGCTCCCCGGTGGGATAGGTCTGGATCACCTCCAGCGTTTCGGTTGAAATGATCGAGACCGTGTCGTCCTTTTCATTGGTCACCCAGATTTCGCCAGCCCAAACAGGGGATACCAGTAAACCACAGATCAAGGTTGCGGTGCGAATCATTCAAAGGCCTCACAATTGCTTTCCGGGCGGTCCAGCCCAAGGGTGTCGAGTTCGTTCGTCTGATGCAGAAACCCTTCAAGCGGGGCCTGCGCCACTAATGCGCGGGGGTGGGCGATGGCGATGGGTTGGCGCAACTGCCCGTTCCAGTCGCGATAGGTCAGAGGGCGGCCTTTGAACCCTGCCAGTTCGAAGTCGTCAGACAGGATGTAATCGCGCAAGGTCTGCACATCCGCCGCATCTGTCCGCGTCACCGCCTCGCCCAACGTGCGCATCGCAGCCCATGCGGCATAATCCTGGCTGGTCATGTCGCGGGAATGCGCCTCTTCAAACCGGCTTTGTAGTTGGGCCGCACCCCATTGTTCGATCACAGGGGACCACGTCACGGCCGTGAGGCCTTCGGACCCGGCGACAGGCCGCGCCTGCCACGTGTTGTAAAGGATGTAGCGCCCAAAATCGTGCAGCTCATCTGCCACGACCAACACATCATAATCACCCAGCTCTTGTGTAAACAGCGGCACCTCTTGCGCGGCGGCACGGCGCATGTCGGCGTCAAAGGCCCAGGTCTTTTCTCCTGACAGAGCCAACCCGAACTTGGTCAGACTGGCGCGCATGGCGTCGGCATAGGCCACGTCCTGCGGATGGGTGCCGGTGATCATCACCAGATCGTCCCAACGGCGTTTCACAAATATCTGCGCCAGCGCGTCGGTCCGCATGGCATCGGAAGTCACGGTGTGCAGCACATTTGCACGACAGCCATCGCGGCGCAGATCGACATCGCCGGCGGTGGCATTAAAAAGTAGCGCATCCTGTGCTTGGGGTAGATCAGCAATTGCCAGAAGCGTCTCTGCCGGGGCATCCACGATCAGAAATCGGGTCTCGGCGAACAGATCAGCGGCAGCAGCCAACGGATCGTCGCCTTCTTGCAGGATCACATCTGTCAAAGTGTAGGTATGCCCCAGAAACCGGCCCGTTGTGGCGTTGTCGCTCAAACCCGTCAGGGCACCGGCAAGCCCGATATCTGCAGGTTCCGGATCAAGGTTGGACAATGTGGGCGGTTGTGGTTCGAACACCGACAAATAGCCGATATTCAACGCGACGTCAGACTGAGCTGTCGACCCGACGCACGCCCCGATCACTGTCGCGATAAGCAAATTTCTCCCCATAGGCACCACGCTAACAAACCGATGATGCGGGGTCGAATACGACCTTGGTCTTGGTTTTCCCACATACCCAACCAAGGTCCAATATCACCAGCAAAGGACACGTGCCTAAGATTGCGGCGAACCACGATATGCCCCGTTTGGAGACTGGACAGATGCACAAATCAACCTTGCGACACGGCCTGACAATCGCAGCCATTCTGGCGACTGCCACTTTTGTGAACGCCCATGGCGACGTGGCCCCGCAAGCAGTGGATACAACCGGCCTGCCGGAAACAGGTGATGAATGGCTGGCCGAAAACCCGTACCGTGCTGAAACCGCCGGCGAAGAGGTCTGGTTGAAGGCGCTTGAGATTGGCGCGTCCGGCTACAACCAGAACTGCGCACGGTGTCACGGGCTTGAGGTTGTTTCGGGTGGGCTTGCGCCAGATTTGCGGTTGCTGCAGGCGGCGGATTATGACGACGAATGGTATGTCGAACGCTTTCGCGATGGCTTCACCCAGAATGGGATCACCAAAATGCCAGCCTTTGGCGATCTGCTGGGTCAGGATGCGGCATGGGCCATACGGACTTACATAGAAACACGCCCCGATGACGAGGTAATGGGCCAGTTTGTCGGTGAACTGGCCAGCCTGCGTGACCAGATCAAGGGCTATGCCACGGATGCCTCGGGCGCTGATCCGGATGCGCTCAAGGCGCGGCTGACAGAGATCGCGGTCGAGATTCCAACGATATCTGGCGCGCCGGTTGCCGATAGCGTGGCCTTTCGTGCGGCAAACCTGATTGATGGCACGCCCGCCGCTTACGCCGCTGCGGCCGAAACGCTGACTATCGGTTTATCCGCTGCGCAATAGGGGGCGGCGTTGATCCTGCGGTCCTTCTTTCTGATTTTGGCCCTGTTCACGGCTGGACAGGCCCATGCCGACGATCCATGTGCCGACTACACCCCGCAGCAGCGCCCGCAGAATGTGGGGCGCGACATCGTCGGGCAGGAACTGGACCAGATCCAGGACCAGGGTCACATGCTTTTCGCGGTCTACGAAGACTTCCCCCCCTATTCCTGGGAGGAAGGCGGCCAGCCACGCGGTGTCGATGTTGAGATTGCCCGGCTGATCGCCGAGGATCTGGGGGTCAAGGCACGGTTCAATTTTGTCGATGCGGGCGAGACGCTAGAGGCGGATTTGCGCAACAACATCTGGAAGGGGCCGTTGATCAGCGGGCGCGTGTCCAATGTGATGATGCGGGTCCCTTACGATTCCAGCTTTAAATGCCGGGTCGAACAGGTGGTTTTCACTGGCCAGTATGCCGCTGAATCCATCGCCATCGCTTATGACAAGGCCAGCTATCCGGACGAAAAACCGGTGCCTGCCTATTTTCGCTACGACACTGTCGGGGTGGAAAATGACTCTATCGCGGATTTCTACCTCGCCTCTTTCGCGGGTGGGCAACTGGCAGGAAACGTGCATCACTTCCCGACGATGGCTGACGCGATGAAGGCCCTGAATGCCGGGGAGGTCATGGCCGCGATGGGCCCGCTGGGCCAGTTGGAGCATGGATTATCCGATACCAGCGCAGTGCATCAGCCACCGCTGGCTGGATTTGCAGTCAGCAAATGGACACTGGGTGTTGCGGTGAATTTTCGATACCGTCCGTTGTCCTATGCCGTGGACGATGCTGTGAACTATGCGCTGCAGGACGGTCGGATCGCTGCTATCTACGCAAATTACGGGCTGAGCTTTCAGGAACCCGAAAGATGAAACCGGACTAGGCCCTTGGTCGCATATCGTAATGCCGCTCTGGTCCCTAGTCTGCCTTTTGAAATGAAACGGATGAGACCATGAATTTAACCGGAAGCCGCACAATCAATGCTGATGTTGCCACTGTCTGGGCCGCGCTTCTTGATCCGGAGGTGCTGAAGGCATGTGTGCCGGGATGTACTGAAATGTCAGGATCCGCCGACGAAGGGTTTGAGGCGACAGTGACGCAAAAGGTCGGCCCCGTAAAAGCCACGTTCAAGGGCGCCGTCGCCATCAGCGACCGGGTCGAGCATGAAAGCCTGACCATCAGTGGCGAGGGCAAGGGCGGCCCGGCCGGATTTGCCAAGGGCGGCGCGAATGTCCGGCTGACCGCCGAGGGCGACACGACGATCCTCGAATATGATGTCGAGGCAAAAGTGGGCGGCAAGCTCGCCCAGCTTGGATCGCGGATCATTGACGGCTTTGCCAAGAAAATGGCCGATCAGTTCTTCGCCAATTTTCAGGAGGCCGTGGAGCCACCAAGCGAAGATGACGATGCCGACACCGAAGAGACCAAGAAAAAAGGCTGGTTCAGCAAGCTACGGCGCGCCTGACCCGGCATCAGCGATATCCATAGGGAGGATGGGATGACCAAAGTAACGATGACGGTCAACGGAAAATCAGTTTCCGGTGACGTAGAGGGGCGGACCTTGCTGTCGTCCTTCCTGCGCGAGGATTTACGCCTGACGGGCACGCATATTGGCTGTGACACATCGCAGTGCGGGGCTTGCGTCGTGCATGTGAATGGCGAGGCTGTAAAATCCTGCGCGATGTTCGCGCTGGAAGCTGATGGCGCAGATGTCACCACGATCGAGGGGCAGGCGAATGCGGATGGCTCTCTCAACACGATCCAGCAGGCGTTTCAGGACCACCACGGTCTGCAATGTGGGTTCTGTACGCCTGGTATGGTGATGTCGGCTGCGGCGTTGCTGAAGGACAATCCAAAGCCGTCCGAGGCCGAAATCCGGGAATATCTCGAAGGCAATATCTGCCGCTGCACCGGGTACCACAACATCGTCAAGGCGATCATGGCGGCGTCCGGTCAGGATGTCTCTGCCATCGCTGCCGAGTAACAAAATTTTCTAGAAAATTTTGGGGTCCTGCAATTTTTCTGGAAAAATTGCGCCCCAGAGGGAGGAACAGATGCCCAAAGATACCGGAATTGGCGCGGCCACAACGCGCCGCGAAGATGTTCGTTTCCTGACCGGGCGCGGTCAGTACACGGACGATATTCAAACCCAAGGCGAATGCGCCGCGGTTTTTGCCCGCTCAACCGTCGCAAATGGCAAAATCAAATCTATCGACACATCCGCCGCCGCCGCCATGCCTGGCGTGCTTGCCATTTTTACAGGTGAAGACTTCGCCGAAGTGGGTGGAAACCCCGCTGGCTGGCTGATCAACAGCCGCGACGGCACACCGATGCATGAACCCAAACGACCAGTGCTCGCGCATGGCAAGGTCCGCCATGTGGGTGATGCTTATGCGGCTGTAATCGCCGAAACGGTGCAACAGGCCCGCGATGCGGTTGAGGCGATTGAAGCCGATATCGAAGAACTGCCTGCCATCGTGAACATGAAAGACGCGCTTGCTGCAGATCACTATGTGCATGATGAAATCGGCACCAACCAGTGCTTTGACTGGGGCTGGATCGAGGATAATCGCGCCGCCACCGATGAGGCGATCAAGAACGCGCATCACGTGACGACGCTGGAACTGGTCAACAACCGTCTGGTCCCCAACGCGATGGAACCGCGTTGTTCCATCGGCCACTACAACCCGGGAACTGATGAATACATCCTTCACACCACCAGTCAGAACCCACACCTGACGCGGCTGCTGATCAGTGCCTTCGTGATGGGCATCCCCGAGAACAAGCTGACGGTGATTGCGCCTGACGTGGGCGGCGGTTTCGGCTCCAAAATCTATCACTACGGCGAAGAAGCTCTGGTGCTGGCGGCGGCCAAGAAACTCGGCCGCACCGTCAAATGGACCGCTGACCGGACGGAGGCGTTCCTGACCGACGCCCATGGCCGCGACCATGTGACGAAGATCGAACTGGCACTGGATGAAGAGGGTAACTTCCTCGCCTTCCGCACCGAAACCATGGCCAATGTCGGCGCATATCTGTCGAACTTCTCGACCGCGACACCGACCTTCCTGCATGGCACGCTGATGGCCGGGAACTACACCGTGCCGCTGGTCTATGTGAACGTGAAGGCCGTGTTCACCAACACTGCCCCCGTTGACGCCTATCGCGGCGCAGGCCGGCCAGAGGCCACGTATTCGCTGGAACGCGTGATCGACAAGGCCGCGCGTGAAATCGGCATGGACCCGATTGAACTGCGTCGGAAGAACTTTGTGAAGCCGGATCAGTATCCCTTCGCCTCGGCCGCCGGGCTGGAATATGACAGCGGCAACTACGACGCTCTGATGGACCAGATGGAAAAGGTCGCTGACAAAGCGGGCTTCGAAGCGCGACGCAAGGAATCCAAGGCCAAGGGCCTGCTACGCGGCTTTGGTGTGAACGCCTATATCGAGGCTTGCGGGATTGCGCCGTCGAACCTTGTCGGTGTGCTTGGCTCCCGCGTTGGCCTTTACGATGCGGCGACGGTGCGCGTGAATGCCACGGGTAACCTGTCTGTCATGGTAGGCGCGCACAGCCATGGGCAAGGGCATGAGACCGTGTTCCCGCAAGTGGTGGGCGAGATGCTGGGGATTGATCCGCAAAGCATCGACATCGTGCATGGCGACACATCCAAGATCCCGTTCGGTATGGGCACCTATGGGTCCCGTTCGCTGGCTGTCTGCGGTTCTGCCGTGGTGCGGGCGACCGAGAAGATCATTAACAAGGCTAAGAAGATCGCAGCCCATATGCTCGAGGCCTCTGACGCGGATATCGAGCTGAAGGACGGTGTGTTCAGCGTGGCGGGCACCGATAAATCGGTCAGCTTTGGTGAGGTCGCGTTAAAGGCCTACATCCCTCACAACTTCCCGCTTGAAGATATCGAACCGGGGCTGGAGGAAACGGCGTTCTACGATCCGGCCAACTTTACCTACCCCTCTGGCGCCTATTGCTGCGAGGTTGAGGTTGACCCTGAAACCGGCAAGGTGCGGGTGGATCGGATGACCGCAGTGGATGATTTCGGCAATGTGATCAACCCGATGGTTGTCACTGGTCAGGTCCATGGCGGGCTTGGTCAGGGGATTGGTCAGGCGCTGGTTGAAAACACGACCTATGATGAAGACGGACAGCTTCTATCGGCCAGCTACATGGACTACACTATGCCGCGCGCGGACGATCTGCCCTTCTACATCGTCGATCACAGCAAGGGAAATCCCTGCACGCACAACCCCTTGGGCGTGAAAGGCTGTGGTGAGGCCGGGGCCATCGGCTCCCCGCCAACGGTCGTGAACGCAGTGATCGACGCCCTGCAATCGGGCGGCAAGAACGTCACCCATATCGACATGCCCATGACCTCGCACCGCGTGTGGTCAGCCATGAACAACGCTTAAGTAAGGAGAGCGGACATGTATGCATTTGACATCGAACGCCCGGCTTCCGTGGCCGACGCGGTCGCCGCTTTGGGGACCGAAGACGCACAGGCGCTGGGGGGCGGGCAAACCCTGATCCCCACGCTGAAACAACGGCTTGCGGCGCCGTCCAGACTGGTTTCGCTCAGCGGCGTGACCGAGATGCAAGGCGTGGCCTCCGAAGCGGGCAACATCCGCATCGGCGGCGCGACTACGCATGCGACTGTAGCCAGTCAGGTTGGGGGAACGTACCCTGCATTGGCTGATCTGGCAGCCAATATCGGTGATCCTGCTGTGCGCAATCGTGGCACGATCGGCGGCTCGCTTGCCAATAATGACCCGGCGGCCTGCTACCCGGCGGCGGCGCTTGGGTCAGGGGCCACGATCATCACCAACAAGCGGCAGATCGCGGCTGATGACTATTTCCAAGGGATGTTCACGACCGCCCTTGAGGAAGGTGAAATCATCACAGCAGTCTCCTTCCCCGTACCAGAAAAGGCGAATTACCAGAAATTCGTCCAACCCGCCTCGCGCTTTGCGCTGGTCGGCGTGTTTGTCGCCAAATACAGCGATGGGGTGCGGGTTGCCGTGACAGGTGCGTCGAATGAAGGCGTACATCGCTGGAGCGCAGCAGAAGAGGCGCTGTCTGGGAATTTCTCAGCCGATGCGATTGCAGATCTGAGCGTATCCGCAGACGACCTGATCAACGACCTGCATGGCAGTGCGGAATACCGTGCCCACTTGGTTAAGGTGATGACCGGGCGGGCCGTTGCGGCAGCCATGTGAATGATCAACGGGCGCTGGCGATTGTCCAGCGCCTGACATCCAAAAAGCTACGCTACGCATTGACTTACCGACACCCCACTGAGGGTCAGCTAAGATGAGACCCCTAAATGCGTTGGTTTATTGGCGTCTGCATATTCGTCTGCACACTCGCTTACCTCGGCGGAATGGGAATCCAGCGATACAAGAGCGACATGACGCGTGCAGTTGGATGCTTACCCATTGGTGATGAGCGAAGGTCAGCTGTAAAAACAAATTCGCTTTTTTTCGCCTTGTAGCAACGCATTTCATTATGCATACGTCGAGACTTCATGCTATCAGGAGAACTCCATGCAATCTCGACGTCTCATTCCTTCCGCTTTTGCCACGACCCTGCTCGTTGCTTGTGGCTCAAGCTCTGACACGGATACACCGGACACACCGACTGAACCACTGACATTTTCATCGGACATTCGTACACCCGACGCCGGTGGCGGGTTCTCGACCATTATATTTGCTGACCGTGGCGATTTTTCAGGTGGACAAGTCAACAACATCAGCACGTCGATGGGTATTCTTGAAGGTACCGATGAAGTGTTCGGGGTGGCTGGCGTAAATCCTGGCGTCAACCGTGGTGTCGAAATCACAGCAGGCACCGTCGACTACAGTGGAGTGTTCAACCTTGATTTGGGCGAGCGCGATGGAAACGGCTTTGAAATCAATGGTGACAGCGGATTGCTGGATCTGACCGCAACATTTGACACAGGGACCGTCACTGGTATGGGCACTGGTGATAGTGGTAATGATCTATCTGTTAGCGGCACTTTCGCAGGGACCGGGCTTGGGGGCAGCGTGACATATGGCGGTGTGACCGCAGAACTTGATGGCATCATTGGTGTCAACGGCATCACCGCTGCATTTGCTGGCAACACCGATGATGCAGCGCTTGTCGGTGGGATCAGTCTCAACGCGGTAGATCCCTGATATCAACAAGTGCACGGTCGGAAAGATGTGAACTGGTGCGATGGGCCGGTTCCGGCGCAAAGGTAGCGATTTCGAAGAGGCCGTGCCCCGGGCAACCAACCTAAGGCAACATAAGCTGACGGCTGCGCAATCGCACCGCGGACCAGCCTGGATTACAGGCTGGTCAGGTTCCCTTCGAAATCAACCAAAGTAATCCGCCGCACGCCGTCCTGCGCGCGCACCTGTTCGATCAGCTCGCGCGGCGCAAGGCACAGCGCGGTTGACAGGCTATCAGCCAAGGCCGCGGTTCTGGCCTCGACCGAGACGGTTGACCAACGCGGTCTGGCATCGGGATGCAGGATATGTGTCTGATCGCCCAGTTGCATCGCGGACGGGCTGGAGGTGGCAATCGCGCCGCGTTCCAGCGTCCGCATACCCAATTGACCATGCACAGGATCGCTGATCCCCAAACGCCACGGCCCGCCCAGGGCGCGATATTCGCCGATATTCACCAACACCTCGGTCAGCCCTTGCGCCGCTAAATGCTCTGCCACCAGATCGGTTGCAAAGCCTTGGGCAATACCGTTCAACGTCAGCGCCTGACCGGCACCCAACTGCACGCCGTCCGCGTCCCAGTGCACCTTGCCCCAGCCAACCAATGCGCGTGCTGCATCGACATCGCCCCCTTCGGACACGGCACGCCATAGGGGTTGCACAGAGGGGTCAAACAACCCGTCGGTCATTACATGGGCCTGCGCCGCCGTGGCCATCAGCGCGGTAAATGGGGCTGCGGGGTGTGGCAATTCACCCGCATCGTTCAACCGCACCAAGGCTGACGCGGGGTCGTAAAGGCTGAACAAATGTTCAAGGTCAGTCAGCAACTCGCGTATCTGCGGCAGCATGTCCGGCGCACCGCCCCTGATCGTCAGGCTTACATCGGCCCCAAAGGCATGGCCCTGCCATGACTGGGTCTGCGCCCAGACCGGGGTCGCCGCCATCGCGGCACTGATCGTCAGGAAACGCCGCCGGGACAGTGTCATGCAGCCACCTTTTGCAACGACCTGCCGTTCTTGCCTGCCAGGATCAGCGGCACGCATTGGTCTGCGCTGTCGTGGATTGTCACGCAATCAAGGCATTGGAAACACTCGGAATACTGGATCTCGCCTGTTTTCTTGATCGCCCCGTAGCTGCATTTCACCTTGCACAGCTGACAGGGTGAACCACATTCCGCGCGCCGTGCGATCCAGTCCCGTCCCCGTATCAAACCGCCAATCGCCATGACCGCGCCCAACGGACAGACATAGCGACAGAACCCTTTGAACAGCACCATGGAGGACAACAGCAGGCCCACCGCATAGGCCACGTAATACCATTCCCGGATAAAGAAGGTGGTGATGGCAGTCTTGAATGGCTCAACCTCAATCGCCTTGTCCAACCGCGCAGGGGCGGTGAAGATCAGCGCCACCAGCGCGGCCAGAACCGCGTATTTCAACCATTTCAGGCGGTTGTCCCACGTCTCTGACGGTTCAATCTGTGGCAAGCGCAGGGCGCGGCCAATGTGATGGGCAAACTCCTGCAACGCGCCAAACGGACACAGCCAGCCACAGAACAACCCACGCCCCCACAGCACGAAGCCCGAAATCGTGACCCCCCAGATCAGCAGTGAAAACGGATCGTATAGAAGGAAGGCGAAACTGCCCCCTTCGAACGCCGTGCGGATCACCGCGAGCGGCGTTGCGATAGACAACTGCCCCTGTCCCCACCAGCCGATAAAGACGGTGACAAAGGCAAGTGTCACCAACCGGATCGGTGTGAAATGCCGATGTCCCGCCAGCCGGTTCAAACGCCAGCCCAGCACCGCGATCAACCCCACCAGAAACACGGCCAGAACCGCCAGATCAGCCGCACGGTTCCACAACGCATCCACCCAAGGCGGGCGGGGTGTGACCACCTCTGGTCGATTGAAGAAACGCGGGTCTGAGGATAGCGTGGTTGCAATATTCACCGATCCGATCTCGGGCTGGAACACGCCATGTTCGCGCAGCCCCTTGACGTTCAGTGTCCATTCGGAGGTCGGATCAAAGCCCAGCCTGCGGTCGGTGCGCAGGATCAGGGCGGTACCTTCATGCAGTGCCTCTGGCAGGTCGGGATGCAACTGAATAAAGATATCCGCATCGCGAAAGGCTATGGGAAAACCGCCCTGTTCGGCACTGATCAGATCGGGCGAGGTATTGCGCACGAAATCATCCGTCACCAGCCCGTGGCGGGCGGTCTCAATGACCAGTACCGGCTCATCCGTGGTCGCGATGGCCATGAAATCCTGCAATTCCTGCAACGTGCCGTCGGACAGCACCGCCTGTGCGATTGATGGAGGACCGATATCGACGACCCACAGGTCCAGATAGGTCCCGTCGGGGTCGGCGCGGCCGTCGGGATCGTCGAATTCCCAGATCGTGCCGGCAAATTCAGCGTCCATTTCGGCATTGGTCACAGTGCGGCGGACCACCAGCCCCTGATCAATCAGATCGGCCCATGTCAGATCCTCGCGATAATCCGGATCAGGATAGGCGGGCGGCCCGGTTGCGATCCCGCCCATCTTTTCGCGCGCGACCTTCAGCGTCGCCGCAAGAATGCTTTCATGCGCGATCCGTACCGACGCCGTCGCCTTTGTCACCCCGTCGAGATACACAAGAGCAGAGCCATCACCCCCGCTGCCATAGGGGTTGCCCACAACCAGCGTGTCCGAAATCGAATGGCCGCGATATTGCTCGAAAAACTTGTGAAACGGCGCCTCGCCCAGACCGGACACAAAGATCGGTTCGTTATGCGAGATCAGTTTGACATCCAGAAATCGCCCATCCAGATCAAGCACGACCAGCATGTTGATTGACGCGCCCGAAAAGCCTGGCAAGGGGGCCATCGGTTCGGTTTCAAACACAAAACCCGCCTCTGCCCCGCCAGAGTTCAAAAGCTGCCAGACACCCTGGTCATTCAGGCGTTCACCCAGTGACATGGGCGGCACGATCATTGGCGCAAGCACATCACGATCCAGTGGCGCAGCAAGGCTGGCCACCGTTTGCAGGACAAGGAACACAAGACCCAGCAGAACGCGCATGGCGTAACTCTAAGCGGGGCCTGTCGGAGAGCCTATGCGACTTAGGTATGAGGCGCGCGGTTTGGCATTGGGATCATATGCAGTTTCGTGACAGGGTACGGCCATGACTGGCACATCACCGCAAATGAATGGCACAATCACGGCAATATCCCTGATGGGGCTGATTGTCGTCTGGACCGTCCTTGCCTGGCTGCGGGCGGACCCCACAGTGCTGCCGACCCCGCGCGCGGTCTGGGAGATCGCCCGGACAGAGGCCGCGTCCGGCGCACTGGCCCATCACATGATGGCAACGATCTGGCGGGTCGCGGCGGCCTTTGGGTTGGCGATGACATTCGGGCTGATCATCGGGTTTGCGATGGGGCGCAATGAAACGCTGGACCGCTGGTTCGGCGCTTGGTTGGTGGTATTTCTGAACATCCCCGCACTTGTGGTGATCGTATTATGTTATCTCTGGATCGGGCTGAACGAAGTGGCCGCCATCACCGCCGTGGCGTTGAACAAAACCGCAATGGTAGCCGTAACAATCCGCGAAGGGACCCGCGCGCTTGATCCGCAGCTTGAAGATATGGCCCGGTCTTTCCGGATGGGCCGGATGACACATGTCCGGCACGTAGTTCTTCCTCAGCTTTGGCCCTTTATCGCCTCCAGCACCCGCAACGGGCTGGCGATCATCTGGAAAATCGTGCTGGTGGTCGAATTTCTGGGACGCAGCAACGGGATCGGTTTTCAGATCCACCTGTATTTCCAGCTATTCGAGATCGGCTATGTCATGGCCTATGCGTTTAGCTTTGTGCTGTTCATTCTGGCGCTGGAGTGGACGATCATCAATCTATTCGAAAAACGGGCGACGAAATGGCGGCTGGCCTAGCATGTGATGGGTGAGATCACCCATCCTACGGTTTCAGCGGCGTGCGTCCATTGTCTGTTAGCAGCCAGCAGTCCCGCCCTTCGAAGACGGCGGGGACCAGCGGTCTTCCATAACCGGCACCGCCATCCAGATTGACCCTGTTGCCGTGGTGTTGTGGGTGGTCGAGCGCTGTATGTCCGTGGACGATCAGCTTGCCGAATTCCTCGGTATTCTTGAGGAAATCGTCGCGAATCCAGATCAGGTCTTCGGGGTCCTGCCATTCAAGAGGCAGTTGCAGCCGTAGGCCAGCATGCACAAAGATCAGATCATCGGTCTGGTGAAGCAGCGGCAGCGCTTCAAGAAACTCCAGATGTGAAGGTGGGACATGTTGCCTGGCGGCAGCGGCTAATGCGTCCTTGTCGATCCAGCCTGCGTCACCTTCGAACTGCGCGAGATGCTCGCGCCCGTCAATCCGCTCTGCCGCGAAGTGCATCACGCCGTCCAACCCGTAAGAGGCGAGCGTGGTCGATCCACCCAAACGCGGGTTCAGCCAGCTGATGCCTGACTGTACCCGCGGATCGTGTTCGGTTCCGTCCCGGACAAATCGGGTGAACATGCGATCGTGATTACCTTTGATAAAGGTCCAGTTGCGCCCCGAATCGCGGCCCCTGATCAGAGTTTCGACCACCCCCCGGCTATCCGGCCCGCGATCGGTGTAGTCGCCCAAAAACACGACCTTCGCATCCGTACCGCCATCGGCCTCGATCAGCGCAAGCGCGTGATCGAGCATGGCTTTCTGGCCATGGATATCGCCGATGGCGTAGATGGGCGCAGGCGTTCCCACCTAGACGTTGAACGTCAGTGGTTTGACCTGCTGGAACAGACCTGTCGCCTCAAGCGCCTTTATGGCGGCTGCAGGTACGGGTTCATCCACGTAAAGCAGCGCTATCGCCTCTCCATGTGCCTCGGATCGGCCTAGCGTAAAATTCGCGATGTTCACGTTGTTCTGGCCCATCGTCATGCCCAACGTACCGATGATGCCCGGGCGGTCTTCGTTTGTAGTATATAGCATGTGCGCACCGACCTCGGCATCGATGTTGATGCCCTTGATCTGGATGAACCGCGGCTTGCCGTCACTGAAGACAGTGCCCGCAATTGATCTTTCGCGCTTTTCGGTGACAACGGTGACTTTCACGTAGCCTTCGAAGGCACCGGACTGATCCTGTTTCGTGGTCGACACCTTGATGCCCCGCTCCTTGGCGATCACCGGTGCGCTGACCATGTTGGTGTCGGGATTGGCCTTCATCATGATGCCGGCAATAGTGGCCGCCGTCAGCGCCTTCAGGTTCATCTCTGACGCTTCACCGTCGAACAGGATGTTGATCGCCTTGATCGGTTCGTCCGTCATCTGGCCGATAAAATTGCCCAGATGGCCGGTCAGCTTGATCCATGGCCCCATGACCTTGGCCTCTTCTGCCGTAACGGACGGCATGTTCAGCGCGTTTTGCACAGCACCTGTCAGCAGATAATCCGACATCTGTTCAGCCACCTGCAGGGCCACGTTTTCCTGTGCTTCGGTTGTGGCCGCGCCCAAGTGTGGGGTCACGACGACGTTCGGCAGGTTAAACAACGGGCTTTCGGTGGCAGGTTCCACCGCGAAGACATCAAATGCGGCCCCGGCCACATGGCCGGATTTCAGCGCCTCGGCCAGGGCAGCCTCGTCAACCAGCCCGCCACGCGCGCAGTTGATGATGCGCACGCCTTTCTTGAGTTTGGCGATGTTTTCAGCTGACAGGATATTCTTTGTCTGATCGGTCAGCGGCACATGCATCGTGATGAAATCAGAGCGGGCGAGCAGATCGTCCAGTTCGAGCTTTTCCACACCGATTTCGACTGCGCGGTCCTCGGACAGGAATGGGTCGTAGGCCACAACCTTCATCTTCAGCCCCTGTGCGCGGTCAATCACGATAGAGCCGATGTTACCGGCACCAATCACGCCCAGCGTCTTGTTGGTCAGTTCGACCCCCATGAACCGCGACTTTTCCCATTTTCCTGCATGGGTTGAGGTGTTGGCTTCGGGGATTTGCCGAGCGACGGCCATCATCATCGAAATCGCGTGTTCCGCAGTGGTGATGGAGTTGCCGAAGGGGGTGTTCATCACGATGATCCCCTTCTTGGATGCGGCGGGGATGTCCACATTGTCCACGCCGATACCGGCACGCCCGATGACTTTCAGATTATCGGCGGCGGCGATGATTTTCTCGGTCGCCTTGGTGGCAGAGCGGATCGCCAGACCGTCATACTGGCCGATGACTTCCAGCAATTTGTCCTTGTCCTTGCCCAGATCAGGCTGGAAATCCACGTCAATGCCGCGATCCTTGAAAATCTGCACAGCGGCGTCAGACAGTTTGTCAGAGATAAGTACTTTGGGGGCCATGTGGCACGCTCCTTTGAAAGATCCTACACGCGCCCCGGGCTTGACCAGGGGCCTCTCGGTTGAGGTCCCGGGTCAGGCCCGGGACGGGTATTTATTGATTGGCAATCTCGGCCTCAAACGCCCATTCCAGCCAGGGCAGCATCGCCTCGATATCCGAGGTCTCGACCGTCGCCCCGCACCAGATGCGCAGGCCCGCGGGGGCGTCGCGATACGCACCGATATCCAGCGCGATATTCTCGGCCTCCAGCCGCTTGGCGACTGCCTTGGCGAAGGCAGCACCATCGGCAATCCGATCATCGGTGAATTTCAGACAGACGGACGTATTCGACCGCGTCGCCTTATCCACCGCCAGATTGTCGATCCAGGGTTTGTCCGCGCAGAAATTCCAGATCGCCCGCGCGTTCGCATTTGCCCGGTGGATCAGCGCATCCAAGCCGCCGATTGAGCGGCCCCATTTCAGGGCAACCAGATAATCCTCAACCGCCAGCATCGACGGCGTGTTGATCGTCTCGCCCTTGAAGATGCCTTCGATCAGCTTGCCACCTTTGGTCAGGCGGAAAATCTTGGGCAGGGGCCATGCAGGGGTGTAGCTTTCCAGCCGCTCCACAGCGCGGGGCGACAGGATCAACATCCCATGGGCCGCTTCGCCGCCCATCACCTTCTGCCAAGAGAACGTGGTCACATCCAGCTTGTCCCATGGCAGATCCTGCGCAAAGGCGGCAGATGTCGCGTCACACAGCGTCAGCCCTGCCCTATCCCCGGGGATCACATCGCCCGAAGGGACGCGGACGCCGGATGTCGTGCCGTTCCAGGTAAAACAGACATCATTGTCGTAATTCAGCGCCGCCATATCGACGATCTCGCCATACTCCGCGGTATGCACGGTCGCTTCGATCTTCAGCTGTTTGACCACATCCGTGACCCAGCCGGCGCCGAACGATTCCCAGGCCACCATCTCGGCCGGGCGTTCACCCAACAGCGACCACATCGCCATTTCAAACGCGCCAGTGTCAGACGCAGGCACGATGCCAATGCGGTAATCGGTCGGCACGCCCAACACTTCACGGGTCAGGTCAATCGCCTCGGCCAGCTTGGCTTTGCCCACGGCGGCCCGGTGCGACCGACCAAGGGCGGCGTCGCTCAAAACATCCAGTTTCCAGACGGGGGGTTTGGCACAAGGGCCGGAAGAAAAACGCGGGTTTGCCGGCCGCGTAGCCGGTTTAGTCAGTGCTATCAATGTGTATCCTCACAGATATGCGCCCTTCGTTGGGGAAGGGTGTCCCGCCGCTGGACATACGTACCGCCAGTAAGAACAGCAATAGGCAAAGATACTTGCCATGCAGGTAAATGTAGCCTTTTGCAGAACGATGCAGGAACGCATGTTTCCTATCAGCACAAATCTGACACAAGCGGATCGCGCTTTGGTCCGCAATGGGCGAACCGGGAGCGGGGAGACTCACTTCGACGGAGACGGCGATGTAAGGATATCGGACAAAGAAAAATCGTTGAGAGAGCTGGCACTCACCTTATACATCATCTCTTCCTGGACCTGTCGCGGTTTGATGCCGCTCCTTTGTTGCAGTAAATGCTATCAAAGGAGCGGCATCAAACCGCGACAGGTCC
>CANNFU010000012.1 GCA_947503965.1 uncultured Paracoccaceae bacterium
AGAGATTTTCCAACGCGGGCCACAGTCGAACCAAGCCGAAAGGCCGCACTATGGCCCGCATCAGAAAACCTTCATCATATCTTCATCATATCCGGCCTTCGCCGCGCTTACGACGAATGACTGCTTTGGATCATGACCTTGCTCTTTACTGGAACGGACCCATGTCCCATCAGTCGCCGTCTGCCACGCCTTGCTGCCGCAACCGCGCACGTCGCGCGCGGTAGCTGGGCAACACGATCAGCAGGGCCGCGATCACCAGAAGGCCCAGCGTCAGCGGGCGTTCATAGAGGAAGGATGGCCCGTCAAACAGGTTCATTGAGCGCGAGAAGTTATTCTCGAGCATTGGTCCCAGAATGAACCCGATCAGCAGGGGCGCCAGCGGATAGTCGGCAAAGCGCAGGATCGTGGCGCAGACACCAAGACCCACGAGGATCAACAACTCGGTCGCGTTGTTCTGCCCGATATAGGCCCCCATCAGGGTGAAGAACAGAATGAACGGGATCAGGAAGGTGCGCGGAACCGCCAGGATTTTCGCGATATAGGGGATCAACGGCAGGTTCAGCATCAACAGCACCACATTGCCGATATACATCGAAATGATAACGGCCCAGAACACCTCTGGCTCGTCGATCATCAGGCGGGGGCCGGGCGAGACATTCAGCGCAATCAACGCCCCAAGCAAGATTGCCGTGGTGCCAGAGCCGGGGATGCCCAGCGTCAGAAGCGGCACGAATGATCCGGTGGCGGCTGCGTTATTGGCGCTTTCTGGCGCGGCGAGCCCTTTCAGGCTGCCTTTGCCGAATTGTTCCTGATCCTCTTTACTGGCGATATTGCGTTCCACGGCATAGCCCAGGAAAGATGCAATCGTCGCCCCGGCACCGGGCAGTACCCCGATCAGGAAGCCTTGGATGGATTGGCGGCCGATGACGGGTGCGATCTGGCGCGCCTCGGCGCGTGTGATCCGCAGATCCTTGATCTCGGATGTACCGCCTTCGGATTTGGATCGGTTGGGGTCAAGGATGAGATAAATCGCCTCTGGCAGGGCGAACATGGCCATGGCCAGTGTGATGAAGCCAAGGCCTGACTGCAAATCCATGACGCCGAAGGTAAAGCGTGGCTGGTTGAACAGCACACCTTCGCCAATCGTGGCCAGCATCAGACCAAGCACGGTCATCAAGAGCGCCTTGCTGACCTGTCCCGTCCCTGCAAAGGCCGCGATGGCCGACAGACCCACAACCATCAGCGCGAAATATTCGGGTGAGCCGAAAAGCAGCGCAACCGTTGACAGGGCAGGGGCGAAGATCAGCAACAGAACCGCGCCGACCGTCCCACCGACAAAGGATGAAATCGCGGCAACCGTCAGGGCCTTGCCTGCCTTGCCCTGCCGGGCCAAGGGGTAGCCGTCGAAACTGGTGGCAACGGTGGATGCAACACCAGGTGCGTTGATCAGGATCGACGAGGTTGATCCGCCAAAGATCGCGCCGTAGTAGACCCCCGCCAGCAGGATCAGCGCGGCAGAGGGATCGCCGATGGAAATCGCCACCGGGATCATGATCGCGATGATCGACATCGGCCCCAGTCCGGGCAGCATGCCGATGAATGTGCCGATCAGGCAGCCGCCGATCACCATCAGAATATTGGTCAGTGAGAACGCCGTTGTCAGGCCGATCATCAGTCCTTCAAGCATCGATCAGATCCCCATGAACGCAGGCCAGGGGCGCAGGAAGATGCCCAGCACCTCTTGCACCAGATACCAGATGCTGCCCGCGGCAATCAGGGCGACAGGGATCAGGATATGCAGGCGACGCTCACCCAGCACCAGCGAGCCGACGACCAGAAAGCCAACCGTGGATGCCAGAAACCCCGCAGGGCGCAAAAGCAGCGCGTAGGCCACCATCAGCCCCAGCAAGGTCACGGCAGGCACGACCTTATAGTCCAGCAGCCTGCGGTAGACGATGACCGACGGGTCCTCGTCACGTGGTGTGTCGGGCTTTTCAAAACCCAGCAGAATGACAAGGGCCGCGAGGATGGCCATGACGGACAGGATTTTGGGGAATGTGGATGGCCATATCGGCGTGTTCCGCATGAACGGCGCCAGTGATCCGTCCATCGTAAAGAATGCGGTATAAGCGTAGCCAGCACTCATCACCAGAATGATGAGCGCGATCCAACGATCCAGCGCCATGGTATCCTCCCCTTATCTTGTTTGCGCCCGGCGGGTGGCCGCCGGACGCTTGAGCGTCTCTTACAAGAAGCCCAGTTCGCGCATCAGGTCACCGATGACTTGTTCCTGATTTTCGAGGAAGGTCAGAAAATCATCACCGTTATTGTAGATGTTCACCCAGCCATTGCGGGCGCGGACCTCTTCCCATTCGGGGGTGTCATACATCTTGGCGATGGCCTCCTGATACATGGCCAGCTTGTCCTCTGGCAGGCCGGGGGCCGCAAAGAAACCGCGCCAGTTGACGAATTCCGCATCAATGCCCTGTTCCTTCATGGTCGGGGCATCAGCGAAAGTATCGACACGTTCGGGCGATGTGACACCGATGATCTTGACCTCGCCCGCATTGGCCAGATCAACCGCTTCGGAAAAACCGGTGCTAAGCGCCGTGATCTCGCCTGACAGCAGCGCCGCCATAGCCTCACCCCCGGCATCATAGGGGATGTATTTGACAGCCGTGGGGTCTTCGCCTGCAGCCTGCATGACGATTGCCGCAACAATGTGATCCATACCGCCTGGTACCGAACCGCCACCAATGGCAGTGCCACGTGGGTCAGCGCGATAGGCCGCAAGGAAGTCTTCCATGGTGTTGATCGGGCTGTCCTTGCCGACAACGATGGTGGCATAGTCCCCAATCGTGCCTGCAACCAACGTCAGGTCGCGGAAATTCTGCGGGAACACACCTGTCAGTGATCGGATCACGATAGGGGTCGAGTTGACCATGATCGTGCCGTGGTTGCTGTCGGCGTTCTCGATCAGATAACCAATCGCCTTGCCGCCGCCGCCGCCGGACATGTTTTCATAGGTCGCCTGACCGACCAGCCCGGCATTTGTCAGCGCCTCGCCGGTGCCGCGTGCGGTGCCGTCCCAGCCGCCGCCCGCCCCGCCGGGGATCAGAAAGTGGATGCTGTCGACGACCTGATGGCCGTCAGCCAATGCAGGTGTGCCCAGCGAAAAGCTGGCCGCCGCGGCAGCGATCATCGCGCGACGGCTCATGTGAAATAATGTCATATTATCCTCCCGATTATTCCGTGTGGCGGATCACCGCCGCGGCAGAGTGTTCACGATCAATCCATGGGACGCAACCGTCATTTAGCGGATTCAGCCCTTTGTTGCGGGCCTTGGCCCAAAGCTGGACTGGTAGAACCGGAACCAGTTGCCGCCCATGATATCTGCGACATCCTGATCATCCATGCCCACCGCCCGCAGGCCGGTTTCGATATTTTCGAAATCGCGGTTGTCGTTGAACCACGTTGGCATGGGTGGAAAGCCGGGCGCAGTGGCCGAGCCTTCGCCGTAGTCGATCTCTTTGCTCCAGCGTCCCACGCGCATCCACTCGACAACATGATCGGGCTGGTCCTGACACAGATCAGAGCCGAGGCCGAAATGCTGTGTGCCAAACTTTTCCGCTGTCCGTGCGATCATTTCGCAGAACGCAGCCAGCGTACAATCAGATCCATCGGCAAGGTGATGTGGATACATCGAGAACCCCAGCATCCCACCACTTTCGGTCACGGCGCGGATCACATCGTCGCGCTTGTTGCGCCGGGCCGGGTGCCAGTCAAAGGGATTTGCGTGGGTGATCGCAATGGGCCGGTCCGAGATATCGGCCGCTTCGATCGTAGACCTGTCTGCGCTGTGGCTCATGTCCACCACCATGCCGACGCGGTTCATTTCCTTGATGACCTGTTTGCCCATGCGGGTGATCCCTGCGTCTTCCGCTTCATAACAGCCGGTCGCAAGCAGGGATTGGTTGTTGTAGGTCAACTGCATAAAACGCAGCCCCAAACGGTGCAGTATCTCGATCAGTCCAATGTCGTCTTCCATCGGACTTGGGTTCTGGGCACCAAAGATGATGGCGGTGCGTCCTTCCTGCTTGGCCCGCGCGACATCTGCTGCATCGTATGCCTGCATGATCAGGTCAGGGAATTCTTCGAAATGCCGGTTCCATTGTTCGATATTCAGCACTGTTTCGCGGAATGTCTCGTGATAGGCGATGGTGACATGCACTGCGTCCACGCCGCCTTCGCGCATTTGGTGGAATATTTTTTCGGACCAGTTGGCATATTGCAGGTTGTCGATCAGCATGGGGGCAGTTGTGGATGATCACGCGCTTGGTGTCTATGGCAATGGCAAGGCGCCTGCGAGACTTTGGCGGGCGCGTTTGATACGAAGATAGAGTGGGAGAATGCGCAATGAGACCAATACGTTTGGGCATGGTCGGTGGCGGAAACGACGCCTTTATCGGTGGGGTACACAGGATTGCATCGCGCATAGACGGGCGGTTTCAACTGGTTGCCGGTGCGCTGTCATCAACGCCCGAGAAGGCGCAGGCATCAGGCGCAGCACTTGGGTTAGATCCTGCCCGGACCTATGATGACTTCAAGGCCATGGCGATCCGTGAAGCCCGCCTGAAAGACGGGATCGAGGCTGTTGCCATCGTCACACCAAATCACCTGCATTACCCGGCCGCGCGCGAATTTCTGAAACGTGGCATCCATGTGATCTGCGACAAACCGCTGACATCAACCATGTCGGATGCCAAAAAGCTGGTCAAAGCTGCCAATGACAGTGATGCGCTTTTTGTATTAACGCATAACTACACAGGCTATCCGCTCATAAGGCAGGCGCGTCAGATGGTTGCGGACGGCGATATCGGCACGATCCGCGTGGTGCAGGTCGAATACGCACAGGATTGGCTGACCGAAGCGGAAGATTTTAAACAGGCGGCGTGGCGCACCGACCCTGCGCGGTCCGGTGCAGGGGGATCGACAGGAGATATCGGCACGCATGCGTTCAATCTGGCCAGTTTTGTCACGGGTCTTGAACTGGAAAGCCTGTCAGCTGATCTGCAGGCCTTTATCAGCGGGCGGCAACTGGATGACAACGCGCATGTGATGATGCGCTTTGCCGGTGGTGCGCGGGGCATGCTGTGGTGCAGCCAGGTGGCACCGGGCAATGAAAACGGGCTGCGGTTGCGCGTATATGGCGACAAAGGCGGGCTGGAATGGGCGCAGGAAAACCCCAATCAGCTATGGTTCACAGCTTACGGCGCGCCCAAACAATTACTGACCCGTGGCGGCAAAGGCGCGACGCCGGACGCAGAGCGGGTCACGCGCATCCCCGCAGGCCACCCCGAAGGATATTTGGAAGGGTTCGCCACGATCTATCGCGAGGCGGCTGATGCAATCGAAGCGCATCGCAGTGGAACCACGCCGCCATCCGACGTGATCTATCCCACAATTGATGATGGCCTTAAGGGGACGCAGTTCGTGGATGCCTGTGTCAGGTCCTCAAAACGCGACGGCGCCTGGGTCAAGCTAACGCGATAGGCTGCGCGCGATCTCTTCCGAGAGTGTCAGCAACGCCGCGGCTTGTGCATTGGCAATGCTTTGCAGGCTTTGATCGGGCATCTCTTTCGTGATCTCGAATGCGCGTGTGCTGTTGGGAAAATCAATCCCGTCGCCGCCGATATAATATTGCCCCGTCAGACGAAACACCCCGTCAGCCCCGGCCAGCATGCGCGCGACGCGAATATCAATGGCGACATCGGGCAGGCCTATAAACGGCCAGGGGTCTGGCCCGATCTCGGTGTTCAGGATATCGGCCAGTGTCTGCGTCACGATCAGCGTTACCGCCCGTTCGGGTGCATCGGCCCACAACACATCTTCATTGCTGGCGATCAATCCCGAAGCAGTTTCAAACGCGATTTCTTCGGCTGCGGCATAGCTGGGCAGGGATATGGTCCGCACCATCGCGCTGCCAACCAAAGGGCGCAGTTCCAGCGCGGAGGTCACGGAGGGTATGGCCAACCGATCAATCGGTGGCGAGCAGGCTGCAAGTGTCATCCCGGCCAAAACAATGAATTTCTTGAGCATCTTTACCGTCCTGTCAGCAGGGAATTGGGGTTGCGCTGGATTGCGCGCGCCAGTGATGACACCGCGTCCGCAGCAGCCTGAATGTCACGCAAAGTGGCAAGTGTTTCCGCACCAAAGCGCGACCTCTCACTATAGCTTTCGATCACGGCTTCGGTTTGGGCGACCAGCTGGTTGGCGCGTGCGGACAGCGCCGGCAACGTGCTGACCGCATCTTCGACCGCCTGTGCGGCCTGATTTGCAGATTCCAATGCGGCGTTGACGTTTTCGATCGCCCCGCCTTCGCGTACTTCGACCAGAAAACCGCGCATCTCATCCAAAGCAATGTTGATCGAGGCGGGCAGAGCAGATGTATCTTCGTTGCTGATAAATGTTTCGATGGCATTCAGCGTTTCGGTTGATGACACGACAAGCGATTCCAGCTCCAGCGCATTTGCCTTCGCGGTCAATTCCTCGATCTGTGCCGCAATGGCGGGCAGGCTTTCGGTTGCCTCTTCAATATTTGCAGCAGCGCGGGCTGCGTTTTCAAGCGCGATATCCAGATCACCGACAAGATCGACTTCGGTTGCACGGGTCACAATGGCGTCGATGTCAGTGATCACATCGCGCAGATCACCCGGAACGGCTTGCAGATCTTCGTCCGTGATCAGGGCGCGGCTGTCCTCTAACAATGCGACAAGCGACGAAGGCACAGCAACTGTTGCTTCGTCATTGGCCAGCCGTTCGATGCTGTCCATCAGATCGATGGCACCATCCATCAGTTCCTCGACGGGCAATGCGTTGATGCGTGCCAGAACACCTTCGGCCGTGGCCGCAACGTCGGAAATCTGGGATTCGGTTGTGGGGATGATCGGGTACTGCCCGCCTGTGCCGGTCATGATGGCGGGCAGGGCATCATCGATTTGTACCAATTCAACCAGCAAGGAACCTGAAAGAATGTTGCCCGTCACCATACGCGCACGCAGGCCGCGCGCAACGAAATCGGACAGCAAGACCCTGGCATCTTCGGCTGTCGCCTCGGCCCCCATGCCCAGTCGTGATGGTTCAATGGCAAGCACCGCTTGCAGGCGGACCTCGGCCTCGCTGCCTTCGCCGACGACGATCGCGTTCAGGTCATCGACCTCGCCGATCCGGATACCCTGAAAACGTACCTCTGAGCCTGGTGCGAGACCGCTGACCGATTGTTCGAACAGCACCGCAACCTCAAGCGTTTCGGCATTGGGATCGGTGAACAGGCTGTCGCGGGCGGTTTCCTCATCGTTGAAAATATCGAAAAGATGACCATCACGGATAGGGTCCCCGCCCGAGACGATCGTATCAAAGGCCACGCCGCCCTCGATCAATGAAGCGAGCGAATTCACGTCCAGGGAAACACCACCGGCGCCAAACGAGACGCTAAAGCCTGACGTGTCCCAAAACCTTGTGCTGGTTGTGATCCGCCGGTCATAGGGGCTTTCGATAAAGGCAGTGACGACCACGCGGGTTCCGTCAAACGACAATTCCGGCGCTTCGAGATAGCCGACCTGAAGCCCCTTATGCAGAACAGGTGCGCCAGCTGAGACAGAGCCACCGTCACTTGCGCGCAAGACAACCCGGGTGCCGCGTTGTCCCGCCAGCGTCAATACCGGCTGTTCCAAGCCCCGAAACTCAAACTGCGCAACATCGGCCTGCGTGTCCCAGTTGCCTTCGATATAGACGCCCGACAACACCGTATCGAGGCCGGTGATGCCGCGCACGGACACGTCCGGCCGCACGACCCAGAACTGCGCATCATCATCCATATAAGGTGCAACATTCTGCTGAACCCGCGCATGCACCAGAACGACAGACAGGCCGTCATCGAATTCGACGCTTTCAACCTCGCCGACGGTGACATCCCGGTAGCGGATTTGCGTTTCCCCTGCGGTGATCCCGGCTGCGTTTTCAAATGCGATGGTGATCAGCGTACCGCGGTCCTGATAGTTTTGCCACGCGGCCCAGAGCGATACGCCCAAGGCGATGATCGGCACCAGCCAGACAAGCGACAGGCGCTGCCAAACCCGTTTCTTGATGGGGCGCACATCAAGCGGGGCGGCACCGATAGGGTTTTGGTCACTCATGTTGCGTCCTGTCCGTGTCCCAAATCAGGCGCGAGTCAAAAGCCTGCGCCGATAGCATCGTGAAAATCACGGACAAAGCAAAGCTCACCGCCGCAATGCCGGGATTAACCGTGGCAATTGTGTCGAGTTGCACGAGCGCAGACAGAATTGCAACGACAAACACGTCAATCATCGACCAGCGCCCGATGAACTCAACCACTTCATAAGCGCGGTGGCGTTCATGTTGATTGCTCAGCGAATGTCGCTGCACACTGATCGCGAGATACGCAATCGCAACGAATTTGCCGATCGGGATCATCACAGAAGCGAAAAACACGATAAAGGCGATGCCGAAGGACCCGTATTCGATCAGTTCGACGACACCGCCGATGATTGTGCTCTCGCTGCGCTCGATCAGGGTCGAGGTCAGCAGCATTGGATAGAGATTTGCGGGAACATAGGCGATCATCCCTGCGATCAGCCACGCCCATACCTTTTGCAGGCTTTCGGCGTCACGGCTGCGCAACCGTCCTTCGCACCGCGTGCAATATGCGGTGTCGCGCGGATGCACCTGTCCGCATCGCTGACACGCGACAAGCCCCGCATCGCGGGCTGATATTATGCCGCTGATTGGTCCAGAGCTTCCCAAATCGAATACCTGCAAATCAATTGATCTTTGAGAACGGTGATGACGACGACGCCGGCAAACGCCCAGAAGGCCGGACCGATGGTGACAGCCGCCATGCCGGCAACTTTGATCAGCGCGACCGTGACCCCGACAATAAAGATTTCCGCCATGCTCCACGGCCGTAGTCGCTCTGCCAGACCAAAAGCCTTTCTTGCGCCCGAACGCAACGGCTTTTCACGCACCAAAGGGCCAAGCGCATAGATCAAGGCAACAAGCCGGATCAGTGGAATGACCACGATAAAGAACGCAACGGCGACAGCCAGCGGAAACGCCAGACCGTCCTTGAAGGCCAAAATCGCGTCGATGACCGAGGTGGCGTTGTGCAATCCGCCCGCATCCAGCGTCAGGAACGGAAAACTGATGGCCGCGATCATCATGATGAAAGCGGTCAGCGCAAGGCTGAGAACACGCGCTATTGCAGCGGGCTGCGAAGTCATCAGAACGATCCCGCAGCGCTGACAATGGGCGCGGGCGTTCGGCGGCAGCGCACTGGCGTAATGCAACGTATCGCATTGTGGGCATGCAACCAGATCATCCAGTGGTGGCAAAGCGACTGACACGCAATTTCCTTTCAGATTTCTGGGACATAGCCTGCACCCGGACACAACGTCTGGTACAGTGATATCGCGTCCGGCACGGATATGCTACGACCCGTCCCAGAACAATTCAATAAACAGAGAGCGTGCATGCCAGATACAGTTTTTCCACCTCGCCCCACGCCGCTGGTTCCTGTGACCGGCGGCGATATGTTCCCCGTCGCCCGTATATTTTGCGTAGGCCGCAATTACGCTGCACATGCTGCGGAAATGGGTCATGCAGTCGATCGCGAGGCGCCGTTTTACTTTACCAAATCTGCCCATGCGGTGTTGTTGTCAGGCAACGACATGCCCTATCCGCCGCGCACGAACGATCTGCATCATGAGATGGAGCTGGTTGTTGCGATTGGGGCAGCGGCGCGTGGTGTTCAACAGGAGGACGCATTGAAGGTCGTCTTTGGCTATAGCTGCGGTGTCGACATGACCCGCCGCGACCTGCAAGCCGCCGCAAAGGACAAGCGCAGACCTTGGGATACGGGCAAAGATTTTGAAAATGCCGCTATTCTGGGGCCATTGACCCCGGCGGCGGATGTTGCGGATATCACCGCAAGTACAATCGCCTTGACGGTCAATGGAGTCACCCGGCAGACTGCCAGCATTGCGGATATGGTCTGGTCCATCACGGAAATCATCGCGGATTTGTCCACGCTTTACACGCTTATGCCCGGCGATCTGATCATGACCGGCACACCGGCGGGGGTGGGGCCCGTGGTTGCGGGGGATGTGTTGCATGGTACGATCGACGGGCTGATGCCCGTATCCACACGCATCGTTTAGAAGAAAGTGACTTGCACTGCCGATACGCGTTCGTCAAACAATCGGTCAGCTTACGTCTGTTGGAGGACATCCCATGACCACGACCCGCCGCACCGTTTTGGGCCTTATGGCCGCTGCATGCATGACAACAAGCGCTGCCGCGCAAGAGGTGACCCTGCGCCTGCATCAATTCCTACCGGCACAGGCCAACGTGCCGACCCACATTCTGGATGTCTGGGCGGATAAAGTCGAAGCCGACAGCGAAGGGCGAATCAAGATTGATCGGTTCCCATCCATGCAACTGGGCGGGACACCACCGCAATTGATCGATCAGGCCATTGATGGTGTGGCTGATATCGTCTGGACGGTTGCAGGTTACACGCCGGGCCGCTTTCCACAGCTTGAGGTGTTCGAGCTGCCCTTTATCTCAACCAGTGCCGAGGCAACATCGCGCGCCTATTGGGAACTGGCCGAAGAGCGGATGATGGACACTGATTTCGCCGCGTTCAAACCGCTTGGCCTGTGGGTTCATGGCCCCGGCCTGATCCACTCCAGCAGGCCGATCACCGATGTGGCCGATCTGAACGGTCTGAAACTGCGCGCGCCGACCCGCACCACAACAACCATGTTCACCGGGCTTGGTGCCACATCTGTTGGCATGCCGGTGCCCGCTGTGCCAGAGGCGCTGTCCAAAGGCGTGATCGATGGTGCCGTGATCCCGTGGGAGGTCGTGCCTGCACTGAAAGTGCATGAACTGGTCAGCAATCATACGGAATTCGGCAATGCACATCTTTACACAACCGCCTTCATCTTTGCGATGAACAATGCGGCCTATGACAACCTGCCCGATGATCTGAAGGCTGTGATTGACGCCAATTCAGGCATTGAATTCTCGGCCTTTGCCGGGCGGACGATGGAAGAATACGACGCGCCCGGTCGGGCATTGGCGCTTGAGGCGGGTAACAATATCATCACGCTGACACCAGAGCAGGTGGATGCATGGCGTGCGGCCAGCCAGCCCACAATTGACAACTGGATTGCAGAGACTGACGCGGCAGGCAATGACGGAACCGGTCTTTATCAGGCCGCCACTGCCCTGATCGCCAAGCATAGCGGCGTGAACTAGGTCAGGGCATAGGATACCTGTTTTGCTGCACAGCTTGATCCTTGGTCTGGCGCGATGGATGGCGCTGTTGGGCGGTTTGGTGCTGTGTCTGCTGGTCGCGCTGGTGTGCATCAGCATCGTGGGCCGCGAGATCAACGGTATGGCGCATGGCGGATATCTTGGGGCTGCGGGTGACTGGCTGGTCGGACGCGGAGTTGGGCCGATCACTGGCGACTATGAATTGATCGAGGCGGGCATTGCCTTTGCGATCTTTGCGTTCCTGCCGCTGACACAATTGACCGGGTCGCATGCGACCGTCGATATCTTCACCAGCGGGTTAGGCCCCAGTGCCAACAACAAAATCGCAGGTTTCTGGAGCGTGGTGATGGCACTGATCATCATCCTGATCACATGGCGATTGTTTGTCGGCATGCAGGACAAGATGCGCTATGGCGAGACGACGTTCCTGATCCAGTTCCCCGTATGGTGGGCCTATGCCGCCAGCTTTGTCGCGGCGCTGACTGCCAGTATCGTCAGCGTCTATTGCGCCGCAATGCGTCTGACAGGTGCGCGCACCTTATGAGCGATCTCGCCCTTGGCTATCTGTCCTTTCCGGTTCTGCTGCTGCTGATCTTTCTGCGGGCACCTATCGGGCTGGCGATGCTGTTATGCGGAATTGGCGGCCTTTGGCTGGCAACAGATGGAACCACCATTTTCATGGCCCGGCTGAAATCAGAGGTGTTTACAACCTTCTCAAGCTACAATCTGTCGATCATCCCGATGTTCCTGCTGATGGGGCAATTCGCGACGCTTTCGGGCATGTCGCAGGCCCTGTTCAACGCGGCCCAGTCCTGGCTGGGACACCGCAAAGGGGGGATGGCTATGGCCGCAGTGGGGGCCTGTGCCGGGTTTGGTGCGATCTGCGGATCGTCACTGGCCACGGCTGCCACGATGAGCCGGGTCGCGCTGCCTGAATTGCGCAAATATGGCTATTCAGGTGGCTTTTCGACCGCCACATTGGCGGCAGGCGGCACGTTGGGCATTCTGATCCCGCCCTCAGTCATTCTTGTTATCTATGCCATTCTGACCGAACAGAACATCGCCAAGCTCTTTGTCGCGGCTTTCATTCCCGGTCTGCTGGCCGCCCTTGGGTATATGCTGACGATTGCGGTCTATGTGCGCATCTACCCCGATCAGGCAGGCACGCATGCACGGCTGCCCTACGCCGAACGTTTTCGATCCCTGTTTGCGGTATGGCCTGTCCTGATCGTCTTCGCACTGGTCGTTGGCGGCATCTATAACGGCTGGTTCACCCCGACCGAAGGGGCCGCCGTTGGCGCAATGGGCACCGGGCTGATCGCGCTTTTCTCTGGTTCATTGAACTGGGCCGTCTTCCGCGACAGTATCCTGCAAACGGCCACCGGCACCGGCATGATCTTTTTCATCGTGCTGGGGGCAGGGTTCTACAATGGCTTTCTGGCACTTACCCAGGTCCCGCAAGAGCTGTCGGCTTGGGTCACCGACCAAGGGTTCAGCCCGTGGATGGTGATGATCCTGATTCTGGTCTTCTATCTGATCCTGGGTTGTTTGATGGACAGCCTGTCGATGATCCTGCTGACGATCCCGATTTTCTGGCCCGTGATCCAGACGCTGGATTTCGGTATGACGACAGAAGAGGTCGCGATCTGGTTCGGCATCCTTGTTCTGATCGTGGTCGAGGTCGGATTGATCACACCGCCCGTGGGCATGAACCTGTTTATCATCAACAGCATGGACAAAGAGACGCCGATGACGGCGACCTACAAGGCTGTCCTGTTCTTTGTCGGCTCTGACATCCTGCGGGTGATCATACTGTTGATGTTCCCGATCATCACGCTGGTGTTTATCTAGGTCCGCAC
The DNA here is from genome assembly GCA_947503965.1 of uncultured Paracoccaceae bacterium. Taxonomy (GTDB): domain Bacteria; phylum Pseudomonadota; class Alphaproteobacteria; order Rhodobacterales; family Rhodobacteraceae; genus Yoonia. Next base: position 13,218 of record CANNFU010000012.1, read on the forward strand.
ATCGGGTGCATCGCGGCCCGTGCGTGCCCTGATCCCGGCAATTTCATCGGCAGCGGCAATGACCGCGGCAAGGGCGTCGTCTGCCTGCATGTGCAACCTGCTGGCATCAGTTTCCAACCGCTCAAGATAAACGCGCAATGTGGCCCCTTGCGTCCCCGTGCCTGACAAGCGGAATACCACGCGCGCACCACCATCGAACATGATGCGAATGCCCTGACCGGTTGTGGTGCTGTGATCGACTGGATCGGTATAGGCGAATTCATCGGCTTCCGTCACCTTGAGACCCGCAAACGCACTGCCGGGCAAATCTGCCAGCTTCGCGGACAAGTCGGCCATCAAAGTCGATGCAACCTGACTATCGACGGCTTCATAGTCGTGGCGCGAATAATAGTTGCGGCCATAGGTCTGCCAATGGTCGGCCAGCAGATCGCCCACGGATTTCCCCGTCGCTGCTATGATGTTCAACCACATCAGGACCGCCCATAAACCGTCCTTTTCACGCACATGATCCGACCCTGTCCCGGCGCTTTCTTCGCCGCACAGGTTGACCTTGCCTGCATCCAGAAGCGCGCCGAAGAATTTCCAGCCCGTTGGTGTTTCAAAACAATCGAGCCCCTTGGCTGCGGCAACACGGTCAACCGCGCCCGATGTGGGCATGGATCTGGCCACACCGGAGAGGCCAGCCTTATATCCCGGTGCCACATGCGCGTGGGCTGCGATCAGGGCAAGGCTATCGGATGGGGTCACATATGCGCCGCGCCCGACAATCATGTTGCGGTCGCCGTCGCCATCGCTGGCTGCACCAAAATCAGGTGCATCGGGACCTGTCATGATCCCCATCAATTCATGCGCCCAGATCGGGTTGGGGTCCGGGTGACCCCCGGCAAAATCGGGCGAGGGGGTGCCGTTCAGAACGGTCCCCTGCGCAGCACCCAGCCGCTCTTCCAGCAACCGGTGGGCATAGGGGCCGGTGACCGCATGCATGGCGTCAAAGGCCATGCGAAAGCCGCTACGAAACAACCCGCTAATTGCATCGAAATCGAACAGAGTCTCCATCAGCGCGGCGTAATCATCGACCGGGTCAATGACACGCACGCGCATGTCGCCCAGCATGCTGTCCCCGATCTGCGTCAGATCAATGTCTTGCGCTTCAAGCATGCGGTAGTTGGCAATCGTCGAAGCCTGCTGATAGATCGCGTCTGTTACCTGCTCGGTCGCCGGGCCGCCATTGGCCATGTTGAATTTCAGGCCAAAATCTGCGTCGATCCCGCCGGGATTGTGGCTCGCGGACAGGACAAAGCCGCCATCGGTTTTGTTCAGCCGGATCAGATGAGAAGCAGCGGGCGTCGACAGAATACCATTTTGCCCGACAATCACCTCTGCCGCACCATTGGCGGCCGCCATGCGCAGGATCACCTGAATAGCGCGGTCATTAAAGTATCGGCCATCGCCGCCCACCACAAAACGCTTGCCGTGCGCACCGCCAATCGCATTCAGGATGGCCTGCACATAGTTTTCCAGAAAATGCGGGGCCATGAAGTCTCGCGTCTGACGGCGCAAGCCGGATGTGCCCGCCTTTTGACCATCAATCGGTTGGGTGGGAACATCAAATGCGTCCATATCGAAAACCTTATGTTGAAATGGTTTGTGCAGGCGTCGGTTGCCCGTCAAAGACAAAATCACACGGCAAGGCGCGGTCAATGACCCGCTGTGCATTCGGAATATCGTTGCCTTCCGCCCGGCGGGTCGCAACCGCGCGCGAATAATTGAGGCTGAGCCAGCGATGGATCAGTCGCGCACGCAGTTCGGGCATCGGTACATCCAGACGGGCCGTGACATCCCAAAGGCCTGCCAGTTCGGACCAGGGGGCCTCATCAAACATCAGGTAATTGCCTTCGACGATGATGACTTTCGCATCAACCGGAACAGCAACAGCCCCCGCGATGGCGAGGTCGCGCGTCCGGTCGAAAACGGGGGCAAACACCTCTTGATCGGTTTTCAACGCCTTGATCAGGCGGATAAAGCCAGGCGCGTCGAATGTTTCAGGCGACCCTTTGCGCTGGGTCAGGCCGCGGGCCTCCAATATCCCGTTATCCAGGTGAAAACCGTCCATCGGCACGACGATTGACTTGCGCCCCTGGGCGTTCAGGCGGCGGGCCAATTCTTCGGCCAGTGTGGATTTGCCACATCCCGGCGCACCAGTGATGGCAACCAGTTGACGTGTGTCGGGTTTCTCCAGCAGATGTTCTGCTAGTGTATTGATATGAAGCGCTAAACTGCCCAAAGTATGACCTGCCAGTCGATCAGGATTATCCCTGTTATGCACAAACCTTAACGCGTGATCCAAGGGGAGGCGAACGATTTTTCTGCGCAATCCGGTTTCTTGCCGATCACTGTGGCGCGGATTGCTTGCAAAAGTGGCCATGACACACCGATTGCCCTAGGTTCAAACAGCATGGTGATCCCGGTGAAGGTACTTTGATGGCGACGGTTCTGCATATTTGGCGCGTTCTTTCCGCGGTTTGGACATCCGCAGGTGAAAAACACCTGGGGCTGATCGCGGCAGGCGTGGCTTTTTTCGGGATGTTTGGCATCTTTCCGGGCATAGCAGCGGTGATTGCAATATTCGGGCTTGTCGCCGACCCCGTTGTGATCAGCGAACAGCTTGTGCTGATGGAAGGGATCATTCCGCCTGATGCTTACCGCCTGTTATCGTCGCAGATAAACCGTCTGGTGCTTGCGCCGCCCGAGGCGCTGGGCTGGGCAACAATCGTGTCAATCACACTAGCCCTTTGGTCGTGCCGCGCAGGCGTTGGGGCGTTGATTGGCGGGCTGAACGCAATTGCTGGCCAGCGCATGCGCAGTGGTATCTGGCAGATGGTTGTCGCCTTCCTGCTGACCATCGCATTGGTGTCATTGGCAATTGTCGCGCTGACCGTTGTGGTCATCCTGCCGATTGCGTTGGCATTCATCCCCGTTGCAACCTCCACCGCATGGATATTGGAAGGCGTGCGCTGGCTTATCGCGCTGGGTGTCTTGATGATGGGGCTGAGCCTGCTGTACCGCTTTGGCCCCGCGCGGATTGGCAGCCGGGGCCGCTGGATCACCGTTGGCGCATTTGTCGTCGTCATTCTATGGGTCGCCGCATCGGCGGGCCTGTCATACTACCTGACGAACTTTGCGAGTTATAACGAGGTTTACGGCTCTATCGGTGCGGTCATCGGCTTGCTTTTGTGGCTTTATGTCAGCGCTTATCTGATCCTGTTGGGGGCTGCACTCAATGTCGAAATACATGGCTACGACACCCCGCCATCGACCGAAGATACGTCTTTTATCCCCGAGACCTAGGTGACAGCCGATTTTGTCTGATAGGCAGGATCATCCCAAAGCTGGTTCTGCATCACATCCGCGATGACACGGATGGCTGCATCCACGTCCTCCGCATCAATGAAAAGTGGTGTAAACCCAAAGCGCATAATGTCCGGCGCACGAAAGTCGCCAATGACATTGCGGGCGATACAGGCCTGCATGGCGGCATAGCCATTTTCAAACCGGAATGAGACCTGACTGCCGCGCCTTTGCGGATCGCGTGGGCTGGCCAGTGTCAGCATTGGGCAGGCGGCTTCGACCCCCGCGATGAACCGCTCTGTCAACGCAATCGAGGCGCGACGCAACGCTGCCATATCCACCTCGTCCCAGATATCCAGCGCTGCATCCAACGCCGCCATTTGCAAAACGGGTGGCGTGCCGACGCGCATCCGCTCAATCCCGCTGCCGGGGCGATAGTCCAGATCGAAGGCAAATGGGGCCTCGTGACCCAACCAGCCCGACAGGGCAGGCTGGCACTGATCCACGTGGCGCGGTGCGATATAGATGAACGCAGGCGCGCCGGGACCAGCATTGAGGTATTTGTAGGTACAGCCCACGGCGAAATCTGCAGCACAGCCTTGCACATCCACGGCCAAGGCACCTGCTGCATGGGCGAGATCCCAGACAGTCACAGCACCGGCGGCATGCGCGGCCTTGGTCAACGCGGCCATGTCATGCAAACGGCCCGTGCGATAATCCACTTGAGTCAGCATCAGAACCGCGATGTCATCATTGATGTGGTCCGCCACATCCTCTGGCGCCACCACGCGCAATTCATGCCCGTGCCCCAGCGATTTGATCAGCCCTTCGGCCATGTAGATATCGGATGGGAAATTCCCGCTATCCGTCAGGATCACCTTGCGATCCGGTACCAGATCAATCGCTGCGGCCAGCGCCTGATACACCTTGATCGACAGGGTATCGCCCAGCACAACGTGACCCGGTTCGGCCCCGATCAGCCGACCCACCCGGTCGCCCAAGGCGGTGGGTTGCACCATCCAACCGGCCTTGTTCCAGCCGGTGATCAGTTTTTCGCCCCATTCCTGTGTCACACAACGCGAAACCCTTGCCGCTGCGGCCTTGGGCAAGGGGCCCAGCGAGTTGCCATCAAGATAGATCATCCCGTCCGGCAGATCGAACAGCGCCTTGGTTCTGGCAAAGTCGGTCATATCCCCGCCCAGACGGCCAGCAAAGCCAACACGGCAGGACCCGTCTGTACAATGATTGCGGTGCGCACGCCGCTGAGCGTTCCGACCACACCTGCAACTGCAACGCAGGCCAGCAGAAACACAGTCATGCCCACATTCCCCGCCAGCAGTCCGACAATCAGGCCCACGGCGAGAAACCCGTTATAAAGGCCCTGGTTCAAGGCCATTGCCTTTGTCTCGGCTGCAAATTCGGGCGTTGTGCCGAACACCCGGCGCGCACGCGGGGTTTCCCAAAGCAGCATTTCAAGGATCACGATATAGCCGTGAATGGCGACGACGAGCAGCGTCAGGATGGTGGCGATCATACCTGACCACCCGAAATCTGAATGGTCTGCCCATTCACGCTGCGCGCGCCCTCCGAACACAACCACATGGCCGCCGCCGTCGTTTCGTCCACCTCCAATAGCTTGCGATGCCGGTTGCCCTTAGCCATCGCATCAATCGCCCCTTGCTCATCCACGTCAAACCGCTTCATCAAACTGGGGAGCTGGTTGCGCACAATGTCGGTGTCCACATAACCGGGGCAAAGCGCGTTGAAGGTGATGGGGCGGCGCATGAACTCTTCCGACAGCCCCCGGATCAGGCCGATGACGCCATGTTTGGTGACGGTATAGGGAATCGCACCTTTCAAACCGCGCACCCCGGCAATGGAACTGACGACAATCATGCGCCCCGCTTCATCGGGGCCAAGCGTCGCCATTGCGGCTTGCAGCGTCAAAAATACGCCATCAAGATTGGTCGCCATCATCTCGCGCCATTGGGCCAGGCTGGTTTTTTCAAACGGGCCACCCGTCGCGATCCCGGCATTCGCCACGCAAATCTGAACGGGGCCGTGTTTTGCGGCAGCCGCCGCGATCCCGTCACGGACAGATGCCTCGTCAGCGACATCCATCACCATCGGATGCAGCCGGTCATTCCCGGTGGCGACGTCCTCCAACACATCGGCACGACGCCCTGTGATGGTGACCTCTGCACCCGCCTCGGCAAGTGCAATCGCAATCCCTTTGCCGATCCCGGTGCCGCCGCCGGTGACCAGCGCGTGTTTTCCTGCATGTTCCATGAAAGCCTCCTCCGTTGATGATGATGCTACAGGGGCGGGCGGGATCGGCAAGGGGCAGGAGTTCCTGACCTGACGTCGGCAGGAGGATTGTAAGCCTTTGATCGTAGGCTGAGCACTTGCTGAAAATTGATCAATTAGTCTGTGAAAGCCTTACTAACGCAAACCTCGCGCCTTTCTGCCTTGGAGGTTAGTTTGGCGGACGAAACCGCCGTCCAAGGACTATGTGCGAATGGCTGCATGAGAGTTTGACCTTTTTGCTCTCAAGGCCTTAGCTTGCTGTAGCGCAACTAAATGAATGCGATGATGGCGATGGAAACGTATTTGATCTATCTGGCAGCGGTTGCGGTTTTCTTCGCGACACCGCCGGACACCAGTCAGCTTCTCATCATATCGAACAGCGTCAGACATGGGCTGAAACGGAGCGCCTACGCCATTGCCGGAGACCTGACCGCCAACAGCTTGCAAATGACCGGTGCAGCTTTCGGTCTTGCTGCAATCATCGCGACGTCAGCGAGCGCGTTCATTTGGATCAAATGGCTCGGGGTGGCCTATTTGGTGTGGATTGGTGTTCAGCTTATTCTCTCAAAAGATCAAACGGACGATGTCGCCGCCGCTGAATGTGGCCAATCGTTTCGGTTGTTTCGTCAGGGTTTTGTGACGTCGATGGCAAACCCTTTCGCTGTCGTTTTTTTCGGAGCGCTCTTTCCCCAGTTCATCGATCCGACATTGCCTGTTCTGCCCCAGCTTCTGATTTTAGGTGTCACTTACCTGATCGTAGACGGAGCAATTTTGCTGGTCTGGGGATGGCTTGGAGTCCGCGCGGCAACGGTACTAAGGCGTTTTTCCTTTGGCTTGGTGAACAAGATTTGCAGCACACTTATGATCGGCGCAGCGGCGTTGCTGGCAAGCAAAGACTTTCAGCCTCAGCGTTAGTAACTGGATCGCATTGCTGACATTCATGCGTCGCGCGGCATCCGTCAAAGAGGGCTCAAACCAGACCTTTTCTGTGGGCGTCGGTTTGCCTGTATCGCGTCGGTGGATGACGTGGAGGTCATAGTCATCTAATGTGCCACAGATGACGATGAAATGGATCGATATTCCCCCTGTCTGGCTGTTGCTGGCCGTTGCGATGACCTGGGTTATGGCGGATGTGCAGCCTTTGTGGTTGCGTGTTGGTGGCCCGATCGTCGACCTGCTGGGCGGGCTTTTGGTGGGCGGTGGTCTTGTGCTGATGCTGCTGGCCATCGCCGAGATGCGCAAGCGCCAGACCACCGTGATCCCGCATCAGGAGGCGAGCCATCTGGTCACTAGCGGGATCTTCAAGCGCAGCCGCAATCCGATCTATCTGGGTGACACGCTGATCCTGGCAGGGCTGGCCCTGCGTTGGGACGCGCCGATTGCCCTGATTCTGGTCCCGCTTTTTATGTTCACCATCACCCAGCGCTTTATCATCCCCGAAGAGGACCGTCTGCGGCGCAAATTCCGCGCTGAATTTGCCCGCTACTGCGAAAAGACCCGGCGTTGGGTGTGACTGTTAGCGCCTGACAATAAAAGAACGCTACGGCCCCTCCCTTGTGAAATATTATGGCGCGCTATAATCCATCGGGGACTGCAAGCACAAATACGGGGGATGGTCCGTGAAAATCGGCACACCAAAAGAGATTATTGCGGGCGAGGATCGGGTCGCGATGACCCCGGCCTCGGCCAGGGATCTGCAGAAGCTGGGTTATGATTGCGTGATCGAAACGGGCGCTGGCCTGAAGGCTGGTTTTTCCGACGACACCTATAAAGAGGCCGGCGTTGAGGTCGTGAAAACAGCCGCGGCCCTTTACAAGGCCGCTGATATCATCGCCAAGGTGCGTCCCCCCGAAGATGCCGAGGTCAAGCGCTTGCGCGAAGGCCAGACGCTGATTTCCTTCTTCTATCCGGCCCAGAATGAAAAGCTGATGGAGGCCGCCAACAAACAGGGTGCCACTGTCATCGCGATGGACATGGTGCCGCGCATATCCCGTGCGCAGAAGATGGACGCGCTGTCGTCCATGGCGAATATCGCGGGTTATCGCGCGGTGATTGAGGCGGGCAACAATTTTGGCCGGTTCTTTACCGGTCAGGTGACTGCCGCCGGTAAGGTGCCGCCTGCCAAGGTGCTGGTTGTGGGTGCTGGTGTTGCGGGGCTTGCGGCAATCGGGACCGCCACGTCGCTGGGTGCGATCACCTATGCGTTCGACGTGCGCCCCGAAGTGGCCGAACAGGTTGAATCGATGGGGGCGCAGTTTGTATTCCTCGATTTCGAAGAGGAACAGCAGGACGGGTCCGCGACAGGGGGCTATGCCGCTGTGTCTTCGCCGGAATTTGCTGCGGCCCAGTTGGCGAAGTTCCGCGAGATCGCGCCGGATATGGATATCGTGATCACCACGGCGCTGATCCCGGGCCGTGACGCGCCGGAGCTTTGGACCAAGGATATGGTCGAGAGCATGAAGCCGGGTTCGGTGATTGTGGACCTTGCGGCTGAACGTGGCGGGAACTGCAAGCTGACTGTGAAGGACGAGAAAATCGTCACCAATAATGGTGTGACGATCATCGGTTACACCGATTTCCCCAGCCGGATGGCCGCGCAATCCTCGACCCTTTATGCCACCAATATTCGCCATATGATGACGGATCTGACGCCCGAGAAGGACGGTGTGGCCAACCACAATATGGATGATGACGTGATCCGGGGCGCCACGGCCACCCATAAGGGTGAGATCACGTTCCCGCCGCCGCCGCCCAAGGTGGCCGCGATTGCGGCACAGCCGAAAAAGGCCCCGCCCAAGGAGTTGACGGCTGAGGAGAAGCGCGCGCAAGAAGTGGCGGCGTTCAAGGCGGAGACCCGCAATCAGGTGACGCTGCTGGCCGTTGGCGCGGCACTGATCCTTGGCATCGGCATGATCCCGGGGATGCCTGCGAGCTTCATGCAGCATTTCATCGTCTTCGTGCTGGCGGTTTTTGTCGGCTTCCAGGTGATCTGGAATGTCGCCCATTCGCTGCACACACCGCTGATGGCTGTGACCAATGCGATTTCGTCGATCATCATTCTGGGCGCGCTGATCCAGATTGGATCGACCAGCGTGCTGATCACCATATTGGCCGCGCTTGGTATATTCATGGCAGCGATCAATATCTTCGGTGGCTTCCTTGTGACACGGCGCATGCTCGCCATGTTCCAGAAATCTTGAGAGGAACAGGGCAATGGAAAATGCATTCACGATTGCGGCCTATGTTGTCGCGGGTATTCTTTTCATCCTGTCGCTGGGCGGTCTGTCGGGGCAGGAAAGCGCCAAGCGCGCGGTCTGGTATGGCATCGTCGGGATGGCGATTGCGGTCTTTGCCACGCTGATCGGGCCGGGGTCCGGTCTGGGGATTGTTTCGATCATCCTGATCGCGTTGGGCGCGGCTGTGGGCTATCAACTGGCCACAAAGGTCGAGATGACCCAGATGCCGGAGCTTGTGGCAATCATGCACTCGCTGGTGGGTCTGGCCGCCGTCTTTGTCGGCTTCAACGCTGATCTGATGATCAACTATATCGGTGGCATTTACGAGGCCAATGGTCAGGTTTTGGGTGTTGTCGGCGATGATGGCATCACGGCGATTGGACTGCCGAAAGAGGTCTATGACGGGCTGAGCGCCTTTGGTCAGCTGATCGCCAAGAAGTCGAGTGTCGAGATTGGTATTCTGCGTGTTGAACTGGTGCTGGGGATCTGGATTGGCGCGGTGACGTTCACCGGGTCAGTGATTGCCTACGCCAAGTTGGCGGGTTCGTCTTCGAAGCTGCCGTTTCAGGTAGATACCAGTGCCAAGAAACTGCCGGGCGGGCATTTGCTGAATGCCGGTGCGGCGGCGCTGTCGGTGCTTTTGCTGTTTGTCTATCTGACCGGTGGCGGGTCCTGGGCGCTTGTCCTGCTGACGCTGGCGGGCCTGTTCATCGGTTATCACCTGATCATGGGGATCGGCGGGGCGGATATGCCTGTCGTTGTGTCCATGCTGAACAGCTATTCCGGCTGGGCGGCGGCGGCGATTGGTTTCAGCCTCGGCAATGATCTGTTGATCGTTGTCGGTGCCTTGGTCGGGTCGTCCGGTGCGATCCTGTCTTACATCATGTGCAAGGCAATGAACCGGTCCTTTGTCAGCGTGATCCTGGGCGGTTTTGGCGGCCCTGCGGGTGAGCAGATGGCCGTGGAAGGTGAGCAGGTGGCGATTGATGCTGATGGCGTTGCCACGGCCCTGAACGAGGCTGATAGCATCATAATCATTCCCGGCTACGGGATGGCGGTGGCACAGGCGCAGACGGCTGTGGCCGAACTGGTCAAGAAGCTGCGTGCGAAGGGCAAGACTGTGCGTTTCGCTATTCACCCTGTGGCGGGCCGTTTGCCGGGCCATATGAACGTGCTGCTGGCCGAGGCGAAGGTGCCTTATGACATCGTGATGGAGATGGACGAGATCAATGACGACTTCCCCAATACGGATGTCGCCATTGTCATCGGCTCCAATGACATCGTGAACCCGGCCGCACAGGACGACCCCAACAGCCCCATCGCCGGCATGCCGGTGCTGGAATGCTGGAAGGCCAAGCAGGTGTTCGTGTCCAAGCGCGGGCAGGGCACGGGGTATTCGGGCATCGAGAACCCGCTGTTTTTCAAGGACAACACGCGGATGTTCTATGGCGATGCGAAGGCGTCATTGGATACCTTGTTGCCCAAGATCGACTGATAGGTGGATTATACCCACCCTAAACGGCCCCGCCATGATTTTGGCGGGGCTATTTTTTGTGATAGATATTGGACTGTAATGGCCAATACTGTCGTTGCGCGGTCCGCGTGGCCGATGTCGGGTTTGAGCCCGAAGGAACCGATGTTGTATTGAGCATGAATGGCTGCTTTCAGTTTTGGCGCCGTTTCTCATTTTCGTGACAAGTCACATGCACTTGTATTGCCTGCCTTAGGCAGCGAAGTACGATGTCCCTACGTATCTGAACTTTCCTGACTAGCCTCCAGCTTCGATTTGGGCCAATTTCGCGTCATGCAAAACGCCGCCGTCGAAATGATCTCACTCGCCACCATTGCGATTGCGCTTTTCGGGGTCGTTTTCTGTTTGATGCAGCAGCAGTTTCAGGTGGTCTACCGCAGTTTTGCGCTCTTTTTAGTTGCTGTAGCGGCAAACAACCTGCCAGCGGCACTCGCGCCATTGCTTGACGCTGAGCGCGCAATGGAAACGCACTTCATTATGACGATGATTGCGGTTGTTAGCGCCTTGTGTCTAGCACTATTTTTCTGGATCTACGTATTTGTCCTGACGTCGAACACGCAAAGTCGCCCTGCTCATCTTGCGGCACATCTCTTCTTGCCCGCCTGCGCATTGGCGACAGGAACTATGCTGGTATTTGCGGTGCCCGATCTTTGGTCGATCCGTCTTGCAAATGATTACGTCGTACCGTCCGGTTGGCCAACCGCACTGGCTGTTATTCTGAAAGTGCTGGCCTTTTCCATTTATCCCCAACTGGCATTCTACATCGTCTTGATCCTGCGCCGCCTGGTCCGGTACCGCCATCAGCTTCGCGATGTGTATGCCAGTACCGAACAGCATGAGCTGAACTGGATTTATGTTATCGGCAGTCTCGGGGTCCTGTTCTGGCTGGCACAGATCCTGAACCTCACCATTGCTTTGGGTTTTGAACGGACCTTGCTGCCGTCGGCTATTTTCCCTTGGGTTGGCTTCGGCTTGTTCACAGCTGCCACGTTATGGGGATTACGTCAGCGGCCAGGACTGGTCCCTGTCGATCAGCTCCACGAGACAGCAGTAGAGGCGCTTGAAACCGCAAAATACCAAAAATCTGCGCTGACTGCGGATGCATCGGTCCGTATCGAACGAAAGCTGCGCGCGGCCATGGACGTCGCGCACCTGTATCGTGATCCCAATCTTTCGCTCTGGGTCTTGGCGCGACATGTGGGTGCATCCCCAAACTACATCTCTCAAACGCTCAACGACGTCATCGGGCAGAATTTCTTTGATTTTGTGAATGGTTACCGGATCGCAGATGCCACATGCCGGTTGGTAAGTACCGATGAATCGGTTTTGACGATCACATATGACGTCGGCTTCAACACCCGGTCGTCGTTTTATGCCGCCTTCAAAAGGGTGACGGGACAGACCCCGGTAGCTTACCGAAAAAAAATGTCCGAGCCTACGGGACCGGACGACAGAACGGTGCATCCTCGCCAAACCTGATCAAGTTATGATGTATCAGGAGACCCAAAGATGACCCGAAAACGCGGCTCGGCTGTATTGCGCGTGAACATGCGATCGTTTTGCAAAAATTATTCCCTGTCAGATCCAAATCGGGGCCCATTTGGCGATCCACAGCGGATCATTTGGGCGGCAGTCATACTGGTATCAGGCTGTGCAGTAGCGGCAGTGCAAGGCGCAAACGTTGAGGCGGTTTTTGACAGCGTCGCGCGCGCAAACCCCGAATTTGCGATCAGCACATCATATGTCATGAATGACGATGACCCTGTCGTCATGACTGCGGGCCCCACAAGAAAAGACGGCTCCATCATGGTGGCCAACGATGCGCGCTGGCATTTGGGCAGTATCGGCAAATCGTTCACCGCGACCTTGATCATGCGATTGGTGCAGCAAGGTTTATTAGACCTAGACGCGCCCATCGCCACCCACCTGCCTGCGTATCGCGACACCATGCATCCTGATTGGCAAGCCGCGACATTGCGACGGCTGTTGAGCCATACGTCCGGTATACCGCCCAATGCTTCAAGGCTGATGATGCTGCGAACTTGGGATGAGGCGCCATACGCCGGGCGACGCGCCATACTTTCAGCGATGTGGGATAAACCGTTGCGTCGCAACGCGGGCGATTTTCGATACTCCAACCTTGGTTATGTTATGGCTGGGGTAATCGCAGAAGAGGTCACCCAATCATCTTGGGAAGACTTGATCCTATCCGAAATCGCAGCACCGCTCGGGTTGACCTCGCTTGGATTTGGACCGCCGACACAGGCGGAGGCGCCATGGGGGCATGGGAGTCTTCTTGGCCTAGGGCTCAAGCGTCCGGCTGATCCGGCCAACATCCGCTCGGACAATCCAAGATGGATGGGTCCTGCTGGAACGATCCACCTTAACATGGCCGAATTGGCAAAATGGGGCCAGGTGCACATTCAGGCGTGTCAGGGGCGGTTGCCAAACTTTTTGACCCAAGCCAACTGCCAAACCATGCAAACGCCTGTTTCGGAGAACTATGGCCTTGGATGGGTTATTCAGACAGCAGAAAACGGAGAGCGCCTTATCTGGCACAACGGGTCAAATACAAAATGGTATGCAGAGTTGGCCGTATTTCCAGAGCAAGAGATCGTCGTCGCAGCGGCCACAAATGTCTTCGCGGCACGGCGTGTGCACGGGCTTGCACTGGGTATCAGCGACAGGTTGGTTGATGACCGACAATAGCTTTCGGCGAAGTTGGACGTCTTCCGCAGGATTCTTGGCGTGCCAACCGTTGAGCGGCCTTCGGAGCAATCGCAACGAATGGCAAGTTTGTCCCGCGCTGCCGTCATTGACCAAGCACGGACCGCAAACTGTCGCTTTGGTTATGCCCGCCGCTGGATCATCTCCAATCTTGCCGGACCTTAACCCTGCCGGATCATAGGCCTCTGATCCGCGGATCAAGCGCGTCGCGCAGACCGTCACCGATATAATTCACCGCCAGAACGGTCAGTGAAATCGCCATACCGGGCCAGATCACGCGTTCTGGAAAGGCGGTCATACGGTCCACGCTGTCAAACAGGATCTTGCCCCAGGTCGGGAAATCCGATGGGAAACCGAGGCCCAGAAAAGACAATGCGCTTTCCGTGATAATCGCCGTGGCCAGCCCCAGGGTGGCCGACACCATGATCGGTGAGAGCACATTTGGCAGAACATGCCGCGTGATCATGCGGCGGGGCGGGGTGCCGATGGAACGGGCGGCCAGCACGAACTCCCGCTCTTTCAAGGCCATCACATCGCCACGCACAATCCGTGCGGTTTGCATCCAGGAGGTGATGCCAATGCCGATTACGATCAGCAGAAAAATCCCGTTCTCTGGCCCGAACGCCGCACGCAGCGGATCACGAAACAGCAGCATCATCACCAGCAGCAACGGCAATAAAGGCAATGACAGAACCAGATCTGTAAAGCGCATCAGCGGCCAGTCCAGCCGCCGGAAATACCCCGCCAACACGCCAACAAGCGTTCCGATCAGAACTGCAAGGATCATCGCGGTCCAGCCCACGGCAAGGCTGATCCGCCCCCCTTGCATGATATTGGCCATGATATCGCGGCCCAGATGGTCGGTGCCCATGGGGCGTGCCCAACTGACCTTGGCATCGCCATCCCAGATCGCGGTATAGATCGGGCGCACATCCTTGTTGCGGATATCCAGCTTGCCAGGGTCCACATCCCAGATCAGCGGCCCGGCCGTGCAGAACAGTGTGATAAAGGTCAGGAAAAACAGGCCTGCCATCGCGCCTTTATGGCTGCGGAACTGGTCCCACACATCCCACCACTGGTTGCGGGCCTTTTCGTCTTTTGCGGTCTCTGTCGCCAAGGACACGTCAGTCATAGCGGATCCTCGGGTCAAGTACGCCGTAAAGGATATCGGCAATCAGGTTCATCAGAACGATCAGGACGGCCAACAGGAACGTGATCGTCATGACCATCGGAATGTCCGAGCCTTGCAACGCAATGATCAACAGCTGCCCCAGCCCATTCACTTTGAATACCTGTTCGGTGATGATGGCCCCGCCAAAGATCGACGGGATACCAAGGGCGATGACAGTGATGACTGGGATCATTGAGTTGCGCAGCACATGCTTCATGACAACCACGCTTTCAGAAAGCCCCTTGGCCCGGGCGGTGCGCACATAATCCTGGCCCAGATTGTCCAGCATGGACGCCCGCATGTAGCGGCTGACCTGTGCGGTTGTCTGTAGCGCCAGCACCATGACCGGCATGATCATCTGCTGCATCTGAAACTTGAACGTTTCCCAATCGACGACCTGATGGGTGGTGTCATAGATTGACGGCAGCCACCCCAACTGGACCGAGAAGATCACGATGACCAGAACGCCCGAGAAAAACGGAGGCACCGAAAACCCGATCATGCTGATAAACGTACCCGCCTGATCAAAGACCGAGTATTGTTTGTATGCACTGATAATCCCGATGGGCAGGGCGATTGCCACGCCGACCACATAGGACATGCCGACTACCCACAGGGTCTGGGGCAGGCGTTCGGCAATCGTGTCAAAGACCGGACTGCGTGACTGGAAACTGATGATGCGCTGTGCACCATTGGCGAAATTCGTGCCGAAAGCGCCATCAATCCAGTATTGCGGTTCGACGATGAAGAACTGATAGAGCCACAGATAGAAGCGCGTATACCACGGCTCACCCAGCCCCAGTGCCTCGCGCATGCGCTGCTTTACCTCATCCGGGATCGTCAGGGGCATCTGGCCCATCGGATCACCCGGGGCGAGTTCGAGCAGCAGGAAGATGACCAAAGCAATAAACAAAAGCGTCGGGATCGACAGGACCAATCTACGGATCGTGTAGTTGAACATGAGCGGCGCCTTGGTTCAGTGTTTTACAGAAAGGGTGCGGTCCCGGGCGATACCCGGAACCGCAAGTTTGATTAGCGGTTATCGCCGATCCGGTACCAGTCAGCTGCGTTCCACAGCTCTGTGTCCCAGACGTTCAGGTCAATACCGCCGAGGCTGTTGGCGTGTGCCGACAGACGACCACGGTGCACCAGCGGGATCATACCGCCACGATCAACGATGATGTCGTTGAGCTGACGTGCAATCGCAGCCCGCTCACTCGCGTCCGCAGTCTGGATCAACTGCGCATGCAAAGCATCATACTCTTCATCGCAGAAGCGGCTGATGTTCTCACCCTGCCACTGCGTTGCGGGGCTGGGTGCCTGGGCGCAAAGACCGTTGCCCAGATAGGATTGCGGATCAGTACCGTTGAAGGTGTTGGCGTACATTTCCACATCTGCATAGAACTTTTGGAACGTGTCAGGCGAACCTGGATCACCACCAAAGAACACGGACGCATCGATGTTACGCAGTTCGGCTTCGATCCCGATCTCGGACCACCACTCTTTGATCAGCGCCTGGAAATCCTGACGCACAGCGTTGGTTGAGGTCTGGTAAAGCACGCGCAGCGGCACGCCATCCTTTTCGCGGATGCCGTCACCATCGGTGTCCACGATCCCGGCAGCGTCCAGCATCGCATTCGCACCATCGATATCCTGCACGTCGCAGGTGAAGGTGTCGGAATTAACGGCCTCTGGGGCAGGGACCCAGTTGCAGGTCACTTTGCCTGCCTGACCATAACCGACTTCAACCAGCAAAGGCCGATCAATCGCCATGGACATGGCTTTGTAGACGGCAGGATCGCTCAGGAAGGGATGCGGCCGGATGACCGAACGTTCCTCAGCGCTGAGCGATGGATCAGGGTTGGTGTTGTTGAGCATGATACGCTCAACCAGTGGACCAAAGCCCGCGACAGGGACACCCAGACCACCTGCTTCCATGCTGGCGATCACATCGGGCGCCAGTTGCAGGTTCCAGGCATAGTCAAACTCGCCCGTTTCCATCACGGCACGCCCGGCGGCGGTCGCGTCACCGCCACCTTTGAAGGTCACGGATGCAAAGGCGGGTTTGTTCGGGTCGCGATAGTTTTCGTTGGCGACCAGTTGGATCACGTCATTCGTGCGGAATTCGGTGACGACAAAGGGGCCTGTGCCGATTGGGCCAAAGTTCTGGTCTGTACATTCAGGTGCACGTGCGCCCATGCAGTCAGCGAATTGCGCCGCTTGAATGATCGGGCTTTCACCACCGACGAACGGGCCATATGGGAATGGTGTCGGGTTTTCAAAGCTCACCACGACGGTCAGGTCATCGGGCGTTTCAACTGATGACACGCCTTCGAATTTGGTTGCCTGCGCGCAGCCCGATTCAGGGTGCGTGCAATATTCATAGGTGAATTTCACATCGGCAGAGGTGAACGGGGTCCCATCCGACCACAGGATACCTTCGGTGATCTTCCAGGTGATTGACATCAGGTCCTCGGACACGCCGCCATTGGAGACGGTCGGCACTTCGTCAACCAGCCATGGGATCAGTTCGCCTTGGGGGTCGTAGCGGGCCAGTGGTTCAATCACCAGCGACGAGGATTCTACATCCTTGGTTCCGCCCGACAGGAACGGGTTCAGGATTGATGGCGCCTGCCAATAAATGATTTTAACCTCGCCATCGCGTCCGCGTTCGCCTTCATGCGCGTCGGCAAATGCCATTGGCGCGAATGCGACTGTCGCGACAGCGCCCATCAGGGCTGTCTTGAGTTTCATGTTGTCTTCTCCTTGTTGACGCTCTTGTTTGCCTCTGGACCTGCCGTTTGTTCGGCAGTGTCATTTGTGTCGTTATACAGGTGGCAGGCCGTAAACCGGCCGGGGCGCACCTCGCGATAATCAGGTTCGACGCGCTTGCAAATATCCATGACGGACGGGCAGCGGGTACAAAAATTGCAGCCATCCGGTGGGTTTGAAGGCGACGGGACATCACCCTGCAGGATGATCCGTTCGGTCGCCCGCGCAAGGCTGGGGTCCGGTTCAGGGACCGCAGACAATAGCGCCTTTGTGTAGGGATGCAGCGGGTCCGCATATAGCGCCTCGCGCGGGGCGAGTTCGACCACCTTGCCCAGATACATCACCGCCACGCGGGTTGCGATATGGCGGACCATGGACAAATCGTGGCTGATAAACAGATAGGTCAGGCCAAATTGTTCCTGCAGGTCTTCCAGCAGGTTCACCACCTGCGCTTGAATGGACACATCCAGTGCGGCAATCGGCTCATCACACACAATGAATTTCGGGTTCAGGGCCAACGCACGTGCAATCCCGATCCGCTGCCGCTGCCCACCGGAAAACGCATGTGGATAGCGTTTGGCGAATTTGCGGTTCAGGCCGACAGCGTCCATCAGTTCGCCAACCTTGTCGCGTTTTTCGCGATCAGTCAGCTTGGTGTGTTCATCCAGCGGCTCTTTGATGATGTCTTCCACGGTCATGCGCGGGTTCAGTGATGCTTGCGGGTCCTGAAACACCATTTGCATGATCGGACGCATCTCACGCAGGTCGGGCTGCGGGATCGCGCCAATCTCGCGCCCGTCGATCTCGATCTTGCCGGACGTGATATCGTACAGCCGCAAAACGGCGCGGCCGCAGGTCGATTTGCCACAGCCGGATTCGCCCACCAGACCAAGTGTTTCGCCCTCCATCACATCGAAGCTGACGCCATCGACGGCCTTTACCTCGCCCACGCGCCTGCGGAAAAGCCCCGCAAAGATGGGAAAATGCATCTTGAGGTCGCGCACACTGACGAGCGGTTTGGGGGCTTGGTCAAGCATCGCGCGATGCCCCCGTTCTGGCGTCAAAGAAGCAGGCGGCATCATGGCCACGGCCCACGTCGTAGCGCGGCGGATTGGCTCTTGCGCAGCGATCAAATGCGACATCACACCGATCAAGGAAAGGGCATGCGATTGGTGGCCCCACCATCAGGGGCGGTTGCCCTTCGATCACGGTCAGCCGGGCCGCGCGTTCGCCATGGATTGTTGGAATCGTTTTCAGCAGTGCGCGCGTATACGGGTGCTGCGGATTGCCGAACAGTTCGTGCACCGGGGCATGTTCGACGACCTGACCGCCATACATCACCATCACACGATCTGCGATCCCGGCGATCACACCCAGATCGTGGGTGATCCAGATCACCGCCATCCCCAGCTTTTCACGCAATTCCTTCATTAATTCAAGGATTTGCGCCTGGATCGTCACGTCCAGTGCGGTCGTTGGTTCATCTGCGATCAGCACTTGCGGATCGCAAGCCAGCGCAATCGCAATCATCACCCGCTGACGCATTCCCCCTGAAAACTGGTGCGGATAATCGTCCAACCGGCGTTTGGCGTCAGGGATACCGACCAGTTCCAGCAATTCTGTGGCGCGCTGGGCGGCCTGGCGTTTGTTCAGGCCCATATGCTTGCGCAAAGGTTCGGCAATCTGCATGCCAACGGTAAAGACCGGGTTCAGCGATGTCATCGGGTCCTGAAACACGAACCCGATCTTGCCACCGCGCACCGATCGTAGCGTCTCTTGATTGACCTTCAGCAGATCCTGTCCGTCAAATGTGACCGTGCCGTTGCGTACATCCGCAGGGGGTGACGGCAGCAGGCCCAATAGCGACATCATGGTCACCGACTTGCCGGACCCGCTTTCACCGACAACGCCCAACAACTCGCCCGGTTTGAGCGAGAAACTTACATCGTTAACGGCATGAACCTCTCCGGCCCGCGTTCTGAACACAGTTTTTAAGTCCCGGACATCCAGGACGGGCAGCGCCCCATCGGGCATAGACGAACCTCCCAAGTGGTTCAGATATTCTTATTTTTCGCCACACATCTGAGCAGAAAAGCAGCATTTGCCCGAACGGTATCATCAAATTTCGATCCCGCAAGTCGATTCCTGTTTGCGCAGCCCGACCCGACGCGCAACAGTGCCCCTGCATCTGCATTGTGCATCAGCGAATTCAGGTGGTGCGATTTGCAGCGAAAAATGAAGGATACCCCATGACGCTGAGCGCGCGCGAATTGATGGACAGGCTGGTGGGCTTTCCCACTGTCAGCCGGGACAGCAACCTTGATCTGATTGATTTTGTTGAGGAATATCTGGATGGCTTCGGCGTCAAATCGACCCGCGTGCCAAACGAAGATGGCACCAAGGCAGCACTCTACGCGCATATCGGCCCCGAGGTTGAAGGTGGTGTCGTCTTGTCAGGTCATACCGATGTGGTTCCCGTTGACGGGCAGGCGTGGGACACCGACCCGTTCACTGTGACGGAACGTCAGGGCAAACTCTACGGGCGTGGCACATGCGACATGAAAGGGTTCGATGCGCTTGCCCTGTCAGCGGTTCCGCTGGCGCTGGAAAAAGGCATCAAACGCCCCATCCAGATCGCGCTGAGCTATGATGAAGAGGTCGGTTGCACGGGCGCCCCGCCGATGATTGACCACATGGTGTCCATGGGAATGCCCCGCGCCGACACGGTGCTGGTGGGCGAACCTTCGATGATGAAAGTCGTCACCGGTCACAAAGGCGGGATCGGCTACAAAATGCATTTTCGCGGGTTCGAGGTGCATTCCTCACTCGCGCCCCAAGGGGTCAGCGCGATCATGATGGCCGCCAAGCTGATCAACTGGGCGAACGAGGTGAACGCCGAAAACGCGGCAAAAACGCCCGGTGAACTCGCCGCGGATTTCGTCCCGCCCTACACGACGCTGCATGTCGGCACGATAAGCGGCGGCACCGCGCATAATATCACCGCCAAAGACTGCCATTTCGGTTTCGATTTCCGCATTGTGCCCGGCGAAGATATCGGCGCATGGCAGCAACGGTTCCTGATCAAAGTCGCCGAGATCGAGGCCGAGATGAAAGCAGTGCGGCCAGAGGCCGGGATCAGTGCTGAACAATATTTCAACGTGCCCGGACTGAAGCCCGAACAAGACGGTGCTGCCGAACGTCTGATCCGGCAGATCACGGGTGAAAACGCCAGCAACGTGGTCAGTTATGGCACCGAAGCGGGGCAGTTTCAGGAACGCGGGTATTCCGCGGTCATCTGCGGGCCGGGTGATATCGCGCAGGCCCATCAACCCAACGAATTCATCAGCGTTGATCAATTCCGGCAGGGCGAAGCCTTTATCGCACGGCTTGTCGATAAACTGGCCGAATGAAGCCGTTCCCGATCGCTGCAACGGATCCAATCACCTTTGCAGGCCCCTTGCCGGACACTGCAGATGTCGTCGTGATCGGAGGCGGTATTATCGGGGTCATGACGGCGTGGGAGCTTGCCAAGAAAGGTCTGCGCACTGTCCTGCTTGAAAAGGGACGCGTTGCTGCCGAACAATCGTCGCGCAATTGGGGCTGGATACGGGCGCAGGGGCGCGATGCTGCAGAACTGCCCATCATGGTCGAGGCGGCGTCGATGTGGCGGCAAATGGCAGGTGAGATCGGCGAAGATATCGGGCTGCGGCAATCCGGTGTGGCCTATCTTGCCGATACCGCGACCGAGATTGAACGCTACGAAGCATGGCTGCGGCATGCCAAAGCCGTGGGCGTGGATAGCCGCATTCTGACCACGCGGCAAACGCAGGAATTGTTGCCCGATGCGGCAACCCCCTGGGCAGGTGCGCTGTGGACGGCGACCGATATGCGCGCCGAACCATGGGTTGCAGTCCCGGCGCTAGCACGGGCTGCTGCCCGTGATGGGGTCACGATTATCGAGGGGTGTGCGGCACGCATGCTGGACATCGCCGCAGGCCGGATCACCGGGGTCGTGACCGAGGCCGGTTGCATCAAGACCTCGGCCGTTGTTGTTGCCGGCGGCGCGTGGTCATCGCTGTTTCTGCGCCGGCACGGCATCAAGATACCGCAGCTTTCCGTCCGGGCGACGGTCGCGGCAACGGCGCCATTGCCGCAAATCTTTGAAGGTGGGGCGGTCGACAAACGGCTTGCCTTTCGGCGCAGACAGGACGGGGGCTATACGCTGGCACCATCAGGCTTTCACGAACTCTTTGTCGGGCCGGACGCCTTTCGGGCCTTTGGCCGTTTCGCCCGACAGCTTATCGCCGACCCGCTGGGTACGCGGCTTTTGCCCATGGCGCCAAAGGATTACCCGGATGCGTGGGGCACAACCCGGCACTGGGGTGGGGATGACATCGGCCCATTCGAAAAGATGCGGGTGCTTGATCCTGCGCCCAACATGCGCAAGGTCAAGGGGCTTTCCACAGCCTTCGCCGACACCTTTCCAAAGATCGGCAAGGTCAAGATCGTGACGGCTTGGGCGGGAATGATTGACACCATGCCTGATGTGGTGCCGGTTGTGGACAAGGCGCCCGATCTGCCTGGGCTGACAATTGCCACGGGTATGTGCGGCCACGGTTTTGGGATTGGTCCGGCCTTTGGGCGGATAGCTGCCCATCTGGTGATGGGGGAAAGCACCTGCCACAATATAGACCGTTTTCGCTTGTCACGGTTCACAGATGGATCAACACTGGAACCAGGACCAAATCTTTAAACACGGATCGCGCAGACTAGTTCTTAGTTGTATTGGCGCGCATAATCATTTTCGGAGAGAAACATGCCCGTAAAAAACCGGTTCGCCGAGTTGCTGCCAGAAATCACGGCCTGGCGACGCGACCTGCACGAAAACCCCGAGATTCTGTTCGAAACGCATCGCACATCTGCGGTCGTCGCAGACAAGCTGAAGGAATTCGGCTGTGACGAAGTTGTCACCGGCATTGGGCGAACCGGTGTTGTTGGGGTTATCAAAGGCAAAAGCGATACATCAGGCAAAGTCATCGGTCTGCGGGCCGATATGGACGCGTTGCCGATCCACGAACAGACCGATGTGCAACACAAATCCAAGGTGGATGGCGCGATGCATGCGTGCGGTCACGACGGCCACACCGCGATGCTGTTGGGGGCGGCGAAATATCTGTCCGAGACACGCAATTTTGACGGGACTGTTGTCGTCATTTTCCAGCCCGCCGAAGAAGGCGGCGGTGGCGGCAAGGAAATGTGCGACGACGGCATGATGGACCGCTGGGGTATCCAAGAGGTGTATGGCATGCATAACTGGCCGGGTATGCCCGCCGGTCAATTTGCGATCCGGTCTGGCGCGTTCTTTGCCGCTGCCGATCAGTTTGAAATCGAACTCGAAGGCAAGGGGGGGCATGCTGCCAAGCCGCAGGAGACGATCGACACCACGGTCGTTGCCAGCCACGTGGTTCTTGCGCTGCAAACCATTGCGTCGCGCAATACAAATCCGGTCGATCAGGTTGTTGTGTCGGTCACGAGCTTTGAGACATCATCAAAGGCGCACAACGTCATTCCGCAGCGCGTCCATCTACGCGGCACGGTACGCACGCTCAACCCCGATACACGTGACCTTGCCGAAAGGCGGCTGACCGAGATCGTGAAAGGGACCGCCGCCACATTTGGTGCAACAGCTCAGGTTGACTACATCCGCGGCTATCCTGTGATGGTGAATAGCGAAACGCAAACCGAATTCGCAGCCGAGGTTGCCAGATCGGTCTCCGGCGATTGTGCGCCCGCCTCGCTTGTCATGGGGGGCGAAGATTTCGCCTTCATGCTCGAAGAACGGCCCGGCGCCTACATCCTTGTCGGTAATGGGGACACGGCATCGGTGCATCATCCGGAATACGACTTCAACGATGACGCCATCCCGGCAGGGTGCAGCTGGTGGGCGGAGATTGTCGAACGGCGGATGCCAGCCGCATAGACGTTTTCCGCAAGGCTAATGAACTACTGCCGAGGAACACGGGGGACAGCGGCGGGTGCCTTGCGGGCGGTATCCGGATCATTCCATTTACGGATGATCCGAAACACCTCTACCACTGCCACAAGACCGGCCAGCGCGGCCAAAACGATGTAAAAGAGGATGCCGCGATGCTGCCATTCCTTGATGAAATTGGTGCTGCCGCCAGCCTCGGTCAGAAGCATTTTGATTTCGGCGGCTTGTTCTGTTCGCAGTTGGTTGACGATCTGAAACGGAAGTTCATCGCGCGCGTTGCGTAGCGTGACGTCTGCGCCGTTGGCGATAAGCGTTTTCACGATCGCCGGAGAAAGCTCTGTTCTGGCAAGCGCCAGATGCAAGGGCGTGTCGCCCGCGCCGTTTCTTGCATTCACGTCTGCGCCTGACTGCACCAGTTTCAATATGGCTAACTCTGGCCGTCCGATGCTTTCGTTTTCAAGCACCAGCGGGATAAGCGTGTCACGCCCGGGAAAGCTGCGAAATTCCGGTTTCGATACCAATGTGTCGAGCATTGGGAATATGACCCGCTCTTCGCCAGCAACCGCGCCTGATAGGGCTTCTGTCAGCAAGGGGACACCGCGCGAACTGACGGCAAGAATGTCGCTGCCATTGGCGACCAGGGTGGGTATGATTTTTGCCGCGTTGTCTCGCTCAAGTGCGGCTTCCAGCATGGTTTGCCCTTGCGCGTTGGTAATCGTTTTATCGGCTCCTGCTGCGATCAGATGGTCGAAATTGGCATTGTTGAACGGCGTGATCTGGAATACGTGCCACAGCCACGGCAGGCCATCCATGCCCAAGCCGTTCGGGTCTGCCCCCTGTTCAAGCAGCACCTTCACGATACGTTCGCCGTGTGGCATCCGCAGGGCCGCTTCCAGCAATTCTTCTCCGTTTGGGCCGCGTGCAGTCAGGTCGGCACCGGCGTCGATCAGCGTCTGCAGCAAGTCGAACTGAATGGTGTCGATGGCTTCACTGTCGGCCAATACCTTCATCGCGGCCCAAAGTGGGGTCTGGTTTGTCCCGTTGCGCTGTTCGAGATCGACCGAAAACCTGATCAGATCCGACATGATCAAATAGTTATGATAGAGGGCTGCCATATGCAGAAAATTGTTGCCTTGCGTGTCGACAGCCTGAACGTCAAAACCGGCATTTAACAGCACCGCAAGCGATCTTCGGTCGGCCTGACCAGCCAGAAACGCCTCCATCGTTGAACATTTCCCGTCGCAATCGAAATTGGGGTCCGCGCCGGCATCCACAAGCGCCTGTACTTTTTCAGGGCTCCCGCGCGCTTGCACCAATGCGACATGCAAGATGGGGAAATGCGTGAAATTGCGCATGACGGGGCCATACTTCCAAGTGAAAGGCTGTTCGAACACATGATTGGCGTTCATGTCGGTGGCAAGAAGACGCTCCAACAGCCAAGCGTCCGGCTGTTCGGCAATCGCAAAATAGAGCATGGTTTCTGGCGCCATTTCGGACCGCATCAGCGCGCCCTTTTCAATCAAAGCAAGAATGACTTCAGACGGTGGCGGTCTTTCGAATGCAGCCTCCAGGATGCTATCGGCATTGCTGCGCAAAAGGTTCAGGTTATCAGCATCAACATGGTTCAGCAGACGTTCGACCACCGGCAGTGTGGCATCGCCGGTGCGCAATAGGCGGAAAATAATTTCACCAACATCTTCATTTGTGCTGAAGGGCGCATCTTGGGCATCATAAAGGCTGGTGAAGTTATCAGGCTCGCCAGACAGGGCGGCGAATAACAATAATCTATCCCTTTGCGCGTCTGTCAACGGCGGGCTGGCCGCCAGCAGCGCATTGACCACACCGATATCATAGCCCGCGCGCATCGCCTCGGTCGCAGCGACAAAGCTGCTGCGTCGGCCGATATTGGGGTCTGCGGGCACCACCGTTAGAGCACCACCCGCGATCAACGCATCAAACACGGCGGGATCGCTTTTCTGCGCGATCGCAAATGCAAGTGGTGTGTCGGTATCCAGATTGGGCACATTCGGATCAGCCCCGGCGGCAAGCAAAAGCTCAACCATTTCAAGGCTGTGGTCGGATCGTATCGCATAATGCAATACCGAATTGCCTATGGCATCGGTCGCAGCAAGATCGGCGCTGTCTTCAAGAAGGGGCGCAACCTCGCTGGGCGGCTTTTGGGCACTCAAAGCTGACAAAAGCGGTGAATTCCTTGCCAACTGTGCTGACAGCTGTTTCTCAAGATGGGTGGCGCAACGCTGAACACGTTCATCAAATGCCGCGTCTCGACGTGTTTGCACGCCCCGGGTCATGATATTGCGAATATGGCAAACATCAGGGGGTGGGCGTTCGTTAATGGGGCTGGTCGCCACGCAATTCAAAAAAGCAAATTCAAGTATTTGCGGATTTGGCATGACAACCCGATTAGATCGCTCTGATGTGACGTAGCATGCTTGCGCTGGGGTGCTCGCAAAAAAGGCCAATACAACGCCGAGCGTGATCGGAGCCAGTTTGCACGGAATGGTCGGAAAGAAGCGACGCACAATGTTCCTTTGGATAGCCAGTTCCGGTAAACGGTTAAGTGTGATGCACAAAAAAAGCTAGTGCAAACAACGACTCACGCCTTGAAACACATTTAAGTATCAAGGCTGACATTGGCCAACCTCCGCGCAGGATACGCATCGTCCATCCAGCCAGTTAGCCACCCGTATGCGACATATGCCGGCTGACCTGCCCATCGACCTGCTGGCGCGAATAATCGAAATCATGTCCCTTTGGCTTCAGTGCAATCGCGGCACGGATCGCGTTTTCGAGATCAATATCCGCCTCTGATGCGCGTAGGGGACCGCGCAGGTCAGAATGGCCTTCCTGGCCCAGGCATGTGTAAATCTCGCCCGTGCAGGTGATCCGCACCCGGTTGCAGCTTTCGCAGAAATTATGGCTAAGCGGCGTGATAAACCCGATCTTCTGTCCGGTCTTTTCAACCCGCACGTACCTCGCCGGGCCGCCGGTGCGTTCGGGCAGATCGGTGAGTGTCGAGCGTTCTTCCAACCGCGCGCGCAGATCCTTGAGCGACCAGTATTGGCCCAGCCGATCCTCATTGCCGAGATCGCCCATTGGCATGACCTCGATAAAGGTCAGGTCGATGTCGCGTGAGGCGCACCAATCAGTCAGCGTGAACAACTCGTCTTCATTAAACCCTTGCAGCGCCACAGTGTTGATCTTGACCCGCAGCCCCGCCTTTTGGGCCGCATCAATGCCGCGCAGCACCTGTGGCAGGCGGCCCCAGCGGGTGATCTGGGCGAACTTGGCGTCGTCCAGTGTATCCAGCGAGATGTTGATGCGCCGCACTCCTGCCGCGTAAAGATCATCGGCGAACCGCTCCAGCTGGCTGCCGTTCGATGTCAGCGTCAGTTCCTCTAACGCGCCGCTTTCCAGATGCCTCCCCATCCCGTTGAAAAACGTCATGATATCGCGGCGCACCAAAGGCTCCCCGCCTGTGATCCGCAGCTTTTTCACGCCCAGCCGGATAAAGGCCGAACACATACGGTCCAGCTCTTCCAGCGTCAGAAGTTCTTTCTTCGGCAGGAACGTCATGTTCTCGGACATGCAGTACACACAGCGAAAATCGCAGCGGTCCGTGACCGAGACACGCAGATATTCGATATGGCGGGCGAAGGGGTCAATCAGGGGCTGGCTCATGACGATACCCTAGGCAGCGGCGTTGATCTGCGCAAGACGCAAGGCAGCCGTTGTCAGTCAGCTCTCTGCGACATAAGTTCCGGGTATGAGATTGATAATGACATTTCCGCTTCTCGCCTTGATGGGCTGCACGTCACCATCGTTGCAGGGTGTTTTCGGCACCGGCATCGGCGAACCCGCCGCAGCACCTGCACCGACATTAAACCCGACGCCACCACCGCCCCCGCCCGCAGGTGCCACAACCGTGGACCAGTTCGACACCACGACCGAGGAAGACCGGACCGCCGCGACAACGGTAGATGAGACGGCTGAGACCGAAGAATTGGGCGTCACGATTGCCTCGCTTGGGTCGCCGACAGAGCCGGGAATATGGCTCAAGACGCCATTGGTCACGGAACTGTCCGAAGGGCGGATCACGTTCAATGACAAGTCAATCAATATCGAACTGCGCCCTTCAGGTGGTGCGCCCGGATCAGGCAGCCAGATCAGCCTGGCAGCGATGCGATTGATTGAGGCGCCGTTGACAGGGTTGCCGGAGATTACGGTTTTCCTGCGATAAGGTCTATCAGGGCAGTTTCCGGCTGGCTTCTTTGACGGCAAAGGGTTTCATTTGGTCGCTGTGTTGATCCAGAAACACCCGCACTCGTGCGGGATCATGTTTCGACAACTCTCGCAGCCACCATGCAATCGCCTTTTGAATGAACCAATCGTGGTCGGTCACATAGGAGGCCGCCCAGCCAAGGATACGGTCGCGCGCTGCCAGTTCATCCGGCTTGGGGTGGTCCTGTTTGGTCCAGGGGAGCGTCATGACGAGGGCGGCCCGCCGGGTCCACATGTGGTCGGATGTTGTCCAAGTCTCGACCGTGTCGAGCCGCGCGGGATCGGCGACCAGCCGTTTTTGTCCGGCGATGCTGGCGTGATCAGCGATGGCCCATGCGTCGAAGTCGGGGACCCATGAGGTGATGAGGTCCCATGCGCCGGTGTCGTCGGGCCTGATCCGCGCTTGGGTCAACAATTTTGCGGCAGCGATGCGCCCTTCATGCGAGTTACCTTTCCACAGGCCGTGCGCCAACGCCAGCCGCGTGTCGAGGTCAGTTGCTGCCCGCCATTCCTTGACCAGGGCGTCGATCTGCGGATTGGCGACGCCGAGATAGGGCCGATCGACCTTGTGGTAGCGGTGCATCTCGGCCGCTTTCGCCGGGTCGCCCGCGGCGCGGAGCAGGGCGGTGGCCTGTTTTGGCGTCACTCGACCGTCACCGATTTGGCGAGGTTGCGGGGCTGGTCCACGTCCGTGCCTTTGGCGATGGCCGTGTGGTAGGCGAGCAGTTGCGCGGGCACTGCATAGAGGATCGGGGCGAGGAAGGGGTCGATTTCCGGCATCAGGATCGTGTCCCAGACGCCATCGCCGGCTTCTTTCGCGCCTTGCCGGTCGGTGATGAGGAGGACCTTGCCGCCGCGTGCCATGACCTCTTGCATGTTCGATACCGTCTTGTCGAAGAGCGCGTCGCGGGGGGCCATGACGATGACGGGCACGTGTTTGTCGACCAGCGCAATGGGGCCGTGTTTGAGTTCACCGGATGCGTAGGCTTCGGCGTGGATGTAGCTGATTTCCTTGAGTTTCAGCGCACCTTCGAGGGCGAGCGGGTACATCGCGCCGCGCCCCAGGAACAGGATGTCGCGTGCTTCGGCCAGTTTGCGCGAGACGCTGCTGGTTTTCTCTTCAATCCCGAGGGCGAGGTTCAGGATGCCGGGCATGGCGCGCAGGGCAGAGAGTTTATCGGCGAGTTCCGCGTCGCTGATCCGGCCGCGCATATGTGCCGCGTGCAGGACCAGAATGGCCAGCGTGGTCAGCTGGCAGGTGAAGGCCTTGGTCGACGCGACGCCGATTTCGGTGCCAGCGAGGATTGGCAAGGGCAGGTCACTTTCGCGCGCGATGGAGCTTTCGGGGACGTTGACGACTGATACAATCTTGTCGGCCTTGCCATCCATATAGCGCAGGGCGGCGAGCGTGTCGGCGGTTTCACCGGATTGGCTGACGAACAGGGCGACCGTGCCCTTGGTCACCGGCGGTTCGCGATAGCGGAATTCTGATGCCACATCGACCTCAACCGGGATACCGGCGATCTGTTCGAACCAGTATTTGGCGACAAGGCAGGCATAGAAAGCGGTGCCGCAGGCGACCATGGTCAGCCGTTCGATCTGCGTGAAATCAAGGCCGGGGTCGGGCAGGGTGACGGCGGTGCCATCGGCGTTGATGTAATGGGCCAGCGCGCCTTGCAGCACAGTGGGCTGTTCGGCGATTTCCTTGGCCATGAAGTGTTTGTAGCCCGCCTTGTCGACCTGGGCGGTGTCGATCTGGATCACCTTGAGCGCGCGGTTGGCGATGTTGCCTTCACGGTCGCGGATTTCGACAGAGGTGCGGGTGACGACGGCCCAGTCGCCTTCTTCCAGATAGGTGATCCGGTCGGTCATGGGGGCCAGCGCGATGGCGTCGGAGCCCACGAACATTTCACCGTCGCCATGGCCGATGGCCAAGGGGGAACCTTTGCGGGCGGCGATCAGCAGGTCGTCTTCGCCGTCGAAAAGAAAGCAGAGCGCATAGGCCCCTTCGAGACGCGCGATGGTCTGCGCTGCAGCATCGCGTGGGCCGAGCCCCTGATCGATGTAATATTGCGCCAGCAGGGCGACGGTTTCGGTGTCGGTGTCGGTCTCAAAGCCGATGCCCTTTTCGGCCAGAAAAGCGCGGAGGTCGCGGAAATTTTCGATAATCCCGTTATGCACGACGGCCACGCCGCCCGCCCGGTGCGGGTGGGCGTTGCCCACATTGGGCGCGCCATGGGTGGCCCAGCGGGTGTGGCCGATCCCGGCCTTGCCGGGCAGGGGGTCATGCACGAGCAAATCGCTGAGATTGACCAGTTTGCCGACCGCGCGCCGCCGGTCAAGCCGGAGGTTGTTGATGGTTGCGATCCCCGCACTGTCATAGCCGCGATATTCGAGCCGCTTGAGCGCCTCGACCAGGATAGGAGCAGCTTCGTGATCGCCCAATACACCGACAATGCCACACATGGGTTATTCTCCCTTCGCCTTACGCGCTTTGAGTTTTTCGAACAGGCGCACGGCAAAGCCCGCCTTGTTATCTTGCCGGGCACGCGCCACGGCCAGATCGCCGGGGGGGACGTCGCGGGTGATGACCGATCCGCTGCCGGTCATGGCGCCGTCGCCCACGGTGACGGGGGCCACCAGCATGGTGTTGGAGCCGATAAACGCATCCGCCCCGATGATCGTTTTGTGCTTGAAGACGCCGTCATAATTGCAGGTAATCGTGCCAGCGCCGATATTGGCGCGTTCGCCCACATCCGCATCACCGATATAGGACAGGTGATTGACCTTCGCGCCCTCGGCGATTTGGGCATTCTTGATCTCAACGAAATTGCCGACCTTTGTATTCTCGGCCAATTCCGCGCCCGGACGCAGCCGCGCATAAGGGCCGACAACAGCCCCGCGTGAGACATGGCAGCCTTCCAGATGGGAAAACGCGCGGATGGTGGTACCGGATTCGACCGTGACACCGGGGCCAAAGAAAACATGCGGCTCGATCATTGTATCGCGCCCAATTACGGTGTCATGGGCAAAGAAAACCGTGTCCGGTGCTGTCAGCGTGACACCATCGGCCAAGGCAGCCTTGCGCGCGGCAGCTTGAAACAACGCCTCGGCCCCGGCCAGCTCTGCACGTGAGTTGATGCCTAGCGTCTCGGCTTCATCGCATGCGACCACGGTTGCTGTCAGTCCGCGCGCCCGGCCGATGCCGATGATGTCTGTCAGATAGTATTCGCCTGCGGCATTATCGTTTTCGACCGCATCAATCAGGTCGAGCAACGTTTCGGCCTTTGCCGCAACAACACCGCTGTTGCAAAGCCGCACCGCGCGTTCATCCTCATCCGCGTCCTTGAACTCGACAATCCGGTCCAACTGATCATCCTGCATGATCAAACGGCCATAGCGGCCGGGATCAGCGGCTTCAAACCCTAACACAACAATATCATGGGTCAGGCGCGCTGCTGTCATGGCCGCGAGTGTCTCAGCCCGGATAAAGGGCGTGTCGCCATAAAGCACCAGCGCATCACCTTCAAAACCCTCAAGGGCGGCACGTGCCTGCGCCACAGCATGGGCTGTGCCCAGTTGTTCGGTTTGCAGGGCAATCACTGCATCGGGGTCATAGGACTTTGCCGCCTTGCCGACAGCCTCTGCGCCGTGCCCGGCCACGATAACGGTTTTTTCGGGGTTCAGCGCTGCGCCTGATTTCATGGCGTGCACCAGCATCGGTGCGCCCGCGATCTGATGCAGCACCTTGGGCATGTCGGAATTCATGCGGGTGCCCATGCCCGCACCAAGAATAATCAATGCAATTGCCATTGCTGCCCCAAATCGTTTTGTTTGCCCGACTTCTACTGGCCTTTTTCATTATCACAAGGGCAGGGGGTTCACATCAGTTTACATGGCGTTACAGAGAGCGGGGTGAACTGGCCGAAAGGGGCATCGATGCGCACTGTGATTTTTGATCTTGATGGGACGCTGGCGGACACCAGCGGTGACCTGATCGCTGCCGCCAATACATGCTTTCGCGGCTTGGGGTTGGGCGACCTGCTGGACCCGTCCCGCGACGCTGCAACCGCACTGCGCGGCGGACGCGCGATGCTGAAACTGGGGTTTTCGCGGGTTGATGGATTTGGTGAGACCGATATCGACGCCCAATATCCGGTCCTGCTTGCGGCCTATGCTGCAGATATTGATACGCACACGGTGCTTTACCCCGGCGCGATGGACGCAGTGACGCAGTTGAAATCGGACGGCTATCGCGTGGGGATTGCCACCAACAAACCCGAAGGGCTGGCCGAAACACTGATGCGTAGTCTGGGGGTGCGCGACGAATTCGGTTCATTGATCGGGGCCGACACGCTGCCAGTCCGCAAGCCGGACCCCGAACATCATTTTGAGGCCGTGCGGCGCGCCGGCGGTGACCCAAAACAATCGCTGCTGGTCGGTGACACAGCAACAGATCGCGACACCTCGCGCAATGCAGGTGTGCCGTCGGTGCTGGTGACATTCGGGCCGGGGCGGGATAATGTCCTGGCACTTGATCCTGAAGCGACCATCAATGGTTATCACGAATTGCCAGCGGTCGTGGCCCGATTGATCGGCTAAGGATTGACGCGGCAATTTCTGCACCACACTATTGCCAAATGACAGAGATTTTTACCGGCAGTTTCACCCAGCAAGAGCCGATTCCCGAAGAAGGGATCGCCGCAGCCAATGCGGTCATGCGGCACGGACGGCTGCATCGCTATGACACCAGCGGTGATGAGATCGCCGAGACAGCACTGCTTGAAGAAGAGTTCGCAGCCGCCACCGGCGCGAAATACTGCCTTGCAGTGGCGTCGGGCGGGTATGCGATGACCACCGCGCTACGCGCCAGCGGTGTGAAATATGGCGACAAGGTGCTGACAAATACCTTCACGCTGGCGCCTGTCCCCGGTGCGATTGCAGCAGTCGGTGGCGTGCCGGTTTTTGTAGGGGTGACCGAAGATCTTGTGATTGACCTTGATGATCTGGCAGCGAAACTGGACCAGGCGCGGGTTCTGCTGCTCAGCCATATGCGCGGCCATATCTGCGATATGAACCGGCTGATGACGCTGTGCAACGATGCAGGCGTGACCGTGATCGAAGATTGCGCGCATACAATGGGGGCCGCTTGGGATGGCGTGCCCAGCGGGCGCTGGGGACGGTTCGGATGCTATTCCACCCAAACCTACAAGCACATCAATTCCGGCGAAGGCGGCTTTTTGATCTGCGATGATGCAGAGGATATGGCGCGGGCGATCATCCTGTCAGGCAGCTACATGCTGTTTGAAAAGCACCGCGCGGCACCACCGCCGGAAACCTTTGCGCAGATCAAGTATGAAACGCCCAATATCTCGGGCCGCATGGACAATCTGCGTGCGGCCATCCTGCGCCCGCAACTCAGAAGGCTGAAAGAGCAGGGCGAGAAATGGAATGCGCGCTACCGCGTGCTGGAAAGCGGGTTGGCTGACACGCCCGGCCTGCGCCTGATCCCGCGCCCGGCAAAAGAACAATTCGTCGCCTCATCGTTTCAGTTTTTGCTGCTGGACTGGTCGGCGGATGCGGTCACGGACGTGATCGGGCGCTGCAAGGCACGCGGCGTTGAGCTGAAATGGTTCGGCGGGGCCGAGCCTGTGGGGTTTACATCGCGCTATGACAGCTGGCGCTATGCGCCATCCGAACCGATGCCCGCGTCCGACCGGGTTTTGGCAGGCGTCATCGATATGCGCCTGCCGCTGACCTTTAGCCTGGACGATTGCGCGATGATCGCGCGGATTATCAGGGGCGAGGCCGCGGCGGTGTATCAGGGGCAGGCTGCGGCAGAATGAGCGCCCGGGCCAAAGGGCCGCAGCGTCCTGATATTGCAGATTGCGCGGATAGCGCGACGTTTCAGGCTTGGTATTACCTCAAAACCGAGCTGGTGGATTTTGCCAAGGCGCATGACCTGAAGACCACCGGCGGTAAGTTCGAGATTGCCGACCGCATTGCGCATTATCTGGACCATGGCGCCGCGCCACCCGAACGCAAATCGCCGAAAGCACGATCAAAATTCGACTGGCACAGCGCCGTACTGAGCCCTGACACCGTGATCACAGACAGCTACCGCAATTCGCAGAATATGCGCCGGTTCATGCAGTCGCAGATCCCCGGCTTCAAATTCTCACTCCCCTTCATGGCCTGGATGAAAGCGAATACCGGCAAGACGCTGGCAGATGCGGTTGTTGCTGCGCAAGAGATTGCGGCTGCCAATAAAGCAGGCATCAAACAGCCCGATCAGCCGCATAATCAATACAATGCCTATACGCGCGCGTACTTCGCGCAGGTTCCTGATGGAACGCAGGCGCAATTGCGCAAATTGTGGAAACTGCGCCGACAGCAGCCCGGGCCTTATGTGTTTGACCAAAAGGATCTGGTGCTTTTGGATCAGAAATGACTCGACAGCATGGGACGGTCACGCCTATAAATGAACAAGCGTTCAATTAAGCTGGGGAGGGCTTTATGTTTCACGCCTCAATGACCTTTGATCTGGGCGAGGATGTGAATGCCCTGCGCGACATGATCCATGCCTGGGCGCAGGAGCGGGTCAAGCCGATCGCGGCCGAGATTGATCGCTCCAACGCTTTTCCGCCAGAGCTGTGGCCCGAGATGGGTGAGTTGGGTTTGCTGGGTGTCACGGTGGATGAAGACTATGGCGGGGCGGGCATGTCTTACCTCGCGCATACAGTCGCCATCGAAGAAATCGCGCGCGCCAGCGCCTCTGTCTCATTGTCTTACGGGGCGCATTCCAATCTTTGCGTGAACCAGATCAAGCTGAACGGAAATGATGAACAAAGGGCAAAGTATCTGCCCCGGTTGATTTCTGGTCAGCATGTGGGTGCCCTCGCCATGTCAGAGGCGGGCGCGGGGTCTGATGTCGTCTCGATGTCCTTGCGCGCCGAAAAGCGCAACGATCATTACCGCCTGAACGGCAATAAATACTGGATTACCAATGGCCCGGATGCCGATACGCTGGTCGTCTATGCCAAGACTGATCCTGACGCGGGGTCCAAGGGGATCACGGCGTTTCTGATCGAAAAGGAGATGACCGGGTTCAGCACGTCCCCCCATTTCGACAAGCTGGGCATGCGCGGGTCAAATACGGCTGAACTGGTCTTTGACGATGTGCAGGTGCCGTTCGAGAATGTGCTGGGCGAAGAGGGTAAGGGCGTGCGCGTACTGATGTCTGGTCTGGACTATGAGCGGGTTGTGCTGGCGGGCATTGGTCTGGGTATCATGGCCGCCTGTCTGGACGAGGTGATGCCGTATATTTCCAGCCGCAAACAGTTCGGCGAACCCATTGGGAACTTCCAACTGATGCAAGGCAAGATTGCCGATATGTATACGGCGATGAATTCCGCCCGCGCCTATGTCTACGAGGTCGCGCGCGCCTGTGATCGGGGCACCGTGACGCGTCAGGATGCGGCGGCGTGTTGTTTGTATGCGTCCGAAGAAGCCATGAAACAGGCGCATCAGGCGGTGCAGGCGATGGGCGGGGCCGGGTTCCTGAACGACGCGCCAGTCGCGCGCATTTTCCGCGACGCCAAGCTGATGGAGATCGGGGCAGGCACATCGGAAATCCGCCGGATGCTGGTAGGCCGGGAGCTGATGGGGGCGATGGGGTGAGGTTGTTCACCCTTATTCTCGTTTGTTTTGCGGCGTCGCCTTTGAAGGCTGAACCTCTCGCTAAAGTCTTTTACGAGCAATGCGTTGGCCCGGCTTTTGAGCGGCAGTCACGCGCCCAATATGATAATTTGCGCTGTCAGGCCGACCAGTCATGCGCGAGTTATGATCCGTTGGAATTCGCAGCCGCCGTTGACAGCCAATGCTTTTTCACTGCCATGGATGTCTGCGCTGTGTTTGAAAACGTCGATGGTTGTGTGGCTGATCTGGTTGGAATCCTTACAGAACGCAATCAAGAGATACGTGACGCTTTCCCTGATGATCGTGTGACGGCTGCAATAGCGCAGGCGGAAGGCTTTGCAGAAGCGCATTTGCAGCGCCTCCTTGACGAAGAGAAAGGCGATCACACGAGCCCGTGTTTCGATGAAGAGTATAGCGCGCAATTCGCCGCTTTTGGTCTCTCCGAAAACACGATGTGTGATGCATTTGCTGTGACTATGGAAAACTTCCGCGCACATCAAATCCAGCGACGCACTATCGCCATTGAAAGGGCAATGGAGCAATGAGCAAGGGTTTTTTCTTCGTGCCCCTCGCTGGGTTGGTGGTCTTTACGGCTTATCTGGGTGTGCGTGCGGGCGAGGTTCCGAGCGAGACGGACATTATCAACCGTTACGCTGCCGCCTATCTGTTGACGGCGCCGGATGGCGCGCAACCGACCGATTGCGCCGCGGCCCCGCATCCCGAAGATTCTATCCGCATGGTGATCAACTGCGTCCATCCCAGCGGCCTGACAACAACCTATTTTGTAGGACCGCGCGGAGAGGCGTTACCACAGCCACAAGGACCGTCTGCATGAAACCTTTTGCCACGCGGCTGATTACTGTTGTTGGTTTGATTTCTGCTGTTTGGATAGCGCCAACACAGGCCCAGGACGTCGTTTACAAGGATGGTAGTACAGCTGTGTCATGCCTTGCTGAAACGGAAGGCTTTGCCAATATGCGCCATTGCATTGGCCGCATGGCATATCCCTGCATGCAGCCGTTAGAGGATAAGGCGGCGCAAGCTAATTGTCTTAAAGTCGAGCTCGATTTTTGGGAAGGCAAACTGAACGACAACTACGAAAGCTTGCGTGCTGAGTTGCAAGCTGTTGATGCCAGCTCACCACATATCGACGCTTTGGATGTCATGCAGCGTGCATGGGGCCAGTACCGCGACGCGCGTTGCGATTACATCGCAGATGGCTATCAGAACACGAATTACTACAGCAATGTTGTCTATCAATGCTTGATGGCAACCACCGCTGAACAGGCGCTTGTGTTAGAGGAAATGCTATATTGATGACTGATCGCAACGCCCATTTGGCCGCCCTGGCCCAGGTTGCCGAGGCTGCCGTAGCAGCCGCAGCAGGTGGGGGCGAGAAATCCCGCGCGCGTCATGTGTCGCGTGGCAAGATGCTGCCGCGTGATAGGGTTGCCGGGCTGCTCGACCCCGGTTCGCCGTTTCTGGAGTTGGGCGCGACCGCCGCCCATGGCATGTATGATGGCGCCGCCCCCTGTGCCGGTGTGATTGCTGGCGTGGGTCGGGTGAATGGTGTTGAGGTCATGGTGGTCTGCAATGATGCCACGGTGAAGGGCGGCACCTATTATCCGATGACCGTGAAGAAGCATTTGCGCGCGCAGGAGATTGCGGAGGCTTGTCATCTGCCTTGCGTCTATCTGGTCGATAGCGGGGGCGCGAACCTGCCTAATCAGGATGAGGTGTTTCCGGACCGTGATCATTTTGGCCGGATTTTCTATAATCAGGCGCAGATGTCGGCCAAGGGCATTCCCCAGATCGCTGTGGTGATGGGGTCTTGTACCGCCGGGGGCGCCTATGTCCCTGCGATGGCGGATGTGTCGATTATCGTCAAGGAACAGGGCACGATCTTTCTGGCGGGGCCGCCATTGGTCAAGGCGGCGACGGGCGAGGTTGTGTCGGCCGAAGATCTGGGGGGCGGAGATGTGCATACGCGCCTGTCGGGTGTGGCCGATTATCTGGCCGAAGATGATGCCCATGCGCTGGCACTGGCCCGGCAGGCGGTTGCATCATGTTCGCGGCATAAGGCGTTGGATATCAAGCGGTTGACGCCTGAACCTCCGGCCCTTGGTCCAGATACTTTGTTCGATGTTGTGCCTGCTGACCTGCGCACGCCTTATGATATTCGCGAGGTGATCCGCAGGGTCGTGGATGGCTCGCGCTTTGATGAATTCAAGGCCCGGTTTGGTGAGACGCTGGTCTGTGGCTTTGCCCATATCGATGGCTGGCCTTGCGGGATTGTGGCCAATAATGGCGTGCTGTTTTCCGAGAGTGCCCAGAAGGGTGCGCATTTTGTGGAGCTGTGCAGTCAGCGTCGTATCCCGTTGGTTTTCCTCCAGAATATCACCGGGTTCATGGTGGGGCAGAAATACGAGAATGAGGGGATCGCGCGGCACGGCGCCAAGATGGTGACTGCCGTTGCCACAACGAAGGTGCCAAAGATCACGATGGTTGTCGGGGGGTCCTTTGGTGCCGGGAATTATGGCATGTCCGGAAGGGCTTACAGTCCGGAGTTCATGTGGTCCTGGCCGACGTCCCGGATCAGCGTCATGGGCGGCGAACAGGCCGCGGGCGTGCTGGCGACGGTTAAACGCGATGCGATCGAGCGTGGCGGCGGAGAATGGTCGGCCGAAGAAGAAGCGGCGTTCAAGCAGCCCACGATTGATATGTTTGCCGAACAGTCGCACCCGCTTTATGCGTCCGCCCGGCTGTGGGATGACGGGGTGATTGACCCGCGCAAATCGCGCGAGGTGCTGGCGCTGTCGCTGTCTGCCGCCCTGAACGCCCCGATCGAGGAGACACGTTTCGGCGTGTTCCGGATGTGATGGTTTCGGGGCGAAAAGGGCTGTCGGCGTTGCGTCGGATTTGCGTCGGCAAAGCGTCGGACCCCAAGGGGCAGGCTGTTAAGGATTTGTTCATATGATGGGGCGCGGCATCAGGGAGCGGCTGTGGGATCAACTGCCGCAGGTGAAGATGCCGACGCTTGGCAAGATCGTCGATATCCCGGTCTATTTGATCCACAACAGCGCAGACGCCGAGGATTATTTTTTCATCTTCGATTTCGAGCAGTTCGTGGAACGGTCCCGGACGGGCATGTTCGTGCGTCCCAAGCTGAAGGTCTGGGCAGGGCGACATGATTTTGGGCGCACGGCATTTGCGCGCCAGTTCCGCGAAAGCTTTGCCCAAGAGTTCGACGCGGCTCGCGCTGCCCTTGCCGCCGGGGGTGGCAAGAAAAACGGCTGGTTCAGCTGGAGCCTTGGCAAGGACCTGTTGGGCGGTGCGGTGAGCGGATTTGTCGCCAATATCGTCCTGCTCGTCGCGATGTCGGCGGGCAAGATGGTCTGGTCGGCACTGCCATTGCCGGCGTTTCTGCGTGAGAAGAGTGACGGAGAGAAGTTGGAAAGCAGCATCTCCGAGACCCAGACAAAGGTTGATACGGCCCTTGCTGGCATGGAGGTCACCCTGCACCGGGAGCTTTACGACCATGCCCGCAAATTCGGCCCGATTTCGCAGCGCGACATGGACTATGATGCCTGGCCGCTGCCTGCCTTTGTCCGCAACCATCTGACGGAAAACGGATCAACATCATGGTGGTAAGCAATGTTCACTAAAATCCTGATCGCCAACCGGGGCGAGATTGCTTGCCGTGTGATCCAGTCGGCACGTGCGATGGGCGTGCGCACGGTGGCGGTTTATTCGGATGCTGATGCGGGTGCCTTGCATGTCCGTCAGGCGGATGAAGCGGTGCGCCTTGGTCCTGCGCCGGTGTCGGAGAGTTATTTGCGGGGCGATCTGATCGTGCAGGCGGCCCTGGATACCGGGGCGCAGGCGATCCATCCGGGCTATGGGTTTCTATCGGAGAATCCTGAGTTTGTGGAGGCAGTGGAGGCTGCGGGGCTGGTGTTTATCGGCCCGTCCGCCAAGGCCATTCGCGCCATGGGTCTGAAGGATGCCGCCAAGGCGCTGATGCACGAGGCCGGGGTGCCGGTTGTGCCGGGATATCATGGCGAAAACCAGAACCCGGATTTTCTGGCCGGTGAGGTGGATCAGATCGGGTATCCGGTGCTGATCAAGGCCGTGGCCGGTGGCGGCGGCAAGGGCATGCGTCTGGTCGAGGATGCGAAAGGGTTTGCAGAGGCACTGGCGTCGGCGCAGGCCGAGGCGCGCACCGCCTTTGGCAATGCCGATGTGCTGATCGAGAAGTACATCACCTCGCCCCGTCATATCGAGGTGCAGGTGTTTGGCGATGGCACCGATGCGGTGCATTTGTTCGAGCGGGATTGTTCGCTGCAACGCCGCCATCAGAAAGTGATCGAGGAGGCGCCTGCGCCGGGCATGACCGCCGCCGTGCGTCAGGCCATGGGCGATGCGGCGGTGACGGCGGCCAGGGCCATTGGCTATGCCGGGGCTGGGACCATCGAGTTTATTGTCGATGGGTCTGATGGGCTGCGCACTGATGGCTTCTGGTTCATGGAGATGAATACGCGGTTGCAGGTGGAACATCCGGTGACCGAGGCGATCACCGGCGTCGATCTGGTGGAATGGCAGTTGCGTGTCGCGGCAGGAGAGCCGTTGCCCGCCCGGCAGGAGGATCTGTCGATCAATGGTCACGCCTTTGAGGCCCGGCTTTATGCCGAGGATGTGCCTGCGGGGTTTTTGCCAGCGACCGGCACGATTGATCATCTGGTGTTTCCTGACACGGCCCGCATTGATAGCGGTGTCGAGGCCGGGTCGGAGATTTCGCCTTGGTATGATCCGATGATTGCCAAGGTGACCGTGCATGGCCCGGATCGGGCGACCGCCTTGCGGTCATTGTCATCGGCGCTGGATGCCACGCAGGTGGCGGGCACGGTGACCAATCTGGGGTTTCTGCGCCACCTGTCGCGTGATGCGGGGTTTGTGGCCGGTGATGTCGATACCGGGCTGATTGCGCGGGAGGAAGCGACGCTTTGCGTGGCCCCGGTTCCCGCGCTGCGTGATGTTGCGGTGGCGGCGGTGACGGCGGCTGATATCGGGGGTGGTCCGCTGACGGGCTTTGCCCTGTGGCAGCCGCTGAGCCGCGAGATTGTTCTGGCCCATGCCGGTGCGCCGCTGACGGCGCGGTTGACGATCACTGGCCCTGATCGGGTGGCCGTGGCGGTGGCGGAGGATGATATCACGCTGGTCCGCCATGGTGATCACTGGGGTCTGCCCGCGATTCGGCATGGCAGCCGGGTCAGCGTGTTCGGGGCAGAGACGCTGACATTCGATATTGTCGATCCGCTGGATCGGGCCGGGGCCGGTCTGGGTGGTGATACGGTGCTGGCCCCGATGCCGGGGCTGGTGCGCGATGTGGTGGTAGCCGCCGGGCAAGCGGTGGTCGAGGGCGACCGGATGGTTGTGCTGGAGGCGATGAAGATGGAACATGTGCTGCGCGCCCCGCGCGATGGTGTTGTCGCGTCGGTTGCTGTGGCGACGGGCGATCAGGTGACCGCCGGGGCGCTGATGGTCGCGCTGGAGGATGTGGAATGATCCGTTTGCATCATTGTCATCAGACACGGTCGATGCGCAGCCTGTGGCTGCTTTATGAGATCGGCGTTGATTTTGAATTGCAGGTCTATCCGTTCGACAAGACCCTGCGCGAGGAACCTTACCGGTCGCTGAACCCAACGGGCCGGGTGCCTACGCTGGAGATTGATGGCGCGGTTTTGACCGAAAGCGGGGCGATTGCGGAATATCTGTGCGAGCGTTTCCCTGAGGCGGCCCTGGGTCGAGACCCAGGCCACGAGGAACGAGCGGCCTGGCTGAACTGGATCCATTTCGCTGAGACGATCAGTCAGCATACGGCCGCTCTGACCCAGCAGCATGTGGCGCTTTATGAAGATCACATGCGCTCGCCCATTATCATGCAGTTGGAGGCCAAGCGGCTGGCC
Source organism: uncultured Paracoccaceae bacterium (assembly GCA_947503965.1). GTDB lineage: Bacteria > Pseudomonadota > Alphaproteobacteria > Rhodobacterales > Rhodobacteraceae > Yoonia. The sequence continues at coordinate 54,268 of CANNFU010000012.1, forward strand.
AAGACCCTGCGCACGGTTGAGGCGGGGTTGCACGGGGATTACTTGCTGTCGTCCTTTTCGGCGGCTGATATCGGAGTTGGGCAGGCGGTTTACATGGCCGGGCATTTTGTGGAATTGGATCAGTTTCCCAAACTGTCGGCATGGTTTGGCCGGTTGCAGGCGCGCGATGCTTATCGCAAGGCGTTGCCGGATGGTCCGGGGCTTTATGCCAAGGCGTTTTATCCACCTTGGGAGATCCCGTCGTGAGAAGATGTCACGTGGGAGGGGGCGCTGCCCCCGCGCCTTGCGGCGCTCCCCCGGGATATTTGACCTCAAAAGAAGGGTGGGGTGGTGGCTGAGCGCGTGCGTCTTCATGAAGTTGGTCCGCGTGACGGATTGCAGAATGAAAAGGCTGTAATTCCGGTGGCCGATAAGGTTGCCCTGATCGATTTGCTGAGCACATCGGGACTGCGCGATATTGAGGTGGGCAGTTTTGTCAGCCCCAAATGGGTGCCGCAGATGGCCGATACCGACCGTGTACTGGCGGCGATGACCCCTGTGGATGGGGTCCGCTATGCGGTTCTGGTGCCAAATATGCGCGGCTGGGAGGGGTTTGTGGCCGCCCGCGTGCCGGGGGTGATGTATGAGGTGGCGGTGTTCATTTCCGCCTCTGAAGGGTTTTCGCAGAGCAACCTGAACTGTTCGATTGCGGAATCAGTGGAGCGGCTGACGCCGGTTGCGCGTGCTGCCGAAGATGCGGGCGTGCCGGTGCGCGGTTATGTGTCCTGCGTGACCGATTGCCCGTTTGAGGGCCCGGTGGCCCCGGCCGCCGTAGCGCGCGCGACCGAAATGCTGTTGGCGGTGGCCCCGATGCAGGTATCGCTGGGTGACACCATCGGCAAGGGTACGCCGGAGACGGTGGCCCGGATGCTGGAGGCCGTGTTGGATGTGGCCCCGGCGACAGGGCTGGCGGGCCATTTTCATGATACCGGCGGACAGGCGCTGGCCAATGTCGAAACAGCACTTGAGATGGGGTTGCGCGATTTCGACAGTGCGGTTGGCGGGTTGGGCGGCTGTCCTTATGCCCCCGGCGCACCGGGCAATGTGGCGACCGAGGCGGTGCTGGAGCGGGTGCATGCCTTGGGCTTTGAGACCGGGGTAGATGGCAATGTGATTGCCAAGGCGGCGACATTGGCGCGGGGGATGCGATGATTGATCTGAGCGTGGATGACCGGGGGGTGGCCACTTTGGCGCTGGCCCGGCCCGAGAAGCATAATGCGCTGTCGCAGGCGCTGATTGATGATCTGCGCGCTGCGGCGGCGCGCATTGCTGCTGACCGCGATATTCGTGTCGTGGTGCTGGCCGGGCATGGGCCGTCGTTTTGTGCAGGCGGTGATCTGGGCTGGATGCGTGACCAGATGGCAGGTGATGCGGAGATGAAGCGGGCCGCTGCGCAATCCATCGCGGGGATGCTGGGGGCGATCAATACGCTGCCGCAGCCGGTGATTGGCCGGGTACACGGCAATGCCTTTGGTGGCGGGGTGGGGATGGCCTGCGTCTGCGATATCGCGATTGCGGCGGATCACGTGAAGTTCGGCCTGACGGAGACCAAGCTGGGTTTGATCCCTGCGACCATCGGCCCTTATGTGCTGGCCCGTCTGGGTGAGGCGCATGCGCGTCGCGTGTTCATGTCATCGCGTGTGTTCGATGCGGCAGAGGCGGCGACGCTGGGCGTGGTGGCAAAGGCCGTGCCGGCGGATGCGCTGGATGCGGCGGTGGAGGCTGAGGTTGCGCCCTATCTGGCTTGCGCGCCGGGTGCGGTGGCTGCTGCCAAGATGTTTGCGCGATCCTTGGGCCCTGTTATCGATGCCGAAACAGTCACACGCTCAATCGATGCATTGATCACGCAATGGAATAGTCCGGAGGCCGAAGAGGGTATCGCCGCCTTCTTTGAAAAAAGGGCTGCGGCGTGGAACCCAACGTCATAAGCATATCGTCAGATTTCCGTCTCACTTTGGACTGATTCTCCGCGTTAAGTCGGCTTAACGAGGAGAGACACATGCTGTTTGAGTGGCCGACCCCAGACCAGATGATCTATCGCGTGATGCGGTTGCGACGTCTTGTGGCGCTGGCGATTGCGATTCCGGTCGGCGTGATGCTGATTGGCGCCGCACTCGATCCTGCGTTTTTGTCGCCGGACCGGGCCACGCTTGGTGCGCTGGCGGTGGCGGTACTGGTTGTGGGTCACGTCATGCTGTTTCCCAATGTGGCAACCGAAACCCTGAGCCTGTCATTGTCCGTCACGTTGCTGGTTGTTGCAGCGCCCTGGATCAAAACGCTGGCGTGGATGGCGCCGGCGGACAACGCCCATGCGGCCTATGCGATACTGGTGGGGCTTTCGGTTTTGGGGACAGGGCTGTTCATGGCCGTTGCCAAAACGCTGTTGTCTGCAGTGGTCTATGCCGGGCCTGCCATCAAATTGCGGGTCAAGGCGGCGATGGAACTGCCATGTTCGACGACCGTGGCCCATCGTCAGTTTGCGTTGCAGCCATCAACACGCCGCGGGCGTATCCTGAGCGGGGCGTCGGATAATGACGGTCTATTTGATGTGGCGATTGTGGCGCCCCAGGTGGCCGATCCCGATCAACCGGACCAACCTTTCGTCGCACGACTGGCCGCGAAGGTGCTGCATTCGGACGAAACCAGCCATCAGGTGATGCTTGTGTTGGCCGATGGCCGCGTGGCCGCGACCTCGCAGACGTTTACACCCACCGACGCAGGATGCCGTGTCGAAATGATCGAGATGCCGGGTGATTTCACCCTTGGCATGCACGCGATGTTCTGGCTGACCGACCAGCAGGCCGACAACATGACGGAGTGCGCTGACACGATCCTGTCAGAGCCTGCACGCGCCAATGGTCTGGCGCATGGTGTATCGCTTTTGTCGATTGCGGGCGCGGTCTTGTCGCCACGTGAACCTGCGATCAAACGCGCAAAATAATTTCCCCGAAACGGGCCTGTGACTGTCCTTGGTTTGGTTGACCCTGCCAAGGGCGGACGCTATGCAGATGGCAGCCAACAGGCCGTGCGCCACAGGGAAAGGACGACCCCTTGCAGGAAATGCTATCCGAGTATTTGCCGATCATGATCTTTCTGGGTCTTGCGATTGCGCTGGGCCTGATCCTGATCCTTGCAGCCGCGATTGTTGCTGTACGCAATCCCGACCCGGAAAAGGTGTCGGCCTATGAATGTGGGTTCAACGCATTCGATGATGCGCGCATGAAGTTTGATGTCCGGTTTTACCTGGTGTCGATCCTGTTCATCATCTTCGATCTTGAGGTCGCGTTCCTGTTTCCGTGGGCCGTCGCGTTTCAGGATGTGAGCATGGTGGGCTTTTGGTCGATGATGGTGTTCCTTGGCGTACTGACCATCGGCTTTGCCTATGAATGGAAAAAGGGCGCGCTTGAGTGGGAGTAGGCCAGCGCTAGACGCCCCTTTGGCGAGTCAATTTTGAGAAACAAAAGGGTTTGTCCGGGGTGCTGGACAAATCCTTTTTGCAGGCTGCTTCGCCATCTCTGCCAGCGCGTCGAATTGATACGCGCGAAACGGAGACTTTGGCAGGGGCAATGCCCCGCATGCAAACTGTGACGTTATACGGAAAGTCGGATCCATGCGCTTTTGCGAATAACATCTTGAGCTTTAGAGCGTTGCTAAACCATACCTTGGCCGACGTCACGCACGATTGCCAAATCGGGCTGTCCCCTACCGCCCCCATGGGCGGGGGCTTCACCCCCACCCGCGTTCGGGGACTGCCCTCGCGCTGTTAGACAGGTATTGACGAGGCTCTAGGCTGAGCCACGCAAGCATACCCGTGGTTGAGGTGTAGTGCACTGAAGCTGCGAACGGACAGCCTGACGCTGCTGGTACATGGAAATCAGGACGCGCCGAATGTTTATCTCGCCCCAAAATGAAAAACGCCTATGGCTGGTGGGCCATAGACGTTTTCGTGGTGCGATGTCAGGTCTTGATGACAGCGATTATGCGGGTGACTTGATCCACACTTCGACGCGGCGGTTGATGCGGCGTCCCTGATCGCTTTCGTTGCAGCCGGACGGTGCAACCTCACCATAACCAACCGAGCTGAGCGTGATGGCAGAGAGGCGGTTGCCAGCAGATGCCGCAACCTCGGCTGCGACTTGCGCGGCCCGTCGTTCTGCCAGGTTCAGGTTGTTTTCAAAGCGACCGACACTGTCGGTGAAACCCACAAACAATACTTCGGAACCGGCTGGTTGTGTTGCGAGATAGTCGATCAGCCGGAATTTATCGATCCGCGCACGTTCATCCAGTTCGGATGACCCGGTACGGAAACGGAAGGTTGCCGACAACCGGTCGAAATCACGCATCTGGCCCAACATCCGCTGCGCGGTCTGCTGTTCGATTGGTCCACCGTCAGTGTTCAACAGGGCCACGGCGCGCAGATCCGATGTGGACTGTTCGCGGCGGTCAACGCTGAAACCAATGAAACCGGCCTTGCGCAGCACACCGTCGACTTCATCCGAGGTCGCGTATTGAATGAAGTCACGCGCCTGCGGGTTTTGATTGTCACCGCGTGTGTACAGATACAGACGACGCTGCAGACCGTACTCTTCCGTCTTGGCCGAGAACGCATCGGGGATCATCGTGATGCCGCACTGGTTGATGATGTTGATTGTGTTCGCGCCGCGCTGGAAGGCATAGCCTACAACACCAATGGCACCGGGATTTTCATTGACGAACTGTGCAACGGCGTTGCTGTTTGGCACGATTTCGGCATTTGGCGTCAGCGAAATGTCGGCGCTGCCGAAGAAGCTGCTTTCGAATGCGTCCTGCCGGTCAGAGCCGACGATGTTGCGCAAGACAACCTGAACGGGAAGGTTTGGACCACCGACCTGCGCCCAGTTTGATACAGCGCCACTGTAGATGCCGAACAACTGGCGTACATCCAAAGTGCTGACCGGGTTGTCGGGGTGAACAACAACAATCAGGCTATCCACTGCCAGGATGTGTTCCTGCGACGGGTCCAGCATGTCACCGGCACCGGCGTCACGCAAGGCTGTGGCCTCTTGCGCGGCAAGGCGGCGCGATGCCATTGCGATGTCAGACTGACCTGCCAGAAGATCCGCAATACCAGCTGACGCGCTGGAGCCTGTGACCTGGATCGTAGCGAGATCATTGCCAAAGCCCTGATCTTCGACCAGTTGGGCCACGAACTGCCCTTGGACCGCGGTGTTCCCGATATCGGCCGCGGCGTCTTTGGACCCTGCAAAGCCTTCAACCAAAAGTGGCATCAGACCTGCGCCGATCTCTTCGGACCCGGAAATCGCAATGTCGACTTCGGCCACGCTCAGGTCAGGACAAGCGTCGCCGCTGCATGTCACACGGCTGGCCTGAACCCGCAAAGGACCCAGAAGCGTCTGAATCGTGTAGGTATTGTTTTCAAAGCTGACCAAGTCACCGGTCATGTTCACCGTGCCGTCACTTGATCGTAGTGTGACCTGTTGGGCCAGTGCGCTGCTTGCCATGGCCATAATTGCAGCTGTCGCTATCCCAAGCCGACGAGCGTTTCCGGGGGTTTTCATAATAATAGGGTCTCCATTACCTTGCATACTTGTGGCCGTGTCTGGACCACGCCATTCGCCTGAATTGTAACTACATATCTTGAGCGGTTATTAAGTCGTCTCTTTAGCTAAAATGTGGGCAAAGTTGGGCATATTGTTTCGGACGTAGCCGCAATTGTGTCCTGATGCAAATTGCCCACAGATCGAGATTCGGATAGCCGGTTGAAAAAACGAACGCGGCTCGCTTGGTCGCGCAGGACGTGTTCAGCTCTCAGCTTGTGGTTGATCGCGGTGCGCTATCCCATACGCCGCCCAAAAAACGCGCACACATTCGGCCACATGCGCGTCTGCCACTTCTGGCGTTTTTGTACTCGCACCGCCCTTTAGCATGGCCTCGCTCGTTGGACCGCCCATGATCAGCCAATTGAATGTCTCAGCCGCGCGGCGCGGGTCTGGCGTGTTGAGCCGACCGGCCATGTGCCATTTCGCAAAGGCCCGTTCAAGCCGGGTGATCGCGCTGCCAGGGCCGAGTTCGAACACCGCTTTGCCAAATTCTGGGAATCGCGACGCTTCGGCAATAGCGACGCGCCTGATCTGCATCAGATTCGCATTATGCGCCGCTCGCAGCTGTTCTTTGGCATGGGCCAGAAGGAACGCGCGCGGGTCTTCGGAGCTTTGTGGTTCGGCCGTGACGTTGCGCTGGTTCGCGACAGCATTCGCGATCATGCGTTCGGCCATCTCAAGAAACAAGGCCTCTTTCGTGCCAGCATGCACATACAGCGTCTGTTTTGACACTTTGGCCATTGATGCAATCTCTTCCATGCGTGTTTCAACGAAACCTTTGCTCAGGAACAGCTCTGTTGCGGCTGCCATGATCTTGTTGCGGGTCCTTTGAACGCGGGGCGGGAGGGTTTGTGTCGTCATTGGGTGGATATAGCGCATCTCGCTTGACTTATCAAACTGGACAGTCCAGTTTGATTTTGAGGGGAGTGCGATATGGAACAAATGCGCCTCACATGCCGCTGTGGTCAGTCCGCGATGGTGGTCTCAGGTCAACCGATCACCGCGGCAGAGTGTCATTGCACCAGCTGTCGCAAGGCTGCCGAGATCATGGAGGCACTGCCCGATGCCGTGTCCGATCGCGTTGAAACGGGCGGGACACAATTCGTCTTGGTGCGGAAGGATCGGGTGGCCTTTACGGACGGGGCGGATCACCTGCGCCACTTTCGCCTGAAATCCGACAGCAAGACGCGCCGGGTTCTGGCGACATGCTGCAACACGCCGATGTTTCTGGAGTTCGCGGATGGGCATTGGCTGTCGGTTTATGCGGCGCGCTGGCCAGCGGGTGCACGTCCCAAGATGGATTTGCGAACGATGACGAAGGATCGCGTGGGTGGCGCACCACTGCCAGACGACATGCCGAACCCAAAGTCGCACACGGCAGGATTCATGCTGAAATTGCTGGGTGCCTGGGTCGCGATGCGGTTTCGCGTGCCAAAGGTGTCAGTCGGGCACGAAAGGATCGGTGTCGATGTCTGAGGAAACGATAGAAGTGCTCACGCAGCAGGGTAAGCCGTGGCGCGTGAACTGGGCGAAGTTCGAGGCGATGCGGAAAAGCCTGCTGGCCGCCTTGCCGGATGAGGCGCCCGGTGTGACAGTGGCAGAGGCGAAGGCGGCTTTGCTGCCGACGCTTGACGCAGACCTGTTTCCGGGTGGCGAGAAGGCGGGGTGGTGGATCAAGGCCGTGCAGTTGGATCACGAGGCGCGCGGGTTGATCAAGCGCAGCAAGGGCAGTCCGCTGCGAATTTACCGCGCCAAGTAACCGAACCGCAATCATTACTCTGCTGCAGAAGTAAATCCGCCGGACCCTGTGAAAAAGCTGGTATTCCCCTCAGCATCGGTCGAGGACAGATCAAGCTGCGTGATACCTGCAATCTCTTCTGCATTCGGGCCAAAGAAGACACCCGCGATCTGGCTGTCAGAGGTACAGGTCACGCCGCTGCAATCCGCGATGGTCAGGTCGCCAGCAAAACCGTTTCCGGTGATGGCCGTTGGGTCCAAAGACAGGTCATAGTCGACATCTTCAGCCGTCAGAAAGACATTCCCTGCGACCGTGTTGCTGCCGAAATCGGCTGTCAGTTCTATGTTGCCTGTCGCCGGGATGCCACGGGGTAAATCATCGGCACGCACGCCCACGGCCTCGAAACTGCCTTCATATGAGACCGAGCCGGGTAGGGTTTCTATTGTTTCGGGGTTTGTTTCTGCGCCAATGACAAAATACGCAATGTCGCTCTTTGTGCCCTGACCGGAAAGAGCAGCACCGCTCAACAGCCGGTAAACGGCTGCATGATTGGACGGAAGGTTGGGGCGGGCGAAACCTTGGATTGTGCCATTATTTGCAAACCCATTGACAAATGTCAGCGTCTCGCCGTTCGCGTTCAGGCCGTAATTCGCGGCGTCAATTCGAACCATCACGCCTTCATTTATCTCTTGTGAGATTTGCCCGCTGGCCGTGTCGCCCGTGGTGCGCACGATGCGCACATTGTATGTTTGCCCGTCCAGATCACTGGCGTTGCCGTTGCCGCTGGCGAAATCAGCGCCGTTGCCCGATGCGGCAGGGTCTGTGGTGCCAAAGAAAAGGCCTGGCGGTTCGGGGGTGGGATCAGCATTTCCACCGCCACCGCCACCGCCACCGCCGCAGGCGGTCAGGCCGATAAGTGCTGCAAGAGCAAGAATGTGCGATTTTTCCATGTTCAGCATATCGTCCGTCCCTCGAAATTGTACTCTCTTTCAAGAAGACTACGTGGGAGAGGGGTGTTTTATTCTTGCGCCCGACAGAATTTGTCGTGGATGATCCTCCGACCCCCCCCTTCTGCGGCACCGGATCGCGTTGACGGGCCTGACCCTTGCGGCTACATGTGAGCCAAGCCACAGGCAGCAACCCTGCCAGACAAAGGGAGCCACCATGGGTGTCATGACCGGAACCGCCGTTGGGGCCGATAAGGAACACGGCGCGCAGCTGATCAATTCGGAATTGCAGGACAAGGGTTTTCTTGTCACCTCGACCGCCGACATCATCAACTGGGCGCGCACCGGGTCGCTGCACTGGATGACATTCGGGCTGGCTTGTTGCGCGGTTGAGATGATGCACACCTCCATGCCGCGTTATGATCTGGAGCGGTTCGGGACCGCGCCCCGTGCGTCCCCCCGCCAGTCGGACCTGATGATTGTCGCAGGCACACTGACCAACAAGATGGCCCCGGCGCTGCGCAAGGTCTACGACCAGATGCCAGAGCCGCGCTACGTGATCTCGATGGGGTCCTGTGCCAATGGCGGCGGGTATTACCACTACAGCTATTCCGTGGTGCGCGGCTGCGACCGGATTGTGCCCGTGGATATCTACGTGCCGGGCTGCCCCCCGACGGCCGAGGCGCTGCTATACGGTATCTTGCAATTGCAACGCAAAATGCGGCGGACGGGGACGATTGTGCGGTGATACGTGCGCTGGCGGTCCTGCTCTTGTCCGCCGGTACGGCGGCAGCTGATCAGGATTGCATGCGGAATTTTGTTTCCGTCTCCGATGTCAGATTGACCGACGGTGGCTGGATCGAAGCTGACATACATAACAGAAGTCCATTCCCCGTTATCGGGTATGATCTTTTCTATGTGTTTTCTTTCGATACCGGAACATTCACGGAAGACCTGCCAACCTATATATTGAAGACCGCTATTGTGCCCGGTAGGACGCATACCCACCGTATGAGACTGTCTGATTTTGATCTTGATATTGATCGTAAGGCACCAGAGATTGACGTGCATGTTGTTGGTGCACATCCAGATCTTGGCATTGCGGATGATGACGATACCTCGCTCGATATGGCACTCAGGGATTGCCTGAGCCTGCAAGCCAGCGACGCTTCCGTGCAGCCATTTCCTGACTTTCTGACCGCTGATACCGTCGCCGCAAAACCTGAATTGACGCAGGAACAGCGGGTCGGATGTTTGAAGGAAATGCTTCCAGTTAGCGATGTGGCCGTCCTGGAAGGTCACGATAATGACGCTGTGATGACCTTCAATCTCACCAATAATGCAGAAGTGTCCATCGACACTTTCATGTTCTCCTATCGCATCTTGAAAGAGGGAACACTGTGGAGTGGCTCCAATCGGGTTGTTCACACTGATGATCCTTTGGCTCCCGGCGAAGTCCGATCATTTCGCCTTGAAACAGGCAAAAGCGATCTTGATCGCAGCAATGCATTGGTCGAGGTCGAGGTATCCGTGCTGGACGTGAATAACCGCATCGATGACAAGGTGGCTTCACTTATAAGCCGTATGCCGATATGGCATCTCTCAAAGTATATTTGTGAGGAAACATGACAGAAGCCCTGCAAGAACTTGGTACGCATCTTGAACTCAAGCGCACCGATTGCGTGCTGTCCTGGGAGATCGCCCATGATGAGCTGACGGTGAACGTGGCCCCGTCATCGCTGGTCAGTTTTGTGGAATTCCTCAAGAACGATCAGGCCTGCAAGTTTTCCTCGCTCATCGACATCACTGCCGTCGATTACCCCAGCCGGGCCAAACGGTTTGATGTCGTTTATCACTTCCTGAGCATGTATCAGAACCACCGTATCCGCCTGCGTGTGCAGATCCGCGAGGAAGACATGCTGCCCTCGATCATGTCCGTGCATCCGTCTGCCAACTGGTTCGAACGCGAAGTGTTCGACATGTTCGGCATCCTGTTCACGGGCCACCCGGACCTGCGCCGCATCCTGACCGACTACGGCTTTCGCGGCCATCCGCTGCGCAAGGATTTCCCGACGACAGGCTATACCGAGGTGCGTTATGACGAGGTGCAGAAGCGCGTCGTCTATGAACCGGTGAAGCTGGTCCAGGAATATCGCCAGTTCGATTTCATGTCGCCATGGGAGGGTGCCGAATACATCCTGCCGGGGGATGAGAAGAAAGACGAGAATGCGGGCTAAGCGCCGCACTGCTGACAGTTCTTGTCAACAAGTCGCGCTGCATGCGCATGTGGCTGTAGATAGATCGCCCGCTCTGTCCTAACATTCTGTTCATAACGACAGCCGCAATATGAGAGAATAGCCATGACAGAACTATCGGGATCGTGCATGTGTGGGGCAACCACATTCACCGCAACACCGACACCCGGCGGTATGGGGGCAGGGGCCTGCCATTGCGGGATGTGCCGCAAATGGTCGGGTGGCATGTATCTGTCGGTGGATTGTGGTTCGTCCGTAGTCTTTGCCGAAGGCGCGCCAGTCGGGTCCTACAAAGGGTCCGAATGGGGTGAGCGGTTATTTTGCCGCAAATGTGGGTCTTCGCTGCTTTGGCAGACGCAGGACGGGCAGAACCAGCATGTGTCTATTCAGATGTTTGAGGATCCAAGCCAGTTCGAGATCGGTATTCAGGTGTTTATCGACAAGAAGCCCGGAAACTATGCGTTGGCGAATGATACCAAGACGATGACCGAGGCCGAGGTCTTTGCGATGTTTGCGCCGGACACCGCAGATGACTGACGGCTGGCGCGCGATTTTTATCATCGTCACGCTGACCGGCATTGTTGTGAAGGGTTGTGTTCTGTCTTCGCAATGACGATACTGCGCGATGATCATAGGGACGGTCCGACCCTGCTATATTGTGTCGGTGCCACCAAAGCCGGAACATCGTGGCTTTATCGCTATTTGCATGATCATCCCGATTGCGCCGTGCCCGCCGTGAAAGAGGCCCATTATTGGGATACTTTTGCCCCCGACGCGTTAGCAAAGCAGACCACGATGTTCCGTGTTCGGCTGCGCGAATTGCGCGACATGAAGGACGACGCGGCGGAAGAGGGGAAGGGCTGGAAGGTGAAGAACCTTGACCGGCGCATCAATGAAATGAAAGCGCTGATCGCCACGCTGGAAGGTGACAGGGCAGGGGATGCCGTCTATCGCGCCTGGTTGATGGATGGACGCGAGGCAAAGCTGACAGCCGATATGACCCCCAATTATGCAACGCTGCCCGATGAGATGCTGCAGCGGATGATCAATCTGACGCCGGACGCCAAGGTTATCTTTCTCATCCGCGACCCGCTGGATCGCCTCTGGTCCCATATCCGCATGCAGGCCCGCAGGCAGCGGCAGGATCATGAGGTTTATGAGAAGAAGGCCAACAACATCCTTTACCGCATGCTGAACCGCAATCAGGAACGCCATATCCTCAAACGCGGCGATTATCCCGGCATCATACGCAAGCTGCGTCGCGTGGTCCCAGCAGACCGGTTGCGCGTGCAATTTGCCGAAGACCTCTTTACAACGCATGGCGTGGCCGAGGTTTGCGATTTTCTAGGGATTGCGCCTGTGGCCGCAGAGGTTAAAACACCCGTGCATGAAGGCCCAGAGGTCGTCATGCTGGACAAGCTGCGCCCAAGGGCGTTGGGACTGTTGAACGAACACTATGAATGGGTGGCCCGCAATATCGGCCCCCTGCCACAACGGTGGCAAGATAACCGCGCAAGGGGCTAGGCCATGATGGACGGCGATATCCGAGTGAACACATATGATGACGGGTCAACAGACGCGGCAACAAGTGAGCAGCAAATTCGGAATTTCAACATCAATTTTGGGCCGCAACACCCTGCCGCACATGGCGTTTTGCGGCTGGTGCTTGAGCTGGATGGCGAGATTGTCGAACGCTGCGACCCGCATATCGGCCTGCTGCATCGTGGCACTGAAAAGCTGATGGAGAGCAGGACCTATCTGCAGAACCTGCCGTATTTTGACCGGCTCGATTATGTGGCCCCGATGAACCAGGAACATGCTTGGTGTCTGGCCATTGAAAAGCTGACAGGGACCGAGGTGCCGCGCCGCGCGTCGCTGATCCGGGTGCTCTATTCCGAGATTGGTCGCGTGCTGAATCACCTGCTGAATGTGACGACTCAGGCGATGGACGTGGGCGCGCTGACCCCGCCGCTGTGGGGCTTTGAAGAGCGCGAAAAGCTGATGGTGTTCTACGAACGCGCCTGTGGTGCCCGTTTGCACGCCGCTTACTTCCGCCCGGGCGGGGTGCATCAGGACTTGCCGGATCAGCTGATCGAGGATATCGATCAATGGGCCGTGGAATTCCCCCGCGTGCTGGATGACATCGACGGTCTGCTGACCGAAAACCGCATCTTCAAGCAGCGCAATTGCGATATCGGTGTCGTGACCGAGGAAGAAATCCTCGAATGGGGCTATTCCGGCGTGATGGTGCGTGGATCGGGCCTGGCCTGGGATTTGCGCCGCGCGCAACCCTATGAATGCTATGACGAATTCGAATTCCAGGTGCCTGTGGGCAAGAATGGCGATTGCTATGATCGCTATCTCTGCCGCATGGAAGAAATGCACCAATCAACCCATATTATCCGGCAGGCCTGCGAAAAGCTGCGCCATGAAAAAGGTGACGTGATGGCGCGGGGCAAGATGACCCCGCCGACACGCGGTGAGATGAAGACCTCGATGGAGGCGCTGATCCACCACTTCAAACTTTACACCGAAGGGTTCCGGGTGCCAGAGGGCGAGGTTTACGCCGCCGTTGAGGCACCGAAAGGTGAGTTTGGGGTCTATCTGGTTGCTGACGGCACCAACCAGCCCTACCGCGCCAAGCTGCGCGCGCCGGGTTATCTGCATCTGCAATCGATGGATCATATCTGCAAAGGCCACCAATTGGCCGATGTCAGTGCGATCATCGGCACGATGGATGTGGTGTTTGGCGAGATTGACCGCTAGCGCAGCAATGTCACAGATGATCATTTGACCGCCGGTGGCTCCTTTCCGGGATTGCCAGCGCATGTGTTCTGCCTGATCGTGATCCTGAATACATCGAAAGGTCACTTATCATGAGCATTGCCGATATCTTGCTGGGGTTTCTGGTCGCGGGAGGCTATTTCGTGTCGTCTGCTGTCTCACGTCTATTTGGCCGCGCTGCGACGGGGATTATTGTTGGTGGCGTTCTGGGGATCGCCTTTTCGGTGGTCATCTTGCGTTATGGTTTGGCTGATCAGTTTGACGCTGTGCTGATGCCTGCCGCGGAATAATGAACTGGCGCGGGTGACGGCAGATGACAATTTCGGTTCATATCTGGAAGCCTTTGATCGCTGCTGCCGCAGTTGCGGCATGCGGGACGTCATCAATTGCTGTCGCAGACCAGGTCCGGATTGATACGTCTGAGGCACAAGGCATTTTGGCGTTGTTTCGCGCCCAGCCGGGTTGCCAGCTAACGCTCGATGATGTGGAAGCGTCTGGATATGACGTGGAATTGGGACAGCTTATCATGTGGCACGCCAGCAAGATTGCAGGTGCAAAATATGATTTCGAAAATGGTCGTGCGGTGTTGAATCCCGATGCTTGCACCGGCAAGTTCGATGAGCGCCTTATCTTGCGGCTTGCGCCGTCAGAATTGAGTAGAGAGCTTGTCGCAGAGACCATTGCAAGCTTTGGGTGCAAGATCACATTAGCAAACGCCGCGGAATGGCGAGATGCCGCAAACTTGCATATTCAAGCGGCGCATGGGTTTGATCCTGCCGGTATTGAGGCAAACCGCGCGGAACTCAATCGTATCCGCGATTTTGGTTTGGCCGATCTGAGTAGGTCCGGCGCGCTTGTTACGAATGTCTCGGAGGGCGCTGATGAACTTGTCGATTGTGTGCCGGCCTAGCGGTTTTCTAATCCAGACGCGTTTGTGGAGCGCAAAGATATGACCATTACATTTGATTTATGGATGCTGCTGATCGGTGCGGGTGCGGGCCTTGCTGGTGCATTGGTGGCGCGTGGCCGAAACCGGCTGATCAAGGCGGCGGTTGCTGGCGCAGCCGCAGTATTTCTGATTGACCTTGCCCGCGGGCTCTTGTGAACATCCGCACAAACCTGTCGGAAACTGGAAGGAACGCCCAATGATCCGTTACGTCGCATTCGCCTCATTCGCCGGTTTGGCCGCCTGTGTTGCACCCGTCCCGGTGGGTGGGCCGGCACCTGTGCAGGTGACACCTGACCCCGTTCCCACGCCAAACCCCCGATCCGCGAAAGAGCGTTTTGTCGCAGCGGTTGAGGCGAATGGTTGCGTCATGACAGCTGGCAATCTGCGCACGATCATGGATCAGGCGACCGTGGGCACAGGTGATCTGGAAAACATCATCGTGGCGTTGCAGGCAGAAGGCCGCGCTGCCGCTGACGGGCCGAATATCCGCGTGATCACCGATACCTGCGTTGCATGATGATACTGGGTATCGCTCCCGATCTGATCCTGTTGTCGGGCATCGCTTTCAATCCGCTTGCATTTGGCGTCTTTGCGGGCGCGACAGCTATTGCGGGTGCGCTGGGCCTCTCTTAGCCGCCTGAATGCCCGTTCAGCCCGTTGTCAACGCAGCACCTTCGGTGTAGGTCGAGGAAAACGCAGGGCTATCCTGCCACAATAGACCCTTAGCCGAGGTTTTTTCATGCTGCGCCGTCTTCATCCTGAGCAACCGGAAAGTTTTGCTTTCACGCCCGACAACCAGAAATGGGCCGAAGCGCAGATGAAGAAGTTCCCCGAAGGTCGGCAGGCGTCGGCCATTATCCCGCTTTTGTGGCGTGCGCAGGAACAGGAAGGCTGGCTGTCGCGCCCGGCGATTGAACATGTGGCCACCATGCTTGATCTGGCCTTCATCCGCGCGTTTGAGGTTGCATCGTTCTATTTCATGTTCCAGTTGCAGCCCGTCGGTTCGGTAGCACACATCCAGGTCTGTGGTACGCTGTCCTGCATGATCTGCGGCGCCGAGGATCTGGTGGGGGTCTGTCAGGACAAGATCGCGGCCAAACCGCATGAGCTGTCAGCCGATGGCAAGTTTTCATGGGAAGAGGTGGAATGCCTTGGGTCTTGCGCCAACGCGCCCATGGCCCAGATCGGCAAGGATTATTATGAAGATCTGACTGCGGAACGTCTGGTTGAAATTATCGATGAACTCGCCGCTGGGCGCGTCCCTGTGCCGGGGCCGCAGAATGGCCGCTTTGCCGCCGAGCCGCTTAAAGGGCTGACCAGTCTGAAAGACTACGACAGCGGCAAGACAAAGTATAACGCCAGCGTGCAGGCCGCCGTTGATATCGGCGATACGGTCAAGCGGATCGACGGGACCGAGGTGCCACTGCTGACACCGTGGATCAATGACGGTACCGCACAGCCCAAACCAAAGCCAAAGGCGAAAGCGACGTCGCCCAAACCGGCAAAGAACAAACCCGTCGACAAAACCGGTGTGACCAAGCAGCAGGCGGTCGCGACCTCTGCGGCCAAACCGGTTGGCAAGTCGAACCCGGAAACCACGATTGAGGCAAAGCCGGAAACGCTGGACGCACCGCGCGCGTCAGGTGCCGACGATCTGAAAAAGATCAGCGGTCTCGGGCCCAAGCTGGAAGGCGTGTTGAACGAACTGGGGTTCTGGCATTTCGACCAGATTGCCAAATGGACCGAGGATGAGATCGCGTGGGTCGATAGCCGGTTGAAATTCAAGGGCCGCATCGCGCGCGATAACTGGATGGCGCAGGCTGCCGAGCTGGCAAAGAAGAGTTAGGCACGCTGCGGCCGATTCTCTGGGCTTGGAATCCCGTATCGAGTTGCCACGAACATGTGTGTTTGATCGGGAAAGTTGATCTTTTTCCCACCTTTTCACCCCGTTAACCGTTGCGGTTGCATAAATAATTTTCGATTTCAGTCTGTTTCGGTTACAGGTGGAAGAGAGCGCGGCGCTGGGTCGTTTTGACGCAGGCCCTCGCATTACTGTCTGCATGGCCGCTGCCCGGTCACCTGAGGGAGAGAAAAGACGATGAAAGATACAGCACCAATCAGCCTTGGCATCATTGCTGTTGCGGGCCTTTTTGGCATTGTTGCCGCTGGCGTGGCCCTTGTTCTTTATGATTACGAAATTGCCGGCGCGGTGATTATCGGTGGCATTGTAGGTCTGATTGCTGCGGTTGTTCTTGCGCTGGGGTGGCGCGAGCCAGCACCGGCCCGTCAAAACGTCCCGACCGCTGCACCGGCCCCAGCGCCCGCGCCGAAACCTGCAGCCGCACCAGCACCTGCCGCCGCAGCGGAACCGGCTGCAGCACCAGAACCGACCCCCGCACCAGAGCCAGCCGCTGCACCAGAACCGGCACCAGCAGCAGCAGCGCCTGCACCCGCGGCCACCGACGGCAAACCACAATTCCTGAGCGAAGCGCGCGAAGGTGGTCCCGATGATCTCAAGCAGATCAAGGGTGTGGGCCCAAAGCTGGAGAAAACCCTGCACGGTATGGGCATCTACCATTTCGACCAGATTGCCGAATGGGGCCCGTCCGAGCAGGCATGGATGGATGATAATCTGGAAGGCTTCAAAGGGCGCGCGACACGCGACAACTGGGTCGAACAGGCCAAGACACTTGCTGAAGGTGGCACCACCGAATTCTCAAGCAAGGTGAAAAAGGGCGACGTTTACTAAAACGCTGTCACATCCGAATATGACAATCGTGCGCGTCTTTTTCGCGCGCGATACTTCACGCCTGATGCGAAACGCATTACACGTTCCCCCGATATGACAGAGCACGGAAAAACAGATCAGGCCAAGGCAGGGCAACGCGTCGCGTTGATCGTCGCCGGAACAGGTGCTTTATACGTGTTGGTAAACCTGATTGCCGCAGAATATGGCTGGTCAAACCGCACACGCGCGTTTTTTGATCTTGCAGCGCTGGCGAGTTTCGGGTTTGCGCTGTGGCAGACATTTAGGCTTTGGCGCGCGCGTCAGGATGAGAAGGGCGGAAAGTAATGCTCAAAGACGAGAACCGGATTTTTACCAATCTCTATGGCATGCATGATCGGACCCTGGCAGGTGCGAAAAAGCGCGGCCATTGGGATGGCACTGCGGCGATCATTAAGAAAGGCCGTGACTGGATCATCAATGAGATGAAAACATCCGGTCTGCGCGGGCGCGGCGGCGCGGGCTTTCCGACCGGCCTGAAATGGTCCTTCATGCCCAAGGAAAGCGACGGTCGCCCCGCATATTTGGTCGTCAATGCCGACGAATCCGAGCCTGGTACCTGCAAGGACCGCGAAATCATGCGCCACGACCCGCATACGCTGGTCGAAGGCTGCTTGATTGCATCTTTCGCGATGAATGCGCATGCCTGCTACATCTACATTCGTGGCGAGTATATCCGCGAGAAAGAGGCGCTACAGGCGGCGATTGATGAGGCGTATGAGGCCGGACTGGTCGGCAAGAATGCTGCCAAATCCGGTTGGGATTTTGATATCTACCTGACCCACGGCGCCGGGGCCTATATCTGTGGTGAGGAAACAGCCCTACTGGAAAGCCTTGAGGGCAAGAAGGGTATGCCGCGAATGAAGCCGCCATTCCCGGCGGGTGCGGGGCTTTATGGCTGCCCGACCACGGTGAACAATGTCGAATCGATCGCCGTTGTGCCCACGATCCTGCGGCGCGGGGGCGAATGGTTCGCCTCTATGGGTCGTCCGAATAATGCGGGCACGAAGCTATTCGCGATTTCGGGCCATGTGAATAACCCGTGCGTGGTCGAGGAAGAGATGTCCATCAGCTTTGAAGAACTGATCGAAAAGCATTGCGGCGGTATTCGCGGCGGCTGGGATAACCTCAAGGCGGTGATCCCGGGCGGATCGTCTGTGCCATGTGTGCGTGGCGAGAACATGCGCGATGCGATCATGGACTTCGATGCGCTCAAGGAAAAGGGATCGTCCCTTGGCACGGCGGCGGTGATCGTCATGGATAACTCCACCGACATGATCAAGGCGATCTGGCGTCTGTCCAAATTCTACAAGCACGAAAGCTGCGGTCAGTGCACGCCCTGTCGTGAAGGCACCGGCTGGATGATGCGCGTTATGGCGCGTTTGGTAAAAGGTGATGCATCAGTCGAAGAGATTGATATGCTTCTTGATGTGACAAAGCAGGTTGAAGGGCACACGATTTGCGCCCTTGGCGACGCGGCGGCATGGCCCATTCAGGGCCTGATCAAGAACTTCCGGGACGAGATCGAAGACCGGATCAAAGACAAACGACTAGCGGGGATAGCTGCAGAATGATTGGACGTGGATTGATGATAGGGGCGGCGTTCGCGCTGGCCGCTTGTGCAACCGGGTCGGGGGCGGCGCGCTCTTTCGATGATCCGGCGGTGCAGAAGCTTTATAATATGCCGACTGCCCAGTATTACGCGACCATTCAGATTGCCAATCAGGTGGCGCAGAGCTGTGCGCGCTATCGCTATGATGCGATCCTTGATGCGGAACTGAATGAACGGCGCAACGAGGTTGGGCGCGGGTCGCTGTCGGCGGGCGCGCTGCGCAATGCGATTGAGGCCGAAACAGACGTGGGCCAGCGCAGTTTTCAGGCCAAGCATGGTGTAGAGCTAACAGGCGCTGATCTATGCCCTGCGGCAGATGCCGAGATGCTTGAGAATTCGGCGCTAAGCGCGATGCTGGTGCCGGTCTGAACCTGTTATGACGTTTCGAAATGTCCTTGATGGGGCCGCGAGCTTTGGCGCGGCCCTTATCACATCTGCCGTTTGCGGATTGCCAACGTGGTTCACGATTGTCGCCGTGCGCTATGGGCTTGCGCCAGTTTGGGCCTATGGCGCGGCAGGTGCGTTGGGCGTCATAGGGCTGATCCTGACCTTTGCCTTTCTGCGAAAAGGTTTTGCTGGCATAGCACCGACGCGACAGCGTCGGCGGTAAAAGAGTGCATTTGGCAGAGTTCAATTTCGGCACCTTGCGCTATCCATGGGATGACCCGCGGCTAGCCGATTTTCAGAATGGGTTGGACATCGTGAACGATATCGCCGCGCGCAGCCCCGGTTTTGTCTGGCGCATGCCCGATGATGAGATGGAGGCGGTGCAGGATGACCCGTGTGGACCGCTGGCCGGTCGACCAAATACGGCCTCGACTCTGTCGGTCTGGGAGGGTGCGGCCCCGCTTTATCAGTTTGCCATGAAGACCCTGCATGCGCGCTTTATGGCGCGACAGGATGAGTGGTTTGTACCGGGTGACAGCGGTTTCGTTGTGTTTTGGTGGGTTTCGGTCGGATATCGGCCCAGTGTCACAGAGGGGATGGCGAATTGGCGGGGGCTTCAGATGCGCGGCGAGAATAAAAACGTATTTGGAAGCAATATGTTAGCCGAGCTGGCTGCGCGCGAAGTCGCCTGAAGCAATGGATAACCGCCCGCTGATATTGAATAACGGGGTGCAACAGACGATCTCTAATCGGACGCGGCCATAACTAAGTGCCCGCTATGAAGGAGCGTGAAGATGACAAAGACACCAGCCCTTATTCTGGCGGCCCTTGTCGCAATAACCGGTTTTGCTGGCAGCCTGGCGGCCCAACCCCCGCTGAAAGACGTCCAGTATGTACGCGACGGGATCATTCATGTCGGCATGGCCTATGAGATTTCCGAGAAATGCAGCAGCATCCGCGCCCGCACATGGCGGGGCATCAACTTTTTGCAGTCGCTGAAAAACCATGCTGAATCGCTGGGCTACACAGACGCCCAGATTGACGCCTATATTGATGACGACGCCGAAAAAGACCGGCTGGAGGCGATTGCCCGTCGCGAGCTTGCCCGGCTTGGCATCGTGGAGGGTGACGAAGCCACCTATTGTGCCGTGGGCCGTGCCCAGATTGCAGCAAATACGCGCGTTGGCTGGCTGCTACGTTAAACCGCTGTCTTTGGGCTGAAATTTGAGTTCTTTTTTGTCGATCTGACTGGCATCATGTGTTCGGTCGCGTTAGAACGCGGCAACGCGCAGCCGCCGCAACGCGGAAGGCTTGCGTATATGGGAACATATAGGACACAGCCATGTCTGATCTGCGCAAAGTCGTCATTGATGGAAATGAGGTCGAAGTCGACGGGGCCATGACCCTGATTCAGGCTTGCGAAGAGGCTGGGGTCGAGATCCCGCGCTTCTGCTATCACGAACGGCTTTCCATCGCAGGCAACTGCCGGATGTGTCTGGTCGAGGTTGTGGGCGGTCCGCCCAAACCCGCCGCGTCCTGTGCCATGCAGGTCCGCGATCTGCGCCCCGGTCCCGAAGGACAGCCGCCTGTCGTCAAGACCAACAGCCCCATGGTCAAGAAGGCCCGCGAGGGCGTGATGGAATTTCTGCTGATCAATCACCCGCTGGATTGCCCGATCTGCGATCAGGGTGGCGAATGTGATCTGCAGGATCAGGCGATGGCTTACGGTGTTGATTTTTCCCGTTTCCGCGAACCCAAGCGCGCGACCGAGGATCTGGATCTGGGGCCGCTGGTCGAAACGCACATGACCCGCTGCATTTCCTGCACCCGTTGCGTCCGTTTCACGACCGAGGTCGCGGGTATTCACCAGATGGGCCAGACCGGTCGTGGTGAGGATGCCGAGATTACCAGCTATCTGGGCGAGACGCTGGATTCGAACCTGCAGGGTAACATCATTGATTTGTGTCCGGTGGGCGCGCTGGTGTCGAAGCCATACGCCTTTACCGCCCGCCCTTGGGAGCTGACCAAGACTGAATCCATTGATGTGATGGATGCCCTTGGGTCCAACATCCGTGTGGATACCAAAGGTCGCGAGGTCATGCGTTTTCTGCCCCGTAACCATGATGGCGTGAATGAGGAATGGATTTCCGACAAGACCCGCTTTGTCTGGGATGGCTTGCGCAAGCAGCGTCTGGATACGCCCTATATCCGCGAGAACGGCAAGTTGCGCAAAGCAAGCTGGCCAGAGGCGCTGAACGCTGCGGCCGCTGCGATGAAAGGCAAGAAACTGACCGGTCTGGTCGGCGATCTGGCTCCGGTGGAGGCTGCATTTGCACTGAAACAACTGATCGAAGGGCAGGGTGGCAGTGTCGAATGCCGCACCGATGGTGCGAAACTGCCCGCCGACAACAGGTCCGCCTATGTCGGCACCGCGTCGATTGAGGATATCGATGCCGCGCAATACATCATGCTGATCGGCACGAACCCACGCACCGAAGCGCCGGTTCTGAACGCCCGTATCCGCAAGGCGTGGTCAAAGGGCGCGAATATCGCGCTTATCGGAGAGCAGGTCGATCTGACCTACGATTATGTCCATATGGGCAAAGATCGCAAAGCATTGCATGACCTGACGCAACACAGCTTTGGCGGGATCAAGGATGTGCCATCGCTGGTGGTCGTGGGTCAAGGTGCCTTGCAAGAGGCCGATGGCGCCGCTGTTCTGGCCGCTGCAATGGATGTGACGGAAAAGACAAATGGCAAGTTGCTGATCCTGCACACCGCCGCCGGTCGCGTGGGTGCGATGGATGTAGGTGCTGTGGCCGAGGGCGGTATGGACGCGGTCAAGGACGCTGAGGTGATCTATAACCTTGGCGCGGACGAGGTGGATATCGCGCCGGGTGCCTTGGTGATCTATCAGGGATCACATGGCGACCGCGGTGCGCATCGCGCCGATATCATTCTGCCATCCGCGGCTTACACTGAGGAAAACGGGCTCTTCGTGAATACCGAAGGCCGCCCGCAACTGGCCCTGCGCGCCAGCTTCCCGCCGGGCGAGGCCAAGGAAAACTGGGCCATCCTGCGCGCGCTGTCGGCCGAGCTGGATGCAATACTGCCCTATGACAGCATTGCGCAGCTGCGTCAGGCACTGGTCAAGGCGCACCCGCATCTGGGCAAGATCGATGACGTGGCCAAAAACACATGGCAGGCGCTTCCTGCAAAACCGCTGGGTCAGGCCGATTTCCGCAATGCGATCACAGATTTCTATCTGACGAACCCAATCGCGCGGGCCTCGACCCTGATGGCTGAACTGAGCGCCAATGCCAAAGCGCGCAAAACCGCGCCGTTGGCTGCGGAATAAGGACGATTTTCATGGTTGAATTCTTCACCAACACCAACCTTGGCATCGTTCTGGTCATTCTGGCGCAGTGCCTTCTGGTGCTGATCCCGCTACTGCTCGCGCTGGCTTTCCTGATGTATGCCGACCGCAAAGTCTGGGCCGCAGTGCAGATGCGCAAGGGGCCGAATGTGGTGGGCGCCTTTGGTCTGCTGCAATCCTTTGCGGACTTCCTGAAATACATCGTGAAAGAGATTGTTGTGCCTGCGGGCGCTGACAAATTCGTCTTCTTCCTGGCACCCATGATCGCCTTTGTGCTGGCCGTGATTTCATGGGCGGTGATCCCGTTTAACGAAGGCTGGGTACTGGCCGATATCAACGTGGCGATCCTCTATATCTTCGCCATCGGCTCGCTTGAGGTTTACGGCGTGATCATGGGCGGCTGGGCGTCCAACTCCAAATATCCATTCCTTGGCTCGCTGCGGTCAGCGGCACAGATGATCTCCTATGAGGTGTCGATTGGTCTGATCATCATCGGTGTGATTATCTCGGCCGGGTCGATGAATTTTGGCGATATCGTCGCTGCTCAGGACGGCAATGCGGGGCTGTTCAACTGGTTCTGGCTCGCCCATTTCCCGATGCTTTTCCTGTTCTTTGTCAGCGCCTTGGCCGAAACAAACCGGCCCCCGTTTGACCTGCCCGAGGCGGAATCAGAACTGGTTGCGGGCTATCAGGTGGAATACTCCTCCACCCCGTTCCTGCTCTTCATGATCGGCGAATTGATGGCGGTTGTGCTGATGTGCGCGCTGATCTCGCTGCTGTTCTTTGGCGGCTGGCTGTCACCTGTACCCTTCCTGCCAGACGGGATTTTCTGGATGGTGCTGAAGATGGCCGCCTGTTTCTTCATCTTCGCAATGATCAAGGCGATCACACCCCGCTACCGCTACGACCAGTTGATGCGGATCGGCTGGAAAGTGTTCCTGCCGATGTCGCTGGCCTGGGTTGTACTGATTTCATTCCTTGCCAAATTCGAAGTTGCTGGCGGCTTCTGGGCGCGATGGGATCGGGAACCGGCGACCATTGCGCAGCTTGTCGATGAAACCTGCACCGCAGAATTTGCGAACCTACGGTCAATCAATCCAGATTATGACCTAGTTGCTATGACGGCCACGACTGGCATCAACCCAAATACTTCTGTACCGGATGCAGCAAAAGTGCTCGTGTTTGCGTCGCATATGTCAGCATTTCTGCCCGTCAGTGTGCCATCAGCTGATGAAACAAAGATGGTCATTCATCCGAATGCAGAGGCGTCCGATATTGCGGCTTTGTCAGCGTGGTCTGACGTAAGCGAGTGCTTGGGCGATGCTTATGGTTTTGAGGTCAATGGTGACGTCATACCGTCAGATGGCGGTGTGAGTTTCGAAGATATCCGCGGCTGGTCGCAAGAAATTGTCGCAGCTTACAGTTCTGAGGGATAACAAATGACCCAAATCGACTACACCCGCGCGGCCAAGTATTTCCTGCTGCAGGACGTCTGGCAGGGGTTCAAGCTGGGGATGAAATACTTCTTCTCCCCCAAGGCGACCCTGAACTATCCGCATGAAAAGGGGCCGCTTTCCCCCCGTTTCCGGGGTGAACACGCGCTGCGCCGTTATCCCAATGGTGAGGAACGCTGCATCGCGTGCAAATTGTGCGAGGCCGTCTGCCCCGCACAGGCCATCACCATTGACGCCGAACCGCGTGATGACGGCTCCCGCCGCACCACCCGCTATGACATCGACATGACCAAATGCATCTATTGCGGCTTCTGCCAAGAGGCGTGTCCGGTAGATGCCATCGTCGAAGGGCCGAATTTCGAATTCAGTACCGAAACGCGGGAAGAGCTGTATTACGACAAAGCAAAGCTCTTGGAGAACGGCGATCGTTGGGAATCGGAAATTGCCCGCAACCTTGAACTGGACGCACCCTACAGATGACGCAAGCGCCGACACCAAGTGATGCATATCTGCGTGGCAAGCCAGTCGCCGAGGCAACGAACCCGGGGATCGAAGAGGCTTTGCGCGACCGGTACGATGCCTTGCTGCCCGGTTTTGCGCAATCCATGATCGATGTGGCATATGGCCAGTATTACACGCGCGACGGGCTGGACGACAAAACCCGTTATCTGGCGACTGTGGCAGCTTTGACGGCGCTGGGTGGGCAGACCGCACCGCAACTGCGTGTGCATATCCAAAACGCCCTTAGGGCCGGCGCCTCCGAACGTGAGATCGCCGAGGTGATCAACCAAATGGCGCTCTATGGCGGCTTCCCTGCGATGATTAACGCGCTGAACACCGCCATTTCGGTGTTTGATGCGGCGAAGGACGTGTAATGGCTGACCAGAACCCCTTTGAAGCGATGATGAAGATGGGCCAGGACTGGGCCAAGGCGATGAATCCGGCGCTGGAATCCTTTACCCCCAAAGGGTTCGAGGCGATGTTTCCCACCATGCCCAAGGACCTGATGGAGGCCTTCATGGGCAAGGGTCTGAACCCCGAGGGGCTGGATGCCAAGACCCGCCTTTTGCTGACGCTCGCCGGGCTGACCGTTCTGGGTGCGCAGGCCGAGGCGCAGATCAGGCTGACCGTCCGCCATCTGGTCGAGGCGGGGGCCACGAAACAGGAAATCGCTGAAACCATCGCCCAGATGGGCATGTTCGGCGGCGTGCCAGCCATGACCAAGGCCATGGAACTGGCCAATGAAGTGTTGGAAAAGGACGAGACGGAATGACAGTATTCGCGTTCACCTTCTATCTTTTCGCGGTGACGACTGTCACGGGCGGCCTGATGACCGTCATCAGCCGGAACCCGGTGCATTCGGTTCTGTGGCTGATCCTTGCCTTCCTGTCCTCGGCCGGATTGTTCGTGACCTTGGGCGCCGAATTCGTCGCGATGCTGCTGATCATCGTCTATGTGGGCGCTGTCGCGGTGTTGTTCTTGTTCGTCGTCATGATGCTGGACGTGGATTTCGCCGAACTGAAGGCGGAGATGACCAAATACCTGCCGCTGGGCCTGCTGATCGGCGTTGTCGTCCTGATGCAATTGGCACTGGCACTGGGCGTCTGGGGCTTCGCCGACGGGGTCGAGGATCGGATTGCCGCACCGACTGGTGATCTCGACAACACCCGCGCCTTGGGTTTGCTGATTTATGACAAATATATCCTGCTGTTCCAGCTGTCCGGGCTGATCCTGCTGGTCGCGATGATCGGGGCCATCGTGCTGACCCTGCGCCACCGCGTCGATATCAAGCGCCAGAACGTGCTGGCGCAGATGTACCGCGACCCTGCAAAGGCGATGGAACTGAAAGACGTGAAGCCGGGGCAGGGTCTTTGATCAAGATCGTAACAATATCAGCCTTTGCCGTGGTCTCAGCGTCGGCGCTGTCCGCTTTTCCTATCGAGCGGTGTGATCGGCTAACCTTTAGCCATCATGCAGGTCAGGATGACCACCAAGATATCGGTAACGGGCATGTAGTATATAAGAGTTGGGGCAGCTTCCCGGAACTTGGTGGTGATGGGCATGTAAATAGTTCGAGCCTTTTTCTGATTCAGTGCCAAACTGGCCGGGTGCTTGAGGTAAAGCAGCGATTTCTGACTGACCCAGAAGCGGACACGGATTACGACCATCGCGATGCGGTTGCCGCCACTTTGACCTCCGTCGTTGAAGCTGATGAGATCTACACAATTGATGACCTTAAGATCATTTTTGATGAGGTCATTGACGGTGAGGTGCAACTGTATCACAGCCCGCGCGAATCCTGTGGCTGCCGCGCTGCATATCCCCGACTGCGCGGAGACAAGACGCCCTTCGATTTAAGCGAGTTGCTCCAATGATAGGTTCGCAGTTTTCCGTCATCCTCGTAGTTTCGCTGGTCGCTAGCGAGGCTCGCGCCCTGACCCTCGCCGACTGTACCCGCACCACCCATGTCAGCCATGGGGGGCAAGCTGATCATATGGACCTTGGCGACGGTCGTGTGATGTGGCGCGACTGGTGGTCTCAGGAAGGGACGGCCACGACCTTTGTTCTGATGGATTGCGCAAGTGGTGAGATGCTGTCCGCCCGTGCGGCAGAAGAAAACATGGGGCACCGCACCGCTTTTGACCGGACCGATGATGTTTGGGATGTGCTGAACCGCCACCAATCCGGCGCGCGCGTCTTTGCAACCTTTGAACGCATTGCAGCCGATCTGAAGAATATCGCGCGGGACGTGACGATCACGATGCGCATGGACGAAACATGTGCCTGTGCAGCCGCCTATCCGGCGCTGCGCGGCGACAAGACGGAATTCATGCTGGCCGGTTGAATGCTGCCAGTGACAGGACTAAGAGGTCCCGGATCACATCCGGGACGCGACAAACAAAGATCGAAGCAAGTGCTTCGGAGGGACGAATGAATGATCGGACTTGAACACTATCTGACAGTGGCTGCGGCCTTGTTTGTCATCGGGATCTTCGGTCTGTTCCTGAACCGCAAGAACGTGATCATCCTGCTAATGAGCATTGAATTGATGCTTTTGGCAGTGAATATCAACCTTGTCGCTTTCTCCAGCTATCTGGGCGATCTGGTGGGCCAGGTGTTCACGCTGTTCGTGCTGACCGTCGCCGCCGCCGAGGCCGCGATTGGTCTGGCGATCCTTGTTTGTTTCTTCCGCAACCGCGGGACCATCGACGTTGAAGACGTCAACGTGATGAAGGGCTGATCACAATGGAAACCATCATCCTCTTTGCCCCGCTGGTCGGTGCCATCCTTTGCGGGTTTGGTTGGAAGCTGATTGGTGAGACCGCCGCCCAGTGGGTTGCGACCAGCCTGTTGTTTCTGGCGGCGATCCTGTCCTGGGTTGTGTTTCTAACGTTCGATCCGTCCGCGCACCCGAATGGCGGCTACACGGTCACCATCCTGCGCTGGATTGAGAGCGGGACACTGTCGACAGATTGGGCGATCCGGATGGACCGTTTGACCGCGATCATGCTGATCGTGATCAACACCGTCTCGGCCCTCGTCCATCTTTATTCCTTCGGCTACATGGCCCATGACGAGAATTTCAAGGAAGACGAAAGCTACCGCCCGCGCTTCTTTGCTTATCTTTCCTTCTTCACCTTCGCCATGCTGATGCTGGTGACCGCAGATAACCTTGTGCAGATGTTCTTTGGCTGGGAAGGGGTAGGCGTTGCGTCATACCTGCTGATCGGGTTCTATTTTCGCAAGCCAAGCGCAAACGGTGCCGCGATCAAGGCCTTTGTTGTCAACCGCGTGGGTGATTTCGGTTTTACCCTTGGCATCTTCGCGCTTTACCTCGTCACGGATTCGATCCGGTTCGAGGATATCTTTGCCGCTATCCCCGACTTGCAGGACCACACGATCACCTTCCTGTGGCGCGACTGGAACACGCTGAACCTGATCGCTTTCCTGCTGTTCATCGGCGCGATGGGCAAATCGGCGCAGCTGTTCCTGCACACATGGCTGCCTGATGCGATGGAAGGCCCGACGCCTGTGTCCGCCCTGATCCATGCCGCGACCATGGTGACCGCTGGTGTGTTCCTTGTTTGCCGCATGTCGCCGCTGATGGAATATGCGCCGGCCGCGACCAGTTTCATCGTGTTCCTCGGCGCGACCACTGCTTTTTTTGCCGCGACCGTGGGTCTGGTGCAGAACGACATCAAGCGCGTGATCGCCTATTCGACCTGTTCGCAGCTGGGTTACATGTTCGTCGCTGCGGGCCTCGGTGTCTATTCGGTCGCGATGTTCCATCTGCTGACGCATGCCTTCTTCAAGGCGATGTTGTTCCTTGGGGCAGGGTCCGTCATCCACGCGATGCACCACGAACAGGACATGCGGAACTATGGCGGCTTGCGCCATAAGATCCCCAAGACGTTCTGGATGATGATGATCGGCACGCTGGCGATTACGGGTGTGGGTATTCCGTTGCTTTATGTGGGCTTCCCGATTGGCTTTGCCGGGTTCGTCTCCAAGGATGCGATTATCGAGAGCGCCTACGCGGGCACTGCTGGGGGCTATGCCTTCTGGATGCTGGTGATTGCGGCGTTGATGACCAGTTTCTATAGCTGGCGTCTGATGTTCCTGACGTTCTATGGCACGCCACGCGGCGACAAGCACACGCATGAACATGCGCATGAAAGCCCGATGTCGATGCTGCTGCCACTTTATGTGCTGGCCATCGGCGCGGTATTCAGCGGGATGGTCTGGTACGGGTCGTTCTTTGGGTCCAACGACAAGGTCGGAAAGTTCTTTGGCGTGCCTTA
Organism: uncultured Paracoccaceae bacterium; assembly: GCA_947503965.1. Classification (GTDB taxonomy): domain Bacteria; phylum Pseudomonadota; class Alphaproteobacteria; order Rhodobacterales; family Rhodobacteraceae; genus Yoonia. The sequence goes on from CANNFU010000012.1 coordinate 82,996, forward strand.
TGCCGAGGCATCCGAGCATGGCGATGATCATGGTGACGATCACGCGGACGAAGGCGGCCATGGCAAGGCGCATTACAATCTCGTCGGCGCCCCCGGCGAAGGGGCGATCCACAACAGCCCCGACAACCACGTCCTGAACGAGGCGCATGAAGTGGCCGTGTGGGTCAAGCTCGCGCCATTCGTGGCCATGCTGACAGGGCTGGGGCTGGCTTATCAGATGTATATCCGGCGTCCTGACTGGCCTGCCAAGCTGGCCGAGCAGCAACGTCCGCTGTATCTGTTCCTGCTGAACAAATGGTACTTTGACGAAATCTTCAATTTCATCTTCGTGCGTCCCGCCTTGGTGTTGGGCCGTATCCTGTGGAAGCAGGGCGATACCAACACAATCGACGGCGGCATCAACGGCGTGGCGATGGGGATCATTCCTTTCTTCACCCGTCTCGCAGGTCGGGCGCAGTCGGGCTACATCTTTAGCTACGCCTTTGCGATGGTGCTGGGGATTGCGGTGCTTCTCACCTGGGTGACGCTGTTCGGGGGGGCAAACTGATGGGCAATATCCTTTCCCTCACGACCTTCCTGCCGCTTTTGGGCGCAATCATCCTCGGCCTGTTTTTGCGTGGCGATGATGATGCGGCGCAGCGGAACGCCAAATGGGTCGCGCTGGTCACCACGATCACGACCTTCATTGCGTCGATGTTCATCCTGACGAATTTCGATCCCGCCAATCCCGATTTCCAGATGGTGGAAGAGCGGCCATGGCTTTTGGGTCTGCAATACAAGATGGGTGTGGACGGGATCAGCATCCTGTTCGTGATGCTGACAACATTCCTGATGCCCCTTGTCATTGCGGCCTGCTGGGACGTGAAGACGCGGGTCAAGGAATACATGATCGCGTTTCTGATCCTTGAGACACTGATGCTGGGCGTATTCCTGGCCCTTGATCTGGTGCTGTTCTACCTGTTCTTCGAAGCAGGCCTGATCCCGATGTTCCTGATCATCGGGATCTGGGGTGGCAAGAACCGGATTTATGCCAGCTTCAAGTTCTTCCTTTATACCTTCCTAGGTTCTGTCCTGATGCTGGTCGCCATGGTGGCGATGTTCGCCGATGCCGGCACGACGGATATTCCGACGCTGATGACCCACTCCTTCGGAACTGAGGATTTCAATATCCTTGGCGTGCAGATTGTGGGCGGGATGCAGACGCTGCTGTGGCTCGCCTTCTTTGCAAGCTTCGCTGTCAAGATGCCGATGTGGCCGGTCCATACGTGGTTGCCGGATGCGCACGTGCAGGCACCCACGGCGGGGTCCGTTGTGCTGGCGGCGATCCTGTTGAAGATGGGCGGCTATGGCTTCCTGCGCTTCAGCCTGCCGATGTTCCCTGTTGGGTCAGAGGTGATGGGGCCGCTTGTCCTGTGGCTGTCGGCGATTGCGATTGTCTACACATCGCTGGTCGCCCTTGTGCAGGAAGACATGAAAAAGCTGATCGCCTATTCGTCGGTTGCCCATATGGGTTACGTGACGATGGGGATTTTCGCGGTCAATCAGCAGGGGATCGACGGTGCGATTTTCCAGATGATCAGCCACGGCTTCATCTCCGGCGCGCTGTTCCTTTGCGTCGGCGTGATCTATGACCGCATGCATACGCGCGAGATTGATGCCTATGGCGGTCTGGTCAACCGGATGCCCGCCTATGCGCTGATCTTCATGTTCTTTACCATGGCGAATGTCGGCTTGCCGGGGACCTCCGGCTTTGTGGGTGAATTCCTGACATTGATGGGCATCTTCCAGGTAAACACCTGGATCGCCGTTTTCGCGACCTCAGGCGTGATCCTGTCGGCGGCCTACGCGCTGTGGCTGTACCGCCGGGTGGTCATGGGTGATCTGATCAAGGAAAGCCTCAAGACCATCACCGACATGACGCGGCGCGAACGTCTGATCTTTGCGCCGCTGGTGGCGATGACCCTGCTTTTGGGCGTTTATCCGGCACTCGTCCTCGACATCATTGGCCCAAGCGTATCTGCGCTGGTGGGCAATTACGAAACCGCGCTTGCGACCTATGAGGCCGCAACGCAGTTTGCTGCGAATTAAGGAACCTGGCGATGATTGCCAATGATATCCAAATCCTGATGCCCGAGATCGTGCTGGCACTTTACGCCATGGCCGCATTGATGGCAGCGGTCTACACGACCAAAGACGGCATGGCCCCGTTGCTGACATGGGCCACATCGGGGCTGTTTGTGCTGCTGGCGGTCTGGATCGGGATCAACGGGCAGGGGACGAATATCGCCTTTGACGGCATGTTCGTCGATGACGGGTTTGCGCGGTTTGCAAAAATCACGATCCTTTTGTCCGCTGCCGCCGTCCTTTTGATGTCCGAAGGGTACATGCAGCGGCGCGGGTTGTTGCGGTTCGAATACCCATTGCTGGTCGCCTTGGCCGTTGTGGGCATGATGGTGATGGTCAGCGCCGGTGACCTGATGGCGCTGTACATGGGGTTGGAACTGCAATCGCTGGCACTTTATGTCGTTGCCTCATTGCGGCGCGACAGTGTCAAATCGACCGAGGCGGGGCTGAAATACTTCGTTCTTGGCGCGCTGTCCTCTGGTCTGCTGCTTTACGGCGCATCGCTGACTTATGGGTTCACAGGCACGACGTTGTTCAGCGGCATTATTGAGGCGACAGCGGATGACGCATCACTGGGCCTGTTGTTCGGTCTCGTGTTCCTGCTGGCTGGTTTCGCGTTCAAAATCTCGGCAGCCCCCTTCCACATGTGGACGCCGGATGTTTACGAAGGCTCCCCCACGCCGGTTACCGCCTTCTTTGCCACTGCACCAAAGGTCGCAGCCATGGCGCTGTTTGCCCGTGTGGTGCATGACGCATTTGGCGGGATCATTGGGGATTGGCAGCAGATCGTGGCGTTCCTTGCCGTGGTGTCGATGTTCCTTGGTGCGATTGCCGCGATCGGGCAGCGCGATATCAAACGGCTGATGGCCTATTCATCTATCGCGCATATGGGCTTTGCGCTGATGGGTCTGGCCGCCGGAACGGTCGGCGGTGTGCAGGCGATGCTGCTTTACATGGCGATCTATGTGACGATGAATATCGGCACCTTCGCCCTGATCCTGACCATGGAGAAAGACGGGCGCCCGGTCACGGACATCCATGCGCTGAAAAGCTATTCGAAGAAAGAGCCGCTTTTGGCCATGATCATGCTGGTGATGATGTTCAGCCTTGCAGGCGTGCCACCGATGCTGGGGTTCTTTGGCAAATATGCTGTTCTGCTGGCGGCAGTTGAGGGTGGGTTGGCTTGGCTTGCTTTCCTCGGTGTGATCGCATCGGTGATCGGGGCCTTCTATTACCTGCGCATCGTGTATTTCATGTATTTCGGCGAAGACAGCGATGCGCTGGATGGCCGCGCCTCACCTGTTCTGTGGGTCACGGCGGTGGCTGCCGGGCTGGTTGTCGGGTTGGCCTGGGTGCCGGGCATCAATCTCTTTGGCCTTGATCCGATTGCCGCAGCGGCGGCGGCGACGCTTGTCAATTAACGACGACGCCCAGGGGCATTGGCCCGAAGGCTACGGGCGCGTTGTGCTCGACACAGTCGATAGCACCATGGCTGAGGCCGCGCGGCGTGCGCCCATGCTGGAAGGTCCGACATGGATCATGGCGCGGCACCAGACAGCAGCGCGCGGGCGGCGCGGGCGGACCTGGGTCGTGCCCGAGGGCAACCTGAGCGCGACGCTGATCTTTAAACCAGAGGCGACCGCGCCAGAGGCCGCGCGCCGGTCCTTCCTTGCGGCCAATGCACTGTTTGCGGCCCTTTCGCTTTATGTCGATCCCGACAAGCTCTCGCTGAAATGGCCCAATGACGTGTTGCTGCGCGAACGCAAGGTGGCGGGGATCCTGCTGGAAAGCAGCGGTGCGGGGCCATTTGTTGATTGGCTGGCGATCGGCTTTGGGGTGAACCTGACGCAAACGCCTAAGGGCGTCGACAACCCGCATATGGAACCCACCTGTCTGGCAGACGGTGGGGGAGAGGCGGTGAAAGCCAAGGAATTTCTAACCAACCTTGCCGATGCCTATGCCACGCAAGAGGACAAGCTGGCCTATTTCGGGTTTGAGCGTATCCGCGAGGATTGGCTGCGCAATGCCGCCCGGCTGGGCGAAGTAATCACCGCCCGCACGGGCCGCGAAGAGGTGACGGGCGTGTTCGACACGGTCGACAAGGATGGCAACCTGGTTCTGATCACCGGCACCGGGCCGCGTGCGATCCCGGCGGCGGATGTGTTTTTCTAAGGGAGTTAACCCATGCTTCTGGCCATTGATTGCGGCAACACCAACACGGTGTTTTCCATCTGGGACGGTGAACAATTCCTTGCCACATGGCGCACCAGCACTGAATGGCAGCGCACGGCAGACCAATACTATGTCTGGCTGTCGACGCTCATGCGGTTTCAGAACCTGGATGTGCATATTGACGAGGTGATCGTCAGCTCGACCGTGCCGCGCGTTGTGTTCAACCTGCGTGTCTTTGCGGATCGCTACTATAACTGCCGGCCGCTTGTGGTCGGCAAGCCTGACTGCCTGCTGCCCGCCAATCCGCGTGTGGATGAGGGCACGCAGGTCGGCCCCGACCGGCTGGTCAATGCGGCGGGGGCGTTTGACCGGCATGGCGGCGATCTGATCGTCGTGGATTTCGGCACTGCCACCACGTTTGATGTCGTGGCTCATGACGGGGCTTATGTGGGCGGTGTCATCGCCCCCGGCGTGAACCTGTCGCTTGAGGCGCTTCATAATGCCGCCGCCGCCTTGCCGCATGTGGACATCACCAAGCCGCAAAAGGTGATCGGCACCAATACGGTTGAATGCATGCAGTCGGGTGTCTTTTGGGGTTACATCGGGCTAGTGCGTGAGATATGCGCGCGGATCAAAGGTGAACGTGGCGTGCCCATGCAGGTGATATCCACCGGTGGGCTGGCGCCACTGTTTCAACAAAGCGAAGCGCTTTTCGATGCGTTCGAGGACGATCTGACGATCCACGGCCTGACCGTGATCCATAAATACAACAAGGATAATGCATGACTGACCGCCTGATCTATCTGCCCCTGGGGGGCGCCGGCGAGATCGGCATGAACGCCTATGTCTATGGCTATGGTGCACCGGGCAAGGAACGGCTGATCGTGGTCGATCTGGGCGTGACGTTTCCCGATATGGACGGCACACCGGGGGTGGATCTGATCCTGCCGGACATCAGCTGGCTGGAGGCGCGCAAGGGGCATATCGACGGCATCTTCATTACCCACGCGCATGAGGATCACGTGGGCGCCATCGGGCATTACTGGGAACGGCTTGGTGCCCCCGTTTATGCCCGCCGCTTCACCGCCAATATCGCCCGGCGCAAGCTGGACGAACACGGCCACCCCGAAAGCGTGGTCAAAGTTGTCGAACCCTATCCGCATGTCATTACCTGCGGGCCGTTCAAGATCTCCTACCTGCCCATCAGCCACTCGATCCCGGAAAGCGCGGGTCTGCTGATCGACAGCCCGGACGGGCGCGTGCTGCATTCCGGTGATTTCAAGATCGACGAAACACCCGTGGTTGGCGATCCGTGGGATCAGGCGCTGTGGGAAGAGGTGTCGAAAGACGGGGTCAAGGCGTTGATTTGCGACAGCACCAACGTGTTCTCGGACGCGCCGGGGCGGTCAGAGGCGTCCATCGGCCCAACCATCACCGAATTGATGCAAGACGCGACCGGTATGGTCGTGGCGACCACCTTTGCATCGAACATCGCGCGACTGAAAACGCTGGCGGTTGCCGCGAAGGCCGCCGGGCGGTCCGTCTGCCTGCTGGGCCGTGCCATGCGCCGGATGGTCGAGGCGGCGACGGAAGAGGGAATCTTGCAAGGTTTCCCTGCCACCGTCAGCCCCGAGGATGCGCTGAACATCCCCCGCGAAAACCTGATGCTGCTGGTCACCGGATCGCAGGGCGAACGCCGCGCGGCCTCTGCGCAACTGGCCCAAGGGTCCTATCTGGGGCTGAAGCTGAAGGAAGGCGACACGTTCCTGTTCTCCTCCAAAACCATCCCCGGCAATGAACGCGGCGTAATCCGGATCATGAATCAACTGTCGGAGATGGGGGTCGACGTTGTTGATGATGCGGGCGGCAAGTACCATGTGTCCGGCCACGCCAACCGGCCTGATCTGCAGCGGCTGCATCAGATCGTCAAACCGCAAATCCTGATCCCGATGCATGGCGAACACCGGCACTTGCGCGAGCATGTGAAGTTGGGCAATGCAGGCGGGATCACCGGGATTGTCGCCGTCAACGGCATGATGATCGACCTGTCGGGCAATCAGCCCACGGTGGCCGAATGTATCGACACGGGCCGGACCTATCTGGACGGTACGGTGCAGATCGGTGCCCTGGACGGCGTGGTACGCAACCGCATCCGCATGGCGCTGAACGGGCATATGATCGTCACACTGATCATCGACGAAAACGACGAGCCACTGGGCGAGCCCTGGGTGGAAATCAACGGCCTGCCCGAGATGGGGCGTAACAACGCAGCCCTTGTCGAAGTGGTCGAAGAAGACCTGAGCCAGTTCCTCGGACGGGCCAACGCAAAGACGCTGCGGGATGACGACAAGCTGGAGAAAGAGCTGCGGAGCATCGCGCGGAAGTCAGCCCAAAGCGAGATCGGGAAGAAGCCGGAGGTAACGGTGATTGTGAGTAGGTTGGGGTGATTTCTTGGGCTGACTGCTGGTTAATTTCTAGCAAACTATCTACGTATAGCTGTTAAGTCGTTAGCAGCCATCATAATCGCGCGCGCCGCTAGCAGTAATTGTATATGTGCCGCCTCGTGGGCCAACATAGCATCGCCGCGAGATCGTCGGTCGCGATACTGTTGTACGAACGGGCGCTCTGGCTGCTCTTGAAATTTGTCTCACCTGTGTTCCCCATTCACAGGCGAGCCCGTCACCATCTCGATCGAGGTCATTGGGGTCACTCAGCGGTCCACCTGCAGCTAAGAAGAATTTTTGCGCAGAAGCTGCACTGCCGAAATCGTCGCAATTCCGTAGGTCTGTTCCCAAAGCTATATTCGTAGAAGAGCGAGAATAGAGCGTGTTGCCGAAAGCGGATGAAGTTCGTTGACCAATATATGAGGTTCCAAAACGCGTTTCACCTCGTTCTGCCAACTCGGCCTCAATAAATGCCAAGCGGAGTGGCGAAGGTGTCTGTCGGTGTTCGATCCACAAGGACGTAGTGCTTTGATTTGCAATACTCTGCGAGATGTCCTGAGGCTCTGTTGGCGAGCAGGCCGTCAGAAAGGGTACAATAAAAATGGCGAAAATTATGTATTTGCTCATATACACCTTATGATTGCATATGATGCTTTAGTCCAGAAATCGTTGGTGAGCGGGGGTCGAGATTATAAAAAACGTCTGCATAGCAACGCTAGGGCATCGCCCGACCTGGAGGGCGTTGTGACCTCTCTTCTGTTCGCGACATCGCCAAACATCCGACCTTGCGCTTCTCGCAACGCTGCAAAATCGCCCTCCGGGGGCAGGTCGGGCGATGCCCGGGCAAGCCGGGCGGTGGTCGTGCTGCTGAAGTGAGACGATGTATAAGTCGGGGTACTGCGAGATAGGTCAGACCTTGATCAGCTACTCGCTACACAACCAAACCCCACCGCCTACCGTGATCACGGTCAGGGCCGTCCCGCCTGCGATTGCGGGTGATGCAAGCAGCGTGGCCAGCGCGGTTGAGGCACCCCCTTCAAGGGACCGTTGCAGCGTGAACTTGCTGGCCGATAACAGTATAGATCCCGATGAATGTGCAATCGCCGAACTGTCGTCCGGTGCTGTTCCATAAGCGAAATCAGTCACTTGCGTGGCCAGTTCCTGCACCTCTGCCGCCGTACCACTGACCCGCTCACAGGTGCTGACCGTGCAGCGCCCGCGGAAATTGCGTTCGCCCGGCACCAGAAGCAGCCCCGCGTCAGTGTCGCTTTCTGTCAGGCAATAGCCATCGGTATCGGGCAACCCTTCAAGCACCGCAAGAAAGTTCAGTGTCACGTCGCTGGGACATGTGGGCAGGTCGCCGCGCAGACGGGCGAGACCTTGCTGTGGCCAGTTCAGGATGCGTTCGCGCCGGGTGGCTGTGCCGTCTGCAAACTGCCCGGCATCAACGATAAAGTCATTGCCGTTGATCCGAAGTCCGCAATCCTGTGCGGCAAGCGGGGCCGCTGACAAAAGCATCAGGACAGTCGCAGCACCCAAGTGACGCAGCCATCCGATCATCGGCTAGACCTTCGCGCGCTCTTCAAAGCTCATCGCGATAAACGCGGGTGTATCATCTCCCATGCCTACCACATCAGGCTCGTTCCGGCCGCGCCCGCGTCCGCCCCGCGCACGTTCCTGACGGGGTTTTTCTTCGCGCTTTGGCTTGTCATCCCGTTGCGGTCTTTCATCCGGCACGGGCTTTTCAACCGGTTTCGCCTCGGGTGCTTCACCCTCATCATCTTTTTTCCGGCGATTGCGGGTCCGCTTGGGCTTTTCCTCGGTCTTGGTCTCTTCCCTGGCCGGTGCGCCCTTCATCGGGTTGTCCAGGCGCGGGATGCTTTCCTTGACCAGCCGTTCCACGTCATCAAGGTTTTTCTCGTCCCGTGGGATGCAGATCATGATCGCGGTGCCGGAACGGCCTGCACGACCCGTCCGTCCGATCCGGTGCACGTAGTCTTCGGCATGGCTGGGCACGTCGAAGTTGAAAACATGGGTCACGGCGGGAATGTCGAGGCCGCGGGCGGCGACGTCTGAGGCTACAAGGAACCGCAGCTCATTATCGCGGAACTTGTCAAGCGTGCGTGTCCGGTGGCTTTGGTCCAGATCGCCGTGGATCGCGGCGGCATCATAGCCGTATTTGTTCAGCGATTTCGCAACGATATCCACGTCAGACTTGCGGTTGCAGAAAATGATCGCGTTGGTGCAGGCCTCACCTTCCGCATCGATCAGGGCGCGGAGCAGGGCACGTTTTTCCGATGGTTCCTTGGGTTTTGCTGACCCTTTGAACATCACGACGCCCTGTTTGATGTTCACATTCGTTGTTGCCGCGCGCGCTACCTCGACCTTGGCCGGATTGGACAGGAACGTGTTGGTGATCCGCTCAATCTCTGGCGCCATTGTGGCGCTGAAGAACAGCGTCTGGCGGGTGAAGGGGGTCCGTTTGAAGATTTCCTCGATATCCGGGATGAAGCCCATGTCGAGCATCCGGTCGGCCTCGTCCACCACCATGACCTTCACATCCGTCAGGATCAGCTTGCCGCGTTCCAGATGGTCGAGCAAGCGGCCGGGCGTTGCGATCAGGACATCGACGCCCTTGTCGATGATCTTGTCCTGATCCTTGAAACTTGTCCCGCCAATCAGCAAGGCCTTGGTAAGTTTGGTATATTTGGCGTAGGTATCGAAATTCTCGGCCACCTGGGCCGCCAGTTCCCGCGTGGGGGCGAGCACCAGCGAACGGGGCATCCGCGCCCGTGCGCGGCCACGACCCAACAGGGTGATCATCGGCAGGGTAAAGGCGGCGGTCTTGCCGGTGCCTGTCTGCGCAATCCCCAAAACATCGCGGCCTTCCAGGGCGGGGGCGATTGCGCCCGCCTGAATGGGGGTAGGGGTGTCATAGCCGGTTTCAGCGACGGCCTTCAGAACCTTGGGGTCAAGGTTCAAATCAGTAAACTTGGTCATATACGTCCTATGGTTGCGGGTCGGTCCGCAAATGTGAAAAGGACGCATGTTCCGCGCGTCCGGGCATCATGGCCCTGTCGGGCCGGTGAGGCAGGCGATACCGGAAAGGCCGCACTGCGTCAAGCAGAGCGCCTTGCGCACCAGCCGTCTAGCGCGCCCGCGCCGCGGCGTCACGCATCAGGGCAAAGCGGCGGAATACGGTGCCATCGTCGGCGTTCAGCAGGGTCAGCAGATGCCGCGCCAGACGTCCGCATCCCGGCGCATGTTGGGCATCGCGCCAGAGGGGGGCAAGCAAATGCGCCTCAAGATCGCCGTTGAGCACTGAAAAGTCCTTCATCCCCATGGGCAGTGGCGATTTGTTGCGGTTCTTGATGCGGAACTGCTCTTGCGGCGCATTGCCGGAAAAACAACGCTCTGCCTCGTAGATTTTCATGAGCGAAAAGAAGATGTTCATCGACTGGGCCAGCATCCGGTCCGCTTCGGTTTCGCCGAACGTGGCAAAGGTGATGATCGCCGAGATCAGCCAGCGGGTGGGCAGGTTGGCCAGCAGCCAATCCTCTTCCTCTGCCCAAAGCCGCAGGAAGAGCGCGGGGGCCTCATCGGGATAGGTATGTTTGCGCAGATGCGAGATCAGCAGCCCGTGCAGCAGAGTCAGTTCCGAATGCCCTGCCAGTTCGCCCAGCAGCATGTGCCGCTTTTTGGCGACCCGGCTCAGCCCCTCGGGCCGGGGCAGGTTTTGCGGGGGCAGGGGCATCGCCGCCAATGCCTTGAAATCCACATCCAGTGGCGGCAACTCCTGTCCCGGTTCATGGGTCAAGAGCGCCCGCCGCTTTTGATATTGCGGCAGCAGGCCACCAATGCCATCGGGAAAGGTCTGTCTGGGTTTGCTCACATCGCACCTGCCGTTCTGAGGTAGAGTATGACCCGGCAGGTCGCACGCTTACAAGCGGGCAGTCGGATGAAGAACGGGCCGGTACCCCGCCCGCAGCACCGCAACCGTCGGATGCGGGGTCAAAACGGTGAGCTTGCCCGAAGGACGCGGGATCGTTGCCCCATAACCGGTGGTCGAAAAGGGCAGGAGGCAATCGCCCTGCACCAAATGCGGCACATCCGCGATCAGCACAAAGGCCCCGTCGGGCAGCGTTTTTGCCCCAGCCTCATGGCGGATTTGCGTGCGCGTCCGGGTCACGCGCGCCTTGTGCAACGCGGTATCCATCGCCATGCGGTCTGCACGATCGCCGATGCCTGCATCCCATGCGTCACGAAATGCATGATACGCCGCTCGCCTGCAGTAGTGGCAGGGGCGATGCCCGGCCGTCAGGGCAACCGCTTCATCCAGAAAGAAGAGCGCCGACCAGCCGCGATCCGGCATGGGGCCATGATAGATGCCACGCGGATGGTCCAGCGTGCAGACCAGCCAGTGTTTGTGCGACCAGCGCGATGTTCCAAGTGTCCCATCCGGGCGGTGAATGATGCCGCGATTGCCGGTGAAAAGGCCGCGTGCCGGATCGGCGCGGATCTCTCCGGTGGGCAGGACGCGATTTTGTAACGGCATGGTGCTCTCCGGCCTGCTGATGCAGAACCGCAGCTTAACCCGGCCACCTGTCAGCCATCAATGACGATCGCATCCCGCATGATCGCCGATTGCCATGTCTGGCTGTCCTTGATCGTTTCAAGCGATCCGCGCAGCGATAGGCGCATGCCTTCTTCGACAAAACGGCAGCGGTTCCGCGAGGCTGACTTGCAAGGCGGTGCCGTGTTCGGGGTTGCCGCAAAATGGCCGGAACCCCAAATCAGAGACGATCATAAATTCCCGCACATTGCGCGAGACGGTCCTTAATCTTCGTAGCTTGCGGGTTGCGTAGGATGTAACGGTGATGATCTCATAGATTTAGCTGGCCCTAGGCGCGCCGCCGATGGGGCCGTTGCTAGTCTCCACAAAGGCAGGCGGATTGGCCGCAGGGTCGTGTTGAGACATAGTTGGCGTGCCTAGCATGGTCTCACGTTTCTACGTCCTTTGAACTTTGTGTGCTGCGTCGTATTCCTGCACGCCAAAGAGGTTCCGCGTCTAATTGCTTGCGGCAAGAAGTCACTGCGGCGATCAAGTAAGTTCAGCGTTCACCGACGAAATATGTGTCGCGTCCTGTGAAATTCGTCGTGCCATCCGGCGTTGTTACGTCGCCTTCAAACGCGCCGGCGACAAATTCCTCATTATCGCCGTAGAAATCTCCTACCAAGACCCCGTCAAAGCTTGTGGTCCCACCACTATCCGCTTCTAGATTGCCAGAAATGTCCGCGTTAAAGGTGTACTGATCCTCAACCACGGCATCGCGAGATATCAGACCATCAGTGATCTGTAGTGTACCACTGTAGTACACTTCTTCTTCATCGACGAAATCACGCACACTACCGGAAAGTTGATCGTTACCAAAATTAACGTTTAGAGCCAAATCACCGATCAGCGATTTCTCTTCTATCTCACCGGGAAGATTTACCCCGAAAACCCCGTTATAGGTAACGGATCCCGAATTTGGTAAAAAGCCCGGATCAGAGATAGCATCGACATTTCCGCGATCGAATTTGGCGTCGATAGCTTGGAACTGATCGACAAGTTCACCGTAAGTCGGCGGTGGCCCGCTACTTCCGCCGCCGCAAGCCGATAAAATACTTATGGTACCAAGAAGAAATATCCTCGCAAACGTCATTGCTAACACGCCCCTCGCTAAACATTTGTTAACATTTAGAGTAACCGATGGTGGACCTGATGCAATAGCCTTATCTTTTTCGCGGGTCCTGCGATTGCTTATGTCGCAGAATCATTATTACTTTTTCGCACTTAACATCATACGCCGGATAACCCCGGCCACCTGTCAGCCATCAATGACGATCGCATCCCGCATGATCGCCGATTGCCATGTCTGGCTGTCTTTGATCGTTTCAAGCGATCCGCGCAGCGACAGGCGCATGCCTTCTTCGACAAACGGCAGCGGTTCCGCCAGGCTGACTTGCAAGGCGGTGCCATGTTCCGGGTTGCCGCAAAATGGGCAAAAGCCCATGTCAGACACGATCATGAATTCGCGCACATTGCTGGTTTCACCCAAGGGTACGGCAAAGCCAGTAATGTCGAACTGCGCAACACCATCCTTGATTTCCGAAGGAAAGACCTTGCGAACCTCATAGGATGTGTCGGTGATGATTTCTTTGATTTCGATCGCGGCAAGCGCATCCCATGCGGGGCTATCAACCCGCTCGGCCAGCGCAGGCGATGCCGCTGCAAGCGCGGTTGCGGAAACGGTGAGTGTGCGGGGCAATGCCATCGAAAAACTCCTGTTTTTGTCAGACAGTCAAATATCAAACGGGGAAAATCTGTCCAGTTCCCAGTTGACTGATCGGCGGAATTGCCCCGGTTTTCACTGCTCGGCTGCAAAGGTTCCTGTGACCGCGCTACCGGTGATCCCATAGTCGCCGCCGGTGATGTTACCTTCGAGTGTTCCCGTCGCCATATCTGCATCGAAACCCTGGAAGACCCCTGTCATCGTCGTCAGCACTGTTGTCAGATCTCCGTCAGCGTTGCTAATGATACCAGACATTGACGCATTGATATTCGTATCGCCGCTGCGAATAATATCACCCGATACGCCAAGTGACCCGGTATAGGCTTCTTCATCTTCGTTGATGATGTTCGTCACGCCGCCCGTAATTTCACTTGCCATGAAATCCGTCTCAAGCGTCAGGTTCCCGATGAGGTCGGGACCATCTTCAGGGTTCAGCGAGACAATACCGTCATAGGTCACGACACCCATATCCAGAATACCGGTGGCAAGCACCACGGGCAAGGTTTCCGCGCGTGCATCAAGCCTGCTTGCTTCGGCGCTCAATGCACTGAAACTGCTGCCCGGTGTCAGTGTGTTGCCACCACCATCTGAATCGTTTTCGCCACAAGCGGACACCAACAAAATCACCAACGTCGTCCCAAACCCTTTTTTTGCGTAGGTTTTCATGGGGGAGCCTCCAGTTTTTGTTTTATTTCAAATGGGTATACGCCGCAAAATTGAAAGTCAATTTGCCTTGCTGCTCTTGGATGTGCAGTGTGGCCAACCTGCCTAGACCATCATTTCCTTTGTCGCGCTCAACGTCACATCCGGGTAATCGCGGCCGATCCGGTCGATATCCCATTGCAGGCGTGTCAGGAAAACCACGTCTCCGTCATTGTCTTCGGCAATATGCTGTTTGTTGGCGGCAGCGAATTTTTCAACCGCGTCCTTGTTGCCATGCACCCAGCGGGCGGATGTGAATTGCGACGCCTCAAACCGGACCGGCAACCCGTATTCCATCTCGATCCGGCTGGCGAGCACTTCGAACTGCAATGCCCCGACAACGCCGACGATGAAACCAGAGCCGAAGGTCGGTTTGAACACCTTTGCCGCCCCTTCCTCGGCAAACTGCATGAGCGCTTTTTCAAGATGCTTGGCTTTCATCGGGTCGCCCGCCCGGCAGGTCTGCAAAAGCTCCGGCGCAAAGGACGGAATACCCGACACCCGGATCGCCTCACCTTCGGTCAGCGTATCGCCGATGCGCAATTGTCCGTGGTTGGGGATGCCGATGATATCGCCGGCCCATGCCTCTTCTGCCAATTCGCGGTCAGCGGCGAGGAACAGGACGGGGTTTGTGATCGCCATCTGTTTCTTGCTGCGCACATGGGTCAGCTTCATACCGCGTTCGAAATGACCCGAGGCAAGACGGACAAACGCCACACGGTCGCGGTGCTTGGGGTCCATATTCGCCTGCACCTTGAAGACAAAACCGGCGACTTTCGTTTCCTCGGGCGCGATGTTGCGCGGCTGCGCTGTTTGTACCTGCGGTTCTGGCCCATAGGTGCCGATCCCGTCCATCAGTTCCTTGACACCAAACGAGTTGATGGCCGACCCAAACCAGATCGGGGTCATCGATCCGTTCAGCACGCTTTCATGGTCCAGCGGCGGCAACAGTTCCTTGGCCATCTCAATCTCTTCAAGGAACTTTTCAAGCAGATGCGCAGGCACATGTTCGGCCAGTTTCGGATCATCAAGGCCCTTGATTTCAATACTTTCGGCAATCTTGTTGCGGTCTGCGCGGTCCATCAGTTCCAGCCGGTCGCGCAGGATATCATAGGTGCCGATGAACTCGCGGCCCACACCAATCGGCCAGGCGGCAGGGGTGACGTCAATCGCCAGGTTTTCCTGAATTTCGTCAATGATCTCAAACGTATCACGGCTTTCGCGGTCCATCTTGTTGCAGAAGGTCAGGATGGGCAGGTCGCGCAGGCGGCAGACCTCGAACAGTTTTTGCGTCTGGCTTTCCACACCCTTGGCCCCGTCAATCACCATCACGGCGGCATCGACCGCCGTTAGCGTCCGATAGGTGTCTTCCGAGAAATCCGAGTGGCCCGGCGTGTCGACCAGATTGAACCGGTATTTTTCAAAATCGAATGACATGGCCGAGGCCGAGACAGAGATCCCCCGGTCCTTTTCCATCTGCATGAAATCCGACCTTGTGCGCCGCGCCTCGCCCTTGGCGCGCACCTGTCCGGCCATCTGAATGGCACCGCCATAAAGCAGGAATTTCTCGGTCAGGGTCGTCTTGCCCGCATCCGGGTGCGAGATGATTGCGAAGGTCCGGCGGCGGGCGATTTCGGGGGGCAGTGCGGGGCGATTTGTCATGTGGCACGCTTTATGCGCTCGCGCAGCAAAGGGCAATGCAGACCGCGCTTAACGGTTGCTTGGGATTTGTCAGATATGACGATCGGCGGAGGTTTGGGGCATGGTACGGGTTTTGGTTCTGGCTGGGTTTTGCGCGCTTGCCGCCTGTGGCGGTGGCGGCGGCGGTGGTGGTGCGGGCAGCGGGGGTGGCATTGACCCGCGTCTGGCGCGGCTGGATATCTATGAGGCGCAAAAACTGCGGGTGCTGGGTGATCCCGGTGCGGGGGTGATGGGCATGGCACCGACACCTGATCCGTCCATCCCGGACATCGGCACCGCAGTTTTTGAAGGCTCTGCGTCGGTGCGGATCGAAACGGCCAATGCGCCGCTTGTATTATTTGGCGATGCAACCGTGTCGATCGGATTTGATGATGCATCCGTGGGCGGATCAATGGACCGGTTCTTTGGAACAGACGCCACCGGGCGGGTGGTTGATTACTCCGGCGCCATCGCAATCGACGGGGGCAGCCTGGATGATGGTGTGACGCTGGATTACGCGGGGGTGCTGTCGGGAACGGGTGCAACGCTTGTCTTTGATGGGACGATGACCGGCCAGTTTCTGGGCGATCCGCTCACCGCGCTCAGTGCAGCTGACCTTGAGGCGAGCGTTATCGTCAGCGGAACGCCCACGGACGCCACGATGGTCGTGATCGGGGAAACAACGGACCTATCACAGGACCCATTGCCCTAGCCAGCGGACGCCTTGCGCAACAGCGATGCGGCACGCCCTGCGGGAAGCAGATGATCCTTCACCTCGTATCCCTGATGCAGGGCGGTACGATGATGCAAAACGCCCGCCTCTTCGGGCAATACCGCACGGGTGCGGGGATCGACCAGATGGGACTCGGCGGCAATGCCTTCGGCGTAGATGATGTAATGCTCGTCAAAGATCAGTTGAAAGTAATCGACAAAACCGCCCCGGCGCCGGATCACCCTGTCGCCGTCAACCAGATGGCGCGCCTTGATCAACACCTCTGACCGGCCCACGCCGATTGTATCGTGCCGCTGATAAACAAAAAGACGGTGATCGGGACGCAGCACCAGATCATGCGCGTTATGCAACGCGCCTTTGCTGATCACGACCGGGGCAAAGCTGCCGGTGGCGCGCAATGTGGTCTGCCCGATCCAGCGGACAGGTTGTTTTCCGGCATCGCGGGTCAGGATCAGATCACCGGGGTGCAAGGTCTCAATCGGGCGCATCTCTCCGTCGCCCATGGTGATATGGGTGCCGCGGGCAAAGGACCCGCTCGCAGCCTCGGCAAAGCGGCGGGTGGCGGTATGGCGGGCAATGCCGACAAGGCGGTAATCCTGCGTCGGCGCGATCTCTCCGAGCGGCTGAATATAGATTGCGGCGGCGGTATCATCGGCCACTTCGACAAGTATCAGAATATCATGCGTTCCGCCGTCGCGGGCCATCAGGGTCAGACAGCTGTCCAGATGAACCACATTCTGCGGGTCTTCGACGCGCTGCAATCCCTGCGGACCCGACAGCAATGTCAAAGGCTGTAACGCGGCAGAGCCGTTCAACTGATACACATCATCCATCACCAGTTCATCAGCGAATGACAGTGGCTCACCCACGGTGACGCCCGCGGTCGCGACAAAGTCAGCCGCCGGGAAAACTTCAACTGTCAGAATGTCTGCGTTCATGCAAACCGGGGTAGCAACGACAGGACCGGATTGAAAGTGTCCCGTTCAGATTGCCGTGCCCGCAGTGCGGTGCTAGGTCCAATGGGAAATGAATGAAGGAGGCACCCGATGGATCTGGGTATCAAGGGAAAACGCGCACTGGTGTGTGCATCATCAAAGGGTCTGGGGCGCGGCTGCGCCGAGGCATTGGCCGAGGCCGGCGTGAACCTCGTGCTGAATGCGCGCGGGGCAGAGGCGCTGGAGGCGACCGCCGATCACATCAGCAGCACCTATGGCGTTGACGTGGTCACGGTTGCCGCTGATGTCGCGACCGATGACGGGCGCGAAAAACTGCTTTCTGCCGCAGATGGCGTCGATATCCTGGTCAATAACGCAGGTGGCCCGCCACCGGGCCTGTGGTCGGACTGGGATCGTGACGATTTCATCAAGGCACTGGATGCAAACATGCTGGCCCCTATCGCGCTGATCAAGGCGCTGATGCCGGGCATGATCGACAATGGCTGGGGACGGATCGTCAATATCACATCCGGGTCCGTCAAGGCACCGATCCCGCAACTGGGGCTGTCGAACTCTGCGCGGGCCGGGTTGACAGGCTATGTGGCCGGGACCGCGCGGCAGGTGGCACAGTATGGGGTCAACATGAATAACATGCTGCCCGGTATCCACGCGACGGATCGGGCGATCAGCCTCGATACTGGCGTGTCCAAGGCGCAGGGGATCAGCATGGACGAGGCGAAAAAGCAACGCGAGGCGACGATCCCCACCCGCCGCTATGGCACTGCGGAAGAGTTCGGCGCGATGTGCGCTTTCCTGTGCTCACAGCATGCAGGCTTTATCGTCGGGCAGAACATCGTGCTGGACGGTGGGGCGATCAACGCCACGATCTGATGGCCGAACGGTTCAGCCTCAAGGACCATTTGTTCAACGCCACAACCGTCGGACAATTAGGTGCACATTTCGAAGAGGCGGGCGTCTTTGCGGCCGCCCCTTTTGTGGACGAGGTGATGGGCCAGATGGCCCCGCTTGAGCTGAAAGCGCGGATCAACCTGATCGCCGATGTGTTGGCAAACTATCTTCCGGATGATTTTCCTGCGGCGGCACAGGCGATTGTCGCGGCCCTGCCGCCGCCGCTTGATCCGACGCTGACGGATGATGATTTCGGGCACTTCATCTATGCGCCCTTGGGCGTTTACGTTGAAAATCATGGGCTTGAGGGCCATCGTGACCTTGGCCTTGATATGCTGGAACAGATCACGCAGCGCTTCTCGATGGAGTATTCCATCCGCACGTTCCTCAACCGGTGGCAGGATGCAACGCTGGAACGGATGCAGGATTGGGTGCACCACGATCATTATCATGTGCGGCGCCTGGTCAGCGAAGGCACGCGGCCCAAACTGCCATGGGGGCAGGGGATCAGCGTGACATCCGCGCAAACCTTGCCGCTCTTGGATCAGTTGCACGGTGACCCGACACGGTTTGTCACGCGGTCAGTTGCCAACCATCTGAATGATATCACCAAGAAAGACCCAGCCGCAGTGATCGCACGGCTGGATGCCTGGCAACAGGCGGGCAAGCAACGCGAAACCGAACTTAATTGGATGCGCAAGCATGCGCTGCGCGGTCTGATCAAGGCGGGTGATCCGGCGGCGATGATTCACTTGGGCTACAGGCCAGACGCGCCCGTTCATCTGTCGCGATGCAGCATCGCACCAGACACGATCGCGCGGGGTGGCAGCGCCGAGGTGGCGATGACCCTGACGGTGGATCAGGATGCGCCGCTGATCATCGATTATATGATCGATTTCGTCAAAGCGAACGGGACGACAGCACCCAGAACATTCAAACTCAAGATATTGGACGCCAAGGCAGGCAAACCGGTCAGCCTGCGCAAAATGCATGTGTTCAAAGACAATGCGACCACGTTCACGCTCTATCCCGGTGCGCATCAGTTGCACGCGCAGATCAACGGGCGTGTGGTCGCAACGGTGCCTTTCACCTTGACCTGACCTTGCCCCGCCATCGAACTGTTGTTAGGTGGGCTATACCTTAATGTTTCAGTCAGGCATCGTTGCGCGTTCATGCAAACCCCCCGTCTTGAGATCAAAGATATCGTCAAGGATTTTGGCGGACGCCGGGTGGTGGACCATGTGGACCTGACCGTGATGCCGGGGCAGGTGACCTGCCTTCTGGGGCCATCGGGCTGCGGCAAATCCACCACGTTGCGCATCATCGCCGGGGTGGAGAAACAGGACAGCGGCAGCATCTATGTGGACGGCAAACTTGTCTGCGACACGGTGTACCGG
This sequence comes from uncultured Paracoccaceae bacterium, assembly GCA_947503965.1. Classification (GTDB taxonomy): domain Bacteria; phylum Pseudomonadota; class Alphaproteobacteria; order Rhodobacterales; family Rhodobacteraceae; genus Yoonia. The sequence continues at coordinate 102,427 of CANNFU010000012.1, forward strand.
CTGCCGCCCGAAGACCGGTCCATCGGGCTGATGTTTCAGGATTTCGCGCTGTTCCCGCATCTGACCGTGGGGCAGAACGTGGCCTTCGGCCTGAACCGCAAAGACAGTGCAGCGCGGGTGCAAGCGCTGCTCGACAAGGTCGGGATGCTAAGCCATATCGACGACTATCCGCACCAGTTGTCGGGGGGTGAACAGCAGCGGGTTGCCCTGGCGCGGTCACTGGCGCCGAAGCCGCAGATCATGCTGATGGATGAACCGTTTTCGGGCCTTGATGACCGGCTGCGCGATGACATCCGCGACGAAACGCTCGAGGTGCTCAAAAGCGAAGGAACCGCCGTTCTGCTGGTCACGCATGAGCCGGGTGAGGCGATGCGCATGGCCGATGAGATCGCGCTGATGCGCGATGGCCGGATCGTGCAACAGGGCGCGCCTTACAACATCTACAACGCGCCCGTTGATCTTGAAGCATCTGCATTTTTCAGCGATATCAATGTGATACGCAGCAAAGTGAAGGGTGCGCTGACCAATACCCCCTTCGGCCAATTCCTCGCCCCCGGTGTGCCGGACGACACAGAGGTCGATATCGTGATCCGGCCTCAGCACCTCAAAATCGACTTTGACCGGGGCGGGCGTGGGCCCAACCCGACGCCCCAGGACGGCACGCCTGCCCGCGGGGTGGTACAGCGCGCACGCTTCATGGGCGCATCCAGCCTAGTCGAGTTCCGGATGGATTACGACGGATCAATCCTGAAAGCACTGGTGCCGTCGGTGTTCCTGCCCAAGCCGGATACGGCGCTCTGGCTGATGATCCGACGCGACCGGTGTTTTGTGTTTCCAAGGGGCTAAGCAGGGCGAATGGCGGGTTTGATCCCATCTTACCGAATGCTGCGGGCTGCGCGAATGGCTGCTTTGCTGACTGCGAAGATTAAGCAGTTTACTACCTGCTCGCCTCGGGGCATTCATCCGCACTTATTCGAGGTATCCTGGCGATAACTTACACATCCCCAACCATGTGTGGCCAATAAGGTGTCGAACGGGTTGTCTTGCGACGCTGCGCTTCAACCGAACAGTCGATCCCCCACAATGCGGACCAAGGCATTTTCGGACGAGACACCATCCACCTCGACAGAATTTAGTTCAAGTGCTGCGACCTCCTGCTTGAGACGAATTGTGAAGAGAGCGTCGCGCTCCAATAGATTTGCAAGCGCCTGCTTGGGGTTGCTCGTTCTGTTCGGGATGTCCCAAATGCTACCCCTCGCTTTGAAGGCCTTGCGCCGGAAGTCAGGCGTTGGAAGCAGCCAGACGGCCCGCTGTCGGTTGCGAAGAAGCGGCGCGACGCAATGGGGCAGAAGCCGAAAGCCATCGGCAATGACGGGTCTGTCGCGTGGAAGCGCCAGCAGGTCTGCAATAATGAACTCGAACCCCTCTCCTGCAAACCAATGGAATTCATCAAGCATGACTTGTGGTGTTCGATGCACCCAACGATCATCCATGTTCATCTTCATGAACGCAGTCAGACGCGGACATCCATCTGGCGAGCAACGGGCTGCATGGTCTCGCATGGCGTCGTCGGTGTCATAAAGTGTGGCACCGTGCATCGCCGCAAGCGCCTTAGCGATGGTCGACTTGCCCGCACCACTTCCACCGCCGATCCAGCGAACATGTGCCAAAGCAGTAAGAAGATCATCAGTCGGCGGCATGTACAGGCCGTTAGCACGATTGCAGGTTTCGAGGGGGTATCGCTTTGAGGAACGCTCGATAATGGCGGACTGTCGCTGACCACTGATGAACTGCAGTTTCGACCGCCGAGCAAACGTTCATGCAGCAAAGCCGCTCGCAAACGAAGTGAACGTCTGCCAAGAGCCCAAACTGACCTGGCGCACGGCCTTCAAGTGTCGCTTTTGGCAAGATTCGCTAGAAAGCCGTCCCTTTTTTTTGGCAGACTCTTTCCATGGAAGAAACGTCTATCAATGCAACGAAGCGCTACGACGTTGCCGCACCCCACTGGGGCGACAAGATGCGGTCATTGGGCTACTACGACGGCTATCTCGGCTTTCTGTCTGCGCCTCAAGGTCCCCGCGCGACCAACAAGCAGGTTATTGACGTTGGCTCCGGTACAGGATCCTTCGCGGAAGCGTGGGTTGCGGTAAATGGCGCGCCGCGTGAACTGATGTTGCTTGAGCCCAGTCCGGCCATGCTTGAACGTGGCCGCGCAGCATTGAGCAGGCGCGGTGTCGATCCAATACTTGTCCAGTCCCTGCTGGGCGAGACTGAACCGGATCCGTCAGACGTGGTCCTAGCGGCTCATGTTATCGAGCATTGCCCTGACCCATTGATTGCGCTGCGTCAAATGCGTGATCTTCTCCGTCCGGGAGGCGCATTGTATCTCGTCGTATCAAAGCCGCATTGGTGCAATGCGATCATCTGGCTACAGTGGCGCCACCGTACATTCAGCGAGGGCGAAATATTGACGCTTATCGAGAAGGCCGGATTTGACATAGAGAATGTTTATGCATTCCCGTCCGGCCCTCCCTCGCGGACCAGCCGCGGGATCGCTGCCACACGACGGGACTGACATCTTGCTGCGCAATCGCGTTTCCTCAACCCGCCACTGGATAGCGATTCATGAACGACAGCTTCTCTAATCGGGCGTGTGGGTCAAGTTCATTTCATCGTTTATGTTCCGTCCTTTGGGATCACTGTCCTTCATCCGGGTCACGCTTCTCTTCGC
>CANNFU010000013.1 GCA_947503965.1 uncultured Paracoccaceae bacterium
GTTCACAAAATGCACGACGTCAGGAACAATGCGAAACATCAGCCACAAGCGCCAATGCCGCGCGAGCGGCTTCGTCCATGAGCCCATAGTGACCGATGCTGCGGGTTGCACGAATGTCCCCTTTTGCGATATTGCGCAACTATGCAGGTGTCTTGAGGCCCGTTACCTGCATGATCCTGGAACCGTTCTTGTCAGGTTTGACGCGGAGGGCGTTGCCCGTTTCGTTGGGGAAGCGTTTTCGCAGGTCGCGGATGACTTCTTTGGTGTCGCCGAAGGGGGCGATGAAGTCGATGAACCATCTTCGTTCACCCGATTGCCAGTCTTTGGGGCGAAGGGAATTGGGGCTGTCGATGTAGGTTTTGGCGACCTCTTCGCTGAGGAACGCCCAGGAGACGAAGCCGATGGGTTTCGGGCCGCGGTGATAGATGCGGTATTGCTTTTGTCGTAGGGCTGGGATGATCCAGCGGTGGATTGTCGACATTTTCCAATCGTGGTGAAGTGGCGAGATCGAATAGAGCCAGACGACCTCCCCCAGCACTGCTGAAGGGAGGCTGACGGTTTCGGGATCGGACATGGCCTGGTTGATCCTCAGACGATCACGAAGACACTGGAGGTGATGCTGGTGACATCAACATTGACGAGTGTGATGGTGTCGTCATCGTCATAGGTGATCACTATATCGGCACCGACCTGTTCATACAATATGTCAGCGCGAGTCATACCATCGATGTCAAAGATCAGTTGGTCAATCTCAGGTAGGAAGCGTTCGATAATGTCATGACCATGATCGGATGCAAAGATGAATTGGTCACCCGTTACATTAGCTGTGTTTCCATTAATAAAGTCGTTGTACGACGAATTAGATCGGCCAGACATGATATCATTACCTGCACCACCGATTATGATATCCCCTTTAACCGTATCAATATCGACCACATCGTCTCCATCAAGTCCATTCACCCATATACGATCCGTTTGCTTCGCATGCGAACTTACGGGTGTCACTTGTATGCTGTCGGCACCCGATGTTCCTGTAAATCCACCGTTTTGTTCGAACCCCAATTCAAAACCGTCTCTAAAGATGAAGCTGTCCATGTAAGCATATGTGAACAACTTTACCAAAAAAGAGTCCCCAGTAGCGACGCCACCCTCATAGGTTTCAAGCAATATTTGCCGAAGCGGATCATCTGCTTCCGACCCTCGTACAATAGGGCCTCGCCCTCCGGTTCCACCTGTCAGAGCCAAATCAGTTATGTTGATGTCGTCTGAAAAAACAACGGTACTGACTGGGATTTCAAATTCCCCTTGGGCATTAATATGCATCCAGTTCTGCAGCCTATGACCGGTCGTACTGTCAAACCAAGCCCAAGAGCTATCCTTACCGTCGTATGCACGTTCTTCTACGTTATCAGATCCATAGACAACTCCATTTGTGTCAACATCAGCAAAGTAAACCTCATCGATGATGTCTGCGCCCATGCCCGTCTCGAATAGGAAAGTATCATTGCCTTTCCCTCCTCTGAGAACATCGCCATCTCCCGCGCCACCGCTGAGGATGTCGTCGCCTTCGGAGCCGAAGAGAGTGTCAGTGCCATCGCCGCCTTTGAGGAAGTCGTCGCCCTCGCTGCCGGTAAGGTGATCGTCACCTCCGAAGCCGAGGACCACGTCGTTGCCTTCTTCGGCGTCGATCACGTCGGCTTCGTCAGTGCCGATGATCCAGTCGCCGCCGAGGCTGTAGTCTTCAGCGCCGACAACCAGATCGAAGACATTGATCTCAATTCCATTGGCGAACTCGAAGATTTCCATGCGTCCCGCGGAGGTGTCCCAGTCTTCGACCATTGCGATGGTTTGCAGGGCGCCCCCAACCAGAACGCCGATATTGAGGTAGTTGCCAGTCACGTTCAAACGGATGTCTTCGACGGCAATGCCTTCCCCGAACTTGATGCGGTCAAAGTTGGTACCATCCGCTGTGCGACCTGGCTCCCTGTCTGCAATTGTATCGACGCCGCCGCCAAGGCTGATGTGGTAAGTGTCGCCACCTCGCCCGCCGGAGAACCAGTCATCGCCGCTGCCGCCGATGAAGGTGTCGTTGCCGCCGAGAGCAACAACTTCTTGCGCTTCCGTTGTACCAGAGAAGTCGAAGACATCAGCGGCGTCGGTGCCGAGGATGATTGGGTTCAGCTCTTCAAGCGTTGCCGCCGATACACCATCCAGTAGAAGTGTCGTCTCGCCGAAGGTGACCATCGTACCACCCGCAGCGCTTGCAATGACAATCTCGCTGAGATCGGTGCCGAACGCGATCCCAATGCTGTCCTCGGTCGGGTCAAAGTCTGTCACCGTTGTCTGCCCGGCACCGCCAAGCTGGATGATGTCCTCTCCTGCGCCGAGTGTGACAGTGTCGTCACCATCGCCTGCGTCAACGACATCTCTGCCGTCGCCCGCATCAATGATGTCATTGCCTTCGCCAGCCCTGATCATGTCGTCGCCGGTGCCACCTGTGATCGTGTCATCGCCCGAATAGGTTCGGATCACATCATCACCGTCAGCCCCGTTGATGACATCGTCACCGCCGGACGTGATGAAGACATTGTCGATCTCATCCCCGTCCGCCGTGTAAGCCTTGGTCAGACCCAGCCGCTCGGCTTCCATGAAGGTCAGGGCCCAGCCTTGTGCGAAGCCGCTATCCTCACCAGCAGCAATGATGGCCGCGTCATAGGCGCTCTTGTTATCAAGATATTCTTGATACTCAGCCGCGATCTGCATGTTATAGTTGAGCTGCGCGTAGAGCGCCTCGTCCGACTTCACGCTCAGGGCAGAATCTTCTAACGCGGCAATAAGCTGTGCCTTTGTGTCGACGGTGTAACCCTCTTCCTCCAGCTTAAGAATGATCGCGCGCATATAGAGCGCATCACCAACCCGATCAATGACCGTCGATTTGGATGCCTCTATCATTGTCTCGAGATTACTGCGCCAGGACCGCGAGGTCAGTCGGTCGATGATGCGGGTCGCATCATGCGTATCGTCGAGATCGCTGAGCGTGATATCGCGGTAGATGCTGTTGAGGCTGGCCAGCACTCCAGCCTTGAAGTTGTTCGCGTTGATTGACGTGCCTGACACGAAGGCAATGAGTTCGGCATTGGTCGATTCCGGATCCTCGTTGATTTCCGTGTAAACGGTCTTCTTATCCAGTTTGATGCCGAGGAACTTCTTCCAATAGGAGTAGGAGCCGGTGAAGTTGATGTTGTCGAGCATATCGGCCATCTCAACCACATCATTGATGGCATCCCGTACTTTCAGATCGCCATCGTTCAGTTCCAGCTCCTGCAGCGTGTCGATGACGCGAGACTTGATCGCTGCATCCATCGTGTCGAAGTTGCGGCCGCTGCCGTTTCTGATCTCTTCCTCGTAGTGGCCGAAGACCAGTTTCATCGTTTCGCCAAGCTCGGACAGGTTGTTGGACTGCGACTGGGTCTGGGCGATCAAATCGTTCATAAAGCCGGCATAGCTATTGGCCAATTGTTGGCCGATCGCGACGTCTCCGCCATCTTCGCTCCATGAGTTGCCCACTTCGAACAGACCGGTTTCATCGTTGTAAACGACGTTTGTGAAGGCCTGTGGGTCCGTGTCGTAAAGCTCGTCAAAAATCTTGCCGATCACCCGGCCGATAACGAAGGTAACGGGGTTGAAGTTGAAGACTGTTAGGCCTGTTTGAAGGAGGTTGAACGTCTCAAGTGCCAGGGTGGTCAGGCCAGCGGCGATCTGCCCTTGCATGGTCTCGATCTGTGGCAACATCCGGTCGAACACGGCTTCAAAAACCAGTGTGCCGATACCGTCCACCGACAGAATACCCGGGAGTTGGTTTGGGTTAAAGCCCTCAAGACCCAGGTCGTTGACTAATCCAGCATCCATGCCAAATACATCAACCGCAATGGTATGTAGTCCAGCGTCGACAACATAATCGACACCCTGCGTCACAAGTGACGCATAAAGCTCGCCACCGAGACTATCCGTCGCCAGCCCGCCATAAACTTCTGCCATGATCCAGGAGGTCAACTGTTGACTGCTATAGCTGACCGCATTTGCCCCAAGATCGATCAGGATGTCATCGAATGTATGGTCGGCAATCGCATCAAGCCCATTATTCTGCAAGCCACCCGAAGCGATCTGGTCATGGATATGGCCACCGGCAAATTCAAAGATGTTTTCGACGAAAGTACCAAGGATTGTATTGACCGCGATGCTCTCAAAAGCGCTGGCATCGTCGCCGATAATTGCGGCAGTCAGATATGGCGTAATAAGCTGGCCGGCCTTTTCGCCAAACTCGGCGCCGGTCAGTACAACAGGCGTTTCACTGATGACCCCATTCGCATCGCGAACCGTCTTGAGTTGGACAAGACGCCCCTGACCGTCGGTGTAGGTCTTGTAAATCTCGACCTGATCTTCGCCGTCCACGTTGACTTGCTTGTAAACGGTTGACCCCGCTTTCAGTCCATTTTCGTAGCTATCGATTTCAACATAATCGAAGCTCCCATCACCATTTGTGTCGGACAGAGTGCTTCCATCAATTTTGACCAGTTCCTCGTCCTTCAGCAGGCTCAACACTGACGTATTGTGAACGCGAATGCCGCCCGCAATGTAAGTGTGTGTTCCCTCAACCTCGAAGTTATAGACCGTGTGGCGCTTCGCAGCCGGTTCAAGTTGTGCGATCTGGTTTAAGACCAGGCTTGGAACTGATGAATTGATTGCGGACGGTGCACTACAGGACAGCGTGAGCGGTGTGGGTGTCGGTACAAATGAAGTCATGGGATACTCTGCTGTCTAATTTGGCTGGTGTTTATTCGGTGAAGGGACATGCGCCATGAACTGGTTCACGAAGGTCTCGGGTGGCGCAAAAGGCGAGATGCAATCGACCACGACAACTTCCGGTCCGGAGCGCCAGTCGTTCAACGCCATCGTATAATTACCATCAGCAATCTTCTGTTTGATGTCTTGGGAGGCATAGGCCCAGATCACGGCGGCTAAAGGCTGCTTGTTCTTCAGGTAGACGCGCACTTGTTTGAACATCAGTGGGGCCGACACATGCGCTTCGATCAACGAAATTGGCTGATCGCGATGCGCAGTGCTCAGCGTCATCAGCCAGGAAATCTGACCCATGGTGCGGGTGAACTCTTCTGATTTGGGAACATCAGGCGGCTGAACCGCCTCAGACTTGGTATGCAAAGAAGTCGTCCTGAAATCTGTGTTCAATATGCGGTGTGTCGGCGGATCAAATCTCTAACTCAGTAACTGTGGATTAGGCTGAGATGTTGGGTGTTCCGTAACCTTCTCACCGGGCAACGGCGGAACCGGCGCCGGCATCGACGGTCGCTGCTCCCCCCATTCATCCGCCCGATAAATCTCTGCCAGTGTCACGCCCGACCGTGCGAGGATGTAGTCCTCCGGCTTTGGCAGTTCCTGAACAAACGGCAGGTGCAGCGGCACAGCATCTCCGGTCGCCGCATCGATCACGAGGCCATCCTCTGTCACCGCGACATTTGCATCAGCCAGAACATCCATGATCGCGATGTCTGTGCCATCATCCAGCAGGAAGCGCGCCCCAAGACGCACTTCGGCGGTGGTCCAGGTTGTGTTACCTTGATCATCATGCCTTGGCACCGCGAGATGGATCATCCGATCCCCTTCCGAGCCAACATCACAACCCGAATTGGCACGAACCAGAGTTCCATCCTCGCGCACAAGCGCGCCATCAGAACGCAAAATGTCGATGATTGGTACATGTTTGCCAGCAAACCGCCCCTCGCCACACAGCGTTGAATGCCCCGGCGTCACCATCAAGCCAAACACATCCAATACATGAGCCACACGGTTCTGAAACGTCCGTGTTACACGACCGGGGACCAACTTGCCCTCACCGTCGTAACTCAGAACCACATCCCCCGCTGCAATATCCTCAATCGGCTTCAAGGAACCATCCGGCAAAGTGATCATTGTGCCGGCGAGGAAGCAGGATTTATCAAGATTTTCCAGCACAGTTCTTGCAGTTTCAGTATCCAGAAGATCAAATAAGGCTTCGATAGTATCCCCACCGACGAACAAGTCAGGATTATCTAGAAAGTACTGCGTGAGCAGTTCAGCTCTTTGTTGTTCGCTAGAATTCTGAAACTGCTCAATAAAAGTAAAAACTTCGCTTGCAGGTATTGAACCACTAGTCCCAAATAACTCTGTCGGGACGTTTCCAGAGAGTATGGCTTCCCGGATGCTTTGATCGGGAACATTGGTCCAAACACCATCTGCGAAGCCGACATTGATCGCAGCCATGGGCCCGACACCTGTACCAAGTGTCTCCGCCCATATAACGCCATTCTCATCTTCATAGACATGGCGAACGATTAGGCCCGGATGGAGGGCATGACCTTCCATTGTGATATTCACAATGAGCATTGAGCTTTCATCAACAATGTGAGTAACGGGTCCATTTGATGGGAATACATCAAAGCCCCCTTGCCCGAAACCAACAAAATCCGCGTCCATTGTTAATACGTTGGTTAAGGAGCCAGTTTGAACAGGAATACCTGTTGCGCTGCCTGTAACGGGATCAAAAGGATTCAAACTTAAGGACTTATCCAAGGGCGCCGGGTAGATTCTTGTGGCGTTGAAAGCTTGCTCAAGCGTCGCAAGACCAACATCATACACTTCAGAAAAATCTTCCCTCACATGAACGACCTGACCGGCTGGCCCTTGGAAATTGCTGCTATATGCGACGGGTGATCGAACGGAATAGTAGTGAAAACCGCTGGTATCAGGGCTGATATTGAATAAACTAGAGCCAGAAATTGCATAGGAGCCATCACTTGTGTTGACGACTATATTTCCTTGTGTATCTGTTGATAAATTGTGACCACTATCTGAAAAATCGAAAGTACTTGAAAATTCTACCATTTTTTCTCCCGCGTATCTTCTTAATTGTCATCCAGCATCATGGCGAATTGCTTCCCCATACCAGAAAACCCTAAGGCACAAAAAACAACAACGCAACTCAAACCAATTACCGAAATAGCGCCAAATACGCTAGGTATGCCATCTTCGAACAAGATTTCTCTATGTGTACTGACATTTGCGCCGCCAATGAATAGCATTCCAATCAGAAGTATTGCAGTAGTGAAGATAAGAGCGACCTGAGAGGGCACGCCAATCATCTCGTTGCGAGAAAGAACAATTATATAAATGGTAATGAATAATACGGTGGATGGCCAAGCGCCAGCTAAAATAGGGTATCCTGCGACTGCTATGGAATATACAAATGCAAGAACAAGCAAAGCATGCGCGGAAAGACCCACTATGTTTTTTGCTAGCTTCATAACATTTCGAATAGAGGAGTGCGTACATGTGCTATTATCACGGCATAATAACCAAGCTAAGTTAGGCCATTTTTGTCTCTAATGAAAAACTGCTTCGTTCGCTATCTAAATCAATTGCGAGGTGAGTGGCGATTGAACCACACACATTAGCAATCGAAGATATCGAGAGGTTCACAATGAATATATCTGAGATAAACACAAACTCTTTTTCAGCAACAGCCAGTCCAAGGATGGCATCAACAGCTTCGCGCTGGATGTGGTTGCTAGTTCTGAACTCGAATAAAGAAATGTTCCTCACTTGAGACTTCCTAAAGAACTGATTGGACGCATACAAGAAGCATGCGCCCCGCTATGACGACATATATCCTGCAAAGATGCAAGCTAAAGATGTAGCGCGTCATCTTTTCGACGCGCTCAATCTCCACTTGATGGAGGAGGACGAGGCAAACATCTTTCGCGAAGATGCTACAGGCCTTGCCGAACCACGCGAGTCTCAAGCGCCGGTAGAAGCAGACGTTGGGTCCAATGCAGCGAAAGTCGGGAAGGTCCGCTGACCGGCCAGTCCCGCCCAGAAGCGGAATGTCCGGTTCGGGCTGGGACCGGTCATTGCTCAGGGCGAACCGAAAGTCCCTCAAAGCAGCTGCCGCTACCTTATTGCAAGGTGCGTGTCTTTAAACACGCCCCCTGTCATCCAGCTTTGTGCCGCTTTCTAATCCAAAGCGGCACAAAAATGGACGATCGCTACGGCCGACCTAGTTCGCGCTCATCGCCTTATCCGTCAGCATGTTCAGGGCACCATTGATCCGGGCGATCACCTCGGCATCGGGGGCGATGTTGAGCCCGGCAAGGAGGTCCTCGGCCGGGGTGTAGGTGATCTGGGTGTTACCCTCGGCATCCTCATAGGCCAGCACCTGCAGGGGCAGGACCAGACCGGCGCGGATGTCCTGTTCCATCGCCAATGTGCCCAGCGCGGGGTTGCCAAAGATCAGCAGGGTCGCGTCAGGGATCGACTTGCCCACGCTTTCCGCCCCCGCCGCGTGATCGACGCGGGCAAAGACTGTGGCGCCAGCGCCGTTCACCGCGGCCTCGAGTCCGTCGATGGTCTCGGCCACCGAAAGGGGCGAGGATTTGACCACGTTGTCGGCCATGGCCACGGATGACAGCCCGATCAGGGCAGAGGCGAGAAGGTATTTCATGTGATGCTCCCATTTCCAGTGGACCATCCCTATCACCCCCCTCTTCCCATTTCCCAGCTTTCCGCCTAGACCTCACGCCATGTTGAAGACACGGATCATCCCCTGCCTTGACGTGGCCGAAGGCCGCGTCGTCAAAGGCGTGAACTTCGTTGATCTGGTGGATGCAGGCGACCCGGTGGATGCGGCAATTGCCTATAACGCGGCCGGCGCGGACGAGCTGTGTTTTCTTGACATCATGGCGACGCAGGAAAACCGCGGCACCATGTTTGATCTGGCCACACGCACGGCAGAGCAGTGTTTCATGCCGCTGACCATTGGCGGCGGGGTGCGCACGCATCATGACGTGCGTGATCTGCTGCTGGCAGGGGCAGACAAGGTCAGTTTCAACTCTGCCGCTGTCGCTGACCCGAATGTAGTGGCCGAAGCCGCGATGCGCTTTGGCTCACAATGCATTGTCGTGGCGATTGATGCCAAAACAGTCGCCCCCGGCAAGTGGGAAATTTTCACCCATGGCGGGCGGCGCGAGACAGGCATCGATGCCGTGGAATTTGCGAAAACCGTCGTGGAAAAGGGGGCCGGAGAGATCCTGCTGACCTCTATGGATCGGGACGGCACGAAGGCGGGCTTCAACCTGCCGTTGACGCGCGCGATCTCGGATGCTGTGAACGTGCCGGTCATCGCCTCGGGCGGTGTCGGCACACTTGATCACCTTGTCGAGGGGGTCGTGGATGGCGGTGCATCGGCTGTCCTGGCCGCGTCGATCTTCCATTTCGGCACCTACACAATTGGCGAGGCCAAGGCCCATATGGCCGCCGCTGGCATTCCGGTGAGGTTGTCATGACGCTTGATGATCTTGCCGCCCTGATCGTATCGCGCAAGGATGCTGACGCGGACAGCAGTTGGACCGCCAAACTGCTGTCACAAGGTCCTGAAAAATGCGCCGAAAAATTTGGTGAAGAGGCGATTGAGGCGATCATAGAAGCTGTCAAAGGGGACAAGGCCCGGCTGACATCTGAAGCTGCTGATGTCCTTTACCACCTGCTTGTGCTGCTGACGGCACGGGACATCACACTTGATGATGTCCTGAAAGAACTTGCCAAGCGCCAGGGCATCTCTGGGATCGCTGAAAAAGCATCGCGCTAGTCTTTCCGATGCCCCGTCAAACGTCGTGGCAGCACCGCTACAGCTTTGATGATATGACACCGGTGGCAAAACCGCCCATGCGCAATTCACCATGAAGGCGCTGATATTCGATCTTTGGACAGCGGTTCTGTATCACATCAACCCCACGGGCCTCGGCCACGGCGGTTGCGGCCGCGTGTTCCACACCGATCTGCATCCAGATGGTCTGCAACGCTGGCCAGCGGGCCAGAGCGGCATCAACAATGGGCGGCACTGCTTCTGACCGGCGGAAGATATCAACCATGTCCACGTCATCCGGTATGTCGGCGACATCCGCATAAACCGTCTCGCCCAACAGGGTCTGGCCGGACAGGCCCGGGTTCACCGGGATCACACGATACCCTTTCAGACCAAGATAACGGGCGACGTAATAACTGGGGCGCACCGGATTGGCAGACACCCCAACCACGGCAATGGTCTTGGTCCGATCCAGTATGGTGCGCAGGTGATCGTCTGAATATCTCATCCAATCTTCGTAGCAGTCCGCGCAGAAATAAAAAAGCGCCCGGAAAAACCGGGCGCAAGGTATGGAACGAGGGACAGTGAGTTGAAACGCGCCTGTTCCAAAAACGCATTCCCAGTATTCATGTAAGAAGGTCGCTTACGCACGCCATAGCTGATCAGCGAAACGTGAAGATCGCGTTAACCTAGTTATAGTGAGCAGCGCGCCAATGTACGTCAGCCGAGGCGATGAACTGTTCTGGATCGCGCAGCCAATGATCGCGGGCGACGACCGCATGGGTCAGATACAGTCGCCCTTCATGAATGGCCCACGCCTCTGGTTGGCTGTCAGACCAGGCACCCGACGCCAAAGACAGCGCACAATATCCACCATAACGCGGCGCAAAGGCGCGCGGTGCACTTTCGAACGCGGCCATGTTTGACGCATTTTCAAACCGCCAGATTGCGTTACGCCACATCAGACGATACGCGTCGTTGCCTGCCACCGGCGCGTTCTTGCGGAAATATGCGACAGGGTCGATCCCATGGATCGCGTAGCCGGCATCGACAAAGACGGGCCGTGGTTTTGCAAAGGCGGGCCTGGCAACCAACGTCGCGACAGCAAGTGAGCCTATGAATTGGCGGCGATTGATCATGGGTCGGGCAGCTCCGGCGGATCAGTGGCGATGACCCGAACATGCGCAGACAAAGGCGGCATGACTACCCCCCTCGCCAAGGCGTGACCAGCGGTGAGGCTCGCGTTAGTCGAACACCTCGTCAACGACGTCTTCGATGATATCCCATAGGCCAGACATAACTTTGCGGCCGAAGCCCTTGCTTTTGCGCCGTTTTCCAGGGCGCGAAACAGGGTATTCCTCGTAATGCTCGTACCGTTTTTTTGATTTCCTGCACCTGGCACCACGATCCATGACAACAGGCGTCTGACTGCGTTCCGCCGTCTTTGGTAACATTTTCATCGTATGGATCGGCGCGCCACAGTTGCTACAGGCCAATTCGTGGCGATCCTTGCCGCGCAAAACAAGCGCGGCCCGGGTCCCGCAATAACAACAGGTGGTGATTTTGGTCGCGCCCATATGCCTTCTGCCTCTTGTCAGCCTTTTATGGCATATAAGGCCACAGCCGCCGCATTCGAGACGTTGAGCGAGCCAAATGCCGCAGCGGCATCGATTTTGACAAGCTGATCACAGGTTTCCTTGGTCTTATCGCGTAAACCCGGCCCTTCCGCGCCCAAAACGATGGCCACCGGACGATCACGTTTGCCTGCGATGGCGGCTTCGATGGTCACGTCTGCTTCGCCATCCAGACCCAGCACGATGTACCCCATGTCCTTCAGCGCCGTCATGGCATCTGCCAGATTGCGCACACGCAAATATGGCTGGCGTTCAAGTGCACCGCTTGCCGTCTTGGCCAGCGCACCTGTCTCGGGGGCTGAATGGCGCTGGACGGCGACAACGGCACGCGCCCCGAACACCTCGGCTGATCGCAGGATCGCGCCGACATTGTGGGGATCGGTCACACGATCCAGCAGCACGATACGCGGCGGATCGGCCCCCTCGCCCAGCGCCACATCCTCCAACCGGCCCCAGTCAAGCGGTTTGACCTCAAGTGCGGCGCCCTGATGCACGGATTGCGGATCAATCGGTGCCGCAAATTTGCGGGGATCGGAAATCTCGGGTTCGATCCCTGCTGCTGCCGCCGCATCGCCCAGTTTGTCCAATGCATTGCGGGTCACAACCAGCCGCAACTTTTCGCGCGCGGGGTTCAGCAACGCGTCACGCACCGCATGCAAGCCAAAAAGCCAGACAGTCTCTTGGGCTGTGGCTCGCTTGGCCTGTTCTTTGGCAATCACCCACTTTGGTTTCTTCATGATCGGTTCCAGTTCCGGCAGCAACTCATGCGCGATACCCGACAAAACCGTCCAAGTGAAGGGCTGCGACTTTTGCGGTTGACGGGCATTGGGGCGGCGTTTAATCAGCCCGTCAGTGGGCGACAGGCCGCAAGGTGTGGCAGGGGACTGTAACTCCCTCGCGGAGACGCACGCCTGGTTCGATTCCAGGGTCGCCCACCACTTCTTAAATCTTTGATTTTCTTAGCTTACGCGGGCAAAGCTTTGCCAAAGCACAGTATGTCGGCACGTTGTTGGGGGTTTTCGACGCATGAAAGGGCAAAAGGTTCTCCACGTAAAAGTAGATCGTGGCTGATTTTTCGTCCGTTTCGCGTCCTTCTGAAGCATCAGAAGACTTTGGGTTCAAAGTTTGAAACACACCCTGCGGTGATGCGTCATATCAAAACGCTGTGGGGATGGATCATCGATCTGAGTCTATCTGATATCAGCGCCCACCCGCTAATAACTGCCACGGCAAACCACATCACCAAACGACGCTCCGAATTCTTTACATTTCTTAACGAACGCTCCGTTAACCCGGTTCTACGGCCGCTGGATACGTACCTTTGTACGTACAGGTTCTGTACAACTTCTGTACGGGTTCTGTATGGCGGGGCGGGCCTGCAAAATCAGGGAATAAGGCGCATTAACCCGGCTGCACGTTGCACAGGGCCGATGTCGCCGCGCGGGAAGTTAAGGTTTTCATCGAGACCGGTTTGGCAATCTCGCGTCAATCGCCCAGCCGGACCGACGCACTTGCGGTACTTTCGCCCGCGCCGAAGCCCAGCGCGTGCAAGCCGTAATAAGCCCCGACCGAAATCAGGGCGGTTACTACAAAGGCGGTCAGCATAACTTTCATTGGTCCCGCCTACTCTGCCGGTGTTGCGTTGCTGGGTGTTTGGCGCTCTTTCGCCTTCACCTCGTCCACCCACAGGCTGTGGTGTTCGCGGGCCCATTGTTCATCAACCTCGCCTGATCCCATGGCATCATAGGCGCCCTCCATCCCCACCGATCCGATGTAGATATGCGCGATGATGATCGCCATCAGCACGAAAGACACGATAGCGTGCCAAAGTTGCGCATATTGCATTTCGGCATGGGGCGTCAGCTCTGTCGGCAGTACACCAAAGCCCAGCAATTCCGGGATACCTGTGCTGTTGAGAATGCCAAAGGTCTTGGCGAACATGGGTAGTTCGAACGGAAACAGTAGTGACAAACCAGACAGCGAAATCGAGCCGCCGAGCAGGATGACTGACCAGAAAATGATCTTCTGGCCTGCGTTGAATTTCTTCGCGGGCGGATGCACGCCCTTTTTGAACAGCCCCCCACCGACGGCGATCCATTTCAGATCGGTCCGGTTGGGAATGTTTTCCAGAACCCACATGAAAAAGATCATGATCAGCCCCAACATGAACGCCCAAGAGACGTTGCTGTGGATCCATTTTGACGCCAGCGCGAAAGTGGCAAAGCTTTCATGGCCGAAGGTCGGGATGATCACCTTGCGCCCGAACAGCGTGATCAGCCCGGTGATGCCCAACAGGATGAACGATCCCGCCAGCAGCCAGTGACCAAAGCGTTCAAATGCCTTGAACCGCGTAATCGTGCGGCCCGTCCTTTCACCGTCGATCCGGATGCGGCCCCGCAAGAGAAAGAACAGCGCCAGCAGGCCAATCGTGCCCAGCAGGATGTAGGTGCCGAAGGTCATCAGTGGACCCTGCCGGAATTCATACCACCACATGCCGCTGTCCTGGATCAGGACGCGCGGCGCGTCTCCGCGCGCCTGTGTCGTGACATCGGCCGCGTCATAGCGCAAGCCACGCCACAGCTCACTATCAGACAGGCCACCACGGCTGCCGAGTTGTTCATCCAGCTCCGCCGCCGCCTCTGGATTGCCCAGCGCCTCGCTGCGGAAACTGTCGTCGATCTGCAATTGTTGCTGACGCGCCATGATATCGTCGAGCGTCTGCGCGCCACCGGTCGCGGACCGATCCGGCACGGCGGCCTCTTGCGCCTGCGCGCTGATTGCAAACAGACTGAACAGAATGGTCGCAAATAGGGCCCGGATCATGGACATGCTCCTTGGTCGTCAGAAAAGAGTATGGGGCGGCATAGCTGCCGCCCCGGATCAGGGCTTAACCGCCCTTCTGATCATAGGCTGTACCCCAGCCCCATGCGCCGGACCCAAAGCCACGTGCCACGACACGTTCGCGGTAGATGTCGGAGACGGTGTTGCCGTCACCAGCCAGCAGCGCCTTGGTCGCACACATCTCGGCGCAGATGGGCAGCTTGCCCTCTGCAATCCGGTTGCGCCCGTATTTGGCGAATTCGGCCTGGCTGTGGTTTTCTTCGGGGCCCCCGGCACAGAAGGTACATTTGTCCATCTTGCCGCGCGATCCAAAGTTGCCCGCCTGCGGGAATTGCGGCGCACCGAAGGGGCACGCATAGAAGCAATAGCCGCAGCCGATGCACAGGTCCTTGGAATGCAGGACGATCCCTTCTTCGTTCTGATAGAAGCAATCGACCGGACAGACCGCCATACATGGCGCATCCGAACAATGCATGCAGGCGACCGAGATCGAGCGTTCCCCCGGTTTGCCGTCATTGATCGTCACCACCTTGCGGCGGTTGATGCCCCACGGCACCTCGTGTTCGTTCTTACAGGCCGTTACACAGGCGTTGCATTCAATGCAGCGTTCGGCGTCGACGAGAAATTTCGCTCTTGCACCCATTTTGATGTCCTCCCTTACGCTGCCCAGATTCTGCAGAGCGTGGCTTTCGTCTCTTGCATCTGGGTTACTGAATCATAGCCATAGGTCTGCGCGGTGTTGGTGCTTTCGCCCAGCACATAGGGGTCGGCCCCGTCGGGGTATTTGTCCCGCAGGTCCACGCCTTCCATATGCCCGCCAAAGTGGAATGGCATGAATGCCACGCCTTCGCCCACCCGTTCGGTGATCATAGCCATGACTTTGACCTTGCCGCCTTCGGGCCCTTCGACCCAGACCTGTTCGCCATCCCGCACGCCAAGGTTATTCGCGTCGCGCAGGTTGATTTCGACGAACATGTCCTGCTGCAGTTCGGCCAGCCAAGGGTTCGATCGGCTTTCGTCACCACCGCCTTCGTATTCGACCAGACGACCCGAGGTCAGAATGATCGGATACTCTTCAGAAAAGTCATTCTCCTGAATGGACTTGTAAAGCGTCGGGACGCGCCAGAATTTCCGGTCCTCATAGGTCGGATAATCGGCAACCAGATCGCGGCGGTTGCTGTAAAGCGGCTCGCGATGCAGCGGCACAGGGTCGGGGAAGGTCCAGACCACGGCCCGCGCCTTGGCGTTGCCAAATGGCGCACAACCATGCTTGATCGCCACCCGCTGGATGCCGCCGGACAGGTCGGTCTTCCAGTTAGCTGTCGGACCGCCAACCGCGTCAATCGCCGCGCGTTCCTCGGCGGTCAGGTCGCCATCCCAGCCCAGATCCATCAGCATTTGCATCGTGAATTCTGGATAGCCATCCTCGATTTCCGATCCGACGCTGTAGACACCTTCGGCCAACAGGTTGTCGCCATCCCGTTCCACGCCGAACCGGGCGCGGAAGGTCAGACCACCCTCGGCCACCGGCAGCGACATGTCGTAAAGGTTCGCAGTACCGGGATGGTTCATCTCCGGCGTACCCCAGCATGGCCATGGCATGCCGTAGAAATCACCGTCAGCCGGGCCACCGACAGCGCGCAGCGTCGTCTTGTCGAATGTGTGCTGATTGGCCATGTGCAGCTTCAGCCGTTCCGGGCTTTGGCCGGTATAGCCAATGGTCCACATGCCGCGGTTAAACTCGCGGGTCAGGTCCTCGATATTCGGCTCTCCACCTTCATCAATGGCGACGTTGCGGAAAATCCGGTCGTGGAAACCGAATTTCTCGGCGAGGCGGGCCATGATGATATGGTCAGGCAGGCTTTCGAACAGCGGTTCGACCACCTGATCGCGCCACTGCAGTGACCGGTTCGAGGCGGTCACGGACCCGCGCGTTTCGAATTGGGTACAGGCGGGCAGCAGGTAAACCCCATCTGTCCGGTCCTGCAGTACGGCGGAAACTGTCGGATACGGATCGACCACGACCATCAGGTCGAGCTTTTCCATTGCCGTTTTCATTTCCTTTTGCCGTGTTTGGCTGTTCGGGGCATGGCCCCACAGCACCATGGCGCGCGTGTTATCGGGCTGGTCGATGTTTTCGGCGTCTTCCAGCACACCATCGATCCAGCGGCTGACGGGAATACCGTTCAAGTTCATCATCGACGTGTCGCCGAAGCTCGCCGACGAGAAGCGTCCCTTGAGCCAATCCAGGTCCTCTTCCCAGACGCGCGCCCAATGGGCCCATGATCCGGGTGCAAGACCGTAATAGCCCGGCAGCGTGTCGGCCAGAACACCTAGGTCAGTCGCGCCCTGCACGTTGTCATGGCCGCGGAAGATGTTCGTGCCGCCACCGGCAACACCCATGTTGCCCAGCGCAAGCTGCAACACGCAGTAGGCGCGGGTGTTGTTGTTACCGTTCGTGTGCTGCGTGCCTCCCATGCACCACACAACGGTGCCGGGGCGGTTATTGGCCAGCGTAAAGGCCACGCGGCGCAGCTGTTCGCCTGGTGTGCCGGTGACGCGCTCTACCTCTTCCGGTGTCCAGCGGGCGACCTCTTCGCGGATCTGGTCCATACCCCAGACACGGGTGCGGATGAATTCCTCATCCTCCCAGCCGTTTTCGAAGATGTGCCAAAGGATACCCCAGACCAGCGCAACATCGCTGCCGGGGCGGAAACGTACGTATTCGTCCGCATGGGCTGCGGTGCGGGTGAAACGCGGGTCGCAGACGATCAGCGGCGCGTTGTTTTCTTCCTTGGCCTTCAGGATATGCAGCAAGGATACAGGATGCGCCTCGGCGGGGTTGCCGCCGATGATAAAGATCGCCCGGCTCTTGTGCATGTCGTTGTAGCTATTCGTCATGGCGCCGTAGCCCCACGTGTTCGCCACGCCGGCAACGGTCGTCGAATGACAGATACGCGCCTGGTGATCGACGTTGTTCGTACCCCAATAGGCCGCGAACTTGCGATAGAGATAGGCCTGTTCGTTATTGAACTTGGCCGATCCTAGCCAATAGACGGAATCCGGTCCGCTTTCCTCGCGGATCTGCAGCATCTGGTCGCCGATCTCGTTGATGGCCTGATCCCAGCTGATCCGCACCCATTCACCGTTTTCCTTTTTCATCGGATAGCGCAGGCGGCGTTCACCATGAGCGTGGTCACGCACAGCGGCCCCTTTTGCGCAATGCGCACCAAGGTTGAACGGGCTGTCCCAACCAGGCTCCTGCCCGGTCCAGACGCCGTTCTCGACCTCGGCCAGGACGGTACAACCGACCGAGCAGTGGGTGCAGACCGATTTGATGCTTGTGACGGCGTTGTTGATCGCGCCTTGGGCGTTTGCGGCAGTGACGGTGCCACCTGTTGCCGCGATGGCTGTCAAACCGCCGATGGTCAGGCCCGATCCGCGCAGGAATGTGCGGCGATCAATGGCCCCGGTGGTTTTCTGGGTCTGGATACCTGCACGGCGCGCAGACCCTGTTGTCTTTCTTCTTAACATGTCTTTCTCCCTGGCAATTGTCGGGCACTGCCCGACTGGCTGGGTTTCGTAAGGTGCGTCGCGTCAGAAACGGGCGCTGGCCAGATATGCGCGGGTATGCGCGGTGTCCTGCATCTTGTCAGAATTCAGATCCACCGGCGCTGCCGATGCCGCTGTTCCGGATGCCGCTGCGGCCACTGCCGCTGGGGCTGCCACCCCGAGTTTAAGAAAATCACGGCGGTTTGTGCCGTCTTCCTTGCTCTTTGCCATGGGAACGTCTCCCCTTTCGTTATGACGGACACACCGCCGTTCCACGCGGATTACTCCGCAATCATTCGAAACGCTTCGCGTTCGATCTCCATGAATTCACGGCCCACAGCGCCAACAGACGCATACAGGACCGAGTTTTTCGCCGCCTCCAGATCACTGAAAAAGTGACCGGCCCAGGGGCCGACATGTTTGTTGAAAAACGCCTTCTGTGCCGCAAGGTCGGCCGCACCGGCTGCAAACCGACCGATGATCAGACCACCCATCATCTCCATCAGCGACGCGATGTTATCTTCGGGCTCGTAGACGTTCTGCGCCCGCGCAATGCCCATTGCCGCCATATCGCCACGCAAGGTCGCAAGCGGCTTTTCGTTCAGGAAACCAGTCAGATAGTAGCTGGCAAAAGGCAAAAGCTCCCCCCTACCCAGCCCAATAAAAAGCGCGTTGAATTCGCGCGTGACCGCTTTGAGTTTGCTGACTTGGGCGACATTGGCAAGCTGTGTGATCGCTTGGCCCAGCGCAGTCTCATCTCCGGTCAGCCCGGCGGTCTGTTCCAGCACCATCTCATCGGGTGGGCCAGCCAGCAAAAGACCGAGAAAATTGTAAAGATCAGCACGCAGCCGATCTTCCTGCGCGATTGCGGTCATATCTTCGGCAACACTCATGCTGGCATTGTCTCGTTATCATAGCTGAAACGCATCCGGCGACGCGGTTCCGGCTGCGCCTCTGGTTCAGCATCAACGGGTTCTTCGGTGGCAGCAACTACGACTTTAGGCATAGATGCAGGTTCTTCTGGCACCTCAGCTTCGTTGTCCCGAGGCTCCAGCAGCGCTTCGGCCTGACGGGCCATTTCGTTTACATGCGCAAGCATGCCCTTGCCCACCTGATACGCGGTCTGCATGTTTTCGATGACCGTGGCGCTGTCGGTGAAATCATCACCGTAATCCACCAAACCATCCAAATTGGCCAGGACCGGATTCAAACGCCACAACCGCCGCAGCGCTTTGCGGCGCAGGTGATCCGGGACGGCCTTGGACATGAACCCTTTGATATCATCGCCAAATTCAATTTTGTCCGGATCTGGTAGTTCGAGCGATGCAAGCAGTTCTTCGTCAGTGATATCTACATCCGGTTCAACCGCTGGCTTTGCCTCGGCCAGAGCCTCTTTTGCGACGTTAGCCTTTCGACGAGACCAAAAATCCTGAGTCGTTTGGGTCACGCAGCGGGCTCCTGTCGTTTGGGCGCGCGGTATACATCACTCAGTTGTTGAATGCGGGCATCACCAATGCCGTGTTCGACAATATCGATCCGCTTTTTGTCGCGACGCCGCTTCACGAACACTTCTTCTTCGTAATATTTGTCGGCAAAATCCCTCACCCAGGCGACAAGCCCCTCGGGCATAGGTACTTTTTCAACAATATCCTCACCGTTATCGGTGTAATCCTGAGCTTCAAAGGGGGATGCCGTTGCAACCAGAACATCTAGCGGATCAAGCGGATCGTTTTTCGAACGCATCACCACGTAGATCGCAGGCACCTTATCCGCCAATCCACTCAGATACGCCTCGCACTCCGCTCCGTGCAGTTCCAGCATTACCGTGGCTGCGTGGAATTCCTGAACGCCACCTTCCTCACGCAACAGTTTCCAATGCGCCTGTCCGGCACCGGGCAATACGGCAACGGCCTTCCAGCACCATTTAGCCCAGCGGGTCACGCCCGGCGTCTTGCGCACGACGACGCCCAGCGGCATTGCTTGATACTGGTGTGGATGACGGACCACGCTCCCCCCTAACGCTTGGTATACGGCTGTGCACATGGTGGCGCAAAAATTTGATCAAAAAAAGGACTTTTTTAAATCGCCGTTTCCGCGGCGCAGCATATACCTCAGCCATATTCCCGTTTGCTCGTACTTTCATCTATAGCTAGAGTCCGCGTATTGCGGTCACGCAACACCGGGGAGAGACATCAATGGCAAGCCAGCGCGACGTGCGCAAGCAACTGATTTTATGTGATTGTTTGGGCACTCAAACGATTGACGCCACAGCCATCGAAGCAGCAACCGGTCAGAACTGCACACGTGTACACACGGCACTTTGCACACGCGAAATCGACAAGACCGCCGATTTGCTTAGGCAAGGCGGCAGCGTTGTGGCGTGTCAACAGGAACGCCAGAGGTTTGAAGACCTTGCCCTTGAAATACAGGCGGATACGCCGCAATTCCTAGATATAAGGGATCGTGCGGGCTGGTCCGACGACCCTGCGTCAAAAAGCCCCAAGATGGCTGCACTTGCAGCAGAGGCGCTGCTGCAAACCACCTCGCCGAAAGTGCGGGATGTTATCTCAGAGGGGACTTGCCTCATTATTGGGCAGCATGACGTTTGCCTGTCAGCCGCCGCGCAGCTTTCCGATACACTCAGCGTCACTGCATTGCTGTTGGATGGCACCCCGACCGAACCCTCGTCGGCCTATGATGTCATCAAAGGTAAGCTGACACACGCATCCGGCAGCCTGGGCCAGTTTGATCTGCGCTTCGATCAGCTTCAGCAAGTCGAACCGGGCGGTCGTGGCGCCGTCGGCTTTACCCAACCACAAGATGGCGCGCGATCGACATGCGACATCATCCTTGATCTCTCGGGCAACCAACCCTTGTTTACGGCGCATGAAAAACGCGATGGCTATCTGCATGCGGACCCAAAACATGCCCCATCGGTGGCCCGGGCTATCTTTGATGCGGCCCAAATGGTCGGTACGTTTGAAAAGCCGCTTTATGTGCGGTTGGAACCATCGCTTTGCGCCCATTCCCGTGCGGAAAAGCCTGCCTGTTCGAATTGCCTGAACGCCTGTCCGACCGGCGCGATCACGTCTGCCGGTGACCATGTGGCGATTGATCCGATGATTTGTGCCGGTTGCGGGGCCTGTTCATCGCTGTGTCCGTCCGGTGCGATCAGCTATGATGCGCCACCTGTCCATGACGTGTTTCGACGGATCCAGACGCTCGCCAGCACTTATCGCAAGGCTGGTGGCAAAGACCCCCGACTGCTGGTGCATGATGACACCCACGGGGTCGAGATGATCCGCCTTGCTGCGCGCTTTGGCCGTGGGTTGCCTGCGGATGTGATCCCGTTCGAGACAACTGCGCTGGCCAGCTTTGGCCATGCGGAAATGCTCGCCGCATTGGGCGCCGGATTTGCATCTGTGGCGATTTTGCTGTCACCGAAATCGGATCGGGACACGCTTTCGCGCGAAAGCGATCTGGCAGCCGCTATCAGCGAACGCACGATCATGCTGCTTGATATGGATGATCCTGATGGTTTGAGTGCCGCGCTTTATGATGCCCCCTCTGTCACTGCAATTGATACCCCAATGCTGCCCATCGGCACACGCCGTCAGGTGGCAAGAACGGCGGCCAAGTCTTTGCGTCAAGACGATATTATCGCGTTGCCTGATACTGCCCCCTATGGTGCGGTTCTGGTGGATACGGATGCGTGCACCTTGTGCCTGGCTTGTGTGTCGCTTTGCCCCTCTGGTGCTTTGGCTGACAACGAAGACCTGCCGCAACTGCGGTTTCAGGAAGACGCCTGCCTGCAATGCGGGCTTTGCAGCAATGTCTGCCCTGAAAACGCAATTACGCTGGAGCCGCGTCTGAACCTGACCGACACCGCACTGACGCAAGTGGTGCTGAACGAAGAAGAACCCTTTGCCTGTATCGAATGCGGTAGCCTGTTCGGGGTGAAATCGACCATCGAAAAAATCACTGAAAAGCTCGCTGGCAAGCATGCCATGTTCGGCAATCCTGACGCCGCCCGCATGATCCAGATGTGCGACAACTGCCGCATTCAGGCGCAGTATCATTCCGAGAACAACCCGTTCGCCGCAGGCGAGCGCCCGCGCGTGCGCACGACAGACGATTACTTTTCCGACAGAAAGGACCACTAGGATGAGCGACGATTTCAACATGTCCATGCGCAAGTTCCTCAAGCAGGTTGGTGTGACATCGCAACAGGCGATCGAAGAGGCGATGCGCGAACACGGCGCGGCCGGAAAATCGTTTCCGGCCAAAGTGGTGCTGACCATTCCTGATCTTGATCTTGAACATACCGTGACGGGTACAATTACCGGACAGGACGACTGAATTGACCATCACCCGTGACGCGGTCATCGCGACCCTGAAGACCATCAAAGACCCCGCCTCGGGCGATGATATCATGGCCGCCGGCCTGGTGCGGGCGCTGTCTGTCGAAGACGGCAATGTGCGCTTTGTGTTCGAGGTCGCCCCCTCTGCCGCGCAAAAACTGGAACCTGCGCGTGCGCAGGCTGAGGCCGCGTTGAAGGCCATGCCGGGTATCGGCACCGTATCGGCCATCATGACGGCCCACAGCACACCCGCCGCCCCGCCGGATCTGAAACCGCAACGTGCTGCAGAACCCAAAGGACCGCAAAAGGTGCCGGGTGTTGACCGGATCATTGCCGTGGCATCAGGGAAAGGTGGTGTTGGCAAATCGACCGTATCCGCCAACCTAGCTTGCGCCTTGGCGGCTGAGGGGCGGCGCGTTGGTTTACTGGACGCCGATGTTTATGGCCCGTCACAGCCGCGCATGCTGGGCGTCTCTGGCCGCCCCGCGTCACCCGATGGCAAGACGATCCTGCCAATGCGGAACCATGGTGTAACCATGATGTCGATCGGCCTGATGCAGAACGATGATCAGGCAGTTGTCTGGCGCGGTCCAATGCTGATGGGTGCGTTGCAGCAGATGATGAATCAGGTGCAATGGGGTGCCCTGGATGTCCTGATCGTCGATCTGCCCCCCGGTACCGGCGATGTGCAGATGACGCTGACCCAGAAATTCGATGTCTCGGGTGCCATCATCGTCTCAACCCCGCAGGATGTGGCCCTGATTGACGCGCGCAAGGGGATCGACATGTTCAACCAGTTGGGCACGCCGATTATTGGCCTGATCGAGAATATGAGCACGCATATCTGCTCAAACTGCGGGCACGAGGAACACACATTCGGCCATGGCGGTGTCGCGGCAGAAGCCAAGAAGATGGGTGTCCCGTTGCTGGCCGAATTACCGTTACATCTGGATATCCGGCTGGCAGCGGATGGCGGCGCCCCCATTGTCGTGTCCAAACCCGAAAGCGCGCAGGCCGAGGCATTTCGCGCCGTCGCCCGCCAACTGATCGCAGACGGAACTGCATGAACGCGCCGACCTTTCCACCATTGATGAGCGGCCAGGCCACGGTTGAAGACCCCATGGATGTGGCGACCCAGATGGCCATAGCGGGCTGCGATGCAGGCACGGTGGTCTATAATCTTGGACCGAATGAGCTGCGCGCTGCGATCATCTTTGCGCCCGAGGTGCCGCTGTCAGAGGCGATGATCATGCTGCCCATCTGCGGGATTGGCTTTCAGAATGCACTGGGGGCCATCGCCCCGCCGGAAATCGCCGTGTTGCTTGATTGGGACGGCACCATCCGCGTGAATGGCGCGGTTTGCGGTGCACTCAGCGTCAGCGCGGCGGCGTCAACCGATGACGTCCCGGACTGGTTGATTGTCGGCCTGAGGGTTTCGCTGCACAGCAACGCGACAAGCCCGGGCGCGACGCCGGATGTCACAACGCTTTACGATGAAGGGTGCGGCGATATCTCTGCCACTCAATTGCTGGAGGGCTGGTCGCGACACACGCTCGTCTGGATCAACCGCTGGTCCGACGACGGGGTGCAACCAATCCATGCCGAATACACAGGTCTTTTGCACCTGCATGACGACCAGATCGGCGTGGACGCGCAGTTTGGCCTGTTGCGCAAAACCGATGGGGCCACCACATTGACCCCGCTGACCGATTTGTTGGAGCAGACATGACTGACCGTTTCCTTGCGCGCGCGATCCATTTCGATGAAAGCGACATGAATATCTTTCATACGCCTGCGCGTACGGCAGAATGGTGTATTTCAGGCGGGTTTGAATTTTCGAACTGGTCGACGGGCGATCTGACCGGCAAGGCAAAGCAGGCGTTCACAAATGGCTGGCTGGGGCTTGAAACATTTGGCCGGGTGTCTGTTGTGGCTGTCACCAAGGTTGAGGATCATGAAGTAACGGCGCTGACCGATGCGCTGGCTGCCCATTTCGTTAGTCACTACGGCGCGCCTGATGTCGATGCCGCGCGCGGGGTTGCGATGGATGAAATCGCGCAAATGTCCGAACTTTGCGCCGATCAGGACCCAAATACGCTGCTGATGGTCACGCGCGAATTGACTGAAGCCGGGGTGAAGGAAAGCTACCGCATCATCGAACCTCAGTCAGCGGGGCTCGACCAGTTTGCGATCCATGGCTCGCTGGACGATTAGGACGGGTTTGTCGCGTTGAACGTGAACAGCGTCTCGCCATTGATCATGTAGTTGTCGATCAGTTCCTTGGCACGGTCTGATGTCAGCCAATCTTCCAATGCGATGGCAAGGTCCGCTTTGACGTGCGCGTGCCGGCCCGGGTTCACAGGGATGTAAGCGTATTGGTTGAACAGCGCCGGATCACCGGCAAACAGCAGATCAAGCCCCGCTTTGTTGCCGAAATTCAGCCAGCTCGCCCGGTCTGCCAGAATATAGGCATCCATCCCTGCCGCCGTGTTCAACGCAGCGCCCATGCCCGCACCAACAGGGCGATACCAGTCGCCGCCGCGTGTGGCCCCTGATGCATCCCATAATGACAGCTCTTTCTTGTGCGTCCCGCTATCATCGCCCCGGCTAACAAAGGTCGCCTGCGCCTGCGCGATCAGCGCCAAAGCATCCGCCGCGGTGCCGGCTTCGCCGATGCGCGCCGGGTCATCTGCCGGGCCAATCATTACAAAATCATTATACATGATTTCGCGGCGGCGCGTGCCGTAACCTGCAGCGACAAAGGCCTCTTCCGCTGCGCGCGAATGCACAAGGATTGCATCAACATCGCCTGCCTCACCCAGGCGCAACGCCTGCCCTGTTCCGACAACAAGCAGTTGTACATCAATATCGGTATCTTCCTTGATCGCTGGCAACAAAATGTCCGACAGTCCCGAATTATGAAACGACGTTGTCACGGCCAGTTTCAGGCTTTCTGCCCAAGCGGCTGAACCCAAGACTGTGAAAATGACAGCGAATATCCGGATCATTCGACGATATCTCCCTGAAGAAGTGCGGTGGCTTGCGGGGTCTTTGGCCCGGTGAAAAACGCCTTTGCGGGGGTGTGTTCGATGATACTTCCGTGCATCAGGAATACAACATCGTCGGCCAGTCGTTTTGCCTGTCCGACATCATGTGTCGACATCAGGATACGGGTGCCTGCCGCCTGCGCGTCTTTTAATATCGCCTCAATCTCGCGCGTGGCGCGCCCATCAAGATTGGCGCATGGTTCGTCCAGAAAAACAATCTCTGGTTCGCGGATCAATGCACGTGCCAGCGCGAGCTTTTGCTTCTCTCCGCCTGACAATTGCGGTGCGGGCGTGTCCAGCGCATCCGCCAGACCGACCCGATCTGCCCAAATCTCGGCCGCTTGATATGCAGCGGTCTTGCCCTGCCCGTGCACCAAAAGCGGATATGCCAGATTATCGCGCACAGAGCGCCGCATCATGATGGGCATTTGAAACACAAAGGCTTGTCTGATCTGCGCGTCAGCCAGCGGGACGGTCCAGCTGACCTGACCGGATGACAACCGCTCCAATCCGTGCAGCACCCGCAAAAGCGTGGTTTTACCAGACCCGTTTGGCCCCATGATGATTGTGAAACCTTCCGCCGTCACATCCAAACTGACAGGACCCAGCAATCGCTTTTTGCGGCGTTTGACGACGGCGTCAGAGACGCGCAAAGGCAGGATCGACGTTACCATTTGCCCTCACTTTCTGTCCGGCCAATGGTGTGAATGGCAAGGTTTACCGCAATAGCCAGAGCGATCAGCACGAACCCCAGGCCCAGTGCCAGGGCAAAATCGCCCTTTCCGGTTTCAAGTGCGATGGCGGTCGTCAAAACCCGCGTTGCATTGTCGATATTGCCACCGACAATCATGATCGCGCCAACTTCACCAATCCCACGTCCGAAACCGGCAAGTGACGCCGTGATCAGCGCCCGCCTGCCATCCCACAGCAGCGTCTTGATCCGTTGCCGTTTTGAGGTGGATAGCGAAATCAGCAGGTCGTGATATTCGGCCCAGATATCGCGGATGGCCTGATGGGCGATAGATGCGATCAGCGGCGTGATAATAATGACTTGCGCAATGATCATCGCAGTGGGCGTGAACAACAGACCCAAGACCCCAAATGGCCCGGACCGCGACAAAAGCAGATAGACAACCAACCCGACAACGACAGGCGGCAAACCCATCAGCGCATTCAATACTGCGATTGTCGCTCTCCGATGGCGGAACCGCCGGATCGCCAGAAATGCACCGAACGGCAGCCCAATAACAGATGCGATCACGACCGCTGACAGCGTGACCTGAAGTGACCGCAAGGTGATTTCCACAAGATCCGCATCCAGCGTGACGACAAGCCAGAAACCGGCGGACAACCCTTCCCAGATTTCACCCATACATTGCGCCTGTCTCCTCCCGTTGGGCGCAACGTTTCATGCTGTGATCAGCTGTTCAATGGTAAATCTACGGTGGCCGCCGATGTCTTTCGCGCCCGGATGTTTGCCCGGATGTTTGCCCGGATGAAAGCGGCAATGAAGATGATCGTCATGACAAGAATGACCGTCGGCGCCGGAGCGCTATCGATGAAAAAGCTCAGGTAGACGCCAACAAACCCCGACAGCAATGTGATGCCCGCCGCCAGCGGCAGCATGATTTCAAACCGCTTCGTCAGTAAAAACGCAATCGCGCCGGGTGCAATCAAAAGTCCGATGGACAGGATGATCCCCACCGCCGACAGCGTCGCCACGATGGTTAGCGAAATCAGCGCAAGCAAGCCATAGTGCAACCACCCCACCCGCAACCCGACAGCCTGCGCCTGCACGGGATCGAAGGCGTGCAGCATGAAATCACGCCGCTTGCCGATCATGACGGCGGCCACCAGCGCCGCGATGCTGCCTGCGGTCCACAGGTCCGCTGCCCCCACGCCCAGCATGTTGCCGAACAAAATGTGGTCAAGATGCACATCCGTGGTGATTTTCGTGTAGAGAACCAACCCCACACCAAACATCCCCGAAAACACGATCCCCATGACCGTATCCTGCTTGACCCGGCTGTTTTCCGACAAAAACCCGGTGGCCAGCGCACAGAACATGCCTGCGCAGAAGGCACCGATAATCAGCGGCACATTCAGGATATAGGCCAACACGATGCCCGGCAAAACGGCATGGCTGATGGCATCCCCCATCAATGACCAGCCCTTGAGCACGAGGTAGCAGGACAACAGGCTGGTCGGGATCGCAATGATCGCCATCATGACGAACGCCTTGTTCATGAACGCGAATTGGAAGGGGAACAGCAATGTCTCTATCATGGCTGCTCCAACGCGGCGGCAGACCGACGGCGCGCGGCAAAGTATCCGTGTTTTGGGGCGAAAAAGAACGCGGCCAAGAAGATCAGGGTTTGCAGCGTGACGATGATACCCCCTGTGGCGCCATCCAGGAAATAGCTGATATAGGCCCCCACAAAGCTGGTCATCGACCCGATCATCACACTCAGCACCAGCAATCTGGGAAACCGATCCGTCAGCAGATATGCCGTCGCACCGGGCGTCACGACCATCGCGATCACCAGAAATGCGCCCACCGTCTGCAGCGCCGCGACACAGGATGCAGACAGAAGCGTGAAGAAGATCACGCGCAGGACATCCGGTTTCAGTCCGATAGACCGCGCGTGATTTTCATCAAAAAACGTGACCATGAAATCCTTCCACTTGGCCAGAAGGATCGCCAGTGTCACAAAGCCAATGATCGCCAACTGCAATGTATCGGACGGCGTGATCGCCAGTATGTTGCCCAATGTGATTGTCTGGATGCTGACCGATGTGGGCGAAAGCGACACCATGAAAAGCCCCAGCCCAAAGAACGATGTAAAGATCAGCCCGATGATCGTGTCTTCCTTCAACCCGGATCGCTGGTTGAGAAACAGCATCGCCCCCGCAGCAAGACCGCCCGCGGCAAAGGCCCCCAACGCAAATGGCAGGCCCAGCATATAGGCCCCCGCCACCCCCGGGACGATGGAATGGCTGAGCGCGTCGCCAATCAGTGACCAGCCTTTCAGCATCAGATAAGCGGACAGAAACGCGCAGATGGCCCCGACCAGCGCGCTGACCCACATCGCGTTGAACATATACGCATAGCTGAACGGTTCGAGCAGCGTTGCCATCACGGGTCTTTCCCCGCATCGTCACCATAGACGACAAAAGGACGCTCATCATCCGTGATCACGCGGATCTGTCGGCTGTCATCATCATCGTGCAGATCAGACCCGCCCAGCACAAAGTGGCGCAGCACGCCGCCAAATGCCAATTCGAGGTTTTCACGGGTAAAGGTCGTTTCCGTGGGACCAAAGGCCAGTACAGTTTCCTTGACCAGGATCGTTCGATCGCAGAATTCGGGGACCGACCCAAGGTTATGAGTGGACACCAGAATCACCCGACCTTCATCGCGCATTTCACGCAGTAGGGCGATGATGGCCTCCTCGGTTTGCACATCGACGCCGGTAAACGGCTCATCCAGCAGGATCACCCGGCCCTCCTGCGCCAACGCTCGCGCAAGGAAAACGCGTTTGCGCTGGCCGCCCGACAACTCTCCGATCTGGCGGTGTCGGTAATCTGTCATGTTGACCCGTGACAGTGCGTTGGTCACTGCATCATGATCGGCCTTTTTAGGACGGCGGAAGAACCCCATATGACCGTAGCGGCCCATCATGACGACATCCTCGACCAGAACCGGAAAGGTCCAATCCACCTCTTCCGACTGCGGGACATAGGCCACGATGTTGCGACGCAGCGCCTCGCCCACCGGCATGCCAAGAACCGTGATGTTGCCCCGCGCGGCTGGAACGAAACCCATGATCGCCTTGAACAGCGTTGATTTGCCAGCGCCATTGACCCCGACAAGCGCTGTGATCGTGCCTGTCGGGATTTCAAAACTTGCATCCCTTAACGCAGTGTGACCGTTACGGTATGTAACGGTCACATCAGTTGCAGTAATGCCGGAGCTTTGGTTCATTCTGTAAGGCCTGCCGCAAGCGTTTCAGTCGTGACACGTAAAAGATCCAGATAAGTGGGCACCGGCCCGTCTTCATCTGTCAGGCTATCTACATAGAGCACGCCCGCGTAATTTGCACCCGTCTCGCGGGCGACCTGTTCGGCGGGCGCCTGTGAAACGGTGCTTTCGCAGAATATGGCAGGGATCTGGTTGTCGCGCACCGTATCAATGACGCGGCGCACCTGTTGGGGTGTGCCTTGCGCATCCGCGTTGATGGGCCACAAATACAGCTCTTGCATACCGAAATCGCGCGCCAGATAGCTGAACGCCCCTTCGCAAGACACCAGCCAGCGCTGTTCCTCCGGCAGGGCAAGAATGGTTTCCCGCAAAGGCGCGATTGCGGCGGTAATCTCTGCCTTATAGCTTTCGGCATTGGTGCGATACGTATCGGCATTGTCGGGATCGTGGGTGATGAAAGCATCGCGAATGTTGTCGACATAGATCAGCGCATTATCCAGGCTCATCCAGGCATGCGGGTTTGGCTTTCCTTCATACTCACCTGACGAGATGCTCATCGGTGCAATACCTTCTGTCAACGTCACGCTGGGCACGTCAGACAGGTTTCCGAAAAATTGTTCGAACCAAAGTTCCAGGTTCAGGCCATTCCACAAGATCAGGTCTGCATCCTGTGCGCGGATGATATCACGCGGGGTCGGCTGGTAGCCGTGGATCTCGGCCCCCGGCCGCGTGATGCTTTCAACGATTGCCGCGTCACCGGCAACATTCTGCGCCATGTCGGCAATGACGGTGAATGTCGTCACCGCCTTAAACCTGTCATCTTGCGCTGACGCGGTTGTTGACAGAACCGCCAACACGATCGCTGCCGAGATGCGTTTGAGGTTTTTCATCGCAAAGCCCTTCCCCACCAAGTGCTGTCATTCAGCGAGTCTTTATGAGAATAGTTCGCAACTGTAAATAGGAATGATAACCATTCGCAATAACGCTTTCGCGATCATGCCCAATCGGTAAAGCGCGGCGTCATCGCCCTGTGTTTAGGCAATAGATGACCCGTTGCTGAAAATCGCGCTCTTAACGATTGCAAATCCCTATCGGCATAGGTTTAGTGATCAGTGATTGGGATGAAACCCTGGGGAGATCAGTTTGCTGCAGACAGCCAATGATGCTGCGTTTGTTCAGTTTGAGCGTGTTCAGAAGAGTTACGATGGCGAGACACTGGTCGTCAAAGATCTAAACCTTTCCATGCCAAAAGGTGAGTTTCTGACGATGCTCGGCCCATCAGGCTCGGGTAAGACCACCTGCTTGATGATGTTGGCCGGTTTTGAAACGGCGACACATGGCGAAATCCGCCTTGATGGTGTGTCGATCAACAACATTCCGCCCCATAAGCGTGGCATCGGAATGGTGTTCCAGAACTACGCCCTGTTCCCGCATATGACCGTGGCCGAGAACCTGTCGTTCCCGCTTGAGGTGCGGAAAATGGACAAGGCGACCCGCGAAAAGAAAGTCATGCGCGCCTTGGGCATGGTGCAGATGCAGGATTTTGCCGGACGCCGCCCTGCGCAATTGTCGGGTGGGCAGCAACAGCGCATCGCCCTGTCCCGCGCGCTGGTGTTCGAGCCAGAGTTGGTGTTGATGGATGAACCGCTGGGCGCGCTGGACAAGCAGCTGCGCGAAACCTTGCAGTTTGAGATTACGAACCTCGCCCATGAACTTGGCATTACCGTAGTCTACGTGACCCACGACCAAACCGAGGCGCTTACGATGTCCGACCGCGTGGCTGTTTTCGACGATGGGCGCATTCAGCAACTCGCCCCACCGGACGAGCTTTACGAAGCACCGCAGAACAGCTTCGTTGCGCAATTCATTGGCGAAAACAACACGCTGGAAGGCGTTGTTCAGGAAATCACCAAAGATAAGTGCATCATTAAACTGGATAGCGGCGATATCATCGATGCGGTGCCGGTCAATGTCAGCAAGGTGGGCGACCGCACCCAGGTCTCGATCAGGCCGGAACGGGTGGAGTTCGATAAATCACGCCTGCAGCCGGGCGCACACACGCTGAAGGCCGAGGTGTTGGAGTTCATCTATATGGGCGACATTTTCCGGACACGTCTGCGGGTGGCCGGGACCGACGATTTCATTATCAAAACTCGCAACGCCCCAGATCAGGTCCGTCTGACACCGGGCAGCCAGATTGAAATCGGCTGGCTTGCAAGGGATTGCCGCGCGCTGGATGCGTAGCGGCTGACTAAGAGGCTGCCATCGCCCGGCGGGCAGCGCTCAATGAATGAACCGGGCAACCAAACGGGAGAAAACAATGAAATTCACCAAAACACTGATGGCAACAACGGCATTGACGGTCGCAAGCACGGCCGCCATCGCCGATGGCCATATGGCCAACGAAATGACAATCGTGAGCTGGGGCGGTGCCTATTCCGCATCACAGCAGGCCGCCTATCACGACCCCTACATGGAAATGACAGGGGTGACGATCATCAACGATGAAAGCTCGTCCGAGGCCGTGGCCAAGCTGCGTGCCATGAATGAGGCAGGCAACATCACCTGGGACCTTGTGGATGTGGAAGCTGCAGACGCAATCCGGCTCTGCGATGAAGGGCTGGCGATGGAAATCGACGCTGATGAAATCCTCGCCCCCGGCGATGATGGCTCATCCGCTTCGGACGATTTCGGCGATATGCTGGTGTCGGACTGCTTCATCCCGCAGATCGTCTTTTCGACCACGTTCGGCTATCGCACCGACATGGTGCCAGAAGGCGTTGAGCCGCCAACGGGTGCCTGTGACGTGTTCGACCTGGAAACCTATCCCGGCAAGCGCGCGCTGAACCGCAATCCGATTGCGAACATGGAATGGGCGCTCTTGTGTGATGGGGTGGCTTACGAAGACGTGTATGACATGCTCGAAACTGACGAAGGTCAGGCACAAGCCTTCGCCAAACTGGACGTGATCAAGGACGAAACGATCTGGTGGACAGCCGGGGCCGAAACACCTCAGCTTCTGGCCGATGGTGAGATTTTCATGGGCTCGACCTATAACGGCCGCCTTTTCAGCGTGATCGCCGAACAGGGTCAGCCCGTGGGCATGGCCTGGGAATGGCAGATGTTCGATCTGGATGGCTGGGTTATCCCAACCGGATTGTCAGAGGAACGTCTCGCACGTGTGCTGGATTACGTCCGCTTTGCAACAGACACGCAGCGTCTGGCAGATCAGGCAAAATACATCTCGTATGGCCCCGCCCGCGCATCTTCGGCCCCGCTGGTCAGCACGCATGCCACGCTGGGTATCGACATGGCGCCACATATGCCAACTGATCCGAACAACGCCGAGAACACATTCGTCAACAACTACGAATGGTGGGCGGATTATCGGGATGATCTGGACGCCAAGTTCCAAAGCTGGCTGGCACAGTAACCAGCTTTCAACACAGCAAGGCGGGTCAGCCCGCTTTGCACCTTCAAGATCGAAAGCGCACCATGCCCAAAGGTTACATCATCGGCCATATCACCGTGAACAATCCTGAAGCCTATCAGGAATACATTGCCCGCGACACGCCAATGATCACAGCACATGGCGGCAGGCCGATTGTGCGTGGTGGCGTATCCGAAAATGCCGAAGGCCCGGATTTTGCCCGACATGTTGTTTTTGAATTTCCCGATTTCGAAAGCGCCAAGGCGCTGTACTACAGCCCGGAATACCAAGAAGTCGCACGCATCCGTCGCGAAAACGCGACAAGCATGATCGTCCTTGTCGAAGGGGTGTAGGCGCGATGGCCGAACAGATGCTCGCCGCTGATGGTCGCCCGCTTAAGGCCAGTTTGAACAGGGCGCTGCGTCGCCAGAAGATGCGCGCGCTGTTGCTGATTGCGCCGCTGCTTTTGTTCATCATGCTGACCTTCATCATCCCCATCGGGCAGATGTTGTTCCGGTCGGTTGAAAACCAGATTGTCGGCGATACGATCCCGCGCACTGTTGACGCGATTGCTGCGTGGGAAGCAGATAGCGGACAAGCCCCGTCAGAAGAAGTTTTCGTGGCTCTGGCCAAGGACCTGATGATCGCGGTTGAGGAAAAGAACCACACCCGCCTTGGCAGCCGTTTGAACTATGAAACCTCGGGCATTTCATCACTGTTCCGCAAATCAGGCCGCAGCGTTGATGATATCGGCGAGGTTTACGCCGATCAGTTCATCGCTTTGGATCCTGCCTGGGAAGACCCGGCAACTTGGATCACCCTGTTGGCAGACCCTGACTGGATTACGCGGCAGGCGGAATGGAACGATGACGGGCCAGAGCCAGCATTTGAACTTTCTGATACTGCGGCAGAGATACTTCCAAAAACCGCGGAAATTTATGCCGACTTTGCGTCGGTCATTCGCGAGGTCGACAATGACAGCCCTGTCGACGAAGAGCCATGGAACGTGGTCTACCTTGCCTTGCATGAAGATCTGATCGCAAATCCCGGCCTACAGATCGCAGGACCACTTGCCGGCCTCTTATCGCAAACGGCAACGCAAGCGCAGGGTTTTGAGCGCGAAGACGTGCGCGCGGCATTTGAAGATATCGACGAAGACTGGCTGGATGTGGATGTCTGGCAAACCATCCAGACCTATAGCCCTGCCTTTACGTCGGGGTACTTCCTGAATGCCGTAGACCTGCAAAAAACACCCGACGGCCCCGAATGGCAGCCCGAGAATGAACAGATTTATCTCACCCTGTTCTGGCGCACGCTGGTCATGTCGCTGACGATCACGGTGTCCTGTATCCTGCTGGGCTATCCGGTGGCGTGGATGCTGGCGAACCTGCCTTCGCGCAAGGCAAACCTGTTGATGATTCTGGTGCTCTTGCCGTTCTGGACCTCGCTTCTGGTGCGCACATCGGCCTGGAAGGTGCTGTTGCAGCAACAGGGTGTGATCAATGACACGCTGGTCTGGATCGGCCTGGTGACCGATGACAATCGACTTGCGTTGATCAACAATGCCACAGGCACGATCATCGCCATGACCCATATCCTTTTACCCTTCATGATCCTGCCGCTTTATTCAGTAATGAAAACGATCCCGCCCAGCTATCTGCGCGCGGCCAAATCGCTGGGGGCGACGAACTGGACCGCCTTCTGGCGGGTCTATTTCCCGCAAAGCGTGCCGGGCATCGGGGCGGGGTCCATCCTCGTCTTCATCCTGGCCATCGGATACTACATCACACCCGAAATCGTCGGCGGCACCAAGGGTGTCTTTATCTCCAACCGGATCGCCTATCACATCTCGACCTCGCTCAATTGGGGTTTGGCGGCGGCGCTGGGGGCGATCCTGCTGGCGGTCGTGCTGATCCTTTACTGGGCCTATGACCGGATCGTCGGCATCGACAATGTGAAGCTGGGGGGCTGAGGATATGAGCGCACTTCCACCTTATGCCACCACCGGACAACGGGTCTGGCATTACAGTTTCCGGGTGATCGTCGGGCTGATCCTGTTCTTCCTGATCGCCCCGATCATCATCATCATTCCGCTGTCGTTCAACGCGCAGGATTTCTTCACCTTCACGCCCGAGATGCTGGCGCTGAACCCTGAAGGGTACTCGCTGAAGCATTATCGCGACTTCTTTACCAATCAGGACTGGATTAGACCGCTGCAGAATTCGCTGATCATCGCTCCTTTTGCGACGATCATCTCGGTATCATTGGGGACGCTGGCAGCTATCGGACTGTCGCAATCCCATGTCCCCTTCCGGCGCGGGATCATGGCAATTCTGATTTCGCCCATGATTGTCCCGCTGATCATCTCGGCCACCGGCATGTTCTTTTTCTACAGCCAGATGGGGCTGTGGATGGAGGATAATCTGGGCATGTCGAAATCCCTTACCGGGTACATCAAGGTGATCCTCGCCCATGCGGCCCTGGGCATCCCGTTCGTGATCATCACCGTCACGGCAACGCTGGTAGGCTTCGACCGCTCACTGACACGCGCGGCGGCGAATATGGGGGCCACGCCTACGGTCACCTTCTTTCGCATCCAGATGCCGCTGATCCTGCCCGGCGTGATCTCCGGCGGGCTGTTTGCGTTCATCACGTCGTTTGACGAAGTCGTTGTGGTCCTGTTCGTCGGTGCGGCTGCGCAAAAGACATTGCCCTGGCAGATGTTCACCGGCCTGCGCGAGCAGATCAGCCCGACGATTCTGGCGGCAGCGACCGTGTTGGTGGCGATCTCTATTGTCCTGCTGGCCACCGTGGAGCTATTGCGCCGTCGGTCAGAGCGGTTGCGGGGCATGTCCCCGAGCTAAGGCAGTATCGCCAACCACAGCCAGACCGTGAAAATCGAAATCCCCGTGCTGATCAGCACCGCCGATGCCGCCACGCGGCGCGCGGCACCGTACATGTTGGCGAAGACATAAGCATTGATGCCCGGCGCCATCGCCGCCGTCAGCATGGCCGAGCGTGTCGCCTCAACCGACAGCGCGTTCACATCCGCCAGCACCCAGACAATCGCCGGATGCAGGATGAGTGATACCGCCACGACAAACAGGATCGTTCGCATATCTCCCTCTGGCCGGTAGCGGTAAAGCACCCCACCCAGACCAAACAAAGCGGCTGGCAACGCAGCCTGCACCATCAGGTCCAGCGCATCCGTCATGACCCCCGGCACGGGGGTATTGCCCAGGTTGACGATGAAACCCAGCGTGATGCCCAAGATCAGCGCATTGCGGAACATCGCGCTCAGGACCTTGCCCGGCAGCACCGCAATACTGCCGCCACGGTTACGGACAATTTCCATCGCCGTGATCCCGACAGCGTAGCAAAAGGGCGAGTGGATCGCGATGATCGCATAATTGGCTTCCAGCGCTGAAGGGCCATAGGCCCGTTCCGTGATCGGCAGACCCAGCAACAAAGAGTTCGAAAACAGACAGCAGAACCCGATGGCGATGCTGTCCTCCCACCCGCGTCCAAAGAGGTATCGCGCGCCGATGACACCTGTCAGGAAACCCGCCAATGCGCCAACGTAGAAACCGCCCAGCAAGGCCAGATCAAAATTCTGCTCCAGATCGAGCGTTGAAATCGCGCGGAAGAGCAGACAGGGGATCGCAAAATTCTGGGTGAATTTCATCAGCCCGTCGACGCCCGCATCGCTGAAATAGCCCTGCCAGACCGCAAGATAGCCAAAGCCGATCACAAGGAAAACCGGCAGGATGACGTCGATCAATGCAGCCATTAGTGATCCAAAGGCGCGGTTGCGCCGCACGATATT
The DNA here is from genome assembly GCA_947503965.1 of uncultured Paracoccaceae bacterium. Lineage (GTDB taxonomy): Bacteria > Pseudomonadota > Alphaproteobacteria > Rhodobacterales > Rhodobacteraceae > Yoonia. Next base: position 36,368 of record CANNFU010000013.1, read on the forward strand.
TTAGTGTGCCTCCGGCGGCGGTATTTGGGAACAAAAGAAGTCAATCGACACCGAATGTCAGCGTGAGACCGTCATAGGCCGGTTGAATATGATCCGGCGTTTCAGCGGCAACAGTCGCATAGTCCAGATCGTTGTGCATGTTGGTCAGGATCGCCTGTTTCGGCTGCGCCTTTTCGATCCACTCAAGCGTATTCGACAAATGCGAGTGTGTCGGGTGCGGGTCGCGCCGCAAGGCATCCACGATCCAGCATTCCAAGCCCTTCAGGTGCGGCCACACATCATCGGGAATTGACGACACATCGGGCAGATAAGCCACATCGTTTACCCGGAAACCCAGTGCCTCGATAGAGCCGTGTTCTACCTCGAGCGGTGTCAAGACGATCTGTCCCCCTGCCCCGTCGATGACGATATCGCCGTCAATGGCGTTCAGTTCGCAAATCGGCGGATAGGCTGATCCTTTCGGTTGCACGAAGGCGTAGCCGAAGCGGCCCAGCAGATCATTTGATGTATCACCATCCGCCCAGACCTGCAGGCGCTGGCGCATATTGAACACGATCATGCGCAAGTCATCCAGACCATGCACATGGTCCGCATGGGAATGGGTGTAAACGACCGCATCAAGCGTGCCCACACCGGCATCCAGCAGCTGGCTACGCATATCAGGGCTGGTGTCGATCAAGACACGGGTGATCCCCTTTGCGCCCGTGCGTGTAATCAGCAGCGAACAGCGGCGGCGGATATTCTTGGGGTTGTTCGGGTCACACGCCCCCCACAGCCCCCCCAAACGGGGCACGCCGCCAGAAGAGCCGCAGCCAAGGATGGTAAAGGCAATCTGGTCGCTCATGCAGCGGCCTTCCAGAACAGGCGGTCGAAATTTGCCGTGGTTTGGGCGGCGAAATCTTCGTAGCTGATGCCGAACAGCCCTGCCCCCACCTTGGCCGTGTGGGCGGTGAAGGCCGGTTCGTTACGTTTGCCACGATGGGGCGGCGGGGCAAGAAAGGGGCTGTCGGTTTCCACCAGCACCCGGTCCAGCGGGGCCCCTGCAAAGATATCGCGCAGCTCTTGCGATTTCGGGAATGCGGCAATGCCTGACATCGACAGATAAAAGCCCAGATCAAGCGCTGCTTCGGCCAATGCCGCACTGCTGGAAAAGCAATGCATGACGCAGGTAAAAGCGCCGCTCGCGTATTCCTCTTGCAGTATCCGCGCCATATCATCGTCAGCGGCGCGCGCGTGAACGATCAGTGGCAATTTGGTTTCGCGCGCGGCGGCGATGTGAATGCGCAGCGATTGCTGCTGCGCCTGCGCGGTGTCAGATGTGTAGTGGTAATCCAGCCCCGTCTCACCAATCCCCACAAATTTCGGATGGTCCGCCAGGCGGATGAGGTCGTCGACTTGTGCCATCGGCTCGTCCGCGACGCTCATCGGATGGGTGCCAGCGGCGTAAAACACGGGATCATGCGCCTCTGCGATCGCACGCACCTGCGGTTCCAGCCGCAGTTTGGTGCAGATCGTCACCATCCGTTCCACACCGGCATCCAGCGCGCGCTGCACGACGGCTGGCCGTTCCGCATCGAAATCGGGAAAATCCAGATGACAATGGCTGTCAACGATGGTGGCTTGGGTCATGGGGCCGCTTTCACGCTGCGGCGACACCGTGCGCCGTCTCTTCGATCTTGAAGATCATATCAAGGATCAATGCCGCAGGGTCAAGGTTCACCGCGCGCCCATGGCGCGACCGATTGGACAGATCCTGCTGCAAGCGGGCCCAACAGCGGGCGGCCCGGTCATCAGGTGCGATCCGTGCCAGCAATCGGGCTTCTCCGGGTGCGCCTTGGGCCTGCGGTTCGCCCATCAGCCCAGCGCGCGCGGCGCGGGACAAAAAGACATCCATCAGGTCGAGCATCAGCCCAAATCGCACCTCTGCGCCGCGGCCCACGCAGCTATCGGCCAGCTTCAGTGCCGCCTGTCTGTTGATGTTTGGCAAACCGCCCAGCGTCCTGATGATATCTTCGTAGAGTACCATGCCATCATGGTTGATCAGCCGGATTGCATCGCCAGCAGACCCACCTGCCAACGTGGCGAGGCTTTCGCTGTTTTGCGCCTGATGACCCGCCTGTTCCAATGCACGCTGCAGGTCAGCCGCATGAAGCGGGGCGCATCGCAATTCCCTGCAACGCGACCGAATGGTAGGCAGCAGCCGTGATGGCTGATGCGCGATCAACAGGATCGTCGTTTGCGCGGGCGGTTCTTCAAGTTCTTTGAGGATGGCATTCGCGGCATTGCGGTTCAGCTCATCCGCCGCATCGACGATGACCACCCGTCGCCCACCATCCGTCGCCGACATCTGGAAAAAGGTTTTCAGGCTGCGGACCGCGTCAACGGTAATCTCTGACCGGAGTTTCTTGGTCTTGTCATCCCAGGGTCGCCGGATCAGTGCAAGCCGGGGATGCGCACCGGATTGGATAAGACGCATATCGGGATGATCGGATGGAACATCCAGCACTGGCGCGCCCAATAGTCCCGGCTCTGAACCTGCCAGAAGAAAGGCTGCGATTTTCCAAGCCAGCGTCGCTTTGCCCACACCGCGCGGGCCAGTGATCAGCCAACCGGAGTGTAGACGCCCTGATCCAAATGCATCCAGAAATGCCGCTTGGGCATTGTCTTGTCCGAAAAGCATGGGCGTTTCGCGCGGATGCGGTGCGCCTTCAACCCGGTCGGGTTCTGGAATGTCATCATCGCTCATGCGTATGCCGCGATCTCGGATGCGATCTGGTCGACGGTGCGGTTCCCGTCAATCAATACACAGCGTTGCGGATTTGCGTGGGCCAGCGCGAGAAAGCCGTGGCGCAGTGTTTCCTGAAACGCCAACCCAAAGTCCTCGAAACGATCCTCGCCGGATTTACGCGCCAGGCCGCGTTCAAGGGCGGTTGCCGGATCCATATCGATGATAAATGTCAGGTCAGGCTCCCGACCAATCATCAGGGCATGCAATTGATCAACCATGGCCCGCAAGTCACCGCGCGTCGCGCCCTGATAAACCCGCGTGCTGTCGGCAAACCGGTCCGAGACCACGCAACCGCCTGCAGCCAAAGCGGGCTCAATCGTTTTTTCAAGGTGATCCCGGCGTGCGGCGGTAAACAACAGGATTTCAGTCTCGGCAGACCACCGCTCCGGATCACCGGTCAGCACCAATTTCCGGATTTCTTCCGCACCGGGGCTGCCGCCAGGCTCGCGCGTCAGAACGACATCTGTGCCTTGTGCCCGTAGATGATCCGCAAAACGACGTGCTTGCGTTGATTTTCCAGAACCGTCGATACCTTCAAATGTAATAAACCGTGGGCGTGTCATGCGCCCTCGGCGGCGTCATCTGCGCCGGGGCCAAACTTGTCCCACAAAACCAAGGCTGCTGTACGCAGCCGGGTTGCAAAACCGCCACGGATCACATCGCTTTCCGCAACCAAAGGCAGGCGCTTTTCAGGCAGGCCATCAAGCTGGACCACGAGTTCACCCAACTGGTCACCCGCGGTGATCGGTGCTTCAATCGGGCCGTTATAAACAACCTGTGCCGCGATATCCCCTTCGTTCAGAATAGGAACAAGCAGCGACACATCCTCGGCCACGGTCAGGCCCACCATCGCGCTTTCACCCATCCAGACATCCGCCTCTGCAATGCGCGTTCCCGCGCGCACCACGTCTTTTTCGGCAAATTGGCGAAAGGCCCAATTTACGATTTTCTGGCTTTCCTGCGACCGCTCTGCCACGGTGTCGAGGCCCGTGATCACAAAGATGATCCGTCTATCACCCTGCTTGGCCGACCCGACCAGACCGTAACCGGCCTCTTGGGTATGACCGGTTTTCAGACCATCGGCACCGATGCCCATCGACAAAACCGGATTGCGGTTGCGCGAATTCGACGGGACCCGACCATCAAATTCAAACTCGGTTTCGGCAAAAAGCGGATAGAATGTTGGAAAATCCGTGATCAAACGATCCGCAAGAATACCCAGATCCTCCATCGACATCCGGTGTCCGACCTCTGGCCAACCATTTGCATTGGTGAAGTTGGAATTTATCATGCCCAGTTGTCTGGCCCGTTCTGTGCTTAACCGGGCAAAGCCAGCTTCGGTCCCGTCAGGTGACAACGCTTCGGCCAGAACAGTGCTGGCATCATTACCCGACAGGACAATCACGCCACGCAGCAGATCCTCGACACTGACCCGGTCGGTCGTGTCCAGAAACATCGACGATCCGCCATAGGCCGCTGCCTCGGCTGAAACAGGCAGCGTTTCATTGATGTCGAGATGACCATCCGCAATCGCCTCGAACGCCATGTAAAGCGTCATCAGTTTTGACATTGATGCAGGCGGCAATGGCTCTTGCGCGTTCTTGGACAAAAGAACGGTGCCGGTTGTCTGATCAAGCACATATGCGGCAGTTGCGCGGGTTTCAAAGGCGGCGACGGTTCCCGCCCACGCACATACCACGGTCACGATCGCCAAACGGCTTATCCAAAGTCGCATCCTGCGTCTCCTTCCTTAACCGTCTTGGGTTTCGACCAGGACGGCGTCAACAAAACCGAGGCCCTTGATCCGCGCAATTGCGGCATCTGCATCGGCATCATCCCCTGCGGGAGAGGCGACCAAACGCCAGACATCGCGCCCGCCGGCCTGCTGTACCTGCACCGTTGCCGGCACACCACCATTGCGCAATCGCTGGGCTGCATCTTCGGCGTTCCCCTGAACACTGAAAACGCCGATCTGGATCTGCGGACCGGACAGATCAGCCTCGCCCGCAGCATCAGCGGCAGGAAGTGTCGTAACTGGCGCAGCAGGTTCCGCATCATCGGCAGACAGCAGCGAAGCCGGCAATGCAACGGCAGCAACCGCCGCGCCGCTTTCATCAACAGTATCGGCAGCGGCAGCACCAGCACCTTCGGCTGCGTCAATCGCGGCCGCAGCACCAGCAATCGGATCAAGGGGTGTTGCCTCGACGGCAACAGGCGTATCCAAAGCCGCAACCACCGGGTTAACTTCTGGCTCGGCCGGTACTTCCTCTTCCACCTCTTCACGACGCAGAACCACCACGCTCAGCTCTGTTGGGGCGCCCGCCAGTATACTCAACTCTTCAGCAGCATCCGACGAGACCTGCAGCAAAGGCCCCGGATTTTCCCGCTCGCGCCGGAACAGGGCGCCAACAACGGATCGCCCGTTTTCAGGATTACGAATTATCACGCGTTCAGGCTCTTGTACATCCGGATGCGCGACCCAGACCCCTCCAAGCGACGGACGACCATCCCAAAGCCCGCGGTCATTGACCTCGAATATGTCCGGACGCTCAACATCGCGGCCCGTGGGCGTGGTCTGGATTGACCTGCTGGGCCGATCAGCCCTTTCGCCTTGCCCATCGCCACCGGGAAAAGCAAATTCCCCGTTTTCATCGCATGCAGCCAGTGCAATCGCGGCCGCCAAGGCTGCACTGATCGAAAAGGCACGTCTTTTCGCCACTCTCAAGCCCGTCATATTTCGCCCCTCTATTGCTCTTCATACCATGAAGAGTTCCGCTGTTATCCAGCCGTGTTCGTTGCGCTCCCCGCAGGTTGAAGCGGCGCATTTTTCAGCACCATATACAAAAACCCGCAATATCAACGAAACGATAGCGTCCGATGGCTTGATTTGGAAGTGTCAACGCCAGTTTGTCGGCGGATTTTCACAAAACAGGAACCTGCTTTTCGAATCAGAAATCTACAGCTAACAGAGGCGGGTCGGAGGAGTGGCAGAGTGGTTGAATGCACCGGTCTTGAAAACCGACGTAGGTGAAAGTCTACCGTGGGTTCGAATCCCACCTCCTCCGCCATTATCAGCTTTGTCTAATTGCATCGCTGCCTGCAGTTTGGGCGCTCCCGTAAACAGGTTCAAATTACCTGTCAGTCGTACGGGTAGATGCTGCTGTCGATGAAGCCTGCCACCGCTCCTTTGTCGCGAAACATCAGTCATGTCTCGTTCATTCTGGCGCATTGCCGCGTCAACGTGCTGGCCGGAAACGTAAAGCGACACTACACTTATCATTATAAAACAATATCTTATCCAATTCACCTCATTCTACTAAATTTTTAGTTTGACAGAATCCTTCCCACGTCATCACATTAACGTGTCGGCGAAAACCGGCACATATAATCTCAAGGGAGGAGACAAGATGCGTAAGTATCTGCTCTCCGCAGTCGCGGTCTCTGCCGTGTTTGCGGGGTCCAATTTCGCTGTGGCCGACGAAGCCGCAGCACAGCGTTGGATTGATCAGGAATTCCAGCCATCCACATTGTCGAAAGATGAACAGCTGGCTGAAATGCAGTGGTTCATTCAGGCCGCCGAGCCCTATGCCGGTATGGAAATCAACGTTCTGTCGGAAGGCATTCCAACCCATTCCTACGAAAGCGAAGTGCTGACGCGCGCCTTCGAGGAAATCACGGGTATCAAGGTCAACCACCAGATCCTAGGCGAAGGCGAGGTCGTTCAGGCGGTCCAGACCCAGATGCAAACCAACCGGAACCTTTATGATGGTTACGTCAATGACAGTGACCTGATCGGCACCCATTCGCGTCTGCAGCAGGCCTATAACCTGACCGAGATGATGGGCGGCGACTGGGCCGACACCACATCACCAACACTGGACCTTGACGATTTCATGGGCATCCAGTTCACCACCGGTCCGGATGGCAACCTCTATCAGTTGCCGGATCAGCAATTCGCGAACCTTTACTGGTTCCGCAAGGACTGGTTCGATCGCGAAGACCTCAAGGAACAGTTCCAGGCAAAGTACGGCTATGAGCTGGGCGTGCCGGTCAACTGGTCCGCTTACGAGGATATCGCGGAATTCTTCAGCAACGACGTGCAGGAAATCGACGGCGTGCGCATCTATGGCCACATGGATTACGGTAAGCGCGCGCCTGACCTTGGCTGGCGGATGACCGATGCGTGGCTGTCCATGGCCGGTGCCGGGTCTGTGGGTGAACCCAACGGCGTGCCCATCGATGAATGGGGCATCCGGATGGAAGCCGGGACCTGCAACCCGGTCGGCGCATCTGTATCACGCGGTGGTGCGGCCAATGGCCCGGCGGCGGTCTATGCGATCCGCAAATGGGACGAATGGTTGCGCAATTACGCGCCACCCGCTGCGGCAAGCTATGACTTCTATCAGTCACTGCCGGCGCTGGCGCAAGGCAACGTGGCCCAGCAGATTTTCTGGTACACCGCCTTTACCGCCGACATGGTCGCCCCGCAGTCCGCGGGTAACAACACGGTGGACGCCGATGGCAATCCGCTGTGGCGCATGGCCCCTTCCCCGCACGGTCCGTATTGGGAAGAAGGTCAGAAGGTCGGCTATCAGGATGTGGGATCATGGACGTTCCTGAACTCCACCCCGTCGGATCGCGCACAGGCCGCCTGGCTTTATGCGCAGTTTGTGACGTCCAAGACTGTTGATGTGAAGAAATCCCATGTGGGTCTGACCTTCATCCGCGACAGTTCGGTCAATCATGAGAGCTTTACCGAGCGTGCACCGCAATTGGGTGGTCTGGTAGAGTTCTATCGCTCGCCTGACCGTGTGCGCTGGTCGCCAACCGGCATCAACGTGCCTGATTATCCGAAGCTGGCGCAAATCTGGTGGCAGCAGATCGGTGACGTGAACTCTGGCGCGTTCACGCCGCAGGAAGCCATGGACCGTCTGGCTGAAGAGATGGACATCACCATGGGCCGGATGCAGCAAGCCGATGAAGCTGCCAATGTCTATGGTGGCTGTGGTCCGCGCCTGAATGAAGAGCGTGACGCGGAATACTGGTTCGCCAATGGCGGCGCCAAACCACCGCTGGCGAACGAGAAGCCGCAGGGCGAGACCGTCAACTATGACGAGCTCGTCGCCCGCTGGGCGTCTGAATAAGCTCCCTGTCGGGTGCCGCCTTCAGGTGGCGCCGACACCGGTCGGGGCGTCCGCGCCCCGGCCATTACCAAAGGGCATGTCATGACCATCACACTCAATCAAATCACCAAAGTGGTCGCCGGGCAGACCCATATCAAACCCACATCGCTGACGTTTCAGACCGGGCATTTCAACGTGCTTCTGGGCGAAACCGGCGCGGGAAAGACATCCCTGATCAAGCTGATGGCAGGCCTTGACCCCATCGCCGCTGGCACGATTGAGATGGATGGTCAGGACGTCACCAAGCTGAGCACGCAAAAGCGGAATATCAGCCTGGTCCACCAGTTTTTCGTCAACTACCCCCATATGACGGTTTTCGACAACATTGCCTCCCCCCTGAAGGTTGCAGGCATGGCGAAATCCGAAATTCAGGGCCGCGTGGAAGAGGCAGCGGATATCCTGCAACTGCGCCCCATGCTGCATCGCCGCCCGCATGAATTGTCGGGCGGACAGCAGCAGCGCACTGCATTAGCCCGCGCGATTGCAAAGGAAAGCCGGGCGGTGTTTCTGGATGAACCGCTGGCCAATCTTGATTACAAATTGCGTGAAGAACTGCGCGAACAACTGCCGGAACTTTTTGCCGGACGCGGTGCTGTTGTCGTCTATGCCACGTCGGAACCGGAAGAGGCGCTGCTGTTGGGCGGGTCCACCGCGCTGATGGATGACGGGAATGTCGCACAATTCGGCCCCACGGCAGAGATTTATCGCAAACCGCAGACGCTGACTGCGGCCAAGGTGTTTTCAGATCCGCCGATCAACGTGGCCAGGGTGACCAAAATGGGGAGCAAGCTGATCATGGGCGACAGCGCGCGCTGGGATTCCGCTAAGATGAAAGATGCGCCTGACGGCGACTATCACATCGCGGTCCGCCCGCACCATGTGACCCCGAAGCCGACCCCGGCCAATACCGTTGCCCTGAAAGGTCAGGTTCTGGTGACAGAGCTGAGCGGATCGGAAAGCAGCGCGCATTTCGCCATGCCTGATGGCAACTGGGTGTCCTTGTCGCATGGTGTGCACCCTTATCAGGTTGGTGAGGACCACCCGTTCTACCTCGACCCGTCGGCCTGCATGCTGTTCGCCGAAGATGGCCAGGTCGTCGCCGGAGGTGCCGTCTGATGGCCAAGATCACGCTCTCTGACCTCAAGCACAGCTATTACGACACCCCCAAAGGGCCGGATGATTACGCGCTCAAGGAAATTGATCTGGAATGGTCTGATGGCGGCGCCTACGCCCTGCTGGGTCCGTCCGGCTGCGGCAAATCCACATTGCTCAACATCATATCAGGCCTGCTGACGCCGTCGAACGGCAAGATCCTGTTTGATGACAAGGATGTCACCCACCTGCCCCCAAACCAGCGCAACATCGCGCAGGTGTTCCAGTTCCCCGTGATCTACGACACCATGACGCTCTTCGATAACCTCGCCTTTCCCCTGCGCAATCGCGGAGTGGACGAGACAACAGTGAACACCCGCGTCATGGCGATTGCCGAGATGCTGGAAGTTACCGACATGATGGGCAAAAAGGCCGCTGGCCTGTCCCCCGACAACAAGCAAAAGATCAGTATGGGCCGAGGTCTGGTCCGTGACGACGTGAATGTCGTCATGTTTGACGAACCACTCACCGTCATCGACCCGCATCTGAAGTGGAAGCTGCGATCCAAGCTGAAAGAGCTTCACCAAAAGGTGCGCGCGACGATGATCTACGTCACCCATGACCAGACCGAGGCGCTGACATTCGCGGATCAGGTCGTCGTCATGCAGGAAGGCGAGGTCGTGCAGATCGGTACGCCGGTAGAGCTGTTCGAACGGCCCGCTCATACCTTTGTCGGTCATTTCATCGGCTCACCGGGCATGAACGTCCTGCCTTGCGAGGTGCGCGATGGCGGCGCGTTTTTCGAAAACACCCTGATCACGCTGGAAGGCGAGATCGAGCAGGGAACCGGCACGCCGCAGATCGGCGTGCGGCCGGAGTTCGTCACGCTTGGCGATCATGGTTTGCCTGCAGTTGTGCACAAGGTGTCCGATGTCGGCCGGCACGCGGTGGTAGAGGCCAAGGTTGGCCATGAAACTGTGAAAGCGATTATCGAGGGCGAAGCACCGCTGCAGGGAGCCGCCACACATCTGTCATTCGATCCCAACAAGACGCGGCTTTATCGCGATGGCTGGATCGCGACGAGGGCCAGCCAATGAATAGAATACCCGCCCCGGACCTGATCCGGGGCCTCACCCCCCGACACGTAGAGGTCCCGGGTCAAGCCCGGGACGGGCAGAGGAGCCGCTGATGAAAACCCAAAACCAAAAGGCGTGGTTTTTTGTCCTGCCGGTGCTTTTGCTGGTCGCCTTCAATGCGCTGATCCCGATGATGACGGTGGTCAACTATTCGGTGCAGGAAACATTCGGCAACAACGTGTTCTTTTGGCATGGGCTGGGCTGGTTTGAGGATTTGCTGAATTCCGAACGGTTCCATGCCGCCCTTGGCCGTCAAATCCTGTTCACAACGATTATCCTGCTGATCGAAATCCCGCTGGGCATCATCATCGCCCTGTCGATGCCCCGGCAAGGGTTCTGGGTGCCGGTCTGTCTGGTGCTGATGGCCTTGCCCATGCTGATCCCATGGAACGTGGTGGGGGCGATGTGGAACATCTTCGCCCTGCCCGATATCGGCCTCTTGGGCTATCTGATGAACACCACGCTGGGCGTCGACTATGACATGACCCAGGATCCATTCGCGGCATGGGCCACCATCATCACGATGGATGTCTGGCATTGGACCTCGCTTGTGGTGCTGCTGAGCTATGCGGGTCTCGTCTCGATCCCCGACGCCTATTATCAGGCGGCCAAGATCGACGGGGCCTCAAGCTGGTCTGTCTTCCGCTACATCCAACTGCCGAAGATGAAACAGGTGCTGACAATCGCGATCCTTCTGCGGTTCATGGACAGCTTCAACATCTACACCGAGGTGTTCGTCATGACCGGCGGGGGACCGGGGAATTCGACAACATTCTTGTCGATTGATCTGGTCAAGATTGCGCTGGGGCAATTCGACCTTGGCCCTGCGGCGGCGATGTCGCTGATCTATTTCGCGATCACGCTGCTGGTGTCCTGGCTGTTCTACACATTGATGACGAAGGATGAAGGGAAATGATGTGTGCTGAGGGCATCGCCCGACCTGGAGGGCGTTTGAAAGCTATTTTTGGGGCGAAGCGGTGCCATAGGCGCGACGTTGCTTCTTATCGAAACGCTGCAAAATCGCCCTCCTGGGGGAGGTCGGGCGATGCCCGGCGGTGCCGCCGGGCGGTACAGTATTGTGAAGGAAGCACATCATGAGAAAACGCAGCCTGATCCCGATCCTCTACATCCTCTTCCTGATGTTGCCGATCTACTGGCTCATCTCGATGAGCTTCAAAACCACGAACGAGATCCTGTCGGGCTTCTCGCTTTTCCCGCAGACCTTCACATGGGAGAATTACATCACGATCTTTACAGATCCGTCTTGGTACTGGGCCTACATCAACTCGATCATTTATGTATCGCTCAACACGGTGCTGTCGATCTGTGTGGCGCTGCCCGCCGCCTATGCGTTTTCACGCTACCGGTTCCTTGGCGACAAGACGCTGTTCTTCTGGTTGCTGACAAACCGGATGGCCCCTGCCGCGGTCTTCGTGCTGCCCTTCTTCCAGCTTTACTCTGCCGTGGGCCTCTTTGACACGCATATCGCCGTGGCCCTCGCCCATTGCCTTTTCAACATCCCGCTGGCGGTCTGGATCCTCGAAGGGTTCATGTCAGGCGTACCCAAGGAACTGGATGAAACGGCTTACGTGGACGGCTATTCCTTCCCGCGCTTTTTCATCACGATCTTTCTGCCCACGATCAAGGCGGGCGTCGGTGTCGCCGCCTTCTTCTGCTTCATGTTCTCTTGGGTGGAACTCTTGCTGGCCAAGAACCTGACGGCCGTCGATGCCAAACCGATTGCGGCCGAAATGACCAAGACCGCCTCCAGCGCGGGCTATGAACTCGGGCTGCTGGCCGCCGCCGGGACGCTGACGATCATCCCCGGCGCAATCGTCGTCTATTTTGTCCGCAACTACATTGCCAAGGGCTTTGCCCTGGGGAGGGTCTGATGCTGTCATGGATGGCCTGGACATGGCCGACCGCATTGTTCTTCATCGCCCTGTTCACGGCGATGGGGATCATCACCTTCATCGAAATCCGCTGGCCGGGTACAAGCGAACGCAAGGGCGTGTTGCGGCTGACCACCACGCGCGGTGACCGGCTGTTTCTTGGGTTGCTTGGTTCGGCTTACATCTTTCTCGCCTGGCTTGGGATCTTCGGCACGCCGCTTTGGGTGCCACTCGGCCTCGCCATTGCCTGGCTCGTCTTCTGCTTTTGGAAAGTCTGAATTGCTTGGAGATGCGACATCTTTCGTATTTACTGCCCCCGTGGGGGGACGAGCAGACCAACACGTGACGGGACAGTAGATGCGGCAGAGAAAGCGTAACGAGTTTCTAACGGAAGTCGAACTGGAGTTCATGACAGAGCTTTGGGCGATGGGTGAGGGCAGCGTGCGCGATATGCTTGCCCGGCTGAACCCCGACCGCAACCTTGCCTATACATCTGCCGCGACGATCCTGCGGATCATGGAACAAAAGGGTTTCGTGACCAGCGAGAAGCTGGGCAAGACATTCATCTATTCACCAGTGCTGGAAAAGGATGCCTATCAGGCCAAGACCCTGCGCGATCTGTCGAACAAGCTGTTCGATGGCACGCCTGCGTCCATGGTCGCCCGGCTCGTCGATGACGATGGCATCTCCGAGGACGCCCTCAAGGAAATACAGGCGCTACTCCAGCGGAGGCTGACCGATGATTTCCCCTGATACCCTTCTGAACGCCTATATCGACGCCAACATCATCCTCGTGCTGGGGGCCGTCATCTGGGCCGCGGCACAATGCATTATCAGGCGGACACCGCTGAAACGGGCGCATGGGGCGCGGCTGAACCTGCTTTATGGCGTGCTGATCATCGTCGGCGTCGCCCCCTTTGCCGCATTGGCGCTCTGGCCGCAGGCACAGGCGCTCAACCTCAACCTGTCGGACATGATCGTGGCGGAATATCTTGACGGTCGCTTTGCCATGGCCCCGACAAGTTTCGAGGCGCTGCTGGCCACACGCGACACGCTGATCCATGAAATCACGACGCTCAGCACCACAACCGGCACTCTCATCGCCACCATTCTGGCTGCGGGGATCGCGTTTGGCATGATCCGCGCGGCGATCAACATGTCCCGCGTGCGCTGGGTGATCGGGCAAAGCTATCTCTGGCGGCAATCGGGCAAGGTGCAGATCAGGCTGACCGATGCCTCCTCCATCCCGTTTTCCACCCGTGGGCTACGCCGGCATTACGTGGTGGTCCCGTCAGAAATGCTGGGCCATCCCGCCGATCTGCGCGTTGCGCTGGCCCATGAATTCCAGCACCTGCGGCAGGGCGACCTCGCCTGGGAAGGTGTCCTCGAACTTCTGCGCCCGCTTTTCGTCTTCAACCCAGCCATGCGCTATTGGAAAACGCAGGTGGAACGGCAACGCGAACTCGCCTGCGACCAGGGCGTGATGCAGCGCAAGCATCTGAGTGCGCAGGACTACGCCAACTGCCTGCTGCGCGTCTGCACCAACGCGATGCAGCGGCAGGGCCACGCCGCCATGCCTGTGGTCGCCCTTGTGCAGGCGAAAGGCAAGCGCAACGCGCTGTTCCTGCGCCACCGTGTCTTGCAGATGATCGAAGGCGGCACCGGGCAAACCAACCGGTGGCTGATCCCTGCCCTGCTGTGTCCGCTGGCCATCGCTGTCATATTGTCCGCCGTCACCATCCAGAGATCAGGCGACTGGTCGCAGGACCGGCTGATGCTGTCGACCATCGTGAACCTTGAACGGCTGAACAGCCGGACGATGTCCAATTAACTTTGTTGGCGCAACACTGATGAAAGAACGGGCAGTTTCGCGATTACCGCCGGGCGGGTTAGGCAGAGGGCGCTTGTAAAACCGGGTCCCGCCGCTATCGTTAACGCATGGGTAGCGAAGATAATTTTTTCAATGAGTTGCAGGGTGATGGAGGTGTTCGTGCGCCTTACAGCAACTACAACGCATGGTTTGCCGAACAGGACACCACCCGCCTGCAGACAAAATCAAAAGAGGCTGAAGCCTTTTTTCGCCGCAGCGGCATCACCTTCAACGTCTACGGTCAAAGTGACGCCGAAGAGCGACTGATCCCGTTTGATCTGGTCCCCAGAATTCTGTCGAATACCGAATGGAGCAGGCTGGCCAAGGGCATTGAACAGCGGGTGCGCGGCATCAATGCCTTTCTGCACGATTTGTATAATCGTCAGGAGATCATCAGCGCTGGCATCGTGCCCAAAAGGCTGATCGCGAAAAATGATGCCTTCCTGCCCCAGATGATCGACTTTACCCCGCCCGGTGGCGTTTACACACATATTGTCGGAACAGACATTGTGCGCACAGGCGAAAACGATTTCTACGTGCTTGAGGATAACGCGCGCACGCCATCGGGCGTCAGCTATATGCTCGAAAATCGGGAAACGATGCTGCAGATGTTCCCCGAGCTTTTCAGCAAAATCAAGATCCAGCGGGTCAGCGATTACCCCAAGAACCTGCGCCGGTCGCTTGAGGCTGCGGCACCAACACACTGTGACGGACGACCCTGCGTGGTCGTGCTGACCCCCGGCATCCATAACTCGGCTTATTACGAACACAGCTTTCTGGCGGACCAGATGGGCGTTGAACTGGTCGAAGGGCATGATCTGCGCGTGGTCGACGGGCATATCGCGATGCGCACGACCAAGGGCTATAAGACAATTGATGTCATCTACCGCAGAGTGGATGATGATTTCCTTGATCCGCTGACATTCAACCCGAATTCAATGCTGGGTGTGCCTGGGATCATGGATATCTATCGCGCCGGAAATATCACAATCGCCAACGCGCCGGGCACAGGTGTTGCAGACGATAAGGCGATCTATAGCTATATGCCCGAAATTGTTGAGTTCTACACAGGCGAAAAACCGATCCTCAAAAATGTTCAGACTTTTCGTTGCGCGGACCCCGACACGCTGCAATATGTGCTGGAAAACCTCGCTGATCTTGTCGTGAAAGAGGTGCATGGCTCTGGTGGATATGGGATGCTGGTCGGGCCTGCCGCGTCAAAAACAGAGCTTGCGGATTTCGCGCAAAAGCTGAAAAACAACCCCTCCAACTACATCGCCCAGCCGACATTGTCGCTGTCCACTGTGCCAATCTTTACCGAGGCCGGGCTTGCCCCGCGACATGTGGATCTGCGCCCCTTCGCGCTGGTCTCGCCCGGCGGGGTGGACATCGTACCAGGTGGGCTGACCCGCGTGGCGCTCACCGAAGGCAGCCTGGTCGTGAATTCCAGCCAAGGCGGCGGGACAAAAGACACGTGGGTTTTGGAAGACTGATATGCTGGGAAAAACCGCAGGTGGGCTTTATTGGATGTTCCGGTTCCTCGAAAGGGCCGAAAACACCGCGCGGCTGGTCGAGGCCGGGTTTCGCATCGCGCTGACCCGATCCAACGATCCAGTATCGGAATGGAAATCGGTCATTGTCACCTCAGCCGCACAGATGGCGTATGAGGCGAAACATGATGGTTATGACAGCAGCCAGGTCATCGACTTTCTGTTGCGCGATAGCGACAACCCAAGTTCGGTTCAGTCGGTCATCAAATCTGCCCGCGACAATGCCCGGCTTGTCCGTACCGCGCTCACGACCGAAGTATGGTCCGCTGTCAACGAAACGTGGATGCTGCTGGCCGATCGGCTGCGTCACCCGGTGTCAGAAACCGACCTGCCCGAGGTTCTTGCGGCCATCCGGCAGCAATCGGCATTGGTTCGTGGCGCGCTGCATGGCACGATGCTGCGCAACGATATCTACGATTTCTGTCGGCTCGGCACGTTCATCGAACGCATGGACAGTACCGCGCGGATCATCGACGTGAAGTATTATGCGCTGCTGCCGTCGCCCTCATTTGTCGGTAGCCGGATGGACAACGTGCAATGGGAAACCATCCTGCGCTCGGTCTCGGCCCACAGATCATTTCGATGGGCGGTCGATGGGGACTATAACGCCCCGAATATCGCCCAATTCCTGATCCTTG
Source organism: uncultured Paracoccaceae bacterium (assembly GCA_947503965.1). Classification (GTDB taxonomy): domain Bacteria; phylum Pseudomonadota; class Alphaproteobacteria; order Rhodobacterales; family Rhodobacteraceae; genus Yoonia. The sequence goes on from CANNFU010000013.1 coordinate 52,517, forward strand.
ATCGACGCATGCCACGATCACTTGCCTTCTGCGCCGGAACGATCGAAGAAAACCTGACCTATCTTGCCAAACAATACGGCGATGAAAAGCAGAGCCTCGTACTGGCAAGATCGCTCCAAAAGCGACTGCGTGATCGGGACATTCAGGCGATCTTCGAAGAAGGGCTACACGAATTCCTGATGGCGGTGATCAATGATATCGCCCAGATCGGGATGCAAATCGAACATGATTACAGGTTCAACGCGTAAATGCTGCTCCAGATCAATCACACCACGCGTTACGATTACGATCAGCCCGTCGATTACGCGCTTCAAAAGGTGCGCTTGCGCCCCCTGCCCAACGCGCTGCAAAGCATCGAGAATTGGACCCTGGATATTGATGGCGGCAAGATCGAGGCAGCATATACCGATCATTACGGCAATCACGTGGATCTGGTCAGCGCGGAACCCGGAACCCGGTCGGTCATCCTGACGGCACGAGGAACGGCGCTGACGCATGATACGGCAGGTGTGCTGGGCCAGGCTTATGGCCGTGCACCGCTTTGGCATTTTGCGCAGGCGACGGCTATGACACAGGCTGGTGAGGCGGTCGCTGCCCTTGCTGATGTTGTGGGGGGGCATGATGATCTTCTGAATGGGTTGCACGCGCTTTCCGCAGCGATCCTGGCAAAAGTTCCCTACGAGATCGGGAAAACGCAAACCACAACCACAGCTGAAGAGGCGATCGCAATCGGTCGCGGCGTCTGTCAGGACCACGCCACGATCTTTATTGCTGCCGCGCGCAAGGTCGGCCTGCCAGCGCGCTATGTCAGTGGCTACCTGTTCATGCCCGACCGTATCGACCAGGACGCGAGCCATGCCTGGGCAGAAGCGCATCTGGATGGCCTTGGATGGGTAGGCTTCGATGTATCGAACGGTGTCAGCCCTGATGAAAAGTATCTGCGCCTCGCCGTCGGGCGCGATGCACCGGACGCCGCCCCTATATCTGGCTTACGTATGGGCACCGGACGCGAAGCAATGATTGTATCTTTGCAGGTGCAGCAGTAAATCTGTCACGCACAACACCGGACAATAGGACCATCATGACATATTGCGTAGGCATGCGCCTCAACTGTGGCCTCGTCTTCATGTCGGACACGCGGACCAATGCAGGTGTCGATAACTTCTCATCTGCACGCAAGATGTTCACGTGGTCCGTGCCGGGTGAACGCTCGATCACTCTGATGACGGCCGGAAACCTCGCCACGACACAAGCGGTTGTTGCTTTGCTCGATGAACGCTCAAAAGCCGCCGAGGACCGCGACCCCAGCATCATGCGGCAATCGACGATGTTTCAGGTCGCGCGACTGGTCGGAACAACCTTGAAAGAAGTCATTTCATACAGCAGCCCGACCGGGCAAACCGCGGATGATCGGTTCAGTGCATCCGTCATCGTCGGTGGTCAGATCAAGGGCGGTCAGCCCACGATCTTTCTGGTCTATCCGGCTGGAAACTTCATCGAAATCACCGAGGATTCGCCGTTTTTTCAGATCGGCGAGACAAAATACGGCAAGCCCATCCTTGTGCGGGCCTACGACCCTGACATGCGCTTTGACGAGGCGGTGCGTCTGATGATGGTCTCGTTCGACTCTACGATCAAATCGAACCTGTCTGTTGGTCTACCGCTGGATCTGCATATCTATGAAAATGACAGTTTTCACACGAACCGCCAACGCCGCATCGAAGCGGGCGATGAGGCTTATCAGAAAACAACGGCCGCCTGGAGCAACGCACTAAAGGCAGCTTTGGAAAAATTGGAAACGTTTGACGTTTAGCAGCAATCGCGGTGGAAGGTTTCACGCAATGGGTACGAAATGGTGCGCCCGGACGGCTCCACTATTCATATTATCCATTTGATATTAAATATTTTTCTGTCGCACACCGTCCGTTTAACCACATGATTTTTTTGGGGGACGGACTGTTGAACAATCTAGATAACCTTTAGCTAAAGGGGCCAGCAAAGACTCCTGTCGAAGCTCGCCCGTACTCGCTGTGGTCAAAGTTGAAGATTGTTTGTTGCACATTGTTCAACATCTGTGGTCCCGACAACGTCAAGATTATGTGAAAATTGACCTACTGTCGTGCCCCAGAAGTCATTGCAAAACTGTTCGGCAGTGCTCTGACTCGCTACCATTATCTACCCTGATCGTTTTTGGGATATCTCTGCGCGGATACATTTGTGATCGTGTCCTGCGACGATGCCGGACAGGTCGCACGGGACCGCCACCTGCAAGTCGGGCGACAGCGCAGCACACACCCACGCATTTGACGGCGATGGTTTGGCAATACGCGGCGACGCGCGCTGATCAAGCGGGTCTCGTTATCTGCGGTGGTGTCGCACGCATCAGCGCCAGCAACACAATCGCGCACAAGGCCACCCCGACGCCGATGACCGCAGCCACCGTGGCATTTGAAAAATATACCATTAGTACCGCCACCAGAACCGGCCCGACAAAGCTGCCGATCCGTTCGCATGTCCGCAACAGCCCCAGTGCGGATGTCATCGGGACCTCCGGTATGCTTTCGGCAACCTCCATCACCGAGACAATCAACGGTGCCTTCAAAAACGCATGTGTCACGCCCAATCCGACAACAACAGCCATCACATAGATGACGTCCGGATTTGCCAACAACGCTAACAACACGACCCCCGATGTCAGCGAAGCAAAGGCAGCGACTTTCAGATTGCGCCCGATACGGTCGGCAAATCCAGCGGCGATGGGTGATATCGGGATGATGACAAGCGCATAAATCATCATGATCCGCCCAATCTCGGACTGGCTGGCATTAAGGCTGGCCAGATAGACGGGTACAAACAGGTACAAAACACCTGTCAGCACGATCTTGGTCGGGATTGCACAAAGAAGAAGCAACGACAAAAACTGATGGTTGCGCAACAATGGCAAAACCGATCCTTGGGGTGATCCCGCAGTCTTTGGCGCATATTCAGGTGCCTTATCAAGCATCACGTAGCCCAAGCCCCCGGCAACCGCCGCCAACACGGCGGCAATCACAAAGACAGGTTCATAGCCCAGCCAATCAGCCATGATCGCACCAATTGCCGTGCCGCACAGCGTGGCCGTCATCAAGACACCGACAAACACGGCCATGCCGCGCGCGCGGTTGCCGGCAACGGTGACCTTGGCGATGTAGCTTTGACAGCTGATCGTGATTATGGCGTATCCGATGGCGGTAACAGCGCGGCCCAGCAAGACATCATTGCCCGAGGTGGCGAGGGCGCAGATCGCATAGCCCGCAATCGCCGGGACAAGACCAGCCATGAAAAGCGTGCGGTTGCCGTAGCGATCCACCAGCGTTCCGGCGAAGGGGGTCAGCACCGCAATCACCAGCATGAACGCCGAAATCGGCAGGCCCATCATGATATCAACCGAAAACAGGTCGGTGGGTTGATGCAATTCAGCCACGAAAAGCGGCAGGAAGGATTTCTGCAGTTCCTCGGCAAAACAGAACACGAAAAGCGGGATGCGCGCGTCAATGATACTGGCGGTGGCGCCACCGCTGGTCTGCTGCAAGTGGCGCGCCTTGATGAATTCAGGAACATCGGGTTTATGCAGATATGTCGCCGCCTGCTTGCCCAGCGCCGCGTTAGCGCGGTTAATTGCACTGATCAACCGCGCGACAACTGCAGCACCTGCCCCGTGCTTATATTGCCCGAAATGGCCTGCGGCACGCGCCGACAACGCACGGCGGGCCAGACGCAGTGGCCCCAGCAAGGTGCGCCCGGTCAAAAGGGCGATCAGCTCTATCGCGACCAGCAGTGTGACGATCAGGATAATCAGCGTATCGAAAAAGACATCCCGCATTTGATCAGTCAGGTGGCCACGGTCCAGCGTGATCCTGACCGTGCCAAGAGGCGCGTCATTCCAGATAATGGGCTGTTGAATAGTGCCCGCATCAGGGTCTTCACCAAGGCCAGGTACCAAATCACCCAGAATGGTTTTCAAGCTGCCCGGACCCCCTGCCGCAAGGCTCACCTCAGGTAGTGTGCGCAGGATATCGACCGTTGCAATCTCGGGCAGGTCAGATGCGGTCTGGGTCGCCAAGGCATCCAGACCGCGCAGTTGATCAAAGGGAATGCCCAGATCAAGGGCCGCATTAATATCGCGCCGGATCACATCGCCCGCAGCACTTGCCTTGGCCATCAGTTGCGGCCGCAGCCCTTCTCCGAACACGGAGAGGGTGATCAGAAGGCTCGCCAATGCTGCAAAACTGATCGCCATGCCAACGATCAGACCAACCCGACGCGTCAGTCCGCTTTCCACCGAAAGGTTTATGTCGGAGGTCGCATTCATTCGACTATTTCAGCAATGCCGATAAGCTGGATTGGGGGGTAAAGCGCCAGTTCACGCGCAACACGCATGTTGATGATAACCGAATACCGGTTCAGCGTCGCAATCGGCAGATCACCCGGCGAGACGTCATCAAACAGGATGGCCTGCGCCCTGGTCGCGGCCAGTTTGCCGACATTGACATAGCTGTTGGCCACCGACATCAGCGCGTCGGCATCCGACACCATCTGTTCGTAAGCAGAAAAAACCGGCAGGCCCTGATCCAGCGCCGCCGCCGTAAACGCCTCTGCATGTTCCAGATTGAAGGAACTGGAACCGACATAAATCGCCTCTGCACCCAAGGCGGCCAGCTCTGCGATCTTGGCGGGGATTTCGGCGGGGTCTGCCGCACCATCCGGCCCAAGCGTGTAGGTCTCCGAGATCAGCTCAAACCCAAGCGCGTCGGCAAGCGGGGCGATGGCCTCGATGTTGTAAAGGGAATTTGCCTCGCTCTGATCATTGAGAACGCCGATGGCACTGGGCGTGAAATATTCAAACAATGTCCGTAGCTGTGCCTCTTCCGGCACTCTGTTGCGGACACCGGTTACCATAGGCCGACCGCTTGCCTCATAGTTTTCGATCAGGCCGGATCGTACCGGATCAGCGACAATCATGAACAGCACCGGGATGTCACCCAGTGGCGTTGCGGCACCGTCATCCAGTGTTCCGATCAACGCGGTTGATACCGATGTACCCCAGGTAACGACCAAATCGGGGCGTTCCGCGCGCAAACGCGTGACAAGTCCGGGAAGACGTGACCGGTCCCTTGCGATATCGGTGACTGTTATCTCAACCGGCAGATTGCGGTCTATGAAAAAGTCGCGAAACCCGGTGCACGCCTCTTCGCAGCCGCGGAATGTCACCATATGGATCTGTGCCGGATCATCCTGCGTGAAATCCGCGTGCAAGGGTGTAGCGACTGTTAATGTCAATAGACCAACAAAGGCGAAGATACGGTCAAGCATTGGACAATTCCTGTGCGAAAAAGTTTGAGAAGGACAAAAGGGCAAGGCCGGTCACGCTGAGCGCGACCAAGGTGCCGATCACCAGCGGGGCGGTCTGCATCCCGAAAAACATCACAATGATCCCAGCCAAAAGCGGGCCCACAAAGCCCCCGATCTGAAAGGTCAGGCCTTTCTGGAATTCGACCTCGGGCAAGGTAAAGTCATCTTTGCCCGCGGCGGTAAGCACCCGACTGCGAAAGGCGCGGGTCAACCCGGCGCAAACACCTACAATCAAGACGGTGATGATCCAGGATTGGGCATCAAACTGCGTGCCCAGCGCAATCAGCACCAGCCCCAGAATGGCCATCGTGATGCAGGCCGGGATGACGAACCCCTTTTCTTCTGACAGAATACCCGCCCAAATCGCATATCCTGCGATCATCAGAAGGGCGTAAGCCGTCAAGACATGGCTGATCAGTGATTGCGACAACCCCATATCAGACAAGGCAAGCGGCACCAGAAAGAAGATGAATCCCCGATCCAACAGCGAAAGCGGAATAGCAAACAGCAGCACCGACAGCCCGACACGAGGGTTGCTGAATATCGCGCGAACAGGCGCAAGGCGTTCGGCAATGGTCGCGGATGTCCCCACATTATGGTGACCGATACTGCGATCCATAAAGATTAGCGCCACAGACATTGCAATCAGCGAGACAACCGCCGCAATCACAAAGACCATACCCGGTCCGGCCCAGTCGGCCAGAACCGCGCCAATCGCCAGACCGGACACGCCCGAGGTCAGGAACGCCTTGCTGAACCCGTCTTCGTCATGCCGGTCCGCCGCGTGATGCGGCACAAAGAGAGAGTAATCAACACAGGCCACCCGCAACAGCCCAAGCCCTGCGCCCGAAACCGCCCGCGACACCGTCAATGTGGCAATATCCGGGGCAAGGCTGGCACCGACCAGACCCACAATGGACAAAAGCAATCCCCCAATAGCATTCTGCCGAAGCGGCACGCGATCCCACCACAGCCGCGACACCGCCATCATGGCGACAAGGGCTGCGGTGAATATTGCGATAGGGGCCACCGTGGCCATCGTATCCGGAACCCATGGTGCCAGTGTGTTGGGTAGGCTGCGGGCATAAAGCGGCATCCACGCGGTCAGCAGACCCTCGGCGAACAGCGCGATAAACAGCGGCATCCGCGCATCAAAGATCGCAATCTCGGTCACCCGGCGCTGTGTGGGCAGGGTTCTGTCCATGAACTGACCCAACGCGGGATCACCGTCCTGGCGGAACAGATCGGCGGCGCGCGTCCGCAAGTCTGCATTGCGAGCCTGCAATGCGGCCAGAAACCCCCAGGCCCGTCCAATCCGTAATCTGATCCCTGATTGAATGAACTGTCCCTGCCCCATCTTGATCAGATAACGCTGGATGGCTTGCATAGGTGTGATCAGGCTTTGAACCACCGGCACCATCACCACCTCGAGCGCGAAAAGAATGGCGGCCATGACGATGATCAGCGTATCGAGCAATGCATCCAGCATGCGGTTGCGCAGATAGGTCATGTCCAGTTCAGCGCTGATGCGTACAACCGGCTCTCCGTAGGCGCGCACGTCTGTGCCGACAACCTCGGCGATGCCTTCACCATTCGCGGTTGTCAGGTTTCCAATGGCAGTCACAAACTGTGACACCAGGCTGGTACGTACCGACTGGTCGGCGGGGTCGGGCAGCATTTGCGCAATGATCAGACGTTCGCGATGAAACCGGTCACGCTCTGTCAGGATGTGAACATTGATGGCTTTGATCTCGGGATTTTCGGCAGCAAGTTCGGCACCATATTCGGGCAAGCCGCGCAGCTTTTCGATAGGGACGCCCGCATAGATCGCAAACTCGACATCCCGACGCATGGTTTCGACAACGCCTGCGGTACGATCAATCATCAATTGTGGCAGCGCACTGCCCAGTTGCAGTAGCGCAACCGCCGATGCCAGCAGCCCGCAGCACATCAGGATGATCATCACAATCACCTTCAGGCGAAAAGATAACTGTCGTCGAAAATTGCGCCACCCCTGATCCATGGTTTACCGAGCCGCAGTCTCGGGTGCCGGATCGTAGATCAGCGCGTCAAGCTCTGCATTTGCCACGACGTAAGCACGGTTTCCCTGAATGATCAGTTGCTGCATCTGGGCAGGAACGTCATCGTCGTCCGGATCTGGCCCCAGTTCGAGATCGTTCAGGTTGGCCGTATCAAACACGGCCATCATCCGACCTACCTGATTGAAGCCCAGCAGGACCACCGGGACAACGGCGATAGCGATCACACCAAACACGATCAGGAAACCGCGCAGGGTTTCACGATGCGCGCGCAACACCTCGGGTTGATAATTTCCCCTATGGGTGCTGATCACGACCGCCCCGATCGTAGCACCGGTGGAGTCCACAATCATCCGGGCCGAGTGAAGCGCATCACCAATTTCGATATGCGCCGTTGCTGCATCCTGAATGGTGATCCGCCGCATCAAGCGGTTCAAATCCGCTGACGGAAGTGGATCAAGTGCGGTCGATGTGATCTCATCCCCGGCAACCGACAGGATACGAATGGTATCGATCAACGGCTCGCGCCGCATCTCGCGATCAATGATACTGTCAAGGTTGCGGATTTCATCAAGACCCAGCCCGACCTGCTCAGCCCGGCGGGCGACCGTCTCGATCGTTGATCCGGCGATTTGCAGGCGGGCGGATGTGGTTTCGATCACAAGGCTCTGGTATTTGAGGTAATTCAGGCCCAGTTGCAGCCCAAGCAGGCAGGCCACAACGAACCATATCGAAAGCAAGACGTTGATATGAAAGCGATAAAGCTTAAGCATATCGATAAGCGTCCATTACAAGTTCGGTGCGAAGGCACAGGGGGACAGTATTTGTCTTCATCTTGTTCAATCCGTCTGAAGTAACGGGTCACGCGACCATGAAAATTGCTCTTGTGTGGTTTACGCAGAGGGGGGCCGCATTATTCGCGCCATTTCGCAAATTTTTTGCATAAGTCACAGAAACGCGCGCGCCGGCCTTCGGGATCGCGTTTGCATCAGGAAGAAAGAGCCCGGGAGTTCCCGATTTCGCGTCAGTTAGGGCGGGACAACAGCTCACACGCAATCAGCGTTTGAGAAGTGCCTCGATCTCGCTCGTAATTATGGGTGACAATGGCGCGACCCGTGCGTCGAATGTATTGATGACCACGCCTTTTATGGTGCCCCCACACGGACTCGAACCGCGGACCTACTGATTACAAATCAGTTGCTCTACCAGCTGAGCTATAGGGGCACTGCGTGTTGACACGCCGCTGACTCGTCAGCTTGGCGGCGTATAACAGGGGAAAAGTCGTCAGTGCAATCCTGTTTGTGCGGGCGGAAGGAAAAAACCGCGCGTCATGGTTCAACCTAGGACAACGCGATGCGGAGCCATAACCACCTGATCTGAAGTACGCAGCGCAAATCCGGTTTCGCTGATCCTCAAACCCTCTATGCTGACGCAACTTTAATGGCGAAAGGCACGCAGGGATCATGCAGGTCGCATTCCACATCGGCGCAAACTGCACTGACGAAGATCGCCTGCTGAAATCCATCTTCAAAAACGCCGATATTTTACTACAGGACGGCGTCGCTGTGCCAGGCCCCAGCCGCTATCGGCGGTTGTTACGCGAGACGATCCAAGGCTTGGGTGACGACCCACCTGCCCCCGATACGCGCGATATCCTGCTCGACGCCATCATAGAGAACGACAATATCAGACGGGTCGTGCTGACAAATGACAACTTTATCTGCATCCCAAGGCGGATCTTTGATCACGGGGCATTTTATCCGCAGGCGGAACTGAAAGTCAGGGCGCTGCACCGGCTTTTCCCGCGAGATGATATTGAGCTTTTCCTCAGCATCCGAAATCCGGTGACATTCCTGCAAGAGACGTTTGAGCGTGCCGAGGCCCCCGATCTGGACACCTATCTTGGGTTCATGCGACCCGAAGAGATGCGCTGGTCAGACGTTGTTCGCAGGATCAAAGCGGGGGCGCCGGATACACCGCTGACAGTCTGGTGTCATGAAGACAGCCCGCTTTTGTGGGAACAGTTGATCCGTCGCCAGTCGGGTGCCAGCCCCGAGATGGCCATAAGAGGTGGGTTGGACCCGCTTTCAGGCCTGATCGACCAGACAGGATTGTCCGAACTGCAACAGGCTTTGACCGCCCAACAGCCCCCTGATGATGCGACGCGTCACGATATGATCGCCGCGATATGGGAGGCGCATGCCATCGACGACGCCGCCGAATACGAGATAGATTTGATCGATTTCGCACCTGATCGGATCGACCACCTGACAGATCTTTATGATCGTGACGTCGAAGTCATCGACGCGATGGAAGGGGTCACACTATTGCTGCCATTCCGCTAGGACTACATGCCCAGCGCGGCCTTATACATGTCCAGAACGGCTTCTTCCTCGGCCAGATCGTTGGCATCGCGCTTGCGCAGCGCCACCACCTTGCGCAGCACTTTGGTATCGTAGCCGCGCCCTTTTGCCTCGGCCATCACCTCTTTTTGCGCGTCAGCAATGTCTTTCTTTTCCGCCTCCAGTCGCTCAATCCGCTCAACAAATTGGCGCAACTCCTGGGCTGCCACGGTTGTTGTAGAATCGGTGACGGAATCGTTCATGAAAGCTCTCCTTTTGGGCGTGCCCCTCCCTAGCGGCAGACCTACATCGCTGCAAGCCTTGCGGTTCGAAACAGCGCAGGTTAGGCCAACGCCAAACGCAGGAGAACACGCATGGAAATCGTGGTGTGGATCGGGGCAGCCCTGTCTTGTTTGGGCCTGATCGGTATTGTGTACAGTATCGTCGCGGTCGCGCGCGCCAAAAGGGCCAATCTGCCTGATGAAGAGTTGCGCGCGCGCGTTTCGGCCATTCTGCCGCTGAACCTGATTGCGCTTTTCGTTTCGATGATTGGTCTGATGGCAGTCATCATCGGGGTGATGCTGGGTTAATCCCCTGCCCCTTCATGCATAACGATTGTTGCCATCGCGGCAAGTGCCGGTACTGCCGCCCCGTATTTGCGCGCCATCTGCGGGTTGGATGCATTGCCGGCCGCGGCGCGGGCTGCAACACCAGCCAAGATCGCGGCAAGGCGGAAAAACGCAAAAACCAGATAAAAGGGCCAGTCATTAATCGTGTCCAGCCCACGTCTGCGCGCGTAGTCGGCAACGTAGTCGGCCTCGCTCGGCAGGCCATATTGTGCCCGGTCGATCCCGGCCAAACCGCGCATGTCCCCCTGGTTCGGCAACCGCCACTGCATGCATTGATAGGCAAGGTCCGCCATCGGGTGACCCAATGTCGACAATTCCCAATCCAGAACGCCGACAATCGCTGGCGCGTCGGGTGCAAAGATCATGTTATCGAGACGCCAATCACCATGCACCAGCGACACAGCCCCATCATCGGGCGGCATATTTTCACCTAACCAATCCATGATCGCGACCATCGCATCTGCGGGTTCATCGACTGATGACAGATACTGCCTGCTCCACCGGTCCAGTTGCCGCGCAAAATAATTGCCGGGCTTACCGAAATCAGACAGGCCGACGGCATCGACATCGACGTCATGCAACGCCGCAAGGGCTGCATTCATCGCGTCATAAATTCCCGTCCGCTCTGCATTCTCCAGTTCAGGCAAGGCCGGGTCCCAAAAAATGCGGCCAGGCAGGTAGCGCATGACGAAAAACGCACGCCGACTTGGGGATGTTTCGGGTGCGGCCAGATGCAGGACCTGTGGCACCGGCACATCTGTATCGGCCAGCGCCTGCATCACGCGAAATTCGCGATCGACTGCATGGGCAGATGGCAACAGCTTGCCGGGGGGTTTGCTGCGCAGCACATATGTGCCGCTTGCCGCTTCCAGCCTGTATGTTGGGTTTGACTGGCCAGTCCCGAACTTGGTGACCTCGCCCAGCGCTTCAAATTCCGAAATGGCGTCCGTCAGATATGCATCCAGATCTGCGTGGCTGACCCCAATTCCTGTCGCGGCTTCATTCATATGCGCATTAAGGTTGAACCGATCTGTCTGTGCAACCCATTGATTGACATCACCCGGACCCAATGCGCCAATGCGACCAACCGACGGGAGGGATCAAATGGATCTAGGACAGACAGAACGGCTGAAACCCGTTCTTGCCGAAGTAAAGGCGATGATCACCGATGAAATCGCGCCGTTAGACGATGAATTTCTGGCGGAAGTGAGCGTGGGTGACCGCTGGAGCTTTACTGCAAGACAGACTGAGATTCTTGAAGGTCTGAAAGCCAAGGCGCAGGATAGGGGCCTGTGGAATTTCTGGGACACGTTCCGCGATGGCCCGCAACTGAACACCGTCGAATACGCCTATCTGGCCGAGGAAATGGGCAAAAGCCATCTGGCGGCAGAGGTTTTCAACTGCAACGCGCCGGATACGGGCAATATGGAGGTTTTCGCACGCTACGGTACCGACGCCATGAAAGAACAATGGCTGAAACCGCTGATGGATGGCAAAATCCGGTCAGCCTATCTGATGACCGAACCGGATGTGGCAAGCTCTGACGCGACAAATATCGCCATGCGCTGCGAACGCGACGACGATCATTATGTGCTGAATGGGCAGAAATGGTGGGCCACTGGCGCGGGTGATCCGCGTTGTGCCGTTCACATCGTGATGGTGCGCACGAGCTATGACGGACCCAAGCATCAACAGCATGCGATGATCGTGGTCCCTGCCGATACGCCCGGTATCGAAAAGCTGCGCGCGATGGAGGTTTACGGCCATGATGATGCCCCGCATGGGCACATGCATTTCCGGTATTCAGACGTCCGCGTACCTGCGGAAAACCTGTTGCTTGGTGAAGGGCGTGGGTTTGAGATTGCACAAGGTCGGTTGGGACCAGGCCGCATCCACCACTGTATGCGCGCCATCGGGCAGGCGGAAAAGGCGCTGGAATTGCTCTGCCAACGGGCCATCGCGCGCGAGGCTTTCGGCAAGCCTCTCGCACAACTGGGCGAAAACTTCGATCTGATTGCAGAAGCACGGATGGAGATCGAACAAGCCCGCCTGCTATGCCTGAAAGCCGCGTGGATGATGGATCAGGGTGATAAACGTGCCGCCGCCCCTTGGATCAGTCAGATCAAGGTGGTCGCACCGCAAGTCGCCCTGAAGGTCACCGATATGGCGATCCAGATGCACGGGGCCGCGGGCGTGTCACAGGACACCCCGCTTGCGCGGCAATGGACGCACCTGCGGACACTTCGACTGGCCGATGGACCGGACGCGGTGCATCGCAGGCAGGTGGCAAGGGCCGAGCTTGCGCCCTATGTCGCAGGGCAAAACAGCTCATAAATCTTTTCAAGCAGTGGCCGCACGCGCGGATCAGACAACCGGTAACGCATGCTGCGCCCATTGCGATCACAGCTGACCAGCCCCTCTGCCCGCAACCGCAAAAGCTGCCCCGACACATAGGATTGGCTGGCGCCCAATGCGTCCTGCAACTCCCCCACGGTCTTATCGCCGGGCACAAGTGCGCAAAGAAGACGCAGCCTGCCGGGATTGGACAACCCTTTCAGGACGCCGGCCGCTTCTTCGGCTGCCGCATCCATCTGGTCAATCAGCTCTGTCAGTTCATCAGTCATAACTCAGCTATATCGCAGGACCGAAAACATTCCAATATTGAAATGTATCAGAAATGCGCTTACTGTCGTGGCAAAGGAGAATCGCCATGACCCCTATTGTGAAAGCCTTCTTCGACGAAGCCACCAACACTGTGTCCTATGTCGTTCGGGAACCGGAAGGCCGGACATGCGCCATCATCGATAGTGTTCTGGATTATGATCAGGCTGCCGGGCGCACGGATACGTCCTCTGCCGATCGCATCATTGAATGGATCAAGGCCGAAGACCTGCAAGTCGCTTGGATATTGGAAAGCCATGTACATGCCGACCATCTGTCAGCCGCGCCTTATCTTCAGGACCATTTGGGCGGGCAAATCGGCATCGGGCATAACATCACTGTGGTTCAGGACACCTTTGGCAAGGTGTTTAACGAAGGGACCGAATTTCAGCGCGATGGGTCACAATTTGATGCCCTGTTTCGTGAGGGTGACAGTTTCCATATCGGCCAGATGCGCGCCGACGTGCTGCATACGCCCGGCCACACGCCTGCATGTCTGACTTACGTCATCGGTGATGCAGCCTTTGTCGGTGATACGCTTTTCATGCCTGATTTCGGCACAGCGCGCTGTGATTTCCCCGGTGGATCAGCCGAGGACCTGTATGCATCCATCCAGAAAATCCTGTCATTGCCGGACGAAACACGCATCTTCGTCGGTCACGACTACAAGGCACCGGGCCGTGACGAATTCGCCTGGGAAACCACCGTGGGTGAGCAAAAGGCGCTGAATGTGCATATCGGCGCAGGCCGCCCGATGGAAGAATTTGTGGCCATGCGCCAGAAACGCGACGCCGGGCTCGGAATGCCGCGCCTGATCCTGCCATCGCTGCAAACCAATATGCGCGCGGGACACTTCCCCGAACCCGAAGATAACGGACAACGCTATTTCAAGGTCCCGATCAACGGGCTTTAACCATCAACAAACGGGAAAACCATGCAAAGTGATTGGATCATGGGCCTTCTTGGCGGGGGGCTGATTGGCACGGCCGCCGCCATCCTCCTCCTTGTCAACGGACGGATCATGGGGGCATCCGGCATCATCGGCGGTCTGGTCGATGGCAGCGGACGCAGCGACTGGACAGAACGCGTCGCGTTTCTTGGGGGTCTGATTATCGCGCCCGGCATTGTTGCTCTGATGATGGGTGGTGCGAATACGCAGCTGACGAATAACTTCGCTGTCATCATCGTCGCGGGTCTGCTGGTCGGTGTGGGAACGCGGTTGGCCAATGGCTGCACATCCGGTCATGGGGTCTGCGGCATCTCGCGCCTATCGCTGCGCGGCATTGTCGCAACGGTTTTCTACATCGGCGCGGGCGGTCTGACCGTCATCGTGTTCAAGCATGCTTTGGGGGTGATCTGATGCGCATTCTGATAGCACTTTTCGTTGGTGCCCTGTTCGGGTTGGGTCTGCTGATCTCGGGCATGACGGACACGACCAAGGTGCAGGGTTGGCTGGATATCTTTGGCGATTGGGACCCGACGCTGGCATTCGTCATGGGTGGGGCCATTCTGCCGATGGCATTGGCATGGCATCTGACCAAAGGCCGACAACCGGTTCTGGCAAAAGCATTTCCTGCGCCCCCAAGCCCCAGTGTCGGAAAGAAACTTGTTATCGGATCAACGCTATTTGGCATGGGATGGGGGCTATCCGGCCTTTGCCCGGGACCCGCCATCGCGTCACTTAGTTTCGGTGGTGTTGGCGGTGTGGCCTTCGTGACAGCCATGATCGCAGGTATGCTGGTTGCGCCAAAGCTCGGGCACCGTCTGGACGAAATGACTGTCGCTGTCTAAAAGGCCAAATATGGACATCCGAAGACTCAGCCCAACATATTCAGTTTCGCCGCAGATCGCAGTCGAGGATATCCCTGCAATCGCTGCAGCGGGCTTCACGACGATTATCTGCAACCGGCCCGATGCCGAGGTTCCGCCAAGCCATCAGGCCGCAGCCATCGAAGCTGCCGCAAAGGATGCAGGACTACAGTTTGTGACGATCCCGGTGACACATCAGGGGCTGAACCTTGATATGGTGCATGCGCAAAAGGCCGCAATTGAAGCGTCTTCCGGACCTGCGCTGGCCTATTGCGCATCTGGAACACGGTCATCAATTGTATGGTCACTTGCGCAAGCGGGCGAGATGGACACCGATGATATCATCGCGGCCACCACAGCGGCTGGATATGATCTTGGCGGTATGCGGGGGCAAATCGACGCATTGGCCGGAAGCTAGAAACGTTTCCTGGGTATTCAGATTTCTGCATCGGCAAGCGCCATGTCGATATCATCACCAACCAAGTCGATTGCGGGCTCTATAGCTACATCTGGCGTGGGCAAGGAAACATCCGGCTCAGCTTGCGAATTGCTTGCGGACATGGCGGTCAGTTCATCCATCTCCGGCAACACCTCCGGCTCAATCCGGATGGCGCGTTTTCCACCTGATTGACCCAACCGGGCCTGTCGGATGACCTTACCGTCCAAGGCACGCAACCGCACAGATGCCACGGTACAACCGGGAAGCGGCAAGACATCACCAACTGCAAGATTCTCCGCCCGGCCAATAGATATCGGGAACCGGCAAAGCTCCGCATCCAGAGCCATTGGCGCATCTGAAACAGCGGCACGAAACGCACTGGACCAATCAATTGTCGGTGACGGTATGTCGACCGGGGGAAGCTGGCGGGTCAGCACTGGCAATGCCAAGTCAATCCTGCCCTCACGCTCGCCCGCGCCAAGCGCGACTGTCACCCGCAATGCGCGATATTGCAGGTCTTCAAGCAAAAGACTGGCAGATCGGGTGGACTGAAGCATTTGCGCAGGTGTGACACCATCCATCCACCCTTCGAATTCTGTGCCCAGCACAGCGATTGGCAGCGCCGTCATCAACCCGTTCAATAACGGATCACACATACGTTTGTCTGTGTTTGTGGCCGTGCGTATATCGGCCGATTTGTCGCTGACTGCGCCAACCGTCTGCATTTCAAGGACCGCAGCGCGCAATTGCATATCAACAGCCATCAGACCCGCCAAACCCCCGCCACGCTGCAGGGTCACAAGCATCAGATCGTCAGGTAAGTCAGCCAACATCTCATCCAGTGACTGGACCGACTCATCGATCGTTTTCACACTCAGGCTTAGGCCCACACTGTCCTGGGCAACCTTGGTCAGTGCGATGCGGACAGCACGCGACGATGTCAGCGGGCTGTCCGCAACATCCCCCTTCTGCTGCCCCGCCATGCGTCGCAGAATGTCCGTGTGTAATTGATCGGCCATTGATCCGTCACCAAGATTTGTTCCGCACTTTAGCGAAACATTGGTTACGTTTCCGCTAACACCGCCCCCATCTTCGCCTTGGGCAGGGTCACCCGGAATGCGGCCCCCTTGGCGCGACGCACATAATCTACATCACCGCCCAAGCGGTGCATAATCTCGCGACAGATGGCAAGGCCCAGCCCAGCGCCGCCCGCCTTGGATTGATCGGACACGCGCGAAAATTTTTCGAAGATCAACTGCTCATTTTCAGGTGCGATGCCACTGCCGTTATCGACAAAATCAACGTAATAGTCATTTGGGGTTCTGCTCACCTCAATCGTCAGTTCCGGCGCCGTCGCATCGCAATATTTGCGCGCATTCGAAATCAGATTGATAAAGACCTGCACCAGGCGATCCAAGTCGGCTGAGAGCATAACAGCCTCTTCATTGCGGTTGCGCACAATCTTCAGATCACTGTCATGCAGCCCGGCCGCCCCAATTGCCCGATCCAAAAGTGCGGACAGATCGCCGGTCTGTTCATTCAGAACCACCTGCCCGTTCTCCAGCACAGACAGGTCCAGCAGATCATCCAGCAAACGGGTCAGCCGAATAGCCTCATCATGGATAATCCCGGCATAGCGTCCCTGTTCGGCCGCCGACATATCCCCATCACGCAGGATCTCTGAAAATGACCGGATCGACGTCATGGGCGTGCGCAATTCATGACTGATTTGGCTCAGGAATGCGTCCTTTTGGACGGAAAGCGCTGTCAGTTTGGCATTGGCATCCCGCAACGCGCGCGCTGTGCGCTCTTGCTCTGCCGATTTTGCTTCCAGCCTGTTTGAGTATTCGAGGATCTGCGCCGCCTCATCCGCGACGGCAATCAGATCTTCCACCGATACAACACTGCCGCCGGTCAACTGGCCAATCATCGCATGCGCGGTGGCAGCCCCCACTGATCCGGCAAGCTCGCGCTCTAGCCGTTCGATAAACTCTGGCGTGGTTTCAGGCAGATATCCGGTCAGTCCCTGCCGCTCAGCCTCGCGTTCGAAAATCGCCTGTGCCTCACGGCCACCTAGAATGCGTTGTGACATCACCAACAGATCCTCGGCGGCTGCCGCCGCACGGGTCCACGCAGGTGCGGCGACAGACCGTTCAAAGACGTTCACAAACTGCGCACCTTGAAGACGCTCCAGCGGTGCCGGAAAACTGAGCAAGGAACCCAAAATCAGCATGCCGGAATTCAGCAGCATCGACCATAGGATGCCGTGAACAAGCGGGTCCAGACCGGTGATGCCAAACAACGCTTGTGGCCGCAGCCATTCAATCCCCCAAGGGCCAAAGTCCATGATCGATTGGCTGATGACCGCGCCGGCACCAAAACTGGGCAAGAACAGGGTCCAGGTCCAGATGATCAGGCCAGTCACCAACCCACAGGCCGCACCGACGCGCGTGGCGCCGCGCCAGAATATGCCACCGACCAAAGCAGGCAACACCTGCACGGTGCCGGTAAACGACACCAGACCAATCGCGGCCAATGCGGTCCCCCCGCCCGACATCCGGTAGTAAATGAAGCCAAGCGCAAGCACCCCGGCAATCGACAGACGCCGCGCCAGCAGAATGACGTGCCGGACATCGCCTGACATCATGGCCTGCCGATTGCTTTGCAGATTCAGCCAGACCGGAACGACAATGTGGTTCGACACCATGGTCGCCAAAGCGATCGCCGCAACAATCACCATCGAGGTGGCGGATGAAAACCCACCGAGGAACGACAAGACCGCCAAACCATCCTGTCCCTGCGCCAGTGGCACGGTCAGCACGAACAGGTCCGGATTGCTGCCAGCCGGAAGCAGGTCCAGCCCGACCACCGCAATCGGGACGACAAAGAGGCTCATCAAAAACAGATAAAGCGGGAACGCCCAGCTTGCGACGCGCAGGTGCCGTTCGTCAGCATTCTCGACAACGAGGACCTGAAACATGCGCGGCAAACATAAAAACGCCGCCGCAGACAGGAAAATCAAGCTGATCCAACGCCCATGATCCTGATCCCAAAGCGTGATATCAGAGTTGTCGATCCGGTTGAGCATCTCAGCCGGTCCACCGGCCACACCCCAAACGACGAAAACACCAACGGCAAGCAAGGCAAGCAGCTTCACCACAGCCTCGACCGCGATGGCCATGACGATGCCATGGTGGCGTTCGTTGACGTCAAGGTTGCGCGTGCCGAACAAGATCGTAAAGACCGCCAGACCCACAGCGACCCACATGGCGGTTGCATTGAAATCTGACCGGTCCCAAGATTCGGCTCCGGACTGCGCAAAGACCGCGAATGACAAGGTGACAGATTGCAATTGCAGGGCAATGTAGGGTGTTGCTGCAACGACGGAAATCACTGTCACGACAACGCCCAGTAACGTCGATTTCCCGAAACGAGACGAAATGAGGTCCGCGATAGATGTCAGGCGCTGCGACCGCCCGATCCGCACAAGACGGCGCAAAATCCACCACCAGCCGACCATCACAAGCGTCGGCCCCAGATAGATCGTCACAAATTCAAGCCCTGATCGGGCCGCGTAGCCAACAGCGCCGTAAAATGTCCAGGCGGTGCAATAAATGCTCAGCGACAGCGTGTAGATCAAAGGCGATTGCAACCAATCGGAATGCCCTGCGGCTGCGCGACGCTCGGCCAGAAAGGCAACGGAAAACAGAATTGCGACATAACTGAGTGCGGCAAAGATCAGAACGTTGAACGGGACCATTAGTCCGCGCTGTCCGATTGCGCCGCCGTATCATCATCCTGCAACCGATTGATGATAAGGGCGCTGAGGCCAATCAAAACAACCCAGACACCAAACACGTAAATCAGCGCATGGGCATTGGACACACCCGCACCATCATCATCGCCCCAAAGCAACGGAATAGCCCACAAGACTGCCCCCATTATGGGAAGCAGTCGCGCCGCATCGGTCAGCCTGCGTTGCTTGTAACTGGCCCGCTCCAGAAAAATCGGCGTTTTGGGTGGACCGCTCATGCCTCCATCAGGCTGCGGACATGGTCGCGCACATCTGAATTGGAAAACGGCTTGGTCATGAAATGATTGGCCCCCAGACGCAGGGCCAATTCGCGATCCTTCTCCTGCCCACGTGCGGTCAGCATCATGACCGGGATATCCTTGGACGCCGTATGGTTTCGTAAATCGCGCAGGATATCAAAACCGCTGCGCCCGGGCAGCATCACATCCAGTATGATCATATCCGGCGGCATTTTTGCGATCTTATCCATCGCCGTTTCACCATCCTCATGCGTGTGCACGGTCCAGCCATCACGCGACAAAATGAAACTGATCGCCTCGATGATGTTCGGCTCATCCTCGATCAGAAGGACACGTTTGCCCATCTCATCGTCTCCCTCTTCCCTTACCGTTCGCAGGAACGGCCTCCCTATCGCCGACTATCAGCGCATTCGGTCGATCTGTCAAAGCGCAGATTGCAGTGTAACGCCTGCGATTGCAGGCTCACGGCGGCTTTGGCAGGTGGCGCGGGGGCAAATACGACAGGACACACCAACCTCAACGGGTGATGCTTCACCTTGCGGCGGGTCTGGCAGAACCAGCATCGTGCTGTGCAGAACCGGTGGCGCGTCAAACCGTGGTGATGCGACGGGCACGGCAATGGCATAACACAGAAAACGCGGGGACGGCACGCTGGGCAATACAACCTCGACACGCAGCGGCTGATTGGGGCGGCTTAACGCACCAAAGACCGGCCACAGCGGACAGGCACCACCTGTGCGCGGCAAGGCAAAACCGGGCACTGGCTTTGTGAACAGCGACGCGCCCGAACTGTCACAAATCACCAGCCCCGACGGCGGATGGCCCTGGCCACGGGGCAAGCCCGAGATACGACGCAATACCGCGTCCAAGGGCGCACCAAACCGGTCGGCAAGACGCGCAGGATCATAGCCGGTGGCGCGACACACCAGTTCGAATTCGGTCAATGGCATCGCATGTGCGTCAGCGGCATATCGGATCGCAAACCGCTCCAACAACTGTGCCGCCGCCCCGGAGAGACCAGACGCCGCCACATAAGCCGGGACATCCGATTCCGAGACTTCAAGGTCGGGCAAATGAAACCCGCTCTGTTCCAGATGCTTCTCGACCCTTTCATAGGCGGTAAAGCCAGCATCCTCTTCGGCATCCGGTGTTTCAAGATAGGCGATCAACGCTTCGCTGCTGGCTGCAAGACGCACACTGTCATTGTGGATATTCTCGTGAAAACGGCGCTGCCAATCATCATCAAGCTCTTCCGGGCCCACAAGAATGGATGACGACGACCGAATGGCCGTGACCGCCGATATCACCTCATGCAAGGCCGCGGAAAGCTGGGGATCATGCGCCATGCGGTCGTTTAATGCCTGCACGCGATCTTCCAAAGCGGCCAGGCGACGGGCCTGTGCCGCGATCAGACGGCTCCAACCCGGATAGCGGGCCGCTAATTCCTCGGCACGTGCGACCTCTGCCATGTCCCCGGCAATCGCGGCAGCCGCGCGCATTTGATCCAGCAGATCACTGTCGGCCCCTTCGGTCAGTAGCGTGGTATCAACGCCAAGCACCCGCGCAAGGTCAGACAGCAGCTTACCGCCGATTCTACGGCGGTTATGCTCGATCAAGTTCAGATAAGATGGGGAAATCCCGACGGCTTGCGCAACCGCAGCCTGTCGTAATCCTTGATCAAGTCGCTTTTCGCGGATACGCGACCCTGTCAGACGACGATGTGGCAATCAAAAATCCCTTAACGGTTTCAACTGCTTTCTGCGCATGCAGGAAAACAGATTTACAATCATTACACTATTTTTGTATACTACTTTACAAATAAGTCCAGTAGTCTCAATGGTTTGTTGCTGATTTTACATAATCCCCCCGACACTGACAAAGCATCCAACAAATGCAGGCCGCGCGGACGAGGAGGTCCGATCGGCAAAAATCTTTAGGGAGGATAATAATGTCCAATTCGAAATTCTCGCGTCGTGGCGTGCTCAAAACTGGTATGGTTGCCAGTGCGGGTCTTGCCGTGCCGCAGTATCTGCGTGCTGATGCGCATGCCGGCTTTACAAACGCACCGAGCGACAGCGAAGTCATTCTGGGCTTCAACGTGCCGCAGACGGGTCCATATGCTGACGAAGGCGCGGACGAACTGCGCGCCTATGAACTTGCCGTTGAACATCTGAACGGCGGCGGCGATGGCGGTATGCTGAGCACCTTCTCATCCAAGGTGCTGGACGGCACGGGTATTCTGGGCCGCGAGGTGAAGTACGTCACCGGTGATACACAGACGAAATCAGACGCAGCCCGCGCATCCGCCCGGTCAATGATCGAAAAAGACGGGGCCATCATGATCACCGGCGGTTCGTCGTCGGGTGTGGCCGTGGCTGTACAGGCGCTGTGCCAAGAGGCGGGCATCATCTTCATGGCCGGTCTGACCCACTCCAACGATACGACGGGCAAGGACAAGCGGGCCAACGGTTTCCGCCACTTCTTCAACTCTTACATGTCTGGTGCGGCTCTCGCGCCGATCCTTGCTGCGCAATACGGCACGGACCGCAAGGCTTATCACCTGACTGCTGACTATAACTGGGGCTACACCACGCAAGAGGCGATCCAGTCCTCGACCGAAGCGATGGGTTGGGAAACCGTCAACACGGTGCTGACGCCGCTGACGCAGACCGACTTTTCCTCTTACATCGCACCTGTTCTGAACTCGGGCGCGGATGTGCTGGTGCTGAACCATTACGGCGGGAACATGGTCAACTCTCTGACCAACGCGGTGCAGTTCGGTTTGCGCCAGGCAGAGGCCAACGGCAAGCAGTTCGAAATCGTCGTCCCGCTTTATTCTGAGCTGATGGCACGCGGTGCGGGCCAGAACATCGCCGGTATCCTTGGTTCGCAGAATTGGGACTGGAAACTGGAAAACCAGTTGGGCGACCGCTATTCGGGCACGAACGCCTTCGTTCGGTCGTTCGGTGAGAAGTTCGGCTTCCCGCCAAGCCAGGCCGCGCATACCTGCTATGTGCAAACGCTGCTTTATGCGGATGCCGTGACACGGGCCGGGTCGTTCAACCCCTGCGCGGTTGTCGAGGCGCTGGAAGGCTTCGAATTCGACGGTCTGGGCAACGGCCCAACCCTCTATCGTGCCGAAGATCACCAGTGCTTCAAGGACGTTGTCGTCGTGCGGGGCAAGGAAAACCCCGAGAACGAATTCGATCTTGTGGAAATCGTAGAGGTGACACCGGTTGCGCAGGTCACATATGCACCTGACCATCCACAATTTGCGGGTGGCGCACTGGGGTCCTGTAACCCCGGCGCATAAGCCGCGATATCGGGCCATCGGTTTCCCGGTGGCCCCCACAGTTTCCAACAATCCGACCCGTCATGCGCACGGGCGATTGCAATGGGCAGCCCTGCCCAGTCTCTAACCGATCAAAGGTCACATCATGGACCAGTTTATTCTGCAAATCCTGAACGGGCTCGACAAAGGCTCTGCCTACGCGCTGATCGCGTTGGGTCTGACACTTATCTTCGGCACACTCGGCGTTGTGAATTTCGCCCATGGCGCGCTGTTCATGCTTGGTGCTTTTGTCGCTGTTACGCTGAGCAACGTGCTCACGCTCAGTCACAAGGTCGTGGATGAAACGCGGACCGACTTTCTGGGCAATCCGATGCAAGTCGATGTGCCCTACGTGCATGATTGGTTCGGCGTCACCGCAGGCAATGCGATTATTGACTGGGCGGTGCCGCTGGCAATTCTGGTCGCCATTCCAATCATGGTCCTGATCGGCTTTGCGATGGAGCGTGGGCTGATCAAACATTTTTACAAGCGCCCCCATGCCGACCAGATCCTTGTGACCTTTGGTCTGGCCATCGTCATTCAGGAAATCGTCAAATACTTCTACGGGGCAAACCCCATTCCGACACCTGCACCGGATGCATTTGTCGGCAGCTTCGATTTCGGCGTGGCCTTTGGGTTTGATCCGAATGCGATCATCTATCCCTACTGGCGGCTGGTCTACTTCTTCTTTGCAATCACGATCATCGGTGCGGTCTTTGCCTTCCTGCAATTCACCACCTTCGGGATGGTCGTGCGCGCAGGCATGGCTGACCGCGAGACGGTGGGCATCCTCGGGATCGACATCGACAGGCGGTTCACCATCATGTTCGGGATCGCCGCCGCCGTCGCGGGGCTTGCCGGGGTGATGTATGCCCCGATCAGTTCACCCAACTATCACATGGGGATGGATTTCCTTGTCCTCAGCTTTGTTGTGGTGGTTGTGGGCGGCATGGGGTCCCTGCCTGGTGCTGTGGCTGCCGGTTTCCTGCTGGGCATTCTGGAAAGTTTTGCCTCCATCCCCGCGGTCATCGACCTGCTGCCCGGTATCAACCAGGTCATCATCTACCTTGTTGCCATTATCATTCTGTTGACGCGTCCGCGTGGCCTGATGGGCCGCAAGGGCGTGATGGAGGAATAAGCCATGCTCGGACTTGAGAAAAAGGACTTCCGGCTGCTGCTGATCGTCATCGGCCTGACGATGTTCGCACCCTTCATCCTCAACCCCTTTCCGGAAGGGTCAGAGATGGCGCAGTTCAACGCAGGTTACCCTGACCTGATGCAGCGTTTCGTGATCTTCGGGATCTTCGCGATCGGGTTCAACATCCTGTTCGGACTGACCGGGTATCTATCGTTCGGTCACGCGGCCTTCCTGGGCGTGGGGTCGTATGCGGCGGTCTGGATGTTCAAGCTGCTCAGCATGAACGTCCTGCCTGCTATCATCCTCAGCGTGATTATCGCCGGGCTGTTCTCGCTGATCATCGGGTTTATCTCGCTGCGGCGGTCGGGCATCTACTTTTCGATCCTGACACTGGCCTTCGCGCAGATGTCGTTTGCGCTGGCCTATTCCGTGTTGACCCCGATCACAGGCGGCGAGACGGGGCTGCAACTGGCACTGGATGATCCACGTATCCTTGGCGTGTCGCAGACCGAAAGCGGAAATATCCCTGTGCCTGCTCTGTTCGGGTTGGAAATGCGGTCGAGTTATGAGCTGGAGCTTGGCGCATGGCTATTTACCTTCAACGCAGGCTACTACCTCGCCGCGTTCTTCATGATCCTGTCTTTCTATCTGGCGATCCGCATCTTCCGCTCTCCTTTCGGGATGATGCTGCGGGCAATCAAGTCAAACCAGACACGGATGAGCTATACCGGCCTGAACGCCAAACCCTACACGCTCGCGGCCTTTGTCATCTCCGGCATGTATGCCGGGCTGGCTGGTGGGCTGATGGCCTCCATGGACCCGCTTGCGGGGGCTGAGCGGATGCAATGGACCGCCTCTGGCGAGGTCGTCTTGATGACCATCCTAGGCGGCGCTGGCACGCTGATTGGCCCCGTTCTTGGCGCTGGCATGATCAAGTATTTCGAAAACATCTTTTCCAAGATCAACGAGACCATCCTGCATGGCTGGTTCGCCTTCCTGCCCGACGGGCTTGAGAATTTCGTGGTCGCGCTCATCTACCCGTTCATCGGCAAAGGCTGGCACCTGACCCTTGGGATCGTCTTCATGCTGGTCGTGATCTTCCTGCCAGGTGGCCTGGTGCAAGGTGGCCAGAAGATCATGGGCCTCTTCCGGCGCAAGAAACCGGAGCCTACCAAACCAAACGCCACCGAACCGGCTGAATGAGGAGACAAGACAATGGGTATCCTTGAAGTCAAAGGCATCAATAAACGGTTCGGCGGATTGCAAGCGCTGGGGGACGTGAACCTCAGCGTGGCCGAGAACACGACCCACGCCATCATCGGGCCGAACGGGGCCGGCAAATCGACGCTCTTGAACGTGCTTGTTGGTAAACTGATCCCTGATAGCGGGTCAGTCATGTTCGACGGGCAATCGGTTCTGGGCCGTAAACCGCATGAAATAAACCAGATGGGTATTTCGCGGGTGTTCCAAACACCCGAGATCTTCAGCGATCTCAGCGTGTTCGAGAACGTCATGATCCCCTGTTTTGCCAAACGGGATGGGGCGTTCCGGATGCATGCAATCGAAAGCATCTTTGCCGAGCGTGGGATTCAAGAGCAGGCAGAGGCGATTCTTGAAGATGTGAACATGCTTGAGAAAAAGGACATGATTGCATCAAGCCTGTCGCGCGGCGACAAGCGGCGCTTGGAAATGGCGATGTGCCTTGTGCAGGATCCCAAGCTGCTTTTGCTGGACGAACCCACCGCAGGCATGGCCCGGGCGGATACCGAAAACACGATCAACCTGCTCAAGGAGATCAGACAGAAACGTGGGATCACGATGGCCATTATCGAACACGACATGAACGTTGTCTTCTCACTGGCTGAACGCATCACGGTGCTGGCCCAAGGCACACCGCTGGTTGAAGATACCCCCGACAACATCAAAGGTCACCCAAAGGTCCGCGAGGCCTATCTGGGCGAAGCACAGGTCTAGCACCAAGACTTTTCAAAAAGTCTTGGCAAAACTCTTTGAAGAGTTTTGTTCCCGAATTCCGGAGACATCAAAATGAACGCACCCTTCAACAAACACGCCAATAACGCGGCGACACATCCCGCCTATCTCAGCATCTGGGAGATTGAGGCGTATTACGGCGAAAGCTACATCGTCCAGAACATCAGCTTCAACATCCACGAAGGTGAAATCCTTGCACTTTTGGGCCGCAATGGCGCCGGAAAAACATCCACCCTGCGCACCATCGCCCGGCTGGACGACCCGACCCTGACCCATGGTGAGATCTGGCTGGACCACAAACCGCTGCACGAAATGAAAAGCCATGAGGCCGCGCAAAACGGTATCTCTCTTGTGCCTGAAGACCGGCGGATCATCCCCGGCCTGACGGTTGAGGAAAATCTGCAACTGGCCCAGATTGCTCCGCCGCATGGATGGTCATTGGACCGGCTGTACGATCTGTTCCCGCGGCTTGGGGAACGGCGCAAGCAGGAAGGCGTGACACTGTCGGGTGGCGAACAGCAGATGCTTTCGATCGCGCGCGCGCTGGCCCGTGACATCAAGGTGCTGCTGCTGGACGAACCCTACGAAGGGTTGGCACCCGTAATCGTGCAAGAAATCGCCAAGACACTTGGGATCATCCGCGATCAGGGCATCACAACGATCATCGTCGAACAAAATGCGGTTGCCGCGCTGAAACTGGCAGACCGCGCCGTCATCCTTGATACGGGCACGGTGGTCTTTGACGGATCGGCGCAAGAGGTGCTCGAAGATGAAGCGTTGCGTGCGCAATACCTCGCGATCTGACACCGGGCACTTACCTAAAATCTGATCTTTTCCGTGAAATCGC
Source organism: uncultured Paracoccaceae bacterium (assembly GCA_947503965.1). Lineage (GTDB taxonomy): Bacteria > Pseudomonadota > Alphaproteobacteria > Rhodobacterales > Rhodobacteraceae > Yoonia. The sequence continues at coordinate 79,188 of CANNFU010000013.1, forward strand.
CTTTACGAACTGTTAGGGCGATTTTGCGATTCTTGCCATCAGGTCACTAGCGTATTGGAGCCTGAACAGATGGATACCACACTTACATTTGCCCCGAAAACCGTCGCTGCAATCCCTTACATGGCAGAGCGCGAGCCGCCGCGTGACAATAAAGTACCTGTTGTGAAGGGCTTTGAAGGTGCCGCAACGCTGCCCGCCAACAAACCTTTCGTCGCACAGGTTGTCACGGCACGCTTGTCTGGCACCGAATTCCCCGAAAATCCTGGTGAAATCACACCGTCTGACCGGACGCTGCGCCCTTACGGTACACCCATGCTGCCCTACGAAAACAAGGAGCAGCCCCAAACGGAACCTGCCCTGGCGCAAGATACGGTGTCATCGGCAACACAGGTCGCGACGACAGAAACGCCCCCCAGCAAGGACAATGGGGATTTTGCCGTCGCCGACTCTGTGAATGAAAGCGCGGAAGTGCGGGAACCTGCCATAGGTGATGATCAAGCCTAGCATCTAATTTTCAATCTCCACCCGCTTCCCACCCTCGCCGGGTTGCCCTATAAGCATCAAAGCATTTGTGACGTAGCGTCGCGAACGCCAAGCAACAGGGCAACGGGCCGAGGACAAGATGAGCAAAAACACCCCTCACGATAGCGATGTCAGCTTTATTCAGGCGCTGGCAGAACTGCTTCGCGAAAACGATCTGACTGAACTTCAGGTCAAGCGGGAATACGCTGAAAACGACAGCCTCAACGTGCGTGTCAGCCGCCAGACACAAACAATTATTCAGGCCAGCGCCCCTGCGGCACCAACGGCTGCCGCTGCTGCACCGGCAAGCACGCCGGCACCCGCCGCGGCCCCTGCCAATCACGAATCAAACGATCCGGCCAATCATCCCGGCGCGGTCACGTCGCCCATGGTCGGCACCGTTTATATGGCCCCCGAACCCGGTGCGGCGCCCTTTGTCAGTAGCGGCGCCACAGTAAAGGAAGGCGACACGCTTCTGATTATCGAGGCCATGAAGACGATGAACCATATCCCCGCGCCGCGCGCGGGTGTCATCAAACGGATTATGGTCGAAGACGGTGGCGCGGTCGAATTCGGCGCCCCTCTTGTGATCATCGAATAGGCAGCGCCCATGTTCGACAAAATCCTTATCGCGAATCGCGGCGAAATCGCCCTTCGCGTCGTGCGCGCCTGCCGCGAAATGGGCGTCAAATCAGTTGCAGTGCATTCGACGGCAGATGCGGACGCGATGCATGTGCGCATGGCGGACGAGGCCATCTGTATCGGCCCGCCTTCGTCGGCACAAAGCTATCTGTCATTCCCGGCCATCATCTCCGCCTGTGAGATTACTGGCGCTCAGGCGATCCACCCGGGCTATGGGTTCTTGTCGGAAAACGCGGCTTTCGTGCAGGTCGTCGAAGACCATGACATCACATTCATCGGCCCCACCGCCGAACATATCCGGGTCATGGGGGACAAGATCACCGCCAAGGACACGATGAAAGAGCTTGGCGTGCCTTGCGTTCCCGGCTCTGACGGTGGCGTGCCCACGCTTGATGACGCCAAGCGCATTGGCGCGGAAGTCGGCTATCCGGTCATCATCAAGGCGACGGCAGGCGGCGGCGGACGCGGAATGAAGGTCGCGCAAACAGCCGACGATATGGAACAGGCTTTCATGTCAGCGCGTGCCGAAGGCAAGGCGGCGTTCGGCAATGACGAAGTCTATATCGAAAAATACCTGACCACACCGCGGCATATCGAAATTCAGGTCTTTGGCGATGGCAAGGGAAACGCGGTCCATCTGGGAGAGCGGGACTGTTCGCTGCAACGCCGACACCAGAAAGTATTCGAAGAGGCGCCCGGCCCCTGCATCACCCCGGAACTGCGCGCCCGCATTGGCAAGGTCTGCGCGGACGCCGTTGCCAAGATCAACTATATCGGCGCGGGAACCATTGAATTCCTGTTCGAGAACGATGAATTCTATTTCATCGAAATGAACACGCGGCTGCAGGTCGAACACCCGGTGACGGAAAGCATTTTCGGCGTGGACCTGGTGCGAGAACAGCTGCGCGTTGCGGCTGGCCTGCCGATGTCGTTCACGCAGGAGGATCTGCAGATCAATGGCCATTCGATCGAAGTTCGCATCAATGCCGAAAAACTGCCTAACTTTGCGCCCTGCCCCGGTACGATTACGCAATATCACGCGCCGGGTGGCCTGGGCGTACGGATGGACAGCGCTTTGTATGATGGCTATCGGATCCCGCCCTATTACGACAGCCTGATCGGCAAACTGATCGTCCATGGCCGCGACCGACCAGAGGCGTTGGCCCGGCTTGGCCGCGCCTTGGGAGAGCTGATCGTTGATGGTGTCGATACGACCGTGCCGCTTTTCCATGCATTGCTCGCCGAAGAGGCGGTTCAAACCGGCGAATACAACATTCACTGGCTTGAACACTGGTTGGAACAGAACCTAAACTAAGCGATGTGAAAGATGTTGAGCCGCCCCTAACCCCGGAACTGCTTTTGCAGGCCTATCAGGTCGGCATTTTCCCCATGTCTGAAGGGCGCAACGACCCAGAGGTCTTCTGGGTTGATCCCAAAATGCGCGGCGTCTTTCCCCTTGATGGATTCCGGATTTCGCGCAGTCTGGCCAAAACCATGCGGCGGGGTCATTTCACCGTCACGGCAGACGCCGCCTTTCAGGACGTTGTACGCGGTTGTGCGGATCGGGATGAAACCTGGATCAACGATACGATTTTCGCGCTGTACGCTGCGCTTTTCGCACGCGGTCACGCACATTCCATCGAAGTTTGGGAAAATGGCAACCTGGTCGGCGGCGTCTATGGTGTAACCATCGGTGCTGCGTTCTTTGGTGAAAGCATGTTCAGCAAGGCAAAGGATGCGTCCAAAGTCGCGCTGGCCTATCTGGTGGACAGGCTGCGGATCGGGGGTTTTCAGCTATTTGATACGCAGTTTCTGACACCGCATCTTGCATCCTTGGGCGCGGTCGAAATTCCGCGGGCAGCGTTCCAGAAACAATTGGCCGAAGCGGTGACAAGCGACGCATCATTCGCGGCGCAAGGGGCGATACCAACCGCTCAGGACGTGATACAGCGCAACGCCCAAACGTCGTAGCGTGCATGATCCATCGCTTCCAGCGCAGGTGATGATGCCAGCATCCAGCCATCAAACAATGGCTCAGGATCGTCGCGATACGTCACCATAATTTCAATAAACGCATCACCCGATGGGTTCGCGGCGGGATAACGACATTCGTTTAATGTCACAGACAAAAAACCTAGCGTCGCTATTTCACCGTTTTGCAACTTCAGGTCAGTCACCTCACCGGTCAGTTTATCAAGCACACGCAACTCACCACCGGTCGCCGTCACGGCCTCTTGTGCCATCGCAAAACCGGGAAGACATACCGCAGCACTCAGCGTCAATACCCGCAGCATTGATGATCTCCTACTCAGGCGACCAGGCTTCGTAATCGGTTCTTTCCACGGGGGCGGTTTTGCGGATCGACCCTGCGGGCGCATAGGCCGCGGCCGTGCCTGTCAGATTTTCCTGATGCGGCTTTTCCCACGGTTTCCGGGGCAAATTCGCCTCGGTCGGCGGCTCATCCCATGTGTGGTGCAGCCAGCCATGCCATTCCGGGCTGACGCGCGAGGCTTCGTTTTCGCCATTATAAATCACCCAGCGGCGGCTATCATCGGCGTTGCGATAAAAGACGTTACCTTCCGTATCCTCGCCCACCCTTTCACCATTCCGACTGGTCCAAAGCTGCGTGCCGAACGACTGTCCGTCCCACCAGGTAAAGATGCGTTTGATGTTGTGACCAAGGCCCATGGAACGTCTCCGGTTAGCGTCGCCTATCCATGCACCAAAGGGCCGGAAAGGTCCAGTGCGGTCAACTTGGCACCCGCGCCGTCACCTCGATTTCGATCTTCATTTCCGGGTTTTGCAACTGCGCCGAAAGCATTGTCGCCGCTGGCCGCGCCGTGGCGAAAGCAGCCGATGTGATCGGCCAGCATTTCGGCCATTCCGCCGCATCCGGAACGATATAGTTGACCCGAACCACGTGATCGAGACTACTGCCCGCTTCTGCCAACGCCTTGCCAATCGTATCGAGTGCGTTCTGGCACTGCGCCTCAATACTCTCAGGCATGACCATGATTGCATAGTCATACCCGGTCGTTCCAGCCACAAAGACCCAGCCATCTGCAACGACTGCGCGGCTATAGCCAATTTGCGCCTCGAAAGGCGAACCGGTAGAAATATGGTTGACGGTCACGACCTAGCTCGCGGTCGCAGGCTCTTTCTTTTTTCCGTCGTCATGGATCATCAGCGGGGCAACGTCGGATGTCACCGCCTCTTCGTTCACGACAACCTCTGTCACTGTGTCCATACCTGGCAGATCGAACATCGTATCCAGCAGGATGTCCTCCATAATGGACCGCAATCCGCGTGCACCTGTCTTGCGTTCGATCGCGCGCTTGGCAATCGCACTCAGCGCGTCTTCGGTAAATGTCAGCTTGGTGTCTTCCAGTTCAAACAACCGCTGATACTGCTTGACCAGCGCGTTTTTCGGCGCGGTCAGGATCGTGATCAGTGCGTCTTCGTCCAGATCAGTCAGTGTCGCAATCACGGGCAGACGGCCTACGAATTCCGGGATCAGCCCAAATTTCAACAGGTCTTCCGGCTCCAAGTCCGTAAAGATTTCACCAATACCGCGGTCGTCTTCTTCGCGCACGTCTGCGCCAAAGCCCATCGCAGAGCCTTTACCGCGTTGCGCGATGATCTTGTCGAGCCCCGCAAAGGCACCCCCGCAAATGAACAGGATGTTCGTCGTATCAACCTGCAGGAATTCCTGCTGCGGATGCTTGCGGCCACCCTGCGGCGGTACGGAGGCTACCGTGCCTTCCATGATCTTCAGCAGTGCCTGCTGCACACCCTCACCCGAAACATCGCGGGTGATCGACGGGTTGTCAGACTTGCGCGTGATCTTATCAACCTCGTCGATATAGACGATGCCGCGCTGCGCGCGTTCGACATTGTATTCGGACGCCTGCAGCAGCTTCAGAATAATATTCTCGACATCCTCGCCCACATAACCGGCTTCGGTCAGTGTGGTGGCGTCAGCCATCGTGAAAGGCACATCCAGAATACGGGCGAGTGTCTGCGCCAGCAGCGTCTTACCGCAACCGGTCGGGCCAATCAGCATGATGTTGGATTTCGACAGCTCGATATCAGATTTATCGGCGTGGTTCAGGCGTTTGTAGTGGTTGTGAACCGCAACAGACAACACGCGCTTGGCGTGCATCTGACCGATGACATAATCATCCAGAACCTGACAAATCTCGGACGGGGTCGGCACGCCATCGCCTGATTTCAGCCCTGCGGTCTTGGTCTCTTCACGGATGATATCCATACAGAGTTCGACACATTCATCACAGATAAAGACGGTCGGCCCGGCAATCAGCTTGCGCACCTCATGCTGGCTTTTGCCGCAAAAGCTGCAATACAATGTATTCTTGCTATCGTTGCCGGATGTAGTCGCCATCTCAAACCTCTTGGCCAATTGGCCGATCAAACAGAATTCGGGCCGCCCTTGTTCCAACACTAGGACAGCCCGCCAAGGTCCACAATGTCAAAATGATCATGTGGACGGAGCGTTAAGAAACCGTTTACTCGTCCGATTTTGCCCGGTTTTCGACGATCTCGTCAATCAAGCCCCAGTCTTTTGCCTCTTCAGGTGACATAAAGTTGTCACGCTCCAATGCGGCCTCGACTTTCTTCAACGTATTGCCGGTATGCTTCACGTAGATTTCATTCAACCGCGTCTTCAATTTCTGCGTCTCGGCGGCGTGAATCATGATGTCGGTCGCCTGGCCCTGATACCCGCCTGATGGCTGATGCACCATCACCCGGGAATTTGGCAATGAAAACCGCATGCCCGGCTCACCTGCGGTCAACAGCAACGATCCCATTGAGGCCGCCTGCCCGATGACCAGCGTGCTGACCTTCGGTTTGATGTATTGCATCGTGTCATAGATCGACAAACCGGATGTCACCACGCCACCGGGACTGTTGATATACATGCTGATCTCTTTTTTCGGGTTCTCCGACTCCAGATGCAGCAACTGGGCGACGATCAGCTGGCTCATCCCGTCATGGACGGGGCCATTCACGAAAATAATCCGCTCTTTCAGCAGGCGCGAAAAGATGTCGTAGGCGCGTTCACCCCGTGCGGTCTGTTCGACCACCATTGGGACAAGGTTCATATAGGTCTCGACGGGGTCTTGCATATTTACTGCCTCACATTTGGACGATCACCGTCCTACTTCAAATATCCTGACAGAGTCTTAGTGTTGGGGGTCAGGGGCTTCAAGGGCGCACGAAAGGTTTGACGAATCGTAAGCGATGACTTACGGTAAGTTATGGCCTACCAAGATGCAATCACCGCCCTTGCCGACCCGACACGCCGCGTCATTATCGACAAGCTGCGCACCGGTCCCCTGCCCGTTGGGGCCATCGCCGATGGCATGGGTGTCAGCCGCCCCGCGGTCAGCCAACATCTGAAAGTGTTGTCAGATGCGGGTCTGCTATCGGTCACGCCCACGGGCAATCGGCGTGTCTATGCCATTGCACCCGAAGGTGTGGATGAATTGCGCCGCTATCTGGACACGCTCTGGGATGACGCACTTGCCGCTTTCGCCCGCGCCGCCGAAGAAAAAGCAAAAGGAAAATCCACATGAATGACCCGATCAAAAAAACGCTAACTGTTCCGCTCAGCCCGGCCGATGCCTTTGCGCTTTTCACAAGCGATATGGACACATGGTGGCCCAAGGACCCGTTTTCAGTGACTGGCGCGCAGGCAAAAGTGGCCTTTCCTGATCACAAGGATGGCGACATCATCGAAACCGGCGCAGATGGCAGCACCAACATCTGGGGCAAGCTGGTCGCATATGACCCGGGCAAATTCCTCTCCTTCACATGGCATCCCGGGCGCGACCCAAAGGAAGCGACCGTCGTGACCGTGACCTTCACCGAAACAGAGGATGGCACGCGCTGCGACCTAACCCATGGCGGCTTTGATATCCTCGGCGATACTGCCGACGCCGTCAGCAACAGCTACCTGAAAGGCTGGGATCTGGTTCTGGGCTGCTACGCCAGTGCTGTCAAGCTGCCGGTAAGGGCCTAGCAAATCGCCTTGCGGCGGTTTCGTTAAAGTTGCACCTTCTGCCCGGAAACTGAGGGCAGGAGACGACATATGGAATGGGCACGCATCAGGTCAGACGACGGGCAAATCATCACCGGCGTCATTGAGGGCGATATGCTGCACCCGCGTGCCGCACTGGGCGCGGAAGAAAGCGCTGGCGATCCGGTTCCGCTGAGCGGCAGCACGATGCTGCCGCCATGCATCCCCGGCAAATTCATCGGATTGTGGAACAATTTCAAAGCGGCCGCCGAACGCAACGGCTGGGACACGCCGGAACACCCGCTTTACTTTCTAAAACCGCTCTCCTCACTCGCCGGACCGGGTGCGACAGTAACGTTGCCGCCCGATTTGGGCCGTGTCTTATTCGAAGGTGAATTGGGCATCGTCATCGGCAAAACCTGCAGCAATATCAGCGTGTCCGAGGCGGAAGACGCCATTTTTGGCTACACCTGCGTGAACGATATCACGGCCCTCAATATCCTGAACGCGGATCCGTCTTTCCCACAATGGACCCGCGCCAAGGGATATGATGGCTTCGGCGTGATCGGCCCGGTGATCCAGACAGACGTGAACTGGGAAGACCTGACAGTGAAGGTGATGGTGGGCGACCGCGAAAGGCAGTCTTACCCGGCATCTGACATGATCATGACACCGGCAGAAATCGTCAGCAAACTCTCGGCCGACATGACGCTTTCACCCGGCGACGTCATCGCCTGCGGCACTTCGATTGGCGCCCGCCCCATCAAGGCTGGGCAAGAGGTGACGGTCGCGATCGAAGGCATCGGCGCCCTGCCGGTCACCATTGCGGCGACCGACTGACTTATCCGACGTGGAACAGTGACTGGAACAGCCGCGGATCAAGGCTCTCTGCGGCAAATGTCTCACCCTCGGTCAGCACCGAAACTGCATCGTGGCTGTGCAGGCTTTCCTGATGGCTTGCGATCACGCGGAAATCAGAGATCCGGGTATCCAGTTGCAATTGCTCGGTAAACAGACGCGCCGCATCCTCAACAAAGATCGGGTTGGCCGCGTTCAACTCTGCAAAGGCCTGTTCATCCTCGCGCTTGACCATCACTTGCGTCTCAGTCGGCACAGCCGTTCGCGCACGATCAATCAGGTCTTCGAACCACAGCACCTCTGCGCCGTCTTCAAGCAGCACCGAAATCCGGGCCACAGATCGCTGCGAATGCGGCGTAGCCAACTGACCACGGAACTGGCGGGCGTGCTCGGATAGCTCCAGCGAACATGGGCAGGTCGACGAATAGACATAATCCAGATGCACGATCTTCTTGCGTACACCTGCACTCTCGACCAATTCCAGCGCGATGTCGTAATACTGATAGCCCGACAGACCAGAACGCAGGCTGTCGACCTTCATTGGGAAGCTAAAGCGCATCTGAATGCGGGCGTCGAAGCTCTCCAAATCCGACTTGTAGGCATCCAGCGCCCGCTCGATCACTTCAAAGCTAAAGGTTTCTTCAGCATGTTTGTAGAATGTCCGCATGATCCGGGACATGTTGATGCCCTTCTTTTCCGCCTCAAGCGACACGGTGCCGGTGACGGATGTTTCCAGCGTCAGGTCGCCATTGTCTCGGGTGTGAAAGCGGATCGGCAGGCGGAAATTCGAAATCCCCACATGCTGGATCTGCTGCTGCGCGCCTTTGATCAGACTGGACGGACCGTTCTGCAGGTCCGGCATAGACGCCTTATAAGCCTCATCCACCTCAAACGCATCGGGGTAAGCACGCGCCAGCGCGGGGTAATTCGACACTTCCTGACCGGGGATCAACCGCGACACCAGTGGATCAAGCGTCGCCACCTCTTCAGCCGTCACATCGACCGCCCAGCGGCGCAGCAAGGCCAAGGCCGCTTCAGCCTCTTCGCGGGTCGGTTCCCGATCCATGTCAGGTGAGTGGATATTCATATCTGAGCCCCCTGTCGGTGCGTTAGACCCCGCTAGATGGGGCGCATCATCGGCATTTCCAATGATATCTTTGTAAATACGCAATAATTCGGGGCGCGGATCAGTCATCAGGACCGCCTTTCGAAGGGCTAAGTGATTTCATATTAACCACTTTTGGGGCTACACGTCACCACGTCACATAGCCGCGACAGCCGCGCGCAAATCCGCCAACAGATCGCCCGGATCTTCCAATCCCACGCTCAGGCGGATCAATCCCGGGGTGATGCCCAGCATCGCCTTGACCTCTTCGGACAACCGCTGATGGGTCGTGGTCGCCGGATGCGTTGCGATCGACTTCGCATCGCCCAGATTGTTCGAGATTGTGACAATCTCAAGCGCATTCAATAGCTTAAACGCCGCAGCCTGTGATCCTGCATCAATTGCCAGCACGGTGCCACCCGCGCCTATTTGCGCGACGGTCAGCGCGTGCTGCGGATGATCAGGCAAGCCGGGGTAAATCACCTGTTGCAAAGCACCGTCCGCCTGCAAGGCCGTCGCAAGTTTCAATGCGGTGTCGGTTTGTGCCCGCACACGCAATTCCATCGTTTCAAGCCCCTTCAGCATGATCCAGGCATTAAACGGCGACATCGCCCCGCCGGTATGCTTCAGGTAGGGCTCCACCGTGCCACGAATGAACTCCTTGCTGCCCAGGATCACGCCGCCCAGCGCACGGCCCTGCCCGTCGATATGCTTGGTCGCAGAATAGACGACCACGTCAGCACCTTGCACAAGCGCGTCAGAAAACACCGGGGTGGCGAAAACATTATCAACGATAACGGTCGCATCCACGGCATGGGCTAAATCGGAAACAGATTTGATATCAATCACTTCCAGCGTGGGGTTCGAGATGCTTTCAAAGAAAACCGCCTTGGTATCCGGCCGGATCGCAGCCTTCCACGCCGCCAGATCGGTACCGTCCACAAACGTCACCTCGACCCCGTATCGGGTCAGAACCTCTTCCAGAATATACAGACATGACCCGAACAGGGCACGCGCCGACACCACGTGATCCCCCGCACGCAGCATGGATGCGAGCGCGCCGTTCACTGCCGCCATACCAGAGGCAGTCGCAAATCCGTCTTCGGTCCCTTCCAGCGCCGCAATGCGATCCTCAAACATTGCCACGGTGGGATTACCATAGCGGGCATAGATGAACTCATCATCGCCGGCCTTGATAAATCGGGCCTCGGCATCTTCGGCTGTGTCATAGACAAAGCCTTGGGTCAGATAGATTGCCTCGCTCACCTCATTATACTGGCTCCGGCGGGTCCCGGCATGCACCGCTTTGGTGCGTTTGTTCCATGTCTTCATTGTCATTCCTCACACCCGAGAGCGCATTAAAAAACCCCGACACCGGGAAAAGGTATCGGGGTATGAAAACCCGCAACCCTCTTTAGCAGCATATTTAACGTGGCCCGCAATCCGGTAACAAATCGCCACAGGCCACGGCATACGCCCCGGCTGCGCTGGCGTCAATCCTCCAATGCGCCGATGGCCCCGCGCCCCATCATGCGGGCGACGGACCCCCAACCGGCAAAATTCGCCGCCATGAAAACGGTGCGGTCTGTCCCCGGCACAAAGCCCGCGGTCGCGTACCACATCGTGTTGGACCCGTCATGGGCCAGCCACCCTTGCGGGGTCTCCATCCATCCCATGGCATAGCGGTCACCCATGGGCGTCTGCAGTCGCGCCCAGTTGTCGGCGTTCAGGAAACCGGTGTCCCGCAACGCATGCGCCTGCAGATATGTCAGCATATCAGCGACACTAGCGTGTACCGTCCCTGCCGGGCCCAGCGCAGGGATATTGTCGGCCGCAGGCCCCGGCGGCACGGCCCTGACGCGCAGCCCCCGATGCCCGCGCGGCTGATCCACCACATCGGGCGATCCCGGTGCACCGAACCCTGCCGAGGACATGCCAAGCGGGTCGAACACATGGGTCCTGATCAGCGTTTCCCAGCTTTGCCCGGTTGATTGCTGCAACATGGCCCCGACCACGACATAGCCCGCGTTGGAATAGAGGAATGTACCCTTGTTGCCATTGGGCGGTTCTGACAGGACCGATGCGGCATAACGCAGCCGGTCCGCCATCATGTCCCGCTCTGCCAGTGTTCCGGTCAGCCGCCGGGTGTCCGCCAGCCCGATATTTGCCCGCAAACCGGAGCGATGGGTCAGCAGGTCAGCATAGGTGACATTAGCAAAGGCCGGATCAACGGTGATATTATCGCCCAGGACCGCACCGACCGTATCGTCCCAGTTGATCAACCCGGCCTCGACCATTCGCGCAACCAGTGTGGCCGTCATCGATTTGGTGTTCGACCCGATATGCCACAAATCGGACGGGGTCACGTTGGCGTCATGGTGCCGCGCCCGCAGGCCCGCCGCGGCGATATCGACCTGTCCGTTCTTGCTGACGCCCATAGCGATACCGGGGGCGCGTGTCTTGTCCAGCGCCTGCTGGACCCACTCAGCCGGGGCGATGTCGGCAGGGGCGGCACCGGGCCAAAGCCCGGCAAAGGCAGACAGGAGCAGATGCAAAACCTTCATTGCTGTCATCTATGTGCGCCGACCCATCGCGCCAAGATGCACCGCATTATCTTGCGCTTTCGGCGCCAATTGTCATGCTGGCCTAAATCAGCCGCGGAGCTCGCCATGACCCAGCCCATCGACCTGTATTTCTGGCCCACGCCGAATGGCTGGAAGATCTCGATCATGCTGGAGGAGTTGGGCCTGCCCTATACCCTGCATGTGGTCGATATCGGGGCCGGGGATCAGTTCAAGCCGGAATTCCTGGCCATTTCACCCAATAATAGGATGCCTGCGATCATTGACCCTGACGGGCCGGACGGGGCACCCATTTCGGTTTTTGAATCCGGGGCCATCCTGCAATATCTGGCGCGCAAGACCGGGCAGTTCTACGGCGCGACCGAACGGGACCGGGTTGCCGTGGATCAGTGGCTGATGTGGCAGATGGGCGGCCTTGGGCCGATGGCTGGGCAGGCGCATCATTTCCTGAAATACGCCCCCGCGATGGACCCGCCCAATGATCTGCCCTACGCCAAGGACCGGTATCGTGGCGAAACCGCCCGGCTTTATGGTGTGCTGGACCGGCAATTGGCGAAGCATGAGTTTGTGGCGGGCGATTTCTATTCCATCGCCGATATCGCGATCTGGGGCTGGGCATCGCTGTGGGAGGGGCAACAGCAAACGCTTGACGACAAACCGCATATGGCGCGCTGGCTGGACTGGATGGGGGCCCGGCCCGGTGTGCAGCGGGGACGTGCGCTGGCAGCGGAAAAGCGTGGCGATTTCCGCAAGGACAGCACGGCGCAGAACGTGCTTTTTCAAAAGCCATCGTAACGATTTATTAGCGCTGTTGACGTAATCCTGCGCTTGTTTGACACGAGTGAAGGCTTCGTAATGCAGTATCGTCCACATCGTTATCGCACGCAGTTTCCGACAAAACTGCGCACACCCACAGGCCCGCAAAGCGGTCATGTCATTGACGTCAACAATATCGGCGCACGTATCGAAGGACTGCGTGACCTGCGACGCGGCGACAAGGTGGAAATCGAAATCCTCAGCCTGCGTGCACCTGCTGTGGTGCAATGGGCCTCAAACGGCTATGTCGGTATAACCTTCCGCCCGCAAATCACCGACGTTCAGGTTGACACATTGCGGTATCGCCGCGACGGACGTAAAGGCGACACATACGGTAGGCCCTCACATGGCCTTGTTGAGATGCGTTAGTCCTCAGCTGTATCCGGTTCTTCGATCAGGTATTTCTGGAGGCCGATAATCTGCACCCAAAGAAACACGAAAAGCACCGCAGGAAAGGCAAAGGTTTCAAGTTTGACCCAGGTTTCGGTGCTTTGCGTCCGCCAGATAATCTCATTCGCAACCGCAAGGCCTGCAAACAGATAGGTCAGGCGGCGCGTGAAGATCATCCAGCCTTCTGCGCGCATCGGCAAAAACTCTTCCATGACGTATTGCAGATAGCTTCGCCCACGCAACAAGCCGATGCCCAACAATGCTGCCATGAAGCCGTAGACGATGGTGGTCTTCATCTTGAAGAACCGCTCATCGTTGAAATAGGCGGTCAGCCCACCGAAAAAGATGACCATAAAGGCGGTAAAAATCTGCATTCGGCTCAGCTTGCCGGTCAATAGCCACAAAATACCCATTGCCGCCAGCAGGATCGGGACAAAGATCAAAGCGGCAACAATAAACCCGGTATATTCGATCCCACCAAACGTGAATGTATCATCCTTGATACGCAAATAGATCAGGAAAAACGCAAGCGTAGGCCCCAGTTCAAGCACCTGCTTGAGCACCGGATTAACAGTCTTTTCAGCCATGGATATCTCCCTCAGCGTTCATGTCCGCGATGACCGCGCCGAATGCAACCAGCGTTATGAAAAACATGCGGATTGCGCCACATCGGTCACGCGACAAGGGCCGCCTGATCCTCGCCAAATGCACACTCTGCCAGCCAACGATCAAAATCTCACCGAGGCTGCTCCAGCCCTACCAAGGCGGCTGCAAACTCTTCAGGATCAAACGGGGCAAGATCATCAATCTGTTCGCCCACACCAATGGCATGGATCGGCAGGCCGAATTTATCCGCCAGCGCCACCAGCACGCCACCTTTTGCAGTCCCATCCAGTTTGGTCATCACCAGCCCCGATACATCCGCCAGCTCCTGAAACACCTTCACCTGGTTGAGCGCATTCTGCCCGGTCGTCGCATCCAGCACCAACAGCGTGTTATGCGGCGCATCGGGGTCTTTTTTCCGAATGACCCGCACAATCTTGGCCAGTTCTTCCATCAAATCAGCCCGGTTTTGCAGCCGTCCTGCCGTATCAATCATCAAAAGATCAGCTCCATCGGCTTGCGCCTGAGCCATTGCATCAAACGCCAGACTGGCCGGATCGGACCCTTCGGGTGCAGTCAATACCGGCACGCCAGCGCGATCACCCCAGACCTGCAACTGTTCCACAGCGGCAGCGCGGAACGTGTCGCCTGCCGCAATCACAACCTTCTTGCCTGCCGCACGAAACTGGCTGGCAAGTTTACCAATTGTCGTCGTCTTGCCCGCGCCATTCACACCAACGACCAGAACCACCTGCGGTTTCTTGGCATAAAGCGGCATGGGCCGCGCCACAGGCTCCATGATCTGGGCCACCTCATTGGCCATCAATTGCTTGATCTCCGGCACGGACAGCTTTTTGCCCAACCGCCCCTCGGCCATGTTTGCCGTGACGCGCAGTGCTGTATCCACGCCCATATCCGCCGTGATCAGCAGTTCTTCCAATTGTTCCAGCATGTCGTCATCGAGGGTGCGGCGCACGACAGTCTTCGCCTCACCACTCCCAAAAAGGCGACCCAACAGGCCTTTCCTTTCGGGCTTCGGCGCGGGGGCATCAGCCAAGGGTGCGGCCAAATCGACATCAAGTTGAAGCGGTTTCGGTTCCTCAACCGGTACCGCCTTTGGCGCCTCATCAGGGTCTTCACGGGCGATCTCAGGCTCAGGCTCAGGCTCAGGCTCAGGCTCAGGCTCAGGCTCAGGCTCAGGCTCAGGCTCAGGCTCAGGCTCAG
>CANNFU010000014.1 GCA_947503965.1 uncultured Paracoccaceae bacterium
TCCAACGCGGGCCACAGTCGAACCAAGCCGAAAGGCCGCACTATGGCCCGCATCAGAAAACCTTCATCAAACCTGACTTTTATTCGGATATGCGACCTCGCCCAAACGGTGGGGCATCATCAACATTAGACATCAGTTCCCCAACCGCCTCAGGCCGCGGATTTCCCGCGTGACCGATTGCCGCCACCGCTGCGCCGACGCTGCCCGCCGGGTTTCGCGCCACCGGGCTTGCCTTGCCGTTGGCCACCGCCACCGCCGCGTCGTCCACCGCCGCCGCCATTGGGCCGTTTTTTCTGACCCGGCTGGACCTCCCACCGCCGACCTGAAGCGACGGGAATCGTTTCCTTCATCGCCTTTTCAATATCCTGCAGCTCGATCATCTCGTCCGGTGCGACCAATGCCACAGCCGCCCCATCGGCACCGGCACGCGCCGTCCGCCCGATCCGGTGGACATAGTTTTCGGCCACATTCGGCAGGTCATAGTTATAGACATGGCGCACATCAGGAATGTCGATGCCGCGTGCGGCCACATCCGTGGCGACCAGCACCCGCACCTTGCCTGCCTTAAAGGCGGCAAGCGCGCGTTCACGCTGTCCCTGGCTTTTGTTGCCGTGAATGGATGCGGCAGCGAACCCCTTTTTCTCAAGCACTTTATACAGCTTTTCGCAGCCATGTTTCGTCCGCCCAAAGACCAGTGCCAGTTCATCCCGGTGCGCATCCAGAAGCTCGATCAACAAATCCAGCTTGGCCGCTTGTGCCACGAAATGCACCGACTGGTTAATTTTCTTGACGGCTTGTCCCGGCGGGTTCACCTGCACCCGGACCGCATCGGTCAGGTATGTGTTCGCCAATTCGTTCATCAGCTTCGGCATGGTGGCCGAGAACATCATGGTCTGGCGATCCTTTGCCAGCAGCGGCGCGATCTGCCGCAAGGCGTGGATGAAGCCCATGTCGAGCATCTGGTCAGCCTCGTCCAGGACCAGATAGACCGTTTCATCCAGACGCACGGCGCGCCGGTCCAACAGGTCGATCAGGCGACCGGGTGTCGCGACCAACAGGTCGACGCCGCCCGCAAGCCGTTTGGTCTGGGCCACGATCCCTGCCCCGCCAACGACCAGTGCGACTTTCAGATGTGTGCCCTTGGTATAGGCGGTCAGATTGTCGGCGATCTGTTTGGCCAGTTCGCGTGTCGGCGCAAGGATCAGACCGCGCACGGTCTTGGGCGCGGGCTTTGTGCCTGCCTTGAGCAGTGCGTTGATCATCGGCAGCCCGAAGGCTGCGGTTTTGCCTGTCCCGGTCTGGGCCAGACCCATCACGTCACGGCCATTCATGGCGTGTGGAATGGCTTGCGTTTGAATGGGTGTGGGATCGGTGATCCCTTGTTCTTTGAGTACTTTTACAAGTCGGGGCGCAAGGCCCAGCATGTCAAAATCCATGAATGGATATCCTATCTGTTGCGGGCACACGGCCCGCGCATATCATTTGGCCCACCGCATCATGCGATGAAGCCCGTGCAAGGTTGCGCCAATATGCTGACAGCCAAGACCGCATTGTCCGGGCGCCGATCTGGCGCGGGACCCCTGCGTGATGTGGGAACCTGAAATTCAAACGACGCACTTTGCGTTGGACATCTTGTCCCGCTCTGCTCACGCGGCAGCTGCGTCGGTTGGACAGCAGATGAGGGGTGCGGCTGCATAAGTCAAGGGCGTTGACCATTTTTGCGGCCCGGCACGCATCATTACCACATTGCAATCTATCCACAGGAAATTCACTTAACACCGCCATGCTGTGCTTTCCCTTGCTCGAACCACATCATATAGTCCGCCGAGACAGTCAGGTTGGGGGCCGCACCGTGGCGCATATTATCGTTGTGGGCAATGAAAAGGGTGGCGCGGGTAAATCGACCGTGTCGATGCATGTGGCCACAGCACTTGCCCGGATGGGGCATGTTGTCGGCACGCTTGACCTTGATCTGCGTCAAAAAACACTGGGCCGCTATGTCACCAACCGGCAGACATTTCTGGCGAAAAAGGGCCTTGATCTGCCAAGCCCGCGTTATCAGGAGCTACCCGATATTGATCAGGGCGCACTGAAACCGGGGGAAAACGCCTATGACCATCGTCTGTCAATGGCGGTAGCGAAGATGGAGGCCGATTGCGACTTTATCCTGATCGACTGCCCCGGGTCACATACGCGCCTGAGCCAGGTGGCACATAGCCTTGCCGACACGCTGATCACGCCACTGAACGACAGTTTTATTGATTTTGATCTGCTGGCCCATGTGGACAGCGATGGTGAGGAAATCACCGGCCCGTCCGTTTACTCCGAAATGGTATGGAACGCGCGGCAGTTGCGCGCGCAGGCAGGTCTGAAGCCGATCGACTGGATCGTGGTGCGTAACCGGTTGGGCGCACAGGCCATGGTGAACAAGGAGAAAATGCATCGCGCGATTACCAAACTGGCCAAGCGGATCGGATTTCGCACCGCGCCGGGCTTTAATGAGCGCGTGATCTTTCGCGAGCTGTTCCCGCGTGGTCTGACCCTGTTGGATTTGCGCGATATCGGGGTGAAGGGGATGAATATCTCAAACATCGCCGCCCGGCAGGAACTGCGCGATCTGATCAAATCACTGGATCTGCCCGGGGTGACGCCCGATTTCTGACGCTGTTTTCAGCTGATCCGCAAAAAGTGATGCGAAAACAACCTTTCGTTCATCAAAGTCGAAGCCTAATGTAGCCCAAAAGGGAGGGCCTGCTTGTGCGTGAATTGATCTCGTTGCAGCGCTACGCGACATTTGTGCTGGTGGCCATTTTGGCCGTTATCTGTTTCTTTGTCGGTTTCTGGGTGCCGTGGGTTTTTGTCTTTTTTGCCATCTTCGCGGGCCTGACCGCATTGGGCATCCATGATGTCCGCCAGACACGTCATGCGGTGTTGCGCAACTATCCGGTGCTGGGGCATATCCGCTTTTTTTTCGAAAAGATTCGCCCCGAAATCCGCCAATATCTGATCGAAAGCGATCAAGACGAACAGCCCTTTAGCCGCGAACAACGCTCACTCGTCTATCAGCGGGCCAAGGGGGCCGAGGATAAACGCCCCTTTGGCAGCCACGAACTGGTGTATGAGGCGGGCTATTCCTGGTTGACCCATTCGGTGCAGCCGACCCATCTTGAAGACACCGATTTTCGCGTGATGGTGGGTGGGTCGAAATGCAAACAGCCTTATAGTGCTTCGCTTTACAACATCTCGGCGATGAGCTTTGGCTCGCTGTCTGCCAATGCGATTTCGGCGTTGAACCAAGGCGCACGGATCGGTGGTTTTGCTCATGACACCGGCGAAGGCGGGATCAGCCGGTATCACCGCGAAGGTGGGGGTGATCTGATCTATGAAATAGGGTCCGGGTATTTTGGCTGCCGCAATCATGACGGCACCTTTAACCCTGAAAAATTCGCCCAGCAGGCCGCCGATGATCAGGTCAAGATGATCGAGCTCAAGCTCAGCCAAGGGGCCAAGCCCGGCCACGGTGGCATGCTGCCCGCCGCCAAGATCACGCCAGAGATCGCGGAGGCGCGTGACATCCCGATGGGCGTCGATTGCGTGTCGCCCGCCGCACATAGCGCGTTTTCCAACCCGATGGAACTGATGCAGTTTCTTGGCCAGCTGCGCGATCTGTCAGGCGGCAAGCCGGTTGGTTTCAAGCTATGCATCGGGCATCGGCGCGAATTCATGTGCATGGTCAAGGCAATGCTGGAAACCGGGATCATCCCCGATTTTATCGTGGTGGACGGGACCGAAGGCGGTACCGGTGCAGCGCCACTGGAATTCGCCAATCATGTGGGCATGCCGATGGTTGAAGGCCTGACATTCGTGCACAACACCCTGCGCGGCGCGGGCATCCGGCACGAGGTCAAAATCGGTGCAGCCGGCAAGATCGTCAGCGCCTTTGATATCGCGCGCGCCCTGTCGCTGGGGGCGGATTGGTGCAACTCTGCCCGCGGGTACATGTTTGCCATCGGCTGTATTCAGGCGCAGGCCTGCCATACCAACCACTGCCCTGTCGGTGTGACAACACAGGACCCGCTGCGGCAGAAAGCGCTGAATGTGCAAAACAAAAGCCAACGGGTCGCCCGGTTCCATGCCAATACCCTGAAAGCCCTGGGCGAAATGGCCGGTGCTGCGGGGCTTGATGACCCCTGCGGATTTTTACCCTATCATTTCATGACCCGGCGCGGCGATGGCCAGATGACCGAGGCGGCAGATGTCTACACCTATCTGCGCGAAGGCTTTCTGCTGGATGATGGCGAGGATAACCCCATCTACCGCGAACGCTGGGCCCGCGCGAACCCGCGCAGTTTTGCCCCGCCAGAGGCGCAACAGCAGATGGCCGCGCAGTAAGGTTAGTCCTGGCGCGGCGGTGTCTTGCCCGAGAACCGCATGAATAACGACACCCGCGGCGTCGTCGCCGTTTCCGAGCGCGACCGGGTGCGCAGCACCGGCGTGTTCTCGGACGTGCCTGCCCGGCTTTCGCGCAGCACGATATACATGCCGCTTGCGATGATAATCCCTGCACCGATCCCGGTTGGCATGTCGATGGTTTCATCAAAGAACAGCAAGCCGAAAATCGTCGCCCAGATGATCTGGCTGTATTGCATTGGCGCGATGATGGCTGCCTCGCCCGTCTGATAGGCGGCGATCACAAGGCGGCTTGCGATCCAGGCAAATGTCGCAATCACGGCAAGCAGGCCCAGATGCT
Organism: uncultured Paracoccaceae bacterium; assembly: GCA_947503965.1. GTDB lineage: Bacteria > Pseudomonadota > Alphaproteobacteria > Rhodobacterales > Rhodobacteraceae > Yoonia. Next base: position 4,751 of record CANNFU010000014.1, read on the forward strand.
CGATCGGCATCGGTTGATAGACAAAAGGCAACGCGCAGGCCATCACGATAAAGTTCACCACCATCGGATAAAGCAACATGACAACCGGGCGTTCTTCATTCCCGATTTTGCGCACCACGATAGAGGCGAGAGATCCACCAATGGCCGCAGCAAGCGCCGCCAGATGGCCCAGTGAAAAGTCCGTTTGCCCCGGCCGCAGCACGGCAAGCACGCCAATCAGACCCACGATCACGGCCAACCATCGGCGCAGCCGGACCTTTTCACCCAGAACCGGGATCGCAAGGACAGTGATCAGCAACGGCGACGCAAACAGGATCGCGTAGACCTGCGCAAGCGGCAGTACCGAGAACGCATAAAACGCCGAAACCCCCGTGACCACGGCAGCCACGGTGCGCAGCCCTAACCACCACGGGTGAACCGGCACCAGCGTGCCGGGCTTTGCGTCGCGCATCAGCATCACAGTGGCAAGCGGGAAGCTGAGCAGCACGCTAAAAAACACGATCTGGAAGGGCGAATAGGTACCACCCAGGATTTTGACAACGACATCATGGGTCGAGAAAATGGCGAAAGCGAACAGTGCGAGTATTGCGCCTTTGGCGTTGGGGGACATGCGTTTATCCTTCGTCTACCGCCGCCGCGTTAGCCGGCAAATGTATCAAAATCCGAGGCAGTCAACCGATAGCTGATCTTTTTAATGACCGGCGCCCCCATACACGCATAAAACGCCTGCGCAGCTGCATTGTCACCATCTGTTTGCCAATCCACGCGTTTGCATCCGTTTGCCTTGGCGATACTCACAAGATGCGCCATCAAAGCCTTGCCCACACCCCGCCCTTGCATGGATGGCACGACGAACAGCTCTTTCATAAACAACGCTGTCCCTGTGCCCGCCGGAAAGGTCAGAACCCACGTGGCAAAGCCAGCGGGCTTTGTGTCAACATAGGCCAGTTCACATGATAGATGCCTGCCTTTGTTCAAAAGCTCGATCAACTGTGCTTCTTCTGCCGCGGTCGCAGCGGTCAGATTGTAAAACGCCAGCAGATGCCGATTCATTGCCAGCATATCGTGCGCATCGTCCGCACAATACGCCCGCAACTGTATCACACGCTGGCGTCCAATGCTTGCAGGATCACATCGCCCATCTGCTTCGTGCTGAGCGGTGTGCCGCCTTCGGGGCCCATCAGATCGCCCGTACGTGCGCCATCGGCAAGCACCTTTTCGATTGCCGCTTCCAGCCGATCAGCCTCTGCCCCTTCGTCGAAGGAATAGCGCAGCGCCATTGCAAAGGACAGGATGCACGCGATCGGGTTCGCCTTGCCCTGCCCTGCGATGTCGGGGGCTGATCCATGTACGGGTTCATACATCGCCTTGGGCCGCCCATTCGCCATGGGCAGGCCGAGTGAGGCAGAGGGCAGCATGCCCAGCGAGCCGGTCAGCATTGCCGCACAGTCGGACAGGATGTCACCGAACAGGTTGTCGGTCAGGATCACGTCAAACTGCTTGGGCGCGCGGACCAGCTGCATCGCGCCATTGTCCGCGTACATATGCGACAGCTCGACATCGGCATAGTCGGCCTGATGCACCTCTGTCACCACATCGCGCCACAAGATGCCGCTTTCCATCACATTGGCTTTTTCCATCGAACAGACCTTGTTCGACCGCTTGCGTGCCAGATCAAAGGCAGCGCGGGCGACCCGTTCGATCTCGGCTTCGGTATAGCGCTGGGTGTTAATGCCCACGCGCATGTTGTCCTCGATATGAATGCCGCGGGGTTCGCCGAAATAGACACCCGAGGTCAGTTCGCGCACGATCATGATATCAAGGCCCGCGACCACGTCTTTTTTCAAAGACGAGAAATCTGCCAAAGCGTCAAAGCATTGCGCCGGACGCAGGTTGGCGAACAGGTCCATTTCCTTGCGCAGGCGCAGCAGGCCCCGTTCCGGTTTTACGCTGAAATCCAGATCGTCGTATTTCGGGCCACCCACGGCGCCCAGCAGCACCGCGTCCACCTCTTGCGCCTTTGCCATTGTTTCGTCGGCCAAAGGTACGCCATGTTTGTCATAGGCCGCGCCACCCACCAGATCCTCGGACACGTCGAATGTCAGGTCGCGCTTATCGCCAAACCAAGCGATGATCCGCTTCACCTCATCCATGACTTCGGGGCCGATACCATCACCGGCAAGGATCAAGAGAGAGGGGTTTGGCATGGGTCCGTCCTTCGTTGAAAATGTCGCACAGGCCCTAGCGCGCCAGGACGAGAGGTTCAAGATATGAACATCTGTACTAAACCTATTGATTAATTAACTGACTAGTTTATTAAGGTCGAATGACCGATGATAAGCAACTTGACGCGGCCTTTGCCGCCTTGGCCAACCCCACACGCCGGGCGATCCTGGCCCGGCTGGTACAGGGCGAGGCAACGGTTAACACGCTTGCGGAACCATTCGACATGAGCCTGCCCGCAATCTCAAAACATATTCGGGTGCTGGAAGATGCCGGGCTGATTACGCGCGGCCGTCACGCACAATTCAGGCCCTGCACTTTGAATGCCACACCGCTGAAGGCGGTGGCGCACTGGACGGATCAATACCGTCACATCTGGGACATGCGATTTGACGCGATGGACCGCATCATCACTGAACGGAAAGGTACCAACGATGACTGACCAACCAAGCTGGGTAAAGATCCGCCGCGCATTCGATGCGCCAATCGATGTCGTCTGGGCTATGTGGACCGATCCGGAACAGTTCAAACGCTGGTACGGCCCCATGGGTATGATAGTCCCCACCGCCGAGATGGACGTGACCATCGGCGGCACCCGCAAGATCTGCATGGAAATGAAATCGCCCGAACGGACCATGACCATGTGGTTCACCGGCGTTTATAAAGAAATCGATGCGCCCCGACGCCTTGTTTATACCGAAAGCATGTGTGACGCGGACGGCACGCTGATTTCTCCGCAAGACATGGGAATGCCTGAAGGGGCACCTGACGTCACCGAAGTGATCGTTGATCTGGACGAGGTCGACGGGCGCACGGTCATGACAATGGTCCATGTCGGCGTTCCCGAAGGCAGCGCCGGCGAAGGTGGCTGGAACCAGGCATTCGACAAACTGTCCGCGCTTCTGGTCTAGCATACCAGCGGCTTCAACCCGTCCGCCAATAAATCCCAGACCCGCCTGATACGCGGGGTCTGGCGCATCGCCTCGTGCGCGGTCAGCCAGACCGGCAGAGTGGGCATCGGAATGCCCATATCGATTTCGACAAGCTCCGGATCTGCAAGGGCAATGCCGGTTTGCGCAAAGCCGATCCCGCATCCGGCGCGCATCAATTCCAGATAGGCGATGTTGTCGTCACACCGGGTTTTGAAGAAATCACGGTCAACCGGAATCCCGGCGTCCTTGAATCCTTGGATGATGGCCGGGTTGGTATCGTAACCCACAAAATCATGCGCGGCGAAGTCGGCCAGCTTCTGCGGCACGCCGCGCTCGGCCAGATAGGATTTTGCGGCAAACACACCCAATGCGATTTCGCCGATATGCTGCGTGACCAGATCAAGCTGGGTCGGGCGGTACATCCGCACGGCGATATCCGCCTCTCGGTATAGCAGATTGCGGGTGTCGTCGCTGGGGACCAGTTCGATCGCGATCTGTGGCTCAAGCCTGCGGATGCGGGCGATGATCGGCGGCAGGTGTATCACGGCTGTTGCGACACTCGCCGTGATCCGCACGGTCCCTTCCAGCCGCGCCTGCTGGCCCGCAGCGGTAAGTGTGATCTGGCGCACCGCATCGCGCATGGCCTCGGCCGGGGCGACCAGTGCAGCGCCGGTCTGGGTCAGGGCAAGCCCACGCGGCTGGCGGTGAAAAAGCTCTGCACCCAACTGCGTCTCGATCATCTTGATCTGTCGGCCAAGTGTCGGCTGGCTTGCCCCCAAGGCCCGCGCGGCGGCAGACAGGCTGCCGGCTTCTGCGACAGCAAGAAACGCCTGTACCAATGACCAATCCAGCGAGGAGAGTGATTTATCCATTCATTTATGAATACATGATCTGCAATTTATGGCAATTTATTTTACAAATTGAATAGCGCATCCTGCCTGCAACCGTATCAACAGGAGCAATCCCATGAACCAGACAGTGCTTATCCTTGGTGCCAGTGGCAAAATCGGCAGCCACACGGCAGATGTGTTTTGGAATGCGGGCTGGACCGTCCGCAACTACAAGCGCGGCACCGACATGATCGCGGCTGCGGCTGGCGCCGATGTCATCGTCAACGGGCTGAACCCGCCGAATTACCACAACTGGGCGAAAACGATTCCGGCGATCACAGAACAGGTCATCGCGGCCGCGCAGGCAAGTGGTGCGACGGTGATCATTCCCGGCAACATCTACAATTGCGGCAACCAGCCCGGCCTTCTGGACGAGACGACACCACAGCGTCCCCATACACGAAAGGGCAAAATCCGGGTCGAGATGGAAGCGGCTTATAAAGCCGCCCAAGTGCGCACCATCATCCTGCGCGCGGGCAACTTTATCGACCCCAAAGGGAATGGCGATTTCATGAGCATGTTGTTCATGCGTAACATCGCCAAGGGCAAATTGACCACTGTCGGTGATCCTGATGCCATGCAGGCCTACGCCTATGTGCCGGATTGGGCGCGCGCCGCATTGGCGCTAGCTGAAATGCGCCATGATCTGGCGCCGTTTGCAGATATCCCCTTTCCCGGCCACAGCTTTACCTCGCGCCAATTGCGCGACGCGGTCGCGACCGCTACGGGGCAGAATATCCGGATGACATCGTTTCCGTGGTGGCTGATGCGTCTGCTGGGCCCGGTTTGGGAACTGGCCCGCGAAATGAGCGAGATGCGTTATCTGTACAGCATGTCGCATCAGATAGGTGAGGCGAAGTTTCACGCGCTGCTGCCGGATTTCCGACCAACGCCGTTGGATCACGTCATGCTTTGCGGCCTACCGCGCGATATCCACCCAAACAAGACGATGCGGACCGGTGGCCAGACCATCGCTGCCGAGTAACCCTGCCAATGGATCATCCGGCGCGGGCCAGAACACGCCCGCGTCGACCACTTGCCAATCAACGGATGGCAAAACATAGCTGACCCGCAGATGACCTGGCCCATCATCCGGCCAATCCGCCGTTGGCAATCCAGGCAGCGGGTCTTGTAAGGCGGGATGATCCAAGAAATCGGCCATTGCCGCTGACAACCCGTTACCCGCTACAGGATCCAGATTTGCATTGCCGGCGATGACAAAGCTGTCCGGCACCGGCCCAAAACCCCCATCCAGAACGACCTGCCACATCCGCAGCTCATCGCGGTTACGCAGACCATTGCGGTCCTCGGGTCCATCGAACACGGGTGGTGTTGCCGCAAAGGTCAGCAGATGGAAGATCGCACCGTCATCATGTCGCACCGGCACAATCCAATGGCCGGAGGTCGAAAGACGCTGAACAGCCTGAAGGTCGGGCGGCAAAAATGGCGCATCGTCTATCTGTGGCAAAGTGGCACCCGGCAGGTCGCGCCAAAGAACATGTGAAAGGTCAGTGACATCATCGGTCATGACCGGCAGCCGCGACAGGATTGCCATGCCCCCATCCCCGGCAAATCGTCCGTAACCTTGCGCATCCCGCGCCTCGCCCCTGCGACCGTTCTGATCCAGATCAAGACCTGTCGCCATGCCTGTATTGGGGCGGCGCGCAAAGCGGTGGGGATAGCGGTCATCAAAAAGCCCGGCAAACGCCGTCAGGGCCTGCCCTTCGAAGTCGTAGTCAAAATCGGTCAGGACCAGCACATCAGGATCAATCTGCGCAATAACATCGCGCACGGCGATGATTTGCGGGTCATCACCTTTGCGCAGATCGCGCAGCAACAACCCTGGCCCGTCACGGCTGAGCGGTGCAGCATAGGTGGCGATACGGATTGTGTCGGCCTGCCCTATCATCGGCAGCAAGGCCAGTATCAGGCCGCCTGCATATCGTCTTCTGCGCGTTCGTATGCTTTTTTGCGCTGCATATGAATCATCTGCGCCACCCGGCTGAGTGCGACGCCGCGCATCAGTATACTTGCCGGCAAAAAGGCCCATGCGGTCACCGTCCATATCAGCGTATGTGTGTTATCAAGCTGGATCGGTGTTCCGAGCAGAGAGATCAGCTTTAACATCGCTGGAATCAGGAATGGTAATAGAAACCCTAAGATTGTGTTAATACGGCCGTCCCGCTGCAAGCGCTGTACCACGTCACCGCCCGCTGTCGGATCGAATGTCGGCAGGTTGATCCATACGTTGAAAGCACCCGTGCGCCGAGGCCAATGGTGCAGTCGCAAGAGAATGATGAACCACATAATCGAGAACAGCGAAATAAGATAGCTCAGACCCGCCGCATCGCGCAGTTTCTGGACAAGAGCCGGATCAGTATCCGGCGGCATCGTCAGCACCATCAGCCGGACCGGCGAATACGGGAAATCAATCGCCTCACCGATCTGCGTCCCGCTCGCCTGAAAATACGCGGTAATGGTCGATGGATTTTCATAGCCCCGGAAGATCACCGACAAGCAAAGCACCGTTGCAAACAAGGCCGAAAAGCGGACGCGATTAAATGGAGGCGCATCGCGGAATTCAACCAGGCTAGGGCTGCTGGAGCTGTATTCCACAATCGTGAAGAGAGCCGCGAAAATCGCGACAAGTGCAATGACCTGTGTGTTATCATCGACACCGGTCGCCAAAAGCGCGGATGGCATGACGATCAACATAACGACCATTATCGCGCGTGCAACGGCGCCTGGTAGTCGAGCAAACACTGCGAATTAACCCTCTTTTGGACGATGCAACATCCGTCGCCAGTCCTGTTCTACCAAATATTACCTTCTAAATGACGGGCAAAGCTATCACCCCCCAGCCCTGCACAATCATATATTTACATATTAACAGCTTAGTTGGACAGAATGGATTGTCCAATGGTTTGAAGCATTCGTGATGCACCATGGCATGCGACAAAGTGCTAAAAATAAGGGGCAACACAATTTATACGCAAAACACACAAGCGAGATACCGCCTATGGTGGATATAAGGCTTTATTGCAACCGCAACGATGGGCCGCTGTCGGCCCATCGGATTTGATAGCATATCAGACCCAGGGACGCGCCGCTGCGGCCTGTGCTTCGAAATGGTCAATTGCTGCCGCTTTTTCCATTGTCAGCCCAATGTCATCAAGACCGTTGATCAGGCAATGCTTTTTGAATGCGTCGACCGCGAAGTTGAAAACCTCTCCATCGGATGAGGTGACGGTCTGCGCCTCCAGATCAACTTCGATCCGAGCATTCGATCCCTTTTCGGCATCCTTAATCAAGATATCGACCTGGTCCTGCGGCAGCGCAATTGGCAGGATACCGTTCTTGAAGCAGTTGTTATAAAAGATGTCTGCAAAACTGGGGGCAATCACGCAGGTGATCCCGAAATCGGCAATCGCCCATGGGGCGTGTTCGCGGGATGATCCACAGCCAAAGTTGTCACCAGCCACAAGGATCTGCGCATCGCGATATTGCGGTTTGTTCAGCACGAAATCAGGAATTTCATTACCGTCATCGTCGTAACGCATCTCGTCAAACAGGTTCACGCCCAGCCCGGAACGCTTGATGGTTTTCAGAAACTGTTTGGGGATGATCATATCCGTGTCGATATTGACCAGTGGCAAGGGCGCAGCGATGCCGCTGAGTTTGGTGAATTTCTGCATTGAGTCGATCCTTTCATCATGTCGCTGACACCGTCGGCTTTTCCAAATACCAGGGCGGCTGACACGATTGTTGTCATTGTTATCGTCGTTCCTGCGGCGGCAAGCGCCGCAATCCTTGTTTGTTCGTTCGCGCCGCCCGCAAGCCTAGCCACATGATGGCGCCAGCGCCCGGCTGATCGCCGCGGATGATCCTGCCAAGGGCAAGGCCGCACTTTCCCCCGCCTGCGAGCCCAAAGTAAACGCACTACTTGCCCTGAGGCCATTGATTTGCCCCTGTGAAAGCGGGCCGGTCACGGCATAGAATTCGAGCCCGAATCCGGGTGGCGCGGTGATTTCGCCCTCGATCACCTGCGCGGCACCACCACCGATGCTGAGCGTCAGGTTTTCCTTGGCGCCGGCCTGCACGCCCCAGGCGCCCAGACTGACCAGCGCAATTTGCGGACCCCCATCAGCGATTTCACAATAAACAAGGACACAGGTTTCATCCGCATCTTCGGTGCAGATCCCTGCAACTATCTTTTCTCCGGCTTCCCACGTCTCCCAAGCGCCTTGGGCAGAAGCAGTGACCGGCAAGAGACACAGCAAGCCAGCCGCCAAACGCATTACATCATCTCCCGCACATCCGTTAGTTTCCCAGTAATTGCTGCTGCCGCCGCCATTGCGGGCGACATCAGATGCGTGCGTCCGCCGCGGCCCTGACGCCCTTCGAAGTTCCGGTTAGAGGTTGCCGCGCAACGCTCACCCGGGGCCAGTTGGTCGGGGTTCATCGCCAGGCACATCGAACAGCCCGCAAGGCGCCATTCGAAACCGGCTTCCTTGAAGATATCCGCCAGCCCCTCTTCCTCGGCCTGCGCACGGACCAGACCAGAGCCCGGCACCACCATCGCCCGCAACCCGTCTTTCTTCTTCTTGCCTTTCAGGATCGCCGCCGCAGCACGCAGATCCTCGATCCGGCCATTGGTGCAGGACCCGATAAAGACCGTATCAATCTCGATCTCTGACAGTGGCGTGCCGGGCTTGAGGTCCATGTAATCGAGCGACCGCTGTGCCGCACCAACCTTGCCACCTTCAAAGTCTTCGGCTGCGGGTACTTTTGCCGTGATCGGCAACACATCCTCGGGTGAGGTGCCCCAGGTCACGACAGGGGCGATATCTTCGCCCTTGATCGTCACAACCTTGTCCCAATGCGCATCGTCATCGGAATAAAGCGTCTTCCACCAGGCGACGGCAGCCTCCCATGCGGCCCCTTTGGGTGCATGCGGACGGCCCATGCAGTATTCAAATGTCTTTTCATCCGGCGCGATGATCCCGGCGCGCGCGCCGCCCTCGATCGCCATGTTGCAGACCGTCATGCGGCCTTCCATGGACAGATCGCGGATCGCCTCGCCCATATATTCGATAACGTAGCCCGTGCCGCCGGCTGTCCCGGTCTCGCCAATGATGGTCAGGGTGATATCTTTGGCCGTCACGCCGGGGCGCAGCTTGCCCGTGATCTCGACCTTCATGTTCTTGGATTTCTTCTGGATCAGCGTCTGCGTCGCCAGCACATGTTCCACCTCTGACGTGCCGATCCCGTGGGCCAGCGCGCCGAACGCCCCATGGGTAGCGGTGTGGCTGTCACCACAAACAACGGTCATGCCGGGCAAGGTCCAGCCCTGTTCAGGACCCACGATATGCACGATGCCCTGACGAACGTCGGAGACCGGATAATAGTGGATACCAAAATCCTTAGCGTTCTTGTCCAGCGCGGCCACCTGAATTGCGCTGTCTTCGGTCATGTTCTTTGGGTCATCGCGACCGGGGGTTGTGGGTACGTTGTGGTCCGGCACCGCAATCGTCTTTTCAGGCGCGCGCACCTTGCGCCCGGCCAAACGCAGACCTTCAAAGGCCTGCGGGCTTGTCACCTCATGCACCAGATGGCGGTCAATATACAGCAAGCAGGTGCCGTCATCGGCTTCATGGGCGACATGGGCGTCCCAGATTTTATCATAGAGCGTTTTGGGGGACATCGTCCTCTCCCGTATCAAATGTCAGTAATGGTCAGGCGTGCGGAAACGGGGGGGGCTGTCAGCCCCGAGCAAGGATGGTGCAGGACGCGCCATAAAACCGCCACGGCAGGCGGGCGCGATCATCCATATCAAAAACCTTTTTCATGACTGCTGAGATACACCGCCGCACTCATTGCCGCAAGAGCGACCTGACGCAAGGGATCTGCGCAGTTTGCCAGCCGAACGCGTCATGCAAGCTGCCAACGAAATCCAATAGAAGCTGCCCTGGTTGCAGTTGCATGCGCCGGAAGCTTTGGCCAAAGGGCCGACAATGATAGGCGGGATGTGCAGGCAATTTTTGAGCTGGTTGTCGACTACAGAGACAACGAGAACGCGCTTTTCGGCGTCTGATAAAAAAGCCAGTATCGGACTGACACCAAATTCAGGCACCCGCGTTGCACGAACGTACGGATGCCTGGTCTTCCGATGTTATGTGATGACGGGGTTCGTCGCAGCGGGTGCGGTCGCCCCTGCCTTGACGTCATCAAAAGTCTGTCGTGCGCCTTCTACGGACAGACTTGCGTCAACGGTCACGTCAACGCGAACGGACTCGACTACCGTTTCGATATCCAGGCTCCGGCCCAGAACAAACGCACGCGAGGTCTCGAACGTTTCGCCCTGCCCCGGTTCGTCGGCTTGATTGGCGAACGCCACCTCGATGTTGTAGCCGTCAAGGCCGTTGATTGTGCCCTCTGTCACTGTCACGAGAAGATCGGCATTGGCCGCGCTTGCGTCACTGGTATCAATTGTCATGACGATTTCATCGTCAAGACCCAGTTCGCGAATGATAGCCACCGTTTGCTGATCGTCATCATCATTGGCCAGCGCATAGAATATATTTGAGCCCGCAACACCGTCCAGCTGACCGCGACCTGTTACCATGACAAGTTCATCGTCACCATCGCCGCCGAAGGCCTGTCCGCCCTCGCCCCATAGGAACAGATCGTCGTTGTCATCTTCACCGCGCAGAACATCCGTGCCAGTGTTTCCGAAGACAACGTCATCGCCATCACCGGCCCGCACAATATCGTTGCCCGCGCCTGCATCAATAAAGTCGATACCGCCGCCACCTTCGATTGTGTCATTCCCGCCCAGTCCGAACAATCGGTCGTTATCGGCACCGCCGAAGATCACATCACGATCTTCACCGCCGGTAATCACATCCTCACCGCCGCTCCCTCTGAGCGTGTCCAGACCGCCATTCCCATTGATAACATCGTCGCCCAGAAAGCCCAGAATCGTCTCGCTCTCTGCTGTGCCGTTAAGTTGATCATCTCCGGGGGTCCCACGAATTTCCTTGGGATCGTCGTCATCATCATCGCCGCCCAGAACAGGAATAAGAAGTGCACCCAGTCCAAGCAAAGCAAGAAGAATTGTAATGTCCATTAGCCGGGCCTCGTCAATCGCTGCGCTAATCAACTGTTAACCTGACATTGCACACCCAACAAGATAATCCGTGCAGCTATGGTTACCAACGTTGCCTTTTGGTCAGAACACGGCCCGGTCCTTGCCTGTCGAGGCCGCGTCATGCAAAGCTCTGATCACGCAATCAATCGACACAGGAAGCCGTATGTCGCGCCACGTCAATATGAAAGGTCCCGATGACGCGGTTGCGGAAAGCAGAAGCGACATCGATCAGGTGATCAGTCTTGGCAGTGACCTGCTGGGGCAGGCGCAAACTGTTGTTGAGGGGCTGTTTCGCACCTGGAACCTGTATCAGATCGGCATCGCAATCGGGCTTTTTGTGCTGGCCCATCTGCTGCGCGCCATTTTGGGTCCACGTATTCGCGCCTGGATGGCGTCGCGGCATGATTGGCCCAAATGGCGCATGCGTATTCTGGTGGTCATCCACCAACGCCTGCGCGCGATCTTCTTTGTCGGACTGATCTGGGCCACGATCTTTGTCATGCGAGAGGTCACCTGGCCGAGCCGCAGCTATCTGCTGAGTATTATCGGCACGCTTGCTTTCGCATGGTTGCTGGTTGTCTTTGTGACCCGGCTGATCAAAAGCCCGCTTCTGCGCAAAGTGGTCCGTTACGGTGCCTGGATCTATGTGACCTTGCGCATCCTTGGTCTGCTGGAGCCGGCCGAACAACTGCTTGACAGTGCCGGTTTCACCGTGGGCGAGATCCGGTTTTCGCTGTTGCTGGTCATTCAGGCCCTTGTCATTCTGGGCGTGCTGATCACCGCGGCACGGTTCCTGACCACCACCACATCAGCCAAGATCAAAAGCAACGAAGACATCAGCCCCTCCATGCAGGTGCTGATCGTCAAAGGCGTGCAAGTCGCGTTTTACGGCGCGGCATTCTTTCTGGGCGTGCGCGCCCTGGGCATTGATCTGACCGGTCTTGCCGTTCTGTCGGGTGCGATTGGTGTCGGTATTGGTTTCGGTCTGCAAAAGGTCGTGTCAAACTTGGTGTCGGGCGTGATCATCCTGCTGGATAAGTCGATCAAACCGGGTGACGTGATCAGCCTGGGCGACACGTTTGGTTGGATCAACTCGCTGGGTGCGCGTTATGTATCGGTCGTCACGCGCGACGGGCGTGAATACCTGATCCCGAACGAGGACCTGATCACCGGTCAGGTGGTGAACTGGTCCCATTCGAACGAATTTGTCCGGCTCGATATTAACTTCGGCACCGCCTATCACGACAACCCGCACGAGGTGCGGAAGATCGCGATTGAGGCCGCACAAAGTGTCGAGCGGGTGCTGAAACACCGCAACACCGTCTGCCATATCGTCAACTTCGGGGACAGTTCGGTGGACTATGTCCTGCGGTTCTGGATCAGGGACCCCACGGGCGGGCTGACGAATATCCGGGGCAATGTGTATCTTGCCCTGTGGGACGCATTTCAGGAACACGGCATCAGCATTCCGTTCCCGCAACGCGAGGTCAAGATCATGGGTGGGGAGATGCCAAAATCCTAGGCTGCGCGATTACACGCGCAGCCTGATTGTGCCGTCCGGACGGGTGCCGGATGATATCACATTAGAACCGAAAGCTGACATTGAGGCCAGCAGCGATAGCATCGGTATCATCATCAGCAAACCGGTATTCCGCATCACCGGTGACGCTGACCTGATCAGTGCCCAGCAACACCGCACGGACCCCCGCGAACCCGCCCAAAACAGTTTCATCATCATTAAAGGCGGCCACGCTGAATTCTGCGTCATCCAAGCGACCGGACACATCATCGGCCTGCGTGTATCCTGCATCCAGCCCCGTCCGCAGGGTCGTTTGCACCGCACCCAGCATATAGTCCGCTTCAAGCTGGCCGCGCAGATGCAGGCTTTGTGCCGTGCGTTCGTCAAAAGACAGGTTGGTGTCGCCCGCACCCTCTTCGGTGTAGCTGTCGAACTGCGTCTGGGTGAATGTCGCGCTGCCCACGGGACGCAAGGACAGACCGCCCAGATCAAAGCTGGCACCGCGTGCGGTCAGGCCCGCGCTGATAAACCGCCCATCGATATCTGCTGTTGCGTCTTGCTGCCCAGCGGTGCTGTCAAACACAAAGCGCGTGCTGTCATGCGCCTCGGCCCCGAACAGGATGCTGCCGGTGATGTCGGCAATTGCGGTGGGCATCATGACATAGGCCCCACCAAAGGCGCGTTCGCTTTCGATGTCATAAGATTGTTCATCCGTTGTAACGTTGCCGTTGGTCACACCACCGACAAAACCCAGCCGGGTTGCGCCGATTGCGGTGTCAAAGCCGGCCATGATCCCGGCGAAGTCGTGGGAAACGCCCAATTGATCGTCAGACCCTTCGCTTTCACCCGCCTCGCCCAGAATGCTGGCCCAAGGACCTGTTCCAGCGGTTGTGATCTGGGTATCAATGCTGCGATGGATGTTCAGGGCCACCGCGTCCGTCACGCCTTCCAAGGCGGCAAGACCCGTGGTTTCGATGAAAACCTGCCGATCGCCCAGATCAATCACGCCCAACCGGTCCGAGACATTCAGCGCCTCAACCCCTGCAATTTCCATCACGGCAGAACCGATCAAACCAACGTTCAGCGTATCCTCACCACCGCCCAGATCAATCGCACCAATGATCTGAGAGCCCGCGTCTAGCGTCACAGTTTGCGTGTCCTCACTGCCCAGAATAGCCAGCGCATTTTCACCTGTCGCAGAGATCAGGCCGCTATTATTGAAAATACTATCTGACCCCCTCATTTCGACACCGTTTGATAATGCGCCCTGTGTCAGGATGTTACCTTGGTTCACAAAACTGGTCTCATCATCAAGAAGAACGCCAATTGCTTCTGCGCCAAGTGTCTGGACAGTGCCGGTGTTCAAAGCCCGTCCACCGCTTTCCTCTAGCCGGATGCCGTCGGCCATTTCGCCTGCTGTCAGTATGCGGCCTGAATTCTCGATCACCCCATTTATGCTATCCAATTCAACACCATCGGCGTTCACACCTGAGGTTTGGATCAAGCCGCTATTGATAAGTGTCCCGTTCGCCCGGTCAAATTCAACACCATCGCCACCTTCACCGGTAGTTATGATGTCACCGCTGTTTTCAATACGCACGTTTTCACCGCCAACATCGATACCTTCCGCCGTCTCTCCAATCGTGGTGATCAGACCAGTATTGACGAAGACGATGTCATTGCCATCAAGACTGGCCCCCTCGCCTTCCTCCGCTGTTGTGGAAAGCAGTCCGGCATTTTCAAATCTGGCGCCATTGGCCTCAATCGTAATGGCGTCGGCGTCAAAGCCATTTGCGCGCAGTGTACCTGTATTCGTCACGATTGCATTGTCACCTGTAATCCGGATCGCACTTGCATCCTCACCATCGGACGAGATCAGGCCGCTGTTGGAGATCGCGACATTGACCCCGGACGCAAAGATACCTTCAGCGTCATCACCAATTGTCGTGATTGTTCCTGCGTTATCGATAATGACGTCATCACCTCCGGCGTTCACGCCGTCGATTGCATCAGTGCTGATCGTTCCACCCTGGTCAACTGTCAGGCTATCGCCATCATTGGGCAAATTGACCGTATCAGTAATCACTTCACCGTCACCGACGATGATTGTCTCTTGCGCGATTGCAGGCATTGCCGCGGCAATGGCGATGGCTGAAACAGTCAGCCGGGCGAAAGCAGGCCTGCGGTGTATGCGTGTATGAATGATCTTGGACATGTGCGTTTTCCTTTGGTCACAAGGTTTCTTTGCGAAACTCGAACCAATTACGCAGCACGTCCGGAAATTATTCTTTCGTTAAGGAATTTTTTTGACCACTTGTTCAAACAAATGGGCCGCGCATGACGCGCGGCCCTTGTCTTTTATGACAAACCTGCAATCCAGGTTTTATGAACTGTTCTAATGCTTGTTCATCCGGTTTTCGATCAGGTCGTCCACCACAGACGGATCGGCAAGGGTAGAGGTATCACCAAGTGCGCCGTAATCATCCTCGGCAATCTTGCGCAAAATCCGCCGCATGATCTTGCCCGACCGCGTCTTCGGCAGGCCGGGCGCCCATTGGATCAGATCCGGCTTGGCAATCGGGCCGATTTCGGACCGAACCCAAACCTCAAGCTCTTTGCGCAGTGCGTCCGAGGATTCTTCCCCGTTCATCAGGGTAACATAGGCGTAGATCCCCTGCCCCTTGATATCATGGGGATAGCCAACGACCGCAGCCTCCGCCACTTTGGCGTGGGCGACCAGGGCGCTTTCCACCTCAGCCGTGCCCATCCGGTGGCCCGAGACGTTGATCACGTCATCCACACGGCCCGTGACCCAGTAATCGCCGTCAAGATCGCGTTTGCAGCCATCGCCCGAGAAATAATAGCCTGCATAGTCGCCAAAATACGTCTTCTCAAACCGTTCATGGTCGCCCCACACGGTCCGCATCTGGCCGGGCCAGCTGTCAGCGATGCACAAGACACCTTCGACGTCATTGCCATGGATCTCTTCACCCGTGGTTGGTTCAAGAACGACCGGCTTCACCCCGAAGAATGGCGTTTGGGCCGCGCCCGGTTTCAGCGTCGTAGCACCCGGCAGAGGGGTCAGCATATGGCCGCCGGTTTCGGTCTGCCAGAACGTATCAACGATGGGGCAGCGCGCGCCGCCAACAACGTTATAGTACCAACCCCATGCCTCTGGATTGATCGGTTCGCCAACAGAGCCAAGCAATTTCAGAGAAGACAGATCGTATTTCTTGACCCAGTCGTCGCCTGCGCCCATCAGCGCACGAATGGCTGTGGGTGCGGTGTAGAACTGGTTCACCTTGTGTTTTTCGCAAACCTGCCAAAATCGGCCCGCGTCAGGATACGTTGGCACGCCTTCAAACATGATCGTCGTGGCGCCATTCGCAAGCGGGCCGTAGACAATATAGCTGTGTCCCGTGACCCAGCCCACATCCGCCGTGCACCAGAAGATATCACCATCATGATAGTCAAACGTATATTGCTGCGTCATCGCGGCATAGACCAGATAGCCGCCGGTCGAATGGACAACCCCCTTGGGCTGCCCCGTAGAACCGGAGGTGTATAGGATGAACAGCGGGTCTTCGGCATTCATCTCTTCTGGCGGGCAATCGGCGGCGACCTTATCTTCCATCTCGTGCAGCCAGTAATCGCCATCCCCGCGCCACGCGATCTGCTGGCCGGTCCGTTTCACCACGAGGCACTTGCAGTCATGCATGACATTGATCAGCGCCTGATTGACGCTGTCCTTGAGGTTGGTCACCCGCCCACCGCGCGGCGCTCCGTCCGCTGTGATCACTACCTTGGCGTCACAGGCATTGATCCGGGCGCCCAACGCTTCGGCTGAAAAGCCCGCGAAGACGATGGAATGGATCGCCCCGATCCGCGCACAGGCCAGCATTGCATAGGCCGCCTCGGGGATCATCGGCAGGTAAAGCACCACGCGATCCCCTTTTCTGACACCCAATTCCTTCAGCACATTCGCCATCAGCGATGTCTTTTCGTGCAACGTGTTGTAGGTGATGTGAACTGCCTCATCATCGGGGCTGTCAGGTTCCCAGATGATGGCGGTCTGATCACCGCGGGTTTCCAGATGCCGGTCAATGCAATTGGCGCTGACATTCAGCGTGCCATCCTCGAACCATTTGATATCGATATTGCCGGGGGCAAAGCTGGTATTCTTCACCTTCGTAAATGGCTTGATCCAGTCAATGCGCTTGCCATGTTCGGCCCAGAACCCCTCAGGATCAGTGATTGAGGCCTGATACATCGCCTCATACTTGGCTTTGTCGGCATGTGCATTTGCAGCCATCTCGGCTGATGGTGCATAGGTTCCGGCTGGCTGGTCGGTCATTCTGTGTCCCCCCATTTGGCTTTTCATATCTGGCATGCTGCTGCGCGCCATCCTCCGCCCCCTATCATCATCAGATTGATCCGGAATCCAAGCCGCGCTGGCACCTGGGGCGAAATTTATCAAAATCAAAGGCCCCGCTTTCCCGGCGAGCCGGAAGCCAATACACCCCACCTATGAAAGCGATTATGATCCTTGGTGCGGCTGTCTGGCCGAACGGCCCCTCGCCAACATTGCGGCGACGCACGCTGCATGCTGCGGCGTTATGGCACGCAGGTCGCGCGCCTGTGGTCATTCCCTGTGGCGGTTTGGGACAGCACGCACCCACAGAAGCCGCCGCCATGCGCGATCTTTTGGTTGCGGCCAAAGTGCCCGCCAGCGCCATCTTGCCTAAGGATCAGTCAACAACAACGCTTGAAAACATTCGCAACGCCCTGCCGCTTTTGCCGGGACGCGATGTGATCATCGTGACCGACAGATACCATGCAAAACGCGCGCGCATGGTGGCCACACATTTTGGACTGCGCGCCACAATGGACTGCCCCGCACCTGACAGTTGGCCGATCAGGCATCACATACGCGAAACGCTCGCCCTGCCGGCCTATGCGATCAGACTGCGCCGCATACCGCGTTCTTAATCAGTTTTAACCGCCAATTAACCAGTTTCCAGCAGGTTCACGCCCGGGAAACGAAAAGGGTGCTTTATGCGGTTGTTTGTTATGGTGGTATGCATCTTTGTTCTGCCGTCTGAGATCAAAGCAGGGGCATGGGCACGTGAAAAGGGGCAGATATTCATCTCGTCCGGTGGGAACTTTCTGCTGTCAGATGGTGCGAAATTGCCGGTGCATTATGATCCGACACTTTATCTTGAATATGGTTTGTCAGATTTGCTGACGATTGGTCTGGATTATCACACCGCAGATCAGGGGCGGATTGATACCGGCTTTGTCTTTGCCCGGTTCCCGTTGGGCGACACGACCGGATCAACGCGCCTGGCCGCCAGCTTGGCCTTTGGTGCGCGTGTGGATGAGTTTAACCCGCTTGAACGTCTTGTCCAAGGCGGCCTGTTCTGGGGTCATGGTTATGACAAAGGATGGTATGCTATTGATTTTACAGGAACTTATGGCAATATCGACACGATATTTCGCTCCAAGGCTGATTTTACCTGGGGCTATAACATCAGTGACCGCTGGACCACGACATTGCAATTGCAAACAGGTGAGGGGTTCAGCGACGATGTCTATGCCAAGATCAATCCAGCTGTGCTGTTCACCATCAACGACACCCACCGCATCAGTCTGGGCGCTGTCAAAGCCCTGACCGGGGATGAGGGCAGCGCGTTGAAGCTGAATATCTGGTCGACGTTTTAGGCAAGACGGGTACCGAGGGATAATGTCAGAGATCCGGGCGTTTGCCGGGCTTGTTCGAAGCACCGCTTTGACGCACCCAGGATAGACCTCAGCTTTGCCTAG
Source organism: uncultured Paracoccaceae bacterium (assembly GCA_947503965.1). Taxonomy (GTDB): domain Bacteria; phylum Pseudomonadota; class Alphaproteobacteria; order Rhodobacterales; family Rhodobacteraceae; genus Yoonia. The sequence goes on from CANNFU010000014.1 coordinate 23,288, forward strand.
GTATTGTGCAAGTCGCCCTCAAAGCCGAAGGTGCGACCATGGCAACAGAATCGGAATTCTCCTTCACTGCGCTGACCGGTCCGGTGAGACGGCACATCCGGGTGTTTCAGGTCCATCAGTTTCTTGATCGTTTGGCGATGGGTCTGACGGTTGCCGTTGTTGCATTGGCGTTGACCGATCGAGGCATGGACCTTTTCCAGATTTCGCTACTCTTTGGCGTCTATTCACTCACAACCATGGCCATGGAACTCCCATTCGGCGGATTGGCCGACACCATTGGACGCAAGCCGGTCTTTCTGGCAGCGGTCGTCGCCAGCTTGATCTCCCTCGCTCTCTTTCTCTCGACAAGTGATTTCTATGTTCTCGCGCTCTCATTTGCCTTCATCGGTTTTGGGCGTGCACTACGGTCGGGCACGCTTGACGCTTGGTTCGTTGAAACCTTCAAAGCCGCGGCACCAAATGTGGATGTTCAGCCCGCTCTGGCCAAAGCGCAATGGGCCAATGCCACGGGCCTGGCTGTAGGTGCTGTTTTGGGAGGCCTTTTGCCGGATCTCTTTGGCGGGGTGGCGGAGAGACTGCGTTTCAGCATCTATGATGTGTCTTACGCCGCAAGCGTGGCCGTGATGCTTGGCGTTTTCGTCTACACCCTGTTCATCATCGTCGAACAACCGCGTCCGCTGACCCCCCAAGCGCTGAAACAGGGGTTTTCGGCAGTACCCCTGGTGATCAAGGACGCTGGTCTTCTCGCCCTGAAGCATCCGGCGCTATCGGTCCTTTTGGCCGCTCTGGCGTTTTTCCTGATGGCAACCAACCCGGTCGAGGTGATCTGGCCCACCCATGCAAAGCCCATGTTGGAGGAGGGCTATGCAAACACGCTCATTGGTGTCCTGACCGCTGTATATTTCTTCTCCATCGCATTTGGCGCGTCGCTGTCTCCGTATATCAGTCGGATTTTCAGACGGCGGCACGCCATGACCCTTGCGGCGGTTTTCAGCTGCCTGGCGGGCGTTCAGATCGCATTGGCCTTGCAGGGCGGCATCGCGGGCTTCGTGGCAGTTTTCATCCTCTATTCCGTTCTCCTTGGTGTGTCTGAGACACCAGCCAGCAGTATTCTACACAAATGCGTCGAAGACCGCCAGCGATCCACGATGCTGTCTCTGCGGTCGCTGATACAGCAACTCGGAGCAGCCTTGGGTCTGATTTTGATCGGGGCGATCGCCGAGGTCTACTCCACGCCGACAGCTTGGATGGTCAGCGCCATATTTCTTGTCGTGGCCGTGATCCTAATCGGCATCCTCGCCAAACGGCTTGCCGTAGAGATTGAATAGCGGCCATTTTGTGCGAGATGCGGCATTGCTCAAAAGATGCTTAGCTGCCGTTGCAACCTCGTTGGCATGCCGATCGAAGACGTCGCGCCAAGAATCCTATCGTATTTGTGAAGGGACGCGCCATCCCGTGTCACCTTGACATGAACAAATCGGTTTGGATGTAAGAAAGACGCCGGATCCATTGTAATCCCGCGCTAAGCTTTAACCGGACCCTGGCAGGCTCTAAAGCCCACCAATCTGGTGCAGCAAATCGCTGACCTCATCAATGCCTTCACCATGGCGCAAGCTGGCGAAGACGACTGGCAGATCGCCCCGCATGCGTGCCGCATCGCGTGCCATTACTTCAAGCGATGCACCCACATGAGGGGCAAGATCGGTTTTGTTGATCACTAATATATCCGACCGCGTGATCGCGGGCCCGCCTTTGCGCGGGATCTCCTCGCCCGCGGCCACGTCGATGACATATACGGTCACATCGGCCAGTTCCGGGCTGAACGTGGCCGACAGGTTATCGCCTCCGCTTTCGATCAGGATCAGGTCAAGGTCATCATGCCGCGCCCGCATTTCAGCCACTGCTGCAAGGTTGATGGACGCATCTTCACGGATCGCCGTATGCGGGCAACCGCCGGTTTCGACCCCCATCACCCGATCGGCAGGCAGGATTTGCATGCGCATCAGCGCCTCTGCGTCTTCTTGGGTGTAGATGTCGTTGGTGATGACCCCAAGGCTGATCTGGTCTTTGAGCTTTGATGCCAAAGCCGCTGTCAGCGTGGTCTTTCCGGCCCCGACCGGCCCACCAATCCCGACGCGCAAGGGTCCATTTGGTGACATTCATGGTCCTCCTAGCAAGACAAAAAGCAACCCACCAGCGACAGCCAGGCAGAGGGGCGCATAGAATTCCTGGTCATTACCGGCAAAGGGCTGCTCTGGCGTCATTTGTCGCCAGAATTTTGTGTAGGCGATCAGCCCACGCGCCAGAAACACAACGAACGCAATCCAAAGCACAAATCGTGTGATCCACATCTGCGGCATCCAAAGCGCCACGATGATGATCAGCAGCCCTGCCACGACCAGAAAACAGGGGATCGCGCCGGGCATGCGTGTTACGCCCCTGGCACCGATGACCGTGCGCGCCAATTGCTCTTCATCCCGGATCGGCACCCAGATTTGCATACCCCATAATGCGTGGATCAAGGCGATCAGCCCCAGAACCAGTGTCAGCAAAACGCTCATGATCGGAATATCCGCGAATACTGGCCGCTGTGCTGCATTGATGCTGTATCAACGGCAAATGTTGCCGATCCGATATCGTCGAGCGAGGCTTGCATGGCCGTTTGTCCGATACTGGCAATCAACGGCGCCAGCCCATGCAAGACCTGTTGTCCAACGGTCTGTCCCAGCGGCAAAAGCCGCTGTGCGCACTGGATAAGGTTGCTGACAAAGGCCTGTAGCCAAAGGGTCACTGTCGCCTCCATCGGTAAACCGGCAAGCCCCGCCGCACGGCCCACGGCCACGGGATAGGCCATGTCGGGCAGATCAAGGCCCCAGACCGCGCGCGTTGTTGCGGCAAAGGCGGCCCCTTGTTGCACCGTTTCCATACGCCTTTCGCGTGAGGGGGCAAGGGCGGCGGCAAGCTCTGCAATTGGTGTTACATCTTCGGTCCCATGTGCTGCACAAAGCAGGATCGCGTCGGATCGACCGGCCCCATGCGCCAGCACGGCTTCAAGCCAGTTGGTCAGCGTGTCCGCGTCTGTCACATCCCCGCGTCCCACCGCCCGTTCCAGCCCATGCGACCAGGCAAATGCCCCCACCGGATAGGCCGGTGACAGCCATTGTGCGAGCGTCAGCAGATCATCAGTGCGCATGGGAATGGCTGTGATCGTGGCCCATCGTGCGCCCATGCCCGTAGGCACCGCCTTCGGGGGTAAACGGCCCGTCAAAATCAACCACTGTCGCCCCGAGTTGTTCGAGCATTGCACGCATCACCTTTTCGCGCTGGACCACAATCGCCCCGTCCTCGACCGCGCAGGGCGCATGGCGGTTTCCGATATGCCATGCCAACCGCACCAGATCACCTGTCACGCGCATCAGCGGCTCGGCGGCGGCCTGCACACGCACATGCCGCCCGTCATCAAGAACAAAAACATTGCCGGCATCGACAGAGGTCGTGTGCGGTAAATCGACAAGAAACGCCTCTCCGCCATCGGTTGTCAGCCGCTTGCGGCGCAGCAGACGCGCATCATAGGTCAGCGAAACGGTATCCGTCGCGGGCTCATGTGCATGAGGCAGGATGTCGTGCGAGATCGCTGTCATCTCTGGTCCGCCATGATCTCAAACGCATCATAGGTGAAGATTTCTGGCGGATCATCGCCATCTGCATAAGACACAAGCAGGCCAACGCCCAGTTCCGGCAGATAGTGGATGTCTTCGCGGTAGCTGTATCCGTCGCCCGTATAAAGGAATTCGCCAGGGATCATGTCGTAGGTGCAGCCCTGATAGCTTACTTGCGTGATCTCACCCCAGCTATGGGTCTGTTTTTCTTTGAAGAAACCGTCCGCGTTCCGCATGCCCACGGCGACGCTCCACCTTGCGCCCGGTTGCGGCAGCGGCATCGCATCAGCGCTCATCGGATAGGATGATGTGATGCGCGACTCCGGCACGATTTGTCCGTCTTCAAGATCGGCAAGCTCGATCACATAAACGCCTTGCCCCAGAAGATTACGCGCATCGTAGCCGTCATCGTAACGTGCGATCAATTCGACCAGTCCGGTTCGGACAGTCCGATATTCCTCAGTCGACCCGTCGCTGAGCGTTGCCTTCACGCCTGTCGGAAGATCCACTGCAGTCGGGCAGTCTGCAAAAGCGGGTGTCGCAAGCACAAAAACAGACAGCGCACGTAATAGCATCGCGGAAGATCCCTTGCTCCATGAAGTCGGGATCAGATTACGCGACGCTGACCGTGATGCAATGCCGAAGGCTTAGCCGTCGTGCCGAAAAAGGTGTTCCGCGACTTGCGCACGGGTCAGACCCTTGGCGGCAAGCTCTGCATCGCTGGTACGGTTGAGTGTTTCGACAGCGGCGTAACGTGGGCTGCCAGTGACCAGCCCGCGCAGGGCGTCACCGATCTTGTGAAAAAGCTCCGCGAACATCTCGCGGTTGGAAATCAGTGTGTTGTCGATGTGGAGTGCCATTTTGAGCCTCGTGAATGCGAATATCTGTCCTCCCTCACGGGCAACTAGGTCGCTCGCGCGGCCGCAACAATATCGGATTCTGCAAAGCCCCTATGCGTTGCGTGCATTGATCCTGATCAGAACAGAAAATACCGCTGCGCCATGGGCAGTTCGCTGGCTGGTTGGCAGGTCAACAGTTCACCATCTGCACGCACTTCGTAGGTTTCGGGGTTCACCTCGACCTGTGGCATCGCGTCGTTGAGTTTCAGGTCCGCCTTGCCGATGCCGCGCGTGTTCACCACAGGCAGCGTTTGCTTGGCCAGCCCGAGCGTTTCGCCGATCCCGGCATCCTGCGCTGCTGCACTGACAAAGGTCACTGCGGAGTGTTCGACAGACCGTCCGTAGGCCCCGAACATGGGCCGCGTGTAAACCGGTTGCGGCGTCGGAATGGATGCATTCGGATCACCCATTTGCGCGCAGACGATTGTGCCTGCCATCAGCACCATTTCTGGTTTGACCCCGAAGAATGCGGGGTTCCAAAGCACCAAATCTGCGCGTTTGCCCTCTTCGACCGATCCGACATGTGCAGACAGCCCATGCGCGATTGCCGGATTGATCGTGTATTTTGCGATGTAGCGGCGGACGCGCAGATTGTCGTTGTCGCCGGTTTCCTCGGCCAGCGCCCCACGCTGGACCTTCATCTTATGCGCCGTTTGCCAGGTGCGGATGATCACTTCGCCGACGCGCCCCATCGCCTGACTGTCGGACGCGATGATGCTGAATGCGCCCATATCGTGCAGAATATCCTCGGCCGCGATGGTTTCGCGCCGGATGCGGCTTTCGGCAAAGGCCACATCTTCGGGGATGGATTTATCGAGGTGATGACACACCATCAGCATATCCAGATGTTCGTCCACCGTGTTGACGGTGAACGGTCGCGTGGGATTGGTGGAGGACGGCAACACGTGGCTTTCACCGCAAATCTTGATGATATCAGGGGCATGTCCGCCCCCTGCCCCTTCGGTATGGAAGGCGTGGATGGTGCGGCCCTTCATGGCGCCAACGGTGTTTTCCACAAACCCGCTTTCGTTCAACGTATCGGTGTGGATCATCACCTGAACATCCCAAGCATCCGCAACGCTCAGGCAGTTGTCGATGGCTGCAGGGGTCGTTCCCCAGTCTTCATGCAGTTTCAGGCAGGACGCCCCCGCAAGCACTTGTTCCTCCAGCGGAGCCGGGAGCGACGCGTTCCCTTTACCCGCAAAGGCAAGGTTCATCGGAAACGCATCCGCGGCCTGCAGCATCCGCCCGATATGCCAGGGGCCCGGCGTACAGGTTGTGGCTAAGGTCCCGTGCGCCGGACCTGTGCCGCCGCCGATCATCGTGGTCAGGCCGGAATGCAGCGCATCTTCGATCTGTTGCGGGCAGATAAAATGGATGTGGCTGTCGATCCCACCGGCAGTCAGGATACGGCCCTCGCCGGCAATCGCCTCGGTCCCCGGGCCGATGATGATGTCGACGCCGGGTTGTGTGTCCGGGTTGCCCGCCTTGCCGATCTTGACGATCTTGCCATCCTTCAAACCGACATCAGCCTTGATGATCCCGGTCCAGTCGACGATCAGCGCATTCGTGATGACCGTATCCACCGCCCCTTCGGCACGGGTCGCCTGAGACTGCCCCATCCCGTCACGGATGACTTTACCCCCGCCGAACTTGACCTCTTCACCATAAAGAAGGGCGTTATTGCCAGAGCCACCTGTGCTGGCTGCCCCGGCGTTCTCCGCCGTCAGATCCCGCTCAACCTCGATAAACAGCTCGGTATCGGCGAGCCTGACACGATCCCCCACAGTAGGGCCAAACATTGCGGCGTAATCCGCGCGAGAGATCGTGGCTGGCATATAGGTCTCCGACTAGGTCTTGGTTGGGGCTTTCTTGCCGTCCCAAGGCGTGTCCGGAACGGTCACGGTTTTGGGTTTGGCCTTTGGTGTTGTTGCGGCCTTGGGCGCAGCTGTGACCGGTGCTTTTTCTTCAGCCTTGGACGTGGGTTTCGCCTTTGGGGGCTTTGCAGCCTCGGGCGCTACAGTCGTTTTTGCTGGCGCAGTCTTGGGTGCAGCGGTCTTTGCTTTCACGGGCGTCGATGCAGCTGTTTTTGGCGCAGTCGTCTTCGCCTTTGCGGCTTTTTTCGCTGGGGCCTTTGGCGCCGCAGCTTTCGGTGTCGCCTCTTTCGGTGCTGGGGCTTTTGCCAATTCCGGCTTTTGCTGCGTTGCGATCACTGTTGCAGAGGCGACTTTTTTTGCGGCAACCTTGGTCGCAGTTTTTTTTGCAACTGGTGCCGTCTTGGTCGGCTCCTTCGCCTTCTTGGAAGCGGCGGGTTTCGGTGCTTTTGCCTTGGCCTTTTGAGGCGCGGTTTTTGGCCCCGCTGGAGTCGCCTTTTTCTCAGCAGGCTTTGGCGCAGCGACTGCTTCAACCTTCTTCATGGCTGGCGCTGGTACAGCTTTGATTTCTGCTTTTACCGGATCGGGCTGCACTTGCTTGGTTGCGAAGACAGGCCCCGGTTTCGGCGTAGACTTGACCAGTGTTGGTGCTGCTGCCCGTTTCACAACCGGTTTCTTCGCGACAGGTTTCTTGGGTGTGGTCACTGCTGGTTTCGGGCTTGTCTTCGCTTTGGACCCTTTCACAGGTGAGCCGTTCCAATACGGTGTCAACAATGCACGCTGGGCGGCATAAGTCTGGTCGATCATGACATCGGCCAGCTTCATCTGCTGCGCAATCACGGCGCTTGCGGCGTGCATTGCTTCGGCAGAAATGGTCAGGGTCAAGGCAGGTATCATCAGAATCCTCTTGTGGTACGCGTTACAGTTGCGCCGATTGTACCAAATTCATTTCCGCAACGCAGCATTTTTCTGCATTGCAGCAATTCCGATTGCATAAACAATGGCCTGCTCACAGGCTCCCCATGACTTTGCCGTTGAAACCAAACACCCGACGCGCACCCGACAGCGGGATCAACGACACTTCGCGCCGCTGTCCCGGTTCAAACCGCACGGCAGTGCCCGCCGCGATATCCAAGCGTTTACCGTGTGCCTTCACCCGGTCAAAATCAAGCGCTGTGTTCGTTTCGGCAAAATGGAAATGCGATCCAACCTGTACGGGCCTATCGCCGGTATTCGCGACCTCCAGCACGGTCACTTCTGCATCAGCGTTCAGGGTGATCTTACCCTTTGCGACGATCATTTCACCGGGTTTCATCAACGCACCTCGCTTGCATTATCGAATAGGATCATGGACGGTGACCAGCTTTGTGCCATCGGGGAACGTCGCTTCGACCTGCACTTCGTGGATCATCTCGGCGATGCCATCCATGACTTGTTCGCGGGTTATCACCTGGGCACCCGCCTCCATCATGTCAGCAACAGACCGACCATCGCGCGCGCCCTCGACAACAGCATCGGTGATCAGCGCAATCGCTTCGGGGTAGTTCAGCTTGACCCCCCGCGCGAGCCGCTTGCGCGCAACCTCTGCAGCCATCGCGATTAGCAATTTATCCTTTTCACGGGGGGTCAGTTGCATGGGCTACAGTCTCCAGACACGGGGGATAGGCGCGGAGGATAGCGCCTCAACAACAGGGATCAGTTGGCGGCGCAGGGCAAAGCCATCAGCGGCCAGCATGCGGATCAGCAAAACGTGTTCGGCGATCAGACTGACACCGCTTGTCTGCGGCAAATCAAAGCTATCGGCGAACGCGGCGGCTTTCGGGCTGGCGAACAGGACTGTTGCGATCGCACCTGCACCAGCCGCGATGGCGCGTTGTTTCAGCAGCGCTGCAGCATCCCCGATCAGGCGAATGGCATCGGCAAAGACCAATTCATCATCCCGCCACACACGCCATTGGTCGGTCAGATGCAGGGTATTTACCCGCTCGCCCATGGCCACGCGGCCAAAGATGATCGGCTCAACCACCAGTGCCGTTGCGTCTGACGCAAGGCGCACTGTCAAGCGCCGGTTAAGCGCGGCTTGATCGAACAGGATCGTTTCCTGCGGTAGCCAGTCGATCCGGCCCGACGGGCCGACATCAAGACGCACATCTGTCTGCGCAAACTGGTCGGGCTGTGCCTTATACGCCCGCTCTGCCGCTTGGGAAGACAGGACAATATGTGCGCCCTCGCCCGCTGTGGTCTCGATTTGCATCCGATCACCACCGGTCAACCCGCCCGCCGTATTCAGAAAAACAGCATCAAGTGCGGTGCCCCGCACCTTGGGAAACAGCGCCTTAAGCGACCCCTCCTGACGCAGATCTGCAATAACGGTATCTTTCGCGCGCCGTTTGGCGACCAACCGCAAGGCCCCTTGCGCACGCGGTGCCATCGCCAGCGCGTCTTGCGTCCGAATTTCAGCAGCGTAGGTAATTGTGTTGTCCCGATAGTCACCTTCGTCATTGCGAAACTGCCAAAGAAACAGGCGAAGTGACCAGCAGCACCAGGTCAAAAACACCGTTAAACAGCGTTGCCCCCGGTGAAGTGCACAAAAAGCAGGCAAATCGCGGCGTCAGACACAAAAAAGGGCGCTCGAAAGCGCCCTGCCTTGCCGATATCCGAACGGGTCAGTCTGTGATGTCCATGCGCACCTGATACCGCACGCGGCCTTTGACCGGTGTGCTCCAGTTCAGATGCACCGATTGCAGGTCTGCGCCTTGCTCACCCTCGGCCCACGGAAAATCATGGATGCGCACGCCGCCTGTGTTGGTAATGGCCCCGTCAGGCATCACACTTTCAACCGTCTTGGCACGCCCTTCGAACGGTAGTGCGGTCCGTGTGTCCATGACCCATGTTGTCGCCTCGGTCACCTGTTCGTGGGTCAATGCGGCGGGGTTCGCCACAGGCTCATTCACATTATGAAAGGTATTGGCCGTGAACTGAAAATCGCGGGTCCGGTTGAAATCAAGATCAGCAAAGGTCGTGTCCACATGCTCCACCCGGTCAATGCGGCCGTTCAGCGACCGGAACACGTTTCCGACCACGGCAAACCCATTGATGAAATGGCCCGGGCCATAGGGTTTGATCACGATGAAATTGAACCAATCGGCCACATCATTAGTTGTGAACATGTTCCCCGTGATCGTCAAACCGCCAAAGGAAAACTGACTGCCCAGCGCGGGTGAGCTGGAGTGTTCGTTCGTCCATTCGATAAAGTTGTTGTCGCAGTAATTGCCTGTAAAGATACTTTTGGGATTGGGTAGCGTGATGATGATACCACCGCGACGCACACCGTTAACCTCATCATCGCCGTGGAACCAGTGATTTCCGGTGATCAGGTTGCCGGACCCGGCAAGAATACAGAAGTGCTTGAACTTGCTGGTGCGGTTATCCCTGATTTTGACATCGTTGGCATTTGCGTTGAAGCCGATACTGACCCGGTCCGCGACAGGCACCGCCTGCTCGTCCGAGATCAGTTGGCAGCGGTCCAGCATCATCCCCTGACACCCACGGCCCGGCGATGTGATGCCGCGATCTTTCGGACGGTTCACAAAGCAGTCGCGGACATGGAAGGTAAACCCATCCGGGGCCATCATGATCCCGCTGGCAATGCCGCGCCCCTGGAATTCGATGTCGTCCAGGATGAACTGGCTCAGCTTAGTGTAGCCGGAAAAATCCAGCATGTATTTAAAACGCTTGAACGTGAATTCCTGAGTACCAGCCGCGTCAAAAAGCGGACGGCTCAGCGCAATTGTCTGTGCGCCGACGTCTACGGCCTCCACATAAACCTCGCGGCCCACACCATTTCCTTCGATAAGTGAACCAACCGCGATGCTCGAGACGTTCACGACATTGGTCAGCCGGTTGTCATCCGAGGTGGAATAGGTGGCCTGCGATATGACCTCATCCGTGTCCCAGGCTGCCCCATCTGCGGGCTGGAACTGTCCATTTCGGATCACGCGGCGTATTTCAAAGCGTTCACGCGAAGGGTCACACGCCTGCATGTCCACCGGCTCGGTCAGCAAAATCCGCCTTCCGCGCAGATCAAGCGACTCATGATCTGCAAAGTTGATCAGCGCCTGATAAGCTTTTTTGAATGCCAGCTCTTCGTTTTGAAAAGCATCAAGATAACTGTCGTAGTTGTAATCGCGTTGCAGGATGAAGCGGAATTCGGGCGCTTGAATGATCCGGCCTTCGAAACGCACGGAATTCTCCATCGTGACGTTCTGGGAGATCAGGAAATCACCGGCTGGGACCATCACGGTCCTGCCATTGGCGGCAGCGTCAGCCGCTTCGAATGCAGCACTGTCATCTGTGACACCATCGCCCTTTGCGCCATAGTCGCGGACATCGACCAACCCCACAAGATCGCGAGTGAAAACGGATGTGACATCTTCGATCCGAAGATCATCAATGCGGACCAGACCGCCGCTTGGTCCCGTCAGGTCCAGGCCCAGATGGCCATAATTCGCCCCCGTCCAGACCATATCAACGCCTGTGCGGTCAGCCGTCGCGACAATCGCGCTGACCTCGACAACTTCACCATAGGTGCTGAGCTGAACCGATGGTCCAAACTCCGGCAAACCCGTCGCTTGTCCTCCACCGGCAAGACCGGCCCATCCCGAAACACGCACCGCTGGCAATGGTCCGGCAACGGCCTTGACCTGCGCCGATATCCGCAGATAGCAGCCGGGCAAAATCGGCGTTTCGCCCATGTAGCGGACACGCGCAACCGGATCGGCTTTCAAGACTTCAAGGCAACCGGCAAAATCCTGGTCGGCAGCCACGAAAACACCTGACCCGCTGACGGCATAGGTATCGGAACCAGGCGTCCCATCCCCGCTGGACCAAACGCTTAAACCCGCCGCAAAGGGCAATGGATTGAATACAATACCGTCAGTGATCGCCTTGTTCATCGAAAATACCCTTTTTGGCAGCTAAATCAGAAAAGCCCCACGCGATGCGCGGGGCCGCTGGGCCAAAGAGGTAAGATGCAGGTCTAAAAGAGCGCTGACAGCACCGTCACGGAGCGCCAGGCAACACGCCTATGCGCCGACATCCGGGGCAGGCAGCAACTGCACCCCATTGATCTGCCAGCCATCAGACGTTTCGACCATCTGGTAATCCAGCACATGCAAGCCACCCTGCGCGTCGCGGATCATGATCTTTTGCCATAGGTTTCCCGCCACATCGCGCAATTCAAGAAACCGCACATCGGCATTGTCCCAGACCATGGGATAGCCTTGCTGGACCATCATGCCGAAGTTGCCCGGATTGCCGAACAAGCGCTTGATGTTGGGACTGGCATATTGCCAGGCTTCAGCTACATCGCGGTCATTGAAGGCCTGCAATTGGCTGCCAATCACATCTTCAATCGCAGCGGCGTCCTGCGAAAATGCAGGCGCTCCCACAAACCAAAGCCCTAAAACAAAAGCAAAAATACGTCTCATAGCGCTGTCCCCTGCAATTATCATATAATGATTACGCAGCAAACAGCGGATCAGTTCTTTTTCTTTCGAGGCAGCGCGGACCTATTCGGCCAGCTTGCCTTCGATCAAGGCGACGGTTTCGTCAATACCGTAAAGCGCGATGAACCCACCAAACCGTGGCCCTTGGCTGGCCCCCAGCAGCACCTCGTAAAGCGCCGTGAACCATGCGCGCAGGGGGTCAAACCCATGCTCTTTGCCCACGGCAAAGACCATCGACTGCAATTCTTCCGCGTCCAACCCGCCGTCCCACGCTTTCAGGCGCGCAACCATATCTTCCATTGCTGCCCGTTCTTGGTCTGTCGGCGCGCGATAAACCTTGGTTGGTTTCACAAAGTCATTGTAGTAACGCACGGCAAACCCTGCCGCCTGATCCATTTGCGGGTTCTTTTCCGCCGATGCCTCTGGCGCATAGCGTTGGATAAAGCCCCACAGAGTCTCTTTATCCTCAGCCCCAGATACCGAAGCGAGGTTCAGCAGCATCGCAAACGGCACCACCATGTCAGAGCTCGGTACATTATGCCCATGGATATGGAACACCGGGTTGTTCATCCGAGCCTCTGTGCCCTGATCTCCGTAAGCCCGCAGTTGCTGGTGGTATTCATCGACCGCCTTGGGGATCACATCGAAATGCATCCGCTTGGCTGTCTTGGGCTTGAGGTACATGAAATAGCTCAGGCTTTCGGTCGCGGCATAGGTCAGCCATTCGTCAATCGAAATGCCATTGCCGGATGATTTCGAAATCTTCTGGCCTTTTTCATCCAGAAACAGCTCATACGAGAAATGATTGGGCTTGCGGCCCCCCAGAATCTCGCAAATGCGGTCATAGATGGCCGTGTTGGTGGCGTGTTCCTTGCCATACATCTCGAAATCGACATCAAGTGCGGCCCAGCGCGCCCCGAAATCCGGCTTCCACTGCAGCTTCACATTGCCGCCGGTGACCGGCAGCGTCCATTCGCGGCCATCCTCATCATCAAACGTGACCTCGCCCTTTTCGGCATCCACATGCTTCATCGGCACATACAGCACACGGCCCGTTTCGGGATGAATGGGCAGGAAGATCGAATAGGTTTCCTGCCGCTCTTCCCGCAGCGATTTCAGCATCACGGCCATGACATCGTCATACCGGGCAGCGGCGCGCAGCAGAACCTCGTCAAACTGGCCGGATTGATAGAATTCGCGTGCCGAATAAAACGTGTACTCAAAACCGAACGTATCAAGAAACCGGCGAAGCATCGCATTATTATGATCGCCAAAACTCTCATGTGTACCAAATGGATCAGGCACGCTTGTCAGCGGCTTCTGCATATGCTCGGCCAGTGCATCCGGGTTCGGTACATTTCCGGGCACCTTGCGCATCCCGTCCAGATCGTCCGAAAAGCAGATCAGCTTTGTCGGGATGTCAGAAATCACCTCAAACGCCCGGCGGATCATTGTTGTGCGTAACACCTCACCGAAAGTACCGATATGCGGCAGGCCAGACGGGCCATAACCCGTTTCAAACAGCACATATCCTTTTTCAGGCGGCGCCTTCTCATACCGTTTCAGCAACGCGCGCGCCTCTTCAAAGGGCCAGGCCTTGGATGTCATCGCAGCATCGCGCAAATTGCTCATCTTCTGTCTCACGTCTGAATATTATTGCTGCCCCTGTGACAACAACATCGCGCTCTCCCTATTGCGACAACGGGGAAGCGTCAATAAATGTCAGAGGAACCAAAGGATTGATCCATGCTTGAAGACGCCCCCATGACCGCCCAGGACGCCCTAGCTGCCCTGATGATTGCAACCTCTGCGTCTGATGAGAATATCCGCACTGCTGAGCTTGTGAAAATGAGCAACGCAATCAACAACCTACCTGTCTTTGCAGGCTATGATCCCGAACGGCTGCCGCGCATGTCGAAAATGGTGTTCGATCTTCTTGAACAGGAAGACGGGCTAGAGGCCTTGTTTGGCCTGATCCGCGATGCGTTGCCAGAGGCGCTGTATGAGACTGCATACGCCCTTTCATGTGACGTGGCCGCCGCGGACGGACAGATCGCGGGGCAAGAGGCGCGGATGCTGGAAGAAATTCGGGATGAGTTAGAGCTTGACCGGCTGCATGCGGCGGCCATCGAGCGCGGAGCGCGCGCGCGGCATATGACACTCTAGCGTGATGCTGCGCCGACTGCCCGCAATACTTGTTTAACAGCGCGAGGGCAGCCCCCGCCCATGGGGGCGGTCTGGGGCTGCCCGATTTGTCAATCGTGCGGGAACCTTGCAAAGATATGGTTCGGATTGTGAGGACGATGCTCTAAATCGCTACGCGGCGTGCAAAGCCCAGTGACGCAAAATGCTGTTTTGCAATGAGCGCGCGGCGGTATTCCATGACCGGGCTCCGGGTGGGTTTTCGCTTCCCGACAGCTTGCCCCGCTCGCGCGCATCGATGTCGGCCGCGAAGAATGCGAATGCCAACTCTCGTCCCCTTGACGTGCGCATGTAACCGGCCAGGCTTGAGACAAAGTTCAGCGTTCCGGTTTTCGCGCGGATCGACGCGATGTCGTTGGCGATGCGTTGACGATTGTTGTCAACCAGCGGAATGTCTTTCAGGATTGGATTAAGCGTTTCCGCTACACTGTCAGCAGTCAGAAATTGCACCATATCTGCCGCAGTGACCCGCGACCTATCGCCCAGACCGGAATGATCGACGAAGTCTGGCCTGATACCGGCGGCACGGCGTTCTGCCCAACGCGCCATACCCAGCGCCGATGTACGCAATCCGCGATTCTGCCCGACCCGATCTGCTGTGGCAGCCAAGCCAGCAGCCTCAGCAGTCAGGTTTGTCGAAAACCGCAGCATGCCGCGCATCAACTCGGTCATGGGTAATCCGCGATAGGTGGCCAGAACATCACCTGCAGGCAGATCAACGACTTCCTTGGCCTGCTTCAAGACGATGCCTTGGCTGCGGGCGAAGGTGGCAAAGACCTCGGCACAGTAAAGCGCGGGATGCCGTACCGGTAGCCAACGCGACCCACTCTCGTTCAATGCACGACGGGCTACAGTCCATTGATCAACATCACCCGCATCGCGATATGTGAAAACCGGACTGGCGCGATCAACGATCCGAATACGGGCAGATGTCACTGCTGGCCGGAAATTCTCACTGCGCGCATCCAAAGTCGTCGCGAAATCCTCGCCTTGCTTCTTCCATTCGAAATGGACGCGATTGAAATTCAGGTTCAGCCCCGTCACCGTCGGATTATATCCAAGATAGTCGTCCTGCCCGGCATCAATCTCTTTGAGATTTGTCAGCGCGTCATCCCACACCAAAAAGTCACCGCGCACTTCACGCAAGCCAGTGTCTTTGAGCGACTGCGCCAGCGTTGCAAGTTGATCGGTCACCAGATTGGGATCACCCCCGCCAGCAAGGATCAAATCACCCTCAAGAACGCCGTCGATAACTGGCCCAGTCGCGAGTATCCGTGTCTCAAACCGATGCTCGGGGCCAAGGGTCTCAATCGCGTAAAGCGCGGTGAACGCCTTGGTCACACTTGCAGGTGGTTGTGCCTTATCAGGCAAAATCGCCTCGACCACTTCGCCAGTTGTCGCGTCAGCCGCGACAAACGCGACCTTACCCGCAAGCTGGGACCGCGCAATCATTTCAGCCACCGCATCCGCACGCGCAGTACGGGCGATCGGACGAATGGATGTCAGCGGGGCGTCGGCCATCGCACCGGTCGCCAATGTTGCTGCGGCACCTGTCAAAAACCCGCGTCTTGAAATCCTGTCTACCATTCGCCCCGCGCCCTGATCGCAGTTGAGGATTGGTGCGACAATGGCAGATTAATAAATGACCAGGCCGGCGCTTGCATCTGCGGCAGTATGTGGCTTGCCCGTCCGGGCAATCGCGCGTCGGCATAGATGCGCGCAGCCTTCGAAAGACGCGCCGACATCCTTTCGCCAGGGCGGGCCATGACACCGATGGGCACAGTTTCCATAATCCAGCGCCAGTTCTGCCACCGGTCAAATTGCGCCAGATTGTCCGCACCCATCAGCCAAACAAACCGCACACCCGGATAGTGCCGCCGCAAGGATGCCAATGTTTCGGCAGTGAAGCGCGTATTAAGACTTGCTTCAATATCTGTCACACAAACACGCGGATGCTGCATAATGGTACGTGCAGCTGTCATGCGTTCGGCAAGCGGTGCGGGGCCTTCCAGCTTTAGTGGATTGCCGGGCGAAACAAGCCACCAGACATGACCCAGCCCGAACCGGGTTAAAGCCGCTTTGGTGATATGGACGTGCCCCTCATGCGGCGGATCAAATGATCCCCCCAACAAACCAATGGTTTGCCCAGCCCTTGCCACCGGAAATCTGCGCACATCGTCTCCTTCAGCCCCCAGTAGGCAAAAAGCAGATCGGCCAGGAAAAATCAAACCCATCGGGAGATGGTCAAGCCTGTGGCGCAAAGGTGCAACGCAAAAATACGTGACAGCCAGATCGCCACATGTAACGGCCACCCCTCTGATATGCCAGTTTTCAAAAATGCCTGATGGCATGGTCCAGCGTCATTGACGGGCTTGCGATACCTCCTGCACAAAGCGTCAAATCCCTCCGCAGACTTAGCCCTCAGAATATATCTACCGAATATGGACATCGACGCTGGATCAATTCATCATCGACCCGATCTGCCAGATGCAAGACCGCTACACCTGGGATCAGGCGAAATCACGCAGGCTGATATTTATGCGCTTATTTTTTTTGGTTGCCCTTTTTCTGGCAACGGCCCTGCCGGTCACAGCACAAGAGGCGACAGGGACCATCACCACTGAAAGCACTGCCGGGCAGGACGCGGCGATTGCCAACCGGATCCGGGAAATACTGACCGAACTGGGCAGCTATGATGACGTAACGGTCACGGTTAGCGAAGGTGTCGTCACATTGCGTGGCACAACCACCTCGGCTTTGCAGGCCGGTGCGCTTGACCGACTTGCCGCCCGCGTCGAAGGCGTCGTCGCGGTACGTAATCAAGTGACCGAAACCACCGACATCGCTGAGCGGCTTGACCCGGCGCTAGACCGGTTTCGGGCGCGTCTTGATCAGTTCATTATCTTCCTTCCGCTCGCTTTGATCGCGGCGGCTGCCTTTGCCATTGTTGTTATTATCGGTTTTGCTATCGCGCGACTGCGACAACCATGGGAACGCATGGCCCCAAACATGTTCATTGCCGAGATCTACCGGCAGTTGGTGCGCATCGCCTTTTTTGTCCTCGGCATCGTGATCGCACTGGATATCCTGAACGCCACGGCATTGCTCAGCACGATACTTGGCGCAGCGGGGATCATTGGTCTGGCATTGGGTTTTGCGGTGCGCGATACGGTCGAAAACTTCATTGCATCGGTCATGCTATCATTTCGGCAACCCTTTCGGCCCAATGATACGGTCGAGATCAATGGCGATATTGGGAAAGTCATTCGCCTGACCAGCCGTGCCACGATCCTGTTGTCTTTTGATGGCAACCATATTCGTATTCCTAATGCGACGGTCTTCAAAAGTCGGATCATCAATTACAGCCAAAACGCAGAGCGGCGGTTCACGTTCAATATCATGGTTGAACGCGATGCGGACTTGCATGCGACCCGGACACTGGTGGAAGAGACAGTGCAAAACCTGCCTTTCGTTCTGACAGACCCGGCTGCCCAGACCTGGATCGAAGCCTTGCACCCATCGGGTGTCGAACTGGTCATTACTGGCTGGGTTGATCAGAATGAGACTTCGATCGTGCGTGCTAAGGGTGAAGCGCTGCGTCAGGTCAAACTTGCAATTCAGGGTGCCGGTATCGTGATTCCGGACGCTACTCAGGCGATCATGCTGACACGCGACTTGGCGCAACCGGAAATCGCCGAAAACACGGTGGTCGAAACCGTCGATGCCAGTGATAGCGAGGCGCTGGACAGGATTGTGGACGCCGAAAGGGACATGGAAACAACCGAAGACCTCTTACGCGAAGACAGCCCCAAGGAATGACGGATTTCTTTACAAACGGGGCTTGAACCGTTTGCACCTTCGCAGTATCTAGCGGTTCGCTGCTGGGATGTAGCCAAGTGGTAAGGCAACTGTTTTTGGTACAGTGTACCGTAGGTTCGAATCCTACCATCCCAGCCAGCTTTCATCTTTGTGTCGTCCGGCATGAATCGCAACTTGTCCGGCGAGAGTTGCAGCTTTTGTCGGGTAAGAACGCAACTTCCGTCAGATTTGAAGGATTTTAGGGCCTTTTGTTTACGGAACTGGCTTGCTTGTTCGTTTACAAAAATTGTCCCTGCACAAGAGTATCCGGTCCGTCGTGGATTCGGCACCTGGGGCGGAAAGTGTGAATTCGCCGCGATGCGGCGGGGACTTTGCGAAACCGCCAAAGCAGACCTTAAAAGTCGAGATTTCTGGTCGGTCCTGTCTCGGGACGGTTCTTCAGGGAGAGCGGAAGTTCGCCGCACAACGGACAACTCTCGTCACGGAAATCGAAAGTGGACATTGAATCATGTGTTGCCTTCGAGATTCCGATCCATCATTGGGCGCTTGATATTCCCAATATCAAGGGAATAATTTTCGTGTATGTCGTGTTATTTGTTCAGTACATCTGTCAATGTCGGGATCGGAATTTCTTGATAATCCTTTGATGGTCCCAAAGCTTTGTCCGGATTAGTCTCTCTGCTCAGCTTTAACATGCTGATAGAGCGACTGATAAATGCGATATCGCCGGGCGTAAACCGGCTGCTCGGTGGGTCGACTGTTGGTGATTTAATTCGACCAATCATGGTCTTTCTCCCTGTCGTATCTACTGCTGATTTCCGTGTGTGAATGGCCGAGCCGCAGCCAATCACGCCAGCACTCCCCCTGAGATAGTGTGTGAGCGTGAGGGAGAGTGCCGCTGCAACAGCGAATGTGGGTTGGGATTTCGACTGTTGTCCGCTTAAGCCTGATTGATTGGCCCCCAGAGCGCCCTAGATCGCAGGCCGAGTGAAGTGCTCATGGGAGCGTCGCGCCAACTCGCCCACGGCAACGGCAGAACCAAGGTTACTGCGGTCTCCATCCAGTTCAGCCCGCGCCTGCATCATGAACTGCTTCAATTCGGCGATCCGGTGCTCAAGTTCATCGCGCTGTCTGATCATCTCGTCGAGATGACCAACAGCCAACTTGTAGGTCTCATCCAACTGCCGCGTCTTGCCACCTTCGGTATGGTACAGATCCAGAAGTTGCCGTATCTCTTCCAGACAGAATCCAAACCGCTTCCCTTGCAGAATGAGCTTGAGCCGGGCGCGATCACGTCTTGTGAACAGGCGCTTCTGACCCTCACGGATGGGGAATAGCAGTTCTTTAGTTTCATAGAAGCGCAGTGTCCGTGGTGTGACGTCGAAGGCATCACACATCTCGCGGATAGTCATCAGATACTCAATCATCTTTCTTATCCTTTCGCTTGGGCATG
Source organism: uncultured Paracoccaceae bacterium (assembly GCA_947503965.1). Classification (GTDB taxonomy): domain Bacteria; phylum Pseudomonadota; class Alphaproteobacteria; order Rhodobacterales; family Rhodobacteraceae; genus Yoonia. The sequence goes on from CANNFU010000014.1 coordinate 42,701, forward strand.
GCCGCCGCCTTGGCGAACAGGTCTGATGCAATCTTTGCGATCACGGGAAAGTTCTGATGGTGTGTCGTGTGTTGCACTTGCATTTGTGGCCTCCCCAAAAGGCTGACAGGGCTTCGGAAAACATGTTGATGGGGAGATTGATGGCATTACGCGAGGTCAAAGGTCATGTTTCAGAGGGTGAGTCACATGTTACATGCGCCGCTCATTTGCCCTAAGCCATTGAAAATATGAAATATGTGTTCAGCAAGTATGCCGCAGGCTGAACGAGAGATCGCGCATGTGTTGTCGCTGATTAACAGGCGCCGTCCTGCTGATAATCGGGAATAGGTTCTCAGGAAGGCTGAAACTTTGCGATTATTTCTTCGTACTTTCTTAGTACATCAGGGTTGCTAAACGTATGACGTACCTCTCGCATGGGGTCCGTCGGGTCCACCCTCGTCCGCGCGTCGGGGTGCGAAAAGAACGCGTTTGCCTTTTCCAGGTCACCAAGAGCGAGGCTGGCAGAAAACGCCAAAGCATACCCGCGCTGATCCCCCCTCGCGATGATAGCCTCGGCGAACTTAAGGGATTGTTCGTACTCAGAGACACGGAATGCATTTAGCGCAAGCGGAACGATCATGTAGCCAGGAACGTTGGGCTGCATATTCAGGCCTGCATTAATCGATTCCATACCCGCATCCCAGTCACCCTGCAGCACCGTTTGCCAGCCAAGCAGGAAATGCGGTGCTGGCCGCGATGGGGCAAGCTCAATGGCACGCGTGTAGTTGGCAATGGCCGCATCGCGCTTGTTGCTCGCAGATTCGATGTTCCCAAGGACTTCGTAGGCGATTGCGTCAAACGGATTGAGCGTGATAGCAAGCCGAGCCTGACGCTCGGCTTCGACCAGAGTTTCCTCAAATTCCCTGGAGTCAGATATTCCACTGCTGTCCAGGAACAACCGCAGCGCATATTCTGCTCTTAGAGATGCATTCCCCGTATTGTTTGCAATCGCACGTTCGAGGCAATCTCGTGACTGCTCCTTTGCCGAAGGCGATTTGGTCGCATCATAAAACAACGATAGGATAAGACATTGATATTCGCGACGTGTCGTCTGATCTTCATTCGCCGCATTTAATACAAATCGAGCCTGATCGGCAGTAATGGCCCCTGCAGGACCGGCAATTTCCTGACCGATGCCACGGACAGAATTTGCAATGCTTTGGTAGAAGGTATCGGTTTCCAAATCGATCTCGATAGTCCGAGCCCAGACGAGCACGTTTTCTGAGTTTGAGGTCAACTTGAGGCTCAAGAGACCTGCATCGTCGCCCCCAGTTTCGATCAGATCGAGCCGGTAGTCTGGGGGCGCAACAACGTCACGACCGATAGCATTTACGTCCATCTGGCCATCCCGGACCGAAATCGTGGGCAGGTGCGACAAGTCAGTGACCAGCTGCTGCCGGAACCCTATGGCAAAGTCATTTCCGGTTTCCGGTGACATGTCTGAAAGCATCGAAACAGCCAGGACAGGGACGGATTGCATGTCAGTCTTGGGACCTTCCCGGAGGAAAAATAAGGTAAGGCTGGTCGCGGCAACAAGGACGATAGCAGCAACGAAGGCTAGCGGCTGCCATGTTCCCAAAGCACGCGCCGCGCCGGGTTGTTCAGCTAGGCTGGACTGCGGAAGTGTGATCTGCGGGCGATAGCTGCCCTTTGGAATTTCGATCTTTGGCTGAGAATGGTTGTCAGGGTTCGCGTAGTACAGCTTCAGTGCATCGCGCAGCCGCCGCATTTCAACGCGCACGATGCTGTCGGCACTTGCATCAAAATCAGAAGTTCGATCGAAAACGTCTAATGCAATGCTATATCCCTTGATCTGAGACCCGCGTCCTTCAAATTCTTCCTTGATCAGGTAGCGTAGCAATGAATAACGGCGCTGACCGCCACCTAGTGATTGCTGCTCTTCAACAGCAGACATCCAGGTCAAGACCAACTCACTTAGCTCATTCTCTTCCAACAGCCTACCTCATAACGTTCGCCCCAATAGCTGTCATAAAGCAATCGCAGAATTGCAGTTTGGCGAAACCAAACAGCTACAACATTGAATGACTGCTCAACTATAGCATGCAAGCGCACAGGTTCGATAGTGTGGGCGTTAAACTGCGGACAGTCTTCGTTCCGACAGAAATGCTGCACAATGAACTAAGGGAGGGTTTCTGACGCAACTTATGGCCGACAGTAGTCATGAGTTGTGGCGGATGAAGGGGGCAATTAGCACCTGGTGCGCCACGAAACGGCGTAGTGACAAATTGATCCGATCTCGTGCACGGGATACACTATGGAGCCAGCGACCCATTGTCTTACCCGCGCAATGAACGGTATCGGAGCTGTTTGTCTCTTCGGGGCTCCCGGTATTTATTCAGTGTATTACTGGCTTTGTAAGGATAAACCGCGTTGAAATACTTCGCCCATATCATCGCCTTTCTTGGACTATGCTTACCTAGCATGGCGCAACCCCAAGATCGCGCGTCAATAGAAGCAAGTTTTCAGGCTTGGTTAGAAAGCGATATCTGGCCAAGAGCCAATTCAGCTGGCGTGACCAGATCAACCTTTGATGCTGCTTTATCCAATGTGGTTTTGAATTGGGATCTTCCTGATTTGGTCATTCCGGGAGAGTCCGACGAACGTCATCAATCCCAAGCGGAGTTTCGTGCGCCCGCTAGCTACTTTGCGCCACGCGGCGTGACAGCTACTGCAAGCATTGGCCGTCAGATGGCGTCACGTCATGCGACAACGTTGGCTCAACTGGAGCAACAAACCGGTGTACCGGCGCAGATAATTCTATCGATCTGGGGACGGGAAAGCAGCTTCGGCCGCGCCGCAATCCCCCATGATGCGTTTGAGATTCTCAGTACGAAGGGATTTATGAGCAGCCGCGCCGCATTTTTTACGGACGAACTTATCGCCGCGCTGAGGATCCTCGAAGAGGGCTTTGCCACACGTGAACAGATGAGAAGCAGTTGGGCGGGGGCGCTTGGCCAACCGCAATTCATGCCAAGCAGCTACCTCACTTATGCAACCGATGGGGATGGCGACGGGCGTGCGGACATTTGGCAATCCGAACGCGATACGCTGGCATCAATCGCATCTTATCTGCAGCAGTATGGCTGGAACGCTGGCCGGGATTGGGGTTTTGAGGTCTTAGTTCCAGCCACCGTGTCGTGTTCGCTTGAAGGTCTAGACAACGGCCGACCAATTCAGCAGTGGCTTTCAATGGGCATCACCCGCGTGTCGGGACGCCGGTTCCCGAGTCCTGAAATTGACGAGATGGGCTACTTGCTGATGCCTGCCGGTCGATACGGACCTGCATTCATTGTGACATCGAACTTCTATGTCCTGAAGGAGTACAACGAAAGTGACGTCTACGCGCTGTTTGTTGGGCACGTGGGTGATCGCATCAAATTTGGAGGCGGCGGTTTTACCGCCGGGTGGGACCGGCTCAATGACCTGTCGCGGGTCCGCATCATAGCTATGCAGCGCAGGTTGGAAGAACGCGGGTTTGATGTAGGCGGTGCTGACGGTCTGATCGGCAATAAGACGCGGCGGTCGATAGGCCAATGGCAAGAACAAACCGGCGAAAGCGCAACATGCTATCCCGATCTGGAGCTAATATCTGATATCATGCGTTGAGGAGTGAGAATAGCTGCGCCAACGTCCGCCTGATGTAAACCGATTGAGTGTGCCTCTGTGTGTAGTCAGCCTCTTACGATGTGCAGGTAATCTGCCTGGGTAGCGACGCATCTGTGACACTCGAAACGTCCTTGGATGCTTCGTTTTTATCACGCTCGCACTCGCGTATTAGGATCGCCACGCAAGCAGGCGCTTTTCGACAAGGCCAATTATTGTGCTGAGAATAACACCCAGGAGCGACAGTATGACGACACCGGCAAACAGGCGTTCCAGATCGTAGAGAGATCCGGCCTGGAGAATATAAGCACCAATCCCGTATTCTGCACCCAGCATCTCGGCCGCAACCAGCAGGATAATGGCAATGGCCAGCGAAATGCGCAGGCCCGACAGAATACCGGGCATGGCCCCGGGTAGTACGATCTTCCGCACAATGGAAAACCATGACAGGCCAAAGCTCTGGCCCATACGGATCAGCGAGCGGTCGACGTTATCGACCGCACCATAGGTTGCGACAACCGTTGGCGTGAATGTCCCGAACGCAATGAGCGCATATTTGGACGCCTCATCAATGCCAAACCAGATGACGAATAACGGCAACAGTGCAATTTTGGGGATCGGGAAAATGGCCGCAACAAGGGGAACCAGTCCGGCGCGAACATAAGAAAACAGCCCGATCATCACACCGACAGCAATGCCGACTGACGCCCCGATCGCACCTCCTATGGCAAGACGGCTAAGCGATGGCGCGAGATGCTTGAACAGCAATCCGGCTTCCCAAAGTTCGCCAAACGCGGCCAAGACGTCAGACGGTTTAGGCAATGTGAGTGACGAGATAAAGCCGCTTTGCGTCCCGATCTCAATCGCCGCAATCAGGACCACAAAGACGGAAAAGCCGACCCAGCGCGGGGATTTTGGTGCAAAGCCGCCACCGCGAAAGCGAACTTCGATGGGCTGACTTTTCTGCGTGTTATCAGACATCCAGCAATTCCTCATCGGCGGCCCGGGCTTCTTCGCGCATCAGGTCCCAAAGGTGCTTTTGAATTGCCTCAAGGTCACTATCGCCATAGCCGCGTTCGCCCAATGGCTTGTCAATTTCAACAAGCTCGCGGATTTCGCCGGGCCTGCGTGACAAGACAACGATACGATGACCAAGGCGAACGGCCTCGGCCAGATTGTGTGTGACATAGACAGCCGTGAACGGCTGGCGTGTCCAAAGTGCGACAAGATCATCCATGAGCAATTCGCGGGTCTGGCTATCAAGCGCGGATAAAGGTTCATCCATCAACATCACCGCCGGGTTCACGGACAAAGCCCGGGCAATCGCGACGCGCTGCTTCATACCGCCCGATAGCTGACGGGGCAGCGCGCTGCTGAAATCGCTGAGCTTTGTGCGGGCCAGGACATCGTCGATGATGGCGTCCGCGCGGGCACCGCGAATGCCGTGATCTTCCAGCACAAGCGAGACATTACCCCGCACACTGCGCCATGGAAGAAGCGCAAAATCCTGAAAGATGTAAGTCAGGGGATTAAGGCAGTCCGCAGGCGGGGTGCCAAGCTGCAAAACACGGCCCTGAGTGGCGCGTTCCAACCCGCCGATCAGACGCAGCAGTGTGGACTTGCCGCAGCCCGACGGACCCACAAGACAGACGATCCGGCCTGTCGGTATCTCAAGCGAGATATCGCGCAGCACCTCGGTCTCGCCATAGGCATGGCTGATTGCATCCAGGCGAATGTCCATGAACCGCTCCTTCAAGCGTGATGACAGGCGGCACGAACGCGCCGCCTGTCATACGAAACCTCATGCCGCGTAGGTTTCAACATAGCTTAGGTCGACAATTGTATCGAGTGTGATGTCTGCATCGACCAGGTCTTCGGATTGGAACCAGCCCAGCTGATCTTGAAGCGACGCCGTGTTCATCCGCGCGCCTTCGTTGATCCGCATGGTCCCGTTGATGATGGACGGCGCGGCACGCGCGCGCTCGCGGTCAGTGTAGACATATTTGTGGATCAGATCGACCATCTCATCGACACCGTCCTGGCCATTTGCGTTGTCGATCATGGTCGCGTTGTAGTCTGCCGCGCCCATGCTGAACGCCTTGATGAAATCGGCTGTTTGCTCCTGCTCGCTCGTGGCGTTCTCGGTCGATGTAAACACCGTCGTGACCTGATAATTGGGCAGGTAATCGGATACGCTGCCAATGATGTGCACTTCTCCTGATCCGGCCAGCGGCTTGGCGATATGCGGTACAATCGACCACGCATCAATCTGGCCCGACTTCAGCGCGCCAATGATCGCGCCGACCTTCTGAAGCGGCGTGAAGGATAGCTCAATGCCTTCTGCCTGCGCAATTCTAGACCCCATGTAGTGGAAAGAGGATCCGGCGGTGGAGATACCGAATTTCTTTCCGCCCATCGCGGCGGGCGAGGTCATGCCAGCCTGAAACGCCGCATCGGACGCGAGGATTTTCTGACCGTCGATCCCCAGTTCCTCGCTCAGTGCACCACCAATGACCTTGATCGCGCCGCGATTGGCGAGCGAGATTAAGCCGCCCGACATGGCTGTCACAGCATAATCAACATCGCCTGACGCAATCGCGACGGCCATTGGTTGTGCCGCCTCGAAAAAGCGCAGCTCAACGTCAAGGCCAGCTTGTTCGAAATATGCGCGCTCTGCCGCGATGAAGCTTGCTGCATGTGATGTGAAGCGCAATGCGCCTACCACGATGGGACGGTTTTGCGAAATTGCCGGCGTGGCAAGCCCTGTCGCGGCTGCCGCGCCAAGCAGGCCAATCGTTTGACGCCTATTAAAAGTGACCATTGTTTCCTCCCTAATGATCCGGTTCATCGTAACTCAAGCGCCCAAATCAGCGCCAATCTCCTCTATCAGTGCGGATACTGCTGACGCTTCATCACGTGCGATGATCGCGGTCTGCAGATTGTCGCGCCTTGCCTTGCGAGCCGCAAAATCAATCCGACCCTCACGCAAAAGAGCCAACCGGGAACGTCGCGATTGGCCATAGAACTGTGCGGCCATATTCATCAGCCGTGGTGATCCGCTGTCCGCTATCAGTGCCATACTCAGTTCACGGCATGCCTCGTCCCATTCAAGTGCGGTAAGGTCATCAGGGTTGTCCTGGACAGTTGTATCTGCCCGATCGACGGCATGTAATGCGGCGACAACGCGGCTTTCCCAGGCCACACCACCCCGTTCCAGGGACCGTGTTAACCCCAGCTTTTCAACCTCAAGCCGGACAAACAGGATATCACGCAAGTCATCTTCGGTTGCAGACGTCACGCGAAATCCGCGCTGATTGATTGCCTCGACAACACCTTCAGACGAGAGCACGCGCAATGTCTCACGCATGGAGTGGTTTGAACCGCCGTAAGCCTGGCGCAGGTCTGTGATTTTCAGCTTTTGGTTAGGCCGCAAGACCCCAAAAGAAATGTCGCGTCTGATTGCTGAAGCCAGCATCTCAACCACTGTATCGTCATCATTTTTGCGGCCACTAAAGAACACAATGTCCATCACTTTCCAAAATATTGGACATTTTGGATCGTGTCAGAGGCGGTGTGTCAAGATCTTTTCCGTAGGTCGTGCCAGAAAGCCCTGCCTCAGCTTGGTACGACACTGACAAGATTTTCGTTCGCTACTCCAGAGAATTGGCGCAGGTGAGCGTGGCAAGCGACGTACCCCGATCTAAATCCAATATGCCAAGCAACGACGTATGAAAGCCGGACGTCGGACGCTGCGTCCTGAATGGCGGTGCCTTTTCGCAGAGCTGAAATTAGGTTTTCCAGTTTCATAAACACCGTATTTCGGTGTCTACGAAACCGGCAGCAAGCCACTCCGATCCATTAGATCAATGGCGCAGAAGCAACCTTGTTGTTCTGATTGAACTAGGTATCCCAGCTGAAATTGTTGCGGATCATCAACGCTTTCTAAGAGTTGTTGAAGAAGGCGAGGATGAACAAACCCGATGGTACTTTGGATGGGTGAAGCCTAAAGACACGCGGGAACTGTTTACACTATTGGGTCAACATTTCTCGCCGAACAACAGCTATTTGATGAGTGATTTAGCAAAACGCTTGGACATCGCATCATACGGTTTGCGCATTACCCAAAATCGGCCAAGGTCCGGATTTGTGTGCATAGTTGCCGATGCTTCGCATTGCGTTGAGATCTGCTTCGTCCCGCGATCTGTTAGTTCCATTCGTTCGAGATTTTGCACTTGCAGCGAAAGGCGGCTCTGATGGGCCGCGCCGCAGCATCTTGTCCCATTGGCCAGCGGCAGGAATGGGCCGTCCATCGCTGGGGCCAATGGATCAGCCGGACCATATGCTTCAGTCGATCTAACGGCGGTACAGAGCCCATTTTGCATGGTGCTGCGGATGACATGGACGCCTGAATTGACCCATTTTGCACTTTCTATTCGACTATGTACTCTCGCGCTCAAACCTAACACCGGACATATTTAGCCGCCCCCACGCCCCTTCGGATATCCAAGCGTTCGTAATTGCGTCAAGCACCGACCAATCTTTGACACCTTTCCTTAGCGCTATCGGGTGGATTGTTTGCTCAGATTTTGTGGCAAAGCGAAGACGTGCAATTGTTTGCGCCTGAATTGCCATGGCAAGTGCGCGCGCACGTGGGTTTTGAGTGGGTTCTTCGTTGATCAAGGCAAATCGATCCATAGTTTCTATGCAATGGTGCCGTGTTTTATCAGGTAGGCTTTCAATCAGTTTTGCACGTGCCTGCACCGCCGCTTTCTCAAGGCCCAGTGCCGCAATCATCGGATTGGTTGCAGATAGGATCAACGCCAACGCCTGCGCTTCTTCTTTCGCGAGCCCTGTCAAACGTGTGCGGTAGTTGAAGCCCAACTCGATTCCGCCTTGATTGCCTTGGTGAACGATGATGGGCAATCCTGCTTCCGTCATCGCGTCAACATCACGCAATATTGTGCGTGGGGTGACTTCAAGTTCGTTCGCCAATTGAGCCGAGGTTTGACGTCCACGATTCTGCAACAGGAGCAGGATTTGAAGAAGTCGAGAAGCGCGCATTTCAGAAAAACTAATATGACAGAAGATGTCATATTAGGGGTGCTAAGTCGCAAGGTGTCAACATAAGGAAAAACCGTGAAGTTCTATGAAACCAAGATTGAAATCGCATCGCCGCCGACGCGTGTATGGCAGACACTGACAGCGGAAATGCCACGCGCGCCAGAGCGTTATGGGATTGTACGGTTCGACGGTAGCATCGCGCAGAACGCAAAAATCAAGCTTTGGTCCGAGGTGGCGCCCGACCGAGCCTTTTCGTTGAAAGTGATCAAATTCGACGCGCCCAACAAGATGGTGTGGCGCGGTGGAATGCCGTTTGGACTTTTTGTCGGTACGCGTACTTTTACGATTTCAGCGACCCCGCAAGGAAGCGTATTTGCGATGCGCGAAGAGTTTTCAGGCCTGTTCGCAGGACCAATCACCAAGTCCATGCCCGACCTGACACCAAGTTTCAAGAAATTTGCGATGACGCTAAAAGAGGAAGCAGAACAAGATGGATGATGTGATTTATGGCTCGGGAACCGAGGACGACCCTTGGATCCTAAAAACGCCGCCCCTCTCGTCAGAATTCCAGGTTTGGAAAGACGAAACCAAAGACCCGGAAGCGTTGGTCGTTCAGGTCGGCACGACCCAGCTTTCGTACCAGTTGCGTTGCCTTGAAGACGCTCATGCTATGCTGAAACGGCACGGTGACTGGATGCCACTTGGCAATGCAGACGAAGGGAAACCTGTCAAAGAGGGAACTTTGGAATATTGGGCGCGATCTGAGAGCAATCCCGTTGGTGGATACTACGGACTTCGAAAGGGATACCGGGGTCGGTTTGCCAACTACGTGGCCCCAACGCTAGAGCTTTTGGGACTCGTGGAACTCGAGCACAATGCGCGAAACAACCGACTGCGGGCGTTGTTATAAAAAACAGACATTGGCGCAATTTCGCGAAGGCCGCCTGTGTCGGCAGAACGTGAGTTTGACCGCGTTCTGATTTTGCTCACGCAGCGAATGGCAGGTTCTACGGCTCGCACCGCAGCACAGCTGGACGTTGGCCAACCGCAGCAACGGGCCTTGTCTTTGCCAGTGATACCTCTTTGTTCAGTCAAGGTTTTGGCGCGTTGGTAAAGAGGGCTTTGAACAATTCTTCCGACCGGCGCAAACCATCGTTTGTCAATACTACAGACTTTGCCTTGCCAACTGGATCAAGAATTAGTCCTTTCTGATGTAGCCGAGAGAGCACATCCCAATCGTGGCCCTTCCAAGCTCGACGCCCGTCGTGAAGCGTCAGCCAAAGCAGCGCCAGAACTGCTTCGTCAACTTTGTCATCATTTATCTCCATGACGGTAGGAAACGCCAGTAATGAGGGTGTCGTCAAGCTGTCATGGATGCAACCGCTCTGATAAACCAGTATTCCCTCTGGGCCAGCGCTAGTAGATGCTGCGATGCATCCGAGGTCGGCTTGGAGCCCAAAGTGCATCGTGCTGCGATCTGTACGAATGGCCGCTTTCACGTCCACGCACCTAAACGGTCGTTCTCTTTGACCTGAATTAGGCACTTGGTCAGCCAGAGGATTAAGTGATCGTCGACACGATACTCGGTACCTGGTTCGACGGGCGAGCCGTTGTAGGTAACTCCACGACCATCCGGAGCATACCCGAGAGTTGCATAGAGCCTTTGTGCGGCTCCGTAGTCAGCATACAACCCAACCCCGATGCCAACAGTGGTTCGCCCATTCGCTGCGGCGGACCCTTCGAGTTGGCCGATGATTTTAGTGGCAACCCCCGTGCGTCGGAAGTGTTTGCAAACAGCTACGTCGTGAATTTCAGGAATGCCATTCTCAGCAAATGAACTGTATCCTGACTCCCAAACGAGGCTTCCATACCCAACCGCTCGACCGTCGATCAATGCGACCACGGTAGCTTGATCATTAGCTCTAGTTTTGCGCAACCGATCCGCCCAGATATCGGCATCATGCTTCCAACCGTTGCCACCGTCACTTTCGACGATGGCTTTGATATTTGAGACGCTTAGGGGCTCGATATCCATGCTGCCATGGTACCATCAAACCATCGGGTTCCCGCAAGCTGACATTCGATAATCGGACTGCAATGGCAGCAATGTCCCGCAGACCGTAAGTTCGACTGGCTCTTGTCTTCGCGCTCGCGGCGAATGTCTCCTCTGACGGGCTGCACCGCAGCATCGACACGGAATGGCCAAAGGCAGCAATGGGCCGCACTTGGAGGCGACCTGAGGTTGCTGGATTGTAATGGCTTCGGCTATTGCTAGTGCGTCCTAGCGCTCGACGCCCATAGGTCCGCAACCAGCTTGAAGCTGACAGGACGATGCACAAATGGCTGAGCATTCAGCCTCTCTCGGCTCTTGATTGCTCGATAGAAAACAGCGGCTTAGGACAGCGTCATTCGTCATCGAACGAGATATGCCTCTCCTGGTCTATCATCGGGCCTGCACCCCGAATATGTGGACTCCTCCAACTGATCCCACCAGATCGGTTGCGCATGAAATGGCCTTGGACCCAATGCGCACGACGTGTGGCTTTATCGCCTTCTATGCTGGCGTCCTCGTCGTCGATCGCTTGTACCTGGCGCTTTCCAAGTTCGCCAAGTCTGACCTTAATGATCGATTTGTTTGGGAGTTCTCTACCAGACTTCATGGCTCTTCGCCGTTCAGCCCGGGGGTGCGCGGGGACCTCTTCCTTTTCAAGCATGGCCTTGTGCTCGAACAGTACCGACATGCCCACGGCAATTGCTAGGAAATCGAAGCAAAGGTTCTTCTCTTGCTCCAGCGCTGCTTCTTCGGTGATCTCTTCCCCGATCTCCTGAGCCAGCCTGAACGTTGGCGAATAGAGGACATCAACGCTGGTCCCACAAGATTTGAAGATCAATAAATTGGGGTTGATCCCTTCCTTGTTGGCAAGAAATATCTGCGTAAAGAGCGTGTCTTCGTCCTGCGTGACCAGAGCCGCAGGAGACGACCCAATGCTCGGTTCTGGTAGCGTCAGCAACATGGCAGGGAATGGCAACCGTACAGTACTGAACATGCTATCCAAGCCATCTCTTTGCATCTGACCAGCAAGGTTGCGGAGCATGAGTTCTGCATGGTCATCGATTTGGTAGACCTGCGCAACATCAAGGATTTCTCGTTGCCGTTTTCCGTGAAAATCAAGCTCTTCCAGAAGATCTGCCGCGACCCTGGCGCGCTGTATTCCCTTCAGAGAAAAAAGGATATCGGGATACAGTTCGTAGAATCTCAAAAGGTTTGCAAGCATGGCTGCAACCTTACGGTGGCCAATCAGAATACTCTACAATGATCTAACACGCGTTTTGACCTTCACTAGCAGCTGACAATTGACGCCCGTTGGCGCTGCCGTTGCGAAAGCCAGCAGTGCTCACTGCGTAACCTTTGGCGATCACACCTTAGGCACGCATCAGGCGGCTCGGATCAGACTCGGTGGGTAAGCTACAACAATGTCCGCTTTCCGGAGTGCATCCCTAGCATTGAGATATGACGCCGAAGGTCCGGAATGGGCCGTCCACGAGGGCTGCCAAGTCCGCAACCGATGGGATGCTACGCTGACCCCAATGGCTGCGAAGAGCCCCATTTTGACATATGCTGCGCTATGCGCGACTGTCCGCAACGAGTCAGTGCCATAGCAGCCACAATGTCTAAGAGGAGCTCATCGAGATGACCCACGCCGACCCAACAAGAAGCGGGCGCCATCAACTATGAAGCTTTCTAGTATGGTTCTTACAGATGGTTCCATAGATGGCTTTGACTACGCTAGTGGCAGTATTACAATTCGCGTTCGCGATTATGCCGACGCTCCATTCATGATTGAGATCGAGGGCGTCACTGCAATCAATGTGGCAGGATCGATTATCGGTTACCGTATCGAAAAATACGCCCTCAATAGAAATGGCGAGATCAATGTTCTTGAATTCCTAGACGAAGACGAATGCCGCCTGAATGTAAGTTTTTCGCGGAATGGACTTATTAAGGTAACGCCAATTTCAAGTGTAACCTAGACGGCAGTGTCAGGTTATTATTGATGGCACGCCAGAACGGAGCTGTATTTTGATTTCAAGCGATCAACTCGTGTGCATACTCAGTCCATATTTCGAAGGCATCGGCTCGGGCGTGGCGGTAGCAATGGGCTGAAAGGGTGTTTGACGTCAGCGCCTATGGGTCCAATTAGGGTCATTTGCTAAGAGAGGGTTTGTTGCTCATCGTAGCCACCGAGGAGTGGACGATGAGAAAGACAACGAAGAGCCCTGGCGAGAAGATCGTCAAAGATATCAAGCGCGCGACGCGCAAGCATTATTCATCTGAAGAGAAGATTAGGATCGTGCTGGATGGCCTGCGCGGCGAGGACAGCATTGCAGAGCTTTGCCGCCGTGAGGGGATATCACAGGGCATCTACTACAAATGGTCTAAAGACTTCATGGAAGCTGGGAAGAAGCGGCTGGCTGGCGATACGGCATCCGACTGTCGCGCGGTGCGGCATAGGCCGCGCGACTGCCGCTCTGCCAACGTCTTTTAGATGTCGATGCGCACAGCAATACTTAGAGCTTCTTCTAGCTCAACGCCGAGGTATCGCACCGTGCTGCCGACCTTTGTATGGCCAAGCAAAAGTTGCACAGCGCGAAGGTTGCCCGTCTTGCGATAGATTTCCGCAGCTTCTGTCCGACGGAGTGAATGTGCACCATAACGGATCGGTTCCAATCCGATCGCTGTCACCCAATCACGGACAAGCCGACCGTACTGACGTGTCGAGATATGCGGGCGGTCGTGGAAGCGGCTGGGAAACATGAAGTGACACCCAATCATCTCAGTTGATCTCACCCAAGCATTGACAGTGTCTCGCGTGTTTTCTGTCAACTCGAACTGAACCGGCCGTTTCGTTTTGCTCTGAGTCACCGAAACCCGTTCGCGAACGCGATCAGCGTTCATCAGATCAGTGAAGGCAAGTTTGACCAGGTCACGGCCTCGCAGCTTGCTATCAATAGCAACGTTGAATAGCGCAAGATCGCGGAGATAGCCCGCAAGTTCGAGCCGAGCACGGATGGCCCACACGTGTTTGGGAAGCAGCGGTCGTTTCTGCCCGATTATCCGCCCCTTGTTCTAGGCTTTGTGCTTTGGGGTGACCGCGAGAAGTTGGACTCTTGGCATGATATGCTCTCCAATCCTCCCTCCATACCCAGGCATCAGCGCCGTGCCGACGTCGTGAACACGGCATCGGATTGAACGTCAATTGTCCGAAGTTGCTAGCACGCAGCTTCTCTGCCAGTGCATTGGGCCGCGAAGAGCCCGAAGCGGGAGGCACTTATTTCCCAATTGATACGACGGCATTCGTTCTGTTTTGTTTTACCGGCCGCATGCAAGCTGTGGCCAGTTTGTTTGGTCTTAAAACTTCGCAACCAAGTTCACAAAAAGCCCCTGATCATCTTGGGTCAAATCCGTGAGGTCATCTGAAAAACTGGCGAAGTTGTACCCGATCCCTACTTTGGCATTGTCACCGAAATGCCTGTAGATGGCAGCCAGTGCGCCAGCCTCTGCTGCGCCTGCATCTACCGCGTCAAAGTAGCGAACCTCAAGCAGCGCATCCCAATTGTGGACAATGTTGTATCGCACATTGGTAACGGCCAACCATGCGTCGTTGCTGGTAAGCGGTGTTTCGCCGTCAACCGCGCTTTCAGTCCTACGACCACCCAGCTTGGCACCCAGCGTCCATTCGCGGTTCAAATCATAGCTCAGTTGCAGGTCAGCAACATGGCTTTCCTGTACCGGACCGGCACCTGCAACCCCATCTATTTCCTGGCCGAACATGTCATACAAAAAGCGATAGCTGGCCAGCACATTCAGACGCTCGTTCCTAACAGGCCGCACAGCATAGCCGATGCGCGCATCCACCAGCGTGCCGTTCAAAAGCGAGCTTTCCACAGTCGTAGTTTCCGCGGCATCAAGGCTGAACAACAATCGGCGCGCATCATCAATCTGGTAGCGCGCGTCAGCCGTCAGATAGATCGCATCAAGATCGTCGCGGTCGGAGCCTTCGCTGGCACGCTCTTGCCGGTACTCGATAAGGACGCGACCGGTTAGGTCCGCATCGTCAAATCGCACGCCAAATGACAGCGCCTCACGATCAAAATCGCCATTCACATCATCCTCGACCTGACCGACCTCGATTGAGGCAATATATGTCAAAAAGTCGCTCTGCGTGTATTCGGCACCATACCTGCTCGAGAGGCTGCGTGTGGCGCCGAAGATGTCGTAGATGTTCTCGGTCACCAAGGCCATGTCGGCATTTACTTGACGGCGCCCGCCCAGAATGTACTTGCCGCCATTGTCACCGCTTGAGACACCTGCATCAATTGCACGGCCTGCATCCAGCTCATACCCGAAATAGGTGCTGTTGTTTCCATCGTCGGACCATGACGCCAGCGCGCGGGCACCAAAGCCACCAGTGCCTTCCGACACTTCCGCGTCCAGCGTCCAGCCGTTACCTACCTCAGCCGCTACGCCGACACCGGCGCGGTTAAACTCATCAAGGCCATCACTGGCCAATGCGTTTTGACCAAAGATGCGATATGTCAGCCCGTCGCGGGGGCTGTATGCCAGACGCGCGGCAACATCCGTGCGATTGCCGTCAGTTGTGCTCGTAATCTCATCCAGATATTCAATCCCCAAAGTGTAGCTGAGTTGCGGCGTGATATCGCCACGAACCTCTGCACCCACTTCGGTCTTTTCGTCGCCAACGCCATTTTCATAGACATCGGCGTAAACCTTGTAGCCAAAGCCAAGTTCAGGATCAGATTCGACATAAGCGCCATAGAGCGTCTCATCGCCTGTGGCGTCAGTCACTTGGTAATCAAGTGTCGAGAAGCCCTCCGTGCGTTCCTCAAAATAGCCACCGACAATGCCTGACCGACCCTCGCCAAAGTCGCCCAGATCCGCCTGGCCCTCAAGTTTGAAGGCTCTGCCTGATCCTGCAACTGCATCGGTATTGTCAATGATCACGCCACCATCGGACGAGAACGAAGACCCAAAGCCTGGGCCGTCGGACTCAGCATAGTCAAGCTGAACGAAACTATTGGCACCATGGATAACGCGCAGATCGGCACCCACAGATGTTTGATCTGCTACCCCAGTCTCTTCCTGAATGGCCGTCACACCCAAACGCAAATTGTCCGTCGCCCAGGTTTCCGCGCGTCCTCCTAAAGCGTAGCCGTCAACGTCAGAAGTCAATGGTGTATATTCGTATTGTGATACCAGATTGATGGCCAAGTCGCCGCCCGGGTTGGTCTGGATCAGGTTAGGGTTCACGTAAGACGACAGGGGATTGTAAAGGGTTATCAGGCCTTGCAAATAGTTGATGTCATAGTCACGACCTGCAACCAGCCTGCGCCGCTCTATCACCCGGCCAGTATCTGCATCACGTT
Organism: uncultured Paracoccaceae bacterium; assembly: GCA_947503965.1. Classification (GTDB taxonomy): domain Bacteria; phylum Pseudomonadota; class Alphaproteobacteria; order Rhodobacterales; family Rhodobacteraceae; genus Yoonia. Next base: position 58,871 of record CANNFU010000014.1, read on the forward strand.
GCTCGACGGTCAGTGTCTCAGACCCGACCGTGATGTCCTGACGCTGCAGGAAGTATACCGACCCGCTTGTGCCTTGAAACACTTCGCGGCCAACCAACTGATCGGGCTGGGCTGCATAAAGATCAAGCGATAGGCGCGCTTCTCCTTCAGAAGTTCGTGTCTGGCTTTGGTAAGAACCTTGCACTCCATAAAGCGTACGCTCATTGCGCAGATAGCCTCCACCGTTCAGGTCCGCTTGGTAGTCACCCCAAAGCGCGAAGTTACCGTCCTGTTCCACGCGCAGGTAGAACTTGCCCGACGTTGGCGTGTTATCAACAATCTCGCTGTCATCGCCAAAGGTCAGAAAGCTGTCTTCGGCCCCGATCCGACGCAGGACCGCACGCGGATCTTTCTCATCAAGGTTGTTGAAAATATCTTCGAGGTCTTCTTCGCCTGTATCAACGGATGCCGTGACCCGCACCCCATTGGCCGTCTTTCCGTCAACATAGCCTGCCAGCCGCCCGGTCGTGCGCGTTTCGGGATCGTCCGTCAGGTCTTCGCCGTAGATGCCATAGGTGAGGTCTGCAATCGCTGTATAAAACCACTCGGACCGTGGGATCACGATGGCCCGCTCCAACTGCGTGCGGCGGCCGTTTGCTTCAACCGAAACGCCAACGTCATAGTCGCCGGGTGGCAGGATGCGCTGGATCACTAGACGACCCGCTGCATCTGCGATCACTTCTTCGTCCAAGGTGCGCAGAATGGACCTTGGCGCTGCGCCATCGGCAGAAACGGTGACAGCACCGCCACTGACAGGAATGTTGCGCACGGCGGTGAAGTCGGTGCCTTCTTCGACCGATGACAGACCCCGGTCATCACGCTGCATCAGCGGCAACGGTTCTGTCTCATCGTAGCGTCCGTTCGGATCATAAACACGATGCACGACCACGACATCCTCTCCGGACGGCATTTGAAATGAAACCGCGCCATTTGCTGTTGCGGGCACCACCGCCAGCAGCCGCGGGCCACCAACCGCAGCCCGGTCGATCAAACGCATCTCGGCGCGTTCAATAAAGGCTGGATAGTTCGCTTCACTCTGCAAAGTCACGGTTTCACCCGCGCTGTAAGCAGCTTCAGACCCCACAGTCTTGACGTTCAAGCGCGGGGTGGCACCCAGCCCATCAAACGTGACCTGCACATTTGCCTGTGAGAGCGCGATATCCGTGCGCCGAACACGGTCTTCCAGCTGAGGATCACCGGTCACGATTTCACCATCAAGCGATAATGAAAAGCCGGTCGCGGCTGGAGAGCCCGCCTCCGCTTCCGTGTTCGGTGCTATAGGAATTGTGACTGTATCACCCGCATTGGGTGCCTCTTGTGCCATCGCAAGGCTTGATAATACAAGATTGATGGCGGTTGCGCCGAGAAGACGTGAAATGATTGGACGGTTCATTTGAATGGCCATGGTATCTACTCGCTCACTGCAACTGCATGACTGTTTTCTCGATCAACAACTGATAGTTGCCGATGCCAGCCCATTGCTCTTGGATCAGAGCTTCGACTGCGTCCAATCTCGCATGCGCAAGCTCAGACCCCTCACCATCACGATAATAGGCAATGCGGATCACCGTTGGTGTGTCTGCGATTTGTCGCAAAACACTCTCTAACCCGTTGGCAAGCCCCTGAGATGGGACAACCTCGCCACCGCTATAGGCCCGCGCGCTTAGATCGACATCAAATACACGCCCTAAAGCCGCCCCAAAATTCATCTCGGTCATCAAACCAGAGGTCAGGCGCATCACGCGTGGATTCTCGGTTGTGACGCGGTAGCCGGTTGGAAGTGTCCGCGTATCCAGCTTCAGCATGAAATTGCTGCCAATATCGGTTGGTATTTCTGCGCAGGGGACAGAGTATCTGCCAAAGGTGTCGGTCGTAATCGTTGTTCCTGTTGGTGTCACCAGACGTACGCCGGGAATGCCGACCTCGGTTTGTTCAACGACGGCATCAGCCAGTTTGCCACCCTCACCCAGCTTATCGATAAAAATGTCCTGATCGGTGATCTGAGCACGGACGTCAGGCACTACGTCCTGGTAACCATCCATGTTCACATCATCGAACACCTTGCCAATCACAGGCGAGCAGTCAAAAGTCGATTCAACGGTCCGCGACACCGCTGCGGAGGCCGTTTCCGCCAAAGCTTCACCTGTCAACGCATCCAATAGACTGACTGTATTTGTCAGTGTCCCCGCCGGTGCTGACGTCAATACGCGGGCTTGCAACACAATCGTCAGGTCGTCATTTGCTGGTATTGTCAAATCCGAGAAGGTTATCGACCGACCAGAGACCGTAGGCTCAGAAGCCGCACCATCAACCGTCGCACTATCCGGCACAAAAGCAAGGCCATCGGGCAACGTATCGATGACTTCCACCGGTCCAAAGTCCACAGCCATCATTGACGTCGCAACAATCTCATAGCTAATCGTCTGGCCGATCAAGACTTGCGTGGCAGGTGTCGATTTGGTGAGCATAAACTCACCTGCGGACTGCAAGGTCAGAACTGTGGGGTCATCGCCCGTACCGGTCCCTGCAGGATCTGGGACATCTGGCACAGTCCCCGTCGAGCGGTCCAGCGTCGGTTCAGTGCCGGTATCACTTGCGTCAACAACCGGATCAAAGCCGGGCAATGGCAGAGCCGGATCAGGGTCGCCGCCAATATCTGTTTCGACAGCCGTTGATGTGACATCAGCCGTATTGGTTATGCTGCCCGCAGCAATGTCTGAGTCTGCCAAAACATAGGTAGCGGTTGCAACCTCAACCGGCCCCTCGCCAATTGCCAGATCGCCATCAAAGCCAACCACTGGTTGCGTCAGAACGAAGGCTCCATCGAGTCCATCGAGGTCAGTGTCGGACACAGTAACGCCAGCAAGTGCCGTATCGCCGGTGTTCTCAGCGGTAAAGCTGTAATTCACCGTGTCACCCGGATCGCCAAACACGCCACTACCGTTCGTGTCGGAAATAGAAGACACAGATTTAACCAGCTCGATTGAAGCATCGGCATAGGTGATGGTGATGTTGGCAGTGTCGCTCAGACCGGTGGCGGTCTCGGTCAGCGTGTAGGGAATGACCGCCGGGTTGCCGCCGCTGGCGATCAGCGTCGCATTGGGCACAAATTCCAGCTGGCCGTTGACCGGGTTGTAGGTATAGGTGCCGTCCGCATTGCTCAGCGTCGTCTGATCGCCTGCCGTCACCGGATCAAGATCAACGGTCACATCCCCCGGTGCCGGCGTCGAGCCATCCCCCAGAAGGTCGTCATCCAGCAGATCCAGCCCGGTGATCGTATCGCCGACCGGATTGTTGAGGTCCTCGTCGTCATTGGCCACCGGCGCATCGGCATAGGTGATGGTGATGTTGGCAGTGTCGCTCAGACCGGTGGCGGTCTCGGTCAGCGTGTAGGGAATGACCGCCGGGTTGCCGCCGCTGGCGATCAGCGTCGCATTGGGCACAAATTCCAGCTGGCCGTTGACCGGGTTGTAGGTATAGGTGCCGTCCGCATTGCTCAGCGTCGTCTGATCGCCTGCCGTCACCGGATCAAGATCAACGGTCACATCCCCCGGTGCCGGCGTCGAGCCATCCCCCAGAAGGTCGTCATCCAGCAGATCCAGCCCGGTGATCGTATCGCCGACCGGATTGTTGAGGTCCTCGTCGTCATTGGCCACCGGCGGATCCGAAGGAGCGAATGCGATTTGCGCGCTTTGCAGCGGACATACACTTGAGGCCAGGTTATTGAAGCTCGCTGCAGTCAATGGCACGATTGTGTTTCCGGAGTCACCACCTGCCGCATCGCGCTCTGGCACAGTCGGAGGTACGACCACGCCAGGGCCGGACACTTCGAATGCATCCGGCGCCCCGGCAAATACGATGCGTTGTGGACCGGCAGGATCGCTTGGCACGCCAGGGCGCGTGGCACAGGTAAACGTTCCGAAATTGACTAAACGCGCACTACCGTCTGTCGCGGTGTAGTCAAAAATCATTTGACCAACGGTGGATATTGACCCCTGAAGCTGGAAATCCGTTCCAGGAGCAATGTAAAGTGTTGCACCTTGCGCGACGACAAGGCCGGGATCACCGGTGTTGTAGGTCAATGGATCACTCAGCGGATCAAACACTGAGGGTGGTGTGCTTGCTGTTCCTGTATCGCCAGGAAAGATGCATGCAACTTCACCAGGTACCAAGGCACCGCCATTGATGCGAGTACGCAACTCCGTGATATCGACGTTGCAGGTCAAGCCATAGTCGCCAGGTGACTGCGCTCGACCGGATGACGCGGCCGTTATCGCTATTAGCGACAGGAGCACAGCACGTAAGAGTTTTACCAACTCGACCGGTGGCTGGGTGGCAATTCTAGATACTGCTGTTTCAAAGGGATTGGGCCGCATAGGTACACCTTAGAATTGCTAACAGAAAAGAACCTCTACCTTGGGTGGGGACGCTTTAGATCCGCGCTTCAGATTACAATCCCTCAAATGAATTCATCTTAAAGGTGTTGCTTGACAGCCACTACCCTTTTTAAGTGCGTTTGTGGCGTAAGGATCAAAAGAAGCCATGCCAGAAAAACTGAAAACCAGAGGGCGGAACACCCATCACCATTGGCTCACAAGCAGCGGCACCGTGGCAAGTGTATCGCTATGGCATTTGCACTAGCTCTTTGTCGTTCTTTAGATGACGTTCAACAAGTTTCTTCGCTAACCTACCTTTCGGCGTCGGCCTTGCGAGAGGGCGGTTAATGTAAGGCGCCTCGCCAAAGACCTCACTGATTTCCCGCTCTGCAGCTGGTGATAACGCCTTCAATGCTTCAGTGCCAGTGTACAGTGTTTCGGCTAGCGCACCTTCGGCTTCAATAACCTCGTGTTCGTCACAGATGACGTGAACGTAGGTTATTGATGCGACATCTTTGGCGACTTCTACACCTGGCACCGCAAGCAGGTTGACTCAGTCCCCTGAAATCAGGCCACTGAGGTGTTAGTAATCCGTCCAAGCAAAGGATGGACTATGAAACGCAGATTTTCAGACGAACAGATCATCGGGATGATCAAGGAATACGAGGTGGGCGTGAAAGCTCAGGAGCTTTGCCGGAAGTACGGGATCAGCGATGCCACGTTCTACAAATACAAAGCCAAATTTGGCGGCATGAACGTCTCTGATGCGAAGAAGCTGCGGGCACTTGAGGACGAGAATAATCGCCTGAAGCGCATGCTTGCGGATGCGATGCTGGACAACGCTGCTTTGACGGATCTCGCAAGAAAAAACTACTGACGCCCGATGTCAAAAGGCGAGCCGTGTCGGACGTGATGGATCGGCACGGCCTGTCCGAGCGTCGGGCGTGTGAGCTGGCTGATCTGCACAGGTCCGTCTTCCAATATCAGAAGCAGGATCGGGGCGATGAGGCCCTGCGCAAGCGGCTGCGCGAACTGGCGAATGAGCGCCGCCGGTTCGGGTATCGCCGTCTAGGCATTCTACTTGCCAGAGAGGGGTTTGAAGTGAACCACAAGAAGCTGTTCCGGCTTTAACGGAGCGCGAATGCTTCGCTGATCAGGCTTTGCCTGTTTGCTTCGATCTGTAAGTTCGGAGCCCTACGACAGTTTTTTCCACCCACGAACTGGTAGCAGGCCAAATTGACCACCGCATGGGAAGGCGTACACAGAAGGTTGACCCGCATAAGGAAAGCTATAATCTCTAAACCTTGAGATGTTTCGTATGTGTGGAACAATACTAAGAGACGAAATTTAGGGATTTACAGATATGCCTGATAGATTGGTCTTGGTGTACTCACTTAACGATCTCGGCATAAATGCTGGGAACTATAATTTCTCCACATTGGCGACTGGCGGTACGTTCACTGCTGCTGGAACAGCATCCCCGACAGCGGCGACTATTACCGACACCGACAGTCAAGATAACGTTTTCAATGATGGTGCGCCAGGAAACGCCTCTGCCGCGCCAACGCAACAACTTCTCAATGGCACTATAGATGGGACGACGTTCACGAACGCCCCAAGCAACCCTGAAAATGAGTTTGAAGTGTTCGACTCCAACGGTGACTCGGTTGGTTTCATCTACGATCTACACAACGCTAACTCCGCTGCTTTTAGCTCTCTGCAGGGGTACGTCACCACATTTGAGATTGTCCCGGGTGAAACCTATACTGTTATCCGTACTTCAGCTTTGCCGAACACCAATTATGATACGTTCCTGACCTGCTTTGCCGAAGGTACAATGATCGACACCAACAAAGGCAAAATTGCTATCGAAAACCTCGCTTGCGAAGACTTGGTGTTGACGCAAGACTGTGGACCTCAACCGATCAACTGGATCGGCAATCGGACGGTTGTGGGAAAAGGGAAATTCGCACCTATCTTGATAAAGAGGGGCGCGTTGGGAAATTCACGTGATCTTCGTGTATCACCGCTGCACAGAATGCTCATTTGTGATTGGCGGGCCGAACTAATGTTCGGCGAACCCGAAGTCCTTGTTGCCGCCAAGCATCTGGTGAATGGTGAAACAATCTATTCTGATGAATGTGATGAGGTTACATACTTTCACATGCTGTTTGATCGTCACCAAATCGTTACGTCTGAGGACATTCTAAGTGAAAGCTTCTTTCCCGGTCCGACAACTCTGGATTGCATCGAAAGTGAAGTGCTTGAAGAACTACTGGCACTTTTCCCGGAGCTCGCAAAGGATAGTTCAAGCTATGGGCAAACCGCTCGAATGTGCTTACGACAGTATGAGGCAGCGATTGTGAAAAGCTGGAGTTGATCTAAAACAACCAAATTAGTCAATTTGGCTAAGACGGGAAAAAATCAGCGTCGGCGCATTTAGTTGGGCCGCACCGCTGTCAACACTGATAACGTCAATGCGAATATGTAACTCGCAACAGCCCCAACGACGCGGTTTGTTATCATGTTAATGCAGCTATCAAACACAATTCATTAAATGCTCTTTGGCGAATGTCTGGCGCTTCCAGTGTTTGCTGCAAACGACCTTTCGTTGCCAAAGATGCCCGATGGCCATGTCCGCTTTGGGTCGATTTTGTTGAAAAACTCGAAATTTCCAACGTCGCATTTTTCCGCCAATGTCCATTGCATCAGCCAAGTCTGCGCTGAGCGCCCGCCACAGGCTATGAGAGCCTCTCACAATGCCGATTTTTCATCTTTCGTCGTGTGGCGCACGAACGGCTGCAATCCCGCTAACGTAGGGTTCCACACTTTCCCGCAATCGACCCCACTTCCGGTGTGGGCTCATTGGTTGAATCCGCCGCGCCCGGAACGAGCGGCGGCTTCAGGTTTCTGAATCAGCGAGCGCCCGATAGACCGTCATCCTTGAAACCCCTAGATCACGGGCGATCTGGGCTTTGGGAGTGCCCTCGCGCGCCAATCGTCGGATTTCATCATCATCCATGGATTTCCGCCTCCCCTTGTAAAGACCCTGGGGTCTGTTCCGGTAGGGGGCAGGATCATATCATAGGGGTCGAGTGCATCTGAGTGCTAAACACCCCTTTAAGCGATTTCTTGGTAAAGCCGCCTTTGGCGCATACGCGGAGTGGACCTGTCCCGTTTTTGTGCCGCCCCAAGTGCTCGTTTAAGCCACTTTTCTTTCGAATGCGACGGGGCTTTTCCAGCCCAATGCTGAGTGGCGACGACGCGGATTGTAGAAGCCGTTGATGTACTTGAAGATTGCCATCTCAGCTTTCCTCCGCGTCTCCCAAGGATGCCGCCAGATCAGTTCAGCCTTGATGGTTTTGAAGAACGTTTCGACGGCAGCGTTATCATAACAATTACCCTTGCCGCTCATGGACACCTTGATGCCATGTTGGCGCAGGATCTTCTGATAGTCGTGAGAACAATATTGGCCACCCCGATCCGTGTGATGAACGCAGCCTCTTGGTGGGGTACGGAATGCAATGGCCATGTTCAACGCTCGGATCGCCAGATCACGCTTCATGCGGTTGCTCACCGCCCAACCAATCACACGCCGAGAATGCAGGTCCAGGATCACAGCTAGATACAGCCAACCCTCCCGAGTCCAAACGTAGCTGATATCGCCCGCCCATTTCTGGTATGGCACATCGGCTGTGAAGTCCCGATCCAGCAGGTTTGGCGCGATGTTAAACTTGTGGTCACTGTCCGTTGTCACCTTGTGTTTGCGGGTTCTAACGACAGATATGCCGTTCTGGCCCAACTGGCCCGAAGCTGCATATTTGGGCGTCTTGAAGAACAATGACAGAACGTGAAGTGTAACCTGCCGTTCGCTGCATCGTGCATGAAGTGGTAAGTTGCGGAGAAGCCGCCATTCATTGCATCTACGCCAGTGTCCGCTTCAGAGGTCAGAGACGCATATCTTCTAGAAAACCTGATGCAGCATTCATACCCGTCTTGATGATTGCTAAGTCGGATTTCGAAAACGCTCTGGCCATTTGCGCGACCACCTTTGTCTGCACGGCCAATGCGTCCTGCGCTAGAGCATAGCCTTTGGGCGTCAGCGACAGACACGATGCGCGTTTGTCTTTTGGCGAAGGGCTACGTTTGACAAGATCATCGCGCTCAAACCGGGAAATCAACATACTAATTCCGCTTTTGGCCGAATAGCACCGCTGCGATAGTTGTCTTTGTGTCATCCCATCAAACCGCAAAAGGTTCATGAGAACTTCATGTTCCAACAGCGATAGACCAAGCGGGGACAGGTGTTGCGACAGAGTAGCACTGCATTCGTTGTAGACCCGAACGACAGATAGCCACGCCTCTGTCGCATCAGTGTGCGTGTCGGTTAAGCTGTTCGCGGGACCTTTAGACATTTCACCAGTGTAGACCCATTCTTGTAAAGTTCAAAGATGATCTATAAGGTTCAAAAATGAACCAAATAAAGGTCATCCCATGAACCTATATTTCAGACTGATATGGACAATGTTGCGCAGCTGGTGGCTGCCAAATCTCGCCATTACTGATCCGTTTGAGCGGACGTTCCGCGTCCTTCCAAACGATACTGATATAAACCTTCATATGAACAATGGCCGCTATCTGACAGTCGCCGACTTGATGATTGTTGAATACTTTGCGCGAACCGGATTTCTGAAAACCTTGCTGAAAAATAAATGGAAACCTGTGCTAGGCGGCTCAATCATCACGTATCGCAAGCAGCTCAAACTTGGACAGAAATACAAACTGAGCTATCGCTGGACCGGCAGTGACAAGCATTGGAATTACCTGTTTTTTCGGTTCACCTCTCTGGACGGAAGGTTATGCGCGCGCGGCTACTGCAAAGGGGCTGCTGTATCTCGGAACGGACTAGTGACGAACGCCGACGCGTTTGACGCCCTTGCAACACCTATTCCCGATGTTCCTTTGCCGGACGCCGTTGTCCATTGGAAGGAAAGCGAGGATAAGCTGCTCGCCTGAAGCCCCAATTTTCGTACTACAGCACCTTGGAACAGACTGTTGAGCGGTCATTCATGCAAATTGCAGCATTATGCATTTTGGGCTCTTTTTCCTCTTTCGCCGCGTTGGCCACGAAGGGCCGGTGTCGAGTCGCGTCACAAAAGAGTAGGCCCTCACGCGACAACGATGTGTTACAGGTTGCTCCGTCACAAATGGTTTGGTTTCTCTCAATGGGACACTTTTCACGCTTTGTGGACCCTATATTCACACATCCAAACGATGTGTTCAGTCTTCGTTCCTCAAGACGCCCAAATATACAGCTTCGGGCCAGTTGGGCCTATTTTTAGGGCTGATGGTTCGTAGTCCGTGCCTGCCGTGTCCTGACCGACCAGCGATCTAACCAAATCACCCAGATACCAAACAGCGTAAACCCTGATGCTAGAACAAGCTTACGCAGCGTTTTCTTCTCCTCGATGTTGACCACCGAAATCTGAGGATTGCTGGCCCGATACCAGATCTCTATTTCCGCGCCAGGGCGATAACGGGATACAATTGCCTGCGCATCAGCCCACTCAGCAGATGCCGACGAAACAGACAGCGAGTCACGATTATTGCCCTGATAAGTCAAACCATCAACTGCGTAGCTATAAGTGACATCTGGTGCGAACTTAGTCTGACGGTTTCGCGTCCCTCCGCCTCCTAACCTTTGATCGACCCTGGACGCAATAACGATTCCAACGGTCTGTTCATATTCGGCGAGGGATATGCGGTAATGATCATATAGGATGACACCTTTCAAATACGCAACGAAGCAAAGAACCGCGATACCGACATAGGTGCCAGATCCATAACTGCGCGAGGCAGATGACATTGCACTCTCCCGTCTTTTGCCGTTCATCGTCACACGCCTAGCAGTGATGTGATGAAGAGCCACATAAATAAGATGCTTGCGCCCAATGAGATAAAGCAGCCCGCCACAACCGACCACCACGCCCAACATGCCTTGCGAACCGAATAGGCGATCACCGCGACACAAAAGAAGACACCAGATAGACCAAAGAACCACAAGAAACCCTCAATTGTTCGGGTTGTAGGCCGGTCCAGGCTCATCGCGATAATGCAGAAGATCAGGAGCAGGAAAAAGAAGCCGACACCAAGCATTATTGGGGTAAGGTTTGAATTGGATGGTTCTTTCATAACCTAGAAAGTCTTTCCTCAACGCGGACCAGAAAGATAGTGCCGACGCGAATGTTGCGGTGGTTTGCGATTGCCGAAAAGCTTGCCATCAGAAGCCGCTCGTTGCGACGATAAACATCCAAAAGTGCATGAAGCTGATCGCAATCGAGATAACGCAGGCTAAAGCAACCGACCACCATGCCCAGTTTGCTTTGATGGCTTGGTACATGATCAAGCCCAGCGGAAAAGCGGTAACGAGGACACCGATCACCCAGAAGAGGTAATCGAACGAGAAAACCGCATCAAAAGCCAACTGCGCTATGACGAGATAGATAACGACGTTCAAAACCGCGAAACCGCCGCTTAGCAAAAGGGGGCTAAGCGTTGTATTTTTCGATAGCGTCAACATAGTAAAATCACACGACAACCGTTCGTCTAACCCGCCACCCGTGTCCAACGCCGCGGAATGGCCTGCATCTGATAGACCTGTGGTGGCTGCATAAAGATGAGATCTGTTTCAGAACACGTATAGGTGCCAGCGGATATTTCCGGCCCCAGTTCGGCAGGGCGTGGGGGGATCGTTGACACCTGACCATTCATGTTCACCTCTGTCACCACATCGAACGTCGTCGCGGTGATGGTAAAGGTGTCACCTTCGGTATCAATCGTGGCCTCATTTTTGCCAGCCATTGTGACAGAGACGTTCATTCCGTCCATGTCCATTGAAATGGTCATACCTTCTGAATTGCTTACTACGCGGCCATCAGCACCAATGTCCATGATCGGGCCTGACCCGGTAACCTCACCGCCATCGATTGGCATGCCGCCTTGCGCCATCATTTCCGTCATGTCGGTCAGGTCCGCGCTCCACTGTCCAATCAGGCAATCGTCAAGGGCGACTGCGGTTTGTGCACTAGTGATGATCAGGGTGATGCTGGTCAGAATTGCTTTACTGGTGTTCATTTCGGTTTCCTTGTGGTGATGCAATAGATGGCGGGAATGCCGGGTGTCGGATTTTCACTTTGTGGTCTTCGGCTGCGGTAAAATCGGCTTTGTTGCTATCCGACATTGATTGGTCCAATGCCTAAATGAAGACGGCCGCGGCAAGAGCAATAATCCCAGCCAGGTCGATGAAACGACCGGGCAGTATGAGAACACTGCTGGATGGCTTGCGCGGGTTATAGTGAACTCTAACCTTTCCGTCAGCCGGTCGCAAAACAGCCGCCAGTTGCCGGCGGTTCAACGGTATCGCCGCAAAGCTACCGTAAACCAGCGTATGGGAAAGACGATGGCCTGTGAAAATCGTACCATCAACCCCGTAGTTATAAGCAATTTGCGCACTGATGACGTCTTCTTGCACCCGATCAGTTGTCGTGAATTTCTCAGCTGATCGGTAGAGTGATCCGACATTCTCTTTGGTCAACGTGCCCTCACACCATGGCCATTTGCGCACACTGATGTTTCGGGCGATGACCAAGACGCCCATGCTGGCAAAGTACAAGCTGATGTAAGGGGCAATGTTTACCACTTCTGCCTTCAGAAGCAGTTTGCGACGGCTGCGCTTGCGTCGGTTATATGTTGGCCAAAGTCTTGCGTGATCTCAAGCATCTGCGCCTGTTGTGCCTGTTCACCTAGCAAGGTGAAATAGCTGTTTAGGTCAGGATGCTCCGCCAGTTGCCCGTTCAAATCGTCGAGTTGCGCTTGCAGCGCGGCTGCATTCGCATCGGCTGAAACCCACGCCGCTCTATCCTCGTCGGTCCACGAAAACGCGTTATGCGCTTCCAACGTATTGAGACGCGCGGGATCGGTTTCCCAGATCCACCCGCGTAGCGCATTTGTCATTGTCAGGTTCCGCTTGGCTGAGGAGGCGGCGAGTTCAGCAATCTCTTGCAGATCCGGTTGCGCCGCGATTACCATCCCCGCGATCTTATCTTGTAGCGCGATTTGCACGTCGATTTCGCCTTGCCAGGCCGGTTCCAAACAGGCCCGGTCCGGGTTGGCAGCCAACGACATTGGAAGTGATGAAAGGATCGTCACAAGGCAAAGTGATGCGATAGTGCGTGTCTTCATGAGTTGCAGTTTTTCCTTCTGTGAAAATTTGCTGGGTCAGCCGGGATGAATGAAACCCAGATATGCGACGCCGAGCGTGGCGAGGTACAAGAAGATCAGAAACCCGTATTCTGTCGATGACGGCTTTAGCAGAAGGCTTTTCCTAGGTCTTGAGGGATTGTAGAAGACCACGACCTTGTCGTCGCCGATACGCCGAACCCGGCGCATCATTTTCTTGATGCGCGACCCCGAGCTTGGCCCACCAATCCGGATATGGGCAAGGTTGGTATTGCCCCCCTTATAGGGCGTGCCGTCCACCTCATAGCTGTAAGCAATCATCTTGAGTGGGTCGTTATGATTTGAGGCGCCAAGATACTTGAATTCGTTCAATTTGCCGATGGTAGATGGCCATGTTGCGATCTTTCGTAGATCAAGGTGATACTTGATGGTGAAGAACAGGAACCAAGCGGTCGCCAGTTTTGCCAGTGCGGGTCCATCGCCGGCGATGATCTTGTCGAGAAAGTCTTGCACGTTGCTTGTCGTTTGAGGGAGTTCGGCGTTGTCACACAGATCGGCAGGCGCATCACTGTATACAGTTGTACCCCAAAGCTTTCCCTTCTTTTCAATCGGTTGATATTTCGGCTTCGACTATTTAACTAAGTATGCATCATTTCTTTTCAAGGAAGTTATCATGCGTCGTTCATTTCATCTGGCTGTCCCATTCGTTGCACTCGCTGGTTTAGCAACCGCGCAAGAAACGGGTGATAATGCCGATGTCATGTTCATCCTTGATGGCTCTGGTTCCATGTGGGGCCGAGTGAACGAAGTCGAAAAAATCGTCATCGCTAAGGACGTCATGAGCGGCCTGATCGACGGCCTGCCAACCGAAATCGATGCGGGGCTGATTACATATGGGCATCGCGAACGTGGCTCTTGCGCGGATATCGAGGTGATCGCGACACCCGGCCAGACAGACCGGGGCGATCTTCTCACCGCGCTTGCCAATGTCACGCCGCTTGGAAGGACACCGATCTCGGACAGTTTGTTGCGGGCCGGTGAAGTGATCCGCGAGACCGAGGACGCAGTGTCAATCGTCCTGGTCTCCGACGGGATCGAAAGCTGCGAAGGCGATCCTTGCGCGACGGCGGCGCTGCTGCGCGAACAGGATATTGATGTGCGCATTCATGTCGTGGGTTTCGATGTGGATGCAGAAGCCAAAGAACAGCTCAGCTGCATCGCCCAAGCAGGCGGGGGCGAATATTACGACGCCAGTTCGGCGGATTCGCTGGATTCAGCACTTGCCGATGTGCGGGTCAGCATCGTTGAAGAACCCGTCGTTGTAGAACCGGTTGTCACCCCTGTGGCACCACAGGTCGCCAACCTGTTCCGGGCTGATGATATCTTGGGCAATACCGATATCACGGTGATCAACGTGGATACCGGCGAAGAGGTCGACATCCTGTTTGCGTCCGAACCAGAAACAGAAGTGCCAGCTGGTACCTACCGTTTTGAGTTTGGGTATCCGTTTCAAAGCTGGCGGTTTATCCCGCCGCCGGTCAGTATTGAGGCGGGTAGTGACTACACTATTTCCGCCGCTGACTACGGGTTGGCCACTGTGATTTGGGGCGCTGATAATGCGCGCAATGTGGGAATTGTCGAAGAGGCCACCAACAGCACGATATTGTCGCTTATGGCGTCACGCGAAAGGCTGCAGATACCACCGGGCGCCTATCGGTTTGACTTTGGTAACTTCATCTCTCCGCCCACTACGATAGAACCCGGTGGTGAATATACGATATCCGCCTCTGACTATGCATTGGCAACGGTGCGCTGGTCTGATGACATCCGTGGTGACGTGAAAATCGTGGATGACGCCACAGGGGACGAGATCACAACAATCCGGTCGTCGCGCTCAAGCGCGCAAATCCCGCCCGGCACTTACCGTTTTGCCTTTCGTTACTTCACATCACCGCCTGTCTTGATTGAACCCGATAGCGATTATACGGTCACCGCCGCCGACTACGGCTTGGCAAAAATAAACTGGTCCGACGATATTCTTGGGGACGTTGACGTTGTTGATGATGCCTCTGGGGAAGAGATCGTGAGCCTGCGGAAATCACGATCGCAGGTGCAGCTGGCGCCGGGTGACTATCGGTTTGTGTTCAGCGGCTTTGCATCGCCTGCTGTTACCATCGGACCGAACAGCACCTATACGATTTCCGCCGCAGATTATGGCCTTGCAACCGTCAGCCTGGCAGAACGTGTGAGTGGTGACTTTCTATTGCTGCAAGGTGATCAAGATCCAATCAACCTCAGAGACGGTAGAGAAAAACAGGTCCTGCCTGGCCCTTACGCGATGGTGTATCGCGGCGAAGAACTTGGGATCATCAACATAGATGCGAACGAAACCCGCATGATTGAAGTATCGCAGTAATCCCTTTTTGCTGGGACTGAGCATATGAAAGTGATCGAAAACAGCCCCGACAGGCTGGTCTTGCGTAGAACATCCTGGCTCTGGGGCATTGTCTTGATTGTCATGTTCATCGTGATGTTGCTGGCGGCTCGGCAAGAGTATCTGGAGGGTGATGTCCGCGATGCTGCGATGGTGGTCTTTTTTACATTTCTGCTTCCAGGCCTCGCCTTTGCTTTGCTTACCCGCAAAGACGTATTGATCCTGGACAGTCGAAAAGGGTTGATTGAACTGCGCCACCTCACCGTTTTTGGCGGCCGCAAACAAAAACAGGCGCAACTCGATCGGCTGGAACAGGCCTCCACCCAGACGAGCTACCAACATGGCCACAAGCTGCACCGTGTCGCACTCATCCTCAGCGGTCCACATCCCAAGGACATCCTGAACATCACACCGATCTATACGGGCGGCCCATCGGCGAAAGAGGCGGCTGACATCATCAATGCGTGGCTTAAGGGCGCGAGTTGAGAGTTGTTGAAAATACCGGTGTCACTGTGCCGTTAATTCTTGGACGCTGATGTATTGGCAGGGATTTGGACGAGTCTTGTGCCTTTAATTACTGGATATCCATAGATCGCTGTCTGGCAGATTGAAGGATAGTTTCGGCGTACTTGAGCAGTTCGCTGCGGTCCGCATTTGCACCGAGTT
>CANNFU010000015.1 GCA_947503965.1 uncultured Paracoccaceae bacterium
TCCAGTAATTAAAGGCACAAGACTCGTCCAAATCCCTGCCAATACATCAGCGTCCAAGAATTAACGGCACAGTGACAGCTGATTTTCAGGTGTTTTGCTCATGTTTCTCAGCATAGTCTTCTTACGTCCGATAAGGCAAACTTATTGGACGTATCGGAGAGCGGTAAGGTGGGGCGGTTTTTACACTATATTGTGGCAAAAAGCGCCGTCATAGAATAGTGTTGTAGCATGACCTATCAGTCCATGACCATCTCTGACGACCTTAAAAACCTACCGAAGCTGCAGGGCTGGGTCACCACTCGGCGTGCAGAAACCCTGGAAACTGTGGCATTTCGGTCTGGAGCAGCACTCACGGTCCTCGACCAGTTGATCAGTGATGAGAGTTATGGAGTCCCACTGAAACTGCTGGCCAATCGTTTGGCCCTGAGCGCA
This sequence comes from uncultured Paracoccaceae bacterium, assembly GCA_947503965.1. GTDB lineage: Bacteria > Pseudomonadota > Alphaproteobacteria > Rhodobacterales > Rhodobacteraceae > Yoonia. Next base: position 433 of record CANNFU010000015.1, read on the forward strand.
GCGACCGCGACCTCGAAACTGGAAGGACGTCTGGCGCGGGAGGCGGATATCCGCGACGCCTACCACCTGACGCCGCGGGGCGAGGCGCGGGGTCCAGACGGAGATCTGTTGGCCTTCTGGCGTGAGGCCATACGCCTGCGGGCAGGCGGGGCGGGTGAGATAGCCGACCTAATCGGCGCGGACCTTGCGGGCGAGGTGGGTGTGTGGCTGGACGCCGGGCAAGAGCGCGCCCAGACCCATGGGCCATTGGCCGGTTGCGTTTCCGTTCTTCGTGCCGTGCTCGAAGCCGACGACCGGGCGGAGAGGGTCGCCTGCCTAGTGTCGGATATCGTCTTGGCGCGGGCTCTGAACTGGAAGACGGTGCTACCGGTGACTGCGCCGCGGCTGACAAAAGCAACACTGCGCGACCTAACCGGAGACGGGCAGGGGGCCGATCTTGTGGTTCAGCAGCGCATTTTACAGTCCCTCGAAGAGGTGATCCGATTGGCACGGGATCTTGCTCTTCGCGCCGAGGTCCTTCGCAGCATCGCCCCAAAATTGCGGGCCAAGGGATCGGACGCGGCCGTCGCACTATTCCTGTCTGAGGATGCCGTGGCGCCCTCAACGATGCTGTCCCCAATGATCCAAGGGACGAGTTATCCGATGACCGACCGGGCGGCGCGGCGGTTCTGCGACAGGCTGGTGGAACTGGGTGTGGCGCGGGAACTAACCGGGCGGCCGACCTTCCGGCTCTATGGAATAGTCCAATGACGACCGCGACGAAGAAACGGAAACCAGCGGAAGACGGCGGTGCCGTCTTTGACCGCGAACTCGAGGATCTGCCACCGGAGCTACGCTGGCGCGAATGGATGGGGCGGATCGAAGCCGTACTCTTCGCGAGTGCCTCGCCGGTTGGCCGCGACGACCTGACCCGCGTGGTGGGGCAGGCGGCGTCGGTCGAGATGTTGATCGAAGATATCCAGGCCGAGTTGGTCGGAAGACCTTTCGAGCTGGCCCAGGTTGCAGGCGGCTGGATGTTCAGAACCCGAACGCAGTTTGCCGATGCCATCAAGGCGGCGGCCGATCTTGGCGAACAATCTCTCGCCTTCACCGAGATGGAGATGGGCGTGCTCTGCGCCATCGCCTATCACCAGCCCATCGACCGGGCGGCGCTCAAGGACATCTTTGGCAAGGAGGTGAGCCGCGATCTGCTCGCCCGGCTGCGCTACAAGGATCTGATCGCCAGCGGTCCGCGCTCGCCGCGTCCCGGTGCGCCGCACACGTTCGTCACGACAGAGACGTTTTTAACAACCTTCGATTTGCAGACCCTGCGAGATTTGCCAGAGCTGGACTTGGCTACTGATGGCGCGAATGAACAGGCCCGAACTCTGCAGGTTTGAGGGTGCTCGCTTTCAATTGGTCGGGCTTTGACTTTCAATCAGTCGGAGGTATGAGCAAGTTTTACGTGCAAATGCACAGCAGAGTTTACGTGTGATTGCACTCCTCTGAGGTATAGGATTGACTTCTATAGCTCAAAAATGCTCATTCTGTGAGTTATAGAAAGGAATTCTATAACTCATGGCATGGAACTGGCAGATATCCGGTTGGCCGGATTTCCGGTACGACGCAGCATCACTGGCACCGTTCGAGCAGCGTTTCCTGATGTCGTCAGGCGAAGTCCTGGGTGCCGTCCACCATGTCAGCCCGTCAGAGCGTGATCAACTCCGCATCGACCTGCTGAGCGATGAGGCCATGAAAACCAGCGCCATTGAAGGCGAGATGCTGGACCGGCGCAGTGTGCAATCCTCACTTCGCCGACATCTCGGATTAGAACCCGACAGCTATCCGAACAAACCACGCGAGCAAGGCGTGGCCGAGATGATGGTCGACGTCTACTCGACCTTTGCGGAGCCGCTTGGGCATGACACGCTGTTTCGGTGGCACGAAATGCTCCTGTCTTTCGACAAACGGTTGGAGGCCATCGGGTCCTATCGGCGGCATGAAGATGCGATGCAGATCGTTTCCGGTCGCGTTGATCGCCCGGTGGTGCATTTTGAGGCCCCGTCATCTGCGCAGGTTCCCGGTGAGATGGACCGGTATGTCGACTGGTTCAACCGAACAGCGCCGGATGACGAAGGGTCCTTGCCAGCATTGACGCGTGCAGGCCTAGGTCATCTCTACTTCGAAAGTATCCATCCATTCGAAGACGGGAACGGTCGTTTGGGACGGGCCCTGGCCGAAAAGTCCTTGGCTCAGAATATCGGCCAGCCAAGCCTCATCGCGCTGGCCTTTACCATCGAGCGAAAGCGGAAGGACTATTACGACCAACTCGAGCGGCACCAGAAAACACTAGATGTCACGCCGTGGCTCGTATGGTTCGCAGAGGCCGTTCTGGAAGCGCAGCAAGTTACCCTCGACCGCGTGAGTTTCTTCATTGCCAAGGCGCATTTCTATGACCGGTATCGCGATGCGTTGAATGAAAGACAGGCCAAGGTGATCAAGCGGATGTTCCGAGAGGGGCCTGACGGGTTCAAAGGTGGCCTGAGTGCGGAGAACTATATCTCGATCTCCGGGACATCACGGGCAACGGCAACAAGAGATCTACAGGAACTTGTCGGAATTGATGCCTTCACGCGTACTGGCGAACGCCGATACACTCGGTACTGGCTGAAGCTTGAGGGACCGGATGTGAGTCGCGTCACTGGCGTGGACGGTGGGAACCTCAGACAATTGTGACTTTGGTCCGAGGTTTTCTAACACAACATAGTTGCTGCTGTCAGGACTGCAGAACGTCGGTCAAACAGTCACCTTTCTGCGGGAAGGGGCGGAGAGCCGCCGTTCGCCGCAGATGCAAGTGACTCTGTCGCGATCTACCAAAGCAGACCTTAAACGGGCATTGTCAGGTTGTTGCAACCAACTTGCCGTTGTAGCGCGATGACATGTTGAATCTGTCTGATCTATCCCGTCTCAAGGGGTTTCGTTTCCCACGCTCAGTCATTGGCTACGCGGTTTGGGCGTAACATCGGTTTGCACTCAGCTTGCGTGATGTGGAGGATATCCTGGCTTCTCGCGGGATCACGGTTTCCTACGAAACGGTCCGGGACTGGGTGGCGCGTTTCGGCATCCAGTTTGCTGCCAAGGTGCGCCGGGGTCGGCCGCGCCCGGCCGACAAATGGCATCTCGACGAGGTCGTGGTGCCGATTAAGGGCCGCAAGCATTGGCTTTGGCGGGTTGTTGATGCCAACGGTGACGTTCTGGACATTTTGGTCCAAACCCGCAGGAACAAGGCGGCGGCGCTGCGCTTCTTCAGAAAACTGTTCAAGGCTTGGGGTCAACCGCGCGTGATCATCACCGACAAACTGCGGTCATACGGCGCAGCGAAGGCAGACCTGGCTCCCGGGATCGAACATCGCCAACACAAAGGGCTGAACAATCGCGTCGAGGTTTCACACAGACATACGCGGCGGCGAGAGAAGATCATGGGCCGCTTCAAGTCGCCCGGTCAGGCACAACTGTTCCTGTCGGTTCACGATCAAACCGCCGTCCTGTTTCGCCCTAAACGTCACCGCCTTTCAGCCCATTCCTACCGCCACGCCCGAGCCGGTGCCTTCGAAATTTGGACTGAGTATGCACACGAGTTGATCGCTTGAAATCAAAATGCAGCGCCGTTCTGGCGTGCCGTCAATAATAACCTGACACTGCCGTTGGATCAACTAACCAGATCATACGCAGTGCACCGGTCAATAACGCAGCCATCGCGAGCCAAAAACAGGTATGTTCAGTATACACGGCACGTTCCACGCTTATCCATTTTGCCCACCATGGGCCAACTTTCTCGGCCATAAAAAGGTCAAATGACTTTGCATTAGTCATCGGGACTGAACTTGCGACCAACGATCCGAATACACCTGCTAATGAAAGACCAATCAGCCCGACCAAAAGATGCCATTTCATTAGGTGCAGGTTTTCATTCGACAGGAAATCCAACCCGATCAGCGCAAAGACTGCTGATATCAGCGTGACATACATTCCGATGTGGAATTTGGTGTAGTCGTACAATAGTTCCAAGCGCTTGAGTTCAGCTTCACTGATGTCCTTTGGTAGGTCAGGCAAAGCCATTCTAAAGCCTTTGGCTTTCGGGCTGATCCTCCATTTCGTCGACCAACCTCCGTCTTTCCTGTATGGCGTCGGCTACTTTTTTGACAGCTTTGCCCTTTACAAACCACTTGTAGGAAATCCATTGGATTGCCCAAGCAAAACCGAATGCGACTAGTGCAAGCAATTCACCATGAAAAACGGGTCTGATTTCCTCTGAGAAGTTCTTGCCAGAAAGGCTGTAACCAATCACGCCGAACTCGGCTATGATGCCACTTGCAAATACCCCGAATGCTGGGAAAAGGCCGGAGGCCATCACTGCACCAATCAACATGAACACCACTGCAATAAAGGTGAAAGCAGTTTCCCAAGCACTAACTTTGCGCTTGATGTATTTGTCTGCTCTCGCGTTGAAAATAAGCCATGAATGGCGACACATGTGTCGAACGCTCAGCAGGATGAGGCTACCGATCAGTACAATCGCAGAAGTCTGATGAGCCTTTTGAGACAATGTGTTTGCAATCGTGTAAGTCGTGCTTTGTGCGATGTCGTTTTCAGCCGCTGCATTTGCATTGTCGAAAATCCTTACAGTCTCAGTGAACATGCCAACAATACGACCGCCGATGGATGTGTTTTCTGGCATTTTAACTGCATGAAGGTTGCCATCAGCGAAGACGATAGCCGTGTTCTGTATCAACTTCACATCAAACAGCTGACCATCCAGGCAACCTAGACCAGTGGTGGGAAATGCAGCCGTGCCAATTGCGCCAAGTGCACCAAACGTGGTTATGCGCCCGTCCCACACGCTTTGGCCTCGATAAGCAAACATGAATGCAGCAATGAAGCCTAGAATAATGATGAACGCTGACCCAGCTATGGGGGCGTAGAAGTAATGGCTGATACTATCACGCGCACATGTCGCTCCATATGTTGCATCAAGTACCGCCACGAGTGTTGCAAGCACCAGGCTCAACACACCGATGACTAAAGGCAGATACTCATCATCAGCACTGACCAACAGCAATGACTTATCCAGATAGTCTTGGTCGGGCTGAAACCGCGTACCGTCTTTCGAGTACAGCCATGGCCTACCCTTCTTTATTCGTACATTGACATGCCGATGATGCCAGAATGGCCTCTCTTGTTTGGAAGTTTGTTCGGTTGTGTTGGAAGTTTCACGATCATTTATTGAAGATGAATCTGTCATAATTCCACCCAAAAACGCTAGTTAAATTGATCTTCGAAATACGAACAGCGTAAGTGCTGCCTGTGAAACGTGTCAATAGTGATGGCGGTGGGGCATTTCGGGCTATGGCTGAAGTTTTGTTTCGTGAGCTAGTTGAAATCCAACCGGCTGCTTTTCTTCGTTCAATGCAAGTTGTTCACCATCCGGTCCAAGCAGGTTCAACACCTCGGCAAGTGGATCATCGACAAACACCGTATCGGCTCTTGGGTTTCGTCCATCGAAACGGGTGTTGAGCCGTCCAGGCCCATCTGGATTGCGTAGGGCAGGGACCGTGGCAAGTTCTGCTGATCCGCCGATATTTATGATGTCCTGCATCACGTCCTGAATCGGATTGAACGTAGCTGGGTTGAAAAACAGGACGCGATATACCCGATCAGGATCACCCGATGTGATTGCCGCTTCCAGAACATCGACCTGAACTTGGGTGAGGAAGTCCGCAATCACAGAGTCGATGACCTGTGCAAAGACGGGCCAGTTGTCCTGAAAGAGTTGATCGAATTGGCGGCGGTTCACGAGTTGTTCCTGCTTGGTATACAAGTATTTATCGAACTGCTTGTTCGCCTATGAACCGTCCCGGAATCTTAGTTTTTACATCTCCGTCGGATAAGTGTTATGTGGCAATGATAGTGTATCAGAGACACAAGCGAGGCGAAAAAATGAAGTTTCAAGCTAGCCTGTTTATCATCGCTGTGACGGGCATGATGGCGTCACAAGTTTTTGCTTATGAAAGCGGTGAGGTAAAGGCGGAAACCAATGTTGGGAAGGGCGGTGTAGTAAACGTTGCTGCTGGAACGGGCAGTGCAGCATCGTTCGACACTCGTAGCAGGAAGCGCGGAGTATTGAACGCCGCAATCGGAAAAGGAAGTAAGTAGAATAGACGGTAAGCTAGCGTCCGATATGGATATTCCACATGATAACGACACCACCCGGTTTAACTGGTGATATGCTTTTCACCTGATACTCGGTACTGTCAATCTCCACCTTGTCCAACGTAGTTGGACTGATCGTCAGTTGGTCACTGGCCACAAGCAGCTTGCTGTCGTTGATCGCAACCAAGCCGGTATCGCGTTCCTTTACTGTGAAGTTCGACATGATCGCATTTGCAACATGACGGGTAGAGGGATCGAATGTTGGTGCGTATGAAGGACCGGACTGCTGGCCCTGTCGGATGAACGTCACGACCAACTCACCGTCCCCGGTTTCACGTGCAGCTTCCCTGATACCATCCGCGACTTCTTGTGCGATTTGTTCACCCAGTGACATATCAGGCCCTCTGAATGAAGCTGGTTTGGCTGGACCCGGAAAGACCGGAACAGATCAAGCTGGATAGAATGTCATCAACCACTGTTAGTACTGGACGCATGGCATCAGCACCGATCTTGGCGGTGTTCGTTTCCCAGCGGATGCTATCCACGCCCACAAGCGTTTTCTGGGTGCCTTCGACCACATCGGGGGACAAGCTGAATGGATCGGTCAGTTCACGTAGTGCAGCCTCACATACGGCCTTGATTATCTCTGGTGGGATATCGTTGCCGATCTGATAGCCATCGCAATCGACTGCGCCGGTGCGGGGCCAGTCCAGTGCCTGATCCCGGCCATTCAACTTTTGGCCCGACCAAGACCTACGGAATTTGCCATCAATGTATTGGGTAGCCCGGATCAATGCAGCTTCCTTCAGGGTATCGATACCTGCCCAGTCTGCACGACCGATGGATGCCATGTAGGCGTCGGCTAGTGCGACACTGGCATACGAATTGGCACTGGATGTTCCGGGACCGGTATCGATCATTTTGCTTATCCTTGTTTGGCCAGTGCTGCTTGGACGGCTTGATCGATCATGGTCTGAATGGCCGGATCAAGCTGTTCGGGTGTGGATGGTCGTTCTTTCACAAGCTGCTGCATCTGATCCCGGTGTTCGGGTGACATCCTGGCAACGGCAGCGTTGGCTGCATCACGTTGTGACTCTGTGATGGCCATCACTCGGTCTCAGTCGGTTTCCCACCCTTGCTGTCCGACCACCGCTTGGGATCGAAGTCATCTGGATAGTCAGCAGTCTTCGCCTTCAACGCGGCAAGTTCTGCACCCTGTATCTGGCGCTTTTCCTTTTCAGCCGCATAAGCGTTTTTCAGGTTTGCAACATCTAGGTGGTCATTGACTCCGGTCAGTTGCAGATAGAATTTGTCATCCTTTTGGACGTAGAATTTTTGAATGGCCTCATCGAGTCCGTCCAGTGTTTCGAGTAAGGTCTTCAGCATCGCTGTTCCCCTGTGTGAGTGTTTTCAGGGTTATTTAGGAAAGGGTGGTTTTGATTGGGTTCGTTACCTTAGCTCTTGCATTACACTCGATTTCAATCACCTTTTATGCTATGGCGAACCCATCATTTTAAGGAGAAAATAGCTATGAGTGATATTGATGATCTTGCAGCACAAACCGACCATCAAGAGGTTCGTTGTACGCTGACACGAGGTGGTGCAACTGCATCGAAATTCTGTTTCAAGTTCAATGCCGCTGAATGCTGGAATGATCTGCGTGATACGCTGAGCCAAAATCCACTGCCTCAGCCGCAATCAAATCAATCTAGTTCGAAATCCGAATAGAGGCATTGTTCTAGTCATCATCTGGAAACTCACGCTGATCAATCAGCCGGATTTCGTCGGTTGCGGTGCGTTCCTGCGATGCCAGTCCACCTTTTTGCCGGTGAGTGTAGTAGTCTTCGAAACTCATCCCGCCATCCAGGACTATCTCCCATAGCGTCTTGACCTCCTGAGGGGTCAAGGATGGACGTGTCGCGGTTTGATGCCGCTCCTTTGATAGCATTTATTGCAGCAAAGGAGACGAACTATGGGACTGAAACGAACGGACGAGTTCCGCGCTGATGCGGTGCGTATCGCGCTGACGAGTGGGCTGACAAGGAAGCAGGTGGCGTCAGATTTGGGTGTTGGCTTGTCCACCTTGAACAAATGGGTCACGGCGCATCGCGACACTGACGTGGTATTGGACAAAGACCTTGACCTTGCCAGGGAGAATGAACGGCTTCGACGCGAGAACCGCAGTCTCAAGGAGGAGAGGGAGATCCTAAATTGAAGCCGGATCAGAAAAGGCCCCAGTGGGGCGTTTTCCCGGCGGAACGCAACGCAGTTCTTCGCGGGCCAAAAGGAATGAGGTCTCGGTTCATCGAAGAGCATCGCGATGCCTTTTGCACCAAGCGCATGTGTGACGTGCTGGATGTCAGTGGCCGAGGTCTGCGTGCCTATCGCACCCGATCCGCTAGCAAAAGGCAACGGACTGACATGGTTGTCTTGGCTCACATCAAGGAACAATCCCGTCTCAGCCTGGGCAGCTATGGCCGTCCGCGCATGACCGAAGAATTGAAAGAGATGGGTCTGAACGTCGGTCATCGCAGGGTTGGCAGATTGATGCGCGAGAATGGCATCCGCGTTGAGCGGTCTAAGAAGTACAAGGTCACGACGGACAGCAACCACGCCTTCAACATCGCGCCGAACCTGCTTAACCGGGACTTCCATGCCGATCAACCGAACCAGAAGTGGGCGGGCGACATTAGCTATGTTTGGACGCGAGAAGGATGGCTCTACCTGGCTGTCATTCTTGATCTGCATTCTCGGCGCGTTATCGGCTGGGCCGTCAGCAATCGCATGAAGCGCGACCTGACGATCCGGGCGCTGAAGATGGCGGTGGCACTGCGGCAACCGCCGAAAGGCTGCATTCATCACACCGATCGCGGGTCGCAATACTGTTCACACGACTACCAGAAGCTGCTGCGTCAGCATGGGTTTAAGGTATCGATGAGCGGTAAGGGCAATTGCTATGATAACTCCGCCGTCGAGACGTTCTTCAAAACGATCAAAGCAGAGCTGATCTGGAGAAAATCGTGGCAAACGCGACGGGAGGCCGAAGCAGCCATCTTCCAATACACCAACGGCTTCTACAATCCGCGTCGAAGGCACTCAGCACTGGGCTGGAAAAGCCATGTCGCCTTCGAACGAAAAGTGGCCTAAACGAGCACTTGGGGCGGCACTAAAACGTGACAGGTCCAACGAGCTTCCGGGCAGTATTAGGACCTGATAACTACCTGTCACCCCCAGCGAAGATCACCCGCAGCTTGAAGTGGTTGTTGCGATTGTCGTCATTGTCGGGATCATCATAGGACATCAATATTAGATCCAGGCTTCCATCTCCGTCGAGATCACCTACCGCGATACCGGCACCCTCAGCGCTGAAGCCATGACCGTCGTATCGTCGTACGCGCGCGTCACCGTTGACGCTGCCGCTGATGTCGAGATCCTCCAGCGTCACGATGTCGAACGGGTCATCGCCGTTGCCGTCGTCGAGGACTCCGAAGAGAAGGTCGGGACGCGGATCGTTGTTCTGCTGCGTGAGTGCGAGGCCGAGACCACTACCGCGGAAACCGAGAGTGAAGACCGAGAACGGGCCTGGCCCGCCCGTTTGGTTAAGGGCACTCCACTGCGTCTGCGACGCGGAGTCGAAGCCGCGGCCGACGGTCCATTTCAGCAGGTTTTCACCCTCGGCATCGTCGAGCGATGCGATAACTACCTCTTGACCGCCCTGACCGTCGACATCGCCGATGGCGACGCCGAGGCCATCGGCCCGCGCTCCGAAGCGCTGCCCCCCTAGAACCGTGCGGCTTCCCGAGCATTGCGAGACACCGTTGGTAATGAAATCCGCACAGATGCGGTATTTCACGACGCCGGTTGTATCGAAAGCAGCGACCACGAGGTCTTGTTCTCTTGCGGCACCCACAAGCCGCCCCGCTGCGATGCCCGCGCCAGAGCCGCGATGCCCAAGTCCGTCGATGACGAAAGCCTCGCTGCGGCAGTCGAGTGCGCTGAACTCATTAGTGAAATCACATAGCCGCAACCGGAATTTGTTCTGGTTTTCCGGGTCGTCATAGGCCATCAGCAAGAGTTCGAGGTCGGGATCGGAGTCCGCCTGAATCAGCGTCATGCCCGCCCCGTCTCCGCGCCTACCTACGCCTTGGGCCTGGATAACTTGCGGACAGAACGACCTGATGCCGGCTAAGTCGCCCGCGCTCAACGCCGTGCGCTGCCCGATGGTGACGCCGGGTTGTGTCGGCACGATTGTGCGGTTGCCGGTCGCGCTGAAGGCGAACGGACCATAATGCATGATCGAGCCGTAATCGTAACCGCCGAGTTCGACCGAGGCTTGGCTGCGAGGTTGGAAATTCCCGATGCGTGATGTCATGATCTCCCGCCAAATGATATCTACGAAGTCGCGCCGATCAACACGCGTGTGTTCGTGCCCGAGCCCGACAGCATGGCCCATCTCATGCATGAAGGTTCCGGTCGATAGTACGTCGGCAGGCGATGTCGGTCGGGTGAACCAGATCTGCTGGACGCCGTCGGTGCGTCCGAGCGCAGATCTCCCGCAGCGGACAGTACCACAGAGGCCGGTTCTGGGGGCGAACTCCACGTAGTCGCGGTCCTCATTGTTTTTTCGCCGCCAGGTAATCGCCGCGTTGCGGTTCCAGTTGTTAATGGCCTGATCGATCCGCGCACGCACTGCTTGACGGGTGGCTATGTCATTCGCCGTTTCACCAGTCTGAGCGCCGAAGAAACTGTTGTCAAAATCGTATGGAACCTCGCAATTTCGCCACATCCGACCCCTATCCTTGAGTACCAGCGCAGGCAACGTTCCCGCCGGCGTTCGTGGCACGGTGCCGACCACGATGTCGCCTTCGACAGTGATGAGACCGCTGTCGATTTGAACGGGGTAATCTGCCGGCGCGCGGTCGCCCAAAAGCTGCAGACGCCGAGTTTCGACCATGTGCTTGGCCACGACGGTTTGCAGATGGGCGAAGTCGCTGCGACCGGACAGTATCATGTCGTCCGTCACCGTCATGTTGAAGACCCCTTGTGAACGGCGCTGTCCCTTCGGGACGGCGATCAACTCACCCGAGGCCGAGCGGCTACCCGGTGTGGTCCGCTTGCCAAAGAAGACAAAGGCCGCAACCGGGCGTTCTCCTTGCGAGAACCGGGATTCAGCGAAGAACACGACGTCCTCTCCAATGGTCCGCAGATAGTATCGCCGCCGCTGCCCGTCCTCGAAGCCGCCGTCGAAATCCTCGGCGCTACTGGAGGAGAATGCCGGAAAGGCCTGCATTGGTAGCTGGTCTCTGACTTCCGCCATCCTGCATGGCCTCAGGCGGTCAAAGGGCGCGCGCATTGCCTGGCCGACTTGGTGGAGGACACCGCCGGTGCGCACCTCCATCACGACGCGACCCGTTGTTGTATCCGCGTATTTTGGCACCGAGATCATACGTCCGCGGATGCGAGCGCCCTCGCGGCGACCCTTGAATACATGCGAATAGCCGCTCCCGGGATGTTCAGCGAACCAGTAGACACTGTCGTCGATCTGCCTGACATAAACGAGACCACCATCGTCGCCCGCAAAGACGGGTGCCAGTTCGATCTCAGACGGATCAGTTGCCTCGGCGACCCCGCCGACTGTGTTGCATTGGGGGAAAGCGGAGGAGGTTAAATTGACCATGGCGAACGTAATTATGAGAATGCGTATCATCTGAAAACTCCAAATAGCTGAAAATTGCGGTTTTCGGCATGCGTCGCGAACCCTCAGCAAGGCCAGGTTTGTTCAATTTGGGTATTGGCCGACAGTCCCCCGAAGTATCCACTTCAGTGTTTTCTGACGGAACCGCTTCAAGCGTCGCGTTGATGATAGCAGTCAATACCCAGAAGGCGGTTTCGAAGCGGTCTTTTTGGATGTACCGCGAAGTCGAACTAATGAACGTTCGGTACTGGCGCGCGAGTTCGTGACGGGACCGAGGCCGCACCACGATGCTTTGCTGCCACGCCCGCTTAGAGATACCGGATGCCGCCAGAAAAGAGAGCTCAGTTTTCTGCAATGCTGCGGTTTTCAAGTGCGACCGCAAACTGCAATGCAGCCATGGCGGATGCAGGTGGAATTGCTTCACCAGATCGCCCTGTAGCAAAATGACGGAAAGCGCCCAGGTACCTCTTACCCTCTGCGGCTGGCGCCAAACTAATTCGATGTAGTCTGCACTTCAGTTGGCGCTTCCGGTGCCTTAGTGCTCGCATCGGCAGGTTTGTCGTTGGACCTGCTCGTATAGGTCGCACTTCGATCTTCGTCGTAGCTGTAGTACATGGACTTACCCCACGCCAAAGCCGCGGATGGTGACACCAGTGAAGCGGTTAGGATGACAATCGTAAGACGGGTCATAGTTGAATCCTCCTTGACGCTCGCATAAATAAATCAAGATGTATTCTGCCGGGGATCAAATCGCCTGACCATCGGGCATTTGCTCCAAAATCTCTCGTGCAAATGTAGTATTTCTGCCTTAGGATGCATTAGGTCGCCCGTCGTCAGCGACCTAAAGGGATGCGTTCATTTTGAGCTGGAAATGGCGGGAAGTGGCTTTTGGAAATTGAAAAACTCACCAAAAGAGAAAGCGAAATCGCACAAGCCTTTGCGAAGGGGGCAAGCCATCGTGGCGTCGCAGCGCAGCTCGGAATAGCTCCAACCACTGTGCGAACGCATCTGGGAACGGTTTATCGAAAGCTCGGTGTGCGTTCAAAAATCGAGTTATTCCACCGGTTGAATGGGCTATCCGAGGCTCCTGATCGACCCGTGCAGGAATCCGCCAGACCAGCGCCTTCAACAGCCCGTCCTTTTGTTGTCGTACTCCCATTCACAAATCTCTCGGGTCAGCCCGAGCAGGATGCCCTCATTACGGGATTGGTTGATAGGTTGTCAGGAACGCTGGCCCATTTCAGCGCTCTTCGTGTCATTTCATCGGCTTCGAGCCTGGCCTACCGCGACACACAGAAGAACCTCAGCACGATCGCGCAAGAACTGTCAGCCAATTACGCGGTTCGTGGCGGGTTCCTCCGCTCCGGTGAGCGGGTGCGTGTATCCACCGAGTTGACCGATGCTGCGACTGGCACACTCCTCTGGTCCAGAAGTTTTGACGGAAACTGGTCAGATATTCTTGATCTTCAGGACGAACTTGCTCGCGCGATTGCATCCGCGATTGAACCGGAAATTCGAGTACAAGAAACAACTAAAGCTCAACGACAACCTGAAGCCGTCGATGCGTGGACGATCTACTGTAGGGCCTACCATGCAGCCTTTAGTTTCAGTGCGGAAGGATACGATCAGGCAGAGGCGTTTTGCCATGAGGCATTGAGCATTGATCCAACATGCGGGTCAGCGCACGCACTTTTGGGCCGAATTCATTTCATGAGAGTCATTCTGAGCTTGGAACAAGATCCACGCCGCGCGATCGAGAAAGGTATCGACCATTGTCAAAAGGCTCTCGCAATTGATGAACGCGATGAAGTAGCCTTCGGATGTCTGAGCTGCAATCTTGTAATGGCGGGCGCTTTCGACGACGCTTTCATGGCATTGGATCGGGCCATGCAGATCAATCCGAATCATCCCGAGCTATACAACGCTCGAGCACTGGCAAATGTATTCGCTAAAGACGGGAGCTTTCAGCAGGTCATATCGGATAGCGAATATGCTTTGAAAGTCAGCCCCAACGATCCAATGCGATGGACCTTTCTGACCAATATCGGGATGGCTCACCTGGCCGATGATGAGAACGGGTCGCTCCATGATGCACAAAAGGCGTTCCGTACGGCGGCAGCGGAGCCAAAGGCGAGTTGGATTCCCTTCTCTGGAGCAGCGATGGCCGCATTGGCTATTGGCAACACAGACGAATTCGAAACCTATCTTGAGCGCGCGCGTAAAGTATTGCCAGGCCTCGGCCACCGAGACCACCTACAGGCGTTTGGACATCTGATCGAACGATCTTCCCGCATGCGTCACTTGGTGGAAGGCATTGGCAAAGCTATCACATGAACAACCAGCCTTATCTCCTGATTGACTTTTGATGAGCTTGTCCCTCAATCCACTCCGAAGACTCACAAATCATGGTTCAGTTTAGATTGCGACACCGGTGTTTGTCAAAAGGGGCAGCAAGAGTAATTGCAGTCGGGAGAAGACCTATTCGATATTGGTGCTGATCAACGTAGCGATCCAAGGCTAAGCGGACATTTGGGCAAACGCGGCAAAGACTGCTTTGTCCGCAGACTGTAAGTTCCTTTCGTTCTACAATTTGCACCTGCAGCGAATGGCGGCTCTGACGGGCTGCGCTGCAGCATCTTGACCCATTGGCTAACGGCAGGAATGGGCCGTACTTGAATCTGGACCAGGCCTGCTGCAACGCCGATGCTGCAAACGCTCCGATGGCAGCGATGGGCCCAAAGTTCCTAGTTTTCTGCACCATAGCGCATCGCCGCTTTAGGGAAGAATCCAGTACTCCCCGCGTATGATGCCCATGCCAAAGCGCTGCAAGTTATCCAGCGGCGCATTGTCCCGCGCAGCGTCCAAAGACTGCTCCGGATGTAAGGCCGGATCCACCGGGATATCCCTCAAAAAACACGCCCCCAACCATCTCTCCGGCGGCAAATAAACCGCCAATTGGAGTGCCTTCTTCATTCAAAACCTCGCATCTCTTTGAGACCTTGAGCCCGCCATAGGTGAAGGTAATGCCGCCTGTCACAGGATAGGCCTTGAACGGTGGTGTATCGATTTTTTGGGCCCAGTTTGATTTGGGTAAGTCCAATCCGATTGTATTCTTGCCATCCAAGGACGTCGGGTCGAACGAAACGTCATCGTTTACAGCATCGTTGAACGCCTGAAGCGTGGCGCGCGCCGCGACGGGATCAACGCCTTCAAGTTTGTCGCACAGGGCGTCGAGAGTATCGGCCCCGACAAAGTGCGCATCATGAAATTTGTATTCCGCATAGAGCAGTTCATCTACTTTTGCGTCGAAAATCTGCCACGCGAAATGCCCGGGCTGATCAAGAACGGCCTTCCCAAACTGGGCGTAGGTATAATTCCGAAAGTTCTCGCCCTCATCGACAAATCGGTTGCCATTCGCGTTCAACATCACCCCAAGGAAGTAGCATATCTTGCGGTAGTTCTTACGCTCGCCGGCGGGCAAATCGAGGTTTGCATAGTCAGGCATGTGCAAATCCATCGGGGTGGCGTGGCATCCGTCGATTAATCCATAAGTTTGCGCCCCAACCTCAGTCGCCATCACAATGCCATCGCCTGTGTTCATAGGCGTGCCGCGCACCTTGGCCTTGTCCCAACAGCCCCCCATCCAGTCGCGGCGAAGGTCTGCGCTGGCCTCAAATCCGCCGCAGGCAAGGATCACCGCATCAGCCGCAATGCTTTCATCACCGACTTTAACACCAACAACCTGCCCATCGTTCGTGATCAACGCGGTGACCGCGCTTTCGTAGCGGATTTTCCCACCCAGTCGTTTGAATGCTTCCAGCTCCATATCAAACAGCCCAACGCCTTCATTCTCGGCGGCAAGCGTCAGGCCGCCCCAGAACACGTGTCGCCCGTCTTTTTCAAAACTCTGGCGCGAATAGATGGGTTCGAACTTCACACCATGACGCCCCAGCCATTGCATCGCGGGCAGCGAATGATTGATCAGCCATTCCTGCTCGGGCGACAAGGGGCGCCCTCCGTTGAACATCAACAGATCGTCGGCAAACTTGGACGTCGTGTAGCCGCCGAAATCAGTTACGACCAATCGCGGATCATTCGTGTCTTTTAACAACGGCATTAAATCTTCGACGCCATCATAAGCAAATCGCATCGCACCGGCGGTGTATTTGGTGTTGCCGCCAGCCAGTGCCGCATCCGCCTTTTCGAGCATCAAAACGTCTGCACCTGCCTCTAACGCTGCGATCCCTGCACACATGGCCGCGTTGCCCGAGCCAACAACGATGATCTTCTTTGACATCTTTGATTCTCCTCTTTATCCCGATATGTATCCAAGCGGATACAATTTTGGAAGCGAGTTTTGAAATGCAGGTTGATCCGACCGATGTGTCGCAAGGCGGCGTCGCCTTTGCCAAGCTGATGAAAGCAATTGAGACCGGCCTCTACCAGCCGGGGGATCGGCTGCGCGAGGTTGAGATCGCCGAAAGACTGTCGCTGTCCCGTACGCCCATCCGTGAAGCCTTGCGCCGTTTAGAAGCCGAAAACATCATCGAACATCGGCCCCGCGTCGGTGCCATTGTCCGTAAGCTCGGCCAGACCGAGGTGGTTGAGCTTTACGAAATGCGGCTGGTCTTGGAACGCACGGCGGCAGAGATGGCGGCCAAACACAGTGCCGAGGCAGAGATTGATGCCCTTGTCGCCATAAACGATGACATCAGTCGGACATATGATGACCCCGCGCGTGCGGCAGCTATCAATCAAAAGTTCCATCACGCGATCTATCTTGCGGGGCGTAACCGCTTTTTACTGGACGCGGCACGGGCCATGAACAATGCCTTGCTGTTATTGGGACCAACCACATTGGCCGACGCGGACAGGATCGCCATGGTCGTTCATCAACACGGCCAGATCATCGACGCCATCAGCGCGGGCGACATCGAAGGCGCAGGCGCTGCGGCTGAGGCCCACCTGCAAACATCGCTGCGATATCGCCTGAAGGTCATGCGTGGATGAGACAAATGGCGCTAACCCACGCGATTGCCGGGCTTGGCGTGCTGGTGTTTCATATCGCGAACCTGCCTTTGCCGTGGTTGCTGGGGCCAATCTTTGCCTGTCTCATTGCCGCGCTGTTGGGTGCGGAGATGAAAGGTATCTCGTTTTTGAACAACGCGATGCGTGCGATCTTGGGTGTGGCTGTGGGTGCGACGTTCACGACAGCATTGGTGGTCAGCATGGCAGGGTATTGGACAACGCTTTTGCTGGTGCCTGTCATGGTCTTCCTGATCGGATTGGTCGGTGTTCCGTATTTCCAGAAGCTCTGGGGATTTGATTTCGCGACAAGCTACTATTCCGCGATGCCTGGTGGTTTGCAGGACATGCTGCTCTTTGGCGAGGAAGCTGGCGGTGATGTGCGGGCACTCTCCCTGATCCATGCAACCCGCGTGATGGTTATTGTCGTGGCACTCCCCTTCATCCTGAAAGGCTATTGGGGTGTTGATCTCAGCAACCCGCCGGGCGTGCCAGCCTCCACTCTGCCCGTGTCACAACTCTTGCTCATGCTCCTAGCCGGATTGGCCGGGTGGCAAATTGCCAAAGCCGTCGGTCTTTTTGGCGCGTCCATTCTGGGGCCGATGATCTTGGCTGGACTGATGGCATTGGCGGGCATGTTACAGCACCGCCCACCCGCCGAGGCCATTTGGGCGGCGCAGTTTTACATCGGTATGACGGTCGGCACAAAATACGCTGGGGTCACTGGTGCAGAGGTGCGTCGCGACGTGGCAGCAGCACTCGGGTTCTGCGTGATCCTCTCGGCTATTTCAGCGGGATTTGTAGAGGTCATCCATCTCTTTGCGCTCGCCCCGCCAATGGAGACGCTGTTGGCATTTGCACCCGGCGGTCAGGCAGAGATGACCGTGCTCGCGCTGATTGCAGGGGCGGACATGGCCTTTGTCATCGCGCACCACGTCCTAAGGATCATGACCGTCATTGTGGGCGCGCCGATTGCCGCGCGGCTGTTCAGCCAGCCACCTCAGGATTGATAACATGCATCGGTGAACCCGCCGCATAGGCGTTGATCTGGTCAAAAATATCACTGAATTGCAGATCAAACTCGTCTTCTGTCACATATCCGATATGAGGTGTGGGCAGGACGTTGGGGTGGGTCAACAAGATATTGGCGGTATCCCGCATCGGCTCATTATCGAACACATCGACCGCCGCATGGATGCGCCCCTTCGCGATCTCAGCCTCCAGAACGCCCGGCGCAATCAGGCCGGACCGAGAAGTGTTCACTAACAAACTGCGTGGGGCCATCGCTGCGAGATCCTGGGAGGTGATGATACCCCGCGTGGCAGGTTTCAGACGGACGTGCAGGCTCACGATGTCAGAAGTTGCAAAGAACGCTTCGCGACTGTCGGCCACTTTGCGACCATCAGCTAGCGCCCGCGCCCGTCCATCGTCCGACGCCCACCATTGCACTTTCATGCCAATCGCTTCGACATAGCCCGCAACCGCCTGCGCGATCCGCCCATACCCAAAAAGGCCAAGCGTGCGCCCGCGTAACGTGCGCCCGACGCCTGCCTGCCAATCCCCCACTTTGATCGAAGCCATCTGCTGCGGGATCTGACGGTAGCTGGCAAGGATCAACGCAAGCGTCATTTCTGCCGCCGCATAAGAGGGCGTGTCGCTGTGCATGTTGGAACACAGCATGACCCCATTCTCGGTGCAGGCTGGCACGTCAACATGCGGGTAAACACTGCGCTGGCTGATCAGTTTGAGGTGCGGCACACGCCCCAGTAATTCTGCCCCGATCTTGGTGCGTTCACGAAACAACACCAACGCGTCCGCTTCCTTGATGCGCGCGGCAAGCCTCACAGGGTTGGGTTCGTGATCCGTCCAGACGGTAACGTCATGATCATCCAATTTCTCGAAGCAGGGGAGCCCGCGCAGCGTGTCAAACCAATCGTCGAGGATATGGACCTTCACCGGCTTTCAACCCCGGCACCTGCATCTGGCGTTCGCGGCGTGGGTACAAAAACGTCCTTGTCCAATGCATCAAGGGCGTCATTGATGCGGCTGCGTTCGCCGATCAGGTGATTGAACTGCGCATCACACCCGGAAATTGGCGTCGGATACTGACGGATTTCCAGGCTCAACTCGGACTTAGCCTGCTGCAATTCCGTTCGCGCGAGCAACAGGCATTCAGTGTAAGATTCCGTCATAGCGATCTCTACTCAATAAATGTATACTATTGCATACAGCAATGGCTGTTTCGTTTCAACCGTACTCCAAAACACCGCGAGGGATCATAACCTCCCCCCGCGCAAGCAATCTTGCCGTCCGGACCAGTCCGGCCGAGCGCAAATCGATCCCTTCCTCCGTCAGGTCGTAATCGACAAGCACATCAATCTGGCCGGACGCATGTTCCAACGTCACCGTCGCGGGTCGCACATTGGACCGCACCGCCATGCCGTCCGCCACGGTACCGGGCGTCAGCACACAGGATGCTAGGCATTGCGCACCGGTCACCGCCATTGTCGGATGGGCCTTCCACGGCATGAAATACAGCGCAGCGATTGTGCCCCCGTCTTTCGCGGGTGCCAAAAGCCCGAACTTGGGCGTGACAGAGGACGCCACATCCGTAATGCCCATGGCCTCTCCCGCCTGAATGCGCACGGCCTCCATCGCCGCAAAGAAATCCGCGTTGTCGTTCAAGGCCTCAGCAATTTCATAACCCGACAGGCCGAAAGCAGAGGCCTTTGCAATCACCATCGGCATGGCGACGTCCATGCAGGTGACCTCAATGCCATCAAACGTGTCAATTAAGTTGTTCGTTGGCAAAAACGCACCCGTCGCCCCGCCAATTGTATCCATAAACTGCAATGCAACGGGGGCGGCTGTGCCTGGCACACCGTCAATTGCGGCATTGCCGTCATAGGCCAAGTTTCCATCTGGTGTCTGCACCGTCGCGATGACCCGCGCCCCCGTATTCACAGCACGGATGTTCACGGTCGTCTCGCCACCCTTTGCCGCGATCAACCCCATCTCGATTGCAGCAGGGCCAACGCCTGACAGGATGTTGCCGCAGGTCGGTTTGAAGTCGACGGATCTGTCTTCCACGCTGACCTGCGCGAAGAAATAATCGATGTCCGCCCAATCATCATCGGACTTCGACAACATCGCGACTTTGGTCGTGACCGCATTGCCGCCCCCGATCCCATCAATATTCAATGGATGACCAGAGCCGACCATGGCGATCAGGACCTGCGCCAGTGTCTCTGGGTCTTCGGGCAGATCAGCACGGTTCAGGTATGGTCCACGAGACGTTCCACCGCGCATGAAAAGGAATGGGATCGCAGTCTGGGTCATGTCAGGGGCCAGGGCAAATCAAAGTAGGCTTGCAGCAGTCCCGGTGGAAAGTCCCGGTTCAAGGTCCACGCCATGGCGCAGATGAAAGCGATACCAACGGCAGTATAAATCGCGGCATAGCCCCAGCTTTTGCCTGCGCGCAAACGGATGAAAAGCAACAAGAAGCCTGCCAGTGCAAGTATGAATCCGACCAGTGCGGATGCGACCAGCAGGCTTGCGAACCAGCCCAAGGTTGCCCAAAGCCCGTGAACATTATCATCGGCGCCCTCTGCTTCGCGATCCGCAAAAATCGCCGACGTCTCGTCCGCGCGCATCATTTGCACCAGCAGCAAAGCGCAACCAATCAGGGCAACCGTCGCCACAAACACAGGGAACACACGGTCCATGCGGGCAAAGTCAGGAATGATGGCCGCATTCCAATATGTCAGCGCGATATAGGCTGTGATAGCCAGCAAGAATACGACAGGCGCACGTTTGCTGCCAGCTGCAACCGTACCTTCCGCCTGAATGTTCTTGGCTTGGCGCAGGCCAATCACGACAGAAAGCAGGGTGATGATGATCAGCACGATCACGATGGGGCTGAAGATGTAGTCAATCCCTTCCTCAAACCCACGCCGGAACCTCGATGCACCAATCTGATAGGCTTGGTTGGTGTAACGCTCCGCTGGGGCGGCCAGCACGAAACCGATCAGGAACGCAGGTCGTGACCAGTCAAACCGCCGCATCAGGATGCCAAGTAAGCCAATGCCGAACAGGGCCACAAGGTCCCAGATTTCCTGCCGTGACTGGAAGGCGGCAAAAGCAATGATCATAAACAGGAAGGGTGCCAGCAGCGCGAACCGGATCTCGGTCAGCTTGGCAATCCCGCCGGAGGCCGCGATGCAGATGATCGTGCCCGCGACGTTCGCCAGCGCCAACAGCCAGACAATTGCATAGGTGAAATCGAGGTTGTTCTTGAGCATCGACGGGCCGACCTCAATCGATCCGGTGCCCAGCAAGGCCACGGCCGAGATGAAAATCGCCATGGAGCCGGAGCCGGGGATACCAAACAGCAACGTCGGCACGAGACCACCACCTTCTTTGGCATTGTTTGAGCTCTCCGGCCCGATGACGCCCCGCACATCGCCCGATCCAAAGCCGGATTTGTCCTTGGCCGTCTGCACTGTGTGCCCGTAAGCGATCCAGTCGACGACCGAGCCGCCAAGTCCGGGGATGACCCCGACGACCACACCGATGAGCGAACAACGAACGGACAGCCACTTATTGGCCCACCAGTCTTTGACGCCTGCAGCCCAGCCACCACCCAAGGGCGCGCGGTCCGAGATCGCCTTGTCACGGCGCAACAAGGCGACAATTTCGGGAATGGCAAAGATGCCGAGACCCACGATGACCAGTTTCAGCCCGTCCACCAGATAGGGCATGTCATAGGTCGACATCCGCAAAGCTCCGGAGCTCGCACCTTCACCGATAGTGCCCACAAGGATGCCAAGACAGGCGGCGACCAACCCCTTAAGCGCGACGCGACCCGCAAGAATGCCCACCATCGACAGACCAAATATCGTAATCATCAGCAGTTCCGGTGTTTGGAACAGCAGCACAATGGGACGTGCGGCAAGAATGAAGACGGTCAGGAACGCGGCGCCCACGAGGCCGCCAAACAAAGACGACGCAAAAGCGGCGGATAAAGCACGCGCCGCCTGGCCCTTTTTGGCCATCGGAAAACCGTCCAAGACTGTGGCCTGTGATGCCGATGATCCGGGAATACCCATGAGCACAGAGGCAAAGGTGTCGGAGGTCGGAACCACGGCCACCATGCCAACCATCAGGGCCAATCCGGTGACAGGCTCCATCCCGAACATGAATGGCAAAAGAAGGGACAGGCCAGCAATTCCGCCAAGTCCGGGAAAGACGCCGATGCACAGCCCCATAACAACGCCAAGGATCAGATAACCGATCACATGCGGCTGTAGGATCATTGCAAATGCGTCGCTTAACGCAGGCAATGCTGTTGCAAATACCTCCATGACGTCCCCCGTCGTTATGTGCTGGAAAGAAGAAACCCCACCCGCCGGTCAGCGGATGGGGTTGACCCTGTGGTTACTGAAGAACGACGCCGTAGCGGTCGCTCAGCCACTTGATCACAAAGTCTTTGGCTTCTTGTGGGACATCTGTCGCACTCGCCATCGCGGTCTGTGCCGCATCACCGGTCAGCTGCGGGTAAACACCAAGGCGCGCTTTGCTGATCTCAGCGAAATCGTCCCGCTCTTGAATGGCTGCAAAGGCCTCGGTGAAAGTAGCGATTGCATTGTCAGGCGCACCTGCGGGCAGGAAGACCATTTTTTGGGCAGGGAAACCTGCGACAAAGAACGCTTTCCATGCATCCCACTGTTCGCCAGATGTTTCACAACCCTCAGTGGCTTCGCAGACTTCTTTGAACGTTGGCATGTCAGGGAAGGTTGGATCGCGTACGATGTTGCCGTCAGCGTCCAGTGCCCCGAATGAGAACCAGGGCGCGGCTGTGCCGGCCTCAACAAGAGGTGTCACGCCAGAAAGGAAGCTGGACGAGGTCTGATAGTCGATGTTGGCTTCGCCGCGCTCAAACATCAGACGACCATCACCACGGCCTTCGATGCCGAACACAGGCTCAACCTGAAGTCCCAGCATTTCCCATGCCAAAAGCGGCACAAGGTCCAGACGGGTCGCCCCCTGCGAACCATAGATAAAGTCTTCGCCTTTCAGCGCAGAGGCATCGCCACCGTCGCCCAATTGCGCGGACAGTTCAGGTGGAAGATAGGCCACACCGCCTGTGCCAGAGGCCAGAACGACGTTCCAATCGCTATACTCGTAGCGCACACGCGGATCACTCAGCAGGTATGGAAACTGTGTAGAGCCGGACGAACCAAAGATGGTCGTGCCGTCTTCATATTCCATTTCCTGAAACGCGTTCGCGCCCTTTGTGGATCCCGCGCCAGGGTTAAACGTCACGACAACGGTTGGGTTGCCTGGCAGGGCTTCGGACAGCAACGGGGCGTAGAAGTTGGCCCATTTGGCCGAACCGCCGGTTTCAGAGAACGGGATGATCCATTCGACAGTCTTGCCGGACAGATCGATTTGGTGACCATCCGCAACGGACTGCGTTGCCACCAGCGCGGATGTGAGCGCGAGCGCTCCCAGTGTTTTCTTCAGCATTTGTTTTCCTCCCAGAAGGACCAATTTGGCCCCAAAATACAGAATCAGAAGGCCTCCTCGCCTTCTTGATGATGCGATCTTGCAGTGGCATCCTTGCGTGAACCTTGCATCGCCGACTTAATCTGAAAGGCAGCCCGTGCGGATCCTCGTTGTCGAAGACAATATCTCTGTTGCCAAAGGCATCCGCTACTACTTGCGGGACACAGGCCATGCGGTCGACACGCTACACAACGGGGCCCAGGCCGATGACCTTCTGCAAGGCGAAGACTTTGATATCGTCGTCCTCGACATCAACCTGCCCGATATGGACGGACTCACGATCCTGCGACGCATGCGGGCGCGCAGCGACCAACGCCCGGTGCTACTGCTAACCGCGCAGTCCGAGACAGATGACAAGATTACCGGGTTGGATGCCGGGGCCGATGACTACCTCAGCAAACCCTTTGAGATGGAGGAATTCGGGGCCCGCATTCGCGCGCTGTCGCGGCGGGTGGTTGAAAAACCCAAACAGGTGAGGTCGATCGGGAACATCCAATTTGATCAAACCGCGCGGATGGTCATGGGGCCCGATGGGCCGCTTGATATTCCACGCCGCGAGGTCGCTGTGTTCGAGCGGTTGTTGCTGGCAGACGGGCGCATCGTGTCCAAACAGGCGCTGCTGGATAGCCTGTATGGCACAGGCACAGATGTCGATGAACCGGTGGTCGAGGTCTATGTCTCGCGCCTACGCAAACGGCTGCGTCCGTTCGGTGTGGTGATCAACGTTAAGCGCGGGCTTGGCTACATGCTACAGGGTGAGGCATGAAGAACACCCTGTCCTTGCGGGTGCGATTGACGCTGATCATCCTGCTTCCCCTGATTTTGGTGGCGATGCTGGTCGGCGCGTGGGCCTACCGGGACGCGCAAACCAACGCGGCCGAAAGGTTCGATCGCTCCTTGTTGTCCACCGCGCTCGCCATTTCGCGCGACACAGCCGCGACGGGCGGAAACGCGCTTCGCGAAGAAACGCGGGACCTGTTGCGCGATACGTCAGGCGGGGCGGTGTTCTACCATGTCTATGCGCCTGACGGTGTGTTTGTCACCGGATACGCGACGCCCCCGATCCCACCTGATCCAATCGCGCTTGAGACGACCCAAACCTACTACGATGCGACTTATCAGAGTGATCCTGTCCGGGCATTGCGGTTTTCACAAACGACAACGATTGATGGCATCTCCGGCCCTTTCACATTCACGGTGTGGCAAAAAATAACTGTGCGGGAAGGTTTCGTAGCATCCCGTACCGGCCCCGTTTTCCTCATCATTGCGGCGTTGATTGGCGCTTTGGCGATCATCGTGTGGTTTGGCGTTGCCCGAGGGTTGGCGCCACTGATTGATCTTGAAGAAGCCATTGCCCGCCGTTCTGCAACGGACCTGTCACCAATAAAGCGGCGCATCCCGCAAGAGGTCACCGGCATTGTTGGGCGCTTCAACAAGCTGCTGGATGACCTGTCCCGCACGCTGGATGCCAAGAACGCGTTCATTTCAGATGCAGCGCATCAGCTCCGCAATCCTATCGCGGGTGTGCTTACTCTGGCGGAATCTGTCGCAAATGCCAAAACGCTGGATGATATGAAAGAACGATCAACCGATTTGCTCGATGCCGCCCGCGATGCGGGGCAGCTGGCAAATAATTTGCTGACACTGGAACGGGCGCAGGCGACATTGCCAGATGAGAATATCACGTCGTTCAATCCGATAGATATTCTTGAAGGCATTGCCGAGAATTGTGCAGCAATAGCCCGTGAACACGGCATCGACTTTTTCGTAGACCTCACAGATCATGCCATGCACTTGAGCGGCGACCCAGTGATGTTCGAACAGGCAATCCTCAATATCGTCAACAATGCAGTTCATCATGGTGGCCCGCAGCTTTCTCAAATTAGTCTGGTCGCAAAAGACATCGGCGATACTCTGGTCGTCAGCGTGAGTGACGATGGTAAGGGGATAGCTGAGAATGATTTTGATCGGGCGTTAGGACGTTTCAGCCAGATCGGACCGAGTGCTGGGTCAGGGCTTGGTCTTCCTATCGCGGCAGCGGTGGCCGAAGGGTTGGGAGGCAAGGTTGGGCTGAGCAATGAAGGCGGAAAATTTGAGGTGATATTGAGCTGCCCTCTTTAGACAACAGCATTCGACCCAATAGTGAAGAAATCTAAGCCAATCACTTTCGAAGTTTTCGCCGAGCTCTCCGTCATCCCCTCGTTGAAATTTCAACACCTGCTAACAACCAATCGAAATGCAGACACTGATTTCAAGAACTCCAGCAACCGCATTGTCCCGCGAAGTGTGAGTTTGAAGAGGCCCTGAGTTCGCGGTTGCAGCGAATGTCCGGAAAGCGGGCTGCATCCGCAGCTTTCAAGGCTGAGGTCGAACGGCAGGAATGGGCCGCCCATGAAGACGACCCGAAATTGCTAGATTTCAATAGCCTCCGCAATTGCCAGCGCGTCTTCGAGCTCAACGCCTAAGTACCGAACCGTGCTATCCATCTTGGTGTGTCCGAGGAGAAGCTGAACGGCTCGCAGGTTGCCGGTCTTCTTGTAGATCTGGGTAACCTTTGTGCGCCGCATTGAATGAGTCCCGTAGGCACTCGCTTCGAGGCCGATCGAAGTCACCCAATCCCGTACGATCCACGCGTATTGGCGTGTCGAGATGTGCAGACGCTCATGGAAGCGGCCAGGCCAAAGGTACTCGGAGCCGACCATGAGTTCGTCTTCCATCCACTTCTCGACCGAGGCTCTTGTGCCTTCGGATATCTCGAAGCGCACCGGCTTTTGCGTTTTGCTTTGCAGAACGGATGCGCGCTCTTTGATTTGGCCAGAAGCCATGACATCAACGACTTTCATCTTCACTAGGTCGCAGCCGCGAAGCTTGCTGTCGATTGCCATATTGAACAGCGCTAGATCGCGATGGTTCTCAGCCAATTCAAGGCGGACACGGATCGCCCAGACATGCTTGGGTTTCAGAGGTCGTTTCTGACCGACGATGCGACCTTTATTCCATGCAGGGCGAAGTGCGCGAATGGCTGGTAAGTTTGGTGTTTCCATGACTGATCCTCCGATCCGCCATGCCCTCCCGAAACGACAACACCTTGTTGACACGGAAGGATAACACAGAACTCCAACTCCCAAATTTGCTCCTGAATGAACGGTCAGGAAGAGCAGCCGCTTCTGCTCAAACCGTCAGCCAAAGCATCACGACTGCCATTCCCACCATCATCAGGTTTTCGGTGAGGCTCACAAACCCAAGCGGGACGTTTGAATTTCCACCGACGCAGGCGCATTTGAGCTCACGTTTATCGATGTAGACAGCCTTAAAGACGCTTACGGCTCCAATGCCCGCAACGAAAAGTGCCGCGGGAGCTGACACCCAAGTCAGGATCATGCCGGTCATGAGAATGCCTGCGCCTGTTTCGACGAACGGGTAGATATAGGCGTAAGGCACCCATTTCCGCGCGAGAAGGTCGTAGTTGAGGAACATCGTGGAGAAGCCCTCGACATCCCGCATTTTCTGCATGCCGAGAAGGATCATTGAGACTGAGATGAACCAGCCGAGTGTCTGCCACGTGATGGTGCCGAGGAAACCAATGGATAGCGCAATAGCGGTGAGAGCAGCGACGGCAAAGAGATAGAGCACTGGTCGATAGGTGGTCGCCTTTGGGTCCCAGCCGGTCAGTTTTTCGCGCAGGTCGGTGTAGCCGCCAACGCGTTCGCCTTCGATCCATGCTTGGGGCGTCGTCTTGACGTCATACTCAGTTTTGAAGGCGTCAACTTCGGCGCGTGTTCGGAAAAGTCTGTCATCGACATCATATCCCTGACGTTCGAGAAGCCAGCGCGCCTTTTGCCCGGATGGGCACAGATGATCAGGCAGCGCCATCCGGTAAAGCACAGCCGTTTTGCCCATCGCCACTTCGGCCGGGTTTGTATCAATGTGGGCAACGTCGCGCGTGTCCTTGGGCATTGGCTTTTCTTTTTCGGTAAGCTTGTTTTGAGGGCTGTGCTTGCTTGGGCTCTGTATTAACCTATATACCCCCTTAGGGTATATATTCAATAGTTTGAGCTTGATGCCATACTCACTCGACTTTTTCTCTGCCAACATGCGAAAAGAGAGTCATGCACGAAAACCGCGAAGCTACCTTGAAACGCCTTAAACGCCTGGAAGGCCAGGTCCGAGGGATCGCCCGGATGGTGGAAGAAGACCGCTATTGCGTTGATGTCCTGACGCAGATCGCGGCAGTACGGGCCGCGCTGAAAGGCGTCGAAAAGCTCGTGATTGATGATCACGCGTCACATTGTATCGAGGATGCACTTGCCTCAGGTGATCGGGAAGACCAGCGGGCGAAGTTCACTGAGCTCCTTGAACTGCTCGACAAAGCGCGCGGCTAAGTCTCTAAAGATTGACTGGTGGCGTCGTGACGCTTGTGAGTGTCGCCGTTGCCAACAGGATCAGGACTACAGCCAGCATTTCCATTGAAATAGATCGCCTCAGGGCATGTGCTGCACCGGGTATCTCAGCACGCAAAGCCGGGACCAACCTCAACTTATTGAAAGCTGCAAAGCCCAGGAGCATCGCAACAATCGCGACTTTTAGCAAAAGTCCCAAACCATAGGCTGTTCCAAACAAGGCAGTGACGGAGCCTGCAAGGAGCCAAGCGAGCGCTGTGCCTGCAAAGATCAGGAGGGCCACTCCGAAAGCGGCGACATTGCCAAAGTAGTGCAGAATGTCGGCACCAGCAGGGGTGAGCGCCGCCCGCCGCAATGGCACAAGCGCACCAACCCAGAAAGCAGCGGCAAGAAGATGCAGCACCAACATGACGGTCAGAAACACTCGGGGCTCCCCAAGAGCGTGGCCCACCTGAGCATAGGATATCGCTACGGCAACGGTCCCTGCCAGAGCGATCCATTGCCCAATTCGGGGGACCAGAATTGCCAGTATCGCAAGTTCACCCATCCCGCGCCAAATTGCGGCGGTCCCTAGTGGACTTTCCCAAACGAAGCCAAGCATCACAGGATCGGACGCGCCCTCTAAGCCCATCCCGGATATCCGGGCAGCACGAATGCCGAACCGGACGGCTAGCACAGCAAGCCCAACAAGCGCCGCAACTAATGCAATTTGACGGGCAAGGCGAAGCACAGACACCTCTGCGCGCTTGGCAAAGATGACGGAAAATAGCACGCCCCCCATAGCGAGCAAAGCCGCGCCATAGCCAATCGCCTTGGCCAAGATGGCCAAAACGACAAGACCGTCGATCGGTGCCAGTCCGGTCACTCAGTGACCGTGAAGGAGAAGCTGCCCTGCATCGGGTGGCCGTCGGACGCCATACCGCGCCAGTCGAAGCGATAGTTTCCAGGCGGAAGCTCTTCCGATGGCAAAGCCCGGAACTCTGTCGCGGGGTCCATACCTGTCTCGCGTTCGATTTCGACATCTCCATCTGGAGAGGTTAGCGTGACTGAAATGACGCGCATCGGATCATCGAACCGCATTGAAAGCTCCGGCACCTCTGTGACTGTCGCACCGTTGGCGGGTGTTGTGGCCTCAGATTTCGAATGGGCAAAGGCAAGAGCGGGAGCAACTATAACGGCCAAGCTGAGAAGAGTTTGTTTGATCATCTGAATTTTCCTTTATTCGGACTGGGCATTCATGTCGTCGTGATACTGACGAAGGTCGTCAGGCCAAGTCGACTTGATGAAGGACAGCACCGCAATGATTTCGTCATCGCTGAGCACGCCTTCATAGACGGGCATACCGGATGGAGGCGCGTTCTCCATCAGTCCAGCAAGCCCATATTTGGTCAAGGTGAAGAGCGTTTTATCATCGTGGTGCCACGTATGCCCAGTGGCGTCATGCGGCGGCGCAGGTAGCAAACCATCCTCGCCACGCATCCGCCAGTTCGGTTGTCCCTCCAGGCGCGCACCATGGCAGGCGGCACATTGCTCTGCGTAGATGCTTTGGCCCAAGGCGGCCACTTCGGCGTCGTCCGGTGTTAAAAGACCGACAGCTTCCGAGGGCTGGGCCAGAACGAGTGCGGCGGCAAAACCGACGAGCGCGAGCCCGCCGGTGAGCAAAACTGCCTTGTTACTTACCATCAGGTGTCGAACGGCTGAACTGTACCAGCACGGTAGTACACCATGCCGGTGCCAGCCTCTCCACCAAATGCAATGACGTCGAAACGCGCGGACGGATCATCTCCCATGCCAGGAGAGCCCATGGGCATGCCTGGAACAGCAAGCCCAATGATGTCTGGGCGATCCTGCAAAACGGCTTCCAATGCTTCGAACGGCACATGCCCTTCGAACACATATCCGTCCGCTTCAATGGTGTGACAGGAGGCGAGCTCAAGCGGAATGCCGCGCTCTGACTTTTGCGTCTCGGGGTCGGTCAGTTCCTCTACGGTGACGGCGTAGCCGCGCGTGCGGGCTAGGTCAGCCCAGGCGTGACAGCACCCGCAGCCGGGCGAAGCGAGAACACGCATAGATGTGCCAGCACTTGCAGGCAGGCCAGCCATGACAAGAACTGTTGCAGATAGGGTGGTGAAGTGACGACGTGTGATCATGTCTGTCGGTCCTTTGATTTGAAAGTTGAATGGACTGCGGGCTAGCGCCCGTCGCCGTTCAGACTTTCGGAGGACCGGTGGGGACAGCCAGCATTAGGTTTGCAAAGTCGAAATCAGCGTACAGAACACTCACAACCGATCTGCTCGCGGGATTGTTCTGCAAAATAGCAGAGGTGGCCGCGAGATCGCCAAAACAGGGCATTGACCCCATGCCGCTGGTCGCGTCGCAGCAGTCGGCGAGCGCCTCCTCTGCATCGGCCAAAGGATCGCTTTCTGACATTTGGGCGTGGTGGTCCGCGTGATCCGATCCATGGTTCAGGCCATGCATCACAGACGCGGTGGAGGCACCGGCGAATGCAACAACAAGAATGAACGACAGAACAAAGCGAAACATGTTCAATACCTACCGGGGGTATAGGGCTTTGACAAGTCACGAGGATTTGTCGCCGTAATCGCGCCTAATCGCATCCGTTATGGCTACGCCACATCTGCGGGTCATGCCCCTCAGGAACAGAGGCACAGGGATCATCTGAATAGCCGCGCAAGACCGAGTACTGGCTGACTTGGGCGTCTGTCAGCAATGGCAAGGTCAACAAATGTGCATTCAAATGAACAAGGCGGAGAGCTGCCAGTGCTTGACCTGCTTCGGCCACCAATCGTTCAAGCGCCTCAGCATCTGGTGCGCCTTTTTGAAAAGCTTCGTCCAGCGCTCGTTCTGCCGCAACGAACCGCTCCCCAGCCGTTATGGCGTCTGCCTGCATCTGCGCACGGATCGCCTCAATGTCGCGGCGCTGCTGTTGAGTCAGACCGATTTCATCGGCCAGCTCGAGAAGGTGAGTTGGCCCTGGAACACCATTAAGTTCGGCGGCACGCGCAAGCCCCCATCCGCCCCCGCGCGCGATTTCCTCTAGGTCTTGTTCCGAAAGAGACTTGATCAGGCGTGTTTCTTCACCCGCATATACCGACGGCGAGGCGACATGGTTTCCGTCATGACTTTGGGCAAAGACCATGATGGGAATGAGTGCCGCTAGAAGGGCGACGTGCTTTGTCTGCATGGATGAGGTCCTTGATCGATCTAACGTTGACAACAAGGCATTGCATAACTCAGGCGAAACCGAACATGATAGAAATCATGTTGGACTATTGGGCTCACTGTTTTGAAGGCGCACCAGTACGAATCCTGGATGAAGGCGAAACACTCTTTCGGCGAGACGATAAGGTTGTGTCGGCGTTCCTTGTCAGAGAAGGAAAAATTTCTCTTCGGCGGGCATTGAAAGATGGTGGGCTCCTGATCCTTCATACGGCTAATGAAGCCGAACTCGTAGCCGAGGCATCGCTCTTCGCAGATCGCTATCATTGCGATGCTGTTGCTGAAGTTCCGACAACGGTTTCTTCGGTTGCCAAAACCGAACTGAAAGGGTTGCTTGAGAATTCTGCCTCATCAGACCAACTCTCAGTCAAAGCATTTGAAAGCACAGCGAGAGAGCTACAGAACCTCCGGGCTCGGATTGAGATCATGCGTTTGCGGAAGGTGGCCGATCGCCTGGACGCCTATCTCGAGCTTTACGGTTCGCCGGCATTAGGCGGGTGGGTGCATGTCGCTGATTGGATCGGGGTTTCGCCGCCAGCGCTCTATCGAGAGCTAGCGGAACGGCGGACGAACAAACCCGATCTTCTGTGATCTGCGGGCGGCATTTGGGAAATTCCGATGTCTGCTTCAGGAAAGCTGCACCGCAGCACCGCTGATCACGATGAATGTCCGGTAATGGGATGTACCGGCTGCTTCACCCCGCAGGTTAGGCTTGGCCTATTTTTGCAAGTTGGAGAAGTAGCATGGCGAAGAACGACTTTGATGAGCTGATGTCGATCGGCATCGATATCGGCAAGGACACATTCCACATTGTAGGTTTCGATCTGTCTGGACAGCGCGTCCTACGCAAACAGATCAAGCGACTGGCGCTGGCGGCGACGTTTGAGAAGCTGCCACGCTGTATCGTGGGCATGGAGGCATGTTTGAGCGCACACTTTGTCAGCCGAACACTGCGCGAGATGGGATTTGAGCCCCGGATCATCCCCGCGATCTATGTGAAGCCTTTCAATAAAGGGCAGAAGAACGACTACAACGACGCAGAGGCTATCGCTGAAGCCGCGCTTCGTCCCAACTTGCAGACCGTGTCCGAGAAGAGCCAGGATCAGCTTGATCTTCAAGCCCTGCACCGGGTCAGATCACGTTTGGTGTCGCGCCGGACGGCAACGATCAATCAGATACGCGCTTTTCTGATCGAACAGGGTATCACGGTCCGGAAAGGCCTGCGGGCTCTGAAGAACTCATTCGAAGCGATCCTGGAAGAGCGCGAGGACGAGATATCGCCGCGCATGCGGTCGATCCTGATCGGCCTTTACGGTGACTGGATGTGGATGGACGACCGGATCGACAAGGTGTCCGCCGAGATCGAAGAGATCAGCCGAACCGAAGAGAACTGCGTCAACGTCATGACAGTGCCCGGTATCGGCCCGATGATCTCGACGGCGATGGTCGCTGCCGTCGGTGAAGGAGAGGCGTTTGATCGCGGACGCGACTTCGCGGCTTGGGTGGGATTAGTTCCCCGACAGTACAGCACAGGAGGACGAACGGTCCTCGGCCGCATCACTAAACGCGGCAGCAGGTACCTGAGGATGCTGTTCGTTCAGGCGGCGAAGATCATCATGATGCGACCGCATCGTTGGCCCGACTTCAGCTTTGGCGAATGGCTGGCACGCGCTTGCGAACGCATGCATCGCAACAAGGCTGCCGTTGCGCTTGCGAACAAGCTCGCACGCATGGCCTGGAGCATACTGAGGCACAAAACAGCGTTTGATGCGCCGCGAGATGAGGTCGCTATCGGCGTCTGAGCCGAAGCGATCCAAAGGAGTTCGCGACTGACAGAAAGCATGGAACGGAAAAATTACGCCCCCAGAATCTGACGGCCCAAATAGTCGAAGATGGCTTGTCCGGTAATGAGATCACGGTGCGAGCGTAACCCCAACAAGGCCACGACCCGCGTGTCGATCAAAAGGCCGGATACATATGAGCGACTTCCGAGAACATGCCAGAAATCACTTGCGAACAGCAGCCGGTACATACATTTGGGCCGCTTCGAAGAGCGACCCTTACTGCGCGCTGCAATTTCATTGCCGCATCCTCTAGGCTCAACCGGTGTGCATTTGCCTTGCCGGTGCCGGTGACCGTGGCAATGGGATCAGAGTTTCCACTCGAATCCGACAGCTTTTTCAGACTCATTCCAAAGCCTTGTCATGACAGCTTTGTCATGGGCGTGGGCGTTCAGTGTACCCTTGCCGACCGGGCCGACCGCTTCCATGCGGCCCGTCGGACCGTAGAGGGCGCGTTGCTCAGTCAGAGCCTCTTCGGTTGCACACATGACCTCGGGGTATGAGCCTTGTTCCGCAGTCTGGACCATCGGCGTCTTGGTCATCAGCCACCAGATGAAACGCATCGTGCGGCTGCCGCTGGTGGAGATCAGCGATGTAGCCGACGAGCCCGGATGACAAACGTAAACCTCGACATCTTTGCGCCCTGCTGCAGCCAGCCGGTCCTGCAATTCATAGGCAAACATCATCTGCGCCAGCTTGCTTTGCGAATAGGCAGTGTTCGCGCCGTAGCCATCATCCCAATTCATATCGTCGAACTTGATGGTCTTGAGACCCATGTTGTAGCCGAGGCTCGCGACCACGACGATCCGACCCTTGCTTTCCGCAATACGATCAAAGAGCAGACCATTGAGCAGAAAATGCCCGTAGTGGTTGGTGCCAAGCTGGCTTTCGAACCCATCGACAGTCAGCTTGCGCGTTGGTACCTGAGCGATGGCCGCGTTGTTGATCAGCGCGTCGATCCGAGGCACCGTTTTCAAAACTTCTTCGGCAGCTTCGCGCACGCTATCCAAAACGGACAGGTCCATGCGAATGAAGCTCACGTCGGCCTGTCCGCCGAATTCCTGTTTCAGGTCCGCGATTGCCGCCTCGGATTTCTCGACCGAGCGGTTCAGCATCACCACCTTGGCGTTCTTCTTCAGCAAGATGCGCGCGGCTTGAAAGCCTGCTCCGGCGTTGGCACCGGTGATGATGTAGGTCTTGCCTGACTGGTCGCCGAGGCGCTCGGGTGTCCAGCCTTTGGGTCCAAATGTCGTATCTGCCATGTTCTGTCTCCTGCCAGCCCAAACTGGCGGTTTGAGGTGTTGTTGATTGAAGGCACAGATAGAACTTGGCTGGGCACAAAAACAGGCGATTTCCTCTCGATTACTTGCCCAATCGTCTCAACCCCATTGCAAAGATGAAAGTCCTCTGCCAGCTAGAGTGCATGAGCAAAGACCAGATCAAAAACCTTATCGAGCGCCGTCTGCCAGAGGCAGGCCTCGTCGATACCGCGTTGAAAGGCGTCCAGCTATTCCGGGTGACCGAGGCCATGCCCTGCGTGCCTGCTGTGTACGAGCCCACGGTGGTGGCTATTCTCAGTGGCACCAAGGAAGCTGTTCTGGACGGTGAGCACCACGTCTATGGCAGCGATAAATACTTGCTGTGCCCCATGACTTTACCGGTGGATGCAGGCACGCCTTTGGCGTCCAAGGACGATCCTCTGCTTGGCGTGGTGATTGCGCTGGAGCCACGGAAGATGCTCGAGCTGACCATGGAGGTTGAGACCGCCGCCGGTGGCAACAGACAATCGCGGGATGGCGTGCCATCGGCTTTAGCATTGGCGGCTTGGGATACGGGCTTCACGCAGGCTTTGTTACGGCTCCTTGAGTTGCTCGATAATCCAGTTGATCTGGAGGTGCTCGGACAGGGGCGACTGCGCGAATCATATTATGCAGTGCTCAGGGGTGAGGCCGGGGCCGCGGCAAGACGGGCTTTTGGCGTTGGCAACGAAATCGCGCGCACCATCGATTATCTCTCGAACCACCTGAACGAACAGGTCACCATCGACGACATGGCCGACCACGTCGGTATGAGTCGGGCGGTCTTCCATCGGCGCTTTAAGGAAGCGACGACCATGTCCCCGATACAGTTCGTGAAATCCATGCGGCTGAACCACGCCGCGATGAAGATCGCCGAAGGGAAGACCGTGTCGGAAGCAGCCTGGGACGTGGGTTATCAAAGCTCCTCTCAATTCAGCCGTGAGTTCAAACGGATGTACGGCCAGTCGCCCCGGCAATGGAGCAATGCCGCGCAGGTGCCTCAACTATTGAACTAAGGGACACCTTTCACTGCCGGCTTGCAGCGAATGTCCGGAAAGCGGGCTGCGACTGCAGCAATCCAATACATGGTTGAGTGACCGGTTTGGGCCGTCTGTGAAGGCGACCCAGAGTTGCAAGATTTCAATGGCTTCAGCAATAGCCAGGGCGTCCTCAAGTTCGACGCCAAGATACCTAACTGTGCTGTCCATCTTCGTGTGCCCTAACAGCAGCTGGACCGCACGGAGGTTGCCCGTCTTTTTGTAGATCTGGGTAGCCTTTGTGCGCCGCATTGAGTGAGTACCGTAGGCACTCGCCTCAAGTCCGATCCAAGTCACCCAATCCCGGACGATCCGCGCATGTTAGCGGGTCGAGATGTGCAGGCGTTCATGGAAGCGGCCTGGCCAAAGGTATTCCGACCCGACCATCAGTTCGTCTTCCATCCCCTTTTCGACCGAAGCTCGTGTGCCTTCTGATATCTCAAACCGCACAGGTTTCTGCGTCTTGCTTTGCAGCACCGACGCC
The DNA here is from genome assembly GCA_947503965.1 of uncultured Paracoccaceae bacterium. Lineage (GTDB taxonomy): Bacteria > Pseudomonadota > Alphaproteobacteria > Rhodobacterales > Rhodobacteraceae > Yoonia. Next base: position 36,209 of record CANNFU010000015.1, read on the forward strand.
CGTTCCTTGATCTGGCCGGACGCCATAACGTCGACGACTTTCATCTTAACGAGGTCACAGCCACGCAATTTGCTGTCAATTGCCACGTTGAACAGCGCGAGGTCTCGATGGTTCTCGGCCAGTTCAAGCCGAACTCGGATTGCCCAGACGTGCTTTGGTTTCAATGGTCGCTTTTGTCCGACGATGCGGCCCTTGTTCCAAGCAGGACGAAGCGCGCGGATGGCAGGTAGGTTTGGTGTTTCCATGACTAATCCTCCGATCCGCCATGCCTTCCACAACGACAACCCGACGTTGACACGGTTTGATACCACAGCCGTCCGGTTTGTTGTCGTTTCCATCAAGACTGCGCCGCAAATAGCGATTTGTCTTTTTCCATACGCGTTCAGAGCGGCGTGTGGCTCCTTTCCATGTGATCGAGATCATCTGGCCGGTTGCGGCGCCAGTCCCGACGGAACCGCCGTGGGAATGAGATCGGACCTATCGATGGCAGAGGGGTCTGTCAGGGATTCGAGAAAGGCGATGAGTTGTCTTATTTCCTCGTCGGCCAGATGGAATGTGCGAAGGTCGTTCCCGGCCGCGATGCGTTTCTTAAGTGCAGGTGATTGCATCACCCAAGTGTCCCTGAGATCAAACGCCGATTGCTCGCCAGGGTCCAGCGGTGCGTATCCGAATTCCGAGCCTCGGCCGGAAAGGCGCATGACTTGGTCCAAGGGTGGCAGAACAACGGTGGACGCATCAAAGTTCTGCAAGGTTCTCACCGGATCCAGATGATGGCGAACCATCCCCTCCAGATCAGCAAACGACCCGCTGTGGCCCCACGGACCGGTGAGAGCAACGTTCCGTAAGGATGGCGTCCGGAACGCGAACAGGTCATCAGCGTCTCGGCTGACCTGATACCGTCCCTCGTCCTCGGTTCGGCCAGCGAGACCTGTCTCGGCAATGTAACTGAAATCCCTGCCATGACCTTTGCCGGGGCCGATCTGCGGCATCGCGATGGCATGGAAGGCGTGGTCGGTCAGCAAAGGCCCGCTATGACACGACGCGCAATTCGCACTCCCATAGAACAACGATAATCCCGCTCTTGCATCCTTTGACAGGATCGAAATGTCACCGGTACGCAGCAACTCGTCGAAAGGACTTTCATCGGACCGGAAAGCGATTGTCTGAAAGGCCGCGAGGGCTTCGGCCAGGTGGGTATAGGCCACGTCATCTGCGCCTGCGACGTCAGGAAAGGCTGCGCGCAGCATGTCCAGATAGCCTGGCACCGCAGCGACACGTGCCGCGAGGATACGCCAGGCCTCCGCTCGATCTTCGGTGAAGGCGGCGTCTGCGACCGGGTTTTCGCCGAACTGCCCAGCCATTTCGATGGGGGAAGTTACAGGAAAAAAAGCCTGTGCGACCAAAACGTCCGATACGCCTTCCGGCAGTTCCTCATCTGCAGGGTTCCGGATGCGCATACCGTCTTCGATCCATTCCACACGGCCGTCGTGGAACAGCGATACGTACTCGCGAGCGCCGATGTTCCACAACGGTTGCGCGTTGCGCGGTACGCGGCCCGTCACGGCAGTTTCGGTTCGGCGGTCCAGACCGGCCCCTGTGCCACCCTCGCCGATGCCAAGTGCCACACCATCGCCTGATCCCAATCTTGGATCGTGACAGGTCCCGCAAGAGATATTGCGGTTGCCCGACAGGATCGGATCGAAGAAGAGATTGCGTCCGAGTTCGACAAGCTGATCGCTGGGTGCGCTACCGTAGAGAAAGCTGCCATCAGACAATGGCGCGGGCAGTTTTGGTGCATCTCCGCCTGATGTTGCGATGGTTGAAACGCACACAAACGTTAGCAATGCAGACGGCAGGAGGAATTGACGGTGGAGCATTGTCTGGTCTTTCTTTGAAGATGGTCAAGTCTGTGAGTTCGGCACGACAGGCTTGAGCAACAGCAGGACATCGCCTGTGTAGTAGGGTTGGCAGGGGTGGCTCAGGACCGGTGCGCTTGCCGCAACCTCATACCCCAGCCGCTGATAGAGCCGGACTGCGCCTGTGTTCTGCGCGTAAACCTGAATGCTGACAGTATCAAAGCCTGCATCGATGGCCTGTTTCTCGGCATGAGCCATCAAAGTCGCACCAATCCCAAGTCTCCGCGACCCGGCGCGCACAGCAAGTGCGTTCACGTACCAAGTGCCCACAGATTTCGCCTCCAGCGCGACGAACGGAACAATGGGTGCTGGCAGATCGGCTGTGGCGCTTTCGTCCGCCGAAGAGATCGGGTAGCTCAATACCATTCCCAGCACATGGTCTACGCGCTCCGCGACAATGGCGTTCTTGTAGGAAAATCCACCCTGTTCACGTCGCGCACGCGCCGTGCCGACTTCTAGCGGGGTTTGGCCATCCTTGGCATTCTGTGCCCACAGCCAAGAGGGGATGCCTTCACCGGCGATGTCGATGAGGCAGGCAAGGTCTTCACCATCCGTTTGTCTGGCCGGGCGAAGTGCATATTCGAGAAGGTCTTTCATGGTCTCTCTCATTATTCATCTGCCCCCATCCGCCCTGGCGGCGGACAGGGGTTTCTCGATTTTCATCAGGAGGCAGGCAAGGCGACCTGATCGATCGGCCCCACCGGCACACCCGAGTCCCATTCGGTGTGGTCGGTTTCGTCGATGTGCCCGAAGTAGCTGCTATGCCAGCTTTCAGCTTGATCCTCCGGCGCGATTGAAGCGTGCTCTTCTCCCGGGATTTCAATGGAAAGACGCACACCGAAGCCATCGGTCATCCCTAGCAAGGTTTGCGTCATCTCAGCGCCAACATGGGCGTATGCGCCGGTTCCTCCGGCGATGGCGCGGGGTCCGGCCACATCGACATCCGCCAGTTCAGCACCCTGGTTGATCAGGATCTCGCCGCTGTCGAACTCAAAGACCTGGCGCGAGATGACCCAGGCACCGGTCAGGGTGCGCGCACCGTCGCCGACGAAGAACCCGTCACAGGTCCAGCGACCGATAACCTTGTCGGGGAAGGCCGGACTGCCATCGGCAAGGGTGCCCTCAGCGCCATCATCGAGAGTGCCATCTTCGTAGATGTAGCCCTGGGTCACGAAAGCATTGCCGTAGGCGGGCATCCCGTCGTCGAAGACCGGCTCAGCCGCGAAAACAAAGCGCGTGAGGTCTTCGGCGACGTCGAAGGACATCGGCGCGCCGTCGGCCATCGCAAAGCCGGTGGAGGCCACAAGGGCCAGTGTGGAGAGTGTTGATTTGAACATGTCTTTTCCTTTCAGGTGTTCAGCTTCGTTCAGTCAAAGTCACAGAACGCATGCAGGGGTCCTGCAGGCGGCTGTCTGGTTGCGGGCGCAGGAGCGCCCGGCATTTCGGTGATTCAGGTTTTGGTTGCCTCGCAGATTGCCGCGACATGGCGGTGGTCGGTCCCGCAACATCCGCCCATCACGGTCAGGTTCGGCAGAAGGACCGAGAGACCCGCATAGAGGTGTCCGATTTCAACGGGATCGCCATCATCAAGCGTGTCCGAGGCGTCAAGCTCGGCATGGCTCATGCGCGAGGCATTGGCTCGCAGGCCCATGATACGCTGTGTCCAATCGCCTTGCAGGACATTGGCAAAATGATCCGGATGCGCGCAGTTGATCATGAAATAAGCCGGATAGTTTTCCGTCGCTTCATCCACCGCGCGGATCGCGTCACCAAGAGCTTCGCCTGAAGGCAGACGCCCGTCGGTCTCGACCGTAAATGCAATTGCAACCGGGAGCCCAAATGTCTTGGCAGCGCTGGCAATGCCAATGGCCTCATCCGCGTAGGTCATTGTGATCGCTGACGCCATGTCTGCGCCAAATTCATTGAACCAACCAACCTGTGCGGCGTGATAGGTCTCGGCCGCCTCTGCCGTCAGAACCCGTGCCGGCGCATAGCCGTCATCCTGTGGGCCGATCACTCCGTTCACGACAAAGGGGCTTTCGCCGGTTTCGAAACGATCTCGCAAGCGGTTCAATGTGCAAATGGCCTCGCGATGGACGGCGCGTAATGCATCCTGCGACAGACCGAGTTCCGCCGCCCACCGGGCGCTTGCCCGCCATGTAGGCGTATCCATGATGAAACCGCGCTTGGCTTCGACGGCGATCCGGGCGAAACGCTCCATATAGGCGTCCATCGCGGCGATCCCCGCATCGGTTTCGAGCGCCTTGAAGGCGGCAAAGAGCGGCAGGTCGATCCCGTCGTGGAAGATCAGGGTCGTCTCCAACCCGCCATCTGTGATCATTTTCTTTCCTGCCAGCTGCGGCAGCGCGTTGCGGTATTTCATGGTCTGTCCTTTCTGTTGGACAAGGACCTATGCGGAGATGGGACGCTAAGCTTGAGGATGGTATGAGAAGAATCTGAGATTTTGCCGAGCTTTCACCAAGAACCGGAAAAAGGTAACTCTGGGCCATGCACGTTTTGCTTTCTGATATCACGGTCGACTTCGACCGAATGATCGCCGTCCATGGGGACGAGACACGGCGACTGACGCGTCAGTCGGCAGGCATCCTGAAAGCACTGGTTTCAGCCGATGGGGATGTTGTCACAAAAGACGATCTGATCACCGATGTCTGGGAGGGGCGGATCATCACGGATGCAACACTTTCGACGGCCCTGAAGGAAGCCCGTCGCGCGGTGGGCGATACAGGATCAGAGCAACGCATCATTGAAACTGTTCATGGCGTCGGGTTTCGTTTGGCGGTACCTGTTAACCACGGATCGACCGTCGCAGGCGCACAAAGGAAACCCCCGGTCATTCTGGTTCTGCCCTTCCGCAGCCTCAGTTCGGCGGACGACAGCTGGATCGCAGACGGTTTCAGCGAAGAGATCACGTCGCACCTCACGCGTTTCCGAAACCTGCGGGTCCTATCTCACATGACGGCTCTGCACATTCAGACAAATGGCATCGACCAGGCCGAGATCGCGAAGACCTACGGCGTAGATTTTCTAATAGAAGGCAGTTTGCGCCGCTCACCCGAACGCTTGCGCGTTTCGGTGCAGGTCAGTGAGGTTTCGACAGGCGAGATCGCGTTGATGGAACAATTCGACCGGTCCAGCGATCTTCAAGAGATCTTCGATATCCAGAATGAGATTGGTCTCCTGACCGCCGGGCGCATCGCCTCCCAGCATGGCGATATCGGGTCGCGCGTCCGACGGCGCGCTGCCAGCGGACAGACCCAAACCTGGGATGTTTACGCCGCAGTCGCGCAGTTCTACGAGTTTTACAAGACCTACGACCCCAAGCTCCATTTTGAATTGCGAGAGCGTTTGCCCGTCCTGCTGGAAGCCGACCCCGAAGCCTCAGATGGGTGGGCAGCTTACGCCCTCATTCTTCTAGAAGAAAAGCGTTATCACCTGAACGAGCGTTCCGATGTGAATGCAGTACAACTTGGGTTAGATGCGGCACGACGGGGCGTAGAATGTGATCGGCAAAGCGGATTTGCCCGCATGGCGCTGGCGCTGTGTCAATTCCACACAGGAGATTTGCCCGGGTTCCGGGAGACTGCGAAGGTCGCGCTTCAACTCAACCAAGGCCATGCCGACATACTGGCCGAGATCGGCCATTGTCATGCTTTTCTAGGTGAGTTTGACCGCGCAATACCGCTTCTGGATAAGGCGATTGACCTAAGCCCTATTCACCCGGGCTGGTATCACTACGCCCACGCTTGGCGGTTTGCGCTTGGTGACTTCTGGCAGGCAGCACTTCTGGAGATCGAGAAAGTCCCGATGCCGGGGTTCCCATGGTATCACGCACACCAGATCTGGTTTCACGCGGAGTTGGGGAACCTCGAATCCGCTGAGCAGGCGCGGGTGACTCTCCTTCAAATCCTTCCCAACTTCGAGGCTGATATCCCAAAGGAAATGGTGTTCAACTACTTCACCGGACCATTGGTGCGAAAGGCATTCGACGGCTGGAAGAAAGCTGGGCTTGTTGTCCATCTTCCACCCGAAATGGCGGATCTGCCAAAGCCTGTACAAGATTGAGGGATCGTCCAAGCTCTGGAGATGACTTGGTAACCAGGTACTTCGATCCGGAGTTCTTGCAAGCGCAGCGAAAGTCCGGAAAGCGGGATGCGGTTGCAGAATAGAGACAGCGCGTTGGATGTCGGGTTTGGGCCGCTTCATTCGCAGTCAAAGGCCCCGATGTCTTGGAGAACACGGTACGTGACTGCCTTTCGCTTTGAGAGATATGTTGTGTCTGGCATATCCATGTTCAGAGCAAAGACATAATTATCGCTCGCGCATTCCAGCTCCAGCCAGCCGACGAACCATCCGATGTCCATATCCGTTTTGCTGTACCACCAACCGGTCTTGGAACGCATGGTCCAATCTGGATGGAAATCGCTTACCATGATGCTCCTGGCCGCCGCATAGGTGGTTTTAGACAGTGGCAACCGTTCCAGGGCAAGTTTCGACAGGAACGCAACTTGTTCCTGCGCCGAGATTGAAAGTGTTCCGTCCAGCCAATAGGTGGTGAGCTGGTCGATGGTGCCGACATCTGCATTTCCGTACTGGAAGCTCTTCAACCCGTGCGCCATCACAGCCTGTCCCCCGGCTCGGACAATCTCCTGATAGACCCAAACCACCGAGTATTGGAACGCGGATTCGAGTGAATGGTCCTGGTTCCATGCGCGGTTACTTCGTGGAACACTGTCCCACTGAAACACAGTTTCGGGCGTCGCCAATCCATTTTCCAGCGCAATCAAGCTGTGTGGGATCTTGGACGTGGAGGCTGGCGAAAATTGCTGTTGGGCGCGGACAGGATTTGCGACCCAAAGCTGGCCATCAGACAGGCGTTTGATCACAATCGTCGTGCTTTCAATCTCGCCGCCTCCGGCAGTTACATTGAGCTCGACATCTACTGCATCGGCTGCGAGCGGCGACGACAGCGCAATGGCAAGCCATCCGGCGGCATAAAGGCCCAGAAAAATAGCGGCCTTCAATTGGACTTTCATGCTTCTGCGGCGGTCTGAGGCGGCCAAACTTAGTCCTTTCCAATTCACGCCCGGATTATCCTTGGTGAGGCTTGCCTTGCCCTGTGTCGAGGTATTGTTTGAGGCTGCCCAGAAAAAACATATCCCAGCCCGCCTCACAAACATCATAGCATAGCAAGTCGGGGGTGAGCCCTTGGTGCCGCATCTCAATTCTAGAGCCACCTTCTTGTTCGGTGATTTGCCACAGCACCTTGGTGTTGAGCCACTCGGTTTCAATCTCTTTGGGTTGGCCCTCGTGGATGTGCAGGGCATCGACGCAGGTCCATTCGACATGTGTTGGTTGGTCAGTGCTGGTCAACTCGAACGTCCAATAGGACACGCCGGGTGGGAAGGTGAATTTAGCGCGGTCCCCGATGTTGTTCAGCGGCTGATCGGGTCGGGTCCACCAATGTGCGACACCCCTGGTTACCGCGTCGAATGCAGTGGAGGCGGATGCCTTGACGTCTATGGACTTTGTATAGCTTGGTGCGGTCATCTTGGTTGTCCTTAAGCAGCGTCGGCCCAATGGGGCGGAAAGGTTGCGGCGACATTTGGAAGGGTTTCGATCCGCCCAACCCAATCCGCGATATCAGGCGACACGGTCGCCAGGTCCGGCAAGTCAAGCGCTTGCATGATCGTTGGCTTCGTCTCCATGGCCCGTTGGATCAGTCGCACATGGGGAAAGGCCACAGCGTCAGCCGCCCCCGGGCGTCCACCGGACAGAAATGGGGTTTCGGCCAAGATGTCGGCTAGGTTCGCAAGTTCGGACCGAAGCCTTTCGCTGGCGATTTTCAGGTCGTCGGTCGCTTGATCCGCGCCTTAGAAAAAGATGGGCGACAGCACACCGCTTGTGGCATCTGGCAGATAGTCGAAAATCTCCATGGTGCGCTGCCAGATCATCGCTGCGTCCAGCGGTGTTTCCCCAAACAAGGGTTTGGCCGGGTATTCCCGATCCAGCCAAGCCAGGATCGCAACGGATTGGCTTAGGGTCGTGTCGCCGTTTTTCACGGTCGGTACGGTGCCGCGTGGATTGATGGCAAGGTAGGCGTCTGACTTGTGCTCTTTTTGTGCGGCGGACAGCAGGTGGACGTCATAATCGAGGCCCTTGAAGGCCATTCCAAGGGTCGCACGCCAGGGGCTGGGGGCACCGCTTACGGTCCAGATTTCCAGGGACATACTCACATTCCTCCGTGGGTGGGTGTTTGCAGAGACATAGCCACCACGGTATGATCTGAAAAGTAGGCAGAATTTTTTGCTATACTATCGAAAATGATACTATTGAGGAAAACAAGATGTCCGAGGCCCTTGCTGATGCCGTTCAACCGGCTGTTCCCGACCAAAGCACATGCCCCGCGCCACGGGTGATCGGGATGATCGGCGGCAAATGGAAGCTGCTTATTCTGCAGATTCTGATCTTTCAGGGCACCAAGCGTTTTGGCGAATTGCGCAAATCCATCGACGGCATCACTCAGACGATGCTGACCAACCAGCTTCGCGCGTTGGAAGCTGACGGGCTGGTCACCAGAAAGGTCTATTCCGAGGTGCCGCCCCGGGTTGAATACTCTGCCAGCGCAGATGGACTGGCGCTGGGCCCGGTGTTCACATCGATGCACGACTGGTGGGTCAATCGGTCAGCTGGATCGTAACGCCTGATCGACGCGGTCAATCTCTGCTTCGTACCAAGCGATCGTTCCGGCAGGATCGTTGGAAAAGCTTTCCGCGAATGAGGCGGGCGCTTCGGTGACCTCGTCATACTGCGTCGCCCAAACCATCATCGACACCAAGGCGGGTAGAAAATCCTTGGATTTTTGTGTCGGAAAATAGCAAACGCTGCTGGCTTTGCGAGGGTCGGCTTCGCGGGTCAGCATGCCCAGCGTTTCAAGCTTGGATAGTCGGTTCGCAAGGATGTTGGTCGAGATGCCTTCGGGCGAGGCAAGGAACTCGCGGTAAGTGCGCTTGCCGTGCAGCAGGACATCCCTCAGCAAAAGAAAGCACCACTTGTCGCCGACGATGCCAGCGGCATAGCGGGTGGGGCATCCGTTCCATTGAGGTTTTTCGTTCGAGTTCATGATGCCGATATAGGCGACCGAAATGTACTTGCAATATGCAAGTGGCCGAAGTATTAAATTACTTGCAAATTGCAAGTGGAGAGAAAAATGCCTGCACCTTTCGTTTGGTACGACAACATGACGAACAAGCCGCAAGAAACGACCGTGTTCCTGCAATCGATGTTTGGATGGCAGCCCAAAGATATCGGCTCGATGACATTTCTGACCGAGCAAGGGGGCGACATGCCCTTCGCCGCCACTTGCAATGAGATGGACGGGATCACCGGCTGGGTGCCTTACTTTGAGGTTGATGATCTGGAGGCCGCGACAGGTCGCGCTCGCAAAAGCGGTGCCAGTATCATTGCCGAGAACGTCAGAGGCCCAGCAGGGGATGCAAGTTTCATCCGCGATCCCGGCGGCAGCCCAATGGCTCTTTGGAAGCGGGGCGAGGGGGCATGAGACCCGACATGTTGAAGCAACAGATCCTGGCTGCCGCTGCCTATCCTCTGATCGTTTTTCCCCTGGCCATCATTTGGCATTTGGTCCTGTTCAAAGACAGGTACATGAGCTTCGGATATTTCGAAGGCGAGCCGAACATCGCTGTCGGTCTGGCGTCGATGGGTATCCAGGGTGCCGTGTTGGCAGCCATTTACCCTATGTTTCGGTTCGGTCGCAGCGGTCTAAGGCGGGCAGTCACATTCGCAGCCTTGCTGGGGCTATTTTTCTGGACAAGCCATGTGCTGGCGCTGGTGGCCAAGCAAAACGTGCCGCAAGCAGGTACGTTCATCTTGATGGAGACACTCTATCTGTGTTTGCAGTTCGGCCTGTTCGCACTGGCCCTGGGCTTGATTTTTCGCGGGGCAGGGCGAACAACAGTCACGTCCGCCTGAGACACTGATGAGTTACCCCTTCTCCAAGAGATTCAGTCCGTATCATAGCGTAGGCGCGTGGCAAAGCGGTGCCTTCGAACAGCCGCTTTCCCGTGCCGACGACAACGGGAAACGTCCAGATCCGAAACTCGTCGATCAGATCATGGGCTTGCAGTGTTTGGATTAACGCAGAACTGCCATGGACTTGAAGCAGCGGCCCGTCTTGGTCCTTCAACTCTTGCACAGCTTCAGCCACGTCGCCGCTCAACGAGTGTGAGTTTTCCCAACTCAATGGTGGCGTCTGCGAGGTGGCCACATACTTTCGCGCCGCATTTAACCGATCGCCAAGATCAGAACGCGGCGCGTTTGGCCAGTGTCCGGCAAAGATGTCATAGGTCTTGCGCCCAAAAAGGATGTCGTAAGGTTCCGACATGGCGACGCGTTCAACATGCGGCATCACACCTTCCCAATAGGGGGCTGCCCATCCGCCTTGCGTAAAGCCGCCAGAGGGGTCTTCCTCGGGCATGCTGGGCGACTGCATCACCCCGTCCAGGGTCACAAAGGTGATAACCGCAAGTTCGCGCATGTTATGACCGCTCATCGCCCAGCGACTGCGCAAAGGCTGCCAGCTTGTCGAAGGCCTGGTTCCAACCTCCAGCGCCAGCGGTGCCTTCGCCAACACCCACATGGACCATGACCATGCGCGTTTTGCCGTCCACCTCACTGAGCTCGACGATAACCTCAGTGATGTCCGGGAAGGACTCCGGCATCCCCATCGACTGCGGTGAAATAATGGTGCCGTCGGCGTCGCACATACTTTCTGTATAGACGAGGCGACCAGGCGCGCTGACCTCTTTGTAGACGCCGGTGAACCACATTTCCATTGATCGCTCTGGTGTTTGCATCGCCATGCCGACTTTGCGGGTTCCGCCTACTCTGACATCCATCTCGGCTGTCGGGACCGACATGCCGTTTGGGCCGTACCATTGTTTGAACAAGACCGGATCGGTCCACAGTTTCCACACAAGATCGATTGGCGCATCAAATACCCTCTCGATCCGAACCCAGGTGTTCTCTTCGCTCATGTTTCGTTTTCCTTCATGTCCGCCAAAAAGAGTGTCCAACGTGTCAAAGCGTGCCTCCCAAATCGACCGATACCTCTCGGTCCAACTTGCGATTTCCTGAATTGGCGCCGTTTCGAGTTTGCATAGCCGAAACTGGGCGTCCTTCTGTCGCGAAATCAGGCCGGCGCGTTCCAGCACCCGAATGTGTTTCGACACGGCAGGCAAGGTCATATCAAACGGCTCTGCCAAGGCGTTCACGCTGGCTGATCCTTGCGCAAGCTGTGCCAGAATTGCCCGGCGGGCCGGATGCGCAAGGGCGGAAAACGCGGCGTCTAGTCGGTCATCTTTGGTCATAGGGTATTATTATACTAGTAAGTTAATTAAACAAGTGGTTTATTACGTTTCAATAGATGCGGCGACTGCCCGAACCTCCTTTCTAGAATTGTCAATTGACAGGAGATCTATGGCCAGCACGTCCAGGGGCAGGAGACGATCGCGTTTGACCCGACACTGGTCTATCAATGTCTGCTATGCGGGTTGCGACTGCAGCATCACGAACGTGTTTGGGATGTCCGCAAAGGGCCGCAAGCGGTGTATGCGACCGCTCTGTTTGCTCAGGGTTTCAATGATCCATCCGAGCGTCGGCCACAAATCTCGACGCGCCATTCTGAAATCTGCAGCACCTCAATCACGAACGAACTCGCGAAGAACCACGGTGCTTTCGCAGCCTTTGATACGCAAAGAGATGAAGGCTATCGCAGCCAAGCGGCGTCGGTTTGGCTATCGCCGAATTGGCGTGATGCTGGAACGTGAAGGGTACTTAATGAACCACAAGAAGCTGTATCGGCTTTACACAGAGGAGAAGCTGGGCGTCAGACGACGACGTGGCCGTAAACGGGCGCGTGGATCGCGAACACCTATGCCAGAAGCGCTTAGGCCTGGAGAACGATGGTCTCTGGATTTCCTGTCGGACACGTTCAGCGCATCGCGTCGATTCCGCATTCTGGCCGTGAACGATGATTGCTGCCGCGAGAACCTGGGTTTGATGGCCGACACCAGCATCTCGGGTGCCCGTGTTGCGCGAGAGTTGGACGCGCTTGTCCGGCTCTATGGTAAACCGGTCAGCATCGTCAGTGACAATGGAACCGAGTTCATCAGCCGAGCGATCCTGAAGTGGGCCAACGACAACGGCGTCGAATGGCACTACATCGACCCGGGCAAGCCCCAGCAGAATGCCTTCATCGAGTCATTCAATGGCAGTTTGCGGGATGAACTTCTGAATGAGGATATTTTCGATAGTCTGTATGACGCCCGCCGAAAATTGGCGCTCTGGCGATACGACTACAACAACGCCAGACCTCACTCATCTCTCGGAAACCAAACGCCCGCAGAAGCGCGCCGGACGCTTGAGCAATTTGAGGGCTCCGCGCCCGGCGCGCTTGTCCAAACCGACGACGAAGAATATCAAAACCAGACCCGCAGACTCTCGTTACGAATGAGGGAGCCTCGGGGGGCAGGTCACCGACGACAGACCGAAAATGGTGGGTTTCGGCGAAATGGTCGTGAGTTGAACGTTTCTCAGAACCGGTCGTTTTGATACTAGGAGCGAAGGCCCGAAGTGACCGCGATGCGTAAATTCGACTACTTCCAGCAGCTGCGGTTGCAGCGAAAAGCGGGTTCGGCGGGCCGCAATGTCAGTCGCATTCACCCTGATCGAGACCGCCAAGCTCAACAACATCGATCCCCAAGCTGGGCTCACATGGGTCATCGCCCAAATCGCCCATCACAAAATCACACGCCTCGACGAGTTGCTCCCGTGGCGTTACGCTGCGAAAGCAGCGTAACAGGTAATAACCTGACCAAACAGGACGGCTTCAACGGACGGACACCATATTCTGACATGCACAGCGGTTCGAAAACGTGCGTAAGACCGCCTGGGTTGAGAACTCACTTTCAACTTATTTCCTAAAAAGTTTGAAAGCTGGATATCTGGTGATAAGCTAACCTGAGTTTAGTTGAGTATTTATCATGATTGCCGTGTCGTCTGACGAAATGAATTCAACGCAGTATTTAACCGATCTTTCTGAGAAATTGGAACGAAATCAAAGAGCGCATTATCGATCATGCGAGCGGTGTGAGAGGATGAATTGGATATTGGGTGTGATAACAGTAATCGCATCTGTTGCCGCAGCAGCCCTGTTCCAAGCGCCTATTGACGCCCAATGGTACGACTACACGACCATCGGGCTGCCGATGGTCGCAGCCACAACAAGCGGTATTCAAACGCTCTCACGCTATGATCTCAGGGCTGCGCAGCATCAAGCAGCTGCCGTAGATTATGGCGCATTGCTGCGGCACGTCCTGGCCCGAATTTCAGGGTCCTATTCCGAAATCGAAAACCGGGATGAGATAGAGGTGATCCGTCAAGAATATCACCGCATATCCAAATACGCACCGCTGACCTACTACAATAACCGGATCGTCGCGCAGGCCATGGCTGCGGACCGCGCCTCGACAGAATAGGCGAGTTCGCATGTGGACCCATCTGCAACCGCATCTTCGCGATGAACTGACCAGCGGCTCAATTCGCAAACGCGCGCGGGTGCATCTGTTTCGAAGCCTGAACCTGCGTCGGCTCGTGGCATTTACCGGTTCGGGGTCGACGATGAATCTCGGCATGCCGAGCTGGGACGCGCTAGTGGCATTGATGATTGAGGCCACGAATGACCAACTGAAGGAAATCGTCGAACTTGATGGGGAACGCTCGCAATTATTGGTCAAGATTTTGCCGCTGATCGCCCAGATCGAACAGCTTGTGGGCGCACAGTCAAAGGTTGATAAGTCATGCGACCCAAGGATCGAAATGCCCGATGCCGAAACAGCGGCACAGGATTTGTCAGTTGCGATCATGGACCTTTGCGAAGAATTGCTGCTTTGCCTGCCTGACGATCCCGCACGGGGTCGAAGTCGGCTGTTTCTGGCGCGGGAGTACTTTGCACAACATTTTCGGTCACGCAACCTTGATCTTGTGGGGCGGCGGCTGCGCCAGGTGTTCCCGGACCATAAACTCGTCCCGGAGGTTCAAAAAAACGAAGTCTTAGTCCTCAAGCGCAATCTGCTGACCAATCCACCCAAGAATCACGATCCGGCGCTCTACGCGTATATCGTCAGGGCGGTGATGATGGGCGAGATTGATCCTAGCGAACCACTATTTCAAGCTATCGGTCCCGACGAGGGTTCTGTTGTGGGGGGGCTCGGACCCCAGCACCCGACCGGCGCGCGCGACCTCAATATCGTCGAGGCATTGCTTGATGAATTGAAAGTCACCCGCATCGCAACGCTGAATTATGATGTGCAGCTTGAACGGCAAGTATTTCAGTTGCTTGGCGACTCTACTGGGGCGGACAAAGACGCCTTTGAAGATTTGTGCAAGGACAAGCAAACACCGCGCCACCACGTCAAACGCCTTGTGATCGACAATGCCGTCGAAAAAGGCGCAACCTCAATCACGATGAGTGCAGGGAATACCGGCGACACGGTCAATTTTGCCGCTTATCCACGCCGCTTCCGCTATCAAATCTTGCATCTGCATGGCCGCTTCGATGATCCGACCAACATGGTTGTCACCAAGCGCGATTATGAGCGCGTTTACATACGTGAGGATCAGCCACGCCAGATCTTCCGTGAGGCGCAAGAGATGCTTTTTGGCGGCAACGATGTTCTGGTCGTTGGTATGGGGATGTCGGAAGACGATGTGCTGCGCCCCTTCCGCCGCTTCATGGCGCATAATGATTTTGAGCGGCAGGACACACGCCGTATCTTCCTGCTGCGCCATGGTCACAGTTGCAAGAACTGCACATGGTCCGAAGGGGCCTGCCGTGAATGTGTGCGCAAGGATGAAAAGATCTCGCTGGAACATATGGTCCAGTATCAGGTCTACACGATCTTTTTTGGCGGACCGTATTACCGGTTCATCAAAGGCCAATTGTCGACGCTGGCAGGTTTGGCCACTGCGGAGAGCGAGAACAAGTTTCGCGACGTCCTTGTAAAACTGCTCGGCATTGATCGCACGGCAGGGGCCGTGGAGAAGCTGCTGTGCCCTGAGGATTTCGAGACACTTGATCATATGTCAAGGGTCGCTTTGGGCGAGGCCACGAACGCCGCTACAGTTAAAGCGCTTCTCAATGAAATCAGCGGCAATGTTCTGTCCCGCGGACTTGTCGCTGAATTGCGTTCGTTGCAAGAAGATAAGGGCAAGTGGTGGGATGCATGGCGGCATCCGCCCTACGAGCGGCGCGCGCTGTATCATCTGTATGTGCCTGAAAATGGAGGCGATGTTCAATCTGACCGGCCGAGCCTTTGGATACGACACTGCCCGGCAGATGTCCCGGTCGTCCGTGCCGATCCGGGAGCCTGGGAGGTTCTGAAACAAATCAGCGAACATGTTGCAGGCCGCTTCAAAAACGGGAATCCCGAATTCCGCGGGACTGACCCAAAGGAAAACAGAAACAGCCGGATTGTCCGGCTTACAGCCCCGCGTGGCGCGGGAAAAGGGTCCGTCATCAGACTGATGATGCATGCCCGTGTGCGTCAATACATCTTCGCCGGTGCCAACGGGAACAAGTCTGGTGAATATGCAGGCTCATTCATGGTGCATCAGTCATTCTCGATGGAGTTTTCGTCCATTGCAAAGGCACTGACCCGGTTTTTCGCCCGTCATTGTGCTGAGTTTCTGTTGGAACGACCCGACGCGTCGGAAAGCAGCCGTAGCGCCGCCATTGGACTTTCAGAGATTCGCAAAGAGATTTCAAAGGCGCAAAGCCATAGCGATGCGGCCGAACGGCGTATCGCTATGACCTTTCTGATGCGTGAATTGAACACCGCAGACCGCCAGCATCTGGTCGCCACCGGCATGGACCAGATCACCAAAAAGCTGCGAAATGGACAGGCGCTCGACAGCCATGAAATCACCGCCCTGGCGGAACGACTTTATGTTGCGCGGCGCGAAGAAGAGCCGCGATTGGTCGAACATCCCGCCTTTCCCTCTGCGGAAGAGCTTAACCATACCGTCGAACGACCACACCGGCTTGGTGTTTTGCAGACGGTGATGACAACCCTCGAAAAAGCGATGGAGGGCCAGGAAAAGCGGCTTTTTGTCTGTCTCAGCGGCATTGACAGGATTTGCGACCGGAATGGTGATGCCCGCAATCCGATGCACCGCGCCATGTTCCGGCTGCTTTGTGGTCGGACAGACATGCCAGGTGAACGGGATCCCGACCCTGCCATCGATTATGTTTTCATGGCAGGACGCCCTGAATTTCCAATCGCATTTCTGAGCGAAGAGCGGACCGCTGACGACCCCTTGGCGACCGCCGAAGAGAAACACTATTCCCGCGAAAGCAGAACCCGCCGCGTCCTAAAAAAATGGCATGAGCTGGAACCGCTCAGCTGGTCGGACAGAATAGAATTGCTGTGTGACAATGACGCCGATCGCGAGATATTTGAGCCCTTTCTTAAATGGGTCGAGGCGAAGGATGTGCGCCGTCAGGACAATCGCACGGACGAGGCGCATTCGACCCGTGAAATACAGCGTGGATTGTGGAACAGCGTCTCGCTGACGATCATCACCTTACGCACCTGGCAGCGCGAGGTTCAGCAGCGGAAAATACCGCCCGGTCAGTTTCGACAGTTCATCGAACCACTTGACCGGGCCTATGCCCGCGACCAGCAAAGCGGTGTTCTGAACAAAATTCTTGCGCATCACGAAGACTTGGACCGCAAGCAAGAAGACTCGGACCGCAGGCAAGAAGACTTGGACCGCAAGCAAAAAGCCTTTGACTTTGAATTGATGCGTCTCCTGATGCGGCATCTGGCGCTTTATGGACTGCCGGTCGAGATATGGGTGCTTTTCGGTTGCCCATTGATTATCGACCATCTGCGTAAAAAGGCACCGCGGCAAGAAACCGGCGAAAACGATGCCGCCTATCGCTTTCGACTGCGCCACAACCGGCTCGGTAAATTGTCGGCACATCTCAAGGAATTGTGCGAACGTGCATTGGTCATCGAAATAGAACCGTCACAGAATTCCGTGAAAGGGGATGTGTCGCGACACGCTGATGAGAAAAAGCTGCATGTGCGCTATGCGCTTCACGCCAGATTGCGAGAGTATATCGGTTATCAGATGCAACTGATCGTCAATGATGAGGGCGAGCTTAATCATCATCAGATTTCCATTTTTTGCGATCAACCCCGCGACTTGCCTACGCCGCAGGTAAAGCATTTTGACCTGATTGGCAGTCTGATGAAAAAGGCGATCGAGGAATGCGCGCAATCGCTCGGGACGCTTTATCGATTTGGATGGTCAGGCGAACGGTATCGCGCGCCGCGTTGGGACGAACCGCCAGTTGGCACAGATGACACAAAGGACGAACGCGCCTTGCAAGATGCGGCACGGCACGTTTTCTTCCCGGCAGAAGACGCCTTCCCGGCAATGGTAGACGGTCCAAAGCTAGACGGGCTTGCTGGTGCTTTCGGTGAAACCCACGCTATCTCGCAACGGCTGCGCGCCTGCTTTAGTCTGTTGCGCGGCACATTATCGGTCGGATCGTTGTCACGGCTTGACGGCATGGGGCAACCTGACGACGTCGATCCCCCTTTTGAAAGGTATCGCGCATGGCTACGCGCCCTTCTGAATGCCGCTGCGGGGCTTGAGCGAAATCGCGAGGAACTGGCACTTTTACTGGGTGGAGCGCTGTTTGCCGGGCAAGGTACGACGCCTGATCAGAAATTGGGGATTCAATCCCTGAAAACCACCATCGACCGGCGGCCCGATGATCAGGAGAAGCTTGTTGAAAGCTTCAACCGTGTCAAAGGCAATATGGAACGGATCAGGGATACCGGCAACAAAAACGGCCTCATGGTGCGTCAGCATACGCAATATGACAGCTTGCGGCATCCCTTTTATCGCGATGAAATCGCCTGGCTTTACAATGAACGTGGGCTGGCATCGTTCATGCAGGGGCGGCTGTTCGATGCGATCCCCCTTTTTAATCAGGCCAAATTCATCATGGCCCATGCTAAGACACCACCGTTTGATACCAAGGCCTATCATGCAGCAGAGCGCAGGATAAATTTCAACCTCGCGCTCGCCTTTATCGACCGCGGCAAAGTCGCCGAAGCGCGCGAAATGCTGGAAGAACTCGAACGCTCAATGCGACATGTGGCGCGGTCCACGCCCAGCAAGGTGCATTTGTTCGCACGGGCCTATCTCGCGCTGTGCGATCATCTGGGTGGCAGTTTTGAGCGCGCGATCGAGGAATATGAACTCTGCCTCAGACGGTTTGTCGAACATCGTGACTTGCGTGCCATCTCGATTTTCAATCGTCACCTTGGCGACCTGCATCTCAGGATCGGGAATATCGACGCCGCGCGCACCCATCTCAGGCTCGCCGTCAATTCCGGTTCGCAAGCCGAACAACGCGATGTGGAGAACCATGCGCTGGCCAGCATGGCCAAGCTTGACATCGATGTCGGCGACCTGGACAGCGCACAGGGCCGTATCGTGCGTGTCCTGCACTATGCGCAGAATATGGGGCTCTATCGCATTCAGGCGGATATCCATCTGGTCGATGCCGAACTGAAACTCAAACGGGGTGAGCTTGGGCTTGGTGCCGAGGCGGCAGCGAGGTCGGTCGCGATGAGTTCGCGCCATGGCCTACGCCTGCGCAAGTTGAGCGGTCTGGTGACATACGGCAAAATCCAGTTCGCGCGCCGCCAACTGGAATTCGCCCGCGACGTGCTGGAAGAGGCAAAGCTAGAAGCCGAAAGCCACGGCTACCAGATACAGGCCGCAGCGGCATCCGACATGCTTGCGCGGATCGGGGCCGAGCTTGATCGGCATAGGGCGCGGCGCGGCAATAATGAACGTTGAAGGAAGACATTTCTGTAAAAGCTGTAAGAGGTAAGAATAATGACAAAAATAGAAGATTTTCAAATGTCGATACCGCCATTGGGATTGGCGATCACAGTAGACGCCGGAAAGACAGATCACTACGCGTTCGACTCTAAGAACAGGACGTGGAACATTACGCTTGATGCATTCGACGTCGCGCAGCAAGATACCAAACTTGACACCGTCCTAGAACAGATTTGCACAAAGATCCATGATCTGGGGTTCGATCTGACATATGATGTGGAGCCGGTTGACCAGAAAAAACCGAATGATGAAACTGAACGGGTCAAGTCGATGCGACTGCAACGGTTTTTTGGCCAGAGCACAAACACTGCGGAAACGCTGACATCCGATTTCGGCAATGGCGGCAATGCGTGGTGCTGGTCATTGTACGAAAGCCGCAAGATCAACCGGACAAACCAAACATTGTTTTCCGAGTTGCGAAAACAGCCATGGGCGAAAACTCAAGCATTGCGATTTGATTTTGCTATGGTGCCGTGATGATCAGGACTGCCGTGCCACTGGTTGAGCGCAGTCGCAACGCGGGCCCGTCACATCTTAGGTAATCCTGCGGAGCACCCAAAGCGGCGATGCCTTCAACAGCATCCTTAGCGGCGCCGACGGCCACCAAGGGACGGTTACTTCTCAGTGTCCACTTATTTTGATGGACACTTAGCGCACAAAGCATGGCCTCGTTAGGTCGGGTTCAACGGACGTGTGTGGACGCCCCGGTGAATGCAAACGGAAACTTCAGTTCAGTTTGGCTTTGTGATCGGGGCTGACGTGTGTCCGGCCTCTGATTGCAGCTTTTACACGCCGCGGGCCCGTATGAAAAACGACACCCGCAACAACGGCGATATCAAGTACTAGATAGACAACGTCTAGCAGTTGCCATTTCAGAGGAGCACTGAGCCAATCGAAGCCGTTAAAGCCAGCTATGTTGGCGATGTGCACGCATGCTCCATAGGCATAGGTGTCATGGTGCTGTTAATTCCCGGACGCTTACCTCAAAAAACTGAGTAAAATCAGTTACTGGTTGTGCTGTTATTTCCTGGATTGTATCTTTAATTTCGGGACTGTGCCTTTAATTCCCGGACGGTTTGTTTTGTAGATAAGTTGGATGGGCGGCGGCGTTTGGCAAAGGAAACAGAGAACTCGGAAGATCGGGCGCTCGCAATTGCGCGGGCCGATATCTTGCGCCCGATCCTAGAGCTGGATCGAGCTGGCAAGGACGTGGGTCCGCTATTGTTGGCTGCGGCGGAAGAGATGGGTGTTTCTCGTAGTTCTGCTTGGGAGTATTATCGACGGTTGAAGCAAAACGA
>CANNFU010000016.1 GCA_947503965.1 uncultured Paracoccaceae bacterium
TCCCCTGGCGTTACGCTGCTCAAGCAGCGTAACAGGCGCCCCCCACCCTCAACAGGGCGGGTTCAACGGACGGGCACTGCTGATCCGCTGTTGATGTGCGGACATACCCGAACCGTTTCCCGATGGTCGCCTCCTGTGTTGAACCTGCGGGTGTCATCCAGCAAACGGTGTCCATAAATGGGTCACAGCAAGTATTCAGATGCACAGGTTTTCTGCACATCTTTCATAGCTGGATTGGCCCGATTCTTGGAGTCAATGACCCAGTGTTTAAAACGATGGTTTGATGGACCTGGCCAGGGTGCAACATTCAGCGCCGACATCTGGTGATGTCCCGCCCGTTCAAATGCGGAAAATAGTCAAAGTAACCCCGTTCAACGACTTTGCAGAAGCCGATGATGGTCCATAATTTGGATGACATTGATCGTAGGGACTGGGAAATCTTGTTCTGATGTAGGCTATGCCAATAATGGCAGAGGTCGTCATCACGGTGGCCGCAACACTCGCAGTCCCAGACATAACGTGAATCTCCACAACGCTGAAACCCAAGAAAATAAGGGGACCCGTAGCCGTGGGTGACCATCCTCTTTATAAGAGAGGGCTTCTTTGGTCTTGAGTGTACTTGTCTGTGAATGGTGTGAATGACGATGATCCGTTGAGGATTGACCAACATACCAACCAACTGCTGTTTCAGTCCTAACACGAGATACTGCATCGAGTGGCTTCGTCTGTTCGCATGTTGCATCAACCTGATGATGTTCAGGAACAGAGGTCTGAGGTGACGCCTTCCGTTTACTGGGATGCGTCGCAGCCTTACTCTTGGTGGACCGAGCTTTCTTCTGGGTGCCATACGAACAGGTCAGACGTTTCTTATGAAAGGCACGTTTGAGTTCCGCATCGGCATGAACGGCAATAACCATCTGTTCTGGTGACAATACCTTAGACGGACATGGAGTAACGACTTCGCCCGATGAGGCTGATGAAGACTGATCCTGATTTGCGTCGGCGAGTTTCTGATACCTGCTCTCAGCTTTTGGAAGGTGTTCCTTGTGGAGGTAATTCACAAACCCTGCAATTCCTGACCTACCGTCTTCGACCACTTCGTCATCGCCAAACAGTTCATCGACCATGGCATCCCAAATGTGGTCCTTGGAGGCCATACAGCCTGACTGAATGCTGTCGATGTCATTGGGCCAAGCAGCGGCTTCTGGTTGATCTGGCAACGGGGCGGTGATGAGCCTAGATGACACAGCTTCTTCAAGCTCAATCATAGATGGCCAACTACCATATGCGTCGGCGACCTGATCTGCCCGTGGTGTTGCGACATGCACCTGTGAGGGACCATCAAAGACCATCCTGAAGAATTGTCCAGCTTGCCGATGTGTGAAGCCAGGGAAGTGCGCTATCCCGTGACAGTGGAACAGAGCGACCACTTGATTGGGGTTCATCTTCTTAACCTCAGCAATACCTGGTGCCCGCAGTGGCAGGTCCCAGACTGCATCTTTGGCGGTCGTGAAAGACCATTCAAAGCGGTAGGAGAATTTGACATCAGGATGAACGATGCGGCGAAATTCTTGCCCGATGACACGCATCCATTTGCTATACCAGTCTTTCACTGCCACGAAATCTTCGCCACCGTGCAAGTAGCAGAACTTTGTTGTGAAAGGTGCGATTTCGTCGATGGGAAGACCGTAGAACGGACGCAGGAAGTTCTGAATCGTTTGAATGTGGCGGTACGGACCTTTGCCAACCCAGTCGTTGTAATAAACTGGGTTCATCACGTCTTCCGCGATGACGTTGTTATGGTCTATCCGCCATCTCTTTGGATCAAGTGGACGACCATAACACTTGTGGCAGTACTTATGCTGACATGGGTGGCCATCACCACACCTATCGATCTGTTCCAGCATAGTGCGGTTCTTGTGGTCATGCCTAAGGATGTCCTGCACGGCTTCAAAACGGCTTGGCAAGGGACCTTTTGATACCCGTGCACCTAGCTGGACTTCCGAGCCTAATGGTTCCCAACCACGCTGTTCATACGCCCACATGATCCGCCCCACCTCTCTGCTGAATTGATGATATCGTTGCGACCAAGGCTTGCTCCATTCCTCATGAAGCATCGTCGATGTGTGACAGGCGTTAGATAGCTGTTGGACGTGCTTCACTTACTATCTAGGGGCAAAATCCGAAAAGTGGTTGCACTTGCTGTTCATCAGGTTGGCAAATGCGACGCACGTGTCATTCAGCACCGCAAAAAGGATAAATAAATGCAGGAGGTGGCATCATGAAATCAGCCAACCAGGACATCACAGTGCGATCAATACTGGTCGAGACGAAGGACAGATTAAGCGCGTTGCGTCAGCATACACGCCTAACCTATGGTAGCTTGATCGATGATGCTGTCGAAGCTCTTTGGGATGCCTATGAAGCTGAAGGTCACGACATCACCATGGTGTCATCATAGTGGGGAGTGGGCTGGTAGGTCGCAGATCAATCCAAAGGCACAGCATAGTTGTGGATCAGTTTCAGCATATCTGGCCCGACGCGGCGAGGATTGGTATGGCCTGTTTCAGCCTCAAGCCGCCCAACGCATTCGCGGTAGGTCTTGGTCGCCAACAGCAACCTCCCAGTAAAGCTGTCTGGCCAATCAACTCGTGAGAATGACTCATCGACGTAGGGTTGAATCATGTTATCATAATGGTCTTCGTTCATCTTCTGCACCTTTCGATGATATACTTCGGTGATGCGAATTGGTCTGACACCGATCTCGTTGCGAATGGCCTGACGTACGTACAAACGCTCTAGAATGGCCTGCTTATCAAATGACGAAATCAGGACTTAGAACCCGTCATCAGGGCGACAGGCAACGTCACCAAGGGCATCACGTGAACCACGCAAGCTGAATGCTGCTGAGCGGCCATCAGAGGCGCGTACTGTCATCACATTGCCAGCCGCCGCTGCTTCCCAGAGTGCCGTGTAGGTATCGGCACAGACGGTGCACTCGGTGTTTATGCTGCCACTATCGGCCCACACGGTCATTGGGAACACCTCGCCATCAACATCAAAGATGATTTGCCCACCAGCCACAGGCTGACCACCGAGTTCGACATATAGACCACCATCCTCGCCGATGTCGTTGCAGGAGAACGAGATCACATTACCACTGGGATCACGTGTGCTGCTCTCAGAGAAGCCCTGGCGAAAGTCGTAGACCCATTTACCATTGGTCGGCTGTGTTGATGCGTCCTGAGCTTCAGAGAGGCCCTGGGCGGCCCCACAGGCTTCCCAGTAGACGGTTGATCCATCCCGTTCGTGGCTCAGGCCATTTGCGGTTGGTGTCAGGGTAAGGTCTTCGCGGTATTCTTCGCCTTCCGCCGAACAGACTGCTGTGTACCTTGTACCAGTGCCATCGGGTCTCGGAGAGGTGAGGTCACAACGGTTCTCGACGCCGTTGAGGACATCACCTTGTATCGACAATGCCCCACCATCCATTCCAACCTGATCCGCCGAACAAGACCATGACGCCCCTGAAGGTTGGTAAAGACCATCGATGCCTTGAGCATGGCCCGCAGTGGCACAGGCTAGGGACGCAGATACGGCAAGCAACCCAAGACTGGTTTGGTTCTTCATGAATCATCTCCTTCGCGGCGGCTCGGTGATGTCAGTCTACAGGTGACGACCCTGCCTGCTCAATTAGTCTGATGTCCACGTCTTGGCGTGACCGTCCGACACGAAACTCATCGTAAAACGCAACCATCGTCGGCTTTGGTATGTTCGGCTGGACCCGATCCCATCTCGTTGTAGAGCTACCGTAGATGCCGCGTCGGACATTGGGACCTGGATACAGCGACGTGTCGGTGATGGCCGAGATCGGGCCAGAATAGTCGCAGCGTTGGTCGCCATTGATCCAGACACGAAGGTATCCATCATCCCCCGTGCTGAAGTTCGTGTTGATCACGATGTCTGTCCAACGTCCACGGGCTTGGTCAATGCTGAAGAGGCGGCAAACAATGCCCCAGTTACGGCGCTCGCCCCAGTTCAAGCCCTCGTTCGCATCGTCCATTTGGATGACAACATCATGGCTGCGGTTGCCATTGCGGTAGGCTTCGCCACGTCCAATCTGCACCAGCTTGATACTGGGCGGATTGCTGCCCCCCATCTTCCACTGGCCAAACACATTCATCAGGCTGACACTGGCGGGGTATGATTGGATATTCTGGTTGTAGAAAGACCAGCCGTACCAGATGTCTTCACCAATGCGGGCTTGAGTACGGTTTGATGCTAGTCGCACTTCGCTGCGATACCGTGGACTGACGCAATCATCGCCGCCACAATCGCCATCACGCAGCTCATACCTCTCGCTAACCAAGCCAGCCCGCACAGGTTCACCATCGGAGGAATATTGAAACCCATGGCTGTGCGGCATAAGATTCCGCAGATACCCGTTAGGGGCATCGGCATTGCGTGAGACGCTGGCGGTGTTTGTCATGCAGGCTGATAAAGCTAGGATCAGGTTTATCGGGAACAGACTTTTCTTCATGAATGACTTTCCAAAGGTGCGGGTGCGGTCGGCTGGTGGGTAAACTGCGGTGCTGCTACCACCTACACGTCGTCGATTGTAAATCAGGCGATCCCTGGATCAGGTATTTTACAAATCGCGTCGCGGTCCCGTCACCGTACGACTGGTACACTTCGACATCGATCACATCCGTCAGGTAGACGCTGTGGTTTCTCTTTATCCCATATTGGCGGCTGCTCTGCTCCAAACAGTCACGGACATTCTGACGCTCTACGCCTTCAGCGATCCAGAAACCGATCCCGACGACAGCCGCACCGACGATGGCCCATTTCATCAGGAGTCCCATTATTCATCTGCCTCGACACTTATGAGGTCTTGAATCGTCACCATCCCATCTGTCGCCGTAACAATCGCCTGTAGCGTCCTGCGTGACGGAATATTGATACCATCACGGGCGCGAAGAACCGTGGGGGCGCTTAGCCCACAAAGGTCCCCGAATACCTTCAGGCTGAGATTGTTTTGGGCGAGGTAATCCTTGAGCGTCATAACTTCATTACCTATCGTGTAATAAATGATTCGTCATGGGTAATTTTCATGTTTGTTGCATTTCGAGGCAAATCGTTACACGATGTGAAATGGCCACTTCACACGACGATTCATCGGAACACCTTTTCGACCGCATCAGGAATGCTCGGATACGTTCACGTATGACCAAGGAAGAAGCGGCTAGTGCGCTAGGAGTCAGCAAGGTCCAAATCTGGCGTTTAGAGAACAAGTCCAATACGGTGAGTGCGGAGCGATTGTTCGAAATCGCCGACCTGTATGGCATCGATCCGCGAACACTGCTCCATGGTGAAGGCGCAGCCGAAACTCCCCATAAGCTTTATACTCGCATCGGCGAAGTGGTGGCCATGGTCGAGGAAGAAGCACAGCGCCTTGATGCCAAACCTCCCCCGCATCTAGTGGGCGAGGCTGTCGTGGAAATCCTGCGTCAAGAAACTAGGAACCAAATCGCTCCCGATTCTGCCCCCTTGGACGCCACCAAGTATCAGGGCCTCGTCTCACTTCTCTTTAAGCAGGCAACAAATACATGACTCGAGTCACCCAGTCCGAAATCAACAATGCAGCTTGGGCAGCATGTGACACCTTCCGTGGCGTGGTCGATCCGTCGATTTACAAAGACTACGTGCTTACGATGCTATTCCTGAAATACATCTCGGATGTCTGGACAGACCACCTTGCCACGCACCAGGCGGAACATCCCGACGCCCCAGAACTCGTCGAAGCATTGATGCAGCAGGAATCCTTTGTTCTGCCACCTGATGCCAGCTTCCACACATTGCACACCCGTCGGCATGAAGCTGGGAACGGCGAACGCATCGACAAAGCCCTTCATGCCATCCAAGAGGCCAATGGCAACAAGCTGGATCAGGTGTTCCAAGACATCCACTTCAACAGCACCAAGCTGGGGGACGAGGAACAGAAGAACGACCTACTCCGTCACCTGCTGGAAGACTTCGCCAAGCCCGCCCTCGACCTGCGTCCGTCTCGTGTGGGGCAGTTGGACATCATCGGTGGGGCCTACGAATACCTGATCAAACACTTCGCTGCGACTGCGGGAAAAACGGCTGGTGAGTTTTATACACCACCCGAAGTGTCAGACCTCATGGCCCGCCTGGCTGATCCTCAAGAGGGCGATGACATCTGCGACCCCACCTGTGGGTCCGCATCGCTGCTCATGAAATGTGGGCGTCAGATCAGGAACAAGACGGGGACCAAACGCTACGCCCTCTACGGTCAAGAATCCATCGGGTCCACATGGGCCTTGGCCAAGATGAACTTGTTCCTGCACGGGGAGGAGAACCACGAAGTCCTCTGGGGTGATACCATCCGCAACCCGAAGCTACGGGTGAAGGAAGATGCCTTGCGGCACTTTGATGTGGTCGTCGCCAACCCGCCGTTCAGTCTGGATAAATGGGGGACTGCGACAGCCGAGACTGATACATTCGGACGCTTCCGTCGTGGTATCCCGCCCAAGACCAAGGGCGACTATGCGTTCATCCTGCACATGATCGAGACGCTGAAGCCCAAAACGGGCCGCGCTGTGGTTGTCGTCCCTCATGGTGTGCTGTTTCGCGGATCGACCGAGGGGAAAATCCGCCAGAAGCTGGTGGAGGAAAACCTGCTGGATGCGGTGATCGGCCTGCCTGAAAAACTGTTCTTCGGCACGGGCATCCCTGCGGCCCTGCTGGTGTTCCGTAAACACAAAACCGACGACTCCGTGCTGTTCATCGACGCCAGCCGAGAGTTTGTGTCGAGTTCCAATCAGAACGCATTGGATCAAACCCACATCGACAAGATCATGCAGACCTTTGATGATCCCACCACCGTGGACAAATACTCCTACCGTGCCACGCAGGCCGAGATCGCAGAGAACGACTTTAACCTGAACATACCCCGCTATGTGGACACCTTTGAGGAAGAGGATGAGATCGATCTGATGGCGGTGCGGGCCGAACGGGTGAAGTTGAAGGACGATCTGGCCGAATTGGAAACCCGTATGGCAGGGTATTTGCAGGAGCTTGGGTATGGTTCCTGAGGGATGGGAAGCACGTCCGCTCTCGGAATGCTTGGAAAAGGTAATCGACTATCGTGGCAAGGCTCCACCGAAAACTGAAACGGGCGTAAGGCTTATCACTGCACGAAACGTTCGTATGGGATACGTCTCCATGGAACACGCCGAATATATCGATGAGCATCAATATGCAGGATGGATGAACCGTGGCCTACCTACCGAGGGCGACATTATGTTCACTACGGAGGCCCCACTGGGTAATGTAGCCTTGTTTCCATTAACAGGCGTCTTCGCATTGGGTCAACGAATCGTCACGCTGCGTGTAAATGAAACGTGTAAGTCGGGATTTCTTTTTCAATTCTTGTTGTCTGAACAAGGCCAAGGGCGGATTCATTCAAAATCAAGTGGTTCTACAGCACTCGGAATCAAGTCACGCGAACTAGTAAAAGTTGTAGTCCCGACACCCCCACTCCCCGAACAACAAAAGATCGCGGATATCCTCTCGACGTGGGATCAGGCCATTGAAAAGACAGAGGCCCTGCTGAGCAACGCCCGCACCCAAAAACGCGCCCTGATGCAGCAACTCCTCACAGGCAAACGCCGCTTCCCCGCGTATCAAGGCCAGCCATGGAAAGAGGTGCGGTTGGGGGATGTGGCCGCGTTTATCAAGGATGGAACCCACGGAACACACAAGCGGTATGACCAAGGTGTCAAAATGATTTCAGCGGTTAATATTCGCGCTGATCATACCATCGAACTTTCGTCAGCACCTCACGTTTCAGAAGCTGACTATCAGCAAATTCACAAGAAATACGAAATCGCGAAGGATGACATTCTGCTGACAGTGGTTGGCACGATTGGGCGAAGCGCAATCGTGAAGGGTGACCAAAGATTCACCGCGCAAAGAAGCGTAGCTATCATTCGTATGAAAGACGCATCCACAGCAGAATTTACCCACCAGTACTTTCAATCAAATCAGTTCCAAAACGACTTATTTCGCAGGGCGAACATCACTGCGCAGCCTGGTGTCTATCTAGGTGAAATCGCCAAAGTGATGGTGCCTGTTCTCAGTGAATCGGAGCAGCGTCGCATTAACGAAGCGTTGCACCTATGTGACTTAGAGATTGACGAAAACCAACATTCCATCACCAAGCTCCGCACCGAGAAGAAGGCCCTGATGCAGCAACTGCTCACGGGGAAACGGCGGGTGGTTGTATGAGTATGTTTCCCTTCACCCTTTGGCACGGCACCTCGGCTCACCTGTTGCCTACGATCAAAGAACATGGTCTCGGTGGGCGGAATGTGATGGAGGATTGGCGGGTCATAGATTTCCTCAAATGGGCCTGGGAAATTGTTGGCGATGCTTATGACAACCACTATGACGACCTAGATTTATTTGTAATCAAATCGGCTATTGGCGGCACAGCCACGCACATGAACTTTGAATATGGCGACGTGTATGTCGCTGGCGGCTTTCACAAGGCAGCTGATTACTCACTTAACTCTCCAGAACTTATGTCCTTTGTAAAAGCGATCATGGAGGCCGCTGATCGCATACAGGAAAGTTCCTTGCGAAACGGGTTATCGAATTATCCCGAAATCGCAGAGTTCCTCAGCCTTGCCCCCAAGCCAGTGGTTCTCAAGCTGCCGCCTATGCCGATGTCTGCGATTGCGAGTGAGAAAGGCGGAGAGGTTCAATTCCCATCGGATCCAACTAACGGCGCAGCCAAAGCCTTTTATTCACAAATGGCGTACCGAGTGACATCCGTCGTTCCGTTTGATGGAATCGAAGTGTTTGATACGAGTGACCATAAGCGTTCATTCTCACTTTAATCTGTCTTACGCATACGCAACCGCCGCCCTGATGACTTAGAGACTCAACTCATGACCAGCCCGCACACCCCCGACACCCGCGAAGAGGCCGCATCGAAGCTGCCTGCTTTGCATGTCCTCATGGTCATGGGGTGGGCTTACCTGCCACCTGCTGAAGCCTTGGCCATGCGTGGGTCGGAACGGTCGGTGCTGTTGGACCCTCTGTTGCGAGAGTGGTTGTCCGCGCATCGGTTCGACTACAAAGGCCAGCAACATCCGCTGTCCGAGAGCGGGATCAATCAGGTCATCAAAGCGATCACCGCGACCAAGTTGAACGAAGGGCTGATCGCGGCCAACGAAGCAATCTACAAGCAGTTGACCCTTGGCATCACGGTTGATGTGTTCGTGGGCGGCGACAAGACATCGGTTACGGTCCCGCTGGTTGATTGGGCCAACGTTGATGCGAACCTGTTCCACGTCACGGAAGAACTAAGCGTTACCTGCCCCATTGGAACGGGGAAGAAGCGTCCTGACATCGTGTGTTACGTGAACGGGTTACCGCTGGTGGTGATCGAGGCCAAGCGGCCAACATCATCAACCTCAGCGAAGTCTATGGTTGCTGAAGGGATCAGCCAGCACAATCGCAACCAGAAGAACGACGGTATTCAAAACCTATATGAATATTCCCAGTTGCTGCTGTCGATCTCTGGTTCCGATGCAAGCTATGGCACCACAGCGACCGAAAAGAAGTTCTGGGCCACATGGAAAGAGGCAGAGTTCACCGAAGCCCAGATGCAGGATGTGAAGTCCACACCACTGTCAGAGGCTCAGAAGGCGCTGCTATTCGCCGACAAGCCACGGTGGGCCAAGGATGACTTTGATCGCCTTCACAGCGGCCCTGTGCTGCTCACTGAACAAGATCGTATGATCATCAGCCTCCTACGACCCGACAGGTTGCTCGACTTCACCAGGCGGTTTATTTTCTTCGATCGCGGCACCAAGAAGATCGCGGCCCGTTACCAGCAGTTCGGTGGGGTCAAAGCGATCCTGTCCCAAGTAGCCAAGCAGAAGCCAGATGGTAGCCGCGAAGGCGGTGTGATCTGGCACACAACAGGGTCGGGTAAGTCTAACTTGATGGTGTTGCTAACCAAGGCGTTGCTTCTGGACCCAGAGCTTGCCAGCAGCCGTGTCATCATCGTTACTGACCGTGTGGACCTTGAGAAGCAGTTGGCTGCGACCTTCCTTACTAGTGGGGCCTTTGGTTCTGTTGTCGCCACCAAGAAGGACGGTGAAAAGGCCAAGGTGCAGTCTGGCCGTGATCTGGCAAAGCGGATCGGATCAGGGGATGAGCGGATCATCTTCACCCTGCTGCAAAAGTTCAACTCTGCGACCAAGCTGCCAGAGTGCAAGAACACATCGGACAAGCTGATCGTATTGGTCGATGAGGGTCACCGCAGTCAGGGTGGTGAGAACCACGAACGGATGCGACAAGCGTTGCCGAACGCGGCGTTCATTGCCTTCACGGGAACCCCGCTGCTGAAAGAGGACAAGACACGCAACAAGTTCGGGCCAATCCTTCACGCCTATACAATGCGGGATGCGGTGGAAGACGGGGCGGTCACCCCGTTGGTTTATGAAGAACGAAAGCCCATCGTCGATATCAACGAACGTGCCGTGGATGCGTGGTTTGACCAGCGCACCATGGGGCTGTCCGATCAGCAGTTGTCTGACTTGAAGCAGAAGTATGCCACCCGTGGGCAGGTCTATAAGGCCGAAGCCCGCATCGAAATGATCGCTTGGGACATTGCCGCACACTTCCGTCAGAATTTCATTGAACGTAGTCCTGGCTTGAAGGCCCAGTTGGCGACGGACAGTAAGCTATCTGCGATCAGGTATAAGAAGGCACTGGATGCGACGGGCATGGTCACAAGCGCGGTCGTCATCTCGGCACCAGATACCCGTGAAGGCCATGATGATACCGATGAGGCCAAGACGCCCGAAGTGCAGACATGGTGGAACCACACTGTCGGAAACGATCCTGATGGGTATGAGAACGAAGTCATCGAGGGGTTTGCCACCGATGGTGCGCCCGACATCCTAATCGTCGTGGACAAGCTGCTGACGGGGTTTGATGAACCACGTAATGCTGTCCTCTACATCGACAAACACCTGAAGAGCCACAATCTCCTGCAAGCCATCGCAAGGGTGAACCGACTGCATGAGGCTAAACAGTTCGGCTATCTGATCGACTACCGTGGTATCTTGGCCGAACTCGACACGTCGATTCAGGACTACCAAGACCTCGCCGCCCAGACGCAGAACGGCTATGAGGTCGATGATTTGATCGGCACGTTCTCCAACGTCTCAACCGAATACAAACGCCTGCCCAGCTTGCATGACGCGCTATGGGCAGTCTTCAAGTCGGTGAAAAACAAGAACGACAAAGAGCAGTTCCGCCAGGTTCTTGTGCCACGTGTGACCGACGATGAAACAGGTCACAGCTATGATCAAACGCAGAAGGTGCGTGAGGATTTCTATGCCGCCCTGACGGATTTTGGCATGTGCCTGAAGCTGGCCCTGTCATCCCGCACTTTCTTTGAGGACGGTGCGTTCGATGAGAAGACCATACAGCGTTACAAGCGTGATCTGCGGTTTTTTACCGAACTGCGTGTGCAGGCCAAACGGGATGCAGGGGAGACGGTGAATTTCTCTGATTACGAAGACCAGATAAGACGGATGGTGGACAAGCAGGTCATTGGCCAAGAGATCATTGACCCTGAAGGGTTCATTCGTGTCGATACCTTGGGGCAGGACACCGACCCAGACGACTGGTCTGACGAGAAGACGCGCACAGAGGCCGATGTCATCAAGACCCGTCTACGTAAGACCATCGAGCAAGACCTGATTGATGATCCCTACGCACAACGGGTGTTCTCTGAACTGCTCAAGGAAGCGATCCAAGCCGCTGAGGCCATGTTCGATCATCCTGGCAAGCAATACACGATGTTCAAGGACCTTGAGGAGCAGGTCGTAGAACGCAACACACCTGGCGTTCCTGATCGATTCACTGACCAGCCACGTGCCAAAGCCTACTATGGCTTGCTGCTGGATCATATGCATGGAACGAACCCGACCGAAGACAAGCTGGTTGAGGAAGCATTGCACATCGAAAGCGTGGTAATCGATGCCGTGCAATCTCACTCTATCAGTCCTGGCAATCTGGAAGCTGCGATCAAGAAGGCTCTGCTGGTGCGATACTTCACGCTTCTGGGTGGCACAGATGCAGCCTACGCCCTGATCGATCAGGTGCTGACCGTGGTCCGTGCAGGCTCAGCGAAAGACGCACAGTGACCCAGTTCGTCCTATCATACGGAGATGAACGCATCCCCTATCAGGTGGCCTATGAAGCCACCCGAACATCCCGTGTGGCCATCCACGTGAACCCAGATGGTTCCGTGTCGGTCGATGCACCTGTGGGGTTCAACAATGACAGCATCAAACGTGCCGTGCAGAAACGCGCCAAGTGGGTGGTGAACCATGTCACCGAAGCCAACCAACGTTATGCTCATGTCAGACCCAAAGACTACGTGTCGGGTGAGCAAGTCCTCTATCTGGGGCGGCGATACATGCTGAAGGTCATCCCCGTCACTGGCAAGCCTGCTGCGACCCGCCTGATGGGCAATCGGCTTGAGATTCAGACAGCCACGGGAACACCTGACGATATCAGGGGCCGTATCCGTGCATGGCACCGTGTCAAAGGGCGTGATTATCTTGCCCGCCGCATCGACAGCCTGGCGAAAGCATTACCATGGGTGTCAGCACCACCGCCGTTTCGCCTGCTGGAGATGTCACGCCAGTGGGGAAGCTGCTCACCCGCAGGTGAGATCATCCTGAACCCGCACCTGATTAAAGCCCCCCGTGCCTGCATCGACTATGTGCTTATCCATGAACTTGCCCACCTCAAACACCACGACCACGGAACAGACTTCTGGAGGTTGATCGATGCCCACGCAGGTGACTGGCGAAAGGCCAAGCATCACTTGGATGGCTTGGTCGAGGTGCTACTTACGGACTGATGTTCGGTTGTGGGGTTGCTCAGCTATACGAGGTAGTGCCTTGGAATTGTCCCCACTTTGCGTTTTTGGTAGCAATTTCAATAGGGTTTCATTACTTCCCCAGTCTGTCACCCTATTACGAAGAGAGGTGAGTGGGTTCCGAGTGTGCCTTTGGAATGATTGCCAGTGAATAATACTGATGCACGTACATACACACCTTGCAAAATATCGTTTCTTTTCAACAGCATTTACGACCCTGCCGGGGTCACCAAAACCACCTGAAATCTCCTGCAAAACCTGTACTGATTTCGCTTTTGCCATATGCTTGATCGTCATCTGCGGTATCGTCGCAATTTTTTTATCGGTCATCGCGGCGGGGCCTTTACGTCGTTCATTGCAGCCTTAGTTACACGAACGGTTGGGTTTGCATTCTGATTTTTATGCGAAGACTTTGAGAATGACCGATGGCGATGCAGAGGACATCAAAGCAGTCTTTCGATATGAATAAAGCTAAAGTGCTGCTTTACTTGGGATTTTCTAAAGTCACCTCTCTTGGGGGCAGAGGTAAGATTATTGCATCAACCGGCCTTGCCCTAGGGGCTATATTCATACTCTTCTTAAGCGGCCTTCTTTATAAGACAGACATCCTGAAAGATCATCGAGATCAGGTTTTTGCTTACGTTCCAGACGCACGTATTCATGTCAAAGTGGTCTTAAACAGTAATGAAGCCGATCCCGCGCTAATCCACTATGTCGAACACCTCGCCTGGCTGAACGCCATTGGTGGCGACCGGGACGCTGACCGTCACTCAAACGCTTGGACGAACGGTTATGCTGTTGGCTACTGGCTGTCCGGGCAGCCAGAAGATTTGACCAATCTATTGTCCCAACTCAAAGGTGTCTTCGCTCCACTTGACTTACCGGAAGACTTTGCCTTTGAAGAGCGTGATATTGTTCTGCGCGAATACGATTTTCGTATTGCTGGCAACCCTGTTGCACAAGCTGCTGAAGCGATGAACGGTTTCCTGTACGCTGGCAACCCGATTGCCGCTTCCGTGATCGGAACACCCGATCAGATCGCGGCCTTCACCTACGATCAGGCGAAAGCCCTGCATGCAGAAACGCACCGCCCAACGAATGCTGTTCTGGTGATTACTGGTGACATCACAGAACGGCAACTGCGCCGCGCCATGTCAGAAGCGGAGTGGCCAGCGGGTGTACCGGCTGCAGATGTATTGAACCCGCCAGCGTTCGATCTGTCAGCTACAGATTTGGAACGCTTTGAAGTTGTAAATGCCGATGCCGCCCCTCGCCTCATCTGGCGAAAGGTGGTTGCCTTGCCAGAGCCGGCGCAATTCGATCTGCTTGAAGCGCAAACAGCACTTCTCGCCGATATTCTGACGACAAATCTGCCCGGGGGCATCGCTGGTCCTCTCAGGTTCGACGCCGGCATCGCACGTGCGTTCAATGTCAGCATCTGGCCCATCGACGAAGACAACATCGAAATCGAATTCTTCGCGACGCCGGACAGCGGCGTTCAACTCGCTGAACTGGAACGCGCTTTTGACGATACGCTGGCCGCGATCGGCGCTTCTGGCATACCCGAGGAAACATATACACGTGTCCTTGGTCGCTTTGACGGCTTTTGGCCAGACTGGGCGGACAAGGATGAAACCGCTGCTTGGATGGCAGATTACGTCACCAGTCGCGTGTCGATATTACGCCAGCCGCTGTCAGAGCGCGCCCTGAAGCGCCTCGATCGCGAACTCTCTCTTCACACGACAAACGCGCTGCTGCGCCAACTGACAGGCGAGGGTCGAACGGCAATCGCCTATATAGGCTCGGAGGAAAGCTTCTGATGAAACGTAGTGTTGTTCTTGTTTTCACTTTGCTGGCCCTTGCCGCCTGTAAAGACGATACCCCGACCGCAACCAGCGAAACGAGCGAAAGCGGTATTTCGTTCACGCTCATCACATTGCCGGATCATGAAGATGTGTCGATACACGTGGCCTGGCCAACTGACTGGGCCTACCGCGCAGAAACCAACAAGGCTGCGCCTCTTGTAGGAACGGAACTTCTGCTTGCGGGTGGCGCAGAGGGTTTTCCGGCCGGCGAGGTTGTTGAACGCTTTGCCGATCTGAATTCCGAAGGCAGCATGTACGCATCCGCCAATGATCATATCATCGGAGAGTTGACGTTCGAGCGCGGCAATCTTGATGAAACCATTGAAATCGCCAATGCGCATTTGCGTGCGCCGACTTTGGATGAAACCTGGCTCGCCCGCATCACAGATGGATTGGCGCAAAACATGGCCGAGGCGCAGGCGCAGCCAGCGCATGCCGGTTTCGACGCGGTCAGATGGGCCGTCTTTGGTGAGGCACCGTTGCGAAACGCGCTTTCTCTGGATGACCCACAAACGTTCGAAGCGTTGACGCGACAGGACATCGCCGTCTGGCACCAAGAAACCTTTACCCGCAACCCGGAAGCCATTGTCGTTGCGGGCGATATCAATGCTGATGCGGCGGCGGCAGCTATTGATACCCTGCTTGACGGTTTGCCGGATACAAGGGTCTCGCCGACTTGGGAAACCCCGATTGACTTCTCACCAAAGCGGATTCTGCTTCATCAGCCCGGTGCAGAAGTGACAAATCTCGCGTTTCTTGCACTGCTGCCGCCCACGCAGGAAGGGGGCGAATTCGAAGACCTTATTCTGGCTCATGCATTAGGAGGCGATGATCAAAGTGCCCTGTTTGAAGCCGTCCGGACAAACCTGCGCGCGAGCTATGCATTTGGTGCTGGCATGTCGAATTACACACGCGCGCATCGGCTGTTGTTCATGACGGGCGAAGTTGAGGATGAGAAACTGGCAGAGGCTGAAACGGTTGTTCTGGATGCCTATCGCGCCTTCCGAAGCGGCGCGTTAAGTGGCGAACTTGAAGATCGCAAAGCACCGTTAGAGGCGAACTTATCTGACCTTGCTGAGTTTGTCGTGGATCAGGCGCGGTCCGAACTGCAAAGTGCGCTTGACGGGTTGCCGGTGGGGCGGTCCCTGCAGCTGACCGATGAACTCGCCGCAGTGACTGACAGCTCTATCATGGCGCGTCTGGAAAACGATTTCCCGCAGCCTGAGGATTTCATCGTCATCGCTGTATCCCCTGATGCCGACGCTTTGCCGGGGGCGTGTGTCATTCAAGAGCCGCGTGAGGCAGCAAGCTGTCCATGAATGCGGCCATGCATCTTTCTGGTCATAACCGACCACCGCCGCCCGTTGGCGCCTGAGGTATCCCTGATGGAGGTCGACTTTTGAAACACAATCACTGAAGTGCAAAACTGCAAGTGGGTCATAAACCTCGGATAGTGTTTTGCTTCTACCGGGCGAACAACGTACACGCATTTCCGATATTCTGGCGGTACCAACCCAGTGTCAGAGGCTCACCTATAATATCGCCCCGCCAGACAATCGCAAAGTTCCAGTCGCGCCAGGGTAAATGGGACAGGCTGAAACTGAAACCCGGCTCCACGACACCCAGGATCGCGGCGTTTGCGTCGGGTGCTGCATATAATGGAAACGACGACCCTTGATAGCCGATGCAGCCGCCGCTTGTGCCGTCGGTGGCAGGTTGAAACGCGACGCGCCTGCGCAGGCCGATATAGGGAACCTCATCAAGGTCGCGCTGTGACGTGTCGATCCGGCAGCGTTGCTGTTCAAGCGCGAAAGGCGGATCCCGTTCAAGATCCTGAATAATGGAAATCTGTTCGGACACACGCCGATCAACGACTGGCTGGCGGGTGGTGCAGTCGGCATTGTCAAACAGGCTGCGGCCCAGCGGGGTGGCAAAGCAGTAGCCTGCGTCGTTCAGCATGGCATTGCGCGCGAACCAAAGCTCACCGCAGGGCGTGTCTGCATCCGCCCATAGCAGTGTCGGACAAAATGCCAGTAAAACAAGATAACGAACTACGCGTTTCATTCCAATGTCCTTTGGGTCACGGACGTGCCGTACGATGTCTGTTTGTCTTTTTTTGATGTATTCACCGCCGATTTGTCCAGTGGAGCCGACCGCGGTAGGATCTGGCAGATAACGGGCATCGCCTAACGAAACCTATCATTCAGCGCGCCGTCGGCAACCAGCTTGTTGTATTTCTCCTCATCAAACCACCAGAAATCAACGCCGCGGCTGAAATCATAAGGTGCGGGTTGTTCGGGCCTGCCGAAGATGTCCCAGACGGCCACCCAATGCGCCCCCAGATGCCATGTGCCAATCCAGATGTTTTTGGACCGTAGCACGCGGTCAAGCGCGCGTGCGGCCACGACCACCTCTTCGCGTGTTTCCGCCGCAACGGCGCGTTCGATCAGCGCGTCAACAACCGGATCTGCCAGCCCCGTCAGATTGTTGCTGCCTTCCGCTGCCGCAGCAGCAGAGCCATAGAATGCCCGCAGTTCCGCACCGGGATTGGTCTGCACCTGCCATGCGGTAAATGACATGTCGAAATCAAAGGTCTGGCGTCGTTCGGTCCAAGTGCTGGGGTCAACAACATCGAATGTCGCATCAATGCCGATACTGCGCAGGTTTTCGATAAATGGGATAACGACCCGGCCAAGACTGCGGCTGTCATCGACCAAGGCAAGCGTCAGCAATTCACCATCCGCATTGCGGCGCATGCCGTCATCACCGGCGATCCATCCGGCCTCATCCAGCAGGCGTGATGCAGCACGCAGACCAACTCTGTCACGTGGGCTGGGCCCACCGGCATAGGGCACATGCGGTGGTTCGGTGAACACTTCGGGTGGCAGTTGATCGCGGAATTCTTCCAACAGCGCCATTTCCGCGCCTTCGGGCAGGCCGGTCGCCTCCATCTCGGTGTTCTCAAAGAAACTGTCGGTGCGTTTGTAGTTGCCGAAAAACAGGGTTTCGTTGCTCCATTCCCAGTTGAAAGCATATTCAACAGCCTGGCGGACACGGATGTCCTGCAAATGCGGCTGGCGCATGTTGAACCAGATGCCCTGGGCGCGGGCTGGTCGTGCGTCGGGCAGCACCATCTGTTTGACATGCCCCCGCTCTATCGCCGGAAAGGTATAGCCCGTGGCCCATTGGGCCGAACGATTTTCAACCCGCATCGCATATGCGCCAGCGCTGAATGCCTCGAACCCGACCGCGTCATCGGCAAAATATTCATAAGCGTAGCATTCAAAGTTGTTTCGCCCTGCATTTACGGGCAGGTCCGCGCCCCAGTAGTCAGGGTCCTTGCAAAAGGTGATTGTGCGGGGCTGATCGATCTGTGCGACCTCGTACGGGCCTGACCCCAAGGGTGGAGTCATCCAGCTTTCGTCGAAGGGGTTATTCTCATAGAAATGCTCCGGCAAAATCGCGCGTTCCGCGATATCAGCGGGAAGCGCGCTGCCCGCACCCGGAGCCAGATCAAAGCGGACGCGCAGGTCGCTTTCGGCCTCAATATTCAGGACGTCCGACAAAAGGTTACGATAAAAGGGATGCCCCTCGGTTTTCAGGGCGTTGAAGGTGAAGACCACATCTTGCGCCGTCACTGGCGCGCCATCGTGAAACCGCGCTTCGGGTCGCAGGTTGAAGGCGACATAGGACAGATCATCAGGGTATTCGATGGTTTCGGCCAGCAACCCGTAAACGGCGTCGGGTTCGTCATAGGCCCGTTCCATCAGGCTGTCATAGACATGATGGCCAACCTCTGGGGCAGAGTCGCCTTTGATGATGAAGATGTTCAGGCTGTCGAACGTGCTGGCGCCATAAAGCTGGCGCTGGCTCATGGTGCCGCCCTGTGGCGCGTCTGGGTTGGCGTAATCGAAATGTGTGAAATCGGGCCCGTATTTCAGATCACCAAAGGCCGAATACCCGTGGCTGATCGTGACGTCGGCCAGACCTGATGTGCCAAATGCCGTGATCGCCAGTGTTGCCATGATGCGCAAATTCATGCCTTGCCCCTTATTGACCTACGTTTCAGACACAGCCAGTCGGGTGCTCATGTCAAGCAGACCTGCTGTCACGATTGCGTAGGATGATAGCTTTTGCCCCTTGATCGTCCACTTGCCTGATTGACGTGCGCGTCAAGAACGTGGCGTCCGCGACCGCTCCCGCGTCGATTTTGCACTGTTTTTGCCCGGCTGCGCACGATAACAACGCACCGAGAACGCGAAATGTCAGATTCTTTGGGAGAGAAACGCAGATGAAGGTCCTTGTACCCGTCAAGCGCGTGATCGACTACAACGTGAAAGTCCGTGTCAAAGCGGATGGCTCCGGTGTCGATCTTGCCAACGTCAAAATGTCCATGAACCCGTTCGACGAAATTGCCGTCGAAGAGGCCATTCGCCTGCGCGAAGCCGGCAAGGTCGAGGAGGTCGTGGCGGTTTCCATCGGTGTCAAGCAGGCGCAGGAAACGCTGCGCACCGCGCTGGCCATGGGCGCAGACCGCGCCATTCTGGTTGTGGCCACCGATGACGTTCACACAGATATCGAGCCTTTGGCGGTTGCCAAGATCCTTGCCGCCATCGTCAAGGAAGAAGATCCCGGTCTGGTTCTGTGCGGCAAGCAGGCGATCGACAATGACATGAACGCCACCGGTCAGATGCTGTCGGCCCTGCTGGGCTGGAGCCAGGCCACATTCGCGTCCGAGGTGAACCTGGATGGCGACAGTGCTGTTGTCACCCGCGAGGTTGATGGCGGTTTGCAGACCATCAAGGTGAAGATGCCGACCATCGTGACGGTTGATTTGCGCCTGAACGAACCGCGCTATGCGTCGCTGCCCAACATCATGAAGGCCAAGAAAAAGCCGCTG
Organism: uncultured Paracoccaceae bacterium; assembly: GCA_947503965.1. Lineage (GTDB taxonomy): Bacteria > Pseudomonadota > Alphaproteobacteria > Rhodobacterales > Rhodobacteraceae > Yoonia. The sequence continues at coordinate 19,763 of CANNFU010000016.1, forward strand.
GATGAAAAGACACCGGCCGACTACGGCGTTGATGTCGCGCCACGCCTGACCATTGTCAGCACGACCGAGCCAGAGGCCCGCAAGGCCGGTATCATGGTCGGGTCAGTTGATGAGCTTGTCGAGAAACTCAAAGAAGTGGGGGCTGTGTAATGGCTGTTCTTCTGATTGGTGAAGTGACTGACGGCGCGCTGTCGGTTGATGCAACGGCCAAGGCTGTCAGCGCTGTGAAGACGCTGGGTGATGTGACCGTGCTGTGTGCCGGCGCGTCTGCCAAGGCTGCCGCTGACGAGGCTGCAAAGATTGACGGTGTGTCCAAGGTGCTGTGCGCCGAGGATCCCGCATTGGGTCACCGTCTGGCCGAACCCACGGCGGATCTGATCGTGTCGCTGGCGGGCGATTATTCCCATATCGCCGCCCCCGGCACGACCGACGCCAAGAACGTGATGCCCCGTGTGGCGGCGCTGCTGGATGCGATGGTGATCTCCGAAGTGACCGGCATTGTGGATGCCGACACGTTCGAGCGTCCGATCTATGCGGGCAACGCGGTCCAGACGGTGAAATCTACTGACGCCAAGAAGGTCATGACGATCCGGACGGCTGGGTTTGATGCCGCTGGTATGGGCGGCTCGGCTGCTGTGGAAAGCATCGGTGCCGCCGGCAACCCCGGTCTGTCCGAATGGGTCGAGGACAAGGTCGCCGCCAGCGACCGGCCAGAACTGACATCAGCCGGTGTCGTTGTGTCCGGTGGCCGTGGTGTCGGGTCGGAAGATGACTTTGCCCTGATCGAAAAGCTGGCTGACAAGCTGGGCGCGGCTGTGGGTGCATCCCGTGCTGCGGTCGACAGCGGCTATGCCCCGAATGACTGGCAGGTTGGTCAGACGGGCAAGGTGGTTGCCCCTGATCTGTATGTTGCTGTCGGTATTTCCGGTGCGATCCAGCACCTTGCGGGGATGAAGGACAGCAAGATCATCGTGGCCATCAACAAGGATGAAGAAGCCCCGATTTTCCAGGTGGCTGATTATGGTCTGGTGGCTGACCTGTTCGACGCGGTACCAGAGCTGACCGAAAAGCTCGGCTAACGCCGAAAAAACATTATGTGCCAGGGGCTCGCCTGAATATTGAGGCGGGCCTTTTCATATAGCGTAAAGCTGTTCGCGCAGCGCCGGGACAAGCGCAGCGCTTGCGTCCGCATGACATGCGGCACCCAGCATCTCGGACGCGGCGGCCTCTTGCGATGCAGGGAAAAACATCCCGCTGGTTCCGCTGGCCAATGACGCCTCTGACGGGTTAGCGACAACTACGTCTTTCACCATTGGTCGCAAGTCATCAATCATGCTCGCGGTGATAAACAGTGGGTCGGCCTGAAGCTGGTTGCTCTTCTCTGACCAGTGTTCGTCATTCATCTCTTCCTCGGAAAACCACAGAAGGATGGTTCGCGGCCCGATCTGGGTCAGCATATTGCGCATGCGTGCGACCCACGCCTGCCGCAATTCGTTGACCACGGTATCAAACCGTTCAAGGGATCTTGCGTGTAACTCACCCAACATATGCCGGGTAAAGGAAAATTCGGAAAAATCCACGTCAGAGTAAATCGCCTGCAATACCGTCGATGCCCTGAGAAACCTGTCATTCCGGCGCGGATGCACAGAATAGAAGCGATTGGACAAATGGTTGGCCCCCATCACCTGCACGACGGTCATATCCGCCTCGCTGCAAATCTCCATCACTGTGGGGTCATTGACGAATACATCAATGCCGCCGTTCACGCAGCCAAAATTCACACAGGTCTGGCGCATTGCCTTTTCAACCAAGGCAGGAAATGGCTTTTCAATGAATTTACCATATGTCTCTGTCCCGCCGACGAAGGCGATATAGGGCCGGTCAAGCCGCCGTCGCGGGCCACGAAACAGCATGCGCGACGCCCCATATCGGCACGGCGAATACGACAATTCCCCAAATTCTATGCGTTCCTGCTTCATTGTTCCCACCTCGGTTTTTGTTCACCCAAGACGCAGATTCGCTGAAATGATTTGCCAATTCGCTAATGCGTGAATTTGGGTTAAATTTTCGCAGTTCACCCGCCTTGAAGCTGCCCCCCGCTGGGGCCTATGGTGCCTGCGACCGGTAAGGGGAACATCATGACAATCGAACGTGTGGGCATTGTGGGTGCGGGACAGATGGGCAACGGGATCGCCCATGTCTTTGCGCTGGCGGGATATGACGTATTGATGACGGATATCAGCGAAGATGCCTTGCAGGCGGCTGTCGCGTTGATCGACAAGAACCTGGATCGGCAGGTTGGCAAAGACATGATCACGGCTGCCGAAAAATCGCAGGCGATGCAGCGGATTGCGACGACACAGACGCTGATCGATCTGGGGCAAACGGACCTGATCATCGAGGCCGCGACCGAGCGTGAAACGATCAAGACAGCGATATTCGAGGACCTTGTCCCGCATTTGAAACCGGACACGATCCTGACCTCGAACACCTCGTCCATTTCGATCACGCGGCTGGCGTCCCGGACCGACCGTCCGGAAAAGTTCATGGGTTTTCACTTCATGAACCCGGTGCCGATCATGCAACTGGTCGAATTGATCCGTGGCATCGCCACCGATGAGGCAACGTTCAAGGCCTGTCATGCGGTGGTCGAAAAACTGGGCAAGACATCGGCCACGGCCGAGGATTTCCCCGCCTTCATCGTGAACCGCATCCTGATGCCGATGATCAACGAGGCGATTTACACGCTTTACGAAGGCGTCGGATCGGTACAGTCGATTGATACCTCTCTCAAGCTGGGGGCGAACCATCCGATGGGGCCGCTGGCGCTGGCGGATTTTATTGGCTTGGACACATGCCTCGCGATCATGAACGTGTTGCATGATGGTTTGGCGGATACGAAATATCGCCCATGCCCGCTGCTGACGAAATACGTGGAGGCCGGTTGGCTTGGCCGCAAATCGCAGCGCGGATTCTACGATTATCGGGGTGAGGTGCCCGTGCCGACGCGGTAAAGCACGGTTTAAAGGTCAAGCACCAGTTTTGCGGCGAGAGCCAGCATCGTCACACCCACAATCGCGTCCAGCCACGCCCACGCCTTTGGTCGGGCAAAAAAAGGCGCAAGACCGCGTGCGCCATAGCCAAGGATCACGAAAAAGACGCAAGACGCCGCCAATGCGCCGCTGCCGAACACCCAACGCCCATCGTCATAGGTGGCCGACACGGCGCCGATCAGGCCAACCGTATCTAGATAAACATGCAGGTTTGCCCAGGTCAGCAACGCGGTGGTGATCAGTGCTGCACCCAGGCTTTGTTCGGCTATGCCATCGGCCTGCAATGCATCGACCTTCGTGAAGGCCGCGCGCAGTGACCGCAGACCGTACATCGCAAGAAATGCCGCGCCACCCCAGCGCATCAGCTCAAGCGCCCAAGGCGCGCTGTCGGCGATCACCCCGAAGCCTGCCACACCGCTGAAGATCAACACCGCCTCGGACGCGCAGCATAATGCCACAACCGGACCAACATGGGCGCGCCGCAGGCCCTGCCGCAGCACAAAGGCATTCTGCGCCCCGATAGCGAGGATCAGAGAAATCGAAAGCGCAAAGCCCGCTGCGAAGATGGAAAACATCTGAAGCATATCCCGTCATTTATGAGGGTAGGTAGCAGATGGTCTTATATAAGACTAACGCATATTCTAAATATAATATTAGAAATGCTTATGTTTGATCGTGCTTCTCTTACCGCCCTTTCCGCCGTTCTCGACACCGGGTCGTTTGAGGCTGCTGCCGCCAGATTGAATGTCTCTCAATCCGCGATCTCGCAGCGTATCAAGAAGCTGGAAGATCAGACCGGCGCCATTCTTGTCCGCCGCACACGTCCTGCAACCGCGACCGAGGCAGGTCAGCGATTGCAGGCACATGCCGAGACGCTGAACTTGCTGGAACGCGACGTCGCGCGCGCGATGGGCACGCCACCAGCAAACATTGATCGTCCGCTGCGCATAGCGGTGACGGCTGATACATTGGCAAGCTGGGTTCTGCCTGCTTTACCGAAAGAGGATGCGCTTTATTATGATCTGGTGATCGACGATCAGGATCACTCGGCCGAGTTATTGATGCGCGGAGAAGTGGCGGCGGCAGTGACGTCGCGCAAGGGCGCGATAGCCGGCTGTGACGTTATCGCGCTGGGCCCCCTATGCTATGCCGCTTTTGCCGCGCCGGCTTTTGCCGCAGCACATTTTGCGCAAGGCGTTACAGGCACGGCGTTGGCCCGCGCACCTGCGCTGACCTTTAATCGTAAGGATCGGTTGCAGCTTCGTTGGGCGGCCATGGTTGCGGGACGCTCGATCACAAATCTGCCAACACATTTCATTCCCTCAACCCACGGCATCACAGAGGCCGCGCGTGTTGGTCTGGGCTGGGCAGTCAACCCGCTGCCACTTGTGCAGCCGTTGTTCGACAGCGGTGATCTCGTACGGCTGCGTCCAGACATCAAACTGGACACGCATCTTTATTGGCAGGTGCCACGACAGAACAAGACGGCCTTGTCCGGGTTAACCAAATGCCTGGTCAGCTATGCACGCAATCAGCACGTTGATGTGTAATTGTCGCTGACTAAGCCCACAGATGGGACCCCCCGACAGTGTTTTCGCAACACCCGGGGCCAACGGGCTTCGACACTTTGCGAATATCGACCCAACTGTGTTCAGATGCGAAAAACTATAGATCAGATGACAGCGGAGGTCGTGCGATGAACGCCACAACTCGACAATGAAAATGCCGGAGTCACAATGACTACCACGACATCAGCAAGAAAACTGCCGAGCAACGGTCGCCTCAATTATCTGACGATGAATTCTGCATGCAACGCACCGCTCGCCTTTATGCTTTTCAAGATGTCAATCATGTCGCGCGGCGCGACACCCAAGGCATTTAGCCCCGCAACCACTTCGCTGAGTGATGTGCCCGCGCGGATCTCGGCTAGACCAATACCAGGTTCGTTGATGATCTCTGCATCGGTTCTAGGAACAACGACCGTTTCACCAGGTGAGAACGGATTGGGTTGCGAAACAAGCGGTGTTTCCTGAATACGCAAGGTCAGATTGCCCTGGCTGACGGCGACGCGATCGATCCTGACATCCTCCCCCATAACGATCGTCCCCGATCTTTGATCAACAACAACACGGGCACGCCGTTCCGGCTGCACAAGGATGTTTTCAATGCGCCCCAAGGCATGGGCGGGTGACTGCATCCGGGTGGCTGCAATGCTCAATTCCACGGTGCCGGCATCCAGCATCACGGCCACCGGCCGATCAAAGTCTTGATTGATAGCCTGTTCAATACGGGCGGCCGTTGTAAAATCGGGGGTTCGTAGTGCCAGACGCAAATCGGTCATGGTTGAAAAATCAAAAGCCACTTCACGCTCGACCGTTGCACCCGAGGGAATAATACCCGCCGTCGGCACCCCCTGAACAACCGCAGCGCCATCACCGGTCGCTGATGCCCCGCCCGCGATGATGGCCCCCTGGGCCACCGCGTAGATGTCCCCATCAGCAGCGTTCAGCGGTGTCATGATCAAAGTTCCGCCCAAAAGGCTGCTCGCATCACCGATTGCAGATACGGTCACATCCACCGGGCTGCCCGCCCGGGCAAAGGGTGGCAGGCTAGCTGTAACAAGGACAGCAGCGACGTTCTTGGGTCGAAATTGTTCACCAGTGACATTAACGCCAAGGCGCTCAAGTATGTTGCTCAGGATCTCTTCGGTAAAGGGAGAGTTGCGTAAGCCGTCACCGGTCCCGTTCAAGCCGACGACCAAACCATAGCCCACCAGATCATTCGATCGGACCCCGTCAAATTCAACCAGATCCTTGATCCGGATTGGTGTCGCCTGCGCGCAAACGGGTAGCGCAAGCAGCAATGTTAGAAGCAGTCCGATGACATGCCGCATCAGATATACCTCAAAAGGCTTAACCCGTTCAGTCGCGCCGTAACGCTGTAATGGGTTTCAAGCTGGATTTGGACATTTTGCAGCTTCGATGCGGTCTCGAACGGGTCCGCCTGCACAATGTCATTCTTTGCGATTTGCAATGCTGTGATCTGTGCATTGGTCTCGGTCAGGGATTGTTCGACCTCGGCCTCAACCGCACCCACACGGGACTGCATGGACACCAGTCCGCTGGACGCTGCAAAAAGACCGGTTCCCGCGTGCTGCAATAGTGCCGCCTTTGTTTGCCGGTCAAGTCCCGGCAGGCTGTCGGCAATTGCGGCAAAGGCGGCCCCTTTCAATACCTCGCGGATCGCGGGGTCGTCGGCGCGCGCATCAACGGGAACGGTTTTGGTGTCGGAAATGCGCCTTTCTACCATGTTGCCGGTGTCGCCCAGATATCCCGTAGTCGCAAAGCCACCAGCCGGATCATCGAACCATGCTGTCACAGCGGCGTTTATTGTTGCGAAATCCGTTGCACCGCCAATCGTTGCCTGCAAGTCGGCAAGCATTGCATCAGCGGTTGCCAAGGGGGGCGCGGATACCGCTGTGCCACCCAGTAAGGCACGATCAGCTACCTGCGTGTTGAGCGTCGTCACCAACACCCCAAACGTGCGGGCACCGTCGCGCGCGGCATTGTCGATTTGCGACGCGGTGCTTTCTTCATTGACAAGAAGGAGTTGCGCACTGGATTGGGTCCGTAGATCGTCGACCTGACCCAGAACAGTCTGAATGCGCGCCAGCACCTGATCGGTTTCTTTTGCTGCTTGGGTGTATCCGTTCAATTGCTCCAATGAGTAGTTGATCCCCGACAGTCTGGCGGTGTCGCCACCAAGTACCTTGGTAACATCACTCACTCTGCCGGTTGAAAGGCTCTCCGCAAGGCGGGACAGTTCGGTTTTAATGGCGCCGCCATTGCGCATTGAGATGAATTGCTGGGACATGTCGCCCACTGAAACGATCGGCATGTCTAAATCTCCATCAATCGTTGCAGCATGAAATCTACGGTTTGAACCACTTTGGCATTGGCCGCATAGGCCTGTTCTACGCGCAGCAGCATTTGCAGCTCCAGATCCGTATCGACACCATTCGCCAATTCCGCCTCGCGCAGCGTGTCCCAGCGCGCCGCGGTGAAGCTAAGCTGTTCTTCGGCGGCAAGCCGCGTCGCCCCGATTTGTGATGTAAACACCGCAGCCCGACCTGCTGCCGTCTGAGGCGACGATCCGGATAGGTCGGCGCGTGGAGCACCAAGTGCAGCGATCCAGTTATTCAACTGTGCGCTGTTGCCCTCGGGGCCGGGCGTTATAGCGTTCAGGCCGTCACGCAAAAGCGACGGCGTTCCGCCTGTAGTCGGGTTGATCGTGGTGTTGATGGCGATGCGGCCGGCGATCCCGGTTGTATCCGCCAAGTCCAGAACAGCACCTTGATCAGTCAAGATACCCAAGTCGCCTGGCGCGAGGGTTGGATCATTCACGGGGTCCTGAAATCGCGCAATCAGATCGACGGCAATACCATCAAGTGACGACTGCACATCGACAAGCGTCTGATCGCGTAAAGCAAAGGCCGCACCAAGTGACCCACCGTCAAGGCGGCCGATGCCTGTCGCGGGATCAAGTGTGACACCGTCAAGCGTAACGCCCGACAGTGCGCCGGACGTCAAAGTCATGTCCGCTGTAATGGTCGGTGTCGGCGTGAAGCCAAATTGGACCGCCTGACCGCCCAGTAATGTGGTGCCAGATGTGGTCATCAATCCGATCGCGCCATTGTCGCGGGGCATTTCTCGTATTGGGACGATGCCAGCGATCTGGTCCACAACATTTTGACGTGTATCAAGCAGCGCCGAAACATCATTGCCAGCCCCCGTCAGCCGGACGATGTCGGCATTCATTGCCTCGACCTGCTGCAATGCTGCATTCAACTTGTCGATATCGCGCGCAATCGCGGCGTCTGCTTCCTGTCGCAACGCCTGAACACTGCGCGTGTTGTTCTGCAGTGTCTGGGTCACATCACCCAGCCGGGAAACAACTGTCGCCAAACGCATTTCTGAAGCAGGGTCGCTGCTGGCGCTGATCAGCGCTGTTTCAAAGGCGGCCAGTCGCGCACCGATCCCAGCAAGGTCTTCCGGCCCGCCGATTGTCTGCTCAAGCCGCATCAGCATGCCCGCGCTGCGCTCTTGACCTTGCAGTGCCGCATCGGCCAATCGCCGATCCGCGAGAAGGCCGGGATCGGAAAACCGCGTGATGCTATCAATGCGCACGCCGCCACCCATATTGCCGACCTGCACCGCAGACAGTTCAACAGATCGGCGCCCGTATCCATCTGTCAGGACGTTGGCAAGGTTCGATGACGTCACCTCGGCGATGCGCGCATTTGCGGTCAGACCAGAGACGGCATTGTTCAGGGCGCTAGAGATGCTCATGACTTAGTTATCCCGAATGAAGGTTAACGTTTGATGTTCGTCGTTTCCTGCAACATCTCATCGACGGTCTGGATGACCTTCGCATTCGATGAATAGGCACGCTGGGTCTGGATCAGCTCTGTCAACTCACCCGCGACGTCAGTGGCAGATTCTTCTCGTGCGAAACTGACGATATCGCCAGTCGGTCCGTCGCCGGCATCCCAAAGAAAGAATGTGCCGCTATCAGGTGTGACCCGGTAGCTTTGCTGGTCCAGCGTTTCGAGACCATTCACATTCGGCACGTCGACCAGCGGGATCTGATAAAGAACCCGATTGATCCCGATATCGAATGATGCCCGGACAAATCCGTTTTGATCGACTTCAACAGAGGTCAAACTGCCCACAGGCGTGCCATTTTTCGAAATTGATACCGGCGCAAATGCATCCGATAGCTGTGTCAGTCCGATAGAGCTGCCGATTTCGCCAATATTGATTTCCATCGGGCCGCCATCGACGGCAATCGTCAGAATACCCGTTGTGGGATCATAGGGCCCGCCGATCCCTGCTGCCGTGTTGGCAACGGCGGCCAGTGTTCCGCCGCCACCGCGTGTTGCGTCAAAAGTCAGCGTATATTCCCCGACGACATCTGGAATACCATTGGTGTCAACGTCCGACTCACTGTCGCGGATTTCCATCGTCCATTGGTTCGACGCGCCGTTGGCAGGTACTGTTGGCGAGAATGTGAAGCTCAGATTGGATGATGCGCCGAGGTTGTCAAAGTATTCGACCGACAGAGACTCGCTGTCGCCCGGTGATCCCTCGCGTGTTGATGTGGCAGGCAAGTTTACAGACAGATCCACACGTGTTGTTGCCTCGCCCGCGAACTGGTTGGCGTTGATTTGCACGGGGACCAGGCCATCAATCGAATCGCGCGGATAGTTCGGGATGGTCCCATCCGCCGATGCAGGAACGCCCAATAAGACAAGGCCACCGGGGCTGCGCAAATAACCCTGCGCATCAGGTCGGAACGATCCCGTCGTCGTCAGGAAGAGCGGGTTTTCGCCATTGTTGACCGCAACCGATGTTTCCGATGTCACCGGCAGCATCCCGCGGCCACGCACGGCCAGATCGGTCGGGTTCGAGGTCGAGACGAGCGCCCCGCGTTCGTCGATCAGACGGGCCGTCGTCGTCCGAACACCCCCTGCAGAATAGGTCCCGCGCCCACTTTCAATGACCATCGACTGAAAATCGGTGACGGCGCGTTTATAGCCATAAGTCGATGAATTCGAGATATTGTCCGAGATCGTCGCAAGCCGCGACGCATTTGCGGCCAGACCTGCAACACTCGCATTCAAAGAAGAGGAAATCGTCATATAAAAGAGCCTTTCTGCATCGGATGATGACGTTGCTTTCCCGATGGTCTAACCGTGCGGCCTTAACGTCAGGCTAATAGCTAAAATGCGATCTACTTGGCGTCAGAGGTCCGTCCGCAGCAAAACCACCTCTAGCCGGTTGTTGCGCGAGGCGGTGGCATCACGCACTGCAGGGTTGCGATCACCCGCACCGGCGATCCGCGCAATACGCAGTGGGTTCAACCCGCCATCCTCCAGCAGCAGACGCATCTGTGTTGCCCGTCCCATGGACAATTCCCAAAGCGGGTTATCGACATGAACCACGGATTTCGCACTTAGATGCCCGGTAATTGTGACCTCGTTGCTGACGCTTTGAAACAACCGCGCGAGGATTCGTGCCACCTCGACCGTGACAGGATTTGGCACCACACTGTCTGGTGGAAACAAAACGGCGTCAGGCAGGTCGAAGATCTCAATCACAAGGCCTTCATCTGTCAGGCGCGTGACGATGTGCCGAAGCGCCTGTTCAGATGAAATGCTTTCCCCGCCCACGCCCATCAGTACCGCTTCGATATCACGCAGGGCAGCGACCTGCGCGGCGGCTGCCGCATCGGCGGCGGCCTGTTCGGCGGTTACCGGCTTTATGCCGATTGTGGGTTGATTGATGCCTGTGCCGCTTTGGGCAAGCTGTTCTTCGGTAAAGATGTTATCGCCGCCAAAGGCATCCGAACCACCACCCGACACACGGCTGATCGAGATTGTAGGCGCAAAATAGTCGGCAATGCCCTTGCGTTGCTGCTCGGTCGTGGCGTTCAACAGCCACATCAGCATGAAAAACGCCATCATTGCGGTCACAAAATCGGCATAGGCCACTTTCCAGGCGCCGCCATGATGACCACCTCCGGCTATGACTTTCTTACGTTTGATAATCGTTGGCGCATTTGATCCTGCACGCATCTTTCCACCTCACATTCACCCAAAAGCACGGCTAACCGAGGAGACGTGAAAGGAGGCTTAAAGAAACAATTCAACCCAAATGCAAAGCACTCGATCCATTTCCCAGATGCGCGAAACAGGTTGATGATGGCCCCGGATCGGGGGCCTGCAGTTGGTTTCCTGCGCAATCGCCACCTGGGAGCACGAAACATTGATTTTTTGCGCGCGACAAGAAAAAGTGTTTTCATGAAAATTTCATGAGCGGAGCCCGTTCCCCCGATGGCCAGCAAAATTCGAAATATGGAAGAGTTCGCGACCGTCAGTGGCATCTCTCGGCCGACGGTATCCAAGTACTTCAACGATCCCGGCAGCGTCAGGGCCAGCACACGCGCCCGCATCGAGCTTGCGCTGGAACGCTATGATTATCGGCCCAACATCTATGCGATGAACCAGAACCGGAAGCTGACCAAGACGATCGGCGTTGTTGTGCCGCTCTTGTCAGACCCGTATTTTGCGGAAATTGCGCGCAAGCTCGAACAGTATTGTATTGCTGCCGGTTATCGCCCGACACTTTTCAGTTCGCATGGCGACCCGGCGTTAGAGGTTGAGGTGCTTGATACGCTGCGATCGCTGAAACCGGCTGGCGTCCTCTTGGCCCCGCTGGGACGCGCATCGGATCGCAACGCGCTCAAGAAGTTTTGCGATGACGTGCCGACGCTCATTTTTGACAGCAGCGTGGATGAAATTGGCCTCGCCTTTGTCGGGTCTGATAATTTTCAGTTCACATCGCATATTACCGACTATCTGTGCCGCACAGGAGAGGCGCCTTGCTTTTTTGAAATGAAAACACCCGCCAATCCGAACGCCCACCGTCGGCGCCAAAGCTATCTGGATGCAATGGCCCGGTTTGGGCACAAGCCGGATGTGATTTCCATAGAGGGTGAAGGCTGGGGCTTTGAGGAAATCGGCCGTTTGGGCGGGCATGAGGCGTTCAAGAAGGACCGGTTTTCCAGCAATACGATCCTTTGCAGCAATGACCGTCTGGCGATCGGTTTGCTGACGGCGTGTTACGAACAAAATATCCGGGTCGGACGCGGCGATGATTGCGCGATTCGGGTCGCAGGTCAGGATGGGCACCCCCATTCGCGATATACCTGCCCCCCGCTGACGACAATCTCGCACGATTATGACAGCGTTTCACAAACTGCGGTCAAGACACTATTCGCTGCAATCGAAGGGCAGGTATCCCCCTGGAAAAGCACAAGATTAGAGGGACGGCTGATCCTGCGTGACTCCGCCTGACATCCTGTTTCTTTACGCGCGTAAAATATTTGTTGACGCCGCGTCATCTCTCCGCATACCCTACGTCACCACATCCAACTAGGGAGGATACCGGATGTCTTTGAAGAGCATTCTACGTGCAGCAACGGCGCTGTCGCTGACCACTGCCGGCAGCGCGTTTGCGGAAGGCCACGGCGCGACCATCACGATTGCCACCGTGAACAATGGCGACATGATCCGCATGCAGGGATACACTGATCAATTCACCGAGCAGACCGGTATCGCCGTCGAGTGGGTCACGCTGGAAGAAAACGTGCTGCGCCAGCGTGTCACAACTGACATCACAACCAATGGTGGTCAGTTCGACATCATGACAATCGGGATGTACGAAACACCGATCTGGGGCGCGAATGACTGGTTGGTGCCATTGGATGACCTGTCTGCTGAATATGACGTGGACGACATCCTGCCAGCCATGCGCAATGGTCTGAGCCATGACGGCACGCTTTATGCAGCACCTTTCTACGGCGAAAGCTCCATGGTGATGTATCGTACGGATCTGATGGACGCGGCTGGTCTGGAAATGCCAACTGACCCAACCTGGCAGTTCATCCGCGAAGCGGCTGCTGCCATGGACGATCCTGCGAATGACATCAACGGTATCTGCCTGCGCGGCAAGGCCGGTTGGGGCGAAGGTGGTGCCTTCATCACGGTCACTGGTAACTCTTTCGGTGCACGCTGGTTCGACGAAGACTGGAACGCGCAGTTCGATCAGCCTGAATGGGCTGAGGCGCTGAATTTCTATGTCAACCTGATGAACGATTACGGCCCAGAAGGTTATGCCACTAACGGGTTCAACGAAAACCTGTCGCTGTTCAACCAGGGCAAGTGCGGTATGTGGATTGACGCGACTGTTGCGGCGTCCTTCGTCACAGGTGACGATTCAACTGTTGCTGACAGCGTCGGTTTTGCACTGGCGCCAAACAACGAAGGCGTTGAAAAGCGCGCGAACTGGCTCTGGGCCTGGGCGCTGGCTATCCCTGCGGGTACACAGCAGGAAGCCGAAGCCAAACAGTTCATCGAATGGGCCACATCCAAGGACTATATCGCATTGGTGGCAGCAAACGAAGGCTGGGCCAATGTGCCCCCCGGTGCGCGGACTTCGCTGTACGAAACACCTGAATATCAGGAAGTGCCTTTCGCGCAGATGACGCTGGATTCCATCAACGCAGCGGACCCCAACAACCCGACTGTTGATCCTGTGCCATATGTCGGCATCCAGTTCGTCGCGATCCCGGAATTTGCGGGTATGGCGACCGAAGTCAGCCAGGAATTCTCTGCCGCCTACGCCGGTCAACAGACCGTCGAAGAGGCGCTTGAGAAGGCCCAGGCGATCGCCACCGAAGTTATGGAAGCTGCTGGCTACCAATAAGCCAAGGCACCTTGTGCCGGAGGGCGGGCAAACCCGCCCTCCGGATACGAGCACACACCTTTTTCGTGCAATGTCATCTATGATGGGCCCGCAAGACGTGCCGCCCGTCGACAGAGGAGATGCATCCAATGGCTACCAAAGCATCGCGATCCGCCGCCCGACTGATGATGGCACCCGCCGTCGTTCTGCTCCTCGGGTGGATGTTGGTTCCACTGATCATGACATTGTGGTTTTCCTTCCGGACCTATCTGCCGCTGCGCGGCGGTGACCAGGGTTGGACGGGCTTTGACAACTACGTTCGGTTCGTTACCTCCAGCGCGTTCTGGCCTGCGGTCCAGACCACACTGATCATCGTGGTCGGCGTGTTGATCATCACCGTTGTTCTTGGTGTGCTGCTCGCCATGCTTCTGGACCAACCGATGTGGGGCCAAGGTGTTGTGCGCATCCTTGTCATCGCCCCCTTCTTTGTGATGCCGACCGTCTCTGCGCTGGTCTGGAAGAACATGTTTATGGATCCGGTGAATGGGCTTTTCGCCCATCTCTGGCGCTTTTTCGGCGCCGAGCCGGTCAGTTGGCTATCAGATGCTGCCATGCCTTCGATCATCATGATCGTCAGCTGGCAGTGGTTGCCCTTTGCGACACTGATCCTGCTGACCGCGATCCAGTCGCTGGACAGCGAACAGCTGGAAGCGGCTGAAATGGACGGCGCGCCAAAGCTGAAGCAATTCTACTATATCATTCTGCCGCATCTGGGCCGGGCGATCACCATCGTGATCCTGATCCAGACGATTTTTCTGCTGGCCATCTTCGCTGAAATCTTCGTGACCACGGGCGGCGCATTCGGGACCCGCACCCTGTCTTACCTGATCTTCCAGCGGGTGCTCGAAAGCCAGAATGTCGGTCTCGGCTCCGCCGGTGGTGTCTACGCCATCATCCTTGCAAACATTGTTGCGATCTTCCTGATGCGGATCGTCGGCAAGAATCTGGATAACTGATCATGGCACGTGCTGTTACACCCCGCCGCAAGCTGATCAATACAGGCTTTGCCTGGGCCATCGGTTTGCTGATTTTCTTCCCGATCTTATGGACCATCCTGACCAGCTTCAAAACGGAAGCCCAGGCCATCGCAAGCCCGCCGATCTTTCTGAACTTTGACTGGACGCTGGAAAACTACGGCGTGGTTATGGAGCGGTCCAACTACGCAAGGTTCCTTTGGAATTCGATCATCATCGCGGGTGGGTCGACCATCCTTGGTCTGATCATCGCAGTACCCGCCGCCTGGTCCATGGCCTTTGTGCCATCGCGGCGGACAAAGGACATTCTGCTTTGGATGCTGTCGACGAAGATGCTGCCAGCGGTGGGTGTGCTGTACCCGATCTACCTTCTGTTTATTCAGATGGGTCTGCTTGATAGCCGCGCGGGTCTGGTCATTGTGATGATGCTGATTAACCTGCCGATCATCATCTGGATGCTTTACACTTACTTCCGCGAAATTCCGGTTGAAATCCTTGAAGCCGCGCGGATGGACGGCGCCACGCTGAGAGAAGAGGTGCTGTATATTCTCACCCCCATGGCAATCCCCGGTATCGCTTCGACCATGCTGTTGAACTTTATCCTCGCCTGGAACGAGGCCTTCTGGACGCTGAACCTGACGGCCGTTGATGCGGCACCGCTCACGGCCTTCATCGCCAGCTATTCCAGTCCCGAAGGCCTGTTCTTTGCCAAGCTCAGCGCGGCCTCAACTATGGCGATTGCGCCGATCCTCATCCTTGGCTGGTTCAGCCAGAAACAACTTGTCCGCGGCCTGACCTTTGGCGCGGTGAAATAAGGAACCTGACTGATGGGACAAATCCAACTGAAACAGGTCACCAAAAGCTTTGGCGACGTACAGGTTATCCCGCCTCTGGACCTGACCATCGAAGACGGCGAATTTACCGTCTTTGTCGGCCCCTCCGGCTGCGGTAAATCCACGCTGCTGCGGTTGATCGCCGGGCTTGAGGATATCACAACCGGCCATATCGAAATCGACGGCACGGACGCGACCGCCCTTGTCCCGGCCAAGCGCGGTCTGGCCATGGTGTTCCAATCCTACGCGCTTTATCCGCATATGACGGTGCGCAAGAACATCGCCTTCCCGCTGCGGATGGCAAAGATGGATCAGGCGGAAATCGACAAGCGCGTCGAAGGTGCGGCCTCGGTCCTGAACCTCACCGACTATCTGGACCGGCGTCCGGGGCAGTTGTCTGGCGGACAGCGGCAGAGGGTCGCCATCGGCCGCGCGATTGTACGTGAGCCTTCGGCGTTCCTATTTGACGAACCGCTGTCCAACCTGGATGCGGCCCTGCGTGTTGGTATGCGCATGGAGATCAGCGAACTCCACAAGAAACTCGACACAACCATGATCTACGTCACCCACGACCAGGTGGAAGCGATGACCATGGCAGACAAGATCGTCGTCCTGCAAGCCGGTGTGATCGAACAGGTTGGCAGCCCGCTGGAACTGTATCGGGCACCCCGCAACCTGTTTGTCGCGGGGTTTATCGGATCACCCAAAATGAACCTGATCAATGGTGCCGAAGCGGGCAAACATGATGCGACAACGATCGGCATCCGGCCCGAACATATCGACGTGGTGCAGTCAGACGGAAAGTGGCAGGGAACCGTCGGCGTTGCCGAGCATCTCGGCTCGGACACCTTTTTTCACATCCACAATACCGGACTTGCTGAAACACTGACTGTGCGAGCGATTGGCGATGTCAGCCTGCGGCACGGTGACACAATTCATCTGAATCCACGCCTGGACGAAATTCATCGATTTGACGCGCAAGGTCTACGCATCGCATGACGCGACTGGCAGGCAAATCGGCACTCATAACGGGTGCCGCCCGTGGAATTGGACTGGCATTTGCCGAGGCCTACCTGCGTGAGGGCGCGAAGCTAGCAATCGCAGATATCGATGTGGCGCGCGCAAAGGCAGAGGCCGAGAGGCTGGGCGAAAATGTCATTGCCATCGCAATGGACGTCACCGATCGGGCCAGCATTGACGCGGCGATCGCGACCACCGCCCAAACCTTCGGCCAGATCGACATCCTGATCAACAACGCCGCCATCTTCACAGCCGCCCCGATCATCGAAATCGACCGGGCTGACTATCAACGGACGTTCGACATCAACGTCGCAGGCACACTCTTTACCCTGCAGGCCGTCGCGAAACACATGATCGACAAGGGCGTGAAGGGCAAAATAATCAACATGGCTTCCCAGGCCGGACGACGGGGCGAGGCGCTCGTCGGCGTCTATTGCGCGTCAAAGGCCGCAGTCATCAGCCTGACGCAATCAGCGGGGCTGAACCTGATCCAGCACGGGATCAACGTGAACGCCATCGCACCAGGTGTGGTGGACGGTGAACATTGGGACGGGGTTGATGCGTTTTTTGCCAAATATGAAGGCAAGGCACCGGGTCAAAAGAAACGCGAGGTCGGCGGCGCTGTTCCTTATGGCCGCATGGGTAAGGCCGAGGATCTGACCGGCATGGCGATCTTTCTGGCCTCGGACGAGGCCGATTATATCGTCGCGCAGACATACAACGTGGACGGTGGAAACTGGATGAGCTGATGGCAGAGCAGAGCAAGACAAAAACCGCCATCGCTTTGTCGAATGCAACACTGGGCCATGCGCCAAAAGGTGTTTCAGTGCCCACATACGATCGGTCGCAGCTGACGCCGGGCATTGTGCATATCGGGCTGGGAAACTTTCACCGGGCGCATCAGGCGTGGTATCTGCACCGGCTGATGCATCGCGGGCTAGCGCATGATTGGGCGATCCTCGGTGCAGGCGTACGTCCTGCCGATGCAAGGATGCGTGATCGGCTGCGAAAGCAGGATTGCCTGACCACGCTGGTCGAGCTGGACCCCGACAGTTCATCGGTCGAGGTGATCGGGTCAATGATCGACTATATCGCGGTGGAACCCGAAAATGGCCCGCTGATCGCGGCGATGTCTGATCCGCGCATCCGGATCGTGTCCCTGACGGTCACAGAGGGTGGATATTATCAGGCCGAGACCGGCGGCCTGGACCTGCAGCACCCAGATATCTTGCATGATATGCAGCATCCACACCGCCCCAGAACCGCCTTTGGCGCAATGATTGCGGCCTATCGGGCCAGACGCGATGCCGGGCATCCGCCATTTACCGGACAATGCTGCGACAACCTGCAAGGCAATGGTGACGTGCTGCGCCGGACGATTGTGGGGCTCGCCCGATTGTCGGACCCCGACCTTGCCGCGTGGATCGATACAAATGCCACCTTTCCCAATGCAATGGTGGATTGCATCGTTCCGGCAACGGGCGACGACATCATACACTTTCTGAACACGCTGGGCATTATTGACGCCGCACCTGTGACGCACGAGAACTTTCGCCAGTGGGTCATCGAAGACCGATTTTGCGCAGGGCGTCCCCCATGGGAAAAGTCAGGTGTGACGATGACACACGACGTGCATGCCTATGAAAGCATGAAAATCCGTATTCTGAACGCCGGTCATCAGATACTGGCGAATGCGGGTGAATTGCTGGGTCTGGCGACCATCGCTGACTGTATGGCCGACAGACAAATGGCCGCCTTTTTTCACAAGGTCCAGGTCAACGAAATCCTGCCGCATGTGGCGGCGGTCGCGGGCATGTCCCAGGTGGACTACCTATCGATCATCAAGAAACGATTTGCGAACCCAAAGATCCACGATACGACGCGCCGCGTGGCATTTGACGGGTCTGCCCGCCATCCCGGTTTCGTCCTGCCTGTGCTGCGCGACCGTTTGGCGACGGGCGGCACAATCGCGGGGCTGGCCCTGGTCGAGGCTCTTTGGGCGCGGATGTGTGCCGCAACGCGCGAGGACGGTACATTCATTGCAGCAAATGATCCCGATTGGGAGCGTCTGACAGCCGTCGCCGCGCAGGCGAAAACGCGACCATCAAGCTGGCTGGAGATGCGCCAGATCTATGGTGATCTGTCAGAGAACACAGACTTTGCGACCGCGTTCGATCATTGGTTAAGGATTATCTGGCGCGACGGAACGCAAGCGGCTCTTGACCTCTATCTGAATGAATAGTGCCTCGCTTGATCCTGTGCTGCATTTGTTTCGCCGCTGCGTTCCATCCAGATAGGGCGTCGAAAAATTGGCCGGAAACCTGACCTGGACAGTGTAGTCACAATGAGATGTGTGATTTGCACCGAAACCGGCGCATTTTGATGTTCCCTTCGAAGCGAGTATTGCACGCATATGTAGGCATCCACGATCCCGGCCTCGAACGCTGGAAAACGATCAAGCACCTCCCTTCCGGTCAACGCATTCCGCAAGCCTGATCAAGCATCCCTTGCCTGCGGCGGTCATCATGTCAAAGTGAACGCAAGGCAATGCAGATATGTCCCTGATCGACAAACTCATATGGCAGATCGAGATGCGATTGCACCAGCAGGTGACGCTGCATGATCTGGCCAGGGCCTGCGCCGTCAGCCCCTACCACATGGCGCGCAGCTTTCGGATTGCTGCGGGCCTTTCGCCCATGGCCTATTTGCGCGCGCGCCGCTTATCTGTTGCGGCAAAGGCGCTGGCGACGGGTGATCAGGATATCCTGTCAGTCGCGCTCGCCATGCCTTACAACTCTCACGAGGCGTTCACCCGCGCGTTTGTGTCGTATTTCGGTGTCACACCACAATCTGTGCGACAGGCGCGGTCTGTTGAAACCCTTATCCTGATGGAGCCTTTGAAAATGCAAAAAGAAATGATTGTCGATGTCGCTGCCCCTGAAATCAGAAACCGCGCGGGTTTTCGGGTTGTGGGGCTCAGCGTGAAAGCCCGCTTTGACGACAACAGCGCCCTTGCCGGGCTATGGCAGCAATTCAATGCCCGCGAGGATGAAGTGTCCGATGTCATCGGCGACTGCGCTTATGGTGTGTGTTGCGATGCTGATGAAAAAGGCAGCTTTCGCTATGTCGCGGGTGTTGAAGCACCGCGCAATGCAAGCATACCAAAAGGCATGACCGAGGTCCTATTGCCCGAAGGTCGCTACGCCGTGTTTACCCATTTCGGACATATCGCGGATTTCCCGAAAACGGTTTACACGATCTGGAACAAGACACTGCCCGATGCCGGGCTGGAACCAAGACAGGCGCCTGATTTGGAACTCTATGATCAGCGCTTCAATGTCGAAACAGGTCGCGGCGAGGTCGAGATCTGGATCCCGGTAGACTGAGCTTATCGCTCCTCGAACCCGGTTTTGGGGGCGGCGTTAATAGTTTGCATCAAACGGTCCTGTACATACGCTGTATGTACAGGTTCTGTACGCAATGCATACGCGCCCTGCGCGGCCATCGTCTATTCGTTAACGACCAGAACCTGCTGGGCCTCATGATAAGGACAGGCCACGAAATGTCGCCCGCCGACATCCTCAAGCGCCGGTTTTGCATCCGCGCAGTCGGGCTGTACTTTCGGGCACCGTGTGCGAAAAACGCAGCCCGACGGGGGGCGAAGCGGCGAAGGCAGCTCGCCCTCCAGAATGGGCCGATGGCGGGCGCGTTCCAGCACCGGATCAGGGATCGGCACCGACGAAATCAGCGCCTGACTGTATGGATGTTCGGGCGCCGTGGTCAGTTTATGCGCTTCCGCTGTCTCCATCACGCGGCCCAGATACAGCACCAGAATTCGGTCGCTGATATGCTTTACCACGCTCAGATCATGCGCGATAAAGATCATCGACAATCCCATATCCCGTTGTAATTCCATCAACAAATTGATGACCTGCGCCTGTACTGACACATCCAGCGCCGACACCGGTTCGTCGCAGATGATCAGCTTGGGTTTCAGGATCAGCGCCCGCGCGATCCCGATCCGCTGGCATTGCCCGCCGGAAAACTCATGCGGATAGCGGTTGATCAGATTGGGTAGCAGGCCCACACGCTCCATCAGTTCGCCAACCCGGCGTTTGACCTCTTTGCGCGGGGTATTGGGCTCGTGCGTGATCAACGGCTCGGCGATGATTTCGCCCACGGTCATCCGCGGGTTCAGAGCCGCCAGCGGGTCCTGAAAGATCATCTGCACATCGCGCCGGTGGACCCGCCGCTGGCGCGTGTCCATGTTGGCTAGGTCATGGTCTTCGAAAAAGATATTGCCGCCGGATGACGGTATCGTCCCGACAATCGCCCGCGCGATGGTGGACTTACCAGAACCGGATTCCCCAACAATCCCAAGGCACTCGCCCGGCTGCAGGTCGAATGACACCTCGGACACCGCGTGCAGTTTCATGGCCGGCGTCCAGGGCCACGACCCGGGGCGGCGCACGTCGAATGTGACGGAAAGATTACGAACGGAAAGCAGCGGGTTCATCACGCGTCCTCCTGCACGGGCAGGTGACAGGCGCGGCGCCGATTGCCCGTTGTTTCAAGCATCGGACGCTCTGCCCGGCAATTGTCCAACAGTTGCGCACAGCGTGGCGAGAACGGACAACCGGGCGGCAGGTGCGACATATCCGGCGGCTCACCCGCGATGGTGGCAAGCGTTGCCTCGTCTTTGTCGAGGCGGGGAACCGCCTTCAAAAGTCCACTGGTGTAAGGGTGCGAAGGCTGGGCAAAGATATCGTCGGTCGGCCCCTCCTCCATGATCTGACCGCCATACATCACCAGCGTGCGATCACAGAAACCTGCAACGATCCCGAGATCATGGGTGATCAGTATGACGGCTGTGCCGAAATCCTGCCGGATATCGGCTAGCAACTGCATGATCTGCGCCTGTACCGTTACGTCCAAGGCTGTTGTCGGCTCATCCGCGATCAGCAGGCGGGGCTGGCAGAGCAGCGACATCGCGATCATGATCCGCTGGCGCATCCCGCCGGAAAACTCGTGCGGGTACATCGTGACCCGCGCCCGCGCATCGGGGATGCGCACCGCATCCAGCATCTGCACCGCCTTGGTGATCGCATCTTTCTTGCTGATCCCGTCATGCAGCATCAACACCTCGGCCATCTGGTCACTTACCCGCAGATAAGGGTTCAGCGATGTCATCGGGTCCTGAAAGATCATCGCCATGTCTTTGCTGCGGATCTTGTTGAACTCACGCTGGCTCATGGCCAGCAGATTCTGGCCGTCGAACCGTGCGATGCCTGCGGCGCGCCCGTTTTTGGCCAGAAGCCCCATCGCGGCAAAGGCGGTCTGACTTTTCCCCGACCCGGATTCGCCAACAATCGCCAGGGTTTCGCCCTTGTCGATGTTGAAGGTCACGCCATTGACCGCATTCACATCCCCGTCGGCAGTGGTGAACGTGACGGAGAGGTCTTCGATTTCCAGAAGGCTCATGATCTAGCGGTCCTTGGGGTCGAGCGCATCACGCAACCCGTCGCCCACAAAGAAGAAGGCGAAGATGGTGACGACAAAGAAGAAAAGCGGATAGGCGATCTGCCAGTAATAGCCGAACTGCATGGTGCGTGCGCCTTCGTTGATCAGCGCACCCAGTGATGTGTTCGGTTCCTGCACGCCAAGGCCGAGGAAGCTGATGAAGCTTTCGAAGATGATCATCGATGGCACCAGCAGCGTGGCATAGACGATCACGATCCCTAGCAGATTGGGCACGATATGGCGCAGGATGATCTTGATGGGGCGCACGCCGGTGGCGACAGCGACCTCGACGAATTCCTTGTTCTTAATGGTTAGCGTCTGCCCGCGGGCGATCCGCGCCATGTCGAGCCAGGAGATCAGCCCGATCCCCAGAAACAGCATGAAGATTGACCGGCCAAAGATGACCAGCATCAGGATCAACACGAACATGAACGGGATTGACATCAGCACGTCGACGATCCTCATCATTGCCCCATCGATCCGTCCGCCGAAATAGCCCGCTGTGGCCCCGTAAAGCGTGCCGACAATCACGGCCACCATGGCCCCGACAATCCCCACCATCAGCGAAATGCCCGTGCCCTGCACGACCCGGGCGTAAAGGTCGCGCCCATTGCTGTCGGTGCCGAAATAGTGGCCATTCTCAATTGACGGCACGCCCTTGTTTGCGTTGCTGCCGATCAGAGAAAAATCAACAAACCCCTTGTCATACTGGGCAAAGAACTGTCCGAACAGGGCGAAAGCCCCGATCAGCCCCAGCATGATCAGCGACACGACAGCGGCCTTGTTGCGGAAAAACCGGGTGCGGGCATCGGCCCAAAGCGATCGGCCTTTGATTTCGGCCAGCTGCGCGGCGTCGCCAACGCCTTCGACTGCGGCTCTGTTGGGAAACATCTGTTTGCCCCCTTAGTAGCGGATTTTAGGATCGATCCAAGCGTAAAGGACATCGACCACAAGGTTGAAGAATATCGTCAGGGCGCCCACCAGAATGGTGATCCCCATGATCACGGAATAGTCGCGGTTGAAGGCGGAGTTGACAAAGAACTGACCGATCCCGCCTGTCGAAAAGAACACGTCAATCACGACAGAGCCTGTAATCATTCCCACGAAAGCAGGCCCCAGATAGGACAGCACCGGCAACATCGCAGGCTTCATCGCATGCCGCCAGATGACACGGCGCATCGGCAGCCCCTTGGCGCGAGCCGTGCGGATGAAGTTGGTGTTCAGCACCTCCAGCATGGATGACCGGGTGATCCGCGCAATGGAGGCCATATAGGATGTAGACAGCGCGATCACAGGCATGACAAGGTTCTGCCACTGCCCCCCGTTCCAGCCACCGCCGGGCAGCCAGCCCAGCCAGAGAGTAAAGGTCAGCACCAGGATCGGCGCCATGACAAAGTTCGGCAGCACCTGCGCACCGACCGAGATGCCCACTGCCAGATAGTCCAGCCAGGAATTCTGGCGGATGGCGGCAGCCACGCCCAGTGAAACGCCGACAGTGACCGCAACCACAAACGACCAGAAGCCGTAGGTCAGGGTGACCGGAAAGCCCTGCGCGATGATATCGTTCACGCTGCGGTCCTTGTACTGGAACGACGGGCCGAAATCGAAACTGGTGACCACACCCCAGACATAATTGGCGATCTGCGCCCAGAACGGCTGATCCAGCCCGTATTTCGCCTCGATATTCGCGAGCACTTCAGGCGGTAGGGGACGTTCGGAGTTGAACGGGCCACCGGGGGCTGCGTACATCAGGATGAACGAGATGATGACCAGCACCAATAGCGTCGGGATGGCCACAGCGAGGCGGCGTATGACAAAGCTGAACATATGTCAGGGGTCCACAAATCTGTGTATTGTGAAAGAGAATGCCGCGTCCCCTGCGATGGGAACGCGGCGGATCAGATCGGATTACTCGGCGATCTTGTAGAAGTCTTTCGAGTACCAGTTCTGCTGGAAGTTATTCACCGGCCAGCCTTCAAGGTTCTCGTTGAGCATATTGACCGATGCATAGTGATAGATCGGGATGATCGGCACATCGCGGGCGATGATCTGTTCGACCTGCTCATAAAGGGGTTGCGGGTTGTCAGAGGTCTTTGCCTGCTCAAGCAGCGCATCCACTTCGGGGTTGTTGTATTTGGCGTCGTTATAGCCAGACCCTGAATCCATCAGGTCAAGGAATGTCGATGCCTCGTTATAGTCGGCGCACCAACCTGCACGGGCAATTTCATAGTCCTGATTGCCGCGTGTTTCGAGGAAGGTCTGCCATTCCTGGTTCCCCAGTTCGGTCTGCACACCCAATGTTTGCTGCCACATCTGACTGATCGCGATGGCCACAGATTTATGGGCCTCGGAAGTGTTGTAGATCAGGTTGACCGACAGCGGATTATCGGGGCCAAAGCCTGCCTCGGCCATCAGTTCCTTCGCCATGGCTTCACGTTCGGCCTGATCCATTGTGGCGATAGGTGTTTCAGGTGTCTCAAACCCGGCAGTCGCCCAGTGCGTAAAGGTGTAGGCGGCCTTCTGACCACCGGCCAGCACGTTGTCGACGATCACGTCGCGGTTGACCGCCAGCGACAGGGCCTGACGCACATTGGGATCCAGCAAAGCAGGGTTCGAATTCTCATCCGTCAGGTTGATGGTGTAATAATAGGAACAAGCCGTAGGCACGGACAGGGCCTGATCGGGGTATTGTTCGCTCAGCCGCGGGAACTGGCCTGCCGGCACAGCGGTCCGATCCAGCTCACCGGCCAAGTAGCGGGTCAGGGCCACGTTTTCGTCCGGGATCACAAGGCGTACGACCCGTTCGATGATCGTGTTTTCATTGTCCCAGTACATTTCGTTACGCTCGCGCACCATGCGCTCCTGCGGGACGAACTCGGTCAGGACATACGCGCCGTTTGACACCATATTGCCGGGCTGGGTCCAGTTGTCGCCATGCTCTTCGATGGTCGCCTGATGCACGGGGAAGGTGGTGAAATGGGTGACCATCTGCGGGAAATAAGGCAAGGGTTTGGTCAGGCGCACCTCAAGCGTGGTGTCGTCAATAGCGGTCACGCCCAGTTCGGATGTTTCCATTTCGCCCGCAATCACGGCACTGGCGTTTTCCAGCGCCATCAATTCAATGAACCAGGAATAGGGTGAGGCGAGTTCAGGCGACGCTGCGCGTTTCCACGCATATTCGAAATCACCAGCGGTGACCGTGTCGCCATTGGACCATTTCGCGTCATCACGCAGCGTGAAGGTATAGACCAGATTGTCGTCGCTGACCTCATGGCTCAGCGCGACACCGGGGATCAGGTTGCCATCGGCATCCTGATTATAAAGGCCTTCGAACAAGTCGCGCAGGATGTCACCACCCGCACTGTCTTCGGCAACGCCGGGGTCAATCGACGGGCTTTCGTCGAGATCGCGGTAGGTGAAAGTCTGGTCAGAGGCGAGGGCTTCGCCGGTTTCCGGGTGCGTGGCATGACCGTCTGCATAAAGCGCGCCTGTGGAGGCGATCAAAAATGCAGAGGTCGTGGCGAGCAGTTTGGTTTTCAATGTCATGGACATCTCCCTGTTGTTGCATCCTTGTGTGGTGCAATTTTTGGTTGAGTGTGGCGCTGTGGCAGCGCGGATGACGCTATCTTTTGGCGAGAAAGCAGAAATGGCAAGGTTAATAAATCGTTAACATAGCAACAGATCAAATCATGCGCATTTGCCCGCTGATCGCACAACATGTGGATGAAATCTTGCGCGGTAGCGGAATATTGTGATCTGGGCGCTGAAAGCAACGCTGCACGATTCGGTAAGCGGAGAGGATTACGCCCGATCCTGACCCGGTTTTTGCGCGACATGTTTTTTGAAGGGGCTGCGATCAGCCGCGTGGCGCCACGATCTGATCAATTTCCTTCTCAGCGAAGCCGTAATTTGCTGCAATGCTGCGATGTGGAGTTGAACCAAGAAACTCTGACAGTATCTGATTTACGCGATCCAGTAAGTTGTGATCATGCAGACCGACGGCAAATGCCCCAAAGGCGGGTGGTTTTTCGGTGACGGGTACGTCTACGGCCGCCAGACCGCGTCCGGGGTTGCGTGCGATAAAACCGGTATGCGCCCGGCCGACACTTGCATATGCGTGAGCATGACCATCAATAACGGCGTTAGCGGCGTCAGCGTAAGTTTCAAAAATGCGCAGGCGGTCGTCCGGGACGCCAAATTCAACAGCATTGCGGTGCTGGATTTGATCCCGGATCACGGCCAGAACTGCTGTTTCATTCTCGCTGATGGACCGATAGCCCGTAAGGCCAAGTGGGTTGCCGTCACTCACAAGCAGGCCATCGGATAGCGCCCAGATCGGTCGGGTAAAGCCGGCAACTTTTTGGCGTTCAGAGGTTGCGAACATACCCGTTGTCATGTCCCAACGGCCATCGGCAAGACCGGGCAGAAGCTGTGCAAATTCGGTTTCAATGGGCTCGAAGGCCAGGCCAAGCGGCTCGCAGATGACACGCGCAATCTCAACATCGTGACCCAGAACGGTACCTGACGCGTTCTTGAAGTTGAAAGGCGGCTCGATCAGATATGCGAACTTCATTCTTGGCCTGTATCGGTTATGTATCGACAGGCTATACCGGGACGCAACCAATTGGACCAGACGTGACCACCCTTTCCCTTGCCCAGCGAACCAAACTGCCTGACGCCTTGCGTGTGCTACTGGCCGAATATCCCCGTACCGGATGGGAAAGTGATCCGGGGTTTGACGGCCTGATCCGCTTTTGGCTGGACCGCCACCTGATGTTTCGCCGCCTGATGGCCGAGATGCGTGCTGGGACCGAGGATCTGTTGGATCGTAACACGGCCCCAGATCGGTATGTCGCCATGGTGTCACGTTACGGAGCGATGTTCGTCAACGGCCTGCACGAACATCACACCATCGAAGACACTTATTACTTTCCCAAGCTCGCAACCAAAGATGTGCGGATCACGAAGGGATTTGATATCCTTGATAAGGATCACCACGATATTGATGCATTCCTTGCGGCATTCGTGGATCGCGCCAATGAAGTGATTGGCAGCAAAGCGGACCGCGACGCGTTGCAAAACGTCGCGGGTGCGTTTCAGGCTGACCTCATCAAGCTCGAAGGACTGCTGGATCGCCACTTGATCGACGAGGAAGAACTGATCGTACCAGTCATCCTGCGCTATGGCAGCGCGGATCTGGGATAGCTTACTGCAGCCGGAACGATGCGGAATCGCCAGCACCACGATCAACGGTGAACCTGACTTGATCATCGCCGCGTGCCTCGACAAGCTGGCAGTTGTAGGGGATTGGATCACCGCCCCAGCTCATTTCACGGCAAAAGTAGCCATCTTGCCACGACCAGTTGCCCACAATATCCCAACCAAGTGCACCACCGACGATCTGCCCGTTTTCAAAGACATTCAGGCGCACACCGTAGAAGAAATTGCGCAACTCCTTACCTTGGATCAGTGACATGAACGTCGCCTGATCTTTCACAGGCACATAGCTGTCAGCCAGCGCAGGCGAAGCAGCCGTCGCAAGGGCAAGGGATAGAATAACATGTTTCATCGGGCACCTCATTCATCTGAGAACACCCTTAATACGCAGACAATTGCGGTTTGGTTCACTTGGCGAGTATCACTTGGCCGTTATATGCCGAGCACATCCATCATATCGTATTCGCCCGGGGATTTGTCCTGACCCCAAAGCGCGGCCTTCAGCGCGCCACGTGCAAAGATCGCCCGGTCGGTCGCGATATGGCGCAGAACGATCCGTTCACCGGGGGCTGCAAACAGCACGTCGTGCTCGCCCACGATATCGCCACCGCGAATGGCACTGAACCCGATATTGCCCCGTTCGCGCGCACCTGTGATCCCGTCGCGTGCAGCGTCGCTCACATCCTTGAGCGTAACACCCCGCCCTTCGGCAGCCGCCTCGCCCAGCATGAGTGCCGTGCCGGACGGGGCATCGACCTTCTGGTTATGATGCGCCTCGATCACTTCGATGTCGAAATCTTCATCCAGGGCGGCAGCGACCCGTCTGGTCAATTGCACCAGCAGGTTCACGCCCAGTGACATGTTGCCCGCCCGGACAATGACGGCATGACGTGCCGCGGCGTTGATGGCTTTCAGGTCATCATCGGTCAGACCCGTCGTCCCGATAACATGCACCGCCCGTGCCTGTGCTGCGAGACCGGCAAAGCCGACGGTCGCGGCAGGGGTCGTGAAATCAATGACGGCCTGCGCCTTGGCAAACACCTCAACCGCGTCATCGGTGACGTTGACCCCGACAGGTTGTCCGCCGGTGACAACCCCCACATCCCGCCCGATCCAGTCATGCCCTTCGCGTTCCAGCACGCCCACCAGCTTGCATTTGTCGGATGCCACCACGGTTTTGATCAGCATCTGGCCCATTTTGCCTGAAGCGCCGGTGATCACGATACCTGGGAGGTTTGTCATTGTCTTGGTCCTTATCCTTCGCCCTCTCTTAGCGGTGGTTCGCGCCTGACGCAAAGCCTTGCTTGGCATCAGCACGCACAGCGCGTAAATGAGGCGTATGGCAAAGAATTCAAATCGTGATGGCAAGGCACCAACCCAGCGGATGTTGCGGGTGGGTGAGCAGTTCCGCCGCATCCTGTCCGAAGTGTTGCAACGTGGCGACGTGCATGATGATGATCTGGCACGCATGTCGATCACTGTGGGCGAGGTGCGGATGTCACCGGACCTGCGGATCGCAACCGCTTTCGTGCTGCCTTTGGGCGGGCAGGGCAAGGAAGAGGCGCTAGAGGCACTGCGGCGCAACCGGCATGAGATCAGGCATCTGGTTGTGAAAGGCGGGTCAATGAAATTCGCCCCCGAACTGCGGTTCCAGATCGATGGCACATTCGATCAGATGGATGCGACCCGCGCGCTTTTGGCTGAGGATCACGTGCGTCAGGATCTGGACGAATAATGCGCTGGCTTGCGTTGGTGTTGGGGCTTTGGGCCGTCCCGGCAGCAGCGGTGACCTGTCAGGATGTGACCTATGACGGGCGCAGTTACACCGCCTGTTGGGTCGACGCGACGTCCGAGCAGATCAAGCTGTTTCACCAGGATGAAAATGGCGCCGTCATCGGCAGCCTGCGCGCGATTGCGGATCAGCCGGGGGTGGCGGCCGTACATTTTGCCATGAATGCAGGCATGTATCACGATGACCGGTCCCCGGTTGGGCATTATGTCGAGGATGGCACCGAGACGATGCGTGTGATCACCAATGCCGGGCCGGGCAATTTCGGACTGCTGCCCAATGGCGTTTTCTGCATCAACGAGGGCAATGTGCAGGTCTATGAAACGCTGCGCTATGTTGAAGTGGCGCCGCTTTGCCGCGATGCCACGCAATCGGGGCCGATGCTGGTGATCGACGGGGCGCTGCATCCGCGGTTCTTGCCGGACAGCAGCTCGCGTTTCATTCGCAACGGGGTGGGCGTGAATGCAGACGGGACCGAGGCAGTGTTCGCGATATCAAACGAAGCCGTCAGCTTTCACGAATTCGGCAGCTTCTTTCGGGACTATCTGCAAACGCCAAATGCGCTTTACTTCGATGGCAAGGTCTCGCGCCTGCATGCGCCATCGCTGGACCGGTCCGATTTCGGATTTCAATTGGGCCCGATGGTGGCAGTGATCGAGGAAGAGTGACGAGGCGAAGGGGACTTTCATCACGATAAGGGGTCGAGGTGTTTTGAGCGTCAGCGGAACGTCGGCTTAGAGCCTATTTTGTTGAAGAAGTCGCCATGATTTGGGGGGCTGGCCGCCTTGCGGCGTTGGTCGCGGGCTTATTGTTCCGCCC
>CANNFU010000017.1 GCA_947503965.1 uncultured Paracoccaceae bacterium
TCCCCTGGCGTTACGCTGCTCAAGCAGCGTAACAGGCGCCCCCCACCCTCAACAGGGCGGGTTCAACGGACGGGCACCAAAGGTCAGAGATAACTTCACCAAGCCGCGCGTCGAACTCTCTGAAGTGCTTCAGCATGTGAGAGCTGACATGAGATGCATTTCGGAACCTTGCGATACCAAGCGAAACTTGAGCCCTGAATTCATTCGCAATTTCGTCGAGCGACCAGTCCGCGTTTGCCAGACAAAGCCTTTCATCACCGTCGCGTGGAGTCAGCAATGGCAGGAAATTTCCGCTTTCATCGGTTAAACTCTTGGCATGTGTGAGCGGTCGCCACTTTATGGCGTCCCACTCGCTTGTCAGCGTCAAATGGATACCGACGTCTACTTCAGGATGTTTGTTTAAAATCTCCGCCGCATGCGAGGTCCATGCACACGGCATCATTACCTCAACACTCCGCGCGATACCCGCAGTGCAGGCGCGCAGACACCCAACGTTAGAAGACCAACTCGATCCCGCGTCATCTGCTCTTACAAGTAGTCGAACGTCGCGCATCGCATTCCAATTCTATCACCGCTTCAATGAACAGAATTACACGCGAAGGTCCGGGTTGCACGCAACTCAACTGTCATGAAATGTCGCGCCGTAGGCATTTGGAGGTACGGGCTCAATCCGGACCTTGCGGTATGGAGTCTTAATGGCTGCACTGCAGGACGAAACTGCCGTTTGTCGCGACTTTACCGATGGCAGCTTTGCATGAATCCGTTGGGTCACTATCCTTATCATTCGCCAGTGACACAAAGGGCTGAGTTCTGGCGTAACGTGTGACTGCAAAGCCCTTTAGGCGGCGGTCGCTCTGCATTCTTAACCGAAGTCAATGAGCGAGGTTCTTACACCAAATAGCTCCGGTGCATCACATCCGGCTCGAAGGGTCGGCGAATTGCACCTGGAGATCACTCATGCTCACCCTGTCTTATCCATACGACCCGTCTTTGTTGCGCAGCGCCATCCTGCTTTGTCTCATCGCCATTCCAATAACCTTGATTCTGCTGGGCATAGATCGACGCGTGCTGGACGACGAAACCTTGTGGCTGAAGCCGCTCAAATTTCATTTGTCACTCGCGGTTCACGGTATCACCGTCCTAATTGCAGTGCGGTTTTTGCCAGAGGCTTGGCAAACGCACATAGTGACCAAGATTGGCCTCTCCGCTTTTGGGGCTGTGATCATCTACGAAGTGCTGTTTTTGTCGCTTCAAGCCGGGCGCGGTGTGCGCTCGCACTTCAATGATGCAACCGCCTTCGACGCCATCGGCGGCACAATAATGGCGGCTGGCGCCGGCGTGTTGGTGGCGGTGCCGCTGATCCTGGGCGTGGCGTTGGCGATTGCCGCTCTGCGCGGTGGCCTTGCGGGGATCGCGGCCAATCCTCTGCCCTTTGCACTTGCGCTTGGATTCATTCTTGCCGGTTGGCTTGGTGGCCAAACAGGGGGCGCCATTGGGGCTAACGGCGGGCCCTTTGTGGGCGTCGATCCAACATCTGGTGCCTTTATGCCGCTGACCGGGTGGTCGCTTAGTGGCGGGGATTACCGCATTTCGCACTTTCTCGGCGTCCATGCGATGCAAACAGTGCCAATTGCCACGCTCGTCCTGCTCGCGGTCCTGCCATCGTCAGCTGTTGCCGCTCTAACCCTTCCGCTGGCGGGCGGTTGGGCCGGGTTGACGCTGTTTACGCTAGCACGTGCATCCCAAGGTCTGCCGCCCCTCTGATCTTACCCAAGATCAATGACCGGTCACTTGCCCGGTTGTATCCAGAACCAATGAGTTCAAATCGACCTTCGAAAGGAAAATATCATGACTGACGTACTCCCGTCCAAAGCGCAAATGACGCAACCGGGTGTCTCTGGCACGTCCGCGCTTCTGCTGCTGCAATTTGCGACCATGTGGACGGCTTTTTTCATCCTCGCCCCGTCCATCAACTGGCCCGCCTCGCTGGGTGAACCGCCATCGGTAATCCTACCCTTGATCCTGGATCAATCGGCTGCCGTTTTTGCAGGCTACCTCAGCTACTCGATCCACGCATTGGCCTTGATCCCACTGGCCATCCTCTTGCGCGACACGCTCCGACTCGACGGCGCGATGGGGCGGATGGTTGTCGCATTCGGTGTATTGGCGGGCTTGGCCAAGGCATTCGGCATTGTGCGGTGGCTCTTCCTGATGCCGGGACTCGCTACTGCGTACACCGATCCGAGCGCAACCCAGGAGACGCGGGCTGCGATCGAAGTCGTCTACAGCGCGTTCAACGCCTATGCAGGTGGCGTAGGCGAGCTTCTGGGCGTCGGATTCTTCGCAGGTGTCTGGACGATTGTGATCTCCGTCGCCTTGCTCCGGATGGGCTGGACATGGATCGGTTATGCCGGGTTCGGTGCTGCTGCCCTGCTGCTCTCGACGCTTCTGTCAGTGGTCGGGATTGAATCACCGATCTTGCTGACGCTCTCAGGTATCGTCTGGCAGTTTTGGACTCTGGCGCTCGCCATCACGATCTGGCGTCAAGCGTAAGGGAGGCGATGATGACCGTAAAACCGCATTCCGTCGTTCTTGGTGCAGGCCCCATGGGCCGCGCCATCGCTGATAGGCTTGTCGCTCAAGAAGAGGCCGTCACAATCGTAACCCGAGATGGGCGCAACATCGGCCCAGGCATCGCCTCTCTCAAAGCTGACCTGTCCAGCCTGGAACAAACGATCGCTGCCTGCACAAACGCCGATGTAATTTACCAGTGTGCCGCACCGCCCTACCACCAGTGGACCATTGCGTTTCCCGCGATCCAAGAGGCTGCAATCGCGGCCGCAGAGGCCAGCGGGGCTGTCCTTGTGGCTGTGGAAAACCTTTATGGCTATGGTCGGGCTGGAACGTTGACCGAAGATATGCCCCTTTCTGCCATGACCCGAAAGGGGGCACTCAGGGCGCGGCTTTCGGAAGAACTCATGAGCGCAAATGCAGCGGGGCGGGCAAGATGCGTGGCCGGACGGGCAACAGATTTCTTTGGTCCCGGAGTGCACATGTCTGCCTTGGGCGAGCGTTTCTGGCCCGCAGTTCTATCCGGCAAGACGGTGGACTGGATCGGTGACCCGGATGCACCGCACAGCTTTGCATACCTTTCTGACCTGGCTGCCGCTTATGTGGCGCTTGGCAAGACACCATCAACATGGGGGCAAGCGTGGCATTTGCCGGCATTACCTCCCATAACCGCGCGAGAGATTTGCGAGATGGCGCGCCCATCGGGGGCGCCACCCGCAAAGTTCAGACAAACGTCCTCTTGGTTGTTGCATGCCGTCGGTCTGTTCCAACCTGCGGCTGGCGAAATGGTCGAGATGCGATACATGTTCGACAATGCGCTTATCACTGACCACACACGGTTTGACGCAACCGTCGGCACACCGATAAGCGGCTGGAATGAGGCAATAGCAGAGACGGTGGAATGGTGGCAGAAACAGACCCTAAAGGCAGCCGGATGACAACGGAGGCCGCTCTATCGGCCTTCTCCGAACGGCTCCGAACCGCTGTAGCACCGCTTGTCGTGGCCAAAACAGCTTTGGCGCATCTCCATCAGGGGGTGCGGCACAGGGTCCTGGCGAAGGGCGATCACATCTTGCGGGCGGGTACCGTCGCGGATGAGGTATTCTTTGTCCACAAAGGTCTGCTGCGCTATTACTTCAATGACCCCAATGACGACGGGCAAGAGCGGACGGGTCAGTTCTTTGACGAAGGCATTGTCGTCACCGATGCCGAGAGTTTTCTGGCCCGCGTCCCGGCAGAGCAAAATTTTGAGGCCTTGGAGAAAAGTTCCATCGTTGTGCTCCCCCGCGCGGTGCTCGAGGCCGGTTACGATGAAGATCATGCCATCGAGCGCTTTGGACGGCTTATGTTACAAGAAGCCCTGATCGGCTCACAGCGCCGCGCCGGTCGTTTGCTGACCTTACAGCCCGAAGACCGCTATCGCCGCTTCATCGAAACGCGCCCCGAAGTTGCTCGTCGGGTTCCACAATATCTCGTTGCGAGCTATTTGGGCCTGACCCCGGAAAGCCTCTCACGCATTCGCGGACGTATTTCGAAGAAGGGAAAATAGTGGCGCGGACGTACAATCGTCAAAAACGCGCGGTCAAATCGCTTAATCCAAGAGCCATCGTTTTTGTCGCTTCCGGATTGTTTCCCTGAATCGTTGAAAATTGTTGTGCCACAGCCTGTCGACGAAACCCGGCTCAACTTTGTGCCGTTTTTGGCGGCGGCGTGCAGAGCAGAGCGGACATTGGTGCATGTTGCAGCAACGGTCTAGATGGGCTCTTCGCCGCCATCGGGGGCCGCGCAGCATCTAACCGCAGGCATAAACTCTCTTCACCGTTGACGGCCCGAACCGGATGAGGTGGGTGGCTCCTGCTCCACCGGCATCGAATGTGCCAAAGTGCAGTTGTCATGAACTGCTAGGAAAGGAGCCACCCAATGACAGTTAAGACAGTAGGCCTAGATTTGGCCAAGGACGTTTTTCAAGTTCACGGTATTTCTGAGAGTGGGCGCGTGATCTTCAACAGGGCCATCAAGCGTGCAAAGCTTTTGGCGTTTTTTGAGACGCTGCCGCCTTGCACAGTCGGCATGGAAGCGTGCGGTTCATCCCATCATTGGGGCCGTCAGCTGCGCAAGTTTGGTCACGACGTCAG
Organism: uncultured Paracoccaceae bacterium; assembly: GCA_947503965.1. Lineage (GTDB taxonomy): Bacteria > Pseudomonadota > Alphaproteobacteria > Rhodobacterales > Rhodobacteraceae > Yoonia. The sequence goes on from CANNFU010000017.1 coordinate 4,707, forward strand.
GCTAATGCCAGCAAACTACGTGAAGCCTTATGTCAAACGCGGAAAGACAGATGCGGTGGACGCGGAGGCAATTTGCGAAGCCGTCAAGCGCCCGACAATGCGCTTTGTCGAGATCAAGACCGAGGATCAACAGGCTATTCTATCGATCCACCGCACGCGGGATCTGGCAGTCCGGCAGCGCACCCAGCTGGCGAATATGATCCGCAGCCTGTTGCGCGAGTTTGGGCATATCTTGCCTATCGGGATCGAAGCGGTGACGGCCTTTGCGAAGCGCCACCTTGACGGTGATCACCCGGACATGCCCGAGATCGCGAACGGAATGCTTGGTATCCAGTGCTATCAGTTTATCGGTTTGAACGAGCGCATCGAAGGCTACCCAAAGATGATCGAACAACATGCTCTGATGAATGCTGATGCGCGCAGATTGATGCGCATGCCAGGAATTGGGCCAATAACGGCATCGGCCATTGTCGCGACGATCGGGGACGCAAAACAATTCCGCACCGGGCGCGATCTAGCGGCTTGGCTGGGGCTGACCCCGCTCAACAAATCCAGTGGCGGCAAAGAGCGACTGGGCAAGATCACAAAGGCTGGCGACCGCTACATTCGCAAGCTGCTGGTCGTGGGCATGACGTCTCGCGCCGTGATGGCGAAACGTTCGCCAGAGAAGGTTGATCTGTGGACAGCCAAGATCATTGCCGACAAACCATTCCGGCTGGCAACAGTCGCGATGGCAAACAAGGCAGCGCGTTCCATCTGGGCGATGCTCACAAAGAAGCAGGAATATCGGCAGCCAGCATTCTAACCGCGCTGACTGTCTACGAGATGCAAGACGTTGAAGTGATGATGCGGAATTAAGTCAACCAAGAGCAAGGACACTCCGGGAATGGCTGCGGCCCTCTTCAGAGGCCGATAACCCGATTGGAACCTCGCTCGCGGAAATCATCAGGGCCAGTGGAGGCAATGCCAAAACACAAACAGGCCGGACAGACGACGGTACTGACGAAAATGACCGCGAACATCGACAGAAAACGCTTGCAATGCAGGAGCCACCCACAGAGGTCATTCATCTCGACATCAGGCGCCGCGTTGCAGCTTCACCAGACCAGCCATTCGCTGCGACTGCAAAATCTCAACGAAAGCGAACTCACAGTCAGGCGGGACTTTTCTGCCACCCCTTCTGGTAGGTCCAGCATGTCAACGCGCTCCAGGAAGAACCTCACTCATCAAGCGACGCTGGTCCCGGAATGATTTTGTTTAGAGTTTCTCGGGTTTCTGGTTACGCTCCGGGCATTGCCCACAATTATCAGAGCCACACTTTGAGAAATTTGATCATTACCGAGGACGAGCGACCGCTTGGGCAGCTTTTCTGGTTTCTCATGTTTCTGGGCTGGACACCTATGCTGGCGGCCTATGGCCATGTGCTGGATCCCGTGACCTCGGCGCGCAATGGTATCCTCGTGACATTCGCGGACACCGTGACGCTTTATCCGCAAACCGGCTGGTATGGGCCATTTCTGGGCGTACTGACCGTGGCGGGCCTCGTGACACTGGGGCTTCTGTTTCGCCTGCGCTGGTATGCACTTTGGCCTATGCCCGCCTTCCTGCTGTGGTCGTGCCTGATCCACGTCTTCAATGCGCCGGGCCTCGGCACGGCCTTGGAAATGGCTGTCCACCTGGTTTACGCTGCCTTGGCCGTGGCCTGCTCCTACCTGTTCCTGCGCCATGGGCATCTGCTTTCGACGGGGTTTCTGGGGTATATCACGCTCCTTATCATCGACGGGGTGCTGCATCACACGACCCTAATGTCTCGCGGCCTTTTGGGGCAGGTTTTCGACGCCTATACGCCCAGCCTGATTGCGGCCTGCCAGTTTCTGGCGATCGCGGTGCTGCTGCGGATGCTTTGGCTGATGCTGCGCGACAACCGGGCGTTCTTTGGCCAGCTTGACAGGAAGGTCCGCCGTCAGGCTTCTCTGCGCACCCTGCGTTTCTGGTGGCCGATGGCGGCTATTTATGTTGCCTTCAGCCTGTTCTGGTGGGCGCTCTTGAACCTCATCGTGCAACCCGCGGTCATCACCGAATTTGACCGTGCACGAACCGAGTTGGAGCGCAGCATGGGCCCGCTGTTGGCCGCCAATCTGGAGATTGACCCGACCTTGCTCACCGAGGCGGAGATGAACGATTCCTTGCGGCGCGAAGGTTTTGAGGGCCTTTTCGCTATGGTCGAACTGGCGCAAAGCCGTCTTGCCGCGAACGACTGGGTGGGCGAACAGCTGCGTGATCACCGTGAAAGGTCACACGCCTTCTACGTGGACTGGAAGGCAGAAAATCCCACCGGCGAAGAGGCACTGGAGCGCAGCGTCAGGCGCTGGAGCCAGTTGCAGATCGGCGTGTCGGACATCCGCATCCAGCTTGGCGTCATAATGGCCGGTTACCAGACGCTGAGGGGCGGCAACTTCGTCGATCAAGCGGACCGGCAAATTCGTGACGCCTTCCCCCGCAGCACCTTGCCTATTCTCAATGTGCCAAGCTGTTGGTTCTGGCAAGTGGGCTGCATAGTCGAGGCAGCGATCGCACGGCGGGTCAATCGCCTGATGACCCGACTGCACGAACAACTAATCGGGGCGGTGACCGGCCAGATCGAGACGCTCTATATCCAAGCCGAAGGAAACACCGAGCGCGCGGTCCAATCGATCCGTGAATTCTCTGATGAGCTTCATCGGGACACGTCGCGCGAGACAACCGAAGCGATCCAGAACACTTTCCGAATATGGCGCGGCATCTCGCTACTGGCCTTGGTCTACGGGCTAATCATTCTGCTCAAGACCCTTCTGATAGTGTTCTCGAGGGTGATTTTCTCCCCCAAAGGCGGTATCGGAGCGACAGCGCAGTTTTTGCCCCACGAGCCGCCCGAAACCAGATCGGAAATTGCGCGCCACGGACCGCTTTTCAGCATCCCCGCATCGGCGCCTGAGGCCCATTTCGTCTCTCGCTGGGGGGTCACCCTCGAGGGGCCACCCCCCGCACGCCGTCGCCCCATGGGTTTCAAGTTCCCGGTGGCGCGCATCCTATCCGGCACTTGGGCGATGAACCGCATTGAGGGCAATCGCGCCGAAGAAGAGGACGAGTTCGATGCCGACCTCAAGGTGGACGAGCCCGCGGAACTGGTGGTCTGGCGTCTGGCAGAGGGTGAGCGCGTGATCTTTCGCTTCTCGGATTTCGTCGGCATGAGCGAGGACATCCACGTCCGGCGGATATCGAGCCTGAGTATCACCACACTCGTGCTGGGGCGCATGATCTACCACGCCGCCCAAGGCCCAGGCACCCTGATCCTGCGCACAACCGCAGCCGCCCGCCTCAGTACTGAGGCGGAGGGCTCTCGACCCGCGCCGATGCCAAAACTGGTCGCCTGGAGCGCGGAGACCTCTTTCGGTGTCCTCGCAGCACTCACAACTGTGGACACCTTCCTGAGCGGCTACAATTTGAAAGTCGGTCATGGTGCGCGGGTGGTCTGGGATACCTCAACCAAACGAGGCGACGGTCCGGGCACCGGCATCCTGCGGTTCGTAAAGAGTTTCCTGCTGCCGATTTAGGTTGTCGCTTCAGCCTTGGCGGCTGGTGAATAGGGAAGAGCTTTGCCGAAGTGCGTATTTCAAATCTCAAATTTGACTTCACAGGGCCATCTTCACGGACGGCCCTTTGCTGCCGTTGACCACCTCGTCTGGATGCTGCGGCCGCAGCCCGCTTAGCGGGCATTCGCTGCAGGCGCAAATCCACAAGTTTAGCGCACCAGACATAATGAACACCGACCAAGGGTCGCAGTTCACATCGTCTGCTTGGACCGGTAGACTGCGGCGCTCAAACGTGCGTATCTCGATGAATGGCAAGGCACGCCGTGACCCCCAGTTCATGCAAGCATTTCACCAGCGGCAGGAAATGGTAGTGATGGCTTCCCACAAGGTCATCATTGACCAATTGCCCGGCCAGCATTTGGGCGAACCATTGGGTCCCACCCACATAGCCTTAGATATAGGCATCCGATGGGGCCATCAGATCCATGCGCAGGTGGGGTGCCGCTTTTAACAGCGCATGGAATAATCTCATGCGGAAAACGGTGGTGCTTGAATGGCGATTGGCGCGGCATGTCCAACCGCAAAAATCCAAACCTGTCCGCGTATGCCGAATAATCCAGCAGTCCCGGACGGAACGATTGGAACCAAAAGCCGCATTGCTGCGTTGTCGGTTAGAAAACAGCGTTGATCGTCCGGAATTGACGCGTCGCAACGAGAAGAACGTTTGAAACACCGCATCATCTAAGTCGCTGGATTGATCGTTAGGGTTCTGGCCTAGACGCCGCTGTGCAGCCAAACGAGCATCGAAAAAAGGAAAAATGTATGTCTACCACGAAAATTATCGCTCTGATCTTTGCCGCAGTTGGTCTTGCCGCATGTGAGACCGTACAGGGTGCGGGACAGGATATCTCAAACGTTGGCAACGCGATCAGCGAGCAAAGCCGCGAGGTCGAGGCGGAGCTTTAACCCCGGTGAATAAGAATGACAAAGCAGGTCGATGGGCCTGCTTTTTTCGCGTTTTCGAATTGGTTTTAGTTGATTTTTCTACAAGGAACAGCGCGATGCGGCCAGACCTGATGTTACGACCTGTGCATAAATTCATTCGGTGTGCGCGGTATTTGGCCGCCTTTGTTTTTGTTTGTTGTCTACCGGCCTTCGCGCTTGCGCAGACAGCTGATCCAAATGCGGCGGGCGCCCCTGAAGCACCTCAGCAGCAGGTCGAGATTGCGCCGGTGGCACCTGATACCGCCATTGCCGACCGCATAACGGATATCTTGAACGCCACTGGATGGTATCGCGACATCGCGGTGAAGGCAGATCAGGGTGTTGTGTTTCTTGACGGTGTTGCCGACACGGAGGTCAATCAGGAATGGGCGCGTAATCTGGCGGCGCAAACCACGGGTGTCGTGGCCGTTGTTAACCGCATCGCGGTTGACGAAGGGCAGCTGTGGAGCTTTGCGCCCGCCTTGGCAGAAATGGAGAATTTGTTGCAGGATGCGGTTGCGGTTCTACCGCTTGTGGTTCTGGCTATTCTGATCCTGCCGCTTGCCTGGTATGCCGCCCGGCTAGTGTCCCGGCTGGCAAAACACGCGTTGCGCAATCGTGTAACCTCCCCTTTCTTGCGAACTGTGATCGCACGGGCAATTGCCTTCCCGGTGTTCTTGTTGGGGCTATACATCGTCTTGCAGGTCGCGGGCCTGACGCAGCTTGCCCTGTCACTTGTCGGGGGTGCGGGCGTTGTTGGTATCGTGATCGGTTTCGCGTTCCGCGATATCGCCGAAAACTTCCTATCCAGCCTGATCCTGAGCGTGCGTCGCCCGTTTCGGCGCGGTGATTTTATCAGTGTTGCCGGGCTCAGCGGAACGGTCAGCAGTATGAGTACCCGCAGTACCTTGCTGACATCGATCGACGGCAATCAGATTCACGTTCCGAACTCAGTGATCTTCAAGAATGTCATCGAGAATTTCACGTCCTCCCCAAATCGCCGCGGCGACTTTGTGGTTGGTATTGGATATGATGCGGGCATCGCTGATGCGCAGCAAATCATCCTTGACAGTCTGTTATCGCATGAAGCCGTTCTTGCCGAACCCGAGCCCATGGTGCTGGTGGATGAATTGGGGGCATCGACGGTCAATATCAAGACTTACTATTGGTTTGATGGGCATATGATCTCACCAATCAAACTGAAATCCGCCCTGCTGCGCGCCGTGAAGTCAAAACTGACGGCTGAAGGTATTTCGATGCCGGATGAAGCGCGTGAGGTCATTTTCCCTCAAGGTGTGCAGGTGTTTGGGCCGCAAAGCGGTGACGCGGCGGATATCGCACTCCCGGCGCCTAAGCAGACTGATAAGCGCTCGGAGCCCGAGGTGAGCGCGGCCGAGGGTGATCTGCTGGCTGAGAACCCTGCGCCAACAGACAACCACGCACAAGAAGCGGACGAAGACCTGCTAGGGCCGCGATAGCGCCAGCAGTGTTGGCCGTAGAAAAAGAAAACCCGCCACATGACGAGGAAAAGCGTGGCTAGTTCCAGTTAACCGTTTCTGGCCAGTCAAAAGACCGGGACAGACGTCTGGCTGGACGTTTGGTGCATGCGCCACAGATTGCTTTCCAACGCAAAGGCCATTTTCCCATCATCCGATCTATGCGACGAAAAGCTCATTGCTTTAGCGCTTTGAGTGCGAACGCTCCCACCACGCCCCGCGGGCGATTTAGGAAACATCATCCGTCAATAAACGCGGGGCCGACAAAAGAACCTGCGATTTCTTTTCATCAAAGCGTGCATGGTGAACCATTCGTCGGCCGGCGCGTTGATGTCGAATAAGGTAAATGGAGCCTTCATTGGAACCGATCCAGATATTGACAGATCAATTGCGCCAGATCGCGCGGTCTGCTGTCGAGTTGCTGCCGCAGGTTATTGTCGCCACCGTGCTGATCCTAGTCACTGCGTTGGTCAGCAAATTAGTGAAATCAGGTTTAGCCAGCGTGTTAAGGCGGACCAAACTGCGCCGAAGCCTAAAAGAATTGGCCTTGCTGCTGGCCTCCATATTAGTGTGGGTGTTGGGGCTGATGATTGCCGCCGTTGTCGTATTTCCGGGGCTGACCCCGGCCAGCATTCTGGCGGGGCTGGGCATCGGGTCGGTCGCGATCGGTTTTGCATTCAAGGATGTCTTTGAAAACTTTCTGGCCGGCATCATCATCCTGTTCCGCCGCGAGATGCGGATTGGCGACCATATTGAATGTTTGGAGATTGAAGGCGAGGTGACCCATATTGCCATCCGCGAAAGCCATATCGCGCGCACGGATGGGCAGTTGGTGATTGTTCCAAATTCCATGCTTTTCAAAAACCCGGTCATCATTCGCACGGACGGCCCCCTTCGGCGCGTCACGATTATCTGTGGCGTCGCTTATGACGTCGATGTTGATGAGGCGCGCGAAGTCATGGAAAACGCCGTCAAGCTCTGCGAAACTGTCGAGACCGAGCAAAAGCCTGTGCAGATTTTTGCGCAGGAATTTGGGTCATCATCAATCAATTTTGAGGTCACCTGGTGGACCGGATCAAAGCCGGTCGATGTGCGCAGGTCCAAGGATGAGGTGATCACGGCTGTGAAGCGCGCTTTGGATGAAGCCGGCCTAGAAATTCCGTTCCCTTACCGCACGCTAACCTTCAAAGAGCCACTACCCATTGCTGCGCCGACCTCAGATGAGACGCGCTGACTATAATGGGGAACCCTATGCAGTGTGCCGCGTTGACCCTACGTAAGTAACAGGAGAGTAATAAAATGGAATATGGAATTTTTGGTCTTCTGGTCCTGATCGCAAACATCTACGCGATCTATCAGATCATCACATCGGGTGCGACAACAGGCGCAAAGGTGCTGTGGACTTTGTTGGTCCTGATCCTGCCGGTCGTCGGATTCATCATCTGGTTGGTTGCAGGCCCACGTGGCAGCTCCGTCACCGCCTGAATTGACGAACCCAAGTATAAGACCCGCAGCGTTCATCGCTGCGGGTCTTTTTTGTTTTTAATTGATCGGCGACAGCACGTCGCATCCGATAGGGCAGCGGATTACTCATTCAAAAACAGTTGCTTGCACCGGTGAAAGGCGTGGCCAGCAATCAAAAAAAAGCGGCCCTTTCGAACCGACTTTTCATTTATAGGTAGGAAAGTGTTTGACGCGTTACACCTGCTGCGTTTCGCCTAGCTTATCGGCCTTCTTGGCATCACGTTCTCCCATCCTGCGATCTTGACCGACAGTCGTGTCATAGCGCGTCTGCGCTTCGATTTCCGCGTTCAGTTCAGCGCCTAGGATGATGACGTAGGCCGAGATCCAAAGCCACATCAGGAGGATGATTACCCCGCCCAGCGTGCCAAAACTTTCGTTATAGGACCCGAAATTCGCCACGTAAAAAGCAAAGCCCGCTGATCCGATCAACCATAGCAAACATGCGGCGATCGCACCGGGCGTAGTCCATTGCAGTTCGGCGCTGTCACGCGAAGGACCATAGCGATAAAGCATCGCCAGCCCCGCTAGCGTCAGACCCATCAAAAGGGCGATAACGACCAGTGTGCCAAGGGTTTCCGCAAACGCCCCCAGAGTCAGGATGTTGAGGATCACAGGCGTGCCGATCATAACGAGTACTCCGATCAGCAGCCCGAAGATCAGCAGAAGCGTCAGACCAAGCGTTTCCAGCTTCAGGCGAATGAAACCGCGTTCCTCCTGCTCGTCATAGGCGACATTCATGCCGTCCATCAGGCTGCCCATCCCTTTGGAGGCCGAATAAATGGCGAGCAAGATGCCTAGCACAGCGGCAAGACCAAGGCCACCTTCGCGGGACCCGGCAACCTCGGTCGCTTGCTGTGCGATGATGTTCATCGCCGCTTCGGGTACTATGCCCGACAAGGTCGAAAGTTGATCAATGATCTGGTTAGGCTCCGCGAACAGACCACCAAGAGCCAGAACCGCCGTGATGGCCGGGAAGAGCGCCAAGAGGCCGTAAAATGCCACGCCAGCAGCGATCAGCCCTACTCGATCCTCACCGACCTTGTCCTTAAGACGCAATGCGATGTCTTTCCAACCTTTGGCGGGAATGTTAGTCGGGTTTTCGGCTTGGCGTCCGCGTGGCATTAAGTTCACTCCTCGGCTGCGATTCAAGCGGCAGCTTTGTTAACGCTGCCCCTGGCAATCGCCGTCATCGTTCGGTCACCGTTGTACGTGTTATCAAGGCATTCCTGCAGGATCGCGCCGTCTTCGTCTTCATTCAGACGGTTGGCAAAGGCGACAAGGCAGCCATATCCAGCTAGCGCATAATGCACCATGCGCTGATATTGCGTGATGATCATTGCATCGCGCACATCGCTATTGGCAAACTCTGCGTCAAGCACGTGGGCGTGCGCCTCGGCCACAAGGCCCTCCATGCCTTTGCAATGCTCGCCGTTTGGTTTGATATCGTGGCGATTGCAAATCTCGGCAATTTTCTGGTTACCATCGTCCATGCCGTTGACACCCGCGATCAGTGCTTCCGACAATGCCTTATCTTCAGCAGCACGCCCAAGCTTGGTGACGACATCAATTGCTTGGGTGTTCGCGCTCCACAAATCCTGAAGCTGGTCAAGGTAGACGTCTTTGAGGTTTTCCATAGGCATAATTATTCTCCTGAAAGTGATTTCGATTAAAAAACCAACGCGAAAATGCGGGTTTCGTTCCAGCCAGAATTGAAGCGGCAGCGCGGTGTTGTTCCCTTACTCGCACCTCACAGCACATCAACACAGATATGCATTTTGTCGTTGTACTGCTCGTGTTCCTACGTTGCCGACAAGTCATCGCGCGGCAAGCCCGCGGACAGTTGATCAGGTATTCATATGGCGCTGAAACTTGCGCTTCCCGGCGCTGTTCACAAGTAGCGCGTGGATTGGGAAAGATCAGACGCGTACTTTGTGGCATGATGTCTGATATGGCAGAAACGATCGTCAAAACTGGCGGCTTATGCGCCAACCAGGGATCTCTCAACCGCGGCAACATTTAATGTGCATAAACGCGAAGTGTTTGATGACGCATTTGCTTTGCTCAGAAATATGTGCGGGTGATGTGACGTCGCCCAAATTCGGCAGACTTGTTTGCGGCCGCAGAGGCAGATGTTGCCAAAAAAAAGAGAGCCGCTGTCATAGCGGTGTTGGTTGATTTAACGATCGCGTAGTGTTGCAAGAAATTACCTGAACTCTCACCAGGCGGGCAGTAAAAAGGGCGCTGATACGCAACGCCCTTTTGTTCGTCCGACACTACGCATCAGGCGCGCAGCTGCTCGGCCGTTGTGCCGGTCTTCTCGGCCAATGCGGCTTGCGCCTGATGCTTCGCTTTCAGCATCTCTTCTTCCAACGCGTTGCGCGCATCTGACATCAAGGCATCGCGGCGTCTACCCATCAACTCATCCTCGCGCCGCGTGCCCGGCAGCAGGGAAGCCGCCACGACACCGAACCCGAGTGCCAACGCGCCTGCCGTAAGCGGCTGTTCATGTATGAAGCCCTTGGTCTTGCGCGCCGCACGACGTGTTTGCCGCTCAATACTTTCTTGCGCAGAGATTGCTGCCTGACGAGCCTTGATCACGCGTTGACGCGCCTTCGGCGGCAGTTTTTCCAGACCAGCATTCAGCGCCTCTTTCATCTTCGAAGCCTCGGGACGCGGTTCTATTTGCCCAGTCATTTCGCTGCGTATTTGCGCATCTGCCTCAGCGACGCGCGCATCAAAGCCGACCATCTCCAAGTTGGGGTCTGTCGCGATAGATTGCGTTTTTTGTCGAGATATCGGACGCTGTTGTGGGCCACCCGCCAACAGGCCGAAGCCGATTGCAACGAGTAAACCACCGGCCGGATTTTCCCGCAGCGTGCTCCACGCCTTTTGTGCGAGGTCGCTACCGATATCGTTGGCGGCAGCAGTGATATCCTGTGCTAAACTTTGCGGTTTTACCGTATCGGTCAGCGCGTCAAGCGAATGCGCCAGACGGGCACGATCAGCTTCAACACGTTCAGAAATTTGCTCAATGTCAGACATTGGATGCCTCCTTCATTGCTTTGAAATCTTTGCGGACGCTTTCCGCGGTTCGCTCGGGCGTCAGCGCATCTGCGCTTAGGCGCGACTTGCCAGCGAGTGCAAAACCAATCGCGGTAACGATCAGGACGCCTCCCACGATGAGTGCGGACAACCCCACTGAAAGGCCGTTTGTCGCGATGTAAGCGACGGCAGCCGAGGCCAACACATTCAACGAAACCAACGCCATGAGCATCGCGATGGCGATGAACATGATGCCGACGCCCGCCCGGGTGATGATCCGCGACATCTCTGCACGTGCGAGCGTTAACTCGCCTTGCACCAGTGATGTGAACTGACGAAGCGTGTCCACCAGAAGCGACGGCGCTTCTTGGATCGTATGCTTAGCCATCGTTCCGCCCCCCGTTGACTTTGTTCATAACACCGGTGTTGGTTGTTTCCACACCAGGGTAACTGCGCGACCCGGCGTAATGTGTGCCCCAAGGATCATTGGCACCGGCATTGTAGTACGGTTGAGGAAAGGGGTCTCGCGCCTTCAGGAACCGTGCCGCAGCAAAACCGACAATGGCAGCGCCTCCGATAAACAGAAGCGGATTACGACGTGCCACATCCGTTGCCTGACTGGCCAGTTGATGCATATCGGCTGTACGTAATTTTGAGGCGACCGTTTCGATGTGATCAGCAACCTGCTGAACGGCGTGTGCCTGAGGCGATGCTGGATCAAGCTGACCGGCGGCTGCATCAGCGGCATCTGCAACCTGCTGTACGGTGTCGGCCGCCGTATCTTTGACCTGATCCGCTCGCGCGACGGCCTCCTGCGTTGCGGCTGCCTTAGCTTGCGTTCCAAGCTCTGTTGCGTGTTCTTTCGCTCGCTGGCCGAGATCGGATGTGTTGGACATAGCAAATCTCCTTCTGAAATTGGGTTTCGCCAGACAAACGCACGCCGCCCGACATCGTTCCGCAAAGAAACGAGGCGCATCACGTGGCGGATTTCGGGAACTAAGCTGCAATTGGAGCGTTCGATCTTTATCTTAGATCATTTGCCGGAGCCGAGTATGGATCTCGTACGTATCATTTTCGCAGTCATCCTGCCGCCGCTGGGAACCTTTTTGGAGGTTGGCCTTACGCGTCACTTCTGGCTGAATATTTTGCTGACTTTGCTGGGGTACATTCCGGGGATTGTACATGCCGTCTACATCATCGCGCGCCGCTGATCCGGAACTTGCCAGATTTGAACGCTGGGCCGAAGCGTTGGACACGAAGTTCCGCATCTTCGGCATTCCTGTTGGCTGGGATTCTATTCTCGGCCTCATTCCAGGTGTCGGCGATGCTATCACGGTCATTCCCGCAGCGATGATGATCAAGCATGGCTACAAAACTGGCTTGCGCAAACGCGCATTGGCGAAAATGGCTTGGAATACCGGGCTGGATCTTGCTATCGGCTCAGTTCCGTTAGTAGGTGACCTTTTCGATTTCGCGTTTAAAAGCCACAAGAAAAATGTCGCGGTGCTGCGCAAGGAATTGACACGCACGGCATCCGCCACAATATCGCAAAAAATTGCTTAGGCCATATCAACGAAAACATGCGGGACATCGGGCATTGTTCCCGCACTTTCGTACGCTGGCTTGGCCGCGATCCAGTGAAGCCTCACGATAATTTAGGCTAAGGCAGCCCCACTAACGGAGAGCCAATCATGAAAGTGTCTGATCTGATCGGGATGAAGATGGTGCATACCACCGCCCCGGAGATTACCGGAAACATCACGGACGTTCTGTTCGGGTTTTCGCTGCAAGAAGCGGCGTTCTTTCTTGCCGATGTAACGACGCGATCCGGAACGGCACCTGTGCTGTTTAGCCCCTCGGTGCTTGTTCTCGAACGTAATATCTTGAAGATCAGTGCCCATCCCGACGATGTCGCAGCGCCGGTAGACGCCTCAATGCATCGCACAACAGTCGCGGTCGACCCTGCGGATTTACCAAGTACTTTTATTGGCCCGTTTGGAAATACGTTCTCGCCCAGCATGATCGCGGCGTTGTTCAACGCGCGGACCGCCGTTGAACAGACGGAACCCCCGATGCAGCACGATGGTGTCTGGTTTTCTGAGCTGCAGAACCATCCTGTGCGCGCGCACGTGGCTGATATTGGCCATGTGGGTGATATGGTTTTGGACGATCATTTTCTGCGCTGCGAGGGTATTGAGATCACGACAACGGACGGCACGACAAAAACTGTATCGTCGGCAGCCATCAACGCAGCAAGATCGTCTGACAACACATTGCTGTTAACGATTGTGCAGCCAGAAGACAGTATCTTTTAATACGAAAAAGTCCGTTGCAGTTCTTGCCTGCAACGGACTTGATCAGTCTATTTTTCGAATTCAGTCACGGCCGCGCAGTGCCAGACCCAGCAGGATGCCAAGACCAACTGCACCAACAACAGCAGCACCGGGATTTTCACGCACGAATTTGGTACCTGTATCCGCCAGTTTGCGGATCTCGTCATTTGCGCGCTCGGCGGCTATCTGTGCCTGAAGGCTCGCCTCTGTGGCGGCATCTTGAACCGTCTCGACGCCTTTTCCTACAACTTCTGCCGCCCGATCCTTCATCGTTGCGGCGGATTTGTCGTGACTGTTTGCCAGACCCTTTTCGATCGCTGCACTCTGTGTCATGTTATACTCCTTTTAAACTGCTGCGCCGCAACCTACGACAGTCGCGGCGCTTTGATGATTTATGCTGGTGTTAGCTTTCGTCCGCCGCGTCTTCTTCAGGGCTTTGGAATTCGATTGTCGGCACTTCCAAGGTCACCTCTTCGGTGCCGGTTTCGATATCGCCAACCTCGGCGTCAAATGCTGGCATGTTGCCGCCTTCCACCGACAATTCCACGTTCGGCAGGCTGCCTTCTTCTGTCTGATCGATGTCGATCATGTACACACCAAATCCGACAACAGCTACGGCGATAATGACTGCGATTACTGGAACGACTTTCATCGTTTCTCTCCTTGATAAGGTTATATCTGGATAACGAATGTCATGCAGTTGAGTTCCCAAAAAGATACGAAAAGTCACAAAAAGTTAGAGGATGGGGCGCTCTTTAATCTCAGTGTCATTCAGCATGGCGACGTCTGCGAAGGCCGTGATGTCGGATATACTCAACACGCCATCTGACTAATGGTCCAATTGCCGGCTTCTAACGCCGAAAGCGCCTTCTCGCTTGAATTAGTCAAATCCTAAGGGCATCTGCCAGATCTTACTGCCAATGAGAAGAAGGGTTTGGGTGAAAGCAGACATCACTTCCCTAGGTTCAGCGATTACACCTGCGCCATGGCTTTGCTGAGCGGCCTACCAGATGCTGATTGGCTATTAGCTGATCGGGGGCATGATGCTGATTGGTTCGGAGAAGCCTTGGCAGACAGGGGAACGCGACCCTGCATCCCAGGTCGCAAGTCCCGCAACAAGGTCGTCAGATACGACAAGCGCCGCTATAGACGCCGCAACCGCATTGAACGCATGTTCGGGAGACTCAAAGACTGGCGACGTGTCTCAACCCGCTATGATCAATGCCCCAAGGTGTTCCTCTCAGCAATCGCTCTCGCCGCAACCGTCATATTTTGGTTACGAGTCCTGACCCTAGCAAAGAAAACGCTGTAGGGTTGATTGGTGCAGTCGTGCCATGATCGTTATATTCGCCTGGGACACATTCCAACGCCGCAGTTGAACAGTAACCAGCTTAGTCAAATACAGGAGACATCACATGGCAAGTCGTAGCCCATCACTTACGGCTCTTACTGGGCCGCTAGCAGTTACAAGTTTTCAGATTCGTGAAAGACGATCTGATCTAGCGCGCAAGATTCCTGCTCCCGATGCTCGACCGGCAATCGCGTCTGATGTTGTAGATCAGATCAAGGATTCATTTGGCGGATCACCGTCAGGCGCAGCTCTTACAGCTACTGTTGTTGAGCTTCTGGATATGTTGAAGGGAACGGCGCTTGAGAAGACCGCCAAAAGCTGGATTGCATCGGTTCAAAATACACTAATTGCTCTCGATGATCTCGCTCGTCTGATTGGAGAAGAAACACTGCGCGATCTTTCCGATAAAACCGGTATCGGCCAATTAGATTTACTTGCCGCACAAACCCAAAAACTGTCGGTGGCGATTACTGCGATGACGCCACATTGCCGTTTTCCATCAATCGACGAAGCGGGCAATTATGTTTGAACGTAACTCGGAAGACGCAAAAAAACCCCACGCAATAGAGGAAGAAATGTATCCCGTTTTCGTTGGTATGCGGCGAAGCCTTACAGTGCTGTCGACGATTGCGGTTTTGGTAACATTTTACTTCGCAAAGGACCTAGTGCTCCCGGTTCTACTTGGGGTTCTGATCGCATTAACTTTGAGCCCTCTTACACGGTTCTTTCACAAGTTTGGAATCCCGCATGCAATTTCAGCGATATTTCTTATCGTCATGACAGCCGGGTTGATAGTGGGGTCGGTTATTTTCTCTGCTGGAACGGTGAATTCCTGGGTTGCAAATGCGCCCGAAATCGGTGCGACGTTGAAAGACAAACTGTCAGGAATATCCGAAACCATTGACGATGTACGGGACGCATCAGAAGAGGTTGAGGAAATGGCTGAAGGTGATGGATCAAAACCTGTCCAAGAGGTTGTTATTCGCCAGCCATCACTTCTTGATAGCGCAGTGAGCACTCTGACAAGTTTTGCTACAACGGTCGCTGTGTCCCTGATACTTGCTACGTTCCTGCTGGCATCAGGAGACATGTTCTATATCAAGTTGGTGCAGTCGTTTAAATCCATGACGGGAAAGAAACGTGCTCTCACAGCAGTCTACGATATCGAGCGTAAAGTCTCGCGTTATCTGCTGACCATCACTGTGATCAATGCCGGCCTTGGCGTCTCCGTTGCTATCGCCCTATATTTGCTGGGGTTGGATTATGCCTACATTTGGGGCATCGCCGCCTTTCTGCTCAATTTTGTCCCCTTCGTTGGCGGGCTTGTCGGAACGGTCTTGGTCGGCGCGTCGGCAATCGTTCAATTTGATAGTATCTACTATGCCTTAGCCGCGCCTATTGCATATCAGATATTGACTGGAGTTGAGGGGCAGTTCGTGACCCCAACGTTAGTAGGCCGCAGATTGGAGATGAACACTGTGGCCGTCTTTTTGACTGTCGTTTTGTGGGGCTGGTTATGGGGCATACCCGGCGCATTGGTTGCGGTGCCGTTTCTCGTTGTCTTCAAGGTAATTTGCGAGAACTTTGATGGTCTCGAGACCATTGCTAACTTTTTGGGCAAATCCGATGAGAAGGTTGACCCCGCAAAACGCAATGAAGGCGAGGCGGTTTGACGGGGATCCTGAATATGAGACTCTATCCGCTGGAGCAGAACCGGACGCGACGAGCTAGACTTTCGTCAAGAAAACCTGATCAGCCCCAACTTAGTCGTCCAATTGGAACTGTTGCATTAATCTGATGACCACATGCATGGGCCCTTGTATGATCAGAAGTAATGCAGTGCCATTCACCCGGGCATCGATAAAAGCGATCTCGTCCAGAACGCCGGGTTGTTCGTGCTGGATGCGGAAGTAGAGCATTCGATCCTTCAATCGAGAAACCGAACATGCCGATATGTCGCGCGGGTTTACCGCTCGCCTATCTGCAGACACAGAAAACTCCGAGCGTTCAACGCGCAACACAACCAAGGTCAATTCCGGCCGGCAAGGAAAGTGCTTCTGGGCAAGGGTGTACGCGAACGGCTCAGAAGTTTCCCGATGCGGCTTCCTTCATGATCAGCTTGTCAAGCGTCAGATCCGACACAGCACGCCGCGAACGCACGCAGCATCAAAACCGGACTCACAAACTGTGCTCAGAGCCGACCTCGGATGGAACGCAGCATCTGGGGTTAAACAACTCGTCGGTCATAGCTCGCGGCCCACAGCGGTCCTTGATCACTTAAGCCACTTACCGCATTGCAGCTTGACGAAACCCCTATTCCTGGCGTTCCCCGCGACTATGGAAATCAATGAGGACAATGTTGACGACGCGGTTCTGGCGCTGCTTTGGCTGACGCTGCACGACGGCCGCCGCGCCTGGAAGGGCCACGACTGGGATGTACTCGGACGGCTGCACCAAAAGGGACTCATTCTGGATCCGGTCGGCGAGGCAAAGTCGCTGGCTCTAACGAACGACGGCCTACGCCGTTCAGAAGAATTGTTCAAAGCCCTTTTCGCCAATGCTCCCAAGCCTTGATTGAACGAGTTTCCAACTTTTGGTAAGAGACTATCTTTGCATTCCGCGCATCGTTGTCGGCAACTATATCGTCGTCCGGTTCGGGCAATTCACTGATGCCATCGGTGAACTGCATCCCATTCAAGGATCGAAGCGGCCCAAAGCTGCCGCCCACGACGAAGCCCAATGCTGCGATGCAGCTTCCTCAAAGCGGACGTCCAACACCAAGACCAAGTCCCATCCGCATAGGGTAACGATAACTGGAGATTATCGTTACTGCATACGCAAAGACATTTATACTAAGCGTTCTTTTCAAGGCTTCTGCAAGGCCAAGGCAATCCCTTGACCGACCCCGATGCACATCGTGGCGAGCCCAGTACGTGCGTCCGTGTTTTGCAATTCCAGCGCCAAAGTGCCGGCAAGCCGCGCTCCCGACATTCCAAGGGGGTGTCCAAGCGCGATCGCGCCGCCATTGGGGTTGACGTGAGAGGCATCGTCCGCAATCCCGAGTTTGCGCAGAACCGCCAAGGCCTGACTCGCGAAGGCTTCGTTCAGTTCGATCACATCAAAATCTGTCGGTTTCATCCCGATCTGCTGGCAAAGCTTGAGAGTTGCTGGTGCGGGACCCATGCCCATAATTCTAGGCGATACGCCAGCAGTTGCACCCGCTAGAACTCTGGCAATGGGATTCAACCCATGCGTTCTAACCGCCCCACCAGACGCAAGCAAAAGAGCCGCAGCACCATCGTTCACCCCCGATGCATTTCCCGCCGTAACGCTGCCGCCCGACCGGAATGGTGCCCTTAGCGCAGCGAGCTGTTCCATGGTCGTCGATCGCGGATGTTCGTCCGTGTCGACCAGGGTGACATTGCCCTTTCGATCTTCTATCGGAACCGGGATGATCTCCTGAGTAAGCCTGCCGTTGGTCTGTGCAGCGGCCGCCCGTACCTGAGATCGCAGTGCGAACGCATCTTGATCCTGACGCGAAATACCAAAGTCTTCTGCAACGTTCTCAGCCGTTTCCGGCATGGAATCGACACCGTAAGCGGCATTCATCTCCGGATTAACAAAGCGCCAGCCGATAGTCGTATCGTGAACCTCAGCAAATCTTGAAAAGCTGGAAGTTGCCTTTGGCATCACAAAAGGCGCGCGCGACATGCTTTCTGCGCCACCTGCAACTGCAAGGTCATAAGCGCCGACCTGAATGGCGCGTGCCACATACATAACAGCATCAAGCCCGGACCCGCACAGCCTGTTGAGCGTTGTTGCCGGAACGGAATCAGGAACACCGGCCAGCAAGAGCGCCATACGCGCGACATTGCGGTTGTCTTCACCCGATTGGTTTGCACACCCGAAAACAACTTCGCCCAGATATGCGGGGGCAATATGAGGTGCGCGTTCCATGAGAGACTTGATCGGAATCGCCGCGAGGTCATCCGCGCGAACGGACGATAACGCGCCACCATACCGGCCAATGGGCGTCCGCACGTAATCACAAATATAGACGTCCCGCGTGCTCATCCTACGGGGCGCTCGCCGCGCAGCGCAGCGTTCAAAATAGCGATGATATCGCTGCGTTTAAATGGTCTGGGGTTCCAATACGGACTTTCCATAGCGACGTCCGCAGCATGCGCAATGTCACCTTGTGAAAATCCCAGTCCCGCCAGACCAAGGGGTGCTCCGAGATCCGCTGCAAGATCGAACAGGGCTTTACCTGGCTTGGTCCCTCCCAAGGCACGATTGATAGCAGCAAGCTGTCCATCCCCTCCATTGAATGCGGTCACATGTGGCAGGATAACGGTGTGTGTGGCAGCGTGAGGTAAATCGAATGTGCCACCAAGAACATGGCAAAGTTTGTGATGAAGCGCCATTGAGACTTGCCCCAGACAGGTGCCACACGCCCATGCAGCAAAAAATGCATCACTTCGAGCGTCCGGATCATCCGGGGCTGATTTGAGCACGCGAAGCGACGTTCCAAAAGCGCGGATGCCCCGTTCAGCCAGCATTTCGACAACGGGATTGCGGTCTTTTGCATAGAGCGCTTCCACAGCGTGCGCCATGGCGTTCATCGCAGACGTCACCGTCATGGACCATGGCAGGCTAAGTGTCAGATCAACATCATAGATCACGGTCGCAGGCAGAATGCTGGGGTCACGTCGGGTCAGCTTTTTCCCATCCGCCGTCTCACCCAAGATCGGGGTCATTTCCGATCCGGCGTAGCTGGTGGGTACAGCGATATGCGGCAGTCCCGCGCGCACCGACATTGCTTTGCCAAGGCCGATTGTCGAACCGCCACCAACGGCGAGGATACCATCTGCATCATGCTGCTTGAGCGATGTCATGGCTTGCTCGGTGACATCGGTCGGTGTGTGCATTGTCGCGCCTGCGAACATACCAACGACCCGCTTTTCCGCCTGTTGTGCGACCTGCCCCGCTTGATCTGCTTGCTCTGGCGTCGCCAGCACCAGAAATCGCTTGACGCCAAGCCGCTCGGCTTCTCCGTCGATATTAGTGATCGTGCCCGAGCCGAAAATGACACGGGATTTTTGTGGTTCATATGTAAAGGCGCGCATTCTTCAGGTGTTCCTATTGGCTATTGGCAGACCGAGCGTGCAATGCGCGCAAGGTTTCGAGTTCAAGCGGTGTTGGAGTGGGCGTGACCTCGAGGTGGGGCGCAAATCGAACGGTCCACCCGACCGAGCCTACGACATCGTCGCGCGTCACGCCGGGATGGAGCGAGACAACCACAAATTCCGCCGTCTGTGCCTGGAAGTCCGGATCGCAAACCTTGCGCCCCTCAGGGTCCAGCATGTCCCATATGGCCAGATCCGTAACCAGTCGCGTAGGACCCTTGGTATGAACGCCAAACGTCCCACGACTTTCGCCGAACTGGCCGTGGCCAAGGCTTGTCAGAAAATCGATTTTGTCGACAAACGTGCGTTTGGACTGTTCGGCTGTGATGAAGATTTCGCGCGCTTGGGTTGCAATTTCAGGCGCGCCGCCGCCACCCGGCAACCGCACTTTCGGGGCATCATAGTCGCCAATGACTGTCGTATTCAGGTTACCGCGCCGGTCAAGCTGTGCCGCGCCAAGGAAGCCAATGCTGATCCGCCCACCCTGAAGCCAGTATTGAAACATCTCTGGAACGGACACCGTTGTCAGCGCCGTATCGTGCAGATCTCCGTCGCCGATAGACAGCGGCAACCGGTCGGGTGTCGTGGCGATTGTACCGGATTCGTAGATCAGGGTGATCTCAGGCGCATGCGTCAGGCGGGCCAGATTACAGGCGGCAGACGGCGCACCGATGCCGACAAAACACACATCCTCGTTCCGTAACAGTCGGGCGGCAGAAACCGTCATGTATTCCTTGGGCGAAATGGCGGTCATCGGGCACCCTCCTGCACTGAAGCGTCGACTGGATGAGCCAGAACATGTTCTTCGATCCACGCCAGAAACCTGTCTCGATCTGACGAAATCCTGCTCCACTCCAGATAAAAATCATTGTCGCGCGGGTAATAGCCGGTGGCATAGCTCGGAGCGGCTCCCATGGGCACATGACAGATCGCAGTGACACACCAACCTGGCAGGATGCAGGTATTCGCGTTGCGGTTTGGCAGCGCCCGAAGGTCGTCGACAATCTCTTCAACAGTCACGATGGCCACGTTGGCCGCCAGAACTGCTTCTTTTTGAACACCAACGATGCCGTCGATCTGAACATTGCCATTCCGATCAGCGCGCTGTGCATGAATAATCGTCACATCGGGACGTATTGCGGGCACGCAGGCCAGTTTTTCATTGGTAAATGGGCAGATGACGGATTTTATATTCCGGTTGACGTTTGTCAGATCCGTCCCGCGGTACCCTCTGAACACGGCGCTCGGCAGGTTGGCAGCACCTGCGTGATAGGCGTTCGCCATCGCGGCATGGCTGTGCTCTTCCAGCTCGAGCGCACGGGGCCAGCCGTTTTCTACCGCATCCCTGACCCGGTGAAGCAAGCCCGCACCGGGATTGCCCGCGTAAGAAAACACCATCTTGCGCGCGGCGCCCACTCCGACAAGTTGGTCATAGATGATGTCCGGCGTCATTCGGATCAACGTCAGGCCCTCGACGCCCTGACGGATGACTTCGTGGGCTGCGGCGAAGGGGATCAGGTGAGTGAACCCCTCCATCGCGATAGACTGTCCGTTCGAGACATTGTCTCTTATGGCGTCCGATAATGTGGTGAACCTCGTCATCTGTGCTTCAGACGATTCGTGCGACTTCGTCGAAGTCCAAGCGCGGCAAACGTCGGAACAGCTTCTCTTCGTCGCCGTACCCAAGATTGCACAGGAAATTAGACTTCCATGTGGTTCCAGCAAGGAACGCTTCATCGACTGCGGCAGGATTAAAGCCCGACATTGGCCCCGCATCAAGGCCCAGTGCCCGCGCCGCGATCAGAAAATATGCACCTTGCATGGAGCCGTTGCGAAACGCATTTCCCGCGGCCATTTCGGCGTTGTCCGCGAACATGTCGCGCGCCTTGGGGTTTGGCGGGAACAGGACAGGCAGCTTTTCAAAAAAGGCTGTATCGAACGCAACAATCGCAGTCACTGGGGCAGACATCATCTTGCCTTGGTTCGGTTCCATCAATGCGGGACGCAAACGCTCTTTGGCTTCGGCACTGCGCACAAAAACAAACCGTGCAGGCTGTTGGTTCATGCTGGTTGGACCCCATTTGGTGAGGTCGTAAAGCTCTTTCAGAACGTCATCGCTGACCTCTTTGTCGGAAAACCCATAATGCGTTCTGGCATCCCGCAAAAGCAGGTCCAGCGTCGCCGGGTCTGCTTTGGTAATCCGAGCGCGGGCTTCGCGGACATCGGCGCGTGCGTTCGCATCAAGTGTATCTGTATCCATCTGCTTTTCCTTACTTCTGTTCGAATATCGAACCACCGAAACATCGACCCACATGGAAGGTGATCCGGAAGTGCGTATTTTTGTAGTAATCGTTCTTGACGGCTGTCTTTATTTTTGTCAACATCATTACATAAACTAATTTTCGTTCGACTATCGAACATGGGAGGAAATAATGTTACTCAAACCTGCTTTGGCGGCAGCCGTTCTGCTGACCGCTCACACGGCCTCGGCCGAGACGTTCAATCTGACGATGGGATCGAGCCATCCAACGGTGGTTCCATGGGTTGGCGTCTTGTCCGATCACGTGGTCGGCCAGACAAATGCGCGCCTTGAGGCGATGGGGTCGCCAGATCGCGTTGAATGGACCGAAAGCTATGGCGGTGCGCTATTTGGATTTCAGGATACCCTCGAAGCCGTCGAAGACGGGTTGGTCGATGCGGGATGGGTCGGTGCTGGGCTTTGGGAGGAGTCGAAGATGCCGTTGCAGACCATCACCTATTTCGCACCGTTCGTCATTGATGATCAGCCAACACTGATGCGCATCATGAATGAGATCAATGCAACCGTACCGGCCATGGCGCAATCATGGGAGGCGCACAATCAGGTCTTTCTCGGATCTTCGGGTGTGGAAACATATCATCTGCTGACCACGTTCCCCGTGACTTCACTTGCCGATCTGGAGGGGCGTAAAATTCTTGCGCCGGGTCCCTCAGGCAACTGGATGTCCGCGATTGGCGCCGTGCCTGTTAATGGCGCGTTGCCAACGTACTATAACTCTCTGCAGACGGGTGTTGCCGACGGTGTCATCTCGATCATCACCGGTACCTATCCCAACAAGCTGCACGAAGTTGCCCCCTACCTGACCCTTGTCGGTGTTGGCGCACAATACACCGGTGGGCTGACCGTCAACAAAGACAGCTGGGACGGGTTATCCCCCGATGTCCAAACCGTCCTGCGCGAATTGGGGTCGGAATACGCAACACTTCACGCAGAGCAGGTGCAGGTCCGCTACGATACCGCGCTTCAGGCCATGCGTGATGATCCTGCTGTCACCGTCACAACCCTTTCTGAGACGGATCGGCAAGCGTGGATCGACCGACTTCCAAACTTGGCCGGTGACTGGGCCTCGCGCCATCCAGCGGGCCCGGACACCCTCGCCGCCTTCATGAGTGCCGTGCGCGCGGCCGGAATCGAGCCAGGTCGCAACTGGGATCAATAACGCGGCTTAGACGCAGCCCCGTGGCACATCCTGCCGCGGGGCACGCCAGCACTCGGGAGGAATAGATATGTCGCGCTCACCAACCCTTTTGCATCGTGGTTTCGATGCTGACGATCCCGAAGGATCACGACAACGAAGCTGGTTTGACCGCCTGCACATCGCATTTTCAAAATGCGCCGCGTTTCTCGCCGCCGGAGCGACATCCTGGATTTTCGTGATCATGGTGATGATTTGCGCCGATGTGATCGGGCTCAAAGTGTTCTCGCGGCCCCTTTACGGCGTCGTTGAACTCACTGCCGCTTCCATTGTGGCCGTCGTTTTTGCACAGCTGCCTCACACCCTTTTTGAAAAGCGCATGACACGCGCCGACTTCCTGATCTCAAGTCTGGAAATTCGCACGCCCTCATTCGCCGCCGCGCTAAATTTGATCTTTTGTCTGTGTGGTCTTGGCATCTTCGGCGCGCTCGCATGGTCCCTGATCGCGCCCACCACATCCGCGCTGCTGAATGGCGAGTTCATCGGTACCCAAGGCATCTTCACGATGCAGGTGTGGCCCATCAAGGCGATCATCCTGTTGGGCGTGGTGATGACGGCTATCGAATTTGCCTTTCAATCCATCCACCAGTTGCGTGACATCACGGCTGGCCACGCCTGGAAATCGGTTGTGCTGGTGTCCGTCGTTCTTGTTGCGATCATCCTTATCGTTTCCGTTTCGCCCGATCCCGACCGTGTCTGGATCGGCACAGTCGCCGTTGGTGCGCTGGTCGCGATGATCCTTCTGGGAATGCACATCCCGGTCGCGATGATGCTAGTAGCGCTGGTCGGCGTCTGGTTGATCCGCGACAACCCTACCCTCGCCGTAAAGACGATCCGCTCAGCCGCGACCGGTTCCATCAACAAGTTCGATTTCGGTGTCGTGCCCTTGTTTGTGCTGATGGGCCTGCTTGTCGATGCGTCCGATCTGGGCAGAGACGCCTACCGTGTCATGGCCGCACTGCTGCGCCGACTTTACGGAGGTTTGGCCATTGCAACAGTCGCCGCCAACACGGTCTTCGCCGCCATCACCGGCATTTCCATCGCTTCGGCGGCTGTGTTCACGCGCGTGGCTGTCCCTCAAATGACAGAACATCACTATTCTCCGGGGTTTGCAGCAGGAACCGTGGCCGGGTCATCGGTGCTGGGTATGATGATACCGCCAAGTCTGCTGCTGATTATCTATGGATTTGTGACCGAAACAAGCGTCGGCAGCCTGTTTATCGCGGCCACCCTGCCGGGCCTTCTACTTGCTACATCCTTTTGTCTGTTCATCTATCTGGCGGCACGTTTCGCACCCGAGCGCGTCGGATGCCCGGCGATCGCCGATGATATTTCACCGGTTTCGGTTCGAGAGATATTCAAGGCCCTTTTTCCGATCCTGTTTCTGGTCTTTATCGTGATGGGCGGCATCTATGGTGGTGTCTTTACACCGACCCAGGCAGGCGCGGTCGGTGCCGCCGCAACCCTTGTGGTCGCAATATTGCGCCGGTCCCTCACGTGGCGCAGCCTGTGGCGGGTGATGAAGGAAACCGGCGTCATTTCCGTCACGATCCTGATGCTTATCGTTGCGGCTTCTGCCTTCACCAAAATGCTGGTCATGTCCGGCATCCCCAATGCGATCGTTTCGATGTTTCTGGAACAGGGTGTCTCCTTCTGGGGCTTCATGCTCGGCTATTTTGCCGTGATCATCTTGTTGGGCATGTTTCTGGATTCGACCTCGATCATCCTGATTGTCGTTCCACTTGTGATCGGGATTGTGCCGGACATCACCCACGGCGTCGTCATTGGGGATCCGATGATCTGGTTTGGGATCGTCACTATCATTGCCGTCGAAATCGGCCTGCTGACGCCCCCCTTTGGCATCACGGTTTATGTCGTCAAAGCGACGCTGGATCGCGATGACATCACTCTTGTCGACATCTTCAAAGGCGCGATGCCCTACGTCGGGATCATGGCGATCGTCATGATCATTTTGACAGCTTTCCCCACGATCTCGTTGTTCTGGTTGCAGCCATGATTGTCATCCCAACAAAAAAGAGGCCCTCCATGATGCTGTTTGTCTTCGGCGCAAGCGCTGCACTTCTCTGCGGCATGTTGATGGGCATTCAGCCTGCGGTGAATGCCGAAATCAGCCGCCGGTTGGCATCCCCCTTTGCTGCCGTTCTATTTTCACTGGCGATCAGTATCATTGTCATTCTGCCATTCGCCCTGTGGCACGAGCGCGAACCGGTTTTCACAGCTATTACAGATGCCCCTTGGTGGGTCTGGCTCGGTGGGTTGGCTGGGGCGGCATTCGTCACGGCGGGCATTACGGTTGCGCCAATTATTGGCATCGCTCTGTTCTTGATGATCGTCGTGACCGGGCAACTTGTCGCGGCATCATTGGCTGATCACTACGCCTTGTTCGGTGGACAGGAACGCCCAATCACGACCAGTCGCTTACTTGGTCTTAGCCTTGTGCTTTGCGGTGTTCTGACGTTCCGGTTTGGCAAGTTCTGAGATATGCAGATGTCCCGGTCCGGTTCAGAACGCAGCTCGACCCTGATAAAGGGTTTGTCAGTACTGCGGCTTGTTGCCCCTCAGGCAGAGGGCTGCACCATTTCGCAAGCCGCACGGGGAGTTGAGATCAGCCGTGCGGCGGCGCGGCGCTTCCTGCTCACGCTTTGTGACGAAGGCTACTTGCGGCAAAGCCAAAGCCTTTTTTTGCCCACGCCAAAAATCAGCAAGTTGGCCGATACACCCATCGCTGACGGCACCTTCTGGAACACGCTACTGCCACCTATGAAACACGTCGCTGACGAGACTGGCGAGGCCTGTTCGATGTCGGTCATGGTTGATCACGACATCATTTATGTCGCACGCGCGCCCAGCAGACGCGTCGTATCTGTCCATCTTGAGGTCGGCAGCCGGTTACCAGCTGCACATACGTCGATGGGCCGTGTCATGTTGGCCAGCCAACCCAAGGATGCAATCGCGCATTTTCTGGACTTGGTCGACTTGCCGCGTCGAACACGGTTTTCCATCTCCGAGAGCAGCCGCTTACGCGACGCGATCTCGGCATCGGCGAGCGATGGATTCTCCATTGTCGATCAAGAGCTGGAAGAAGGTCTCATCTCGGTCGCCGTTCCCGTCACAGCCCCGAACGGAGCCGTTCTGAGCGCCCTAAACTTCAGTTCCACGCCGACAAGATACCCGTCAAAGAGGCTCCGGGAAAGCATCGTACCGATGCTTCAGGCAGCTTCTCGAGACATCACAGAAATTCTGCGCGCCGCGCGCGAGATTGCCTCCATCCCACAAAAGGAAACACTCCAATGACCAGAAATTTCACCGAGGAAAACGCAACTGAAGAAGTGCTCAGCCGCTATGCAGACTGTCCGAACCCGCGGCTGAAGGAGGTATCTGAGGCAATCGTGCGCAACCTGCATGCCTTAATCCGCGAAGTCGAACCGACAACGGAAGAATGGATGCAGGCCTTGGAATTTCTCACCGCCGTGGGACAGAAGTGCGATGACAAGCGGCAGGAATTCATTCTGCTGTCAGATGTCTTCGGCGTCTCTACACTTGTTGATGCCATCAACAACCGCAAACCCGCCGATGCAACGGAATCAACCGTGCTTGGCCCGTTCCATATGGTCGAGAGCCCCGCCTATCCGAACGGCGAAAACGTAGCGCGACACGGCGGTGGTGCCGCATTGGTTGTAACAGGCACAGTGACCGACACCGACGGGAACGTGCTGCCCGACGCGAAAGTCGATATCTGGCAAGCGAACGAAGATGGTTTCTATGACGTTCAAAAGCCCGGGGAACTGCCCGACCTGAACCTACGTGGGCTATTCACCACGCAGCAGGACGGTTCGTTCTGGTTCCGCTCCATTCTACCGAGCTTTTATCCGATCCCGACAGATGGTCCGGTCGGGGAAATGGTTCTGGCGGCTGGCCGCCATCCCAACAGGCCCGCACACATCCACTTCATCGGGATGGCGGAAGGTCATGAACCGATCACCAGCCATCTGTTCGTAGAGGGTGATCCCTACATCGAGTCCGATGTCGTCTTTGGCGTAAAGGAAAGCCTCGTGCGCGATTTTGACCTGATTGACGATGAAAGGCGCGCAAAGGAATACGGTGTGCCCAATCCGTTCTACCACGTGCACAACGTCATCTCGCTTGTGCGCAACACATAAGGAGACGGGACCATGTACTTCATTGCCAAAGCACTCGACCGTCCCGGGGTATCCAAGATCCGTGGCGACTTGCATCCCCGGCACAAGGTCCATCTGGACGCGGCAAGGGCAGACACTAAGGTCATCATAAGTGGCCCCCTTGTCGGAATGGACGGAGAGCCCGAAGGGTCATTTTTTATCTATGAGGCCGAAACGCCCGAGGCTGTACGCCGTTTCATGGATCAGGACCCTTTTGCACAGGCGGGGGTCTGGTCATCGCTTGAAATACACGCCTTTGATTGGCGGCGCGGAAAGCCGCCTGCATGATCCGCCTATGGGGGCGTGACACGTCCACAAACGTACAAAAGGTTTTATGGCTGAGTGCGGAATTGGGTCTGACGGTAGATCACCGGCAGGTGGGTGGCCCCTTTGGTGGCCTCGATACGCCGGAATTCCGACGACTGAACCCCAACGGCACCATTCCCGTTCTGGAATATGGAACGGCTACAGTCTGGGAGTCCCATGCCATCCTGCGGTTCCTCGCGACGAAAGCCGGCGCGACCGGCATCTATCCGACAGATCCAGAGGCGCGGTCCTTTGATGACAGTTGGTTGGACTGGCATTCAAACGTCTATTGGCCACCGATCAGGACCCTGTTTCTGGAAGGATGGCGGGACAAGGTGTTGCGCTTTGAGTCTGGCGAGGCAAGGGCGCTGTTCACGCGCATCGATCACAACATGTCATTGCTGGCCGAAAACCGGCTGACGGATGTGCAGACCTTGGATCAAGGCCTGCGACTGAGTGACATACCCTTGGCCGTCGGCATCAGCAGACTGCTGACAATGTTGCCAGAATATGAATTGCCCGCCCCGGTGACGGATTGGTTTGAAGCACTGACGAAACGCCCCGCATTTGACGTCGTGCACCATGCAGAAACAAAATTGAGGACCCGAGACCATGCAGGATAACTTTGCGAATGCCGCGTCTAACACTGATGCCACATTCAAACTGGCCTTCAAGAGTGTTGCGATCTCAGTGGCAAATCTTGACCGCAGCATCGCTTTCTACGAAAGGGTTCTGGGCTTTAGCGTCACCTCCCGAACCTATTTTGAACCTGTATCAGCGCATGTTGCATTCATCGCCTCCGGCGCGCTGCAACTCGAACTGTTGGAGGTGACGGGTTCATCGCGGTTGAAACAACTGGATGCGGCACCGCCGGATCATCTCCTTACTCAAGGGTTCAAGGCCATCGTTCTTGAAGTGCCTGATCTGGGTGGGTTTACCGCACATTTGGATTCCCAGCACGTCGATGTCGTTTGGCGCGAATTGGTGCTGGACGATACAGGATCGATATCCACCCTTTTTCGCGACCCCGATGGGAATCTGATCAGCGTCTTCGGGGTTAAAGATGATTGATTTCTATTATTGGAACACATCGAACGGACACAAGGTCGCGATCTGTCTGGAAGAAATGCAGCTCGACTATCAGGTGCATACGATCAACATCCAGAAAGACGAACAGTTCACACCTGCGTTTTTGGACATCAATCCGAACAACAAGATACCCGCGATCGTCGATCATGCGCCGCACGACCATGTGCCACCGCAAACACTTTTCGAATCCGGGGCGATATTGCTTTATCTCGCTGAAAAAACGGACAAATTCCTGCCGCATGACACAACGGAACGGTTCGACGTGTTGAAGTGGCTGTTCTGGCAAGCCGCCGGATTTGGTCCGATGCTTGGCCAAGCGCACCACTTCAACCGCAAAGCCCCACAAGACGCAGCATACGCGCGGGATCGCTACAACAGCGAAGCACAGCATCTGTATGGGGTGTTAGAACGCCAACTCACCGGGCAGGCATACGTTACGGGGGCGTATTCCATCGCCGACATGATGATCTTTCCCTGGGTGCGGAGGCATGACTGGCAGCGCATCGACTTGAATGACTTTCCAAATGTGTCGAAATGGCATGACAGAGTCGGGAGCCGACCCGCAGTCAAAACAGCCTACATGCTCCCAGCAAGGCTGCACCTTTAACGCTTGGCCAACAGCACCAGATCGACAACGGAATCCAGGTCGTTCCGGCTAGCGTTCGTTCTGGCGGAAACGGAAAGCCCGCGCATCAGGACGAGGATGCTTGCCGCTGACTCCTTCGGATCGGGATCGCCCAACTCTGCTAATCTCGCCGCTATTGCCGCCTGAGTCGCCTCCGCTTGCGCGGCAACCAGCGCGTTAGCTTCTGCATCCTGTGACATCAACGCACCATTCAGCACCATGCACCCTTTGATGTCCCCAGATGAATACACTTCGGCGGACGCCCGAAGGACTTTCTCCCAGACCTCGAAGGGTGTCGTGGCGGCTGCAAGTGCAGCGCTGACAAACCTGCCGGTCGAATTGGCATAGTTCTCGACCGCGCGTGTGTAGAGACCCAACTTGTTGCCAAAAGCGGCGTAAAGTGATGTTGGCGTGACCCCCAACGTTTCGCAAATTTCACTCATCCCCACTGTGTCGAAACCACGACCGGCAAATAGGGCTTGGGCCTGAACAACACCCACATCCACGTCAAATTTCCGGGGTCGGCCTCTTGATCTTTTTTTTGCAGTGGTCATTACATTATTCTCTTGACGCTGGTTCGCATATATTAGTAACAGTCACTACATTAATTAGTTGCCGCACTAGTTTCAACTGATTTGTCAAAACCTAAGGAAATTCCAAATGTCCCCTACCTCAAATCTGCACTCCTTGAAAGGCGCTCTGCTTGCCGCCGCCCTGATCTTCACACCGATGCTCGCGTCGGCTCAAGAGGCAACAGCGACCCTGACAACAAACAGCGATCACGTCACTTTCGTCAACATCATGAAACCCAATGACGGCGTGAGCCTTGATGAACTGGCCACGCAGTTGACCACGGCGATGGCAAACGATGCCAGCAAGATGCCGGGGTTTCGCAGCGCGTCGGTGCATGTCAGCCGCGACAACAGCTATGTGCTGAACTACGCACAATGGGATGACGTTGCCTCGGTCGACGCCGTCGTCGCAGCGCTGCAATCCGGGTCCTTGCCTGATCTGGCACAGGCTTTCTCGATGTCCTCGCCAGAGTTCCATCCGTACGACGTGTTCAGCATCACGCTGCCGAGCGAGTAAGACATGGCTGATCTCACATTCTTCTTTCACCCCTCCCCCAACCCACTGAAGGTTGCACTGATGCTTGAAGAGCTCGGGCTCAACTACGCGGTCAAGCCCGTGGATACCTTCAAGGGCGAACAACACGAGCCGGACTTTCTTGCGGTCAACCCAAATGCCAAACTGCCTGCGTTGCAGGACGGCGCAGTCACCGTGTTCGATTCAAACGCCATTCTGCTTTACCTGGCAGACAAGCATGGCCAATTTCTGCCCGCGTCCTCTGACGGGAAGGCGCAGGTGCTTAGCTGGCATATGTTTGTTGCAACAGGTCTCTCGCCGTTTTCCGGTCAAGCCGTGCACTTCCTTAAAATGTGCCCGGAGGATATTCCCTACGCAAAAAACCGGTACGAAAAGGAAGTGATAGGTCACTATGCGATCCTAGACGAACGTTTGAAATCGAACCCCTATATCGCTGGCACGGACTATTCGATTGCAGATATCGGCGCGTGGGGCTGGATGAATTTTGCACCCTACATCTTCGACGACGGACTGGCGCGGTTCCCGAACGTTGAGCGGCTGTTCAACGAGATTTCAGCCCGTCCCGCCGCACAGCGGGTCAACGCGTTGAAAGAGAAATTCGAGTTCAAGCAGGACTTCGATGAAGAAACGAAAAAGGCTCTGTTTCCGCAGAACGTTTAACCATTGGAGAGTGCTCTGTCGCCTATGGGCGATTGGGCACTCTCACTGTGTAGAGTTGCCGAGTACTGACGCCTACGAATTGGATCTCCTGAGAACTGGTTCCCTTGAGGGCTTCGCTGACTCCCCCACCAATGAGCAACGATATGGGGCTCCATTATCGTTACCGCAGTTGGCGGCCCAAACCTGCCGCTCAATGGTTCAATTATTGCCGCACCGCAGCCTCCCGAGAGCGGACACTGGTCAAAGCTGCATCCTTCATGCCTAGCGTCGTCAACAAACAAGATTGGTGTAGGTTACGTCGTCCGCACCGACTTCGGTTACAAAGTGCCCCTCTGGTTTGTCGACCAATGCTGCGACACAACTCCGTAACTACAAGAGATCGGAATTGGCGTTGCGACATAGTCGCGCCGCGCGAGCAATGGCAACGGACTTGTGGGCAAATTCCTCCAATTGCGGGTCGGGGATCGCAGCTTCATCGCTGTAAGCCCAACTCTGGGTCGCATAGCTTTGACTAAGAGACGTGCAATGAGCAATCCGAGTATCGACAAATGCCTCATAACTCTGTCGTTCAGCAATTCGTCGAGCATCTGCATTCCCGTTCCAGGCAAAAAACGCCGCTGCTACGGCTATTGGCAAGGAAAGCACCGCTGCTACCGTTTGCCACCTTACTTCACTTAATGATAAAACCATCCATATTCTCCAAAAAAGCGAACTGCCGAGGACGAACTTTGGCGCCCTATTGATAAAGCATGATTGACTGCAATTGCGGAATACCTCAAGCAAACGTAGCCTTGCCGCCACATCCGACCTAAGCCTTGTGCTGACGGCCCATTTCAGACGTTGAATGACCCGACCCTTGCTGCTGTGCAGCGCCGCCAAAGCAGACATCAAGAGCGGTTTCGTTCTGACGGTGTCTTTGGGTCTTTGCGAGAAAAACCGAGATCGATTAAGCTCAAGCGTTCCAGGTGCAATTTGGTAAACCTACGAATGCTTTGCCAGAGGAGTAGACGGCTTTGAGCGATATTTTTGAGAAACGGTTTGTAGTCTTCATCGACATATTAGGTTTTGGTGCAATGGTGAGCGACGCAGCAAAAAGACCAGGCGGCCAGATCGCTAAGCGCGTGGACACTGCGCTGACAATAGTAGGCAACATGAAACTGCTCGAAGGTGATAGAGTTGACCCAGTTGAAAACATAGCTGGATTTCATAGACACATCTTTTCCGATTGCATCGTGATGTCAGTCGAACCGGACCCTCTTGCTGTTTCAAAGCTCTTCATTGAGCTTGCAAAGCTCACCGTCAATCTTATGAGCCAAGGTGTCTGGATCAGAGGCGGCATGTCGCTGGGAGCGATTTCAAAGCGGCGATCAACACCTTGGGGACCGGCCATTGTCGAGGCTTACCGGGTCGAAAGCAATCTAGCGGTCAATCCAAGAATCGCATTGAGCAAGAGTGCCCTAGATTTCGTGAAGAAAAAGATGGATCGCAAAGAGGAGGACAGACTGATTGTTCGAGGCGAGGATGGCGTTTGGTCCCTCGCTCCGATTGTTTGGGCTTTGCGCGATAGCTATGGAAATGGACCGTTTCTCACAGAGGAAACTGCGTTACGGATCAAGGATCATCTTGAACGCTCACACAAGGAAACGGTGGACAATCCGGGCGTTTTCAAGAAGATCGATTGGCTATCTGAGCAATGGGACACTCATGTTAAACCGGCAAACGGCTATCCGGAGTTTGATTGTAGGACCGATCATGGCTTTAGCCGATACTTAGATGCGCAATTCTGACTGGGTCGTCCTAGGCACATTGTTGACCCATGATTACTAGGCAACGGCCCTTAGCTCCCGTCCAACCAGACCTTTGGATGTTGCGATAGCAACCCGCTTTCCGGACATCCGCTGCAGGCCGCCCGAAGTTGTTGATTGATCTAAGGACAGTTTCAAAGGCACCACGCCAATTCAAGGTCTCATACGAAAGAGGGGTCGGTGCATAATTGCGAACCAGTTTCGGATGCTTACATGATTTCAATCCGAACGCTGCCAAAGAGCCGGTTAGACTACTTTGAAACGGAAAGATTCGATGATCAGTAATGTTGCTCCCGTGGGCGGTCAGACAATTGGGCAAGCCGCAAATCGGGAAGAAGCTTGGTGGCTTTGTCAGCGCTATGGCCTGAAGCCACTTCGTGAGCGTCCGCTGAACCCGACCTAACGCGTTCCGTTGGAGCCATCTAAGTGTCCACTATCGATGGTGGACACTT
>CANNFU010000018.1 GCA_947503965.1 uncultured Paracoccaceae bacterium
AAGGTTGTGAAAGCCGCGCATGCCCTGGCCAGCCTGATTATCGGCGTACACGTAATCGGGGAAGTCGTATTCGGAGATGTCACTGTGCCCTTAATTCTTGGACGCTGATGTATTGGCAGGGATTTGGACGAGTCTTGTGCCTTTAATTACTGGATATCCACAGATCGCTGTCTGGCAGATTGAAGGATACTTTCGGCGTACTTGAGCAGTTCGCTGCGGTCCGCATTTGCACCGAGTTGTATGATCGCCAACTTTGCCGCTGCGAGATACTCGGGCTGAGGCGAAGCGCTGATATATGCGGGGTGTCGCTTTAGTTGGCCTTTGAGATTGTCTCCGCTCCAGACGCTGAGAATCCGTAGTTTGCCGGCAAGGCTTGCCAATCGATCCACCAGTTTCCGTCTATGCGGGAAGGCAGCACGGAGTTTGCGTTCCACGGTGGGATCGTTCTTCATCAACAACGCAACCGCTAGCAAAGGCCGGGTCATTCCAAGATTGATGGCGGCGAGGGCTTTGAAGCGATCTATTCGGTTTTGGGAAAAGAGCGCGCCGTGACGGAGTTCCGGCGCGAGCACACCAGAGGCTTGCAGCGTCAAATCCATCCGTCGACCAGCATGCCGGTCCCTGTGCCGATTGGCGAGCCTCAGCCACTTCGCTCCTTCTTTGGCGCGGGTGCGGAGCCGGGTGGGTAGGTGCACATGTGTCGCTGGATCACGGCGCACTGGCGACAGCTCGGACCCGCAGACTTCGCATTGCAAGGACCACGCGTAGCGCCAATGGCGCAGAGATATCCCGGATACCTTATGAGTGCACGCGGGACAGTGCTGAAAATCCGACCACGAAATGCACTCGACCGGGAATTCAACCCGCCGCTGGAGCAGCATGCTGCCAAGCTGCAACGGCGGCAGACGTAACGTTGCGCAGAAACCGTCGATGTCTACGCCCGCCAAATCTGATTGCGTTTCCGGCGGGCGTTCTTGACCAATCCCCAGATATCGGCAGAGCTCTGATACCGAACAAAAGTTGGCGTTTGCCAGACGGGCGATCCAGCTTGACAGCAGCTCGTCCGGATAAGGTGCCGGACGTCTTGGCAGAGGTTTGCGGCACACTAAAATGCCGGTTGTGGTTGGTTCCGAACGGTCCAACTATGTTTGGCCCAGATTGGCTGCCAGGACTGGACGGCCTCGTCAGTGATCCGCTCCTCGCCCGTTTCAATGGCATCGATGGAGAGCGCCTTGATCATCGTGAACACACGCGACGTGATGCCGCCCGTAATTGCGAGGATGGTGCGCAATGACTGAACACTTAGACCGGACCCACGCTCCAACTGCATTGCGGCGATCAGAGTCTGGACCAGCCGGGAAAACTCAACATCGTCATCCCAGAGTGGCAGAAAATGTTCGTCCAAGCGGCGCACAAGTTGCTCGTCACCGCGAACGGCCTCAGCAGCTTCGTTGACACCAAAGACGACGAGAGATGCGCATAGATCATTGGAAAGGAAGCGCAGCATGTTCAGGAACCGGCGTTGCTCCCGATAGCTTCCGGCAAGGAGATTGTGGACCTCGTCGATCATGATCATCTTCAGATCCATGCCGCGCAAATGGCTGAGAGCCCGCACCTCCAGTTCGGAGATGGTGTGACGGCCCCACATCGGCGCGCCGATCGACGCCAGGATATGTTGATAGAACCGCCGCTCATCCGGTGCAGGCGGCGCCTGCAGGAGCAGGATCGGCGTGCGCGTCACCCCGAGGTCAGAGCGATAATTACTCGGGTAGAGGCTCTCCATCCGCTTGGCGATCATGGTCTTGCCGATGCCGGAGCTGCCATAAACCATGAGGCCCGGCATTCTGGCCTGCCGAGGCATTTCCATCAGGGATGTCAATCTGTTGAGAACAATGGTTGCGCGGTCAAAGGCGATCCAGCGATCGCTGCGAATGAGATCAAGTCGCATCAAGGAGGTCCATCAAAGTCATCTATCGGGTAAGTTGGAAGGTTGGGGTTGCTTGTATCAATTGCGAACATCTCTCGGGACGGATCCCGCTTCGGCTTGTCGTTTGGCAGGCGTGCTTTGCGTTCTTCGTCCAGGCGCGCCGTAAGCGTCCGTTGCCGCGACGCATGGGCGATGCGCCGCTGCTCTTCAATGATCCCGAACAGAATTGCTTCCGATATCCTTCCGCCGTGCCGCTCATGGAAGATTGCATTGGCGCGCCGCGACTCCCAAAGGGAAACTTTGGGCCGCGAAAGATCCTTGTAGCGCGCCGCAATTGTTCGACCATCGTCTGTGACCACCCAAATCCGGGACATATCTCGCGGGTCGTACTTGACTGTAACCTTCCCCGCGCCGCGCCCGATCATCAGCGCGAAGGCGTCACTCCAATAGCCGATAGAAAACAAGTTGATCCCAGTCCTGCCAAGTTGGCGGCGTTCTGACGGAAGGAAACTGATCCGGAAGGCATCGGTGTCCACGACCTGCCGGCCAGCATCGTCGCCCCCAAGATCGGCCCAGGCGGCGAGCGGGGTTCGCCGCAATCCGCTGTGGCGTGTATTATGGTACCGACAAATCTCCAGCTGCAGCCATTCCTCAAACTCATCCAGGGTCATTGAGGCCTTGGCAGCGCTCTCATACTCGCCCTTGTCTTTTGGCGAAGATTGCGTCGTTCCCGGCAGTACATGCACAGCACCCATAGTCGTGCCGATCAGGCGCTCGATATGTCCGCCAAAGTGCACGCGACCCGGCGGCCGGTAGTTGATCGAGATGCCCCATTCCGCACAGGCCGATCGGAAGGCGTCACTACGAAAATCCCGCCCGTTATCGACATGGATGGCCTGTGGAATCCCGGCTGTCGGCCAATAAAGTTGCTCCAGCGAACTCGGTGTCCGGATGGACTTCGGCCGCACACAGTGGTCGAGGCAAAGGCAAATGGACAGGGCGGAAGGTGCGTCAAAAGTAACATAGGCACCCAGAACCACACGCGTCGCGACGTCGATCGCGAGTGTCAGCCATGGTCGTGCCAGAGGTTTGCGTTCAACCTGATCAACGAGGATAATATCTGCCAAGGTGTGATCAATCTGGACAACCTCCAACGGGTGTTCCACATCCAACCCCCCTGCCCTCGCTTCGAATACCTGTCTGGCGGCCTTAGCTCCTTTCCGCTTCCGCAGCACTTCACGCTGGTCCATCGCGTCTAGGCGGGCCTTGATCGTACGGCGGGTTGGGCGGCGAAATCCCCAGGCCCCGCACTCCGACTGGATCTCGCCCACAATCCGGAGGAAACTGGGTGGCTCGGGCACCAAATAGTGTCGGCGTAGAACGCGCTCAATGATGGCCTCAACCTCTCGACCCAAACGACGTGACCCGCGTTTTGGACCACGGCGCTTGGGAAGCAATGCGCTCGACCGCCCATCGTTTTGCTTCAACCGTCGATAAAACTCCCAAACAGAACTACGGGAAACGCCGATCTCTTCCGCCGCAGCCAACAACAGCGGACCCACGTCGTGGCCAGATCGGCCCAGTTCTAAGATCGGACGCAATATATCAGCCCGCTCAATAGCGAGCGCCCAATCTTCCGAGTTCTCTGTTTCCTTTGCCAAGCGCCGGGGCCTATCCAACTTACCCACAAAACGAACCGTCCGAGAATTAAAGGCACAGTCCCGAAATTAAGGATACAATCCAGGAAATAACAGCACAACCAGTAACTGATTTTGCTCAGTTTTTTGAAGCAAGCGTCCGGGAATTAACAGCACCATGACATCTGGCTTAGATTCAGGTGAAGCTGTTGGCGTTGTCGTTGAAGAAGGAAGCAAGGGTCCGGTGGTATTGGCCTTGAGAACTTGGTCACAGATCTCCGGCTTTTATTGTTAGCCTGTTCTTCAAGTGAGTGAACAGACGATAGGGAGAAGCCGTTTCAGCTTCCAATACCGAAACGACGTCAGTCAGAGTTCCGAAAGAGGTCTTCGTATGCTCTGCACACATCAGCGGCGGCTGACTTGGACGCCATCAGTTTTCTACCGTAAATTGCGGGCATTTCGGGTGATGCCCATCGTCCTGAAGTCATGATCTGGACAAGGTCACATCCTAGTCTCAAGGCATCATGGACGCCTCCAATTCGGGTGCTGTGGGCTGAGACCTCTGGTCGTCCTGAAACCTTTTTGAGAATGCGTGATACCGTCGTAGGAGCGAGCTGACCTCCGGGTGAGCGACCTCGAAATGAACTGAACAAGAAGTCTTCGGGTTGCTTCTCAGCGCTTTCAATCATGTGCATGATAGCTCGAAAACCATGCGTGGAGAGATAGGCGTGTTCCCCTCTCCCGTATGGGTCACACTTCGAGTTTCGGAGGAAAACGGTGCCTGAATTGTCGGGTTGCTGTTCCACATCCTTTACTCTCATCGCAACGATCTCTGAGGCTCTGCACCACGTATCAGATGCTGTCAGTATGAGTGCCTTGTCACGTACATCTATTGGCGAGTTGCCAAGCCGATTACACATATCAACAATCTCCGCCCTACAGAGCGCTGGAGCTTGCTTCACGGCTGCACCGTAGCGCCTCTGCATAGCTCTCACGGTGATTACGACCAGCCTATGCTTGCAAGGGGAGGGCAAGAAATGGGACTTGTGAAGTTCTCCGATAGCCCAAACACGGTTCTTGATCGTTTGTGTGCTGACAACCCCACCGAGTGACTCGACGTACTTAGAGATTTGGAGAGGAGAAATTGGCGGTTGATCAGAAAAGCCGTTCTTTAGACACCAGCGACTAAACTGTTTCTGGCAATGATCCAGGTGGCGGAGCGTTTCTGGCGCAAAGGCCGCTCGGTAGAGACGACGGTATTCTGACAGGGTTTCCTCGTTGGCTCGCAAAGGAGCATCGCCTCTTGAGGTGAAACGAATGCTTTGTTCGGCGCGCTGATAGCTTGAATACACTGCGAATCTCCAGTTGTTGGCTGTGGTTCCTTCGAGGATCATCGCGTTGGTCACGTAGGGAAACTGCAACCGCCACCATTCCATTAA
Organism: uncultured Paracoccaceae bacterium; assembly: GCA_947503965.1. GTDB lineage: Bacteria > Pseudomonadota > Alphaproteobacteria > Rhodobacterales > Rhodobacteraceae > Yoonia. The sequence continues at coordinate 5,004 of CANNFU010000018.1, forward strand.
CTATCTATTAGGGAATCTCGCCGATGCTTCATTTTTAGGAGGTCGCCTTGGAAATGAGACACTGTCAGTGCGAAGAACTTGCAAATGCCTTGGCGTTCTATGTCGAGCATTATGGTCCGACAGACGCCGCCAAGAGAGCTATTGTCGATCATGAGCAAGCTGTGATGCAAGCTAAGCAGCAACGGAAAGGCGCTGCGGGCTGTGTCCCGCGAAAGTCCTATAAGTTGCTAACTCTTGACACATTCATCCTTAGCTTGTGTCGTAATTTCCGAAACATCAAAACCCGTTAACGAGGAGAGAAGTATGAATGTCAGGGCAGTTCTTTCGACCAAACAGTCCACAGCCATCCAAGGAACGCTCAAATGGTACAGCGTAAACAAGCATATGGGATTTGTGACCACACCAGAGCTAGACGGTGATTTTTTGCTGCACGAGCATGTCCTACAAGCATTTGGGCGCAGCAGCTTGGCCGCAGGTTCGACGATATGGTTTCAATATGAGCAATCGACAAACGGTTACAGAGTCACAAAGATTATCTCAATTGAGAGCTCCAATCCCAACTCTCATTTTGATGAGGAGGTTGCTCCCGACCAAGTGTCCGGCGGTTTTGTTCCAGCCCGGGTGAAATGGTTCGACGACAGCCGGGGGTATGGCTTTGTTAACTGCTACGGAGACCATGAAGACGTCTTTTTGGGGTCAGGTGTCTTGAGGCGAAGCGGATTGCTGGATATGCGAATTGGCGAGGCTATCTCCGTTCAGGTCGCTGAGGTCAAAGGCAGAAAAAGAGTCTATCGCATTGATGACTGGCTCGCCCGTTGATGCATCGTGTTCGGCAGCCCCTTGTAGTCCCGAAAGGACAGGCAGCAGCAGATCATAATTAAAGCCGCTGCTGCCTGCTCACGCAAACATTCGCACTAGTTACATGCTCTTTTTGACCAAAGAATGTGTCAGCTTCTTGCTGTTGTAGGCTGGCCTTTTGTGCAGGTCCGCCACACTTGCGCCGCAGTGGGAGTATGCGCCTCTGAAACGGCGAACGAGGCTGGGCAGCAATCCAGCTGTCGCAGAATCCACGCTGCCGATCTTTAGGATATGCGCGCCTTCTTCTCCGGCTGACCTGGCGATACGGACCGCTGCCTAGGATTGCGAGATTTTCGCAATCTCTTCTGGCAACAATGCCTCGCCTGCGGATGTGAGCCGGACACGCCGCGTCGTACGGACAAAAAGCGGGACGCCGAGGTCATATTCAAGCTGTTTGATCTGCGCCGACAACGCGGGTTGCGCGAGATGCAGCCGCTCGGCCGCGCGCCCGAAGTGAAGCTCTTCGGCGAGTACGACGAAAATACGGAAGTGGCGAAGTTTCATTTTTTCAGGCTAACAGATAATTCGCATTCAAATAGTCGTCTATAAATGACAACGCAAACAAATAACGAAAACTAAACAAAAATGAGCATTACTGAACCATATTAGTACTGATTTAATTATAAGTATACACGATCAATATGCCTCATCTTTGACAACTTGAGTCTCCAATTCTCGGACAGCAACAGCTGAAAAGGCCGATTTCGCGATCTGGCTCTTAGAATTTTGAATTGGTTAACAAGGACCCAAATAGATGATTACCAAAACCAAAACGCTCCTCTATGCGTCAACACTTCTATCCCTTGCCACGTCGTCGTTTGCCCAAGATGTGACATTGACGGCGCTGGATGGTGGTGTGACGATCGCGGGTGATTTGTTGGCGTTTGATGGTGAGCGCTACACGATAAGCACGGTTCTGGGGCAGTTGGAACTGGATGCCAGCATGGTGCGGTGTGACGGGGCGGCCTGTCCTGTGACCCTGCCGCAGACATCAGAGTTTCGGATTTCGGGATCGCGGACATTGGGCAAGGATCTGGTGCCCAGCCTGCTCGGCGCTTACAGCAGCAACAAGATCGACACATTCGGCGCCATCACGCAGGCGCAGAGCCAGAACGGGGCTGTCAGTTATGAGGTCGTCAGCGCCTCTGGTGACAAGATCGCTGCGGTTGACGTTGCGGCCTCTAACACCACTGATGGTTTGACGGACCTGCTGCGCGGCGATGCGGCGATTGCGCTGGCCTCGCGCCCGGCGCGCAATCGAGAAGCCCGCGCTTTTGAAGAGGCAGGCTTTGGCGATATCCGCGCGACCCAGAATGAGCATATCGTGGCGCTTGACGGGCTACTGCTTGTCACCTCACCTGACAATCCTGTCCGCGCGATCACCGAACAGAACGCGGCCTTGGCCTTTGCCGGGCGGATCACCAACTGGGCGGAACTGGGCGGCCCCGATGCGCCGATCAATATCTATGTGCGCGACACCAACTCGGGCATCCGCGAGGTCTTTGACAACCTGCTGATGCGCCCCAATGGTCTGCAGATCGCCGATAATGTGATCCTCGTGCAAAGCGATGAGGCACTGTCGGACATCGTGTCCATCGACCCCAACGGGCTTGGCTTTACCAACTTCGCCGATGGCGATGGTGCCAAGGCGCTGGCGATTGAAGGTGTGTGTGGGCTGCAAACCCCGCCCAATGCCTTTACGATCAAGACCGAAGAATACCCGCTGACCCGCCTGCTTTACATGTATACCGCTGATGATCAGCTGCCGGTCCATGCCCGAGGCATGCTGGATTTTGCGCTGTCCGAAGAGGCGCAGGGCCTGATCTCGAACGCCGGTTTTATCGACCAGACGATCCGTGAAGCCTCGGTTGATAGCCAGGGTCTGCGTGTGGCCTCGGCGGTTGTGGCCAACCGGGATTTCTCCACCTTCCCGCAGCTGCAACAGATGATGGAGCAGCTGATCAGCTCGGACCGTTTGTCGACCACTTTCCGGTTCGAGACCGGATCAAGCAATCTCGATGCCCGTGCGCAGGAAGATGTCGTGCGCCTGGCCCGGCTGCTGAGCAGCGATGCCTATCGCAACAAAGAAGCCGTGTTTGTGGGCTTCACGGACTCGGTCGGTGATCCCGAATTGAACCGGCAATTGTCCGAACGCCGCGCGCAACAAGTGGTGCAGCAACTGCTGGACGAGAACCCGAACCTGCAGGCCAATGTCGCCCTGCAAGCCATCGGGTATGGCGAGATTTCCCCACTGGGATGCAACGAGACCAATACAGGCCGCCGGATCAACCGCCGTGTCGAGGTCTGGGTCCGGGATGTCGTCGCACGCAACTGATGCGACGGCCACCCAAACAATCCCAAATCACCACGGATCTGACAAGCTCATGTCGTGATCTCCGTCCAGGATCCCTCCAAACGAGGACAGAACAATGAAATTTCTACAAACACTCACACTTGCCGCGCTTGCAGCGTTTCCGGCGCAGCTGATCGCGCAATGCGATCAAGGGGAAGAGGTGCTGACTTTCAGCCTGATCACCTCACTACAGGGCCATCCCAAAGGCGAAGCGGCAATGGCATATGCAAATGCGATCAATACGCAACTCGATGGTCGGTATTGCATTCAGGTTATTGGCAATAGTGAACTATATGCAGATGATGAAAACCTCTGGCAGGCGATGCTGGATGGTGAAGTGCATTTCGCAGCACCCTCACCAACCAAATTGACTCAGTTTTCAAGCAAGCTGGCTCTGTTTGACTTGCCATTCCTGTTTGACGGGCCGCTTCATGCACTTGAATTCCTAAGCTCCGATGCGACCGAAGAATTCTATGATCAGCTTGAGGATGATGGCTTTTACGGATTGGCTTTCTGGTCGAACGGGATGCGTCACTTCTCGGCCACGCGTCCGATGCGATTACCGCGCGATGCTGACGGTCTGATTTTCCGAGTGCAGTCCTCTTCTCCAATCATGGCGGCAATGCTTGATACGATGGGGGTAACGCCGCGGAAGATGGCCTTCGCAGATGTTCTGGGTGGCCTGCAATCGGGCGAAGTGCAAGGCCAGGAAAACACGTTCTCAAATATTGACTCTAAAGGTTTCTATACCGCGCAGGCCGCAACGACCGAGACCAGCCATCATTATCTGGGATATATGGTTTTTACAACGACTGCGTTCCTTGACAGTCTGGATGCGGAAACGCGCGCAATCTTTGTTGATACTATGAAACTTGTATCGCATGAACGAAACCGTTTCGCTTTTGAACTCAACCAAATCAGTCGTGAGAACATCATTGAAGACGACGGCATTGTTATCAGCCTGACCGATCAGGAGCGGCAGGCATGGCGCGAAGCGTTCGAACCGATTTTTGAAGAATTCAAACCACAGATTGGCGAAAGCATTGTCGACCGCGCCCTAGAAATCAACGCCAACGCCAATCCCTTCGACTAACTAAGACGATTTCTAAAGCCCACTTACCATACCACTCACACAATTCAACGGGCCCCTCAGGGGCCCGTTTTCTTTGTTGTATATTGTCATGAAGCTGCGCGCTTCATAGCATGAGCCCCTGTTGCCCTACGCAAGGAGATACGCTCCGCAAGCAGCCACTGCATCGCGCCGTGAATTGATACCTGTTTTTATATCAATCATCACGATTGGACTCTTTGAGTACCTTTTAGCGATCAGCAGGTGCTGTCTTGCTTGAATGTCTCTGCCTGCAGTACTCCCATGTGTTGTGATTTCGCACAACCATCGTTGAGCAGTTGGAAGCCTTCATTTTTTAAAACTTGGAGTGCGTAGGTTTGAATGTGTTCGCGCTGGGTCATCTCTATTCCCTAAATGCTGCGCGCAGCACTAATGGCCGGTTTGCGGAAGCCGCACTGCGGCATAGGTCCTAACTTTGGAAGTCGGCTATGGGCCGTCAACGGTGAAGAGAGTTTACGCCCGCGGTTAGATGCTGCGCGGCCTCCGATGGCCGCGAAGAGCCCATACCTCCCAAATGCTGCACAAGGAGCCAATGTCTGCTTCTAAAAAATTTACCTCGGACTCAAGGTAATTTGCTGTACTCTACTGCTATGTCTAAAGGCCGTTTCAAATTTCACTCTTTGCTGCACAGCTCCAGCATCCTCGACAAACGGCTGGACACACTGCTGACACCTATTGGGATCAAACCGAAGCAAGCACGCATCTTGAACGTGTTGAATCGGATCGGGCCGTCTTCACAAAAGGTTTTGGCCGAACAATTCGACGTAACCTCTGGCAGCATGAGCACAATGATCGATAGGCTCTTGGCTGCTGGCTTGGTCCATCGCGAAAAGCATCCCGACGACAAGCGCACAGACATCATTTCTCTTTCTGAGCGCGGACGCGATATTTTGGTCGAGGTCCGCGATGTCTGGCGCGAGATTGATGATTTGATTGTCGAAAAGCTTGGTACGGAGAAGGCCGCATTGTTCAACGAGCTGACACGAGAGTTGAAATACGCGCTTGGTGGCCGGGTGATCGGCCATCCTGATCACCCGGTCCAATCGAAAGGCCGGACCAAATCGAAACCGGAGCGCGAAAGGAAAGCGTGATGAAAAATCTGCTGATCGGAACACTCATCCTTGCATCAGGTGCCGCCGTTGCCGAAGCACCGGAATTAAAAACGCCAGCCCCGGTGATCTATTTGGCGGATAACCTCGATGAAGAGGATCAACTGGGCTGGTGCATTGACACGCTTGGTCGTGGTTTCGCTGAGACGCTTCAGGCACATTCCTGTAAGCCGCAGGGCGGAGATGTGCAATTTACCTTCGAACCAGAAAACGGCCTGATCCGATCTGCTGCGTTTCCCGAATATTGCGCAGAACATACACCGAATGCTGATCTGGATTTTGCTCTGTCGCTCTGTGATCCCACTATGGTTGGCCAACAATTCACTTACATTTCCGAAACCAAGGCCATATCGCCAGCCGGTGATGCGACCATGTGCTTGGTCGTCGGGTCGCAGAGCCGCCAAGCCGGGCCGTTCATGTCGCGACCGCTAGAGATGGCAGCTTGCTCTCAAACCCCCGCTCAATTGCGAGAATGGGTGGTGCTCGATGACTGAACGTCGAATGGCGGCTTTTGTCCGGGAAAACTGGATGCTTTTGTCAGTCTTCCTGGCGGCTGTCATCTTTGCGCTGTTCATGGCGTCCCGTGTGTTTCTCGATTTCCTCTACTTCAACGACCCGCAGAACGTTGATGTCGATCTCAAACCGTGGATGACGCCGCGCTTTGTGGTCCTGACATATGACCTGCCACGCCCATTTGTTTTTGAATTGCTGTCGCTTGATCCAGAGGAAGACGCAGGCCTTCGCTTGCGCCGCATTGCGGAACGTGACGGGATCACCATGGATGAACTGACCGCCCGTGTCCGTGAAGCGGCGGAACAATACCGGGCTGAACAGGAATGACTGAGACTGTTCTGGCCCTCATCCCCGATTACGGGTTGTTTCTTGTGTTTGCGGTTGTTGTGCTGGCCTGTATGGCTGTGCCGCTGCCGGCATCGGTGCTGACGCTGACCGCTGGAAGTTTTGCAGCAGTCGGTGACTTGTCATTGCTTTCGGTGCTTTTGGTTACATTCGCTGCATTCGCCATCGGCGATCAGACCGCGTACCTGCTGGCAAACCGATTTGGTCGCAAATTGATAGCCCGCTTCGCAAACTCGCCCCGCATAGGTCCTGTCATCGCACGGAGCGAGGATATGTTGACCCGTCGAGGTGCGACCGCCGTGTTTCTCAGCCACACCATTTTCAGCCCAACCTGCCCGTATGTGACTTACCTCAGCGGCGCGGGCGGGTTGTCATGGTCACGCTTTACCGCTGTGGCATTGCCGGGCGCAGCAGTCTGGACGGCGGGTTATGTCGGGCTTGGCTACGCCTTCGCCACCCAGCTAGAGCAAGTGGCCACATTGATCAGCAATTTCTTTGGCGTCGTACTCGCGGGTGCCATCGCGATTGCTGCACTGATGCTTTTGAAAAACCGGTGGAAGGCGGCGCAGAACAGCGCAGTCGTCTAAGCCAATATCGTCACCTTATTGATCGGGGGAAAAATCATGTTCAAGACAAGCCGCCGCGCGTTCCTTGCAGGATCAACTGCAATAGTTGCTACGGGTTTGCTGCTCGGGCGCCCCGCCACAGCGCAATCAAACCCAACAGTTTTGACCGTCGCGGGAACGGATGGCGCGTTCACCTACAATGGCAAATCCCCCGGACCAACCTTTCTAATAAACCCGGGCGATACGCTGGATATCGAGCTGATCAACGAACTTGAACCCTTGCACGACGACTGCACCGATGACGTGAACCAATTCCACGGACTGCATACGACCAATCTGCATACTCACGGGCTTCATGTGTCTCCAACAACAGATCGCTCTGGTGCGTTTGACGCAGATAATGTGTTCGTCAATGTAACCCCGCGCGGGCAGCTTGTCCCGTGTGAGGAAATCTGTGGTGCTGAGGTTGCAGAGGTTTTCCGCGAACATCGCAACCAATTCCGGTTTGAGATTGGCCCGGATCATCCTTCTGGCACATTCTGGTATCACGCCCACAAGCACGGTGCGACGCAAAGTCAGGTGGCGGGTGGTTTGGCCGGACCACTGATTGTGCGCGACAAGCCCGGAACAATGCCGGCCTATATCGAACAGGCCGAAGAGAAGGTCTTCATGATCATGAACCAAGGGTTGGTTCTGGTGGATACGGAAGGCGGCGGAGAGGTCGATCCGACGCTGACGCTCCGCCCCGGCGAAGTGCAACGCTGGCGGATTGTCAACGCGCAAGCATCGGGCGTGGGCGGCGGGTCGTTCGCGCGGCTCACGACAAATGTGCCCGATCTTGAAATGTATCAGATTGCCTTTGATGGCCTAACATTGCCCGAACGCTTCCCGATTGATCAATACGACCGGGATGAGCCGTGGGAAAACCCAGCTGCGATGGCCCCTGGCAACCGGATGGACCTGATGGTGCACGTGCCTGCTGACGCGGACGAACGTGGCTTTATCGTCGATCTCGGTGCGTCGATTGCTGATGGTTTGGCGTTTACTTCTACCGTTGATCGGATCGTGCTCAACATCGAAGTCGCGGGCGATCCGGTGGATCATCTCTGGTCAGACGATCCCTCACTGCCTGCGGCGCAATTCGAAGACTTTGATGACACCCCGCTTCCGCAGCGGGTGATCAATTTCCAAGGCGGTTTTCAGATCGACGGAGAGCAATACTCTGGAGAAACAAAGCATGTCATGACGCTTGGAACGGCCGAAGAATGGATCATCGAGAATAGCACCAATGCCGTCCACGCGCACCACATTCACGTCAATCCATTCCTGATCACGCATATCAACGGGGTCGAGCTGGCACACGATGACCCTCGCAGGCGTTGGCAAGACACGGTCGCGCTGCCGTTCAGCGACAACGACGGCCCCGGCACGATTACCTACAAGACCCGGTTCAAGGAATTCACCGGAAAGTTTGTCATTCATTGCCATGTCCTGCGTCACGAAGATCGCGGCATGATGCAGACCGTGGAAATTGTTGGGGCGTAACCAAGTCCACGTCGTTCACAAGCCACGATTGCTCAGCGACAACGGGTCCAGCCATGTCTCTGGCGATCTCGCTGAATGGTTGAAGGACAAAGGCATGAAGCATAGTGCGGTGCGCCATATCATCCGCAAACCCAAGGCAAGATCGAGCGATGGCATCAGACTTTGAAAAACCGCATCCTGCTGGAAAACTACTTCCTGCCGGGTGACCTTGAAGCACAGATCGAAGCCTTCGTCGACCATTACAATCACCAGCGCTATCACGAGAGCATCAACAACGTCACACCCGCCGACGTCTACTTCGGACGGGACAAGGCCATTCTAAAACAGCGAGAAAGGATCAAACGAAAGACACTCGAAGCGCGACGCTTGCATCACCGCCAGCGCGCCGCATAATCAAACCAACCAGATGAGCCGAACACTCTCTTAGTTTACGCGGCTCTTGGTTCCAAAAACTCTGACGTCAGACAAAGTCAAAATTACCATCACTTCGCTACAGAGTTTACAAAATTTGGCGAGTTGATAGTCTGCATATATTGGACCATCATTTTGGAGAGAGCCTATGACTAATTCTTCGACACCTCAAATTGGTACAAGAACTCCAGTGTTTTCCTCGCCTTCATGGGACGCAGAAACACTGGTAAAAGTTGGTACACGAACACCTGTTTTCACCCCGAAAGAGTGGACGCCCTTTGCCTCTATTGAGATTGGGACAAGGTCTCCGATTTTCACATCTCTCAACTGGTGAATACGCCCCAGGGCATGTTGCCGTCGATAGAAGCGCCTCAACTGCGCTTCTATCGCATGTATGAGACCGCTCAAAAACCGATGCTGGCGGACGAATCTGCCCACGGCCTTTTGCCAGTCCGAGCCTACCGGTATTGTGAAGCCGCCCGTCGCGCTTCGGCAATTGGATGGTACGTGTTTCCTCCGATAGCGTTCTCGGTTCTTTACGATGGAGCGGCAGTTTTTTGGCGCTTTGACGACAGTGAAGACTGGCGAGTCCTGGATGATGTAGTGTTATCCTCTGAGGCCCAACGATTTGATGCGGCCTGTCCTGAGGCTATGCAAGGACATTGTCCGCCCTTCTTAGGCGCGGCCGAGGAGGGAATGCTGCAGATTTCCACCGGTATGGCTCTGCGAACCAACCCTGGCTGGGGCGTCTTAATTCGAAAGCCCCCTAACGTACCACAAAAGAACCATCTAACCTTTTTTGAGGGTTTTGTTGAAACTGATACGTGGTTTGGTCCTCTTTTTATCAACCTGAGACCTGCTTTGACCAATGTGACTGTCCGCTTTCAGCCAGATTGGCCGATCGCTTTCGTTCAACCAATCCCGAGCGCGCTGATGACTTACAAGCTTGCAGGGTGTGACAGCTACGTGCCCGCCGTCACGGATTTGACAAAGAAAGACTGGTCAGACCTTGCCCGCACCTTAACTTGCCGAGTCGGTCCGGATCGCGTTGTTGCGCAATACGCTCGGACTGTTCGAAAACGATCCTCATAATATGCTTCTCCTCCTTGGGTAGCACGACGGGTGCCTGAGTTGTTGCGCGTTGGCACGTTGCTTTATGCAATAGGGATACTGTTGCTTGCTGCAATGGACGCTTTTGTAAAACTTATTGGAACCGACGTGGCAGTGGGACAGGTTTGGCTTTTCCGCGCCAGCGTCGCGTTTTTGCCCGTTTTACTTTTTGTCAGGTTTGTCGAAGGGCAGAGGCTCGCAACCGCACTTCATACTCAGAATCTTGGGCTTCAAGTTCTTCGTGGTTTTTTTGGAGCAGCAACTTTTCTGACCATTGTCCTAGCACTACGCGTATCAGAGCTTGCAGCAGTGGCAATCTTTGGGCTGACTTCCCCGTTGATTATGATTGTGATTGGGGTGCTGTTCTTGAGAGAGCGTGTCCGACCAGTCTTGATCGGGCTCTCTGGTTTGGCGTGCTGTGCGGCCTTTGCGATTGTGCCAACATCAGGGGATATCGTTTTAACAGGAGCGGCCTGGGCATTTCTTTCAGCCCTGTGCCATGCCTTTGCGGCTGTCATCGGGCGGATTTTAATGAGAAAGGATGCGCCGTCAACGATGGCGCTTTATACTAATATTGTTGCGATGTTTTGTGCTGTTTTTGTCGCGACGCTTGGTTCTTGGACTCCAATGAGCAGTATGGATTTTATGTACTGCGTTGTTGTTGGACTCTTGGGTGGGGGCAGCTATCTCTGCCTCGCTATTGCGATCAAGCATATCGAGCTCTCGCAAGCATCCCTTCTGGAATACACTGTCTATATCTGGGCAGTGTTATTTGGATTTTCGATGTTCGCCGAAACGCCCAGCATCATACAAGTTTTGTCTGCCGTGGTAATTTGCTCTTGTGCGATCGCTATTGATAAACTCAACTCAGACTAACATTTCGGGAAACTTTGTGTTGTTTGGCAAGCTAGGGTCAGGACTCATAACCAACATATGACGGTTGCGGCGAGAGCGATTTCTGAGAGGAAGACCTTGGGGCATCGATCATAGCGGGTTGAGATGGACCTGTTGCGCTTTTGTTAGATAGACTGCTGAAGGGTATTAACTCGCGAGCCTCGTTGGTGGCTCTCAGTGTTTCCGAGTGTTCCTCAACCCATTCAAATTCAGGATGTAGAAAACCCTAATTGCTGCCGACAGGACCATGAAAAGCAGTATGGCGGCAACATACCGCCCGGCGTTTGGCTCGTAAGCCCGCGTGCCCAATAAGTAGAATTCCACTTGTGTCCCTATCGTCGGCTGTTCGCTAGCTTTCATGAAGGTTGGTACTGTGACGGTCTGTCCTGAAGCATCGGTGAACTCGACTATTCGCTCATACTCTGGCGTGTCAGGCGGCCCGCGATAGGCGGCGTAGGGCTTAACGAGCGTTGTGTTGAAATCAACAATGGTGCCGGTATACTTTGGACTTAGGGTTTGCGCGAACAAATCCCTGGCGATCCCAAATGCCATCACAAAGCAGCAAAAGATTAACACCGTAAGAACCACAACCTGATAACCTGACCTGAACCAATCTGGTGTGTCAGTTTGGGTTCTGAGCCGATAGCCAAGATAGAGGCCAAGAGGAGCTGCTACCAGAAGTAAGACGAAATTGTTCATATACGATCCAAGTATCCACACGTATTGCGCGTGCAATGTTACTATATATCCTCTGGCAATGCATAATAACCTTAGTTTTAGGCTTTGGAACAATAAACCCGCATTGGTCACGTTGTGCAGACCACTCAACAATCGGAGCAAATCATGAGTCAAGGAACAGTTGCTTTCATGGGGCTTTTGGCATGCACCAGCTTGCCCTCATTTGGGTTTGGAGCCGAGACAGGGACAATTCGTTTGGCGACGGTTGTCACCACCCAACAAGGCGGCGGCACGACAACAAATACCATCAGCTATAATGCGCGCGGACTTCCGTCACAGTATGATATAAAAGGGAGTGGGCTTATTGGCATTTCAGGGACTGTGAACCTGACTTACAATGCTGATGACCAGATCGTTCGTATGGAGTCCACATTCGCCTCGCTTTTCGGGGAACAGACCGAAGAAACCTACTACACATACGAAACAACAGGTGCGCGGCGCTTGATCAGTGTCCAGAGCACTGTTTCCAATGGCTACACGTTTCTCAAGCAATTTTCTTACAGTCCGGATGGCCGCGTGGTAGGTATGACAATGCAAGGCGACGGCCCGGATGGACCAATTTCAGCGGCCTATACGGTGGATTATGACGATGCAGGCCGCATTGCAAGCAGCGCGCACACTTATTCGGCCGGTCAGATCAGCGATGCAGGTTTCTACAACGTCGTATACGACGATGATGGTGCGCTGTTGTCCCATACGAGCAGGCAACCTCTGAATGAGCAAATCAGTGCAACTTACATTCATACTCAATTGACGATGACGGTTCGTGAAACAATGGGCGGCGCTGAGGGTGATGCCGGCTTGTTCAGCGAGAAAGTATCAACCTTCGCGTCTGGCCCGTGTCGAGTGCCGCAAATCAATGACGGTTTCACAGTTGAACAAATCTTCAACGGCCCCCCGGGGTTCAATCCTGATGGCTTTTGTCGAAACTGAATGTAGCTCTCATCACAGGATGAGCGTAGGACACCGTGCAAAGCTGGACAGAACTAAGGGCTCAGGTCAGCGTCGTTCGAGCTCGGCTCGGCTCGGCAGAAGCCCTAAAGAGCCTTTGAGGTTGTTAAAGCGACAGTAACAGAGATCACCAAGGAGATTTTCGACTTTCCCGGAGGAAGATGTTTCGAATTCAAAGAGCCGTGCGGTAATGCAATGGCCATACTGAACAAAAAGTGGCGCCTGAGCCTGATCTGCGAAAGCGGTCATTGGTGCAACTGCAGCGAAAGCCCGGTTTGTCCGGTGATTTCAACGGATCGTCGCAACACTTTAATCTTTTGGGAAGATGGAGTGTAAGTGATGGCCTACAGAACGCGGATATTTTTCACCGAGAGGCAAAAGGCTGAGATTTGGGATCGGTGGCAACGCGGAGAGTCGATGAGTTCGATCGGACGTGTGTTTGATCGTGGATCTTCGTCAATTTATCCACTGCTTGAACGTTCTGGTGGTATCAGGCCAGCAGCGCGCACGCGATCTCGGTTGGCGCTTACACTTGCTGAGCGCGAAGAGATATCACGTGGCCTTGTCGCCAAGCATTCGCTGCGATCCATAGCACGCGGCCTGGGCCGAGCGCCCTCAACCATCAGCCGTGAAGTGCGTCGCAATAGCGGTATTCAGCAGTATCGCGCGGCGATATCTGATGCGCGTGCTTGGGAGCGGGCACGCCGCCCCAAGCCATGCAAGCTTGTTGGCAATGACTATCTTTGCCGCATGATATCGACCAAGCTGCAGCGCAAGTGGTCTCCACAACAAATCGCAGGCTGGCTCATGCGCGAACACCCTGATGATGAAGGCAAACGCATCTCGCACGAGACGATTTATCGAAGCCTGTTTATTCAGACACGCGGCGTTCTGAAGAAGGAATTACAGGCGCATCTTCGTGCAACACGCTCCATCAGACGCTCGCGTCACGCGACGTTGAAGCGGACCGGATTGGGAAAGTTCAATGATGCTGTTTCTATTCGCGACAGGCCTGCTGATATTGAAGACCGCGCGGTGCCAGGACACTGGGAGGGTGACCTGATCGCGGGTTCCAAGAACAGCTTCATCGCCACACTGGTGGAACGCAACACCCGCTTTGTGATGCTGGCAAAGGTCAGCAATAAGGATAGCCACAGCGTCATTCAGGCATTGATCAAGCAGTCACGCAAGTTGCCAAAAGAACTGTACCGCTCTCTGACATGGGATCGCGGCACCGAGATGGCGGGGCATAAGGCGTTCACCTTAGCGACTGATATCGATGTCTTCCTTTGCGAACCTCACTCGCCATGGCAGCGCGGCACCAACGAGAACACAAATCGTTTGTTACGCCAGTACTTTCCAAAGGGCACGGATTTGTCGATACATAGCCAAGCAAAGCTGAGTGCTGTCGCCAGGCAGCTCAATGAGCGACCACGAAAAACGCTGGGATACCAAACACCAGCAGAACGGTTTAACGCATGTGTTGCAGCGATCCGTTGAAATCACCCCGCACTGCGGACCTCGCTGTTCCTCACGACCGGCAGGCGCAAAAACGTGACAAAAACCCCTTCTATTTTGCCGGGGGTTTTTGTCCAGACTAAGCGATTGATCCGGCATGGGGCAGGGGAGGACGGCACAAACGACCGTTTTCGCCGCCTCGATCTAATTCCTGCCATTCGTTCATCACGCGGCGAAAGCTATAAGAGCCCATTTCACCGGATGCTGCGGTCAGCACGAAGGTCCGCTTTGACGAAAGGTACGGTGATTCAATCCGCCAGTACGACGATCAGAGTACCCAGCTGAACCCCGTCGCCTCTTCAGAGACGTCCCACAGCTTTTCCATGACCGCCTTGTCATAAGCGTGGGGATTCAGCGTGCCCTTGCCAACAGGTCCGCCCGTTTGCATCAACCCGGTCGGGCCATAAAGCGCGCGTTGTTCCAGCCCGTCCTCGGTCGCGCACATGATCTCGGGGTAAGCCCCTTTTTCGGCCGTTTGAACCATCGGCGTCTTGCTCATCAGCCACCACGTCATCCGCGTCATGAGACCTCCACTGGTGCTGATAAGTGATGTCGCGGAGGCACCCGGATGGCAGACGTAGACTTTGACATCCTTGCCGCTCCCTTCAAGGCGGTCCTGCAACTCGTATGCAAACATCATCTGCGCCAGCTTGCTTTGGCTATAAACAGGATTGGCGCTGTAGTTCTTGTCCCAATTCATATCATCGAACTGGATGGTTTTGATCCCCAAGTTGTAGCCAAGGCTGGCGACAACGACGATACGGCCTTTGCTGGCTTCGATCCGGTCAAACAACATTCCGCACAGTACGAAATGACCGTAATGATTTGTGCCAAGCTGACTTTCAAACCCATCAACTGTGAACTTCTGGGTCGGCACTTGTGCGATAGCTGCGTTGCAGATCAGCGCGTCGATTTGGTGAACCGTTTTCACCACCTCCTCTGCGGCGGCGCGCACGCTTGCGAGATCAGACAGGTCCATACGCACAAAGCTTACATCGGCCTCCGCGCCAAACTCGTCTTTCAGTTCTTTGGCAGCGGCGGTTGATTTGTCTGCGCTGCGGTTCAGCATCACGACCTTAGCGCCCTTGGACAGAAAAGTACGTGCGGCCTGGAAGCCAGCACCTGCGTTGGCACCGGTGATCACATAGGTTTTCCCTGCGAGTGATCCGAGACGCTCCGGCTTCCAGCCTTTCGGCCCGAATGTCGTATCTGCCATTGTATTGTTCCTTATGACGTCGGCACATCAGCCGCGTTGTGCATGTTGGTGTCCTAAAAATGTAGGTAGCTCTCAATGAATCCTGAAAATAGGCGAGATCGTCGCGAATACTTGCCTGATTGTCTCAGTTGGGTTGCCAGCGCTGATTCTGCGACACTAAATTGGCCGCATGAGCAAACAACGTATCAAACAGCTTATCGAAGACCGTACTGACCAAGACGGTTTGACGGAATCCGGCATTCCGGGTGTGCGTTTGTTTCGGGCGACAGAAGCGATCCCGTGTGTTCCTGCGGTGTATGAACCCAGCGTCGTTGCTATCGCGAGTGGTTCCAAGGAGGCCGTTTTGGATGGCCACAGATACATCTACGACCATAGCAAGTATTTATGCTGCCCGATGTCGATGCCAGTAAAGGCCGGGACCCCCAATGCATCGATTGATGATCCTCTTTATGGTGTTTTCATTTCGCTGAACCAACGGGTCATGACGGAACTGACGTTAGAGATGGAAAATGTCGGCGGCGCGCTCCCCATGGTCAAAGGCGACTTGCGCGCGCAGGGGATCAGACTGGCAGAGTGGGATGAAGGTTTCACCGATGCGCTGCAGCGACTGTTGCAGCTTGGCGCAAATCCAACCGACGCGGCGGTGCTTGGGGATGCAAGGCTGCGCGAGTTGTACTATGCGATCCTTCAGGGTGAGGCGGGCATGTTTGCACGACAAGCCTTTGGCGCTGGTAACGCCATTGCACGGTCCATTGCGCATGTGTCGTCCCATTTGGATGCGCCAATCTCTATTGATGAGATGGCAGCCCGTGCAGGCATGAGCCGTGCCGTTTTTCATCGCAAATTCAAACAGGTCACAACGATGGCCCCGATCCAATTCGTAAAATCAATGCGCCTCAACAACGCTGCCATGAAGATTGCAGGGGGCATGACAGTGAACGAGGCGGCAATCGATGTGGGATACGTCAGCCCTTCCCAGTTCAGCCGAGAGTTCAAGCGGATGTATGGGCAGTCGCCACGGCAATGGTCTGAGGCACAGCAACTTCCGGTGGGGGCAATGTGAGGATTTGCGATTTGGCTGAACAATGATGAAAGCGAAATGCCTGCGCGAATGTACGCCTTTAGGGCGCCACAGCGCTCTTCGGTCGTATGTACCAATACCAAACTCGATAGGCCTCAAGCACAGCCAAGGGACCAAAATGAACAAGTGCCGGGCCTATACCGCTCCAATTATGCAATGCAGCCCAATGAACCAGCGTTAAGACGGCTGCAGCGTAGGTCGAACGTTGCAAGGTCTTCCAGGCTGGCCCCATGCGACGCACGAAGTAGTCTATCGAAGTGACTGCCAAAGGGATGAAGATCACGAAGGCGATCCATCCTGTCCAAATATACAGCTTCGGTAGATCGGCCAACACGCGGGCCGCTGAACCCTCATCTATCAGGTAAAGGACTGTATGCATGGCTGCATAGCCGAACGCCGCCACTCCAAAATAGCGTCTGTTCTTCTTAAGCCACTGAGGACCGCGCCATCCACGAAAGAGCAAGACCAACGGGGATGCCAACATCGCGATTATCATGAATCGGGCAGAAAATTCGCCGGTTGGATGAAGCAGTTGATGGATAACCCTTGGGTCCTCCGATGTCGCCAGTTGGGCAGAAAATCCAAGTGCCGGGAGAGCCAAGAGCACCCAAAGCCAATAGGGAGACAAACGAGACACGGGACAAACCTTTCAGACGTTGATGCGCAACAAGCGCGTTCTTTGAAGTTAAACGGGAGTGTCAGCACTTTCCGTCGGGCCCGACGCATTTAACCGCTTCTGCAACACTGCAAGCAATCGGCTCTAGTTTGGTAGGTCTTGTCCGGTGACGTAGGAAAAGGACGCCCGAACAAGCCTGATCACGACCTCCAATTCCATTTCGGTCTGAGGTGTGTAGATCATCACGAAGCCTGCCAAGCTCTCGCGCTTTGTGGCCCAGGGATGCGGCGTTGCCCAACCCGCAGATACGGCAGCCCGTGCAAGGTCTGGCTCCAACGATGCATGCAGACTGCCATCAGGATGCAGATGCGCAAACTCGCGGCCTCCGACAATTGCGTCTGGATTTGCCAAGTCAATATCGCTGGTAAGTTGAAAACCGACGGCGCCGGGAAGTGACACCCTCGTGGGGCCAAGCTCAACACCTGGCAGCTCACTGACACTTTGAAGCAAAGCATCCGAAAGACCTCGGTCTGCTTTGATACTACCTAGTTGGACGTGCGGAATACCACTTGTCGTCTCGGGCCGTTCCGCATCTCTGGTCGGAAGTTCGATGTTGTTAGCGACTGCTGGTGTGCAAACCAGCACAAAGCATATTGCGGCTGAAACTCTCGAAAGCGTGGCCATTGGTATCCCCATCTGCTGTTGGCGCTCATGGCGCGGGGCGGCTCGCGCCGTCCCACGGCCTCAATAAGGGTGGTGGCAATCAGCCGTTGTAGGCTTGGCTGACGGCATAGCTGTCTTCGAACCAGTTCCACAGAACGACTTTGCCATCCCGCACTTTGGCCCGCAGGGCAAAGGTGAAATCACCGATCTCTTTGCCCGAATGTGTGGTGATGCCGTTCATGTCGCCAAAGACTGCGACGGTATCACCAGACGCCAAGACGTCCGTATTTTCCCATTTCGTTGTTTGGAAGTTCTGACCAAAGATTCCGAGGAATGTTAGAATTTCATCCTTGCCATTCCATGGTCCAATCCAGGGGATGTTGCTGTCCCCCTCGTTGTGCCAGACCATATCGTCGTCCATCAGCGCAATGAGCGTGTCCATATCGCCAGATCCCATTGCCCCCATAAGAGCCATGACAGTATCCAGTGTCGCCTGGCTTGTGTCGTCAAGTTCCTGTGCGCTCGCGTGGTTCGCCAATGTCATGGCGATTGCACCGGCGACAGATGCCTTCAAAACAGTCCTACGTTGCATATCGTTCTCCTCAAATGAATTGGCGCACCGATTGCCGATGCGCCAAGGTTTGTGACTACTTGCCTGCGAGCTGCTGCAACCCGGTGGCCCAATCCTCGACGTGGTAGGTGCGAATGATCTTGCCGTCGTCGAGCTGGTGAATGTCGATTGTCATGATGTCAAAGCTTCGGCCTTGACCATCAACGCCAAAGAAGGGGGCAACAGGTGTGCCAGTCGCACGGCTGCGCACAATCACTGTGTCGCCGTCCTCGTGCATGTCTTGAACAGCCCAGTCCAGATCAGGCATCAGTTGGGCAAACCCACCCATCTGGCCGAGAAAGCCGTCGCGGCCTTCGTTTTCGCCGGAATAATTGCCGATGCTTTCCCAGTCTTCCGACGTCGCATTGCGGAATGCCTCGGCCAGTTCAACGTTACCCGGATCGCTCAGCAGGTCATAAAATACCGAGACAGTTTCCTTGTTGTCTGCAAGTGCAGCTGTGCCGGATGCCGCGACAACGGCCAAGGATGCGGCGCCAATGAGGTTCTTAAAAGTCATGATTAGTCCTCCAAAATCTGGTTCCGAGGCCACATCACGGCCCCCACACAACTCACATACCGCTTGAGTCTGTTCTCAATAATTGGGTATTTGCAGATGGAACTGATCGGCTGAGGTGAACAATGATTGAGAAACTTCGTAGCATTGCGATCTTTGCAACGGTTGTGGATCAGGGGTCTTTTCGTGGCGCAGCACAGCATCTTGGTCTTGCGCCGTCGCGTGTCAGCGAAGTCGTTTCGCAGCTTGAGGCAGAGCTTGGCGTGACGTTGCTCTACCGGACGACGCGGCAACTGTCGCTCACCCACGAAGGGCGCCTTCTGCATCAAAAAGCGCAAGATATGTTGGCCGCGGCCGAGTTGGGACTCGATCAGATCAGCCCAACATCTCGCGTTCCAACCGGCTCTTTGAGGGTGTCTGCGCCCGCTTTCATATCTCAAACACGGTTGATGGAAACCTTTGCCATATTCGCGCGTGAACATCCTCAAGTGGATATAGATTTCCAATTTTCGGATCGCCGAGCAGATATCATCAAAGATGGGTTTGATATCGCGATCAGAGCTGGTTGGCTGGAAGACAGCGAACTCCTGTCGCGCACCATTGGAAACACCGACAGGTTTTTGGTGGCCAGTCCAGAATACGCGGGCTCCAGAACCGTTCCCAGACAACCGAGCGACCTTGAAGACTGGGATTGGATCAGGTTTGCCATGCGGCCTGATCAGACTGATATGACGTCCAACGACGGTACAGTTGCTTCGGTTGTCGGGACTTCGAATGTAACTGTGAATTCTGCCGAAGCTCTGTATGAGTTTGCGGTGCGGGGGCTTGGCGTTACTGCGATCCCTGAGCATCTTGCGTGCCGGGGGTTTGATCGGGGCGACCTGGTACACGTTCTCCCCGAATGGAAGCTTCAACCATTGGGGCTCTACGCTGTGTGGCCGAACCAGTCTCGCCGTGAGAATCTGACGACGTTGTTTGTGCGGTTTTTGGTGGGCAATGGAAAAGCATGATCGCGTTTCTTGCCATGATTGGCAGACGCGATTGAGGCAAAGACCGCGCGAACTCAGTGTTCGCACAGCCAACGACATCAGCGCTCTACACTCTCGACGATGCCGCCTTGAAACAGGTTCCGCTGATCATCAGTTCCGTATCCAATCAGCCCAGTCGATGCCATGATGTTTTCATTGAAGTCGAAAACCAGTGTGATGAAGTCCGGCCGGTCCGCCTGATCCCCGCTGACAAGAAATACTCCGTCGGCCATTTCCCGTGAGCGGTAGGATATGTCCTTTGCCGAATTGCCCGCACGTCGGCCCCGGACCCATTCATAGTTGGCCAAACCATCTTCAAACGTCAGAACCATGGCTGCCCCATTGGCCGTGTAGGACCAATTGATCGTCGTGCCGTCAAGAACGTGTTCGTCCGCAGCCTCTTGAGCAGTGGCCACGGATACGCCGCCAAACAGCAGCGTCGCGGCCGCAATCGTCGTCAACGTTCTGAAACCCATGTCAGTTCCCCACCACATGTTCGATGACGCCGCCCTGGAAGCCAAAGAAGGGGGTTTCTGCACCGTATCTTGCAAGAACTGAGACTGAGCTGGTGTTGGACTTGAAGTTGTAGACCATGGTGACAAAGGTTTGGCTCGCTGGTTCGTTCCAACCCACAAGGTAGATGTCTGTGTCGATCTTCTGCGACTTGTACGGGACAGTTACCGTTGGGTTGCCTGCCTGCCGCCCCACGGTCCAGCTATAGATCACCTCTCCATCCGCAAAGGCGATGTCCGCTGCGTCTGCATTTTGATTTTGGAACGTGAAGCTCACGCCATCCAGCAAGTGTTCGTCTCGATCAATACTCGTTGCCTCTTGAGAAAGCGCTGGTGTAGCCAACGATGCCAAGAGCAGGACAAAGGCGAGTTTCTTCATGGGATATCCTCCGGTCGAAAATTACTGTCGGAAAAGCGGACAACTCGACTGCTGGGAGATAGGCAGCGCATTGTGCGGCGCTTGTTGCTATAACTTGTCTTTAGTACACAAGTCACAACTATGCAACAAAATGTTCTATAAGATCTGATCAATGAAAACCACTGAAGATCCGCGCTACATCGCAACCCGAAATCTGGCTCTGGATGCAGCTTTCAAAATATTCCATTCCGAAAGCGTCCTTGCGGTTACCCATGCCTCAGTGAGTGCGGAAACGGGGATTTCCCGCAGCACGCTGTACCGTCACTGGCCGCATGTTGAACAACTTCGCAAAGATGCGATGCTGCGGGTCGCACGACCACCAGTTATTGCGCCGAGGACAAATGGACCGCTCAAAGCTGATCTGAATTGGATGCTAGGGCTCTTGATGGCCGCTCTGAATGAAACGCCTTGGGGGAAAATTGCCCCACAGATGATTGCCACGGCAGCAACTGACGAAGACGCAAAATCAGCCATCAACGGCTTCATGGCAGATCGTAAAAGAGATATGATGTCCGTCTTCGAGGCTGCCGAACAAAGGGGAGAACTCGCGCCAGATGCTCCCGTCGAGAACCTGATCGAAATGGCGATTTCTGTTCCATATCATCGAAAACTCGTCGCAGGACTTCCTTTGGACTACGATTGGTTAGATGGGCACATCGAAACTCTGTGCCGCTTGGCTCTGCGGCCAGGAGCTGCTGATTGAGTTGCAGTGGTGTTCGCTGTCGGCGGGCGGTCAAAGCGGACATAGGCGCAGCTGCAGCGAAATGGTGCTTTGTCCGCACTTTACCAGTTCGCTGGTGGCTCGAATTTGCAGTTGCAGCGAATGACTGCAAAGCGGGCTGCGACCGCAGAATTCTAGGTGGGTGTCGAATGTCTCTTATGGGCCGTCCCCATCCGAGCGAGACAGGGCTACGATGAAGATGCTGCGGTTGTTCCGATCGCGGCACTGAGACCTATACCGACGTGCCAGAATCTTGCTGCGTGCCCTCGCAGAAAAAAGCTCTGCCCAAAAAGATGTCAACACCAAGATGCAGCGGCAAGACCGATCGTTGGCGCAATAATGCTCCATCGATAGCACTGACCAGTTTAACGATTGCTGTATCGCGCCGGAATTTCAGTGAGCTGGAATGCCTTGAAGTTTCAGTTATGGCTCCGGTCTTTGAGCGAGACCCCCTCATAAGTCTGTCAAGGTGCTAAAGACACCAGCGCCTGCCACTTCTTTCGGTATACAGAGGCCGACATTCCGACGCGCTTTCGGAATGCAGCGCGAAAGCTTGACGGCTCCGAATACCCCACTTCGGTAGCGACCTCATCTATTGGAGCATTAGTCGTTTCCAGCAGTTGTTTAGCTTCCTCGATCCGCAGGGTTTGGACGTAGTCAACCGGAGCCTGCCCCGTCGCTTTTCTAAAGCGGCGGTGGAACCCGCGCTCGGTCAATCCGGTCAATTCGGCCATCGCGGCAACGGGGCTGGGCATGTCGTAGTGTTGTGCTGCCCAAATCTGCGCGTCTGCGATCACCTGATCCTCATGCTGTCGGGCCGAAGTGAGTGACGCATAGCTGAGCTGTCCGTCACGATGGGTATCAATCAGATAGATCTTAGCGATCCGCCGGGCCTCGTCCCCGTTCGCGAACCGTCCAATCAGATAAAGCATCAGGTCCGCCCAAGCTGAGGCCCCACCTGCGGTCACAACGCTGTGGCCTTCCCCCGCCGGAACAAGAATGCGTTCGCGGCAGACCCTGACATCCGGGTATGCGTCATCGAGTAAGGCGGCATATGCCCAGTGTGTGGTCGCATCCTTACCGTCAAGTAGGCCTGCTTCGCCTAACAGCAACGCACCCGAGCAGACCGAACTGACAATTGCGCCGTTCGCGTGGGCCACTTTGATCCAATCGGCAACTGGCCGCAGATCGTCCGGCAACCCCGCGTTTGGGTCGAAGTGCAGGTCGGATACGATGATGAGATCAGGCGCGGGCGCTTCTGTCAGCATCGCGTCAGGCGTGATCTTTCTGCCGTTAACATCCCAATAGGGTGCGCCGTCAGTTGTTCTGAGACTGGCATCGAATATCGGTGCGGTCGCGGGCAACCCATGCAGCATTTCCCAGTCGCGCCCTACCGATGCCAGCACATCAAGGATCGAAAATAGAACGGAGGTCCCGGCGTAGCGAGACCCGATAATCACCGTATTGATACCCATTTCTCTCTCATTCGCATCTCAAATGTCCGAAAACCACCGGTTTTGTCTTTTTTCCGTCTATCGTAGTACTGAAGGAAAGTCCATCTGTACTTCCAAAGCAGCGGCACATTCGCCCTGCATGAAACGAAGGAGTAGAAGATGACCATTCAAGAACAGAATCTAACATTCGACGCCGCGAAGGCAGAGGCCTTCGCGGAACGCTTCGTCGGTACGCTGAACGAAGCTGCGCTGGCGATCATGACATCACTTGGACACCGAGCTGGCCTATTTGACGCGCTTGCGGCCAATCCCGGCCGAACGGTAGCGTCACTTGCCACAAGGGCTGAAGTGAACGCGCGTTATCTGCGAGAATGGCTTGGTGTCATGGTGACATCTGGCGTGGTCACCTATGACCCGCAGGCAGAAACATACACGCTGCCGGCTGAGAACGCGGCGTTTCTGACTCGCGCTGCCAGCCCCAACAACCTCGCTACCACAACCCAGTTCATTGGCGTTGCTGCCTCGGTCGAGGACGAAATGCTTGAGCGTTTTCGTAGTGGCGAAGGTCTTTGCTACCACCACTTCGACCGCTTCCACGAGGTGATGGCCGAAGACAGTGCCCAGCTTGTCGTTGCAAACCTGACGGACGCGATCCTGCCGATTGTCTCTGGTCTTGTTGAGCGTTTGGAGGCTGGTATCGATGTTGCTGATTTCGGCTGTGGTGCTGGAAGGGCAATGATGGCGCTGGCCCATTCATTTCCGAACAGCCGCTTTTACGGCTTCGACCTGTGTGAAGACGCCTTTGCCGAAACATCTGCTGAGGCGCGTTTTGAGGGGTTGAAGAACCTAATCTTTCACGCACGGGATTTGTCATCCGGTCATGCCGTCGGAACCTTCGATCTCGTGACGGCGTTCGACGCTGTCCATGATCAGGCTGATCCAAAGGGCTTTTTGCGTCTCGTCAGGCATTCTTTGCGAGAGGACGGGGTCTTTTTGATGCAGGACATCGGTGGTTCGCGCGATCTGGAAAAGAATGTCGAGAACCCCTTTGCACCGCTCCTCTACACCATCTCCAGCATGCATTGCACACCGATCTCGATCGGTCAGGGGGGTCCAGGATTGGGCGCGATGTGGGGTGTCGAAACTGCCCAAGAATACCTTGTCGAAACCGGTTTTGTCGCAGTCGAGACCCATCGCCTGCCGCACGATCCCATCAACGCCTACTTTGTCGCCCGCGTCTGAGCGGCACCGGAAAGGACCAATAACATGACGGTGATTTCGCCTCATTCTGACAGATCACGTAGGCGGCCACAAAGCTTCACTCGCGTCATCCTCCGCTGGATCGCGCGAGCTCAGATCAGACGCCGTGAGAGGCGTGAATTGGACGAACTGTCACGGCTATCCCCCCACTTGCTGAAGGACATGGGCCTTGAGCGACATGCGAAGCGGCACGATCCGACGCTTCCCTCCCGCTGGCAATGGTAATCGAAAGGACAAACAATGAAGACGATTGAACGTGGTAGCACGCTGGTGATTGGTGCAGGGCTTTCCGGCCTTGCCGTCGCCCGCGCTTTGACCCATCGCGGGCTGCTAGTCACTGTGCTCGAAGCAGAAGGCCGGGTTGCGGAGCCGTGGCGGAGGCGTCATCCGGCACTCCGGCTCAATATTCACCGACGGTTTGCTGGTCTTCCTGGCCAGCCGGCTCCCAAAACGGATGGCACCTACCTCAAACGCGACACTGTCGTGGCGCATCTGGAAGGCTACGCCGCTACTATTGGAACGCAAATTCAGTTTGGTGCCAGCGTAACTAACATCAAGCGTACCGCAAGAGGATGGCAGGTCAGCACTGGTGCAGATGTGCACGAGGCCGAAAATCTGGTCGTCGCCACCGGCCGTGACAGCATACCTTACATCCCAGATTGGTCAGGGCGGCAGGAGTATTCGGGAGAGCTGCTGCATGTGGCTGATCTTGGTGATGTGTCCCGCTTTGACGGAAAGCGTGTACTTGTTGTTGGTGCTGGGAACTCGGGTACCGATGCGCTCAATCACCTTGCGCGTCACAAGCCAGCAAAAGTAATGGTATCGGTCCGTCATGGCCCAGCGGTGGTTCCCAAATGTATCTTTGGTCTTCCGTTGCACCGGCTGGCCCGTTTTTTTGCCATGCTTCCTGCTGGCGTATTGGATCCCGCGTTTAAACTGACCGAACGGGTTTTTCTGGGCAATCTGGGCCGCTACGGGCTTTCAAGCCATCCCGACGGTGGCGGAACACGGCTTTTGCGCGATGGCGTCGCATTTGCGGTGGATGATGGATTTGTCGCGGCCCTGAAGGCAGGGAAATTCCAGATTGTTCCCTCAGTCGAAGACTTCAGGGGCGACGCCGTTTGCCTGACCGATGGTTCTGTCCGAAGGCCAGACGTCGTAATCGCGGCAACCGGCTACCGTGCGGGCCTCGCGCCACTGCTGGGCCATCTTGATGTCCTCGATGATACCGGGCGTCCCTATCACCCAATGGGAGAGCGGGATCCGAGTATGCCTGGACTTTGGTTCGCTGGATTTAAGCCAACTTTCACTGGCTTTTTTGATGCAGCAGGTGTCACCGCCGCCCGCATTGCCAAACAAATTGTAGCCGACGCACAGCGTACACCGGCAACAGAAACGACAGCCAAGCCTCAGCGGGCTGCTGCAACTGAGCGTACTGCTGCTGCGGACGCTTCACTATCTTGAAAACCATCGAAAGGATTTGATCCAATGAAACGTACCTACATTCTTCTTGCCGCCGCTATGTCGGCTATTCCCCTTGCGGCAACTGCGGAAGAGCCACTTGTGGCCTTCGACGTGGCCGAAGATCTATCGCGATTTGTCTTTGCCGACGCGCCTGTCTTTGATGATGGCATGCCTGCATATGGCAATGCGTTCGTCACGCAAGGCTACATTTATCCTCAAGGCACACTTGACGGTGGCGTCGAAGGCACGCTGCCGAACGGCGCGCCGGCCTTTCCAGAGCTCGTCATTGGCGAGTGGACCTGCGACGGATATTTTGTTGGCGAGGGTATGCGCACCGAAAAGGGCGCCATTGTGATGACCCGGCAGGTGTACCACTTTGAAAATGGCGATCTGTTGATAAGCCATGGCCCTGAACTGGTTGATGTTGATGTAACCGTTACGCGCGCCGTGACGGGCGGAACCGGCGACTATGCCAATGCTCCGGCGGAACTTGATCAGGTGCTACTCGGTATGACTGACGGATATGGCGTGCGATTACAGATCGAACTTGGCGTCGATTCCAATGACGCTGCCGCGGTCAATGACGAAGATCACACTGAGTGGGACTCAGGTGCACCGGTTGGCCCAGTGACCTTGCCTGCGCAGAGTGAACGTAGCTGAAAGCCACGTAGATGGTAACAAGTGGTGGCGGGGCTGGCAGAACAACAGCTCCGCCGAGTTGTTCGATAACACCATGGCATGCGATTGCACCGAATTGGCACTGTTGCGACATGATTAAGCCAAGCGAACCAGTTTAAGACTTGGCGCGCCTTTGATGCTTTAGCGCGTGCAGAATTCTGATTTCTTCCGCAAATTCCAAAACAGGACCATCAGTCGCTGTACTCTCGATGACATGATCAATTGGTAGCGCTCTAACGCGCGGCCGGGCGACTCCGAATTCTGCGAGCCATTGGGTAAGCTGCTTTGAGGAGGCGGCATAGACAATGCGCCCAAGCTCGACCCAGCCGTGCGCTGCGGCACACATGGGGCAGTGCTCTCCGGATGTGTAGACCGTTGCCTGATGACGCTCCTCAACTGACATATTGTTTGCAGCCCAGCGTGCAATTGCAAATTCCGGGTGCTGGGTTTGGTCTCCTCCTGCGACACGATTGTGGTCTTTGAATAGAACTTCGCCCTGACGTGAGACCAGAATTGATCCAAACGGTTCGTCGCCACTGAGAACTGCCGTCCTGGCAAGTTCGATACATCGTCGCAAATGCTTCTTATCCAAATCGGTGATCAAGATCGCTCTCCTTTTCGGCATCAAAGATCATATTGAGACAGCGGAATTCAGAGAAAAAGCGTCGCCATCGAAAGCCTATTTTCCGAATTCGGAATTTGCTGCTGAAGATTTCGGCGCAGCCCGTCCGCTCAAGTCATCCGCATACTTCGCAATCACATTGGCTAGGTGTTCGGCGACAACTCTTATCCGCCGTGATGCGGCCAGATCACTGTGTAAAACCAGCCAGATCGGTTGATCCAACCCGATATCCTTTGAAACCGCCTTTAGCCCTGCATCGGTTGCAATAAAATGCGGCAGCACAGCCAAGCCCAAGCCAGCCTGCGCACATGCGACCTGTCCCATCAAAGAGGACGTCAAAATAGATGGGGGATCGCCCTTCAGATGGCGTTCCATCCATTGCGCGGCAGGCAACATCTGCTGTTGTTCAGACCAGCCAATGAAACGATCCTCCGGAATTGGGTTTGATACCGAAGCAGAACGCCCGTCGAGATAGCCCTGCGATCCGTACAGACCAAAGCCGAGAACCCCGATCTTGCGGATCGTCAGGTTCCCTCGGTCGGGACGCACCATTCGCACTGCCAGATCCGCATCACGCCTATGAAGGTTGGATGTTGCGATGTCTGTCAGCACCTCAAGTGTCAGATCAGGATGTGCTTGTAGGAGTTGGGGTAAGCTTGGAAGAAAAAACCGGGTCGCAAAGTTTTCGGCGGTCGCTATACGCACGTGGCCGGTTGCCTCTGCTTCCGAGGCCGCATTTGTGCGAAAAGCCTCGGCAGCTTCTTCCAAGGCTTCGGCGCGAGGAAGCAAGGCCAGCCCCTCGTCTGTGAGCTTGTATCCGGTCTGATGGCGCACAAAGAGCGGAATGCCCAACGCATGTTCCAGCCGCTCGATGCGACGCGACACAGTCGCAACGCCTGTCCCCATCTGCTTTGCGGCAGCTGTCAACGTTCCCGTGCGGGCAATCGCGAGAAATACTGGGGCGTCGTCAAGATGCAAGCGATCCATAGGTCTTTCATAAATGGAAAATGCTCTTCCATGAAGCGCTGTTTAATTTGCAGATGTGAAGAGCTTATGTCTGCCCAAGAATGGAGAACGTTATGCAAACAAGAACGCTTTCAAAGACACTCACCGTCAATGCCATCGGGCTTGGCTGCATGGGCATGAGCGAATTCTACGGCCCGCGCGATGACGCACAATCATTACAGGTCTTGCACCGTGCGGCAGAGCTTGGCGTCGATTTCTTTGACACCGCTGATATGTACGGCTCTGGGCATAATGAAGAATTGCTGCGCCGGTTCCTGGCAGAAACAACCACCCATCCCAAGATCGCAACAAAGTTCGGCATCAAGCGAAACCCCGGCGAATACGCGCGCTCCCTCGATAACAGCCCGGCCTATGCCCGCACCTCTTGTGAGGCCTCGTTGAAACGCCTCGGGCGCGATCATATCGACCTTTACTATGTCCACCGGCTCGAACAGGACCGCCCAGTCGAAGAAGTAATGGGCGAGCTGTCCCGCTTAGTCGAGGAAGGTAAAGTAGGCCATATTGGTCTTTGTGAGGTGAGTGCCGCAACCTTGCGACGCGCTCATGCAGTGCATCCAGTAGCGGCTTTGCAGACGGAATACTCTTTGTGGAGCCGGGAAGTTGAAGCCGAAATCCTCCCAACTTGCTTTAAACTCGGGATCGGGTTTGTTCCATACGCTCCGTTAGGGCGTGGCTTTCTGACAGGAACGTTTGACCAAAAGACCGAGTTTAAGGACGGAGACTTTCGGGCTGGGTTGCCCCGGTTCCTGCCGGACAACATCCAGCAAAACATGAGGTTGGTTCAGGTTTTGCGTCAGATGGCCAAGACCAAGAGCTGCACGTCGGCTCAGCTGGCTCTGGCTTGGGTTTTGTCGAAGGGTGAGACCATCGTTCCAATTCCGGGAACGCGGCGTATCAAATACCTCGAAGAAAACCTTGAGGCTGCAAACCTAAAATTGAGCAAGGAAGAAATTCAACGTTTGGAAGGTGATCTTGACGCTATCGAGGTGCACGGCCAGCGCTACACAGATGAAGGTATGAAGGGCGTGGATGCATGAGCCGGAACAGTAACCCTCTTCCAAAGGCTTTGGCGTTGCTGGAAGAGTTGGAGCGCGGCGCATCTGACAAGGTGCGTGCCGACCTCGAAGCGTTTTCTCCTGGCGCAACGGAACTGATACTGGGATATGCATTCGCGGATGTTGTAAGCCGCGAGGGTATTGATCTTCGAACACGCGAAATGCTGACCGTAGGAATGTTGGCAGCTATGGCGACAGCGCCTGGTCAGCTTGAGTTTCACATGCGCGCCGCGCTGAACAGCGGCGTGACGCGTGAAGAAATCGTCGAAATTGTCCTGCAGGTTTCGGTCTATGCAGGAGTACCAGCCTGCATGAACGCTGTCGCCGCTGCAAAGAAAGCCTTTCAGGCTAGGGAGCAAATCTGACATTCCTGAGGTGAAATTCAAAGTCTAACGAAGCAACGCAAAATACGAACTTGAGGACAAGACATAGTCCCGGAAAACATCTTTGGTGTTCACCCATTCGGCTTGCGATGAAATGAGCTATAGGACAGCAGTGACATGATCTGAATACTCTGAAAGTACGGTTTGGTAGAGCTGCAGCCAATGTCTGCTATGCGGGCTGCAGCCGCAGCATCCGGTACACCGATCAGACGGCAGGAATGGGCCGTCCTCGCCCCAATTCGACTAATACATCGACCTTCTCCAGCGCGCGTCGCAGCGCATGGTTCGAAACCTGTACGTAAATCTCGGTGGTCCTGAGATTGGCATGGCCGAGCAGGGCCTGGACCATCCGGATATCGATGCCTTCCTCGATCAGGAGCGTCGCGGCCGAGTGCCGAAACCGGTGTGGGGTGAGGTGCGGTTCGATCCCGAGGCGTTTTGACAGAGCCCGAAGTCGCTTTCGGAAGGTGGCCGAGCGGAGCCGGCGCCCGGCCATGTTGAGGAACAGCGGTGATGAAATGGGGCCGCCGTCAGAGCGCGCCTTGCAGTAGCGTTGAAACTCCTCCTGCAGCTCTCGGTTCGGCACGAAGACGATCCGCTCCTTGCTGCCCTTGCCGTTCACGAGGATCTTACCGCCGTCCGGCGACACGTCGCGCACCTTTACATTGGTCAGCTCGCTGATGCGCAGCCCTGTGACGATCAGCAGCTTGATGATCAGAAGCGTGACGGCATCTTGCGCGGTAGGCGCCGCATTATCTGCGCCTCGCGTCGATCGTGCAGCGATCGCGCCATCGCCGGCTTGGAGGAACGCTCTGAGGATGTCCCGATCGATGGGACGCGGCAGGCGACGCGGGACCTTCACGGAGATACGGACGTCCGCGAACGGCGAGGGCAGGGCGCTGTTCCGATCTGCGCGCCACGCATAGTACGACTTGAGGGTCACGAGCCGGCGCTCGATGGTCGCGGGCCTGGCGCCCAACTCGTCGCGCAGATGCCGGTGATAGGCGAGGATGTCGTCTTTCGACAGCGGGTCGCTGAGGTGGTGCGCCTTGGTGAAGCGCGCGAAGGTTCGCAGATCCTGGGCATAGGCCCTGAGCGTGTGGTGCCCGAGGCTGCGCTCGTCGCGGCGCGACTTGACGAAGGCGGTGTGATCGAGATGAGGCATGCTGAACTCCTTTGGTTGAGTTCAGCCAGTTCAGCACAGACGGGTCAGCGCGCCGAATTCGGCTGCGGAAGCGGTAACGATAATGGGGCCCATTATAGTCAAAGCTGCCATTCGAGTCAGGCCATCTGGAGACTGCTGTGCGGGACAAAGCTGCCGGCCGGGTCAAAGCTCTCTATAACTGACCAATGCTATACCAAGCTGCTCAATACGCTCACGCAGCATCGGGCTTGTCAGCGTCTCCAGACACGTCACTCGATCTTCGGCTACGTCCTCGTAGCCTTTGTGACGCGTTGCACTCAACTCCGGTGAGGAAACGGCCGGATGGTCGATGAAGATGTAGGTTCCGGCTTCAAGCTCGTCGAGTTGCCGCGCGAAGGCTTCGATCCTCTGGTCGGTGTCTCTCGGGAACTTTGGATAGCCTTCGATGCGGGGAAGACCGTGGCCAAAGGCGTCGTCTTTGAGTCCAAATTCTCTACAAAGGTCGTGAGCGTCCGCTGAACCCGACCTAACGCGTTCCGTTGGAGCCATCTAAGTGTCCACTATCGATGGTGGACACTT
>CANNFU010000019.1 GCA_947503965.1 uncultured Paracoccaceae bacterium
TTAGTGCAAAGTGCGGCGAACGACAGCATCGTACCGCGTCTGAGTTGTTGGATCCCGCCGCGGCGAAAGTATGGTTTTGATCCGGGCTAAGTCCACGCCCTCGAACGACTGCTTTGGTGATATTCGCTGCGTCGCAACAACATTTGTGCCGCGCTTGCGAACGGATGCTGCGCCAGCGAAGGCAATAAATCCAATGACGGTTTCGTCCCGCAAAGCAACCTTTGTGCCTTACTCCACCGCCTTCGCCAGTTCCGGCAAAAACCGCTGCTCATAGTCTGACCCGACCAACGGCCCAACATACCGAAACAACACCGTGCCATCCCCGTCCACGATGAACGTCTCGGGCGGCGCTGTCACGCCCCAATCAATCGCCACCCTGCCCCGCAGATCGAACCCGGTGGCAAAGAACGGATCTTCGTAATCAACCAGATAGCCTGATGCCTGATCCTGCTGATCGCGGAAATTGATGCCTGCAATCCTATAGCCCTGCGCCTCCAGATCCAGCAGGTTCGGATGCTCTGCCCGGCACGGTGGGCACCAGCTGGCCCAGAAATTGACGATTGTAACCTCACCCGACCGCAGGTCGGCGTCGGTCAGTTGCACCGTACCGTTCACAGCCTCAACCGGCACACCGGGTGCTGCGTTGCCCACGATGGCCGAGCGGATCTCATCTGGATTGTCCCGTAGCATCCCCGCCAGCGCCAATCCGGCGAACGCCGCGAAGATCGCGGGTGGTAGGATCATAAGAGGCGAGATTTTAGCCATTCTTTTCAACCTCCTCCAATGCCGCGCGCACGCGGGCATAGCGCCGCCAGCTGAGCCCGATCAACAGCACGATCAGCACGATGCTCACCGCATAGGCCGACAGAACTTCGACCGCATATTCCCCCAGATCAGGCACGGCGCGCCCTCGCTTCCAGCGCCCGGATACGGCGGGCGCGGATTTCGGTGCGGGTGCGCATCAGGACCAGTGCGATGAAGAGCAGAACGAACCCGGCGATACAGACGAGTAACGGAAACCAGAACACGTCTGATATGTTCTCCTCCTTATCCAGCGACAGGGTCGCCCCCTGATGCAGCCCCTGGTTCCAGAACAGCACGGCGTAGCGCGACAGGATGGCGAAGATGGACCCAACCATGCACAAAACGCTCGTCAGGTCCGCGGCGGTGTCCGGGTCCTCGATCGCCTCCCACAGGGCGATGTAGCCGAGGTAGAACAGAAACAGGATCAGGAACGATGTCAGCCGCGGGTCCCAAGCCCAATAGGTGCCCCACATCGGCTGCCCCCAGATGCCGCCGGTGAATAGCGCGATCAGCGTCATGACAAGCCCAACCGGGGCCGCAGCGCGGGCGGCAAGGGCCGAGACATGGTGCCGCCGCACAACCCAGATGATTGAGGCGACAAGCATCATGATCCACGCATTGATCGCCATCAAGGCGGACGGGACATGCAGATATATGATCTTGACGGTTGATCCCTGCCGGAAATCATCGGGGGTAAAGAAGAACCCCCAGACCAGCCCGATGACAAGACAGGCCGCGGCCAACCCAAAGGTCCACGGCAGGACCGGTCTGGTCCAGCCCATGAAAAGTTTCGGATTGGCGTATTCCCACATCGACATGTCCGTTACCTAGCCTTCCCGATCATGGCTCTCAATCCCCCATCACCGCAGATTGATGCGCAATGTCGCCGCAGTGGCAAATGGGAGAAGGGCGAATGTGCCCGCCGTGATCCCGCCAAGCAGGACCAGCGCGCCCGTCGGGTCAAGCCCGTCAGCCCCGCGTCGAACCGCCTCTGCCCCGAAAATGAGCGTGGGCACGTAAAGTGGCAACACGAGCAGCGAGAGCAACAGACCGCCCCGCCGCAGCCCCACGGTAAGTGCGGCACCAAATGTGCCGATCATGGACAGGGCCGGTGTCCCGATAAGAAGCGAGACGAGGAGGTAGAAATAAGCCTCGGGCGCGAGGCTCAGCAGGAAACCCAGCATCGGCGCTGCAATGGTCAGCGGTAGCCCTGTGGTAATCCAATGCGCCAGTGCCTTCATAAACGCCGCCCCTTCCAGTGGCAGCGGTGATGTGGCCAAAAGCGCGAGCGAGCCATCTTCGAAATCCAGCGCAAAGATCCGGTCGAGTGACAGCAGTGCCGCCAATAGCGAGGCAACCCACAGGATACCGGGCGCGATCCGTGACAACAGCTCTGTTTCTGGCCCGACACCAAACGGGACCAACACAACGACAATCAAGAAGAACGCCAGCCCCAGGCCAAAGCCACCCCCTGCCCGGACGGCGAGCCTGAGATCACGAAGTAACAGCGCAATCACAGGAACGCCTCGTCCGTGCCACCGCCTGCGTCCAACGCCGATTTGAATGGCGTCAGCTCCAGTTCCGGCGCGTCCAGGCCCAGATCGATATGTGTTGCGATCACCGCAATCCCGCCAGCCGCGAGATGTGCACGCAACCAATCGGCAAAGAGTTTCACCGATGCACGATCCAAAGACACGGTGGGTTCGTCCAGAAACAGCACCTTGCGCCCGATCACCCCGAGCCGGGCGAGGCCAAGACGACGGCGTTGCCCGGCAGAAAGGGTCCCACCCATGCGGTTCCTCAAATCAAATAGATCAAAGGCCGACAACGCCACCTCAAGAACTGAGAAAGGTGCAAAACGCCGGCCCTGACCATACACGTCCGCCCAAAATTGCAAATTCTCTGCTACGGTCAGCGCGGTCTTGATCCCGTCGGCATGGCTGGCATAGGCGCTTTCATCGTCGGGGCATATCACGTCGCCCGCGATCGCAGGCTGCAACCCCGCCAATGTGCGCAACAGCGTGGTCTTACCCACACCGTTGGGTCCACGCAGGATCAGGGCTTGTCCAGCCTCAACCGTGAACCCCACATCGCTCAGCACCGGCACCCCGCCCCGCGCGCAGGTCAGGTTGTGCACATTCAACATTCAGACAGGCAGCAAGGCGACGGCGACGCGCCGCCCTTCGGACAACAGCACATTATAGGTCCGGCATGCGGCGGGCGACGCCATGGATTCGACGCCGATCCCGGCGGATTCGAGCGTGATACGAAAGTCATGCGGCAGATGCGCGATCTCGGCCCCGGTTCCGACGAACAGAACGTCCAGCGTGTCCGCCTGATCGATAATTGTCTGTGTATCGGTGAAGCCACCCCATGATTTCACACCATCGGGAAAGACAGCAACCGACCCATCAAACCGCTTTCCACCGATCCGAAAGAAACCGGGCCCATAGCCATCGATGGGCACTGCGTCATTATATGCGATCTCGTTCAGGCGCATGTCGCCCCCTTTTACGTGTCAATATGCCCGTAACGGGTTCCCGCCGACGGGTCCTTCTTGGACCAGTCACGCTTGACCCCCAGGACCAGCAGGATCGCCGAGGCCACGAAGATTGACGAATAGGTCCCGATGATCACACCCCAGATCATCGCAAAAACAAAGCCCCGGATCACATCGCCGCCCAGCACAAACAGTGAAATCAGCGCCAGCAATGTCGTGACCGAGGTCATCAATGTCCGGCTGAGCGTTTCGTTAATCGAGATGTTCAACACCTCTTTGAGGTTCTTTTTCTTGTACTTGCGCAGGTTTTCGCGGACCCGGTCAAAGACGATCACCGTGTCGTTGATCGAATAACCCACGATGGTCAGCAAGGCCGCGATGATCGCAAGGTCGAATTTGATCTGCAGTTCCGAGAAGATGCCGATGGTCAGGATCACATCATGCGACAGCGCCAGCACCGCACCAATGGCAAACTGCCATTCGAACCGCAGCCAGATGTAAAGCAGGATCGCCAGAACGGCGAGAGCGACCGCAATAACCGCAGTCTGGATCAGCTCGCCCGAGACCTTTGGACCAACGGATTCGACAGACGGGAAGGTCATGTCCGGATCAATGGTGCGCAGCGCGGATCGGATCGCCTCGATCGTTTCGCTGGCAATCCGTTCGTCGCCTTCCTGCGCCTGAATGCGCACCATCGCCACATGCTGATCTTCGTCGAAGGACGGATCGAACACCTCTGCGATGGACACATCGCCCAGCTCCAGCGTTTCAAGTGCGGCGCGGTAAGCGGCCACATCAACGGGTGTCGCCGATTCCGTGCGGATGCTTGTCCCGCCCTGAAAATCGATCCCGTAATTCAGCCCCTGGATCAGGAATGACGCAAAGGCAATGACCATCATGACCATCGATATACCAAGCCAGATCCGGGCCTTGCTGAAGAAATCGATGGATGTGTTTTCGCGAACCAGCTTCAGACGCATATCAAACCTCGATTGTCTTGGGGCGGGTGCGCGCGAACCAGACCACGATCAGGGACCTTGTCACGAAAATCGCGGTGAACACGGATGTGATGATGCCGAAACCAAGCGTCACGGCAAAACCGCTGACCGGGCCAGAGCCCATGGTGAACAGGATCACAGCCGTGATGAATGTAGTGATATTAGCATCGATGATCGACGACAGCGCCTTTTCATAGCCCAGTTCAATCGCGCGGGCGGGGCCCTTGGCGGTTTTCAATTCTTCGCGAATCCGTTCGAACACGATCACGTTGGCGTCCACTGCCATACCGATGGTCAACACGATCCCCGCAATCCCCGGCAGGGTGAGCGTCGCGCCCACGATGCTGAGAAGCCCAAAGATCAGCCCCACATTGATGATCAGCGCAATGTTAGCGAACACGCCGAACAGACCATAGCTGAGCACCATGTAAACCAGAATAGCCAGTCCCGCGACGATACAAGCGACCTGCCCGGCGGCGATACTGTCGGCCCCCAATTCCGGACCGATGGTGCGTTCTTCAAGAAAGGTCAATTCTGCAGGCAGCGCACCGGCACGCAGCAGGACGGCCAGATTGGTCGCCTCTTCGACGGTAAAGTTCCCGGTGATAATGCCCGACCCACCCGGAATATGGCTTTGGATTGTGGGGGCCGAGATCACCTCTTCATCGAGCACAATCGCGAATTGCCGCCCAACATTTTCAAGCGTGTAGTCGCCAAAGGTCCGCGCCGCTGCTGTGTTGAACCGGAACGCCACCGCAGGCCGGCCGTTCTGGTCAAAATCAAGCTGGGCATTTTCAAGGTCTTCGCCGGTCACGACAGGCCGTCGTTCGAGCCGATAGAACAGCCCCTCCTGATCCAGCGATGGCAGGATCATATTGCCTGTACCGGGCGATTCATTGGCGTCCGACGCAACCCCTTCGACCTGATTAAAGGTCAGCTGGGCGGTCGTCCCCAAAAGCGCGATAATCTCGTTTGCGGACCCGACACCGGGCACCTGCACGAGGATACGCTCTGCCCCCTGCCGCTGGATGGTGGGTTCGCGTGTGCCCACCTCATCAATCCGGCGGCGGATGATTTCGAGGGTCTGCATGATCGTCCGCTCATCCATCGCCGCCCGTTCGGCATCGCTGAGCGTGATGGTCAGAAGCGTGCCATTGATGTTGACGTCGATATTGGCGGCCGCCGCGCCGGTAAAGGACGCAACCGGTGTCGCCAGCCCCCGGACCAGTTCAAACGCGCGCGTGGCACCTGCTGCCTCTGAAATCCGCACGCGCAATTCAGTGGGCGGGCTGACTTCGCGGGTCACGAACCCAACGACATCCCGCTCGGCCGCGAGCACGTCGCGGACCGATGGCCAGAACCCTTCAAGGAATGATGCATGCACGTCTTCAACCTGCACCTCGACCAGCAGATGCGCACCGCCGCGCAGATCAAGGCCCAGATTAACCAGGCTGGATGGCAGAAAGCTGGGCCACTGGGCCGCATCCGCCTCAAGCTCTGCATTGGTCTGGCCTGTCTCGATGATCGCCATCGCATCATTATGTGTCTCGACCCGGCCATAAAATCCGTTGGGCATCGCAAAGGTCAGACCCACGATGACCGTGAGCCAGATCATCACAAGCTTTGGGAAAGAAATGTTGAGCATGAAAAAGCCTCTCGGCGGGTTAGGTTTTCGCCGGTTCGGTCTTGTTCATCACGGTTGCAATCGTCGATTTCACCACGCGCACATTCACGCCCTTGGCGATTTCGACTTCAACCTCGTTTGAATCGTCTTTGACTTTCACGATTTTGCCGACAACGCCGCCCTGGGTGATGATCTGATCACCACGCCGCAACCCGGTGATCATCGCCTGATGTTCCTTGAGCTTTTTCTGCTGTGGCCGGATCAGAAGGAAATACATGATCCCGAAAATCAGCAGTAGCAGAAAGATGTCCTCAGGTCTCATATTCCGTCCCTTTTGTTACGCGGGCTAGGCCCTTCGAAAGTCGCGGCACATTATGATCCACTTGTTGGATTGGCAACCGCGCGCGACGCCGTTTTTTAACACGACTTTGATGTCATATGGGCGCAGGGTTTCAGGAAAGCAATTGCAATACGTATGATTGTACGATCGGTGCGGACAAAGTGCCGTTGCGCCGCGCCATTTTCCCAGTTCACTTGCTCCGCGCAATCGGGCATATGTCCGCGCACTTGAAAACCCAACGCCAAGGACCGGACCCATGCATGATATCCGCACCATCCGTGACAACCCTGCTGCATTTGATGCGGCTTTGTCTCGTCGTGGGATTGCGCCTGTGTCCTCGGATATTCTGGCAATGGACGAGGCCCGCCGCGCCAAGATCCTGGCCGCTGAAACTGCGCAAGCGGAGGCCAACAAGGCCGCGAAAGAGGTAGGTGCCGCAAAGGCACGCGGCGATGAGGCCGAGTTCGAACGCCTGCGCGCCCTTGTAGCCGAGAAGAAATCGCAGATTGCAGCCCTGAACGAAGAGGCAAAGGCCGAAGATGCCGCCTTGACCGACCTCCTGATGGGCATTCCCAACCTGCCCGATGAAACGATCCCTGATGGTGATGACGAGGACGACAATGTCGAAATCCATCGTCACGGCAGCCCGCGCAATTTCAGCTTTGATCCGCTGGAACACTACGACATTCCCGCGATCCGTCCGGGCATGGATTTTGAGACCGCCGCCAAGCTTTCAGGCAGCCGCTTTGTGCTGCTTTCGGGCGCTGTGGCCCGTCTGCACCGCGCGTTGTCACAGTTCATGCTGGATGTGCATGTCGAGGAACACGGACTGACCGAGACGATCACCCCTGTGCTTGTCCGTGAAG
This sequence comes from uncultured Paracoccaceae bacterium, assembly GCA_947503965.1. GTDB lineage: Bacteria > Pseudomonadota > Alphaproteobacteria > Rhodobacterales > Rhodobacteraceae > Yoonia. The sequence continues at coordinate 7,133 of CANNFU010000019.1, forward strand.
AGATGATGTATGGCACCGGCCAATTGCCAAAGTTTGGCGATGATAGCTATCAGACGACCAACGGCTGGTGGTTGATCCCCACGGCAGAGGTCACATTGACCAATATCGTCAATGGGTTGACGATCGAGGAAAGCTATCTGCCACGTCGCTATGTCGCCCACACCCAATGTTTCCGGTCCGAGGCCGGATCGGCGGGACGTGACACATCCGGCATGCTGCGCCAGCACCAGTTCGAGAAGGTTGAGATGGTCAGCATCACGCGCCCCGAAGACAGTGCGGCAGAACACGAGCGCATGACCAAATGCGCGCAGGCCATTCTTGAGAAGCTGGAATTGCCCTATCGTACCGTCGTTCTGTGCACCGGTGATCTGGGTGCCGGCATGCGCAAGACCCACGATATCGAAGTATGGCTGCCCGGCCAGAATACATATCGCGAGATCAGCTCTGTCTCGGTCGCTGGCGATTATCAGGCCCGGCGGATGAATGCGCGGTACAAGCCTGCGGAAGGCGGCAAGCCGCAATTCGTCCACACGCTGAACGGGTCCGGCCTTGCCGTCGGGCGTGCTTTGATCGCCGTCGTGGAAAACGGGCAGCAGCAGGACGGATCGGTCGATCTTCCTGCGGCCCTGCATCCTTATCTGCGCGGCAAGACGCGGATTACGGCTGAAGGGCTTTTGGCCTAGGCACTTCGTCGGTCGGCGTCTTGTTGCAGTTGCAACAGCGCCTGCCGCACGTTGCGGGCTGATGCCGGATTATATCCGTCACCCAACATGCGCATGCGTTCGACCACGGACGCGTGATACAGGTTGGGGTCTGCCGGCCCCACACGCCACGCGTAAAGCGGGCCCACCCGTTCGCCCAGATAGGGTGAATGCGCGCTTGGATTGCCCTCAACATCCGGTATCTTGAACGAGGCATCCAGTTTCAGACCCAACCTGACGGCCCCTTCGGCCACCCACCCGAGCGGAAACGATACCAGTTCGCGCGTTTCCTTGCTGCCGCCCACTGTGCCGTGGTCACCAACAAACCAAAGCTGTTGATAGGGGCGATCCGGCCCGGTGTCGCCTGCATTGCGTTTGTCCAGATTGTCCCACCCGGTCGGTTCATACAGGATGCGTTGTTCATCAAGCGCCATGGCATGCCGGGCGTGTTTCACCATACCGGACAGTTTCATGTCATAGAACTGATAGCGCCTGTTCCAGAACTTCGCGACAGGACCCAACAATGAGACAGGCAACCCCTTCGCACCCACCGTGTCCCACACGCCGATATAGCGGATATCGACGATGCTTCCGGTCTGACCGCGTGCGTCCCAGTCTTCTTTCGAGGTCGCAATCTGGGGCGACAGCGCCTTGCGCTGCGTCCAAAGCGGACCTTTGTCGATCTCGGGCGCCTGCCGTTTGTAAAGCCGCCACGCGCGGTTCAGCGTGAATTGGCTTTTGATCCGGTTTTTTGGAACGATCCCACACTTGCGGATCATCCCGCCCAATGACCGGGCGGTATACGCACCACGCGAAAAGCCAAAGATATAAATCTCATCACCCGGCTCATAATGCTGGCATAGCTGCTGGTAGGCCCGTTTGACATTCTTGGCCAGACCCCACCCAAAGGCACCGCCCCCCACCTTATGCAGCAATCTTATCAGCGTATTGCCCACTTCGGTGACGCCGACACCGGGGATGTATATCACGACCTGCTCAACATTGTCATTCAGGCAGGCATCGCGCAGTTTGACCACATTGGTGGGTATCTTGATCGTGGGCGAATTCCACGTGCCATCGCAAAGGATTGCAATCCGTTTCATATCAAAATTCCTTGTTCTAATGCGGATATGCTGACGTAAGGTAAGCAATCTGGCAAGTCAGCTTTTCCTGACCATCTGTTGAAGTGGCAAACTTCCCACTATGTTGAAGATCATGAAGAATATTGCAGCCCTGTTCACCCTGATCCTGACGCTTACCTTTGTGGTGTCGCCCCTGGTCACGTCGCCGTTCAGCGGATTTCGTGCAGATCAACTGCCGATCCCGCAGATCGAGCCACCGGTACAGCCCGCCGGATATGCGTTTGCCATCTGGGGGCTGATCTATGCGTGGCTGGTCGTCTCGGCCGTGTTTGGCATCTGGAAACGCGCCGATGACCCGGTTTGGGATCGCGCGCGCTGGCCGCTGATCGTCAGTCTGGGGGTTGGCACGCCATGGCTGGCCGTAGCGAACACAAGCGCGGTTTGGGCCACGATCCTAATCTTTGTGATGGGGTTGGGCGCGATCCTGGCGTTGTTGCGCGCACCGCATCGCGACAGATGGCTGTTTCGCGTGCCGGTCGGGATTTATGCAGGCTGGCTGACGGCGGCATGTTTCGTGTCATTGGGCAGTACCGCGGCAGGGTATGGCCTGCTGACCGGGCAACTTGGCTGGGCCTATATCGGGATCATCGGGGCGCTTTGCGTTGCAACCCCGGTGCTGCTCAAGACGATGACGCCATCATATGGGCTGACCGTGGTCTGGGCGCTGGTGGGCATCTGCGTTGCCAACGGCCTGACCACATGGACTGTTTCGGCACTTGCCGCGCTGGGGATCGTGATCATTCTGGGGCTGATCGCGGCAAACTCGTCTACCGGTCGCTCGGTCCCTTCTTAAGGTGCTTTGACAGCCGCGAGGGTTGCGACGATTTCTTGTCCTTATACGGGTTCTTGTCCCCCTGATCGCGCAGAAACAGCCGAATGGGCGTGCCGGGCATGTCAAAATCGGCCCGTAAGCCATTGACGAGATAGCGTTTATAGCTTTCCGGCATCATGTCGGGATGCGATGTCATCACGACAAACGCCGGTGGCCGCGTTTTCACTTGCGTCATGTACCGCATCTTGATCCGCTTGCCGCCGGGTGCCGGTGGCGGGTGCTGTTCCAGCATACCTGTCAGCCACCGGTTCAGGTTTGCGGTGCTGATCCGGCGGTTCCAGACCTCATGCGCGCGCATGATCGCCTGTTGCAGACGATCAAGCCCCTTGCCCGTCTTGGCCGACACGGTCACCAGCGGCGCACCGCGCAACTGCGGCAAGAGCCGTTCGAACGATTGCCGCAGCTCTTTCAGCTTTTCCTGTTTGGCATCTTCGGTGTCCCATTTGTTCACCGCAACAACCACGGCGCGCCCTTCCCGTTCGGCCAGATCGGCGATGCGCAGATCCTGCTGTTCAAACGGGATTTCCACGTCAAGCAACACCACAACGACCTCGGCGAACTTGACCGCGCGCAGGCCATCAGACACAGACAGCTTTTCCAGCTTCTCCTGCACCTTGGCCTTTTTGCGCATACCGGCAGTGTCGAAAATCCGCATCGGGACGCCGCCCCATTCCTGCTGGACCGATATCGCATCGCGGGTGATCCCGGCCTCTGGCCCGGTGAGCAGCCGTTCCTCGCCCAGGATTTGGTTGATCAGCGTGGACTTTCCCGCATTGGGTCGGCCCACAACAGCGATTTGCAGCGGTTTGGCTTTCGTCGGCACGCGGGCTGCGTCTTCGTCATCTTCGCCAACATCCACGTCAATTTCCGGCGCAGAGGCGGCGGCGCGTTCTTCATGCGCCTGCGCGATGGGGCGCAGAACATCCAGTAACTCGCCCATGCCTTCGCCATGTTCGGCGGACATGCGGATCGGCTCGCCCAGGCCCAGCGCATAAGCCTCAAGAATAGATGCATCGGCGGCTTTGCCCTCGCCCTTGTTGGCGGCAAGGATCACGTTCGCGTTCTTCTTGCGCAGAATATCGGCGAAAACCTCATCCGCGGGCAGCACCCCGGCGCGTGCATCGATCATGAACAGACAGACATCCGCCATTTCCACAGCGCGTTCGGTCAGGCGGCGCATCCGACCTTGCAGGCTGTCATCCGTGGCCTCTTCCAGACCGGCGCTGTCGATCACGGTGAACCGCAGGTCCGCGATGCGCCCTTCGCCTTCGCGCAGGTCGCGCGTTACCCCCGGCTGATCATCGACCAAGGCCAGTTTTTTGCCAACCAGACGGTTGAACAGCGTGGATTTGCCCACATTGGGACGCCCCACAATGGCAAGGGTAAAGGTCATCGAATGGCTCCTGACGGGTTTGAAGCCCCCCGTTACACCAAGTCCCGCTTAACGAAAAGCGTGCAATTGTCCTGTTTTGCTGACGACATAAAGCGTCTCACCGGCCACTACCGGTGCAGAGGCTGCACCACCCGGCAGATCAATCGTCCCCAGCAATGCGCCCGAGGCGGGATCAAACTGCCGGATCAGCCCATCGGATGAACTGACAATCAGGCGGCCACCGGCCAGAACGGGACCGTAATGAGCAAAGATCGAACGCTGGCTGACTGTGCGCCCTTCGTCGAATTTCGGCAATGCGATACGCCAGACAGGATTGCCGCTGCGCGTATCAAGTCGCACCAGTTCGTTGACATCATTGATCAGAAACAACGCATTCCCAACAGGCCAGACCGGACCGACGGCGCCCTCGCCCGCCGTCCAGATCCGGCTGCCATCGTCAAGGTCCAACGCAACAGTGCGCCCGCCAAAGTTCGCGATATAGACCCGATCGCCTGCGATCACCGGATCACCCGCAATGTCATTGATCAGCGATGCGGCACGCCCCAGCCGATCCCCCGACACAACCGTTGACCACCGGGGCAAACCGCCCAGCGGATAGGTCGCCGCTACTTCGCCTGATGGAAACGGGAAGATCGCGAATTCGCCCTGTACCGCAGGTGATGCACCACTGCCAAAGTTTGCATCGGACGGTGTGCCGCTGCGCTGCCAGCGAATGCGGCCCGTGCTGACATCCAGCGCCCAAGCGGTGCTGTCGCGCGACACGACATAGACCAGATCGCCACGCAGCGTCGGCCCGCTGGTGACAGGCGCATCAAGGTCCTGCACCCACTGCACCTGACCGCTTGCAGCGTTCAGTGCGGTGATCTCTCCGAAACCGGTCGTAACAAAAACCTGCCCACCGCCAGCGGATACCCCGCCGCCCGATGCGTCAGTCGCGTTATCGCGGGTCGAGGCCACGCTGCGCGACCAAAGCGGCGCACCTGTTGTCGTTGTTGCCGTCACCGTTGCGCGGGCATCAACCGTATAGATCACACCACCAGCGACAACCGGTTCCGACGTGATCCGCGCCCGCCTGCTATCCCCTTCGCCGATATCAACCGTGAAAACAGGTGTCAGCGCGTTACCCAGCGCGGGGTGCGTAATCTGATGCGCAGGCCCACCATTGCGATGGGTCCAGTCTGTGTTGGCGCGCGCCGCCGGGATATCCACCGGGCTGACCTGATTGACGAATGCAGCCTCGGGGCGCAGATCAAATCGTTCGCCGGGCAGGATCACGTCTTCTTCGCCGCAGGCGGCCAAAAGCCCGATTGCCAATGTCACGCCGATAAAAATTCTGGCTGTCACGATGGTGGTCCGATCTGAATTTATTGGGTGACGTTTTCGGGCAATGGCTCGCCCAGTGCAACCAGTAAGGTCTGGACACGTTCGCGCAAACCGCGTGTGACTGCGGCATCTTCTTCGACCTGACGCAGAAGCGCGATGGCACCTGCGGTGTCACCCGTCTCTAACGTTGCATATGCCAACTGCTCAAGCGCGAGCAGACGGAACGGCTGGCCCGGTTGTGACAGAAACTCAAGCGACGCCATCCGTTGCTCTGTATCGGCGACGGGCAGCATCGCGGCTTTGAAGGCGGCCAGATCGCGATACATCTCTGGCACGTCACCATCCGTCGCAAGTGCGTTCAATGTGGCGGCTGCGGCTTCGATGTCGCCAGCTTCCTGTTGGGTCGATGCGGTCAGCAATGCGGTAACGGCGACCGCACTCCCCTCTGCCTCGACCTCTGCGATAGCCGCAGAACGCGCGGCGGGGTCATTCTGTTCAAATGCCGCAAGCAATGCATCACCGGTGGCTTGCGCCGCATTGCGCTCTTGCGCATTGCGATATTCGATCCATGCCGCACCACCAACCAGTAACAGCACACAAAGGACGGCAATCCAGCCATAACGGCGCAAATACCCATACAGCTTCTCTTTACGCACCTCTTCGGTGACTTCATTGATAAAACTGTCAGGATTGCTCACCTTAACCCCCATTTATCGCAGGATGCGAAACGCTTTGAGCGCGTACATATCGTGAAGCTTGCCGGATGAACAAGGGCAGAGCGTGCCGATCACGCGGCAATGCAGAAATGTGAACTTGTCGCAGGGGCATTCGCTGTGTAAAGTGAACTGAATGGTTTAGTGCAAAACTGTGATCTGCGATGATGTCAGACACGTAAGACAGACAAGTATACAAAAACAGCCAGCAGTTATTCATCTGGTGGTCCTAAGAGGTCGTGATATGAGAATCATCCCAGTAATTACCGCAGTTCTGGTATCGGGTTTTCTTTACCTGCTGGTGTTCGAACGCGATCGTCTTGTCGCCTTTGCACAAGGAAGCCCTGCCGCGAGCGAAGAAACAACCACCGAAATGACTGAAGCGGATGCCGCAACGCCTGACACTGCCACGGGTGTCGGCGTTGTTGCGATCCATTCGGTCGCACAGACTATTGACAGCGCGGTTATCCTGCGCGGTCGCACCGAAGCCTCACGTCAGGTGACGGTTGCAGCGGAAACTTCCGGCCTTGTCATTTCCGAACCCTTGCGCAAGGGCGCCTACGTTAATCAGGGCGACACCCTTTGCCGTCTGGACCCCGGCACGCGGGAGGCATCGCTGGCCGAAGCGCGCGCGCGACTGGCCGAAGCGGTTGAGCGTGTTCCCGAGGCCCGGGCTGGCGTGACCGAGGCGGATGCCCGTCTGCGCGAGGCCGAGATCAACCTGAATGCAGCGCGCCAGCTATCCCAGGACGGGTTTGCATCTGAAACACGGCTGGTCAGCGCACAGGCCGCGATGGATGCCGCCACAGCCGGGCGGCAACGTGCAAACTCTGCCGTGGCATCAGCCGAAGCCGGTATCGAAGCCGCAGAGGCGGCTGTAGCCGCTGCCGAGCGTGAGATTGAGCGGTTGGAGATCACAGCCCCCTTCTCCGGCCTGCTGGAAACGGACACTGCGGAACTGGGCACGCTGATGCAGCCCGGCGCGCTGTGCGCGACCATCATTCAGCTGGACGAGATCAAGCTGGTTGGCTTTGTCCCCGAACTTGACGTGAACAAGGTCACGATGGGCGCCATCGCGGGCGCCCGCCTGACCGGCAACAAAGAGGTGCAGGGCCGCGTCACATTCGTATCCCGCAGTGCCGATGAACTGACCCGGACGTTCCGGGTCGAAGTGACTGTCCCCAATGACGATTTTGCCATCAGTGATGGCCAGACCGCAGAAATCATCGTCGCCGCAGAGGGGCGCGCCGCGCATCTGATCCCGCAGTCCACCCTGACGCTGGATGATGACGGCGTACTTGGCGTACGCACCGTGGACGCGGACAATACCGCACGGTTCATGCCCGTCACGCTGCTGCGCGATACTGTAGACGGCGTTTGGGTCACGGACCTGCCGGATGCGGTTGATATCATCACCATCGGGCAGGAATTCGTTGTCGATGGTGTGCGCGTAGCACCCACATTCCGAGAGGCCAAAGGATGACCGGATTAGTTGACTGGGCCGCATCACGCGCCCGGATGGTGCTGGCCTTTATCGCCCTGTCGCTGCTGGCGGGGGGTATGGCATATGTCGGACTGCCCAAAGAAGGTGAGCCGGATATCGAAATCCCGGCGATCTTTGTCTCTGTCCCCTTCCCCGGTATCTCTGCCGAAGACAGTGAAACGCTGCTTGTCAAACCGATGGAGGCAGAGCTTTCCGATCTGGATGGGCTGAAATCCATGTCGGCCACCGCTGCCGAAGGCTTTGCCGGGATGGCGCTGGAGTTCGAGTTCGGCTGGGACAAAACCAAGATCATCGCTGACATCCGTTCGGCCATGAACAATGCCGAAGCCCAGTTTCCCGCCGGTGCTGACCAGTATTCGATTGACGAAATCAACTTTTCCGAATTCCCGATTGTGATCGTGAACCTGACAGGTCAGGTCCCCGAACGCACCCTGTTGCGCGTCGCAAAGGACCTGCAGGACCGCATCGAAGGTCTGGATGCGGTGCTTGAGGCAGGCCTTGCCGGTCAGCGTGACGAGATGCTTGAGGTCGTGATCGATCCGCTCCGGCTAGAGGCCTATAACGTCACCGCCAGCGAATTGATCGGGGTTGTCACCAATAACAACCTGCTGATTGCCGCCGGTGAGGTGGAAACCGACCAAGGCAGCTTTGCGGTCAAGATCCCGTCATCCTTTGATGAACCGCAGGATGTTTATAACCTTCCGGTCAAGACCAATGGCGACCGCGTGATCACCTTGGGCGATCTGGCAACCATCCGCCTGACCTTTGAAGACCGCGTCGGCACGGCCCGGTTTAACGGTGTCAATACGGTCGCTTTGCAGGTGGTCAAGCGCAAGGGGTTCAACCTGATCGACACCGCGGCACTGGTGAAAGAGGTCGTCGAGGACGAACGCCAAAGCTGGTCGCCTGAATTGCAGGCCGCCATTCAGGTTGGTACATCGAACGACCAGTCACGCAATGTGGCATCGATGGTCAGCCAGTTGGAAGGCTCGGTTCTGACGGCCATTGCGCTTGTGATGATTGTCGTGCTCGCAGCCCTCGGAACACGCCCCGCCCTGTTGGTCGGTTTCGCGATACCTACATCCTTCCTTTTATGTTTCGCCTTGCTTGCGGTGATGGAGATCACGATCTCGAACATTGTCATGTTTGGTCTGATCCTTGCCGTGGGGATGCTAGTCGATGGGGCCATCGTCGTTGTGGAATACGCCGACAAACGCATCCGCGAAGGCACCGGACCGATGCACGCCTATGTGGAAGCCGCCAAGCGGATGTTCTGGCCGATCATTTCATCCACGGCGACCACCCTCTGCGCCTTCCTGCCAATGCTGTTCTGGCCGGGCGTTCCGGGGCAGTTCATGGGCATGCTGCCCGTCACGCTGATTTTCGTTCTGTCAGCATCACTGGTCGTCGCGCTGATCTATCTGCCCGTCATGGGCGGCGTCACCGGCCGGATGAGCCGGTTTTTTGGCAACACCTCCGATGCGCTGCGCGCGCGCCTGCCGTGGTTTGTGCGAGCGTTGCTGGTGTTTCCAGCGATCATGGTCGTATTCACCGGTGCAATGCTGACGCTGAACCCCGGCTACCTGAGCGGTGAAGCCGTGCAGACTGCCGGGCTTCGCGACTCCCTGCCCGGTATGGTGTTGTTCCTGATCGGCGCGTTCCTGTTGTCGATCACCATTGGTGCGGCCAAGATCGAACGGCAATCCAACAAGATCCAAGCGGGCTACAAGCGCACGCCTTTCGGGCATTTCATGCATTTCGTTGCCGGGAACCCGGTGATGCCGCTCGTCACAGTCGGCGCGGTTGTTTTCATCGTGTTTTCGATCTTTGGCTATTACGGCAGCAACAATAACGGGGTTGAATTCTTTGTTGAATCCGAACCGGAACAGGCCATCGTCTATGTCCGCGCGCGCGGCAATCTGTCACTGACGGAGAAGGATGATCTGGTCCGGCAAGCCGAAGAGGTTGTGCTGGCCCATCCCGGCGTGATCACCGCATTTTCCTTTGCGGGTGACGGTGGTCTGAATACGGATGCCAGCGGTGCCGCGATCCCCGTTGATACCATCGGGCAAGTCCAGCTAGAGACAATCCCGTGGGAAGACCGCGCCGGTATTGCCGAACTTGACGGTGATGTGGTGCTTGCCGAAATTCAGGAGGAGCTGAACAAGATACCCGGTATCCAGACCGAAATCCTCGCGCAGGCACGCGGTCCGGCCTCTGGCAAGCCTGTGCATTTGCGCCTGAAAAGCGAAAATTGGGACGACCTGATCGCCGCGACCAACACAGCGCGGGCACAGTTCGAACAGACCCCCGGTCTGATCACGATTGAGGATTCGCTGCCCCTGCCCGGCATCGATTGGCAGATTGATGTTGATGTCGAAAAGGCCGGGCGCTTTGGCGCTGATGTGGCCAGCGTGGGGGCCATGGTGCAGATGATCACGCGCGGCATTCTGCTTGATACGATGCGCGTGGACAGCTCGGACGAAGAGATCGAGATCCGGGTGCGCCTGCCCGAAGACGACCGCGTGCTGTCCACGCTCGACAGTCTGCGAGTCCGAACGAATGAGGGGCTGATCCCGCTGTCAAACTTCATCACACGCACGCCGGTTGCAAAGCTGGCGCAGATCGACCGCGTGGACCAGAAACGGTATTTCGATGTAAAGGCGGATGTGGGTCCAAACCTGTTCAAGCTGGTTGATGACGACGGCACACAGGCTGTCATCCGCCTTGTCAACGAAGACGCCACCGGGATGGACCGCTACGATGTTGTCAGTCTGGAAGGCGAAACAACATTCGCGGATCTGACCGCCCTTGTTGATGCCGGCGATGTCAGTGAGGTTCCCGTCAATCCGAATGAACGTATTGCGCTGCTGACCGAATGGCTGGAAACCAGCCCCCTCCCTGCGTCGATCGACTGGGAATGGACCGGCGATCAGGAAGATCAGGCCGAATCCGGTGCCTTCCTGCAAGTGGCCTTTGCCGGGGCATTGGGGCTGATGTTCATCATCCTGCTGGCGCAGTTCAACAGCATCTACAACTCCATCCTTGTGCTGATGGCGGTGGTGATGTCGACCGCCGGGTCATTGGTCGGGATGCTGGTCATGGATCAGCCATTTTCGATCATCATGACCGGCACCGGGATCGTCGCACTTGCGGGGATCGTGGTGAACAACAACATCATCCTGATCGACACCTATCAGGAATACAGCAAATACATGCCCCGAACCGAGGCGATCACCCGCACCGCAGAGGCCCGAATCCGTCCCGTGCTGCTGACTACGATCACTACGATGGCGGGTCTTGCGCCGATGATGTTCGGTCTATCGCTCGACTTTATGAATGGTGGCTACTCCATCGACAGCCCAACGGCGCTGTGGTGGAAGCAATTGGCCACGGCGGTCGTCTTTGGCCTTGGGATCGCGACCATGCTGACGCTGGTCTTCACCCCATCCATGCTGGCCGTGCGCGTCTGGTTCGTGACCTACATGATGTGGTTGGCACAATTGCTGGCCAAATTGTCCATGGGCCGCAGCAGCCGTGCGGCACGCGACTGGGCATTGTCCCGTCAGGCCCGGCGGATCAAGGCGCCAGAGTTCATTTGGACCGAGGATGATGATCCCGTGACCGAACCTTTCGTTCAGACGAAAACTGTCCAAGCCGCCGAATGATGTAAGCCGGGCATTGTTATTTGCCCGGCTTTCGAAATCTCGTACTGTAATTAATGTCGTCGTGCCGCCTGTGCGCCGGCATTCATACCATGCACAAAGGCCGCAATGATCGGTGGCGCGTCAGTCTCAACCTGTGGCGATGATTCTGCCTTCGCTTCATCGTGGCTGGATTGATGCCCCATTTTGGCAAATGCGAAAAGAACAATGCCCAGACCGGTGTAAGCCATACCGATCACAAAGGCTGCGGTCAGAGTATCTGCAGCAATTGACAGCGCGATCCACGCTGCCGTCGTCAGAAATGCAGCGCCCGCGATCAGGCAGAGCGTCGCACCAAAGCCAAGTGCTGCCTTACGCCCCGCGCGCGCTGCCTTTTCTTCGATACGTCCCAGCATTTACCGACGTGCGCCCAGCGCACCAATCAGAAAGCCAACACCAGCCGCAATACCCAAGGCGACGCCGGGCTTTTCATGAATGAAATCTCTGGCTTGTTCGCCTGCATAAGCGGCACGCAACCGTGCTTCATCTACTGTTGCTGCACCTTTTTCCTTTGCCTGGCTCGCAGCTTCCTCAAGCCGCGCCTTGGCGGTCTGGCCTGCCTCACCAGCATAATCGGACATCAGCTTGGTCAATGTCGCGATATCGTCCTTCAGTACCTCCACCTGCGCTGCCAATTCCTCTTGACTCGGCATGGAGGTTTTCCCGTTCGTTGTCTGTGTCTTTGCCATGATAAGCTCCTTTCATTGGCTCAACGCAGAAGTGCCCAATTGGTTGCAGAAAGAAGCTAAACAATTGTCGAAATGAAATAGACCGGCAGGCTGAAAGCGATCAGCAAACCGGCAAGTCCGCCCAGCACAATCAGCCCGTCGCGGGTCAGTATGCCCACCGCAATCAACAGAACGCCTGTGCCTATGGTCGTCGACGACATCGGCACCAATTCAAGAAACGGAATACAGGCCGCAGCCAGCGCGCAAATCAGATACAGCAAACGATCAAACGGGCGACCGACCAAAAACGACAACCGGCGCCGCGAAATCCGGTCAAGCCAGCCGGTCAGACGGCGCATCGCCGCCACGGCACGCTGGGTGCCCTGTGTCGGCAGGAGGCGGTTCAGCACAAAGCCCGGTAACCACGGTTGCGCCCGTCCCCATGCGCCTTGGACGGCGATGATGATGATTGCGAGCCCGCAAATGCTTGAAAACAAGGGCACCGCACTGAGCGGTGAAACAATCAACATGGCAGGCAGGATCAACGCAGGTACCAGCGCCGCCCGGCCCAGCGCATCAAACAGCGCCCGCGCGTCCACAGGCCCGTCGGCCAGGCGGGTATCCACAAGATCAAGGATCGACGTGATCGGCCCAGCTTCCGTCATCCGGTCAGGCCACGGGTTCTTCTTCTGACTGCCGGTTCCACAGATGGGCATAGCGGCCCTCTGCAGCAAGCAGGTCATCATGTTTGCCTTCTTCGACGATGACACCGTTTTCCAGCACGACGATCCTGTCAGCATCGGCAATCGTGGACAGGCGGTGAGCAATTGTGATCACCGTCCGTCCTTCGCCCATCGCCTTCAGCTCGGCCTGAATCTCCATCTCGGTTTCAGTATCAAGTGCGGATGTCGCCTCGTCCAACAGCAGGATCGGCGGGTTTTTCAGCAGTGTCCGGGCGATGCCGACGCGCTGTTTTTCGCCGCCAGACAGTTTCAGCCCCCGCTCTCCCACGGTGGTTGCATAGCCATCGGGAAGGCTGGTGATGAAATCGTGAATCTTGGCCGCCTTGGCAGCGGCGATGATCTCATCCTCGGACGCGGTAGGGCGGCCATAGGCGATATTGTAATGCACCGTGTCGTTGAACAGCACCGTATCCTGTGGGACGACCCCGATCTGCGCATGCAGGCTGTCCTGGGTCACATCGCGCACGTCCTGCTCATCAATCAACAGCGCACCCGCCCCGACATCATAGAATCGGAACAACAGCCGCCCGACGGTGGATTTGCCCGACCCTGATGACCCGACAATCGCCACGGTCTGACCCGGCGCGACCTCCAGGCTGATGCCTTTCAGGATCGGCCGCGCGGCGTCATAGCCGAAGAAGACATCACGCAGTTCCACCCGACCGCCATTGACCTGCAACGGTTTTGCGCCCGGCTTGTCCTTGACCTCGGCGGGTTGTTCGAGAAGGTCGAACATATCACCCATATCGATCAGCGCCTGCCGAATTTCGCGGTAGACAGTGCCCAGAAAGTTCAGCGGCATCGTGATCTGGATCATGTAGGCATTGACCATCACAAAATCGCCCACGGTCAGATCACCGCGCTGTACCCCGACGGCCGCCATGACCATAACCGCAACCAGCCCCCCGGTGATCAGCAGCGATTGCCCGAAATTCAGAAAGGCGAGCGAATAATTCGTGCGGATCGCTGCATTCTCATAGTTTGCCATGGAGGCGTCATATCTGTCGGCCTCCCAGCGTTCTGCGCCGAAATATTTGACCGTTTCGAAATTCAGCAGGCTGTCGATGGCCTTTTGGTTCGCATCCGTGTCCTGATCATTCATCTCTTTGCGGATGCGGACGCGCCATTCGGTCACCTTGAAGGTGAACCAGACATAAAGCGCAATCGTCAAAACAACGACTGCCAAGTACCAGACATCAAACAGAAAAAACAAAATGACCGAGATCATCAGCAGCTCAAGAACCAGCGGCCCCATCGAGAAAAGCAAAAAGCGCAAAAGGAAATCGACACCCTTCACGCCGCGTTCAATCACCCGGCTTAGACCGCCGGTCTTGCGGGTGATGTGATAGCGCATGGATAACCGATGGATATGGGTAAAGGTTTCCAGCGCAAGCTGGCGCAACGCGCGCTGCCCGACGCGGGTAAAGACCACGTCGCGCAATTGCTGAAATCCCACGGTCATCAACCGGGCAAAGCCATAGGCCAGCGTCAGCCCCACCGCGCCGAAACCCAGCACCGTGGCGGCAGTCGCCCCGTCAGGGGCCAGCGTGTCAACCGCCTGTTTGTAAAGGATCGGCGTACTGACAGCGATCACCTTGGACAGGATCAAAACCAAAAGCGCGATGATCACCCGCCGTTTGACCCAGGCCTGCCCGTCCGGCCAAAGATACGGCACGACCCGTCTGATGACGGCCCACCCCTGTACGCGTGCATCGTTCAGGTTAGCGTCCGTTTTTGAAAGACCGCGCATCAACTACTCCAGTTCCCGGCCCTTTAACTAAGGTGCGCGGAAACAGATGACCAGAGCGCGATCAGTTACTGTGAGATATCCGGGATACGAAAGATCTGACCGGGATAAATCAGATCCGGATTACGGATCAGATCGGCGTTTGCTTCAAACACCTCGACGTAAAAAATACCATTACCGAGGTTCTCTTCGGCGATGGCCCACAGGGTCGCGCCGGGCTGCACTGTTTTCACGGCCACTTCGAACCCGTCCTGTGCGGTTTCTTCTGCCAGAACAGCCGCGACATCGGCTGCCTCTTCCCGTCTGAACGGTGTTTCAAGCCGCGACACGACTTCGCCCGCACTGTCGACTTCATCAATGCGCAGGGTGTAGACGCCGGTATCAATCTGGGGCAGGTCGATCTGCCAGTCGCCACCTTCCTGAACGGGCGACGCGGTGATGGGCCGATTGTCGATATAGACCTGCACCGCACCAGCGCCGGTTGCGCGGCCGGCCAGCTGCACCTCGCCCTGAGGGTCATAAGTGATCGCATCAAGTGCGATATTGGGCAGTGCCGGTGCAGCCGGGGCCTGGACCACGCGCACACCGTCTGCATCAGCCTCCAGCACGGTTGGTAATGTTGGTTCTGCCGGCGCTTCGGCCACGGTGGCCGGTTCCGGCGTGGCGGGTGTCACGGCTTCGGCAGGCTCCTCTGCCGGTGCTGCAACCACCACCGGCGGTGCAATCGGGGCCACGATATAGCTGGTTTCAGACGGAATACGCGCGCCATCCGGATCAGCCAAAAGCGACAGGCGGCGCGGCGTCTCAGATGGACCCGCCGCAGGTAAGGCCACAAACGCCCCTGACCCGTCGGCGGTCACCCGTTCAATCGCACGGCCCGCAAGCATGATATCGACCACCTGCCCCGGTGTTGCGCGCCCTGCAATCACCATACTGCCGTCGGGGTCGACCCGGAATGTATCAAATGTCGGACCTGTCGGTGCGGGTGGCGCTGGCGCGGCAGCTGTTACTTCGGGCGCTATCTCAACAATATTTTCCGACGCATCGACAACGGGCTCGATGTCCTCGACGACCGCTTCGGGCTGAGGCAATAACGCAACGGCCCCCAACCCGATCAGCAAAGCCGCCGATGCGCCCAATATGATCGGCAAAACGCGCGATTTTGTGTCTTCAGCCACGGGACAACCTTTTTGTGGGTTTCAATCTGCGGCGTCAGGACCGCATCTGGTTGAGACACCTTACCAACGCCGCTATGACCGGTCAAAGCGAAGCTGCGTGAAAGGTGTGTGATGGCGATAATTGGTAAATCCGTTTGTGTCTATTGCGGCTCGCGCGATGGCGCGTCGCCCGCCTTTGCCAAGGCGGCCGAGGAAACCGGGCAGATGCTTGCCGCGAACGGCTGGCGGCTTGTCTATGGCGCGGGCGATGTGGGGCTGATGGGCAAGGTTGCCAACGCCGTGCAAAAGGCAGGTGGTGCGACATTTGGTGTGATCCCCACCCATCTGATGGATTGGGAAGTGGGCAAACGGGATCTGGACAGTTTCGTGATCACCGAAACCATGCATGAGCGCAAGAAGGTCATGTTCATGAACGCCGACGCCATTGTTGTCCTGCCCGGGGGTGCGGGGTCGCTGGATGAATTCTTTGAAGCCCTGACATGGCGGCAGCTTGGCCTGCACGCGAAACCGATCATCCTGTTGAATATCGACGGGTTCTGGGACCCGCTGCTGGGTCTGCTGCATCATGTGGTCGATCACGGCTTTGCCGGAGATAACATCCTGTCCTTCACCACATCAGCGCCTGATGTCGAGACACTGGCCCAGATGCTGCGCAAGGCGCTATAGGGCGGCCATCAGTTCGACATATCGGGCCAATGAGATATTCGAACCGCACGCGATTATCCCTACATGTCGCCCAGCGACCCTGTCACGCAATGGGCCGATCAGGGCTGCAAGAGATGCCGCACATGCAGGCTCTGCCGTGATCCGCAGATTATCCTGATAAATGCGCATCGCCTCCAGCATGGCACGATCCTCGATGTGCACGATTTCATCAACATAAGCCTGCGCCACCGCAAATGAATGCGGCAAGGCAAACGGTGCGCCCAGACTGTCAGCGATGGTAAGCACCTGGTCAATCTTTTGCGGGCTGCCAGCGTTCAGACTGCGATACATCGTATCTGCGCCAACAGGTTCGACCCCGAAAACCTGCGCGTCAGGTTTGCTTTGTTTGATCGCACAAGCCATGCCACCGATCAACCCGCCCCCACCCACGGGAACGATAAACGTATCAATATCAGATGCTTGCTGGTGAAACTCGTAGCCGCATGTCGCGGCACCCAGTGTCATATACGCGCCTTCGAACGGATGGATAAGAGCGTGACCCTGATCTGCCGCCTCTTTCATTACCGCAAAGGCACCTGCCATATCATCACAAAGCTGAACAGTAGCCCCCATCGCCTGGCATCCAGCGATACGGGCAGGATCGGTTGCGCGCGGCATTGTAATCAGTGCATCAATCCCGGCCACCTGTGCCGCCCATGATACGGCCAGTGCATGGTTTCCCCCGCTGGCGGCAACGACACCGGCGCGGCGCTGATCATCCGTCAGCTGCTGTATCCCCAGAAATGCGCCACGCGCCTTGAACGAACCGGTTTGCTGAAAAAGCTCCAGTTTCAGCGTCACACGGGCATTGGTTGGCAGTAATCCGTGCCAGCGCGACGCTGTCAAAGGCAGTACTGGCGTCTTTAGCAACGGCCCATGCAATTTCTCGGCTATCGTCGCGATTTCTGATAAAGTTGGACCCATCTGACATCCCCGCGCCTATCGTGCGTCAGGTGTCACATGGGTCCGGTTTGATGTCCAGAAAGTGTCAGGCCGCCAGATCTTCTTTCACGATCTTCTCGATCTCGGTCAGCGGATGGTTGGTCAGCGTCTTGGGAATTTCGCCCACAACCTTCTCAGATACTTCCTGATGGATCTGATCGCGCAATTCGCCAAGAATGTTAGGGGCAGCGACCAGTACAATCTCTTTGTAGTCGCCACTGTGCGCATGATCATAAAGCAAATCCGCGAGGTCGCCCGCAAAGCGTTCTTTTGCCAGCTCGTGCCAGTCGGTGTCATCTAACGCCGATTTATGACCCGGACCGCCATCATGCATGCGACCGGGCCGGTTTGCCGATTGTTCCCGGTCTGGCGGATTGTCCTGCTCTTTCTTGCGCACAACCGTCAGATGGGGATTTTCACCATCTGTCTTATTTTGCAGGAAAAGCGCCTTTTCGCCGTCGGCAACAACCACCCAGACCCCGTTTTTCAGCTTAGTCATTGTCGCGCCCTTCGGTCGGTGCGATCTCGTCGACATCCTGGCGCACATGGCTGACCCCAGTTGCGCGGGGATCACGTTTGTCGCCCTTGCCGAACGCGCCGGGCACGCCCTTGCCACCATCCTGAGCGGCGATAACATCCTGCGTTTCTTGCTTGCCGTCCTTGGAACGTTCACGATCTGCCATTTGAAAAGACCTCCTGACTGTGTTTACAAAAAATCAACGCCAGAACGGCACAGGCGTTCCCAACAAAAAGGCCCGCCGCGATGTGCGACGGGCCGGTCAGCCATCAAGTGTTGGCGCTTACATCCGCGACGCGACGTTTTCCCAGTTCACAAGGTTATCCAGGAAGTTGGTCAAGTAAGCAGGCCGCTTGTTACGGAAATCGATGTAGTAGGAATGTTCCCACACATCGCAGCCCAAGAGTGCGGTCTGACCAAAGCAGACCGGGTTCACGCCATTTTCTGTCTTGGTAACCTTCAGGCTGCCATCGGTATCCTTGACCAGCCACGCCCAGCCAGAGCCGAACTGCCCCGCACCTGCCGCGCTGAAATCTTCCTTGAACTTGTCAACAGAGCCGAAGCTTTCGGTGATCGCTTTTTCCAGCTCACCCGGCATCTTGCTGTCGCCAGGGCCCATCATTTCCCAAAACTGGTTATGGTTCCACAACTGGCTGATATTGTTGAAGATACCATTCTGTGCGACGGCGGATTTGTCATAAGTGCCGACAATGATTTCTTCCAGTGACTTGCCCGCCCATTCGGTGCCTTCAATGGCCTTGTTGCCATTGGTCACATAGGCGTTGTGATGCAGATCGTGATGGTATTCGAGCGTTTCAGCGGACATGCCCTTGCTGGCAAGCGCGTCGTGGGCATAAGGAAGATCGGGAAGTTCAAAAGCCATTTTCTCATATCTTTCTGAGTTGAGGACCGGATGAGATGATACATGTCACAATGCGACCCAAGGTCAAGGCCAGCCAAGGACCAAACAGATGACACCAAAGGACGTTGTCCGCGCATTCTGGGGGGCCATGGCAACAAATGATTTTGCTGCGGCCAGTCTATGGCTCGCCCCGGATTTCGAAGGATACTGGCCGCAATCGAAAGAGCGTATCTTGGGGCGTGATAACTTTGCAGCCATCAACACCGCCTACCCGGCGGCCGGTCGCTGGCAGTTTGACGTGCAGGCTATTGTGGCCGAAGGCTGTGTCGTTGTTACGGACGTTGCCATCACAGACGGTGACGTTAACGCACGCGCGATTACGGTTCATACGGTACGAGACGGGCTGATCACACATCAGCGCGAATACTGGCCAGACGATTACCCGGCCCCCGCCTGGCGCGCGCAGTGGGTGACAGTCAACGGTTAGCCATCACCCTTCAACGAAATGCCCAACGGCACCAGCTTTCGCACTGGCCGCAAGCAGATCAAACGCATAGCCCGCCACGGATCGAAAACAGATCACGGCGAACGTGTCCTCGTCGCGCATCCAGAATGCGGCGGCCACTTGCCCCAGCCGCGTGCGCCGGAAATCGCCCGGCCCGAACGTGTCGGGATGCAGATTGACCGGCGCCAGCTTGGCCATCACCTCGCGTGCGAATTCACCTTCGACATAAAGCAGCGCCCGTGCGTCCGATACGTTCTCGGCCAGATAATGCTTGCCTTTCAACGCCACGGCGATGCGGGTCAGGTGGTCGTTCACCTCCGCATAGGGCACCAGCAGCAACACCTCGTCCGGTGACATCCAGCAAATGCCTTTGTCACCTTCGCAATGCGCTTTGCCCGCTTCGGGAAATTTCTGGTCCGTCATATCGGTGCAAACGCGCCGAATCTGTTTGTCTGACAGATCGCCGCGCAATGTGATCATGCCGCGTAGACCCGCCTCACGGATTGTGACCTCTCCGGGGGCAACCTTGCCCTGCAAAGCGCTGACAGCATTAGACATTCTGCTTCTCCCCCTCTTTGTCATAGAACACCGGATCGACGATCTTGGCGCGGATCGTCGTGCCATCGACCTTGTTGAATTCAATCACCTCGCCCATGCGATCCGGTCCCTTGTGCACCAGCCCCATCGCGATACCCTTTTCCAGCGTGGGTGAATAATAGGTCGAGGTCACGCGCCCTTGCGTGTTGCGCTGGCCGTTCTCATTCGTGCCGGATGCAATGGCATAGGCGCCATCGGGCAAGACAGATCCATCCTCTGTCTCCAACCCGACCAGCTTCCAGCGGCCAGGGTCGGCCATATGGGAACGCTCATGCGCGCGTTTGCCCAGATAGTCCTCTTTCTTCTTTGATAGCGCCCATTGCAGGTTCAGATCCTGCGGGATGACCGTGCCGTCGGTTTCGTCCCCGATCATGATGAACCCCTTTTCGGCGCGCATGATATGCAGCGCCTCGGTCCCGTAAGGCATCACGCCGAACTCTTCACCCGCCTCCAGCAGCGCATCCCAGAACGCGCGGCCCTGCCCGGCAGGAACGGCAATTTCATAACTCAGCTCACCGGAAAAGCTGATCCGGAAAACCCGCGCGTCGAAATCCCCGATCCTGCCTTCGGCCCATTGCATGAACGGCAGCACCTCGGCCGATACATCCATCCCGCCCAGCTTGCGCAGCACCTTGCGGGCATTCGGGCCGACCACAGCGATCTGCGCGTATTGCTCGGTCACATTGGCGACGTAGACCTTCCAGTCCCACCATTCGCATTGCAGCCAGTCTTCCATATGGGCATGGATGCGTTCGGCCCCGCCGGTCGTCGTGTGGCAAAGCCAGGTATCCTCGGCCATGCGCACCACGACACCGTCATCCACCAGGAACCCGTTTTCCGAACACATCAGCCCGTAGCGGCATTTGCCGATGGGTAGGGTCGACATCATGTTGGTATACATCATGTCCAGGAACTTGCCCGCGTCCGGCCCTTTGACGATCAATTTGCCAAGGGTCGAAGCATCCAACAGGCCAAAGTTTTCGCGTGTGTTCTTCACCTCGCGGTTCACGGCATCTTCAACACTCTCGCCGGGGCGCAGATAGGCATAGGGTCTGCGCCACTGACCGACCGGTTCATTGTCAGCCCCGTTGTCATTCGCCCAATCAGAGATCGGAGTTTTGCGGATTGGCTGGAACAGATCATCACGGGCCACACCCGCAATCGACGCCATCGAAATGGGTGTATAGGGCGGGCGGAACGTGGTTGTGCCGACATTCGGAATGTCATCATTCAGCGATTGAGAAAGGATTGCCAGCCCGTTGATATTGCTCAACTTCCCTTGATCTGTTGCCATGCCCAGCGTGGTGTAACGCTTGGCATGCTCGACGCTTTCAAAACCTTCCTGTGCCGCAAGCTGCACGTCCGACACTTTCACATCGTTTTGAAAGTCCAGCCAGGCCTTTGACCGCAACGCATGGCTGGCACCCTGCGGCATCAGCCAAACAGGTGAAATCGGCCCTTCGGCCGCATCCTGACCCAGTGGCGCCTCTCCGCCGCGCGTCATATGGCTTGCCGCCTTTGCCGCAGCACGGCCAGCGGCCCAGCCATCGCCCATCACTTCGGCGGTGAACAGATGCCCGTTGGCGGTGCCTGCGGTGGCCACAAAAGCAGCGCCATCGTGACTGGTCGGCGGGCGTTCGGGATCAGGCCGGAACATCGCCTGTTCGGCGTCCCAGTTCAGCTTGCCGCCGCAATGGGACCACAGATGCACAACGGGGGACCAACCGCCCGACATGGCGACGCAATCGCAATCGATCTCCTCGATCACGGCGCCTTCGCCTGCCTGCGCGCACAGCGCGACACCGGTGACCCGCTTGCCGCCTTTGACCTTTGCGATGCCCTTGCCCGTCTCGATCCGGATGCCGAGCGCGCGCGCCCGATCAATTAGGTCGCCTTCAACCTGGGTCCGCGCATCGACGATCACCGGCACCTCTAGCCCGGCCTGTTTGAGGGTAATTGCCGTGCGGTAGGCGTCATCGTTATTGGTCACAACAACTGTCCGGTCCCCAATAGATGCGCCGTAATTCACAACGTAATCGCGCACGGCGGATGCAAGCAGAACGCCCGGCAGATCATTCGCGGCAAAGGATAAGGGACGCTCAATCGCGCCAGTCGCTGTGATGATCTGCTTGGCCCGGATGCGCCACAAACGATGGCGCGGCCCCTCCGCATCCGGCGCATGATCAGTCAGCCGTTCATAGGCAAGTGCGTAACCGTGATCATAGACACCAGCCCCCGTGCAACGCAGACGCATGTCAACATTCTGCATGTTTTCAATCGCCTGCACAGTGCTGTTGATCCATTCCGGCGCAGGTTGGCCATCAATCTCCGGCGTATCAACCGCAGCGCGCCCGCCCCAATGGGTGGTTTGTTCCATCAATAATACGCGCGCGCCACGTTCCCCGGCAGCATGGGCCGCAGCCAGACCTGCGATCCCCCCGCCGATAACCAGCACATCCACGTGGGTGTGGAAATGTTCATACGTGTCTTCGTCACGGTCTTTTGGTGCTTGGCCGAGGCCGGCGGATTTGCGGATGAACGGTTCGTAGACATGTTTCCAGAACGGGCGCGGGAACATGAACATCTTGTAGTAGAAACCGGCGGGCAAGAACCGCGCCAGCGCGGTGTTGATCGCGCCCACATCAAATTCGAGGGTCGGCCAGTGGTTTTGCGATGTGGCGGTCATACCCTCGAACAACTCTGTCGTGGTCATCCGTTGATTGGGTTCGAACCGGGCACCCTTGCCAAGGTTCACAAGTCCATTGGGCTCTTCCGCGCCAGAGGCGACAACGCCACGCGGGCGGTGATATTTGAACGACCGCCCGACCAGCATCTGATCATTCGCCAACAGGGCCGAGGCCAGCGTATCACCTTCGAAACCGCGCAGGTGTTTGCCGTTAAAAGTGAATGATACCGCTTTGTTTTTGTTCACCAAACGGCCGTGATCTGCCAGACGGGTGCTCATTTGAACATCCCCCATGACCAGCCGGGGCGCTTGCCGGATATCTTGTCCCTGATCTCTTGCGGGGGTTCCAACGTCTGGGCCGGATAGGTGCCGAACACCTCAAGCGTATTGGTGCAGCGGGCGGCGTGGAACCACTTGCCACATCCATAGACATGACGCCAGCGTTCGAAATGTACGCCTTTGGGGTTTTCGCGCAGGAACAGGTAGTCCTCGAAATCCTCATCCGATGATCCGGGGCCTTCGCGCTTCAGATGCGCCTGACCGCCGGCGTGCAGATCGGTTTCGTCGACATCCATGCCGCAATAGGGGCAATGCAGGATCAGCATGGGGCACCTTTGATTTTTGATGTATGTTTTGCGTACAGATTGCGTACAGAAGCTGTACATAAAGATGCCCACCGCACACAAAAGGCGGCCGCATCGCTGCGCCCGCCTTTCGCTGTTGGGTGAGTGGTCTTATTCCGTGACTGGGACCGCAGGTGCTGTTTCTTCAAGCGCGGGTGCTGCGCCGTCTGTTGCACCAACTGTTGCAGGGTCTGCGTTTGGATCAACCGAGCCGCCCGCAAAAAGCGCGTAGAGTAGTACCAGCACAACGATAACAGCCGCCACGAGGAAGCCGATGCCGCTGCCGCTACTGGTCTTCGATTGGGTATAGTCATCCATGGTGCGTCCTCCTTTTCAGACCTCTGCATCAAAGCAGACAATCGGGAAAGTGAAACATAAGCGGAAATCCCCGGCATATATGAGCAATGCTTGGCCCAATATGGCCCCGCCCATCGGCCAAGCGTTGCCGCCGCCCTTGTAATCGGGTTCTTTCGTGCCGTGTCGTTTGCTAGGTGTGGGCTATGGAACTGATATTGATCATTGCAGGTGGTATGCTGAGCACCGCGATTATCTTTATGATAATCGACCGCGTGCGGGGTGAGTTCCCGGATGACGACGACGCCTTCGCGCCCGGCGATTTTCATGAACGTTTCCCGGATCGCAGAAACCGCGACTAGGCCCGGATTGGCGATGAGGTTGTACATCAATGAGCCACCCCTGCCGCGACGCTTTCATCAATAAACTTGCCCTCGCGGAAGCGGAACATACTGAACTCATCTGTCAGGGGTGATTGCCCCTTGGCCATCAGTTCGGCCATCGCCCAGCCTGATCCGGGGATCGCCTTGAACCCGCCGGTGCCCCAGCCGCAATTGACGAACACACCTTCAACCGGGGTTTTTGACAGGATCGGTGACCGGTCGCCGGTCACATCGACAATACCGCCCCATTGCCGCAGCATCTTGAGCCGGGAAATCATCGGGAACGTCTCAATCAGGGCGCGCACGGTTTCCTCGATATGATGAAACGACCCGCGCTGGGTGTAGTTGTTGTAGCCGTCCGTGCCCCCACCAATCACCATCTCGCCCTTGTCGGATTGCGACATGTAGCCATGCACGGTGTTGGCCATCACGACCACATCCATGCAAGGCTTGATTGGCTCTGACACCAGCGCCTGCAGGGCCACGCTTTCGATCGGCAGCCGGAAACCGGCCATCTGCGCCAGCACGCCCGAATGGCCAGCCACGACAATTCCCAGTTTGTCGCAATCAATCGGACCTTTTGTGGTGTCGACGCCGGTGACCTTGCCGTTTTCTTCGCGGATGCCCTGCACTTCGCATTGCTGGATCACGTCCATACCCATATCCGAACAGGCGCGGGCATAGCCCCAGGCGACGGCATCATGGCGGGCGGTGCCGCCGCGCGCCTGCCACAGCCCGCCCAGAACTGGGTAGCGCGGGCCGCTGATATTCATGATCGGGCACAGTTCCTTGACCCGCTCCGGCCCGATCCATTCGGTCGTGACCCCTTGCAGCGCATTGGCATGGGCGGTGCGTTTATACCCGCGCACCTCGTGCTGCGTCTGGGCCAGCATGATCACCCCGCGCGGGCTGAACATGACATTATAGTTCAAATCCTGGCTCATCGTTTCATACAGGCTGCGGGATTTTTCGTAGATCGCGGCAGAAGGGTCCTGCAAATAGTTGGAGCGGATAATCGTGGTGTTCCGGCCAGTATTGCCGCCGCCCAGCCAGCCCTTTTCCAGGATCGCAACATTGGTGATCCCGAAATTCTTGCTCAGATAATACGCTGTCGCCAGTCCATGGCCACCAGCGCCCACGATGATCACATCGTATTTCTTTTTCGGTTCACGCTTGGCCCAGGCCCGATCCCAGCCGGTGTGCTGGCGCATCGCTTCGCGGGCGATGGCAAAGGCAGAATAACGTTTCATCGGTTCCAAGAATCCCTGACTGGCCTGTGGCTGCGCCTTGCATCTTATCTGGACCCTTCGGATCGCCAAGAGGATACTGCCAGCGGCGTCTGGATCACGTTTTACGACATGGGCAGGGCGGATGGAATTGGCACCGTGTCGCAGGCCCTTTTCAGCGGCGATGCGGAAGGTTATGTGACCTCCCATAGGACGCGCGGGGACCCATGACTTTCTGGCTGGTTTGCATTGTTTTGACATTGGTCGTGGCGGCCATGATCGTGGCACCATTGCTGCGCCCTGCCCCGGCGGCGACTGAAAACCCCGATGTCGTGGTTTACAAGGCGCAATTGGCTGAAATTGATCGCGACCTCGAACGCGAGTTGCTGGACCCCGATGAGGCAGAGCGCGCGCGGACCGAAGTGGCCCGCCGCCTGCTGGCCGCAAACAAGGCGGTAACGACCCCGAACAAGGGCGGCGGTGGCTTTGTGGTCCCTGCCCTGATCAGCGCAATTGTTCTGGGGATCAGTTTTTATGTCTACCGATCCATCGGCGCCCCCGGCTATCCCGACATGCCGCTGCAGGCACGGCTGGACGCCAGCGCCGAGATGCGCGAAAACCGCCCGTCGCAAGCGGCGTTAGAGGCTGCGGCCCCTGTCCCGCCTGCGGTGGAAGTCCCCGATGATTATCGCGATGCAATCGAACAGTTGCGTGTGATAGCCCCGACCCGGCCCGATGATCTTGAGGCGTGGTCGCGGCTGGCCTATCACGAGGTTGAACTGCGGAATTACGCAGGTGCGGTCGCCGCACAGACCCGTGTTATCGCGATCAAGGGTGACGCCGCCGAATTGCTGGATCGTCAACGCCTGCTGGATCTGATGGTTGTCGCGGCTGGTGGGTTCGTGTCGCCGGAAGCAGAGGATGTGATCAACACAATCCTGCGTCTCGACGAAGGCAACATCGCCGCGCGGTTCTATCTGGGCACGCTCTATAACCAGACCGACCGTCCTGATCTGGCGCTGCGGTTATGGCGTGATCTGGTGGAAACGGGTGATCCGAACAACTTCCACGTTGCCAGCGCCCGTGCGCAGATCAGCGATGCAGCCTTCCGTGCCGGTGTGGAATACGCACTACCCGAAACGCGCGGGCCGTCCTTTGCGCAGATGGATGCCGCATCGGATCTGTCACCCGAAGAACAGCAGGCGATGATCGGCAACATGGTCGCAGGCCTTGCCAACCGCCTGGCGACCGAAGGCGGCCCGGCGCAGGACTGGGCCCGGCTGATCCGGGCCTATGGCGTACTGGGCGATCAGGACGCGGCGCGCACGGTCTGGACCGAAGCGCAGCAGGTGTTCGTCAGTTCGATGCGCAGCATGGAGATTTTGACCAATGCAGCCCGTGACGCGGGCGTGCTGGAATGATCTGCGCCACACCAGAGGCCTTCAACGATGCGATACCGAACATGGGGGCGATTGCCGGGCTTGATCTGGGGACAGTGACGATTGGTGTGGCGGTGTCGGACGCGATGCGGTCTGTCGCCACCCCGCTTGAGACGATCAAGCGCAAGAAATTTGGGCTCGACGCCGCCAGGCTTTTGGAGATTTCGACAAACCGCCTGATCGCAGGCTTTGTGCTGGGCCTTCCGATGAACATGGACGGGTCCGAAGGGCCGCGTTGTCAGGCGACACGGGCATTCGCCCGCAATCTGGAGAAACTGACGCCGCTGCCGATCGTATTCTGGGATGAGCGTCTGTCCACAGTGGCCGCCGAACGCGCCTTGATTGAGGCGGATACGTCACGCAAACGTCGCGCAGAGGTGATCGACCATGTTGCGGCTGGGTATATCCTGCAAGGCATGCTAGATCGGCT
Organism: uncultured Paracoccaceae bacterium; assembly: GCA_947503965.1. Classification (GTDB taxonomy): domain Bacteria; phylum Pseudomonadota; class Alphaproteobacteria; order Rhodobacterales; family Rhodobacteraceae; genus Yoonia. The sequence goes on from CANNFU010000019.1 coordinate 33,990, forward strand.
GGCACATATAAGGACGCGCGCATGAGCAAACCAGAAAACACCGACCACATCTGGGCGCGCGCCGAGATCGAAAGCCCCTGCGTCAAGATCTGCGTAATTGAACCCAAAAGCCGGCTGTGCACAGGCTGTCTGCGATCCATCGACGAGATCAGCGCATGGTCCCGCATGACACCCGAAGCGCGATCCGAGGTGATGGCCGCGCTGCCCAGCCGCGCCGGTCAGATCACCAAACGACGCGGCGGACGGGCAGCGCGGTTGAAGTAGGCTGCGGCTTTGCGGGCCGAAGCGGACCTCCTTCGTTAAGTGGCCTATGACTGCTGCCAAACCAGACATTCCATCTCCGGGCCGGACTGGCCGGTCAGCGGACGAAGCATGGGTAATCGGGCTGGCCTGATGGATGGGTCGGGTTCTCGATAGAGTTGCAGCAGTTGCTGCAAATT
>CANNFU010000020.1 GCA_947503965.1 uncultured Paracoccaceae bacterium
TAAGTGTCCACCATCGATAGTGGACACTTAGATGGCTCCAACGGAACGCGTTAGGTCGGGTTCAGCGGACGCTCACGGTACAACCGCCCCACAGCCACTAACACTTGTTGAAAACGGGCCGAACGGTCAGCGATACGAAGTAGCCTTTAACCTTGATCCCGAGGCACTCCGTCGGGCGGACGCTGAAGTCGAAATCTCGGTCGCCATGATGACAGGCAAGCCAACTCCGACTGTCGAAGACGCATTGAGTGAATTGGCTAACGTTGCATATTCAGGCAGTCTCGTCTTGAGTTTTCAGACTGACGACTTTGGCACTCTGATCGAACGTACGCGGTTGCAAGAGATCACGAAGATGAACGCTCTTGGACAACGCACTTCCTACCTAACCACCACTTCGATCCAGCGAAGTTCAGTACCATAGCGGTCATTTAATTCCATCATCCAGACGACATTATTGTCCGCCCTGCCGCCATCTGATCGCTTTGCAGCTAGATGGACGCTGGGCGGTGCTGCAACCTTACTTGCTGTGGCGCAGATACTAAGCGGGGCAAGTCAGAACTGGGTTTGGTTATGTTTTGCACAGGCGGTTGCCGGTGTGGCTGTCGGGGTTCTGTTGCCGGGAACATATGCGATCACTGCGGCAACAGCACCGCCGGGGCGGGACGCCGCGCGGTTGGGGATCGTATTAACGGGTTGGTCACTGTCATTGGTTCAGGGCGGGCGTCACCATTTTTTTGAGTTGATGTCTCGCAGCATGGCGTTGTCCAACATCTGCTCAGCCAGCAACTTCTTCAGCTTGCCGTTCTCATCTTCAAGCGCGCGCAATCGCTTCGCATCAGACGGTTCCATGCCTCCATACTTCGATTTGTATTTGTAGAACGTTGCTGAGCTGATCCCATGCCGCCGACATACATCAGCGGTCTTCTCACCAGCTTCCTGTTCCTTGATCATTGCTATGATCTGTTCGTCCGTGAATCGTGCCTTCATTTGTCCGTCCTTTTGTTGGGCGGACTCTACACAAATCTGGAGGAGTTTTAGAGGCGCAGGTCAGCTCCGCGACAACATAAGGGCAACGCGGGCAGTCCAAAACAAACTCATCAGCGCGGTTCTCAAGCAGAGTTTTTCAACAACATCAGCCCAAAGCTGCGAATGCTGCGCGGCGATTTAACTGCCGTAATCTACGCAAAGCTGTCATTGCGTTAGTCGAGGTCGGCTCTTAAGTTGTTGATGTGAACCGTTGTCACTCTACGGCGAACGATTGCTGATTTGGCAAACACACCTAAAAAACGCAGTGGTCCGAGGGGCGTCAGATGACCAAATTCTATTCACTCCTGAAGTATTGTCTATTTATTGTGACAGGTCTGCTGTTGACAGCCTGTAAAGAGGACATAGCGGAGGCTGTCGGTTTTTGGAAAGCTGACGACAAGAACTTCATAGAGATTGCTGAGAATGATGGAACCTATAGCGCGATAGTATATCGGCCGTCCTCATGGGATAGTACGTTTGAAAAGGCCGAGTATCCCGCCATATATGAAGAAGGAATAGTAAGCATTGGGTTGCCGAATGGTCCGCTTCCCATACTGCACCGCCCGGACGACGATGTAATCGTTGTTTTCGGTGACGTCATCTATGCAAGGGTTGATGCCAATCAGACTCGGATTGAGGTCGAGACCATGCTTAAGCAGATTGAATTAGACAAATCTGACTGCGAGGCACTGCAAGAGCAGGTGAATACTGCACGCGGCACATTCGAGAACAACGACGCCTGCCAGGCCTTTATGATGCCCATCTTTGAGCAAAAACCAGCAAGTTGTCAGCTACTATTCACCAGTTGCAACTCCTTTTAAGCTGCATAGTCTGACATGCCTATTGGATACTTGGCAACACGACGCCACAAAGGCGACCTGGAGGAAACGACATGATTTTTGGAATTTCGCTACCACTTTCAACGTGGCTGATATTGATTGTTGCGGCGGTCCTGGCACTGATCATACCTTTTGGTATCGTCGGCTCAATCACCTCATTTCTGCCGGAACCGATCGACTTGATTGCTAGCAATTTGCTGGCTGGGATCGGGTTTCCTATACTGCTTTGCTACCTGCATTCTCGCAAAATGTTCGGAAGCGGATTGGACTCCGTTTTCTTCAAAATCTACACTTGGTTCTACCTAATACTGGGGCTTTTCAGCATTAGCTTTGGCTTTCTTGCGTACGAGACACCGCAGCTCACGGGTATATTGATCGGTGTAATCATGCTCGCGACTGGATTGGGCATGCTTTGGTGGTCTCGTCGAACGGCTGCCAGATTGCAGGCCGCATATGCAGATGAAGCTGAACAGCATGCGGCGGCCGAGCGTGAGGAGCAGATTCAGATTCAGGCTGAGGCAATCGCAAGAGCTGAGGCGATGAAGGGGAACTGATCTTCCCCTAACGCAATTAGTGATGCTTTTGAATCAAGCGATCTTCGCCAAATAGCGTCCAGATATTAGTTCTGGGATCGTTTCTTGCACGCGACGGCAGTCCGGGTTTTCCATGTTGGTTGTTGCTGGGGTCAAAAAGCGCTGGGACCGGTCATTGCTCACGGCGAACCGAACGGCAACAATGTCCGCGTAACACCATTGACCCAGCCCCCTGATCCGGGCCGTTCAGGTGTAGAATCCGTTCCTGTTTCTTTCTGTTGATTTGGTTGCGGTCATGGTCGGGATCATCGCCGCCCTGCGCGTGGTATCAGTTCACCATTGATCGAAAGGGAGAGCATCCCGTCAGCCACCTCGCAGGGTACAAAGGCTGGATTCACGCCGACGGCTATTCCGGCTTCAACGGCCTGTTCGGAGAGAACAAAGCCGATGAGATGGCCTGCATGGCCCATGTGCGCCGCAAGTTTGTCGATGTCTTCGCCTCCTAAGGCAACGCTATTGCCGAAGAAGCCATCCGCCGGATTGCTGAGCTCTATGCCGTAGAAAAGGATGCGCGGGGTAAATCGCCCGATGCGCGTGTCGCGCTGCGGCAATCCAGATCAAAACCGAACTTCGATGATCTCGAAGGATGGCTACATGCCCAACTGCCGCAAATCTCGGGCAAGTCGCCATTGGCCCAAGCCATCGCCCTTGGCCGGATGCCAAAGGCGCGGCCATACCTTGAGAGCGGCCACCTGGAGCTCGACAACAACACAGCCGAACGCGCGGTCAAGCCCGTCGCCATCGGCCGGAAAAACTGGATGTTCGCAGGCTCCGAGGGCGGCGGCAAAGCCATGGCAATCGCCTTCATTCTCATCGAAACCGCCAAGCTCAACAACGTCGATCCGCAAGCCTGGCTCACTTGGGTCCTCGCCCAAATCGCCGACCACAAGATCACACGCCTCGACGAACTCCTACCCTGGCGTTACGCTGCCTTAGCAGCGTAACAAGCCTCGCGACACTTCAACAGGTCGAGTTCAACGGACGGGCGCCCTGATCAGGCCCACGATCTGCCTGTGCAGAAAGCTGGAGACAGCGGCCAATGATAGGGGAACCCTCGGCGTACTGTCGGATGAATCTCCGGCCTTAGACAGAGGCAAGCCCGCATCGGATTAGGTAAGGCAGTATCCAACCCGCGGATGAGAGCATGATAACCATCGGTTCGACACGCATGTCTCCAGCGCCATGCACAGGCTACAAATATTGACCATCCCCCGCCAGCGGGGTAGTCTTATCGTGTTGGGAAAATCAAAAACGCTCATGAGAGAGTGTCATTTCGCCCCGTCGCACAACGGTTCTCGTTGTTTGCTTAGCGTAGGATTCCACACTCTCCCGCAAAGGACCCCTTTGTGCCTTCCGTCTTTACGTCATGCGCGCAGCTTCGGGTGAACACTTCCCCACCCAGCGGTTCAGTGTAACATGATCAACAGTGACCCAGCGCTTTGGGAAAATGCGCACCTTTGAAAGGGATCATGCCGCAGTCCTGCTCACGGCACCGAAGCGGATTGATTCAGGATGAACAAACCCACCTCATCGCCGAACTCGTCAAGCAAGGTGTTTTCGTGTCGGATTGTCAGCCCTCCCACGACCTCCTGCCCATTGCCGCCGACAAACATGCCCTCGTAAACAGTATCAAATGGTTTCGCAAAGTTGGGCGCGTCGACCAGACCGCCATTGACCGTGCCTAAAAATTCGCCGTCTACGATATTTCCCTGTTCCAGAACGACGTCCGTCAGTTGAACGCCTGTGCTGTCTTGCCTGTCGGTAATACTGCCATTGACGACTAAATTGACGAAATTCGCTTCCAGAGTGACCGAGCCGGTGACGTAACTGGCATCCTTGAAGCCATTGATTGCGCTGAATTGTCCAGCGTAGTCACCGCTATAGACTGCTGTTCCAGATGTTGGCAGTTCCGTGGGCGTCAATCGCTCGAACCCGTTGTAGCCGCCAACTATCGGACTAACAGAGAAGATAACTGCGTTGCCTGCGCCGGTTGATGTTGTGCCATAGATCGCATCAATCGGATATCGGATCGTGGCACCACCCACGTTGCGAACATACTCTCCGGCGTAGCGCTTGAATACGGTGTCTGCAAAGACGCCTTGGTCTGCCGCAAGGGTTGCGACCGCCTCGGGATTATTCGAGCTTGTGACGGTCTGGCTCGCTTCGTGGAAAATTGGTTTTGCACCTGTGACTGTGGTGCGCTCCAGACGTGTCGCAGCTGGCGCAAGTGTGTTGGGGCTAGTGGACACGTCACCCTGATTTGATCCACCACCGCCACAAGCTGCAACAAGCATAACCAACAAAACAGCAGCACAATTTGCGTGTGAATAATACTTCATTTGGCTGGTTACTCCGCGATAGATCAATTTGAGGTGCATATTCCGCTATAAATCTGTTTAGATAGTCCGTCTAGCGCGGTTCATCGCTTCTGTCGCCAACTGTTGCCGCGCTGAACCGTGCCGGGTTTGGCTTTGTCAGGTTGTTGGTTTGGTCCAAGTCGGGGAAGCGATCGCCATGCTGAATTCGTTCGACATCGCGCCCGGAAAGCCGGAATGCCTTCATCGAAAGCTTCAACGGCCGCCTGCGAGATGAGCTGTTGAACGAGACCCTGTTCCCGTCCTTGCACAGTGCCCGCGTCACGCTCGCCGCTTGGCGCACGGACTACAACACCGAACGACCTCACTCGCGTCTCGGCTGGAAAGTCCCAGACGAGTTCGCCCAGACCTTCGCCCCGCAACGGGGCCTGACGCTGCGCAATCCGCAAAGCTCCGCGCCAGCCCCCGTTGCCCAAAAGGCCAAAATGGGCAAAACTCAGACCCGGAGTCTCGCTCACCAACAACACAGCCGAACGCGCCGTCAAACCCGTGGCCATCGGCCGAAAAAACTGGATGTCTGCAGGTTCAGAAGGCGGCGGCAAAGCCATGGCAATCGCCTTCACCCTCATCGAGACCGCCAAGCTCAGCCACATCGATCCGCAAGCCTGGCTCACTTGGGTCCTCGCCCAAATCGCCGACCACAAGATCACACGCCTCGACGAACTCCTACCATGGCCTGTTACGCTGCCTTAGCAGCGTAACAGGCCATGGTCTTGCTCAAAAGGGCGGGTTCAACGGACGGTCACATTTAAGATAACGCTCGTCTCAATGGACTGTCAGGGTAACGAAAAACATGATCGTGCGACCCGAGCGGCCATAGTTTCTAGGTTGCAGCGAATGCCAAGTCTGAGTCCAGACTGACTTAGGTGAACTGCGCGGCGGAAAGCCGCTAAAATCCTAGTCTACCGGATGACGCGAAAACATGGAAGACTGTCTTCTGCTGTTCCGACGAATGGTAATCAACATCTTACTGAAGTTGTAATCAGAAACGAAAGCATTCGCAGGCTTCTACACTCTCTCAGTCAGCGGTGCTCGTTCCCCAAGCATATAACGCATTAGATCCGCATAATCGAAGGCAAGTGAGACCAGGAGAAATCCGATGATTATGATCATGATCCATCTTGGAAGTTTCGGAATATCCGGTCTGCGCAGTTGCGCAATCAGATAGATGACGAGAGGTGTCCAAAGCAGAATGTGAGGTAGACCGAGTAACCTTACTAATCCCATCGAATTAAACATCAAGTTGAGTGCGTAGCCTGACGCGAAACTGGCGGCGACAGTGATGGCTCCCGTGATCCTGGTTGCTCTCCAGATGAGTAGTGAGACTGGCAGAACATACGCACCAAGAAACAAGGCGTTGAGCCACCAGAAAATCCATCCAGGCTGCGTCGCGATTGCCTCCTCGAACGTCATGATGATACCTCCATTTGCTTGGCCGGATTGCGGATGAATCTCCATGTCAGAACAATGAGCACGGTCATAGCTCCGACCGCCCCCAATTGCGGAGCCTCAAGAACCGAAAGTGAAGCTCCCCCGACACTGGCTCCGATGGCGATCCCGATATTCGTTGCAGAGATACCAAGACCAAGAGCTTGCGTTGCGAGCTTCGGGTCGTGCCGGGTGAGCAGAAGATTTAATGCGGGGGAAAACGTTGAAAAACCTGCGCCAATCCCAGCTACTGCAACGTAGATCCCCCATTCCGTTTCACTGAGAACCCAAAGGGATAGAAGCCCTATAGTCAGGAGCATCAGGCCGGCCTGACCCGTCGATACTCCCAATTCCACCGCCAGCATATCGAGAAAGCCGATCACGACCAGTTCCATCATGGCCATCAGAAACGTGCACGCAGCAAGAACTACTAGAAGCGGGACGCTCATGGGTCGGACTTTCTTGAAACCGCATCGACGGCGTTTACCAAAGACCCGACATCGAATTCTTCGCCAAGGTGTCGGTCCGCGTCGCGCAACACCTTCATGGACGATGCGAGCAGTTCCCGAGCGGCTTTGGGAACGAAGATCAGGCTGACCCGGCGGTCAGTCGGCTGCGTCTTGCGCGCGACCAATCCATCACGTTCCATGCGCTCGACGAGTTGAGAGGCATTGGAACGCCCACAGTCGAGATAGTGCGCAAGGTCTGAGATCGTCACGTCGTCGCGATCAACGATGTTTTGAAGTGCCCATACTTTGATGAGCGACAGGCCCAACGGTTCCAGTCGTTTATCGAGAAGTGAACGGAGTTCGTTGCCGGACACCAAGACCGCACGAATGTTATCAAACTGTTCCATATATAGTACATACATGGATATTCCATATATGTCGAGTCCAGTTTGTGGGAGGCGACCGACATGTATCCTGAGTTCAGTCTACCGGTAGCCGAGCTATGATATCTAAAAAAGCAGACGCTCGCGTAGACGCAGCGAACGGCGGCTAAACCTCATGTTCCGCTATTGTTCTTCAAGACGCCCAAATATGCACTTTCTGTCCAGTTGGGCCAAAAACTCTAACTACAAACGGCAGGAAAATCGGGTTTCAGAGCAATAGCAAACACAGGCGCACTTGTCCGCCAACCAAGAACAGATTTAACATGATTCGCCCCAAGCGCTGACGTCGGACCTGTCTCAATTTATTGCAGCGAATCCAACCGCAACGTAACAAAATCCGGAAGCCCTTCGCGTGACAGGACAAAGACAGCTGTCGAAGATCCGCGTTCTTGCAGCATCTGCAAAGCCAATAGGATATCGTTCTCGTCGCGAATGGAATGACCTGTGATTTGCTCGGCCCGGATGACATCTCCCGACTGGAAGCCGGCAAGCGCTTCTTCTTGTACAGAGTTGACGATCAACGCGTCATCACTTGTTGTAAGCGAGATTCCGATCTCGTCCAAAAGTTCTGCTGTTGTTGCCGAAATGAGTTCGGATTGGGATGTCTCAACGGGCGCATTCGAAACAGCGTTCGTCGCATTCGCTTCGGGAGCATCTTTCTCTACTGAGTCTTCAGACAGCATCAACTCTTCTAATGTCGGTACTTGTGTTTCTAATACGTTCTCTGCGACCTCTTCAATCGCCGTTTCAGATCCCCTCTCGCCCGTGCTAAAAACAGTCGCTGTGCCTGCGCCGATAAGCAGCACAAGGCCCGCGATGCCTACAAAGATCGACGAGCGCTTGCGGTCGCCAAGTTTTAATGTCGGCAGTCGGTCCGATGGCGTTTGAGGTTTATCTTCCGTCGAAGTTGACAACCCCTGTCGGGTGAACGTTTTAGGTTGATCCAGAACATTCAGCCATTCGTGTGCAGACTGTATTCGGTCTCTTGAAAACAGCGATAATGAAACGTCAATCGCTGCCAGGAAATTCTTGGGATATCCACTGATACGCCCATCCAGAGGTGCGTAGGGATCCGGGTTGCCACCGGCGACGTCAGACATGCGTCGTTGCGGATCAATTGGTGGCTCACCTGTAATTACGTAGTGAATGACAGCTGCCAACGAGAAAAGATCGCTCGCGTCCGTTTGTTTACTGCCCAAGATATAGCTTTCCTGCGGTGAATACCCGTCCTTCACCACTACAGGGGCTGACAGCGCTTTCTCGTTTTCCGGCACTTCCTCATTCGCAGCACCAAAGTCAATCAGCACCGGCACAAGCCCGGGCGACATCAATATGTTGTCCGGCGAGATATCACGGTGCCGGATTTTACGCTCATGCATGTGTGCAATGGCCATAAGCATATCCCTTGTAAAGGAAACGACCTTGTCTGGTGTGTCGAGCAGACTACGACCGCTTTCTAGGTCTTGCCCCTCAACAAAGGTCATTGACATATAGGCGGTGTCGTTTTCTTCAAAAACATCGTGGACATGCACGATGTTGGAGTGATCCATTTTCGAGATTTTCTTGGCTTCATTTACGAAATAGCGACGCAGCGAGTCGAAAGACATTTCCCGTGTTCCGCGTTTCGCGATGACACGGTTGCCGTCACGTCGACAAAGACTGTCGACGTAGCATTCTTTGATAACGATGGTTCGATCAAGGCTGTCGGTTGCCATATAGGTGATCCCGAAGCCTCCGTTACCAAGCATGCCCGTGATCGTGTATTGTCCACGCAGAAGGGTTGTACCTGGCTTGAGGTGATCGTTCTCGTCGTACATGGAAAACTCTTTCCGCTATTAGCTATTATTCTGAAGTACCGCCCTGCAAAGTCTTTCGACCTGTGAACAAAATGCAGCAACGCTGGGCAGTTCCACTAATACCAGTGCGGCTTAGCCGTGTTACTTACCGCGCTCAAACAAAAATACTCGTTCAGTCGCTTTGCCGGAAATTTTCGGCTAAGTATGTGGGCACCTTATCGGCGCCCACATCAGTTTCTAGTCAGTCCAATCCCTGACGCATAATATCTTCAATCGAAGGCCCCTCGGGCGTTGCAAGTTCTGCTCCCGTAAGTACAACTTCGGCGGCAGCAGCGCGTTGCCATCCTGGTACTTGGGCATCAATGGCAAACTCGGCCCACTTCGGATGGTTTGGCGCAGAGCGTAGCTCTTCAATATTGTTCTGAATTTCGCGCAAGAAGGTCATTCGCAAATTGAACTCTTCACTGCCGATAGGGTAATCGCCGACTGCGGCAAGCACGACATCAATACCGACGGTGGTCACCTCCTTGTCAGAAACCAGGCCTGGATAGTCTTCCGGCGTGATTGTCGAAATGTTATAGAAAGAACGCAGCGTATCATTGGGCGGGATCGACAACAGTGTCAGGCCCTGATCCTCGGTAATCCGGCTAAGGCGTCCAACGGGTGCGCCCGCAAAAAGGAACATTGCATCGACTTCCCCTGCCTGAAGTGCCGCCAGCCCGGCAGTGTGGCTATTGTTGACCTCGTTGGCCTGAACGCCGAGCGCTCGCAGAATAAGGCGTGCAGTTACTTCGGTTCCGCTTCCGCTACCGCCCACAGAAACGGTACGACCGATAAGATCCGAAAAGGACGAGATACCGGAATTGCGACGAATGACAACATGACCTTCGTTCGTATAGACCTTCGCAAGGTAGCGGAAATCATTGAAACGTTCGTTATCTGGATCCTGCAAGCGAGCGGATATAAGTGAGTCAGACGTCAGCAGAGCGATATCCACAAGCCGATCGTTGTTCAACAGGTCAGTGAGATTCTCGCCTGAGCCACGGCTGATGATAGGCACAATGCGCAGGCCGGATTCGCCGTCGAGAACACGTGCAAGATCGCCCCCGATTTGGGCATAGGTACCTGTCGAAGAGGCAGTTGCGAGGCCGATCTTGCCGGAATTTGCCCTGATCGCCCCTTCTGATTGGGCGGTCGCCTGACTAGCGACAAGCGCGAGCGCTGAGAAAAGTGCAGTGTTGAGAATATTTTTTAACATTTCAGTTATCCTTTTGATCCAGAGCCTAGTTCGCGTTGGCGAAGTTTTCGAAAGGCGCATAACGTGGCCAACCATTAACTTCAGCGCTCAAATCCAGTTCTTGCCATTTGGCACGGCGCTCCTGAAGTGCGGGCACGGCGTCGATGAACGCATCGGCAAAGGCCTGTAGGTTATTGTAGCGATAGCTGTTGCGCGCAAATTTGTTGTAGACTGCCATCACGACCGGCACCGACAGTGTTTCGACAAATTTGTCTTCAATGATCGTTCCATAGTCTTCAGAGGAAAACTGTGATTCATCATAAAGTCCGCTAAGCGCGTCATTGAAAGGAATGCCAATCAGGCGAAGTCCATCATCGCCATCAATGTTTTGAAGGATTGGCATGGGCTTCAGACCGACCATGAAAGCAGCATCTACGTCACCTGCAATCAGCGCCTCAATCGCTTCGGGTTTATAGAGGAACTCAGCTTCGACATCGACATCAAGAATACGCAACACAAGCCGTGGCGTCAGCGAGGTATCGTTACCATCGTTTCCGAGACTGACTGTACGACCTTCAAGGTCGTATATGCTGTCAATCCCAGATTCGCGGCGGACAAGTAGATGAAGTTCTGCATCGGCTACGCGGGCGACATATGCAAGATGGTTCAGCGCAGGGCTATTTGGTTCGGACAAGCGGATGTTTTCAAGAATATCTGCGGTTACGAGTGCAAGGTCGACACCGCGTAGATAAAGCAGGTCATCAATTGCAGTAAGTGATCCCTTGCCCATCATGGTGCGCACGCGTACCCCGTTGTCACCTGAGATGGTGCGCGCCATGTCCTCACCTAGCTGAACGGTGGTGGACCCGATCGGTCCTGTAATGATGCCGATATTGCGGACTTCTTGATCTGATTGCGCTGCGGCAGGCAATCCCGCCATACCCAAAACGAGGGCTGCAGCCGCTGTGGTTATAAAATGCCTGATCATTGCTACTTCTCCTAGACGACCACGATGGTCGATATGTTTATATTCTCAGGTCGCTCGGATTCGACTCATCTCCTTCAGTCGGGTACATTGCGATCGACGGATTTGCATGACGGAGCGATCAACGTTAACGATTCCTGTCTAATGAGAGAAGGCGGCGGGAATTCGCTCAAACTGTGTCGAAACAATGTTTATAATAGAGGCTGATTAAGTAGATATAAGTGAACAAAGTCGAATATGTCGCGCATCGTAAAAACATGTTTTCTAGCGCAGACAATCGTCCGCGATTTGCCTATCAGACGGTCTTTTCAAGAAAGCCGTTGGATGAAAGAAGCCATTGCAAAGTCAGGATATCAAGAATGCTCTGGAAGCCCCTGATTCTATATGTAAGACTGAAATCTGGATAATCTTTTGGGGATACATAATGCTTACAAAAACGCTGGGCGTGTTCGCGCTTACATCTGCTTTGGTAGCGACGCAGTCCGTGGCCGATGGTCACCAAATCGATCTGTCTGGCAAAACTGTCGAATGGATCATCCCATTCTCTGAAACTGGCGGTTCGGCTAAATGGGCCAATTTCTATGCGCCTCTGTTGTCCGAAGCTTTGCCAGGCAACCCCACAGTTGTTGTCACATTCAACCCCGGTGCTGGTTCGACAAAGGGCGCAAACGCTTTTCAGGAAATGACCTACGAAGATGGCACAACCATCTTTGGCTCATCCGGGTCCACACAATTCCCATATCTTCTAAGCGACCCGCGCGTGCGCTATGAATATAGCGACTGGAACGTGGTTTTGGCATCCGGCACTGGCGGTGTGGCTTATCTTCCGCCAGCGTTGTCCACACAGTTGGGCGACGGCGGTGATGCATACGCACTGCAAGGCGAGGATTTCATCTATGGCTCGCAAGGCGCGACGCGTTTGGACCTCGTACCATTGCTGGCATGGGAAATGCTGGGCCTTCAAGTTGAGCCAGTGTTCGGCATCGAAGGTCGTGGCGATGGTCGCCTGATGTTTGAACGCGGCGAAGCCAACATCGACTATCAGACCTCGTCCAGCTTCCTGTCTGGCGTGACACCTCTCGTCGAGGCTGGCACGGCTGTACCTTGGTTCTCTTTCGGGGCACTGGACGCGGAAGGCAACATTGTACGGGACCCAACGTTTCCGGACATGCCGACATTCAAAGAAGTTTGCGAAGCTACTGACGGCTGCGAAACATCGGGCGAGCAGTGGGATGCATGGAAAGCGTTCTTCGTCGCGGGTTTCCCGGCACAGAAAATGGTCTTTCTGCCAGCAGGTGCGCCCGACAACGCAATCGCCACTTTCACTGAGGCTTTTGCAGCCATCCAAGAGCGCGATGATTTCGCCGAGATCAGCACAGCGCGTCTTGGTGTTTACCCGCAGCTGACGGGTGATGCGGCGCAGACCGCGATGGCGAGTGCGACGGATGTGCCTCAAGAAGCCAAGGACTTTGTGATCAATTGGCTGAGCGACCGTTACGGCGTCGTTCTTCAGTAACCATACGATCCACCCCATCCGCTGACAGCGGGTGGGGTTTCTTCTTTCCAGCACATAACGACGGGGGACGTCATGGAGGTCTTTGCGACAGCATTGCCTGCGTTGAACGACGCATTTGCAATGATCTTGCAGCCGTATGTGATCGGCTATCTGATCCTCGGTGTTGTTATGGGTCTATGCATTGGCGTCTTTCCCGGTTTGGGCGGGATTGCTGGTCTGTCCCTTCTTTTGCCATTCATGTTCGGGATGGAGCCTGTCACCGGATTGGCCCTGATGGTTGGCATGGTGGCCGTGGTCCCTACTTCTGACACCTTTGCCTCAGTGCTCATGGGCATCCCCGGATCGTCGGCGTCGCAGGCTACCGTGCTCGATGGCTTTCCGATGGCCAAGAAAGGTCAAGCCGCGCGGGCGTTATCTGCCGCATTCGCATCGTCCTTGTTTGGCGGCCTCGTAGGGGCCGCATTCCTCACTTTCTTTATTCTTGCAGCCCGCCCAATCGTGCTTCTGTTCCAAACCCCCGAACTTTTGATGATCACGATCTTCGGTTTGTCGATGGTGGGCATTCTTGCGGGCCGCGTCGCACTTAAGGGTCTGGTCGCCGCCTGCCTCGGCATTCTAGTCGGCACCATTGGCGAAGGAGCAAGTTCGGGTGCTTTGCGGATGTCGACCTATGACATGCCCTATTTGGTGGATGGGCTGAAACTGGTCATCGTCGGTTTGGGCATCTTTGCCATTCCCGAAATTGTCGCTTTGTTGCGCCGTGACAAGGCAATCTCGGACCGCGCACCTTTGGGCGGCGGCTGGGCGGAAGGTGTCAAAGACTGGTGGGCCAATAAGTGGCTGTCGGTGCGTTGTTCCCTCATCGGTGTGGTCGTCGGTGTCATCCCCGGACTTGGCGGATCGGTCGTGGACTGGATCGCATATGGGCACACCGTGCAAACCGCCAAAGACAAATCCGGGTTCGGATCCGGCGATGTGCGCGGCGTGATTGGGCCGGAAAGCTCAAACAACGCGAAGGAAGGCGGTGGGCTAGTGCCCACGCTGTTGTTCGGCATCCCCGGCTCAGGCTCCATGGCGATTTTCATCTCAGCCGTGGCTTTACTGGGCACCGGATCGATTGAGGTCGGGCCGTCGATGCTTAAGAATAATCTCGATTTCACCTATGCCATCGTCTGGCTTTTGGCGCTGGCGAACGTCGTGGGCACAATCATCTGCATCGCGGCTTCTGGCGGAATTGCAAAACTGACCGAAATTCGGTTTGCCCTGCTCGCGCCCTTCCTTTTTATGATCATCGCCTTCGCTGCATTCCAATCTCGGCAGGACATTTGGGACCTCGTGGCACTATTCGGCATCGGCCTTTTGGGTATCTTGATGCGCCGGTTTGACTGGTCACGGCCAGCGTTTCTGATCGGTTTCGTACTGGCGGCCCCAGCCGAGCGTTACACCAACCAAGCCTATCAGATCGGCGCGTCGCGGTTCCGCCGCGGATTTGAGGAAGGGATTGACTACATCTTCAGCCCCATTGTGATTGTTTTGATCATCATCACCTTGCTTTCGGTCGTGATTGGGCTGCGCCAAGCCAAGAATATTCAGGCTGAAGGTGCGGTGGCTGCTGGCAGCAAACGTGCACCTGTGATCTTCCTTTTGGCCATCACTACCTACATCGCGCTGACCTATTGGAACGCAGCGATCATCCCTGATTTTGCCCGCATGGACCGGGTGTTCCCTGTGTTTGTGGCAACGGTTGCCCTGATCGGCTGTGCGTTGCTGCTGGTGCAAATGATGCGGGCCGATGAGACGTCGGCGATATTTGGCGATCGCGAAGCAGAAGAGGCTGACGACAGTGTTCACGGCCTGTGGCCGACCTTGGGTTGGTTCGCTAGCTTGCTGGTCGCATCCGCACTGGTCGGATTCATACTTGCACTGGCAGGCTTCTTGTTGCTTTTCATCCGTTTGCGCGCAGGCAAAAGCTGGGGCTATGCCGCGATTTATACTGCCGTTGGTATCGCTTTCATCTGCGCCATGGCGTGGACCTTGAACCGGGACTTTCCACCGGGACTGCTGCAAGCCTACTTTGATTTGCCCTGGCCCCTGACATGACCCAGACTGCGATCCCATTCCTTTTCATGCGCGGTGGAACGTCTCGTGGACCATACCTGAACCGTGCTGATCTGCCCGAAGACCCAGAGACACTGGCGCAGGTCCTGATCGCCATGGTCGGCTCTGGTCATCCATTGAATATTGATGGGATCGGGGGCGGCAATGCGGTCACGACCAAAGTCGCGATGTTGTCGAGGTCGAATGATGATTGGGCTGACATCGACTATTTCTTTGCGCAAGTTAGCGTTGATGACAGGTCGGTCGATTTCAAACCGACCTGCGGCAATATCCTGTCAGGTGTTGGCCCCGCCGCAATCGAGATGGGGCTGATCGCGGCGCAAGGTGTTGAGACGACCGTGAATATCCACGTCGTGAACACAGGTGCGCGGGTCATCGCCACGGTACAAACTCCGGACAGAGCCGTGGTTTATGACGGCAGCGCCGCGATTGACGGCGTACCTGGCACGGCTGCCCCAATTGCGTTGCAGTTCATGGACACGATTGGCGGCGCGACAGGTGCGTTTCTGCCAACCGGCAACTTAGTCGATACGTTCAACGGTGTCGATGTCACTTGCATGGATGTGGCGATGCCGATGGTGATCGCAAAGGCGTCTGCCTTTGGCTTGTACGGCTACGAAAGCGCCGAAGTCCTGAACGATGACACGAACTTCTTTTCCACGATGGAAGAGGTGCGCGTTCAGGCCGGTGAAGCGATGGGCATCAAAGATGTTGCGTCCTCTGTCACGCCCAAGTTCGGGCTCTTGGCGCCGGCCAAAGACGGCGGAACAATCGCGACCCGGTATTTCATGCCGTGGAAAGCGCATCCGACAATGGCAGTGACCGGCGCACAGTGCCTTGCGTCTTGTGTTCTGACGCCCGGAACCGTTGCTGACGGAATGGCGGCGCGGTCAAATGAACGACCTGCGATAGTTACATTGGAACATGCTTCTGGTTCTATCGACGTGCTTGTTGATTATGATCTAACGGTGAATGGCATTGATCTGCGCTCTGCGGGATTGGTGCGCACGGCGCGTTTGCTTGCAAAGGGTGAAGTGATGATCCCTGCATCAGCGTGGAGCAAGCAATGAAGGTTCATATCCTAGACGACTGGTTTGATACGCTGCGCGGGCTGCCCTGTTTTGAGCAACTAAGTGATCATGATGTCACCGTATGGACAGATCACGAGCCTGATCCAGCGAGGCTTGCCGCGCGCATCCAAGATGCCGAAGCGCTGGTGTTGTTTCGCGAACGCACCAAGATCGGAGCAGACTTGCTGGGGCGCGTGCCACGACTCAAATTGATTAGCCAGCGCAGTGTTTACCCGCATGTCGATGTGCCTGCCTGCACCGCAAACGGGGTCATGTTGTGTTCTAACATGCATAGCGACACGCCATCTTATGCAGCAGCTGAAATGACGCTGGCATTGATCCTTGCCAGCTACCGCCAGATCCCGCAACAGGTAGCGTCGATCAAAGCTGGGAACTGGCAAATGGGCGTCGGGCGTACATTACGCGGCCGCACGCTTGGCCTATATGGATACGGACGGATAGCGCAGGCGGTCGCGGGCTGTGCCGAGGCGATTGGCATGAAAGTACATTGGTGGGCGTCTGACGATGGACGCGCGCGTGCACTGGCTGACGGTAGCGGGGTGGCAGACAGTCGGGAGGCGTTTTTTGCAATCTCAGACATCGTGAGCCTGCATGTCCGTCTGAAGCCTGTCACACAAGGCATCATCACGTCCCAAGACCTCGCCGCGATGGCACCGCGCAGTTTGCTGGTGAACACATCACGGTCTGGACTCATTGCGCCGGGCATCTTAGAGGCCGAAATTGCAAAGGGCCGCATTCACGCTGCCATCGATGTGTTTGACACTGAGCCGATGCGGGAGACCGCAAACCCACTGCTGACCCATCCCAATGTCCTACCAACGCCTCACATCGGATATGTGACAGAGGATGAATTCGACCTGCAATTCCGCGATATTTTCAATCAGATCAATGCCTACGCCGCAGGTGCACCGATCCACGTGATCAACTCTGAGGTTACGGCTTAAACAGCCGCGCCGCAATGGGTGCCCCGACGATGACCGTTACAATCCGTAGGACATGGTGTGCGATGACAAAGGCCATGTCCGCCCCTGCGATCAGCGCCAGCACGGTCATCTCTGCCTGACCGCCAGGGGCAAACGCCAAGAGCGCCTCCATCGGCGGAGCGAGCGTGAGAAGGTGTATGACTTCGACAAAACCTGCGGACAAAACCAAAAGGATCAGACAGAATCCAAGCGCCGCGGCCACATCGCGACGCACCTCTTCCCCCGTGACGCCGGCATATTTCGTCCCCACAGTCATGCCGATAAAGAACTGTGCGGCCCAGATGGCCTCGGCCGGTGGACGGTGCTGCAACACGCCTGACAGCGCTAGGATTCCTGCCAAGATCATTGGTCCCAAAATGGATGCACCGAAAAGACCCACCGCTTTGGCAATCTGCCAACCTACCAATCCCGCGACGACCATGAGGACTAGTTGAGATATGGGTAAAGTGGAGGCTGGCACACCCGGCGGATTGGTCAGATCAACGCCCCAGTATCCTTTCAAGATAAACGGAAGGGCCGCGACGATTACCATCACACGGGTTGCGTGGATTAAGGACAGCGCACGCACATCGCCGCCAGCTTCCTCGCCAAACAAAAGCATATCCTGCAAGCCGCCGGGCATTGCGGAATAGTAGCTTGTGGCGAAATCGAACCCCCAAAGTTTTTGGAAATAGGGGACACCGATCAATCCGATCAAGAAAACCATGACCGGCACCAATAACAGCGTTGTCCAATATCCCGCCATGCTAACGACCAATGCGGTCGTCAATGTCGCACCAACGGCCACGCCAAGGATTGAACGCATCGCGTTGTTTAGGACCGGGATACTCTTCATTTGCGCACCCAGCAGCGCGGCAATGAGGCAGGCGACGATAGGCCCCAGCAGCCAAGGCAAAGGCAAGTTGGTGACGTGAAATGCCAGAACGCCCAGCCCAGCAATTAGATGAGTTGCAGCGATCTGCCTCATCCGCGCATGACTTTCAGGCGATAGCGCAGTGAGGTTTGCAAATGTTCCTCAGCCGCTGCACCCGCACTCTCTATGTCGCCTGCGCTGATGGCATCGATGATCTGGCCGTGTTGATGGACAACTGTGGCAATCCTGTCTGCGTCAGCCAGAGTTGTTGGACCCAACAGCAGCAACGCATTGTTGATCGCGCGAGCGGCATCCAGCAAAAAACGATTGCGTCCGGCCAAATAGATCGCCTGATGGAATTTTTGATTGATTGCCGCCGCGCGGGGTGCGTCATCATGTGTTTGGCTGATATCGTTGTTGATGCTGGCAAGCGCATCAATCTCAGCCTCGACGCTGTGTTTGGCAGCCATTTCCGCTGCTGTGCGTTCTAACACCAGCCGCATTTCGTACAACTCAACCACCTCCGCTTGGCCGAGTTTGCGGATCACAGCGCCCACGCGAGGACGATGCTCAACAATGTTTTCGGCCTCCAATCGGCGAAGCGCTTCGCGAATAGGGGTCCGAGAGAGTGATAGTCTTTCGGCAATCTCAACCTCGCGCAAACGATCCCCCGGACGATAGAGGCCTGTCTCAATCGCATTCATCAATTTGGCGAAGGCGATGCCGCCTTGCGACAAATCGGTTGGATCAGCTTGCATGTGATACTCTCTTTTCGAATTGTATCCGCTTGGATACATATTCGAATAAAGAGGACAATCGAATGTGTCAAAGAAGATCATCGTCGTTGGATCTGGGAACGCGGCCATGTGCGCGGGGATTGCGGCATTAGAAGCAGGCGCGGAGGTTTTGATGCTAGAAAAGGCGGATGAGGCACTGGCGGGCGGCAACACGAAATACACCGCAGGTGCGATGCGGTTTGCCTACGATGGCGTCGATGACCTGATGCCTTTGTTGAAAAACACCGATGATCCACGACTGGCTAAGACCGACTTTGGGGGCTACACGACGTCAAAGTTTGCGTACGATCTGTTGATGTTTAATGGCGGTCGCTCCTTGTCACCAGAGCAGGAGCGGCTGATCGGTCAATCCCTGCCAGCGATGCAATGGCTCGGGCGTCACGGTGTGAAGTTCGAACCCATCTACTCTCGCCAGAGTTTCGAAAAGGACGGGCGACACGTATTCTGGGGCGGCTTGGCGCTTGCCGCTGAGAACGAAGGCGTTGGCCTGTTTGATATGGAACTGACGGCGTTCAGGCGTCTGGGCGGTACGATCCGCCATGAAAGCGCCGTGACAGAGATTGTTACAAAGGATGGACAGGTCGTCGGCGTCAAAGTCTGCGATGAGGAAATTGCCGCTGATGCGGTAATCCTTGCCTGCGGTGGGTTTGAGGCCAGCACGGATCGTCGTCGTGACTGGATGGGGGGTCAGTGGGACAAGGCAAAAGTACGCGGCACGCCGATGAATACGGGCGATGGTCTGGCGATGGCATTAGAGATTGCGGCGCAGACCTACGGGCTGATCGACGGATGCCACGCCACCCCGATGGATTTGTATATGCCCGATTATGCAAACCTTGATTTGCCTGCTTCCGAGCACAAGAACTACCGCAAGATTTGCTACTCCCTCGGCGTCATGCTGAACGCGAACGGCGACCGTTTCGTGGATGAGGGTGAAAACTTCCATTATTACACATACGCTCAATTTGGTAAGGCCGTTCTTGATCAGCCTGGGCATTTCGCATGGCAAATCTTTGACGCAAAGGTCGACGACCTGCTTTATGCGGAATACAGTTTCCACGATGCGCATTACGTCGAATCGGATACCCTCGACGCGCTCTGCGACAAGCTTGAAGGCGTTGATAATAACGCCGCACGCGCCACGCTTGAGGCGTTCAACGAGGCTGTAAATGATCAGGTGTCGTTCGACCCGACATCATTGGATGGCAAGAGTACCCCCGGTTTGACCTTGCCCAAATCAAACTGGGCCCAAAAGTTCGACACGCCACCGTCCAATGCCTATCCGGTCACCGGTGGCATCACTTTTACCTATGGCGGCCTCAAAGTTTCTGACACATGCGAAGTTTTG
This sequence comes from uncultured Paracoccaceae bacterium, assembly GCA_947503965.1. GTDB lineage: Bacteria > Pseudomonadota > Alphaproteobacteria > Rhodobacterales > Rhodobacteraceae > Yoonia. The sequence continues at coordinate 19,878 of CANNFU010000020.1, forward strand.
AAGGTGGATGGCACGCCAATTGGAGGTCTGTTCGCGGCTGGTGAAATGGTCGGGGGCGTGTTCTTCGAAGGCTATCCAGGTGGATCAGGCCTCACATCTGGCGCAGTTTTCGGACGCTGCGCGGGTCTAGGTGCTGCAGAAGGGATTGGGTAAAACTTGGTGGTTGATGCGATAGTGTGATGTTTTCGAAACAACACGAGGCCCACGATGGAAGTTAGGATTAGTATCGAAACGACGTTTGAAGATGGAAATACGAAGACGCGCGATATCGGCCTGCTTTGCCGCGTGTGTGACAAATTGGGACTTAAGAGCCTAGGTTTTGACCTGCTCCCCGTAGGGTCCGCTAATTTAGGTTAGCTCTGTTCAGGTTTTGGTCTTCTTTTGACCGGTTAGCATATTCCGCTGGTAACATGCCAGCGAGGCTGGAATGCGGACGGTGGTGGTTGAAGTCGATACGCCATTACGCAAAGAACGCAGGGCCTTTCCGCGCCGCTGTCCATTGGCTGGCAGGGTCGGCGTGGGCTGTGAATTTAGGCTTTGCGGTGGTCGCAGCGCCGAAGGCTTCGTCGTCCAGCGTGTCAAGGTATTCGCGTACAGCACGAGGCGCATCATTGGGATCAATCTCGCGGGTGGCCCAGTCATCGGGATTGCTCGAGTTCTGCTTTTGAACATCCGCGCTGATCAGGCTGGCGTCGACCGCGAAGCCCTAACCACCAACCAAGCCTTCCTTCATGCAACGCGCTACCGTCGTTTCGAACAAATGGCGCAGCAGATCGCTTTCGCGGAACCGACCATGACGGTTCTTGGAAAAGGTCGAGTGATCCGGGATCCGATCATTCAGATCGAGACGGCAGAGATGGAGTAGGTGGGCGACCCTGAATGGTTGATCTTAGCTCCATCAATAAGCCGCCTTGAGGAATTGACATGGCACATTACGTCGGGATCGACGCATCCCTTGAGACCGTGAACGATTTGTATCGTCGAAGAGGACGGTACCATCTGCCTTGAACGCAAGATTGCTGCCGAGCCTGAGGCGATCATCGATTTATTGAAGGACTTCAGACAATCGATAGCTCGGTTGGGTCTCGAAGCCGGACCCACGGCATCCTGGCTCTACACCGAATTGCGGGCGGCCGGTTTGCCAGCAAACTGCATGGAATGCCGCCATGTAAAGGCGGGGCTGGGGGCGATGCGCAACAAGACAGATCGCAATGATGCACGTGGTATTGCGGAGCTCGTGCGCCTTGGCTGGTTCCGCAAGGTTTTTGTCAAAAGTGATGCGGCGCAGCGAACCCGAATGCTGCTTGTTAGCCGCAGCCATCTTTTGGGCAAGTCGCAGGACATCGAGAATTGCATTCGGGGCTCTTTGAAAGTGTTCGGGCTCAGGACCGGTGCCGTCACGAAGAAGGGCTTCGAAGATCGTGTCCTTGAACTTGTTGCAGGCGATCAAAGCCTGATTGCGATCGTGAAGCCACTCCTTCGCGCGCGACGTGCCATTACTGAAGCGTTTGAACGCCTCGACCGTCTGTGCATCCAGCTTGCACGACGCGATCCAATCTGTCGTCGTTTGATGACGGTTCCTGGAGTCGGCGTGATTGTGGCGCTTACTTATGTGACGGGCGTTGATGCGCCTGAACGCTTCAAGCGATCGCGTGACGTGGGCGCGCATTTTGGGCTGACCCCGAAGCGATACAGCTCAGGTCAGATTGATTACGATGGGCGGATCAGTCGATGCGAAGATGAAATGGTCCGAACGGCGCTCTATCAGGCGGCTCACGTCCTTATGCATCATGGCCGATGATCCTCACTGCGGTCTTGGGCTATGCGGATTGCAAAACGCCGCAGTGTGAAATTGGCCAAGGTTGCTCCCGCCCGCAAACTCGCCGTCATTCTGCATCGCATGTGGTCAGATGGCACTGACTTCCGGTGGTTGGACGCTCAGACATTCGATGTAACGGTAACTGCAGCCTAAACGAACACACGGAATCCGCCTTCGGGCGGTAAGGCGCGCCCGGGAGGGTGCGAGGGTTGGATGAGCCCGCATCGTTGGTTGCGACACTGAGACACTTCCCACCGATCGCGCGGCAGAGCTAGGCCGTCCGACCCTTCACACCCCATCATGTATGCCGACGCTGCCAAGCGCCGAGCACGAAAAGAAGCCTGAACCCTTTCGAGCGCTGCTAAACCCAAGAAGGCCCAAGAAAAGGAGTTGACGAAACATGCCCACCTAAAGAAACCAGCGATATGCGAGGTTCAAATGGACAACCTCGCACAACCGCCGTTCGGAGCGAATGCCAGAGCAATACCCCACCAGGAGCATCCGGATCAGCAACTCCGGATCGATCGATGGGCGGCCTGTATGGCTGTAGGAATCTGCAAGATGGGCGCGGATGCTGCTCAGATCGACGAACCGGTCAATCGACCGCACCAGATGATCCTCTAAGGAGAACTCATAGAACAGCGCCGCTTGCGCTTCCTGTCTTGGTCCCAGCATCCCCAATCCTCCCGCTCGTTGAGAGAATTGAGTCAGCTGCTCGCCTGCCGATCAAGAAAGAGTTTTTCAGCAAAATCAGCCCAAAGTTACTCATGCTGCGGCTTGCACGAAGATCCGGTTTTACTGAGTGGCTAAAATGAGTAGCATACTTAACAAGTCAATCGCCATGCCACCTTATGGCAGAGCACAACTGAAATCGAAAAGTAGATTTTCCTTACAAACATGAGCTGTTTGAATAAATGGAAAGTCAGAAGTGATCCGTTTGGGTCATCTGTGAAATACTGGTACTGGAGTTCTCAATGCGACTACTCATTGTCTTTTTGTTCCTTGCAAATGTTTCCGCCGCGTCGGCCTGCGAACTGCAAGGTAGTACGCGTTTTATTCCACCTTCGGTCGTTGAAGCGCAGGTGCGTGATTGTGCGGAGGAAGGCTTTGATTTTAACACGGCGCGCGAGGGTGAAAATGCTGTGATGTATCGGCTGATCGCAACCGGAGGCTCACCAGAAGCGGTCGAAATCGCTCTAACGGCGGGAGGTAATCCCAACATTCAAAGCCGTTTCGGATCACCTGCATTTGTTGACTTAATCAACTTTGCACATCGAGATGGTGAGTCAGTTGTTGTCGAAATTCTTGAACTTTTGGGAGCAGCAGGAGCCAATTTTTCAACCCCCGACAATCATGGGGATCTCGCACTTTCCAAGGCCGCTGGTGGCGGGGAATTGGACACAGTGCGCGTTTTATTGCGTTGGCAAGCAGATCCGAACGGACTGAACACCTATGGTCGCACGCCATTGTTTGAAACAGTCTTTGGTCGGTGCTCGCCTGACGTCGGGCGTATACTCATTTCCAATGGTGCGCGCATTGCCCCAATGGATCAAGAGCAAGTTGACCGAATGCTCATAGAAGCCACCGAGGTTTGTACATCCCGCGAAGAAAGGGATTATGTCGACGAACTTGAAGCTTTAAGCGGTAATTAGCCCTTCTAAAAATACCCGTTTGTTGAAAGCCCCCCAAAGCGGAACTTAAAAAGTAACAAGTTCAGGTCCGCTTTGTCTAAGGTTTGTTGCTGCTGTCAGCGCGAGCTGCAGCGGCGATAAATCTGACAAGGAGGAAAGCGCGGGCGGATTTCGGTGCTATGGGGATTGTGCGTTACGGCTGCAGAGGTGGATGAGCAGAGTGAGCGACTTGGTGATAACAGGCTGTGCAATCCAATTGATGTTCCCGACACGACTTGGCCAATTTGGCTCCCATTTTACCGCCACAGGCCTGATGCAGCCCAGGATTTTGTGAGATGGCCGCACTGATTGGTCCGGGGTTTGCGCAAGAAGGGGCCTGGTTTTCGTGTTGTATCACGCGGTATCCTCCCAAGGTGGTGCGCGGGATTTGGGTGTTTGACCGCGCAGGAAGGTCTCAATGATGACCATCGCGCCGCCGCATTTGGGGCAAGACTGTTTCGCGTGCCGCTCGTCGTTGCCGTCACTTGTCCCTTCGTCTGATGTCTGCGCCGGTTCTGGCGCTGCATCCAACAAGCGCCTGATCTTCTCGATCCTGTCTCGTCGGCTGCCATTGGCGAGGAAGCCTGCATGGCGGATGCGGTGGAAGTCGGGCGGCAGGACATGGATCAGGAACCGGCGGATGAACTCGTCGGCGGGCAGGCGCATGACCTTCATCCGATCACCGCGCTTGATGCGGTAGTCTTTCCAGCGGAACGCCACGGTGCCCTCGTCGGCACTGACCAGGCGATGGTTGGAGATGGCGACGCGGTGCGTGTAGCGGCTGAGATAGGCCAGCACGGCTTCGGGTCCGCCGAAGGGTGGTTTGGCATAGACGACCCAGTCGGTTTTGCGCAGCGGCGCGAGATGGGTCGCGAAGGCGTCTGGCTCTGCCAGTCCCCCCAGATCACCGAAGAAGCGCAGCTTGCCGGTCTGGTGCAACCTCATCAGCCCTTCGAGGAACAGGCGCCGGAACAGCCGTGACAGGACCTTCACCGGCAGGAAGAACCCCGGACGGCAACCGATCCACTGGGTGCCGTCAGGCGACAAACCACCCCCCGGTACGATGACATGCACATTCGGGTGGTGGGTCATTGCCGAGCCCCATGTGTGCAGCACCGATGTCATGCCGATCCGTGCGCCGAGATGCTTCGGATCACCTCGTGGCCAAGCTTGCTAAATTCGCGCGCCCAGTAATGGCTTGATCCGCAAGCTTCCATGCCGACTAAACACGGCTCTAAGCGCTCGAAGAACGCCTGCAACTGAGCTCGGCGCAAAGACCTATTAAAGGGGTCGAGTGCGGCTGAGTGCTAAATTCCCCTTTAAGCGGTTTCTTGGCTAAGCAGCCGTTCGCGCAAATTGCAGCGAAGGTTTCAGGAGAGCCGATACTGTTCTCCAATCTGTCAATGCGTGTTCACTGTGCTTTCTTCGCTTTGCGTCTGAGGTTGTCTTTGTTCTCTTCGAACTCATTGGTTCATGATGGGGTTGGCTGGGTGTGTGTCGGCAAGGTGGAAACCGCAATCGGCCAGTTCAGGCTGTTGCTACAGAATCGTCGCCGTGTCTCACGCCCTCCCTAGGACATCCCGGATGGGAGCTCAGTTTTAGGTATCCTCGACTGTTTGCGACCTCCGCTAGGTCGCTTGGAGTTGGGTTTCGTCGCGCATCATTGCATGCATGATGATGGCGAGCCGTCTTGCCTATCCCAAGCGCCAAGAACGTGGCTCATAGCTTCGCGGAAGGCGATCCACTTGCCGCCGCGCGTTGGGTCAAATACGCGGCTGAGAACCCTGATTTCTCGGTGCCAGCTGTGTTCAAGGATATTGCTGGAGTAACTGATGAAGCTGCCCTCAAGGGGTACGCTGCTCCCTTTCCGGATCGGACTTTTCTTGGCGGCCCCATGTCTTTTCCTCTTATGTTTCCCATTATGCCTCATCATCGGGCCGATGTTGAGGAAAACGATCGAGTGTGGAGCGCGTTGTCCGATCTCAGCATCCCCGTGCTGACAGCTTTCTCCGATGGTGATCCAGTCACGCGCGGCCATGAACAAAAATTTCAGGACAGGATCGCAGGTGCCAAAGGCATAGAACATATCACCATCAAAGATGCAGGGCATTACCTACAGGAACAGCAACCAGGACTACTGGCCAAAGCTGTCATCCAGTTCATTGGTAAAATCGATTAGGTGTTGATCCAAAACAGAGGCTTGTCGTTAAATTCGCCGAATCCGACACTTGTGCAGTCGCAGCGAATGACCGCAAAGTCTAAGGTTTCTGGCTGCTGTCAGCGTGAGCTGCAGCGGCGACAAATCCGACAAGGAGGAAAGCGCGGGCTACTTTCGGTGCTATGGGGATTGTGGTTTACGGCTGCATCGCTTTATGAACAAACCGAATGACTGGGTGATGACAGGCAGTGCAAATAGGCTGTTCTTCCTGGCACGGGATGCCTGACAGGCTTGTGATCTTACCGCCACAGATCTGATGCAGCGCGGATTCTGCGGGGATGGCCGCACGGAAGTGGCCGGCGTCTGCACAAAACAGGGTCGGGTTTTCGCATTGTATCATGCGGCATCGCAAATGCGCGAAACAAACCAAACCAAATACTACAATTCTTCGGAGCACATATTTGCTGATTCCCACGCCCAATTGGTTTCAGCTCTCTTACCCTCGGGTTTAGCTACTGGTAGGAGCCAGACTTAGACGACATTCACCTTTCCCGCAGCAATTCTTCAGCAATAGCTTGAGCATTGAGACGCATAAAATCAAGAATCGGCGCAACAGGCTCCTGACCGGGATGGAGCAATTCGAATTCCTCGGCGACTTCGGTCGCTTCTTCATCCGTAAATACACCATCTTCGATACGAACGCGAACGAGGCCATGCATATCCGTGATCCATACAGCCTGTTCTTCCGCCAGTTTGGAAAGAGGCGCTTGGGCGCCGTGACCCGGGTACGCAGTTGTTTGATCGCGCCCATATTTCTGGGTGACGTAATCCAGTTGGCCGAGCCACTGAGTTGTGCGTTGCTCGAGCAGAAAGCCTTTCTTGTCATTATCCGTTAAGTCACCCACGAAGACTGCGCCGTTCTGCTGATCGTAGAAGAGCGTCATGGCGATGGACTCGCCCGCTCCGATATCGTCAACCGTGAGCGCAATATCTCCAAAGCGTAGAACTTCCCCATCGACCACAACCCGAGTGACTGCGGCAAGCTGCGTTGGATAAGCGTCGCCATTCACGCGGCGCGCGAAGGCAAACATCCCAAGGCTATCGCTTTGCATCTCATCGGCGGTGGCTTGGAGCGCAACGACTGGGGTGTCGGGAAAGGCTTGCAGTATAGATGGGATCCCTCCGACATGGTCTGGATGCGGATGTGTGATGAGGATGGCGAGAAGCGGCTTGCCTGTCGCTTCGATGCGCGCCGCCACGTCCTGACCGGCTTGAATGGTTCGCTGGCCATCGATCAAAACAACGCCGTCCTCGCCTTCGAGTATCCACGTATTCACGCTGCCGGGTCCCGGCTCGTGAAACCTCTCGATCTCATACGCCCATGCGGGAATGGCCAGCGTCATGATCAACGTGACTGTTCCGACGAAGCGGGCTGCGAATGGCAAGGTGTTCATGGTCTACGTCCTTTCGAAGATGTTTCGGCCGGCTGCTCTGTCATTTAGATCGCTTCCGACGGTGATTGGGCTGCCGCGCGCGATGCATCAGACATCCATCGTGGTAGGGCCGATAAGAGTTTGTGGTAGTTCGGTGGGTCGTCCCCACGCTTCGCACTCCAGAATTTATACTAACCAACCCTTTGATGAAGGCCCGTGTACCCGTTGCATGATCTCAAGTTCAACAGAGAAGTCCTGCTACATTGACGGGCTCGCGATAGTGGTGATCGAAACCGTCATCGCTTCAAGGAAGAGGGCCGCGCTGACCGTGAGCGTCAATCCTGTTTGGCGATCGTCGGTGCCGCTCACGACTTTGCTGCCCGCTTGGTTGCGCGGGCCACCCTGGCATAGGTGCCACACCGACAAAGGTTGGTCATGAACTCAGCGATCTGAGCGTCGCTCGGGTCCGGATGTACTTCGAGCAGCCGGATCGCGGACATGATCATGCCGGACTGGCAATAGCCGCATTGGGGCACGCCCTCGTCCATCCATGCCTGCTGCACGGGGTGGAGATCACCATTCGCGTCGGACACGCCCTCAATTGTGGTGACGGTTGCTCCGTCGAGGGACGCCAGTGGTCGCACGCAACTGCGCACCAGTTCACCATCGACATGGACGGTGCACGCCCCGCATAGTGCCGCGCCGCATCCAAACTTAGTTCCCTTGAGGCCCAGATGGTCGCGAAGTACCCAGAGTAGCGGCGTGTCATCCTCAATATCCAAATCAAAGGCCTGGCCATTGACGGTTAGTCTGATCATAGCTTAGCCCTCGATGGATCGACATCCGGCGGCAGGAATTGCTTTCGGTATCGCGTGTAAATGCCGTGGCGAGACAGCGGCAAGGTCCGCAACCGTCGGCCTGTCGCTGCGGCGATCGCGTTGGCAAGCGCGGGTGCGGTCGCTACCGGTCCGACTTCGCCGAGCCCGCCGGGATCGACACCGCTATCGATGTAGTGGAGTGACGTGGACGGTGCCTCGGGCAGCGTTAGGATTTCGAAATCGTGAAAGTTCGATTGCATGGCCGCTCCGTCCTCGAAGGTAATCTGTGACGTCAGCGCCTGGGTCAGGCCCCAGTAAACCCCGCCTTCGATATTCGCCTCGGTGATATCCGGGTCCAGCACGAACCCGCCGTCGAGTACAGTGGTGACGTGATGGAGATCGAGTGTGCCCTCGGCATCGACGCTGACATCGACCGCCTGGGCGATGAAGGTCTCAAAGCAGTGTGAGAAAGCGATGCCGCGACCGTTTCCCGGCGCGGGGGTGGCTGCCAGTGTCCGTTGCAGCAATTGTAGCACGGCGATGGCGCGCTCTGCCTGTTGTCGGCGGTCTGGGTTCGCCCGATCCTCTGTTCGGCGTAGCAAGGCGATCCGGTAGGTCAGCGGGTCCATATTTGTACGCGTTGCCAGTTCGTCGACGAAACTCTCGACAGCGAAGACGTTCGGTCCATAGCCCGTGGTGCGCCAGACCATCGTCGGAACAGGTTGATCCAGCATGTGCGCGCGCACCCGGTGATGCGGCACATCATAGAGAAATCCCTCGGGCGTGAGGCCTTCGACGCAAGACGGGTCGATATCTGGATAGACCAAGTGCACCAGCGGCTTGGCGATGACGGGAGACAGGATCGTCGGTGAAACAACCCGCTGGTCCAGCGCGACCGGCAACCCGACCTCGTCCACGCTCGCAATTAGGCGGTTTCGCACGTGCGGCCGGAAATGATCGGCGCGCATGTCCTCGGTACGGTTCCAGACCAGTTGCACGGGCCGGCCCACGGCTTTCGAGATCAGTGCTGCCTGCACTGCATAGTCGGCGATCAACCGGCGACCGAACCCGCCGCCGAGGAATGTTCTTTCGACGTGGATGGATTCCTCTTCAACTCCGAGAGCTGCGGCAACGCGAACCGTCGCCACAGTCTGGCCTTGCGTGGGTGCTAGGATATATACCCGGTCATCACGGACATCAGCAATGCAATTCATCGGCTCCATCGGCGCATGCGCCTGCCAGGCGGAATGGTAGTCGGCAGCTATCCTCTGGCTTAGATCGGCCGTCTCCAAGGCAGCGGCAGCGTCGCCGTCGGAGCTCACCGGCGTCCATTGATCGCCGTCCAGCGTACCCTCGAAAAGCTCGTCGAGGCTTGCGCTGGAAAACCCGTCCCTCTCTCCGGACTGAAACACGACCGACAGGCGGTCGGCCGCTTTGAGCGCGCGCCAAGTCGATGTCGCGACCACTGCCACGGCACCGGGAAGCTCTACAACGTCGAGCACGCCCGGCATGTCGGCCACGCTGCCGCGGTCGACCCTTGCGACCGCGCCGTTCACCGTATCGGCATGGCGGATCGCCGCATAAACCATGCCCTTGATCTCTGCGTCGAGACCAAAGATCGGACCGCCGGTTACCTTATCGCGCAACTCGCGCCGAGGCAGCGACCGGCGCAGGAGCCGCCACTGGTCCGGAGTCTTCAGGCGAGGAGATGCTGGCACGGGAAGGGTCGACGCGGTCGCTACCAAGTCTGCATAGCGTAGCGCTGCGCCGCGCGCATCGTGATGAACCATGCTGGCTGCGGTCCGGCATTCACTAACATCCACGTTCCACCGATCCGCAGCTGCCGCGATCAGCATCTCCCGGGCAGCAGCACCGGCCCTGCGGATAACCTGCCAGAAGGTGCGGGTGCTTTCCGCGTTGCCTGTGAACATCGTGCCGAACTCGGGATTGAAATAGGCCGGATCGTGAGGAGCCATCTCGAGCGTCACGCCGTCCCAATCGGCATCCATTTCGTCGGCGATGATTGCGGGAAAGGTCGTATGAATGCCCTGACCCATCTCGGCCTGACTGACCTGTATAATCGTGCGGTTATCCGGCATGATCGCGATCCAGGCATTAATCGACGTCGCTCCTGTTTCAGCGGCTGCGGGTCGGAGATCGAAGCCCAGCAGAACCGTCCCGCCGATTGCTGCCGCTCCCGAGATGAAGCCTCGGCGACCGATTGCAGGTCCGACATTCGAAAGCCGTTTCATTGGACATCCTCCTTTGTGCACGGTGCTTCGGCGTCGACCCAGCGCATCATCGCCGCATGAAACTCTTCAAGTCCATAGGGAGGGAGGGAGCGCGGTTCGCCTCCCGGGTGCAACCCCGGCTCCCACGCCCATAGGACGAGCGGGTCTTCCGTCATGTGCCTGTGCAGTTCTGCCAGCGACTTGTCCCCGTTGCGCGACCGGTCCTTCAATTGTTGGCAGATCTCGACATCACTCATGTATTCCCAGGCCATGCTGAGCGGCGCGAGGCCCCAATGCGGCGCGCCAGGGACGCCGCCGACATCGTTGTTCCGCTCGCCGTGACAACTTGAACAGGGCAGTCCCGCCGTGCCGTGGTTCTCCGTGCCGCGCACAACGCCGAGCAGATGTCGGCGCCGTTCGTCATTCTGTCGCGGGAAGTCCGTTGAGGTATGACAGTTCATGCATCTGGGGTGCCGGATCGTGGCGGCGATCGGTGCGAAGGTCGGAGCTGTCGAGGCCGGTTCCGACACAACGCTGGTATGTTGAGCCTGGGCTCGTTGTCCGGCAGTGCTGATCGCTGCGATGGCCAGGGGGCCGGTGATGGCAGTGATCGCGAGCAACCATGAAATTCGACGTTGAGCCATTCCTATTCCGCCTCCTTCAGTTCATCAGCCAGACGGCTTGCGGATGCCGCGTCTGTCGCAGCTACAGCGGCAATCCTGCGCGCGTTTTCCGGACGATATGCTTCGCCGTAAACAGAACCCGAACGTCGCGGCGCCTCGAGCAGTTCGACCACATCCCATCCTCCCAGACGAACCGGGTCAAAGCCGACTGCTTCGATAAGAGTACATGCAGCCGCTTCGGCGTCAGTATCTTCCGCAGCAAAGAACATCGCGTGTCGATCATCACCCAAGCGATCCTTCTCATCGATCTGAAACTGCGCGGTGAAGGTGTTAAATGCCTTCGCGAAACGTGCGCCAGGAAACAGCGCCATATTCTCCACAACAGCGGGGTGAGAAAGGCTGACGATGCCGTCGCCGCCATACTGATTGGTCGTGTCCACGACGATCTTGCCTTGGAGAGCTCGCGGGTCGCCGACCGCTTCGGATCTCAAGTTCCACGGCACGGACACGACAACGACATCGGCCATCTCGATCGCATCCCTCACCGACATGGCCGATGCGGACTGGCCACCACGTTCGGCAAGCATGGCAAGCTTTTCGGTGCTGCGCGAAAACGAAAACGCGACATCATGCCGAGCTTCGGCTGCAGGCAGGCCGATATTCGCCCCTATTCGCCCTGACCCGATGATTGCGATCTTCATGAGTGTGCCGCCTGCTGGCGGAATGCTTTGACGCGCATCGTCAGTTCATCCGGTGTCAGAACTTGGTTCCAGATAGGACTGGGCGGGTCGACCGGGCGAGAGTCCGTTAAACCGCCCAAATCAATTGGGACCAGCCTGGCAGCCAAAATGAGTGTGGAGATAAACTGCCGTGCAACCTCATCGTCGGTTGCGAAGGGTATGGCCGTTGCGGGGGCGTCACGATTAGCCTCTTTCTTCACATATTCCGTCCACATCGTCGTGAGGCTCTTGACGACAATCGCGTCCGGAAGTCTCTCCTGCATCAGAAGCCCGGCGATCTCATCTTCCGAAATGACGCGCTCCGGCGGCCCATTCTCGCGTGCAACCAGCGGATTGGTTGCATCAATAACGACTTTGCCCGAAACCTTCCGTTCGATCTCGAAAAGCATGCTCTCCACGGAAACTAAGTTTACCGCCAGCAGGACCACGTCACCAAATGCGGCCGGCTCGATGATGCTGAAGGAACGCACACCGTCGCCCATGGTGGCCGCCGTTTCGCCGAGCGTCTCGGGATGGCGTGGGCTGATCATGATGTCATGACCGGCATTCCGCCGCAGCAAGCCGTAGACCTGTGCAATGCCGCCCGCGCCGATAATGCCGATCTTCATGTCAGGATTCCACCGTCTCGAATGGTCGCATTTCGGCAGCAGCGGTCATTTCGGTCGGTCTTGCCGCTTTTCTTGTGGTGAGAGCGGAAGCGACGCTCGAATGGCAAAGTCTTGTTTTGAGTTGTTAAAGCTGTTCCACTCCACATTGCTAATCAATCTCCAATACGTGATCGGTGTCCGACCGATTTTGCCACGGTAGCGGAAAAAAGATCGCGTGTTTTCTAACATTCGAACGCGAATTTGCATCATCCGAACAATCGTTGATCAAACTCGAGGAGTGTGCTCTCCGCGACGCGCAACCGCAGGTGTGACCCCGAAGGCCTCCTTAAAGCATCGCGCCAGGTGGCCTTGTTTGGCGAAGCCACAGCGATAGGCGATTTCGGCGATCGAGACGCGTGTCGTCAGCAACATCTCCTTCGCTCGCTCGCACCGACGGCGCGTGACATAGGCCCAAACCGGAACGCCCATCGCCGCCTTGAAAGTCCGGGAAAAATGTCCGGGCGAAAGACAGGCAATGCCAGCAAGCTCTGCAATCGTCAGCGCGTCGCAGTAATGAGTCTCGATGTAGTCGACACTGCGCGCTATGCGGTGATCGAGCCTATCCAAGAGGTCCAATCGCTCCTGCTGGGCGCGCTGCGGTGATCGCCGCATTTGTGTTGATTCCGGTCACGTCCATGTCGGCCTATCTGTTTGGCGGGGACTGTTGCATTATGTGAGTCCTTTGGCGATCTTCTGGCTTTTGAGGTCAGTATGCCAGCTAAATCCCCGTTCAAACACCACCGCTTTCCCCGTGAGATCATCCTGTGCGCGGTGCGTTGGTACCTTCGTTATCCGCTGTCCTATCAAGATGTCGTGGATCTTTTGGCGGAGCGCAGCATCGCGGTGGATCGATCTACGGTATTCCGATGGGTACAGAAGTTCGGTCCCGAGTTGACGAAGCGAACCGAGAAGCATCTGCGCCGCGCGAGTGTCGATTGGCATGTCGATGAGACTTATATTCGTGTCGGCGGCAAATGGCGATATCTGTGGCGTGCTGTCGATGCAAACGGGCAGATGGTGGATTTCCGTCTGACGGCGCGGCGGGACGCAAAGGCTGCAAGGGCCTTTCTCAACAAGGCGATCGAACGTGTGCGGCTGCACCGACCGGTGACAATCGTGACCGACAAGGCGCATAGCTATCGGCGCGTCATCCGTGAGATCAATCACAGATACGATCCGCACTTCGACAGCATCCGGCATATTGATCGAAAGTGGCGAAACAATCTGATCGAGAGCGACCATGCGGCCATGAAGCGGCTGCTCGGATATCGCCAAAGCTTCCGGTCATTGCGAACCGCCAAGGCGACCCTCAGCGGCATCGAAACGATCCGAACCATCAAACGTGGCCACGTTCATCACAAGCAACAAGGCGTCGCGGGGGAGATCCAGTTCATCGCGCAGCTCTTCGGAGCCGTATGACCCAGCGCAACGACCAGACGCTAATTTGGTAACAAAAAACTAATGCAACAGTCCCCTAGATAGAAAGGTCGTCACGGCGCGTGGTCGGCCATGCCTGCCAGCTTCCGATTGACCCGCCCGAATACACAAGCTGAGGTCTGGTTTCCTCAGGTCGCACGACCGACGCGCGCGCAGATCGCTTCAAGCGTCGCCCAGATATCATCGACAA
>CANNFU010000021.1 GCA_947503965.1 uncultured Paracoccaceae bacterium
TTTCCAACGCGGGCCACAGTCGAACCAAGCCGAAAGGCCGCACTATGGCCCGCATCAGAAAACCTTCATCGCTGCCGCCGTTCGGGCTGTCGTATGGAACGTCCGCTTAATACGGTTGACACCCATGATCGAAACTAAATAGGTCGGTCGGATGCACGTCTTGACAGTCATTAGCCACCCAAATCAAGACTCGTTCACACATGCCATCGCGCACCGATTTTGCGAAGGCGTGAAAGACAATGGAAATACTTTCGAAATTGCCGACCTCCACGCCGAGAATTTCGATCCGCGCTGGACTATGCATGACCTATCTGATGCGCCTAGCAACGCAACAAGCGTAGAAATTAGGCGTGAACAAGAGCGTATTGAACGCGCAGATGCAATATGCATGGCCTTTCCGCTTTTCTGGTTTTCCATGCCTGCGATGATGAAGGGGTGGATGGATCGTGTCTGGACCTATGGGTGGACATATGATCAGGTCAATGACCCAAATCAGTCTCTCCAAAGGAGCCGAATTGGCGTTATGCTAGTACCGGCGGGTGGAAACCCTGAACATTGGCAGCCGTTCCAGTTTGAAGAGTCGATGGAGGTACTTTGGAAGGCTGGCATGCTGGGTTACTTTGGAATGACGGACAAACGCGTTCACATTCTGAATAGCTCAGAGGGATCGCACGAACGCCGTATGAGGCTTCTTGATCGCGCATATGATGTCGGCATCAGCTTGTAGCTGCGCCTTAAGAACATCAAATTCTAAACTGTCGTGCACGATCCAAAAAGGACTTTCCACGTGGCGATAGTCGATAGCCAACTGTCAGGCTTTCCGTCAGACCATGTTCCTTCAGCTTGCGAACATGTTGTTTGAAGACCTGTTTTTCGAGACCCACCTGATGTGCGATCTCGAAAGCAGCAACCGCAGGCTGCTCCTCAATCAATTTTAGAACGGCAACCGAGAAGGCACCACGGTCAAACTTGCGGTCGAGGCGCGCCAGTTTCTCAAGTAATGCGCTACATTCCTGATCAGTCAGGTTGTCGTTTTCCCTCAGTGGGACTCGCGCGTCCTGTCCGTCGAAACGTAAGGATATCCGATAAAGCTCGGCATCCGGACGATCAGCCAAATCTGCCTCCAGATCATCACGTGATATGTACCCAGCACGCGCGACGTCGTCCGCCGACACAGAACCTATATCTACTTGTGAGACATCTATGATCCTGAGTTCACCAACGGCGGTGCGGAGCCGCCCACCAGTCTTGACAGTGGGGCGTTTCCAACGCCGGAAAGCAAGGTCGATTTCGCCCGCTAGGATCTTGTCGAGAATATTGCGCTTGATCAGCATATGCCAAAGCTAGGCTACGGCAGCCCTGCCAAGCAACCCTGACCACTGAGTTAGATTAAACGGCCATTCGTACACTCTGCAGCATCGGTCAAAGAGGGCTCTTTGCAACCACTCCTCAGCGGCATGCCCTTAACCGTCTGGCCTTAACACAGTCACCCCAACAGCCGCTGCCCTTGCAAGATCTGGATCGAGTGACATCGGGATGTATTCACCCCGCCGCCAAAGCTCGCCCAGATTATCGTAATGCCGCGACAACGGATGCCCGGACTGCCCGGTTGAGATGATGAAGACCGAACTGTCGGGGTCCGCAAAGTCATAGACCCCGCGATACCCTGCCGCATGCACGTTCTGGAACGGGCGCGGGCCGGTGCCGGATGTTTTGCCGCGCTGCAACGTGTTGTCGCCACCGCTGGTGGATTGCCGGATATTCACCACCCATTCCAGAATGGGGGTCTGGCCTAGCACCGGGTGATCATGGGTCGCTTCATGGGCGTCACCCCAGCGCACCGCTTCGACCGCGTCGCCGTGGTTTTCGTTGATCCACAGCAGCGCATCATCCAGCGACTGCCGCGCGATATCGGTGCATGTCTCGACCGGGGCGGACTGGATTACGTCGCACCAGATGGCCGCACCGTCGACATTGCGGAACACACGTTCGATGAAGACCGGATTGGGATGGGTGAATTCAGATGCCAGCGGCCCCAGCTCATCCCGGATCAGGCGCTGCTGGAAGGCACGGACCCAGGCCGCGTAAATCAGCGGCTCTGGCAGGTGTTCGTTCATCTCACCGTTCCAGGACGCCAGCAGGTTCAGCGCGATCTGCCGCTGCCGTTCAGGTGTGCCTTCGGGGGCGGCGTCGCCTGTGAACCACAGATCAGCGCCCATCAGCGTTGAGAGAGTACGCGCGGTAAAGCTGACCGTGTCCAACTGGGCTTCGATAAAGCTGTCGCGCGTATGCACCTCGCGCGCTTGCATCAGCCTGCGCCACCGGTTGATCCGCTGTGTGTCCCCCCAAAGATACGAGACATGTTTGGGGAAGGGACGGTCGACCGTCTTGTTGTTGGTATTGCCGATGATCCCGCCTTCGGGATTGGTGAATTCAGGGTTGTCGGCGTAGGGAAACCGGCCTTGCCAACGGTTCTCGGCCAGATAACCAAAGGACGGAAACCGGCCTTGGCTTTGATGATTTGGGTCGCGGGCGGGCAGGGCGCCAATGGTTTTCATGGCAATGCGATTGCGATCTGCGACAACAAGGTTCTGCGCGGGGGCGATATAATCGGCACCTGCTTCAATCGCATTGTCGACGGTCCGGGCGCGCATGATCGCCATAGCCGCCGACATGGATGTATCGCGATCCGAAAGCGCGCTCCACGCGATGGCGGTCACGTGACCGGGGGGCGTGATCGCGCCCAGATTGAACTGATCGGCAGGCATGACAGGGCCGTTCACCGTCCAGCGCAGGCGCAGCGTGACAGCGGCGCCGTCTTTGACGTTGATAATACTGTTGCGCGTGCGGAACGTGTTCCAGCCATCCAGTCCGCGATATTCATTGGGGTTATCGGGATTGACCTCTTCCAGCAGGATATCCTGATCATCGACATAGCCGCTTGTCACGCCCCAACCGAGCGCATCGCTGCGCCCGCTCAGCACCAGTGGCATACCCGGGATCGTCCCGCCAATCACGCCGCCGGTCGACAGCTGCAGCCGCGCCAGATACCAGATCGCCGGTGCGGTCAGACCCAAATGCGGATCATTGGCGAGCAGGGTCCCACCCGTCGCTGACCGGCTGGCATTGGCTGCCCAGGCATTCGACGCACCGGCAAGTTCAGGACGATGAAATGGTGCGAGTGGATCATCCGGCAGGCGCATATTCGCAGTGTATGTCTGTACGCCCGGCACCAGTGCTGCATATTCCGGCAGTGCCGCGACACCACCGGTCGGGTCATCGGGCAGGATATCGCGTAGACGGTCATTATCCACGATCAGCGATGTCCGCGCGCGCAACACCTCGTTTTCAAGATGGTTGGACAGCTGCAATGCCATCAGTTTCTGGATTGCGATGGAGTCCGCGGGCTGCCACGGTGAAATCGGATGATTGAACAGCCACATCTCTGGCGCACCGCGCCCCCGCGCGCCTGCGTTGACCTGTTCCAGCCAGGCATTCACGCCGCCAGCATAGGCATTCAGCGCGGCCTTTGTGCTGTCATCCTGTGCATTCACCGATGATACGGCCAGCGTATAAAGATCAAACCGGCGCAGCACCTCATCAATGCCGATGGTGCGTTCCCCGAACAGCTCTGACAGTCGCCCCTGGGCCGTGCGGCGCAGCATTGTCATCTGCCACAGACGATCCTGCGCGTGGGCATAGCCAAGCGCGAAATACACATCGTTGTCGGTCGCACCAAAGATGTGCGGCACATTGGCGTTGTCGCGGACAATCTCAACCGGGGCGGAGATGCCGTTTACCACGCTGTCCGCATCGTATTCCGGTAATGAGCGGGACGCGAAATAGTAAGCGAGCGCCACCAGCGCGACGCATGACACAATCAGTCCTGTTGCCAGCCATACCAGCCCGCGAAAAATCAGCGCCATTGGCCCCTCAAAATTTTCAGTCTGACCTGTTGTAGCAAGGCAGACGGGCAGGGCAAGTCAGCGCTCCGGGATCAGGCCGCGCGGGCTGAACCGCAGGACCAAAAGCAGGATCAGTCCCATCGTCAGCAAACGCATATGGGCGGCGGAATCGATCAACCGTTCCCGCAGCGCGCTGTCTTCGGCCAGACCGCTGCTGAGGATGTTCATCAGCCCCAGCCCCAGCGGTTCGACCTGCACCCAAAGCCACCAGATCAGCATGCCGCCCAGGATCGCGCCAAAGTTGTTGCCCGATCCGCCGACAATCACCATGACCCAGACAAGGAAGGTAAAGCGCAGCGGCTGATAGGTGCCGGGCGTCAGCTGCCCATCCAGCGTGGTCATCATCGCACCGGCGATGCCGCAGATGGCAGAGCCGAGGATGAAGATCTGCAGATGGCGGGCGGTCACATCTTTGCCCATGGCTTCGGCGGCGACTTCGTTGTCACGGATGGCCCGCATCATGCGTCCCCACGGGCTGTTGAGCGCCTTTTGGGCCAACCACAGAATAATCAACAGCACGATGGTAAACAGGATCGCATAGCCAATTTTCGTATAAAGCGTGGAGGCTGTGACGGGATCCAGACCAAGGCTGGCCGCGCGTTCGACAAAGCCCGGATCGTTTTGCAGATCAATCTCATACGGGACCGGTCGTTCAAGACCGATGACGTTTTTGACGCCGCGCGCCAGCCAGTCTTCGTTTTTCATTACAGCGATGATGATCTCGGCAATGCCCAGCGTAGCAATCGCCAGATAATCCGACCGCAGGCCCAATGCCGTCTTCCCGATCACCCAGGCCGCGCCAGCAGCCAGCAAGCCGCCCACGGGCCAGCTGAGCAGGATGGGCAGGTTCAGACCGCCCAGATTGCCGCTGACTGCCGGATTAACAGCCTCAACCGCGACTTTGCCGGGATCAAAGACCGCGCGATAGAGGAAGAAACCACCGATCAGGATGATAAGTGTGACGATTGTTCGCGTGCGCCCTTCAAGCCGTCTTTGCGCAAACACAGCCGCCACGACAGTCGCAGCCCCCAGAACAAGACCGGCAAGTATGCGCAGGCCACCGGCCTCCCACGCCTCGGGCACGGGCGGGGTAGAGACCAGAACAGCGGCCAGACCACCAAGGGCGACAAAACCCATCACCCCGATATTGAACAGCCCGGCAAAGCCCCATTGCAGGTTCACGCCCATCGCCATAATGGCCGAGATTAGCCCCATGTTCAGGATCACAAGGGCCGAGTTCCAGCCCTGAATGATGCCGGTCCCGACAAGCAGAACACCAACGAGCGCGAACAGAAACGTGTTTTTGACTGCAGGGTTCATACGGATTGCCCCTTGAACAGACCGGTCGGCTTGAACAGCAGCACGATAATCAGGATCGCAAAGCTGACGGCGAATTTATAGTCGGTGGATAAAAGCTGCACCAACCCATCCGGCTCAAGCGGTTCGGGCAGCAGGTAGGTCAGCACCTTTTTCCAAGCATAGGTGATCGTGACTTCGCTGAACGCGATCACAAAGCCGCCTGCGATGGCGCCAATCGGATTGCCCAAGCCCCCCACGATGGCGGCGGCAAAGATCGGCAGCAGAAGCTGGAAATAGGTGAAAGCGCGGAAGGATTTATCCAGCCCGTAAAGCACGCCTGCGGTGGTGGCGAGCGCTGCGACGATCATCCATGTCACCTTGACCACCCAGTCGGGGTTGATGCCGGACAGCAGGGCAAGGTCCTCGTTATCCGAAAACGCCCGCATGGATTTGCCGGTGCGCGTTTTGTTGAGAAACCAGAACAACAGCGCCATGACGATAAAGGCCACGACGACGGTGATTGCTTGCGTCGTCTTGATCGCCAGCCCTTCGTCCAGCCCGGTCATCGTGCGGAATTCGCGGGCAGTGATGATGAAGCGTTCGCCATCGGCAAAATTCACCTCGCGCACGCCAATGATAAAGCGCACGATCCCGTTCATCACGAACATCACGCCCATGGATACGATGACGAGGATCACGGGCGAGGCCTTTTGCTGGCGGTAGAATTTGTAGACAGCCCAGTCGGTGCCTAGCACCAGCAGCATTGTCCCCAGAATGCCAAAGGGCAGGGCGAGCAGGGCGGTCGGCAACGGCCCAAACGAGATCCCCATGCTTATGAAGGCCGTGGTCACGATAATCGTGATTGCCGTCCCAAATGCCATCGTGTCGCCATGGGCAAAATTCGAAAAGCGCAGGATGCCGTAGATCAGCGTGATCCCCAGCGCGCCGATGGCAAGTTGCGCACCATAGGCGAGGCCGGGAACAAAGACGAAATTGGCGAAGGCCACGAGGGCGTTTAGGTAATCCATCAATGCATCTCCAAAAGTTTTGTCGTGAACGATTTCAAATTGGAGCCACTTCTATGGACATAGAATGCTGATGAATGAGAGATTTTGGTTCGTTCTTGCTACTAGTTCGAACCAAGTACGATCTCCATCGGAAGCGGTCTGGGTGATCCACAACGTCGTTTCTTCATTCTTATCAAAGAACATTGTTTCTTCGCTAGTTGAATGGAGAACCAAGGTATCGTTCAGTTTGTTTGTCATTAAGTTTAAATCAATCACTAGGTCTTTGCGGCCTTGGGTAAAGCGCAATAGTGCAGACCCAGCGGTCCCATCACGTGCGCAAGAGGTTTCGCCCTCAACAGGCACTCCAAATA
Organism: uncultured Paracoccaceae bacterium; assembly: GCA_947503965.1. Lineage (GTDB taxonomy): Bacteria > Pseudomonadota > Alphaproteobacteria > Rhodobacterales > Rhodobacteraceae > Yoonia. The sequence goes on from CANNFU010000021.1 coordinate 6,643, forward strand.
GGATGGGCATTTGACAATCGTAAGTCACCTCACAAGTCTGCTGACCTTTGGCAGCGGTTCCACCTGACAACAGCAAAAACAATAGTGCGTGTATTGATAGTTTCATCTTCATCCGCCCAAGAAACTCCGCCGCACTTCCGGGTTGGCCAGCAACTCTTTTCCCGTCCCAGTATGCGCATTACGCCCTTGAACTAAAACATAGGCTTTGTCAGCAATCTCAAGCGCTTGTCGCGCGTTCTGTTCCACCATCAAGATCGGAATACCCGTCCGCGCAACCTCAATAATCCGGTCAAAAAGTTCGTCCATGACGATTGGGCTGACCCCCGCCGTCGGTTCATCCAGCATCAGAACTTTGGGCTGTGTCATCAGCGCGCGACCTACAGCCACCTGCTGGCGTTGCCCGCCGGACAACTCACCTGCTGCCTGATTGCGCTTTTCCTTCAGGATCGGGAACAAATCATAGACCTGTGCCATCGTATCGCTGAAATCATCGCGGCGGATGAACGCGCCCATTTCGAGATTTTCCTCGACCGTCATGGACGTAAAAATGTTGGAGGTCTGGGGCACAAACCCCATCCCCTTGACCACACGTTCCTGCGGGGACAGATGGGTGATGTCTTCGCCATCAAGGCGCACCGCACCTTCGTTGACGTTCAACATGCCGAATACGACTTTCATCGCGGTGGATTTGCCGGCCCCGTTGGGGCCGACAATCACTGCAATTTCACCCTTTTCGGCGGCAATCGTACAAGAATGCAAAATATCGGGACCTTTGCCATAACCACCTGTCATGGCATCCCCGATCAGGAACGGGTCACTCACGGATTGACATACTCCGCCAGGAATGGCGCGTAGGTGGTCAGTGTATCGCGCATCAGCGCCTGCTCTGACGGGTCAGCGTGGTTGATGTAGATGTAGTAAAGTGTCCCTGCGGCGCCCAGAATGGCACCCAGCAAAACTGTAAGAAGGAATTTCATATCGCACTTACCTTGTCTTTGTTCTTCAGTCCGGTGCCGAGATAGGCCTCGATCACCTGTTCATTGGCCTTGATTTCGTCCAAGGTCCCTTCGGCCAAAACATGGCCCTCCGCCATACAAATCACCGGATCACACAAGCGGCCGATGAAATCCATGTCATGCTCAATCACGACAAATGTATAGTTGCGTTCTTTGTTCAGGCGGATAATCGCGTCCCCGATTGTGTTCAGCAGGGTACGGTTCACGCCAGCGCCGACTTCATCCAGAAAGACGATCTCGGCATCGACCATCATTGTGCGGCCCAGTTCCAGCAGCTTTTTCTGCCCGCCAGAGAGGTTGCCTGCCTTTTCTTCCTTAAGATGTTCAATCGTCAGAAATTCGATGACCTCGTCAGCCTTGGCCTGTAGCGCACGCTCTTCATCCGCAATCCGGCGGCGGCCAAACCAGGCATTCCACAGCGTTTCGCCCGATTGATCACCGGGGACCATCATCAGATTTTCGCGGACGGTCATGGATGAAAATTCATGCGCGATCTGGAATGTGCGCAGTAGGCCCTTGTGGAACAATTCATGTGGCGGCAGGCCGGTGATGTCTTCGCCGCGCATAGTGACACGACCGGATGTCGGTTTAAGAACGCCCGCGATCACGTTGAAAAGAGTTGTTTTTCCAGCACCGTTGGGTCCAATCAACCCGGTGATCGTGCCTTCTTCGATGGTCAGAGACGCCCCATCGACAGCGCGAAAGCCCCCGAATGTTTTCACCAGATCTTCGACAACGATCATCTATGTCCCCTTGCACGCTGTGTCGCGCGTCTTGTTTTGCAAAACGGCGCGAGGCATTACCCCCGCGCCATTTCAGTGTCAATTGATCCGCTTAGCGGTAATTGATTGTCGAATAGACACCATCGGAGAATTCAATCTCCTGATAATTGCCTGCCGATTCACCGGGGCCGATCAGTTCAACCGCCGATGCGCCAACATAGTCGATATCTTCACCAGCCGCGATCAGTTCCAGACCACGCGCAAGCTCGCCTGGCATGATCTCAATGCCGGGGGCGTTGGCCACGTCAAAGACGTGATCTTTGAAATCAGCAGAATCGGCTGATCCCGCAGCCTGCATTGCCAGCATGATCAATGCGGCGGCGTCATAGGATTCTGGTGCAAAGGCCCCTGTGCCGTCAAAACCAGCCGCTTCGGCCAGTTCCACGAACTTGCCCGCACCGGCATTGTCGGTGCCGGGATAGGCGCCGTAAGACCCGTTCAGTTCTTCACCGAAATTGTCGTTCAGAACCGAACCGACCATCCCGTCGGGCAGATAGAATGTATCAAACGCACCTGTGTCGAGCGCGGAGCGAATGATGCCAGACCCACCCTGGTCAACGTAACCGGCGACAACCAGCACTTCACCACCGGCAGAGGCAAGCGCGCCGACTTCAGCGGAATAGTCCGCCTTGCCGTCTTCATGGGCCGCAGAGATTGTTACAGAACCGCCTGCTTCTTCAAATGCGGCCTGGAACGCATCAGCCAGACCCTTGCCGTAGTCGTTGTTGGTATAGGTCAGGGCCACTTCGCTGACGCCACGATCTTGCAGGATCTCCGTGATGATTACGCCTTGGCGGGCGTCGGAGGGGGCTGTGCGGAAGAACAGGCCGTCATCCTCGGCTGTCGAAAGGCCGGGCGATGTGGCAGATGGTGAGATCATTACAACGCCATTCGGGCGTGCCACGTTTTGCAGGATCGCACCTGTCACACCGGAACAGTCCGCCCCCATGATCGCATTGACGTTGTCGGATGTGATCAAACGTTCAGCCGCGGCTGTGGCCGCACCGGCATCGATACATGTGCTGTCGCCGCGAACGGATGTGACTGTCGCACCGCCCAACAGCGCACCGGAGGCGGTGACTTCCTGCATGGCCAGTTCTGCACCGGCACCCATCGCGGGCGTGATTGATTCAAGTGGACCGGTGAAGCCAAGGATCACGCCGATCTTGACCTCGTCGGTGTGGGCGTCGGCATAGGCGCCGCCCGCCATCATCGCGACCGCGCTGGTCGCTAAAAGCAGTTTTTTCATTTTTGTCTCCCTATCGGATGTCTTTGTCCTGCCGCGCAGATTAGCAGGCGGTTTCCAAAAGGAAAGTCGGAACGCAAAGGCAATCGGCCTTTAGATACGGTGATGAAAGGTCAAATGGCCGGCTAAGGCGCAGGATGGAAACAATGCGGCTGGATTGCCCGTTAATGGCTTTCCATCGTCATCACCACCCGATCCCAACGCTGCCGTTTCAGGTCTTGTGGACTGATCCAGAATTGCAGGACACCACGTCAGATAGTCTGACTTCAATTGCCAGCCAAAAAATGACTGTGGCGATCCGCTTAATGCGGTCGCTTATCTACACCGATAACCTTGCTGCATGACTACCCCGTTCGCGATAAGGCGTCGTATCGTAGTGGGATCGGTAGCACTTTGAGAAATGCGAGGGCGACGCAAATCCGCAAGCCAGCGCCACGTTGATCACTGTCATATCCGTTTGCATCAGCAGGTTGCGTGCCTTTTGCAGGCGCAGTTCCATGTAGTACCGCTTGGGGCTGCGCGACAGATAGCGACGGAACAGCCGTTCAAGCTGGCGCGTGGACATGCCCACATCGCGCGCAAGGATGGCCGGGCTGATCGGTTCCTCGATATTCTGTTCCATCATCTGGATCACGCGGGACAGCTTTGGGTGGCGCACGCCGATCCGGGTCGGGATCGACAGGCGCTGGGTGTCCTGATCGGTGCGGATGGACGAATAGATCAGAATGTCGGCGACCGCATTGGCGAGATCCTCACCATGATCATCGGCAATCAGCTTGATCATCAGATCAATCGATGCAGTGCCACCGGCGGTCGTGATGCGCTGACCGTCTACGACGAAGACGGATTTGGTCAGCTCCACATCCTCGAATTCCTCGGCAAAGCTGTCCTGATTTTCCCAATGAATCGTGGCCTTTTTGCCATCCAGCAGGCCGGCCTTGGCCATCGTATACCCGGCGGTGCACAAGCCCGCGATCCGTGCCCCGCGCCGGGCTTCGCGGCGCAGCCAGTTCAATGTGCGTTTGGTCGTTGCGGCCTGCACATCAATGCCGCCACACAGCATGATGGTGTCGTCACGGTCCAGTTCGGTCAGATCGTCCGCCACACGGAATGCGCAGCCATTTGAACAGGTCGCGTCCTGACCGCCTTCGGCGATGATCTTCCATGAATACAGCTCTTTTCCCGCCGTACGATTGGCGATGCGCAGGCTTTCAACCGCTGCCGCAAAGCAAAGCATCGTAAAATCCCGCATCAGTACGAAAACGAAACGGCGCGGTTTGCCGGAATGGTCAACGTCGACGATTTGCGGTTCGATGGTCATGCTTGGGTTCCAGGGCGTATCGTTGCGGGACCTCAACAGGTTTGGCCGGACCATTCAAGAGGGAATGGTGCGTGCCGTGATGCCTTTTTTGTCATGTCGTTTGGCCGCATTTTCCCATTGGCGTGCCGCAAGCCTCGCGTTATACGGGCCACCTGATATCGCAAACCGATCCTGAGCAAGGAGCAAGACAATGACTGACTGGCAAAAATCTGACTGGCGCAAAAAGCCCCGGGTCCAGATGCCTGACTATACCGATGCAGCCGCATTGCGCGCTGTCGAGGCGCGTCTTGCCAGCTATCCGCCCTTGGTCTTTGCTGGTGAAGCCCGCAAGCTGAAGGCCGAGCTGGCCGCCGTCAGCCGGGGTGAGGCGTTTTTGCTGCAGGGCGGTGATTGTGCCGAAAGTTTTGCCGAGTTCGCTGCCGACGGTATTCGCGACACGTTCAAGGTAATGCTGCAGATGGCGATGGTTCTGACCTATGGCGCCAAGGTACCCGTGGTCAAAGTGGGCCGGATGGCGGGCCAGATGGCCAAGCCGCGTTCCGCCCCCACAGAAACGGTGGATGGTGTGGAACTGCCCAGCTATCGTGGCGACATCATCAACGGTTTTGACTTCACCGAAGAAAGCCGCGTGCCCGATCCCGAGCGGATGCTGCAGGCCTATCTGCAGGCGGCGGCCACGCTGAACCTGTTGCGTGCGTTCTCAACCGGTGGTTTCGCGAATGTGCATGAGGTGCATAAATGGACGCTGGGTTTCACCGATGCCAATGAAGTTGCCAAATACAGCGATATGGCGGGACGGATCAGCGATACGCTCGACTTCATGGAAGCGGCCGGTCTGACCACGGACACGAACCACGAATTGCAGACGGTCGATTTCTATACGAGCCACGAGGCGCTGTTGCTCGAATACGAAGAGGCGCTGTGCCGGTTGGATTCGACCTCTGGCAAGTGGCTGGCAGGATCGGGTCACATGATCTGGATCGGGGACCGCACGCGCCAGCCTGATGGTGCACACGTAGAATTCTGCAAAGGTGTGCAAAACCCGATTGGTCTGAAATGCGGGCCAAGCATGACCAGCGGGCATCTTAAATCGCTGATGGCCTCCCTGAACCCCAATAACGAGGCCGGGCGTCTGACGCTGATCGCCCGTTTCGGGGCCGGGTCCGTGGGCGAGCATCTGCCACGTTTGATTCGTGCCGTCGAAGAAGAGGGGGCAAATGTTGTCTGGACCTGTGACGCGATGCACGGCAACACGATCAAATCCTCGACTGGCTACAAGACACGGCCTTTCGAAAGCGTGTTGCGCGAGGTCAAGGAATTCTTTGCCGTGCATAACGCCGAAGGTACCGTTCCGGGGGGCGTGCATTTTGAGATGACAGGCAAGGATGTGACCGAATGCACCGGTGGTGTCCGCGCGGTCACGGATGAGGATCTGTCAGACCGGTATCACACTGCGTGTGACCCGCGCCTGAACGCATCGCAGTCACTTGAGCTGGCATTTCTTGTGGCCGAAGAATTGTCGGCCCGCCGCAATAACCTGCAGCAGGCCAAGGCGGGCTGATCAGCCGTTATTGACGACCAGACGCAGCGCCGGGCGCGCCGCATCCGGCCCTTTGTCTTTTGCACGATGCACAAGGCCCTGCACGCTGGCCAAACGCGGTTGCAAGGGTTCATTCCGAATGGCCGCACCCGGCTTGATCTGGAACCGGCGCGGGCGGTTGCCGGGCGCATCATCCGTGACCAACGCGCCCAAAATCCGCGATGTGTCACCTTTTTCGTCGCGCAGTGGCAAAAGCAGCATCGTACCGGTCAGGTCCTGACGCAGAAGGCTGCTGGGCGATAGCAGGGGAATGGACACGATCGCCGGCGTCGTAAAGGCGTCTTCGATCAGGCTTGCGATGTCATCACGTGCTTCTGGCAGGATCAGCGTGCTGATCGGCATGCCGCGGGCATCCATTTTCAACAGATCATGCAGACCTTGCCCGGCGACCCGCATCCGCGCGACTCCCGGTGCCACCCGTTGCAGGATGAAGGCGTGCGGCAGGGCATCATCGATCTGACGTGGTTCAATATCGTTACGCGACGGAATGCGCTGTGCGTGGCGCAAGGTCTGCCAATAGGCCTCAAGACTTTTCAGCGTGGCGTGTGCCGCGTTTGGCTTGTCAGTGCGCCGACGCGTTGGAGTATCTGTGACAGAATTCATCTTGACCTCAATCGAATTAGGGGCAGCCCTGAACAGGACGTTACCAGCGTTACGTTAAGAGGAATTTAACAAATCTTACCGTTTTATTCATCTAACAAAGTGTAAATGGGTTAATTGTAATTAAATCCGCGCTATTGCCCCGCGCGCCTGTTTTCCCGTAGGTCCTGTGCTGACGAATGCTTTGACAGGACCCACGATGATCAGATCCATGACCGCCTTTGCCAGCCGCACCGGAACGCTTGGTCCGGTATCCTGGAGCTGGGAAATGCGCGGGGTCAACGCGCGCGGGCTGGATCTGCGGCTGCGCCTGCCGGACGGGATCGACGGGCTTGAGGTGGCGGTACGGTCTGCATTGAACGCGGGGCTTGGCCGCGGAAATGTCACCGTTAACCTGCGGCTGTCGCGGGAGGAGACCGCGCAAGGCCTCACACTGGATGAAACCCAGCTGGAAAGCGTTCTGTCCGCATTGGATGCCGTGCAGGAACGCGCCTTTGCGATGGGGGTGACATTGGCCCAACCCACAGCGGCCGATGTTCTGGCACAGCGCGGCGTGCTGATTGCGGCCAGTGCCGATGATGATGGCGCTGCACTTGCGACGGCGCTGAATGCCGATATTGCCCCGCTTCTGGCCGATTTCATTGCGATGCGTGAAACCGAAGGGGCCGCGTTGCACGGCGTAATTGTCGATCAGCTGGATCAGATCGTTGCATTGACCAAGGCCGCAGCACAGGCCGCAGCCGACCGCGCGCCACAGGTCAAAGAGAACCTCACAACCGCGCTGAAACGCGTGCTGGAAGATGTCAGCGATATGGATGAGCAGCGCATCGCGCAGGAACTGGCAGTACTGGCGGTCAAGTCAGATGTGACCGAAGAAATCGACAGGCTGGCCGCCCATGTCAACGCGGCGCGCGATTTGTTGGCAGCACCCAAGCCCGCGGGTCGGAAACTGGATTTTCTTGCACAGGAATTTAACCGCGAGGCGAATACCCTATGCGCCAAGGCGCAGGCAACGGCGTTGACGGCGATTGGGCTTGATCTCAAGGCGGTCATCGACCAGATGCGCGAGCAAATTCAGAATGTGGAGTAACGCGATGTCCCGACGCGGCCTTTTGATCATCCTGTCCTCGCCCTCGGGTGCTGGAAAATCGACATTGGCGCGGCGGTTGCGCGCGTGGGACGACACATTGCGCTTTTCAGTCTCCGCGACATCACGTGCGCCACGGGCGGGTGAGGTGGATGGGCAGGATTACTTCTTTGTCTCGGTCGCTGAATTTCAGCAACAGGTCGCGAATGGCGAGATGCTTGAACATGCACAGGTCTTTGGCAACTACTATGGATCGCCCAAGGCGCCGGTGAAGGCGGCTATCGAAACGGGGCGTGACGTCCTGTTCGACATCGACTGGCAGGGTGCCCAGCAAATCAGCAACTCGGCCCTGCAGGAACATGTGCTGTCGATCTTTATCCTGCCGCCATCCATCACCGAACTCCACCGCCGGTTGGTCAGCCGGGGTCAGGATGATGCTGCTGTCATTGAAAAACGCATGCAGAAAAGCTGGGATGAAATCAGTCATTGGGACGGTTACGATTATGTTCTGGTCAATGACGATCTGGATAAAACCGAGGCGCGGTTGAAAACCATCATCAGCGCGGAACGGTTGCGCCGGTCGCAACAGCCACAACTGGTCGATCACGTACGTAGTCTGCAAACAGAATTCGGAGAACGGGTATGAGCCTTTACGCGTTAGGTGATGCAAAACCGGATGTCGCTGATGATGCCTGGGTGGCGCCGGGGTGCCATATTATTGGTCTTGTTGCGCTGGCGGCGCGATCGTCGGTCTGGTTCGGGGCGACCCTGCGTGGCGACAACGAATTGATCAGCGTGGGTGAAGGCAGCAATATTCAGGAAAACTGCGTGCTGCATACGGATATGGGCTTTCCGCTGACAATCGGTGCGGGTTGCACGATCGGGCACAAGGCCATGCTGCACGGTTGCACAATCGGCCAGAACACCCTGATCGGGATGGGGGCCACCGTACTGAATGGCGCAGTGATCGGTGAAAACTGTCTGATCGGGGCAGGGGCGTTGATTACCGAGGGCAAGCAGATCCCCGATGGTTCGCTGGTTATGGGCGCACCGGGCAAGGTGGTACGCATGTTGGATGACGCGCAGATCAACGGATTGAAAGCATCTGCCTTGCATTATCAGCAAAAAGCGGCGCGTTTTGCCCGCGATCTGACCGTGATCTAGGAATTGCTGGCGGCGGGCGGTGGCGATCCAAGCTGCAGCAGATCAAAATCCAGATGCGGTGACAATGATCGGATCTCATTGGCGATCAAGGGTCCGTTGATGTGCTGGTCGGTAATCGCGCGGTACTTGCCACGATAATTCAGATCGATAAGTTTCACCGCGACATCGACGGCATCGAATTCATCGGCGACGAGTGGTGACAGCACAATGTCTGGGTCAAGATCGTTGATCAAATCGCGATCAAGGCGAGAAATATTGGTAAAATTGAACTCTGAAAGACCAGCAAAGGCGCGCCCCTCTGCGGTCCAGCGGCGCAAGTCCCCCACAACCAGCGTGCCGCTGGTGGATTGGCGGACGATCTCTGGCAACCACGCGACCCGGCTTTCATTTGTTTGTCCCGACATTTAAACCTCAAAACGGTGCTACAGCCGGCAGAATCTCTGATGATAAACGCCGGGTAAGAAAAACGAGTAAGCCCGGGAATAAAAAACGAACCCTGAATCGGCGCTACAAGAGTATAGGCGTTATACTTACAACGTGAGGTAGATAGGTGGCATCTGAACAAATTGTCGCAGTCGTGAACGCGGTGCCCCTGCCGATATTGATTATCGGGCCAGACGAACGTGTCAAAATTGCCAACACTCCGGTTGAGCCGATTTTGGGCCGTGATCTGGTGGGCAAACACTACATCACGGCCATGCGTCAGCCGGCAATCATCGATGCGATTACAAAGATACGCGATGGCGACGGGCCTGCGGTCGCGCGCTATGTCGGGCGCGATGGTGACAAGGATACGATCTATCGCGTGTCACTGGCAAAAGCAGGCAGCGATACCGTTCTGACCTTCGAAGATCAGACCGCGGCCGAAGAAGCGGGCAAGATGCGCCGCGAATTCGTCGCGAATGTCAGTCATGAATTGCGCACGCCACTAACGGCTCTGCTGGGCTTTATCGAAACGTTAAGCGGGGCGGCCCGCGATGATGCCGCCGCCCGTGACAGGTTTCTCGGCATCATGGCGCATGAGGCGAACCGCATGACACGGTTGGTGGATGATCTGCTCTCGCTCAGCCGCGTGGAAGAGGATGAGCGTGTGCGCCCGCGCGAACATGTGGATCTGGGCGCGCTTTTGTCGTCTGTCATCAAGGGGCTGGAGCCGCAGGCCGAAAGCGCGGATGTGGTTGTGACCCTCGATTTGCAAGGACGCGATGAAATGGTGCCGGGTGACGCGGGCCAGTTGGTGCAGGTTTTCACCAATCTGGTGGAGAACGGAATCAAGTATGGTGCGACTGGCAAAGAGGTGACTGTTACACTTTATCCTAAAACCGCACACAGGCGGCTGCGGGGGGACGGGGTTGAGATTCGGGTGGCCGACAAGGGCGAAGGCATCGCCTCGCATCATCTGGCCCGATTGACCGAGCGATTCTACCGCGTCGATAACCACAGATCACGCGAGGTGGGGGGCACGGGCCTTGGTCTGGCGATCGTCAAACACATCGTAAATCGTCACAGAGGGCGGCTGGTCATCGAAAGCGAAGAGGGGCGGGGTACGCAAATCTCGGTTTTTCTGCCAACAAACTGAAGAAAAGCGACTGTCATAAAACTTTTACATAACTGTCACAAAAGCATTGGGCGACGTGCCCTAGACGGGCAGCAATGGTTGCGCGGCTCGCGCGTAATCAATGTTTGACTGACAGGAGTGATTTGATGTCGATCATGAAACTGACCGCGACAACCGCGGCCATCGCCCTTACTGCCACCACCGCATTTGCACGCGACAACGTGCAGGTTGCTGGATCTTCTACAGTGCTGCCTTACGCATCTATCGTTGCCGAGGTGTTCGGTGAAAATTTTGATTTCCCGACACCGGTCATCGAATCCGGTGGTTCCTCTGCCGGTCTGAAGCGTTTTTGTGAAGGCGTTGGCGCCAACACAATCGACATCGCAAACGCATCCCGCGCGATCCGCCCGGCCGAAGTTGAAGTCTGTGCCGACGCCGGTGTGACAGACATCATCGAAGTCCGCATTGGTTACGACGGGATCGTGTTTGCATCCGACATAAACGGCAACTCTTTCGAATTCACGCCAGAAGACTGGTACAAGGCGCTGGCAAACGAACACTTCATCGATGGCGAACTGGTCGCCAACACGTTTGAGACCTGGGACCAGGTGAACCCTGACTTCCCCGCACAGCCCATTCAGGCCTTCATCCCCGGCACCAAGCACGGCACACGTGAAGTGTTCGAGGAAAAGGTGATCCTGGCAGGCTGTGAAGAGGGTGGTTTCTTTGAAGCCATGCTGGCCGCCGGTGTTGACGAAGATACAGCCGAAGAAAAGTGCATGGCGATCCGCACTGATGGCCGTTCGGTCGACATTGATGGTGACTACACCGAAACACTGGCCCGGATTGAGGCGGATGCGAATGGTATCGGCGTATTCGGTCTGTCCTTCTACGAAAACAACACCAACAAGCTGCAGGTCGCGACCATGTCCGGTGTTGTGCCGTCAACAGAAACCATCGCGTCAGGCGAATACCCCGTATCGCGCCCGCTGTTTTTCTACATCAAGGCGGCCCATATCGGCGTGATCCCCGGGTTGAAGGAATTCGCGGAATTCTTCGTCTCTGACGACATCGCAGGCCCGGATGGTCCCTTGGCCGAATATGGTCTGGTCTCTGATCCAGAGCTGATGAAGGTTCAGGAAACAGTGGCCAACGAAGTGGTCATGGGCAGCGGCTCTTAACCTCGACGATCGGGTCAGGGGCAGCTATGCCTGCCCCTGACACTTCTCTTGCTTTGGACAATATCCCATGCAATCCCTGACGACCCCGCTTTTGTTCATTTTTGCGCTGGCCGTCATTGGCTATTTCGTCGCCAAATCCCGCGCGCTGAAGGTTGCGGGGGGTGACATCCGCACGCTGGTGTCGTTGCCAAACCAGCATGCGCTGAACACGGCCCTTGCGACGATCATCCCGCCCGTGGCAGCAGTCCTGCTATTTGCGCTTTACGGGCGGCTGACGGATGGGGGGCCAAACTGGTTCTTTACCCTTGTGGTCATCGGTCTTGGGGTTACGGGCTGTGCGTTGTCGCTGATCGGGATCAAGGTGGAAAGTCGCGCGCGGACTTACGCGGAACGCTGGATCCTCGGGCTTTTGATCTTTGCCTCGACCATCGCGATCATGACGACTGTTGGCATCGTGTTTTCGATGCTGTTCGAGACGTTCAATTTCTTCGGCCAGTATGATTGGCGTGATTTCTTCTTTTCGCTCAGCTGGTCACCGAATTTCCGTGGAAATTCTGATCTGGGGATTATCCCGCTTTTGTGGGGGACATTGTATGTCAGCTTTATCGCGCTGGTGGTGGCGGTGCCGATTGGTCTGTTTGCCGCGATTTACCTATCCGAATATGCGGGGCCACGCCTGCGGTCGGTTGCAAAACCCGCCATCGAAGTGCTCGCCGGTATCCCAACCATCGTTTACGGCCTGTTTGCCCTGATCACTGTTGGCCCGGTCCTGCGTGATTACTTTGCTGAGCCGATGGGTTTTGGGCAAAGCGCATCGTCGGTTATGACGGCGGGTATTGTCATGGGGGTCATGCTGATCCCGTTCGTCAGTTCGCTCTCCGACGACATCATCAACGCGGTCCCCCAGGCGATGCGCGACGGCTCGCTTGGCCTTGGGGCCACGCAATCCGAAACGATCCGGCAGGTTGTGATCCCCGCCGCCTTGCCCGGCATTGTTGGGGCGATCCTGCTGGCCGCGTCCCGCGCCATTGGCGAGACGATGATCGTGGTTCTGGGGGCAGGGGCCGCGGCCCGCCTGTCGTTGAACCCGTTCGAGGCGATGACAACCGTGACCGTCAAGATCGTCAGCCAGCTGACAGGTGATACGGATTTTGCCAGCCCGGAAACGCTGGTGGCCTTTGCCCTTGGCCTGACGCTGTTTGTGATCACGCTGGGGCTGAACGTCTTTGCACTCTACATCGTGCGCAAATATCGGGAGCAGTACGAATGAAAACCTCCCTTCTGGCGGCTGACGCCCGCACAAAGAAACGCAACGCGGCGGAAAAACGGTTCCGCGCCTACGGGCTGTCCGCGATCATTGTGGCGATGTCGGCCCTGCTGATCCTGCTGACCTCGGTTCTGGTCAACGGGCTCAGTTCGTTCCAGCAGACATTCATCACCATGGATATCGAACTGGCCGAAGAGCGGGTCGATAAGGAGGGCAATCGCGACCCTGCCGAAATGGCAAAAACGACGACGATTGGGTACAATTCGATCCTGCGCGATGCGCTGATCGCCACTATCGAAGGCGAAGGACTGACGACCGATCTGTCGAACCGCGACATCGCCGACATGATCTCGAAAGAGGCATCAGCGACGGTGCGCGACCGTGTGCTGGCCAACCCTGATCTGGTGGGTCAGACGGTCACGTTTGATGTGCTGGCGTCTGGCCGGATCGATGGGTATTTCAAGGGCGACGTGACACTGGAAAGCGCCGCACTGGATTCAAACACATCGCCCGAGGCGCTGACATTGGCCCAGCAGCTTGCCGATGCGGGCGTGATCGAAACCAAGTTCAACTGGAACTTCTTCATCTGGCCTGACGCATCCGTCCAGCGACCAGAGGCCGCGGGCCTTGGCGTCGCAATTCTTGGGTCGCTTTACATGATGATTGTGGTTCTGGTGCTGGCGCTGCCCATCGGTGTGGCGTCTTCGATCTATCTTGAGGAATTTGCACCGAAAAACCGGATCACGGATATTATCGAGGTCAATATCTCGAACCTCGCGGCCGTGCCGTCGATTGTCTATGGTATCCTCGGCCTGGCTATCTTTATCAACTTCATGGAATTCAACCAATCCTCACCTTTGGTGGGTGGTCTGGTGCTGACGCTGATGACGCTGCCCACGATCATCATCTCGACCCGGGCGGCGCTGAAATCTGTGCCCCCATCAATACGCGACGCGGCACTGGGCGTTGGTGCGTCCAAGATGCAGTCGGTGTTCCACCATGTGCTGCCGCTTGCCGCACCAGGTATTTTGACTGGTACGATCATCGGTCTGGCACAGGCCTTGGGTGAAACCGCGCCCTTGCTGCTGATCGGGATGGTCGCATTTGTGCGCGAGTATCCAGCGGCTTACACGCCAGAGGCCGGGCTGTTCGGCGAGGCGTCAACAGCACTTCCGGTGCAGGTGTTCAACTGGACCCAACGGTCTGATCCGGCCTTTGTGGAACGCGCGTCTGGGGCCATCATTACATTGCTGGTGTTTTTGTTGATAATGAACGCGGTCGCAATCTATCTGCGCCGCCGCTTTGAACGGCGCTGGTAGGAGGGCTGACAATGGAAGATATGATACATGTGGACCGCGCAATGAGCACTAATCAAGACATCAAGATCTCCGCCAAGGGCGTGCAGGTCTATTATGCCGACAACCACGCAATCAAGGATGTCGATGTTGAGATCGACGACAAGACGGTGACAGCCTTTATCGGCCCGTCGGGGTGCGGCAAGTCAACTTTCTTGCGCTGTCTCAACAGGATGAACGACACAATTGATATCTGCCGTGTCGAAGGGGATATCCGGATTGATGGCGAAGACATCTATGACCCCAAGGTTGACCCGGTGCAGCTGCGTGCCAAGGTTGGGATGGTGTTTCAAAAGCCCAATCCGTTCCCGAAATCAATCTATGACAATGTCGCCTACGGCCCGAAGATTCACGGACTGGCCCGGAACAAGGCCGATCTGGATGAGATTGTCGAAAAATCATTGCGCAAGGCGGCATTGTGGAACGAAGCCAAGGACCGTTTGCAGGCCCCCGGCACGGGTCTGTCCGGCGGTCAGCAGCAGCGCCTGTGCATTGCACGTGCGATTGCCACTGCACCCGAAGTGCTTTTGATGGACGAACCATGCTCTGCCCTTGATCCCATCGCCACCGCACAGGTCGAGGAACTGATTGACGAGTTGCGCCAGACATTTTCGGTCGTGATCGTGACACACTCCATGCAGCAGGCCGCGCGTGTCAGCCAGAAAACCGCGTTTTTCCACCTCGGCAACCTTGTGGAATACGACGACACCGACAAGATATTCACCAACCCGCATGACCCGCGCACGGAAAGCTATATTTCCGGCCGGATCGGGTAAGGAGCCCATGAACATGAACGAACATATTTCATCGGCCTATGACCGTGATCTGGAAGGGATAACAACCCTGATCATGAAGATGGGCGGCTTGGTCGAAGAGGCGATTTTGAAGGCGGCCAAATCGCTTGCCGAACGTGATGTGGAACTGGCCGAAGAAGTGCGCGCCGGTGACAAGGTCATCGACCGGCTGGAAGAGCAGATCAACGAAGAGGCGGCCCGCACGATTGCGCTGCGTGCCCCTGTTTCCAAGGACTTACGGTCCGTTCTTACAGTGCTTCGTTTGGCTGCATCGCTTGAGCGGATTGGCGATTATGCCAAAAACATCGCCAAACGCACCAGCGTCCTGGTCGAGATGAGCCCGGTCAACGGATCAGACGCGGCCTTGCGCCGAATGGCACGCGAGGTACAGGCGATGCTGAATGATACGCTGGATGCCTATATGCGTGGCGATGCGGAAATGGCGGAAGATGTCATTCAGCGCGATCATGAAGTCGACCAGATGTACAACGCGCTGTTCCGCGAGTTTCTGACCTTCATGATGGAAGACCCGCGCAACATCACCGCCTGCATGCACCTGCATTTCATGGCCAAGAATATCGAGCGGATGGGTGATCTGACCACCAATATGGCCGAGCAGGTGATCTATCTTGTCACTGGCGAAATGCCGGATGATGCCCGCCCGAAAGGCGATAAAACAGCATATGTGACTGACCCGAGTTAAGCGCCATGGCACAGCAACCTCATGTTTTGATTGTGGAAGATGAAGCGGCTCAGCGCGAAGTGCTGGCCTACAACCTTGAAGCCGAAGGGTTCCGCGTCACCCGCGCCGAGAATGGCGAAGAAGGCCTGCTTTGCGTGGATGAAGACACACCGGATGTGATTGTCTTGGATTGGATGATGCCGAACCTGTCCGGGATCGAGGTGTGCCGCCGGTTGAAGATCAAGCCTGATACGCGGGCCATTCCGATCATCATGCTGTCGGCGCGTTCAGAAGAAGTTGACAAGGTGCGCGGTCTGGAAACAGGGGCGGATGACTATGTTGTCAAACCCTATTCCGTGTCCGAATTGATGGCCCGTGTGCGTACCCAGTTGCGCCGCGTGCGCCCTGCGACCGTGGGGCAGGTTTTGACATATGACGATATCGTGCTCGACGCGGAAACGCATCGGGTCACGCGGGACGATAACCCTTTAAAACTTGGGCCGACAGAGTTTCGACTGCTCACCACATTCATGGAAAAACCGGGCCGGGTCTGGTCGCGCGACATGCTGCTGGACCGGGTCTGGGGCCGCGATATCTATGTCGATACGCGAACTGTGGACGTGCATGTGGGCCGCTTACGCAAGGTGCTGACCCAGCATGGCGGCAGCGACCCCGTGCGCACGGTACGCGGGGCAGGATACGCGCTGGGTTGACGTCGCAATCCGTGTAAAGGATGCGTACAGAAGCTGTATATATTGTATGTACAGATTCTATTTATTGGTGTCTGATCCAGCAGAGTTAACCATTTGGGACGGTACACACGCAACGGGCGGTAAATGGGGCCACCTTCATGCGGGGTCGTGTCAGGCGAAGCGCGCCATGATCAATATCTGTCCTCAAAAAGTATTGAGATGGAATGACCGGTTTGAGCCCAGAGTCGACATTGGTTGGCAAGTCGAGTTTGATTGCCTTGCGTGATTGTCACCACGCATACTGATCTACTTCAGGGCTTTAATCATGTTTCACACAATTAGACCGCCCTTTGCCTTGCCCCGTCGCTTAAGATGGGGTGTATCTTTGGGCGCCTTTGTTGCTCTTGCTAGCAATGGCGTTAATGCATGTCCGCAACACTACCAAAACGGATCAAACGGAAGAGTCTTCGAAATAGTGAATTGCGAAGATGGGTTCGGACTGGAGGAGTATGCAGAAAACGGCGGCGACCTCAATGTTCAGGACAGGAGTGGTTACACCGCGCTTTGGACGGCCATAGTAGGTGGACGTCTAGAGGTCGCTAGCAAGCTTATCCAATTGGGAGCAGATGTAAACGCAGGGGAAGAGGCACCAATTTCTGCCTTGATCGGATCACTCTCAACCCTCCGAGAATCAGCAACCGACATTCAGTTAATTGCACTGATAGACGAATTTGCAGGCTCGGGGGCGAACTTCGATATTAGGGGCGCTACTGGAAACCATCTCTTGATTGAGTTCGTCGCTGGCATGTGTGAGCTTCCCAGCATGGGTTCTTTGAGAGCCAACTACGGGCTCTTAGTACAATTGCGTCCGCACAGAGTTTCATTGAACAGCGATGACAAGTTGGCATTAGATCACCTCAGAACGCTGTCAGCATTGGGACTATATGACGAAACCTGTGTTGCGAAACTGGCGGGTGGAACTATCAGCGACGGTTAGGCATCGCGGGAATGTCAGCTTCTCTAATCGGGCGTTTGGGTCAAGTTCATTTCATCGTTTATGTTCCGTCCTTTGGGATCACTGTCCTTCATCCGGGTCACGCTTCTCTTCGC
>CANNFU010000022.1 GCA_947503965.1 uncultured Paracoccaceae bacterium
TTGTCGATGATATCTGGGCGACGCTTGAAGCGATCTGCGCGCGCGTCGGTCGTGCGACCTGAGGAAACCAGACCTCAATCGGAAGCTATCAGACGGCATTGTCAGGTTGTGTCAATGGCAGCTCAAATTTCCCCAGTTTGGGCAAAGTAAAATTCCCCAGTTTTGCGGTGTTCGGTAGTCAGCCGTTTTCAGTGACTTGCAGCTCCATTTTTTGGTGGACGGCCGCGGCGCTTTGGGGCGGGCGGCGGTGTGATGGGTGCGTTTGTGCGGGCGTGTTCTGGGATCAAATCGGCATGCCCGCGTAGTCGATAGCTTGCGCCTTCGATCTGGACGACCACTGCATGGTGGAGCAGCCGGTCGAGGAGCGCGGTGGCCACGACGGGATCGCCAAAAACGTCACCCCATTCTGCAAATCCTCGATTTGAGGTGAGGATCATAGCGCCTTTTTCGTAGCGGGCGTTAACGAGTTGGAAGAACAAGTTTGCCCCGCCTTGGGTGATCGGCAGATAGCCGATCTCGTCAACGATCAGGAGCGAAGATCTGGCGTAGAACCTGATCTTCTCGGCTAGTTGTCCCTGCCGTTCTGCTTTCGCCAGAACCTCGACCAGTTCTGCCAATGTCGCACGGTAAACCTGCATGCCGGATTTAACGGCGGCCACCCCGAGCGCTGTAGCGAGGTGACTTTTGCCGGTGCCAGGTGGCCCGAGGAAGTGAACGACCTCGGCGCGGCGGATGAAGTCAAGCTGGGCGAGTGCCGCGATGCGCTCACGATCCAATGAGGGTTGGAAGCTAAAATCGAAGCTTTCCAGCGTCTTGATCGGCAGCAGCTTGGATGTGCGCAGGGCCACATCGATGCGGCGCGTTTCGCGGGTGCTGTATTCCTCGCTGAGCAGGCTGTCGATGGCCTCGATCGCAGTGATTTCACCCTGTTCCAATTTTTGCATGGTGTGGTCGAGTGCCTCCAGCGCACGCGGCATCTTCAGGCCCACCATTGCGCCTCTGATCCGGTCGAGAGCTTCAGTCATTGGTGAGCCCCCTGTGTTGCCATGCGCTCGCCAACGGCACCGTAAAAATCCAAAGACCGGCGCGCGATACCCCGCGTTGTTTCTGGCTTTTTACATTGAATGGGTGGTGCTTTTCGGTGCGCGGGATCAACGCGGCGCTGGTTCTTGCCTTCAAGGATCGGGTGACTTGCAATGAGCACACCGTCTTCAAAAATCCGAACCTCATGGGTGTGGTTCTGCACCTCAAGCACGCACTTTCGGGTGGTATCTGGTACGCTGTAGTAATTCCCCGCAACCGAGATCATGCCCTCGTGACTAACACGGCGCTCCACAGTGAGAACCGCATCATAGGGGATTGCAGGAAGAGGCTTCAGGTTGGGTTGTTCTTCGGCAAACGCCTCATCGACAATGCGCAGGGTTGTGGCATGGGTGCGCGGGTTGGCAATGCCTGTCCGCCAAAGATCAAACTGCGCATTCAGGTCATCAATGTTGCGGAACGTCCGCGCCAGAAAGAAGTCCTGACGGATATAGCGAAACGGCCGTTCAACCTTGCCCTTCGTCTTGGCCCGATAAGGCTGACATGCGCGTGGCACCGTCCCGTAGTGATTGAGCAAAGCCACAAGAGACGTGTTGTAAGTGACAACGCCAGCTTCATCTTCGCCGATCACCGCTGTTTTCATGCGGTCATAGAGGATGTGCTCCGGCGACCCACTCATCGCGTCAAAAGCGGCGATGTGGCAGCGCATCACCGATTGAAGGTTCTGGCTGGACACAAATCGGCCCCACAGCCAACGGCTATGCCCGAGCACCATAGAGAACAGCCAGACCTTGCGGGTGACACCGGGTTCATCCGTGAACTCAACGGTAAATTCTGCAAAGTCGACCTGCGCTTGCTGGCCTGGGGGCGTCTCAAACCGCCGCTCAAACTGCGTGCGCGTGGGCGGACGCACCTCGCGCAGAAACGGCTTCAGTGTCGAATAGCTCCCTTTGTATCCCAGCTTCCTAATCTCACGCAGAAGGCGGCGACCAGACAGATCCGGAAATGCTGCGACCCGTTCCGTCAAATAGGCTGTGTAAGGCTCCAGAACGCTGGCACGTGCCGCACGCGGACCATAACACGGAGCCTCCAGCCCCCTCTCAATGTACTTTTTAACCGTCTTGCGGTCGCACCCGACCTTCCGGGCGATGGCTGAAATGCTCAAGCCTTGTTGATGTAAATCGTTGATCAAAACGATCTCCCTTATTCCCTGCACTCGATTGCCCCTGTTGATCTCCATCGGGGCCATCAAGCTTGCTTCACGCGGCAACGCCAATTTTCGAATACTTGACGTTCGAAAATCAGCGCAGCCGCTCACGTTGGGGAATTTTCAATTACCCGTTTTGGGGAGAATAAGGCTGCCACTCATAAGGTTGTTGTAACCAACTTGCCGTTGTAGCGCGATGACATGTTGAATCTGTCTGATCTATCCCGTCTCAAGCGGTTTCGTTTCCCACGCTCAGTCATTGGCTACGCGGTTTGGGCGTACCATCGGTTTGCACTTAGCTTGCGTGATGTTGAGGATCTCCTGACTTCTCGCGGGATAACGGTTTCCTACGAAACGGTCCGGGACTGGGTGGCGCGTTTCGGCATCCAGTTTGCTGCCAAGGTGCGCCGGGGTCGGCCGCGCCCGGCCGACAAATGGCATCTCGACGAGGTCGTGGTGCCGATCAAGGGCCGCAAGCATTGGCTTTGGCGGGCTGTTGATGCCAACGGTGACGTTCTGGACATTTTGGTCCAAACCCGCAGGAACAAGGCGGCGGCGCTGCGCTTCTTCAGAAAACTGTTCAAGGCTTGGGGTCAACCGCGCGTGATCATCACCGACAAACTGCGGTCATACGGCGCAGCGAAGGCAGACCTGGCTCCCGGGATCGAACATCGCCAACACAAAGGGCTGAACAATCGCGTCGAGGTTTCACACAGACATACGCGGCGGCGAGAGAAGATCATGGGCCGGTTCAAGTCGCCCGGTCAGGCACAACTGTTCCTGTCGGTTCACGATCAAACCGCCGTCCTGTTTCGCCCTAAACGTCACCGCCTTTCAGCCCATTCCTACCGCCACGCCCGAGCCGGTGCCTTCGAAATTTGGACTGAGTATGCACACGAGTTGATCGCTTGAAATCAAAATGCAGCTCCGTTCTGGCGTGCCATCAATAATAGCCTGACACTGCCCATCGAGACAATCATCGTTGAGGCCATCCGCGCGAACGTCTCCTCCGAAATGGAGATCATGATCCTCTGCACCCAGGGCATGGATGCTTTCCAGAACAACCCGAACATGGGAAAGCACGAAAAGTTCGGAGCCATCGGAACCCTCACGGGCGTCTTCGACATGATTAAACGGGCCAAAAATGCTGGAATTATCCCCTAGGCCTCGCTTGCACAGAACCTCGCCCGCGTTGTTGACACGTTCCAAGGACGGCGAGATCGTCAAAGTAGGTCGATATACGCGGTCGGCACCAGACTTTCGGCATAGTAGAGCGTTTCTTCCGGGCCGTCGGCACCATAATCAATGATACGTGCGAACCAAGGTTTTGAATCGTTCTCGTCAAAGAAGCCGCGAGATTCCAACTCTCCTTCATCATAGAGAGATATGACTGTCTGACGATTTGACCAAGACCCGTACATGATCACCTGGTTCTCGATCGTTCCGCCAGTGTCGTAACGTATCTCTGAACTAAGAATCTCGTCTGACTCTGTGGCCGATCGATCAGTTCTCGCCGAATAAGAGATCGTACCATCACTGTAAAAACCAGTTTCTCGGTATGCACCACCGTCTTCAAATATCCAGCGCCACGACATATTTCCGTCGCTGTCATACTCAATCTCGATGTTCTCCCAATCAAAGTTATCAAGAGGGTCGGCGAAGTATGTTGATCTAATACCGGGTCCAAACCCGGCTTCGACCTCTCCGGGATGAAAAAATGTGTCTTCTCTTAAACGGCCATCTGTGTAGGCCGTTGTTCTAGTGGCTTCTGTTCCGTCGCGATAGTATGTGCTTTCGATGGTTGTCCATTCGTTATTGCCACTTGCGTCAACCCACTTTTGACTGATGGTCAGGCCGTCTGCGAATGTTTTTTCTTTCGTCTTGCCATCATCGTATACGACGAAACGTTTCTCGACATCGCCATTGTCTTCATACGTAGTTGCGACTGTCTCCCACGGTTTTGCGTTGCTAGCGCTATCATGCTGAATTCTGGCTTCGCGTATGCCGTCGTTGAAGATGAAGGTGTCAGATACGCCGTCATCAGCAATATCATGCGTCTTTATTCGGGCGCCTGAGTTATCATCGAGTATCTTCGTAAATACACGCTCGTCATCATTGATAACACTTCGCCAAATGGCGCCGCCTTCATCATATCCCTGTGTGATGAATTGCCACGTATGAAGTGATCCGTCATCCGATTGATCCAGCAAGATTTGCAGACTAAGGCTTGCGTCAGTATTCTGATAATAGTTCAGATTACGCTGCCCATTATCATAAATCGTGTCGATCTTGGCGACACGTGCCTCGCCCGAGGCTAAGGCGCCGAAGTTCAGTGTAAAGTCGTCCGTGGCATAGTTTATGGTCATGTTCTTGAAATCGAAGACGTCAGATGCGTCTGTAATCTCGCGCTCGAACATGTATTCAGGCGAAAACACAGCATAACCGCGATTCTTCTCTGTGATCGTATAGCCAAGATCATAAAAGAATTGCTGTTGGAAAAGCCACTCTTCACTTTCGGGATCTTCAGGAATCTGGAAAATGCGCGTCACGCTTTCCCATGGATAGGATTCCGATTCATCGAATACCGTATCAAACCTTACACCATAAAAAGGATTATACACATATGTCATATATCATGCCCCCAACTGCCAATACTTTTAAAGTATCAACTGCATTGTATCGTTTAAATGACCGCTTTAGCAGAGTGGCGGGTTTTCGCTAGGCTCCAGACTCATAACCAGAATATGATGGTTGCGGCGAGAGCGATAGCTGACAAGAAAACCTTGGGGCACCGGTCATAGCGCGTTGAGATGCGTCTCCAATCTTTGAGGCGACCGAACATTCTCTCGATGCGATTGCGGCGTTTGTAGCGACGCTTGTCGTATTTGATGGTCTTGCTGCGTGACTTGCGACCAGGAATGCAGGGCGTGATACCCATGTCTATCAAAGCTTCTCTGAACCAATCAGCGTCATAGCCTCGATCCGCGAGCAGCCATTCAGCATTTGGCAGACTGCTCAACAAGGCCGCAGCCCCAGTATAGTCGCTGACCTGACCGGCGGTGATAAAGAACTGGATTGGGCGACCGCTGGTATCCGTGACGGCATGTAATTTCGTGTTCATTCCGCCCTTGGTTTGCCCTATCAGACGTCCGCGCCCCCTTTTTTGAAACCCAGGCTTGAGGCTGTGCGGTGTGCTTTGAGGTAGGTCGCGTCAATTGAGATAGTCTTATTGTCGGGTGCCTCAGCCGCCAATCCTGTCATGATCCGCGCGAATACTCCCATATCGCTCCACCGCTTCCAACGATTGTACAATGCCTTGGGTGGGCCATATTCTGCAGGCGCATCACACCATCGTAAGCCGTTGCGATTAATGAAGATAATTCCGCTCAATACCCGCCTGTCATCTACCCGCGGCTTACCTCGGCTCTTGGGGAAGTACCGTATAAGCCGTCCCATTTGTTCCTCACTCAGCCAATACAGATTGCTCATCATACCTCCAAATATTTGGGTATCCTGAATCACAGGAACGTTTCACCATCAAGCCGATTTATGGGTCCTGACCCTAAAGGCATCAAAATGCAAAGCTCGGCATCATTGAGATTGGGAATGTGTCTTGTCGCCACAATACAGTAGGGAAAGCGGCAATTCAAGTCAGATCCGGTGACATGACCACTTATAGCGACACAGCGGAAAAACCGGTCTTATCCAAGCACAGTTCCTGTTCGCGATGCATTCTCTCGCAGCAAACCATTTTTTGCAGAGCATTGGGCAAGTCTATCCATCCTGACCAGCGCCCGTGATTGGTCAGCGGCCTGAGTACAGCGGAGGTGGGACGCTCTTGCAGGAAACTGGGCCCATTCGACGAAAGGCCCGGCACGCGACGGGTGTCATCAGGAAAAAGTTGACAGCGCAATCGGTCATCTTGAAGAAGGTTTTGTGCTCAAAACATCTCATAACACGCTCATTATCGGAGCTGCAGTTGGTAGCGGAATTTCTGCACTTGCTGCGGAAGACGGCGGCGCTGACTTCTTGCTTGCGATCAATGCGGCGCGATTTCGGAACATGGGATCGCCTTCGATTGCTTGCATGTTGCCGACCCATGATGCCAATGCAATGGGAGTGGAGTTTGCGGTCGACGAGATTTTGCCGCGCACCCGACTGCCGGTTCTGATTGGGATCAATTGTTGGGAGCCGGGCCAAGATCACGAAAGTCTGGCTCGCCGGATTGCTTCGTTGGGGTTTGCGGGTGCCGTCAACTTCCCGTCTGCGATGCATTTCTCCCAAGAGATGCGCCAAATACTTGACGCGGGCGGGATTGGCCCAAAACAAGAGGTCTTTACGCTGAAACAGGCACAAGATTTCGGGCTTCGGACTTTGTATTACTGTGGCACGCGCGGTCAGGCACAATTCGCGGCGACGGCCGGATTGCGCAACATCTTGTTTAATTATGGCTGGAATGTAGGCGGCGCGCTTGGCCATGCGCCGCGGATCTCGCTTGAGGAAAGTGCCATCGTTGCGCGCGATATTGGCAGGATGGTCAAACTGATCAATCCAAAGATCAGGTTCTACCTCGAAGGCGGGCCGATCCTGACATCGGATGATCTGGGTTATGTTGCAAGCAACGCGCAGTTGGATGGGTATGTCGGTGGCTCGACACTGGACCGCCTGCCCTTCGAAAGCTCTGTCGCTAATCGCATCGCAGGCTACAAAAGTGCAAAGACGGTGCAGCGGCGGTTTGAGGCAGAAGACGAAAAGCTACTGATCTGGGCGAAAAAGCAAGGGTTCAGGGGGCAATCCCCTGCGTTGCTCGAATACTTGCGACGGTTTCGCATGCTCATTCAATCAGGCCGCCTGTTTGCCGCAGCGCTAAACCGAGGCTCCGATGAGGCGCCTATTGTCGCCGCTTTGCGCTCGGCCACGCGCAAGGCGATGCTGTTGGTCGATCCCGGCCACGTTGATACGCCAATGCAAGCAACGCGTCAGTTGTTTGGTGCGACCAACAATGGGGTCACCACGTTTGGCGCGCTGGTGCGCCCTGAGGTGGGGCTTGTCGTGTTGCGCAACCCGCATCTTTTGAGCGCGCCGGTGCAGCGACGGTTGGCAACGGCGCTGACCATCGGAGCGATCCCCCATCCAGCAACCAGATCACTGCAACAATTGTCCGCAAGATTGGTGCTCTTGATGCCTAACGGGTTGGAAAACACCGGGACGTTGGAACCCGCTCTGCGTGCATTAGTTAAGGGCTGGTCCATCGGGTTCCCTGCGTTGCGGGAACGGGCCGAAGACATCGGCGCGGTGATCGAAGACGCGCTTGGCAAGGTGGATATTGCCAAGGACACAGTTCCACAGATTTCAGCATCGGCGGATCAGGTCTTTCGCGGCCATAGCTGGCCCGGCAATGAGCAAGAGGTCTTGCAGATCGTTGGCGCGATGGTGCAGAACTATTCTGGCAAAAACATTGAGCAGGCCGATGCCCGTACGTTAATCGCCCATTTGCAATTGAAAACCGAGGCGACCACCACGTCTTTGGAGCGACAGGCGATTGCCGATGCCCTGCGGCGCAACGGATTTCACAAAGGCAATACCGCATATGCCTTGGGAATGTCGCGAAAGACTCTATACAATAAATTGCGCAAGTTCGGGTTGCATTAAGGGCGGATTAGAGCCGGACCTGAGGTGGACGGTTTGTCCTGTGAAACGCAGTAATTCAGGAATGTGCCGGTCCATCCATAATCGATAAGGGCAGCGCGCATCGTTTCCTCTTTTGCTGCCAAATCCGGCGCATCGGGCACGCCTGACAGGAAACTGGCGACATTCGGGATATGCAACACCGCATCGGGGTTGGTCGCGGCAATCGCGGCGGCGTCTTTGTTGTGGCACATCACCGATAAAGTCTTGAAACCAAGACCCTTGAGAGTGCCCAAACGGTCCAACTCATGGCGCAGGCCTAGATCGACATCGTCCAAATAGCTCTCAAATGCAGCTTCATGCTGGGCCACGCTTGGGAAGTTGGCGACCCACCGCACCCCCAGTTTGGTCAACCTGTCTGACAAAGTAGCCAAATTTAGGAACGGGTCGACAAGGCACAGCCCTAAAGCGCAGCATGCGGTGACGGGTTTTTGTTCAACGGCTTTGAGCAATGCGCGGTTGCCTTCAGTGACCGGCAACAGCATGGCGACTTCGACCGGGATCGCGCGCGCGGCGGCGGGCGGGCGCAGTGTGATCAGGCGATCTGGGTGGTCATCCGCATTTTTCCGCCCGATGATCTGCCATTTCAACAGATTGACAACTGAATTTTTCATCCGTGATTTACCCAATATTACCCAATCTAACTGGATTGAATTGTTGAGATGGTCGCAGCGCTGGTCAAGCCTAGAGGAGCTAGCCGGGCTGTACGGCGATCTGGGAGGATCCAAAGTTGACCAAAAAGCGCGCGCCGCAGACCTTGCGGCTCAGGGAGATACCATGCGTCAAGAGCACCTGACCATGGGGGTTGTGACCTGTCTTGCCGCCGTGTTTGTGGCGCTGATCTTTATGGTCTGGCCCGACTGGCTGGTTGATGTGATGGGGCGTAAAAAGCAGTTTGTGAACACGTTTCTCAACGGCATCACGCTGGCGGGGTTGTATTTTCTGGTGGCCAGTGGATTCACGCTGGTGTTCGGGTTGATGCGCAACGTGAACCTTGCCCATGGGGCGATGTATTTGCTGGGCGGGTATATCGGCTATGAGATCGCAGAACGGACCGGCAACTGGTATCTAGGCGCTGTGGCCGCTTTTATCGCCGTGGCCCTGACAGGTGCGGCTTTGCAGGTCGCCGTCTTTCGGCGGATGCAGGGGGACGATCTGCGTCAAACCTTGGTGACCATCGGCATTTCCATCGTGGCCGCAGACCTGATGCTGGCAACATGGTCGGGCACGACCTATCAATTCCAACCGCCCGAATGGTTGTTTGGCGCAACCCAGCTGCCCGTCATTACGACGATTAAGCCGTCTGGAGCCGAAGTGTATCTCAATTACCCCACCTACCGGCTGTTCGTGTTGGGCGTTGCGATCGTCGTGGGCATCCTGCTGTGGCTGTTTTTGAACCGAACACGTATCGGGATGATGGTGCGGGCGGGCGTCGATGACCGCGAGATGCTTGCGGCAAGCGGCGTGAACGTGAACCTTGTTTTTGTCATCGTGTTTGCCATCGGTGCAGGCCTTGCGGGTTTTGCAGGCGTCATTGGCGGCTCTGCGCTGTCGATCGCACCGGGGGAGGATATCAGATACCTGCTTGCCTCTTTGGTGGTCGTGATTGTGGGCGGCATGGGGTCGGTGCCCGGTGCGGCGGCAGGTGCGATCTTGATCGGATTGGCGGAACAATTCGGGCTGGCCTATTTCCCGACCTACGGTGTTGTGCTGACGTTCTTGATCATGGTCATCGTGCTTGCGGTGCGCCCGCAAGGCCTGATGGGGCGGTCATAGCGCATGGGCAAATACATCGTCCTTGCCGCGTTGCTTTTGGCCTATCCGACGTTTGTCGGCGATTTCTTCACCTTCCAAATCGGCGCATATGCGTTGCTATTGGGGACTGTCGCGCTGTCGCTGCAAGTGCTGGGCGGCTATGGCGGCATGGTCAGCCTGTCGCAACTGACAGTCGCAGGCATCGCGGGGTACACCGTGGCAATCTTGGGTGATAACACGACCAATGTGATGGGGCTTGGCTGGCCGTGGTGGTGCGTTGTGACCGCAGCCATTGCGATAGCGGCGATTGCTGCCAGCCTGATCGGGGCGATTTCGGTGCGCACAGAGGGCATCTATACCATCATGATCACCCTCGCGATTGCGGTGTCGTTCTTTTATTTCGTGCGCCAAAATTACCCTGTCTTCAACGGGTTTACGGGCCTTGCCGGGGTTGAGCCGCCGCGCTTTGGCGCGCTTTACTTGCGCGATCCGGCGCCGTTCTATTATCTGTCGCTGGCCATTGCTGCGGTGTTTTTCTGGGCTGTGCGCTACGAGCGTCACGCAACATTTGGCCTTGCCTTGCAGGCCATACGCGACAATCCGCGCCGGATGGCGGCCCTTGGCTATAACGTCCCACTGCACAGGGTTGCAGCACATGCCTTGGCGGGTGTCATCGCGGGCACGGCGGGTGTAGCGCTGGTCTGGTTCAACGGGCGCATATCGCCGGGAACTGTCGGCGTTGATGTGGCCATCGACATTCTGATCATTGCGGTGATTGGCGGGATGCGCCACCCGATCGGACCTTTCATCGGCGCGCTTGTTTTCGTTCTGCTCGAAAACTTCGCCATCGATCTGATTGACCGCGAACGGTTTAACACCGTGATCGGTCTTTGTTTTCTAGCCATCGTTTTTCTGTCGCCTGATGGCTTGCTTGGTCTGTTCGACAAGGCACGGCAAGCCGTTCGGGCGGACACACCGAAACCACAAGAGCCCCGGAAACACCCGGACAAACTTCACCACAATAGATAATCCAAGGGAGGACATAATGTCGAAACGAAATCTACTTGCAACGGTCGCTGCTCTCAGCGCATTCGGCCTTAATGCGGCGCAGGCCGAGAGTTTGAAAATGGGCGCCTTGGCGACACTGGAAGGTGCGTTCACAGCGCTAGGCGAGGATGGCATGCGCGGCGTGCAACTGGCGATCAACGAGTTTGGCGGCACCGCAGGTGGGCGCGAAATTGAGCTGATAACAGGGTCTTCTGATGCGTCCCCAGACAGCGCGATTCGCGCCACCCGCAGACTGGTGGAGCAAGACGGTGTCCAGATCCTTGTCGGGCCCCTGTCAGGCTCTGAGGGCCTGGCCGTCCGAGACTACGCCAAAACACAGCCCGATGTGACCTTCGTCAACGGCTCTTCTGCAGCGCAGGATACGACTTTGCGCGATCCATCGGACAACTTTTTCCGGTTTTCCACGGATGGTGCGCAGTGGATGGCGGGACTGGGTGAGTACACGTTGAACGAGAAAGGCTACGAGTCGATCGCGATTATCGCCGAAGACTATTCTTTCCCTTACTCGCTTGTGTTCGGTTTTCTAGAGCCGTACTGCCGCCTCGGCGGGCAGGCCAAAGTCGAAGACCGGTTCTGGGTGCCGATTGGCAACAAGGATTATTCATCTGTGATCGCGTCTTTGCCGGATGATGTGGATGCGCTGTTTGTGGGGCTTGGCGGTGCGGATGCTGTGAACTTCCTGACGCAATACGAACAAGCGGGCGGAGAATTGCCATTGGTCGCAGGGTCAATCACGGTGGACCAAACCGTGCTGGGGTCCAAAGGGCGGACCCGTGATTTTGTGATTGGCACGCCCTCGGCCAGCCCGATTTCAGACACATGGGATGACCCGCGTTGGGCTGCTTTTGTGGCTTCTTATCAGGCGGAATTCCCTGATGGATTCCCATCACCGTCAATCTTCGCACATGCCTATTACGTCAACACCAAAGCGGCGTTGCTCGCACTGGATGAAGTGGGCGGCGATCTGTCGGATGGGGGGGCAAATTACCGCACGGCCCTAAGCAATCTGTCGTTTGAAACACCAACCGGCATGGTGTCGTTGGACGCGCGTCGCAATGCGATTGCTGACATTTTCCTGACGGAAGTTATCGAAGGCCCCGACGGAAACCTGGTGAACGACACAGTCAAAGTCACCTCGCAAGTCAGCCAGACCTTTGGCTTGGAATACGAAGAGTTCCTCGAATACGGTGTCGTCGGTCGCGATAACCCATCGTGTAGCTAAGGATGAATCAGGTCTTGCCGCCCAACCCCAACCCCAACATCCTTGACCTGTCCGGCGTCGGCCGCCAGTTTGGCGCGTTGGTTGCCGTCGCAGGGATTGATCTGCACATCAAACGGCAAGAGCGCCGCGCGATGCTGGGGTCCAACGGTGCGGGCAAGACCACTTTGTTCAATCTGATGACGGGTGACATCCCCGTGTCCCAAGGAACGATCCATTTCAAAGGCGCGGATGTCACCGTTCTGAAGCCACAAGACAGGGTGCGGCGGGGACTTCGCCGCACCTATCAGATTTCGCAGCTGTTTGGGCTGTTGAGTGTGCGCGAAAATGTCTATTTGGCCGCTCGCGGCATCGCTGGAAACCGGTTCTCGCTGATCAGGACACAAGCAAAAGACGCGCTGATGCAAGAGGCAGAAAACTGCATCAGCGCGGTGCATCTGGATGATGCCATTGAGACAGAAGTCGGCAATCTCAGCCATGGCCAGCAACGCCAGTTAGAAATTGCCATGGCACTGGTCGGCAAGCCTGAATTGATCTTGTTTGATGAACCCGCAGCGGGTCTGTCGCCAACCGAGCGCCGTGACCTTGTGCGTTTGCTCAAAGGACTGCCTCAGGAGATCGGATTCATCATCATCGAACATGATATGGATGTGGCTTTGCAGGTCGCGGACCTTGTTTCGGTCATGCATGACGGGCGTATTTTCAAAGAGGGCACGCCTGACGAAATTGAAAATGATGATGCCGTTCAGGCACTTTATCTCGGGGATGGGCATGGCTGATCCGGTGTTGCGCGTCCATGACC
Organism: uncultured Paracoccaceae bacterium; assembly: GCA_947503965.1. Taxonomy (GTDB): domain Bacteria; phylum Pseudomonadota; class Alphaproteobacteria; order Rhodobacterales; family Rhodobacteraceae; genus Yoonia. Next base: position 12,781 of record CANNFU010000022.1, read on the forward strand.
TGAACGTCCACTATGGCGCATCCCATGCCTTGCAAGGCGTCAATCTGGAAATTTCAGGCGGCATTCACGCTATTCTGGGCCGTAACGGGATGGGAAAAACCACCCTGTGCAACACGATTTTGGGGCTGCTGCCCGCCACCAGTGGTGCGGTGCAATTGCACGGCAAAGAATGCCTCGGGCTTGCCTCACACAAGATCGCGCGGGCGGGCATTGGATATACGCCGCAGGGTCGCAGATTATGGCCCTCGCTCAGCGTTGACGAGCACTTGCGTCTGTTGGCGCGGCGCGGGCGCAAATGGGGCGTCGCCCGCATCTACGAGACGTTTCCGCGACTGGCAGAGCGGCGCAACAATGGCGGCGCTCAGCTTTCGGGCGGGGAACAACAAATGTTGGCGATTTCCCGCGCGCTCTTGCTGGATCCGACACTGCTGGTTCTGGACGAGCCGACCGAAGGGCTGGCCCCTGTGATCGTGGATCACGTGTGCGACGTGCTCAGCGGGATTGCCCGTGATGACGATGTGACGATCCTGTTGGTCGAGCAGAACATCGCCGTCGTGACAGAGATCGCGCGGGATGTCTCGGTCATGGTGAATGGCAAAATCACGACCGTGATGCCATCCTCGAAGCTGTTAGGTGACAAAGCGTTGCAACAAAGTCTGATGGGCGTCGGTCGACATGAACATTGAACACAATCAACGTAAGGAAAGTGAATGACAGATAACGTAATCTTTGTCGCAGGCACATTCGATACCAAATCAGCAGAGCTAGATTTCATCGCGGACAGGATCGCTGCCGCCGGTGTTGGTGTGCAAACAGTTGATCTGTCAGCGACTGGACAAACCAGCCCCGCAGACGTGACGCCACAAGACGTCGCCAACTGCCATCCCAACGGCGCGCAGGCTGTGTTCACGGGCGATCGTGGCACGGCTGTGGCGGGTATGGCAGAGGCTTTTCGCCACTGGATCAAAGCCCATAGCAGCGGCATCGGCGGGATCATCTCGGCAGGGGGATCTGGCGGCACGGCGCTTGCGACACCGGCCATGCAAATGCTTCCTGTCGGGGTGCCAAAGGTGATGGTCTCTACTGTCGCGTCGGGGAATGTGGAACCCTATGTCGGGCCAAGCGACATCATGATGATGTACTCGGTCACGGACGTTCAAGGCGTCAATGCGATCTCGCGCAAAGTGCTGGGCAACGCCGCTGCGGCGGTTGCTGGCATGGCACTGCACGGGGCTGACACCGCACCGCAAGGCGACGAAAAACCGGGGCTGGGGCTGACAATGTTCGGCGTGACGACAACCGCCGTACAAATGGTGATGGATCAGGTCGGCGCACGCTATGAGCCGTTTGTATTTCATGCCACGGGCGTCGGTGGGCGGTCGATGGAAAAGCTGGCCGACGGTGGTTTCTTCGAGGCGGTGATGGACCTGACCACCACAGAAGTCTGCGATATGTTGTTTGGCGGCGTTTTTCCGGCTGTCAAAGACAGGTTCGGCGCGATCATCCGGCAAAAAATGCCCTATGTGGGGTCTGTCGGCGCGCTCGATATGGTGAACTTTGGCGCACCTGGAACAGTGCCTGAGCGGTACAAAGGCCGCCTGTTCTATGAACACAACCCGCAAGTGACGCTGATGCGGACAACGCCCGACGAGAACGCCCAAATGGGTGAATGGATCGCAGCTCGCATGAATGAGATGTCCGGTCCAGTGCGGTTTTTATTGCCCGAGGGCGGCGTTTCCGCGCTTGATGCCGAGGGGATGCCGTTTCATGATCCCGAAGCGCTGGCCAGCCTGTTTGCAGCGATCCGCGATACATTCAAAGAAACCGGTAACCGCAAACTGATCACCGTTCCCCACAACCTCAACACACGAGAATTCGCCCAAGTCGCTGTGCAAGCGCTTGGCGACGTGACCCACTAAAGGAGCCGCACTATGCCAAGATTTGAACGAGACGACCTGCTGAAAAAGTTCCGCGACATGCGTGACAAGGGCATCCCGATTGTGGGCGGGGGCGCGGGCACGGGCCTGTCTGCCAAATGCGAAGAGGACGGCGGGATTGACCTGATCGTCATCTACAACTCGGGCCGGTACCGCATGGCGGGGCGCGGATCACTGTCGGGCCTTCTTGCTTACGGCAATGCCAACGAAATCGTCAAAGAAATGGCCGCCGAGGTTATTCCGGTCACGAAAGCCACGCCGGTTTTGGCCGGTGTCAACGGCACGGACCCGTTTTGCAATTTCGACATGTTCCTTGATGATCTCAAGCGCCTTGGCTTTTCGGGAATCCAGAACTTTCCGACCGTGGGCCTGATCGACGGCACCTTCCGCGCGAACCTTGAAGAAACCGGTATGTCTTATTCCCAAGAAGTCGAAGTCGTGCGCTTGGCGTCTCAAAAAGGTATGTTCACAACGCCTTACGTGTTCAGCGAAGCTGACGCGACCGCCATGGCCGAGGCCGGTGCTGATATCATCGTCTGCCATCTGGGGCTGACCAAGGGTGGTAGTATCGGCGCGGAAACTTCCGTCACACTGGATGATTGCGTTGAGAAAATCGACGCGTGGTCCGCCGCTGCACTGGCAGTAAACCCCGAAGCGATCATCTTGTGCCACGGCGGACCCATCGCCATGCCAGAGGACGCGGAATACATTTTGAAGCGCACCAAAACCTGTCATGGCTTCTACGGCGCCTCTTCGATGGAACGACTGCCAACAGAGATCGCGCTGGTCGCACAAACCAAGTCGTTCAAAGACATCTCATTCTAAAGGTAAACACCCGATGACGCATGTCTATGTTTCTGCCTTGATCCCGGCTCCGGTGACAAAGGTCTGGTCCATTATCCGTGACTTCAACGCCTTGCCCCACTGGCATCCCGCCATCGCCAAAAGCCGGATCGAAGGCGGGTTGTCTTCGGCAGACGTGGGCTGTGTGCGTCATTTCGAGTTGCAGGATGGTGGTGTTATCCGCGAGAAATTGCTTGGCCTGTCAGACACGCGTCATCGCTGTGACTATGCCATTCTGGACAGCCCAATGGGCGTTGAAGACTACACCGCCACCCTGCAACTGACCCGTGTGACGCAGGGCGATACGTGTTTTGCCGAATGGTGGGCCGATTTCACCTGCCTACCCGCCCGCGAAGCAGAGCTGATCGAAACCATCGGAGGCGGCGTCTTTGCGGGTGGCTTCGCAGCTTTGACCTCGCGCGTCTGAAATTAGAATTGGATCACCGATCCTTTGCTTATGAAACCAACATCGTCGTGGCACGGATCATGGCGATCACTTTAGCAGCAATGACATCGCTGCGTGTTTTCTGGAATTCCAACCTCTGCGCGCGAAAGGCTGATATTTCTTCCTGTGTATGTATGTGTCAATTAGGCTTCGCTGCAGAGTATTTGAATGGCCGGTTTGCATACCGCGTGGCAGCGCGAATGGTCACCGACTTGTTCCAATTCACACATTGACCTCATCCTTAAATACACCCTCGAATTTACAGCCACAGATAGAGAACATTCAGCCTTGCTTGACGTGCGCCCGTTTCGTCCCGCGTTGCCGTCATCGAGACAGCGATTTTCTGACTCAACTCTCGAATGGCTGACTCTCTAATTGGGAGTTTGGGTCAAGCTCGCTTTCCTTCTTTCCTTCTTTCCTTTGGGTCTTGGTCACTCATCCGGGTCACGCTTCTCTTCGCAGTCTGATTGATGTCGTGTGAGACATCGCTGCATGCATGTGTCGGATTGGCAGTGGAGGGCCTTGCTTTGGGACGCGTTTCTCGTTGCGCAGCAGCCATATTCGGCTTCTTCCACAGACCTCGTCCGGTGAGGGACGACCCCGTTCAGGTTGGGCGTTGGGTGGTTACATCATGCGACACCCTCAACCTTTCTGGACGGAACTCAGTGCCATCAATCCACATGCGATGCAGCAGAACAGCAGGCTTTCGTGCGACGTTGACGACCGCACGGCGTCTATCTTTCGTTCGCATTAGACGCATTCCCCATGATTTGATTTGTGATCCAGCCATCGTTCGCATCAGCAACGAATTGGCTGCCGCATAGAGGGTTGCACGGACATCGCGGTCTCCCGCTCGGGATATGCGACCTGGGTTGTCGTGCTCGCCTGATTGATATCGTCGAGGTGTAAGGCCAAAATGCGCGCCAACGGTTCGGGAACTTTTAAAACGAGCAGGATCATCAATGGCGGCCTTGAAAGTAAGCGCTGCAATCGGGCCAACTCCTGGAACAGTCATCATCCACAGGCAAACGTCATCATTGCGGGCAGCACGTTTGACCCGCCGATCCAGGGCAAGATAGTTTTTTTATGTCGCGACACGAGCGTCCAGCAACGGTAGCATTGCCTGAGACAATACCTCATCGGCAGCGATCAAAGGGCGCACGAGGTCATCGAAGCTGCCATGTTGGACAGTTTTTGGAAGGCGCAGACCGAAGATCTTTAATAACCCGCGAACCTCGTTTGCCAGATCAATGGTTTTGTTGAGCAAGGCTTTGCGGCAGCTCAACAGAGCGCGTATGTCGTGGGCCTCGCGGCTCTTCATATGAACCGGGCTGAACCAACCTGTCCGCAATATTTGCGCGATTCCTCGGGCATCGTTCTTATCTGTTTTGTTGCGCATCGCCGACAGCGCCGCGCAGAGAGAAAGAGGAAGGAAAGCCCGAGTTGCCGGGCTTTGAAGGGAGAGAGAGGCTCTCCCGGTCCGGCTCCCAAAGGAGCTTTCGGATGACCAACCCCAAATCCAAAACTGCCGCCAAGTCCAAGACGGCTGGCGCTGCCATCCTGCCAGAGGCGCAGCTGCAGATGATCCCCCTCAACAAGCTGGTGATCAGCCCGAAAAATGTACGCAAGACCCCGGCCACTGAAGCACAAGACGCCGAACTCTATGCCAGCATCAAAGAGACTGGCCTCAAGCAGAACCTGCTCGTTCACAAGGTGGGTGCAAAGTATCACGTGCATGCGGGTGAACGACGTCTGGCAGCGCTGAACAAGCTAGCTGATGACAAAGTCATAAAGCCGTCCCATCAGGTCGCGTGTTCAGTCGAGGATCCCGATCAGGCCGTAGACACCTCAGCTGCAGAAAACATGATCCGCGCTGCGATGCATGCAGCCGATCAGTTCGAAGCCTTCGCGGCTCTGCGCAAGAAAGGCCGCACCGAAGACCAGATCGCATCCCAGTTCGGTATCACAACCGATCTCGTGCGCCGGCGTTTGAAGCTCGCCTCAGTGTCACCGAAATTGATGGAGCTCTTCCGCGCCGGTGAGATGTCGCTTGATTGCGTCATGGCCTTCACACTGACCGATGATCATGCGCGGCAGATCGACGCCTGGGAGACGGTCAAACAACACTACAGCCCGTCGCCGCATACGATCCGCAACCATCTCACCGAGAAGTCCTATTCCGGCTCATCCAAACTCGCTTTGTTTGTCGGGATCGATGCTTACAAGGCGGCGGGCGGCACGGCGATCGAAGACCTGTTCTCTGAGCGCGATGCGATGCATCTGGAAAATCCTGAACTTCTGGAAAAACTCGCAACAGAGAAACTCCAAGGCCTGGCGGATGAAGCGGGCAAAACGTGGAAATGGGCGGAGGCCTGTCTGGATGTCGACTATGATAGCTTTCGTCCCTATGGCCGGGTCTATCCGCAACCGCTCGATCCTGACCCAAAACTTGTCGCTGAGAAAGCCAAACTGGAAGAACGTCACGCCGTCCTGGAGGCGGATTACGATGAACAGACGTGGACAGAGGAACTTCAGGAAGAAGAGGACCAGATCTGGAAACGCCTCCGCGAAATCGAGGAAATTGAAGAGGCCAACGTTGCCTATACCGACGACGACTACAAAATCTCCGGATGTATCGTGAGCATCGCCCACAATGGCGAGCCCCGTGTTGAGAGCGGTCTTGTGCGTCCCGAAGATATCCCAGAACCAGCCGCCGCATCGTCCGACCCGTCGGGTGATGAGAGCGCAGCCGATGGTGATGACGGTGTCACATCGGGCCCGAGCATCGAACTGCCTGCAACGATGCGCCATCCGGACATCCCGATGAATGCGACGGATGCGGCGCGCAAGGAACAGGGTATTCCACGCGCATTGGCCGACGATCAGCGGGCCACGCGGCACCAGATCATGCGCGCGCATCTGGCGGCAGATTACGCGACCACTTACGACACCATGCTCTATGCCATGGCTCACTCGGCTCTTGGCACCTACCGCAGCCAGTCGCCGCTTGATCTGTCACTGCGTCCTGCGACGACAACCGCCTCACGCGAAGCTCTGAAAGACACTGTCGCCGACCGCATGCTGCAAGCGCTCAAGGAAGGCCTCAATCTGGTGTGGATGGAAGCCAAGGCACCGGAGGATTTCCAACAGCTGTCGCAACTGCCCGATGGTGACAAACAGGCGCTCTTTGCCTGGTGTGCGGCCTATGCCCTGAACCAGCAGCTTTCCAATGACAGTGATGCAAACCCTGTCATCGAGGCGATCGGATCACGTTTGAGTGTCGATGTGGCCGCCTGCTGGCGTCCCGGTGCGGACAACTACTGGGGCCGGGTGAAGAAAGACCACGCGGTTGAGACAGCAAAAGCGCTGATCGACGATCGTTGGGCCGATGACAAATCGGGTCTGCGCAAAGCCGAAATCGCCAAAGCTATGGAGCAGGCCTTCTGCGACACGCCGCAGGAGAGTGCCGGTTTAACCGCTGAGACAGCAGCCAAGACATCCCGCTGGCTGCCAGACGGCATGTCGGTGGGGGGCACTGAAGACACAGCGGTGATTTCGGAAATGGATGCAGCTGAAGCGACATCCGGTTCTGAAGAACCTGAAGCCCTGCCCGCCTTCATGGATGACGCGGCTTAACTTCTCAACGTCTACAAAACGCTTTGGACCGCCCCCGCCCCTCACAAGGATCGGGGGCGGTCCTTTCCGTCTGCCGGGAAGATCAGCGCCGAATGAAATGGCCGGTCCGGCACGGAGAAAGACCATGACCCAAGCACAGCAAACAAACCCCGCGAACATCGCACAGGATGTCACGAATCCTGCGACGGCCGCCATCATCGCCAAACAGAACGACGCCTTCCGCACATCCATCACCGCCTGTCCCAAATCGCCCGACATACCCCTCGGCAAGCTTGTTATGACCGCAGGTGTCGCTGCACAAAGCGATGCGTTCCGCGCAGCCCTCATCGGCGCATTGATCGCCTTTGATGCGTTCGACGCGGACAGCGATCCTTACGGATTACACGAAATGGGCGTACTTGAGATCGAAGGTGAACGCGTCTGGTTTAAGTTCGATTTGTATGACGAGAACTACGAATACGGGTCCGAAGCCCCCACCGATCCCGAACGGACGCGCCGTGTCCTGACCCTCCTGTTTCCCTCGGAATACTGACGGGCACCAATCTCACAGAACCTTGTCGACCGTCCTCATGCTCGAGGGCGGTCCTTTTTGGCTGACGGGTTTTCCATGGGGCCGGATGATCCGGTGCCGCCCGTCACGGAGACCAAGACCATGGCAAAACCATGCGATTACAAAGTCACGCTTTACCCGGCCCACAAGGATGGCGGCTTCGTCGTCACCAAATACGATATCTTCGGCGGCACCTATGCGAGCAAAGAGATCACCGCCGCCGGCATGGACGACCTGGTCGACCAGGTTACCCATTTCACGATGGAACATGGTGAGGGCTGCAGCGCGTCCGTGCGCTGCCTTGCCCCGCGCAAACCACCGGGTTTCAAAAAGGCGACGGAGAACCTCCATTTCAATTTGAAATCGAAAGAAGAGTTCGAAGCGCAAGAAGCCAAGAAGGCCGAACGCGCCGCTGCCTGATCCCGACCGGCAAGCAATCAATCCAAGAAGGCTCGCCCGCCACGGCGAGCCTTTTCGTTTGTGACATCACACACAAGGAGAACGACGATGGAGACCCCTATCCACCAAGAAACCTATCGCGAGCACACCATAAAGATCATCCATGATCCTGACCCTGAAAGCCCGCGCGATTACGACAATCTCGGCAATTTGGCGTGCTGGCATCGCCGCTACAATCTCGGAGACAGTCACGACCACGATGATCCGCGCGATCTGCTGATTGAATTGTGTGATCTCGACAGCGACACCGCGCTCTCGATGAACGGTCTGTTCACGCGGGCGGAAAAACGCGCCGTCATTCTACCGCTCTACCTCTATGATCACAGCGGCATCACCATGAACACGACGGGGTTTCATTGCCCATGGGATTCCGGTCAGGTCGGCTACATCTATGCGACGCTGGCCGACATCCGCAAAGAGTACAGCGTCACCCGCTGTCATGGTGCTGTTAATTCCCGGACGCTTGCTTCAAAAAACTGAGCAAAATCAGTTACTGGTTGTGCTGTTATTTC
>CANNFU010000023.1 GCA_947503965.1 uncultured Paracoccaceae bacterium
CGGCGATAGCCGCCTTTAGGGTTTCCTCGTCCTCAGGACCGAACGACAGGAAATCTACGTCCCGGGTAAACCGGCCTCTGTCCTTGGTCCAACGGGTTACAAGCATACCGCCTTTTAAGATAAAGCGGTCGCGATGTGCAGATATGGACAAGCGGTAGATGAGCCGCTCTAGGCCAAAGGCCACCAGTACGACGTCAAAGGCCTGCTCTTCCATTCGCGCAAGGTTCAGAAGCCTTTGACGCACCGATGCTGCGATGTTCTTGGGTGTGTCAGCCATTTGATGTCACCGCCTCGATGTAGGGGCGCATGTGGTTCCAGGCACCGTAGGTCCGCGCGGCCTCAGCAATCGCCGATGGTGTCGCCTGTCGCTGTTGGATTGCGGCCTTGAGGGCTTCGATAGCGACGGATCGATCAACAAGGCGCTGGTTCCGGAACGCGTCGGCAAGCGTTTTGGGAACTGTATACATCCTGAGCGTTGTACCACCCACCCAGTGATCCTCGACGCCGCCCGAGAAATAGGGTTCGCGGAACCGGACGGTTCGGATCTTCGGATATGTGATCTTCGGCTCCCAGTCTTTGGCGCCGATCGCGATCCAGACACGACGTGGCAGTTGATCTGTGAGACCGTGGAAAGCCAGCGCTGACGTCAGGCAGATGACGGCCTTGGGCGCGCGCTTGGCGACTTCGATGAGAGTTTCATGCGTATCGGGGGTGCTGTCGGGCAGGCTATAGAGCCCTCGACCAAGCCGGAGGATGTCTCCGGACTGCACCGAGCGAGCGATTGTTGCTGCTGATACGCCCACACCCTCAAGATCCCGTGCGCGCGCAGGCGCATGGGTCTCCAGGTATTCCAGGAGGCGTTGCCTCTGTGTTAGATCACGAGCCATTGATAGGGAACCTCGGACAAGTTCAGTGATTGTCCGAGGTTTTCTAACACGACTTGGTTGCTGTTGCAAAGACCGCAGAACTTCGGTCAAACAGCGACCATTCTGCAGGGAGGGGCGGGAAGGAGACACTCGCTGCAGACGCAAAGCCATCCGTTCAGGTGGACCAAAGCGGACTTTGGACGCCACTTTGGAGTTCGACTGCAACTTTAAGTATATTCAAGCTATCCAAATCACGTAAGCAGTGGTACTAACATTCGTCACGATTTAGGCGTTGTTCGGAGTAATGGGTTTCAAAATTTGAGTGCTAACAAAATTGTCCTGAAAGATGGCGTAAACATAGGTCAGAACGGTGCTGAACATGATGATGAGTTTCTGTTCAAGTGCTTCTTCGATCACCCCGCATATAGTCAATTGGTCGACACAAGCTCGCCAAGCACTTTTGTTCTGGGCAGTACAGGAGCAGGAAAAACGGCCATTCTCAGGATGGTTAACAAGCTCCAAGATACTGCAACAGAACTTGAGGTTCATAGCCTAGCCATGAATCATATCGCTAACAGCGATACGATTTCATTCCTAAAAACCCTAGATGTGGATCTATCACTTTTTTTTCAGGCTCTATGGCGTCATGTTTTTTGTGTTGAATACATCAAGGTCGCCGTTCAGGCTTCGACGGAAGACCAGTTTCGCTTCAAAATCACTCGAATTTTCGAAGCTGCCAAAAGGCAGAAGCAAAAGGAAAAACTCCAACAATTTGTGGACGATCATTCACAACAGTTTTGGAACACTATCGATGAAAATGTCATCGAGCTAACAGACAGTCTTGAAAATGGTTTCAACGCTGAGTTTGGAGGCGAACTCAAGAAGTTTAATGCCCGAGCAGGGTTTGTTCACAACCTTGGTAGTCAACAGAAAGTTCAGCTTCAGCAGAGAGCGAAGAAATTTCTAAACGATGCAACGCTTTCGGAACTGCCATCAGTTATTGCTGCATTGGGTGACTACACTCAGGGCCGACAAGACAAGTTCTTCATTACGGTGGATGGGCTCGATGAAAACTGGGTCGATGACGATATAAAGTTCCAGCTTCTACAGGCTCTGTTTGAGACCCTCAAACACCTAAAAAAACTCCGAAATTTTCAGGTAATTGTCGCCGTACGCAACGACTTGTACGTGAGGATGATCCGGGAGACTCCGGCTTCCCAACGTCAGATTGAGAAATACGATGACCTGATTGTCAGGATGAAATGGACTAAGGCTCAGCTGCGTTCGCTGGCTGAAAAACGCATCGAGGAAATGTTCAAGCGTAAGTACTCATCTGAGCAGGTAGGCTTTGATGATATATTCAAACAGAAACCTGACAGCAGAACCTCGACCTGGGATTTTATAGTGGATCGCACTCTACTTCGACCACGAGATGTTATTAATTTCATCAACCTCGCCTTAGATGCTGCAGAAGGAAAATCGGCCGTAAGTAAGAACTCGTTGCTTACTGGGGAAACAAATTACTCAAACCTGAGGCATGAAACATTGATTCACGAATGGTCTGGCACCTTTCCCGGCATCAGCCCAATGATAGAGTTACTACGTGATCGACCAGCCTACCGAGAAGCTAGCGAGCTTATGCACTCCAGGTTAATCGAACAACTATATGATGCGATGGGTGGTTACGTAGGCTACAAATTGGATGATGTGTGGGCGCTTATGGAAGGCTGGGTCGCGGGAACACAAACTCTTGAGCCATCTAGTTTGGCGCAAATCATTCTGTACCGACTACACTTGGTGGGCGCTATTGGGCTGAAATTGCGCCCTGATCGGCCATGGGACTGGATTTATCAAACTATGCGACCCGTTTCCGAACAACAGATTGATGCGTCAACTAAATTCAGAGTCCATCCGATGTTATACGCCGCTCTTGGCGTGCGGAAATAGATCAGTTTTTGATCTGTGAGTTCACCTATAGCTTGATGATGCGTCCGCAGCGAATGTCCGGATTGACCGGCCGCACTGCGGCATACTGGAGAATGAGTCAATGGCCGGTACCTTGCAAACTGTCGAAGACCAAGCGCTTGAAGCGACCGCCGCTGACCGTTACATCTCCGTCCATCACGACCGAGGTTTTCATGAAAATATTACCGCCAGAACCAAACGTAGATTTGTATAATGAAGGATTTGGGCAAACCGATATTCTTCAAAGAAAAAAAGTGGGCAACGCGCTGACCGATCTTCTTGAACGAATTGATGATCCTCTGGTCGTCGCACTTGACGGGCAATGGGGGACAGGAAAAACATACTTTCTTAAGCGATGGATTGGCGCACATACCCTTGAAAATGGCAGCACCTCTACAACAATTTACTTCGATTCATTTGCTCATGATTATCTGAGTGACCCGCTTCCCGCGTTAGTTTCGGCCTTAACTGAGCGCCTCTCGTCTGGAAGTGATATTAACGTGCAAAGGGTTAAAGAAGCAGCTTTCAAGCTAGCAAAACCACTTGCACGAGTAGGGTTGGCGATAGCAACATTTGGTGCAACTGAAGCACTGGGTGAGATGGGGGAGGTTGTTGCCGAAGCAGCAAGCGGCGAAAGCGCCAAAGGTTTGGAAAAGTTCTGGGAAGAGCAATCCGGTCGAAGTACAGCTATGGCGGAATTTAAGGATGCCCTCGAGACCCTCGCAAGACCCTCTGATGAAGGAGAAACCGGATCGTCTCTGGTATTTGTGATTGATGAGTTGGATCGATGCAGACCGGACTATGCTTTGGAAGTCTTGGAAGTGATCAAACACTTTTTTGCAGTTCCTCATGTTCATTTTGTCCTTGGTGTCAACTTACGTGCGTTGGAAAATAGTGTGAAGGTAAGTTATGGTAAAAACATAGACGCTCAGGCGTATTTGAGGAAATTCATACACATAACCCTCGACCTACCGATGGATCTTGGAGACGTTCACCAAACAAAACCAGCGAACTTGGTCTATCTAACTCATTTAATCAAAGAAATGGGTGTGCCAGATCACATTGCAGAACCCTTGCGGAGCCAAGTAGAGCTGGTGTCGAGATTTAATGAAATTTCGATCCGGGACATCGGAAAAATTGTTTCTTCGTTGGTTTTGGCAAGCAATGATGTATTGAAGCGAGACAATATTCTGCCGGGCTGGATTTTGGTAATGATTGACCTGGTGATCGCAAAGAATATCCGTCCAGATCTGTATCCCAAATTCCTGAATGCTAACGTCAACCAGTCAGATCTATTGTCGTACATAGGAGCCTCAGAAACTACCATCACCGAGGTTATCGATGGCGATCGCAATCCCGAGTATGAACATGAGATTTACTGGAGATATCTCACCTGGCTTTACCTAACGCAGAATGGAAAACTTGAAAACGTCGACACCGAGTTTGCGCGAGCCGTCGGTCGGCAATTTGATCAGTTCGGCCTCTCAGAAGATGCCCGAAAATTGCCCATGAAAGTACACCTTAGGTGGCTGGATCAATTTAGCTTTTATGTTCCCTGAAGACGCACTCCTCGTGGCGTTGCTGCAAACCTCGGCCCTCAAGCAGCATAAGGGTTTAGAGTAATGTCCTTTACCGAATATCCGAAACCAAAGCCTGCAACCCACGATCAAGTAGCGGCAGCGTTGGGCCGGGAGTTGCTGGCAAATTGGTGCTTCGGCGGCAGATGTTGCGCTACATCCGATGCCTGCAATGGGCTGATTGTGTTGAAAAACTCGACTTGAGAGTTTTCGTGATCTGCTCATTTCTTGTTGTTTGCTGAGGATATCACACTTGGTGAAGTGCTCGACTTGCCAGACATCGCCAATGAGGTGATCCGCAACCTGTCAGAACAGCTGATGGCATTGCATAAGCGGATCCGATGGTATGAAGAGCGCCTCAAGCAAGTGGCCAAAGAAGATGCGCGTGTCCGTTTGTTGCGCACGATACCCGGCGTCGGCGCGGTGACGGCTTCTGCGATCATCGCCAGCATCGGCGACGGGCACCAGTTCCGTAATGGCCGGGAGTTCGCCGCTTGGCTGGGCTTGACGCCTGCGAATAAATCCAGCGGAGGCAAGGAAAAGCTGGGGCGGATCACCAAGATGGGCGATCAGTATTTACGCTCGTTGCTTGTCGTCGGCATGACATCACTGGTCCGACAAACACGGTCCCACCCCGAACGTGCCAGCAAGTGGCTGACGTCACTGCTCGAACGCAAGCCCGCCCGTGTCGCAACTGTCGCCATGGCCAATAAGACCGCCCGGATCGTCTGGGCTGTCCTGACCCGCGACGAACCCTACAGCCCCGTGCGGCAGTCTGAGAAGAAAGGAACAACGAGTTAGCAAGACCTGCGAGATGATGGTGCACAAGTCTGCCGCCAAAACCAAGACACTCCGCCGAATGTCCCGGGCGTCATAGCCCGCTAAGCTGTAAGGAACTTGGTTTGCGGAACCCATCAGGGCCAGCGGTCAAAACCGCGCAAACAGGCCGGACACATGACCGCTTCTGACAAATGCACAAATCAAATCAAAAATGTCTTGCTATGCAGGAGCCATCCACACAGGACATTCGGAACTAACGGAAAATTCGGACCATTTTAAAGCGCTCAGTTTATTATCAACCGTTTATGAACCTGGATCGGGCGCATGTTTTCTCAGGTCACCGCCGGTCGTGCCAAATACCACTGCTACGTTCTCAACCAACGTCGCGGCTTGTCGTACAAGCGGCGTTGAACGATCCACTCCGAGCCTTGCATAACATTCTTCTACGTCTGAACCCGAAAGGTGGGCGTCGGCACCGCGCAGGTCATAAACCCCAAACAGCGGTGTCATTAGTCTGTGAGCGTAAGTTTCGTCGGTGTATTTTGCTAACAATGCCTGAAGCAACTTAAGCGTTCCCCGATCAGATTTGCCATCTCCAAGTGCTTTAACGAGGCTTTTCTTGTCAATCCGTTCGATTGTTGCTTTCACTACGTCCTTTGCGAGGGATCGAAGTCCATTTTCATCCGTTGCGCGAAAGCGATGAATCCTATCTTGCAATTCTTCGATTTCGTGGTGATCTCTGAGAAGTGTTGAGCCAAACTTCTCCCGAAAGACGCCATCGAGCCACGCCAGGGCGCTATGCATCAAGAATTCAGGTGATTTGGTGTCTGCGGGTTGGCAGGCCATTTGCGCCTGCATGAGCTCGTCGGATACGCCTCCATCTGGACGACAATTATGTGCAGCCCAAACCCGTCGCTCCCATAACGGGCGGCGAGCGACGTCGTAGGCATAGGCGTTGATGAGACCAAGCTTATTGACGCCAAAGTGCAGCAACCAATCGGGGGATGGTGAAATGCCACCCGTATCCTGAGTATACCAGCTCATCGTTGCACCTCGCCGGGACAAGAGGTCATTTACCAACTCCGGTTTGAACCAAAGATATTTACCAACCTCCTCATAATTAAGCGTTTTGAGGTCTACTCTTGCGCCACCACCGTCAAGCTGGACCATAAGCGCCTCATCGGGTTCACCGTAGCCAATACGGCAGGATTTATCGGCAGGTTCGATCCATTCGCCGCGCCACATTTCACCAGTCACCAGAAAACGTCCGCCCTGATCGCCGCGAACGCCGTTTGTGGTTTCCGTTTCAGTGGCTTCATCGTCATTTCCAGAGAAATCTGGAACTTCCTCTTCTGGGTCGACGTCCGTTCGCCACGCTTTGAATAGCGCCCAGGTGGTTCCAGGGAAATCGCCTGACGCGTCTATTTCGTTGCACCTAACCTCGAGGCGGTCGTTCGGCTGGGAAACGAGCGAAAAGTCGTCGGGCCAGTCGAACTTCGGATCGCTCGGAAGGATCGCTCGACGTTGTCGATAGTAGTAAAGACGAAGCGCAGCATTTCGTGCAGCCAAGTAATCTCTGAGATATTCAGCCCGGATTTCCACCAATGCGACGGTTCCATCATCTCTACGTGTCAACCTAATTACTTGCTCATAACCTTCGTTGGGACGCAGCCAATAGTCGCCTTCTTCGAGAAGGCCGTAGGCCAAAACGAAGTCTTGATTGATAAAAACCTGCCGTGGATGGGCAGAGTTAAGATAATGCGTCAGGACAAGTCTTAAACCTAGACGTCCGTCAGGATCATCATAGAAAGACTCGGCTTCGAAATATTGCCCGTCACTATCCAAGTATGGAGACGTGTTTTCGGGCGACCAGTAATGCCAATCCAACTCTTCTGCTTTCTTGCGGTTGTCATGGAAAACAACAGCTGAACCAACAGCGAGTGTTTCTTCGATATGGCCGATATCGGGGTATCGCCCGCGCTCTAAAGGAAGAATTGTACCGTATACAGGGACCCAAACGTTGCGGGTAAAGAGCCTGCGTTGGTGGTCTGCCAACTCAAACCATTCCTTACTTAACTCTTCCAAGTGATTCTCCTTGTGCGCGCTAAGATGAAATCAATCAGTGGCATACGCAGCTTTTTCAATCACAACTTAAGGCATGTTTTTCAGTCACTTCAATGACAAAGACTTGGTAATAGAGTTCTTCGTAAAATAATTGCGAATGTCTGAAATGGAGGGCCGCACCGCAGCATGTTGGGTCATCGACGAGTGTCAAATCTGGGCCGAGTTTACCAAACTGGCCAAGAGAATGCCCGATCTTTGCGAAATACGGTGGGAGAAAGCTAAATTTTAGCCCTTCACGATGTTAATTCCAATGTTGTCAGTCCCTGCTTTGGTAGCTTGGAAACCACGCCCTTTTAGCAGATCATAAATTATTTCCAGATTTTTGATGCCTTCAGCATTCTGTCCAAACTTTTTTGCAAGCTCCTCTTCGCTCCTAATCGTCTGTTCGCCTTCATCAGCTATAGCATCCGCTATCTGTTGGTGAGAAAATGACATTTTGCGGTCTCCAAGAGGATAGAAAGCATAGGGTGAATAGAATACGTTTTTCGCAGAATGTGAAGGACAAGAATACCGAAATTATCAGGTATGTCCGCGGACCGGACCCTTGACGTTTGTAATTGCTGCGCGATGAACGAATGTCTGGTTTGAATGGCTGCACTGCAGCATGATAGGGCCTGGCTGGACGGCAGCATTGGGCCGTCCACATCAATAATTTCTCCCAGTCACGCTTAGCCGTTCAGTCAGGTCTTGGGTACATTGGTGAAAAGGGCTTTGAATAAATCTTCTGAGCGGCGCAGACCGTCGTTTGTCAGCACGACCGACTTTGCCTTGCCAACCGGATCAAGAATTAGTCCTTTCTGGTGCAGCCGACCGAGCACGTCCCAGTCGTGGCCCTTCCAGGCACGACGGCCGTCGTGAAGCGTCAACCAAAGCAGCGCCAGTACCGCGTCGTCAACGTTGTCTTCATTGATCTCCATGGCGGCAGAGAACGCCAGCGATAATGGTTTCGTCAAGCTGTAATGCTGCGCACTACTAAGTGACCATCGGTTGCCAGCGTAAGAAACAAGCTAATTGCTGAGGTTGCTGAGCACATCGACGGCGACTGTTGATTGTCACTGAACGCAAATCTTCATGCATGTCCAAAATCACGCAAGATTACTTGCATAGTATTAATATTTGTGCAAGATTGCATGCATCATGTGATTCATGACGAAAGACCAACATATGTCAGTCCTTGAAAAGATCGCGGAAAGCTCCTCAAACCTGACGCCAAACGAAAGGCTCATGGTACAAGCAGTTATCGAAAGCCCAACTGCTGTTGCATTGGGGACGGCAAACGATCTGGCTGGTTCTGTCGGCGTGCATGAGGCTACTGCATCACGTCTCGCGCGTAAGCTTGGGTATGCCAGCTATGCCGCATTTCGTGACGCATTACGCGAGGAGTTTATCGCTACACGCGAGACTGCAACGCGATTTGAAAAGACATTCGACGGGACAGTCCCCGATTCCATCCTGGGCAATCTGGCCTTGCAAGAGGCGCAGGCGTTGGGACAGGTCGAGAACGCGATTTCGGCCGAACAGATCAATACTGTCGCTGAAAGGCTGATCCGTGCGGACCGCATTTTCATCTACGGCTATGGCAACTCTGAGGTGCTGTCGCTGATGATGAGCAAGCGGTTCCGCCGCTTTGGCAAGGATGTGCACCAACTGGATGGTGATCCGCGCCATCTTGCCGAAGGCGCCCTGGGTATGCGCGAAAATGATGTTTTGCTGACCTTCGCTTTCCGGCGTCCGCCACGCAGCTATGAAGCCCTGATGCAGACGGCCCGCGAGGCTGGCACGGAGTCAATCGTGATTTCGGGAAACAGGGGCGCGATCCTGTCGCCGCAGCCCGACCACCTGCTTCGCGCCCCGCGCGGTGGAGACGCGGATTCATTCCAGACGCTGGTGGTGCCAATGACTGTCTGTAACGCCATCATTGTCGCAGCAGGTTCACAAAACAAAGATAAATCACTGCAAGAGCTGGAACGGCTTGGGCAATTGATTGAACGGTTCGACTGATCGGACCGCCATAACGGGAGGAAACCATGAGTATCACCAAAACAACGTGCCTCGGCGCGATCAGTCTTATATTGTCTACGACAATTGTAGCGGCGCAAGATCTTGACGCGATGACGGCAGAAGAACTGCTGCCGCTCGCGCAGGCGGAAGGGACGGTCACCGTTTATTCTTTCACCAGCCGGATCGGCAAGGTCGAGGCGGCGTTCGAGGCCGCCTATCCGGGCATTGATCTGCAGGGTTTTGATATCTCATCAACCGAACAGATCGCCCGCCTGAGCGCGGAAGCGCAGGCTGGTGTCACCAATGCGGATGTCGTCTATGTATCGGACGCGCCTGTCGTGTTGGAAGCCCTGCTGGCACCCGGGATCATCGCACCTTATGTGCCGCCCCGCGTGACGGATCGCGTACCAGCTGAATTTCAATCACCTTTGCTGGCGCAACGGCTATCGACAAAGGTGCTGATGTATAACGAAGAAGCCAACCCTGACGGCGCTCCGATCGACTCGCTCTGGGATCTGACACGCGACGAATGGGCGGGCCGTGTGGTTATGGTCGATCCGCTACAGCGCGGCGATTACCTTGATCTGATGACAGAGATTGTGTTGCGGTCCGATGAGATGGCTGCAGCATATGAGGCTGAGTTTGGTGAAGCCATCGATTTGGATGGCGCTGCGAATGCAGGTGAAAAGTTCATCATGGATCTTTTCGCAAATGATGTGATCCTTGTGGGCTCGACCGATGATGTGAATGCCGCCGTAGGCGGATTGGGGCAGGATAATCCACCCGTTGGATTTACCAGCTACTCTGACCGCCGCGACAACGAGGAAGAAAGTTGGGCATTGCAGGTTGCCAATGATGTGGCACCCGCACCGGGTATCATTTTTCCGGCGGTACTGGCCCTGACTGCAGAGCCGAACAACCCGGCCGCGGCCCGTCTGGTGATCGACTTTTTGATGGGTGACGAGACAGAGACTGGCGGACCGGGCCTCGCCCCGTTTTACGTCGCGGGAGACTACGTCACCCGGACGGATATTCCACCGCATCCAGATGCCGTGCCACTGGATGACTTCACCGCTTGGCGCGTCGCCCCGGCTGAAACGGCCAAGATTCGCGCCGAAATCGGCGATCTTGTTCTGACGCTACAGTAATGCAACTCTGAAGGGGGCATTCATTTGCCCCCCTCTGCATCTGCCTCATCATACATCGCAAGGGTTACCTAATGGCTGATATCGCCATGAGCCGTCAGGGACGACGGGTCTTTTTCAAGCAGGGTACGGTTCTCAAGATCGTCGTATTGCTGTTGCTGATCGCGCTGATCGTGCTGCCGCTGATCCGCACGGTTTTGTTTACGCTTCGCCCTGATGTGATCGGGGCCTGGGGTGATGTGCTTTCAGGCAGGCTGTCCACGAACCTGTTCTACAAACCGCTCAAGAACACGATGCTGATCGGGGTGATTGTCAGCACCGGCTGCGTGCTGCTTGGCGGGTTTCTTGCATGGTTGGTCGTCATGACCAACGTCCCCTATCGACGGACCATTGGTGTAATGGCAACCCTGCCTTTCATGATCCCGTCCTTTGCAGCCGCCCTGGCTTGGGGCACCCTGTTTCGCAATGATCGTGTGGGTGGGCAGATCGGCTGGTTTCAGGGCTTGGGCTTTGACGTGCCCGACTGGCTGGCCTGGGGTATGGTGCCGACCCTGATCGTGTTGACGCTGCATTATTTCAGCCTTGCTTTCACGATTATTGCGGCAGCGCTAGCAACCGTGAATTCCGACCTGGTAGAAGCAGCTCAGATTGCGGGCGCCAAGGGGCGGCGCATTCTGATGGGGATCATCCTGCCGGTCACAACCCCCGCATTGGTGGCGGCAGGATCGCTTTGTTTTGCCGGTGCTGTATCGAATTTCGCCACCCCCGCACTTTTGGGCCTGCCTGTGCGGATGCAAACATTGTCGACCCGCCTTTTTGGAATGATCGAAGTGGGACAGGTTGGGCGGGGTTACGTCATTGGCATTCTTTTGGTCATCATTTCGGGGCTTTTCCTCTGGGCGGGCAACCGCGTTGTGTCGGGCCGCCGGTCGTACGCCACCATCACCGGCAAGGGCGGGCGGGCCAAGCGGTTTGATCTGCGCGGTGCGCGCTGGCCGCTCTTTGCCGTCGCGATGGTGTTCTTGCTGGCATCGACTGTGGTGCCGGTGATCGTGCTGCTGGCATCCAGCTTTGCCCCATCATCGGCCAACCTGTTTTCAGGCTGGACAGCGCATTACTGGATCGGCGCCAGCAACCCCTCTTTTGCACAAGGCGTGCCGGGCATTGTCTATAACGCAGATATCGTGCGGGCGCTTATGGTGACATTGTCATTGGGTCTGGCCGTGGCTTTCACCGGCATGATTATAGGTCTGCTGGCGTCTTATACGACCGCGCGTTATCGCGAAGGTTGGGCCTCTGCCGCAATCACCCAGATCAGCTTCCTGCCACTGCTCGTGCCCGGCATCGCGTTTGGTGCGGCCTATATCGCCTATCTCGGCGCACCTATCGGGCCGTTTCCGGCGCTTTATGGCACCTTTGCATTGCTGGTCATCGCGAGCACGGCTTATCTACTGCCGTTTTCGGTGCAGACGGGACGTGCTGTGATCCAGCAGGTCGGTGGAGAGCTTGAGGAAAGTGCGCGCCTGACCGGCGCTGGTTTTCTGCGCAGACTTGGCGCGATCACGGTGCCGCTTGCCGTCCGGGGGTTGGCCGCTGGCGGTATTCTGATCTTTGTCAAAATTATCCGTGATCTGTCACTTGTGGTGCTGCTGTTCACACCGACCATGCCGGTGCTGTCCGTTTTGGCCTACCGCTATGCATCAGAAGGATTTGGGCAATTCGCCAATGCGATCACTGTTGTGATCCTGACCATCTCAATCGTGGCAACATTGATTGCAAACCGCCTGCAGGCGAAATCGCAGCCCTGGCTGAAGGATTGAAGACCTATGCTTGACATCAAAAACCTCACCAAACGCTTTTGCGATTTCACGGCCGTCAAAGATGTTTCGATTTCGGTGCCTGACGGCGCGTTTCTTGTGCTTTTGGGGCCATCGGGTTGCGGTAAGACGACGTTGCTGCGGATGCTGGCCGGGCTTGAACTGCCAAGCGCCGGGCAGATCATATTTGATGGGCAAGTGGTGTCGGATGGCGACCAAAGTTGGTCTGTTGATCCGGCAAAACGAAACTCCGGCCTTGTGTTTCAATCCTACGCGTTGTGGCCGCATATGTCAGTACGGGGCAATGTGGAATGGCCGCTGAAGGTCGCAAAGATGCCCGCATCCGATCGACAAGCCCGCGTTGATGAGGTGCTCAAACTTCTCGACATCCATGCATTGGCCGACCGCTACCCAAACGAGATATCAGGCGGTCAACAGCAGCGCGTGGCCATCGCCCGCACTATCGCACCCAAGCCAAGTGTTTTGCTCTTCGATGAACCTTTGTCAAATCTGGATGCCAAGTTGCGGGTCGAGATGCGGACCGAACTGATGCGTCTTCACCGCGCAACCGGGGCAACCACAGTCTATGTCACGCACGACCAGATTGAGGCGATGACAATGGCCAGCCATGTGGCCGTCATGAACGAGGGACGGGTTCAGCAATTCGGTAGCCCTGCGGACTTGATCGATCAGCCCCAAACGGCCTTTGTCGCGACATTCGTTGGCACACCGCCCAACAATATCATTCCCGTGGCCAAGAACGGCAGTGGCTACAAGGTTGGTGGCCGCAATATGGCGCTGAGTCCGCCTGCCGATGAATGTCTGGCCATGTACCGTGCAGAGGCGATGCAGATCACTGACCAACCAAACGAACGAACGCTGCCCATGGAATTGGTCGAGGTCAGCGCCATCGCCGGGCGCACAATGGTCACAGGGCTGTCAAAGGATCTGCGATTGACCGCCATCGTGGATCGTGCAGATAGTGCGCAGATTGGTGATACCGTCCAATTTGAACTTCCTGCTGAACCGCAATGCTGGTTCGCTCTTGACGGCGAAAGGATCGGCTGATGCGTATTCTTCTGGTAAGGCATGGGCAATCACAATGGAATGCCACCCACCGCCTGCAGGGTCAGGCAGATATCGCGCTTTCAGAAACTGGGCGTAGCCAAGCGGACGCCTTGCGCACCACGATTGACGGGCTCAAACCCTGTCGCGCCATCACCTCTGACCTTGAACGGGTGCGCGAAACGGCGGCGCGGATCGGTGCGCCTGACGCGACCCCTATCCGTGACCTTCGCGAAATTGACGTGGGCGACTGGACGGGCCGCACAACTGCCGACATCATCGCAGATGATGAGACCGCCTATCTGGCCTGGCGCGCAGGCACCGGCACACCGCCGGGAGGAGAGCCATGGGAGGCGTTTGCCGACCGAGTCACCGCCGTGATACGCAGTGAAGCGGAAAGTCCGTGCGCCAACCTGCTGGTCGCCTGTCACGGCGGGGTCATCCGCGCGATCCTACAGCGCTTCCTTGACCTGCAACCGGCCAGCATCATCCCCGTCGCCCCAGCAAGTTTGACGGCATTGCGACTAGAAAACGGAAATGGCAAGCCACACCGGCTTGAGCTCTTCAACTACCGGCCGACAAGCCTCGATTTCGGGGCACCGGACTGATTGGCCAGAAAGCAGAATATCTAATAACAGGTGTCGTTGAGGACGATGCGTTAACGGCGCCGTTTGGCCGCGATCACGCTTATGAGGTTGTGCAGGCCGCGCATATCCCGTTCAATCACCATCGCTTTACGCAGTGCGGTGGTATCGACACCTCATCGGCGAGATCAATCACAGCTACGACTTGCATTTCGACAGCATGCGGCACGTCAACAAAAAGTGGCGCAATAACCTCATCGAGGGCGATCACGCCGTCATGAAAAGGCTCTTTGGATACAGTCAGAGCTTTCGGTCACTGCGATCGGCCAAAGCAACCCTAAGCGGGATAGTTACAATCAGTCCAATGCAAAAAGAGATCAGGTCAAAGAGGGCGTAACAATCACGAACTCTTTTTTTTTCGGCGTGCTAAATAGCGGACTCTGGCGAACCCATAGCGAAATGACGCTATGTCCCGCAGACTGTGAATTCCGTTCGTTCGAGATTTTGCACTTGCAGCAAATGGCGGCTCTGACGGGCCGCGCCGCAGCATCTTGACCCATTGGCCAACGGCAGGAATGGGCCGTCCACGAGGGCTGCCAAGTCCGCAACCGATGGGATGCTACGCTGACCCCAATGGCTGCGAAGAGCCCAGACCCACTGATGCTGCGGATTGCCCGAATGGCGACTTCAAGGCTATCCAGTCAAATAACAAAACCCTGCGAAAATACACCTCGCAGAACATAGTGCGAACATTTCTACTCCAAAACGTTTCAGCATCAAGCCAATTTATGGGTCTTGGCCCTAGGCATATTTCTGCGCACGCACAAAACCATCACTTGAACGTGATTAATGGGCCTGCTTTGTCGACGCAGTAGAAAAGATGAATGACCCGAACAAGCTTCGATGACAGAAAGAATTATTTTATGAAAAAAACAACCACCACCCTGCTACCGATCTTCGGGATATTACTAAGTGCTTGCGGGTCAAGCGGGTCAGACATGCCAGATCCATCGGTAAGTCAGTTCACTTTCAATTCCGCGATCGAAGTTCCTGATGCAACTGGAGCATTGCCAAGTATCGCGAGTAATGACGAGTGGAACGAAAACGCTGGCGGCAGCTTTCGTGGTGTTACCTACGCTGTAGGCAGTTTTTTGGATACAAACGAAGTTTTTGCAGTGGCAGGTGTAAGTGCGGACGCAAACACTGGTTCTGCTGTCACCACCGGATCGGTGAACTACAACGCTGATTACAACTTGGTAATCGGTACTATCGTTGATGGGTCAGTAGATACAGAGCGGGTCGAGGGCGAGATTGATCTGGTCGCGACATTTGATACCCTGCAAGTCACGGGCACTGATAGCAATTTCGTTGTAAACGGCACGTTTTCCGGAACAGACCTTGCAGGCACAATCACTTATGACGGTATGGATGCGCAACTCGGAGGCTCTGTTGGCGCAGATTCGATCCTCGGTGCAATCGCTGGAAATACAAGCGACGCAGTAATGGCAGGCACATTGGTCGGAAATAGCGCCCCGTAAATTTTAGACGTTTCCCTGACATGCAGCAGGTGAGGTGATTAGGGTCAGGACCCATTGATTTCCGCATGGCGGCATGATTCACGGTTCAAAAAACGAGCGGTGAACATGTCTGATCTTTTCTGGCTGACGGATGCGCAGATGGCGCGCCTTGAGCCCTTCTTCCCGAAGTCCCACGGCAAGCCTCGCGTCGATGATAGGCGTGTGTTGAGTGGGATTATCTTCATCAATCGCAATGGCTTACGCTGGCGTGATGCGCCCAAGGAATATGGTCCGCACAAGACGCTTTATAACCGTTGGAAACGCTGGAGCGATAAGGGCATCTTCGCAAAGATGATGATGGGACTGGCAGCCGATCACGGCGAGGAGACGACCGTGATGATTGATGCGACCTATCTCAAAGCACACCGTACGGCGTCCAGTTTGGGCGTCAAAAAGGGGGGCGTGGTCGTCTGATTGGTCGCACCAAGGGCGGCATGAACACGAAGCTGCACGCCATCTGCGACAGCCTGGGCCGACCGCTGAATTTGTTCGTCACCGCCGGACAAGTCAGTGACTACATTGGCGCCCGGGCGTTGCTGAGCAGCCTGCCGGAGGTCGATTGGCTACTTGGCGACAGAGGCTATGATGCCGATTGGTTCAGAGAAGCGTTGAAAGACAAAGGGATACGTCCCTGTATCCCGGGTCGAAAGCAACGCAAGAAGACCGTGAAATACGACAAGCGGCGCTACAAACGACGCAACCGGATCGAGATCATGTTCGGCAGGTTGAAGGATTGGCGGCGTGTGGCAACGCGATACGATAGATGCCCGAAGGTCTTTCTGTCAGCCATCGCCCTTGCCGCACTCGTCATATACTGGCTATGAGTCCTGACCCTATGTCGGCGAACGATGCTTGCCGTTCGCCGATTTAGAGGAGACCTGCAAACAAGCAGCGGCAAGAGCGAGCTGCGAGCCTAAACTGAATGATTTCTGCGTTGAAGCGAATGACATGGTGTGATCGCGGTGGTCGCTCTCCTTGGGCAAACGAGGTCTGATATATCAGCCTCAGCAATCAAAAGCCGTGAGGAGAACGACCATGAGCCGTAATGTTGGTCTCGATGTTTGGCCTGCTGCCGGTTTCGTGGACACCGAGATAAGGTGTTTATGAAACTGGAGACTCTACATGACGAGAAGGATGTTCAGCCGCGAGTTCAAGCAGGAAGCGGTGGAATTGGTGACACAGGTCAGGCGGTTCTCACCTCTCAAATCCTGGGCAATCCGCCTCAGCACGCGCAAGGGCTTCAAGAACGCCGCCGTAGCAACCGCGCGAAAAATCGCCGTGATCCTTCACGCCATCTGGCGCAATGGAACCGAGTTCAACTGGACAAAGGAGCCTGCAACCTGACAAACAGAATACCCGCCCGGGGATAGGGTGGGTTTGGCGTCCTCCGGGACGGAGGCAGATCGATCTCGCGTAAAGCGGTCGAGGTGGCGCAACCGGCACCAACCTCGTGAATGACATTCCAGACGATCAGCCCCGGACGCCATCATGAAGCAGCATCACCTGACTTCGGAGAGAACCAAGACCCCGGCGGACAGCAAACCCAACGCCCTTGACAATACCGCGATCAGAGAACCGCTATAAATTATGAAACACGTTTCTTAAAAAGCGGGCGCCGGCATCTATCCAGGCACAGTCCTAATGCAGCGCAACATGGCTTGGACCTTTTCAGTCCGATGAAGATCGACATGCGTCACCAGCCAGAGCGCCACAGACCACTTCCGATTTGGTGGTAGCACGCGTTGGAACCCACCGCGCGCTTGCGCTTCATGATCGCTGATGAAACCCAACCCGACCCCGGCTGAGATTGCATCGGAATTGACGCCAACGGCGCGCGACGTCAGCGCGATCATGTCACTATGCACGTGGTTTTTGATCCAAGACCCAAAAGGCAGGCGACCCTCTGGCGCTTCCGGCACCACAAATGTATGGCCCTCCAGATCATCCGCGCTTCTTGGCAGACCATGTCGGGTGACATAGTTTTCATGGGCGTATAAATTGAAGCTAACGTTTTTGTAACGGCTCACGACATAGTCGGGATGATCGGGCTTTGGCCCCGCACGCAGCGCGATATGTGCCTCACCGTATTCCAGCCGCGCAAGGTCATCGCTTGCGTCAACCAAAACCCGACAATGAGGGTTCTGTTGCCGAAACCGCAAGATCGGGTCCATCAGCCATCCGGAAAACGGCGCAAGAATCGTGATCTTGATTTCACCCTCAATCTGGGTTTCTTTCCCACGGGCGCGACCCGCAAGATCATCGATCAGCTGCTCGGTCTTTTGGGCCACGCGCAGCACGTCCTCCCCAAGCTCCGTAAGGGCATATCCGCGCGCGTGCCGGATGAAGATGCGAGCACCGATCTCTGCCTCAAGGACATCAATGTGGCGGTTAACGGTTGCGCGGTGAAGTCCAAGAACTTCTGCCGCAGCACTGACGGTGCCCAGCTTCGCCACTTGGTACGCCGTTCTTAGTTCCGCCCATTTATCCATATCTCTTATGCTTATCCTTCGCGCACTCAGTGCGCATTTTTGCGCGTTGTGTATATGTTTTGTACAGAGCATCTAGGAGGCCAAAGCAAACAATCAAGCTCGGATTTCCTTGATGCCTGCACGTTCCAACATCGTCGTCTTTGCTGCCAGCAACAGCACGAAATCTATCAACAAGCGACTCGCCACACACGCGGGCAAGGTCCTCCAAGATGAACTGGCAGCGCCAGTCGAGATTGAGGTGCTGGACCTGAACGACTACGAAATGCCGATTTACAGCCCAGAGCGCCAAAAAACCGGCATCCCGCAAGAGGCACAGGACTTCTATGCAAAGATTGGGGCGGCTGACGGGGTGATCATATCCTTGGCCGAATACAACGGCAGCTACACCGCCGCATTCAAAAACATCTTTGACTGGTGCAGCCGGATCAAGATGGAGATTTTCCAAGGCAAGCCGACCCTTTTGATGGCAACATCGACGGGCAAGCGCGGAGGGCAAAATGTGCTAGCCGCTGCGCAGGACGGCTTCCCGTTTTTCGGCGCAAAGGTCACGTCGTCCTTTTCGTTCGGGCCGTTCAATGATCACTTCAATAACGATACGGATCGGCTCAATACGCCCGAACTGGCGTTGCAACTGCGCGAAGCACTTGTGGCGTTCGACGCCGCGCTCCCAACCTAGAAAGAGATAATCATGTCCACATCAACAACTTCGCTTCTACTTAAAATCGTTGCCGTACTTTGGGTCGTTTGGGGCCTTGTCCATATGTTTGCAGGTGTCATGACGATCTCGCTCGACACCCCTCAGGCCGTTGCGGGCATCGCCGATGCTGTCGACCCTACACTTCTGGCCGGCACGTATCATGAGGCCGTCGGCGCCGTCATCAACCAGCACGGCTTCAATCTTCTCTGGATCGGGGCATTCACATTGCTTGGCGCGGTTTTCATTTGGCGCGGCTCTGTTACCGCAATGGTGTTTACGGCCATTGTCGGCGGGTTGGCTGACGTCGGATACTTCCTGTTCATGGATTTGGGCGGCTTCGTGAATTTTGTCCCTGGAACCGTGATGACACTCGTTTCTTCTACTGCAATCGTCCTGAGCCTTGTCGCATATTTCATGGGGATGCGCGACCAGGACCCGATCGAGGCCTGAGGCGCAGGCGTGTCCAAAGACGTTGCGACGGAGGGTAGCGCGTCCATAGATGAGGCCGCATTTGGTGTCATTTACGGTGCTGTCACGGTCATGGGGGTTTTGATGGCCACCAGGCCTGACGGCCTAAACCCTTTGCTGATGGCCGGAACGCTGTTTACGACCGTTTTGGCTGTCACCCTGGCCAAGACTTACGCCGACCTTGCCTCGACCGTTTTGAAGACAGGGCAGCAGGCCAACCGCGCTGGTGAGGAAAAGCTGGACGCATAGCCGGACCACCCTGATCGCAGCAAACGGTCCGACATTGGCCATGCTGCTCAGCGCCGCGGGTGTCTATGACCCTGCCGCTGGTCTGATCATTGCACAGGTATTGGCCATCATGTTGCTCGTCTTCTATGGCGGGCGCATCGGGTTCCGGCTTTCCCGGCGGATTGTTCCGACAATTCTGGGTGGCACGTTCACCGGTGCAATAGGATTGGCGCTCAGCCTTTTGAAGAACCTGTTGCATTAGAGTGCGGCCATTTCTTGTCAGGTTTGCGCGCACTGACTGCGCGCGCAGTCGACTACTCAATGGTGAACTGCCGCGACATAGTTTGGGTGTGCATAACTTGACCGGAGACACGTCATGACACTCTCAAGCCTCAAAATGCTATTATCCTCTGCAGCCGTCGCAACACTGCCCATCGCCGCAATGGCGGAAGCCCCCTTGTCCGCAACTGTTCTGGAATTCGCAGACCCGACAACATTGTTTGTGGCGGACAGCGCTGGCGCGGCAATCCACGCATATACGCTGCCCGAGGCGGACGCGACAACGGAGTCAACCGCCTACAAGTTCGAAGGCTTCAGCCGGGCCCTCGCCGACACTTTGGGCGTCGCCGAGGCTGACATCACATTCAATGATCTTGCCGTCAATCCGGCAACAAAGGCCGCCTTCGTTTCGTTGACGGCTGGGACCATGCCTGCGGTGGTCATGGTCACATTCGATGGCACAATCACTACACTTGATCTGGCAGCGCTGCCCGCAACCAGCACGCAGCTTGGCGCCGCGCTGGACGAAGGGGTCACATTCTGGCGCGACATCCCATCGGCCTCGCTGACGGTGACGGATTTGGATTTTTCCGATGGCACATTGTTCGTCTCTGGTTTGTCGACAGGCGAATTCGCATCGACCTTGAACCAGATACCCTATCCCTTCGGCGGCGACACCCAAACCACCAGCGTTGAAATCTATCACGCCGTGCACGATCAGATGGAAACACGCGCGCCCATTCGGGCGATGGAGATTGTTGACCTTGATGGCGTTCAGACCATCGTTGCGGCCTACACATGCACCCCGCTGGTAACCCTGCCAACATCCAGCCTCACCGACGGGGCCCATGTCACCGGGAACACCATCGCCGAACTGGGCTATGGGAACACCCCGCTCGAAGTGCTGTCATTCGCCGTCTATGACCAAGAGCAGAACGCATCAAACTTCGTAATGGTCATCAACCGAGAGCTGCAGGCCAATCTGATCCCGCTTGAGGCCGTGGCCGAGGCCGCAAATGCGCCGGGCCTCTCCCAACCTGTCGGCATGGGGCCAGCCGGGATCGCCACAACGCAAACTCCAATGAGCGGAGTCTATCAGGCAGCAGACCAAGACCCGCAATTCCTGTTGACGCTCAAGCGCAATCTGGACACTGGTGCAATGGATCTGGTGTCGGTCCGCAAGGGTGTCTACCTGCGGCTGAGCGACTTTGTCTCCGAATACGACTTCCCCGATTACGTGTACGCCGATAATCAGGCTGGCCAGGGCATGCGCGGCTTTCACAACCTT
>CANNFU010000024.1 GCA_947503965.1 uncultured Paracoccaceae bacterium
ATCGCCGCCGCCGCGCAGCGTCGCGAACCGAGCAAGTGCGACGATTCTCACGCTGCGAGCGCACGCAGCGAGAAAAACGAACTTACAGGATGGGCTCCTCTTCCTCTTTCGCTACGCGTCGAACGAACGGCTGGTTTCGTTAAAGTGCGATCATGCCCGTCACCGGAACAAGCCCCATATGTTACAGTCAGCCGGGACGCTCATATTGAGACTGTCATTTTGGAATTTTGCGGCTGCAGTTTGAGCGGGCCTCAACAGCTCAAACATCGAATGCAACATCGGTTGAAGCAAAGTTTATCTTCGGCTAAATTCGTCGAAATGTGCCAAAATTGACCTAAAAACATGTTCTCGAGTCGGCGCACTCTCATACAAAACATCGTGTCGGGCATTTGGAACAAGCTCGAAGGAACCGTTTTTCCAATGCCTCATGCGTTGCTCAACCGCCGGGATAGCTACAATGGTGTCTTCAGCCCCGCAGAATGTGATACAGGGCGTATGGGGTGACGGGAGTTTTGAAAGGCGGCTCGTTTCCTTCAGGGTTTGAAACAGCCATCCCAAACTAGGACCCCCTATCTGTTGATCAACTAGGTTCTCCGAAACGCTCTGATAGTAACGGTACATGTCCGGGTCATGTGTCAGTCTGTTCGCGGAGAATTCCGTGGTAAGTACATAGCTTTCGCCACGTGTGCCAGGTGAGTAGGTTGCACCTTTTCCAATCGCTTGTGCAGCCCATGAGAAAGGCCATGCCGCGATCTTTTGAAGGGAAGGGAGGTTGATGTCCCATAGCGGCGCTGAAAAGGCGCTCGCGTTGACCGGCAAACCATCAATCAATGACTGCAACCCGACACATGCGCCTAAGGAATGACCAAAGAGAAACCACGGTTTGGGAAGACTCAGTTCTCGGGCAACCTTCATGAATGCTGCCAAGTCTTTCTGGTAATCCCGGTACTGGCCAACATGGCCCATCATGCGGTCATCAGTAAGACGATCTGAAAGCCCTTGACCACGCCAATCAATCGCAAAAGCATCATATCCCTCTTTTTGAAATTGCTCGACTGCGCGGCCATACTTTTCGATATTCTCGGTTCTTCCTTGCAATATGAAAATCGTCCCTTTGGGTCGCGCAGCATTGCGCCAGTGCGCAACCCGGATACGAACGCCGTCATCCGCTTTCGTCCAATATGCTTGAACATCTTGAGGTCCTTCTGCGACCTTCGGGAAAAACGGCGCTGTCTCCATTGAAAAATCCTCTATGCGACGGACATTGGTACGTATTTTAGCGGTTTGCTCACCAGATAAACCGTTAACAACAATGATAAGAGAACTAAGACTGAGAAACCGGGAACAACACCGATGCTAAAGTAACTCAGAACCAAAAAGAGCATCGAACTATTCATGCTCGTCCAAGGTGACTTCCATCTTCCTGACCATCCAAGACCTATCCGGCTCAGTTCATGTCTAATCTTGGCCTGACAAAGCACAAAGGTCCCTACTATCGCTAGGACACACAAGAAGCTATAGAGGGACCCTGGCGGTATAGCTCGCGTTATTGGATCTCTTACAACTGTCACTTCTTGTCCGAATGTCATCAAGATGTCGGCGCGAAGCCAATCAACAATGTTCGTGTTACTCGACAGCAAGAAGTCGCTTTGGAGCTTCATCATGATTGTGATGACGATACCCAGAGCATTGCATCTGAAGATACCATCCATCAAGGTCACGGCGATCATTTCGATACTAGCCGCATTGGTCTGAGCATCGTCGCGATTGAGCCCTTTCACGACACGAGAAAAGTCGTTCTTCAATAATAGAAGAAACACGTGGCCGGTGAAGAACAAATAGGCGGTGAACCCGTTGTAAACGAAGACGAGGCCACTAAATGCGATTGCCGCTGGGATCGACACGATTTCTGGGCGGACGATGGCAATACGACCCCAGTCAATCGGCCATCGACCCGGATCACCATCGAGTAAAGGCGTAAGATGAGTTACAACCCAATTGTATCCGGAAGCAATAATCACAGTGACGAAGAAGACGACCAAGAACGACTGTCTCGCTTCAACAACCCTTTGGCCCCATGATTGAACATCCCGTGGTGCGGCCAAAACCAATAACAACTGCGGTCGCAATTCTTCTCTCCAAGAACGAAGCAACTCAATCAGATGGGCCAAGAATGTGGGGAGTACGGCAAGAAAAACGACTGTCCAATTGGGTGCCCACAGAAACCCAACCTGCTTAAGAATCCCGTTGTCCTGTTCATAGATGACGCTGTGGATGTTCAGCCCCAAAGCGATCAATGCGAGTGAACAAGCTCCCGCAAACACCACCAGCGGTAATGTGAGCGCCCTTTCACTGCTGAACATCGCCATCGTTTGTATTTCGATGCTGAGACTCTTGCGCTCCTGCGCATCCTGCGCCGTCGGGTAGTTCAACGCAGCGTTTGGAGATTCGTCTTCATCGTCGACCTGTCCGGTCGTTAACGGCTGTTCGTGAGCACGAATTTCCAGAAACAGCCTTCGGGCGGCAAGAAGAGCAGACTGCCAGTCTGAAACTGCGTCCGCTTCACCACAACCGAAGATCCTCGCCAACCAACGACAATTAGTAGAGCTGATGTTCCGTTGGTTGCTCATCTGGAACCAATACTGAACCGTTCGAAGATCAACATGAGCGTCGGGGTGGTCAATCTTCGATATAGCTTCTGCCAGCGTTTCAGGCGTCCATTGACCACTGGGCACACCTTCTTCGTCTACAGGTTGTCCAAGTCCCTTCTCGACCGCATATGCAAAGAGTTGCCTAACGTCTCTGCCGTCACTGGGCGGGGGCGCATAAAATTTACCGCGCTTAATCAAATGTCTAAACGTTTCTGGTTCGTTGGTGTTCGTCCGATTTCGCCTGTGTTCGTGACTAAGTCCAGTTGATAGTTTCAACCTCCGGATATTAAGAATTAAAGTGAGGTGATCAACCAGGAGTTCTTCAGAACGATTCAAACGGTGCCGTGTTGGTGGGAAACAGCTTAATCATCGCAACCTTATCGCTTCAACACACACGAAAACAGCTGGGCCGGTTCAAGTTGTTTAGGCACTTACAGATCTGAATTCTCGGTCACCAGCCAACAAATCGGGGGACAGCTTGTGATGGATGAACCAATGATACCGAACGCCTCAATGAGATTGGTGGGCCGCGCCTCTCTTTCGTCCACCGATGGCAGGCTCACGACCAAAGCAGGATCAGTCTTAGAAACGAACGACGGTGCAGCACTGCTTTGGTTACATGTCTATCCGCTACACGGACAGAACGTTGATCTTTCGTTCTACGAAGACCTCGGAGAAAGTACTCATGAGGTATCAGTTGTGACAAACTACAAGACGCAAAATACTGAATTCATAGTTGGTGAAATCAATTTCTTCGGCACTAAGGGAAAACTGAGGTTATTCTGCTTGCCAGTGTTTCAGGCAACATTCCTGCTGAAGGCATCTGATCGATCAAATTTTTATCGCCAAGTCGGGCCACCGGAACATCTCTCGGCGAGGCATCCGGCCATTCGCTCCATCGGGTAGACCGGACGAGGCGCGGAACGCGACGATCCTTTGGTGTTGAGACATTTGGGTCTCTTTGAGCCGCGTCAAGTCTTCTTTCTCATAAGCCTCGGAAACACTGTCGATCGTCCTACAACTGCGCGGTCATGACCTTCATTGCGTCGCGGGAGACGATCTAACAGTTCAATTGCTAGCCGCGAACCGCCCGGCCCCCTCCCCTGCCCCTCTGACCCAGCTTGGCACATTCCAGAAAAGAGAAAAGACGGCTGCGCTGTTCCACGATCCCTAAAGGGGTCGGAAAGGGGACTCCTGCCGACCGGTCGGAGGCAAGGCGGTCAGATGCTTAGACTCCGTTCCCAAACGCTTTCCAACAAAACAAGTCGCTCGACGCCCTCAGAGGCGTTCTGAGCAGTCATGATAGTCTTTGAAAGGAACAGAACAATGACCAAGCAACAATCGATCAAAACAAACGACGTCAGCACCGCGATCCTGCAAATTCCGCTAGAGATGCTCTCCATCTCCGATCTCAACCCACGCAAAACCGTTTCTGACGCTCATATCGCAAACCTCGCTGACAGTATTGAGCGCTTTGGCCTCATTCATAACCTTGCAGGCCTCATGGATGAGGACGGCAAGGTTGGGATTGTGGCAGGCGGGTGCCGTCTGCGCGCTATCCAATTGATCGCTAAGCGGTCCAAAGACCACCCTTTCGTGACTGTACCCGTCAAGCTTGCCGCTGACGCCCTCGAGGCCGAGGACTGGGCCAGCGCCGAAAACGCGGCGCGTGAGGATATGACCCCAGCCGATGAAGTCCGCGCCTTCGGGCGCATGAAGATGCGCGGGGCCACCGTGCCAGAGATCGCCCTTGCGTTCGCGGTGACGGAAGCCCGAGTCTATCAGCGTCTGGCCCTTGCTGGATTGCCCGCCGCTGTCCTGGACGCACTGACAGATGGTGAAATCAGTCTTGGGACCGCCAAGGCTTTCACGCTCTCTGATGATGAGGCACTCACTTTAAGCATTCTGGACCAAGTGAAGGGACAAGCCATCTCCGAGAGTGCAATCAAGAACGCGCTGCATCCCGATGCCATCAAGGCTAGCGACCGCCGCGCTAAGTTTGTCGGAGTCGACGCCTATGAGGCCGAGGGCGGTGCGGTCACGCGCGACCTGTTTTCTGAAGAGATCTTCCTCGCCTCCCCTGCCCTTCTGGATCAACTCTTTGCCGAGAAGCTAGACACTGCATGTGCTGATCCAATTAAGGCGCAAGGTTGGGCATGGGCCGAGACCCGCAGCGAGGCTTGGTTGAACCACTATGATCTCGATCAAATGAAACTGGCCCGTATTTACCCAATCGGAGGTGAACTGACCGGGGCGGAGGCCGAGGAATATGACGAATTAGCGGAACTGGCCAACGGCGGTGTGCTGGATGAAGCGGGAGAGGCACGGCTGTCCACATTGCAGGCCATCCTCGACGGTGACTATTTTACAGATCAAAGAGCCCACGCAGGCTGTATCATTCTTGTAAATGGTTCCGGCAAATTGGAAGTAACCGCAGGCTTGGTACGACCCGAAGACAAAAAAGCAGCCATTGAAGCAGGCGTTCTGCAAGCGCCGCAAACGTCAAAAACGGATACGCCGAAATCCCCCTACTCGCAGAAACTCACCACCGACATGCAGGCGATCCGACTTGCGTCGGTCCAAGCTGCCCTGCTGGCGAAGCCAGAACTTGTGTTGGACCTGTTGGGTTTTGGTCTATCGGACGTCTCAGGCAGTTTCGAGAGCGTCTTTGGCATCCGACTAAACCGCCCGACCAATGCGCCAAGCGTTGAAGATGGCTTCTCGCGCGAGCCGCGTTTGGATCACGGGATGGACGCGAGTGAATACTGGCAGCAAGGAAAGCGTGTAGAGGATCTCTCTTTAGCGTTTGTCACCTTCCGTGAGAGCGGCAAGAAGGCTCGTAACGCCAAGATCACTGAGGCGATCACGCGCACCTTGCCCTATCAAGCTGGCGATCCCGCATTCTTCAATTTGATCGCGGACGAAGCAGGCGCAGATATCCGCAAGCATTGGACCCCGACCGCAGAGAACTTCTTTGCGCGGGTTTCGGCAACCTATCTCATTGATCTGATGTGTGATTTCCTTGATTGCGATGCCCGTGACGACCGCGTCGCTGGCTTCGCCAAGCTCAAGAAGGCCGAAGAAGCTGAGAAGATGGAAATGCTGGTGAGCGATCCCACCACGCAAAAGCTGATGGGCCTGACGCCAGATCAGAAAGCCAAGCTCGACAAATGGGTTCCTGACTGCGTTTAACGGTTTCTTCGCGGGTAAGAACCAAATGGCCCCGCCTTGGCGGGGCCATTTGATTAAGTCGATAGCAGACGTCTTGCCTGCAAAATCGTCAGGTGGAGGGGCAGACGGATAAGCACCCTGCCCTTCTCCGCTTCGCCTTCGGTGTGTTTGGGTCAATCGCCCCTGCCTTCTGATCATCATGCAACACCAGACGAAGGAGCACAGCAATGACCGCCAACTGCATTAAGTTCGATAGCACTGACATCGAGACCTCAAAGGGCGTCGGATGATCTCCACCCTGACCTTTGACGTCGACATCACCGATGAGCGCGTCAACAGCGATAACCCGATGGCCCGCACGCATCGCGTCCTCGACCGGCCTCCACGGGCAGACTGGACGAACGTGGCAGGGTCTGGAAGATATGTACCCGCAACACCGGTGCCGATTACTTCACGATGTCGATCCATGTTTTTGGCTTCTACGCAAGACTTGGAAAAGCCGTCAACCAAGACGCGGCCAAACTTCAGGCAATGAATGCTTAAAGTCCGAAAGGCGCGACTCAATCTCTTTGCCGGCCGGATCGACCGGCCAGCAGAATACAATCGCTTGAGAGAATCGGGCACCGATTCAATCTCTTCGTTGTGCCTAAACACCTCAGTTTCCGACTGGTGACCGGTAGATTAGATAATCGCAAGAATTCTTGGATAGGGTCATTCTTGGGTCAGTGGTAAGAGACCAGTGAGTAGCAATCAGAACCAGGTGAGCGACGGAGCTAAATCTACTTTGTCATTGTTTGACAGCCGTGCAGATCCGGAAAAGCCATTTGAAACAGTGAGTTATGAGCAGTTCAGCGCGGAATCTGTTTCTTGCAGCAATTTTAGAAGATTGCGACATTACCTAGATGTAGCAGCTAATTGTGGCGGTCCCGCAGAGTCTTGTGCCGACGCCATTTTCTTCCATGGTTTGGAGGTACACTTCCGCCAGCAGAAAAAAATGTTGTGGATAAGCCGCTTCCACTGTAGTCACAGTTTAACCAGAGAAATCGCATTAAAAGCGATATTAGGCGGGGCACAAGAATGGCAGAAGCACCATTCCAGAGTAATAGAGGCGATATGGCCTTTGACGAGATCATCCTCCAACAAGGAGAGTTGATTTCTGACAGACTCAATATCTTGCGTCAGGAGCAGTATCCACCGGATGCTCAAAAAGGACTACGGCAGTTTTCACTGGCAGAAGTGGCCTATTTTCTCGGTGTTACTCAATCGACGATCAAAAAGCTGCATCTGGAAGGTAAGGGTCCAGAGCCAGTGACGTCGGCTTCAGGTCGCCGGTCGTACTCTGCCGAGCAAATGCTTGAGCTTCGAGCCTACCTCGATGCGCATGGTCGACCAGGCAAGCGGCGTTACTTACCTAACCGCGCAGATGGTGAAGAGTTGCATGTAATCTCGGTCGTGAATTTCAAAGGGGGTAGTGGTAAGACGACAACTGCAGCGCACCTCGCGCAGCACCTCGCTCTCAAAGGTCACCGGGTGCTGGCGATCGATCTAGATCCACAGGCGTCACTCACTGCTTTGCATGGGATTCAGCCTGAACTAGACTCTGTTTCGTCCCTTTACGAAACGCTACGATATGATGACGAGCGCCAGCCGATCAGCGCAGTCATAAGACCAACAAATTTCCCAAACCTTGATATTGTACCTGCAAGTTTGGATTTACAGGAGTATGAATATGACACGCCTGTTGCGCTGACTAGCCGCGACCCTTCTGAGGGCCGCGCGTTCTTCACGCGCATTTCAGAAGCTCTGAAAGAAGTTGAAGATCGCTACGATGTCGTCGTGATCGATTGCCCGCCGCAGCTTGGGTATTTAACTCTAACTGCTCTTACAGCGTCTAGTTCTGTGCTCATAACGGTGCATCCTCAGATGCTAGATGTGATGTCGATGAGTCAGTTCCTTTTGATGCTAGGCGGTATTCTTCGGACCATCCGAGAAGCTGGGGCCGAGATGCGGCTCAAATGGTTCCGCTACCTTGTAACGCGCTTTGAGCCAACCGATGGCCCGCAAAAACAAATGGTCGGCTTTTTGCAGGCGATGTTCCCCAATGAGATGCTCGAAGCACAAATGGTTAAGTCCACAGCAATCTCAGATGCCGGCATCACCAAACAGACGCTATATGAAGTTGAGCGGGCGCAGTTTGTGCGCTCGACATATGACCGGGCGATCACCTCCCTCAATGCTGTGAATGACGAGATTGCTGATCTGGTGCACCAATCTTGGGGGCGGGATAGTTCATGAATTTGACAGCCGTGCAGATGTGTTTTGACAGCCGTGCAGACGGTGCTTTGAGAACCTTAAAAAGGAGGGCGACATGGCCAGAAAAGACCTGTTGAAATCCGTTATCGGGCAACCAGCCGAAAGACCTGTCGATGGAGGCCGCTCAAGCTATGCGATGCGTGGAGCCTCAAAATCGATGAAGGTTTCTATTGATAGTCTGGCCGAGAATTCCAAACGTCTTCTCGAAGGCGAAACAATCGTCGAGATCAATCCGGATCTCATCGATGCCTCGTTCGTGAATGATCGTCTCAGCGGAGATGATGAGGCCTTCGATGAGTTGAAGGCGTCGATCTCTGCTAGTGGGCAGGACACGCCGGTTCTGTTACGGCCCCATCCGGAGACCCCTAATCGGTACATGGTGGTCTTCGGACATCGCCGCGTACGCGTAGCACGCGCACTTGGGCAACCAGTGCGGGCCGTGGTCAAAGAAATGGACGATGTAGCCCATGTTTTGGCGCAAGGTCAGGAGAATACGGCGAGGGCAGATCTGTCCTTCATCGAAAAAGCGCTCTTTGCGAAGAATCTACATAACTTGGGTCAGGGCAAGGACGTGATTCAGCAAGCGCTGACTATCGATGGTACGCTACTGTCACGAATGCTTTCCATAGCAGGCGTGGTGCCAGAACACGTCATCGCGGCGATTGGACCTGCCAAGCAGATCGGGCGTGATCGCTGGGAAGACTTGAAAAAGCTAATGGCTGTGAAGACGAACGTTACTGTGGCTGACAGTGTGCTGGCCACAGATGGGTTTGATCAACTCGACAGCGACACAAAGTTTGAAATACTACACAGCAAAGTTGTCGAAGCGGGTAGGGTGCCGAAGCGCCGTACCGTAAAGGCTGCGCCTGCCAAGCGCACCTGGACGGCCGGAGAGGGTCGTATCAAGGGCGTGATTGGCCGTTCAGGCCGGGCCTACAGCATCTCGCTGACATCCAAGGATTCCGCTGAGTTCGGGGAGTTTCTCTCTGAGAACCTCGATCAGCTCTACGCGGATTTTCTCTCTCAATCTGAGGAGACATCGACAACATGACCTGAGGCAAAAGAAAAAGCCCCCAAGCCGATCCGGCCCGAGAGCTTATCCGATTAGATTAGACACCTACTGGATACCGCTCCCGCGAATCACTGTCAACGAAAGAACGTCGTTTTGGCGAACGGGATTCTTTTGCCTCCACAAAATCGGAGGTGAGATACAGGCATGAAACATACAGGTTGGCGCAAGCCGACACCGGGTCTTGGCGTGGCAGAGCAGCTCGCACAAGCCGGTGAACGGCTAGCTGTACCCAAGTCAACAGCATTCGTCGCCGTCAAACGCGTGGGTGCTCACATCGGCTTGAAAGCCGGTGACATGATGCTCCTCGACACGCTCGGTGCTTTCACACAGGCCCAGGATTGGGAAGAGGGGCACCGTCCGATCGTCTGGGCATCAAACGCCTATCTGATGGAGCAGACGGGCTTCTCTCTGTCGGCCCTCAAACGTCATGCGCGGCGTTTGGCTGAAACTGGCGTGATCGCCTTCAAAGATAGCCCCAACGGGAAGCGGTGGGGCCGCAGAGACGCGGATGGCGTCATTGTAGAGGCTTATGGCTTCGATCTGTCGCCGCTCTCGGCGCGTGTCGCAGAGTTCGAGCAGTTGCATGCGGAACTGCAGGTCGAACGTGCGCTCTGCCAGCGGCTAAAGCGCCAGATCACGGTTGCACGGCGCATGATCCGCGCCCGGATTGAGGCGGCCGTCAGTGGCGCGCTGAGAGGCCCGTGGTCGCAGTTAACCACGCTCTTCGAGGAGCTTCTGGGCCGTCTGCCACGCCGCAATGTCGCTTCAGAGACGCTCGAACGACTCCTCGCCTGGTTCAGTGAGCTTCAGGTGCGCGTGGAGGGAGCCTATCTCAAGGCAACGCAGGTGGATCAGGTTGTGGAAAACACCTCTGATACCAGTGGACAAACAACTAAACAAACTCAAGAAATGAACCCCAGGGAGGTCAATTCCGACCCTCATATACTAAATACAAAACAACTTGATCCTGTAACCTGTAAGTCCTCTGAAACAGAGAACGCGGCGGCCGTGGCACCAAATGCGCCACCGGAAGAGCAAGTCGATAGGGAGCTGGAAGAGTGGGTGGCGGAAACGCGCAAGAAACGTGGTGCGGCGCTCGATTTGCCCACGGTGATGCAGGCCTGTCCTGAATTTGCGTCCTGGGCGCGCAATATGGGCGGGTATCTGAAGGATTGGGGTGATCTGCACCGCGTTGCGGGGCAGTTGAGGCCAATGATTGGCATTTCAGAACATGCCTGGAACCTTGCACAGGAGCGGCTTGGGCCGCTGATCGCGACGGCAGCGCTCGTTCTGGTGTTTGACAAGCATGCGGCGGGTGAAGTGGCGTCCCCGGGTGGTTATTTGCGCGGCATGGTCGAAAAAGCCGGGGCGGGGGAGCTGCATCTAGAGCGCAGCTTCTATGGCCGGTTGAGCGGGCGGGCGGCGTAATGCCTTTTTTGTCGGATTGCCGCGGCTAAAGGCCGGCAGCTTTGGTCAGGTTCACGCGGAACCGGTCGCGGCGTCGCTGGTAGCGGCGGGTCATTTCGGCCGACGCGTGCCCGAGCTGTTTTTGGACGTAGCGCTCGTCGACCTCTGCAGAGCTGGCCAGACCAGCGCGCAAGCTGTGGCCTGAGAATAGGGCGAGACGGTCCTTTTCCGGCAGGTCCGCGCGGATGCCGCTGTTCAGCACGGTGGTTTTGATGAGACGGGCCACATGTTTGTCGCTGAGCCGGGCGTCCAGCGCTTTCTTACCGTCGCGGGAGGTGCGCACGAACACTGGGCCGAAGTCATTTTTTGCAAAATGCAACCATTGCTCCAGCGCATGCACGGGGCACGTTTGTTCTGCGGAGCCGCGCCCGATCTCGACCTCGCGCCAACCGGTCTTGGCGTTCAGCGTCAGCACGGCGCCATCCTTGAGGATTTCAATCCAACCACGGGAATCAATCGTATGGTCTTTCCCAACGTCCAAGCTGACAATCTCTGAGCGCCTGAGCCCGCCCGCATATCCTAGAAGCAGGACGGCGCGGTCGCGCAACCCACGGAGGTCGAAGTCGAGCGTGGCCACCATGGCAAGGATATCTTCCGGCAGGATGGCTTCTTTCTGCACAGGGGGGCGTGCGTGCTTCCGTTTGATTCCGGCGAGCACGGTGGCGATGTGGCGATCTTTGCGATCCAACGTGAACCCGCGCTGTGCATAGTTCCAAGTCAGGCCAGAGAGGCGGCGATCAATCGTGCTGACCGAGAGGGGTCGGGCCGCCGACCGCGATGGGGCGCCGTTCGTCGGCGCGGCCAGGTCTGTCAGATAAAGTCCGATCATCTCGGACGACGGGGGCAGAGGATCGGTGCCCTTCTGCCTGCACCACCGTGCAAAATGTTTCCAGTCCGCCGCGTAGGCCTTGTTTGTGTTCTCGGCGGTCGCGGCTTTGGCATAGTCGCGGGCGGTGTCGACCAAGCGGTCGAGCGTGCGGGAGCCGGCGATATGGGAGGGCAGGGCGATCTTATCGCTTTCCTCTTGATCTCTCTCGTCGACCTGAGCATCATCAAACGCGTCGGAGGGCGCCGAGGTCGATTTCTCGCTTTCTGAGTCCACCTTTTCCCCACAAATTCACTATTCTTGAGACTACGCTGCAGCGTATCCCTATACGTCCGATAAGGCAAACTTATTGGACATAAAAAAGAGCGGCAAGGTGGGGCGGTTTGTGCTCTATTTTGTGGATAGAAGCGCCGCGCCGCGATAGTGTTGGGGTATGACCTACGCCGCTGACAGTTTTGACAGACTACCCCGGTTGCCCGCCTGGGTCACCTCTGCGCAGTCCAAAACCCCTGAAGATGTGGCGTTTTTGTCAGGCGCGGCGCTAAGCCATCTGCATCTGGTGTTGAATGACGAGAGCCTACCCCAAAACTTGCTGCGGGCGCGGCTGGCGTTGCGCGCGGCCGAGGCCTGCGTGATGCATCAGGGGCGCCCGGAACGGGCCGCAGACCTGCGCGATGCAGTAGCGTTCCTGCTGCCCGGCGATCAGCCCGGCCCGGCGGGGGAGGCCAACCTTTTATGGCAGCGCGCCGTTGAACGCCCACTCTCAATCAATGCGCTGCGGCGCGTTTTGCCAGGAGTGGACACTGATCAGATCGCCACATGGCGCGATGCGGGGCAGGGACCGCCGGTCTCGCTGGCCGCGGCTGTGCTGCAAGCTGTTGTCGAGGATCGGCCCCGTGATCTCGCCACGGCGCTGTTACTGGCCGATGCGGCTTTGGCGCAGGCGCTTGGGTGGTCACATGTGCTGCCAATACTGGCGCTCGGTTTGAAGCGCGGTGATCTGCGAAAGTCAGGTGAAGAGCTTCGGTTAGCCTGCCATCGCGCGATTACAGCGGCGGTCGCAGAAGCGATAAGACAAGCCGCTGATCTGTCACGCCGGGCCGGGCGATTGCGCGATGTTGCACCCAAGCTGCGCGCAAAAGGAGCGGCGGAGGCTGTGGCAATGTTTCTGGCATCAGATGCCGTCGCGCCCACGGCGCTGACGTCGCTGCGATCTGACCGTGCCGCACGGCGGTTCTGTGACCGGCTGGTTACGCTCGGTGCAGTGCGCGAGTTGACCGGGCGCGACACCTTCCGGCTCTACGGGATCTGAGCGATGGCGAAGGATCAATCTGCCACCGATCTGGACCGCGAGTTGGAAAACCTCCCTGCCGATTTGCGCTGGGGTGAATGGATGCGCCGGATCGAAGCCGTGCTGTTCGCCAGTGCGTCCCCCGTGCCGCGCGAGGATTTGGCACGCGTGGTGGGGCAGGGGGTCTCGGTTGACTTGTTGCTTGAGGATCTCGCCGCTGATCTTGAAGGGCGGTCATTCGAAGTGGCGCAGGTTGCCGACGCTTGGATGCTGCGGACGCGACCGGCCTATGCGGCGGCTATCCGGGCGGCGGCGGATGTGGGTGAGCAGGATTTGGACCTGCGCGAATACGACGTTGCAGTGCTCGCTGCCATTGCGTACCACCAGCCGATCACGCGGGACGAGTTGAAGGACATCTTCGGCAAGGAGATCAGCCGCGACCTGATTGGCAGACTACATGCGCAAGAGCTGATCGGGACAGGCCCACGATCCCCGCGACGTGGGGCGCCCTACACCTATGTCACGACCGAGAAGTTCTTGATCGCGTTCGACATGGAAACTCTGCAGGATCTTCCGGATCAGGAGCAGCTTGAGGACGCAGGGCTGACGGAGGCGTGACACACAGTTCTATCGCTCAAAATTGCGACTGTGATGAGTTATAGAAATGAGGTCTATAGCTCATGGGCGCTTTGCGGCGCAGCGCATTCACTAGATAGGAAGGTCGTCACGGCGCGTGGTCGGCCATGCCTGCCAGCTTCCGATTGACCCGCCCGAATACACAAGCTGAGGTCTGG
>CANNFU010000025.1 GCA_947503965.1 uncultured Paracoccaceae bacterium
C
Organism: uncultured Paracoccaceae bacterium; assembly: GCA_947503965.1. GTDB lineage: Bacteria > Pseudomonadota > Alphaproteobacteria > Rhodobacterales > Rhodobacteraceae > Yoonia. The sequence continues at coordinate 2 of CANNFU010000025.1, forward strand.
CCCTGGCGTTACGCTGCTCAAGCAGCGTAACAGGCGCCCCCCACCCTCAACAGGGCGGGTTCAACGGACGGGCACGACCAATCGCGCGGGGCGTCGGTATAGGGATGGCGTGCGCCAATCTCACGAGCGGTGGTACTGTCGCCGCGCTGACGGGCAAGCCAGACTCGATGATCCCAGAGGATATGGTTTAGCGTTTCAGCAATTGATCCAAAGAATGCGCCCCGGTTCTTCCACCGATCTTCATCCGTCATCTTTTCTGCCGCCGCGATGAGCGACTGGTTCTGCCATCTGTCATACCGCGCCATTGTCCGCGCATACTTCGTCATAATCATAGTAGTTTGCTCCTTGGCCCATGTTGTAAGGCAGTCGAGGTTCAGCTACCGCTTTGCCGCCATCGGAAGGATCAAACCCCATTTGGTTTCTCGGGTTGGCCCCAACGGTTTGAAACCCACCTTCCCATAAACCGCAATCGCTCTCTTGTTGTCCGGGTGTGGATCAGTTGCGATGACCGGTGCACCACGACAAAATAGATCATCCATTCGCTGTTTGATGAACGCCGATCCGTGCCCGCAGCCGACCATGTCTGGTTCTCCGATGAATTGATCAATACCGCGCGATCCTTCGGGCAGATGAGCGAAATGGTGGTCTGCCCATCCGTGCACTGTGTAGTCTTGCATGAACGCGAAAGGTTGGTCAGCGAACGAGACTATCCATCGTGCCACCCGAGGGTCGGCCAAGTCTCCGGAATCATATGGCTCTTCTGAGTCCCACCATTCGCGCACATGTGGAGCCGACTGCCATGTTGCCAAAAGAGCAAGATCATCCGACGTCGCTCGCTGAAAGGTGTAGGTGGACTTGCTTTTCATGCCATCAACCTAGCAACTCTAGCGGCATGACGTCATCGCAAAAGCTGACTTTGGTGCGTTGCGCAGCATGGGACACAATGGGCTCTTCTAGCACTTTCGCCGCCCAGGTCACGAAGGGCCGGTTCTGGAAACATTGCCGTTCGCTGCGCCGCGTACGAACTGGTAAGATGCGGACAAAGCCGCCATCGACCTCATCTCGGTCAATGGAAGCTCTGTTACTGGCACTTAACGGAGTGGCGCCGGACAAAAAGTCATGGAACAGCGAAATCCTAGTTCTCGAACAATGGAGAAGTGTCACCGAAGATGCGAACAGAGGTGACAAGTCCATTCTCGTTTTTGTCGGTGAATGCGACAGCGCGAACAGTGATCTTCTTTCCGTCGTGACGCTCATAATGATTGAGCGCTTCGAGAACATAGGCGTCATCCGTTCCGTAGATGTTGAGGAGGTCGTGTTCGATGCTCTTGAAGCTCTGCCAATAGCCGCCGAGCATTTCAACAACCGCGGCCTTTCCTTCGACTGCAGGTGCATTCCCAAATTGAATCGATACGTCCTCGGCAAGTAATGCGGCGTAGGCGTCGATGTCTTTCGCATCGAGGACCTTCAGGTAGCTCAGATATGCGTCAAAAGCGGAGTCGCTCAATTGATTGATACGAAGGTTCGAGGTGATCATTGGTTCATTCCTTTTCTCAGGTTGTGGCGTTGATGCCGATGATCCGAATTTACGAACTCATGATCATATCTTCTAATTGAACAACTTAACGAGTATCATAAGCATTAATTATGAGCCTGCGACCTGACTTGAACCTTCTGATCGTCTTCGATGCGATCATGTCCGAACGGAATCTCCGGTTGGCTGCCGAACGACTTGGGCGGTCCCAGCCGGCCGTCAGTCAGTCCGTTGGGCGACTGCGAGATATCTTGGGCGACGCGCTTTTCGAAAAGACACCGAAGGGCGTTAAGCCAACACCGAGAGCAGAGGCCCTGTGGCTTGAAATACGCGACCCTCTGAACGTCATTACGCAAGCGCTGACCCATTCCGATTTCGACCCGAAAACCGTTGAGGAGGAGGTTACGATTGGTCTAGCGGGCGATGTTCATGAACTCGCGTTCGCGCATCTGGTCTCTTACATCAGAGAGCAGGCACCAGGCTTGACCTTGCGCGTGCGGGAGGTCGACCATCAATCCCTTTGGCAAGATGTCGGAGGCGGACGTGTCGATCTTGCAGTATCGGTCGGTGCGCCGCCGCCCAAGGGTCTTGGTGCATCAGTATTGTTCGAACAACCGTTCGTCGTTCTTCACCGTCCTGACGTGTTGCCGCCGGTTTCGTTGAAGACCTATCTCAAGGCGACCCATGTCGCTGTCGGTTTCCGCGAAGAGGAAGCAGGCTACACCGACCAAAGACTGGCCGCGATGGGGCATAGCCGTCAGGTGATCGCCTGGACACCTAGATTTGCGTCCATCCCTGATCTTGTCGCTCGGACCGGTGCCCTTGCGACAATGCCCGCTCCCATCGCACGCCTGCACGCGGAGCGGTTTGCACTCGGCGTAGCCGGCTTGCCGTTCAATCTCGATCCCGTCCCGGTGCGCCTGTGTTGGCATGAGCGGCGACGTACTGATCGGCTGAACATGTGGTTGCGGGAACAGGTGCAAATCATCGTAGAGAAGCACATGAAGCGCTAACACATTGCTCGAGAGAGCGAGAGATTGTGTGGATGCTCGCAGAGATTTCAAACTACTATTTAGTCTGACCGCCCTTCGATTCGATAAAGGTTTGGTCGTCGTCCGACGAAATGCTGTGGCCCGAGTGGGATACTCGCGGGAACGTCATCCAGAGCGCCGTGAAACACCGACCATCTTCTGGGATCATGCTTGGCGCGGTAAAAGAGGCTGCTTCCACAGGTTTCGCAGAAGCCGCGTTCGACAGGGGGCGAGCTGTTGAACCAGCGCAGGGCCGTTTCACCGGATGTAAGCGTGACGATTGTAAGATCGACGCCAATGGCCGACACACCGTGCCAACGACGACAGTCGTCGCAGTGACAGACCTCGAAACGTGACGGAGTGGGCACGATGAAATGGATGGTGCCACAGAGGCAGCTTCCCGATAGCGTTGTCATTCTCTGTATCCTCGGAAAGTTGATCAGGGGCGTACGGCGATGTCGCCGCTGATGATGACAGTCGGCGCGACGTTATCTGCAAAGCCGTCCATCCCGACGACATGCCTGTCAACTGCCGCATCCACAGCGTAGACGAGCGGCACGAACGGATCCGGTTCCCGGATCATGACGACCAGCGGCACGTCGATGCCTTTCAGGTTCAAGGTCCCGGTGGCACGATGTATGCCACCGGAGACGGTGACGATGTCATTGGACAGGAATGTCGCCTTCGGATAGGTGCCGCTGTCAAGCCAAGCCGCGCCGTGCATGATCGCATCCAATAGCGCGTCGCCTGTCGTGGCTGTTGCTGTTTCCACGGCGACCGCAACGGTTCGCGCATCGAGATCGACGTCCAAGGACCAATTGTTGAACGACCCTGAGATGCTTCGCGTGCCGACCAGAACCTTAAAGCCAAGTGTACTCTGTTCCTGAACGACATCGAGGGAGAGAACCGGAGCGGCAAGACTGCAGGGGAGAAGTATCGCAATAAGACGCAAAACACTCCTCCTTTCGATGATGTGCACGAGGGCCGGGACCCAGGCCCTCGCGCGTGCGGCTTACATATCGACGTAGGTGCCGCCGTGGATGTTGGCGAAGTTGCGGAAGTCGACGGCCAGCGCCTTACCCACGGCAGCGGCAGCGTTACCGCCCATCTCTTGCGCTTCGTCGAAGTAGATGCGCGCGATGATCAACGTGCCGTCGGCGCCCTTGTCCTCCAGCGTCCAGATGACAAAGAAGTCCTTGATCGGCAGGGGCACCGTGCTGCGCTCCATGTCGAGGTCATAGGCGAACATGCGGTTCTCCTCGACTGCGAAGACGCGCTCATAGGCGGTGCCTGCCCCGCCCACGAAATCGCAGCGCCGGACGGAACCCATGCCCAGTTCACCTGGCGTCTCGGAGGCGGAGTGATCCCATGTCAGTGTTTCGATCTGTAGTGACCAATCAGCATTGCCGGAATGAACCAGCGGGAAGGCTTCCTCCGGCGTCATCGGTAAAAGCAACGTCTGGATCGATTGCAATGGCGCGTCGATATAGGCGCCCAGATAGCCGCTGTCATAGGTGTAGTTGGTTACCGGGTCGCCAGAAGTAACAGCGGCGCTTTCGCCGTACATGGCGGTGCGTTCGGCCTTGATGTCGGGCATCTGCTGGGCGCTGGCCGCAGTGGTCAGGGCCAGCGCGACGGCGAGGGATAGGATGGGTTTCATTGGACTCTCCATATTGAGTTTTAAGAGGGAAGCATGGCCGGGCGGCCACGACTACTCAGGCCATTGCCTGCCGCGCTGCGACGGCTTTCTTGGAGGCATCGACCTTGACCTTGCGCGGCGATGGGCGGCCCGTTTCGGCGTAGATCTTCAGGTCGTCGATTGTCTCGGTCAGGGCCTTTTTGAACTGCATCTTCATCATCCAGCCCATGAGGACGTTCATGGGAAACGCGATGTCGGCCTTCAACGTCATACTGGCCTTGGTGCCATTGCCGCTGGGCGTCAGGGTCCAGGTGTTGCGCAGACCTTTCATAAATCCCGGCATCTTTGCGCCGGTGGCGGAGTAGGACACCACGTGGCGGGCGTCGTCATAGGCCTCAATTGTTTCGGTGAAGGGACCAAGAGAGGTTTCGCAGATGCGGCCTGCGGCGGGTGCGTGCGCCACCTTTGGTGTGCCAGGCCGCGCCTCGGAGACAAAAACCGAACTGGCCCAGTCCCCCGCAGAAGTGTAATTCGGGCCGACGATGTCCCAGACATTTTCGAGCGGTGCATCGATTTGTTTCGAGATGGTCAGTTCCATGGTTCAGCCCACCACCTGACCGCCCATCGCATAGCCACCTTCGGCGGTTTCTTCGATGTGGACGTTGATGAACTGCTTGATGTCGCCCTTGCCGGACGTGCCCGCCACATCGTTGAGCCCGTCAGTGAGCTTTGCGACGATCTGAGCCTTTTCGTCCTTGGACCAGGCGGATTTCGGGACGGTAACGCGGATGGTTGGCATGTCGGCCTCCTTAGTTGATGTGGATGTCGACAGGATGCGCTTGTCTCGATAGTGTCTCAATGCAGGAATGTGCAGGTTGTCCTGCACAGATGCAGGATTTGGATATGCGACCAAGTGAACGCCTCGATTGGGATGATTTGAAACTCATCCTTGCCCTTGCCGAAGCGGGCTATGTAAACCGCGCGGCCGAGAAGCTGCGCGTTGATCCAACCACGATCCCGCGCCGCATCCGCCGGTTGGAACAACGCCTTGATCTCAAGCTGATCGAACGGATCAAGGGTGGCGTGGTGCTGACGCAGGCTGCCGATGATCTCGTACGTGTGGCTCGCGCCGTCGAAACCGGCATAGACGATGCGCTGGCCGCTCCGTTAGAAGCCCCTCCCGTTACCGGAACGGTGAAGCTCTCGGGGACAGACTTCATGCTGGACCTGCTCGCCGATGTTTTTGTCGAACTTCAGCGTCGGTTTCCGGGGCTCGTACTCGATCTGAAACCGACCAATGCATATCTCAGCCTAGACCGACGCGAGACCGACGTGGCCATCCGACAAGCCGAAAGCCCCCATGACGGGCTTGTTGGTCGACGTTTGGCTCCCATCCCTCTTGGCATCTACGCGCCTCCGGGCTTGACCGAAAAGGAGAATGGGAAGCCCTGGCTGTCCTGGACCTTGCCGCGCGGCGTCAGCGAGATCGATGAACTGATCCTGCAGCACGACCCGAAGGCCCGGATCGTGGCGCGGGTCGACAGCATGATGGCGCAGGCCCGGCTGAGCATGCGCGGCTTGGGTTGTGCGATCTTGCCAGATACGTACATTGCCGCGCATCCCGAGTACTCAGCGCTTCGCCGCATGGCGGATGGACCATCATATCCAGCCTGGGTCGTCACACATGAGGAACTACGACATGTGCCCCGGATCCGCGAAGTCATGGCAGTTGTCGCGAACCGGTTCGCGAGCAAAAACGCAACCTAGTTTGTATGCTATCGGAAATCATACGCAACGCTTTGGGGGGGAGTTTCGGCGCGCGACCTAAGGTCTTGATCAGACAGTGAACCAGGAAGGTACGCTAAGACCAGACGAGGAGTGCTCCAAAAAGTCGACCATAGTGCTTCCCGCCTTTGTGGCCCTAGAGGGCCTCCCTGGGGGAAAACGACTAGCGGGCAATTTCATCCGAGAAGTGAGTTGGCCAGTAGCCATGTCGCGGGAAGTAAATAAGAGGCATGCGTCATAAGCATTCCAATCCCTCTCGGTGCCCCGGCGTAGGGCATGTACAGCGACGCCACTGCGTGCAATGTGCGGCCGACGACAAGGGAAATTGATGACGATAACAAAAGCCAATACGGCCCGCCAAGAATCTCAGCTATACCCAGAGCAATGAGGGCAAGCGGAACATATTCGGTAAAATTGCCATGGGCTCTGATCCGCCTGAGCAAGGTTTCATCATCACCGTTCCCAAAGACCACATTTCCGAGATTAATGCGCCGCATCGTAACCATCAACGCGAGTGGAAACATCAGGAGTGCCAAGCAGGCTGTAGTGACCGATGTGATCTGAAACTCCATGGGTGTCCTACCTCTCGCAATCCTTTCTATATGGTATTTAATAAGAAAGTAACTTGTCAATAGCAAGTCACGAGCTATTGTGCTAGAATGAACTCACAAGATTACGCACATCGTTCAAGCTGTCCGATTGCCACGTCGTTGGACATCATTGGAGACAAATGGACCCTTGTGATCGTGCGCGATATGCTGAATGGAAAGTCAAGGTTCAACCAATTTCTGGAATCGCCTGAGCGGATTACCACAACAGTTCTGACCAAGCGGCTTGGAGCCATGGTTCGTCACGGGCTCGCGACAAAGCAACCGTATCAGATGCATCCGCCGCGTCACCAATATGTTCTCACGGACAAGGGTGTTTCTCTCGGCAAGGTTCTTTTACAGATATGTAGGTGGGGAAACGATCACTACCCGATGACATGGGAAGTGCCTGATGGATTCGGGAAACAAGAGCCGTCAAAGATTGAGTGATATTTCACCCATGATTTGGGTTTTCGACATATTGGAACAAGAGTGAAAGCGCGGATCTACCCCGCCGCTGACACAATTCTCGAAACCCACTGTTGAACGGTCGCGCTGCAATGGTGATTGATATGGTTGCATTCACCAAGGAGCACGAAATAGCCTCTCAGTCTTCGCTGCAAAACAGTATATTAGAACGGCGAACTCGCTGAGGGCCTTCGCTGCCACTAACGCTGATGAACGAAATGCGGACGAAACCGTCATTGGATTTATTGCCTTCGCTGGCGCAGCATCCGTTCGCAAGCGCGGCACAAATGTTGTTGCGA
>CANNFU010000026.1 GCA_947503965.1 uncultured Paracoccaceae bacterium
CCCTGGCGTTACGCTGCTCAAGCAGCGTAACAGGCGCCCCCCACCCTCAACAGGGCGGGTTCAACGGACGGGCACGTTGTACCGGGCTCTTGCCACATTCGGTCTGGTGAGACATCCCATACCCAAAGATCAAAAGCCGCGACCATGCGCGATACGTCGTCTACCTCACAATGGATTTGCACTACCGTCCAAGTGAAGACAGAGTTGCCGCACAACGAACGAAACTGTGGGGCCTTTTCTAGCCATGCATCACGTCGGGCCAGAAGCTCTGTCCGATTCAATACCTCAGTCTGATCATCCGAACTCTTTCGGATGCGAACCGGGAACATCCATTCTGTCGAACCTGCACGCCCTTCGGTACCCGGTGGCAGGCGGTACTCCAATTCTACCGCGCTCTCGGTTTTGGCGAGGACCACTTCCACCAGCGCATTCCGCGATCTTGAGCTGCCGCTACCGGTCTCCCCCTCGGAAGCCGTTTCGCGCGAAAGCTTGATCAGGGTTTCTGAGCCAACTTCAGGGGCTTAGCTTGTGCTGGGGACACAAATGCCAAGAAGAGAAATACAAGGAGAGACCCATAAAGATATCGCATTATCATGCTTTCCGACTAAAATTGTGCAAACCATCGCCATGTAGGACAGTAGAAAAGCTGACCTTAGTAGATCGCGAAGCATTGGTCACTATTGGGCTCTTTTTCCTCTTTCGCCGCGTTCAGCTCGAACGGCAGCTAACCCTGAGGAGGCTTAAAGTGTCATTTTGCCCCCTCCCGCAAACGACCCCAAGTAGAAGTGTCACACTTCCCTGTTGATCAAGCGGAAAGCGCGGCCACCTGAGTTTCAATCTTATTGACAACGGTTTTCTTAAATCGCCTAAACGACGTCCTGCAAGCCGTCGCACACTCAGCCCGAGCGCTGCTTTCAGCATCTTGGGCAAGAAGGCCGTTCATATTCTGCATGACATCGTCTTCCATCGGATCATACAAATCAAGCCAGTTAAAATCCGCTGAAAACCGACTTTCGTCAGCGTCTGTCAGTCTATCTTGGACCTCGAAGATAAGATCCATTAGTTCCTTGTTTTTATTAATTAAATCATTCTCAAGATCATCTGGAAAATTGGCTTGGCGTGATAGCTGACACACATCCCTCAATATGGCTTCCGTCCGACGCAACGTATCCTCTAAAGGATCACGCACTCTCGATCTAAACTCTTCAAGATTGACCAGCCGTCTCGTGTTTCGTGAGTTCGAAACCTTAGTGTAAATCGTGTTCCCAACATTCCAAAGCAACGATATCACAGTCAATGTGATTGTGATAATTTTCCAAGTTTCCAACGACTAACCCCGGACAAGCTAAGCAACGCGCGTATCTAATGAGCGAACGCTGATCCGCGTTTCGTTCTAATACGCTTAATGCCCTGTTCAATTTGCCGGAAAACACTGGGGCTTGCCAAGAACTTATAGTGGCTCAAAAATTCCTCATCGGTAGGGAACTCGCGCACACTTTTAGAGAACATGCCCTGAAAAAACGAACTTGCGATTGCATCTACGTCATTCGAAATAACGAAGGTTATTTCCTCATCTGCGGTGTCGAGATCATCCAATCCGTAGAACTCACGCGCTACGACACCACGCTCATGACCTGAAAGATTACGTACATTCTTGCCTCGCAGGAACGAATCAATGTTAAGCTCTACCATCTTTCAATCCTTCCATCACTTTTTGCAGATATTGCGGATCAAGTATGAACCGTATACTAATTGCGGTGCCTGGGAGGCCTTTTTCTAAGTCAAATACATGCTTTACGTCTGGAACGACCTTAGCAGAGTTAGTCTGGTTGCACCATTGCACGCGTGCAGCGTCATGCCCCGCAACGGTCTCGCACGAGAAATAGGGGGTTTTGAGCTGGACGCAAGAAGATCCTGATACGATCGTGATCTCAGGCAACATGTTGCTGTTCTCTGTGGCCCCTAGGATGTTCGTAAGTTGTAACATTTGCATCAAACCATACCCGCCACGATCCGCTAGATCTGCCTCAGGTACACAAGTTACACCATCTTGCAGCGCAGCTAACGTCATTAGCGTAGCTTTTGATTGTGGCGCCCCCAGCTTTGTCATCAGACTGATGTAGTCGTTAAGATTTGATTTTTGCTCATCAGTTGCTCGCTCTAAGCTCTCAACGAACGTGTCTCCTAAAGACACAATCCCGATGTGTGCGATGAACCGTTGCTCTCCTCCGACCAACCGTTTGGCAAGAAAACCGGCCACAGTCCATGCGCCATCACGCCGTTTGCCATCAGAATGCCTTTCAGCATTTTCTAGAAGCTCGCCCAACAACTCTTTGATGTAACCTCTTCCACTTTGCGTTAGCTCCATTTTAAATTCTGGACGATTTAACCAATTATCTAGCGCATCACAAAATCGATCTGAGGCATGATCTCGGCTAGGCACATCAAAGTAAATGCTTCTTGAGCGGCTGTCGCCTTTTTTCCGTCGGCGAGTGAGTGGAAATGCCCATACATCGTTGAAGTCTTCGATGCCTTGGAAACCAACTCTTAGATCTTCTTCAATGCCAATGGCCGCAAGTACCTTTTGCATAGGCACGTCCATTTCGCCACCTTTGAAGATCGGAAGCATGTCACTCCAAAATTCTGTAAGCAGCATGTATGGCACTACATCAAGGCAGTATTGATCCTTGAAGTTAACTCTTACCGAAATCTTGGTGGCCTCATGTAGAGCGATTTCGGCAAGTCCCTCCAAACAATCCTGGGGTGCATCCAAGAAGCTGAACGTATGTAAATCGACTTCGGTTGGCGAGCTTTCACTTGTCGATGTGCGCATGTCATATTTAAGCCATTTACCCGGAAGATTGCGTTCTGGAAACACATGGTCCAGTACCGGCGAAGGTCGCATTTCCCTGAGCAATATCACCAAATCTTGAGTGGTTAACTTTGCACGTTCAGCATCATATTTTTTGGGCTTTCGCACTATGTGTTTGATGGCGCGTTTATGCCCAGCACGCTCGTTTGGACCCATTCCGCTTAGGTGCCAATCCCTGGCTAGCGCCCTGCGCCTTTGGGCATCTAAGAAACTGTAGGCTTCTGCAACTTCTGCGTCACCTTTGAGTTTGACAAACGTCTTAGAGAAATCTTCACTATCAGACAAAAAAAACAACCTTCGGCAGAATCTAATCTCGGATAGCTAAGATCGAACAATTTGGAAACCAAAATATTCGGTTTACTTGCGTCGCAAGATCGGTTCGGCCAATATGATAACATTCACAGTCTTCAACACTCGATGACACAACCAGTGCTCACCAGTGATGAAAAAGGGAACTTCCCCTCCCAATAGCTTAGAGATTATTGGCAGGCATGGTTTTTGCCGAATGCCAAACCACCATCCCATGGGTAAGCTGGGAGGCGCCTCGCCTGCATATCTATCTACCCTGCGCCCGTCTCTCAGACAGAAACCAACAGGCGTTGATTTTACTCGATCCCTGTCTCAAAATTGAAGGTCGTTCACAGATAGCTGAAATACCGGGCGACGTCTGCGACGCCTTCACAAAACTCTTTGGCGTCATCATGGGACAGGATCATGTGAGAGTCGCCAAGTTTTAAGTACAATTGTGGCCCTTCGCCAGCGAAGTTGGTCTACCCACCTCCAAATTGAACTCGTTGCCATGCGCAGCATCCTTCACAGTCTTATCAAAATAGCTTGTCGTTCCCATCATCTTTCCTCAATCAAGTCTTTGTTGTTTGGGTTTCCCGCCCACATGAGGCTAAAGTGTCATTCTGCGCTGAGCCCTAATCAGTCCCCATCTATCAACTGTTGTCGCCATATCCTGCAAACAGCATGTTTAACGCTGCGGCTCGTCTATCTTCTACGACTGGCGAAAAGCTGTCATGCAACATCACGACATGATCGGGGGTGATTTCAATTCGCTTATAGCCTTCAAGGTCCCGGTTATCGCCTGAACCAAGATACTCACCGTCCCTGAGACCCCCTAAGCACAAAGGCGACAGGGCGTGCAGGCTTTTTCCACTGATAGAATTATTCATTTTCTCTCCTCTTCAAATTGTTAGGTAGCCGGGGCAATCGCTCGTTGAACTGCCTCCGGCTCTTTCGCGATCACAGAAAGCAAGACCATTGCCGCCCGGTCTGGGGATCTCCGATTTTGCTCCCAATCGCGAACCGTTCCAACCGGCAGGCCAAACCGCTTTGCAAACTTACCTTGCGACAATCCCAAATCCCGCCGAATACCTGCAACATCGATCTGTTCTGGAACATAGACGCTGCCCGGTTCCATTTCGCCCTTGGCGATTGCAAGCGCCTGCTCGGCGCTTTCTATCAGTTCTTTGCCAAAACTCATTTCTCTAGGCTCCTTTTCACATTGGCGCGGTAAGTGTCTGCCAGACGAGGCAACAGCGCGGCAAGATCGTTCCGCTCTGATTTCGTCAAGTTCCCCTTCGCACCTTTCCCATATATCGACAGAAGAAACACCGGAATGTCGCCCCCGCCGTAGTAATGCACTGTGCGGTAACCGCCGCTCTTGCCCTGCCCTCGTCCGGCATGGCGCACCTTCCGTGCACCTCCCGTCCCGCTCATTATGTCGTCGCCCTGCGGATCGTCCGCTATTGCTGAAACAATATCCGAGATTCCGTCCTCGTCTAAACCGCACCGCGCGGCCTGCTTCAAAAACATGGGTGTGGTGATTACCGTTTGCATACTAAACATATACGGCATTGCCGCACATGACGCAAGCAAAAAATACGGCATTGCCGTATGTTTCATACTTCGCAATCATTCCTCGCCCCATGTCTCCGCATCGGTCAAATACCTATCGTATCGGTTCGCCGTTTCCTCGACCTCGACCATCACCCTGCCCCGTTCGTCATCAAGGCAGCGAAAATACGCGGACGCGTCAGAAAAGTAGCGCTCGAAGTCCTGTTTGAACTCGGCTTCATACTCTCTGGCCAGTGTTTCGCTGGTCAGGGCTGGCGGCAAAGGCGGATCACAAAAGGGGTCGAGTCCGGCTGGGGGCGGAATCGTATCATAAGGCATTCCAGACATCCGCTGCGCCGTGATCGAACTGGTAAGATGCGGACACAACCGACATTCGTTTTCCCGCCTTCGCTGACGCAGCATCCCCTCGCAGGTGCGGCACGCTTATCGCTGC
>CANNFU010000027.1 GCA_947503965.1 uncultured Paracoccaceae bacterium
CCCCTGGCGTTACGCTGCTCAAGCAGCGTAACAGGCGCCCCCCACCCTCAACAGGGCGGGTTCAACGGACGGGCACGCCACTTCCGATGAATGATCCCTCAACGTTGAGGTTGGTGGGTGGAGAGAATGGTGCGGAGGTGTGGACTTTCCCGTGCGAGCACACCAAATATCCATATGATCGGGTTGGGTTCGAAAATAGACGTCGCGATGGTCTGGCGACATTGGAGAATGGCCTTCCAGCATGGCCTGTTGCAGAAGAGAACGGGATTTCGTTTCAAACCTTTAGACAACGGCTGAAACGAGGCTGGTCGGGTGAAAGAGCGGCAACCGAAGGGGTGCGGGAAATAGCGCCTAACCCCGATGACGAATGGGAAGTTGTTGCGCTGGAGAACGGTCTATCTGTCCGCGCTTATCGTAGTCGTGTTCAAGCTGGTTGTCCTGAAGCCATTGCTGCAACTATGGGTCTGAGTTGGCGAAATTGGTAAGTTGACACCCCAAAAGTGCGCGGTAGGAGCTCAAGGCGGCTTCTAGCACCCAAGGTTGCTGCGATGGAGAGTCGGTGACTCAGTAGTTCGCTCCGCGCGAAAAAACTTCGATGACAAATGGTCAAGCCTGCAATTCACATCCATTGCTGTTGCAATCTAGGGGTGAAAGCGTGATATTTTGTTGGTGCGAGCAGTGGCTGCACAAGATATTGGAGTTGAGCCTTTGAGATTGACGGCTGTTGAGATTGACCATTTCAAGCACGTATTGAATTCAGGTGAGGTCAAGATTGAGCCAGACATTACCTGTCTGGTTGGGCAAAACGAGTCAGGAAAGTCTACTTTTCTCGAAGCACTCCGGCTCCTGAAGCCGGCGCAAGGTGCGGTCGAATTTGACTCCCCGAAACACTATCCAGCATGGCTTGAAAAGAGACACCGGCGGCAAGCGAAGGCGGAAGGCAAAGATCTAAATGACAAGACGCCCATTAAAGCAGTGTTCGAGCTTGAGTCGGCTGATGTTTCATATGTGGAATTGTTCTTTGGAGAGGGCATACTGACCTCAAATGAATTTACGCTCTGGAAGACGTACGCGAACAACTTCCGCTACTCTGTTTCCGTTGATGAGAAGCAGGCAGTTGCTAATATGCTCGACGTGTTCAACGTTGATACAGATCTTCCAGATCTACGAGAGGCGCAAAACTTCGAGGAACTTCGAGCTTTGCTTGCGCGACATTCGGCAGATGAGGACATTTCTGAAGCTGCCGCCGAGATAGTTGCCTCAGTTCAAAAGCGCATAGCGGAACGGTTACCGGACGAAATTGATTTTTCTCGAAAAGTCTACAGGCACTTGGCTACTAAGGTACCCAAGTTCTTTTATTACTCTGAATACAGTAGCCTTCCCAGTAGGGTGCCAATCCGTACCTTATTGGATGCAGACCCGGATACTTTGGATGAGAATGATCAAACGGCCCTCGCGTTACTGCAACTTGCCGAGTTTGAGAAAGACCATCTACTTGACACAGATTACGAGACACGAAAGCGGGAGCTGGAAAATGTCGCAAACGAGTTGACGCAAGATGTTCTTCAGTATTGGTCCACAAACAAAAACTTGCGGGTTCTCATTGATCTGACTTTGCAAGCCCAAAATGTTCAGAACGGTCAGTCAACTGTCGTGGATGAGCTGTTGGTAAGGATGCACGACGATCAGCACATGCTATCTCTTCCATTTGATGAGAGATCATCAGGGTTCCGGTGGTTCTTTTCATTTCTGACTGCATTTTCGAGGTACGAATTTGACGATACGCCCGTCATCATTCTGCTAGATGAGCCAGCCCTTGGGCTTCATGCTCGCGCACAAAAAGACTTCTTGAGGTTTATCGAGGAACGGCTGTCGAAACGCTGCCAAGTTATCTACACCACACATAGCCCATTCATGATTGAGCCCAGTAAGCTCGAAAGAACGCGTCTGGTGGAGGATAAGGGGCAAGAACTTGGTTCGGTTACAACTTCGGAGGTTCTTACGACGAATAGTGATACGCTTTTCCCTCTCCAAGCGGCACTAGGGTACGATATTGCTCAACACCTGTTTATTGCTAAGGATAACCTCGTCGTCGAAGGTCCTTCTGATCTGATATTCCTGGACACCATTTCAGAACATCTAAAAGCGAACGGGCGGGTAGGACTCAACGAACGTTGGGCCATTATGCCGCTTGGAGGGGCCGACGTTATCCCCGCCTTCGTTGCTCTACTTGGAAACCACTTGGATGTGACCGTCGTTGTGGATTCACGAAAAGAAGGCCACCAAAAATTGACCGCGTTGGCAAAGGCAGGTTTTCTCACAGAGACGAGAATAATCACAATTGGCGAAATGACAGATCAAAAGATGGCTGACATTGAGGACCTTTTTAGTGCCGGCGACTATGTTTCTCTGTACAACAGGGCATTTGGCAAGAAAGTTAAGGTTGCTGACCTTACTGGCTCAGACCCAATTGTGAGGCAGATCGCTCGTCTTGAAGGCGTAGATAGGTTCAATCACGACGCCCCGGCTAATGCCCTTTTGAGATCAAAGGAAAGTGTTTTGTCAAAGCTGTCGGAAGAAACGCTTACTGCGTTTGAAGGTCTGTTCAAAAGGATCAACGGGACCCTGTCTTGACATAAGACCCCGCAAGAGCGAACGTCCGCTATTGTTGAGCTAGGGCGTTGTTCTTGCAAATGCAGCTAAGGTCCGGTTCCCGCCCTCCCTGCTAAACAGTGCTGTGTGCCTGGGGTTCCATAGTCTTGGCAACAGCAACCAAGTCGTGTTAGAAAACCTCGGACGAAACGCGAAAATGTCTGAGGTTCCCTATCAGTGATCCATGAGCTGCCACAGAGGCAACGCCTCCTTGAATACCTGCAATCCCATGCGCCAGCACGTGCACGGGATCTTGAGGATATTGGTGTCTCGGCAGCAACGATCTCACGGTCGGTGGAGTCCGGAGACATCCTTCGGCTTGGCCGAGGGCTCTACGGCCTGCCCGACAGCACCCCCGACACACACGAAACTCTCATCGAAGTCGCCAAGCGCGCGCCGAAGGCCGTCATCTGCCTGACGTCAGCGCTGGCGTTCCACGGCATCACAGATCAACTGCCGCGTCGTGTTTGGATTGCGATTGGCGCCAAGGATTGGGAACCGAAGATCACATATCCGAAAATCCGAACCGTCCGGTTCCGCGAACCCTATTTCTCGAACGGCGTCGAGAAGCACTGGGTGGGTGGTACAACTCTCAGGATGTACACCGTGCCCAAGACGCTTGCAGACGCGTTCCGGAACCAGCGCCTCGTCGATCGGTCCATCGCCATCGAGGCTCTCAAAGCCGCGATCGAACAGCGTAAGGCGACACCATCGGCGATTGCTGAGGCCGCGCGGACCTACGGTGCCTGGAACCAGATGCGCCCCTATCTCGAGGCCGTGACATCGAATGGCTGACACACCTAAGAACATCGCGGCATCGGTGCGCCAAAGGCTTCTGAACCTCGCACGGGCAGAGGAGCAGGCCTTTGACATCGTGTTGGTGGCCTTTGGCCTAGAGCGGCTCATCTACCGCTTGTCCATATCTGCACATCGCGACCGCTTCGTCTTGAAAGGCGGTATGCTTGTAACCCTTTGGACCAAGGACACAGGCCGATTTACCCGGGATGTGGATTTCCTGTCGTTCGGTGCTGAAGACGCGGAATCCCTGAAGGCAGCCATCGCCGAGATTCTGGCAATCGACGCAGATGACGGCCTGATCTTTGACGAGGCCAACCTTACGGCAGCACCGATCAGGGACGATCAGGTCTACGGCGGCATGCGCCTGAAGACGACTGCCTTTCTCGAAAAGACGCGGATCCCGATCA
>CANNFU010000028.1 GCA_947503965.1 uncultured Paracoccaceae bacterium
GATGAAGGTTTTCTGATGCGGGCCATAGTGCGGCCTTTCGGCTTGGTTCGACTGTGGCCCGCGTTGGAAAATCTCTCAGGGAGGAAGCCGCGGGGGCCTGGCGTTGTCTATGGGGAAAGTGCGCTGCCGGTTGGATCTATAGCCGTTTCGGGCGCGTTGCTGGGAAGATTGAACAGGTTGCAAGCAGTCGCGTCCCCGTTCCACCGGAGGGTTTGCCTTGGATTTAACCCGGGTTGCTGGCGGTTTGCGCCTTTTACGCGATTTGCCGAACCGCTGCGCGCAAGAGGTTTTGGCCGGTTTGGCTGGGCCAACCGGTCTGCATTGGATGGGATGATTGGCACTCGGTCATGCGGCCTGTTTCCTTGGTGGAGCGCGGGAACGGGGAACCTGGCCACGTTTGAATGTTTCGATGATCAGCATTGTGCCGCCGCAACAGGGGCATGGCTCCCGCAGCGTGAGTGGTGCTGGATCATCTTCGGATTGTGGCTCTTGCTCTGGTGCGCTTGCTCCTATCAGAACACGGACTTTGATGATGTTGATCTTGCGTCGAGCGGAGGCCAGCAGGCCGTAGTGCCGGATGCGGTGGAACCCGTCTGGTAGGACATGCATGAGGAAGCGGCGGATGAACTCGTCCGTTATCAGACGCATCACCTTTTGCCGGTCACCAGACTTGATACGGTAGTCCTTCCATCGGAACGCAACGGTGTTTGCATCGGCACTGACGAGGCGCTGGTTCGAGATCGCCACCCGATGAGTATAGCGGCTGAGATAGGCTAGCACCTGTTCAGGTCCTCCGAAGGGCGGTTTGGCATACACCACCCATTCGGTTTTGCGCAGCGGAGCGAGGTACCTGGCAAAGGCATCAGCGTCCACCAACCGAGCCAGATCACCGAAGAAAGCAAGCTGCCCGGTGCGGTGCAGCGCCATCAACCCTTCGACAAACAGGCGGCGGAACAGCCGTGACAGCACCCGCACATGCAGGAAGAACCCTGGCTTGCACGCCACCCATTTGTTGCCGTCGCGCGATAGACCACCGCCGGGGACGATCATGTGGATGTGGGGGTGGTGCGTGAGCGCTGATCCCCATGTGTGCAGCACGCTGGTCATGCCAATGCGGGCGCCAAGACGCTTGGGATCGGCGGCGATGGTCATCACCGTTTCCGCCGATGCCCTGAATAGCAGGCTATAGACCGCCCGTTTGTTCCAGAGGGCGATCCGTGCGATCTCGGCTGGCAGCGTGAAGACAACGTGGAAATACTCGACCGGCAGCAGGTCCTCGGCCCGCGCGACCATCCAATCGCGCGCGGCTGGTCCCTGGCACTTGGGACAGTGCCGGTTCTTGCACGAATTATAGGCGATGTGCTGATGGCTGCATTTGGTGCAAGCGGCCACATGCCCGCCGAGCGCCTCTGTTCGGCAAGCCTCAATGGCCGACATCACCTTGAGCTGGCTCAGGCTGATATGCCCTGCATTGGCCTGCCGCCACGCGGGACCAAATCTCCGGAATATGTCAGCGACCTCCAGCTTTGTGCGGGACAAGGCCCGCGCCTCACCCCGGTCGCTTGTTACGGGTCCGCAGGTTCAATTGCTTGAGCGCCTCGAACGGGCTGGCTGTGTCCCAGATCATCTTGGTGGCGACTTTGGTATATTGGGCGGTGGTCGTCAGTTTGGCATGACCAAGGAGCACCTGGATCACCCGCACATCTGTCCCCGCTTCCAAGAGATGCGTGGCAAAGCTGTGCCGCAGGGTGTGCAGCGTCGCAGGTTTGTTGATTCCGGCCATGCGTTTGGCCGATGTGAAAGCCCGGTTCAACTGGCGGGGCGAGATCGGGTTGATCTTTGGCTTGCCGGGAAACAGCCAACCCTCTGGCCGTGCTTCGCACCAGTAGTCCCGCAGAAGATCGAGCAGATCGGGCGACAACATCACCTTGCGATCCTTCCGCCCCTTGCCCTGCACGACATGGATGAGCATCCGGTCGCTATCGATATCGCTAGTGGTGAGATTGCAAACCTCGGAAGCTCTCAAACCTGCACCGTAGGAAATGCTGAGCGCGGCACGGTATTTGAGCCCCGGCCCAGGCGCGACCGCCAGAAGCTCGGAAACTTCCTCGGCGCTGAGCACCGCCGGCAGTTTGCGCGGCTGCGTGCGGAACTGCATGTACCGCTTCATCTCCTCGCGTCCACAGGTCATCGAGAAGAAGAAACGTAGCGCGGTAATGCGGGCATTGTAGACCGAGGGCGTGACCCCGGTATCCGTCATGTGAAGCTGGTATGCGCGAAGCTCTTCCGTCGTGGCCGTATCGGGCGAGCGCCCCAGAAACCCGGCGAAATCCTTCACCGCCCGGATATGCGCTCGCTGAGATTGGGGTCCCAGACCCCGAATGCGCATATCCTCGATCATCCGCTCCCGAAGCGGGGTTGTTCTCTCCTCTGTCATGAAAACCTCCTCTGTCGACTGAGAAAGCCCCAATCGTCAGACAGGTTCATCAGTTCACAAAATGCACGACGTCAGGAACAATGCGAAACATCAGCCACAAGCGCCAATGCCGCGCGAGCGGCTTCGTCC
>CANNFU010000029.1 GCA_947503965.1 uncultured Paracoccaceae bacterium
GTGAGCGTCCGCTGAACCCGACCTAACGCGTTCCGTTGGAGCCATCTAAGTGTCCACTATCGATGGTGGACACTTAGGGGCACTCTATGAGCAAGCGAAAGAAACGATTTTGGGCTGACGAAGAGAAGCGCGAGATTTGCGCGCAGGCGACGACGCCGGGGATGTCGGTTGCGCAAGTGGCGCGTCGGTATGCGGTCAACGCGAACCTTATTTTCAAATGGTTGAAGGACCCGCGTTTTGCACCAGAGGCGGAAGGCTCGGTTGATGATGCCCTGTTTCTGCCTGTCGAGATTGAAGGAGATGTCGTTTGCAACGGCATTTCCAACCATGCGCCAAGGTCGTCTCCCTCTGCCCCTCTTTCGGCAAGTCGTGTCGATATCACCTTGTCCGATGGTCGGCGCATTCTGGTCGAAGGGCCGACCGCGCTGACTGCCGTGGTCAGCCTTGTTCAGGGCCTAGCGGTTTGATCCCCGTCCCGAGCAACACACGGGTCTGGCTGGCGGCTGGCGTGACGGATATGCGGCGTGGGTTCAACACTTTGGCAGCTCAGGCAGAGAAGGTTCTGGAGCTTGATCCATACTCCGGCCACCTGTTCGTGTTCCGGGGACGGCGGGGTGATCTGTTGAAGATCATCTGGTGGGACCAACAAGGCGCATGCCTGTTCAGCAAACGGCTGGAAAAAGGTCGGTTTGTTTGGCCCGCTGCCAAGGACGGCAAGATCAGCGTAACCGCCGCGCAGTTGTCGATGCTACTGGAAGGGATCGACTGGCGCATGCCACAAAAGACATGGCGTCCGTTGAAGGTTGGATAGGCCAATAAATACAGCATCTTGAGTGCTTTGGGGATTCACGTTGTGGCGCTGATCCGCTATAGGATCGGCGATGCTGAAGGACCTCGATATCACGCCGGAAGACCCCGAAGAGCTGCGGGCCGTGAACCGGCTACTGGCGGATGAGGTCAAGTCGCAGTCGCTGCTGATCGAGAAGCTCAAACATCAATTGGCAGGACAGAACCGGCATAGATTTGGCGTGCGTTCTGAGAGCCTGGATCAGCTCAACCTGACCTTTGAGGAAGACGAAGAGATCAGCGAGTTTGCATCTGAACAGCTGCATCCTGAGACATCCAGGAATGAGGGTAAGACACCGCGCCAGCACAGCCGCAAGCCGTTGCCCGATCATCTGGACCGGCATGATGAAGTGCTGTCCCCGGGTGACGACTGCACGCGCTGTGGCGGCAAGCTGAAGTCCCTTGGCGAAGATGTGACAGAAGAGCTTGAGTATGTCCCCGGTCGCTTTGTCGTGAACCGCATCGTTCGACCCCGCAAAGCCTGCGCGGGTTGTGAGGCTATTGTGCAATCGCCGCTGCCATCTCGCCCTATCGAGCGTGGCAGACCCGGCCCCGGCCTTCTGGCGCATGTTGTAGTGAGCAAATATGCGGATCATCTGCCTCTGTACCGGCAGAGTCAGATCTATGCGCGCGAGGGCATCGATCTGGATCGTTCGACCATGGCCGATTGGGTTGGCCGATCAACGGCGCTGATGGAACCTTTGGCTGATGAGATCGGGCGGATTGTCCGCCGCGGTGATGCGCTCTTCGCAGACGATACACCTGTGAAGATGCAGGCACCGGGACACAAGAAGACCAAAACAGCGCGGGTTTGGACCTATGTGCGCGATGAACGGCCATGGTCAGGGTCGTCACCGCCCTGCGCGTGGTACCAGTTCACAATTGATCGCAAAGGTGAGCATCCGGTCAGTCATCTTGCGGGCTATAAAGGTTGGGTCCATGCGGATGGATACTCTGGCTTCAACGGAGTGTTCGGCGAAGGCAAAGCCCATGAGATGGCCTGCATGGCCCATGTGCGCCGCAAATTCGTGGATGTCTTCGCATCCCAAGGCAATGCCATTGCCGAGGAAGCAATCCGGCGGATCGCGGCGCTCTACGCCGTGGAAAAGGACGCGCGGGCCCAATCGCCCGACGCGCGTGTCGCGCTGCGGCAGGCACGGGCAAAACCGATCTTCGATGATCTGGAAGAATGGCTACACGCCCAACTGCCCAAGATCTCGGGCAAGTCGCCATTGGCGCAGGCCATCCGCTACGCCCTTGGCCGGATTCCAAAGGCGCGGCCATATCTTGAAAACGGCCACCTTGAGCTCGACAACAACACAGCAGAGCGCGCCGTCAAACCGGTCGCCATCGGCCGGAAAAACTGGATGTTCGCAGGTTCAGAAGGTGGCGGCAAAGCAATGGCGATCGCCTTCACCCTGATCGAGACGGCCAAGCTCAACAACGTCGATCCCCAAGCCTGGCTCACATGGGTCCTCGCCCAAATCGCCGACCACAAGATCACACGCCTCGACGAACTCCTCCCCTGGCGTTACGCTGCTCAAGCAGCGTAACAGGCGCCCCCCACCCTCAACAGGGCGGGTTCAACGGACGGGCAC
>CANNFU010000030.1 GCA_947503965.1 uncultured Paracoccaceae bacterium
TATTTTGTTGAAGAAGTCGCCATGATTTGGGGGGCTGGCCGCCTTGCGGCGTTGGTCGCGGGCTTATTGTTCCGCCCGTTTTACTGGGTGGCTTGTTGGTCTGTCGTTTTGCCGGTTCAGATCATATCGTGATCCTTGTTTCGGCGGTATTGGGTCTCAGTTTTGCAAGTTTTCGAAGGTTATGGGCGATCGCTGCGAGCGTAAATTCGTCCCTCACACCGCAGGGACCTCGAAGCCGGAGCCGTCCCAGGCCGAGAATGCGTTTGAGGGGGCGAAGAGCATCTCGACCTTTTTGCGTTTGGCCTGAGCCTTTGGGTTGAAGGGAGACTTGGCAGCCAGACGGGCAAAGTCACGGGCGTCCTCATGCTCTTCGCGGCCAATGAAGCGGGTGTTGGTGTTCGGGCAGCATTTTGATTTCGACGGGCAGGCATCGCAAATGGCTTTGGTGGCGCGGTATCGGCGGCGCCCGGTTTTGGGTTCCTTTCTGCGTGGGTCGGAGTAGTTTCGGCGGGACTGCAAGAGATGCTGGTCTTCTGGACACGTATAGCGGTCATTGTCTTCATCCCATTCGAAGTCTGAGCGGGAGAATGTGCCGTCTGTGCGCTCTCCCTTATCGACCAAAGGAATGAACGGAATGATGCCGCGCTTCTTTGTCAGCCACGCGAGGTTCTCCGCCGATCCATAGGCAGTGTCTGCGACAAGCCAGTCAGGCTTGATGCCAAAGCGTTCCTCGGTGCGATCTATCATGGTTTGTGCTGCGCCCACTTCGGCCTGTCTGATTGAGCGCGTCGCCTCAATATCCACGATGACCGAATGGTCGGTGTCGATCAGATAGTTGTTCGAATAGGTGAAGATTGCCGGACCTTTGCGCGCCGCAGTCCATTGGCTTGCTGGATCGGAATGGGATGTGAACTTGGGTTTGACCGGTGTCGAAGCGCCAAAGGCCTTATCGTCAAGAACGTCGAGATATTCCCTGACTGCCCGTGGTGCATCGTCTGGATTGATTGTCGATACGTCCCATTCCGACTGTGCAGTGGAGTTCATTCGATCTACGTCTGCCTCGATCAGGCTGGCATCTACTGCAAAACCATGGCCGCCAACAAGGCCTTCAGAAATGCAGCGCGCAACAGTGGCCTCGAACACTGACCGAAGCAGGTCGCTGTCGCGGAATTTACCGTGGCGGTACTTTGAGAAGGTACTGTGATCCGGCACTTTGCTGTTCAAATCGAGACGGCAAAACCATCGGTACGCTAGGTTCAGATGGACCTCATCACACAGACGCCGTTCAGATCGGATGCCTAGAACGTAACCGACAACGAGCATCCTTATGATCAGTTCCGGGTCAACCGAAGGGCGGCCCAGATGGCTATAGTGCGGGACGGATGGTGCCGACGTCCAGAAACCGATCAATCTCCCGCAATAGGTGATTGGCAGGGACATGTGCCTCCAAGTCAAAGTCATAAAACAGCCGCGCCGGAGCTTCCTGAGTGCCCATCATCGTCAAACCCCTCCTCATCCTACAATAACGAGTGAATCAAATGGCTTGCCCCAAAGCAACAAGACTTCTTCAACAAAATAAGCTCA
>CANNFU010000031.1 GCA_947503965.1 uncultured Paracoccaceae bacterium
GGACGAAGCATGGGTAATCGGGCTGGCCTGATGGATGGGTCGGGTTCTCGATAGAGTTGCAGCAGTTGCTGCAAATTGAGGAGAACGAGATGGATTACTTTGTTGGCTTGGACGTATCGCTGCGGTCTGTTGCCGTCTGCGTGATTGATGCCGGTGGCAAGCATGTCTTTGAACGCGTCGTAGCTTGCGAGATCGAGGATATCGTGACCTGCCTGCGCGATGTGCCGAAGGGCCAGTGCCGGATCGGTTTTGAGTCTGGCGCGATGAGCCAGCATCTATACTTCGGGCTTCGAGGTGCTGGCTTTGATGTCGTGTGCATGGAAGCGCGCCAGGTGAATGCGGCGCTGTCCGCGATGCGTAACAAAACCGACAAGACGGACGCTAGAGGGATCGCTCAGGTGCTTCGGTCCGGGTGGTTTAATCCAGTCTACATCAAGAGCCGCGAAGCCCATGCCTACCGGGCTCTGCTGAGCAGTCGAAAGGCCGTTCAGAAGAAGTGTATCGATCTGGCCAACGAGGTTCGGGGCCTCTTCCGGGTCTTCGGTCTCCGCTTGCCGTCTCGCGTTGATCAGGGGTCGTTCGATGAGCGGGTCAGGCCGTTGATCGAAGCCGATCCGGATCTGTCACGTGCCTTGCTGCCGCTCCTGGACGCGCGGGCAATGCTCTACAAGACCTATCGGGAGTTGGACAGACGCGTGAAGCAGGCCGCAAGTCACGACGCGGTTTGCCTGCGCTTCATGGCAATCCCAGGCGTGGGGCCAATTGCGGCTCTGACATTCCGTGCGGCCGTCGACGATCCGGCACGCTTCACCAACTCTCGCACTGTCGCCGCGCACTTCGGACTGACACCACGGCGATATCAATCTGGCGAGATGGACAACCCCGGTCGCATCTCCAAAGCTGGCGACCGCGATGTGCGTGCCACGCTCTACGCTGCCGCAAACGCGATGATGATGCGATCTGTGGCCAGTTCCGAGATCAAAAGTTGGGGCCTGCGGCTGATGAGGCGAAAGGGGCGCCGCCGGGCCGTTGTTGCCGTCGCCCGCAAACTGGCCGTCATCATGCACCGCATGTGGGCCGACAATACCGAGTTCCGTCACCGACCTTTGGAGGCCGCGCTATGATCTGACAGCTTTCCAAAGCCCAAATGACGGGATCGTCCCTCACCGGACGAGGTCTCGTGGATGACGCCGAATATGTCTGCTGCGACGATCAAGCGCGAGACGAAGCGGGGCGCTCCACGTCCAATCCGACACATGCATGCAGCGGTCCAACCGAACCGGGCCACCAATGACTGCGAAGAGAAGCGTGACCCGGATGAAGGACAGTGATCCCAAAGGACGGAACATAAACGATGAAATGAACTTGACCCA
>CANNFU010000032.1 GCA_947503965.1 uncultured Paracoccaceae bacterium
CGAGCGGTTGGCCCCACCCCCGTGCCAAGTCGTGCCTAGGAAGAAGATCACCGAGCCGGCCTTCATCACGGCGGGGATGGTCTCCTCCGGCTTGGGCGCGCGGTCGGCACCCCATTCATGGCTGCCGGGTATGATGACGGTCGCGCCGTTCTCCTCGGTGAAGTCGTCGATGGCCCAGACCGTAGCGGCGCCAAGCGGCGGGCGCGGGCGGGGGATTTGGTAGAACCCGTCGTCGGCATGTAGCATTTGCGCCTTCTCTCCGGGCAGAATGTTGATGACCTGCGCTTGGCTTAAGAGGAAGCTTGGCTGGAAGAACTTGTCCATCAACCCCAGGATACGGGGGTGCGTGGCCAGCTTATCTATGGCGCGGGTCTTCGCGAGCACGTTGTAGACGCGCTGCGTGTCGGCCCCCTCGAAGCTGTTGCGTCCCTTCTTGTCGAGGAGCGGCGTGCATTCGGAACGGATGCGCGCGATCTCATCCGCGTCGAGCAGGTCATTGATGATGACGTAGCCGTCTCGTTGGACCTTCTCCCAGTCGGCGTCGATCTCGGGCGACTTGCGCTCGGGGCCGGGGACGTGGGCCTTGTATTTCTTTGCGAAGTCTCGGCCGAGATCCTCCTGCTGCTTTAGGTCATCCGACATGGGATGTGCCTCCTTTGGTGACGTGATTGTGGGCGGCGGGGCCGAGATCGAGAGCGGCCGCCACGAAGGACCAGATGTCCCGGACAGCGGCATTGGCGTCGATCTCGCCCTCTCCCGCGATGAGTGTGTTGATCGCTTGACGTTGAGCCCCCATTAGAAGGGCGGAGAGCATCCGGGGCGGGACGGTGCTGCGCACGACGCCCGCGCGGCTCCCCTGCTCGAGGTTGCGCGCGCCGGCTTCCACGACTGCGGCCATGTGCTCGCGCTCCAGGTCGAGGACCTCCGGGGCGTTCGACAGCCCCCCGTAGATTAGGACCGCCAGCGCCCGGCGTTCCAGATGGTAGGCCACGAAGGCGGCGAGGCGGCGATGCTCGCGCGCAGCCCAAGGCAGGTCGCGCGGGATCGCGTCGCCCAGCGTCACCTCTTGCAGCGGTCCGTAGAACCGCGCCGCAACGGCCGCCAGCAGCCCGGCCTTGGAGCCGAAGTGGTGATAGCCGCTGCCAACCGAGACACCAGCCCGCTTGGCGACAGGCAGCATTTCCAGATGGCCGCCATTCGCCACGAGCTCTTCCTCCGCCGCGCACAGCAGGCGCTCAGCCATCCCGATCTTCGTCGTCATATCAAACTCCGAATTGAATTCGATTCAATATTGGCATAAAAGTAGGTCCATCGTCAACTGGGAGGAATGATATGACGAGGATTGACATACCGACGAACGC
>CANNFU010000033.1 GCA_947503965.1 uncultured Paracoccaceae bacterium
ATACCGCATCGGAGTTGAAGCATCAGGTCCGCGACGCGGGCGCGCGGGCGCTCATTGTGCTGGAGAACCACGCCCATGTAGTCGAGGCGGCGTGTCCTACCGCGATGGGGCTGGAGCATGTCGTGGTGGCCAAGCCTGGCGATCTGATGGGACCGAAGGGCTATCTCGTGAACCTAGTCAGCCGCCGTGTGAAGCGTGCGGTGAAGCCCTATCGGCTACCTGGCGCGATACCGTTCCGCAGGCTCTTACGCT
Source organism: uncultured Paracoccaceae bacterium (assembly GCA_947503965.1). Lineage (GTDB taxonomy): Bacteria > Pseudomonadota > Alphaproteobacteria > Rhodobacterales > Rhodobacteraceae > Yoonia. The sequence continues at coordinate 253 of CANNFU010000033.1, forward strand.
CCAAAGCGCCATTCCGAGCCATCACTCCCGCCTCCGAGGACGTCGCGCTTCTCCAGTATACCGGGGGCACGACGGGCGTCGCCAAGGGTGCCGTCCTCACCCATGCTTCTGTCTCGGCCAATGTGGCTCAGTTAGAGGCTTGGCTACGTGCTAGCATCGACGTTGACCGCGACGGCCACCGCATGGCCGCTGCCCTCCCGCTTTACCACATCTTCGGTTTCACGGTCTGCTTTATGACGATGATGCGCATCGGCGCGTCCTGCGTGCTGATCGCCAATCCACGCGACGTGGGCGGCTTCGTCAGCACGCTCGACAAGGGCCCGGTGACGATGATCTCAGGGGTGAACACGCTCTATAACGCGCTTCTGAACCACCCGAAGTTCAGATCGGTCGACATGGCAGGCCTTGTCTTCGCCATCGCGGGCGGGATGGCTACGCAGCGCGTGGTGGCGGAGAGGTGGAAGGCCGCCACGGGCGTCGCAATCGTCGAGGGCTGGGGTCTGTCTGAGTCCTCGCC
>CANNFU010000034.1 GCA_947503965.1 uncultured Paracoccaceae bacterium
GCGCGGCGCGCTTCGCCGTCACCTGTCAGTATTGCGAGGCCTACATGCGCCAGCAGGAGAATTTCCTTCTGGAGCTCAACCGCGACACCGTCCGGGAGATGTCGCCCGAGCTGCGCGGCCTCGTCGGCTACTCCATCTACGGGCCCTTCATGGGCATGGTCGACGGCAAGCATCCGCTGCGCTTGCTTGAGACCGCGTGAGAGATGGGCCTCGCCGCCTTCGATGACACCCTCTACACGCCGCGACCTCCCTGCCGTAGCGCGTGCTTCAACTGCCCTTATGCCAAAGGAATGACACCCATGGACGGAACCTGGAACATCGAGATGGAAAGCCCACTTGGCCGCAAGGAGGCCTCGCTCGACATCGCCATACAGGGAGACGCGTTGACCGGCATGATGCGTTCCGACGACCTCGGCGAGGCCGAGATGGAGAACGGCCGCGTCGACGGCAACGCCGTTTCCTGGACCGCAGACATTACCAAACCCATGCCCGTCGCCCTGGAGTTCGACGGAACCGCGACAGGCGATACTATGTCGGGTGACGTCAAAATGGGCGCGTTTGGCGTGTTCCCCTTCACCGCGACGAAGGCCTAGCCACGAGCGGAATGGCCCGCCAGTGTAACGGAGGGGCCGTTTCAAACGTATGCCTCAGGGGAACAGATCTTAGTGCAAAGTGCGGCGAACGACAGCATCGTACCGCGTCTGAGTTGTTGGATCCCGCCGCGGCGAAAGTATGGTTT
>CANNFU010000035.1 GCA_947503965.1 uncultured Paracoccaceae bacterium
CCAAAGATCACCCCAATTGAGAACGGCCCTTTGATGGTCACCAATCTGCCCAATCTGCGCGACGCCGCAGGAGAGGCTATAGAGGCAGGTGAAAAAATTGCGCTTTGTCGCTGCGGGCTTTCCGCGAAGAAGCCTTTCTGCGACGGCTCTCATAATGCCGTAGGATTTAATGGCACGCCCGACAGATCAAAGATTCGCAACACCCCGATCAGCTATGGTGGAGAAGTCGAGGGCACGGACGTCAGGGTTCACTATACACCAGTTCTGTGTTCGCATGCAGCCGAATGTGTCAAAGCATCGGGCGCGATCTTTGACCCCAGTCGAAAGCCATGGGTCATACCTGAGAATGGAAAAATGGCTGACCTGCTTGTCGCCATGTCCAATTGCCCGTCGGGTGCTTTACGGCTTGAGGTCGGCAAGGCCGAACCGCAGCACATGGTGAACGGCGATGTCGACATGACGGTAGAACGCAATGGCCCCTATCGGGTCAAGAATGCAGCCCCGGATGCGGACTTTAACGGTGCCGGTGCAAGTCA
>CANNFU010000036.1 GCA_947503965.1 uncultured Paracoccaceae bacterium
CGCGGATCTGGTCTGAGTGTCCAGTCTCTACGTACCATTTTGGCCGTTACCGGAGGTGTCACGTCGCGTGTGTTCACGATGATCAAGGCACTTGCCATCGACGCCATTGAAACCGGCGAAGAGCGGATCACTGATGACGCCGTCCAATCTTGGCAGCCAATCTGGGCCAAACATAGTTGGACCGTTCGGAACCAACCGCAACCGGCATTTTAGTGTACCGCAAACCTCTGCCAAGGCGTCCGGCACCTTATCCGGACGAGCTGCTGTCAAGCTGGATCGCCCGTCTGGCAAACGCCAACTTTTGTTCGGTCCCAGAGCTCTGCCGATATCTGGGGCATGATCAAGAACGTCCGCCGGAAACGCAATCAGATTTGGCGGGCGTAGACATGGACGGTTTCTGCGCAACGTTACGTCTGCCGCCGTTGCAGCTTGGCAGCATGTTGCTCCGGCGGCGGGCTGAATTCCCGGTCGAGTGCATTTCGTGGTCGGATTTTCAGCACTGTCCCGCGTGCACTCATAAGGTATCCGGGATAT
>CANNFU010000037.1 GCA_947503965.1 uncultured Paracoccaceae bacterium
TACGGCGGCATGCGCCTGAAGACGACTGCCTTTCTCGAAAAGACGCGGATCCCGATCACGATCGATGTTGGGTTCGGAGACGCGCTTGGAGACCCCAACTACAGCCTCGACTACGGCTCACTGCTCGACTTTCCCTCAGCATCGGTGCGCGCCTACTCACCCGAAACAGTCATCGCTGAGAAATTCCAGGCCATCGTGGCACTCGGTATCATCAATGGTCGGATGAAAGATTACTACGACCTATGGGCACTGCCGAAGGCCGTCGATCTCGATTTGGACGGTTTGCAGGCCAGCATCGAAAAGACTTTTGAGCGGCGTCAAACCAAGGTGCCACAAGCGCGACCGCCAGGCCTGTCCGAGGCATTTGCCACTGACGCGACAAAGTCTGCGCAGTGGCGCGCCTACTCTGAAGCCACCGAGATCGAAGGCATGAACCTCACGGACGTTGTCGATGATATCTGGGCGACGCTTGAAGCGATCTGCGCGCGCGTCGGTCGTGCGACCTGAGGAAACCAGACCTCA
>CANNFU010000038.1 GCA_947503965.1 uncultured Paracoccaceae bacterium
AGTGGACATCCCTGCGCATCCTTAGCATCTTTGGAAATCTGTAGGTGATAGGTTTCGCCAGCGACAAGGGCGCGACCCATTGCGCGGTTGGCAACCAAACCCGTTTTCACACGGCCGGGATCAAGCAAAAGTGTGAGCCGCGTGCGGTCTGCGGACCACAGATCGAACCGATTGGACAGAAACACACCGTCCATAACGCGGCCGTCCGCATCCAGCAGATCAATGGCTGGCAAGATATCATCCTGTCCCATCGGGGCCGAAAAGTAGATGTAGAACCGTAGCAGATTTTCGGGCAGAGCCGCCCCGGTCGGATAGACCTGCGAGACGGTGGTTTGTCCCGTCTCGCAGGCTTGCAGTGAACCCGCCGCCAGTGCAGCGGCGAGCGAAATTGCAAAAAACAGTCGCATTACTCGATCAGCTCGGGGAAACCTTCTTCAGCCTTGAGAAGGTTGTGAAAGCCGCGCATGCCCTGGCCAGCCTGATTATCGGCGTACACGTAATCGGGGAAGTCGTATTCGGAGA
>CANNFU010000039.1 GCA_947503965.1 uncultured Paracoccaceae bacterium
GTCGCCACCGCCAACCGCCTCGACCTCGCGGACTTCTCGGACCACGTCGGCTATCCGTTGCCTGGCACGGAAGTGCTCGCGCTCGCCGACGATGGGACCCCCGTCCCCCAGGGCAAGGTGGGCGAATTGGCCATCCGCGGCCCCCAGGTGATGCGCGGCTACTGGAACCGGCCGGAGGCGACGGCCGAGGTCCTGTCGGACGGCCTCTTGCGCACCGGCGACTTGGGTATGATCCATCCCGACGGCGCCGTCGAGATCGTTGACCGCAAGAAGGATATGATCATCGTCTCGGGCTTCAACGTCTTCCCCAACGAGGTCGAGGAAGTCGTCGCCGCACACCCCGCCATCCTGGAGGTCGCCGTCGCGGGCCTGCCCTCCGAGACCGCGGGCGAGGCCGTCGCGGCCTTCGTCGTCCTGCGCGAGGGCCAGAGTCTGACGCTCGCCGACCTGCGCGCCTTCTGCAGAGATCGTTTGACGCC
>CANNFU010000040.1 GCA_947503965.1 uncultured Paracoccaceae bacterium
TTCAATATTGGCATAAAAGTAGGTCCATCGTCAACTGGGAGGAATGATATGACGAGGATTGACATACCGACGAACGCGACGCGCCCCTGGCTGGCGAGCTACCCCGACGGCGTGCCTGCCGATTTGCCGGAGGACCGGCCCGCCACCCTTGTAGAGATCGTCCGCAAGACGGCGAGCCGGCATCCTGATCGGCCTGCTTACGAGAGCTTCGGGGCGACGCTCACCTTCGCGCAGTCGGTCGCGGCCGCAGAGCGGGTTGCGGCCGCGCTCGCCGACTTGGGCCTGCGACCCGGCGACCGGATCGCGATCATGATGCCCAACGTGCTGACCTGCCCGGTCTCGATACTCGGCGCGATGCTGGGTGGCTTCGTGGTCGTCAACGTCAACCCGCTCTATACCGCATCGGAGTTGAAGCATCAGGTCCGCGACGCGGGCGCGCGGGCGCTCATTGTGCTGGAGAACCACGCCCAT
>CANNFU010000041.1 GCA_947503965.1 uncultured Paracoccaceae bacterium
TGGGTGGTCATGGGAGGTCTCCTTATTGGGCGCCGTTACCCTTTGGGGCTAAATGGGATCATCCGTCCGATGGACGGTATCATGCTTTGCCCGCCAGTCCCAAGATCAAGGTCAAAGACGGCATCCATGCGGTTGCCCGCGAGGTCTTCGAGCAATGGGTCAATGGCAAGCTGATAGGCATGGGCATCCCAAGGTAAACGGGGTGTGAAAAGCCAACGGGTTTCGGCTGCATCCAGATCAATGCGGCCCGAAACCGGCGAACCATCCGCTCCTATCACGCGCAGCCGATAGGCAAGTGACACATGATCAACCGCGCCATCGAGCATGACCGTGAGCGGCGCGCGCGTACCAATGTTGGGGACGGTGAGGTTCCAATTGGCTGGCTTTGGCGACGAAACGTCAGCGTTGGTGGCCGCGAATGTCAGGCGATGGGCGGCAAC
>CANNFU010000042.1 GCA_947503965.1 uncultured Paracoccaceae bacterium
CCAGATCCGCGCTCCAGCTGCATTGCCGCGATCAGAGTCTGGACCAGCCGGGAAAACTCCACGTCGTCATCCCAGAGCGGAAGGAAATGTTCGTCCAACCGTCGCGCAAGCTGTTCGTCACCACGAACCGCCTCAGCGGCTTCGTTGACACCAAAAACGACGAGTGACGCGCATAGATCATTGGAAAGGAAGCGCAGCATGTTCAGGAACCGGCGTTGCTCCCGATAGCTTCCGGCGAGGAGATTATGGACCTCGTCGATCATGATCATCTTCAAGTCCATTCCGCGCAAATGGCTGAGAGCCCGCACCTCCAGTTCGGAGATGGTGTGACGGCCCCACATCGGCGCGCCGATCGACGC
>CANNFU010000043.1 GCA_947503965.1 uncultured Paracoccaceae bacterium
TTGTTGGCTGCGGCGGAAGAGATGGGTGTTTCTCGTAGTTCTGCTTGGGAGTATTATCGACGGTTGAAGCAAAACGATGGGCGGTCGAGCGCATTGCTCCCGAAGCGCCGTGGCCCAAAACGCGGGTCACGTCGTTTGGGTCGAGAGGTTGAGGGCATCATTGAGCGCGTTCTACGCCGACACTATTTGGTGCCTGAGCCGCCAAGTTTTCTTCGGATTGTGGGAGAGATCCAGTCAGAATGCGGGGCCCGGGGATTTCGCCGCCCAACCCGCCGTACGATCAAGGCCCGCCTAGACGCGATGGACCAGCGTGAAGTGCTGCGGAAG
>CANNFU010000044.1 GCA_947503965.1 uncultured Paracoccaceae bacterium
CCAAAGTGCACGCGACCCGGCGGCCGGTAGTTGATCGAGATGCCCCATTCCGCACAGGCCGATCGGAAGGCGTCACTACGAAAATCCCGCCCGTTATCGACATGGATGGCCTGTGGAATCCCGGCTGTCGGCCAATAGAGTTGCTCAAGCGAACTAGGAGTCCGGATAGACTTCGGTCGCACACAGTGGTCAAGGCAAAGGCAAATGGACAAGACGGATGGCGCGTCGAAAGTGACATAGGCACCCAGAACCACACGCGTCGCGACGTCGATCGCGAGTGTCAGCCATGGTCGTGCCAGAGGTTTGCGTTC
>CANNFU010000045.1 GCA_947503965.1 uncultured Paracoccaceae bacterium
TCCAGTTCGGAGATGGTGTGACGGCCCCACATCGGCGCGCCGATCGACGCCAGGATATGTTGATAGAACCGCCGCTCGTCCGGTGCGGGTGGCGCCTGCAGGAGCAGGATCGGCGTACGCGTCACCCCGAGGTCTGAGCGATAGTTGCTCGGGTAGAGGCTCTCCATCCGCTTGGCGATCATGGTCTTGCCGATGCCAGAGCTGCCATAAACCATGAGGCCCGGCATTCTGGCCTGCCGAGGCATTTCCATCAGGGATGTCAATCTGTTGAGAACAATGGTTGCGCGGTCAAAGGCGATCCAGCGATCGC
>CANNFU010000046.1 GCA_947503965.1 uncultured Paracoccaceae bacterium
TCGTGGTCGGATTTTCAGCACTGTCCCGCGTGCACTCATAAGGTATCCGGGATATCTCTGCGCCATTGGCGCTACGCCTGGTCCTTGCAATGCGAAGTCTGCGGGTCCGAGCTGTCGCCAGTGCGCCGTGATCCAACGGCACATGCGCACCTGCCCACCCGGCTCCGCACCCGCGCCAAAGAAGGAGCGAAGTGGCTGAGGCTCGCCAATCGGCACAGGGACCGGCATGC
>CANNFU010000047.1 GCA_947503965.1 uncultured Paracoccaceae bacterium
GGCGTACTTGAGCAGTTCGCTGCGGTCCGCATTTGCACCGAGTTGTATGATCGCCAACTTTGCCGCTGCGAGATACTTGGGCTGAGGCGAAGCGCTGATATATGCGGGTTGTCGCCTTGGTTGGCCTTCGAGATTATCTCCGCTCCAGACGCTGAGAATCCGTAGTTTGCCGGCAAGGCTTGCCAATCGATCCACCAGTTTCCGTCTATGCGG